>NZ_AFRZ01000001.1 GCF_000242915.1 Sulfurimonas gotlandica GD1 | reverse complement strand
TGATTCTCTAACTGTAAAATCATTTGATGGAACAGATACAGAGACTATTACAGTTAATATTACAGGTTCTAATGACAAAGCTACTATCACAGCATCTGACTCTGAAGATACAGCCGTACTTGAAGCAGGTTACAATGTAGCCGGAGATTCAGTAGCAGGCGGAACTCTAAGCGTAGCAGATGTAGATGCAGGCGAAGAAGTATTCCAAACTCCAGCCTCTTTGGCAGGAACATACGGAACATTTACATTTAATACGACTACAGGTGTCTGGTCATATGCACTTGATAACTCAAAACCTGCAACTCAAGAATTAAATGCAGGAGATGCAGTAAGTGATTCTCTAACTGTAAAATCATTTGATGGAACAGATACAGAGACTATTACAGTTAATATTACAGGTTCTAATGACAAAGCTACTATCACAGCATCTGACTCTGAAGATACAGCCGTACTTGAAGCAGGTTACAATGTAGCCGGAGATTCAGTAGCAGGCGGAACTCTAAGCGTAGCAGATGTAGATGCAGGCGAAGAAGTATTCCAAACTCCAGCCTCTTTGGCAGGAACATACGGAACATTTACATTTAATACGACTACAGGTGTCTGGTCATATGCACTTGATAACTCAAAACCTGCAACTCAAGAATTAAATGCAGGAGATGCAGTAAGTGATTCTCTAACTGTAAAATCATTTGATGGAACAGATACAGAGACTATTACAGTTAATATTACAGGTTCTAATGACAAAGCTACTATCACAGCATCTGACTCTGAAGATACAGCCGTACTTGAAGCAGGTTACAATGTAGCCGGAGATTCAGTAGCAGGCGGAACTCTAAGCGTAGCAGATGTAGATGCAGGCGAAGAAGTATTCCAAACTCCAGCCTCTTTGGCAGGAACATACGGAACATTTACATTTAATACGACTACAGGTGTCTGGTCATATGCACTTGATAACTCAAAACCTGCAACTCAAGAATTAAATGCAGGAGATGCAGTAAGTGATTCTCTAACTGTAAAATCATTTGATGGAACAGATACAGAGACTATTACAGTTAATATTACAGGTTCTAATGACAAAGCTACTATCACAGCATCTGACTCTGAAGATACAGCCGTACTTGAAGCAGGTTACAATGTAGCCGGAGATTCAGTAGCAGGCGGAACTCTAAGCGTAGCAGATGTAGATGCAGGCGAAGAAGTATTCCAAACTCCAGCCTCTTTGGCAGGAACATACGGAACATTTACATTTAATACGACTACAGGTGTCTGGTCATATGCACTTGATAACTCAAAACCTGCAACTCAAGAATTAAATGCAGGAGATGCAGTAAGTGATTCTCTAACTGTAAAATCATTTGATGGAACAGATACAGAGACTATTACAGTTAATATTACAGGTTCTAATGACAAAGCTACTATCACAGCATCTGACTCTGAAGATACAGCCGTACTTGAAGCAGGTTACAATGTAGCCGGAGATTCAGTAGCAGGCGGAACTCTAAGCGTAGCAGATGTAGATGCAGGCGAAGAAGTATTCCAAACTCCAGCCTCTTTGGCAGGAACATACGGAACATTTACATTTAATACGACTACAGGTGTCTGGTCATATGCACTTGATAACTCAAAACCTGCAACTCAAGAATTAAATGCAGGAGATGCAGTAAGTGATTCTCTAACTGTAAAATCATTTGATGGAACAGATACAGAGACTATTACAGTTAATATTACAGGTTCTAATGACAAAGCTACTATCACAGCATCTGACTCTGAAGATACAGCCGTACTTGAAGCAGGTTACAATGTAGCCGGAGATTCAGTAGCAGGCGGAACTCTAAGCGTAGCAGATGTAGATGCAGGCGAAGAAGTATTCCAAACTCCAGCCTCTTTGGCAGGAACATACGGAACATTTACATTTAATACGACTACAGGTGTCTGGTCATATGCACTTGATAACTCAAAACCTGCAACTCAAGAATTAAATGCAGGAGATGCAGTAAGTGATTCTCTAACTGTAAAATCATTTGATGGAACAGATACAGAGACTATTACAGTTAATATTACAGGTTCTAATGACAAAGCTACTATCACAGCATCTGACTCTGAAGATACAGCCGTACTTGAAGCAGGTTACAATGTAGCCGGAGATTCAGTAGCAGGCGGAACTCTAAGCGTAGCAGATGTAGATGCAGGCGAAGAAGTATTCCAAACTCCAGCCTCTTTGGCAGGAACATACGGAACATTTACATTTAATACGACTACAGGTGTCTGGTCATATGCACTTGATAACTCAAAACCTGCAACTCAAGAATTAAATGCAGGAGATGCAGTAAGTGATTCTCTAACTGTAAAATCATTTGATGGAACAGATACAGAGACTATTACAGTTAATATTACAGGTTCTAATGACAAAGCTACTATCACAGCATCTGACTCTGAAGATACAGCCGTACTTGAAGCAGGTTACAATGTAGCCGGAGATTCAGTAGCAGGCGGAACTCTAAGCGTAGCAGATGTAGATGCAGGCGAAGAAGTATTCCAAACTCCAGCCTCTTTGGCAGGAACATACGGAACATTTACATTTAATACGACTACAGGTGTCTGGTCATATGCACTTGATAACTCAAAACCTGCAACTCAAGAATTAAATGCAGGAGATGCAGTAAGTGATTCTCTAACTGTAAAATCATTTGATGGAACAGATACAGAGACTATTACAGTTAATATTACAGGTTCTAATGACAAAGCTACTATCACAGCATCTGACTCTGAAGATACAGCCGTACTTGAAGCAGGTTACAATGTAGCCGGAGATTCAGTAGCAGGCGGAACTCTAAGCGTAGCAGATGTAGATGCAGGCGAAGAAGTATTCCAAACTCCAGCCTCTTTGGCAGGAACATACGGAACATTTACATTTAATACGACTACAGGTGTCTGGTCATATGCACTTGATAACTCAAAACCTGCAACTCAAGAATTAAATGCAGGAGATGCAGTAAGTGATTCTCTAACTGTAAAATCATTTGATGGAACAGATACAGAGACTATTACAGTTAATATTACAGGTTCTAATGACTTGGCAACAATCAGTGGAACAAACACAGGTTCAGTAACAGAAGATACAGATGCAGTATTAGATATATTAACTGAAACTGGAACATTAACAGTTGCAGATGTAGATGCTGGAGAAAATATCTTTAGTACAACAGTAACTCCGGTAGGAACTGTACTTGGTAGCCTAAGTATTACAGCAGATGGTGCTTGGACATACACAATAGATAATACATTATCGCAAGTACAGGCTCTAGGTTCAACTGGTAGCTTCACTGAGTCATTTACAGTAAAATCTGTAGATTCAACAGATACAGAAACTATCACTGTAACAGTTAAGGGTACAGATGATGCTCCAACTATCACGGTAACAGCTACAGATTTAATTACAGAAGATGCAGTAGATGCAACAACGGTAATTGCAACTTCAGATGCAAATGATGTAGATAATGATAACGCGTCTATGACATATGCAATTACAGCAGGAACTGATACTAACGGTTACTATGAAATCGATACAGCTACGGGAACAGTAACTCTAAGTGCAGCAGGCATTGCACATGTAAATGATGGTGGAGATTTACCGGATGTAGATGTAACAGTAAGCTCAAATGGTTTAACTGCAAATGATTCAGATACACCAGCAGCTACAATTCCAACTGATGACCCTACGGTAGCAGTAGATGATACAGTCGTAACAGATGAAGATGTTGCAATTGATATAGACGTATTAGCTAATGATACAGATGATGATGGTGCTGTATCAGCTGTAGCTTCTGTAACAGACGGCACAAATGGTACAGTTACAATTAATGAAGATGGAACAGTAAAATATACTCCAAATGAAAACTTTAATGGAGATGATACTTTTACATACACAAATGCAGATGGAGATACAGCAACAGTAAATGTAACTGTTAATCCTGTTGCTGATTTTTTACAAGGCAATGAGTTAAGTGTTCTAATTGGTGAGCCGTTAGTTAACACAGGTAACATTGATCCAGACTATGATGAAGATGATGCGACAAATATCTTCTCATTTAATGGTTTAGTCATTACTTCTTCGACAGATATTTTGAGATTTGTGCCAGGTACTGGTATTGGTGTAGATACGACTGGTAGTAGTAATGATGGAAATCAAATTGATTATACAGTACCTAATAATGAAATGCTAACAGTTTTATTTCCAAATCAAGTAACAAATATGGCACTTGAAGTGAAAAATATTGTTGGTGATGAAATTAAAGTAGTTGCTTTTAGTGAAGATGCAGAGGTTGGGTATTGGTTATTTACAAAAATAAGTAACAATAGTTATACAGCAACATTTACTGATACGGAAGCTAATGTAACTAATGTTGATTGGACAACTGCTTCAGGTAATGCAAGTGACTATATATATCTTGAAAGTGCAGTTGCATATGATAGTATTGTTATCTCGGATAATAATGTAGATGGTGGAGGTTTCTCTCTCAAAAATATTTTTGACCCTAGAATTGTTGATAATACATCGTATACTTATCCATTCTTGATTACAGCAGAATTCCCTTCAAGTAACACAGATTCGATTACAAGTATTCATGTTGGTGAACTTCCAGCTGATACAGTTTTACAAGTATACAATAGTACAACAGGTGTTTATACAGATTTAACACCAGATGTAAATGGAATGTATGATATTCCTCTTTCTCAACTTGATGAGATTGTATTATCAGCAGAAAATGAATTGCCAGTTGATTTTAAACCATTTATTTCAGCAGTAGTAACAGATGGTGCTGACGTGTCAACAACAATTTTTGGAGGTTCAGGTGGTACAGTTATTACTGGCACAGGTGACTCAGACTACATTGATGGACGTGATGGAAGCGACACAATAGATGCCAAAGCTGGTGATGATACTATAATCTATGATAGTATAGATGTCTCTATAGATGGTGGAATAGGTAATGATACTCTTATTGTAAGTAGTACTATTAACTTGTCAAATGTTGATAATATTGAGATAGTTGAGTTAAAAGGAGGAGCAACTGTAACAGGCAGTGATCCATTATTAGGAATTACAGCTGCAGATGTATTAGGTGCTGTAGAATCTGATACCTTAATCATTCAATCTTCTGATGGAAATGCTTATGATCAAGTGAATGTTCATAGCTCATTTGGAACTGCTTCAGCTGTAGTGATTGATGGACAAGATTATGCTCAATATGTTGATTCAGGAGCAACTTTACTTATAGCGATAGAAGATCCGTCTGATATCTTATAAGTTTTTTTAAAACACCCCCGTACATCCCTTGTACGGGGACTTTTCAGACACATTTCATTTACTTTTTTTACCTCATTTTATCTATGGAAAATAATCATTATTATTAAAATCTTTAATATTTAAATTAAAAACAATACTTAAGTACTATATATAAATAAAATTCATGCGCATTCAGTACCAAAGTACTATTTAAATAGTAAAAAATGCATGTTAGTATATAAATACACTAAATTATGGAGGTGTGTTATGGCTACTGGAAAAGTTATTGGGACAGTTCAAGTCTCGGTGGGAAATGTTAGATTGGTCGATACCGAAGGTAATCTCAGAGATGCTACTTATGATGGTCGCATGTATGAGGGAGAACAGATTTATAGTGATGATCCAAACGCACTATTTCAAATCAAATATTCGCAACTTCCTGAAGCCACCGCTTACGATGGCATATTTAGAGTGCTCGCTGATGGTTCGGTGATTGCAGGTCTTGATGGAAATGAAAATATGTTCGGAGACGATATCGACTTTATGGAAACTGCGGCTGGGGATGCAGGAGTTGAAGGAAGCTCTGCTTTCTTAGAAGAAGTCGCTACAGACGAATCATCACTGCTAGGTTTTGGTAGAGGTGCTGATGAAGCAGGACTTCTTGGTGGTGCAGCCGGAGCTGGTGAACAAGGTCTTGCCGATCCTTTTAACGATCAGCCTGATGTTCTTGATGTTACCCTAGGTACTGGTGAAGGATTGATATATGAATCACATGATGCTGATGGAGAAGACGGTACTAGAGATGATGTCTCAACAACATTAACTGGTACATTAACTGCGATAGACAGTAATGTAGATGATACTCATGTCTTTAATACTAGCGACTTGGTAGTTACGTCAACAGATGTTGATCCTAGTGCTATTACTATTGATAGCTTTGTTTTAACAAACAATGACCACGGCGATGACACTCCAAATTCAGCCGACTTTACAATAGTGGGAAATTTTAATGCATTGGGTGCAGGAGAGACTGCAACATTGACATTTACTTATACTGCTACAGATGATAATCCACTTACTAATCAACCAAATCTATCTGATCCAGGAACTTACACTATAGTAGTTACTGGTACAAATGATCAGCCTGTTATTACAGACATAAATCATAATGGTGGAGAAGATACTATTTCATGGTTAATAGGAGCTTCTACACAACCTCAAAATGGAGAAGATTCAGGTCCAGGTGAAGATGGTGGATACTATGATATAGATGGTGCATCTGAAGAAGACATAAATGCTCTCTTTAGTATTGGTGAAGGTTCTGTAGTAGTAAGAGACTTAGATCCTGCAAGTGGTGAAGACTATAACCCAACAGATGGTGCAGCTCTAAAAATCACAATGAATGTAGAAGCTGGTGAAACAGTTATTTTTAACTGGACGTTTAATGATGCAGAAGGATATAATATGCCTGATGATTCAGGCTTTAATCCTGGAGAAGACGATGGTTATAGAGACTTTGGTTTTGTAGTTGTAGATGGAGTTGAGATTAGACTTTTAGCAGATACATTTGAAGAGGGAGACACAAATAGCGGTGTTTTTACACATACATTTGCAGATGCTGGAGAGCATGAGATTACATTTGGTGCTATGAATGATGATGATAGTATTGCTGATTCTAGTTTAGAAGTTACATATGTCTCAGGTGGTACTATTACAGGTACTGAAAATGTTGGTCATGTTGAAGCACTATCTGATGTAGGAACAGTGCTTGATATTCCAGGTGAGATAGTATCAGTTACAAATGAAGATGATATGTCACAAACAATCGTTTCTGGTAATATTGTTCAGTTGGAAGGATACCCAGGAGATGATAATCCGGGAGATGACTCAGGACCTGTAGAAAGTCCAGGTGAAGATTCATCATCAGCAGGAAGTATTGATTACTGGCACTTTTCACATGATGGCGGTCCTATAACTATAGATATGTTAACAGAGTATGGTGAAGATTACGTTGACGTAAATGGTGATGGTGTTCAAGATGAACTTGATTCATATATATATCTATATAGAGATACTGGATCATTTGATCAAGACTCTTATGTAGATTCAAATGATGATTCTGACGTAAACAATGATGGTGATATGGATGATGATGGTGAAGCAGATGGTTCTATCCATTCTTATGATTCATATTTAGACTTTAGTGATTTACCTGCTGGAAACTATGTTCTTGTCGTTGGTGGATATAGTTTAGGTGAAGACTCTATCGGTGGTGATGTGAATTATAATAGTAGCTATGAAGGTCCGTATCAGATTACCTTTACTAGTGAAAGCGAAATTACATTTAATACTACAACAGGTAGTAATATAATATATGAATCTCACGATGGTGAAGATATCCCAGGTGAAGTTGATACACAAGCTGATGAGACTATGATTTTTACAGGTGTAATAGATACTGTCGCAGATGATGATGTTAATGATACACATGCATATGAGCTAGTCGATGGAACTGTAAGAATCAACGGTGAACTTGTAGACCAATCAATGGTTACAGTCTCTTTTAATGAAGAGAGTGGAAACTGGGAATACAGAATCGAAGGTGATTTTAATTATATAGATAAAGATGAGACTGCAACAATCACATTTGATTATGTAGCTATTGATGATAGTGATGACAATATTGCGGGAGATAGAGAAGATCTTGATATTCCTCATGAGTCAGACACATCAGAGGCGGCAACAGTTACATTAACACTTACAGGTACAAATGATCAACCTATAGTGACAGATGAGACAAATGTAGTATCTGAAGAGTCATTAGAAGAAGTAATGATTGGAGAAGATGGAGGAAAAGATGATATTCGAGAAGGTTCTCCAGTAGGTAGAGAGTTAGAAGATGCTAGATATGTCGGTAGCGTAGCTGATAATGTAAGTGATGATGATAACAATGATGGTGGAGAAAATACTCATACCTTTGCTATAGATGAAGGTACATTGACACTATCTCTTACAACAGCAAATCAAGCTTTCTTATCTCTATTTGATGTCAATAACTTAGAGTCGTTTGAACAGTTTATAGAAGGATTTACCCAAGGTAACCTTGATATGAGCATCTTAAATATTGATGAAGATGCAGATGTAGCAGACTCTGTTACTCTAGCGACTACAGTTGATATTCCTCAACACTTTATTGAAGTGTTACAAGAGTACGGCATACTAAACATAGCTATGGCTGAAGATGGTACTTACAGTATTCAAAGTCCACTATTTAACTTGCTTGGAGCAAGTGACAGTATTACTATAGGATTTGATTATAGAGCAACTGATAATGCCGGAGTAGGTGAAGACAATGGACGTGATGAATTATCTGAGAGTGAAGCAGCAACCGTTACTTTAACTATCTTAGGTACAAATGATCAACCTGTAGCTTACGAAGCTGACTATCGTGCATTGGAATCCGAGTTAGCAGATACAACTGTTGGCGGAATCAATGCAACATTCACAGCTAGCTTACCTGGTGCTGATAGTGGAAGTGTACTTAGAGATATATTAACAAGAAGTGGACTAATGGGTGAGGATATGGATGAAGATATCCTTGACGCAGCTACACTTACTTTCCACATAGCAGATGCAGATGTAACAACAGATGTAGAAGAAAGAGAACCAGGTGATGGTATAGATGTTGTAGATGCATCGCAAACTGTAGTCGTGGTAAATGAAGATGGTACATTTAGCGTAACAAATCCAACTTTTGATAATCTAGCTAACGGAGAGACAGCTACTGTAACTTTCCAATACTATATAGATGATGAGAGTGGTGCAATCGCAACTACTGATAATGCTCATGAAAGTACACAGAGTGATCCGGTTGAAGTAACCGTGACAATCACAGGTACAAATGACCAACCAGTTATTCAAAATGTTGGCTTTACTGCCAATGAGTCTCATGATGATACATTCTATCAAAATGGAGAAGATGATACTCAAGGTGACAGTCCTGTTTTACTATCTAGAGTAGATGGAATACTCAGTGCAGATGATGATGATGTCAATAATACACATGTCTTTGGTGTGAAAGACTATACAGCTAGCCAATACTATGGACATGGAAACGGTGGTCCTGGACAAAATGGAGATGAAGGCGATATCAGATTTGATATGGTTGACTTTTACAAAAAAGGTCCTGGTGGCGGTAACCCTGATGATTCAGGTCCAATGACTAGTCTCGGTGAAGATGGTGGTGGGAATGAACCTGTAGGTGTTAAAATGATGATTGCCTCAGAAGATGTAGATGTACATAATCTTGATGTAACCAAACTTACATTCTTTAACAATAATGCTGAAGACAGCCAAATCAACTTTGAGCTAGAGGGTGATTTCAATGCTTTAGGTGTTGGTGAAACAGCTACAATCACGTTTAAATACTTTGCTAATGACAAAGAAGGTTTCGGAGGTCATGGCGGCGGCGGTAGCGGTAGTGACGGCAGTGGAAGCGGCAGTGGCGGTGGAGAAGACATTGCTCCTTTAGATTCTCCTGATGGAGGTCGTGACGAAGGTCCAATGACTGATGAAAACTCTCTTTCTGAAGCCAAACTTGTAACTATTACAATTATGGGTACAAATGATCAGCCTATCATTGAAAATATTGAGACTAGAAATGCTATTGAAACTGATTTAGCAGCGGTGACTTATGGTGCAGATGTTGATGTATTATTGACAGATATAGCTTCAGATACAGCAGAAGGTTCAGCACTTAAAGTTGTTGTTGATACAGCTGCTGGTGAAACAGTATCGTTTAATTGGTCATTTGACTTAAGAGACTGGGACTATATGCAAGATGCAGCATTTGTTGTTGTAGATGGTGTGGTTACTACTTTAGCTGATGGCAGTGTAGACGCAAATGGTACATTCAGTTATGAATTTGCTACTGCTGGTGAACATACAATAGTAGTAGGTGTTCTTAATAATCATGACAACCAAGGCTTTGGAGGCAGTTCACTCTTAGCTATAAATAGTATTAATGGCGGAGAATTGATTTCTGAGGAAACATTTGGTGCAGTGATTAGTAACCCTGATGGTAGTTACGGTATGTCTGCAAATTCAAATCTCCCTGTAGAAGATTTAGAAGCATTTATCGATACACAAGCTGTTACTTATGAAAATGCAGTTCTAACTGGAAACATTGATGATATGGTTGATGTAACTGATGATGATGACAATGACGGTTACGATTACATAGAATTTAGTGATTTACTTGTAGATGGTGTGAATATTAGTGAGTCTCATGATGACTCTGGAGATATTGATCTTGTTACAACTCCGGTGAGAGTTAGTCTAGATGCAAATGGTAACTATACTCTAGTTAGTTCAAGCTTTGACAAACTTGGCGAAGGCGATAGTGTAGAAGTGACTTTCAATGTTCAAGTTCAAGACGATAGTGGTGTGGGAACTGGTACTGATAATGATGAAAGTTCATTCTCTGAAATCAAAACTGTAACTATTGTGATTAACGGAACAAATGATAGTCCTGTACTTAACTCTATAACTACAGATACTAATATTATGGAAACAGATTTAACTGGTTCACCATGGGGCAATACTGATAAACCAGAAAACTCTTTCCTTACAGGTACTTTGGTAGCTGATATTAGTGATGAAGATGTTAATGATTCACATGAATTTGTAGCATTTGGACCAATGAATGCGTTGGTTGTAGATAATAATGGTGTAATTACCGGCAATACAAAAGTTGCTTTAGATTCTGATGGTAACTATTCAGTATTTAATCCATCATTTAATAAATTAGCTGATGGTGAAGAGGTTACAGTCAGCTTTAATGTACGAGTTACAGATGGAACTACGGGTGCAGACAGTGGTGAGAGTGCAATCTCAAATATGCAAACTGTAACACTTACAATAACTGGTACAAATGATCAACCAGTTGTTAAAAATGTATGGATGAGAGTAAGTGAAGAATCACTAGATCCAGATATTGGCTCTAATGAAAATGCAGTCTTTGAAGGAACTCTAACTTCAACTGATGAAGATACTAACAATACAAATCCTCATTATAAAATTGTTGGAGATGTTGAAGTTTCACAAAATGCGGTTGGCATTACAGCAGCAGATATAAGTGTTGCTTTAGCAAATGCTGGCAACAATGGATGGAATACAAGCGGAGACTACACAATCTCTAGTGATAAATTTAACAGCTTAAGAGAGGGTGAATCTCTAACAGTTAGTTTTGATTACAAAGCTTCTGACTGGGAAGGCTTTGGAACGACAGGAGATGGAGATAATGAAGCATCTCACAGTAATGTTAAAACAGTTACTCTCACAATTATAGGAACTAATGATGTTGCAGAAATTAGTCCTATTATCGCTACTGGAAATGTAGTTGAAGATTTACCTTTTACTGCACAAGGTTTCCTAGCTATAACTGATGAGGATTATGGACAGGCAGCATTTGATACAGAATATGTAGCAAATAGCTCAACTGCTTATGGTACATTTACGATGTTTGAAACTGGACATTGGACTTATGTTCTAGACCCAGTTGCATCTCAAGCAGTTGGAGCAGGAGGGGCGGTTGAAACATTTACTGTTTCTTCAGTAGATGGAAGTGCATCTCAACTTATTACTATCAATATTTATGGTAATAATGATGCTCCTGTAGCAATTGGTGAGACTATTACAGTTCTTTCAGACTCTTATAGTGCAGCTATTGCTCCTAATGGTGTTTATGACGGTATGGGTCCTAATTATCATGTTGTGCAAGATTCTAATGGAGATTATGGTATTAATCAAACTGGATGGGGATCAGATAGCAGTTATGAAATTGATAGCTTAGGTCAAAATGAACAAATAATCTTTACTTTTGCTCATGATGTTACTTCTGCTAGAATCTCATATACTAACTTTGATTCAGATGATAATGCATCATATAGACTATACTTAGATGGACAACCGGTTAGTGGTAAAATCTATAATCAACCTAATGGTACTATATTAATAAATCATGGAATCGTGTTTGATGCAATATTTATATATGCAGAACAGGCAGATGGAAACAACGCTTTCCATTGGACAGATTTCCAAGTATCTAACGTAGTTGGATATTATGGATATGAAACTGTTACACCATTTGTTATAGAAGAAGAGACACTATTAGCAAATGACACAGATGTTGAAGGTGATACTTTAGAACTTGGTCTTGTAGATGGTAACTTATATTCTGCAGACAATGGAAGTATTGTTGGTAGCGTAACAATTGATGGAAACGGAGATGTACATGTTAATCCAAATCCAGGAGCAGAGTTTGGTGATTCTGTAAATGAGTTTGCCACATTTGATTACACTGTTGATGATGGTAACGGTGGAACTGCAACAGCAACAGCAACAGTAAATGTAAGAATAGGTACTTTAGCAGAAGGTGTTGCATATGAAAATGTTGACAATGCTCTAATTGTTGATAATTATGATACTTTAGATTTATCTAATGTTTCAAATATCAGTGTTATTCAATTAGGCGAAGATTCAAATGTTGTAGGTGAAGATTCTATCAATATTACAGCTGCAGATGTATTAGACGCATCTGATGATGGTATGTTGGTAATCAACTCATTAGACGGTGACGCTTCTGATCAAGTTAATGTAGATAGCTCATTAACTCAGGTAGATAATTATATAGGTGCAGATGGAACTCTATATGCACAATACACAGGTGAAGGTGCTACGTTATTAATTGAGATTGAAGATACAATCACAACTGATATCTAGTCATATCACTTTATTCCCACGCTTAATTTGCGTGGGAATTTATCTCTTATTTGTTTCTTCTTACATTACTTTACTTTCATAAAATATCTTCAATATACAAAAATATCAAAATTTCACAATAAGATAAGATAATAAGGTTGAGTAAATACCTAATCAGATGGTAGTGGAACGGGTGAAGTATTACTTACAATACAAAAGTACTATATACAAAAAAAAATCTTTATGTTAGGATATGGAAAAATCTGAGGACATTTTATGGTCAATGAAAATATTATAGGTAAAGTTCATATTTCTGTGGGTGATGTTAGGATAGTTGACGTGGAAGGTAATCTTCGTAATGTCAGTAGCCAAGACATACTCTACGATGGTGAACAAATCTATAGTAATGATGCAGATGCACTCTTTCAAGTGAATTATTTAGGGCTTGAAGAGATTTCTACGTACTCTGGTGCCTTTAGAATTCTAGCTGATGATTCGGTTGTCTCTTCTTTAGATGGAAATGATAATATATTTAAAAATGATATTGACTTTAATAATAGTCTAGATCTATCAAATTTAGATTATTTGAGTATAAATGAAGCCATTGAGTTAGGTTCAGAATCAACAATATTGGATGGCATTACAATATCTGATGTAATAACAACGATAGAAGATATAGAAATACCGTATGCTTATACACAAACAGTAGTTGGCAGTGTTGTAAGCAATGATCTTACTTATTATAGTTGTGATGAAGGTTTATTAATTGATATTCCACAGATAATAGATGACATAGTTACCTAAACTGTAAAGCCAAAGAGATTCTGTCTGACACTCCTGCCTTTTCAAATATATGGCGTATATGACCTTTAACAGTTGATAGAGCGATTCTTTGCTGTTGGGATATCTCTTTATTGCTGTAACCATCTGCGATCATAAGAGCTATGTCTTTTTCTTTTTGAGTTAGTAGATGTAAAAACTCTGGTTCACTCTTGTCAATGGTTTGAATATATTTGTTGATTACAAAGTTAGTTAAATCGGTAAATAGCCAACGATAACCACTTTCTATACCTTTTAGCATAGTGAGCAGATTTTCTTTTGCTATATAAGAGTTCTCATAACCTTTTATGCCTTGTTTTAAAAGTTGAGCAGCATGGTGAACTTCTGGTAGAGAATGAAATATTAAAATAGTGGCATTATGGAAAGGTTCTAATTTTATGAGTACATCATCAATATCTGCGACACTTAACTCATCAATCATTATGATTATATTTTCATCTATAGTTTTTAAATAGTCGGTAAGTGCATCAAAACTATCTATAGAGACAGTTAAATACTTGCCAAATAGAGCATTCTGCCAATGTTTTTTTATAGAGGTCATGTTAGTGAATAAAATAATTTTCTTCATCTTATCTCTCGCTTAGTACATTTTCTCTTGCACGTAGTATCGGTTTTAAAATATAATCAAGTACTGTTTTCTTACCAGTGATAATATCTACATCTGCTGTCATTCCAACAATGACATTTAGCTTTTTATCTTCATTTCCTAAATAATTTTTGTCTGTTTTAACACGAACCAGATAGTAACTCTGTTTATCTATTTCATCAACAATCGTGCCAGCACTAATGTGGGTTAAAGTTCCTTGAAGTGAACCATAAATAGCAAAATCATAGGCAGAGAATTTTACGATTGCTCTTTGACCAGGATATAAAAATGCGATATCAGCAGGTCTGATTTTGGCTTCAACAAGTAAGTTGTCTTGAGTCGGTACAATTTCTATTATATCCATTCCAGGCTTTACAACACCGCCAACAGTATTTATTAAAAGTTGCTTGATAGTCCCTGTTACAGGTGAACGTACAAAGGTTCTTTGTACCTTGTCTTCTCTGGCAATATTTGTTCTTTTTATCCTAGTCATCTCTGCTTTAGCTTCATTATAAGCCTCTTTTGCAGCATTGTGAAATGCTAGTTCTACTTCTCTAATATTGTCTTTTTGTTCTTCAAGAACAGATATTAAACGAGGTATGGAGAGTTCAATGGCACCCATCTCACCTTGGATAGTACTCTGTTGTCTTTGGAGTTGTAAAAATTCCACTTCTGAGACGATACCTTTTTTAACAAGAGGTTTGTTAAGGGCTACTTCTCTTGAAATTAGTGTATAGTTATTTGTAAGCTGAATCAGCTTTGCCTGAGCCTCTTTTAATTCATTTCTTTTTTGATTAAGACGGCGGTTATAGATCATAATATTGTTGTTTAGCTGTTCTTTATTAGTTCTGTATAGAGAAAATTCATGTTTTATTAGTTCAGGAGATTTTTTTCTTATCTCTTTAGTAGCTGAAAATGCATTTCCAGTTGATTCAGCTAAAAGACGAATAGTTTTTGCTTCTAGTTCATTGTATCGAAGTTGAGATTCTATAAACATACTTGCAAAGTTTGTATCGTCAATCTTGACAAGGATATCTCCTTTTTTTACAGTATCACCTTCTTTTACAAGAAGTTCGCTAACAATTCCACCTTCAAGGTTTTGAATCACTTGTATTTTATTTGATGGAATAATTTTACCTTGACCACGAGTTAGAGCATCAATCTTTGCATTATAAGCCCAAGCAATCAACCAAATAATTACAAACATTCCTATCCATAGCAAAAGCTTTGTTTTGAGATTGTTCTGCATTAACATTGCTGAACTGACAGAGCTCATATACTCTAAATCATCTTCATCTTTTACAGATAGTTTTTTAATATCTTTTCTTTCGTAGGAATAATCTACAAATTTATCTTTTAGACTCATGATACGGCCTTTTTGGGTCTGCTGAGTTGCTCTATTACACTCGCTCTTGTATCATCTAGAATAACTTTTCCTTGAGCTAACAGTATCAGCCTGTCGGTAAGTGGAAGCAGGTTGTTTTTATGAGATATAAGTATCATTGTTTTGTTTTTTCTATATACCTTCATAGCCCTTATAAAATGACCTTCATGTGTACTATCCATAGAATTAGTAGGCTCATCAAGTAAAACAATAGGGGCAGGGTGTATAAAAGCTCTAGCAATAGAGATAGATTGTTTCTGACCACCTGAGAGGCCGTCACCTCTCTCTCCCACAGGCATATCAAATCCCATAGGATGAATATTTACAAAGTGATCTAGTCCACTTAGTTTAGCAACTTCTAGTATCTGTTGATCATTGGCATCTGGAGCGCGCAAGATAATGTTGTCTTTTAGAGTACCTCTAAATAGAACTACATCTTGTGGTACATAGGAGATGTTTTCTCTTAAATCTGCAGGATCAATTTGTTGTATATCTATTCCATCAATAAGTATAGAACCTTCTGTAGGCTCATAAAGTCCAAGAATAAGTTTTTCTATGCTTGTTTTTCCAGAGCCATTTGTCCCTATGATACCAACAGATTCACCAGGGTTTATAGTGAAGCTAACATCATCTAAAACTTTTTTGTCTGTATTTGGATAGATTAAGCTTACATGTTGAAACTCTATCTTACCTTTAAAAGAAGGACGTTGAACAAACTTTTTAGCATCTTCACGTTCAACATCAAGGTGCATAATTCCATCAATTGCGTCATAGGCAGTTTTAGTCTGCTGTAGATTTGCTATAAGAGAAGCCACTTGACCTAAAGGTGCAAGCATTCTAGAAGAGAGCATTACGACAGCGATTAAACCACCCATACTTAGTGATTTGTCACCTATGGCATATACACCACCGATTATGATTGATACTGTATTCATCTGGACTATAAAGTTTACAAAAGTAGATATAGAGTTAGATAAGATCTTAGACTTCAATCCTTTTTGAGCAACTCCGCCTGCAGCTTCTTCCCATTTCCACTGAGACTGTCCACTGATTCCAAGTGCTTTAATGGTCTCTAATGCAGATAGTGATTCAATAAGAACAGCATTCTTAAGTGCAGAAGCTTCATAAGTACTCTCAACAGAACGTCTCATTGGTTTTTCAACAATCAGACTATAAATAACTATGACTAAACCACTTACCATTGGAATGGCTACCAGCCAACCACCAATAACATAGACTATAAATAAAAATATAATACTAAACGGTAAATCTATTAGAGCTGCTATAGAAGAAGCTGTAAAGAAACCGCGTATAGAGTCGAAGTCTTTTAGATTACTAGCAAAAGAACCTACTGAAGCTGGTTTGGAAGCTATTTTTAGATTTAAAACTCTTTCAAATATAATAGAGGACATAATAATATCACTCTTTTTAGCCGCATTTTCAAGAAAGTAAGAGCGTAAAAATTTAAGCACCATATCAAAGACATAGATAACTATGATACCTGTGGCAAAGACCCACATAGTATCTATGGCATTATTAGGTACAACTCTGTCGTATATGTTAAGCGTAAATATAGGACTTGCCATTACAAATATATTTATTAAAAACGAGGCTATTATAACATCAGAGTAAACACCTTTAGAGTACCCAAGGGTTCCCCAAAACCAATGATGTTTTTCATGTTTTAGTATACGCTTATGTGCATCTTTATAGCTATGGTCCGGTTTGATTAAAAATGCAAAGTTTATATATTCTTCTTCTAGTGTATCAACTTCAACCCAGTTTTCTCCGCCATCTAGTTCTGGCAGTATTATTCTTGCGTATTTTCTATCTGGGCTTATTTCAGTGAGTATACAGGCGTTTTCAGCTTCCTTATCACCTTTTAAAATTAAAATTACTGGAAGAAGTAGCGGGGATATATCTTTAAATGAGTAGTTTACTAACTTAGAGCTAAATCCGGCACGTTGAGCTGCTCGAAAGAAAGCAGATTTTGCTTCTCTTGAATCTAGAGAAAAGAGCTTTGGTATAGATCTACCAGGCTCAACTGGGAGGTCTGCTACCAAAGCTTCTGCACTAAAAGGCCTATTATAGAGTTTGGTGAAGATCACCAAACACTCTAGGATAGGGTCTTTAAAATCTCTATTTAATGACGACATTCATTTCTTCTAACATTTTACCAGTGTGTGATAAAATTCCATAGTATGCAGTCAAGTTGTCATATACTGCATTAACTTTACGGTTTTTTGCATTGTTGTATTCTAGTTCGATGTTTAGAAGATCTATAATACTTCTTCTGCCTAACTCATTTTCTTGCTGATAGTCAGAAACTGTTTTAGCACTCGCGGCAATGTTTTTATCAATATAAACTAACTGTTTTTTAGTCATTTCATATGTAACCCAAGCAATTTTAGTATTTGCTTTGATATAAAGTTTTGCATCTGCAAGTGTAGAATTTTGTTGAAGAAGAATGTGTTGATTTGCTTGCTTATTTGCAGCATCTGATAGACCGTTGAAGATATTATAATTAATAACTAGCATTCCGCTATAACCAGAATCTTCAGCCTCTAAATCATTTTCATTTGTAACAGTATTGTAGCCTACACCGTGAACTTGATCGTTCCAGTAACCTCTAACTACAATATCTGCAGATGGATAGTATGGTGCATTTGCACGACCAACCGCAGACTTAGCTGCTTCTATGTCATTCTGAGAAACAGCTATTGTTGGATTGTCTTTTATTGCAACTTCAACTAGTGAATCAAGCCCTTCTGCCGGTAATGCACCTGCAACAGGTTTTTCTAAGTCTGCCGGAGCAATGCCAGGTAAAATGCGCTCAAAGCTGTAAGTAGCAATTAAGTGATTTTGCTCTGCTAAGTATTCAGCAGTTTTTGCATTTTCATAACGAGATAGAGTTTGCTCATAGTCAGAATTTCTAGCTATACCAGCATCCACTTTCTCTTTTATCTGTTTAAGGTACTTGTCATGTACCGTTACGTTCTCTTTAGCAATATTGTATAGTTCAAGAGTTTTAAGTACGTCTAGATATGCTGTTGTTGCTTCTAGTGCTAAAGAATTTGCACTCTCAACTACAGTACTGCTAGCAGCTAGTATTAATGACTTTTGCTCTTTCATCCCATACATTGTATTTAAACCAGCAAATACATTTTGCGTTAAGGCAGCAGAAGCTTCTTGTCTAGTCATTTTAGCTTCTTCTCTTAAGTTCGCAGGTGTTTTTGTTGCTTCAGGCCCGATAGAGTAAGAAAGATCCACAGAAGGTAAATAACCTGCTCTGACTTGCGTCAATCTCTCTTTATTTACGTTAACCGACTCTTTTTTTATCTGAATTTGTGGATGCGTTTGGATCGTATTCTGCACAACTTCAGTGATGGATAT
This sequence comes from Sulfurimonas gotlandica GD1, assembly GCF_000242915.1. Lineage (NCBI taxonomy): Bacteria > Pseudomonadati > Campylobacterota > Epsilonproteobacteria > Campylobacterales > Sulfurimonadaceae > Sulfurimonas > Sulfurimonas gotlandica. Next base: position 2,933,431 of record NZ_AFRZ01000001.1, on the reverse strand, counting down.
TGCACTTAATAGTGCTGGCAATAGGCTTAGTGATAGTAATGGAAATCGTTTCATCTTGTATCCTTTCAGTGTATATATTCTAAGTATACTAACAAAATATTGTTAGTTTTCTTAAATTAATGTCATTTTAAGCTTTTTATGGTAAATGTCTCTGAAAAATATATTGTTTTTATAGAGTTTGAGTGCTTGTTACACAGTTTCTACCGTTTTCTTTTGAGAGGTAAAGAGCCTTGTCAGCACTGTCAATTAGTGTTTCTACACTCATACCTCTCTCAAATGTAGAGACTCCAAAACTTGCAGTTTTGTGTTTCACTGTGGAAAAATTATTTTGAAAAATTATTTTTTGTAATTTATTTGCAAGTTGCATAGCTTGGTCTAAATTTGTATGAGGGAGAATTATTAAGAACTCTTCACCTCCCCATCTGCCAAGTATATCACCTTTTCTGATTGAAGATTGAAGAATTTTGGCAAATTCTATAATTACACTGTCTCCAACAATGTGTCCATAATCATCATTTACACTCTTAAAAAAGTCGATATCAAGAAGAATTATACTAGTCAGTTCATTATCTCGATAGAAACGGTAATATTGACTCTGTAAAACATCATCTATATGCATTCTATTGCTAACTTTAGTAAGTTGGTCTGTTCTTGATAGCTTTTGAAGTTTTAACTCACTATTCTTAAGAGCAGATATATCTGTAAGGTAACCAACGAAGTTGATGATTTCATTATTAGCATTTCTAACGATTACAGTAGAGTCTAATATCCATTTTATATCACCATCTTTTGTAACTACACGATATGGTTTATGCTTGAAAAAGTAAACTTTATTTTCAATAGCTTTTGTTACTTCTTGGATGACTTGTTTTTTATCATCATGATGAATGCATCCAATATATGTAATAGTGCCAGTGCCAAAATCATTTTGGGTATGACCAAGAAGCTTATCAACACTTAATGAAACAGAATCAACACTCCAATTTTCATCGTTATTCCATTTGAATAATACAGCATCGCTTAGATCAAATAGTGAAAGAAGAACATCTTGGTCTTTTTTTTGTTCATCTGCTTGTTCTTTTAGTCTAATAGGTGTTTTTGAGAAAAAGTATGAAATAGGAAAAGATATTAATACAATACCAATCATAATCCATATAAGTTGATTTAGGTGTTCACTAATCTCTTTTTGAATGTAGTCTGTTTTTGGCTTTATTACCATATGTAGGTTTTCACCATTGTTTAGAGAAATTTTATTTGAATATAAATTTTGCCCAAAGTACTCAGTGTTGTAAATGATATGTTTTGCTTCTTCAGCAAAGTGAGAATAGATTGTTTTATCTTCTTCTATATATTTATTCCAACAGTGAGAGTGAGTAGAATCAACCAAAATATCTCCGTCGTTGTCGAATAAAAAAATATCATATAGCGGAGTGTTGACAAGTTCATATAAAAAGTTTTTCATAAAAATATTAATAATTAAAATACCAGCTTGTTTTGAGTTATGAAAGACAGGTGTGCCAATACGGAGAACTGGTTTAATTGGTATCTCTATCTTTCCTTGTTCTATGTTCAGATCAAGTTTAGAATACCAAAAAACATTCTGATCAGTATCTGATATATCTTTAAAATAGTAACGACTACTTTTATTTTGAAGTTTTTCTTTCTCAATTAAATAAGTCTCAGAAGAAAACTCTTCTCTATCTATTCGGATTATTTCCATACCTGTATTATCTATGTATCTCAATTGCATGATATTGTCAGAAGTACTTGCAATATCTAAAAAGAGTGAATTTGCTAGCTTTATATTTTTTGTGTCTTTGAGGTAGCTACGGAAGATATCAGATGAGATTATAGATGAGAGTTTTAGGTTTGTGTCTTTGATATATGATTTGAATATTTCATTTCTATCTTGAAACGTCTCAGATGCTTTTTTGATACTCGCAGATTTAAGACTTATCTCTTCAATTTTGAATACAGCCAATTGGGTTAGAAGAACTAAAATTAATCCATAACCAATGAAAGCAAAAAATAATTTAAATTTAAATGAAAATTTCACTCATTAAACCTTCTTAATTACATACGTATAGTATTATAACATAGCAAAATTAAAAGGAGTGACATTTGGAAATAAACCAAGAAGAACTAACATATATACTCAATATCTTAGATGCTGAAATAAATCAGTATAAAGAGAGTGACACGAGTGTACACCCTTATGATATAGCAGAGCAACTTCTTAAGCTTAGAGAGTTAAGCAGTGAAGAGTATGAAAAAATCATCAAAAAGATGCCTCATGAACTCTTTGCTGAGGTTTTATCTGAGCTTCCAGACTATGTTCAAGAAGAGACAGCAGACATTTTTAGTGTTAAAAAACTTGCTAACATTGCTTCTCTTATGGATACAGATGACGCAGCCACACTTATTCAGAATATCAGTGAAGAGCATGAGGAGATTTCTCAGGACATCTTAGGCCACTTTGATGATGAAGACAAAGAACTTATGAAGCAACTTATATCTTATGAATGGGATGAAGCTGGTTCTTATATGCAAACTGAACTTTTTAGTGCAAAAATAGATGAGAATATTGGTGTAGCGTTAGAGAGACTTAAAGTATTAAAGATAAGTGGTGAAGTTGATAATATCTGGCATGTTCATCTTGTCAATGAAAGAGATAAATATTTAGGTTCAGTAGGTCTTGAAGATTTGATTATTTTTGACCATGCTTTAAACTTTGAAGATATTCCTTATGATAAACATAAAAATTACTCTGTAAATCATAAAGAGAACATTAAAGATGTTGTAGAAAAAGTAACTAACTACAACCTTAACGCTATCGCCGTTCTGGACAATAAAAACAGACTTATAGGTAGAATTACTTCTGATGATATTTATGACATCATTGAAGAAACTGCTACAGAGCAAATCTTTAACCTAGCTGGTGTTAATGACGAAGCTGAGCAAGATGAAGATATGTTTCAAATTGGTAAAACACGAGCTATATGGCTCGGGCTTAACCTTTTAACAGCTATTGCTGCATCTTTGGTTATTGGTATGTTTGATGCAACCATTCAATCTTTAGTTGCATTAGCTATTTTAATGCCTATCGTTGCTTCTATGGGTGGAAATGCGGGAACACAAACACTTACTGTAACCGTGCGTCAAATGGCACTTGGTGATATTGAAGGTGAAGATGCAAAAAAAACAATTTATAAAGAAGTTGTAATATCTTTAGTCAATGGAACTTTTTTTGCAATTGTAATTGGTATTATCGCTTACTTTTGGTTTAATATGCCGATGCTAGGTGTCGTTATAGGTTTATCTATGATTATCAACCTACTTGGAGCTGGTTTTTTTGGAAGCGTTATACCATTGGTTCTCCAAAGAGCTGGAGTTGATCCAGCTATAGGAAGTAGCGTTTTACTTACTACAGTAACGGATATAGTAGGTTTTTTCAGCTTTCTAGGCTTAGCAAGCATTATACTTTTATAAGGAGAGTGAGTTGGAAATAAGCATAGAAAAACAGGATAAAAAATTAAAATATTTTATTGAAGATTATTGGGATATATTTTTAGGAATAAGCAGCATTATGGTTGCCTTTTATTTTCATAAGATGGGACAAGGTGGCGCAGCTACTCTTTTTGCAGCTATCGGTATTGGTTCACTTTCATTAAGTGTTTCTGAAGTTGCAGAGATTCTCTCAGAGAGGCTTCAAGAGCCCTATGGTAGTTTTGTACTAACTTTAAGTGCTGTTGTTGTTGAGATTATACTTTTGTATATTATTTTACTTCAAGCAGTTACTGATCCTACTGTTGTAGATACGGTTAAGGGTGGTATTATTTCCGCAGTTATTGTTGATATGAATGTTCTTTTAGGGCTTGCAGTATTTCTAGGTGGTCTAAAATTTACAGAACAAGAGCACAATAAAGAAACTTCTAGTGCGTATACAACGATTTTATTTGTAACAGCCGCGGCTTTACTTGTTCCAAGTGTATTAAGCCTAGGTAAGCATTCAGCTGAAGTAATAGAAGATGCTTCAATGTGGATTTCCGTACTGTTAATGGTATTTTATATCATAATCTTAGTCTTTCAAACGAGAACGCATACACACTTCTTTAAAAGTACCACAAGAAGTAGAATTTTTAGACTGAAAAGAAAGATGGCTGAAAAAGATTCAGGAGATGAGGAAGAAGATGATTATGTCTTTGAAAAATTTAATAAGCTTGGGCTTATTGCTTCTATATTTGTCTTTATTACTATCATAGCCATAGGTGCTGAAATCTTTGCCAATGATGGGATTAAACTTGCTAAAGAGTATGGTATATCTGTTGGTATATCAGGTTTAATTATTGCTATTGTTGCAGTATCTCCTGAAATAGTAACAGCGATTAAAGCTGCAAAAAATGATGAGATACAAAGAGTTGTAAATATTGCTATGGGTGCTTCTACTGTTTCTATCTTATTGACAGTTCCTATTTTGATGGGCTTAGCGTATCTTAGTGGAATACGTTTTACACTTGATTTCAATCCACTGGAAATCGGTGCTTTAATACTCACAGTAATTCTAGCATGGAAAACAACAGATGAAGGGCAAACTAATTATTTTGAAGGAATGTCACATTTAATGTTCTTCTTAGCGTTTACAATTATTGCAATTTATTATTAAAAAATAAAGATATACAATCTTTACTGTAAACTATATAAAAAAAGGAGAAAAAAGGTGAAAATAAGAGTCTACTACGAAGACACAGACACAGGCGGAGTCGTTTATCACTCTAATTATTTAAATTTTTGTGAGAGAGCTAGAAGTGATGCTTTTTTCAAAAAAGGTATGACACCTGTTCTGGATAATGGACATTTTGTTGCAAGAAAACTAGAAGCTGACTATATAATCAGTGCTAAACTTGGAGATGTATTAGATATTAAAACAGAACTTATTCAAATGAAAGCGGCTTCATTTATACTTTCTCAAACTATATATAGAGATGGCAAAAAAATATTTGGATTGTCTATAACACTGGCTTACATCACTTTTGAAGGAAGACCTCAAAAGATAGATGCAGATACAAAAGAACTAATCTTATCACTCTTCGATATTTGATATATGAGATATGTGATTAATAAACCTATATTTAGCAGGAGTTAAAAGCTCTATAGGGTAGATCATTTGATTGTCCTGTATAGCTATATTGTATTCTCGATCTTCTCTTGTGGCAAGATTGAAGAAGTAATCAACACCTACAGTAGTTGTGTAGTTAATCCAATCATAAACAATATCATTACTTAAAAGAGAATTTGTTTCAATCAGTATGTTGTTGTTTTGAGTGATAGAATTAGCTATTATCATGTTTTTTCTATCTTCATACTGTGTCATAGATAGTATGAGGGGATCATAGTTAATCTGAGTAGATAAAACATTTGTAGCATTTGTATCATATAGTGTAAGCTGAGACATAATCATGCCAGTCTTTACAATTGGTGTATTTATAAAAAAAGATCCGTTTACTATATTTGTGTTTTCAAAAAGTTCTTTTTCTAAATTTGTAGTTCTTTTTGGGATTGAAAATTTAACTACTGTTTTGTTTGAATCTAAGATCAAAGCATCTTTTTCTTCTGCGCTTAAGTTTTGATCAATGCCAGCATTCATAAACTGCGCTTCTTCATAAAGGCTTAGTTTTTTACCTATGCTGGACTTGTCGTAAAATATAACAAGAGGAGATACAGCTTCTTTTAAAAGCAGGTCGCTTTGTGCATGATAATCAATACCGCCATAAACTAGGTATGATGAAGTAGAAGTTACATCTTTTTTATTGATTGTTGGAAAAAATATGTTCATATCTGGGTTTATCTCACCTACAGCATCTGCCCCTTTTTGAGTAAGAGGTGCAATGACGTAGTTAAAACCGTCTTTAGAGATTTTTAGTAATGCATTCTTAATATCTTCAATACTTTCACTCTCTATTTTATAGCTCTTTAACTCAAAAGAATGATTTTTTGCTATTAGATAAGCGAATGAAGCATTAGTAGTTGATGAAGCATATCTGCCGATTACTTTGTAAGGTAGTAGTAGGGCAATACGGAGTTTGTCTGTAAGTACAGATGAGCCAAGATTTAAGATAGATATACTCATCATTCTTACTTCATCTTGCTCTTTATTTTCTAATTTTGCATCAGCATGAGAAAGGAATGAAAAAATCATCTCATTATCAAGGTACTCTTGCATACAGCGCTCAGTACATGGATATGGATCAAGGTTCTGAATATAAGTCTTAGGAAGAGGAATATTTGAGATTAGATAACTCTGAGCAAATATTACAATAGGAAATATTAATGTTAGTAGATATAGTTTTTTCATAGGCAGCTCTTTATAGTTTTTAAATCATTTAAAGTGATTCTCTTAAGTTCTGGATTTCTCAGTAAAAACTGAGGATGATATATTGGAATAAGTTTATATTTTTTGAAGTCTATTACATGTCCTCTAACATTTTGAAAATCACTCTCTTCGCTTGTCAGTTTAAAGTATGCTTCTTCACCGAGCGTAACAATTACTTTAGGTTTTACAAAATCTATTTGAGTAAATAGATATGACTTACATGAGTCCCACTCAGATGCAGATGGTACGTTTGAGTTTAAAGGTTTGCATTTTATTGCATGAGTAAAATAAACATCATCTGTTTTAAGCCCTATAACTTTTTCAATCATATTTGTTAAACTCTCACCGCTTCTTCCGCTGTAGTATCCATTGTTGGAATCATCACTCATAGAAACGCTAAAATCTACTATCATTAATTCCGCATTAGGATTTCCGTAACCGCTCATACTTTGCTGCCTGGATTTACTCAGATCACAAAGGTGGCAAGAAGAGATGTTCTGTGAAAGTTCATTGAGTGTTTTAGGCTCTTCGTGAGTACTCTTTTCATTTACATAAAATGGATCAGTATAGTCAAATCCAAGAGCTTTTAAGCGATAGAGATTTTGAAGAAGAATTAGATTTTGAAAAGACTTCACTCTTGTACCTACCACTTATGTTTTTGTGAGTATAGTTAAAGTGTGGTTAAAATCTACTTTAGAATACTTTTATGATAGAATAGTGTCACACAAAGGATGATATATAGCATGACAAAAATGGATGATATTTTGGACATTAACAGTTATACATTGACATCATCTACAGAGGTAGGTGGTGTTGTTAGAAGTATTTTAGAGATAGCAAGCACAAGTTCGCTTATACATATTTCTTCTTACATACACAACACTGTTCTTGTTCAAAATTTAAAATTAGAACTTGAAAAAAAGCTCCCAGACTCCAAGCTTGTTATGATGAATCATAAGGATAAAACTCACACTTCAGTTGTTGTGTACAACATCGATAGAAAAGTCCAAAAACAAGATATTAGTGATGAAGTATTAAAAGAATTGCAATTACGCGATATAGCAATAACAGAGGATCTTAGAAATTGTAAAAAACAACTTCTTAGTAAATATTTTACTGATCATTTAACAAGTTTTCCAAATCTTTATCAGCTTAGAAAAGATTTACATGACAATGAAAAATTTGGACTGATAACAATAGCAATAGATAACTTTGTCACTATCAATAACTTTTATGGTTTCATGGTTGGAGACTATATAATAGAGCAGGTTGGCAACTACCTTATAGAAAATATAAATGAAAAAATATATAGGGTCTCTGGAACAGAATTTACTTTATATTTAGAAGATAATTTAGGCTTTTATGATTTAAAAGATTATATGACAAACCTTTATGAAAAAATAAAAAATGTAAGCGTTACATATCAAGAAAATGAAATAAGCGTTAGTTTAACTATGGCTTCATGCGTAAATTCTAGCCAAGATAACTTATTTTCTAAAGTTTCTATGGCTTTAAAATATGCAAAAGATAATAGACTGCCGTTTTGGATATATGAAGATAGAATGAGGTTTGAGAATGAGTATGAGAAAAATTTAAATATCTCAAATATAGTTAGACATGCTGTACAAAACTCAAAAATTGTTCCATATTTTCAGCCTATAATGGATAATAAAACATCAAAAATAAATAAATATGAGTGTCTAGCCAGACTTTTAGATGAGAATAATAATGTAATCTCTCCATCTCTGTTTATACCAATAGCAAAACGTATCAAAGTCTATAATGAAGTTACAAAAATAATAATAGAAAAATCATTTAAACTTTTTGAAGCAAATGATTATGAATTTAGTATTAACCTATCTATGGAAGATATAGTAAATAGTGAGATGTTTAACTTTATTCTGCAAAAACTAAAATTAAGTAGTGCTTCAAATAGGGTGATATTTGAAATAGTAGAATCAGAAGCTATTCAGGATTTCGAAAAAATTGCACGTTTTATTAAAGAGATAAAAAGATATGGAGCTAGGATAGCTATAGATGATTTTGGAGACGGCTATTCTAATTTTTCTTATTTGATAAAAATGAATGTTGATTTTTTAAAGATAGACGGATCCCTTATAAAAGATATAGATACAGATAGAAATGCTTATCTCGTTGTTGAGACAATTGTTGATTTTGCAAGTAAGTTAGGTGTTGAAACTATTGCTGAGTTTGTTCATTCAAGTACGGTTATGGATAAAGTTAAAGAGATGGGGATAAAGTATTCTCAAGGTTACCATATAGATAAACCATCAATAAATATAGAGTAAAGAGGTCTTTTGACCTCTTTTAACTACTCTGCTACTTCTACAGTAACTGGAGTACCTTCCCAAACACCGTGTTTAGTACAGTAACCATGAGCAACAAGAGTAAGTTTTTTACCTGTTGGGATTATTGTAAAAGTTGTAGTGTTATGAGCTTTAACGTTACCAAGTGTACCTGGAACATAAGTAGCCCCCGCTAATTTAGTTTCACCGTTGAAAAGTGTAACTGACTCAATATAGTGATCGAAATCATCTGGATGAGTATATTCGTTACCCATTTTTACAGTTACTTCGAATGGCTCACCAGCTTTAGCTGTATCAGCACAGTGAATAAATGGAGAATGACGGTCAATTAAATCTTTTTTTGCTTCTCTTTCTACAGTATCAATATCTACGTATTTGTTAATCTTTGGCATATGGATTCCTTTTGTTATTTTTAAATTTTATACGGTATTGTAACTTATAATCATTTACCCAAACATAAATAAGAGTTTATTTGTCTTATTTAAGAAAAGTTTTATAAATGACTATAGTGTTTTAGCACCACAAAAGACTCTGTTATTTCCTTTGTCTATAGCATATACAATCTGGTACCTACTATTAGCTAAGTTTTGATGGATATCGCTATAGAAACTTATTGTTATCTGATCACCGTTGATTGATTTATGATTTATGTTTTTATCCATAAAGTAAAATGCTATTCCCCTGTCATTAGCATCAAACAGATAAGCTTCTTCACTAAAATTACTAGACTTAATAATACATTTGTCAGGTGGGGAGATTACACTTCTATCCACATCTCTTTTGTTCAGTACAGCTTGAAAACCATCACTAAGTGCTTTTAGTTTTGTACTCTCATTCATAATTTCTATAATTGTCTCATCTAGTATTTTAGAGTTTTTAAGTGAAACGTTGGAGTACTCACCAATACTGTTCAATCCGTTAAATACAGATTTTAATTGCTCTAGCTGAACATCAAACTTCTCTTGAAAAATATTTATAGAATCAATTGTTGTGTGAAGAGTTCCCTCAATAGAGTTAAAATTATTCTCAAGATGCTCTGATTTTTCTCTTAGTTCACCAAAAATTTCTTTAGTAGCTTCAGTATCACTGGTTACATCACCAATACTTTGTTCTATAGAACTAATAACACCTTTAATCTCATTGGCACTGTTTTGTGATTTTTCAGCTAGTTTTCTAACTTCATCGGCAACAACTGCAAATCCGCGTCCATGCTCACCTGCACGAGCAGCTTCAATAGCAGCATTTAGTGCCAGCAGATTAGTCTGTTCTGCAATGTCAGATATAGCTCCAATAGCAATTGAAACTTCTTCTGATAGAGTTCTAAGTCCCTCAACTGACTCTACAGTTTTTTCAATTGATTGATAAACCTTATCTGTACTATCCATATTTGAAGCTAACATCTCTTTACCTTCATCAACACTTTTTATAGATTTCTGAGAGTCGCTTTTTAGAGTCTTCATATTTTCTATAAGCTCTTCATTACTCTGGCTTACACTATTGATAAACTCTATAGATTCTTTAACTACGTTATTTTGTTCTCCTACCATTTTTGAGTTGTCATCAACTTTTACTGTAGCATATGAAGCATTGAATGTTATATCTTTTGACTGTTGTACAACATTTTGAATAACCGGTTGAAGACTATCAGCAGTCTTTTTAAGGTGCCTGATTATTCTGTCAAATTCATTTTTTGTTGAATTATTATGAGTCAGTTCTCCTTCAAGCTCTTTATCTAAAACAAAATTACCATTTTCTATTTTAAAAATAACTTCCAATACTCTTGAAACTCTTTTTGTGATTTCATAATGAAAGAAGAGTTGGATGACTATTAGAACCAGTACGATGTTTAAAAACCAGTTTAATACCATTAAAAAGATGTTGTTATCAAGAACTGCATTATAATCAATAAGATCTATTTTAACATCTTCAACGGCAATGATATTTCCTGTTGTCCATGTAGGATGGCACATCTTACATCTCTCTTCAGCCTCAATGGGACGAGCAAGAATGTAATAATCTTTTCCATCTTCTACAACAAATTTCTCTTTTTGTTTTACATCTCTATTGTTTGAAAAGTAGTCTATAAGAGTCTCTTCATAATCAACAGCCTTATTTCGCTCTAAGGTAGGTTCTTTTGAAGCCTGTTTAAAAAATACTTTCCCCTGTGATACATCTGTAAATCTTTTAAAGACTTCATTTTGAATAACTTGTGGAATCTCAGGGCTTTCTCCGCTAAAAAACTTCTCATTTCTACTCTCAAGCAGTACTCCTGCAAAGTTAAGTATAGATTCTGCTTTTGTTCTCAAGTTACTGTTATACTCATTTTTATTTTCAGTATACAGCTTCGAGTAAGCCGCAGTCGTAACTATAACAATAGTAAGAAATATGATTAATGAGAATGCTGTACTAATCTTGAACTTTCTGAGAAACGTTAACATGTACTACCTTTTGTGATGTTTTTTATGGTGTGAATAGTACTTCAATTATGCTTTGAATCTGATAAAAGAATATAGTCATTATTTGACTAAAATGATTTTAATTGCACGTAGAAGGAGCTTTAAGCCATTCTAAAATCAGAATGGCTTAAAGAGAGATAAAATAATTTATATTATGATTTTGTGTTATGGCTACTATGATTATGTCCAGATTTTTTTGCTCCATAAGTCTTAAATGCATATCCCTTATAAACATTCAATCCCAGATAAAAGATAATCAAACTAGATGCAAAGAAAAAGGCTGCTGTTTTTGCTATTTTTGAAGCAGTGAAAAAATTTATACGTTTTGCCATAATAATAAATGCCCAGATTACAGCTATGTGATTCATTATAGAAAATACTCTTGTCCAAGTGTCTTTTCTTGTAGCAAGTGCTTTTACCTCTTCCGTAGAGATGCCAAAACCTTGAATAAGTCCATTTGCTATATCACTGTAGTGATGCAAGAAGAAAAACTCATAAGTGTGTGAAAGACCACCTATAATAAAGATTGGAGTTATTGCATAACCAAGAGAGTAAAATACTTTTTTAAAATCCTCTTTTAAAATCTTTGAAGCTATAAACATACCGCCATAAACTAAAGATATAGTAATAACCATCGCTAAAAATAGAGCACTGATACCTACATAATCAAGTCCTGGAATAGCAACTTTTTGTTCTAAAAAAGCACCCGTTCTTGACCAGATATATTGGTCTGCTATGGCTACACGACTAAGAGCGTGATGAAATGACATAGTTATTGTTATGGCAGCAGTGATTAGAATCATTGCCCAAACTTCTACTTTATGAATTTGAAAATTTTTAAATAGAGAATTTGACGGTTTAACAAGTTTAAAGCTCACTGCTTCACAAGCATCACTACAGTCCATACATAAAGTACAGTCTGTCATGCTGTCTCTTTTGTCAAAGGTAAAAGGTTTTAGATTATATGAACACGCAGATGCACACTCAAATGTTGTACAACTTTTACAAGACTCTTCATAAGTTCCAAGGGTAGTAAATGATATTTTTGAAAAGCCTCTCATCATAGTCCCTATTGGACAGATAGACTTACAGTAGCTCATATCTTTATATATATAGAAAAATACAACGGAAAGTAGAGTTAGAACAATGAAAAATATAGCAGTAGCTATAGGAGTTTTGTATGCTTGTGGATAGATGTAATAAACCAGCCAGAATCCGACTAGAAGAAGTGTAACACCTATAAATGGATTTGCAAGTGCTTTTGGCATCTTCTTTTTAAGACCAAACTTTGTAATATACTTACCCATAAATCCGTGTGGACAGATGCCACAAAATACTCTACCAAATGTTGATAGAGAAACTACTATAAACAGTGGCCAAAACAGAGACCAGAAAACTGCTGATGTAAATATATTTTCTTCTTTGCTAGGATAGATAATCCCAAAGGCGATAGCATATATAAATAGAGCAAGTACAGCTGTCTGTAAAACTCTAATAAACAATTTGTTTTTAAATATAAATCCCAGAAGAGGGATGTTATAGATATCGTTTTTATCTCTTTTTTGATAATCAACCATGATACGTCCTAAAATTTATAGATATAAGTTAGCATCCCGTTTATAGGAGCAGCCGCTTTATATGACTCATTGCCATAGACATCTTTTAGAGCTTCCATTGCGTAGTATTGGTTTGTGATGTTATTTATATTAAGTTGAATATTATGTGCATCTTTTTCATAGCCAAGCATAATGTCTGTAACGAACTGGTAGCCATCATACTCTTGGGTATTTGCATTATCCATATAGTATTTCCCCCAAGTCTTTGTTGTTACTCTTGATTTAAAGCCATTTTTCATATTGTATGTAGCAAAAAGTGAGTACTGATTTTTTGGAATATATGGTAAATAGTTACCGTCTCTTGAAACTGAAGAAGAACCTACGTTCTCGCTAAATTTAATAAACTTGAACTCACTAAAGGCGTAGTTAGCACCAAGCTGTACACTCTCAATTGGTTTATAAACAGCAGTAACCTCTAAACCTCTTTTTTGTGTTTTACCTGCATTATCATAGATAGAATTTCCATTTGCATCTTTGATTTGAATAATTTCATCATCCACATCATTTTGATAGATAGCTATATCAGCTGAGATGTTTTTTGCTCTTGTTTTTAGACCAATCTCGTAGTTTACACTTGTTGCCATATTTAATTGCTCATTTTCCCCTAGTTCACTTGTAGTCGGAGCTTGATTAGCTGTTGCAACAGAGGCATACATATTTGTTGTGTCAGTTATTTTATATACTGCTCCAAGTTTTGCTGAGAAAAGTGTGTATGATTTATCTACATTGTATAAGCCTTTACCAGCTGTATAGTTTTTAAGACTATAACTATAGGCTGTAACCTCATTACCGCTAATATCAAAGCTAAGTTCATCTACTCTTGTGCTAACATCTATAATAAAATCATTTGATGGAGAGAATGTTTCCATAAGATAACCACCATAAAGGATAGTTTTACTATCCTCAGTCTGTGCTAAAGCACCTTTATTGTCCGATAGGGTTTTACTAATGTATGGGGCAAAGGGCCAACTTGTAGCAACTTTAGTTTCATAATCTGCATATTTATATTTTTTGGCTCCATTAGTAATATCTGCTTTTAATGTTACACCCGCAACAAACGTAGCTTTCTGCCCAAATAGTTTATGAAGATTATTTAGCTCTAAATCAGTTCCATATACACTGTTGTCATTACTATCATTAATCATCCCAGTTACCGGATGAAAATGTTCCCAAGTATTGAAGTAAACTCTAGGTTTAAAAGTAGTACTTCCAACTTCTTTTTCATATTTTGCATTGATAGAAAAAATCTTTGAATCTCTTCCGCTGTTTTGCCATTGATCACTTGTATTATGTTGACTACCTGTATTTTTAAATGTTTCAAACTCACTTGCAGTCATTGAAGCAGGTAGTTCCATATTTGATTCAGTATACGAGAACTCTGTTTCAAATGTTGAATCATCTTCAAACATATGACCATATTTGAGTGTAGCTTGAGTAGAGTCAAACTTATTGTGATCTCTCCAAGAGTTATCTATTGTTCTCTTACTAAAGGTAAAAGCTACGAAGTCATCTTTGCTTAGAGCACCTCTTAGTTTTAGGTTAACATTTCTTTGATTGTCATTACCTGCTCCGACTTTTATTCTATTTTTATCATCTTTAAACACAGATTTAGTAACTAGCTGGATAACACCACCTGTTGCATTTACAGCATTGATAGAACCTGGTCCCTTTTGTACTTCTACACTAGATACATCTTGCATATCTATAAAGTCAAATCTAGTAAAAGAATCAGGATCAGTCATAGGAACACCATCTTTCATGATCATGATCTCTCTAACCCCGTATCTAGCTTTAAGTCCTGCACCCCTGATGATAAGTCTAGGACTTGGAGAGTTGGTTGATGATTCTGCAATTACACCCGGTATATCACCTATAGCATCTTGAATATTGAGTACATTTTTATCTTCAATTGTCTTTTCATCAACAACAGCTATTGATTGAGAGATATCTTTTGTCTTTGTCGATATCTTAGTAGCAGTTACACTAATAGAGTCTAATATGACTTCCTGTGCACTGAGCGATGATAATGCCATTAAAGTGAATATTGATAGTCTTATTTTCATTCTTCTTCCCTTGTTGTTATTCTTAGTTGACAACTTTAACTCACATGTGTTAATTATGTGTTAAGTAATAAAAGAACTCTTTAACCAAAAAATAGATAAAATCGCGCTAATTTAATAAAAGAGTACAAATATGTTAAAACCACTACTGATAGAGATAGGTGTTGAAGAGTTACCGGCTGTTCCACTTTTAAAAGAGTTGAGAAATATTGAAAAAAAGTATGTTGATATTTTAGAAAAAAATTCACTTCTTGGTGAGTTTGAATTTTACTATACTCCTCGTCGTTTGGTTATTTGGCACAGAGAGTTCAATACTCAACAAGCTGATAGTGTAGAAGAGTTTTTTGGTGCTCCTATTGCAGTTGCTTACAAAGATGGTGAACCTACACCTGCTGCTCTTGGTTTTGCTAAGAAGTGTGGAGTATCTATTGATGAGATTTCTGCAGGTACTAAGGGCGGAAAAGAAGTTCTTTATTACAAAAAAGATGTTAAAGGTAAAGAATCAATTGAGCTTCTTAGTGACATCATCAACACTTGGATCAACTCTTTAGACTTCGGTAAGTCTATGAGATGGGGAAGTTCTAGTGAGAGTTTTATCAGACCTGTTCGCTGGGTAAATGTACTTTTAGGTGATGAGCTTGTAGACGTTGAACTATTTGGTGTCACGTCTAAAAAAGAGACTTTTGTTCACCGCATCTCAAACTTTGACTCAGTTAGTATCTCTGGAGCTAAAGAGTACTTTGATGTTTTAAAGAAAGGTGGAGTTACACTTTTTCAAGAACAAAGAAGAGAAGATATCTTAGCAAACTTTGCATCTTTAGAAAAAGACAATGGCATCCAAATAGAAGTAGATGCAGACCTTCTTGATGAAGTTGTAGCTATTACTGAGCATCCAACTGCACTACTTGGAACATTTGATGAGGAGTTTTTAAGACTTCCTCCTGAAGTTATCATCACTTCTATGAAAGAACACCAGAGATACTTTCCAGTATTTAAAGATGGAAAACTTTTAAACAAGTTTGTTGTGGTTTCAAACGCACTTACAAATGATTTTTCTGAAGTTATAGAGGGAAACGAGAGAGTTCTTCGTCCTCGTTTAGCTGATGGACTTTTCTTCTACGATAATGACTTGAAAAATGGACTAAGTACAGAGGGACTTGAAAAAGTTGCATTTTTTAAAGGTCTTGGCAGTGTTGCGGATAAAATTCAAAGAGAAGCAAAAATAGCTAATATTCTATTTGACAAATACAAACCAGATGCTAAAAAAGAAGACCTAGACAGAGCTATCAGTCTAGCTAAGGCTGATCTTACGAGCGAGATGGTTTATGAATTTACAGAACTTCAGGGTCTTATGGGCTCATACTATGCACTAGAGCAGGGTGAGAGTCAAGAAGTTGCAACTGCAATAAATGAGCAGTATCTTCCAGATGGTGAAGACAGCGCGCTTCCGTCGACTGCTATTAGTGCTATAGTTGCTATGAGTATAAAACTAGATACTCTCTTAGCTCTGTTTAGCATCAACCAAATTCCTACAGGTTCTCGTGATCCATTTGCACTTCGTCGTGCTGTAAATGGTCTTGTTAGAATTACAAGAGAGCATAATCTGGAGTTTGATATAGTTGAAACAATGACTGAGCTTGCATCTGGATATGCTGAGATAGATATGCAAAAACTTGAGAGCTTTTTCCTAGAGCGTGTAAAACAGTACTATAAAGTAAATCCTTCTATAGTTGAAGCTGTTCTTGCATCCGGAGAGAGAGAAATAGTTGCGATGGGTCAGAAAATAGAAGCTCTAGATGCTATTGCTAGCGCTGAAGGTTTCAGTGAGTCTTTTTCTACATTTAAGCGTGTTGCAAACATCACTAAAGATATCGACCTTTCTCAAGATATGAGTGTAGATGCTAAACTGTTTGAAGATAAATCAGAAGAGGCTTTATTTAATGCTTACAATAACGTTGCATCCAAATCATACGACTCTTATGAAGAGGAGCTGGATGCACTTCTAGGTCTTAAACCAGAACTTGATAAATTCTTTGAAGGCGTAATGGTAAATGCTGAAAATGAAGCTGTTAAAAACAATAGAAAATCTTTAGTAGCATCTATCTACAAAAGTATTTTAAATATTGCAGACATTAAAGAAGTTAGTGTTTAATTTAGTAGATTTCGACTACGTCAACGAAAAAGACAGGAAACTCACAGAGCTTTTCCTGTCTCCATCTACAACTACAAAAAAATATATCCTCGGTATAAATTCACTAACAAAAGCAATACTCAAACATGTAGAAGTTGATGGAATTATTGATGATTTCTCAAGAGTTCAACGCTCTAGGAAAAAAGAGATACTCAGCATCGATGATGTGCCTTTTGACTCAATTATCTTATCAGTTTCTACTGGCAGTCCACTGGAAGTAAAAAATACTTTAGATGCTAAGGGCTACACCAACTTTAACTATCTGTCTTTTTACAGATACTCAAAACTACCTTTAGTTGCACCGCCTTTCATGCTGGATTTTGAAGAAGACTTTAGACAAAATCATGAAGAATATACCTATCTTTATGACTTATTAGAAGATGAACTCTCACGTGAAGTATTTACTAAAGTTCTAAACTTTAAAATATCATTTGACTTTGACTTTATGCATGGCTTTACAAACAACCATGACGAACAATACTTTGATAGAGCAATAGTTCCCAAGATAAAAAATATATGTTTTGTAGATGGCGGTGCATATGTAGGAGACACCATCCCACAAATCATAAAAAACTTCTCCGATTATAAAAAGATTTATGCTATTGAACCAAATAACTTACACATAAATATAGCAAAAAGAGATTTTGGGGATATAGAAAATATAGAATTTATAA
Source organism: Sulfurimonas gotlandica GD1 (assembly GCF_000242915.1). Taxonomy (NCBI): domain Bacteria; kingdom Pseudomonadati; phylum Campylobacterota; class Epsilonproteobacteria; order Campylobacterales; family Sulfurimonadaceae; genus Sulfurimonas; species Sulfurimonas gotlandica. The sequence goes on along the minus strand of NZ_AFRZ01000001.1, from coordinate 2,915,737 downwards.
ACTGCGGTTTAGGTGCTAAAGAAGAACTAAATTATACAAACGAACAAGAAAATCAAAATAATTGTGACCATAACTACCAAGCAACAGAGATAAACACTATTGACAATATAGTAAAAGAAAAAGTAGACTTTATAAAGCTAGATATTGAGGGTGCAGAACAAGATGCCATAGATGGTGCAAAAGAGACTATAAAAAAATATAAACCAATCCTAGCCATCTGCATCTATCACAAAGCTGAGGACTGGTATAGGATCCCTAAAAAGATACTTTCTATAGAAAGTGAGTACAAGGTTTATTTACGTCACTATATGGAAGGTATATTTGAGAGTGTCCTTTATTTTATCCCTAAAAAAAGGTAAAATTTAAATACCAACTAAAAAGGTAGAGAATGAAAAAACTATTATACATACTGCTTACTACGCTACTAAGTACAAATATACTGGCAAATACTGAGGTAGAAGAGTCTATCGTTAAAATATACACTGTGTCTAAAACTCCAAACTATATGACCCCATGGAACTCAAATATAAATAGATCTCATGGCTCAGGAAGTATTATAGAGGGAAATAGAATCCTTACTAACGCTCACATAGTTGCAAATGAAACATTTATAGAAGTAAAGCGATATGGTTCTTCTAAGCGTTATGAAGCAAAAGTAGAGTATATATCTCATCAAGCAGACTTGGCAGTTTTGAGAGTTAAAGATGAGACATTTTTTAAAGGTGCCAAGAGTCTGACTTTTGGAGAGCTTCCAACAATACGTCAAGAGGTTACAGTATATGGTTTTCCTATGGGTGGAGATAGTCTTAGTGCTAGTACAGGTATTGTATCAAGAATAGAGCATAACAGATATGCCCATTCAAAAGAGATATTTTTATCTATACAGATAGATGCAGCTGTAAACCCGGGAAGTAGTGGTGGTCCTGCTGTGAGTAATGGTAAGATAGTTGGTGTTGTAATGCAGCAAATATCACGCTCTCAAAACCTTGGTTATTTAGTCCCTGCAGAAATAATTAAACACTTTTTAGATGATATAAAAGATAAAAAATATGATGGATTTGCTCATATGGGTATAGGTACTCAAAAAATGGAAAATGAGACACTTCGACGTGTTAATAAGATGGATGACAATACAACTGGTGTTCTTATTATTGATGTTGCGCAGAAGTCAGCAGCATTTGATAAGATTAAACCGGGTGATGTCTTACTCAGCATTGATTGTAATAAAATAGAAAATGACGGAACAGTTGAGTTTAGGCATCACCAATTTACATCATATAAATATTACATTGATAAAAAGCAACTTGGAGAGAGTGTCACTGTACGTGTGTTGAGAGATGGTAAGAAACAAAAGATTTCCGTGCAACTTAATAACATAGCAGATGACAACCTTTTAGTAGATACGGTCTTTTATGATGTTATGCCCAAGTATTATGTCTATGGCGGTTATGTTTTCTCCCCATTGAGCAGAAATCTGTTGATGAATAGTAACTCTACGCTTTTAGAGCTAAGAGATGCAGCTTCTAAGTGGGCAACAGATGATAAGGAAGAAGTAGTTCTTTTACTGAAAGTTCTAGCATCTGATATAAGTAGAGGAGATCATAATTTTTCTCTTTGGATTGTAGATAAGGTAAACTCTAAGAAGTTTAAAAATTTTAAAGAGTTTTTGAAGATAGTAAAAGAGTTTGACGGTAAATATCTTATTATAGAAAATGAAGAGGGTGTTAAGATAGCTATAGACAGGGAGAAGGCTTTGGAGATTGAAAAAACTATTCTAAAAAGATACAGCATTAAAAGTAGTGAGAGATTATAGTTGTATGATTTAGCAATAATTGGTGCAGGTATAAACGGTGCGAGTGTAGCTCATGAATTTGCCGAGGCAGGCAAGAGAGTAATCATCTTTGATATGGATGGAATTGCAAGTGGTGGAAGTGGTGCGGCTGGTGCATTCATAGCTCCTAAGTTTTCAAAAGGCGGAGAATTAAAAGAACTGCTTCACGATGCATTTGTTTACAGTATGGAGTTTTATGAGAAAAACTTCCCCAAATTATTTACAAAAACAGAGCTCCTGCATATTGCCAAAGATGAAGAGTCATCAGAAATATTAAAAGAGTATAAGCAAAACACACCACTCAAGTTAAGAGAGCCATCTTTAGAGTACCTAGAGAGTCTTACAGAGCACGCAAACGCTTACGAACATATATGTATAGATGCAGGAGTAGTAAATGCTCAGGCTATGTGTAGAGCCATGAGCAAGAGTGCTAAGTATGTAGAGCAAAAAGTAGAGACCCTTGTCTATGATGATGGACTGTGGATTATAAATGACTCTTACAGTGCTAAGAGTGTTCTTTTGGCTACCGGTGCTTATGAGAGTGTTGTAAAAGAGCAATATATAAATCTTCGCGGTGTCTGGGGTCATCGTATTGATATAAAGACATCAACTTCAAATCCATACAGCATCCATCAAAATGTATCTATCTCTCCAAGCAATGATGGTGAACTTGCAATCGGAGCTACTCATAATGTTCACTATCATCCACAAACAGCGACTAAGCCTTACGATGTAGAAGCAGGGCGGGCAGAGTTGTTGGAAAAAGCAAGCAGAACGATAAGTTTGAAAGATGTTGAGGTTCTTAGAGATTTTACAGGATTGCGTTCGGGCTCATTTGATTATATGCCACTTATAGGAGCTCTTGTCTTATCAGAAGAGACACTTGTTTCTAAAGGTATTAGATTTAAAACTAAAAAACCTGATTTTGAGGAATACACATACTATCCAAATCTTTATATGATAAATGGAAATGGCGGTTATGGTTTTGTATTAGCGCCATACTTGGCAAAGATTTTGAGCGAGCATATTCTTAGTGGTAAAAAGATCAGTGAAAAACTCAGCCCGGCTAGATTTTTCGCTAGATGGGCTAAGAAACTTTAAACTATTGTAGTTTTTGGATAGTAGGTGGATTAGTTCTAAAAGCATTTTTAAATGCATTGATACGTTTTTCTTTTATCTTCCCAACTGCCAGCGGAGCTAAGAAATATGCCACATCTACACATTCACTTGCTGCATAATTGTTGTCATGAGTAAAATAAATTTCTTTACCAAGTTTAACAGCTTGTGCGGCGATATTTCTAGCATATGCAATAATCTCTTTATGATGTCTGTCATGCTTATGCCCACTTCCAAAATAGACAAATTTTCCATTTAGACTAAGGTTTAAATAGTCTTGATAATTTAGTTGCTTGTCAAAACGAGTTAGTTGGTTTGAGTTGTATTTATCTAAATCTGCATCTAGCTCTTCTAATATAGGTGTTGGTTCAATATTGCCTCTGTTTAGACCAAATAGGTATTTTATTTCTAAAAGCTTTCCTCTGTAACCATCTCTAATTGATTTTGAAAAAAGATTCATCATGTCATTAAAGTTTAGTTCATGAAACTTATCATCAAACACAAATCCCTGCTTTGCTAGTAGTGAGTTGGTGTTAAAACCAACAGGGCTTATAGTCGGATTGTATAAAAAGATGGTTCCAGCTACAGTTTTACGCTTTTTTTTGAGCATTTCTTCTAGGTCGTTTATATCTATTAGTATATCTTCTCTGTTTTCATCTTTTTCATTGATGTAAATATAATGTTTTGTTAAGTATTCCTGGTCGAAGTTTGTTGAAAATTTTCCGAATGTCTGCATATTTTGTAGTCCTATATAACTTTCGCGAATTATACTATAATTCTCGACATGATTTATATTGCTTTTTTATTTTTTACATTTTTGATACTGGCTTTTGCTATTTACCATTGGCAGCATTTTATAGTTTTTTCTCCAACACATTTTCGTGAAGAGGAGATTGGCAGTTGTTGTGAGATACTTAGCATCACGACAGAAGATGGAGTAGAGCTTGAGGGTGTGGCCTATGAACCTTCAAAAGCAAAGAGTACAATTATTTTTTTTGGTGGTAGAGAACATGATAGTGTAGGTCTTATAAATAGACTATCTTCTAAGTTTAAAGATAGCAGGATAGTAACCTTTAATTATCGCTCTTATGGAAGAAGTGAAGGCACAATAAGTGAGCAGAATATGCTTGGGGATGCTTTAAAAATAGCACAAATAGTTCAGAAAAACTATGGTGACTTTTATATTTTAGGTTTTTCTATGGGGGCAAGTGTAGCTGCGTTTGTAGCAAGTAAGCATAAACCATTAGGAGTATTCTTAACTGGCGCTTTTGATTCAACAACCTCTTTAGCAAAAGCAAGATATGGGGTAGTGGTTTCGTGGATACTAAGGTATAAATTTGATAATATAAAATTTGTAAAAAGTATAGAAGCACCGGTATATATGTTTTCAAGTAAAAGTGATGAAGTAGTATATATTAAAAATGCTAGAATATTAAAAAACAGTATAAAAAATCTGGCTCTTTATAGAGAGTTTGATAGTTTAAGTCATAAAGAGTTACTTTGGTGTAATGAAGTGATAGATGAAATAAATGGAGTGATATCATAATGGAATTAGGATTTATGTTAAAGAAGTTTGTTACTTTCTTTGTTGAGCCATATGGAATGGTTTTTTCGTTATTTGTGATTTGGTTTATTCTCTCAAAACTTAAAAAATATAAATTGGCAAAGGTCTCTTTATCTCTCGCTTTTGGGCTTCTCTTTATGTTCTCATATCCGCCTTTTTCAAACTATTTGATTTCAGATTTGGAAAATCAGTATCCAAAATATGACTATAAGCATAATATAAAATATATTCATGTTTTAGGAAATGGACATAATGGTGATGAGACTCAGCCTATATCATCTATAATCTCAGAAGCAGGAACGAGAAGAGCTTTGGAAGGCATAATAATCTATAATCAAACAGAAGGTTCAAAGTTGATTTTTACAGGTTTTGGTGGTGATGAAAAAATATCAGTTGCCAAAATGAATAAAAGATTGGCATTGGCACTAGGGGTAAAAGAGGAAGATATTATTCTTGGAGAGAAAGCAAAAGATACACAGGAAGAAGCCTACTTTACAAAAGAATTAGTTGGTGATGAGCCATTTGTTCTCGTTACAAGTGCGAGTCACATTCCGAGATCGATGATGCTGTTTGAGTCTATAGGTTTAAAGCCAATAGCTGCTCCAACCGCTTTTTATAAAGATAAATTTAGAAGTTTTTTAAAACTTCCAACTATGGGTTCATTTTACTTATCTCAAATTGCCATGCATGAATACTTGGGAATCTTATGGAGTAAGTTGAGAAGTTAGATGAGAAGCTAAAGAAGCTTTCTCATTAACTCTATATGATAACTCTCCTGATAATTTATGAAGTCAAAAAACTTAGATAGTTCTTCATCTTTTATAGCCTCACTTAACTCTTTACACATAACTTTTGCAGCTTCTTCTTCAGCTATTCCATCCGTTACGAATTGTTTGAGATCCTTTACGACATAAGTCATCTCATGTAGTTCTCTTGGAAGTGCTAAGATGCCAAGTTTTGCCATCATATCTCCAAAAGATTTGAGATGAAAGTGTGACTCATCTATTAGGTCGCTAAAAACATTGTACTGAATTACATTCTCTGTTCTTGCTTGCATATATGCATAGACTAAGATAAGCTCATACTCTTTGTATGACTCTTCAAACAGAAATAGAGTAAGAGCATCTATCTGGTCTCGTTCTAGATTTTTGTCTAACCACTCTCTCTTCATATTAAAAGCAGTGACTGGTTTATTATTTGACTCTCTTCTTAAAATCTGTGTAAGGTATTCTAGAAGGTAGGTGTCGTCTGTTTTAATCCTATCTGCTAGGACACTACTTCCATAAACACTCTGTATGCTTTCAACTTCACTTACTAATGCTTCTAATATTTCAAAAACATTTTCTTTTTTGTAAAGAGTCATATCTCTGTCATAGTTATAGTCATCTCCATTTGTAAGAGTATCTGTACCTATCCACTTCATATGTCTGAATGCTATTTGGGCAAAGTCATAAAGTCTTGATTTTATCTCTTCATCACTTATTGCAAATGAAGCAAAAGTTATGCTTAGCCATAGTTCGTGTTTCTTCTGGTAGATTTTATTCATTGTTCTCTCCTTGCATATTTTCAGCTTCACAGCTATCTTTCATCTTTAGTATGTGCAACTCTTCTTCTGCACCATTTTGTATGTTTTCAAAGTTTTTCATAGAAGCTATAAAAGCTGTAAATACTATATCTGCACATACTTTTTGCTGAGGAGTCATACTCCCTAGTTTTTCATTCATCTTCTGAATAGCACCGTTTGCATACTCGAGATCGTTGCTTTTTATCATCTGAGTAAACATCGATCCTATTACAACAGTGTCCTGACAGCCATTAGTAGCGAACTTAACATCTTTGATAATCTCACCATCTAAAAGAGTGTAAAAGATTACATACTCTTTTGTTTTTTCATCAAGTCCAACACCTACGCAGTTTGCATTTTCAAGTTTACCATAATTCTTTGGATCCATTAAATGTTCCAATGTATCAGCGTTTATTCCATCAGGAATTTTTACATCTTTTAGCATTTCATTCATAGTTTAATTCTTTATAATTTTTGTTAATGTAATGGTAACTAAAATAATAGTAAAATTCCATAATATTTTTCCACACAAAGAGAGTTCATCTATATGTTTTTAAAACTTCCAAAACTTTTAAGATTTTTACTAATTTTTATTCCATCTTTAACACTTCTATATGTTGTTCTAAGAGTTGCTTTTTACATTGCTTTTAGCGACCCGACATCTCCTCTAATCATAAGTGATTTTATTAAGTCTATGTGGCTTGGACTAAGATTTGATTTGAGAATGGTTGTGCTTATGGTTCTTCCATTTTTTATTCTTGGAGGAATCAAATGGATAAGCCCTTTTAAGCAGACTTTTTTTCGATATTTTTGGTTAGTATATTTTAGTGGGGTATTCGCTTTTTACTTTATGTTCTATATTTTTGATTTTGGTCACTACTCTTATCTAAATACAAGGCTTGACTTTACAGCTGTTCGGTTTTTAGAAAATCTTGATATTTCAACACAAATGGTTTGGGAGAGTTATCCTGTTATCTGGATTTCTATTGGAATCGCCTTAGCAAATTTTATTTTCATATATCTCATATATAAACTTTTTACTCTTATCTCAAAACAAGAAGAAGCGAATATAACTATAAAAAAAGGTATAGCATTTGGCTTAGGCGCGTTTTTAATTCTCCTGGTTGCAGGTTATAGTAAGTTTTCTCAGTATCCTCTTCGCTGGAGTGAAGCAGCTTTTTCAAAACATCCATTTGCAACACAGCTAACCTACAATCCAGTACACTACTTTTTCGATACTTGGAAAAATGGACGTGTTTCTTATGATAAGAAAAAAGTTGCTAAGTATTACTCTATCATTGCTGATTTTATAGGTGTGAAAGATAAAGATGAAAAAACTTTAAATTATAAAAGAAAAGTAACTCCTAAACATCCAATAGGAAACCAGCCAAATATTGTTATAGTTATTTTAGAGTCTTTCGCATCTCATAAATCAAGTGTTTCAGGTAATCCACTAGATCCGTCTCCTTATGTTAGAGAATTGGCTGAAAATGGATACCTGTTTAAAAACTATTTTACACCATCAACCGGAACAGCACGTTCAATATACACAACAGTTACAAGCCTGCCTGATGTTGAGTTAAAGGGAACTTCTAGTCGTAACCCTCTTATTGTAAATCAGCATAGTATCGGACAGGATTTTAAAGGTTATGATAAGTCTTACTTTATTGGGGGTTCAGCATCTTGGGGAAATATCCGTGGAATGTTGACTCAATCTATGGATAATCTAAAGCTTTACGAAGAGGGTGATTATTCATCTCCACGTACTGATGTTTGGGGTATCTCAGATATTGATCTGTTTCGTGAGGCACATAAAGGTCTTTTAACAAGAAAAGAGCCATTCCTATCAGTAATCCAGACTTCTGGGAATCACAGACCATATACTATTCCTGATAATAGCTATGGCTATGAGCCAAGAACTGATATTAGTGAAGAAGAAGTAGTAAAGTATGGTTTTCACTCTGTAAAGGAATATAACTCCTTTAGGTTTATGGACTACTCTGTTGGGCATTTTATGGAACTTGCCCGTAAGAGTGACTACTATAAAAATACTATCTTTATATTTTGGGGAGACCACGGTATAGATGGAAGAACAGGTGAGCATACTTATGTTGGCGAAAGCAGTTCCCATCTTAGTTTAGGCTCACATAGAGTGCCTTTTGTAATCTATTCTCCTCTTATAAAAGAGCCAAAAGTTTTTGATAAAGTGATTAGTGAGATAGACGCATTTCCAACTATCGCATCTATGGCTAATATCTCATATACTGGTACTACATTGGGTCGAGATGCTTTTGATGATAGTTTTGATGATAGCAGATATGCTTTTACGATTCAGCATAGCACAAATCCTACCATTGGTTTAGTTGGAGAGAAATATTACTTTAAAACAAAAGAAGATGGAACAGGTGCGGGACTCTATGAAATCCAAAGTGACACACCACTAAAAGACCACTCAGCCGAGAATCAAGAGCTTGTTAAAAAGATGAAAGATTTGACCTATGGCATCTATGAAACTGCTAAGTATATTCCATACTTCAACAAACAAGAAGATGCTAAATAATTAGTATTTAATTCTAGCGAGGTAGAGCCCGTTACTTGGTGCGGGTTTTATTTTGTGATTTTTCTTACACTCTAACTGCTCTTGTAACTCTTTTGCATCTAGTCTCAGAAGTGCTCCAACCATTAAGCGGATTTGACTTCTTAAAAATCCATTTGCCTCAAAGTTTAAAATAATGTAGCCTTTATATTTATATGCAAAAGCTTTGTAAATTATTCTAATACTGCTTTTAGTATCACTGCCTGTTTTCATAAAGTTGGCAAAGTTATGTTCACCAATATATAGTTTGATATTTTTCTCAATGGCGTTAAAGTCTACAGAGTTTAAAAATGTAATGAAACTATTTTCAAATGGATTACTTTTTGATTCTTTTATAAGGTATCTATAGACTCTTTTTTTAGCACTGTATCTTGCATGAAACTCTGCATCTACTTCTTTAATAGCTTTGACCTGAATACTAGAAGATAACATATCATTTAAAACTTTTTTTAGTCTCTCTAAATCCTGCCAAAACTCTGGAAGGTCTATATGGCAGACTTGACCGGTAGCATGGACACCTTTATCTGTTCTTCCAGATGCAATGATTTTGGAGTCTATACTAAGCTGTGAGAGAACTTTTTCAATATTTCCAAGGATAGTATTGGATGAGCTTTTTTGAGCTTGCGAGCCTAAGAAGTCTGTGCCATTATAGGCAATCGTTAAAGCACAACGCATCTCTTACTAGAATCTCTCTACGATATTTTTTTTGTAGATTATGTATGTTACTATCAGCCAAGTGATAACTACTGTTGGAATCGTATAGTAAACTAAAGATTTTTGCAGTCCTAGTGTCGCACCGTAATATAATAAAACACCTAAAAAGAGATATAGGTATATTCTTCCCTTTTGATGTCGTACATGAACAACACCAATACTAACTACTAAAAATAGACTAATCAGCGGAAAAAGACTTAAGAGCGTATCAGTGATCATCATATGTGTTTTACTCTCTTTTCTATCATTTGAGAGCCAATATTCAAGAGGTGTTCTGTAAACTGCCAAATCAGTTCTCATAGTGTCATTTATATACATAGTATCAAAGTCGATTTGTGAAAACTCTTCTTTAGAATAGCTGTAGCCTTCACCTTCTATGAGTTTTAGTCTAAGTATTCCGGCATCGTTAATAATCTCAGCTCTTTTAGCACTAATGATAATTTCTTCTTTTTTGTTCTTATTGAATAAAATAACATCAGAGTATGTCTCGTTTTCATTATCTTTACCTATGTAGAGAAGCCAGTCACCAAAGCTATGTCCAAACTCCGAAGCACTGAGGTTAAACTTAGCTTCACTCTTTTTGTAAGATACAAAGTTACTGGAGAGTGTTGTAGCGTGAGGAAAAAGTACTAAAAAATTAAACATCAAAAGAGCGCTAAGAAGAGCGGCCGGTTTAAATAGTGTTTTGATTATAAATTTTGGATGGATACCCAGAGCAAACAGAACAACCATCTCGTTGTCAGTAGAGAGCCTAAAAAGAGACAGAGTGGCTGCTATGAAAAATGTTAGAGGCAGTGTATAAAACAGAATCTCGGGAAGTACAAAAAGATATAGTTTTACCATATCCCAAAGTGTCAGCTGAATAACAGCCGTATATGTTGCTAGTTTAATCATAAAAATAACAGATGCAATGGCAAATAGAGGCATAAACATAGATAAAAATATCATGTAAAGGTTGTTGATTATGTATTTTCTGAGTCTATCCATGATTAATAATTTGCCTCGATATATGCTAGGATTGGAGAGTCGTAAATATATACCATAAATGTAGCAAGAGCTAAAAATGGTACAAAAGGAACTCTCTGATGTTCTGCTGATTTGTTTAGAAGTAAAAGCATAACAGGTAGAGCTAAAATAGCAGATAAAAATATAGCTACTAAAGTCAGTTTAAGACCAAGAAGTGCTCCCATTGTAGCAGCTACCATGATATCTCCCTCTCCCATGGCTTCTACAAAAGGTGTTCTATCATAAAATCTATTCCAAGAAGTTTTAGTCTTTAATCCAGCTCTATAAACGGATGAAGTAAGATAGTAAGATAGTACAAATCTAAGCAGTGTAAATCCACCTGCAAAGAGCAGAGCGTTTTGAAAGTTAGTGAAAACTCCACTTAAGTTCCAAGCTCCAAAGATTGCAAAAAACATAGCTAAAAGATTTAGAGAGTCTGGAACCATTTTGTATCTAAAATCTATAACAGAGAGAGCTAAAAGCATTAAAAAACTAAGAGCTATTAAAAGTGCAGGAAAAGCAAGAGTAAATTTAGTAGCTATTGTTAAAAAAATAAGTCCTGAGATGATTTCTATGATTGGGTATTGTGCAGATATTTTTATTTTACAAAATGAGCATCTGCCTCTAAGAAATATCCAAGAAAAGATAGGGATGTTATGCCAAGGTTTTAGAGGAGTTTGACAACTAGGACAGTGCGAAGAACCAAAGACTACACTTTCATCATGTGGTATTCTAAGTATCACTACATTTAAAAATGAGCCAATAACAGCTCCAAAAACAAAAGCAATTAGCATCTCCACTATTTCAATCCTCCAAAACGGCGTTCTATCTTTTTATAACTTTTAATGATTTTTTCCAAATCATCAGTTGTAAAATCAGGCCAAAGCGTGTCTACAAAAAATAGTTCAGCATAGGCTGCCTGCCAAAGCAGAAAGTTAGAGAGTCTGTGATCTCCGCCTGTACGAATTAACAAGTCAACATCGTGCTTACAATCAAGTGCATTTCCCAGCATCTCTTGTGTAATATCATCTTCGTAGTTTTTTATCTTATTAATAGCGCGAAGCATCTCGTCTTGTGAACCATAGTTAAGTGCTAAAGATTGAACTAAACCATCACAATGAGCAGTTTTGTCTTTTACATCTTTGATAGTCTTTTGAAGAGATTTTGAAAATGCTCTTATATCACCTATAGGCTCAAAACGAACATTGTTATCTAGATAAACCGGCAGTTCATTCTTAAGGTAGTTTTCTAGCAGTTTCATAAGAAACTCAACTTCCAAACGAGGTCTTTTCCAATTTTCAGTTGAAAAAGCATATAGGGTCAAACGCTCTATCTCTTTGTTGTTTGAACAGTATGTAGTTATCTCTTTAACAACTCTAGCTCCAGCTTCATGACCTTTTACTCTTTTCTTACCACTTAGTTCTGCCCAGCGACCATTACCATCCATGATGATGGCTATATGTTTTGCTCTATTCATCTCTATAGATTCTTCGCATGTTCTAATATGTCAAATGCCAGACTTAGTTTATCAGCATCTGGGAGTGATTCGATTTTATCTGGAGTAATAAACTCTACCATATTTCTGTCACTACCAAAACTAGAAGAGTCTTTTAGAATATTTAAGCATACAGCATCTATGCCCTTAGTATCTATCATTTTTGAAGCGCTCTTCATTGCACTTTCTATGTCCATCTCAGCTTTAAATCCAATGGTAACTAAGCCATCTTTATCAATAGAATTTAGGATATCAACATTTTTAGTAAGACTAAGCTCGAAACTATTCCCGAGCATCTCTTTTTTAAGTTTACCATTTTGCACAAATTTAGGAACATAGTCGCTAACTGCAGCTGCCATAAATAGATACGGCTTTTTTTGTATCAGGTGGATTTGCTCATCTCTCATAAGTGTTGCTTTAGATAACTTGCCTTTTTTAGCGATGCGAATAGAATCTGTTAGATACTCTAGCATCTCATCAGAAGATTCAACATCAATAGTGTGCATATCTTGTGGAATATTGTCTTCAAATCTTGTAGCAATCAGATTTACATCGGCACCCTTGCAGTAAAGGGCAGTAGCAATTGATGAAGCCATTTTTCCGCTGGAGAAGTTTGAAAGATATCTAACATCGTCTATTTTTTCTATAGTTCCGCCACCAGTTACAATAACTCTTCTGTCATTCCAAAACTCATCTCTTAGAAGGGCTTTGGCAGATTGCCAAAAAATGTCTATTGGCTCAGCCATAGCTCCATCACCGGTAGTCTTACATGCAAGTTCTTTTGTCTGTGTGTCTACCATCTCGTAATTAGCAATGGCAAGCATTTTAAGATTACCTTGAGTGATAGGATTGTGCATCATATTTGTGTTTGCTGAAGGAGCTATAATCTTAGCATCTGGATAAGCAAGTGCACATTGAAGCAGCATATTGTCTGCTATAGCATTAGCAAGTTTTGCAATTGTGTTTGCAGTTGCAGGAGCGATGACAAATAGGTCAGCCCATTGTGTAGTTTTTATGTGATTATGATCATTAACCCAAGACTCATTCGTGTCATCTAAAACCTGGTTTGAGGTAAGTACTTCAAAGCTAAGAGGAGTTACAAACTTTTTAGCTGACTCACTCATTACAACTTTTACATCAGCACCTGACTTAACGAAGAGTCTAACGAGCTCTAGTGATTTATAAACAGCAATAGAGCCAGTAACTCCTAAAAGTATCTTTTTGTCTTTAAGTAAGTCAGATGGAATAAGCATAAAATAACCTCTTATAAATATATAATGGATTATACCAAATTAATTTGCTTGATTATCTACTTATTGATGTATATCAAGCCAACTTTTAAAATCTTTGATAGAATTTCAACTTATAATAATTAAAAGGATTGTTTATATGAAGTCTTTACTCTACATCTTAGCTCTTAGTTCAATACTATTTGCATCTGCCGATTCGGCTGACACCGCAACTTGTAAGAAGTGTCATCCTACTATTACCGCTGAGTTTGAAAGCTCTATGCATAAAAAATCATCTATATATGATGATAAAATTCACAAAGCTGTATGGGATAAACACCCTGCAAAAGCTAAAGGTGACTATAAGTGTGCAAAGTGTCATACACCAAATGCAACTAGCGAAAAAGAACAGCATGAAGGTATCACATGTATTAGCTGTCATACTATTACAAGTGTTGAAAAACATGCTAAAGCAAACAAGAATGTATACTCTAAAAAAGAGAAGACTTTTTACTCTGCTGAGGCTGGTAGAGAAAGTGAAAAAGTTGAGTATAAAAAGACAACTTCATGGTGGGGGAATAAGACTACAGTCGGTTCGGCATACCATGACATAGATTATACAAATGAGAACTATTACAATGGTCAGATGTGTATGGGTTGTCACTCTCACAAACAAAATTCACATGAATTCTCAGTTTGTACAACTGATGAAGAGGGTGCTAAAGAGAAGGATTCAAATTGTATCACTTGTCATATGCCAAAAGTAGATGGAACTGCTACAACAGTTAGGTTAAGTAAACAACACGCTTTTCATGGTTTTGCAGGTGCAAGAGTTAAACCTGAGATGCTAAGTAAATATGTTGAGTTTGGTTTTCAAAATGCAAATAGAGGCTTTGAGATTACTGTAGAGAATAAAGCACCTCATAATCTTATGACTCATCCTCTAAGAGTAGTACAATTAAGAGCTACTTTGATAAGAGATGCAAAACAAACTGATCTAAAAACTCATACTTTTGTAAAAATAATTGGTAAAGACGGCAAACCGGCTATGCCTTGGTTAGCAACAGAAGTTGTAAAAGATACTATGATAAAAGCTAATGAAAAAAGAGTTGTTAAGTTTGATGAAGCTCTACAGAGTGGTGATAAAGTAGAAGTAGTTCTTGGTTATTTTATAGTAAACCCTAAAGCTCTTGAAAAATTGAATCTCCAAGATGAAAAAGAGATAACAGAATTCACAGTTCTAAAAAGTAAACACTTCAGCGTAGAATAGATGGAAGAAAACTAGTATCAATCTATATTGATACTAGTTGCTAAAAATATAAATTATAAAGTTTGTAGCTTGCGTTGAGTATCTCTCTCAACACGCTCTTTTACTTTTTTCAGAAGAGGCATCTTCTCTATTGATGAATTTTTCATATGGCATTTATCTTTAAAATCTGTCTCAACACATATAGTTGTTGAAAATCCGCAGTACTCATCGTGTTGACAAGAATCATTATTTTTAAAAGTTGACATTATTTGCCCTTATCTTAAGTTATGGGTATTATATAATTTTTTAAGTAAATATACAGTTTTATTTACATAATTTAACGAAATCTTCTATTTCATTGTTTATTTTTGTGTAATTTTTTAGTCCAATTTTTAGTGATTCTGGTATCTCTTTATTAGCAGCACCTACTAAAAGACCCATAACCATACCTCTATGTACATTATCTCCTCCGGCATTTGCATTATCAAGAAGAGAAGATGTAAAATCAAATTTATTTTTATATAAAAAATAATATATCAAAGGTACACCATGCTCTGGGTAGCAGGCAGTTGCAAATCTATTTGTAATCATACTCTCATCAGTTGCATCTGAGAGTATTTCACTTAAGAACTCATCTGAATACTCTGTGTGTATTTTCCACATTTGATCTTTAGGAATATTGCCAGGTCCATGAGCTTCAAAATATCTTTTTGATAGATCTTTGCCATGAATCTTTATGAGGGCGACTTCTTTTGCCGACTCTGTTAAAAGACTTAGAGAATCATCTTTGCTTAGTAGATTTTCAAGTAAAGGGACTAGCTTTCCAAGTGCTGATGATACAGTCTCAGATCTGTGAGTAAGTTGTTGATGGCTGATTCCTATGCCTAAACCCTCAAAAGAATTTTTTGCAGTCAGAGACAGAACAAGTGGACGGATTATTCCGCCATGAGAACCTATTGACCATCTGTCTCTTTGGCTAGGTGCGCACAATTCCGGTGCTACTCCTTTTGAATAGTTTTCAAACCAGTCCCGTATATATATCTCTAAATATGGATCGTTGTTAGCATCTACGTCTGTCATATACTCTATAAAATCACTTAAAAACTCACTCTGTTCGTAACCTTCATTTTTTATGATTGAGCGCATTAGGACTCTTACTAGATTTGCTCCAGCTTTTAGACCATGATGGTAGTGGTACCTCTCATCAAGGGAAGGCATCAGATTTGCATGTTCACCTGAGTGTACTTTTGTGTGTATATCTAAGTGGCTATATGTAGTGTTGTAAAATCTTGAATGTTAGTGAAGTATATCGTATGGACGATTGAGTCTTTTTGCACTTTCTATATCTGGAGAGTAAGTGTTTCTAAACATAAAAGATTCAGGATGTGGATGCAGAGCGTCGTTGTAGCCGGTGATTTTGCCAAAGTCTTTTTTTATGTATTCACGTTTATAGTACCAATGTACCGGCATGCTAATGGCATCATAGATAAAGAGTCCCCAAAGTGCATTTTTGACTTGAATTAAATCTTTCATAGAATATCCTTTAAAACTAAAGTTTATTATCGTCTATATCAACTCCACCGTATTCTAATGTATAAATCAAATCAGTAGTATGCAATTTTTCAAAATTTGCTAACATGATCTCTTTTAAATAATCTTTTTCTGCTGCTTCTGCTCTCATTAAACTACTGGCAAAAATACCTTTTTTATCTAGAACTAAAGATGTTATATCATTGTCCATGTTTATGTGATTCATCAGCTCTTTTATATCTGTCTCAAAAATCGAACTAAGCATCGAAAACATTCCTGCCAAGTAAGCTTTGTCTTTTTGTTTAGGTTCAGCTTCTGCTTCCATTCTTTCTGCTCTTTTTATAGCAAGTGCGAGTATTGTTTTTGAAGCTGGATTTTGTGAAGCTTCAGAGTATAGGTAGACCATTAACCATCTTAGTAGTTTCTCTCTCCCCATAAGAGTGATTACCTGAGTTAAAGATTCTACCTGTACATCAAATTTTTTAGAGTTATTGAAAAATTGAACAAGTTTAAAAGAGAGGTCAGGCTGTTTTTTTATGAATGATTCTAGCTGTTCAGTAGTATCGTTATCTTTGATTATTTTAATAAGCTGGAGTATTATAACTTGGGCTGGTTCTTTTGTACCGATAATTTCCATCATCTCAGGCTTATCGAGATAGTAACCTTGTAGATAGTCAAAACCCATTTGTGAGTACTTTAAAAAGTCCTCTTTTGTCTCAATATTTTGAGCCAATAGTTTAATCCTAGTACCTTTAAACTTAGCCTGAACTTTTTCAAGATTAGAAGCTTCAGATAGAACAATGTCCATTTTAATGATATCTATAAAGTTAAAAAGTCTGCTAAATTTTGTAATCATCTGAGCACTTGAATCAAAATGCTCAAGAGAAAAACTAAAGCCTCTTTTCTTATACTGAATGATTTTAGCAATTACATTGTCAGTTAAATCAATGTCTTCTAGTATATTTAAAATAAATCTTTTGTTGTCTAAAACATCTAAGATGCCTTTTGTTAAGGTCTCTGCATCCACATTGATAAAAGCTAATGTTCTTTGGCCTAGTAATTTGTCTAGTTCCGTACTGCCAATAGAACTTATAATAAGTTTAGAAGTTCCTTTGACACTACATGAAAGACCTGTTGTCTGGTTCTCACTGTCTCGAAAAACTATCTCATAAGCAAAGATATGCTTTTTATTATCAAATATTTTTTGTTTAGATATATTAATTACATTCATCTCTATATCCTTGATTTTTTATATTATATCATTTTCTAATATGACACTCTATAATATAAAAAAATTAGTAAATAAAGAAAGCTACTTAAGTAGAGGAAGAGTATCTAGCATCTCTTCACAGTAGTCCCACTCATCAAGTGTTTCTTTCCACTCTAGTGGTATTGCATCTACACCTTTATATGCTCCAAGAACCATACCGATTGCTATACCTCGTGAAGCATTATCTCCACCAACCATGGCGTTAGCCTGTAGTGCTTTTTTTAGTCCGTCTTCTTCGTTGGCATATTTTAAGATGAAGTAAACTGCTCCTGGAAGTGTCCCCTCGGTTGGACTTGCTTTTCCTACCTTAATAGGCTCTGAACGACCTACATCCCATAGTCTAGCCATACTTGTAATAGCAAGATCATCAGCAAATTTCTCACGGTATAGTGCTGAGTTTTCATCTGTAGCTTCTTTGTATTTAGCAATAGCTTGAGAAACTTTATCTGCAAAAAAACCACCCATATCTACAGCAACCATTTGTATAGCATCTGATGGGCTTATCCCGTTTATAACGCGGTGAGTTACACGAGCAAAAAACTCAGCACCGCCAAGAGCATGAACATCTTTGTGTGTAAACATACTTTTTCTTGCTACATCTATTATCTCTGTTTCACTGTCATAGTAAGCATGTGCTGCAACATGACGAATTGCCATAGCATTAGAGATGCCGCCAAGATGCTCAACAGGTACGCCTTGTTTTACCTGTGCATATGTCTCTTTTGTCATTGTACAAACCCAAGAGCCCCAGTTGTTCTCAAGTCTTTTCATCCAGTGCGGAATCATGTTGGCAACATTAAAAGGTCTAGGAGTATCAGCGATTGCAGCCAGATACTCTAAAACTAAAATATTATAATCACCATAGTCAGTAGTTCCACCGGCTTTTTTACCAGGATGATAGTTGCGCTCACCCCAGCCGATACCATGAGTTTGACCACCCATCATCTCACCTGGTGACATGAACTTTTCTATGGGTTTTTCTCCGTAGGCTTGGTATATTTTTTTGGCGTCATATTCATAATGACTACCTAAGCAGAGTGCATCAGCTACTATCGCTCCGAAAAAAGTACCTTTGATTTTTTCTTCTTTTGTAATATTACTCATAATCTATTCCTATTATTTTTAGCAATTGTATCTACGGAATGTTTTAAATGACTTATTGATTTAAAAAGTTTTTTTTAGCTTAGAATGGTTTAAGATGTAGGAAGTTAAATATCACAATCCATAATTTTAACGATGGAGCCTTTATTTGTTTCTTTTGAGAGTTTTATGCTATTTTGAAGCTTATCTATAATTGTATTAATATTTTCATCGCTTGTTATTTCTACTATTGATATAGAACAGGTTAGATGCCCATTTAAACCAAAAGGTGCTTTTGATATTTTGTCTCTGATTGCTTTAGCGGTGTCATCAAGCTCATCTTTTGAGATTTGAGCAAAACTTATCATAAACTTATCTCCATGCCAGTGAGCGAGTATGTCTTTATCACGAATAGAGCGTTTTATAATCATCGCTATTTTTTTAATAGTAGCATCTGTAGCATTGATTCCATTGGCTCTAATGAAAGCGTTGAAATCATCAACATCGATATACATAAGAGAAAATGACTTTATCTGTCCATCTCTGATTTTTTTCAGATTAGTTTTGATGATAGATGTCATATGCATCTTATTTGAAGCTTTTGTAAGTGCATCTACAGATAGTAGCTCAGCTAGTTTTGACATCTTCTCTTTTAAGAGTGTTTGCAGCATTATGTTTTTGATCTCTTTCTCAACCCTAGCTAGCATCTCTTCAGCTACAAATGGTTTTGAGATATAGTCAGATGCTCCAAGGTTAAATATCTTTTTTATAACATCAGGTTTTGTAAGAGATGTAAGAAAGATTACAGGAATATTTTGAGTTTTTTTGTTTTCTTTGAGTTTAGTTATCGTCTCGTAACCATTCATAATTGGCATCTCAACATCTAAGATTATAAGATCAGGTTTGTTGTTGTTAATGGCTTCAAGAGCTTCTTTGCCATTTGAAGAAGAGTTGATTATGTAGTTTTTTGGTTCTAAAACATTTAGGAGTGCTGTGATGACAAGAGGACTGTCTTCAACTATATGAATACTGTATTTGGAGTATTCAATTGCATTTGGGTCTAAGTCTTGTCCTTCCATTAGTTGTCCTTTATAAGTAAGATAAGTATAATGGAATTAAACTTTAACAAATATTAATATTTTTTATACTAGTCAATCACATAATATTGCGTAAGAATCTCTAAAACATGTTCATTTTCATCTTTAAAGTAGACTCTTCGTCCACCATAACGAGTGTTAATCTTCCAATACTTTTAAAAACTAAAAGCCAAATACCTTCTCATATAGGGGAATAATAGTATGGTTGAGTGTGATTTCCATAATCTACTGCTTACTTTACACAATTACCTTATTTTGTGCAGGTAACTTCACTGATTCTATCGCAGTACCAGCCATCACAAACTCTACCACTGCTAATGATTTTTGTAGGCGGAGTATCGTTTTTAACTACATGAGATACTGAACTACTATATTCCATTAAACGGCAGTACGCATCTGCCGCAGGCTTTCCACAGCTTCCACCCCATGTATAGCAGATGTCTAAAGCATAACCATCAACACTCGGCCCCATAAAAAGTTTTGTTTTAGAAGCTGCTGGTCTATCTATAATAATAACTTTTTCTTTGACAATAACTTTCTCAACTAGAACAGGTTTTTCTACTACAATAACCTTTTCTTGTATGATTACTTCCGGTTTTGGAGCTGGTTTAGGGCAGTCTTCAAAGTCACAGTCTAGTTTATCCATAGCTTTAGCAGCTGCGTCATTTGCTCGAGAATAGTCACTTGCAGCAAGAAAACTGCTTAGTAAGATGATGGAGAGTATTATTTTTTTCATACGTTTGCCTTTAGAAGGTTTTGATTTTAGTAAGTATAACATAAGGGCTTTTTTATGTGTATTTAAATCAGCGCGTGTACCTTTGAATAGACCTAAGATTCCTTAGTGCTTTGACTCTCTTCTTTTTGTTTTTTCTTACGATGTCTAGGTTTTTTCTTTTGGTTTTTTTGAGATTTTGAGTCTTTTTCACTTATCTCTGTAGGAATAAAACCAGCTATTTCTTCTTCAGGTATTTCAAGCTTCATCTTAAACTCTATAATTTGCAACATTCCTTCTTCATCTGGAGCAACGAATGAGATAGCTTCTCCAACTTCATCTACATACGCTAAACGAATGAAATACTCTTCTTGCTGAATAGGAAGATCATAGTTTACGATTCGTTGTATATTTGTCAGTTCAAGTGATTTTAAAATCATGTCCGTTGTTATAATAATATTTATCTCAGATGCATTAAAAGCTTTACCAGCTTCTTCAATCTGCTGGATTCTAAGATTGCCATGTATTGCTGGAGCTTGAATATCTTTTGTTTTAAGGTATGCACTTAGTGCATCTGCATTACGCTTACTTTTTACAAGAACTGCAGTTTGCTTAGACTCACTGTTTTTTATAAATTGCTCAAACATTGCTGCTTTATCGTGTTGCTCGCAAGAGTAAACTACTTGCTTAGTACGTTTTCCGACACTGACATTGTCAAAGTATCTTTTTCTAGGTTTTTTGATTTTCACATCCATAAAATAGTTCCCTTGTAGGTTTGGGCGAATTATAGCTGAGTGTAGATAAAAATATATAGTATTTAAATATTTCCAAAACCAACAATATTTAGTCTTGTATATGGGTCTTCTTTATCAAGCATAACTTCAACTTTAGCTACTACTGCTCGATTGATTCGAGTAAGAGAACTATCAAATGATTTTGCAACATGAACAAACGAAAGAGAAAATGGCATAGTTATTTCTGATATACCTTTTTTACGAATGATATCTACACAAGCATTTATAAGTTCTTCATAGACCAGTTTGTTTGTTGCACGTTGAATTCTGTAATCTTTCATATAAGAGAGGTTGTTTTTTAAAACTTCTTTTTCTATGTTATTTAGTCTGTCATGACTATCTACATCTGAAATCTCTGCATCTATCTTATTTTTATATGCCCAGACGCTATCACTAAAAAACTTGTCAAAATCAGGTCTGTATTTGTGTAGAACTTTAAATATTTTTTCTTCATCTATATTCTCTCTTGGATTTATAGTAAGTTTGGTGGTTTTTTCAAGTTTTCCTAAAAAATCAAGCATCTGAGCTGCCGCTTCTATGTAGACGTACTTGTCCTCTTTACCTATACTAAAGTCGACACCTCTGGCACTGATAACAGGTTTATTACCAACGTATTCTAACTTCATGACGACCCCTTTAGTATAGGTTCTATATTCAATTATAGCTTAGAGTGATTCAAGTATCTCTTATGTTTTTAAATTTAATGTTTAAGAGTTTATATTTCTCTGATAGAATCCCAATCAAATTTTAATTTGAAGGATTTTTAATGCAAGAAAATATTAAAAACTTTGTTGAAAATAGTAAGTTTCAAAACTTCATAATAGCCTTGATTATCATCAATGGTATTACTATGGGTTTTGAGACTTCTAAAGGTTTTATGGAGAGTTACGGCTCTATTATTCATATATTTGACAAACTGGTAATCACAATCTTTACTTTAGAGATAATGCTTCGCATCTATGCTCATAGAGTCTCGTTTTTTAAAGATACATGGAGTCTTTTTGACTTTGCCATCGTAGCGATTTCTTTGGTACCTTCAACTGGAGGATTTGAGATATTCAGAATCCTAAGAGTAATAAGGCTTTTGAGACTTATCACAGTTGTTCCACAGATGCGAAAGATTGTTATGGCTCTTGTGAGTGTTATTCCTGGGATGCTTTCTATCGCTGGACTCTTAATGCTGTTGTTTTACATCTTTGCAATCATGGCAACTCAACTATACAGCGAGAGTTTTCCTTTATGGTTTGGTACTTTAGGAGAGTCGTTTTACACACTCTTTCAGGTTATGACCTTAGAGTCTTGGTCTATGGGAATAGTAAGACCTATAATGGAAGTTCATCCGTATGCTTGGACGTTCTTCATACCGTTTATATTCATGGTGACATTTATCATGATAAACCTAATTGTAGCCGTGGTAGTAGATGCTATGGCTGAGATAAATAAAGATGAAACTAGTTGTGTAGTAGAAGAGATTCATACTCATGAAGATCATACAGCCCTGCAACTAAAAGCGTTACAGTTAGAGATTAGAGAGTTAAAAGAGTTAGTGCGAGAGAAGCTTTAGTTTCTTCTCTCCATACCACCACAGATATAGGGCTGAACTAAAGATAATCAAGTCTAGTCCCACCCACATAGAAAATATTCCAAAATTAAAATAGCTTAAAGCACTAAACACAATAATAGGAGCAATGAGCTGTCTGTAGACACTTACTGGAAAGATAACGGCCGGTTTTGCTATACCTTGAAGCATCCCTATATAGACAAAGATAACTACAAACCCATAGGAAGCAAGTCCGGCAATACGAAGATATAATGCAGCTTGTTTTATAACTAAAGGATCAGATGTCATAAGTGAAGCTAAAAACTCTCCAAATATAAAAAACGATGCCACTCCTAGAGTGGATATCATCCATCCATAAGCAATTGCAAGTTTTACGGTCTCAGGAATACGACTAAAAGTTTTAGCTCCATTGTTTTGAGAAATTATGGAAAGAACAGCGATATTTATCCCAACTACAGGCATAAGAAAGATTTGCTCTATTCTCATTCCTATACCAAATGCTCCAACTGCTTCTTTACCAAAAGGTGCTACAAAGTAAGTGATGATATACATACCAAATGCCATCATAAACATGTTTATACTTGGTGGAAAACCTTGTTTTAGAAGCTCTTTCATTATGTCTATATTTAGCTTTAATTTACTACAACCACACCAGATTTTTGTTCTTCTAACTTTGTAAAAGAGGTATAAAACCGTAATCCCCTCGGATATAAGTGTCGCATAAGCTATGGCACTAACACCTAATTGAAACTCTATTATGAAGATGTAGTCTAAAAAAACATTCAAAATGGCAGTGAATATCAAGATATTTCTAAATGATATAGTGTCACCGGTTGCATTTAGTATGGCATTTAAAAAGAAAGCTACTATGAAGAGAAAAGATCCATACAAGATCGGGTTGATGTACTCGTAAGTTTCAGCAACATAAGAAGGATCACCGAGTGCAACTACTAAGTAAGGAACACCAAAAAGTCCAATTATAATTAAAAATATAGAAAGAATAATGGCAAATACTAAGGAGTTTAGAACAATCTGCTCGGCTTTTTTTATGTCTTTTTTACCAAAAGCATTTCCCACTAGAGAAGTTACTGCTTCACTCATACCAATGCCTATAGCCAAAACCATAAAAAATATAGATCCTGATAGCGAGAGTGCAGCAAGAGCTTGAGTAGATATCATCCCCGCAAAAATAGTATCTGTAACATTAAACATTGTGTGAAAGAAGTAGCCTATGACAGCCGGTACTGCAAGTTTTATAATATGCTCTTTGATGACACCTCGTGTCAGGTCTATGTGCATTCAGATTGTCCTTGGCTAATAAACTTTGTTTAAGATCAGCATATATTCACCTGCTAGTTCATGATTGTTTGGCTTAGCTGGCGGTTTTTTGTATGGATGAATCCATTTTTTCCCATCGTAGAGATGCTTGAAAAATACTAGGTTGTTATCTAGATATAGATTTAGCTCATTACTCATGCGTATGCATCCGTGTGACTGAGGGCTACCCAATGGCGCAGTGCTGACGTGCGCATGCATGGCAAATTTTAGTTTGTCAGTTATGAGTTTGTACTTTTTAGGATCTGTTATTTTTGTATTGTTCTCATCAAATGAGTTATAGCGAAGACCTTTTTGCTCACCAAAGTAAAAGATAAATCTGTCTTTCTTACCGTATGGCATCGTGATGTTGTCTTTATATATCTCTCCATCAGAGCGCCATCCACTCTTGATGCCAAAAAATCCTGCAGGTGTTTTAAAGTAGTGGGCATCACCGTTTGTTACTTCTACTTCTCTTTTGATGTTTCCACTAGCGATAAAATCAAAGCCTATAGGATAGAAGTCCTTTGCTGTTTCGTCCCATAAAACTACAATAAGTACTTGTTTAGATAGGTCAACCAAAGTCATAAACTGAGAATGAGAAAGATAGTTTCGCTTTTTCCAGAGCTGTTTTTTAGCTTTTTCCCAGTATTGGTTATATATACGAAACTTTTTGGCTCTATCTTTAACAGCTTTATCAACAAGAGCCTTATCGTTGTGCTTAATATAGAGAGGTTTTAAAACAACTTCATCATGAAAATCTTGTTGCATTTTTTTTACGTCGAATGATGAAGCTTGTAAGAGTATTGATAAGAGTATAGATGTAAAAAATAGTTTAAAAAATATAGTCATTTTAGTTGAAGTGACCCTCTAACTTTATACTCTTACTAACGCTAAGCTGTTGGTCTTTGAACCATTTTGTAGTCTCTATTTTAGGAAATACTTCTATAAGGATTTTAAGTGGAGTTTCATCCCAGTCATTTGTGTTGTTAGATATGCTCCAGTTTAATTCACTCATAATATATGAAAATATTTTGTTTAGAATATTGTATGAAGATTTTAGGGCTTCTTTATCATCACTTTTTTCGTTTCTAAGTATAGACTTTACAACTTGTTTTCGTAAGTCTCTGGGGTATTGCTCTTTTAGTGCATCTATGATTTGTTCGTGCATAACATGTAACCTTGTAGATATTTTGCGTATTGTACAATATCCAAATAAAACTTTTAATGAGTTCTGATTTTACCTCTTGGATAGTCATGATTATCGGTTGGTATTTCTCTAGTCCAATCTGTTTTTTGGTAAGCCTTAGGTGAAAACCTAGAGTCAACAGAGTTTTTGGCTTCATCTTTTGCATTTTCCTGCTTAGCCTTTTGAATTTTCATTTCACTTCCGCATTTTTTATAATCATTTTGTATCTCTTGCGCACTAAGAGTTATCGCTCCAAGTAGAAGCATTAATAGCTGTATAGTTTTCATAAATAGCCTTATTTAATATTTATTTTTACTATTGTACTTAAAGCATTTTTATTGAAGTTTAAAAAAAAATACACCCTGAATATAGGGTGTTATTATAAAGGTCTATAAACCCTGACGTTTTCACTTTTTTTGGCATCTCTTAGATACTGTGCATGTAGTTGACTCATGATACCTTTTTCACAGTAGAGCAGGTACTCTTTATCTTGTGGAAGTTTCTCGAACTCGGTTTTGAGTTTATGAAACGGTATTTTTATACACTCACATGATGTTTCTATGCAGACATCTTCCGCTCGTATATCTATGACTACAAAATTACCCTGCGTTAAGTCACTTACAACTTCTATGGGAGCTTGATTACTGATGTCGTCAACTATCTCATCCACATAGATATGCTGTGCATCTTCTACTGCCTTATCCAGCACTTCATAGTTAAACTTTTTAGCTTCTCTTTCCATACGTTTAAAAGAGCCGTGAGTGATAGGATTTTGGGAGATTACACCGCAGTACTCAGGCATGCTTTCTGCAAAATGGCGTGTTCCGATGTCGTCTGCTATAGCCATAATCTCTGGTTTATTCATGGTTGAGAGTGGACGCAGTATGAGCTTGTTACTTGCTTGGTCGATTATTGCAAGGTTTCTAAGTGTCTGTGATGATACTTGTGCGACACTCTCACCTGTAAGGAGTGCATCTATCTCAAGTGAGTCGGCTACCTTTTCAGATGCCATAAGCATTAGGCGTTTAAGCGTGACTCCCATATATGTCGGTGCTGTAGAGCGAAAAATCTCAGTAAGGACATCATCAAAAGGTACAGATATAAACTTAACTCTATGAGATGAGCCAAACTTTGACCACAGGTAAAGGGCTACTTGTTTGACTCCGATTTCATGTGCCATTCCGCCAAGGTTGAAAAATATAAAGTGTGTTTTTATTCCTCTTTTCATCGTGAAGTAGGATGCTACTGTCGAGTCAAATCCTCCCGACATCAAAGATAAAATATCGCCTTGCGTACCGATAGGAAAGCCGCTTAGACCTTTGTACTTTGTAGTAATAATATTTAACTGACTCTCAATCAGCTCAATTCTCACAGTTACATCAGGGTTGTGAAGATCAACTTTTTTAGCATCTGTGTGTGCCAGAAGATAACCGCCAACCGTGCTCTCAAGCTCCGTAGACTTAAAAGTATGTGTACCTGAACGCTTTGCTCTTACTGCAAAGGTCTTATCTTCTAAACTCTTGGCTACTATTACACCGACTTTGTGTTTAATCTTATCAAGTGTATCGAGGTTGTCGAACTGTAAGACTTCAAGAATCTGCTCGATTCCAGGAGTGTTAATAAGAGTTATTCTAACTTCAGGCAGTGCACTGATGGGTGTTAGGACTTCGATCTTGTCAGAATACTTTCTTACTTTTATATCTGCATCTATGCGTTCTAGTAAAGTGACTAGGTTTGTATAGAGTTGTCCTGTCATTTGTCTTCTTGCTGAAGAGCCTTTTATCATGATCTCAGGGAAAAATTTTAGGATGAATTTTTGTGTTTTACTTGATGGGTTTTGCACGACATAGCCTTAGTTTATATAGATGGAAGTATAGCATACGAGAGTGGTTGTAGTTTGATTAGTTTATCTTTTTTGCTAGCAGTGCTTGTTTTTTCATCTTGTATATCTCGTAGTCCTCATTTTCAAACTCATCATAGTATAGAACTTCCCACGAGTCATCTAGCATCTCTCTAAGCTCTTGGCTCTTTAGTAAGTTGTTTGTGTCTGATTGTTTTTCGTTTTCATCACTGAGCATATATGTCTCAACAAAAAGTACCCCATATTTTTTAAGTGCGTTCATTGCTGATGCTAAAACTTTTCTATCAAGAAAGTTAGCCATAACGATAATGTCATAGTAGTTTTCTTTGATATTGTGTGTATCTAAATCAACTTGAGTAGCATTTATCTTAGAGAGAAGGTTTCTAGTACGCGCATCAGCTTCTAGCGCTTTTATAGCTGCTTCGGCAATATCAAATGCATCTACCTCAAAACCACACTCAGCCAAGAAGATACTGTTTCGTCCTGAGCCACAAGCTAAGTCAAGAGCCTTAGTCCCTTTGCAGTGTACGATGTTGTCTTGTAGATTTTTACTGGCTTGTCTTGGTCTTAGCAGTTGGCTTTTTTCGAGATACTTAGTATCCCATTTTTCTTTATCTTTTAGTGACATTATCTGTTCTTTTCTTTATTTTTATTTGAGTAGTGTGTAGCACTTACAACATCGCCAATAATAGCTTTATGGTAGAGGTATGGTTCTTTTATATTTTGAATCACATATCGACCACCGGATGTAGTAATAACTTCGATAGTACCAACATCTAAGATGTGTTTTAGTCTTTGGTTTATTGGTTTAATATATATAGTTCTTATATCTTCAAGGTTTATAGGAAAAATCTCTTTTATCTTATGACCTTTAACTATGATGAGCCTGTTTTGAGTAAGTAAACAGTTGTATGATTTTTTCTCTTTTATCTCTTGGAGGTTAACGTAGAAAGTTCGTATGACTAAGACAGCACCGATGACACCTATCTCATACTCGTAACCTATAAAAAGCAGAACAAACCCCAACATATATAGTAAAGCAATAGATGTATAAAAAGTTTTAGAGATGTCTGCTTTAACTAAAACAGACTCATCTTTATGGAGGATCTTCTCAATATTTTTCATAACGGTAGTTTAACATTATTGTATCTGATTATGAAACATTTTAATATTTGCTTTTAAATATAAATATTATTAACTACTTTAAAAACAATATTGTAAAAAATAATATATATAGATTGGAATGTCCCCTATAAACTAGACACTAATTAATTCAGTAATTTAGATAGAATAATGCCAAAGCATTATGAGATTTAATAGGGTTAAAAATGGCAAGAGTAGTTTATAGTGAAGAGTTTAGAATAGAGGCTGTAAAACAAGTTACTAAAAATGGTTATAGCATATCTGATACAGCTGAAAGATTAGGTGTGCATCCAGATTCACTCAGAAATTGGATAAAACGACTAGAGTCACCTCAAGCAATCCAAAAACATCAAATATTAGATGAATCTCAAGCAGAGATAAAGAAGCTCCAGAAAGAACTAAAGCGAGTTACTGAAGAGAGGGATATTCTAAAAAAGGCCGCGGTGTACTTTGCAAGCCACACAAACTAAAATACTCTTTTATTAAAGAGTATAGTCAATTTTATGCAGTGCATAGACTGTGTAAAGTAATGCAAGTACACAGAAGCGGATATTATCAGTGGCTTAATCAACCTATTTCAAATAGAGAGCTTGAGAATCAAGAATTGCTTATTCAAATAAAAGAGGCTTATAAAGAATCAAATGGAGTTTATGGTCATAGAAATATCCATAAAGATTTAAAAGAGCTAGGAATACATGTAAATAAAAAAAGAGTAGCTAGACTTATGAGTGAAGCCAAGCTCTACGGTGTTGGTACTTATAAACGCAAGCCATACTCTAAAGCTGGTCCAGTTCACAAAGCACATCCAAACCATTTACACCAGTGTTTCATATCAGGAAAGCCAAATGACACATGGGTTAGTGATATAACTTATATTAGAACTAAAGAGGGATGGATATTTTTAGCTACTGTTATAGATTTGTATAGTAGAAAAATCATAGGTTGGTCAACTGGGCACCGTCAAACTACATCTCTAATTATAAGCGCACTTAAAATGGCAGTTGCAAGGCTAAGTAAAGATGGTAAGGTAATTCTTCATTCAGATCAAGGAAGCCAATATAGCTCTTATGAGTATAAAAAGTTTGCAAAAGAACATAATATTATTCTGAGTATGAGCAGACGAGGCAACTGTTATGATAATGCTGTTGCTGAGAGTTTTTTTAAAACTCTTAAAAAAGAGCTAGTCAGAAAACAGATATTTTTAACGAGAGAAATTGCAGCATCCAAAATATTTGAATATATAGAGATGTTCTACAATTCGAAAAGAAGACACAGTTATTTAGATTATATTTCACCAAATGAGTTTGAAAAAAGATATAATGAAAAGTCTTTAAAAAAGTAGGTTTTTACTGGTTAAGTAATTGTCTAGTTTATAGGGGACATTCCAGATAAAATAATTAAAAGAGAAAAGAAGAGAAGAGAATATAAAAGGATACGCTATGCATTTGCATTATATACACGAGATGGAAGAAGCTGTAGACGCAATTATTAAAAGAGATTCTTTATCGGAGTTGTGGAGAGACAGAGCGCATATTATCAGTGTTGCAAAAGAAACTGATAATTTGAAAATAATAAATGATATCTTCGATGTTTTTATCAAGTATGAAGAAACTATTGATATCGGAATATATTCAGCAATCCGCGATAATTGCTATATAGATCAACACTTAAAAGAAGAGATCAATGGGTGTCGTGCAAAGTTGAGTCAACCAACTCTTGATGAATTGGATGATATGGAGATGCATGTCTTGTAGATTACTCTATAAGTTGAAGCTGTTTTTTAGTTAGGATGTTTCTTGTGTCGTAAAGACAACGAAGATGAAGCATCGTAGCCTCAGCTCTTAGTTCTGCTAACTTTTGAAGAGAATCTTCTAAACTATCTGGGTTTGCACCATTTGAACTTGCTTTAACTATCTCAGCTTCTAAAGGAAAAACTTCACCTTTTATAGTTGCAAGACCACCAACTGTTCTTATTCTAATCTCTTTTAGTTTTGTTTTTTGTTCAAGGCTTAGAGCTAAATCTTCATCATCCCATAACTGCATTATAGTACCAGTAATATGTGGTAGTTGTCCATGAATAAGAAACGGTTTTTGTTGAGCAGATAAGCTTGTTGAAGCTAGAGCTAATACCAACAAACTAGCTATCGTTAAAAATTTTATTTTCATTTTTTTGTCCTTGTAAGAGTTTCCTCTATTATTTGTTAGAGTAATGATATAGTATTTGTGTTAATACAATGTTAGGACTAATATATGATTTTGATAACTATGTTGAGAAAGTAGTATAATAATGCATGGAAGCGCATGACTTTATTTTAACGCTGTTTTTAATTTTAATTGTATCAAGAATTTTGGGTGAGTTGTTTGCAAGATTTGGTGTACCGTCTGTTCTTGGTGAAGTGTTCGCGGGAATTGTTCTTGGTTCATCTATTTTAGGTCTTGTTGAGCCAAATGAGATACTTAAAATTTTAGCAGAGATCGGGATTATATTACTTCTTTTTGAAGTTGGACTGGAAACAGATTTCGCTCGTTTAAAAGATGCAGGAACCAAATCGCTTATTGTGGCAATTCTTGGGGTTGTTTTACCTTTAGTATTTGGGTTTTCTGTAGCATATTATCTTTTTGAGTTGTCATTTGATATATCTCTGTTTATAGCTGGAACGCTTACCGCAACGAGTATTGGTATCACGGTTAGAGTTTTAAAAGATATACATATGCAAAATACAAATATAGCTCAAATTGTGATTGGTGCGGCGGTAATTGATGATGTTATAGGTATTATATTACTTGTATTTATCTACGATTTTTCAATCTCTC
This sequence comes from Sulfurimonas gotlandica GD1, assembly GCF_000242915.1. Lineage (NCBI taxonomy): Bacteria > Pseudomonadati > Campylobacterota > Epsilonproteobacteria > Campylobacterales > Sulfurimonadaceae > Sulfurimonas > Sulfurimonas gotlandica. Next base: position 2,885,009 of record NZ_AFRZ01000001.1, on the reverse strand, counting down.
ATGAAGCTAATTTTAACCATACTTTATCAGTAGCCGGTATGGTTCTGACATTTTTAATCTTAGCTCCGATTTTAGCTAAAACACTCTCATATATAATACATAAATTTCATGGTAAAGATTTGGTGCCTGGCTATATTCCAACTATTATAATCTCACTTATTTTACTTTTTGCATACTTGTCACATTTAGTTGGAGCACCTGCTATTTTAGGTTCTTTTGCGGCAGGTATAGCTCTTTCAAGAAGATTTTTCTTGCCATTTGGTGCATTTTTAAGTACAAATGATAAACTTCTCCACGAAGTACAAATAAACATGAGACCAATTATTCAAATATTTACACCTATATTTTTTGTTATGGTTGGTCTCTCTATGGATTTGACTGTCATAGACTTTTCATCTTCTTCGTTTTGGTTTATGGGAATATCTTTTGTATTTATTGCTTTTTTCAGTAAGTTTGTAGGTGCATTTTTCATTATTCAAAAGTGTGTCAGAAACAATGTAATAATAGGAATATCTATGATACCAAGAGGCGAGGTGGGTTTGATATTTGCCGAGATGGGCAGAGTAAACGAAATCTTGCCGAATGAAATCTATGCAATGCTTATATTTGTGATAATCATTACAACGGTTATACCGCCATTTTTACTAAAGAAATATTTTAAAGGTGAGTGTGTTTAGGACATCCTTTTCTTAAAGCTAATATGTTGACATTAAACCAGTATGACCATTTTTACAAAAAAGGTTCTAAGATAAAAAAATCAAAGAAAATATAATAAAAAACTCAACGCTTGTGAGTTTAAGCAATAGTGGACACATGAGCATGATAGAAAATCCAGATGGATTTAAAAATGCAGTGAGAAGTTTTTTACAAATAAACAGGTAATACGTACTTTATGGAGTAGCTGCTAGATGTTTGAGTGTGTTTAAGTGTTTAGTGCTTAATGACTGCAATGAAACAGTTTGCGCTAAACTAACTAGAGAGTTATAAGAGCTTAAATCTAAATGTTTTTCATATAGTGCATATGTTGCAAGTACATCGTTTAGTTTCTCTTTAGAAATAAATATCTCCGGATAGTTGTATAGATCAGAAAGTGTATTTGCTGTATGTTTATGGTTAAAAAAAAGTTTGTTGGTTTTACTGATAGCGATATCTTTGTCAAGACCTTTGCCTATAAGTATATTTCTTATATCAATCTTTACATTTGAGATTTGTAGAGTGTTTTTAACTATCGAGTATGGCTCATGTTGAAGTGCTAAAAGAGGATTAAATGCACTACTTGTTAATAATATTAAAAGTACAGAACGTTTTGAAAAAAAATTTTTGTGTATCATTTACGATTCCTTTTATTTACTCTATATTCACTATGCTATCAGTCATATGTAAATCATTAATTAACATGTTTTATATTAACTGTATAACTTCATTAAAATATCTAAAGCGTCCAGATCAAGCTTTGAAAAAGCAAACCACTTTTTACCAAGGTCTTTTAAACTAGCTCCGATGTGGTAAACATCTTTGTCATCAAGTATGAGAAATCTATCATGTGATGAATCAAACTTTTTTAGTTCTATTTTTTGGTACTGAGTGTTGTGTCTTTTAAGGTCTAGTTGTAGCTCTTTAGTGATATTCTTTGTGTAGATGCAAGCTTTTACATCAGCATCTCTTTTTGAGAGCAGGGTAAGTACACTCTCGTCGCAATAGTTGTCTACCAAGACTATGCTTTTCTTTGCACTTTTTATAAGGTCAGATACAAACACATAAGCATCATAAACCTGTCCATCGTAAAAGATACCTTGTTTTGGTTTTAGCTCCTTACTCTCTATGGCATCTAAGATAGCATCTACCTTTTCATCGGTTTTGAATTGCTTTTGTTCTAGTGAATCTAGCCTTTGAAATACTAAAGCATTGTTAGACATGAATTTTCTCATTTGAACAAAACTTTTCATAATACTAATGCTGACTGATACGGCAATATCGCTTTTTAGTACAGCTGACAACATAGAAACACCTTGCTCAGTAAAAGCAAAAGGTAATTTCCTAAGCCCCATTGTTTCTCTATTGGAAGTCGCAAATTGCGACTTCCAATTTTCTAGCTCATTCTTTGTAAGTTGAAACATAAATTCATTGGGAAATCTATCTATATTTCTTTTTACTTGCTCATTTAATCTTTTGGATTCAACTCCATAAAGCTCTGCTAAATCTCTATCAAGCATAACTTGGAATCCACGTATAGAGTAAATCTTGTTTTTAATAGTCTCTTCGTTTATAACTGATATATCATTCATAACAAATCCTAGATACTTTTATGTATCATGGCACAAAAAAAGGTTTTGATTTAAAAGTATGACAGAATGAAAAGTTTATTTATTCACAACTTCCTTCAGTCTCCCCAACACCCGAACCATAGCCAAAGTATCCAACTCACAATACTCCAAAAGTGCATTCCTCATCTTCTCTTTATCCTCTGCATCTAGCTTTGACATGTTGGCAAATGCACTCATGGCTTGGCTTCCGTTTTGTACTCCGTCTAGCTCTTTGTATGCATCTTGCATCTGAGGGACTAGGGCAGGTAGTACGTACTTTATGGAGTAGCTTCCATTCATGCTTGGAGTTACATAATGTTTTTGCTGGAACGGTGTCATGAGGTCTTTTATGTTGTCATGAATATTTAGTAGATGCTCACTCAGCTCAGGGTAGGTAGACGCCAGCTTTTTTATGACACCTTTTTCAAAGCCCATGTTGTACGCTAGGACTGTTACATTACGTGGTATGTCTTGGCAGAGTTTACGTGCCAGATGCTCTCTTGGGTCGATGCCGTCAGGTGCTAAAAATTCCATATGTTCAAGTCTGCCGTCCTCATGCTCTATGTGCAGTGAATACTGAAACGGTATCTGCATAAAAGGACTTATTCCTTTAAACTCTGGTACGGCTTGTTGAAAGGTCTCAAAGTCCAAATGGTACACTGGATAGGTGAGGGTGCTTAAAAACTCTTCTATGGCAACTTTATCTATGTGTGTGACGCCAGATTTATAGTTGCTGACCGCCCCAGCTTGTTTGGCTGTCATATCAAAAGAATCGGGTATGTCTTTTATGTCTACTATGCCTTGTTCGTAAAGCTCGACTTGCTTTTTACTTCCAAGGTTGAAAATGTTAAATACCGAGTACTCAGGGATACCTCTTTGAACTCTCCAGCAGTAGTGGAGTGCATCACACTCATAAGGGTTTTTACACTGCTTGCCTATGTCGATGTCTGGTTCATTGGTTTTGTCGCTCAGGTAGTTCTCAAACTCTTCTAAAACATGTGGAATATTTGCTTGAAGTTCAAGTACGTCTTGGCTGACATCTACCACAGAAAAAAGCTCGTTTATGTCTAACTCATCACCTCTGATGTAAGAGCTGTTTATGTGGATAACATTTGCACTTTTGACATTGAAGCCAAGAGAGCGTAAAACATAGTGCTGAATAGACACATCGTGAATATATATGTCCTTTACAGATGTGGAGCTTTTGACCTCGTAGATGCTAACACCGTCTGCATCTACGCGGAGTATGTCAACCATCACCAAGATGCCATCGTAAGAAAATGTAGCCTCGTAGATGTTTGGCATTCCGTCTTCCATGTATTGTTCAGTTGTGGATAGCATCTCATCATGTTCTCTTGAAAACTCTACTTTTTTTCCCGCGGGAAAAAGCTCACAAGCCAAAGCTCCTACAGCATTACCAGTTTCAAAAACAGCCTCAGCAGATGCATCTGTAGGTGTAAGCACAGAGGATTTGTGCTTTTTTAACCAAAGTGCTTTTGGGCATTGGATGCCACGGGTGTAAAGGGATTTTGAGAGGGTCATAAATATATTTTTAGGTTAAAAATAAATATTCTTTTTATACTTTTCAATTTTTTGATGCTTCAATATAAAAATAAGTTTGGTTTGGGTTCAATGCTGTCATGACATTGATGGTGATTTTTGCAAGCTTCTGTACTTCAAAAATTGATAATTTATATTGATTATAAAAATCTGCGATACTTCCATGACTATCCATGTGTAAACCCTTTACTACACTATCGAGTTTTAATTCCAAATCTTTATCGTTAGTTATTTTATATTCACTTTCTTCGAAATATGAATTAGCAAATATATGTGTTACATTTGAAGATGAAATTTTTTGTATTATAACTCGAAGTTTTTCAAGATCAAAAGAACTTTGATTTTTATATTCTTGTTCTATAAATTTACTTATAAAATTTGTTTTCATAAAACTTTCAATTAATATTCTAATTTTATTACCATAGTTAATTGATTCATTAAAATTTTCATTAATTGTAGAGTTTTCTGCAAACGTTAAAATTTCTTTAAATAGTAATAAATAAAATGTATCAAAATACCCTGCAACTTTATTTTTAGAAATAAAATTTATTAAATTATCTTGTCTGTCTAATTGAAAATAAGAAGTATTTTTACCTAAAATTCTGATTATATTTGTCATAAAGAGATGACTGTGTGTCAATACAAAAACTTGTGCTTTGTCATCCTTTCTATCTAAAATTTCTCCTGCAATTTCTTGATTTATTTTAGAGACTATATATGATGTATTATAAACTCTGTGCTCGTCTAAACTTGATATAGGATCATCAATTACTATTACTAAATTTTTTAAAGATGATTTGTTATAAAATAGCTTTAATCGAGCTAAAAAATAAGCAAAAGTTATTGTAGTTTTCTCTCCCTCACTTAATACCAATCTCAAGTTGTCATTTTCAATAATAGATGATGAACTAATAGTGATTTTATAATCTTCATTTACGGAATACTTTGATAGATTTAAAGCTTTTAAGTAAAGATTTATTTGCTGAACATCTGGTCTTCGTTTATTTTGTAATTCTTGTATTTTCAATTTAATACTTACAAGGGTTTCGTCTAAACTTAGAAATTCATTTTCTAAACTTTTTATTTTTTCTAAACTTTCAGTTTTTGTTTTTTGATAATTGAAACTATCTTTTTTAGCTTTTTGAATTTTTATATTTTTGAATTCTTGCTTTTTGACTTTTAAATTATATTCTTGCTCTTTTTTACTTTCTAATATTTCTATCGTTAAATCAATGATTTTGTTTACTTTACCAAAACTAGCGTATATGTCTATGAATTGCTTGCCGTATTGTTCCTGATTATTAATACCTTTTTTATCAGCAATTAACTCTTTGAGGTGTTTTGTTTGTTTTATAATTTCATCAATACTATTAGTAAGAGTAATGTTATTTGCTTCAAAGTCATCTAAGAAAGGCTTGAATTTTTGAAACTGTTCTAAAATTTGATTCTTACATTCATTCCATTTTTCTAATTCATTCCTTGTATCTATTTCTAGTTTTTGTGACAAATTATCGAAGTTATTTACTGCTTCATTAAAATAATTGGTATATTCATCTAAAATTCCATTTTTTATTGGTTGATTACAAAATGGACATAAAATATCTTTAATAATTTTTCTTCCATCTTTAACAAACTGTTCACCAACTTTTAGAATATGAGCTTTTATCTTTTCACTAACTTGCCCTGCTTCTTTTTCCATATCAAAATCAAATAAAGAGTCAATATTAGTTTTGTTATTTAACTGAACTAAACTAGCTATTTGAATTTCAGTTAAACTGTCGAATTCTTTTATAGCTTCGTTTAAATCGTCAAATTCTTTTTGTGCATCTACTAGTTTCTTTTCATCATAATTATATTTTGAAATATCATTTAATTCATCAGATATTATTTCAAAATCCTCTGCTTTTATTTGAATAGAACTTGATGTGATATTTTTTCTTATTTTTTCAATATCTTTTATAGCTATTAAAGTTTTAATTTGTTCTTTTCTTATATCAGAATTTTCATCAAGATTTTCAATGTCTCTAATATTTCCAATTCGACTTATTTTATCTTCTAATTTGATTTTCTGCTTATTTAACTCTTCAATCTCTTTAGTTTCCTCTCCAATTGCTGAACCTTCCAAGACTATTGTTTCATCATCAAGTTTTTTAAGTCCAAATTCTGAGCTTAAAGGTGCATTATATTGTAGAAAATCACTGTTATAAACTTCAATATTAAATGGAAGAATAGGTAAATTTGTTGAATCATTAATGTTTAGTATTCTATCTGACAACTCAAATTCTATACTTGGTGCAATTTGTGAGTTTATACTTTGATATTTTGAAATATGGGTGTTTTTTTGTATTAATAATTCTAATGCTCTTGTTACAGAGGTTTTGCCCGACCCATTATTTGCAAAAATAACATTATAGTTTTGAAACTCTTCATCACATGTTACATTGTCAAGACCACAAAATGAAGTAAAACGATTTATTTTTTTTATATGAATAGACATCTAATTCCTTTTCTTTTAAAGCTCCACAACCCGCTCAAACATCTCTTTTATCTCCATCTCATGAGATATCAAAAATATTTGTCTGTATTGCTCTTTGATGGTGTGAAACGCTTCTAGTATTTCCATACGTCTTGCTTCATCTTGACTTCCGAAGACTTCATCAAACGCTAAGAAACCAATGGAACTTGCACCGCTTAGTTCTGTAAGCGTTTTTGAGATGGCTATGCGAAGTACTAAGTTTGCTAGGTCTATTTCTCCACCGCTGAAGCGTTCTATGGGGTACTTTTTGCCCTCATCGTAGATGAAAAAGTCGAAGTCGTTGCTTACTTCTATGTGTTGGTATTTGCCTTTTGTTATTTGAGAGTACATCTCAGATGCTAGGCTTGAGATGCGTGGTGCTACTTTAGCGTTTAGTTTTGTCTTGAACTCTGCTAGACTTGTTTTTATCTTCTCGTAGTCTCTTAGGTCATCTTTTTTTGTTTGGACTTTTTTGAGTTGTGTGTCGTTATTGTCCAGAGAGTTTTGGATGGTCTTTATCTCTCCGACTATAGATGCTATGGCTACTTTTATATCGTTTAGCGTAGTTGTTTGTGCATCTACAGTTTTTAGTGCTTCGTCATGCTGAGTGAGCTTTTGTTTGTGAGCATCTTCATCGTAGAGAACTTTGTTGTACTCTTGTTCTTTGTCTTGGTGTTTTTTCTTTAGTTCTTCTATGTGTGCAGTTACTTTTTCTAAGTCTTTCTTTACTGCATCTAGTCTTTTTAGTTCTGTCTCTAGGCTCACTGCATGTTTATACTTTGGTGTGAGCTCATCGTACTCTTTACGCACTTTAGCGTGCAGAGTTTCATCGTAGCTAAACTGCTCTAGTGCTTTTAGCTCTTCTTTGTTTTTCATGCCTTTTTGCTCTACGAGTGTGAAGTGCTCTTTTGCACGAGAGAGGTCGTTCTGTTTAGAGACTATGATGTTTAGTTTCTTTGTAAGCTCTAGGTACTCTTTATCTTTTTCTTTCTTCTGTTCTACGAGTTTTGCTTTTTGTTCTTGTACATTTTTCAGCTGAGTGTTGTGTGTGTCTATCTTTTTTTGGTGAGTGCCTTGGACTATCTCGTTAAGAGAGTTTATGACATTGTCGTACTCTTCTAAAAGCGGTCTTGTGCAAGTTGGGCAGGCTGAGCCTTGTCCTAGCTCTTTGATGTTGGCAATCTTGGCGTTTGTCTCGTCTATGATTCTCTGCTCGGCTTTCATCTCTAGCAGTAGCTCTTGCTCTATGGTGTGTTTTACTTCGATGTCGTCTTGGCGAATAGAGAGGTCTTGCTCCATATTTTTCGCATCAAAACTGTACTGCTCGAACATTTCACACTCTTTCTCTAGGACATGAATGTCTGCTTTACTTTTAGTGTACTGCTCTCTTAGTTGGACTTGCTCTTTTGTGAGTCCAACACGTTTTAAGTGGTACTCTTTTAGCAACTCTTGAGTTTTCAAATCCTCTTGCAGACTCAGGTACTCTTTTTTTACAGATGCAAGGCTTGCTAGTTCTTCTTTTTTATGTTCAAGCTCATGATTCTCAGCTATGAGTTTTGCTTGATTTAGCATCTCTAGGCTTTTAGAGTTTGTTAGAAGTTTTAGATCTGAGAATAGTTTTTGTTTTTGCTCTTTAGTCTTAGTGAAAACATCAAGCTCTTTTTTTATTGACTGCTCTTTGTCTTTTAGAGTTACAAGCTCTTTTGTCTTGTTTTGCTCATCTTTTTTTAGAGCGTTATTTTTCTCAACACTAGCCTTTATCTGCTCTTGTTTTGCTTTTATCTCATCAACGCCAAGAAGAACCTCTCTAAATGCATCTATCTCATTTTTCAACGCACGGCTTTTTTCTACCAGCTCTTTTTCTACGAAGTCTATCTTCTCTAGTCCGAGAAGTTTTCGTATCATCTTTTTGCGGTCTTCATTTTTAAGAGTACTTAAACTTGTCAGCTCTTTTTGAGATGCAAAGAGTGTGTGCATGAAAGCATCTTTACTCATCTTTGTGAGGTTGACTATTGCGGCAGTTACTTCTTTGGCTCCTGTAGTTGTAAGCTCACCATTTTTAAAGAACTTTGCATTTGCACTCATAGCTTTTCCGCGGAACTCTCGCACCACTTTGTACTCTAGACTTTCAAACTCAAACTCAAGCTCAACTACTACTGCATCTTTGTCAGATGCGTTAGCGTTTCTTAGGATGTCTTTGTTTCCTCGTTTTTTCGCCTCACCGTAAAGAGCAAAGAGTATGGCATCAAATATCGTAGACTTTCCGCTTCCGTTTTTACCGATGATGCCGACAAGTCCTTCGCCAAACTCGATGTCGTAACTTGTGTACTTTTTGAAGTTTTCCAGATGCAGTTTAGATAGTATCATCGTTGCTCTCTTCGTAGTGTGCAAACAGTTCTTGCACTTTACCTTTTAGTCTGTCAAACTCTTCTTCATTTGCATCTTCTTTTATGTGCTCTAAAAAGAACTCTTCAAGGCTTAGAGCTTCCACATCTTTCAGGTCAGTTTCGTTAGCATCTCTCTTGAACTCTCTTTTGATACTCACGCTCATAGCATCTGGGAAAAGTTCTTTGATGTCTGAGTTTTGAATGTCGATAGATTGCAGTGCAGATAGGTTTTTTAGTCTTACCTCGACTATTGCATCTTTTGTGTCAGAAGCGTCAAGCATCTCTAAAGAGCTCGCATAAGCCTCACAGTCGATTTCTTTGCTGATAATAGGTCGTATGCTTATCTCTTTGTACTCTACGTCTAGAGAGCCGTTTAAAGTTAGTTCTACGAAGCCTTTTGAATTACGTTTGTCATTAAGAGATGTTCTCTCAGTTGAACCGCTGTAGTAAACGTTTTCATGTTTACCGACTTTCCCAAAACCGTGCCAGTGACCAAGAGCTACGTAGTCCATCTTTTGGAAGATATACTCTTTGTCAGTCGGGTAGACCCACTCTCCAAACTCCTGCATCAAGTACCAAGCTCCAACGCTACAGTGCATCATCATGATGTTCTTTTTCTTGGCATCTATGTTTGACTCGCAAATCTCTATCTGCTCTAAGGCTTTAGAGTCGTCATTCATGTGGGGTAGGGTGTGAAAGACAACATCTTCAAACTCTATTTTTTTATACTCTTGGTTGTAAGAGACGTGTATGTTTTTAAAGCTTTCAAATATCTTTAGTATAGGTGAGCTTAGGTTTGTTCTCGGTGTTGAGTGATTTCCTGCGATAAGTATGAAAGGAATATCTAAAGCATCCAAGATTTTAAACTGTTCAAGTGCAAAAGTAATAGCACGATTGCTTGGGCTTGAGCGGTGAAAGAGGTCTCCGGTGTGGATGATGTAGTCTGGTTTGCTTAGTTTTATCTGCTGTACAACCTGAGAGAAAGCGTCATAAAAGTCCGCCTCTCTTTGGTTGATGTTCTCATCGTTTAAAATGTCTAAGTCGTTGAAGCCTAGGTGAGTATCGCTAAAGTGTAGTATGTTCAAGTAAATCCTAATTAACGAAATTAATTAGGATATGATATCTAATATTTACTGAACTTTAAATAGTCCCAGTTGCTCATTTAAGTCGTGAGCACTCTCTTGTACTTTTTTAACCTTTAGTTCTATCTCTTCAAGCGATTCTTTGTTTTGAGTAGAAAGCTTATCAACGTCATCAATATTTTGGATGATGCTTCTAGTATTTTGAGCTAAGTTCTTTGAAACAGCTTCTGAGTTTTTAGCCATTAGAGATGCTTCTTGGATGTACTCAGTACTATCTAAAATCTTATCTTTTACATTTGTAGTGTGCTCCACCAGTTTTACAACAGACTTTGCATTTAAATCTATCTGATTGCTTGAATCAACGATGGACTGAACTATGACATTTATGGTTGCATTTATCTCAGAAAGAGAGTTCTGAGTACGTTCTGCAAGTTTTCTGACTTCATCTGCAACAACTGCAAAACCGCGTCCATGTTCACCCGCACGAGCCGCTTCTATGGCTGCATTTAGTGCTAAAAGGTTTGTTTGGTCTGCTATGTCTACTATGATGTTTAGAACTGACTTTACATTTTCAGCATCTTTGCTTAGTTGGGCAAGTGAGTGTGCTATTTCATTCTCTTTCTCAGAGACATTGTTTACGGATGCTACAAGTTTTATGATGTCGTCGTGTGCAGCGGATAAGTTCTCAACTGCAAGGTTTACTTTCTTGCTTGTCTCAATGGAATCATCTAGTGACTCTTTGAGTATGCTTTGAACATCTGCACCCAAATCTGTAGCTTTATGTAAAAAACTTCTCTCTTGACTCATACGCTCACTTATCTGAACTAGAGTCTTTGTAACATCTTCTACATCTTCATAAGTCTTTTGTCCTGAAAACATTACTTTAGAGACCATGTCTTGTACTTTTTCTATAAAGCGGTTGAAGTAGTTAGAAGTCTTTCCTATCTCATCGTTTGATTTCTCAACAAGCCTTTTAGTTAGATCTCCTCTACCGCTAGATATATCTTTTGCGATGCCTGAGAGTTCATTAAGCGGTGAAAGAATCAGTGCTCTTATGGCAAATATTAGAATAAAAATGATAACTATGATGGCAATAAAAAAGATAGTTATAAGAAAGATTAGTGCTTCAGTGGCCTCGTTAGCAGTTGCTTTTACTTCGTTTAGTGGTTTTGCTAAAAGGAATATACCTATGTTTTTTCCATCATTGTCTTTGATGTTTTCGTATGTATAAAAGTACTTTTTATCATTTATGTGACCTTTTTCTTTTAAGAGCTCCAGATCAATAGCAGATGCAGCATCTAAGAATGCTTGGTCTGGTTTGTCATCTGCATGGTCAACATAGTATGAGCCGATAATAGTAGGATTTTTTATATAATTTGCCGTTTCAAGGTACTTTTTATCAACAAGTATGAGCAAATCACGCGTATCTTGCGGGTTGTTCTTTTTATAGATAAGGGTGTTAAATCTAGAAATAAAATCAACACTTCCTATGTAGTCTTTTTCCTCTGCACCTTCAGCAAGATACATAAGCGGTGCAGTCGCAACCATCATAACTCCGCCTCTGGTAACTTCAGAACCTATAAACGGTGTCATATTTTTTTGAACGACTTTAATACTGTTACGCATACCTACATCTGCACCATAAGCCTTTTTGTCCCAAGACTTAACGTATGACGTACTCATCAAATCAACAACTTGGATGAGAGGATTTGTAAAAGATTTGTTTGCTGTTAGAACTTCTCTAAGCTTGAAAATCTCATCAAAAATCGCTTCACGATCTTCATCGTACATGCTGTTTACTACGATACCATTGTTTGAAATAGAGATAACAATGTTTTTGAGAGATTCAAGTTTTGTGCTTAGATCTTTTTGAATATCACTTTTTAGTAAAAGCTCTTCTTTGTTGTAAATATTGCTTTCAATGGAGTTTACTTGCTTGTATATAATAACCGAGAGTATGAGAAATGCTAAAAGTATGATTGGAATCAGAGCAACGAGCAGTTTGGTTAGTAACGTGAAGTTCTTAGTAGACATAGAGACACCTTTTAATATAATGAAATATTATAGAGTGTAGCAAGTCTTTGTAAAATTTATATAAAATCTAGTTCTTGTTTATTTGTTTTTTGTTGGATCTAACTCATTTACAACATCATCTAAGATGCCAAATAACTTGTCACTTGCATCTTCCATATTAGAGAAGTTTGTAATTATAGTTTCTTCTTTTTCTTTACTAAGCATTTCGTCTTCATTTATCATATTTATATTTTTAAGTACGTTTGTATGCACTAGAGCATGAGGAGCATCTATACTTGAATAGTTTTTAGTATGACCATATCTCTGCTTACCTTCATCAAGATACCATTTACCTAAACGACATTGTTTATGATCACCAAATGAAGATACATTTTTCTGAGCAATAACAGAAGCATAAGCATTGGATTTGAATAGAATATGATCTATTTTTACAAGTACCATAAATAGTGAGTCACGTATAAAACCGGCATAGTCTGATGAATCTTGAGCATTGTTATGAAAGCTCTTTAAAGTAGTTGCAAACTCATCAATAGTATGGGTAGCATTATTTGCTATCTCTGACATGTCTCCTGCGTTTGACTGTATATCTTGAGTCTCTTGTTGTAGTGTTTGAATAGTTATAGAGATCTCTTGAGTAGACTTTTGAGTACGTTCTGCAAGTTTTCTAACTTCATCAGCAACAACTGCAAATCCGCGTCCATGCTCACCAGCTCTTGCTGCTTCAATAGCGGCATTTAATGCCAGTAGGTTAGTCTGTTCTGCAATATCTTTGATGATGTCTGCAATAGCAGAGATCTCTTTTGATCTCTCAGACAGGGAGTTGATGTTCTCATTTGTAGCAGCAACTTTTTCAGTCAAGTCATTAAACATACCTAATACTCCTTGCATAGAGTCTAAGCTTTTGTTTGCTTCTTCTGATGTCTGTTTAGACATTTGAGAGATTTTATTTACTTCATCTGAGTTAGTTAAAAGATTATTCTGAATTAGTGTTAAACCGTGTGCTATACCGCCACCAAGACTGTGAAGTCTTTCAGTAAACACACCTCTTATCTGCGCTTTATAACCAGATTCAATAGTTTTTACAGAGTGGTTGATAGCATCTGCTGCTTCTTTAAAGACTTTGTTTAATCCATCGGTATTTGCGTAGTAAGACTTAGTAGTATCTTCAGCTACTCTAACAGCTTTTGTAGTCTCATGCATATAGTGTTTTAGCTGTTTTATCATCGAGTTAAACTCAACACCAAGCTTCTGTGTCTCACCTTTGCCTATTTCTATAGCAAGTTCGTCAAAGTTACCATGACTTACTTTGTACATAGAACTTGTAACACCTTCAACAGAAGCTTTTACTATCAATAGCTGTGAGCGTAGGTATAAAGCTAAACCAATATTGGCCATTGCTACTATTATAATAGAGATAGAAAAACCGAATATGTAGGTTTGAATAGCAAAAGCTAAAACAAATATCACTAATTGAAGCAGGTTTGATTTGGCAACATTTTGCAGAGTTGAGTTGTTCATAAATTTCCTTTTTATTTACTAAAAAATTTGTAGTAAAAGTCTTTAACAGTTCTAAGTTTTGTTCTACTAAGAGCAAGTGAGCCTTTTTCTATTTTGCCGCTAGTAACCGTAGTTCCTGCAGCTATCATAACATCATCTTCAATTTGCACAGGAGCGACTAGCTGAGAGTCGCTTCCTACAAAAACATTTTTACCGATGATAGTCTGGTATTTCTTGACTCCGTCATAGTTACAAGTGATAACACCTGCACCGATATTTGTTCCTTCATCGATTTGTGCATCTCCAATGTAGCTCAGATGTCCTGCTTTTACACCTTTTAGAGAACTCTTTTTAACTTCAACAAAGTTTCCTATGTGAGTATCTTCTAAGTAAGAAGCAGGGCGAATGTGTGCAAGTGGCCCTACATCTGAGTTTTTAACAATGCTATCTTCTACAACACTTCCAGCTTTGATGTGAGACTCTTTTATGAGAGTGTTCCCAGTCAGACGACAGCCGTTTTCAACTATACACTCACCTTCAAAAGTAACTCCCTCTTCGATGTAGATAGTTGAAGGAAGCTGCATTATAACGCCTGCATTCATCCAGTGTGTTTTTATCTTGTTTTGCATAATAATTTCAGCATCTGAAAGGTCTTTTTTAGAATTCACACCTTTGAATTTCTCTTCATCTACAAGTAGCGGAGATATATTTAATCCATCAGCTCTAGCCATAGAGACAACATCTGTGAGGTAGTACTCTTTTTGAGCGTTATCGTTACTGAGAAGGGGGATATATTTTTCTATTACGCTTTTAGAAAATGCATAGATACCGGCATTTACACTTGTGACTTTTAGCTCATATATAGATGCATCTTTTTGCTCGACTATACGCTGAACCTGTCCGTCTTCGATGATAACACGACCATAGCCATCCGGATCTTGCAAATCAAATATAGACATGATTATGTCGGCATCTGTTCCCAAGAAACCTTGCAGTGCATCTGAAGTTATTAGAGGCATATCTCCATTTAGGACTAATACTTTTTCGTGCTGAGGGTTTATGCTCATCATAGCTCCACCAGTTCCAGGAAAGTTCTCTGCATCTTGGATTACAAAGTGAATGTTTTCAAAAAAAGAACCAATCTGCTCTATAACTGCATCTTTTTGGTGAGCAACAACAACTGTGATATCGTCAGAGATCTCTAAAGAAGATTTGATGATATGGTAAAGCATAGGTTTTCCACAGATGCTGTGAAGAACTTTTGCCTTTGGAGATTTCATACGGCTGCCTTTTCCAGCAGCTAAAATAACTATACTTATTTGGTCTTTATTCATTTTTTACCTTCACATGAAGTGTTGTCTTTTTTAATTATAAATTCGTCCATTATTTTTCCATCAATATTGATGAATTTTGAACTTAATGTTGTCGGTGTTATATCTAGAATGATTGAGCCCATTTCTTGAAAAGCAAAAGGAAGAGCAGGGTGTTTTAAGTTTGCTTGGTCTAGTTTAGCAGATGAACCGCATACTTGGTAGATAGTTCCGCTGTTTTTTGCAGGCTTTATAGATTTACTGTAGCAAGACTTAGCATCTTGAACTATGTTTTGTTTGTTGAAGCTTTTGCCTTTTCCTGTATGTTTTGCTATGAGTTTTGAGCGTTCATAATCATGTGAGTGACCGCTCAAAACTAAGTCTACTCCAAACTCATCAAAGACAGGAACAAGGTTTTCTCTCACCTTTTTCATACGACCACCACTGTCATAATCGCTGTCTGAGTTATGTCCGCCATCTGTGTACGGAGGAGTATGCAGAGCAACTATGACCCAAGGTTTTGTGTTTTTACTAAGATCTTTTCTGAGCCATGCAACCATATCGCTGTTTGCATCAATGCGGCGCATCTCACTATCCAACATAACTAGATGCAAGTTGCCGTTGTTTATAGAGTAGTATTTTTCACTACCGCTTGGCTCACCACCGCTTTCACCTTTTGTCGGAAAATCCCAGATATTGTAAAAAGCCCATCTTCTATCGTCATGGTTTCCTATGATTGCCCAAGGTACAAATCTTTTTACTAACTCTTTGTATGGTTCAAACATGTTCTTGTTGTACTGCTTTTGTGTTCCGCTTCTGTAAGCGTTATCACCAAGAAGAATCCACATATCAAGCTTGTTAAAATCTTTGTCGATGTGTTTTAGCATCTGAGAATAAACTCGGTCTTGATCTTTTCCAGCTTCTCCGCTATCGCCAATAACCCAGATTTTTTGAGAATCTGCATTTTTACATAATGTTTTAAAACTTCTGTCTTCGTTGTCTATATCTAGGGAGTCTGATGAGACTTTGTAGTAGTATTTTGTACACTCATTAAGACCTGAAATAGTTATAGAGTGTTTTTTAGTTTGTTTTTTATCTCTGATTTTTGTATTCATAGAGTCAGAGAAAAAACCATATTCCAGCGAGCCGACTTCAAACTCTGGAGTCTGCCATTTAATGGTTATGGCATCTTGTGTCTGCATAACGGCGTATGGCGCTCTGGGAACATGCAGATAACTGTCGTAAGTAACTAAAATAAGTCTGCCAACTCCATAAATAGAAGCTGCAATAAATAAAAATATCAGTAATTTTTTAAGAAAGTTTTTCAATTTTTTTCCTTAACTTAGAGTATAAAAATATAGTAGATAGAGTACCTACCAAGATACCTGCAAATATATCACTTACGAAATGATCGTTTGCAAGAATTCTACTACAAGATAGAACAATAGCAAAACTTAACCAGATGTATATGTATCTTGGAAATAGAATCACAAGGAATGTAAATGCTGTAAAGACTGTAGTTGTGTGACCTGATGGAAATGATGAATATGTTGTCGGTGCATCTGCTAGAGTTGTAAAGTGATACTTCATCTTCTCAATAAAACTCATATCCCAGTTTTGAAAGAGTAAAAATCCATAATCCTCATTGCCGTTTCTCATTCCCCATGGTCTAATGCGACCAAATATCCATTTTGAAAAAAGACTGATGATTCCTGAGAAAAGGTTTATGTAAAGAAGAAATAGAAATCTTTGCTGATATAGTTCGTTTTTTTTGTAAAACTTGAAAAAAAAGTAACCAAGAACTGCTGTACCGATATACCAGTGAGACTCACCAAAGATGCTAATAAAGTCGCCGATAGGTTCATATGTATTAGCATCTGCTAGAAAGAAGTGAGCTACACGTATGTCTAGTGTGAAATATGAGACTATCATAAGTAACACTAGCGTTAGTATGTAAACGATATAAGCTTTTTTTGAAAAAATCATTTAAGACCTTGGTAGTTTTTACATCTGATTAGTTGTATAGTATTGACTTTTGAATCGTTCAGCATTATATCAAATTTATTGTATTGGATTACTTCAGAACACTTCATATATTTGTTTATATTTTTTTCAAAAGAGTGAGTGTTGATGATGACTAAATCCTTGCCAAGCGGTTTTTCCTTTTCCCAAACATCAAACTGATCGTCTCTGTCATCAACAAGGTAAACAGCCGAGTCATAATTTCTGTTGTAGTAAATAGCGCGAGATGCCAAAGTCCAGTTTGTGACTGCAATAGCTTCTGTATTTGCGTCTGTGATTTGCTCATTTGCTCTTTTCATAATCTCATCCCAGCCATATATATCACGATGAAGTGATTGATGGTCTGGAAGCGGAATAAATTTGAAACCTAGTTCCGCATAAGCAATAATACTTAAAAGCAGCCCGAAACCTATGGCAAACTTTAGATATTTTTTAGATATTTGAAGCATGTAAAATGTACCGATAGGAATAAAAAGCATATAAAAAAGAGCTGACCAGTGTGGAAGGGCAGTCTTATACAGAGATGCATAAGTGAAAAAGAGAATCATCACAAAACCAAAGAGAGCTGTTAGAAATATAGTTGAGTTCTCGCTTCTAAGTGCTTTGTAAAGACCGTAAAAAGCAAGAGGAGTAAGAAATGGATTATAAGCTCCAAATTGAGCTCCGATTGAACTGGCAAAACCATTCCAGTTAATACTATTGCTTCCAACTACATGAGCACTCTGATAGGCAAAACTTGACCAATCGTTTTGAATGTTCCAAACGATTACCGGAAGAATGATGATTAGGGCAAGAACAATAGATGGGATAATATTTTGTGTATATAAAAGGTCATATCTTCTTCTTAGAAGAACATATAAGATAATGGGAACTATAAAAAGAACTGCTGTATATTTTGAGAGACCTGCTAAGCCTAAAAGTAGACCAAGAAGAAGCCATGTAGATAGTCTGTCATTTTTCTCAATTTCTATGACTGTGAATATAATAGGAAGAATAAGTAGAAAAAGCAAAGTGTCTGGCATCAGCATAATAAACAAAGCATTAAATAAAAATGAGGCATGAAGTGCTAATACAGCTATAAAAGCTTGGTTCGTGTTTTTGTTGATATCATATATAAGTTTATATATAAATATAGAAGTCACAAAACCTATGATTATTGCCGCAACTCTTGCTCCAAATTCACTAGTGCTAAAAATAGAAGTAAATATATACTGAACCCAGCCAACTAAAGGAGGGTGGTCAAAGTAGCTTAGGTCTAAATTTAGAGCATAGAGTACATAGTGAGCCTCATCAACACCTAGGCCGACAAAAGGAGCTAGCGTGAGCCGTAAAATGGCTACGAAGCTTATGAAGAAAAGGAAGTTTTGGTGTTGTTTATTTGCTAAGTTCATCAAGCTTTGGTTTTAGAGTGTTAAATACCCACTCAGGAGTAATAATTTGTATACATTGGTTGTCTGTACATGGCGTTTTTCTATGGTTAGATGCACTTACACATGGACTACAAGACATACCTGCATAGATAGGAGTTGTTGGCCCAAGTGAGCTGTAAAGTGCCGGTGTCTCAGGTCCAAAAAGAACAAAAGTATGCATATCAGTAATAGATGCGAAGTGAGCCGGTCCTGAGTCATTTGTAAGCATAAACTTACTTACGCTATAAAGTGCTGGAAGCTGTAAGAATTTAACAGCACCTGCAAAGTTAATACATCTCTCACTACCTACGTAGTCAGCTAAAAGTTGTGCACCGTCTTTTTCAGCCGGAGCACCAGTTAGTAAGATAACAGCATCTGAATTGTAATCTAGGATAAGCTTGATTACATCACCATAGTTCTCTTTATCCCATCTTCTTTGAGGAAGTAAATCAGATGCATTTGAATTTACTAAAATAACTGGATGTTTCTCTTTGTCAAAGCCTTCATACATTTGAGATATTACAGCTCTTACATCTGTTTGCTCTTCATCGCTGATAGTAGCTTTAGCAATAATTATCTCATCATCAGGAATGATTCTTTTTGTAAATGGAAGTTCCTGTTTTTCACTTAGAAGTGCATCAACTAAAGAGATGAAGTTTTTAGCAATATGCTGGTGAGCATTGTAAGAAACTTTTTTAGTCAGGAAGTCACCTCTGTAAAGACCTTCGTTGTGAAACGCATGGAAACCTACACGGTTAACAGCTCCACAAGTTGCAGTTAAAAGTGCAGTAAAACGAGAAAACAGCTCTAAATCTATAACAGAATCAATCTCATTTTTACGACACCAGCTTAAAAAGCCTAATGCACTTGTTGCAAGGTTGAAAATTGAACTCTCATCAATAGTGTAGATATTTTCTTCTTTTACAGTCTCAAGAAGTTGCAGACTTACCTTGTTTTTAGAAAAAATTACAAAATATAGCTCACCTTCAATATTCGCTTTTATTTTTCTCATAGCAGGATCAACAATGATAGCACTACCCATTTCCGATAGTTCAATAAGAAGTACATTTTTAGGTTTAATCTTTTTAGGAGGTACGAAAAAATCAACAGTTTTTTTAATAATAGTACCTAAAAATGTTAGTGGTACACCGGCATAATGGTCAATATTTCTCATTGTATCTATATTCATATAGTTATAATTCCTTTAATTTACTTAAATTTTTAAGTTGTTCTTTTACTTTTTACCCAGAAGTATGAACCTGGGATTGAAGCTATTATGAGCAGTAATCCGTAAAGAATACTCATAGCTAAAACTTTTGTCTCATCTGCTCCTACTAGCATAAAGATACCGACCATAGCACCTTCTCTTATTCCCCAGCCTGCAAGTGAGATAGGAACTATAGTAAGTAGAAATACTGGTGGAATCGCTATTAGAAAGGTTTGAAACGAAATATGAAAGTCGATGCTTAAAGCTAGTGCGTAAAGAGATAAAACTGTGAGAAGATGTACTCCGACAGAGATAGCAATATGTTTGTATAGAATAGTTCTGTCTGCATATAGATTGTTTAATCTTCTGGCTAGTCTGTGAAAAAGATCTAAGCCTTTGTACTTTGCTAAAAATTTTATTTTCTCAAGATGAAATAGAAGTGTAAATCCGCTTATCCCACCAATAGTGATAAGTATGATAAGAAGTGAAAACTCTTTGTCAAATGTCCCAAAGAAAATAATTGTTGCCAAAAGGTTTAAAACTAAAAGACCAACAAGTCCCACTACTCTATCCACAAAGACACCATAAAAAGCATCTTTTTTGTCATAACCTTTTTGAGTAAGGTCAATAATACGAACAGCATCTCCACCGATGCTACTAGGTAATACTTGATTGAAAAATGAAGCTTTAAAGTAACTTTTTACATAGTAAGAGACACTTTCGTTAAAAACTAGAAGTTTCATGATAAGTCGCCATCTGTAGGCTGCAACGTATGTACTTCCAAGCTGGAAGAGAAGGGCAATAAGGATTGTTCCGCCATGGCTTTTAGCAAGAATAGCTATTAGGTTCTGAAAATCTACATATTGAAATAGAAAATAAAACATAACAATAGTTATAATCAATTTAATTGTATTTTTCATCTTTTACCGTATTTTAAATTAGTGTGATTTTAACCAAAATAGTATTAATGTTTTATTTGACATTGGCAACTCTATAGATATATAGAGTTTTTGTCTTTGTAATACCTTTTTTAACTGTGATAGTATCAATGAGTTTTACATCACTATATTTAGCTTCTAAGTTTTTTTGCTCAGGGTCTCTTGTAAGAACTAAACCATCCTTTAAAAACTCTTTTTCTCTCCACATATCATACTGTGAAAATCTACTTGGAACTGCTAAGTCAGTCTCTGGATGACCTTTTAGATAAAACTTTAAATATGCGACAATAGTTAAGTGATCACCGTAAAAACTGTCACCTTCTTTAGCATGTGTCTGAAGAAGTTGGACTGCTTCTCTGTTGCCATACATCCTATCTTGAACAATCTCTAGGTAAAAGAGAAATGCAAAACGACCTATAATAGTTAAAATTATAGCTATAACCAGACCGACTTTAAATGTTTTTATAAGTTTATAGTGCTCGAAGAGATAAGCAGTGATTATTGCTCCAGCTACATAAGCAGGAGCAGTGTAGTTCAGCTCCATTCTTGTAAATAGACTTTTATAGAAAAAAAACAGTAAAACTACAACAGTGCTGAGAGATAGAAAGAGAAGTTTGTCATCTTTGTAAAAAAGTCTGTCTTTTATTAAAAAGTAAAACAAAACTCCAGCGAATACTGGGGAGAAAGTGCCAAATTGACCACCAAGAAACTCAAAAAAGTAATCTGTATCTATTTCAAATGTATCTGTTGAACCATGTCCAAGCTGAAAGACAAAACTAATCCAATCGTGTTGATAATTCCACCAAAGCATCGGAGAAATCACAATAAGAGATAAAATAATTGCCAAATAAAAATTTGCACTCAGTAAAATATCTCTTCTCTTTAAAAGTATAAAAAGCAATAAACTAAAAACAAATAAAATAGCTGTATATTTACTCAGCATCATAAGCCCAAGCATGATTCCAGTAAGCGCATAATCAATAGTTTTCCCATAAAATATTGCTTTGTAAGAGTAGTATAGGGTAATAGAATAAAATAGAATAAGCGGTGAATCTGGTGTGGTTATGATGTAACCGGCATGAACTAATATTACACTCGAAAATATAAGTACCGAATTTAATGCAATTTTTTCATCAAATATTTCAGATGTGAGTCTAAAAATATATACAGCTGAGACACTTAAAGAAAAGACATTAACAAGTCGTACTCCCCATTCTGCTTGAGATATAAAATTTGTAAGATAGATCATATAAGCTATAAAAGGAGGGTGGTCGTAGTATCCGGCTTGAAGATGATGACTCCACATCCAATAGTATGCTTCATCTCCGTGAAGCGGCAAAAAAGCATTGTAGATTGCGGAGAAAAAAGCCATGGCTATTATGAGAATATAAGCATTTCTTTTTGGTTGTTTGTACAAAAGTTCTAACATATCTTATCTTCCCCTAATATTTGTGTAATTGTACTGTTTTAATATTCATTATTCAATGAATTTCTCTGGATATGATAGCTGTATAATATAATTTGTGGTATTATAAGCTCAATATTTAGTCTTTAAGGTATTTGAATGGATTTAGGTACGGTTGTTGGTATAGTTCTGATTTTAGCTCTTCTTCTTGGTGCTATGTCAATGGGTGTTGGTGTCGGTGCATACATCGATATTCCATCTGTTTTAATTGTTGTTGGTGGTAGTATTGGTGCCTTGATGGTGTCATATAAACCAACACAAATGAAATCTTTTACTAAAATTTTTATGGTAGCTATAAAGCCAACTATAGAAGATGAAGTTGAGCTTATTAAGAAGCTTGTAGATTTCGCTACAAAGGCTAGAAAAGATGGTATCTTGGCTCTAGAGAGTGAAGTTAATTCTGAACCAAATGAGTTTTTAAAAAAGGGTCTTTCCATGGCGATTGATGGAAGTGAACCTGATACAATTCGTGAACTTTTAGAGATAGATATGGAGCAGACAAGTGAGCGCCATAAGATAAACGGTTCTATCTTTAGTAACTGGGCGGCCCTTGCAGGTGCTATGGGTATGGTTGGTACACTAATCGGTCTTGTTGCGATGCTTTTAAACATGGCTGATCCATCAGCAATTGGTCCATCAATGGCAGTTGCCTTACTAACCACGATGTATGGTGCGATTATCGGTAATGTTTTTGGTACACCAATAGCTATAATTCTTGGTATCAGAAACGATGAAGAAACTTTAGTAAAAGAGATGATTTTATCTGGGATTATGTCTATACAATCAGGAGATGCTCCAAGGGTACTTGAAGCTAAATTGCTTGCTTATTTAGCTCCTAAAGATCGTGTGAGTCAGTTTGACTAATGGGTAAGAAAAAATGTCCAGAGTGTGAAAGATGTCTGCCTGGTTGGCTAGCTGCCTTTGGGGACTTGATGTCTCTTCTTTTGTGTTTCTTCGTTTTACTCCTCTCGATGTCGAGTATGGATGCTAAAAAAATATCTGAAGCTATCGGTTCACTCTCTGGTGCGATGAGTGTTTTAGAAGGTGGAACAAAAACAGAAGTCTCTAAGCAGCGTATGCAACAATCAACTCCAATTGACTCTAATGATGAATCAAGTGAAGCTGTAAATAGAGTTGCTCAGGCTGTAATAGATGCAAATGAGATGATGGAAAAAGGTCATGGTCCGGCTATCTCTGTAGAAGAAGCACAAGAGGGATTTGTAATCGAGCTTCCAGCCTCACTTCTGTTTAAGTCAGGAAGTGCAACTATTGAAAATGAGGATGCACTTCTTTTTCTTAAAAGGGTTGCCCTTATTGTAGAAGAGTTACCAAATAGTATGCAAGTAAGTGTTCAGGGTCATACAGATAACCAAGGTCCTGGTAATAACAGTGTCTTTAAAGATAACTGGGAATTATCTTCTGCTAGAGCAATTTCTGTACTTCAAGAGCTACTGCTTGATAGTGTTGACCCAAAAAGAATCAGTGCTTCAGGGTTTGCTGAGTATAAACCTTTGGCCACAAATGTTACAGAAGCAGGACGAGAGAAAAACCGTAGAGTCGAGTTGCATTTCTATGGAAGTAAATCAGACCAAGAGGCGAAGATTAAACGTTCTGTCTTAGATAAGGCAACTGCTAAATAATGTTAAGACTTCTAATTGTAATATTGGCTTTTGTTTCCATTTTAGGAGCAGAAGCCGTAACTATTCCTACTATGAACTTTGCTCTTTCAGCTCCGGATACTCCGCAACAACTAGTATCTTCACTAAATGTTTTAGTTGTTTTAACACTTCTATTTTTAGCTCCAAGTATGGTGCTTGTTATGACAACATTTACCAGATTTGTCATAGTATTTGGTTTTTTAAGACAAGCTCTTGGAACTCAGCAAGTACCGCCAACACAGCTTCTTGTAATGTTAGCAATGATCTTAACATTTTTTGTGATGGAACCAATCGGTCAAAAAGCCTATGATAATGGTATAAAGCCATATATAGAAGAGAAGATAGGTTATGAAGAGGCATTTGAAAAAAGCACTCTGCCTTTTAAAAATTTTATGATTAGAAATACAAGAGAGAAAGATTTAGCACTATTTTTTAGAATAAGAGGAATGGAAAATCCGGCAACAGTTTCTGATGTTCCTCTATCTGTGATAATCCCATCTTTTGTAATCAGTGAGTTAAAAACCGCCTTTGAGATAGGTTTTTTACTCTTTTTACCATTTTTGGTTATTGATATGGTTGTAGCATCTATCCTAATGTCTATGGGTATGATGATGCTCCCTCCTGTAATGATTTCTCTGCCCTTTAAGATACTTGTTTTTGTGCTTATTGATGGATGGAGCTTACTCATCGGTAACCTCATAGCAACAATAAAGTAGGATAGATAATAGAATGAACTGTAAATATTTCGGAGAATGTGGCGCTTGTAGAGTTTATGAAAATGGCTATGAGGGACAACTTAGTGACAAATTAGAGCTAAATAGAGATAGGTTTACCCCTTTTTATACTAAAAATATTTCAGTTTTTAAATCACCTGACTCTCATTATCGTTCAAGAAGCGAGTTTAAAATCTGGCATATTGAAGATGAGATTCACTATGGAATGAACCACTTGGAGCACAAAGGTGTGGTCTTAGTTGACGATTGTCCTCAAGTTAATGCGTTTATCCATACTTTAATGCCAAAGCTATTAGTTAGTATTAAAGATAAAGGGATATGTTTTAAACTATTTGGTGCAGACTTTTTAAGTTCTAGCAGAGGAGAAATGGTTGTTTCACTTATCTACCATAGAAAACTAGACCAAGAGTGGCAAGACAAAGCGACAGAGATAGCTAAAGAGCTTGGAATCTACATCATAGGTAGAAGTCGTAAACAAAAGCTTGTTATCGGACAGGACTACATTACAGAGAGTCTAAATATTGATGAAAAAATATATAGATTTAAATACATAGAAAACAGTTTTACTCAGCCAAACTCTAAAGTAAACGAGCAGATGATATCTTGGGCTTTGAAAAGTTTGTCTGATTGTGGCGGAGATTTGTTAGAACTCTACTGTGGTGCCGGTAATTTTACTATACCATTTGCAAAAAAATTCAACAAGGTCTTGGCCACTGAAATCTCTAAACCATCTATTAATGCTGCAAAAGAGAATATGCTTTTAAATGATGTAGAGAATATAGAATTTGTGCGTATGAGTGTTGAAGAATTTGTTCAGGCACTTGATGGTGAGAAAGAATTTCGTCGTATGAATGAGATAGATATAGATGCCTATAATATAAATACTATTTTTGTTGATCCTCCTAGAAGTGGAATGGATGATGCATCATGCAGGTTTGCATCTAGACATGATAATATTTTATATATTTCATGTAATCCAGAAACTCTAGTTAGAGATTTAAAGATTTTGAGTGAAACTCATGATGTGGTTGATATGGCTCTGTTTGATCAATTCCCATATACCCACCATGTTGAGATGGGTGTTAAACTAATTAAGAGGTAGATGATATGAAAGCTTTTTTAATTACACTATTGTTAGTTTCATTTTTACAAGCAGATGAGATGAAAAGAATAGAGTCAATTGTTCAAGACATTACTAAGCTTCGTGCACAGTATGAAGAGTGTAAAAATAATTTAAACGCTAAAGAGACTTTAAAAGCAGAAGTAGCTAAACCTGAAAATAATGTTCTCGAAAGAAGTGAATATCAAAAAGAATTAAAAACTCAAAGACAAAAAAATATTATTTTAATAGCTGAAGTGGATTATCTTACAGAGTCATCAGCAAATAATGAAAAAATGATAAAAAAATATGAAAAACTCTTAAAAACCAAAGAGAATGAAATATTAGCTTTGAAAAAAAAGCTTAATAGTAATAAAAAAACAGCTCCTAAAAAGACAAAACCTGCTGAAATATGCGTTAAAGATATAGATGACAATCCTTTTCCAAAGTTAATGCCAAAAGAAAATGCACCAATAATAGAAGAAATTGAAATTACAAAAGCAAATACATTTCGCTTGAATGATGATAGTCAAATATATGATTCACCAAATGGAAAGAAGATAGACTCATGGACAATGAACACTTCTTTTACATCAAATAGAAAAACAAAAAACTGGGTAAAAATCACAGGATATTTTACAGATAAAAAATGGAAAAAGGCTCAACAAGAGATGTGGGTTAAACACTCTCAAGTTAGTAAAAAATAAGGATAAATATGAAAATGTTTATAAATATAGTTACATCTGCTTTTCTTGTTATAACTGTTTTTACTGCTTGTTCTGTAACATCTCCGCAAGCAAAAAAAGTGATTTGTACTAAAGACAACATAAATGAGTGCAAACAAGAAGATAAGCTTTACTCTGTACAAAATAGCCCAGAATTAATTAGATATATTAATAAGCCTAATCAAGAAGTTCAATTAGCAGCAGTAAGTAAAGATGCAAAACTAATCAGATTTATCCAAAAGCCGAATAAAGAAGTTCAAATAACAGCTCTTAAGCAAGACCCGTCTGTAATAGAATTTATTAAAAATCCATCAAAAGAAGCTCTGCGTTACTGATATGTATTGAAAACGTTTTTCATTTTATCTACGAAGTTGCTTTTCTCTTGTGGCAGAAGTAGCTCTCTTGCTTTTTTTCTTCTCCCAAGTCTTAGCTGTAAATGTTTTTTAAGAGCTTGAAGCTTTTCTGGGCGAATTAATATTTCATCGTCTTTCACTTTAGTTCTCTTTCTTGTTTAAATAGTTCATCAGCTCTTTTACAGCATCTTCGCTTTTAATACGAAATTTGATCTCTATTCTTCTAGAAGCATCTTTATCTTCTTTTTTATTTGCATCTAAAATAGGCTCAGCAAACGAACGACCACTTGCACTTAGATATTTTTTAAATAGCTCTCTATTATTTGGATACTGTGTATACAAAAATTCCATTACAGCTAATGCTCTTCGTTGAGATAGGTCTAAGTTGAAAAGATATGAGCCGTCTGAATTTGTATGACCTTCTATAGTGATTAAATCAACATAGCGACGCATTTTGGGATCATTAAGCAGTACATCTATATATTTACCTAAGATACGACTAAGTTCCTTTTTAGCGCTTGGTTTGAGCTCTGCTTCACCCTGAGTAAAAAGAATGTTAGATGAGAAACGCAATGCTCCTGTCTGTGGATCTATTTCAATAGAGTTGCCAAGCTTTTTCTTAAGTCTTTGAACAACTGAGATTTTAATACCTGTTAAATTTTTGATCTTTATCTTTGTAATATTTAAATCTTCTATAACTCTTTGGTAGTCTCTTGATTTTAGTAAAAGAGCTTTTTCCAGTTGAGCTATCTCTTCATCTCTGATTTTTATAAAACTACTATCTAGTTCATGTCTTGCATTTGCACTTTGAACAAAGGATTGAAGCTGTGTTATCTCTGTCTTTGTTCCTTCTACTTCTTTGTGCAGAATGTCTATTTTATATCTTAACATATTTGCATCTTCTTCATTTTCAAGAAGCAACTCTTTTAGAAGTTGCATTTCTTTTTCACTAAGTGTCAGCTTAGAAGCTTTTGTCTTTATATCTAGATTAAGTATGGAGACTTCATTCTTTAACTCATCTGTCTCACTCTTTAACATGCTTATCTGCATGCTAAGTCTCATGTTCTCTTCTCTAGATGCTTGAAGTTTACTAACTAATTCACGAAGTTTTTTCTTTTTCTCAAAGAGCTGAGATTCACTCAATTCTAAAGCACTCTTTTCTTTTTCCAGATTTAGGCGGATTGTCTGTAAGTCACTCTGCATAAGTAAAGTTTTAACTACTATGGCGCCTACTACAAGTATAAAAACAAATAGTAGTCCTGCCATTAAGTCGGCGTAAGATATCCAGAAGTTTTGACTCTCGTTTTTATCTTGTTTTAGCATTGAAGACTAGTTGCCATCTGATTTAAGCTGAGAAATTTGTGAAACTATAGTTGCAGTCTCAGAATCAATCAATTTAAGTGTATTTTTAAGTTTATTTAAAAATTTATCGTCAAACTGATTTATTCTATCATCAAAAGAGGATCCAATTTGGTCTATTTCTTTTTTCATTGATTCTATGTTGTTAATTACACCACTGTATAAATTCTGAACATTTTGTACATTAATATTTGAAAGAGCTTCATTAAGTTTAACACTGTTCTCGCTTAGGACTTCGGCTATCATTACTGCTCTGGAAAACTCTGATGAGAGAGCATTATGAGCTTTGTCTAAAGAGTTGTGTTGATTGTTTACGCTTGCTGCAAAGTTTTCAAACTTATCAATAGTAGTTTGAAACACTAAAGCTATCTCTTTTTGCTGGTTCGCAATAGTCTCCAATCTAAGAGCGCCGTCTTCTAAAAGTTTTGAAACTTTACCTGTAGCTTTTTGCTCGTGTTCTATTATCTGTTCAAATATATTCATTCTTTGAGCCAATGCTTTATTTAAATTTTCAACAAAGGCTCCAGATGCAAAGGTATCAAATACGCTGTTTAGCTTCTCGAAGTTTTCCATGCTTTTTCTAAAGTATGTCTGTTCAATCTCTTCTTTTTGCCAAAAATAATCATGAGTTGCTTCTTTTATAATGTTTGAGTCTTTTTGAAAACGACTCAGTCCGCTCTTTTCAAAAAATATCCACCATATTGATAAAAAGATACCATAAATAGAAACGTAAAATGCAGTACCAACACCGCCAAGAAGTTTTGAGATCTCCTCTTCAAGAACCTGAGAAGTCTGTGAAGAGAAGTCTGGCATCGATATAGCGATACTTATAAATGTTCCTAATATACCTAGAGTAGGGAATATACCAGCTGCAATAGAAGAGAAGTTTTCATTTCTCATTTTTTTAGCTTCTTCATTTAAAAAATCATCAAGAGGAGCATTTGCTTTTTCTATGCCGGCAATAGAGAGTAGATTTTTGTTTATGTATTTTAGCAGATTAGCTTTTACTTCATCAAAATTTCTTCTAAGTTTACAAGCTGCATAATACGCATTATGTTTCATAAAAAAAATATATATAATAAATATAGCACCTATCATTAAAACACTATGTATTTCTACGTGAAAATTGATCAGTTTTAAGTAACCTGCAATTGCAAATAAAAAGAGAAAGATTGGAATTGAGAGTAGCCATAGTAAACGTAGAGAACAGCCTCGGCCTTTTCCTAAGACGATAGATAAACTTGTAAACTGTTCTTGCGGTGTCATATAGTTCTTCCTAGTTGTAGTATATAATTTTTTATTGATGGTATTATAGCACTCTTAGCGGAAGACTCTATCGCAATCTTTTTCTATTGCTCCTGGAATTGTTGCAATTGTCATAAATTCCGACATTGAAAGCATAGGATACATTACTGCTATGTAATACTTAGGTGCAAGTATCTTTGCTGTGTTGTTTTCAATTAAAACAGGGTATGGTAGTAGTCCACTGTTTTGGTAACCTGTTTTTTTAACAAATTTACTTGTTCTGCTTGATAGTTCCACACCAATTATTACAGAACCATTGTCTAGGTGATGTTCATATACGATTTTTTTAGATTTCTTAGCTTTTTCTAGTAAGAGTTTATTCTCTCCAACAGCAATCTTAGTCATATCTTGATAGTAAGGCATGTTTTTCATAAATTGGTATCTTTCTAATCTGGAAAATTTAACTATGTCTTTTGAATTTTTTAAATCCTTAAATACAGAATGTATGTTATCTAAAGTCTCTTTGGCAACTTTTTCGTTATATTCATCTTGCATGAATGCTTTCATAACATATAGTGGATTCGAGATACTGATTTGAGAGTTTGACTTATCAATTAAAACTCTAAGTGAACCGGCAAAACCGCGCATGTCTTTTGAAGCTATTTTTGTTATTTCTTCATTTGTAAAAACGATAGATGTAAGTTCACCTTTTTTATCTATTTTATATTCAGAGAGTACTTTAAACCCAGCATCTTGTAGTTTTTTTATTAACTCATCTTTTGGAATTAAGGTACTCTGTAGATAAGCAGAAACTCTAGAGTTATTGACTTCTCCAACTTTAACATCTTTAAAAACTTGACTGCTCTCTTGTTTATTATAGTTTGGTGGAATTCTATGGCTAGAACCTATGGCACTTCTTTTTTTAGGACGCTCTTCTAGTTCAGGATTATTACTATATGCAGTTCCACCTACTGTAACAACGTTTACACTAGGAACTTTTGCCAGTACTTTTGGGACTTCAGGTACTTTTACAGTAATAGTTTCGTTTTGATTTGCGTTTAGGTTTGATAAGTTAAGACATATAAGCGTAGATGCGAGGATTATTTTAGTGGAGTTTATTTTCATTGTGGTCCTTGGTATAAATTTATTTGTGAAATAAAAACAAAATTTTGCTTCACAGATAAATATATCTATCTATAAAAACAAGAGAGAACTAATTCTCTCTTGTCGTAAAAGAATCTATTTTTTAGAATCTTTAAATTTTTTGTAATCTGCATACTCTTTATCACTTAAAGAGTGTGTTGCATCACTTGCATTGTCAGTAGCACTTACAGATGATTTTCTTGCATCGTTAGATACAGTTTTAGTAGAATCATTTGCATTCTCAGTAGCACTTACAGATGATCTTCTTGCATCATTAGATACAGTTTTAGTAGAATCATTTGCATTGTCAGTAGCACTTACAGATGATTTTCTTGCATCGTTAGATACAGTTTTAGTTGAATCATTGAAGTTGTTTGAAGTAGTCTTCGTTGAATCATTTGCATTGTTAGAGATAGTTTTCGTTGAATCATTGAAGTTATTTGAAGTAGTCTTCGTTGAATCATTTAGGTTGTTTGAAGTAGTCTTAGTAGAGTCATTCAAATTATTTGAAGTAGTCTCTGTTGAACTTCTAAGATCATTAGATAAAGTCTTAGTAGAATCATTGAAGTTGTTTGAAGTAGTCTTCGTTGAGTCATTTAAGTTATTCGAAGTAGTCTTAGTAGAATCATTCAAATTGTTTGAAGTAGTCTTAGTAGAATCATTCAAGTTATTTGAAGTAGTTTTAGCAGAATCATTCAAATTGTTTGAAGTAGTTTCTGTTGAACTTCTAAGGTCGTTAGAGATAGTCTTAGTTGAGTCATTCATGTTGTTTGATGTAGTTTTAGTTGCATCATTTGCATCATGAGAAACTGCTACTGTAGAATCTTTAAAATCTTTTGTAGCCATAGTAGTGCTGTCTTTAAAATCACGACTTGTATTAGAGATACTGTCTTTTGAATCTTCAGCAAGCTCAATTGTGCTGTCACGTACATCGCGGCTTACGCTTGTAGTAGAAACTTCACCACTTTTTACAGTTGCTATTTCACTTGTTTTAAGATCATCAGAAACTTTAACAGCTGTGTCACGAGCATCGTGACCTAGACTAGTAGCAGTTCTTTCCCCACTCTTACTAATTTCAACCCCTCCATCTTTCATTGAATCAGCTGTGTCACGAGCATCATGACTCATCGTTGTTGTAGCTTCTTTCATGTCCTTGAACATGTCCCCAAAACTAAAATCCCCTGCCGAAGCCGATGTTGTTAATAAACCTAAAACGATACTACTCATTACAATTGTTTTCTTCATGTACACTCCTTATTTTTACTATCTATCTCAATATGTTTATTGATATCACATTTGTGTGATAAATAGTGTGTTACATCACAACTATAACCCTTAAAAGCTAAAGTGTAACTTAAATTCACATATAATTATTTTTTATATTTTTGATTTTTTTTATATTAAAAACCCTTATGTAGCCCTATAATACTAGCTTATAAAGAGTTGTGATGTTTTTTATGCAAAAATATTATGATGTCCTTTTAATGTCCTGAAATGTGATGTTGTATAAGGTTTTTTTGTGACAAACTTGTGACAAAATTAAAATTTTAAATATTTATAAAAAATGTTACATAAATAAATATTTTAGTTATACTCTAGGTAGGATAAAGAAATTTAAATAAAAGGTTGGTAAATGAAAAAAATATCTATAGCACTATTATTAGGGACTGCGCTTTTTGCTGGAGTATATACAAAACAAGATCGCATAAAAGATATGCAAACAATGGCAGAAGCAATGTCGACTATAGAGACTGGTTTTTTTTATAACAATAATGATATAGTTCAAAATGGTGCATTAGCACTTTCAGACGCAATTAGAAGAGTTCAGCCTCCTCTTGAAGAAATTGAAGAAAAAGACCCTATGGCTAGATATATGAATAATAAAGTTGTATTTAGTAATAAGATAGTTAAGAACATAGATATAAAAGCAAAAACAATAATAGAAAGATTTGCTAAGGGAGATGTTCAAGCATCTGTTCAAGCCTATACAAAAATAATGAAGCAGTGCATGAAATGCCATCATGAAATTAGAGAGTGGTAAGATAGGTTGGGATTTAAATATTGAAAAAAATTAGTTTAACCATTTTATTTCTACTTTTAGCAGAGTTGTCAGCCTTTGAGTTGCCAGTAACAGGTACAGTGGTTTCTTACAACCAAAAAATGGTTGGTGCAAGGTATATGGGATATATTAAGCACATCTATTTTGATATTGGGGATAGAGTTGAGAGAGAGGATACTCTTTTTGAGATGGAATCTGCAGAATTTGATATTTTAAAGTCTCAGGCTGATTTGGCACTAGAACAAGCAAACTCTATTGTAAATATGTATCAAACTCGCATTAATACTATCAACAGAGAAAAGAAGCTACTTAAAAAGCAGGGTATGTTTAACTCACAAGATATGCAAAACCTTGATATAACTGCGGATAATGTTCAAGCTGGACTTGCATCTGCTCAAGTACTGGTAAAAAATGCTGCATCAAAAATTAAACAAGTGGCAACCGTTACAGGTTATTTAGAAATTAAAGCACCAAATAGCGGGATTATAGTTGAGAAAAGAATTCGTGTAGGCGATTTAGTAGCTCCTGGAATGCTTGGAATGATTATAGTAGACTTAGATCACTTGCAGATAGAAGGCGAAGTTGCTGAGTCAGATTTAAAATACGTGAATAAATTTCAAAAAGTAAAGATTGATATTCCTTCAATCAGCTATAGAGACACAGGTTATGTAAAATCGATAGTTCCCAGTGCAAATCCTATGGCACATACATTTAAAATCATTATTAATTTTGAAAAGAAGAGTGATAAAATATTTCCAGGTATGTACGCAAAAATTTTAATCGACATAGATGAAAAATACTATACAAGGGACTAGCCAATATGTCGGATAGTTACAAAAGTAAAAATATAGCTGGATATTTAGCTCAAGCATTTCTAAATAACCCCTTGACAATGATATTCGCAGTTTCAATCATACTGCTTGGATATATCACGCTTAATATTGCTCCTAGAGAAGAAGATCCACAAATAGAAGTTAGTGGTGGTTCTATTATTGTTATGATACCCGGCGCATCTCCAGAAGCAATTACGAATGTTGTAATAAAACCACTTGAGAGAAGAATCCGTGAGATAAAGGGTGTTGAGCACATTTATGGCACAGCTATGAATAATGTGGGAATGATAAATGTGCAGTATCTTATAGGTGAAAATCGTGAAGATTCTAATCTAAAGCTATATGATAAAGTTATGCAAAACATGGATACGCTTCCACAAGGTGTAAATTTACCATTAGTTAAGCCATTTGATATAGATATTGATATTCCAGTTGTTACAGTTGCTTTTTATCAAAAAAACTCTCGTAAGCCAAGCACACTAAAGCAGTACCATTTAGTAAGAGAAGTCCAACAAGAAATAAATGCAATTGATAATGTTTCTAAGAGTACTTTAAAAGGTATCCATCAACCACAGTTTAATATTAAAGTTGATTTAGACAGGTTGTCTTCTTTTCATCTGTCTTTAGGTCAGATTGCAGCTTCTGTTAAAGCGATAGCTAATAATGCTCCAAATATAAATGCACCAACCAGTAATGAATCAATTATTGTTTTTGGTGTTAAAAATTCTATTGAAGATATTGAAGATCTTAAAAATCTAATCATTGCACAATATATGGGTTCTCCTATCTATTTAAAGCACGTTGCTCAGATTGAATATGGATATGATATTCAACACTTTCAAAACTCTCAAATAGTCACAAGAGATAATAATACTACATTTGATGATCCAATTCAGCAAGTTACACTAACTGTATCAAAATTAAAAGGTACTAATGCCGTTCATGTGGCAGGTGATGTTTTAAAACTTCTTGAAGATAAGGGTGATTATTTTGAAGAAGCTGGAATAGGTTATATAGTTACAAGAAATTATGGTGAGCGTGCAAATGAAGCTGTAAGTGAGTTGATGCATCACCTTATAATAACTATCGGGATTATAGGATTGATTCTTATCCCATTTCTTGGATGGAGAGAGTCGGCAGTTGTATCAATTGCTGTTCCAATGATTCTTGCGACTACACTATTTATTGCATATATGACAGACCAGACTATCAATAGAATCACGCTATTTGCATTTTTACTAAGTCTTGGTTTGATTGTTGATGATGCGATTATAGTTATAGAAAATATTCATAGAAGAATGCACTTAAAAGAGACAGCAGACCATAGTTTTGACAGAATCATAGTCGAAGCTACAGATGAGATTGGACCATCTACAAATATTGCAACTATTGCAATTATTTTAACAATGGTACCGATGGCATTTGTTGGTGGAATGATGGGTCAGTTTATGAAACCTATACCCCTCAATGTTCCTGTAGCTCTAGCTGTTTCACTATTTGTTGCCTATGTGTTTACCCCATTTCTGGCTAAGAAAATGATTAAACGTGCGAAAGGAACGCATTAATTATGGAAGAGCTGATTTATGGAATTTTAAATTCTAAAAAGAAAAAAAGAAAAGTTATTCTTTATATTGTTTTAGCTTTTCTTCTATCTGTGATGATGATACCTACAAAAATAGTACTTGCTAAGATGCTCCCTGGAAAGAGTGCTAATACTTTTAGCATCTATGTAGACACAGCGACTAATAGTTCTATAGAAGAGACTAGCAAGGTTACAAGTTGTGTTCTTAGTTATCTGAAGCAGGAAAGTGCAGTTCATAATGCTGAAGTATATTTAGCTCAAGGTGCTCCACTGGATTATGCTGGTTTGGTTAAGGGCAGTGCGCTTAAGCGAATGAAAAATCAAGCTGAAATAGTTGTAAATCTGAGTGATAAACACTCTCGTGATGAGGCTTCTTATAAAATGGTTCATCGCATTCGTCCCCTTATAAAAAAGCGTTGTGAGCCTTTAGTAGATTCTACCACTATAAAGTTTATAGAGATGCCATCAGGTCCACCTACTTTTGCAACAGTTGTTGTTAATCTCTTTGGCAAAGAGAGTGCTTTAATGCGTGAAACTGCTGAACGTATTGCTAAAGTCTTTGCTGAGACAGAGGGACTGGTTGATATTGATATAATGCAAGATGATATTTATCCATACTATGAGATTGTTCCGGACAAAGAAAAAGTTATTAGAAGTGGTTTAAGTGTTGAGCAGGTAAATAATATTCTTTATATAGCTTTTGAAGGAATGATAGTAGCTGTTAAAAATTCAAAGATTCAACAAGACCAAATTCCTATTTTTGTTCGCCTTGATGATGCTAGTCGTTTAATACATCCAAACTCTAGGGATGGAATTTATTTTAAGCTTTCAAGGTTGAAACTTCTAAACCCTATGGGTATGATGATACCGATTAAAGAAGTTGTAAATGTTAAAGAGATTCCATCGAGTCCAACCATATTTAGAAAAAATCTGCAAAACTTTGTAAGTATTACTGCTGAGTGTGATTTGGTCTCACAGGTATATCCACTTATGGAAGCTAGAGATAAGCTGATAGAAAAGTTATCAAATGATTTCAATGTCACCAAGGTAGATGGTATGTCTACTTACATGTTTGATCTGAATCTTGTAGAGAAAAAAACTGGTAATAAGATGTTGCTTCGTTGGGATGGAGAGATGAAGGTATCACTAGACACATTTCGTGATCTAGGCGGTGCATTTATAGCAGCCTTAGTATTGATGTTTTTACTGATGGTAATGTACTATAAATCTTTTGCCTTAAGCGGAATTATATTACTTGCAAGCTTTCTCTCAATTATCGGTGTTATAGTAGGCCATTTCATTACAGATATGATATCTCTGCTTTTTGCAGATATAAACTTCTTTTTAACGGCTACATCTTTGATAGGATTTATATCATTGATGGGAATTAGTGCTAGAAGTTCTCTGCTGCTGATTGACTTTTCAAAAGCATTGATAGAGAAGGGTGTTGAAAAGAGAAGAGCTATCGCTATATCTACATCAACACGTGCGAAACCTATCTTAATGACAGCGGTAGCTATTATTCTTGGTAGTTTACTACTCTCAACTGACCCTATTTTTGGTGGTTTGGGTATTGCTCTTATCTTTGGTTCAATCGCTTCAACAGCAGTATCTCTGTTTTTAGTACCTGTATTAATAGATGATACAGTGGCTATTTGTCCAGAGGGTAGAGACCATAAGCCACATGAGTGTGAAGGTGGAATAGAAGGACATATAGATCCTGAGAAAATTGGATTATAGTTAATTTAAATCAAAAAAAAGGAATAAAATGAAAAAACAAATCAGTCTTGCTCTAGTAGCAATCTTAGCAACAGTATCTTTAAGTGCAGAGGTTAAAAAAACTCTATATCCAAATGGAAAAGTTAAGTTTGAGAGAAACTATGAAAATGGTAAGTTAAATGGAATTGCTAAAGCTTATTATGATAATGGTCGCCTGAAAACAAAGACAAACTTTAAAAATGGTAAAGTTAACGGCACTACATATGGTTACTATGAAAATGGTGTTTTAAAAGCTCAGATACCTATGAGAATGGGTCAAATAGATGGTACTCAAAAAGAGTATTATGATAATTCTCAATTAAAATCTACAACAGAATACAGAATGGACAAAATTATTGGATCCAAGAAAGTTTACTATCCAAATGGAAACATGAAAGCAAAATTAAACTTTGATGACAGTGGAAAGTTTTATGGTACTCAAAAAGAGTACTATGCAGATGGCAATTTGAAATATAATGTTACAATGGAAGATGGACGTGCTAAAAAAGGACGTATTTACGAAAGTAATGGCAAAGACAGAAAAATGAATGAACAAGATTTTGCTAAATTAGGGTTTTAGATTTATAAAGTAATCCAATAAGCTCATGTAATGATAAGCATAATCATAGTATCATTTCTATAGGTAGGTGAAAAGGGTCTAGTATAAAGCGTTTCTCTAGTTTGAGAGGGGCTTTGTAGGCTTAGTACTCTATAGTAGGAGGTTTATTATGTGTATCCCTCATGGTGCCGTTGGCAGAGTAGATAATGGTTATATTGAGATAAAACCTAAAAAACATATAAAAAGAGTCGCCCAGACAATTTTTGAAAACGGCGATCCTAATTTTGTTGATGAAAGAACCAGTGTGCACGAAAAAGTAAAAGAAAAAAAATCGTTTCTCAGTTCACTGCTTGATGATTAAAGGTAACCTACTAAAAACTACATTCGGACATGATAGTTTTCGCCAATCACAAGAAGAAGCTGTAGATGCTATTTTAAACTCAAGAGATTTAATCACCATACTTCCAACAGGTGGTGGCAAATCTCTTTGTTACCAATTGCCGTCTCTTATGATGGATGGTGTAACTGTTGTTGTTTCCCCACTAATAGCTCTGATGCAAGATCAAGTGAATGCACTTAAAAATAATGATATTAAAGCAGAGATGATTAACTCTTCACAAGATTTTAATGATGTGCAAGAGATAACTTCTAGACTACTTCAAGGTGATATAAAACTACTTTACATCGCGCCGGAGAGACTAAGTGCAAATGGTTTTATTGAACTTCTTCAAAGAGTAAAAATAAACTTTTTTGTAATTGATGAGGCTCATTGTGTAAGTGAATGGGGACATGAGTTTAGAGCCGATTATAGAAATCTCTCTAAATTAAAACAAATCTTTCCTAATGTTAACATAGCGGCATTCACCGCAACTGCAACTCATAAAGTTCAAGATGACATAGTTAGGACTCTAAACCTCAATAATCCTTTACAGCTTCGAGGCAAAACTCTTAGAGACAATCTTACAATATCTTCAGAGCAAAGAGTAGGCAATGGACGCACTCAACTTATAAACTTTTTATCAAAACATAGTGGGAACTGTGGAATAATTTATGCCTTTAGTAAAAAAGATGTTGAAGCAGTTGCAGGTTTTTTAAAAACAAAAGGCTTTAAGGTAGCAGCATATCATGCAGGCTTTTCAAGTGAAGTTAGAAATAAAGTATACAGAGATTTTATTTATGAAGAGGTTGATATTATAGTTGCAACCATAGCATTTGGTATGGGTATAGACAAAAGTAATATTCGTTTTGTTGTTCATATGAGTATGCCAAAGACTATGGAAAACTACTATCAAGAGATTGGTCGTGCAGGAAGAGACGGTTTAGAAGCACAAACATTACTTCTGTATACGAAGAGTGATGATGTCAAGATGAGATCGTTTATAGATGTTATAGAGAATTCAGAGTACAAAGAGTTACTCTATAACAAACTGCGCAAGATGTACAGCTACTCAAACTCAAGTGAGTGCAGACATAAGTTGATTGCAAAGTACTTTGAAGATGATATAGGCAGTTGTGGAGATATATGTGATAACTGTAGGCGAGGAGAAGTTGAGAAAATAGATATTACACTCGAATCACAAAAACTTCTCTCTTGCATCTACAGATGCGAACAAAAATTTGGAATGATTCATATGATAGATGTTTTAAGAGGTTCTACTGGACAAAAGATTCTGCAGTTTAATCACGATAAGCTTTCTGTTTATGGGATAGGTAAAGATGTTTCTAAAGAAGTATGGAATGCTATTGCTGATAGATTGTTTGAGTTAGATGCTATAGAGGTAGGTGAATTTAGAGCTATTAAACTTAAAAAATTTGGAGCAGGAATCTTACAAAAAAAAGCAACTGTAGAAATAGATAAGCATAAAATGGATGTTAAAGGCAGAACTTCTAAGAAAGAGAAACTAACTCCTGTAGAGGATGGAGTTTTTGATAAATTTAGGGCATTGAGATCTGAGATTGCTTCAAAAAATGAGATACCTGCGTATATAGTTTTCTCAGATAAAACACTTTTAGAATTTGCACAAAAACTTCCACAAACAAAAGATGAGATGTTGGATGTAAATGGAGTTGGAGAAGTTAAATATGAGAGATATGGAGAAGATTTTTTAGCTCTTTGTAAAGAGATTAATGGATAATTGTAAGCATATGTTTGCTCTAAGTTAAGACCACTCTAAAAATGATATAATAATAAAAATTTTAAGCTAGCAGAGTATAATTTGAAAAAAATTTTAATAATTAGTGACGGTACTGCCGGAGAACATTTCATACAAAGAGTTTTAAAAACTTACACCAGTGAAAATATTTACTATGTAGTTGAGTTGAAATCTAGAGAGTATGAAGACGTGAATCCAGCACGTTTTAAGTTTTATGAGTTTGATCCAACAAGCTTTTATAAACTCTCAAACCTTCTTAAAATGGAATTTGTTCAAGTTATTATTGCAATGGATAGTCAGCTTGATGTTGAAAATACTATTAAAAACATTAAACTTGTTAAAAAGCATCTTCGTGTAATAGTTTTAAATCAATGGGATATGAAAAATGAAGATACAGATGTTGTTATGGTTAATGCAAATGAGCTTTTAGCATCTAGACTTTTAGACTATCTTCCAAATGTTCCTGTAATTGCACAAAATGTTGGAATAGGCGAGGGTGAGATAATGGAAGTTTTAGTTCCATTTGGAAGTTCGTTCGTTTATAGACATATTGGTGTAATAGAGCAGAAAAATTGGCGCATTGTTGCACTATACAGAAACAGAAAACTTCTAATGCCATCAAGAAGAAGAATGATACAGCCAAATGATCTTCTTGTATTGGTTGGTGAGCCAGCAGTTCTTAAATCAGTTTATCGTGCAATTAAAAGAGAACTTGGACAATTTCCTGAACCGTTTGGATCAAATATCTTTCTATATGTAGATATGAATATCGTTAACTTATCAACTATAAAAGAGCTTATTAGAAGAGCAGTGTTTGCTCATAAAAAGTTCAAGCATGACCTCGTAATTAAAGTGGTAAATCCAAGTAATATAGCTACTCTTCAATACATCAAAGAGTTTAGAGATAACAATGTAGTAGTTGACATAGAATATGAGTCTCGTGATTTGAGAAATACATTTTACAATGATATAAAAGCTTACCATATAGGGCTTGTAATAGTATCTGCTGAAATGTTCGCAAACTATCGCATAAGGAAAACTCTTTATGAGTCACATGTTCCGGTACTAAAGCTCTCAGATAGGTCATTTTCCAGTGTTAAAGATGCCGCTATTATACTAAGTGATAACCGTGACTTGGAAAAAATATCTGCTACTATATTTGATATTTCTGAGCAGATGGGATTTAATTTAGAAATATATAACTATATGAACGAGCATCAAGAAGAAAAAGAACAAGTAATAGAGCATTATTATAATCTAGCAACAATTTTTTCTAAAAGTATTAAGGTTATTAAAGAGAACCAAAATCCGATTAGAACGCTTAGGCAAAAGGACAATTTTGTTCACATATTGCCATTTACGCAAAAGTTGACAAAAAGACGAATTTACTCGTTTTTATCAACAGATAGTGAAAAACTTTATTATAAACTAGATAATTATCATCAAATTTTTATACCTGTTCAGCTGTAGAAGCATGATTTAGCTTTTTTTTACTCTTTTTTAAGTATTATATATTCAATTAATTAATTAAAAATTTTGGATATATAATGCAAGTAAACATCCCCCTAAAAAAAGTTGTCGATAACTCATATAATATTACTATAGACTCTCTTACTAAAACTCATTTTGACACTAAAGTAGCAATAGTAACGAACCCTAAAGTGGCAGGTTTGCATCTGGCATACCTTCTTAGTAAAATAAGTGCTAAAGAGCTTTATATAATTACTGTTTCAGATGGAGAAGAGTATAAAAATCAGGAGAGCATAGATACTATCCTTGAGTCTCTATTTAACCACCGTTTTAACCGTAAGTCAATGCTTATAGCTTTTGGTGGAGGTGTTATAGGTGATATGACTGGTTATGCGGCTAGCATCTATCAAAGAGGAATAGACTTTATTCAAATTCCAACTACACTTCTCTCTCAAGTAGATGCAAGTGTTGGTGGAAAAACAGGGATGAATAACTCTTATGGAAAAAACTTAATAGGAGCTTTCCATCAGCCTAAAGCAGTATATATTGATCCTCATTTTTTAACAACTCTTCCTTCTCGTGAATTTGGTGCCGGTGTAGCAGAGATTGTTAAGATGGCTGTAACTTTTAACAGAGGTTTCTTTGAATTTCTGGAGAGT
The DNA here is from genome assembly GCF_000242915.1 of Sulfurimonas gotlandica GD1. NCBI lineage: Bacteria > Pseudomonadati > Campylobacterota > Epsilonproteobacteria > Campylobacterales > Sulfurimonadaceae > Sulfurimonas > Sulfurimonas gotlandica. The sequence continues at coordinate 2,843,891 of NZ_AFRZ01000001.1, read as the reverse complement.
GCTGATCTTAAAAATCCTGATGTTCTTCAAGAAGCAATTAAGCAGGCTGTTCAAACAAAAGCAGATGTAGTAGCTAAAGATGAAAAAGAACATGGATTGCGAGCTGCACTTAACTATGGACATACTTTTGGTCATGTTATAGAAAATGAGACAAAATATAAAAAGTATCTTCACGGTGAAGCAGTAGCTATCGGCATGGTTATGGCCAATGAGACAGCAATAAGCATGGGTTTAATGAGCGTAGAAGAAGCTTCAAGAGTTAAAGCTCTTTTAGAAAAATACGATCTTCCTACAACTTATAATGTTAAAAATAGCGATAATTTTTATGAGACATTCTTTTTGGATAAAAAGAGTTCAGATAGCAATATTACATTTATTATCCCCGTGGGGATAGGTGATGTAAGTATTACGGATAGTGTAAAAATGGAAGTTGTTATTTCTGTTTTAAATAAGTTCGGGGAAGTGTAAGTGAAAAAAATACTCTTTGCCTTTTTGTTTCTTGCATCTGTACTTTTTGCAGAAGTTACAGAAGATAAATCAACACTAAGTAAAACAGAACTCAAAGAACTGGAAGTTCAGAAAGAAAAAGAAAGAATTAGTAGAATTTCTGATCATTTAAAAGTTTTGCAAAAGATTGAGAATGAGATATCAGAAGAGAAAGTATGGACTAAAAGTTATGCTTCTTATCTCACATCTTTAGATGTTAGAAATTCTCTACAGACGATAAAAGAACGTATAAAATATCTTCAGAAAATAAGAAAAAAAACCCTAAGTCAACAAGATGAACTAAATGCTCTAATTTCAAAAGAGAAGATTTTAACTTCACAAATAGAAAAATTAAAAGAAAAAGATAGCGCACCTTTTTCAAAAATAATTACTCCTCCAATCATTGAGGATAAACCAAGTATAACTAATCCTTTTGATATATTTACAGGCTTTTCTCTTATCAAAACACTTTATGCTGATTATAATGACTATATAATAAGAAAAGATGAGTTGACGGATTTGATTGCTCTTTTGCATAAAGAAAATACTATCTATAAAGAGATAGCTACCTTAGATATCAACAAGGAATATGTAAAAGATTCAGAAGCTAAGCTTAAGCAGATAGATAGATTTGAGACAGCACTAGATACAATGATCGTTACTGCGGAACTTTACCAGAAAAGACTAGAGATAATAGAGATAAATATAAATAAAGATATTGAAGTTCAAGTAATAAAACTTGCTAAAATCGGTGTAGTTGTTTTAGTTGTGTTTTTTATCTTTTTTCTGCTTAAATTCTTTGTCAAAAAATATATTACAGATAATGAACGATTTTATATGGCAAATAAAATCATTACATTTATTAATGTTACTTTGATTATTTTAATCGTGTTTTTTAACTACATTGAAAATGCCAGTTATCTCGTTACAATCTTAGGTTTTGCATCTGCGGGTATCGCCATTGCTATGAAAGATTGGTTTATGAGTATGTTGGGATGGCTTGTAATAGTTATTGGTGGAAGTATTCATGTTGGCGATAGAATTCGTGTAGATATGGGTAGCATGAAATATGTTGGAGATGTTATGGATATCTCACTTCTTCGTATGACAATACTGGAAGATATTACACTTACATCGATTATGAACAACAGAAGAGCAGGAAGAATAATATTTGTTCCAAATAATTATGTTTTTACGAACATGATAGCAAACTATACTCACTCTTCTTTAAAAACTGTTTGGGATGGTGTTGCTATAACTATAACGTTTGATTCAAATCATAAAAAAGCAATGCATCTAGCTAAAGAGATAGTTAAAAAATATTCTAAGGGATACACAGATATTACAAGAAAACAGCTAAATAAACTTAGAAATCAGTATAGTCTTAAAAATACAAATGTAGAGCCTAGAATCTTTTCATTTATACAACCTAACGGTATATCTATTGATTCATGGTACTTGACAAATGCTTATGCAACACTGACTCTAAGGAGTGTTATCTCTGTTGAGATTGTAGATGCATTTAATGCTGCAGATGATATAACTATTGCGTATCCAACTCAAAAGTTACATATTCAAGATGAGAGAAGAGAAGCTCCTTTTGATACAAATGAGGTTGTATAGTTGAAGAAGAAAGTATTTTTTAAAACTTTTGGCTGCAGAACAAATCTTTATGATTCTCAAGTTATGATGAGTGCCTTAAAAGACTATGAGATTACACAAGATGAGCAGGAAGCAGATGCTGTAGTTATAAACTCATGTACAGTTACAAACGGAGCTGATTCTCATGTTCGCTCATACCTCTCGCATGTAGAAAAGACTATGAATGCCAAAGTTTTTTTAACTGGTTGTGGCGCACATACCAAGGGTGAAAGTCTTTTGGAATCAGGAAGAGTCCACGGAGTATTTGGGCAGAGTGAAAAACTAAAGATTAATTCTCTTTTATCTACTCAAAAACCTTTTTACGATCCAGGTGACTTAAACCATATAGATGAAGCTGTTGTTGATGACTTTGTAGGTAAGAGCAGAGCGTTTATAAAAATCCAAGAAGGATGTAACTTCCGTTGCTCCTACTGTATCATCCCGTTTGTTCGCGGTGATGCGAGAAGTATGGATGAAGGCAGAATTTTAGAGCAAATAACTAGACTTGCTTTAAATGGTTTTGGAGAATTCATTTTAACTGGCACAAATGTTGGCAGTTATGGACAAAAAACAGGAACTTCTGTAGCAAAACTTATGAAAAAGATTTCACAAATTCGTGGAGTTAGACGCATAAGACTAGGAAGTGTAGAACCTATTCAGGTAAGTGATGAATTTAAAGAGATACTAGACGAACCATGGCTTGAAAAGCATCTTCATATTGCACTGCAACATACATCTCCAGAGATGCTTCGTATAATGAATAGAAGAAATGTATATAAGCAAGATAGAGAATTGTTTGAATTTCTAGCATCTAAAGGTTTTGCAATCGGGACTGATTTTATTACAGGTCATCCAGGGGAGAGTAAAGAGCTTTGGGATGAAGCTATGGTAAATGTAAGAGATTTGCCATTGACACATTTGCATGCTTTTACATATTCTAAGCGCGATGGTACTCCTTCTGCAACGTTAAAGCCAGAAGTTAATGGCAAAGTTGCAAAGGAGCGTTTGCATGAGTTGGAAGAGATCATCAAGCAAAAGAATCTAAATTTCAGAAAAGCTTTTAGTGGTGAACTGGAAGTTTTACTAGAAAGTCAAAAAGATTCTCTATTTATAGGACATGATCAGCATTTCAATAAGATTGTAGTTGAGTCAGATGAAGACCTTCTTGGAAACTGGGTAAATATAGAAAACTATGAAGTAAGAGGAGAATTCAATCATGCCAAACTCTAAAATAAACAGAGTTTTACTTTATGCTTCGGCATTTATAATAATTGCTTTGGTCTTATTTGCAATACTAAGAGATAACGCATCTGATATTACTCTGCATAATGCTCAGAAAATTCTGGAGAACCATTCTGTAAAAAGTGTTACAGTAACTAAAGATTATGTATACCTGAAAACGGATAATGAATTTTATAAGATTGCTTCTTCTCAAGTTACACCTAAGATGTTTGTAAACTACAAAGTGGAAGTTGATTCTGGGTCTAGTGTAATAGTCTATATTCTCTTTGGTGTTTTGTTTTTGGGCTTGGGAACACTGTTGCTTAGGTGGTGGCAGAAAAAATCACCTCTTTTTGAAGGTGGTGGTGTCTCTTCCGCTTCAAGATTAGATATTGCTCAAAACACTCCGGTTGAAGCTATAAAAAGTGATGTTAAGTTTAGTGACATTGGTGGTATCAGTGATGTAAAAATGGAACTTGAAGAGATTATAGACTTTATGAAAAAGCCTGCGCGCTATAAAAGTTTCGGAGCTAGAATGCCTCGCGGCGTATTACTAGTTGGGCCTCCAGGTGTTGGAAAGACGATGATTGCAAAGGCCGTGGCACATGAAGCGGGGGTTCCGTTTTTCTATCAAAGTGGAGCTTCATTTGTTCAGATATATGTAGGAATGGGTGCTAAAAGAGTACATGAGCTTTTTCATGCTGCAAAAAATAATTCTCCATCAATCATATTTATAGATGAGATAGATGCTGTCGGTAAAAAAAGAGATGGGCAGAGAAATGATGAGCGTGAAGCTACTTTAAATCAACTTCTTACTGAGATGGATGGGTTTGAGAGTCAAAGCGGAATAATTGTAATTGCTGCTACAAACAAGATAGATGTCCTAGACTCAGCACTTCTTCGTGCTGGTAGATTTGATAGAAGAGTATTTGTAGAACTTCCAACAAAAAGAGAGAGAGTTTCTATCTTAGAAAAATACCTTAATAAAGTTCCTCATAACCTAGATGTAATGGCAGTCGCAAATATGACAGTAGGCTTTAACGGCGCATCTCTTGCTGCTCTTGTAAATGAAGCAGCACTTCTTGCTCTTAGACAAAATGATTTTCAGGTAAATACAGAGCACTTTCATCAGGTAAAAGATAAGGTTATGTTTGGTAAGAAAAGGCTTCAGATGCTAAGTGATAAACAAAAAGCCTATCGTGTTACATATCAAGCGGCTAAAGCTATATGTGCTACTTACTTTGATCTCCCATTTGAGAAGCTGATGCTATCAAATGAAAAACTGACACCAAGCATTGATGAGCCACTAATTAAGCATGAATTAGAATCAAGAGTGAAGATGCTTTTATCTGGAATGGTAGCATCTGACATAAAATACGGTGAACATGCAAGTAGTGCTAAAGCAGATTTGGATGAAGCCAAAGAACTAGTTACAAAGATGTTAAAAGATTATGGAATGGGTTCATCTTTAATCTCTACAGATGAAGAGAATAGAATTTTAATGAGTAGATTATATAATGAGACAAAATTGCTTTTAGAATCTATGACTAGTGCTATGCAAGCAGTTGAAGATGTATTAATAGAAAGAGAAAGCATCACAAAAGCTGATGTGAGAAAAGAGATAGATGCAGTTTTATAGTGGATTTTCACTTAAAAATGAAGAATACCTTTTTGATAAATATTTAAATAGATCAGCATACTGTGTATCTGGCTTTAGTTATGGAGCTATAAAAGCGTTTAATTATGCAAAAGAACAATTAGCATCTGGTAAAAGAGTAGATACTCTGCAACTGCTTTCTCCAGCTTTTTTTCAAACAAAAGATACTAAGTTTAAAAGATTACAGATGCTTTCTCATTCTAAAGATAGATTGCAGTATATGAAACATTTTATTGATTCGTGTTTTGATCCATATGAGAAAAAAATAGTTGAATTTAAAAAAAGTACATCAGAGGAGCTTGACGAGTTGCTTAGTTATGAATGGGACTTAGAAGAGTTGCAAAAGCTTGTTGCCAAAGGTGTGAGAATAGAAGTATATCTTGGTGGAAAAGATAAGATAATTGATGTAGAAGGTGCAAGAGAATTGTTTTTAGAGGTAGCATCTGTGACATACATAAAAGAAGCAAACCATTTTTTACAACTAAACTAATAAAATATAAAAGGAATACATAATTATGAGTGAAATTAAAATAGGCGTAATAACAGCAAGTGACAGAGCTAGTAAAGGGATATATGAAGATATCTCTGGTGTGGCTATACAAGATACTATGAAAGATTATTTAGTTAGTAAATTTGAGATTGTTTACAGATGTATACCAGATGAGCAAGATGTACTGGAAGAAACTATGAAAGAGCTTTGTGATGAGGAAGGGTGCTGCTTGGTTGTTACAACAGGCGGAACAGGACCAGCACTAAGAGATGTGACTCCTGAGGCAACTGAGAATGTATGTGAAAAGATGATGCCTGGCTTTGGTGAGCTGATGCGTCAAGTGAGTCTACAGTATGTACCAACAGCGATTCTTTCACGTCAAACAGCAGGAATAAGAGGAAAATCACTGATTATAAATCTACCAGGAAAACCAAAGTCAATTCGTGAATGTTTAGATGCAGTATTTCCAGCTGTTCCTTACTGTATAGATCTGATAGAAGGTCCATTTATTGAGACTAATGAAGATGTTATAAAGGCATTTAGACCAAAGGCTAAATAATATTTTATTTAGCCTTTGTAACATACTAACTAAATTAAACAATCATAATAAATAATCAATTAAATATAAAGTTTTTTTAAGTATACAAGTTATATCATAAAATTATACTATATTAAAGGATTGAAAATGAAAAAAATTACAATATCATTATTAGTAGCTACTACATTATTGTTTGGAGCTTCTTATGATCCTCATGCCAATTTTCCTTCTAACTCAGATAAGACAGATCAGCAGACTTATGTAACAAATCAAACAGTGGTTAATGATATTATTACTACACCAACAAAAGTAGAGTTTATAAATAGTGGTAAGCTAGCTGGGGTAGGAGTACAGATTATTAGTGCAGGTGATATTAAAGTATTAAATATACCTGTTGGAGTAAATATTGGATCAAACTTTGGAATAGAAGCTAACGTCCCTATTTTAAGAGTTTACAATGCTATGCTTGATGAAGAAAACACTGGACTTGGTGATGTCTCTATTGGTGGAAATTTTCACTTTGGTAAGTACTCTGATATGATGGGAAATAATATCACAACACTTCTGTATAAAACTATTACGGGTGATGAAGATAAAGGACTAGGTACAATTAGACAGTCAACTACTTTGTCTCATAGAGTTACTAAGTATATGGATGGCAGGTATCAAGCCCATGGTCTTGTATCATATACAGTTAATGATGACTTAGATTCTGGTAACGCATATATGCTTATGGCTGGTGGAGCAATGCCTTGCCTAATGACAGATAAAGTTACTACCAATGCTAAATTGACGTATTTTCATGTTGATAGTGTAAGCTCTTTAGGAGTAAAAACTGGAGAAGTAAAAAGTGCAGACTTGTGGCTATCTTGGAATAGTAGTAAGATAATTGGTGATGCTCCATTAGGTTTTGGGGTGAAAATACCTTTAGTCAATGAGCTAGATGGTGTAGATAAAGATAAAACTGTACTCTTCTATCTAAGTGCTTCTAGTTTCTTTTAGTATATAAAACTCTCTTTTATATAGAGAGTTTTATGCCAACGGGACAGTGGTCTGAGCCTTCTATATAGTCTAGTATAAATGCATCTTCTAAGTTTTCTGCTAAATCTTCAGATATAAAGAAGTAGTCAATTCTCCAGCCAACATTTTTTAGTCTCGCACCAGAGCGATAAGACCACCAACTGTATCTGTCTATTTCATCTCCATTTACATACCTGAAAGTGTCTATATAGCCGTGATTTACCAGCTTGTCCATCCACTCTCTTTCAATAGGTAAAAAACCTGATGTTTTAGAGTTTGCTTTAGGATTTTTTAGATCTATCTCTTTGTGAGCAGTATTTACATCCCCACAAATAATTATAGATTTACCATTTTCACGCAGTTTTTCACAATAATCTAAAAAATCATCGTAAAACTTCATCTTATAAGCAAGTCTCTCTTCATCTTTTTGGCCATTTGGAAAGTATACATTGAAAAGAACTATATCATCATAGTGAGTCTCAACTATTCTGCCTTCACCCATTGTATCTATATCTAGACAAGTTGAGTTATAGCTATTTTGCAGAATACTCCAAGTCATAGTCCCGCTATAGCCTTTTTTTATAGCAGAGTTCACGATGATATCTTGATATTCTTTTTCAAACATATCTTTTGGTATTTGATCTTCTAGGGCTTTTATCTCTTGCAAGCATAATATGTCTGGTTGACGTTCATCTATCCATTTTAGAGCTTCTTTGTTCGCAACAGCACGAACACCATTACATTCCATGAGATTATTTCTATTGAGTTTGACATGTATATCTACTTTTATTGTAATGTGATTAAGATAGAGAGCATTCTAATGTGAAAGCGCCTACTGATGAAGTAAACGTAGAGTTGTTCGTAGCTCAGGAAATTCATTCCTGAGCCTTAGAATTATATAAAGTCTACTTTTGTTACGTGATGCTTTAGACCTAGCTCTTCAGAAGAGCAGCCAAGAGCAAGACCAATCATTTGTTGCATATGAAGAACCGGGAGCTTAACTTCACGACCGATAGCTTGAGAAGCATGATGTGTCTGTGTATCAAGTTTTAAGTGACATAATGGACATGGAGTTACCATCCAGTCTGCATTACCATCCATAGCACCGGCAATTGCATTACCAGTTAGTATTGCTGCAGTCTTTGGAGCTTGTAACTCTACGTGAAAACCACAACATTTATTTTTTTCTACATACTCAACTGTTTGACCACCACATGCAATAATTAAATCATCAAGTGAAGTAGGGCGGTAAGCACTCTCTTTAGTCTTGTGAGATTCATTTTGAAGCTCAGATGGACGAATGTTATGACAACCATAGAATGGTGCAATATTGAACTGAGTAAGAGGAGTAGTTACCATCTCAGCAATTTTATCAAGACCTATATCATCAATGATTGCATATAAGAAGTGAATGATGTTAGAAGTACCTTTATACTCCAAACCAACTTCTGCAAGCTTCTCATTTACTTTAGCTTTTAGATCGGCATTGTTATCAAGACGGTGCTTAGTCATAGCCGTATTTAGTTGACATGTATTACAGATAGTTACCATTGTTAACTCATGCTTTTCAGCATAAGCAATGTTTCTAGCATTTAAAACAAGAGATAAAAAATCATCATAGTCTTGCAGGTGAGAAGCACCACAACATGAAGCTTCTGTAAGTTCTACAAGCTCTATGTTTAGTTTCTCAGCTATTGCTAAAGTTGACATCATCTGTTCTGGAGTACTTTGTTTAGCTGTACAACCAGTAAAAAGTGCATATTTTAATTTTTTCATATTTTTACTCCTAGAACTTTGCAGTTGATGATGACTTGATTAGTTTTTGAATCTCATCAAGATTATCAGATTTTGGCATATTCCAAGGCATAACTATCTTACCTTTTCTAAACATTTGTAATGCTACAGGAATATGTTTAACGATTCCAGGACCTTCTGAATAAAGAACTAATCCACCTTCATCAAGCATACCATGCTTAGCTATAGAATGTTTAAATCCAACAGCGTGACGAGTGGCTACATTTGAAGTTGCAACACCTTCTTTAAATAGCATTAAGTGTAGTTTAGTTATTTTATCAATTGGATTAACATCTTTAGGACAAACTTCTGCACACTCAAAACACTTAACACAATCCCAAATACCTTGCTCTTCAGAGTGAAGTTCTTGTAATCTTTCGTTACGTGCTTGATCACGAACATCAGCTTCAAATCTATATGCCTTTGCAAAAGCTGCAGGCCCTAAGAATCTGTCATTTACCTCTAGAGCGGGACAAGCATAATGACAAGCTCCACACTGAATACATAAATCTGCTTCTAGTAGTCTATCCGCTTCTTCAGGTGTTACTATATGCTCATGCTCTGGATGTTCATCAACATCAGAGATAAGGTATGGGTGAATTGCATCGTGCTTCTCCCAAAAATCTCCCTTATCAATTATCATGTCTTTTACAGCTCTTTTGATGCTTAATGGCTCAATAGTAAGTTCACTGCCAAAAAGTTCTATCATTGTCGACATATTCTCTTTACAAGCAAGAGTTGAACGACCATTAACTTTAATAGCGCAGGCGCCACAAATACCGTGACGACAGCTACGACGGTAAGAAAAACTACCGTCATGATCCCATTTAATTCTATTTAATATATCTAATACAACTTCTTCAGAAGTCACGTCCATATTGTAATCTTCGTAATACGGAAGATAATCTTCATCAGCATTAAAACGAAATACTTTGAAGTTTACTTTTTGTGTAGTTATGTTACTTGTACTCATAAGTTCTCCTTAGTATGTTCTTGCTTTTAATTCATGTTTCCCAAGAGTAACATTCATATAATCTAGTGTGATGTCACCTTTTTCATCCATGTAAGCCATTGTATGTTTTAAGAAGTTTTCATCATCACGAGACTCAAAATCTTCTCTGTAGTGAGCACCACGGCTCTCATTTCTAGCAACAGCACTCTCAACGATAAATGCAGAGTAATCAAGCATATGACCAAATTCTATAGCTTCTTGAAGCTCAGTGTTGAATACTTTTGATTTGTCTTTTATACGAATATTTTTGTATCTTTTGTGAAGCTCTTTAACTTTTGCAATTGCTATATCTAAAGTTTCTTTAGTTCTGAATGCACCTGCATTATCTGTCATACATTGTTGAAGTTCTTCTCTTAAACCTGGAACAGTCTCATTACCATTGTTGCTTAAAATAAAATCGATTTCAGCTAAAGCAGTATTTGCATCTTCTTGGGTAGCTACTCTAAGTTTGATATCATCAATCTCTTTAACCATTGTCTTACCAACAAAACGGCCAAATAGTAAAGCTTCTAGAACTGAATTTGCACCAAGTCTATTTGCACCGTGAACCGATACACAAGAACATTCACCAGCAGCATAAAAACCTTCTACAAACTCATCATTGTTTTTACGAACGTTACCAGCAATATTAACTGGAATACCACCCATAGAGTAGTGAGCAGTTGCAGAGATTAGAATTGGCTCTTTAATCATGTCTAGACCTAAGAACGTGATAGCTAAATCACGAAGTTCAGGAAGTCTTTCCATGATTATGTCTTTTCCTAGGTGAGTTACATCAATAAAAACTGCATCTTTTCTTGGACCGACACCACGACCTTCTCTAATCTCATTAAGAATAGCACGTGAAACAACATCACGAGATGCTAATTCCATTGCATTTGGAGCATATTTCTCCATAAATCTTTCACCCTCTGAGTTGAAAAGTTTACCACCTTCACCACGAGCTGCTTCAGATATTAAAACACCATTTCCTGAAAGACCAGATGGGTGGAATTGTACAAACTCCATATCTTCTAAAGGAAGACCGTGACGAGCAACGATAGATAGCCCATCACCAGTATTTGCGTGAGCATTAGAGTTAATCTTGTACGAGCGTGCATATCCACCTGTTGCAAACATTACTGATTTAGCATTAAAGATAACAGTTTGCATATCACGAATATTAAACGCAACAATACCACTTACCTTTCCATCTTTATAGATTAAATCAGCTGCATACCACTCATCCCAAAACTTAACACCGGCACGGTGAGCTTGTTCATAAATAGTTTGTAGTAAAGTTAAGCCGGTTCTGTCTTTTGCATAACATGCGCGAGGAGAAGATTGGCCACCAAAAGGTCTTTGAGCAATCTTTCCATCTGGAGTACGGCTAAATGCTGCACCCATTCTCTCTGCCCAACGGATAGTCTCTGGAGCTTTTTGACACATGAACTCAACAGCATCTTGATCTGCTAAGTAGTCAGAACCTTTTACTGTATCAAACTCGTGTAACTCAATACTGTCTTCATCACTAAATGCTGCGTTAACACCACCTTGAGCTGCCCCAGAGTGGCTTCTTAGAGGGTGTAACTTTGTAATAACAGCAACTTTTTTTCCTGCATTTTGCAACTCTCTTGCTGCGGCACAGCCTGCTAGACCAGCACCAACAACTATTGCATCGTAAGTATAAATAGGAATACTCATTAGCTTTCCTTCGTTAAAGATATAAAATAATGTTGATTATATCGTGTGAAGCCTTTGGCAATGTTAAATGTAGAGTTTGAAATCAGGAAGTTTGAGTTTGTTACTATTTAGGACGTATATAACTATTTGAAATAGATGGAGTAACTTTTTGTAACATCTGCCTTAGAGCTCATGTTCCGCCACATCTCTAATTTGAGAAATACTATTTTTGCCTTTTTTCTTAGCATGTTGTAAAACTTCTTTAGCTTGTCTAAGAGATTCATCTAAAGATTGGTTATTTGGTTTAATAATAAAACCACCACTTGCAGTAATGGTTATAGAATCTCCGCCAGGTGCTTTAAATTTTATCTCTGAGATGCTTTGACGAATGATGTCTATATCTTTAAATGATTGCTCTTTAGAGGCTCTGGATAAAATCACTGTAAACTGATTATAGTCAGTTCTAGCTATAACATCTGTTGCTTGCTCATGAAGAGATATCGTAAAAGCAACTTTTTTAAGTATAGCTTGAGTGAACTCTTGAGAGAAAGCTCTTTTTTGCTTTGAAAAGTTATCTATTTCAAAGATAGTAACTGATGTGAAGTTACTATCTTTCATCCCTTTTTTATTACTATATGAGCTTAGCATCCCTTTATGGTTGTTTATCTGTGTAACCGGATCTAGCATAGCAGGGTTATCTGTAACAACAGGTTTTCTGTTCATTCTAAGTTGTATAGCATCTGCTTCTTGTGAAAAAATAACATAATCTTTTTTATTATTATCAATAGCATATAAATGTAATATATCACCATATACAGATTTTAGTCTTCTTCTATACCAAAATGTAGTAATAAATGTAAGTATAAATGCAACAACAGTTATCTTTTCAAGGAGGTAAAACTTTTCTTCATTGTAGCCTATGTTTCTTATTATCATAGAATCTAAGAATTTGTTTATAGAACTAAAAATATTTTTTAATTCTTGATTTTTCTCTTCTTCATTTTCAAGATTTTTTATATAATATTCATGAGCAGATTTATTAAAGTTAGTAGTCAGTTTTGACAAGTTGTCCAAATCAGATAAATACTCTTCTGAGTTGCCAAGCAGAAACTTTCCTGTGTAGTCGTATTTGTTTAAATTACGAAGCTTTTCAATTTCATGTTGAAGCTGAGTGCTTTTGCCATTAAATTGTATTAGAGCTAGCTCTATATCCTTTTTTTGAAGGTTTGCTAAACTATTGATAAGCTCTTTTTGATTTTTAAGATTATTAATTTTTGAATATGAACTGTTTTGTTCTAGAACTAAAAGAGTAACTAGACCAACAGCTAAAGTGGTTAAAATTAAAAACATAGAAAGATTATTGAAAATTTTATTTATAGAATGTTTCATTTTATTTTTCCTAAAAATGATATAATTGTAAGCATTTTATATTTATAGCCTTTAATCCTTACTTAAAGGTACTTTAAAAGAAGTTTATTTGAATTTAGAAAATTATTTTATATCTCAATTTAACAGTAGTCGCATAGGTGATGATGGTGCCTTGATCGGTGACACTGTTTACTCCAAAGATGCGTTTTTTGAGAATGTACATTTTAAGACTAAATGGATGAGTCACTATCAAATAGCTGCTAAGTCAATGATGATTAATATCTCAGATGCCATCTCAATGAATGCTAAACCAAAATATGCACTTTTAAGTGTTGCTATGCCAAAGAGTATCTCAAAACAACAGATGCGAGAACTAGCATCTGGTTTTAAAGATACAGCGTCTACGTATGGAATTGAGATTATTGGCGGAGATACTATAAGTAATATTAAGTTAGATATTACAATTACTATAATTTCAACAACTAAAAGACCACTTCTTAGAAGTGGATTGAGACAAGGTTACATGATTGCTTATACCGGTGAGTTAGGCAAGAGTAAAAAAGATTTACAGCGCCTCTTAGGTAATGCTAAACTACATAAAAAATCTAAGTTTGTTGATATTAAGTTAAGAGAAAAGTTTGTAAATAACTGTAGCAGACTTTTAAGTTCCGGTATGGATATTTCAGATGGTCTTTTTAGTGATTTAGATAAGTTGGCAAGTGCAAATAAACTTGGTTTTAAATTTAATAAGAAAATCTCAAAAGCTATAGCTTGTAGTGGTGAAGAATATGAGATGCTAGTAGCCTTTGACAAGAGATATAAAAAAGCGCTTATAAGACGAGCTGCACAGGTAAGAACACCGCTGAATATTTTTGCAACAAGCGCAAGAGTTAGATACACAAACAGATGCAAAGCGCATCATTTTTAAAGGCAATTATATGGATAGATTTTATTCGCTAGATCACTCTAGTATTGATTTTCATTTTAAGCAGAGTCCTCGTGATTTTGTAGTTGAAGAAATTCCTCTTTATGAGTTTTCAGGGGAGGGGGAGCATCTTATTTTATTTGTAAGAAAAAAGAGTCTTACTACCCCTGAATTGGTGGGAATTTTTGCAAGATACCTTGGCATACAAAATAAAGAGATAGGTTATGCAGGCTTAAAAGATAAGCATGCCATGACAAAGCAGTATATATCATTGCATAAAAAACATGAAGAGATGCTCGAAAACTTTACACATGAAAATATAAAAATAATTTCAAAAACTTATCACAATAATAAGATACGTATAGGGCATCTTAAAGGAAATAGATTTTATATTAAAATTAAAAAAGTAAATCCTACCAGTGCTGCTAAAATAGATGAGGCTCTAAAAAAAATATCTAAATTTGGTATGCCAAATTTCTTTGGTTATCAGAGATTTGGAAATGATGGCGATAACCATATCTTAGGTGAGAAAATTGCTAAAGGTGAGGCTAGGGAGAGAAATCCTAGAGTAAAGAAGCTTCTGGTAAATGCTTATCAGAGTCATCTTTTTAACCTATGGTTAAGCAGAAGATTAGAGATAAGTAGACTTATCAATAACTTTGAAGTAAGTGAGCTTGAGCCAATTTTAAATATGCCAAATGATGAAGTTGCAAAATTAAAGTCACAGAAGCATCCTTTTAAGCTGATTAGCGGTGATGTGATGGAACACTATCCACATGGAAGGCTATTTGATTTTGAAGCGACACAAGAAGACTTAGCTAGGTTTAATGAAAGAAATATTTCTCCTACAGGCCTTTTATGCGGCAAAAAAGTTAAAATAGCATCTGGTATAGCAAGAACTATTGAAAAAGATTTTGATGATGAAATAAATGAAGATGGTGCTAGAAGATATGCATGGGTTTTTCCTACAGATATCGAAGGTAGATTTATACCAGTAGAGGCTCACTATGAGATGAACTTTACGCTTCCAAAAGGGTCATACGCAACTGTTCTTATTGAAGAGATAGCTAAAAGAAAAATCAACTAAAATATTATAATAGAAGGAAAAATATATAAATGAGTAGACATATAACATCAGCAATATCACAAAACTTTGGAAAATTTGCAAATAAAGAGTTTCCTAAATGGTTCCAAAAAATTGTAAATAGCTCTTATGTAGGTTTAATGGGACTGAACATGAACGAGTTTCACGCTCCTGGCACATACAAAAGTTTAAATGCTTTATTTACAAGAAAATTAAAAGAAGACAGAAAATATTCTCTAGATGCAGACGATTTTATTTCACCATGTGATTCTCTTATTTCTGAGTGTGGAGAGTTAAAAGAGGACTATGCTCTTCAAATCAAAGGTATGAAATACTCAAGTGATGAACTTTTAGGTAATCACTTTAGCTCTGATGAGAAGAAAGCTATTCACGATGGTAATTTTATTAACTTTTATCTCTCTCCAAAAGATTATCATCGTTTTCATATACCGACAAATTTAAAAGTTTTAAGAGCTGTTCATATTCCAGGTAAGCTCTATCCAGTAAACTTTCCTTCACTAAGAAAGAGGCTTAATCTTTTTATAGAAAATGAAAGAGTTGTTCTGATGTGTGAAAATGCTTCTGGTAAGAAGTTTTATATGGTACTTGTAGGTGCTTTAAATGTTGGTGTGATGCAAGTTTCATTTGAGCCAAATATAAAAACAAATGCAGATGTTCTAATTCCGACTGTGTATGAATATGAAGATTTATATCTAAATAAAGGTGATGATTTTGGATGTTTTGAGATGGGTTCTACTATTGTAATCTTATCTCAAAAAGGTATGCTAGAATTTGAAGACCTAGCTGGCAAAGATGTTAAGTATGGAGAAAATATAGCTAAAAATGTATAGAACACAAGAGGAAAAGCAAAAGTATATTGATAAAATTTTCAAAGACAAAGCACTGTTTGAGTGGGAAGTTTTACATGTATCTTCTCATTATGACAGGCTTGAGATCATGCAAATACTAGCGCAAACCCTTGTTCGTGATAAATTAAAATATGAGATAAACTTTTTGTATTTAGAGAGTTATGATGATTTTAAATTTACACAGATTGTAAATATAATTTTTCACGAAATTGCAAACGAGTGGATTAGTTTTGCTACTGATATTTTATATTATCCAAAAAAAGAGGCTATTGAAGAACTTCAAGGTAAGGAAAGAGTTAAATTTATACACTCTTTAGCCAAAAGCTATTATGAAAAGTATAAACGTCAAATATTTGAAGAGATAGCTGATACTTTTATTGAGTTAGTCTCAAATGTAAAACAAGACAAAGATGCTACTAAGCTTATACAAGAGACTCTACAGAGTAATTTAATCAAAAATAGACAAATACTTGAAATGCATAATTTTTCTCAGTTATTTACTCGCATAAAGTCAGCTCAAAATATAAAAAATTCTGACATCACTACTGCAAAGATGAAAGTTGTTGAGATGAAAAAGAAGTATGCAAATCCAAATATCGATGCTGATGAAAAGCAGAAATACTATAGTTTACTTGAAAAATCTAATAAAGAATTAACAAAATTAAAACATCAGGGACTAGATAAATTCGATCCAGGTATTAAAAGATTAAAAGATACAATGGTTCAATCTATGATAGGAATGAGCCACCTTTCTTAGTGTTTATGACTTGAAGTTTTACAAGTAATTTACCATTCTTTTCAAACACATCAAGAGATGTATCTATTGGTGATTTTTGCTTTTTAAGACTACCCTGAACAGAGTGAAGTACATGAGAAAATGTTTGAAACATTGGTGTTATTACATGATCAATATGATCTTTTTTAAGTAGTTCAGCTAGTGCATCTATAGCACAGTAATATATAGTTTTGTTTATTGAGCGTTGAACTAAGTAGTCGTGCATAATATTGATGTTGCTCTGTAGCACTTCTCTATTCTCTTCATTTAAAACACTATTTTCTTCCGCCCTTTGAAGGTTGTGTTCTATTTCTTCTTCAATGTTGTGATTCTCTTGCTCCATAAGCGCCTTAATATTTGGACACTGCTTTTTTAATTCATTATATAGTTCATCTGGAGAGAGGCGCTGTGTTTGAGCTTGATAATTGTATGTTCTATCTTCAAAATAATCGTGGTCTAGTGCTTTTAAGAGCTGAACAACGATATTTAAATAAACATACTTGTCCTCTTTATTGTTGTCAAACTCTATTCCTGTATGTGAAATGATAGGTTTGGGACCGACATATTTTAACTCCATAATTAATACCTTATTTTATTTAGTTCTTATTATGCGTGCTATATCGGCTTTTTGTGTTTAAACGTTAAATCTAAAGTGCATTACATCGCCGTCTTGCACAATGTATTCTTTACCTTCTAGTCTCATTTTACCTGCTTCTTTAGCTTTGCCTTCTCCACCACATACTATGTAATCATTGTAAGATATAACTTCTGCACGGATAAAACCTTTTTCAAAGTCATTGTGGATAGCTGCTGCTGCTCTTGGAGCTGTTGAGTTTTTTCTGATAGTCCAAGCTCTAACTTCTTTAACGCCGGCTGTAAAGTAACTCATTAGACCTAATTTATCAAAACCTTTATGTATGATCTGCTCTAGTCCTGATTCTTCAACACCTAAATCAGTTAAGAATTCTTGTGCTTCATCATCATCAAGTCCTATTAATTCTTCTTCAACTTTAGCACAAAGTTTTATAAGTTCACAGTTGTTTTTGTTTGCATGCTCTCTTAGCAATACAACATACTCATTATCTTCTAAAAGACCATCTTCGTCAGTATTAGCACCATACATGATCTCTTTTTGAGTTAGAAATCTAACTTCATTGTTTAGTTGCTGGTATATTTCACTATCAACATCTTTGAAGTTTCTAGCTAGATTTCCGTCTGCTAAAAACTCAATGATCTCTTCTGCCATATCAAGTGCAGCTTTAGCATTTTTGTCAGCTTTAGCCTGTTTTTTAAGTCTATCAATACGGTTAGATAAAACTTCGATATCAGCAAGGATAAGTTCACCTTCAATAATCTCAACATCACGAAGAGGGTCAATGCCACCTTCAGTATGAACAATATTTTCATCTTCGAAACATCTTACTATTTGTAAAATAACTTCAGTTTCACGGATATTAGATAAAAATTTATTTCCTAAACCTTCACCTTTAGAAGCACCTTTAACAAGACCTGCAATATCTACGAAGTCTAAAGTTGAATATTGAATTCTTTCCGGATTAACTATTTTAGCTAACTCTGCTAATCTTTTGTCTGGAACAGGTACTACTGCTTTATTTGGTTCAATTGTACAAAAAGGGTAGTTTGCTGCCTCTGCGTTTTGTGCTTTTGTTAGTGCATTGAATGTTGTTGATTTACCTACGTTTGGAAGTCCTACTAGACCTATACTTAATCCCATTTGAGCCCTTTATAATGCTTATAAAATAATTGTGTAATACTATCTAAATTATACTTGGATTATTTATAAAGAGATTTTTATTTATCTATCTTCTCTAATGGTTCAGATAAGAAAAAGCCTTGAGTTCGATTAATTTGAAGGCTTTTAATTTTTTTGTATACGTCTTCATTGTGAACAAACTCTGCCACAGTTAAAATATTTAATCTCTGAGCAAAATTTACAATAGTTTCAACTACAATTTGAGAATTAATGTCGTGATCAATATTTTTTATAAGAGTACCATCTATTTTAATATAATCAATTTTTAATTGAAGAAGATGCTCAAAGTTAGAATATCCCGAGCCAAAATCATCAATTGCAATTCTACAGCCAAGAGTTTTCATCTCATTTGTAAATATTGATATATCTTCATAATTTTCAATACCTTCAGACTCTAGAATTTCAAATATTATTTTTTTAGAAACATTATGTTGTTTTATTTTTTGTTTGATATATTCAACAATATCTTTATTTAAAATATCTTCAACTGATAAGTTTATTGAAAAATCACAATTAATATTTTCAAAATATTTACAACTCTTTTCAATCATGATTTTTGTCAAATTACTATACAGTCTGCTCTTTTTGGCAATTGTTAAAAATTTATATGGACCAATAACCCTATCATCTTCATCAATGAGGCGGATTAAACATTCGTAACTTGCAATCTTATCTGATGTGTTATCAAAAATCGGTTGAAAATATGGAACTATTTTATCGTCTTTAATAGCAATCTTTAGCTTTTTAACCCATTCTATATTATCTTTATATTGCTCTTCAATATTTAATTTTTCATCATAAAGTAAAAAAGATTTTTGCTGTTTTTTTGCAGATTTCAGAGCAATATCAGCTTTTTCTAAAACATTATCTATTTGATATGAACAACCTGCAGTAACTCTTATGGATAGTTCATTATTTTCATATAAAAAAATCATTTTCTCTACATCGACTACTAGTTTTTTTGAAATCTCAATAAATTCTTTAAGTAATGGTTTTTTTGTAAAGAATATAGCAAATTCATCACCGGAGAGTCTGCTAATAGTTGTGTAATGGTCTTTGTTGAACATATTACTTAATTTATAAGCAAAACTTTTTAAAATATCATCACCGGTTATTTGACCAAAAAAATCATTTATTTCTTTAAAATCATCTATATTTACAATAATAAGAGCTCCGTCATTAGTACCTATTATGTCATTTAATAGACTATGTCTGTTTGGCAAACCGGTAAGAGTGTCTATATAGAGCTGTTTACGAAGTTCTAAAGTCTTTTCGTTGACTTTGTCTTCAAGGTATTGGTTGATATTTTTTTGTTTTTTTGAATATTGTGAGATTTTTTTTTGCATATCATTTAACGCTTTGGATATTAGTCCAATCTCATTGTTTTGAAATACGTATGGGATGTCTATCTCCATATCTGGAGAGTATGTTTTTAATGATTTGGCAATTTTTCTAAGAGGTAATAATAGTTTTTTTACATATAAACTAAAGAGTGTAAAGAGTACACTAAAAGCAATAAACATTATCAATAAAATTTTAGTATATTGATTTGTAAGTTCTTTGTAGTTCTTATTTGAATAAGTTATAACTAAAGTACCAAGTTTCTTTTTATAATTTGGTTGATTAATAGTTTTTTCAATAATAAAAGACTCTTCAATATTATGCGCATACTCATTTGATTTTATTTCATTTATTACTTCATTGTTTTTTAAAACCTTGACAGCAAGTATGTTTGGATTTTCTAAAAGCTGAGTTATTACTTCATCTGTTTTATTTTTCATATCAAGGTAGATATTGAGGGCTATAAGCGGCTCTATAGTTCTAGCAACAAGGTCTGCTTTCTCCATTTCTACACTGTAAAAAGCTTTTTTATTTACTCTTTCAAATACAGTGAAAATCACTAATACACTAAGAAGTGAAATAAGCATGATTAATAGTACGATTTTACTGGAGAGAGATTTAAAATTTTTTATTTTCATGACAAAAACCTCCAGTTTCTCTAAAATATAGAATTATGCTTTGTGGAGGCTATTCTATCATATTTATTAAAAAATCGGGAGACAATTAGAGATCGTTTTTATCTATAAATCTAACCATCTGCAGTAGAGAATCAACAAAGTCAATTTTTGTTTTATTTAAATCCTCTTTATTTAAATAGAGGACTGTTGATTTTTCAAGCATCATAGAAAATAGAAGTCCTTTTTTTAAATTTTCTATATCGTATGAAAAAGCTATGACACCTTTTTCCCTCGCTATATTTGCAACTTTGTCTATATGCTCATCTGAATTTAGAGTGTAAATTGCGGAAGCTTTTGTATCACTTGATAAATCAGAAAACTCAACTAAATTTATTTGATATAGGTATTTGTCAAAATATCCATCAAAATTTTTATTTATAAATTTACTTATTTCTTGAGCTATGCTTATATCACTCTTATCGTAAGCAATTGTGTACACGATTTTTCCATCTACGAGTTTGTTTTCTATGTTTTTATCTAAGAGCATTATTTTTGGAAAAATTGAAGCTTGTGCTTTTAGTAAAATATCATTATAGCTATAGCCATAAAGCATATTTACAAAGATTAAAGATAAGAAGATTAGTTTTTTCATCTAAAACTTCTTTGTTAGAGCGATTAAAAAGTTTCTGCCTTCTTGCTCATAATCTTCTGAGTATGTCTTTGGTGGAGACGGGAATTTAACTGTAGCATCAAATATGTTTTTTAAACTAAGAGCTAGAGTATAATCATACTTTTTATTTCTATAACTAAGAGCTGAATCGAGTGTAGAGTATGCTTCTACTTTGTCACGCGTATCACCATCGACCCTTTCCTTTGCGCCAACATATTTAGCAATACCGCTTAAGGACAGGGAACTAGTAAAGTTATATATGTAGTAGCCCTTAGCTAAGTGATTAGCTACATTAGGAAGAGAGCTGCTTTTATCTTCATCTTTTATATAAGAAGTTCCACTAACATAAGAGTAGTTGATATATACTTGGTCTGATGATGAGAGATTACCTTTATACTCAAGTTCAAAACCATAAATATCTGTATCAACAACATTTCTATATGTTGGGTCGGACGCAGTGTTATATATCTGATCTTTATTTATAAGGTAGAATGCATTACTTTGTAAATATGAATCAGTAGATAGTTTTTTGATGTAAGCCAACTCAAAAGCATCTACTTTCTCAGGATCTAAATTTTTATTACCAACTCTTGCCAAATTGTTCATGGTATACATCTCTTGCCATGAAGCATCTCTGTGTGAACGGCTATATATTGCTTTAAATATATTATTACTGTTGTGTTGATATACCATCGAAACTCTAGGCTCTAAACCTGCAGTTTTATATGTGTTCTCTTCATAGTTGAAGCCATAGATAAAGCTTAGACTATTACTATATTGAAATTCATCTTGCAAAGATACAATAATAGTATTGCGCTTTGCATTTTTATCGAAAAATGGTAATGTATCAGTATAGTCAAAAAGGGCAGGGTCACCAGTTGTTCTATTTGATAGTTTTGAAGACATATCTATAGTCTCATCGTTTGTAAATCGATAACCGGCAGATATAAGATGCTTACTTAAACCTTTATACTTTAGATAAGATGATTGGTATAATTCTCTTTGTCCTGCAAAGTGTTCACTATATACACCTTGAGAAAACAGAGTTGGTCCAGATAGTATTGTATTGTCAGGAGCCAGTTTAGCTTTAGAGTCAAAAGCGTTATATTTGATACCTGCTTTTATATCAACAGCATAGTCTTTTATCTCTTTGTTATATCCAAGTTCAAGGTAGTAGTTTGGAAGTTTTACTCTGTCATCATGTTGTGGTAAAGATAGGTTGACTCCATACGCGCTTCCCTGAGTATGTTCATGTAGTCTGGCTTTAATAGAAAAATCTTTATATTGTATATTAAGACCTAGTGAATACTCTTTTAACCAAACAGGGGCATCCCCTGTTTGTGATCTTGGTATATTAACAGCACCGAGGGCTCCTTGTGATAGACCATCAGGACCGGCATACAGTTTTTTATCATCCTGCTGATAGTAAAAGTCTGTAAAGACTTTTAAGTCTTCACTTTTGAAGTTTTTCACAAATCCGCCCATCATATAGTCATATGAACCATACTTGAAAACTAGCTTATCATTGTTTTCAAAGTCTTTAAAGTCTTCAGCATATGTTACAACATGAATAGAACCTGCATACGCATTTACACCATCAGTTTTACTTCCAGGTCCTCTTGTGACTTCGATACGCTTGATCATCTCTATAGGAAATGATAGATATTCAAAATAAGCATCAAAAAATACACTATTTACCAGTACATCATCAATAAAAAGTTTTGACTGCCCATATGCAAGTGGATTTGATCCCCTAAAGACAGGTGTTTGATTGTTAAAGTTATCTGTAGCCATATCTACGCCAGGAACTAAAGCAAGAGCTTCTCTTAAGTTAGATACTCCTAACTTTTCTAACTCTTTACCTTTAAATACGGAGATTATGTATGGCTGGTAATGCTCATTTTGTTTAGTAGCAGTTGCAACTTTACTATAATGTGCCATTTCACTGGAGATAGAATCAAGCAAAGCGTCTGTTTGAGCATTTAAGCTAGTTAAGCTAATCAGAGGGAACAAAAGAAAGCTAATTTTAGGCAGCTTATTTAAAATAGTATTTTTTATGACGGTTCTCCTATCGTTTTATCAAGTTCGGGATTATCAGCAACAAGCTGTTTTGTATATAGAATACATGGATGACGCAGACCAAAATATTTATGCTTCTGTTCTTCGCCAATTGTGACGTAATTCAATTTATAAATTTTTAGTAGTCTTAAAAAGTTTGATTCTAGTGAGCCATAGGTATACTCAATATCCAATTGGATCATTTTTATATAAATCAATTTGATAAGACCGTGTATTATACATTTGGTTGTTTTTAATTTTCTATATTTAGAATCTATAAATATTCTTGACATCTCGCCAAGTTTGTCTCTTTGGAAAGAATCACTATCTGTTTTCATATAGTTTTCAGTAGGGTATCCAAGCGGAGAACTATGTATTAATCTAACAGTTGCACAAATTTCATAATTTTCATCTAAAACAGCAAAATGAACTGAATACGGGTCATACTTATCATACTCTTTTTCTTCACTTAAATTTAGATTTTGTAAATACTCAGGATATATTTCTAAAAGAATTTTGTATCTGAACTTAAATACATCTTCTAATAAGTTGCTATCTTTAACTTCTAAAAATGTGAAATTCAAGCCGCCCCTTTTTAGTACAAAATTGAACTAATTACGACAATCGTACTATATATATTAACAAAAATGGCATAAAATGACCTCCAAAAGTACACAGAAATATTAATAAGTATCAATATAACCCAGTAATAACATAGTTTATAATGTAATAAGTTTATTTTAGTTCTTTATAGTTTTTACATGCTGTTGAAATTCTGCCATCACAAGCTTTTTTAAACAGCTGTTTAGCTTTTATTTTATTTTGTTTTACCCCATTTCCTTCTAGGTATAATACGCCTAGATTATAGCAACCATAGTTTAGTCCTCCATCACAAGCTTTTTGGAACATTTCTTTAGCTTGAATATACTCTTTTTGACCCTTAACGTACATATTACCAAGCTCATAACATGCAGACATATTGTCAGTTGTACATGATTTTATGAAATATTCTTTTGACTTTTGGAAATTTTGGGTTACCACCTGTCCATCTTTATATATATTTCCAAGGTTGTAGCAAGATTCAGAATTTCCAGCATTACAAGCTTTATCATAGAAATCTATCCCAAGTTTATAATCTTGTTTAACCCCATAACCACGTAAATACATTATGGCTATATTGTAGCAGCTGCTGTCAACGCCTTTTTTACAAGACTTAGAGAATGATTTCATAGCTTTTTGATAATCCTGCTTTACATTTTTACCGCTATATAGCATTAGACCTAAGTTATGACAAGATTTTATATCACCGGCATTACAAGCTTCATCCCAGAGAACCATTGCATCTTCATAGTTTTTTTCATTGTATTCATAGATGCCCGCAGCAAAGTCAGCATATAGATTTATACTGCATAATAAAATTATCCCCACTATTAACTTTTTCATAATTTTCTCCTCTGTATATCAAATATAGCAACACACATAAATAATTATAACGAAAAATAACTTGAAAGAAAAAGTGATATAAACGTGATTTTAGTATATAAATTGTAAAATAAGGAATAATAATAAAACAACTTAAGGTGATTATATATTGGATTCTTTTAAAAAATTATTACTAGTTATTAGTTTTACACTCTCTTTATACGCGTCAGATAAAACTTCTGTATTTATTTTACATTCATATTCACAAGAATATGCTTGGACGAAAAAACAGCACAATTCATTTGTAGAAACTCTAAATAACTCTACTGAAAAATTTGAATTTTCGAGCGAATATTTAGATACAAAAAGATTAAAATTTACAGATGAGTATCAAGAGTATTTTCTTGAGTATTTAAAGATGAAGTATGCTGAAATAAATCCAGATTTGATATACGTTACGGATGATAATGCCCTTAATTTTATTTTTTCTAATTATAAAAAAATATTTCATAAGCAAATACCAATATTCTTTTCTGGAGTAAATAATTTAGATATGCAAAAAATCTTGCCAAAAGATGTATTTGTAGGGATTTATGAATTAAAAGATATAGAACCAAATATAGCGCTGATAAAACAGTTTTCTCCGCAAACCAGAGATATATATTTTATAGGAGACAACTCAAATACTTATGCTTCTATAAAAAAAGAACTTGAATCTAAGCAAAGTGAATTTGCTAATATTAATTTTCATTATTTAAGCGATGAGTATATTTCTAAAATTAAAAGTCAACTTCCGACTAAGCCGAGAAGTTTTGTTATTTTAACAACAATAGGAAATTTTAAAGATAGTAAAAATATTACACTTTTACCAAGAGAGTCTATTGATATTATTAGAGAAAATAAAAACTTAATCATACTGAGCATGGAAGACTCATATATGTATGATGGTGTTGTTGGTGGTTATGTTACAAGTGGTTCTTCGCAAGGTGGCGGGGCAGCAAAATTAGTTTTACAATATTTGGAAAAAGGTTCTTTAGAAGGTTTAGAATCTATAGATAAAGATTCTAATGAGTATTTTTTTAATTTAAAAGAGTTAAGTAACTCAAGAGTTATACTATCGGAGTATATCGCAAGAAATTCCACTTTGATTGATAATGATAATTCCATTGAAGGTGAAAAGTCGATGTTTTTAAATATCTTTACAATTGTTTTCATAGTTTTGTTCTTTGGAGTTGTCACAATGTACGCAATTGAGAAAAAAAAGTATAAACACCAAGCTAAGAAAATATCAAAACTGGAATATCTAAAATCAAAACTATATGCAAAAGATCAGTTTATCAATAAACATCTCTCCCCTCTTTTTGATTTGGCGTATTGGAGACTTGAAACTGATAAAGAAAAACTATTTGTTTCAAAAGAGTTACTAGCTAATTTTGTTGGTTGAGAGTGATATATATAAAGATGATCCCAATGTTCTAACATATTTTATACACTCAAATGATAAAAAACTTTTTGATGAGTGCGTGCAAGTAAAAAATCTAAAAAATCTATAACATTTAAGCATAGATTTATTACGTCAAATAAAGCTACTTGAATGTTGCACATAAAGTTTATACTGAGTATATTAATCATTCACGTCTTTAATAATTGGAATAGTAAAAATTGAAAAATAAAAAATATAAAATAGTTACGATTGTTCTGCTCTCAATCTTCTTTTTGATGGTTCCGTTTATACAATCTTTTATCTTTGTCTCAAATACTAAAGGCAAAATTGAAATAAATAAAGAGCTAGAAGCCAGCTATGTAAAAAGTGACAGAAAATTTATCTTACTTTTTTTTGGTTATGTTGGATGTGTAGACGTATGTACTCCTTTGTTGGAAAAATTAAATACTATGCATGAGTCTAAAGAGTTTGAAGCAGTTAAAGAAGATGTGGAAGTGATGTTTGTAAATCTTACACCTGAAGTAGAAAAGCATCAACCTGATAATTTTGCAAAAGTTTTTAACAAGGACTTTAAAGGTGTATATCTATCAAGAAAAGAGACACTGAGTATAGATAGGACTTTCGGACTTTTTTTCTCAAGAAGCCTCTCGGATAAGACAGAACTAGATCACACTGATTTTCTATATTTGATAGAAAACGCTTCGAATAGACAAGTCCTGAAAAATATCTACTCCGTGCATCCATTTAACAAGGAAAAAATCACTGAAGATATAAAACAATTAAAAGTAAGAAAAACCGAGGATTTAAAATGAACACAGTAATGAATTACATATTTACATATCCGAGAATACCGTTTTTTGCAAAGGGTAGTTTTAAACTGCTAAATATACAAGCAGATAAGGTGATGATTGGATTACTTGTTCTCCAGTGGTTTATTGCTACATTTATTACCTCAATACTTTATGATACTTATTATTATGGATTTTTTGGCGGGGCTTTAATTGTTATTCCTATTCTTATTTTATATCCATTTTTAAAGGGTGATAATTTTTATAGATATTTTATAGCTATAGCACTAATGCTCTTTTCAGTTATTTTTATTCAGCAGTATTTAGGTCGAATAGAGATGCACTTTCATGTATTTATAACTATGGCTATACTAACACTGTATAAGGATATTTTTCCTCTATTGGCTGCAGCTTTAACGACTACCATACACCATATTGTGTTTAATTATCTTCAGCTATATGAGGTTTCTCTCTTTGATATGCCTGTAATGGTTTTTAACTATGGTTGTGGCTTTGATATTGTTTTATTGCATGCAATCTTTGTTGTGAGTGAATTCTTAGTTTTGGGCTATCTTATAAGACTTCAAAGAGAACATAATATTGACCTGAATATTGCGAGAAACAAAGTGTTTGAGTTAAATAAAGAGCTAAAACACACTTCACTTCATGATTCTTTGACCGGTCTTCCAAACAGACTCTACTTAAATGAGCAGATAGAAAAAGTAAAGCATTATGCTGATGAGAACTCTAAAAAATTTGCGATTATTTTCTTAGATTTAGATCATTTTAAAAATATTAACGACACGCTTGGACATGACATTGGAGATGCCCTTTTGCAGACTGTGGCAAATATTCTAAGAAATGGTGTCAACAAGAATGATTTGATTACAAGAATAGGTGGAGATGAGTTTATTATTGTGATCTCAGATTTTGACAGTGATGATGAGCTGTTGCCAATAATTACTAACCTGCTTAGAGAGTTTAGAAAAGAGTTGCTTATCAAAGGTTACTCTTTAAGGCTTTCTGCAAGTATAGGGATTTCAATCTTTCCAGATGATTCATCAAGTATTCGAGAGCTTATGAAGTATGCAGATATAGCTATGTACAATGCTAAAGCAGATGGACGAGATAACTTTAGCTTTTTTACGCAGTCTTTAAATACCAAGATACATAATGAAGTTGACATAATAAATGATATGCAAAGAGCATTTTATGATAATGAGTTTAAACTCTACTATCAACCAAAAGTAGATGCTAAGAGTAAAAAAATTGTTGGCGCAGAAGCATTGCTTAGATGGATTCATCATGAAAAAGGGCTTATAGGACCAGATGTTTTTATCCCTATTTCAGAGAGTACAGGTTTTATGTTGAGTCTTGGTAAGTTTGTTATACAAGAGAGCAGTCTGGCTATTAGACGATTTAGTGATTTAGGCTATAATGGTTTAAAAGTCTCGATTAACATATCAACAAGACAGTTTCAAAATACAGACCTCTATCAAGACCTAAAAGAAGAATTATCAAAGAATGATGTTGACCCAAAACAACTTGGTATAGAGATAACAGAGAGTATAATGATGCAGCATATTAAGAAAACTCTCACAACCTTACAAGAGATAAAAAATCTTGGTGTTTCCATATATATAGATGATTTCGGAACTGGCTATTCATCACTCTCTTATCTTAAGAAGTTTCCAATAGACACGCTAAAAATAGATAAGAGTTTTGTTGATGACATATCTGAAGTGGGAAATAATGATGAGATACTTCTCAATACTATTTTGGCTATGGGAAAAAGTCTAGGTCTTGATGTTGTAGCTGAAGGGGTTGAACATGAATACCAATACAGCTATTTAAAAGAGCATGGCTGTGAGATTATTCAAGGGTATTACTTTGCAAAACCAATGCCAGAAGAAGAGTTTATAAAACTGCTTCACGAAGAGCATCTCTAGAAGCTTTATCGACTAGAGTGAAAATATTGTCTATCATGTCTTTATCTTTATGCTTTTTGTGACCTTTGACTTTTATAAGGTCACAATCAGCAGTGTCTGTAATTTTAAAAAACTCTTTATATAGTTCATGATTCTTTATCAGTTTGTTTTTACTAGTCAGATAGTTATTTTTCTCAAATCTCTCTCGTCTGTCATTTAAGCCTATGATATTTTGACAATCTGTAAATATAATAATCTTATTGTTTTGCAAGGGAATGTCATTTAAAGCCCAAAGTAAAGTTTCAAGCTCGAGTTTTGTTGAGCTTGTATTTTCAAATTTTCTACTCTTTACATCATCTTTAGAGAACATTGCAGAAGAAATTTTCTCTTCGTCTAGAAGTATGTATGCCCCAAAGCCAATTTTTGCTTGAGGATTTACACTTGCATCTGTAAACAGGTAGAGAGTAGGTTTATGACTTGTTGTCTGCATCTAGCTAGATATTTCATTAGTTTTAATTGGTTTTGTCAAAAGATAGCCACCTATTAAAATAGGAATTATTCCAAGCATCTGACGAATCTCAGGTATTTCATCTAAATATATATATGCAAAAAAAAGTGTCATAGGTGGAACTATCGCAGTCATAGCACTAATCTTGGTTATAGATGTACGATGCAGGGCCTCCATCCATAAAATTTTTGAGATGCCAAAAACTAATAATCCTATAAGAAGAAAATATGGTAGAGCTTTTTGTGCGCCATCCAGAGTAATCTCAGGTTCTACAATCCATGCTAAAAGAGTTATGAATGGAAGTGCAATGATCGTTCTAAATCCTAAAATAGTCTCAGATGAGCAAAAAATTCTGGCTCTTTTTGAGTATAGGTTAGCTATGGGTGCGATTGCTGCTCCTATTAGGATTATAAAATCACCTTTATTCAAAGTAAAATCATCAGGAGTAAGTGTTATTATCGCCCCAACTCCCATAATAAAAGCGCCAGCACTGTGAATAAAATACATTTTATCTTTTCCAAACACATTGAAGTATATGTAGGAGAAAAAGAGTTGGGTAAATATAATAACGGACATATTACCAGCTGTAGTGAACTGCATACCTATGAACACAAGCGCAAAGAGTGTTGTAATCCAAAAACTCGTAAGTAGCAGGTCTTTGTAAGCTTCTCTGTTTTTAAGTTCTTGAAAAAGATTTTTCTTTAGCATTATGAGTATGAAAAAGAATAGTGATACAAATAGAGAAAAAGCGTAAGTGTGAAGAGCGCCTATATATGAAATGGCTACGATGGAAAGTATAGGAAACCAACTCTCCAAAATGGAGAGTCCTATCATAAAAAGTTCGCCTTCGCGCTCTTTTGTCATATATTTTTTAAATACTCACTCATAAAGCGCACACCAGCTCCAGTTCCACCGTAAACATTACAATCCCATGGAGTCTCAGTATATGCTGAACCTGCTATATCAAAGTGCATCCATTTGTTCTTATTCTCGTCTCTGATGAATTTATCTAAAAATAGACCGGCTGTAATAGCCCCGCCATAAGGCTTAGAAGATACATTAGAGATATCTGCAATTTCACTTTTTAGAAGTTTTTTAAGGTGTCTGTTAAATGGAAGTGAACCAGTTAGCTCCCCTGATGCACTAGCAGCTTTTGACATGTCATGTTTTAGTTTATGTGAATGTCCCATAACTCCAGTCGTGTATTGACCAAGTGCAACTACACAAGCACCGGTAAGAGTAGCAAAGTCGAAGATAGCATCTGCTTTTACAGCATCTTGAGCATAGTCTAAAACGTCACAAAGCACTAAACGACCTTCGGCATCTGTGTTTCTAACTTCAATAGTTGTTCCACTGCGAGAAACTAATACATCATCAGGCTTGTAAGCATTTCCACCAACCATATTCTCAACCGCACCAATAAATGCATGGATTTCAACATCCAGTTTTAACTCACTAGCTGCTTTGATAATTCCTAAAACAGCACAAGCACCGGCTTTATCCATTTTCATAGTTACCATATTTAGAGCAGGTTTTAGACTTAGTCCACCGCTATCGTAAGTTAGACCCTTACCAACAAGTGAGATGATTTTTTTAGGATTGGCTGGCTTATATGCTAAGTGGATAAGTTGACTCTCATGGATGGAAGCACGACCAACCGCTAGCATAGCATTCATGTTTTGAGCTTTTAGTTCAAGCTCTGCAAGAATATTGCATTCTAGTGAGTTAGTGTCTGCCAGCTTTTTAGCCAGTATAGCAAAAGTCTCAGGGTTTAACTCTTGTGGAGCTTTGTTTACAATGTCACGAGTGTAACATGTAGCATTAGCAATGATAATTGCTTCATCAAAAGTCTTTTTTAGTTCTTCAAAATCAAGTTCGTTAGATGCAAGTGAAATATTTTTTAGAGCTATCTCTTTTGGCTTGGATTTATATTCATTAAACTCATATCCACCAAGGACAACACCTTCAACCATCGCAGCAAGAGAGCTGTTTTTTAAAACACTAAATACTGCACTTTCATAGTTTGAAGACTTAAGTGCTTTAATCATACTTACCGTTGCACTTCTTATATCGTCACTTTTTTTACTATCAGTTCCACAAAAAAGAAGACCTTTTTCATGTAAAAAACAAATAGAATCTTGCTCTGCTTTGAAACCTGCTTGGTTTAAAACTCTTATCTCTGTATGTTCTGCTAACGCATCTGGAGTTAAAAACTCTACTGTGATATCTGCTTTGATATCAGAAATATTTTTGTTTAATAGTTGAATGTTCATAAAGTATCCATGTTGTTAAATTATTTTGCAAGATAGTATCTAAAAGAGTATAAAATAGAGTTTATTTATATGATGTAAAACAATGTCATAAAGAAATGGAAAATACTTCCTCCAAGCACAAAGAGATGCCAGATGGCGTGATAAAAATTCTTGTGATCATTTATGTAGAAAAATACTCCCAAGGTATAAGAAAGACCGCCGGCAATAAGAAGGTAAATACCTCCACTTTCCATAGACTCGCTAAGAGGTTTCATTGCTACTACAATACTCCAACCCATGATTAGATATAAAAAAAGAGATAGTTTTTCAAAACGATTTGGATACATAAACTTCATGTAGATGCCAAAAAAAGCAGTTGCCCAAATAGCAGATGCAATGGAGTATCCCCATGGCCCAGCAAGAGAAACAAGAGTAATAGGCGTGTAACTCCCAGCTATGAGAAAATATATAGATGCGTGGTCAAATTTTTGAAACAACTCTTTGATTTCTTGATGTGTAATAGCATGATATAGAGTAGAAGAGCCATACATAAAGATAAGGGTTGTCCCAAATATTGCACTGCTTATAATAGCCATTGCTGAACCGTTAATACTTGCAAATGCAACTAATATAGCAAGTCCAGCTATGCTTAACGCTAAGCCAAGTCCATGAGAGATAGCGTGCCAAATTTCTTCAAGAAGTGAGAAGTTATTTATATTTACCGTCCTTTACATCAGCTTTTATCTCTTGGAGTTTTTCTTCTAAGATGCTAACTAATATCTCAGAAGCATCTTGGTCGTCAGGTTCCGGTACATTCCAGTCAACAATTTTTAGGTTTGATTTAAACAGAGATTCCAGATCATTTCTTATCTCTTCTTTTCTAGCGTGCAAATCTTTTTGCACAGCAGTTGTTGGTATGATTTTTTCTTTGTTTAGCCAGATGTATGCTTCGTCTAGAGATTTGAAGAACTTAACGTCTCCACTCATAAACCAGCTTCCTATCTTTACTCCATACTCTTCCCATGCAGTAGTTCCTACAAATGCTATTTTAGTAAAAACATTTCTAAACTCGATGCCAAATATGAAGTCATCCCAAGCGGCTTTCATCTCCCAGCCACTAAACTCGGTAGCATCCATAAGAACCCTGACATCGGGATCTTTTACTCCATCTATAGCACTTCTTAGCATGGGAACCATTCTCTCATAATCTTCATGAGTTAGGGTTCCGTTTATTTTAACTTTCATAAAAAAGAATTTATTTACTCTACTAATACCTATGGAAATACCATGTTCTATTGTGCTCATTGCATACTCCTCTGAATAGTTTATATTTATATTGTACCTAAAGAGTGTGTTTAAAATGTGAAGATTCAATCACTATGATATAATTAAAACTGATTAAGTAAAGGAAAGAAACTAATGATACCTTTTAACTATCTAGGATACTTTTTTAAACATTTTGGTTCTGTCATATATCCAAAAGAGGTACTTGATGAACTATGCATATTTTTAGAACAATTAAAGGGTGAAGAATCTGTGCTTGATGTCGGGGCAGGAACAGGTGTCATGAGTGAGTTCGCTCATAGATGCAACTCTAATCTGAAATATGTAGCAGTTGATCCAGCAGAAGGAATGTTAAAGTATGCACCAAACTACGCACAAGTGCATGTAGGGATGGCTGAAGCACTTCCATTTGAAGATGATAATTTTGAAGCCGTACTTATGGGCGAGTCACTGCATCACTTCAATGATCCAGATGTAGCTATGAAGGAAGTAGTGCGAGTGTTAAAGAAAGATGGAAAACTGTTTATCTATGATTTTGACTTTGGCACGTTTAGAGGAAAAGCAATATGTACTATGGAAAAACTACTGGGTGAACCGGGACATTTTTACGAAGTAGATGCTCTGAAAAAGATGTTAGAAAGTCACGGTTTTAAAGTAGAGATAAGCAAACATAAATGGCGCTATACAGTTAGTGCTAGCTTATAAATATCCACCCAAAAAGAGGATGGATTTTAATCGAAGTGAAGTATGTCTTTAGCTTGAATCATATCTTTGTCACCGCGACCTGAAAGGTTTACGATGATTACTTTGTCTTTTATGTTTTTCATCTTTTTAAGATATGCAACTGCATGAGCACTCTCAAATGCTGGGATGATACCTTCTTTTTGTGATAACCATACAAATGCATCTAGAGCTTCTTGGTCTGTTGCATTGTCATAAGTTACAGATTTATTATCATTGTGAAAAGAGTGTTCAGGACCTATTCCAGGGTAGTCCAGTCCGGCTGAGATAGAGTGAGCTTCTATTATCTGTCCATCTTCATCTTGAAGTGTGTAGCTCATTTGACCGTGCAGAACACCTGGGCGACCCTTTTTAAGAGAACATCCATGTTTGTCTGTATCGATGCCAAGTCCACCGGCTTCAATACCGATACACTCAACTTCCGCATCTTCTAAAAAGTGCTGAAACATTCCTATAGCGTTTGAACCGCCACCGATACATGCTATTACGTGGTCAGGTAGTCTTCCTTCTTTTTCTAAAATCTGTGCTCTTGCTTCGAAGCCTATGATAGCTTGAAAATCTCTAACCATCATTGGATATGGATGCGGACCTGCAACAGTTCCTATGATGTAGAAGGTATCTCTAGCATTTGTTACCCAGTGGCGGATAGCTTCATTCATAGCATCTTTTAGTGTACGTGAACCACTCTCAACAGCGTTCACCTTAGCACCTAGAAGTTTCATACGAAATACATTGAGCTCTTGTCTCTCAGTATCTTTAGCACCCATGAAAATCTCACACTCTAAACCTAGGAGTGCACAGATGGTCGCTGTTGCAACACCATGTTGTCCCGCACCAGTCTCAGCGATTATTTTTTTATAACCAAGTCTCTTAGCCATTAAACCCTGGGCAATAACATTGTTTACTTTGTGCGCACCAGTATGGTTTAGATCTTCACGTTTTAAGTAGACTTTAGCTCCAAGCTCTTTAGAAATATTTTCAGCATAGTAGAGTGGAGAAGGGCGACCAACATAGTCAGTCAAATAGTAGTGAACTTCTTTCCAAAACTCTTTGTCAAAACGAATCGCTTCGTACTCTTCCTTTAGTTGCAGCAGTGCAGGCATAAGTGTTTCAGGAACATAACGTCCACCGAAGATGCCGAAGTGTCCATTCTCATCCGGGTCAAATTTAGAAGCTGAGGGAATATACATTAATTAACCTCTATAAGAGAATAAACAGTTGTTTTCTCTTCTAATTTTTTGATGCCGTCCAGGAAGCTAAGTCCGATAATAAAACAAGCTTCAACACACGTAGCACCAGTTTGGTTTACAAGTGTAGCAGCAGCATTTGCAGTTCCGCCTGTAGCTATAAGATCATCTATAACTAGAACTTTTGCATTAGGGACAGCACTGAATGCATCTATGTGTACTTCAACTTCATCAACACCATACTCAAGTGAGTATTTTTCACTGATAGTCGTATATGGGAGTTTTCCTTTTTTACGAATAGGAACGAAACCAAGACCTAGCATCTGAGCAAGAGCTGCACCGAAGATAAAACCTCTGGCATCTATACCGGCTATAAAGTCTAGGTTATACTCTTTGTATCTTTGATATAGGTGATTCATAAGTACGCCGTAAGCTTTATGATCGTTTAGTAGCGTTGTGATATCTTTAAAAACTATTCCAGGTTTAGGGAAATCTTTGATATCCCTAATTGATGCTTCTATTATTTTTCTTTCTGTTTTGCTTAATGTCATGCCATTTCCCCTTTTTATAGTAGAGCGTCTATACGACCCTCTAGTGCTTTGATTTTACCATTTAGACGATCAGTCTCTTGTCTGTGTTTAGTATTTCTCTGTTTTAGAACTTTAAGCTCATTTCTAAGTTTAGTAAGCTCTTCACTCAGAATATCAACATTACCAAGTGCACGTTGAAGTTGTATCTGATACTTTCTGATTAGCATCTCTGCTTCTCGAAGCGTTAACTTCATCAAGTCGTTACCTCTTTGCTCTTTGTTTGTAATACTTTTAAAGTAATACATCTTAACAAATAGATAAACGGATACAATTGATAATATTGTTAAAAGTGACCATTCCCAAAACATGAGCTTTCCTTGAAATTGTTTTTTACTAAGCGTTTATCGCTTCGATTTTATCAACACGACCGCAGTGTCTTCCACCATCAAAACTAGAAGCTATCCAAGAATCTAGTATAGACTCAGCTACACCTTTACCCACGATTCTCTCACCAAAACATAAGATGTTAGCGTCATTGTGACCACGAGCTACCATAGCAGTGTAAGCATCGTGACAAAGTGCAGCTCTGATGCCAGTGTGACGGTTTGCTGCCATACTCATACCTATACCTGAACCACAAATAAGAATTCCCTGAGAAGTTGGATCTCCTAGAACAGACTCAGATACTTTAACAGCATAGTCTGGATAATCAACTCTATCCTTTGAAAAAGGACCAAGGTCAATAACCTCATGTCCCTTTTCTTTTAGTAGTTCGACTGTATAGTCTTTTAAATCAATTCCCGCATGGTCTGTAGCGATGTAAAACTTCAATATTTGTCCTTTTTATTAATTATGTCAATAGTTGTAAAATGGCTTGTACCGGCATTAAAAGCAGGTAGTTTTTTAGTGGTGTCATTAGAATGATTAAAACTACTATAATTCCGTATCTTTCATTTTTGTAAAAAAACTCTGCAACAGCATTTACTCTATACTTTAGAGCAAGATGCATTAAAAAGTGTGCTCCATCAAATTGAGGAATAGGAAGTAAGTTAAATACCCCTAAGACAACATTTATGATTAGAAGCTGAAACACAAACATATATGCAAATATATATACTAAACTATCAGCAGTTGTAGGCTGAGCCATTGCGATTACAGCTACAGATGCTAAAGTAGCCATTGTAAAGTTGTAAACTATTCCTGCAAGGTCAACTTGCATAGCAGCGTTATACCCACCGCTTCTAATAACAGTAGCCGTATTTATAGGTACAGGTTTCGCCCAACCAAATAAAAATCCGCTTTCTCCACCAAGAAGCATAGGTAAGAAGTACATTGTCGCTGGAACTATAATAGTACCTACTAAATCAACATGAATTAATGGATTTATAGATAGTCTTCCTGCATTTTTAGCAGTTGTGTCTCCATACATGTATGCAACCCAACCATGCATAATCTCATGCCCGATGATTGCTACTGCAAGTGCTAGTACTGCTGCTAATATTTTTAGTAAATCAATAGATTCCATGGTCATCTTTATCTATTTGTAATCTCTCTTTTCTTGCTAAGTCAAGATGTGAAACTGATTCTAAATCTGTCGGAGTCTTGCCGATTCTATCCCATCTGATTTCCCATTTATCATTTACAGAGAAGTAAACAAACCAAGGAGTTCCTTCGATGTTGTCATAAGGAACTGCTCCCCAAAAACGACTGTCGTTTGAGTGGTCTCTATTGTCACCCATCATAAAGTAGTTACCTTTTTCAACTTTTATAGGAGAGAAATAAAATAGTGGCATCGGATATCTGCCGTTGTTTACAATCTTTTCATCATGGTGAATACCTGGATGATCTTTCATGTAAGGATTTTTAACCCAAAGCTTTCCTGCAAAAACTATGATTTCAAAACCTTTGAAGTTCTCTTTTATCCACTCGTCACCTTCACTGTGATGAATGTATAAGTTTTTTTCAGAAACAAATAGCTCATCTCCCTCAAGTGCTACACATCTTTTTACAAAGTGCTGTTTTGGATTACCAGGGTACCTGAAGATTACAATATCTCCACGCTCCGGTGTATCACCATCAACTAAACGAAGCTTATCGCTCCATGGCATGATTGACATCTCCAGAAAAGGAATGTGCGGCATAGAGATGCCATACGCAAACTTTTTAGCAAAAAGGTGGTCACCGATGAGAAGTGAGTCTTTCATTGAACCAGATGGAATTCTAAACGCTTGTGCGATAAAAAATATGATGAATAGAACTATGATTATAGTTCCAGTCCAAGAGTTTGAGAATCTATAGGCCTTTTTTATAACTTCTTTCATTAAGCTTCACTCTTTTCTAAAAGTTTTTTTGCATTCATTTTTGCAGCTTTTACAGTGTTGCTGAGAAGCATAGCTATAGTCATTGGACCGACACCACCTGGACTTGGAGTAATATATGAGCTTTTTTTACTTACATTTTCAAAGTCAACATCACCTACAAGTTTACCTTCTGGAGTTCTACTTACACCGATATCTATAATCACAACATTGTCCTTGACCATATCTTCTGTTATAAGGTTGATAACACCAACACCAACTAAAACAACATCTGCTGCTAAAGTGTGTTTTTTCAAATCATCTGTAAAGATATGACAGATTTCAACTGTAGCATTTGCATTTAAAAGTAGGGCAGCCATAGGTTTTCCAACTATATTTGAAGCACCGACTACTACACAGTTTTTACCTTTTACATCTATGTTGTATTCACGTAAGAGTTCCATAACTCCAAGTGGTGTGCATGGAACAAAGCCATCTAGACCTGTAGCAAGGCGACCAACATTAAAAGGATGAAAACCATCAACATCTTTAGCTGGATCAACAAGCTCTAAAAGTTTAGTTGTATCTATATGTTCAGGTAGAGGAAGCTGAATTAAGATTCCATCAACATTTGTATCATTGTTTAGCATTACGATAGTTTTTTCAATAGCTTCTTGAGATATTGATTCTGGCATATCATGAGTGATAGAGTAAAAACCAGCTCTGTCACAAGCTTTTTTCTTCATGTTTACGTATGCAGCACTTGCTGGGTCTTGACCAACTAAAACAACTGCTAAACCAGGCGTACACCCGCAAGTTGACTTTAGGTTTTTAACTTCTTGACTAACTTTTTCTTCTATTTTTTTTGAGAGTGCTCTACCGTCTAGTATCTGCATTTAAACCTCATGAATATTTTTTTATTATTATACCCATCAAATTATAATAAGGCGCTTTAGGAGCTATCTATCTGTTATTATCATACTCATCAAATGATATTTTTTCTTTCCACTCAACGTGATTTTTGCCAAGCTGGTAGCCAATGTTGTAGAGTTTTGTCATCTGTTTTGAGTTAAACTCTGTAGGTTCGATTACGACGTCTGTCATCTTCTCTGGGATGGTCGCCATTTTGAATTTAAATCCTTTTTTCTTGCAACTACTGTAGAGTCTATAAACGCTTCTGTCAAAGAGCAGATCCATCTCTGTTAATACATAGGCTTCTATGATGCTAAAAGGTGCTTGTTCTACCGGTTTATAGATATCCCTTTGTCTGTACTTTCTGTTTGAAACAGTGTAGAGCGTAACGTCGAAGTCAGTGTTAGCTGTTTTTTTAAAGTCCAAAACTTCTCCCCAGTTAACAAGCAGGCCAATCATAAAAACCTGAGAGTAGATGCCACCGTCTATGTGCATCTGGTAGTAGTCTTGACCATCTGCTTCTACTTTTATATATTGTGGTGGCAGATAGATAGGCAGAGCAGAAGATGCATAGACTATGTCACAAAACCTTTGATACTTATCAGGTTTGTCACTAGAAGCTATAGCTCCCATATCCCAAACTATAAGCTGTCCCGTATCTATGTTAGTAGTTCCTATGTAGAGACGACGACCTTTTTTATGCTCTAAGGCTACCTTGTCTAAAAAAGCTTTGTCAAAAGTTCGTTTAAAAAGTTTTTTGAGTGGTTTGGCATTCATGATATATCCGTAGCCGAAGAAGCTCGTCCATGATCTTTCAAATATATCATCAGTATGCATTTTTGTATAGAAATATTCAACTTTTTTTAGTTCATCTTTACCTAAAAATATAAATGGAGCCATAACCGCACCGGTAGAGATTCCAGTTACTATGTCGAAGTTTGGAATGTCACCTTTTTTTGTCCAGCCAATAAGAAGACCTGTACCAAATGCACCGCGTGAGCCACCACCTGTAAGGGTTAAAATATCAAAAGGGACTTTGCCGTTACTTTCGCTGTATCTATTGGCTTTTTGAGTTAAAATACTTCCTAAGGAGTTTTTTATAGAGGATTTGTCTTTAGAGTTTATGTCTAAATCTATTGCACCCCAAGGGAGTTTATGAGCGTGAGCATCCGGAAGTGCCGGTGGTCTTGTTGTGCAACCTAAAAATAGTATAGGAAGTAGTATAGATAAAAGTATTTTTTTCATATTAAGCCTATTAATTATTTATTTTATTTTTACTAATGGAAAGCCTTGACCTAGAGG
Organism: Sulfurimonas gotlandica GD1; assembly: GCF_000242915.1. NCBI lineage: Bacteria > Pseudomonadati > Campylobacterota > Epsilonproteobacteria > Campylobacterales > Sulfurimonadaceae > Sulfurimonas > Sulfurimonas gotlandica. Next base: position 2,804,294 of record NZ_AFRZ01000001.1, on the reverse strand, counting down.
TGATATATACGGGTATTGAGCACGTTTAAACACTTTTTCTGCTATCTCAGGGACTCTGTCTTCTACGAAGTTTGCAATCTCTAATGTTTTTATATATCCATCGTTGTCGGCATCTGCCTTGCCGTTTAGTCCATCAGCGAGCACATACGTTAGTAAACCATGTCCATTGTAGCCCTCTAGTGCCTCTTGAGAAGACGATGAAGCGGAAATAATAGTAGAACCGACTGCACGACTTAAAACTTTCATGGCAGTTGTCTCTGTAAGTCCACGTGTAAGAAATGCCACCTCAAGAGTTTTCCCTAATTTTCCTGAGTTGCAAGTATCTAAAATGATAAATTTTTTAGTTGTCGGTATATTTGCTATTAGGTCACGAAGTGTCTCTTGATTGATAGCCTCTTTCTTTATTCCACGACTAGATAATGCTCCTACATTTGAAGTTATCATATGATATCTTGCCTCTTCAATCATCCCATGACTAGCGACAAAAAAGATAAATAAATCATTTGGAGATATGTTTTGCATATCTTTAAGTGCTTTGGTTATATTTTCTTTTGAGGTTGCATCTTTTGAAGTGAGTAGTCTTATATCAACTTCACCATATAGATGCTTAGTCCTTTGTTTAATGGTTTTTGCAAAAAGTTTGGCATCATCTACTGCGTATTTTAGAGCTATAGATGGATTCTTATATTCATTTATACCAACTACAACTGCATATATATTTGGCTTTATTATAGGGTTGTAAGTAGATATTACAGCCAAGATTTCTTCACTAGATGCCATAGTGTTTTGTTCATTATAGACTATGGCTTTTATACTATGTTTTCCTTTTGTTAGTTTTATAGTATAAGTTTTAAGCACGATGTTTTTGTCTTGCGCTTTTTTAAGTCCACGATCACCATCTGTTTTAATCAGTACATCGTCTAGATAAAGTCTTATCTGACCTATACCCCCGGAGTTTGGAGTTATTTTAAGAGTTACTTTTAGCTCTTCTTTGTCTATATTCTCTTTGGTATCTATGATTGCTACTTTTTGTGCTGGCTTAATTTCACTTATTTTTAATCTAGGCATTTGTTCTGATTTAGCTTTTACAGTTTTTATGATTGGTTTGGCTTTTAACTCTAAAGATGATTCTTTATATGCATAGTTAAAATTTTCATTTATGCCACTTATGCTTTCGCTAACTATATCAGGTCTATAAAATATTTCGTAGTACTGGTCTATTGTGGAGATTTCCATCGTGTTTGTCAGTATATTCAAATGCTTAGTCCCACTAGCAGTTGTATCAAAGTAACCTTCGGGAGTTATACTTATAGAACTACCATCTTCAAAAGAGATTATGGACAACAGCTCTTTAGCTTCTTTTATACTCCAGTATTTTATAACACCACCTTTGTCATATGAGATAAGGTACTCTCCATTGCCACTTAAGTCAAAACCTTTAACTCCAGAAGAGTGACCTTTGAATGTTTTAATTAATTCACCTGATTGAATATCCCACTGCTTGATTGTTCTGTCATTGCTTGCTGAAAAAAGATATTTATTATCACTAGATATTTGTATATGATATAGATAGTTTGTATGACCTTTGAATGATTTGATAAATTTAAATGTTTTCAAATCTAGAATATCTATATTATTGTTCCAACCTGCAACTATTACATATTTGTTATCTGTTGTAATATCTATGGACCTTATGTTGTGAGAATAGATGCGAGTGTTTATTTCTTTAGCTGTTTTAATATCCCATAACTTTATATTTTTGTCCGAACTTACAGATACTAAATATTTATCATCAGAAGAGACTTTAAGTGTATCTATGGAAGACGAATCTTTTTTAGTATCTACAATAAAACTATCAATAATCTTACCAGACTTAATATCCCACAGTTTTATAGTCATATCATCACTCGCTGAAATAAGATATCTTCCATCTGAGTTAGTGGTGATTGAGGTAATACTATTTGTATGACCTATGAATTCTTTTATTTTTTTCCCTGATTTTATATCTGATAGAAGTATTTTGTACAGAGAAGTTGATAGAATATACTTCATGTCTTTTGTTATTAAGACTTCACCCTGTAAATCTTTATATTTTTTTATATTCCCAAAAAGACCAGAATCCATAGTGTAAACTAATCCAGCATATATTCTTTTATTATCCCTGCCAAAAACAGATCTATTGCTGACAATAACAGATCTATTATCTGGGCTAAATCCCACTGAACGAACTATAGCTGGGTTAACCATAGCTATATTGAGTTCTTTTCCATAGTTCGTATCATTATTTATATCTAGCTTATATAGTTTTTCATTTACTCCCAAAAGGGCATAGTTTTCATTTGGATATAAAGCTAAACAATGTCCATATTCCCCACGATCTCGTTTAAACTCTTTTATTTGTTTACCACTTTCTAAATCCCATAATATAATACCATCAATAGATAGTGATAGAAGCTCTTCATTATCTTTTAGTAAAACCATATCAGTAATTCTACTTTTATGACCTTCTAGTGTCTGCACTGCTTCAGCATTATCTATATCCCATATTTTTATACTACCGTCAGAACTTCCTGTTAGGAGTTGTTTGTTGTCATTAAATATTTTAATATATCCTACGTGGTTTGTATGACCACTAAAAATTTTGTTTTCTTCACCTGTTTCAATATTAACCATCTTTATTTTATGACCTGGAGCATTTACAAAAAAGTATTTGTCATTTGCATCTATCTGAACGTTGTTTAAACCCTCTAGACTTATATTGTATTTCCTTAGTTTTTTACCTGTTTTTAGGTTCCAATATATAACTTCACCTTGAAGTTTTTTATTAATATCTGAAGCACCTACTGAGAAAGCATATGTATCATCTTTCATAACTGATATTCCCGTTAAGACTCTACTGTGCCCATTAAATGTTTTAATAAGCTTTCCAGTTCTAATATCCCACAGTTTCATCGTACTATCGTAGCTACCTGAGAGTATATGTTTACCATTTGATATAATCTTGATAGATATAATAGACCTAGTATGGCCAACGAATGTGCGAATGTTTTTACCAGTTTTTATATCCCATAATTTTATATCATAATCACCGCCAGCTGATAAGGCATATTTACCATCAGGAGTAATAACTACTTTTTCTATATTAAAACTATGATTGATTGATACGTAGGGCTTAGTTACTTTGAAGTCTGGATCACTATAGTCAATTACTTTTGTAGTCTCTGTATTACCAAATATATTAGATATACTAAAAGCTACAGCTTCAGTTTGGATTTGATTAAAATAAGAAATTAATATAATTGAAAAGGTTAAACTAACTAGTTTTTTAAACATACTGCTTCCTCTATTAGTGCAATTTATGTAAATATTATCTAAATAGAATAAAAAAATTCTTATTAGTGGTCTATGCATATAGTAAATTAATGATTTAAAGCTCATAAATTATTTTTTTGTTATTATATCATCATATATTTAGAAGGTCATTTTATGAGATATCTGCTGCTTTTTACTTTTCCTTATTTCTTGTTTGGAGCAACTTCGTTTATAACTCCGCTTGAATATGCATCTCAACTCTATAAAAATCCTAGGGGAATTGGCTGTCATCATTGTCACGGTGAAAAAGGCGAAGGAAGACTTGTCGCAAGTTATATAGATAAAAAAGTGAAAAAAACTTTTGAAGGTCCTGCTATAAACAGTCTAGACTTTAATGTTTTTTATAATGCGTTAGAGAAGAGAAAAAATGGAATGCCAATGTACTTCTTAACAAAAAAAGAGGTTCAAGCACTCTATCTTTATCTTCAACAAAATAGGGATAAGCCAGATGCTAAGTAAAATAGAAAAAGCCTTCCAAGAAAGAGATTTAGTAGCTCTAGATGCATTAGCAGAACCGACTTTTAGAATTCTTAACAAACGAAGTGATTTTCGTTCTGTTTTAATGCTCTCATGTAATAATCTAAAGCATCTAAATAAGATAGAGAATCTTGATGCTGACTGCATCATGCTAAACCTTGAAGATGGTGTAAGTAAAGAAGATAAGCATTTTGCACTTGTTTTGTGTGCAATATTTTTAACTAAACATAGAGAGTGCAGTAAAAAGCTTGTTGTCCGTGTTAATGCACTAGATGAGGGTGGATATGAAGAGATAACCTATTTAAACCAGTTTATGCCGGATGCCATAAGAGTTCCAAAGATTAAAAACAAAAAAGAAGTAGATAATGTTCTTGCTCTTTTAAATGAAGATATAGAGTTGCATCTCTCTATTGAAACATCGGAAGCTTGGCATAACTTAGCAACGCTAAAAGGTAATCTTAGAGTTACTACTTTTTATCTTGGCATCTTGGATCTTTTTGCAGATATGAAACTATCCCAAAGCCTTATTAACCTAAACAACCCTACCATGCTTTATATGCTCTCACACTTTCTGATTACTTCAAGAGCTATGAAAGTAAAACCTGTATCTTTTGTATACCAAGAGTTTAAAAATCTAGATGAATTCTCTCTTTGGATAGAGTTAGAGAAAAGTATGGGTTATGACTCAAAGGGGTGTATTTCGCCAGATCAGGTAAAGCTTGTAAATGAAATATTTGTTGATGAAGAAGCTCAAATAAACAGAGCAAAAGTCATAGTTAAACTCTTTGAGATGCACCGAGATACTGGAGTGACAGGTTTTGTGGATGAAGAGTATGGATTTGTTGATGAGCCCATATATAAGGGCGCCTTAGCACTTTTGAATATTAACTAATATCAAAATATTTAACTATTATTTTATAAAAAAGGACTAGTGATGAAAACTGTAACGTACAATAATCAAAGCGTTTTTACATCCAAAGCAGTCTGTGTCGGACGAAACTATGTTGAGCATATAAAAGAGCTTGGAAATGAGACACCAGAGAGTATAGTCCTTTTTAATAAGCCAAATTCTGCCATAAGTGATGAGCTATATTACTTTAGTGAAGACACAAGATTTGAAGGTGAGATATGCTTTTTAATCAAAGATAAAAAGATAGCAGGTGTCGGTTTTGGACTTGATCTTACAAAGGCAAATATCCAATCATACTTAAAGTCAAAAAGTCTTCCTTGGGAGAGAGCAAAAGCTTTTGACAGCTCTGCTGTTTTTAGCGAGTTTGTAGCTTTTGTGGGTGATATTAAAAAGCTTGCTCTTGTGCTGTACATAAACGACAAGCTTACTCAAGAGGCGACTTATGATCTTATGATACATAAACCTGTTGAGATTATAAATGAGATAGAGACTTTTATGAGCTTGGAAGATAATGATATCATAATGAGTGGTACTCCAAAGGGTGTTAGTAACTACAGAGTTGGTGATGTCTTTGTCGGAAAAGTGTTTTACGGTGATGAACTACTTGTTGAGCGGGAGTGGGTTGTTAAAACTTATAACTAGCGATGGCACGAAAATAAGCGGCGTCACTCTTAGTGCTTGTGTAAGCTAGGTTTTCATATCTTAGATATATAGAAGCTTCTTTAGTGAAGTCGTGTTTAAAGTGAAAATAATAAGCATTAAAGCCATCACCTCTAGGGTCATTCACTTGGGTATTTGTCAGTCTAAATCCAAGTTCGCTTTGATGTGAGCCTAAAGGAAGATTGTAAGTACTCTTTAGCATCCAAGTCTCAGGTTTGTAGTTTCCACGACCGTTAGCTATCATAGAAGTTGTATAGACCTTTGCTAGACCACCATATCCTTTTACTATACCGCTTAGACCGAAATTCTGAGAGTAGTTTATAGATATCATCCAATCTTCTGTATCAACAGAAGTTCTTAATGCCAGAAGGTTAATATCATCTCCGCCATTTCTATTTTGGGTAACTGCATACTTTCCGCCATCTCCACTATTGAAGTACTGGGCACCTACGCAAAAGAGTGCATTTTTATCTACAGATAGTTCATAATCCGTCTGTGCTACAAATGTAGAGTATAACTCAGGAGCATAGTAATAAAAAGCTTGAGCTTTTAGCCCATTTATACCAGTGTAATGAGCAGACAACATACTTATCCCACTATCTCCAAACTCACCACTGGCACTCTCTTGTTTATAAGTATCAGATGTAAAAGAGCGTATAGCATTAATATAGTAGAGTTGAACTTTCAGGTCTTTTATACTCTCACCTGTGTAGGTAAAACCTTGATAACTCCATGGAACTATTCTTGTCGTGTCATCATTCATCATCGGTGTTTTTAGCATAAAGTTACCAAGTTTCATTACTCTACTTTTTGTTTTGTAGGCTAGGAATGACTCACTAATAGTAGTTAATGCATCTGCATTTTTGTCATTGTTAAATAGAGCTGTAGCTCCTTTGTTTAGATTATCGCCAACAGGATTTGATGTGTGAAATCTAACAGATGCAAAGAATGAATTTTTAGTGTCAGTTGTGTATTTTAGGTAACCACCGAGTGCTGTAGCATAGGCATCTAGACCAGTTTCTTTGTTGATATCATAGAAAAATAGTTTTATCTCTGCATCAACATTACCATTAGAGAAGGCTTCTTCTAGTTTTGAGTCTGCCTCAAGAGTAAGAGTTACAAAGATGAAGAGTAAACAGCTGAGTTTATATTTTGGCATCTGTCACTTCTAAAACATATAGTCTATATATAGACGTGTATCAACAAAATCATCAGTGACTTTACTAAAAGAAACGCCGTGTTTTGCAATGTATGCGGCATAATCATAATCTGTTTTAAAGTCATCATATGCAATTCTAAATTGAATACTGAGACCTTTCATCTCTGTAAATATACCAAATCCATCGTTTTTGGTAAAAGAGTATCTAAAATCAAATGTGGCTTCACTTCTATCTTGGGCGGCATCTCTATCATTCACGGAGTCTGGCATATCATAGTTAGCGTATCTAAACCTAATAACTGTGTTATCAATTAAGCCTAATCGACCTAGTTCAAATTGTGCACCGACACCTATAGACTTTGTTCCTGCGATTTCTGAATCTTGAACTTGAAAGGAGTTGAACATTTGTGGAGTACCCCACCTAACAAAAATAGTACCGCCATCATAAGATTTTTCATTGTATGCTACGTTGTTATAAGCTCCAAAAAGTGTTATACCATTTTTAAATGCGCCTTGAATCTTTAGTCCATAAAAAGATGTATCAATATTTCCTGCTACATGATTACCTACATCTTGCTGTTTTGCGTATTGAGCTGCTGTAGTAAGAGTAAACTCTTTACTTATTTTAAAATTATAATCACCATATAGATAGAGAGTATTAACAAAATCACTAACATAGTAATCCCATACTTCCATGCTAAGGCCATTTTTGTTTAAGGCAAGTCCTATCATTGCCATAGATTTATTAGCGCCACTATAGCTTCCGGAAGTGTAGTTGCTTGGATTATAGCTACCTCTGATGCTTGATTCATTTACACGGGCTGATCTAACCATATCTTGAAAATCTTCAGCATTTCTGGCTTTTTGAGAATTTATGTATCCTAGATTTAGTTTTAAACCATCGTACATAGTATTTTCATAAGTAGTACCTTCGTGTGTGTAAGGAGAAAAACGGATGTTAGATAGTGATACAAATCTATAGTCTGGCATCTCTCTTCTTCCATAGTGCAGATAGTGTTCTTCAGTTCTGTACTTTATATATGCTTCACCTAAAACAGCGTAAGAATTAGCAGTTCCGCCATCTTCGTTTAACCCACCGAGACCTAGTCTATCGTCTGGATTATTTCCTATTTTTTGTGCAGTGTAAAATGTAGCACCAAGAGATATGTTGTTAAATTTTGCAGTCTCATAGCCTAGATAGCCACCAATTGCAGAGTACTGCTGTACAGAATTTGTTATTGCTGAGCTCTCTCTGGAGCGGTAGTTTGTATCTCTGTGTTGGGCGCTGTATCTTATGAGTCCCTTAAAATTACCATTTTTAAACATATCACTTAGTGAGACTGTCTGCTGAGAAACACTTTTCACTAAAGGTTTTATGGCAAGTGAATCTCCAGCAAGACGAGGGGCTTCATATTGGGTGTCGTCGCTATTTATATTTTTATCATTGCTAGCGAGAGCATTTATGGATAATAGGCATGAAAGAAGTATAATTGTTCTTAGCATAGTTAAATCCTTATAATATTAATAGTAACCACCCTGTACCAATAGTAAGAAAAACTACTGTGTTGATTAAAGTTATTATACCACCGACTTTATAAATTTCTCCAGGTTCTAAATAGCCACTACCTGCATAGATAACATTTGCAGAAGAACCTTGTGGTGTTATGATGGCATTAAAGTTTGTAGCAAAGAGAAGCATTAAAGCCATAAGTTCTGGAGGAACTCCTGCGCTGATAGCTACACTTAAAAAAACTGAAAACAGAGCTAGCATCTGAGCTGTCTGAGATACAAAGAAGTAGTGTATAAGAACATAAGCAATGGTAAGACCTACATATACCACAGGCCAATCAAGTCCAACAACCATATCTGAAATATGAGCACCAACCCAGCCCATAAAGCCAAGTTTATCAAGGTAGACACTCATAGCAAAAAGTATAGAGAACCATACTAGAGTCGAGAGTGCATTCCCTTCTCCTCTCATATCTTCAAGTGTAAAGATATTTGTAACCATTAAAACACCAAGTCCTAAAAAGGCAACTGCTGTCTTATCCAGTCCCCAACTTCCAGACATAACCCATAAAAATACCATACCAACAAAGGTAGCTGCCATAATCCATTCATTTTTATGAACTGGACCCATATGTTTTAATGCCTCTATCGCAATTGCAGGAGCTTCAGGTGTCTCTTTAATCTCTGGTGGATATATTTTAAAAATCACCCAAGGAACAAGAAAAAATAGAATAAGAACAGGAAGAGATGCACCAAGAGCCCATGAACCGTAAGTGATTTCAACTCCAAAATCTTTTGCCATTTTAGCACCAGCTGGATTTGCAGCCATCGCTGTTAGCCATAGAGTAGAAGATAGTGTAAGTCCAGCCATTGAGGACATCATCAAAAACGAACCTAGTTTTTTACGAGTTCCGTCTGCTATCTTTGAACCACTGTCAACTGAGAGAGCATTTACTATAGGATATAAAACCCCTGAACGTGCGGTATTACTTGGAAAAGCAGGAGAGATAAACATGTCAGCTGCTATGATAGAATAGGCAAGACCGAGACTTGATTTGCCAAATCTTTTGATGATCAAAAAAGCGATTCTTTTACCAAGACCTGATTTTATAACCCCTCTTGCTATTAAAAAAGCAACAATAATAAGAAGTATAAACTCTTCTGAAAAACCGCTGTAAGCTTGGTCAGTTGTTAGTGTTCCTGTTAAAACAGAAACAGATAAGGCTAAAATAGATGAAGTAAATATCGGCATAGCTTTTATTATTACAGCTAGAATAGCACTTATAAATATAGCAAAGAGTTGCCATGCCTGTGGCTCTAGACCACTCGGAACCGGGGAGAACCATATTGTTGCTCCAAAGGCAAAAATAAATAGTTGAAGATAGTGTTGCTTCATCGTTTGTAATGGGTGGTGTGACATAATTGCCCTTTATTTTTTTGTTTTTAAAATAGGATATAGTTTGGAGTATGTTAGACATCTCCATAGCCACTCCAGTGGACCAAATCTAAAGTATTTAAGCCAAGCATAGCTAAACACTATCTGAAGAGCGTATAAGACAATTGCCAGTATTGTTATCTCTAATATTCCCATAGTACCAAAAAGTCCACCAAAGAATGGATAGAAAATTAAAAATCCAAATATAGTATGTGTAAGATAAGATGTAAATGACATACGACCTACATAAGCAAAAAGATGAAAGAATTTTTTGAAAAAAGCTTTCTCATCTAAGATAGCAAGAATATTAATGTATGACATGGCTAAAAATATCTGTCCAGATACTGCAAAAGCCTTGTAAGCTACATTTTTTAAATCATGTGAGAACTGACCCATACTTCCACCAATCTCATAAGAGATATATGTTAGAGCAACACCAAGTACGAAAAAGATCGTAAACAGTTTTACAGAGCGGGCATATGTTGTAAAGTAGTTAATGCTCATAAGGTAGAAACCAAGCATAAAAAGGGCTAAAACCTTTGTTAAACGTCCAGATGGGACAAGGTCAATGTAGCGATAATAGAGGTTGTGCCAGTTTGCCTGAAGTACTTCCATGAAAGTTCCGTTTTGAAATATAGCGGTCAGTTCTGCTGGAGATATATCAGGGTAAGTTTTATAAGCACCGGATGGGTAGTTCATTACTTCTGGAAAAAATAGAGCAAATAGTATGTCATAAGCTAACCAGATAAAGTAGAAAAATATACTTAGTTTAAATATAGTGTAATGACTTAGGTTTCTAAACATAACGAATACAAGCCCGACTGCTCCATATATGAGAAGTATGTCTCCAGACCAAAAGAAAGAGTGTATAGCACCAAACATAATTAAAAAACCAAGTCTCTTTCTGTATGTCTTCATAAAAGAAGCTTGGCTGTCTCTTTGCTTGTCAAATTGTATATAAAAACCTATACCAAAGAGCAGAGAGAAAAGAGTGTAAAATTTAGTGTCAATAAAAAACATAAAAAGATATTTGAGTGTTGTGTTGTAGTCATAGTAGGGTAGGGTTTGTAAAACTTCATAAGGAACAAATTTATATCCACTCCAAGCTTGTATATTTGCGATTATTATCCCAAATATAGCAAAACCTCGAACAACATCAAGTATTTCCACTCTATTGTTTTTGGATATTGGAGCTATCTTTTCACCCAAATTACTTCCCTATAGCATTGTCTAGTACAGCAATTGCGTTGTAGAAGTTATAGTAATCAATTACTAAAGAGGATTTAGCATCTATATACCCTTGTCTTGCTTGTTGTAGTTCTATGTAGTCTGATAAACCATACTCGTAGCGTTTTTGAGCTTGATCAAACTTATCTTCAGACACTTCTAGCAGACTTTGAGAGAGTTCTACAGAATCTTTCATTTTATATACATTTATATAAGCCTGTGTAGCGTCTTTTTTGATTGTTAATTTAGAGTTTTGCAGTTGTGATTTAGAAATCTCTATCTGGATTTTTTTCTCTTGAGTAGATGCTGAAGTAGCCCCACCTTGGTAAATATTCCAGTCTAGATTTAGAGCAGCTTTCCATTGATCTTCTGGTGTTGTACTTTTAAACTTGTCAGCTTTTTGCTTAGTGTAGTTAGCGCCAAAATATAGTTGAGGATAGTACTCTGCCGAAGCAGATTCGTTTGAAGACTCAGCTGATTTTATATTGGCAAGGTACTTTTTAAGCTCATATCTATTTTCATAGGCATAAGCTATAGACTCATTCAGAGTTAAACCATAATCACTTAAAGATGCGTATAGATTTTCTAATACTAACTCTTTAGAATATACTCTATACTCTTTTACAGATTCCATGAAACCAACAACTTGATCTAGTGAAGCATATGAAAGCTTTAAATCGTAGAGACTCTTTTTGAGGTTGAGTTTTGATTTTATTAATTCTACTTTAGCATCTGATACATCTATCTTTGTTCTAATTCCCGCTTCAAAATACTTTTGTGAACGGTAGAGTTGAATCTCATTTAGTTTTACATTTTCTTTGTTTACATTGATAAGAGCAATGGATTGTAGCACTTCGTAGTATGCCTGCTTTACATCTCTTTTTTTATTTGAGATTTGCTGTTCGTTTGAGTTTAGGTATGAGTCTGAATCATACTTAAACGTATCGACATTACCACCTGTCTTGCCAAAGTCATAAATAATCTGTTGAAGAGACAGTTGCCCAAGTAAAAGAGAATCATTTACCATGGTATCTGGATTTAGAGGTATATCACTCATACCTATTTCTCCAGCTGTAAGGCTTAAATCGACCTTTGGCAAATAGCTTGAAAAAGCTAAATCATAACGACTTTGTGAAGCTTTATACTCTGATGAGCTTATCTTCAAATCAGGAGAGTTCTTGAGAGCTTCTAGGATTAAATCATCAACTGTATAGACATCTTCTGCATGCAAACTTAAAACTAATAAAAATGTAGTTAAAATCTTTAACATTATATTGACTCCCTTGTAGCTATTTCATCTTCAACACTTACAAATTTCTCTCTCATAGTCTCTAGAAGTACATAAAGTACAGGAACAAAAAGTGTAGATATAAAAGTCGCAGCAATCATACCAAACATCAATACGATACCTATAGACATCTGTGTAATAGCACCTGCACCTGTTGCAAAAGCAAGAGGGATAATACCAAAAAGAAAAGAGAGAATAGTCATCATAATCGCACGAAAACGAAGAGTTCCTGCGTTTATAGCTGACTCAATAATCCCAATACCGCTCTCTCTTTGTTCTTTTGCAAACTCAACAATAAGGATGGCATTTTTCGCAGCAAGTGCTACGAGTAAGACCAGTCCGACTTGAGCAAAAGTATTAAGTGGAAGTCCTACCGTATGAAGTCCAGCTACTGCACCAGCGATAACCATAGGAACAGATAGTAAAATCATTAGCGGCAATATCCAACTCTCATATTGAGCTGAGAGAACTAAAAATACAACAAGTAGTACAAAAATAACTACATATATCTGAGCATTTCCGGCTAATGTTTCTTGGTAACTCATTCCAGACCATTCATATCCATAGCTAGGAGGAAGAACTTTTTTAGCAATATCATCCATCGCTTGCATCGCGTCTCCTGAACTATATCCTGGAGCTGCAGCACCATTTATCTGGATGCTTCTGTACATATTGTAGTGAGTAAGATTTTGAGGACCTATTATCTCTTTTATTTTGAGGACTGCATTGAGTGGAATCATCTTATCAAAAGCATTTTTAACAAATAATTTGTTAATATCTTCTTTTGAACTTCTATATTCCTTGTCGGCTTGAACAAATACTCTAAAGACTTTACCAAACTTTGTAAAATCATTGATATATATTGAGCCAAGATATGCTTGCATAGTAGTAAACAAATCAGACATATTTATGCCAAGGGCATTTGCTTTCTCTCTATCTATCTTTATGTCGTACATAGGGTAGTTTGTTGCAAATGTTGTAAATGCATATGCGATTCTTGGATCTGCAAAGGCTCCTTTTATCATCTCTTGCGCAAAATGCTCAAAAGTCTCTAAGTCACCAGACAGATAATCTTGTAGCCTAAAGTCAAATCCGCCTACATTACCGACACCAGGAATACCAGGCATATTAAATGCTGCAATATTTGCTTCAGTGATTCCAGCTGTTTTTTGTTTAATCTGCTCTAAGATTCCAAAAACACTGCTTTCTTTTGTAGTTCTTTCACTCCAGTCTTTAAAAGAAACAAACATGGCTAGAGCAGAACCGTCTAAAGATGATGTGATGATGTTGTAACCCTCTATGGCTACAATGTTTTCTACACCATCAATGTCGTATATAATGCCTTCAACTTCTTTTCTTACCTTTATGGTCTGAGATATAGAAGTACCTGGTTTTAGATTTACAGAAACCATACAAACACCCTTGTCTTCTGATGGAACAAAGCCTGTAGGAGTTATGGCGAATAGATAATACGTAAGATAAAAAATACCACCCATAACTAAAATCATAAAATATCTTAGTTTTACAAGAAGTGTAACTAGTGCTTTGTATTTAGAAGTTAAAAAATCAAAAAAGAGATCAAATTTTTGAAAGAGTATAAACTTCTCTTCGCCTTCTTTTCTTCTTTTTATAATAATAGCACTAATAGCCGGAGATAGTGTAAGAGCATTTAGTGATGATACTAAAACAGCAAATGCAATAGTAAGTGCAAACTGTTGATAAAGAGCTCCTGTTATACCTGGTAGAAGAGATACTGGAATAAATACCGCAACTAAAACAAGAGTAGTTGAGATAATCGGTCCTATAAGTTCTATCATTGATTTTTTAACAACTTGTGGCATTGTTAGTTCAGGTTCTTTGTACATGATAACCTCAACATTTTCAACAACCAGTATGGCATCATCAACAACAATACCTATGGCGAGAATAAGTCCAAAAAGCGTTAAAAAGTTTATGCTAAATCCACCTGCAAGCTCCATCGCTGCAAATGCACCTATAAGTGAAACTGGAATAGTTACAGATGCTATAACGGTTGGTCTCCATGAGCCTAAAAATATGAAAATAATAAGAATAACAAGTCCAATGGCCGTAAATAAGTTTGTTACAACGTTATCTATTGCTACCTTAACATATTTAGTAGTGTCATATGGAACTGAATATGTCACACCATCTGGAAATCTACTCTCAAGCCTTACCATTGTCTCTTCTACTTTTTTACGAATATCAAGAGCGTTTGCTTCACCAAGCTGATAAACACCAATCAACCCTGTTGGTCGCTTAGCACTAATTGCATTCCAGTCGTAGCTCTCACTTCCAAGTTCTATTTTAGAGACATCACTAAGATGGACTAATGAGCCATCTTTTTTATATTTTAAAACGATGTTTTCAAATTCATCAACTTCGCTTAGACGACCTTTAGTCGTTAATGTGAATTCCTGCTTCTGATCATCAAATGTAGGGTTACCACCTATCTTACCTATAGAAGCTTGCTTGTTTTGTGACTGAACGGCTTGGATGACTTCCATAGGAGTCATATTTAGAGCTTTTAGTTTGTCAGGGTCTAGCCATATACGGATAGAGTATTTCTTCTCACCCATATTTTCAGCTTTACCAACACCCTGAATTCTTTTGACTTCATCTAGGACATTGATGTTTACAAAGTTACTTAAAAAACTACCATCATACCTATCATCACCATTAATGGCAATGATACATACTAAAGAGGGACTTCTTTTATCAACTATAACACCTTGTTGTGTTACTTCAGAAGGCAGAGAAGCAGTTGCAGTAGAGACTTTGTTTTGGACATCGACAGCACCAATATCTATATCATAACCTGGTTCAAAATATACGTTTATACTTGAACTTCCACTTGATGCAGAAGAGGAGTCCATATATATAACACCCTTTATACCATTTAGTTTATCTTCTAGTACACGAGTAACAGTTTCTTCAACAACAAATGCATTTGCTCCAGTATAAGTCGCGGATACATTTACAGTCGGTGGTGCTACATCTGGATACTCTGATATAGGAAGGACAGCCATTGATACCAGACCCGCAACAATAATTATTAACGATATAACTATCGATAGAATAGGTCTTTTAATGAATGTTACTGAAAACATTTTTATTTACTCTTTGGAATAAGTTTGTTTTTTTCTAAAACAGCTTTAATCCCATGCGTAGACGATACATCTGTCGCTTTAATAGCACGACCAGGCTTTAATTTAACTAGAGCAGATACTATAACTCTATCCCCATCCTGTAGACCAGTTTTAACGCTTACATAATACTTTGTAGAGTAGTCAGTCTCAATATCAGCTCTTTTAACTTTATTATCTTTATCTACAACATATACATAAGTTCCGAGTTGATCTGAAAATATTACTTCAGGTGGAATCATTAAAAAGCTGTACTTATCGTTTATAAATAGGTTCACATATACAAAAGTGCCTGGTAAAACTTTTCCATCTGGATTAGATATAGTAGCTCTCATACTAATTGTTGAAGTAAGAGAATCGACAACATTATTTGAAAAGTCTACATATCCATCAAGTCTTATAGTTTCTCTTTGACTATTTATTTCTATGAAGGCAACTGGTTTTTCTTTATTTCTATATTTTTCAAATAATCTTACATCATTTTGTGAAGGAGAAAAATAAGTGTAAATAGGATCAACGCTCATAATGGTTGTAAGAAGTGTCGACTCTCCTTGTCCTACAAGATTTCCAATATCAACTCTTCTTGCACTTGCTTTACCACTAATTGGAGCACGAATCATTGTGTAGCTAAGAGATAGTTGTGCTTTTTTAATTTCTGCTACATCACCTGCAATGGCAGCTTTTAATCCGGCTTGCTGTGCTTGGTACTGCTCCAGTGTCGCACGAGGAGCAAGACCTTCTTTAACAAGTGGCTCGTATCTTGCAACATCAGCATTTGCTAGTTTTAATGAAGCCTCATCCTGAGCTTTTTTAGCCTTTGCTGCATCGCGAGCTGCTATATACTCATCTTGCTCTATCATAAAGAGTTTTTGACCCTTTATAACTGTATCACCATCTTTAAAATAAATCTTTTTAAGTATGCCGGGAACCCTGGCACGAACTTCTTGGTCAGAACTTGCTTTTGTTGTACCTGTATACTGCTTCCATATAGGAATAGGTTCTTTTTTTACTGTAATGGTATTAACGCTAAGTGGTGGCATCTCTTTTTGAACTTGCTCGGGTTTATCGTCTGAACATGAGCTAAAGAGAAAGAGGGAGGAGAGTAGTATTGTGCTTATAAGTTTTGTTTTCATTTGTTGCCTTTAATTATAAGTAATTGTATCAGTATCTTGCTAAATTGTAAAATACATTGTATCTGACTAGAGTTTTTTCTGTAGGTCTTGGGTATCTACTGTAAGCGTACTCTATTGTCTCCTTTGTAGTGTCATCAAGAACATAGTAACCACTTTTTTCTAAAAACTTAAAGTCACTCATATCTCCATTTGGATGCAGGTAAAATTCTATAACGTTACTTCTATTTACGTTTAAATCTCTTGGAAGATTTACTCTTGCCACACGAGTAAGAACCTGCTGAGTTATTCTTCTCATTATCTCTTGATTGTCTAAGATGTATTTTTGTTGTCCTGGACTTAGTTTTCCGAACTCATCACCATAAAGCTCTTTGATGTTTTGATTTATGCTACTTTCACTATATGTCTTTTTTTCTTGCTTCTCTTCCTCTTTAGAAGACTTGTCTTGAGATAGCATAGCGTATAGTGGATCTACAGGTTTTTTAACTTCTTTTTTTGGTTCTTCTTTAGTGATATTTATATCTTTTTCTGAAGTCAGTGCTATATATGGCTTTTGCGGTAATGGTTTTGTTTTTGGCTCTGGTTTAGATGCTGGCTCTGGCTTAGTTACTTTTGGCTTTGGATTTAGCTTTGGTTCTTTAACTGGTTTTTTTGGTTCGTATGTAACAGGTGGCTTAACGATTTTTTTAAGCTGTGAGCCCTTTGGCATTGGTGGAGCAATAGTAGAAGGTTCAACTTTCTTTTTTATATCTCCAGATTCTTTTTCTATTTTTGGCATCTCTTTTAGTGAGACTTTTATTTTGTTTTCTTGTTGTTTAACAGGCTTTTCTATATCAGGGACTATAGTTCCAAGTAGCCAAAAAATCAATACAAGCAGGAGATGTATAAGAAGTGCTACAAATAATGCAAAAGAGGATCTATTCAAATTGTTCCGTTTATTATAATTTTAAATAATTTCAATGATTATAACTAATATAGATTAATACAACTTAGCTATAATAACAAAAAAAATATTAAGGTTACTAAATGAGTACAGAAGCATCGTCAAAAGCATTTGAACAGGCACAAAATTTAATTCCAGGTGGAGTTAACTCTCCAGTTAGAGCATTTTCAAGCGTTGGTGGAACACCGATTTTCATCGCAGAAGGAAATGGAGCTTATTTAACTGATATTGATGGAAACAAATATGTTGATTTTGTACAGAGTTGGGGACCACTGATTTTTGGTCATAGAGATGAAAGCATAGAAGCAGCAGTTATAGAAGCTGTTAAGCACGGACTTAGTTTTGGTGCCCCTACACAGGCTGAAACAGACTTGGCTCAGCTTGTTGTATCTATGTTTGATTCTATTGATAAGATTAGATTTGTAAGTAGTGGAACAGAAGCAGTTATGAGTGCAATACGTCTTGCTCGTGGTTTTACTGGTCGTGATGATATTGTAAAATTTACTGGCTGTTATCATGGACATAGTGACTCCCTTTTAGTTCAGGCAGGAAGTGGTGCAGTTACTTTTGGAAACCCAAGTTCACCAGGTGTACCAGCTGACTTTACAAAACATACACTTTTAGCAACGTACAATGATATAGAAAGTGTAAAGAAATGTTTTGCTGATTCTCAAGACATTGCTTGTGTTATTATTGAGCCAATTGCTGGAAATATGGGTCTTGTACCTGCTGATAAAGAGTTTTTAGCAGAATTAAGAAAGATTTGTGATGAGAATGGAACACTGCTTATTTTTGATGAAGTTATGAGTGGCTTTCGTGCATCTATAAACGGTGCTGAGTCTATCACTGGTACTACTCCAGATATTGTCACTCTTGGTAAAGTTATCGGTGGTGGTATGCCTGTTGGGGCGTTTGGAGCAAGTGCTGAAATTATGGCTAAGCTTTCACCTGAAGGACCAGTGTATCAAGCAGGTACACTTAGTGGAAATCCAGTTGCAATGGCAGCAGGTTTTGCGGCACTTAGTAAATTAAAGAAAAATGCACCTGTAATGAATGTTCTTAATGCTCGTGCTAAAAGACTTGTAGAGGGTATGCAAGCTGCAGCTTCTGAGTGTGGAGTCACTATGCAAATAGATACAAGAGGAAGTATGTTCGGTTTCTTCTTCAATGAAGCACCTGTTAAAAACTTTGCAGATGCTTGTAACTCAGATGCTGAGCTTTTTGCTAAGTTTCATGCTGGCATGATTAAAGAAGGTTTTTACTTTGCTTGTTCTCTTTATGAGACAGGTTTTATCTCAACTGCTACAACTGATGAGATGATTGAAGATACGATTAAAGCTAGCGCGAAAGTGCTTAAGGCAATTACAAATGGCTGATGCTGAAAATAAAGTAGAAGAAACAGAAGAAGAGCATAAGCCTAGAATAAAACCAATTATTGAAGCAGCTGATAGCCTTTCTCTAGGTATTTCTATGGTTGTTGCAGTTGTTATGGGTGTTGGTATAGGTTATCTTCTTCGCAATTTGACTGGAATTGGTTGGTTATTTTGGGTCGGTGTTGCCATAGGTATAGCAGCGGCAATTTTAAATGTTTATAAAGCATACTCAAAACAATATAAGGTATTTGAAGAACTTGCTAAACAACCCAGATATGCTATTAAAAAACAATTAGAAGAAGATTCTGATGACGATGAGGATTATGGTGAAAAAAAGTATTAGGCTCATTACTGTAGCAGAGCTTTTAATAATAGCATCTTCATTTATATCATTTAGTTTTTTCATGAATTTGCAGATTGCCTTTTTAAGTAGTCTATTTATAATATTGGGTTCCTCTTATGCTTATAGAAAGATGGTAGATACTCAAGTTACTTCTGATATGGTTGAAGAAAAAAGAGATATCCTCGATGAGATAGAAGACCCATATGAGTTATATGAAGAGGACTCTATAAACTATGCACCAGTTGAAGAGTTAGACTTAAGAGCTATTGTTAAAGAAGAGAAGAAAAAAATAAAGACTTTTAGTCTTAATAGTATGAAGCATGGTGTTAAAGGCAGTACGTCACTATTTAGACTGGTGCCATATGTGTTTTTGGTTCTTGGATTTATAGCACTGAAAAATAATGATCTATTAGATATAGCTGTATACTTACCATCTTTACTTGTTGGAATAGTAGTTGGTTCTGTAAGTGGAAAAGAGCTTTTCTCTGTAGAGAAATAGCTCTTAAGAAGTTATCATAGGTATATTGATAGTTATCTTTTTTTGCATATCGATGTAGAAGTTTGTGTTAGAGGCTATAACTTCCAGCTCATCTGCTTTTTGCTGATTCATATTTTCTGCTTGTATTTCAATAGAAAATATACTGTATTTTTTACCTTCAAACTTTATATGCTCACCAACTCTATAGAATATTTTGGTATTGATTTTATCATTGTCTTCAAAACAAGAGTAAATCTTATTTAATAGTTTAATAAATTTATTTGTATTAATAATTATCTCTGGGATAGTTGGATCGAACTCTTTTGTATACTTTATATTTGAATTAATAGAGTTTGTGGAGATACACAGATCTACAAGTGTGTAAATATTTGTCAGTTCACCAACAGGTTTTGGATTGTTTAACTTAAATGATGGAGATTGATATAATTTAATACCTATCTCTTCTTCATTTTCGTAACCAACTGTAAGTGCAAAAAATTTGTATCTACCAAACTCGAGTTCTAAAAAAGTAGTTTTAAAACCAAAAGAGACATTAGCATATGCTGTTGCAAGTTCAAAAAGGTCATGCGAAGAAGCAGCACCAATAAGAAACTGAGCTTCAGCGTTTAGTGATATAATTTTCCCATTAGAACTAAAAAGCACAAAAGGGTTGTAATCGTATTCTAGCCACTGTTGTTCAAAAGTCATATATTATTCTTCTATATAACTTTTTAGTTTTCTACCTACTTTAGGGTGCTTAAGTTTCTTGATAGCACTAGATTCTATTTGACGAACACGCTCACGAGTAACGTTTAGCTCTCTTCCTATTTCTTCTAGTGTTCTATCGCTCTCATCATCCATTATTCCAAATCTTAGTTTGATAACAGCTTTTTCTCTTTCATTTAATTGCTCTAAAACACCTTCGATTTGAACTCTTAGGTCATCTTTTAGTATCGCATCTGAAGGCGAGATTGATGATTTATCTTCAATGAAGTCACCAAATCTTCCATCATCTTCGTTCCCTATAGGCGCTTCAAGAGAGATAGGTTCTTTTGTTATTTTTATAACGTTTTTAACTTTCTCTACTGATAATCCAACTTCTAGAGCGATTACCTCTACGTCTGGCTCTTTACCATGCTCTTGAAGATGTTTACGCATGATTTTATTGATACGATTAATTGTTTCAATCATGTGTATTGGGATACGAATAGTTCTTGCTTGATCAGCAATAGCACGGCTTATAGCCTGACGAATCCACCAAGTAGCATAAGTTGAGAATTTGTAACCTTTTTGGTATTCAAATTTATCAACAGCTTTCATAAGACCAATGTTACCTTCTTGAATAAGGTCAAGGAATGGTAAGCCACGGTTTGTATATCTCTTAGCAATAGAAACAACAAGTCTAAGGTTAGATTTTGCCATCTTAGTCTTAGAGATCTCAGAGATATTTTTACCACGTTTTATCTGCTCTAAAATATCTAAAAGTTTTTCTGGTTCCATGTCGAAACTATTTTTTGAAGCTTCTTTGGTTTGAACAAGTTTTTTGATTTCCATATATGTGCTAACCATTGTAGCTTCTGGAACCATGCTTGAGATATCTTCTTTAGTTAGCTCACAAATTTTACCTACTAGAACTCTGTGATTAGCTTTTAGTGTAGAGTTGAAAAGTGGTAGTTTGTATTCAAGTCTCTTAAGCTCTTTATCATACCCGTCATCACTCTTAAGTGCTGTCTCCATAGCTTTAACAAGTTCATTTATTAGCTTAGAAGTTGGACCAAGATCTAAAAGTCTATCTTTAAGAACAGACTTTTTAAATGTTACGTTAAGAAAGTATTGAACTATATCTGATGTAATCTCACCATCTATGTCTTCAGGTATTTTTTCTGCTAGTTTTATCCACTCTTTTTTAGCTTTTTCAAGTGCTTTAAAGCTTAGAGTTACTTTTTCCACTCTGCTTTTATCTTTAGCAGTCAATGTCTTAGTCTCTTCTTCATCACTTATCTCAATAGCTGTGTCACTATCGCTATCACTATCATCTTCTGAATCTTCTTTTTCATCTTCAAAGCTTTTAAAAAGTTCTTTAACTCTTCTTTCACGATTAATAAGAGGTTCTCTGTAATCTAGGATAAATCTAATAAGATAAGGCACAGAACAGATAGCATCTATAATAATACTTTCTCCACCTTCTATTTTTTTAGAAATTTCAATCTCTTCTTCTTTAGTAAGAAGAGGGATCTGTCCCATTTCACGAAGGTACATACGAACTGGAGAGTCTGATCTAGACCATTCAAGAAGTTCATGCTCTTTTAAGATATCAAAATTATCTGATTCATTATTAGCTAGCATTTTTCTTTGAGCATCTTTTCTAGCTTCAGCTTCTTTATCATTTAGCTTCTTAGCATGTTCGCTTGCTGTATATAGACATGTTTTATGTTTTATCATTAATTTATGAATAGTTTTAGCTTGAGCTGCTGTTGGCTGTTTGTCAAAAAGTTCTATTAATGCTTCGTAAGTTCTACAGTCTTTTGACTTGTGATCTGCAAAATATGAGTCTATAGCTTTGTTGAGGTCTTTTGCTGTCATATTAAAATATGCCTTAATAGTTAAGATTTTTTAAAGAGTGGATTATACCCAGAATATTTTAAACTACTCTTAAATTAGAATAAATTATTTTTGGAACGCACTTTGCTTTTGTTCAAACAGATATGCTAAATAAAGGGATTTTATGCAAAGCGGATATTATAGTTCAGCAGCCGGTATGGTTACTCAGTTTAATCGTTTAGATACCATTGCTAATAATCTTGCAAATGTTAACACGGTAGGTTTTAAAGAAGACAATCTTGTGGTCGGTGACTTTCAGCGTCTTTATAAAGAGGCTAGAGATGAACTACCTAATAAAAATCATTCAGAAGATGGAGCACAGTTTTTAAACAGAGCTATGACAAAAGCTCCTCAAGTTGTCGATTCGTATACAGACTTTACTGTAGGTAATACTCAGCAGACTGATAATGATATGGATTTTGCACTCTCTAGAGAAGGTTTGTTCTTCTTGGTTAAGACTCCTCAGGGTGTTAGACTAACAAGGGATGGTTCTTTCACAAAGGATGATGAAGGAAGGCTTGTTACTAAAAACGGTTATGAAGTTTTGCCAAATGATTACTTTGAAGCTGGTGGAAATATAACATTTAACGACGATGAAAATGTCATAAAAGTTGATAAGCATGGTCAGATTTATAAAAATATACCTAATAGTGTTAAATTAGTTCAAGGTTCACATCTGTTTGTTGCGCAACCAGATAATGTTGCACTTCTTAAAAAAGAGGGTAATAATCTTTATAGATATGATGGAACAACGGATTTAAAATCTCTTGATAATACAGAAGCTGTTATGCAAGGTTTTGTAGAAAAAAGTAATGTTAATGCCGTGAAGATGATGACACAAATGATAGAGACAAATCGCTTAGTTGGAATGTATCAAAAAGCGATGAGTGTTCAGATGGATGATATGAACAACGATGCTATAAATAAAATTGCCAGAAAAGCTTAAGGAGTTAGATTATGATGCAATCACTTTATACTGCCTCTACAGGAATGTTAGGGATGCAGACACAGATAGATACAACAGCTAATAATATTGCCAATGTTAATACTATAGGCTTTAAAAAATCTCGTGCAGAGTTTTCTGACTTGATGTACAAGGTTATGTCATACGCCGGAACGGCTACAAGTGATGTAACTAAGAGTCCAACAGGTATAGAAGTAGGGCTTGGTGTAAGACCTACTGCTATTAACAAGATTTTCTCCGAGGGAAGTCTTAAGCAGACAGACAATCAACTAGACGTTGCAATTACTGGTAGAGGTTTCTTCAAACTTGAACTTCCTGATGGAACAGAGGTTTACAGTAGAAACGGTGCTTTTAAAGTTGATGACAATGGAAGTATGGTAAACAGTGATGGATATAAGCTAGTTCCTGAGATAGTTATTCCGCCAGATGCTACAGATATTAGTATCGGTACAGATGGTACAGTTACTGTTGTTCAGCCAGGACAGACTCAAGCAACTCAAATTGGGCAAATCACATTGACAAATTTTATTAATCCAGCGGGATTACACTCACGCGGTGATAACCTTTATTTGGAGACAGACAGTTCAGGACAACCAGTAGAAGGAACCCCTGGTGTAGATGGTCTTGGAGTGCTTAGACAGGGTTTTGTTGAGTTAAGTAATGTGGAGCTTGTTGTTGAGCTTACTGACCTGATTACAGGGCAACGTGCCTATGATTCTAACTCAAAAGTAATCACTACAAGTGATGAAATGCTGCAAACTACAAACAACCTCAAAAGATAGTATTCTACAATAATTAAGTATTGGTTTTTCCAATACTTAAGCATAACTTCTCATTTGATTTTATTATAATATTATTGCTATATTTTTAGATATAATGATTTAATATGTTCATATATTATATTGTTAAAAGGGGTCGTTATGAAAACAATATCGATAAAAATGAAAATGGTTATTCTCATTATATCTACCGTTATAGCCGTTTCCATCGCAATAATTTTGCAGTCTATCCATGGTATAAATGAGATGACTGAACAAAGTGTTTCTAAATATAAGGAAGAAGCTTATCAGAATAAGGAATCAGAACTCAAAAACTACGTTAGTGTAGCTATGAAGTCTATTGAATCTTTTTACGCTAGAACATCAAAAGATAAAATTAAAAAAGAAGTTGAATCTGACCTAAAAGAGCAGACGGACTTTCTTTTTAGCATTATTCAGCAGGCTTACGACAAAAATAAAAATACAATGTCAAAATCAGAACTGCAAAAACATTTAATGCATGTAGTTGAATCTGCTAGATATGGGGACAGTGGATATTTTTGGATAAATGACAAGTTGCCAAGAATGATTATGCATCCAATCAAACCTAGTCTAAACGGACAAGACTTAACTACCTTTAAAGATCCAAATGGAGTTTTCCTATTTAATGATATGGTAAAATCAGTAAAATCCAGTGATGCCGGTGTAGTAAACTATCACTGGGCTAAGCCAGGATTTGAAAAGCCTCAGCCAAAAGTATCTTATGTTAGAAAATTTGAGCCATATGGTTGGATAATAGGTACTGGCGCTTATGTTTCTGATGTAACAACTAAGATGAAAAGTGAAGCATTAAAAACAATATCTCAGATGCGTTTTGGTAAAGATGGATATTTCTGGATAAATGATACAACTCCTAAGATGATTATGCATCCGATAAAACCGGCGCTGGATGGAAAAGACTTGTCTGATACAAAAGATCCAAATGGAATATTTTTGTTTACTGAGATGGCAAAAATAGCAAAAGACAAGGGCGAAGGTAGAGTTGATTACAGTTGGTCAAAACCAGGTTTAGACAAACCTGTTCCAAAGATGTCTTATGTGATGCTATTTAAAGACTGGGGATGGGTAGTAGGTACAGGAGAATATATAGATAACATAGAAGCAAAAATACAACAGATGCGTGATGATGCAAATGATCAAATAGTTGCTTCTACTACACAAATAGTATTATCATCAATGCTTTTAGTCTTTGTGATAACTATCATTGTAAGTTTCGCAGCAGATAGAGCTATTGTTAAGCCTATTAGAAACATCCTTGAAGTTACAGAAGATTTAGCGATGGGTGAGGGTGATTTAACAAAAAGAGTTATAGTTGAGAGTAATGATGAAATAAGAGATGTTGCAAATAACATTAATAAATTTATTCAAAAAGTTCATGAAAGCGTAGATGGAGCAAAAAAATCAAGTTTTGAGAACTCATCTGTTTCTAATGAACTTTCATCAACAGCACTTCAAGTTGGAACTAATGTTGAAAAATCAGTACAAATAGTAAACCAAACTACAGAGCATGCTACGAAAACACATTCTCAAATACAGATAGCTATTGAAGACGCAAATAAATCTAAACATGAGATGCTAGCAGCTAATGAAATGTTAAACGGTGCTAGAGATGAGATTGTAACTCTGACATCAAAGGTTCAAAGTAGTGTTGAATCAGAAGTTGAATTAGCAATGAAAATAGAAGAGCTATCTAAAGATACTGAGCAAGTAAAGGATGTTCTGATAGTTATATCAGATATTGCTGAGCAGACTAATCTATTGGCGTTAAATGCAGCGATTGAAGCGGCTCGTGCAGGTGAGCATGGTCGTGGATTTGCTGTTGTTGCTGATGAAGTCAGAAAACTTGCCGAGAGAACTCAAAAATCATTATCGGAAATTAATGCTACAATTAATATAATAGTTCAGGCTACAAATTCTGCAAGTGATGAGATGGGTAAAAGCTCTAAAGAGATGGCAGAGTTATCTGTAATTGCTTCAGAAGTTGAGAGTAAGATACGATTAACAACTGAAATTGTAAATAAAGCGACGCAAGCAAGTGATAAATCTGTACAGGATTTTGAGCATACTGGTGTTCAAATAGATTATATTGTTAAAGGTATTGAAGAGATAAACACTATATCTTTAGAAAATGCAAGAAGCGTTGAAGAAATAGCAAGCGCTGCTGAGCATCTAAACCATATGACTGATGATTTATCTACCAAGCTAGAGCAGTTTAAAACATAACAAAGAAGGATTGACATGGCAGAATTTTATGGACTTGAATACTATTTATATATTTTAATAGTTTTGTTACTTATTAGCATTTATTTTAATATTAAACAGAGACAGCTTGCTAAAAAACGTGGTGAAAATGATCTTGTTCTCATAAAAAAAGCTTACTTTGATCCTGTTACTGAGCTACCAAATAGAAACAATCTCGACATAATAATAGGTGAGCAGATAATTAGAGCTTTTAGACATAAAAAATCGTTTATAGTTGCTGCCGTTAAGCTACTTAACTACCACGATATTAATTTGAGATCTAAAACACGTGCTCAAGAGTTTGTTGTAGAATCAAGCAATAGGTTGCTTAGCTCAATCCGTAATGAGGACATGCTTTCTCGAATCTCTGATAATGGATTTATTATTGTATTTAATGAGTACCTTGAAAAAGAAAATTTAAATGTTATATTTGAAAGAATAAACACGCTTTTTAGTGAAAAATTTGAAGATGAAAAAGGTACTTTGGATATAAAAATAAGTATTGGAAAAAGTATATATCCAGATGACGCAACAGAGTCTAACGAATTAATCAATGATGCTATACGTAAAGCTTTAAACTAATACCAATCTCATTTTGGATATAATCGCAAAAATATTTTAAAATATATCTAGGATTTTATATGCAAAAAGCAAATATTGATGGAAAAGTTTGGACTTTTGGAAAAGATATCGACACAGATTTAATTATTGCTGCTCGTTATCTTAACACATCTGTTCCAGAGGAACTTGCGAAACATGTTATGGAAGATGCTGACCCAGAGTTTGTAAATAATATGAGAGTAGGTGATGTTATAGTTGCAGGTGAAAACTTTGGTTGTGGAAGTTCAAGAGAACATGCTCCAATTGCTCTAAAAGCTGCTGGTGTTGCTGCAATAATTGCTCCAACTTTTGCAAGAATCTTTTATAGAAACGCATTTAACATGGGTCTTCCTATATTTGAGCTAAAAGAGAGTGCAGAAATCAGTGAAGGCGATGAAATCAGTGTTGATATGAATGCTGGTACAATCACAAATAAAACTACAAATAAGTCATACGACTTTATTCCAATCCCTGAATTTATGCAAGAACTTATAGACGCTGGCGGATTAATGAATTTCGCACAGAATGAAATAAAAGGTAAATAATGAAAAATTATAAAATAGCACTAATTAAAGGTGATGGAATAGGTCCAGAAATCGTAGATGAGGCAGTTAAAGTCTTAGATGCTGTATCTTCATGCTGTGGCTTTCACTTTGAATATGAAGAAGCTCTAATGGGTGGTTGTGCCTATGATATTACAGGTGACCCACTTCCTCAAGAAACTATAAATATCTCATTAAACTCCGATGCAGTACTTTTTGGTGCTATCGGTGGAGAACAATGGGACTCTTTACCTCGTGAAAAAAGACCAGAAAGTGGACTTTTAAGATTTAGAAAAGAACTTGGTGTTTATGCAAATCTTCGTCCTGCTGTTGTTTATGATGAACTAGTAAATGCTTCATCACTTAAGCCAGAAATAGTTAAGGGTGTTGACATAATGGTCGTTCGTGAGCTTATTGGTGGCATCTATTTTGGTGAGCCTAAAGGTCGTGATGAGAATAGAGGCTGGAACACTATGGTATATACTCGTGATGAGATTGTTCGCATCGCGCACCAAGCTTTTAAGATTGCAATGACAAGAAGCAAAAGAGTTTGTTCTATTGATAAAGCAAATGTTTTAGATGTTTCTCAACTATGGAGAGAAGTTGTTGAAGATGTAGCAACAGACTATCCAGAAGTTGAACTAAGCCACATGTATGTAGATAATGCTGCAATGCAACTTATACGTGATCCTAGACAGTTTGATGTAATGCTAACTGGAAATATATTTGGTGATATTTTAAGTGATGAAGCTAGTATGCTTTCTGGTTCAATTGGTCTTTTACCATCAGCATCTGTTGGAGCTAAAATAGGTGTTTATGAGCCTATTCACGGTTCAGCACCAGATATTGCAGGACAAGGAATTGCTAATCCAATCGCTACTATCGCTTCAGCATCTATGATGTTAAGATATGCTCTTGGTGAAAATGCCGCTGCAGATAAAATAGATGAAGCAATAAAAAAAGCACTTAGCGAAGGCTACAGAACACAAGATTTAGCACAGTTTGACGCAAAAGAAGTTTGTTCAACAAGCGAAATGGGTTCTATTATTGCTAACTACATAGTAAGATAGAAATAGAAAATATATATGCAAACTCTAACATTAGCAAATATTTATGAGCTACAAGGCCTTAAAGAAGAGGCCTTGGAAATTTACAAAGAAGTTTTAAAAAAAGATCCTTCAAACAGTGACGCAAAAATTGCTATAAGAAGACTATCTGGCATGAGAAAAAAGTTTTTAAATGTAAATACTCAGATGAAAGATTTTTTTTTAAAAATGGAAGCAGATGTAGAGTTTAATGAGTTTGAAAGGTGGTTATTAAAGTCATGGAATTAAAAGATGTAATACTATCAACTTTGGCAGAAATGGAAGATAATGAAATTACAAAAAAAGTTTTAAATAGTTCTATTCAACCTAAAAAAATGGAAAAATCAGAGATAAGTGATTTAAAGCCAGAACCTCCAATGCAAACTCCTTTACTTAAAGAAAACAGGGTTAAAAAAGAAGAATCTTCCTCTTGCGTAGATGGTGAACTTTTATTTTTAAACTCATTAAGAGAGAGACTTCTTGTGCTATTTGAAGGTTTTCAAGCACCAAATAATACAAATATAGAAGCTAAAGTAGATATGACGCTAAACTTTTTAGAGTATTCATTGGCTACAATAGATTTAAGAGCAGAGCAGTTAGAAAAAGGAAAATTAAAGTGAGCAAATACAGAGTTCTTATAGATGCAAATGACGAAAAAGGTTTAGTTCATAAAGTATCAACCGTTTTTTACAACAATGATTTAAATATTTTATCAAATAGTGAGTTTGTTGATAAAGAAAATAACAAATTTTTTATGAGAAGTGTTGTAGATGGTGATATTGATATATCTAAGTTAAGAGAGAGTCTAAAAGAAGTTTTACCAAAGAGCGCAGGAATCAAACTAATTGAACCTAAAAAGAAAAATATTATTATAATGGCTACTAAAGAACTTCATGCTTTAGGAGATATTCTTATTCGTCATGAAGCTGATGAATTAGATGCAAACATATTAGCTGTTATATCAAACTATGATGAACTTGAGTCTTTAGTCACTAGATTTAATATTCCATATATTACTGTATCTCATGAAGGTCTTGAGCGTATAGAGCATGAGCAAAAAATCATTGAGTGTATAGATAGTTTCAAAGATGTTGATTACATAGTTTTAGCTAAATATATGAGAATACTAACTCCTAGATTTGTAGAAACTTATGAAGATAAAATCATCAATATTCATCACTCGTTTTTACCTGCATTCATAGGTGCAAACCCTTATAAGCAAGCTTACAACAGAGGAGTCAAGATTATTGGTGCTACAGCACACTTCGTAAACAATAATCTTGATGAAGGTCCAATCATAGCTCAAGAAGTTATACATGTAGATCATGCTTACAGCTGGAAAGATATGCAACGCTCAGGTAGAGATGTGGAGAAAGTTGTTTTATCACGTGCGCTTAAGCTCGCGCTTGAAGATAGAATTTTCGTATATGCGAACAAAACCGTGATTTTCTAGTGTTTAATCTAGTTCTGGTAAATCCACAAATACCAAATAATACAGGTGCAATAGGGCGCTTGTGTGTAAATGCTGGGGCATCGCTGCATATAATAAAGCCAATTGCTTTTGATATAGATGAAAAAGCAGTTCGTAGAGCAGGACTTGATTATTGGGATAAGCTAGATTTACATGTTTGGGAAAGCATAGAAGAATTTTTTGAAAAAAACACAATCACTGATAATGCTCATTTTGCTACAACAAAAACAGATAAACCATATTTTGAAGCAGAATTTAAAGAGGGTGATTTTATCTTCTTTGGTAGTGAGACTGCCGGTATTCCTGAAAATATATTAAATGCTCATAAAGAGCAAAATATAACTATACCTATGACCAAAGAAGGAAGAAGCCTAAATTTAGCTATTAGCACAGGCATAGTTCTTTATGATGCTATAAGACAAAACCATAGTCGTTTTAAGGAGATTTTATGAATCCAATTGTTGATGGAATCATGGTTGTTTTATTTATTCTATTTATGGTGTTTATTTTTGGTGGTTACCATAAAAATAAATCTGCTCAAAGAGAAGAACAATTTAAAATAGAAGAAGAAAACAAAAAAAAGAGCGAGTCTTAAAAAACTTTACTCGCCCACATCTCAATAGAATTTTCAAATCTTTCAAATAGACTTTCTGCGTTTTTAATAATCATTGACATTACAAATCCTTTATTAAGTATGTTAAATAATACACATTTTTAAATTTAAACCTAAAAAACATGGCATTTTGTCATAAATATTTTGACTTTATTTCAAAATTACATTATAATTGGAAAAATATGGGAGAAATGTCATGAAGTGTTTTTTGGAAATTGTTGAAGAAATAAAAAGTATAGTCTCTTCTGAGTTTAACTCAAAAAAAATATTTGATAAAGATGTAGCTGATGTTTTAGGTATATCTCAAATGAATTTTGCGACTATGAAGAAAAGAAATAAGGTTCCATTTGGAGAGCTAATGGATTTTTGTGCAGCTAGAAGCATATCTATAAATTGGATGCTGTATGGTCAATCACCTGAAAGTCTTGTAGAAGCTACAAACAGATTCTATATGGTTAAGTACTTTAGTAATGTAAATGCAAGTGCAGGTGGTGGAGCAGATGAGCAGTGTGAAGAGCTTGAAGATCTTGAGCTTCCAGAACAGTTTGTGTATATGCTTGGTGGTGAGAGTGAGATGAAAAATATTGAAGCTATTAATGTTTCAGGTGATTCTATGGAGCCAACTTTTAGTTATAATGATATTGTATTTATAAACAGAGCAAAGACGGACCTCCAAAGAGGCGGCATCTTTACTATAAGAACTGAAGCAGGACTCTTTATAAAGCGTGTTCAAAAAAGAATAGATGGAAAAATAGATATAATATCTGATAATCAAGTATATTCTACACAGACTTTGGAACTTAATGAAATAGAAGTTATAGGTAGAGTTGTTAGTAGATTTGGTGATGTAGATTAAAACAGGGATAAATAAGTTGAGATATTTTTTTTTAGTGTTACTTGCTTTAATTTTTGCTTCATGTTCTTCTAAAGAACTAATAGTAAATAAAGAGAAACAAGAAGTAGAGAAAGAAGTTAAGCCTAAGCAAGAGACCAAAAAGGTTGTAGAGATAGCTGATTTGATTGATATCCCTCAAAATGTTGAATTTTTTACAAATTCTCTGAATGCGAGGGTAGAAACTTACCCTATTCAAAAGAAATATGAGCAGTACTACTTTAATGTATGGAATGATATAGAGCCAAGAGAGAAATTAGAAGATGTAAAGTGGCCATTTTTTTCATATAAAGCAGGTAATAGCTATGGCGAAAATTTTGAACTCTTAAAACAAGAGTTTTTTGATGAGATGTTTCAAAATGCTAATTTTGATAATTATGCAACTATAAATGCTAAAGCCATTACCCTTAGACATGCAGATATAAGAGCTTTTCCTACAATAAAACCACTTCTGAGAGATCCTGAAAAAGCTGGAGAAGGTTTCCCTTTTGACTATCTTCAAAACTCTACAGTGTATGCAAACAAACCACTCTTTGTATCTCATTATTCAAAGGACAAAGAGTGGGTTTATGCTTTTAGCAGTTTCACTTCCGGCTGGATAAAAACAAGTGACATTGTTTTTTTAAAAAAAGAACATACAGACTCATGGCAAAATGCACAGCAAATATTTTTACTAAAAGAAGATGTTCCTATTTACAGCACGAATGGTGATTTTCTTTTTTCTTCAAAAATAGGAATGATGCTAGCTCTAATATCTGAAGATAAAGAAAACTTCACGGCACTAGTAATATCTTCATACAAAAATTTAACTCCAATGTTTGAGAGAGTAAAGATATCTAAAAACATAGCTAGAAAAGAGATACTAAATCTGGACAGAGAAGCTCTAGCACATATAATGAACGAAGTATTCAAAAGTAACTATGGTTGGGGAGGAATGTATGGGCAAAGAGATTGTTCATCAACGCTTCGTGACATGTATGCACCATTTGGAATATGGCTTCCTAGAAACTCGTCTCAGCAAGCTAAAGTTGGTAGAATAATTACATTAGAAAACCTGAGTGATGAGGAAAAGATATCTCTTATAAAAGAAGAGGCTGTTCCTTTTCAAACTCTTTTATATAAAAAAGGGCATATAGTTCTCTATGTGGGAACTGTTGATGATGAAATAATTGTTTTTCATAACACATGGGGAATTAAGACTAAAAAGAATGATGTAGAGGGCAGGGTTGTAGTTGGTAAAACAGTTTTTAGTACATTAAGACTTGGATCAAATCTAGAAGATTATGACAAAGAAGCTGAAATACTTACTAATTTAAAGAGTATGAATATTTTAACGCAGTAGATATTAAAAGCTTAAGCTTTTATATCCAGCAGAGAGCCAAGCATCTCATTTTCTGTTTTTATCGCTGTTACATTTACCGCCGTTGCACCTTGTGCTACTATTTGATCTGGAATTTCTTTAGCTAAGTCTGTTTGACTCATTTTTGAGCCAGTGTTATCAGCTTTTCTAGTATTTGCACTAACAGAATTTTCATTACCTAACATTTTGGTGTCTGATGGCACAAAACCCTCAGTATTAACATTCGCTACATTGTTCGCATTGGTATTCATCATTATCTGATGAGATTGTATAGATGACACATTGCTTGAGATATTCATAACATGCTCCTGTGCAAAATTATAAAAAGTCTCCAAGGCTAAGAAAATAGCTTAGGAGACATTTAGGCTACTATTCCTAGTACTCATTATAATACTATATTTCTGAAAGTTTGTTTATATATATAAAGTAGATGTTATCGCATCTAGCAAGAAACTGCCAGATGCTTGGAAAGTACTAGTGTAAATCAGCGTTAAGTTTGATTTCTCTTGTTGAGCGAGAAGCTGTAGTCTCTCCAGTTAAAGAGTTTTGTCTAAAGTGAAGACCATTTAGACCTGCAAGACTTTTACCTTTGAAAATTTCACCTTCCATATTTAGGTTTTCATTAACTTCTTTGATTTTTGTAAGTTCCTTAGAATTGATTCCTACTTTTGTACCTTCTAAGATTGCTAAACCTGCATCTATAATACAACCGTCACCTAAAGGAATGCCACAAGTAGAATTTGCTCCTAGTAGAGTGTTCTTACCGATAGAAATAGGGTTACCGTCAGTTCCACTTAGTACACCAAGGATAGAAGCACCACCGCCTACGTCAGAGCCGGCACCAACGATAGCAGAACTAGATATACGACCCTCAACCATTACTGAACCTGTTGTTCCAGCATTGAAGTTTATATATGAAGCACCAGGCATTACAGTTGTTCCAGCTGCAAGTTGAGCACCAAATCTTACTTTTGAAGTCTCAAGGATACGAGTGTTGTCTGCAGGAATAATGTGCTGTAATAATCTTGGGAACTTATCTACAAAATCAATATGAGGATATTCATTTGCAAGTTTTAACTCTATTTCAAACTCTCTTAGGTATTCAAGTTCAATTGGCTGCCCATTTGACCAGGCTACATTAGGTAAAGCACCGAATGCACCGTTTAGGTTAATACTTCTAAGTTCAACTTTGGCTTGACTCATTGCATATAGTTTTAAATATGTTGCTTCAACACTTTTAAGTGCTTCATCTGCAAAGATAAATGTTACTTTAAATTCGCCTTCAAGAGATCCGCTATTCATTATTTGGTTGTAAAGTGCAGATACAACTTGAATGTTTTTATGAGCATCGCCGTAAGCTTCATCAGCATAAGGAGTAAATGCATTTAGACAACTCTTTAAAAATGCTGCATTAATATTACAAACAACTTCACTCTCATTAAAATCAACTTCCACACCTTGTTCTGACAGTGCTTTGATAAAAATAGCAGCACTGCCGAAGTTCTCATTCCAGTTAATCAAAGGATATGTAGCTTGAAGTGTTTTTTCAATATTTATCTGACCAAAGTCAACTCTACATATACCAAATGCTAAAGGGTCTTTATAACCAGATATCTCCGACTTAATGCTTTGTATTAATGCTTTAAAAGCATCTGCTGTTTGTATTATTTCCATGAATTCTCGCTTAATAATTTATTGTTGGAATTATACTTAAAAACTACTAACAAGAATTTATATATACTTACATTATGAATAAATGGATAGAATTTTTAAAAAACAACGATTTTATAAGTGTTAAGAAGTATATAAAAGATGGTGCAGATGTAAATGAAGCTAATGAAACGGGTGAATCTGTTTTAGCAAATGCAATTAGACACAGATGCGATATGGATCTTTTGATGTTATTAATAGAAAATGGTGCAGATATACACGATTTTGACGATGAAGGTGTAGGTATATTTGACATGTCAATTACATATAATAACATGGAAATGGTGGAGTATATGATTGCTCAAGGAATAGATGTGAATTTCACAAACAGAAGAAGTAGATTTACACCTCTGATGGCTGCTGCATCTTATGGAAGAGCTGATATTGCAAAGCTACTTTTAGAGCATGGTGCAGATCAGGAAATGCTGGATACAAAAGGTTTTTCTGCGGTTGATTTAGCTAGAAAAATGAATAAAAAAAGTATTTTGGATATTTTAGAATATGATAAAGACAATCCAAAGAACAAGGCTTATACTAGATAATATTAAGATATATCTAGTGGAAAAATTTACCTTGCTTATCATTATCTAAAGGTTTTCTCTTTTCTTTTGCAAGCCACTCTTGAAGAAGTGATTCAACTACTTTGCTTAAGCTCATTTTGTATCTACTTCTAGAGTACTTCATTGCCTCATCCCATGTGCTTCTATCTATGAGTAGACTTCTTGTTATTTCGTCTTTTGGTTTCATTAACTGCTCCTAACTATATAGTAAATTATATAGTATCAAAGAATCACTTTTTGCGAGCTTAAGAATACTTTTGTATAATAGTGACAAAAATTTGTCAAAGAGATTTAAGAATGAACTCAAATTTATATATAGCCAGACAGCCTATTTTAGATAAGTACGATAATATATTTGCATATGAATTACTTTATCGAGACTCCAACCAAAGCTCTAATATTAAAAATGATAGGCATGCAACCGTTACAGTCTTAAGTAATGTACTGAATAAATTTGGTGTTAAAAATCTACTTGGTGACAATAAGGCATTTATCAAAGCAGATAAAAAATTTCTGATGCATGATGTGGTATTCTATATACCAAAAGAGCACTTTATATTTGCGATACAAGCAAACATGGAAATTACTGAAGCTCTTGAACAAAGAATAATAAAACTTAGTGAAATGGGCTATCTATTGGCTATAAACGATGTGTTACTTACAAAAGAGACTTTAGATAAGTTCTCTAAACTTTTAAAATATATTACTTATATTAAAGTTGATGTTAATACACCCAGTGAAAACCTAGACCTTCTTCAATCTTCTGACCTTGTAGTGATTTTTACAAAAGTAGAGACTCATGATATGTATGATAAGGCTAAAAAGTTTAATGGTAATTATGTTCAAGGCTATTTCTTTTCTAAGCCAAAGATTTTAGAACAAGAGAAGTTCGACCCAAATAGCTTAACAGCAATTAATCTATGTAACTATATTATGAGTGATTCTAGTATAGATGAAATAGTTGAAAAGTTTGAAGAAAATCATGCAATCTCTTTGCAACTCTTAAAGTATGTGAATTCTGGCTCATTTCACTTTAGACAAAACATATCTTCAGTTCGTCAAATTTTAACTCTTATGGGAAGAACACCGCTAACTCAGTGGCTTATGCTCATGGTTTACTCTACGAATGGAACCCTGAATGAACAAGAGTCAGAATCTCCACTAATGCAACTTTTAAAGTGCAGAACAAATCTAATGGTTGAAGTATCCAAACAGATTCAAGACAGTGGTGTTAAAGATCTATCATCTAAGGTTTACTTTGTTGGAGTTATATCGCTTTTAGATACCCTTTTCAATGTTAATATAAATACTATTTTGGAAGAGTTGAATATAGACAGTGAGATAAAAGAAGCGATTAATGGAGGAGAAGGTGTTCTTGGAGATATATATATGTTTGCAAAGAACTTAGAGAAATTTGATATTAAAGCTGTTGAGAATTTTTGTGACAAATATGATATAGAAACAGAGGAGTTAGAAAAACTTACTTTTGAAGTTATTCAAAGTGCAAATGAGTTTGAAAACTCAAGGAGCGCATAGGTTTATGCGCTCTGTAAAAGCTTAACAAAGTTTTTATAGCTATCTACAACTTCTTGATTTTTTCTGTTTTGTATGTAGAATTCGATTGCTTTTTTGCCAAGTCTCGGTATCTCATTTTTGACTGCCCAACTACTAACAGTCCCTTCTGGAACCTCTAAAATCTCTGCAAGATTTTTTTGAGTAATAGATAGTTCTCGACACACATCTTTAACAACATTTCTTTTTACTTTTTTAGCTTTTAGCGGTGGTCTTACCATACTCATAGTTCTTGATTCAGTATATATTTTTTGATAGTCTTCTGAGTTCTTTTCTATCCAATCCACAACATCAGAGGCATTAAGTATCCAGTCTCTAGAATGTAATGACCTTATAACGTCTTGACAAAATTCCGGAGCATGTTTTGTAGCAAACTCGACATCACTTAGTTGATGAAGTATAGAAAATGCGAGCTGAATAGATGCAGAACCATTGTGTCCCCAATCAAACCCATCTTTTGATTTGGAAAATAGTTCATATTTCAGAGGTAATTCAACTTCTGCGTAAGTTACATACCTGCTTCCTAGTAGTGTTTTGTGCCCTTTAAATACGTGATTATTTCTTATAGCCATAATTCTCTTCTTATATTTTGAAAGTATAATGCTGATTACTACTGCTTGAGTCCACTTCTTTTGCAGAAAACGATACCCTATAAACAACATAACTAATCACCACTAGCAATAAAAATACCAATAACCAAACTAACATGATGATATTCCTTGATTTACGATAGACTAATATCGACAAAAAACTATAATTTATTAAAATTTTTGCCTTTTTTTAGTATGATGCTACAAATTATTCAAGGAAAAAAAATGTCTAATGTAGAAAAATTAGAAGAACTTCTTACAAAAAGTGTTATCCCAGATATTGATGAAAGATTAGATGAGATTTTTGAAGAGATAGCTGATAATAAAGATGCAAGTGAAGATGCAAAAGAAGAAATAGAAGAGCTTCGTGAGTTTAAAGCTGACTTGCAAGATGTACTAGAAGATATTAAAGCTGGTGACATCGATGAAGAAGAAGCTAAAGAACTTATAGATGATATTTTAGAAGCTCAAAAAGGCGATGACGACGAAGACTTCGGATTTGAAGAAGAAGACTAGTCTTAACATTCCCCTAATATAGAAATAATACTATTGGGTATTATTTCTATAGGGGTATATATGAACTGGCGTAGTAAAACAGAAGCTTCTTTGGAAGCTATGGGTGATAAAATCACCCAAAATCCAATAAAAATTATCTTTCTTGTTTTGATATTTAGTATAGCTCTTATATCAAATCTTCCAAAAATCACCATAGACACTTCAACAGAAGGCTTTTTGCACGATAGCGATCCAGCTTTGGTCAAATATGAGGCTTTTAAAGAACAGTTCGGTCAAGATGAAAAAATCATGGTTGTCGTTAGAGGTAAAGATATTTTCGAACCTGCTTTTTTAAAAAAACTTCAAGAGTTGCATCTGGAGTTAGAAAACAACATCCCACACCTAAATGATATAACTTCACTTATAAATGCCAGAAACACTAGAGGTGAAAAGGATAGACTTATAGTTGAAGATCTTTTTCAAGAATTTCCAAAAAACAAAGAAGAACTAGAGTTAAAGAAGAATCTAGCAGTTAACAATGTTATGTATAAAAATCTTCTTCTGAGCCAAGATCTAACCCTAACTACTGTAATACTGGAACCAAGTGCGTATGAAAGTTCAACATCAGTAAATGATCTTGATGGTTTTAGTGATGCTAAAGAGCAGCCAAAGTTAGAGTTTCTTAAAGATAGTTCTAAGAGCGAGATGGTTGAAGCTGCTCAAACGATAGCTAAGAAATTTAGCTCTGATGGTTTTGATGTATTTATAGCTGGTTCTCTTGCAGTAAATGACTTTAACAAGCGTGCAGTTCAAAAAGATATGCAAAAATTTGTAAAACTTGTTCTTCTTATGATGATGATTTTTCTTTTTGTAGTGTTTCGTAGAGCGAGTGCTGTGCTTTTACCTATCTTTATAGTAGCTCTTTCACTTTTAACTACTATGGGTACAATGGCTTTGGTTGGAACGCCAATAACTATTCCTACGCAGATTCTTCCATCATTCTTGCTTGCAGTTGGCATCGGGGCAGTTGTGCATCTGCTGGCAATGTTCTTCAAACACTATAACGATAATGGTGATAAGAACAAGGCTATATCATACTCTCTTGGGCACTCAGGCCTAGCTATTATCATGACATCTCTGACAACTGCAGCTGGGTTGTTGTCATTTTCTACTGCTGCTATTGCACCTATTGCTGATTTAGGCCTATTTGCAGCTGTTGGTGTAATGATAGCTCTTATGAATACAATAATTACATTGCCTGCAATATTAGCCGTTTTACCTATAAAGCAAGCAAAACAAAAACATATAGAAAATACAAAAAAGATGGATGCGCTGCTGAGTCGTATAGCTATTTTTAGTGTTGATCATGCCAAAACAATAGTTGGCGTAAGTGTTGTAATAATTGTTCTTTCTGTTTACGCAGCATCTAAGGTTGAGTTTAAGCACGACCCGCTTAGCTGGCAACCTGACAACTCACCAATTAAACTATCTACAGAAGTAGTGGACAGAGAGCTAAGGGGTTCTGTTACTATGGAAGTAATAGTTGACACAAAAAAAGAGAATGGCCTTTATAGTTCAGAGCTTTTAAATAAGATAGACTCTGTTGTTCGTAAGGCTGAAGCAATTGAGAATGATAAATATTTCGTAGGAAAAGGCTGGAGTGTAGCAGAAGTCTTAAAAGAGATTCATAGAGCACTGCATAAGAACTCTCAAGAGTATTATGTTATTACTGATAACGATGCTTTGATTCCTCAGGAGTTTTTACTTTTTGAAAACAGCGGAAGCGATGATCTGGAAGATTTGGTTGACTCTGCATTTTCAAAAGCTCGTATTACTTTTAAACTGCCATGGATGGAGGCAGGAGAGTATGAGGAACTTTCACAAGAGCTTACTGGTTTGATGAAGAGTGAGCTTGGAGATAGTGTAGAGATTACCATTACAGGTATGGTTCCACTTTTTCAAAGAACTCTCTCTGCTGCTATGACATCAATGGCTACTAGCTATATAACGGCATTTATACTGATAGCTATCATGATGATGATTCTTCTTGGAAGTATTAAGATAGGATTGACAAGCATGATACCAAACGTTCTACCAGTAATAATGGCTCTAGGATTTATGGCTATAGTAGATATGCCGCTAGATATGTTTACGATGCTGGTCGGTGCCATAGTGATAGGACTATCAGTTGATGATACAGTTCACTTTTTCCATAACTTTGCCAGATATCACCATCAGGGTCTTGGAACTAGAGAGTCTGTAGTTAGAACTATGACAGGAACAGGTCGCGCACTTGTTGCTACGAGTGTTGTTCTTTCTTTAGGCTTTTTTGTCTATATGTTTGCATCTCTAAGCAATCTTATAAACTTTGGGATACTAGCAGGCGGATCGATAACAATAGCGCTTATATCAAACATAATACTAGGTCCCGCACTTCTTACACTAATAACAAAGGATAACAAATGATTTTAAAGACACTATTGATAGCTAGTTTAACTATAAGTTCACTATTGGCTATTACAGGACAAGAGATAGCACAAAAAGTACATGACAGAAATGATGGAGACAACTCTACATCAAACATGAAAATGATTCTTATTGATAAGAACGATAACGAAAGGGTTCGGGATTTAAAAACTTATACAAAAGACAAAGGTGAGGACAAGTTAAAGATAATGTTTTTTTTAGCTCCTGCTGATGTTAGAAATACTGCTTTTTTAACTTATGATTATGAGAACTCAAGCAAAGACGATGACCAGTGGTTGTATCTTCCAGAGCTGAAAAAGGTAAAAAGAATAGCATCTAGTGATAAGAGTTCATCTTTTATGGGCAGTGATTTTACATACTCAGATATGACATCTAGAAATGTAGAGGATTATACATATGAAGTTATGAAAGAGCCTATGGTAGATGGACATAAAACTTGGCAGATGCTAGTAACTCCAAAGAGTACAAAAACCATAGATGAAACAGGATATACAAAATCTATAGTGTTTATACGTCAAGATAATTTCGTAATAGTCCAAGCTCTTAACTACATAAAGATAGGAGAAAAACTAAAATATATGAAAATACTTTCTTTAGAAGAGATTGATGGCATCTGGACAACTAAAAAGATGCAGATGGTTACCAAGAAGGGTAAGAATACTCTACATAAGACTATCTTTGAATTTTCAGATATTAAATACAATCAAAACTTAGAAGAATCATTTTTTACTACGCGCACATTAGAGAAAGGACTATAGCAGATGCTTGGCAAAGTTCTTTTATCTTCTTTTATCTCTATTAGTTTAGCATCTAGTGTTGTACATGCAAAGGAGAGCATAGAAGATGATCTAAGTGGATTTGACAGTGAGGTAGTTGTAAAAAAGAGTAGTGGTTCAGATGCGGACCTTGCAGGCTTTGATGATGAAGTACAAACTGCGCCAAATACTAAAAAAGAAACGACTAAGGTAAAAGAACAAAATAGAGTAACCATAAGCGGAGATTTAGCTTTTAAGGCTTCTGTTGGTTATAAAGAACACAAAGTTGATGGCATAGAGTATTCAGGTATAAATCAAGCTCAGAGTTCACTATCTTTAGAGCTGGATGCAAAACTATCAGATAACTGGAAACTAAAAGTTAGCGGTGATGCTTTCTACGATGCTATATATGACATACACTCTACAAATAACTATAGCGATGACATACTAGATGCTTACAAAACTCAACTTAGACTTGACGACACTTATGTACAAGGAAAGATAACATCAGCTCTAGATGCTAAGATAGGGCGACAGATAGTTGTATGGGGTAAGTCAGACAGCATTAGAATCACAGATGTAATTAACCCTCTTGATAATCGTACACCAGCTATGACGGATATTGAAGATCTTAGACTAAGTGTTGGAATGTTTAAGTTTGACTATTACTATGGTGTATGGAACTTCTCCGCTATGATTATCCCTGAGAACCGTATCATGATAGAAGCACCTGCTAGAAGTGAATATTTTCCTGTAGATGCTATTTTCCCTATAGCGCCAAACCCATTTTTAGAACTAGAGACCCCAAACACATCATGGGATAATATGCAATATGCTTTTGGAGCAAACGGTGTTTTTTCAGGATGGGATCTTTCTTTTTACGCTGCTGACGTACTTGATCAGAAATGGCATATAGACCCTGACACTATGACTCGTAAAGTCACTAAAATTCAGATGCTGGGCTCTGCTATAAATATAGCATCTGGGAGTTGGCTCTTAAAGAGTGAAGTAGCTCTTCTTGATGGTGTAAAATATAACTCTACTAGAGATGCCAAGAGTCGCCTAGATGCACTTATTGGTTTTGACTATATGGGTATAAAAGACACTGTACTTTCTGTTGAGGTAGCAAATAGACATATATTTGACTACGAAGCACAGATGTCAAAAGTCGTACCAAGACCTGACTACGTTGATGAAGATGAGGTGCAAACGGCTCTGCGTGCAACAAGAAGCTTTTACAATGATTCTCTGAACGCTACAGCACTTCTTAGCATCTTTGGTTCAAGCTGGCAAAACGGCGGCTTTGCTAGAGTCTGGATAGAGTATGAAGTAGCTAATGCTATAGGCTTAAATGCTGGGATAGTTGAGTACATAGATGGCGATAAGCCACTTATGAAAGCCATCAGAGATAACGATAGAATCTTTGCGGATATTACTTACAGTTTTTAGTTTTTAAACTTCAAACTGACAGTAGTACCAACTCCTGTTTCTGAAGTAGCATATATCTCTATATCCATAGCTTCACAGAGACGTTTTGAAATATCCAGACCTATGCCTGTTCCGCTCTTTTGTTCTGTGTAAGAGCGGTTAAATATCTCACTTGGATTTTTAATCCCGACACCATTATCTTCAATATATAAAACCCTATTGATAGAGTAGATTTTTATATAACCATTTTCTTTGTTGTACTTACTCGCATTTGAGATGAGATTTATAAGAACTTGGGTAAAAGCATTTTGATTTACAGAGGCATAAAACTCTTTTAGCTCTATCTCATACTCTAGATGCGTATATATTTTTTGATGAGTTAAAACAACATCTTCAATGATTTTGACAATGTTTTGCTCGCTGACAAGCATCGTATCTTCTTGAAGCAGGGTAGTTAGATTGTTGTGAAGCTCCGAGATGTTTTCAACATTCTTTTTGATTCTGCTAAGTGGCTTGCTGTCATCAAAATCGCTGTTTTTCTCCAGGAGTTTCATATTTAAAAGAATGGAAGTCAGAGGTGTGTTTAAGTCATGAATGAGGTCTTTTGAGAAATTATCAAGTTTTACGATTGCTTCTTGCATCGGTCTGAGCGCGCGAAGAGCAAGAAAATAACTGAGTGTTGCAAAGAGCAAAAGTAAAAGTATTTGAGCAGATATAATATTTAGTTTAACAGAAAAAAGATTCTTGTAAAACTCACTTTTGTCTTTTTTGACAAGTATATAACCACCTTCCCATTTATATGGCATATACTTTTCAAAATAACTCTCCTTGATGGTAAAGTTGTTCATGTTGAAGTCGGGTATTTTTATATCAAGTATCTCATATGTAATGGAGCTGTTTTTTGGCATCGGAAGTTTCATCTTAAACTGTCTAATATGATCTATCATAGAAAAATGCTCTTTTTTTATCAGCATCTGCTTCTGTTCTTCAAAGTAAAAGAACCCTG
The DNA here is from genome assembly GCF_000242915.1 of Sulfurimonas gotlandica GD1. Lineage (NCBI taxonomy): Bacteria > Pseudomonadati > Campylobacterota > Epsilonproteobacteria > Campylobacterales > Sulfurimonadaceae > Sulfurimonas > Sulfurimonas gotlandica. The sequence continues at coordinate 2,761,036 of NZ_AFRZ01000001.1, read as the reverse complement.
ACGCCAAGATAAGGATGGCTACACTGCCAAAGTATGTGGCAAAGAACTTTATAAACGCTTTTTTCTCATGCTTTAACAAGTCTGTATCCTGTTCCCTTGATGGTCTGAATCTCTAAACCAACTTTTCTTAGTTTTGTTATGTAGACTCTCAAAGCGCCTTCACTAGATTCATTTACGCTGTCTAGCTCGTGAAGAAGTTCTTGCTTCGTTATGGTCTCATCTATGCGTTTAAAGAGCAGGGAGAGTAGCTTCTGCTCTTGTGGAGCTAGTTGGATAAGCTTTCCTGCATCTAGTAATTCATTTGTTGAGATTTTATACACCAAAGAGTTGTACTTCACTTCATTGTTTTTAGCGTTAAATGACTTTCTAAGAAGTGCCTGTATCCGGATGATAAGCTCATCAAAATCAAAAGGCTTCTTAATATAGTCATCTGCACCGACTTCAAAACCGCGAGACAGAGATGCTATGTCATTTAAAGATGTTAAAAATATAGAAGGAGTTGTGTTTCCTGAGCTTCTTAGCATCTGCAGTAGCTCGAAGCCATTTTGATCAGGTATGTTTACATCTAGAAGCATAAGCTCAAACTCATTTGAGTAAGTAGCTTCTACGGCTTCGTTAGCAGTTTGAGCAAGAGTCAGGTCATAACCCTCATCTTCAAGTAACTCTAGCAATGTTTCGGAAAGTATTTGGTCATCTTCAACCAAGAGTATTCGTGCCACTGTAAACCTTTTAAAAATATATTAGATTATACCAAGCATCTACAAACTTAACCTTAATTCTTCATCGATTTTTATATATTTCTTTTTGTTGTTATAATGCATATGCAGTTATAATTTTAAGTTATTAAATATACATAATTATGTACTATACATGTATGAAATCAGAAAATTCAAAAATTATATATTCGTTATTTTCATTAAAAATAATTATTACTACAATGTTTATAATACTTGTTGGCATTGTGTATTTTGTGACAAATAAAGACAAGCAAGTCCGTATAGAGGCTGTTTTGTCGCAACAGCTTACTAATCTGAATAATACATATAGAGTTAGTATGAAAAGGTTTGAGGTAGTAGCTGATAGTATTAATAGTACAGTCATAAATAGAGAAAATGTACTAGAACTTTTATATAGAGCAAAACATGCAAGTAATGATGATTCTTTAATACCACTTCGTAATGAATTATTTAAAATAATAAAACCACATTTTGATAATTTAAAAAAAGTTGGTGTTATCATTACGCTTTTTTCATTTGAAAATAATAAAACATTTTTACGAGTGCATAAACCGAATAAGTTTAATGATGACCTATCAAAAGTTCGATATAGCTTTAGATACGTAAATGAAAATAAAAAAATAATTAGAGGACTTGAAGAGGGCAAGATAATGCATGCGTTTCGTAATATTTACCCTATCTATTATAAAGGTGAGTATTTAGGAAGTGTAGATATTGCTTTTTCTTCAAGCGTTTTAAAAAAACATATGGAAAATTTATATAAAACTGAAGCTCACTTTATCATAAATAAAAATATTTTTATGACAAATATTTGGAAAATGAAGGATATGGTTAACTATAATAAAAGTATTGAACATGAAGATTTTCTTCAGGATAAGAATAAAGATAAAAATCTTAGTGAGATAGAAACTAATTTAAACAATAAATTGAAAAAAAAGATTTATAATAGCATACAGCATAATAACTCTTTTGCATTAGAAGACTCTGGACAAATTGTTGCTTTTTTACCAATTAAAAATATTAAAGATAAAAAAACAATAGCTTATCTTGTTTCCTATGAAGAAAATAATTATTTAAAAAATCTAATTAAGGAGCATATCTTAATAAATGCACTCTCTTTTGTGGTATTGATGATATTGCATATAGTGATATACATGGCCATAAAAAACCGTTATAGAGAGAAAGAAGTTAAAGATAAAGAAGTTAAAGACTACTTGGATATCGCGCAAGTTTTAATTATGGTGTTAGACAACAATAAAAACGTAACAATGATTAATACAGAAGGCGCGAAACTTTTAGGGTATTCAAAAGATGAGATTATTGGTAAAAATTGGATAGAAAACTTTTTGCCAAAAAACATTCAACTCGAAATTAATGAGTTGGCTTCCGACATCATTGAAGAAAAAGAGAAATATCCCAATTATGAAAACTATGTATTGACAAAAAGTGGCGAGTTAAAACTTATTTTATGGAAATACTCTACTCTGTTTGATGATCAAGGGAACACAATAGGTCTCTTAACGTCAGGACAAGATATTACTGAACAAAAAAGGACATATTTAGAGCTAAATAAAGCTAAATATGAAGCAGAAAAAGCTAACAAGTCAAAATCTGAATTTTTAGCAAATATGTCACATGAAATTCGTACTCCTTTAAATGGAATTATGGGCTTTGTAAATCTTTTATATAAAGATGAAAAAGATATTAAGAAGCAAGAAAAATTAAAAATCATAAAAGACTCAAGTTATACATTAATTGATATCGTGAATGATATACTGGATTTTTCTAAAATAGAGAGTGGTATGTTGTCAATTGAAAAAGTTCCATTTAATATTTTGGATGCTATTTCTCAAACTATCCTATTATTTAGACAAAGAGCAAAAGAGAAAAATATAACAATAAAATTATCAATCGATGATAAGATTCCAAAATTTATTGAGGGTGATATTACGCGAACTAAACAGGTATTTTCAAATTTGCTTAGTAATGCTTTAAAATTCTCGAATGAGGATAGCGACGTTAAAGTAAATGTAAATTATTTAGACAATACAAATGAGATATATTGTGAAGTTCTAGATAGTGGAGTTGGAATAAGTCCAAGTAAAACTGATACAATATTTGAAGCTTTTGAGCAAGAAGATAGTAGTACAACTAGAAAATATGGTGGTACTGGCCTTGGATTGTCAATCGTTAAACAATTAGTTGAATTGATGGGTGGTAAAATTGGTGTCAATAGTGAATTAGGTGTTGGAAGTACATTCTATTTTACGCTGCCAATAATAGAAGCAAAAGAAGATATTGATAAAGATGATGTAGCGACAATTAATCAAGAATTGCTTCATGGAAATGCTTTAATTGTTGAAGACAATAAAACAAATCAAATGCTATTATCAATACTATTAGAAGATTTTGGATTAACTTATGATGTAGCAAACGATGGACTCGAAGCTGTAGATAAGGTTAAGAATAATAAATACGATTTAATACTTATGGATGAAAATATGCCAAATATGAATGGTATTGAAGCTAGTAGTACTATTAGGAAACTTGAGCATACCAAAGATATAGTAATCATAGCTGTAACCGCTAATGCGTTAAAAGGTGATAGAGAGAAATTTTTAGAAAATGGAATGGATGATTATATTTCAAAACCAATAGATACAGATGAATTAGAGAAAATTCTTAGAAAATATTGTAATAAAAAATTCTTGTAAAGCTTTCTCACGGGAGTGTATTTAGTTCCCAAGTTTTACTTGGGAACTAGAAGAAAGATATTAGATTATATTTTAGATTCTATAAAAGTTCCCATCTCAGAAACTATCTCTTCGATAGTCCCTTCGCCAGAAATCACTTTTAAAATATTTTTAGCACTATAGAAAGCTTGTATGTCTTCTAGAGGTTGGGTATAGACTTTCATGCGGTTGTCAAAGACTTCTGTGTTGTCATCAGCACCGCGGGCACGACCAAGAACTCTGTCTCTTGCAGTCTCTTCACTGACTTCAACTTCTATAACACTGCAAAGATCTAAAGATGAATCATCACCGTTTAAGTACTCATCTAAAGCGTTTAACTGCTCCATGCTTCTAGGATAACCATCTATGATGATGATATCAGTAGGAGCATTTTTAATAGCGTTTACGATAGTCTCTATAGCAATTTTAATGGGAACAATAAGCCCTTTAGATATAAAACTATCTATCTCTAAACCAAGCTCACTTCCACTAGCAACTTCAGCACGAAGCATATCGCCAGTAGAGTAGTGAGTGATGTTGTCATTTTGCTCAGCTATTAGCTCTGCATCTGTAGTCTTACCAGAGCCTGGGGCTCCGATAATAAGAAATAATTTTTTCATAATTGAAATTATGCTTTTACTTGTTCGCGTAGACGAATATGTAGGTCACGAAGTTGAGTGTTGTCAACTGCACTAGGTGCTTTTGTAAGAATACAAGAAGCTTTTTGCGTTTTAGGGAATGCAATAACGTCACGGATGCTTGATTTTTTAGTGATAAGCATCATCATTCTGTCAAAGCCCAAAGCAAAACCACCATGTGGAGGTGCTCCAAACTTAAGTGCATCTAGTAAGAAGCCAAATTTTTCTTGTGCTTCTTCTTCTTCGATTCCTAGAAGTTTAAATACTTCATTTTGTACTGCTTCTTTGTGTATACGAATAGAACCACCACCAAGTTCAGTACCATTTAAAACGATGTCATAAGCGATAGACTCTATCTCTTCTACATCATCTTTATCAGTGTCTTTAGGCTGTGTAAACGGATGGTGAAGTGCTTTTACTCTTCCATCTTCTACTTCGAACATCGGGAAGTCAACTACCCATACAAATTCGAAAGCATCTCTATCTAAGATATTCATCTTTTCATGTTCAGCTATGAAAATTCTAAGTCTACCCATGTAATCCCATACAGTTTTCTTATCACCTGCACCGAAGAATACAACGTCACCAACTTCCATACCAAGTCTTTCAACTAGAAGTGCGATATCATCTTCGGAGAAAAATTTGATAAGTGGACCTTTAAGACCGTCTTCTTTCATCTGGAAGTAACCAAGACCATGAGCACCGAACTGTCTTACGAAGTCTTCGAAGCTTTTCATCTCACGTTTAGAAAATACTAGATCTGCACCAGGAACTTTAAGAGCTTTAATACGGTTAATATGTGGCTTTTTAGCGATGTTAGTAAAGATTTCATTATCACATCTCTCAAAGATATCAATAACATCAACCATTTTAAGATCGTATCTTAAGTCTGGTTTATCAGAACCATACCATTCCATAGCGTTGTTGTAAGTAATGCGGTTAAATGGAGCTTGAACGTTTATGTTACAAGCCTTAAACATCGCAGTAAGAAGTTTTTCTGCCACTACGATTACGTCTTCTTGGTCACAAAAACTCATCTCAACATCTATCTGAGTAAACTCAGGCTGTCTATCAGCACGTAAATCTTCATCACGGAAACATTTAGCTATCTGGAAGTAACGGTCAAATCCGCCAACCATCAGAAGTTGTTTAAAAAGCTGTGGTGATTGAGGAAGAGCGTAAAACTCTCCATTGTGAACACGAGACGGAACTAGATAATCTCTAGCACCCTCAGGAGTTGACTTAGTTAAAATAGGAGTCTCTACCTCTAAGAAGCCATTTTCATCAAGAATATTTCTTGCAGCGATTGCTGCTTTAGAACGAAGACGAAACGTTTCGTATACTGCAGGATCACGAAGCTCTAGGTAACGATACTTGAGTCTTGTCTCTTCACCAACATTAGGATCACCTATAACAAAAGGAACAGGAGCACTTTTATTCTCAATAATAAGCTCAGTAACTATAATTTCTATAGCACCAGTTTTTAGCTTTGGATTTGTTAAACCTTCACCACGAAGACGAACTTTACCTTTAGCAATTAAAACGTATTCATCACGAACACCATCAGCAACTTTATGTGCCTGAGCACCATCTTCAGGGTCACATGTTAGTTGAATAAGACCTGTTTTATCTCTTAAATCGATAAAGATAATTCCGCCGTGGTCACGATGATTATTTGCCCAGCCTGTTAGAACAACATCTTGTCCTACATTTGTTTCATTTAAATCTGTACAGTAATGACTTCTCAAAATATAGAATCCTATATATAATTTTCGCGATTATATCAAAAGTTGGCTTATCCAAGACTAAGAGAGCTACTTAAATAAAATGTTTGCATGACAATTTGCAATATTTTTAGTTTTTAAACCACAAGAGTGTATAATAAGATAAAAATATTTATAAAAGAGATTAGTTTGCAAGCAAGTAACATAAAAAAAATTGGTGTTCTTCTAAGACCATCAACCCCAGAACTCAAGAGCAGTTATTTTAAACTTGAAAAGATTTTCAAGAATCATGGTATTGATGTTTATCTAGACAGTATTAGTGGTGCTATGATAGATATTATGGGAACTGAATTTGACGCTTTGTGTATGCATGTAGATGCTCTTGTAACACTCGGAGGTGATGGAACTCTTATCTCTGCTGTTAGAAGGTCTTTTAAATACGACATCCCTGTTTTAGGTGTTTACGCAGGTAGTTTGGGTTTTTTAGCAGATGTAAATCTGGATGAACTTGACGAATTTGTAGAGAATATGGTTAGGGGCAAAAGTAGAGTAGATGAACGTTCTGTTTTAGAAGTTAGAATAGTAAGCGAGAACGATGAGAGAAAAATGTATGCTTTTAATGATATGGTTCTAACTCGTCCTTCTGTTTCAAATATGATACATATCGAAACGTTAGTAGATGGGAAAGCCTTTAATACCTACTATGGAGACGGTGTTATTGTTGCTACTCCTACAGGTTCAACTGCTTATAATGTTTCTGCTGGAGGTCCTGTTCTCTTTCCTCTTTCTAAAGTTTTTGTGCTTACTCCTATATGTCCTCACTCTCTAACTCAAAGACCGGTTGTGCTTCCCGGTGAGTTCTCTATTGAGATGAAAACACCAGAACCTAGAGCTTTGGTAATCATAGATGGTCAAGATATGCATGAACTAGATAAAAATCAAAGTGTTCATATTAAGCTAGCAACAAGGACAGCTAAATTGATTCATAGAGAAGAATTTAACTACTTTGATGTACTTAAACAAAAACTTAGATGGGGGGAGTAAAGATGATAGAGAGATTTTATCTAAAAGACTATCTTAGTTTTAGAGAGATTGAACTGAACCCAACTGCAGGACTTGTAGTTTTTACGGGTCCAAGCGGTAGCGGTAAGTCTATACTTATGAAATCAATACTTTCATCCTTAGGTGCAGAATCTTGTGAAGCGTCTCTGTGTGAATCAAGTGTTACATGGGAAATAAATTCTGCTGATACTGGTATAGAAAATGATGATATAAATATCTTTAAACACATTAAAAAAGACAAATCAAGATACTTCATAAACAACCAAAGTGTTTCCAAAAAAGCTATATCAGGCCTTTCTTCAAACTATTTAAGACACCTGAGCCTGAAAGATTTTAGTGATTTTGAAAATGAAAACCTAATCTCTATATTAGATACTAGAATTCAAAACAAATCTAAAGATATCTACAATATTAAAGATGAGTATAAAAAATTATTTATTGAACATAGAGAGGTCAGGGTAGAACTAAACCAAATCGAAGAAGAAGAGAGAAAGATAGTAGAGCTTAAAGAATTTGCAACTTTTGAGATAAATAAGATTCAAGAAATAGATCCAAAAGTATCTGAAGATGAAGAATTATTGGAGATAAAAAAAGAGCTATCCCGTAAAGAGAAAGTCTTGGAAACTATATCTTTAGCGAACTCGATTTTTGATAATGAACATTCAGTTAACAGTGCTTTAGACTCGCTAGATGCAGACAGTTCTTTCTTCGATGACACTATGAATGAGTTAAGAGCTCTATTTGATAGTGCAGAAGCAAAATTTAATGCTCTTGAAGATGTAGACATAGAAGAGGTTTTAAATCGAATAGAAGAGCTTAGTGGACTTAAGAGAAGATATGGAAGCATAGAAGAAGCTCTTGCATATAAAGAGCAAAAAATAATCGAACTAGCTAAGTATGAAAATATTGAAATTACAAAAGATGAACTGGTTAAAAGAGAAGCAGCATTAAGCAGTGAAGTTAAAAAACTTTCAAATTTATTAACTGCTCTTAGAGAAGAAGAACTTAAGTCATTTAACGATGATTTAAACAGATATCTAGAAGAACTGTATCTGAGAAATGCAAAAGTTACTATGCAAGATTCAGAGATGTGTGATTATGGTAAGGATGAAATACTAGTGAAGCTAAACAACACAGAACTACAAAAAGTGAGTACTGGAGAATTTAACAGGCTTCGTCTTGCTATACTGGCTATGAAATCAGAGTTTATGAGCCAAAATGGCGGTGTTTTAATGCTTGATGAGATAGATGCTAATCTTAGCGGTGAAGAGTCTATGAGCGTTGCGAAAGTCTTAAGGCAACTCTCAAAACATTTCCAAATATTTGTAATCTCACATCAGCCTCAACTTACTTCTATGGGTGAGCAACACTTCTTAGTGCATAAAAGTGGAGATGAGTCTATGGTCAAAGAACTTAGCTTTGATGACAGAGTAGATGAAATTGCTAGAATCATCAGCGGAGACAGCGTTTCAAATGAAGCAAAAAGTTTTGCAAAAGAACTTTTAGAGGCGAGTAGATGATAATTGATACACATATTCATTTGGATGACCCAAGATATAACGACGACATAGATGATGTACTCAACAGAGCAAGAGAGGGTGGAGTAAAGAGGTTTATTATTCCAGGAGCTCATCCAAATACACTAGAGAGAGCTTTAGAAATAGTTGAAGCAAATAGTGACGTTTATTTTGCTGTTGGTGTTCATCCTTATGATATGGACTCTTTTGATGCACTTGACTTTGACAAGTATGCTAAACACGAAAAGTGTGTAGCAATCGGCGAATGCGGGCTAGACTACTTTAGACTAGAAGGTAGTGATGAAGATAAACTAAAAGAAAAAGAGCGCCAAAAAGAAGTTTTTAGAGCGCAGATAGAGCTTGCGAAAAAGTATAAAAAACCTCTGATTATTCATATTAGAGATGCTTCTAGAGACTCTAAGGAGATACTACTAGCCTCAGATGCTAAAGAAGTTGGTGGAGTTTTACATTGCTACAATGCCGATGAAGAACTTTTATCTTTAGCAAAAGAGGGTTTTTATTTTGGTATTGGCGGTGTTTTAACCTTTAAAAATGCAAAGAAATTACTTAATGTTTTACCAAAGATCCCAGAAGAGAAACTTCTTATAGAAACAGATGGACCATATTTGACTCCTGCACCACATAGAGGGGAACGAAATGAGCCTTTTTATACTACTTTTGTAGCGCAAAAAATGTCTGAACTTTTAGATATTCCACTTAAAAATATCAAGGATATAACAACACAAAATGCCCAAAAACTCTTTGCTTTACGCTGATTTTAATATTTTTTTGGGTAGAATCTAAGCTTTAAATTTAAAATTAGAGTTACTAAATGATAAAATATTTTCTTCTACTACTTTTACCGATCCTGCTGAGTGCTAATTTAACATATGTTTTCAACCACAACAAGGAAGTGGCTCTTTTGGAGTCATTTGATATTGAGGCTTCTTTCCTTTATGATCCGATTATGAATCAGATGAAGGTTGAAAAGTCAACAATACAGAAAAATAAACATTTCTTCAAAGCTATGGATGAAGCATATACCTTTATCCCTGCTATTAAAGGTATTTTGGCTAAACATGGCGTTCCTCCGGAGTTTTTGTATCTTGCAATGGCAGAGTCAAACTTTTCAACAAAAGCATATTCTAAAAAAAGAGCATCTGGACTTTGGCAGTTTATGCCAGGTACGGCAAAACTTTACGGGCTTAAGATTGATGAATATGTAGATGAGAGACGTGATCTTATCAAGTCAACTGAAGCAGCAGCGAAATATCTATCATCTCTTCATAAAAGATTTGGCAAGTGGTATTTAGCTGCTATCGCTTACAACTGTGGTGGCGGAAGATTAAATCATGCCATTAAAAAAGCAGGCAGTAATGAACTTTCTGTTTTACTTGATCCTAAAAAGAAATATATTCCAAGAGAGAGTAGATACTACATCAGAAAAATCGTAGCCCTTGCTATGGTAGGACAAGATGAGCAATTTTTAATGCACAGTGAATATGAGCATCTATTAAATCGTGCAAATGCTTACTCGATTTCAACTGTGCAACTCTCAAGTGGTGATTCAATTGTTAGATTATCTAAAATGGTTGGTATACCTTTGGGAGAGTTGAAAAAATTAAACAGACACCTTAAATATGACTTTGTACCTCCTTATGCAGATTCTTATGAAGTTTATATCCCATATATCAAGTTAAATGAGTTTAAACGTAAATATCAGCCAGAACCAATGAAAAATATCTATAAAGTCCATGTGGTAACAAAAGGTGATAACTTATCTTTTATAGGAAAAAAATATGGTGTTTCATACAATGTTATCAAAGACTTTAATAAACTTAAAAGTTTTCGCTTAAAATTAAACCAGAGACTTATAATCCCTATAGACATCAGAATAAAAGCAACAAAAATAGATACAAGACATTATTACATGGTAAAAAAAGGAGACACACTAGATTCTATATCTAAAGCTCACAAAGTAAGTGTTCAAAATATTAAACTTCAAAACCATTTAAGTGGAAGTGCAATCAGAATAGGCGACAGGCTAAAAATAAATGAATAAACTAATATCTGTTTTATTGATTTTATCTGTATTGTTTTTTAGTGCCTGTAGCACAAGAGGCAAGAGGGTATATAATAGCCATAAATATTCTGCACCTAAATCTTACTCAGCAAATAAAAGCGATCATAGCTCTGTTATGGACAACAAGACATATTCTCATCCCACGATGAGACCTTATGTTATTAGAGGTATTAAGTATTATCCTACAGTTGTGGGTGTTGGTGATGAGTTTGACGGTAGAGCTAGCTGGTATGGTCCTGATTTTCATGGAAAACATACTTCTAATGGTGAAATATATAATATGTATGATATGACTGCAGCACACAAAACGTTGCCTATGAATACAATTGTAAAAGTTACAAATCATGATAATGGCATGTCTACGGTAGTAAGGATTAATGATAGAGGACCTTTTGTAGATACTAGAATTATAGATCTTTCTAAATCAGCAGCTAGTAAAATAAATATGATTGCTACTGGAACTGCTCCTGTAAGTATAGAAATTTTAGGTTTTGAGTCAAAAGGAAAAAAGAAGATCCCAACGATAGCAGAGTTAAAAAAATCACCTCAAAAAGCTACTATCAGCGAATTTGCTCTGCAGATAGCATCTTTTTCAAAAGCAGAGGGAGCTTTAAAGACACAAGAATTATATGATAATACAGATGGATACAGAACTGTTATAAAAGATATGGAAAATGAAGATGGTAGAATTTTTAAAGTTTGGCTAAAAGGCTTTAAAAGTGAGCAAGAAGCAAGAGATTACAAATCACAAGGTAATTTTGAAAATGCATTTATAGTAAGAGAGGATTAAACATGATTAGTAAAAGCAGAAAAACAAAAGAGACAGATATTACAATTTCATTAGAACTATACGGAAAAGGCAATAGTAACATAGATACAGGTGTTGGTTTTTTAGATCACATGCTTGAAAGCTTTTCAAAGCACTCACTTATTGACATGAACATAAAGTGTGTTGGTGATACTCACATAGATGACCATCACAGTGTTGAAGATGTTGGGATTGTTCTTGGATCTTTAATTGCAGATGCTATCTATCCTGTTGAAAATATAGAGAGATTTGGTAGTGCTAACATCGTAATGGATGAAGCATGTGTCTCTTGTGACTTAGACCTAAGTAATAGACCATTTTTAGTGTACGAATCTGATGTTGCGGGCAAGGTTGGCAATTTTGACACAGAGCTAGTTGAAGAGTTCTTTAGAGCATTGGTGCTTAATGCAAGAATAAGCACCCATATTATTACTCTTAGAGGAAGAAATAAGCATCATATTATTGAAGCATCGTTTAAAGCTCTCGCAGTTGCTATTCGTCGCGCAACTACAAAAAATGAAAGAGTTGGTATTCCAAGCACTAAAGATGTTTTATGATTAAGTTGATTATTTTAGATGTAGATGGCTGCTTAACTAATGGCGGGCTTATATATTCAGCAGATGCGATAGAGAGTAAAATCTTTAATGTAAAAGATGGTCTTGGTATCAGTACTTGGATAAAAATGGGTAATCAAGTCGCTATCATAACAGGAAGAAACTCTAAAATAGTTCAAAGAAGAGCTGAAGAGCTTGGCATTCAGCACATTCATCAGGGCATAAGAGATAAAGATAGAGTCTTAAAAGAGATAGTTAGCTCACTTGGACTTAGCTTCTACGAAGTTGGTGCTATTGGTGATGATTTAAATGATTATAACATGCTAAGTCTAGTTGGTAAAAGTTTTACGCCAAATGATGGCGTAAAAGAGATTAAAGAGATCGTAAATAAAGTTCTAACTCGCAATGGCGGTGACGGTGCCGTAAGAGAGATGATTGACACTCTAGTTGATGAAAACGACCAGAGAGAAGAATTTATGGCAGTATGGATATAGATTGAATATAAATATATTTTTCATAGGAATTTCAATAGGATTGTTAATGATATTTATTGGTTTTAAACCAATGAATATCAAACAGCAAGAGTTTGTTGATGTCCCACTTTTTCAGCTTGAAGCTTTTACGCTTCATGAACTTTCTCAAGATGGGTTAGTAACGCTTATGAAGGGTTCTAAAGCTATTAGATATAATGATAGATATAAAGTTTTTAACATAGACTATACAGATAACTCTAAAAATTTTATTGCTAATATGAGAGCTGATAATGGATTATATAGAGATAAAGATGATGTTATAGATCTTACTGGAAACGTGATTTACAACAGAGAAGACGGTCTGATTTTTGAATCACAAGAGGCAACTTACAACAAAAAAAGTGCAATTGCCAAGACAAATAAAGATTATGTGATATATAGAGATTCAAACAGGGTTGTTGGGACTTCACTTACTTACGATAATCGCTTAAATAGAGTAAAATCTAAAAATGTAGTAGCAAAATACCAAATACAGGAGAAATAATTATGAAACTTTTAACAATTATGACAATTTTTTTAGCATCATCTTTAATATCACAAGAGTTAAAGATAAAAGCAAATCAGTTTGACGCAGATGAAAAAACAGGTATATCTATATTTCAAGGTAAAGTTAATATCATTAAAGGTAATGATGAGCTTAATGCTTCGAAAGTAACTGTGCATACAGATGCTAAGCATCAGCCTACGAAGTATATAGCAGAAGGTGAGGTTTCATTTAATATAGAAACAAAAAAAGGATCTCTATACCAGGGTGTAGCCGGAAAAGTTATCTATATGCCTACAATCAAAGAGTATCACTTTTTCACGGATGTTCATTTAAAACAGATAGATGAGAAAAAAGAGATTATAGGTGACGAAGTTGTGCTCAAAACTATAGAGGGCAAAGCGTACGCAAGAGGGGCTAAAAAAGAGCCTGTTATAATGATTTTTAAAATGGTTGAGGAGAAAGAATAATATGGTTGAAATAGTAGAAGCAAAGTTTGTTACTTCCGCAGCAAATATAAGTGGTGCACCTGAAACCGATGAGCAAAATGAAGTTGTCTTTATGGCACGCTCAAACGTAGGTAAGAGCTCCCTTTTAAATGCACTTACGAATCACAAAGGACTTGCTAAAGTATCATCAACCCCTGGTAAAACACGATTGATTAACTATTTTGATGTAACTTTTATAGATAGAGAAAATTCTCAAAAAAGTATTGCTAAATTTGTGGATTTGCCAGGTTTTGGTTATGCAAAAGTTTCAAAATCTATGAAGTACGACTGGGAGAGAAATCTAACTGATTATATCTCTCAAAGAGAACAGATTAAACTTTTTATTCATCTTATTGATTGTAGGCATCCAGATCTTGAAATTGACACTTCGGTGAGTGAGTTTTTATTTGATAACTGTAGAGAAAATCAATATATATTACAAATTTTTACCAAGGTAGATAAACTTAATCAAAAAGAGCAAAATGCACTAAGAACAAAGTTTCCAAATGCTATGATGGTATCTAGCTCTAAAAAAAGAGGGATGCAAAAAGCAATCCAGGTTATATATGATATTTTACATGAAAATGAACAAGAGCGAGAGGAAATAGATGATTAATTATCAAAAGGCAAAGCTTAGCGACATAAAAAATATGCAAGAGCTTGTTTTACCTGAAATTGAATCTGGAATTATTTTAAATAGAAGTAACGATGAAGTTGCTACAAATATCAGATCATATACTCTGTGTTTTAAAGATGGAGAACTAATTGGTTTCTGCGCACTGCATATTCATACGGAATATCTTGCAGAAATCAGATCTCTAATTGTCAAAGAAGGCTTTAGAGGGCAAAAAACAGGTGAAAATTTAGTTAAAACTTGTCTTGTTGAAGCTCAAAACCTAGGACTTCAAAAAGTTCTATGTCTTACATATAGACAACCTTTCTTTGAGAGATTAGGTTTCGTTGAAATACCAAAAGAGTCGCTTCCTGAACATAAGATTTGGGCTGATTGTATAAAGTGTAAACATTTTCCAGTATGCAACGAAGTATCTCTAATCAAAACTCTTTAGCGCCTCTCATATATGTGCTGTTATTTACAGTATATGAGAGTCTAAGTAGTATCTATCTATTCTTGCCTCCACTTTTTGCTGTCTTATTTGTACTTTTTGTAGACGCGCTAAAAAGAGAAGACAGTATTGCCATATTTTTAACTGCTTTTTGTCTTGTTATTTTAGAATCTCAAATGGGTTATCCACTTTTTAGCTCTATCATATATTTTGGACTTATTTATAAGTTTATAATACCTAAGTTAAAAAAGAATTTTGGTTGCGCTTCTTGTATTAAAGCATCATATGTTTTAATTACTTATGTAGGCTTTTACCTGTTTTTATCAGTGCTGTCAAATATTTTTTTGCTTCCAATGCCAAATGTTAATTACTATATAATTTACTATATAGTAATTGAATTTTTTATAGTGAGTATTTTATGAAAATCAAATTTATCCTTGCTATATTTATTATAACTTGGCTGACTCTTATAGTTAGAGTGTTTTTTCTTGCAGTTGAATCAAACACGTATTACGAGAATCTTTCTCATTCAAATACTATAAAAAGTGAAAAAATAGCACCAGTTAGAGGTGAAATTGTAGATAGAAATAACAGGCCTGTAGCCATAAACGAACTAGGTTTTAAGATACAGCTTCGTCCACATCTGCGCTTGAAAAAAAACATTAAGATTTTTAATGAAGAGATAGACAATATAGTTAAACTACTTCCTAATTTGAATAGAGAAAGGTTGATTGCAGACTACATAAAAAAAGACTCTTACTATAATCACAACTATATAGATATAGTTCATTTTATCTCTAACGAAGATATTATGCCTGTATATTCTGTTCTTAGTTTAAGAGAAAACGTAAATATTGTTCCAGCTCCAAAGAGATACTATCCATATGGAGATATTGGCTCACATACCATTGGCTATGTGTCCCGTGCAAACAAAAAAGACATAAAAGATGATAAATTATTAGAACTTATAGGTTATACGGGTAAAACAGGAATTGAAAATTATTACAATACTTATCTTCAAGGAGAAGCAGGAGAAAGGGAAATAAAAGTAAATGCTAATAATCAGGAGATAGAAGAGCTTTCTTATGTCGGCGCAAATGAAGATAGAAAGCTCACCCTTAGCATCGATATAGAGTTTCAAAAATATGTATCCTCTCTTTTTGATAAAAAGGCCGGCGCAGTTATTGTGATGGGCGTTGATGGTGCTATTCTTGCTGCTAGTAGCTTTCCAGAGTATGATTTAAATACGTTTGTATCAGGAATCTCTCATGAAGTATGGAATAAACTTTCAAAAAGTTTGGACAAACCGTTCACGAACAAGCTCGTAAACGGTCTCTATCCTCCAGGCTCAACCATTAAAACCGGTTTAGGACTACTCTATATAACAACCGATATTGATAAAACTTGGACCGTTGATTGTAGATCTTCTATGCCACTTGGTAAACGTGTATTTAGATGTTGGAAAAAAGATGGACATAGAATAACAGGTATAAAGAAAGCTATAAGAGAGAGTTGTGATGATTTTTTCTATAAAGGAAGCCTTCAAGTCGGTATAAAGAAGATGAGCGAAGGTCTTATGAGATATGGTCTTGGCAAAAAAACAGGAGTTGATTTGCCTAATGAGTTTATAGGTGTGGTCCCTTCAAGAGATTGGAAAAGAAAAAGGTACAACAGACCTTGGTTTATTGGTGAAACGGTTAATACTTCAATAGGTCAGGGTGATTTTCTTGTTACCCCTATGCAGATTGCTCAGTTTACTGCTCTTATGGCAACGTCTAAACTGCCAACTCCTCACTTTGCGAAATCTATAGGCACTAAACCATATCAACCTTTAGTACAAGAAGTACTTACTGAAGAAGAGTTGAAGAAACTTCCTTTAATACAACAAGCGATGTATGAAGTTTGTAATTATCCAAAAGGAACAGCGACACAGTATTTAAGCTCGAAGGTAAGTATTGCTGGTAAGACGGGAACTGCTCAGGTTGTAACAATTTTACAAGATATTGAAGACAGGGTGTTAGAACATGAAATGTCATACTACAACCGTTCTCATGCCTGGTTTACTTCTTATGGACCATACAAAAACCCTCAGTATGTTGTTTTAGCTATGGTTGAGCATGGCGGGCATGGTGGTGCCGCAGCTGGTGAGATTGTTTCAAAAATATACAATAAGCTCTTGGAGTTAAAATACATTAAATAACGCCTAATGAGCAAAGCCCATTAGACTACGCTAACCTTGTAGCAAAAGTAAAATAAAATTTATACCAAAGAGTTCTGTATAAATAGAGCTAGAATAATTAATAAAAATATTGCTCCAGCTTTGTTGTAGAGTCTGTTCGCAAGTATAAAAACAAGTGCAATAGATGCTGCTATCATTATTAACATATCAAATTTTGTTGCAAGTAAATCAACAGTTAGTGGATTTACAAGAGAAGCTGCTCCTAAAACCATAGAAAAATTTGCAACGTTTGAACCGATAATGTTTCCAATACTCATCTCAGCATTACCTTTTTTAACGGCAACAATTGAAACTACAAGCTCTGGGAGAGATGTTCCAAGTGAGATTAAGAAAATACCTATAATCCACTCACTAACGCCAAATACTCTTGCTATATTCGTACCACTATCAATAACAAAGTTTGCACCACCAATAGTAAGAGCGAACCCTATAGTAAGCAATAGAACTGTTTTACCCCAGTTAAACTTATCTTTTATAAGATCTTCATCTATCTCTCCACCCAAATCCTCTTTCGAGTCAGTAAAAAGGAACACTAAATATGAAACCATCAGTAGTAGATATAAAAGACCGTCAACTCTTCCTATAACACCATCTTGGACCATTATAAAGAATAGAACTAGCGGAATGATTACCCAGGCACTATCTTGAGCAAAAAGGTTTCTTTTTGGAAGCATCTTTTTACTTATTAGAAATACTGCACCTAAAACTAGGGTGATGTTAAAGATAACACTTCCTACAACATTTGCAACTGCCATATCGCTTTTACCTTGCCCTGCAGCCATCATAGATGCTGCCATCTCAGGCAGAGATGTTCCAAATGCTACAAGTGTAGCACCAATAACAAAGTGAGATATATTAAAATGAAGAGCTATTCTTTCTGATTCTCTAATGATGAAATCAGCTCCAAAAATTAGCGCTGACATAGCAGCTATAAAAATTATAAAATCCATTATTATCCTTGCGTTCTTATTATTAAACTTTTTGGTAAGTCAAACTCTTTTATGAGTCTTGCCTCTTCTTCTCTCATTTCTCCGGTATCTACTTCATGGTCAAATCCAAGTAGATGCAAAAGACCGTGTATAAAGAGTAGGGCAAGCTCGTCGTCTTGTGTGTGACCTAATTCTCTTGAGAGTTCTTCAACGTGCGCAGAGGATATAACTATACTTCCCAACGGGCTCATCGGCATCTCTACATAAGGAAAACTCAAGACATCAGTTGGAGCGTCTATATTTCTGTGCTCTTTGTTGATCTCTTTTATCTCATCTTTACTTGTTATTATAAGTTCTATCTCTTTATCTGTGAATATTGATGCTATTTTATTTAAAAATGCTTCATCTACATTAAGAGAGGTTCTGTTATCTAGTTCAATCATGAATGGGATTATATCTAATGAGGCTTATATTTTGTAAAAGCAGGCGCTAAAAGTGCCTACTTTAAGTTTATTAAGGAGATTAACCAGTTATGTTTAAGTTTTTCCCCATACCAGTTTTTTGAGCTGTAACTTCTTTTGATTGCTCATTTGCGCTTTCAAGGACTTTTAAAACTTGTTGTTCTTGTACCTCTGTAGCTTTTTTCATAACTTCTACTTGTGCGGAAACTGACCCGCTTCCTGATGAAGATGATACATCCATAATGTCTCCTTTATATGCTTATGTGCTCATTATATACCTTAATTGATTTAATCTTTATTAAAAAGATATGCTAAAATTCTTTTATGAATGAACAAAACAAAAAAGCATTATGTGTTATGAGCGGAGGTATGGACTCAACTCTTAGTGCATATATGATGAAAAATAGTGGTTATGAGATAATAGCTCTGCATTTTAATTACAATCAAAGAACGCAAAAAAAAGAGCTTGAATGCTTTCATAAAATATGTGAAGATTTAGATGTAAAAGAGAAGTACATTTTAGATTTGGATTTTTTTGCTCAAATAGGAGCTTCTGCATTAACGGATAAAAGTATAGAAGTCCCAATTGGCGGCATAGAAGAGGGTGTTCCTGTAACTTATGTACCTTTTAGAAATGGTATATTTTTAAGTATGGCTGCAGCTGTAGCTGAAAAAGAGGGTGCCAATGTTATTAGCATCGGTGTAGTTGAAGAGGACAGCAGCGGTTATCCTGATTGTAGAGAATCATACATAAATAGTATGGAGCAGTCTATAAACCTAGGTACCAAAGATGAGACAAATATAGAGATTAAAATGCCTTTGGTGCATCTAAAAAAATCTCAGATAGTTCAAAAATCACTGGAATTAAATGTTCCTCTTTCTCTTACATGGAGTTGCTACAAGAACGAAGACAAAGCTTGTGGAGTCTGTGACAGCTGTAGACTTAGACTAAACGGTTTTAAACTAGCTGGAGTTAGTGATCCAATTGACTACGAGTGAAATAAGCTTTAAAGATTTGAACATTATTCATATCTGCAAGCCAAGTTTAAAAAACAGCTATATAAGTATAAGAGAAGACTTGAAAGTAGTCTTGAAAACATCAAAGGTCTCTCGTAGCTACATAGAAAAGCTACTTATAGAAAAAGAGGGCTGGATAAGAAAACAGCTCTTTAAAAGAGAACAAAATCCTCCGATTCAAATCAACCTAGAAGATGAAGTCCTACTTTTTGGAGAAGTATATAGCGTAGATGCTGATGAATCTACAGAATTACGCAATTTACTGCATAGACTAAGAAAGCCAAATCAAAAAAATATACTCAGATGCTACGATGATTTTTATAAAATCTTTGGAAAATCGCATC
Organism: Sulfurimonas gotlandica GD1; assembly: GCF_000242915.1. Lineage (NCBI taxonomy): Bacteria > Pseudomonadati > Campylobacterota > Epsilonproteobacteria > Campylobacterales > Sulfurimonadaceae > Sulfurimonas > Sulfurimonas gotlandica. The sequence continues at coordinate 2,741,622 of NZ_AFRZ01000001.1, read as the reverse complement.
TAGGCTCACGACTAGAATATTACTCACAAATTATGGATTTAAACTACAAAGAGATGAAGCTTAAAAAGATGAGAAGCAGATGGGGAAGTTGCAGTTCAGATAGAGTTATTACTTTTAATACTCAGCTTATAAAGCTCGAAAAAGAGCAGATAGACTATGTTGTGGTTCATGAGTTGGCTCACTTAGTTCATATGAACCACTCAAAAGATTTTCATAATTTAGTAAAAAACTACTTCCCAGATGCTATGAGAGTCAGAAAAGAGATAAGAAGTAGACAAAACTTTACTTTTTAGAAGGCTCAAAATACTCTTCATGATACCTGCTCGAAGGTGACCATAGCATCCATCCACTTGTGTTAGTGTCATCAGATGCCCTTATCTGCTCATTTACTTCAAACTTTTCATAATGTTTTTTTGTATGTGCATAATCTTTAAAGTACTGCAACCAAGGTCTTACACGTTTGGAATCTATGATTGGTTCTATGTTCTTAATACTTCTGCGTATAACTTCATAAGGATGTTCTGCTGGATGTTCAAAGTAAAATGAACCGCTGGCAAATCCAGAAGGATAAAGCATCGGCGAAATATAGTCGCTGTGCTTTGAAAGAGACTCTATGGTCTGTCCGATACCTATGTCACCTTTTTCCCAACAAATATTTCCATAAGTATCTACTGAGATAAACACTCCATACTTTCTAAGTCTGTTTTTTGCTGAGTATAAAAAGCTCTCTATCGCTTTTGTGCGGTTTTCTTGAGTACTCTCTTTTTTTAGTTTTAATCCTGCCTTTGCAGGAAACCTTATGTAGTCAAAGTTAATCTCATCAAACCCGACTTTTGCAGCTTCTTGGGCGATAGCAATTGTGTACTTGTGGCTTCTTTCATCAAAAGGATCCACCCATGCCATATCATCGTGATTTCTCCAGATAGTACCATCCTCTTTTTTAATCGCATAATCTTCGTTGTTTGAAGCCTGAAGCTCATCTTTAAACACAGCCAATCTTGCAACCATATAGATATTTTTAGACTTCATAACTTCCATAAAGTTTTCTATATCACCAATTGTTCTATCTTTATAAGCACCATAATCGTTTGCTTGCTTAAATGAGGTTTTAAATGAAGTTGACCCATACTCATTTTTTACATCAACAACAATAGTATTTATCTCTGTGTTTTCAATGATATCTAAAATTCTTGCAGTAGTTTTAGAGTATATGTTTGCACCCCAGAAAGTAAGGTATAGTGCTTTTACTTTTATTGGTTCTACGCTAATAGTTGTGATATTAGCATCTGATGAAAATGTATAAGGTCTATAGCCATAAGCTTTTACATGATAGTATTTTTCTTCACTTTTGATAGAGAAAGAACCATTTTCATCTGATTTAACACTTTTTGCAGAGTCGCTTATTATCGCTTTGTCTATAGGTATTAGAGTGTTTTTGTCAATTATTATGCCTTCAAATGAGGCAAAAAGTAGTGTTTGTAGTAGAGCGGATAAAGCTAAAAGTTTTTTCAAGTATGTTCCCGTGATTAATGTTTGCAACTAAAAGCAAATATTATGCCTTTAATCTAAAAACGGATTATACTTCATCTCTCATTTAGAAAGTAACGAAGACTCGCATCGCTCCACTCTTTTGATAGTTTTAGATGATTATCAATAGATGCATATACTCTTTTAAAATCATCATTTTTAGAACTAAGGTCAGCTATAACCTCTTTTAGTGCTTTTTTACCAGCTACTATTACATCGGCAGGATATTGGTGAATATCTATATTTAACTCTTTTAATTTTGCAAGTGCTTTTATATTTTCAGCATGGAAGTGATAAGTCATGTTTGAGTTCATCTCACTAGATGCTACTTCTATGATAGATTTATGCTCAAATGCCAGTTTAGCCCAAGAGTGTTTGTTAAAAGTAAGCTCTAAGATAGAACCTGGCTCATGCCACCCTGAGTAATAGTATGGAGCAACTTTATAAAAGCCCATCTTTATGTCAAGCGCAGGTCCAACCCATTCAGTAGCATCTATAACGCCACGTTCTAAAGATGTATATATCTCTCCTGCAGGAAGTAAAACAGGGTTAACACCCATCTTTGAGAAGACTTCTCCGCCAAGACCAGGCATACGCATCTTAAGCCCTTGCATATCTTCAAGTGAGTTAATTGGTTTTCTATACCATCCACCCATTTGGATGTTAGTATTTCCGCCCATAAAAGGGTAAAGATTATACTTCGCATAATGCTCACGCCAAAGTTCTAGTCCACCGCCAAATAGCATCCATGAGTTTATCTCTTCTGCCGTAAAACCAAATGGAATACCACTGTAAAGTGAAAATGCAGAGTTTTTACCCTTCCAGTAGTATGGTCCGGAGTGAAAGGCATCTATCTGACCGCTACTGCACGCATCAAAAACAGCAAGGGCAGGGACAAGAGTATTTTTAGGGTAGAGTTTTATCTCTAAAGAACCACCGCTTACATCTTTTACTCTTTGAGCAAATTTTTCAACGCCGATTCCCATGATAGGAAAATGAGCAGGCCAGCTTGTAGCGAGTTTTATAATAGTCTTTTTATTTCTATTTATATTTACGCGTTTTTTGTCATCGTCATGTTTTTTTGGATGCTTTGAGTAGTCTATGGCTTGACGATTACTCTCATTGCACCCGCCAAGAGCGAGGGATGCAGTAGAAGCTGTAGCGGCTGTTAAAAAAGTTCTACGATTCATGTCTAGTAATCGTCATCTTCTTCACTATCATAGATAACAAACTTCAGAGCCTGACAAGCTGCGTGAACAGTCTCAGTTTTTAAAGTATCAAAATCAACTTCATTCTTTTCTACATAAGCCTTTAGCTCTTCAGTAGTATCAAGGTTATAACATTTTAAAACTGCACTATCTTCTTTGTTCATCTCTTCATAGACGTCTAAATAAGATTCTAGGGTCTCAGCATCTAAAAGTGAATTCATGTTTTTTTCAAACGGCTCGTATTTTTCTTTTACTTCTTCTATGGCGTCTTCATTTGTTTGGCTTAGTAAGTTGTCAATATCTGTGTACATTTCTTCAATAGTTGTCAATTTTATTCCCTTTGTTTTTATACTATTTTTTCAGGTGTAACGATAACACCATCTGTGTCTGCATAGAGATAGTCTCCATTTTTAAAGCCAATACCGCCAAAAGATAGATGCACGTCTCTTTCACCCTCTGTAACAGGTATATATTTTCTAGGACATGTTCCTAGTGCGTATAGAGCTACTGGGATATCTTTTATCTGGAAAGTATCTCTAATATAGCCATTGACGATTATACCAGCGTAATTATTTTTGTGTGCAAATTTCATCAAGTTTTCGCCGACAACAGCGAAATACTCTTCTCTTACATCTACAACAACAACTTTTCCAGTCCCATCTTCATCACGAAGAAGTTTAACAAGTTCTGAATTGTTTTTGTCTAATCTAATAGTTACTACTTCACCTTGGCATTTGTCTATACCACCATAATTTTTATATTCTGGATCTAAAACGAATACTTTATCAATATGTTCATCACAGATATCTGCTGTAAAAAAATCCATAGATGCTCCCTATTTGCTAATTTGTAAATGTATTCTAGCACCTTATAACCTTATTTTTACATAAACTTTGGTATCTTTACATCCATAAAATATAATAGGTATTAAATAGATGAAAGTAGTAACAGGCGTAGTCGGAAATGACATTCATGTTGTAGCAAATAGATTGATAGAGCTTTCACTAAATGCAAGAGGATTCGAAGTGTTCAACTTAGGTGTAAACACTTACTTGGAAGAATTCTTTGATGCTGTAGTGGAAACAGGGGCAGATATACTTCTTATATCTTCACTAAACGGTGAAGCAGAGGGTTGGAGTAGAGAGATTAAACTACTGAAGTCAAAATACAAGAACTTAGATAATCTCGTAATGATGATTGGTGGTAACTTGGTTGTTGGCAGTGCCGATGCTGAGACAATTATTCCTAAGTATAAAAACTACGGATTTGATCTGGTTTTTCATCAGGTTGACCTAAATACAGGACTTGACACTTTAGAAGAGTTTTTAAAAGAGAGAAATAAATAATGAGTTTGCTCCAAGAAGAGAGAGAAATAATTCTAAGTAATGAGTATGTAGATAACTTTGACTTCGCAGAAGTTGAAGATTTTGTAAAAAATGCAAGTAAAGAACTCTTTATATCTCACCACTTTAAAAACAAAAAGAAGATGCTGGTTCAGCCTCGTGGCGGATTTCCTACTTACAAAAAGCAATTTGCTCTAAATGAGTTCTTTGTAGAAGCAAATGTTGATGTCTTACCTTTGACTATTGACTCAAACACGAGACTCAACGACTATGCAACTGCAAAAAAGATGCTGCGTCTTAGTGAAGAGAACGAAATAGACATGCTAAATGGCTACCCTTTGGTAAATCACGGATATAGAACTACAAGAAAGATGATTACACACTTTAACAAGCCTGTGAGTCTACGTCATGGTACTCCAGATGCTAGACTTCTTATAGAAACGGCTATTGCATCTGGTATCTTTGAGATTGAGGGCGGGCCTATTACTTACCTTCTACCATACTCAAAGAACTTTCCACTGGACAAAGCATTTCTATACTGGAAATATGTGGAAAAAATTTGTGCAAACTACTCAAAACTAAATGAGCCTATAAACAGAGAGTCTTTTGGACCTCTTACAGCTACTTTAGTTCCACCAGCTATTACTATTGTTATTCAGATTATAGAGATGATGCTTTCATTGGAAGAGGGTGTTAAGTCATTTTCTGTATCTTTTTCTCAAACAGGTTCAATGAATCAAGACATCGTAATGGGAGCTGTTATTAAAAAACTGGCACGTCACTACGCCCAAGAAATAAACTGCGCAGATGCAACAATAAATCTTGTGTATCACCAGTGGATGGGAGCTTTTCCTACTAACAAAGACTACGCTGAACAGCTTATAAACATGTCAACTGTTATTGCGGCGATGGTTGGCGCAGATAAAATCATCACAAAAACAAGGGAAGAGGCTTCTGGTATTCCTACTAAGGAAGCAAACGCAAAAACAGTTGCAAATACTCAGTACACACTTGGCATATTAAACGGTCTTCCAAACATAGTAGATAAGGAAGAAGAAGAGATACTGACACTCGAAGTTCATGCAATCATGGAAGCTGTTCTTAACGACCCAGCTGACACTCTATGGAGAAAAGCATTTAACTCCATTAAAAGCGGGATTATCGATGTTCCTTTCTCTCCTCATATCATTAATCACAATGAAATGATTACAATCAGAGATGCAAAGAAAAATATCAGAATCATTAAAAGAGGAAATGTACCTATTCCAGATCGTTGCTTTGAGTATGAAAAAGCACAGTGCGATCTTACAAAAGACACAACAAGCATCGTAAATGATATTATCCATGATATAGGGATTATGCAATGAGTAAAATGAATGACAAACTACTGATAGACGTAGGAAGTACTTACTTCAAAGTCAGTACCCCAACAAGCATAGAGCAGCATCTAAGAGACTTTAACAAAGATATCTATGACGACTTAACACATAAATGCGGCAACACTATAAAGAACTATGAGAAAGATGATGTATATATCTGCTCTTCTGCAAACGGCGGTCTGAGCACACTTATCATAGGTCTTACAAACTCTTTTTCATTAAAGTACGCTAAGAACATCGCTTTTAACTCTGGAATCAATATAATCGAGACTGTAATGTATCAAAATATTGAAGAGTACTCTGTTCCAAGTGACGTTATTGACGTGGTTATTATAGTTGGCGGAATTAATTCTAACTCGAATATCTTCGGTGAAGATTTATACAGCTACCTAGATAAATTAAACTACTCAAACGTTGTATATGTAGGCAGTGAGGGTCAAGCTCCTGCGTTACAAGAGAGGATTGAAAATCTTGTAATATTACCTAATATCATTGATGAAAAACTTCATATTGTAGAAGAAAACTTAAAAGTTTATCTGACAAATCTTTATCAAGAAGATATAGAAGGAAAAGAAGATATCAAACATCTATATGACATTACATCTAACCAGATATACTCGACTCCATATATAGTCAACAAGACCCTTCCTATGATTAATACGAAGTTTTCTGTTGTTGATCCTTATATACTTATAGATATCGGTGGAGCTACTACAGATATTCACTATTCAAAAGACCTAGTTGATGACAATATCGTTACTGAGAATGAATATGACAGACTGGTATTTAAAAAGCTTGGTGTTTACAAGTCAAGAGAATCTCTAATATTTGCTGCACAGAACAACGAGTTTGTTTATGAATTGCTTACGCATCTAAAAGTTACAGAGAACATCTTTCAAGATCAAAGTGAGAAAGCAACAAAAGTGCTAATGCAGCTGGCTATATTCCTTGTTCTTTGTAAGATGTCTCATTATAAACAAGCATATATCAATCTAAAACTGCTCTCTATAAACTCTATAGTGTTTACAGGCGGAATTACAAAAGTTTTATCATCTGGTGAGATAGAAGATATTATCTCATTTTTCTATAAAAAAATACTAAACTCAAACCACAATCCGGCTACTGTTCTCGACAGCAACTACGATATATGGACTCTTGGGGCAAAAGGAAACTAACATGTCAATAAACTGTATAAGAACACTGATCGAAGATGCGGCTCAAAGTCATAGTGATAAAACAGCATTAGTTTTTAATGAAAAAAGCATAACTTACTCTGAACTGTTTACGAAAGTAAATCAGGTGGCTTACTATCTAAAAGAGTTGGATCTTCCAAAAGATTCTAGAATAGGAATATATTCAAACAAAGGGATAGAACAGGTTATTGCAATTTTAGCAATTTTATCTACTGACTACATACTCGTACCTCTTACAAAACTGTTGAAATCCGAGCAGGTTGAGTATATAATCAAAGATTGTGATATCAAATGTATCATCACTGACAGACTAAAGCTTGAGAGCATCGAAGAGATCAATTTTGACGGTCATATTATTTCGTATGAAACTGCAGGTAAGGAAATAGCATCTTTTGAAGAAATCTTCAAATACTACAATAAACCTTATGCTTGTGACATAAACGGACACTCTAATGCTCTTATAACTTACTCTTTTGGTATGAGTGGGACACCAAAGGGAATCGTGATTTCTCATAGAAATCTAATCGACTCTGCTCGTGTTGTATCTCAATACTTAAAACTGGAAGAAGATGATGTTATCTCAGCTATTTTAATTTTCAACCTTGACTATGGACTAAACCAAATCTTCTGTACGCTTTACAAAAGAGCTACACTTGCTATACACAGATTTATACTTGCAGAAGATTTTTTCAACCACCTTATCAACGATAAAGTAACGGTTATACCTCTTATGCCAATAAACATTACTCAGATGTTTGATGAAGATATGCACAGAATCCCAAGCTCTGAACTATTTGAGAACGTAAAAACTATAACTTCTTCTGGCGGTAATGTGACTGCAAGAATGATTAGTGCGTGTAAAAAAACCTTCACAAACGCAGACTTCTACTCGATGCACGGCCTAACAGAAGCATTTCGTTCTACTTACTTAGACCCTTCACAAGTTGGCATCCGTCCTGATTCTATCGGTAAAGCTATTCCTGATGTTGAACTATATGTTATCAACAAAGACGGCAAAGAGTGTGCTGTCCGTGAAGTAGGGGAGCTAATCCACAGAGGCGGATACATCTACAAAGGTTTCTGGAATGCTCCAGAACAAAACGCTGAGAGATTTAAATCTGTACAGATACTAAAAGACGTTATCAACTTAGAAGGTCAACTTACAGACGAGATAGTTGTAGCGTCTGGTGACTACGTATACAAAGACGAAGAGGGCTATTTCTACTTTGTTTCAAGACATGACAACATGATTAAGACAAGAGGCTTTAGAGTATCTCCTTATGAGATAGAGTCTGTAGTATCTAGATGTTTTCCTCAGATAGAGCAGTGTGCAGTGTTTTCAGTAAACAACGAGCTTATAGAAGAAGAGATAATCATGGTCTACTCTGCACCAAGCGAGATAGCACCAAAAGAAATACTTTTTGAGCTTAAAAAGCATCTGGCATCTTACATGATACCAAGCAGAGTAATCTACAAAAAATCTCTTCCGCTTGTTCAGAGTGATAAAAATCAGGTCAATAAAGATGAGTTGAAGAGAGAACTTTCACAAAACTAAAGAAAAATCTCTTCCATTTCATTCTCATCTAAATGATGAGAATGAAAAAATCTTACCACATCTTACCACTACCATTTCCTCTTGTTATTTTTCATAATTTTATCATTTGTATATCTTGAAAAGTATAGGCATATAAAATAGGATAAATTTGGTATTATTATGAAAAAGTTGCACTAAAAATAAGTGCAGATATATCATACACCAACGAGAAATAAATGCATAAGAATAGATATAGTCTACTGAAATTAATTTTAGTATTAATAAGTTTTATGAGTAGCTGTCTTGTGGCAAGCGACATGCCTCATTCATGTAGTCGAGATCAAAATGTCAATGAGTTTACTATACTGAGCTATCACGAGATAGCAGATGAAAGTCAGACTCTAGATTCAACCTACGCAGTCACTCCATCGCACTTTAAAGAACAAATTGAATGGTTAAGAGATAACGGTTATCATTTTATTGACATAGACGATATTTTAGCATATCGAAAAACTTCCAAACCATTGCCAAAAAAAGCAGTTTTGATAAGTTTTGATGATGGCTACCAATCTATTTATAAAAATGCTTTTCCTATAATAAAAGAATATAAGATTCCAGTTGTCATTGCATTAGTTGGTAAGTGGCTTGAGTCTAAAGATAAAGTAGATTTTAGTGGACATATAATTACCCGTAACAAGTTTTTAGCTCAAAAAGAGATCAAAGAAATGCTAAGCAGTGGTTTGGTAGAGATTGCCAGCCATAGTTATTTATCTCATGAAGGGATTCAAGGCAATCCACAAGGGAATATGCAACCTGCAATTACAACTCGCCAGTGGTTATCAGATAAGCAGGCGTATGAAGATGAAAAAAGTTATCAGCAACGCGTTCATAATGACTTGTTACAAAATAATGTTTTTTTAGAAAAATATACAGGCCAAAAACCCCGTGTAATAGTTTGGCCATATGGGCGCTATAACTCAAAAGTTAGTAAAATTGCAGAGCAGCTGGGTATGCCTATGGGATTAACACTAGATGATGGCAGTAATACACGGATTACCCCTCTATCTGGACTTCGACGCATCTTGGTTGAACAAAAAATGACACTTAAAGACTTAGAACTAGAAATGTGGGTGCGAAATGCCAATTTTACGGATGATGACAGAGTAACTAAAGCAGCGCATATTGATTTAGATTACATATATGATTCAAATGCAGAACAACTAGAAAGGAATTTGAGTGCTTTACTTGAGCGCATAGAAAAATTGGGTGTTAATACTGTTTATCTACAGGCTTTTGCAGACCAAGATGCTAACGGTGCAGCAGATAGTGTCTATTTTCCAAACAGACATCTACCAATGACTTCAGATTTATTTAACCGAGTTGCTTGGCAAATTGCAACTCGCACACAAGTGAAACGTATTTATGCTTGGATGCCGATGCTAGCTTGGCAATTACCAAAAAACAATGCGGCAGCTAAAGATACAGTAGTGACATTGCAAGTTGACCCTACTCATCTTAATATGGGATATCCGAGATTATCCCCATTTTCTGATAAAGCACAAAAAGTTATAAAAGAAATTTATGAAGATTTGGCTAAATCTACCTATATTGATGGGATAATATTTCATGATGATGTAACTCTCTCAGATTTTGAAGATGACAGCACATTCGCACATGAACAATATAAGAAATGGGGATTATCAGAAAGTGTAACTCAAATAAGAAAAAACTCAAAAGAATTTCAAAAGTGGACACAACTCAAAACAAACTATTTAGATTCATTTGCAATGCAACTAGCTCAAATCGCAAGAAATGAGCAACCTGGACTAAAGACAGCGCGTAATCTATATGCACAAGTTGCTTTAAATAATAATGCGCAGGAGTGGTATGCACAAAGCTTGGCTGAGTCTATAAAGAATTATGACTATACAGCTATTATGGCGATGCCATATATGGAACAAGCCACCAATCACACTGAGTTTTATGATGCAATTGTTAAGCGTGTAAAAGAAGAGGAGTGTGGAGTAGAACGAACAGTGATTGAATTGCAAACTGTAAATTGGAGAAAAGACAATGAAGCAATTTCATCTAAAGAATTGAGTGACACCATAAATCATTTATATGATTTAGGTGTTCATCATATAGCATATTATCCCGACAATTTATTTACAAACAATCCAGATGCCAATAAAATAAAAGAAGATTTTATAAAAAAATCATTACGCATGCACACTTTAAGACAAAGTGACTCCATAACTAACAAGGAAAAATAATTGTGATGACTCTAGATATATTTTGGCACTCTATATGGCATATTGTTTTAGGCTATGTGTTCTATTATCCATTATTTATGTCTAGTCTGTGGATAGCTGGAGCAATATTTTTTTATTTTAAAAATGAAAGACCATACCTTAAAGAAATTATTCCACCACTTAAAGATAAAGAAAGCTGGGCTGGAGTGAGTATTTTGATTCCATGTTACAATGAAGGTCAAAATGCAATTGAAACAATTTCTTATGCGCTTAATGTAGAGTATCCAGATTTTGAAGTTATTGCCATTAATGATGGAAGTAAGGATGACACCTTAGAGATATTACTAAGTTTGGCAGAAAATAATCCAAAGTTAAAAATTGTTAATTTAGCAGAAAATCAAGGTAAAGCTATAGGGCTTCAAGCAGGTTCTTTATTGGCAAAGAATGAGTTTTTAGTTTGCATTGACGGGGATGCTTTGATTGACAAACATTGTGTATATTGGATGATGAAGCATTTTATCCGTTATCCGGAAGTTGCTGCTGTAACTGGTAATCCAAGAATTCGCAATCGCACTACTTTACTAGGTAAAATTCAAGTTGGTGAGTTTTCTTCTATTGTAGGTATGATTAAGCGTGCACAACGAAGTTTCGGAAGAATATTTACCGTATCAGGAGTCATTACAGGCTTTAGAAAGACAGCTGTCCATGAGGTTGGTTATTGGAGTCCTGATATGTTAACTGAAGATATTGACATATCATGGAAACTGCAAAGAAATGGTTGGGATGTTCGCTTTGAGCCTAGAGCTTTAGTATGGATTTTGATGCCGGAGACAATAAAAGGATTATGGAAACAGCGTTTACGCTGGGCAATGGGTGGTTTTCAAGTTATGCTTAAAAACTTTAAAATTTTGTTTATGCACAAGCAAACGCATCTTTGGGGGCTTATGGTTGAACAAATGCTAAGTATGATTTGGGCATACAGTATGGTGATAGTTTTTGTTGTTTGGTTAATTAGTTTTTTTGAATCTGTCTTGTATTTAATGCCTGCTGATTCACCTATTTTGCCTGATCAAAGCAGTGTTATTCTAATTGGTGCATGTTTGATTCAGTTTGCCGTAAGTAGATGGCTTGATGGTCGCTATGACGAAGGTTTAGGGAAAAATTATTTTTGGATGATTTGGTATCCGTTTGCATATTGGCTGTTAAATTTGCTTACAGCCGTAGTAGCTGTACCAAAAGTTTTATTTAGCAAGAAAGGTCGAGCTCGATGGATTAGTCCAGACAGAGGCGCACATCAACAGTTGAAAAAAGGTTAAGACAGATATGGAAACTTTAATAATTAATAAACGCCATGAGTTACCTCGAACCAAAAAATTGATTTGGGATATAGCAACAATTTTACTTTGGTTTGGTTTTGTCTATTTATGGAAGCCTTTACTTCTGATATTTTATAAAATAATTACTTTAGAAGTACCTGCTAATGAAATATCAAATTGGATTTATGACAATATTCATAGCGTGACATTTACAAAGGCTGTATTTTTGTTGACTGCAACGCCTATAATATTATTTATATTGTCTAGACTTAACAGACACATCGCCCCTAGTGAACATTTAATATATACATCAAGTGATTATGCGAAATATTTTAACTTAAGCGATGCCAATTTAAAACAATGTACAGACAGCCAACTTGTTACTGTTTTCTTTGATGAGCATGGTCATATAATTAAGCTTGACAATAAAGCATGAGAGATTAGGATCAATATTTTAAAATAGAGTCAACTGTGTATGGTAAGGTATTGTTCTGTTAAGTATTGATTTGTCAACTCCTACAACAAGAGCAAAGTGAAAACTGTTTTCTTTTAGTAAAGGCAGTATCTCTTTTTCATGTTCGTAGCTAAACACATTTTTATTATGCAATTGCTCTACAAAAGAGGGAATAATGATAATAATCTTCGCCCATGGAGCACTCTGATGCAAAAATGTTATCTCACTTTCTATAAGGCTTGTATTTTGCTCAAATATTAATACTTTATCACTAGTACCGAAGTCTTTTATCTCGAAGTTCTTGTTTGTAAAGACCGCCTCAAAGTGTTCTATCGGAGTGAACTTTCTAAGTCTAAAACTTATCTTGAGACTTTTGTACAGATGCAGTAATTCTGCAAGATATGGAATGAAAAATGGAGAGATTAGTTGTCTCTCATAAAAAGTATTGTCATATATAAACGATGTCTCAAAAAGAGTTTGTTCCATAATCTCGATAGGCTCAATGGCTATCTTAGGAAGTGTTTTTACGTTAGTAAACATATCTTTGGAGTTTAGAGCAGGGCAAAAAAGTATTGTAGTTCTGTCTTCAACTTCCCAAAGGGACTTGAAAACAGTTCTTATGTCTCCATGAACAACTACAAAGTTTGTTTGAGTAATAACCTGAAGAGCAAGTTTTAAAATGATTTCATTGCACTCATAAGCAACTACTTCTTTTTCAATCATCTTAAAACGAAGAAGTCTTTTTAAGGCGTCATCTATATCTTCTACTTTTATCCAAGCGATTTCATTATCTATTATCTGAGTAGGTTTGTCAAAGACTATCCCATAAGCACCATTTGAGACAGCTAAATCAATATCTGATTCATTATAAGCAAAGAAGAGGTCACCTCTTTTTACTTTGTTTGCCTCAAAGACAGTGTTTTCAAAACTGTTTACGCAAGGTTCATTTGTGAGCTTAGCATGCGTAAGTGCTAGAAAGTTTTCAAGTCTCATCCAATAGGTGTGCCTGCTTTTTTAGGTTTTTCAGGTCTAACTAGACATAGACCATCTTCATCCTTAGCAGCAAGAAGCATACCTTCTGATATCATTCCCATAAGTTTTGCAGGTTTTAAGTTTGCTACAACACATACTTGTGTGTTTATAAGTGATTCAGCAGAATAAAACTCTTTAATTCCGGCTACAACTTGTCTATTTTTGCCTTCGCCTAAATCAACTTGCAGTTTTAGAAGTTTTTTACTCTTGGGAACTTCTTCAGCTTCTACAACAACACCAATTTTTAGAGATGTTTCAAAGAACTGACCAATCTCAATTAGGTTATCTTCTTCACTTTTTGTTAATTTAGCCTCTTTTTTAGCTGCTAACTCTTGTTTCATCTCATCATTAGGCTTATCGTCAGGCATAGACTTTGGTGCTTCTTCTATTAAAGGCTCTTCAACACGAGGAAAGAGAGGTGGAACTTTTTTGATATTAAATAATTTCAATAACTTTTTATCTATAACTAGCTCGTTGAAGCTAGCGTTGTCTATAGTAAAGTTAAGCGCATCTGCAATAGTCGCTGTAGTTCTAGGCATTACTGGGCTTAACATGATAGAAGCTTTAGCTAGGATGTTCGCAACAAGTGCAACAGTAGCAAGAGCTTCATCTTTTTTACCTTCTTTTATTTTTACCCATGGAGCATGCTCTTCAATAGCTTTGTTACCAATAGCAAACAGCTTCCAAAGTTCTTCTAAGTATCTGTGCGTCTGCATATTTTGCATAAAACCATCAAGGTTTCCAAGAGCTTCATTCATAGCTTCTAGCTCTTTAGCGTGATATTTCTCAACATCAACACTGTCTATCTCGAAATCAGAGTATTTTTCACTCATACCGATGATACGATTAAGAAGGTTACCGAGATCATTGCTTAGTTCCGAATTGATTCTATCTATAAATGCTCTTTGAGAAAAGTCGCCGTCTTGACCAAATGGAACTTCACGAAGCATGAAATATCTAAGGTTCTCAACACCATAAGCATCTGAAACCTCTTTTGGAGAGATAACATTACCTTTTGACTTACTCATCTTCTCACCGTCTCTAGTCCACCAGCCGTGTGCACCGATGTGCTTAGGAAGAGGTAAGTCAAGACTCATAAGAAATGCTGGCCAGTAAATGGCATGAAAGCGAAGGATATCTTTACCCACAAGTTGCATAGATGCAGGCCAAAAGTCCATATTTGCATCATCTTTACCATAACCTAGAGCTGTAATATAGTTCATAAGAGCATCCAGCCAAACATACATAACATGCTTATCATCATTCATAGACTCAGGAAGTTTAACACCCCAAGTAAAAGATGTACGAGTCACAGAAAGGTCTCTCAACCCACCTTTTACAAAGTTTTTAACTTCATTTGCACGAGAACGTGGAAGTATAAAGTCAGGGTTGTCCTCATAGTGTCTAAGAAGCGCATCTTCATATTTAGATAGTTTAAAGAAGTAGCTTTCTTCTTTAACTACACTTGTAGTTCTGCCGCAATCAGGACAGAACTCACCATCTATAAGCTGAGTTTCTGGGAAAAAAGTCTCACAGCTTACACAGTAGTGTCCCTCATAAAAGTCTTTATATATGTCACCTTTAGCGTACATAACTTCAAAAGCTTTTTGAACACCTAGTTTATGGTCTGCATCTGTAGTTCTGATGAACTTATCATAACCAATTTCAAACTCATCCCACAGGTCTTTAAATGTCGCGCTGATCTCATCTGCAAACTCTTGAGTCGGCTTGCCATGCTTTTGTGCTGATTCTTCTATCTTTTGGCCATGCTCATCAGTTCCAGTTAAAAAGTACGTATAGTTACCTTTTAATTTCTCATATCTAGTCATAGTATCAGCGATAAAAGTTGTATAGGCGTGCCCAATGTGAGCCTCTCCGTTAACATAGTAGATAGGTGTTGTTATATATTTACTCATTCATTTCCCTCATTAAAATTCAAATCCGCCTGTCTCACCTTTGGACATGCTGTTGTATACTGACTTAACATAATCAGCTCTAAGCTCACAAGCTATGTAGTGCTCGCAAACACTACAAGATGCTAAGTTTTTCTCTTTTTGGCAAACTTGTACTTTTACAATCATCTCATCAAGATGAAGTTCAAATTTGTCTTTGCTCTCGCTATGCGTTGGTTGCATAAACTTCTTTTACTCTCGCTATTTCGTACTTAGAACCAAAGAAACATGGTGAAGTGTCATGTATATGAGCATGGTCAAGTTTCATTAGGTCTTCTTTACCATCAATCGCTTCTCCACCGGCAGTTTTATAAATAAACGCAAAAGGAAATACTTCAAAAAGTTTGCGAAGTTTTCCATCAGGTTTATCACTAGTAGCTGGGTAAGAAAATAGTCCACCGCCTTTAAGAAGTATCTGGTGAAGGTCAGGAACCATTCCTCCAGAGTATCTAAGACGGTAACCTTCTTTAAAGAAGCTGTCTACCATCTCTTTGTGGTATGGCATCCAGTTTTGCTGAGTACCACCTGGAGCATTTAGATTACCTTTTTCTTTTAGACGAATCTCTTTAACAAACTCAAAATTCTCACCTTGAAGAAGGTGGAGTTTCGCTTTGTTATGAGCAAATACCATCTCAACACGTGGTCCAAAAACAACATAGCATGAAGCAACCATTTTGTCAGCTCCAAATGCATTTTCATAGATACCAAAAATAGAACCTACGCTCAAGTTTACATCTACCAAGGATGAACCGTCAAGTGGGTCGTAGGCGATGAAATACTTTCCATTTTCGTTTAAAAGCATTGCATTTTCTTTCTCTTCACTGGCAATAGTATGAATAGAAGGTACTTGAGAGAACTCCTCTTCAATAATCATATCACACTGAATATCAAGCTGTAGCTGAGTCTCTCCAGAACTGTTGGCCTGTTGTGAGTAGCCTATATCTTTAACATCTATAGCTTTTTTAATTCTTTTTGCAGTTCGCTGAATCGCGTCAAATATGTCAGTCATTTATTTATACTTCCTTCGCATTTTTAAGTATCCAAGATATTACATCTTCACAGTTATTTAGGTCTAATATATCAACATTACTTGGCACATCATAATCTGCCGTGTTTATACTATCATCAATTGCCAAAGCATTCATATATGGAAAGTAATCACTATCTAAAGTGTCTCTAAATATGCTTATGCGTGGCAGTGGCAGATATTTTAAACCTTCTACAAGAAGAATGTCAAAATCATTAAAGAGTCTAATCATCTCATCTAAATCTTTATTTTGTTTAGAGAAGTAAGTTGTTCTGGTAGGGGAGGTTACAATTACCTCTGCACCGGTGTCAGAAAACTTGTAACTATCTTTACCTTCAACATCAAAACGAGCCTTATCACTTGGATCATGTTTAATTATTGCGACTCTTTTACTGTGTTCATGTATAAGTTTTCTGGCTACTTTTAATATAAGAGTAGTCTTTCCACTATTTGATGGACCTGTAAATGCAACTGCTAATCTTTTATTCACTTTATGTCTTTATATTTATTTGTCTAAAATTTTAAGTGATTATACAAAATTGTCTTTAAAAGCTTGTTTAATAAGATATAATTCTTTCACAAATTATAGGAATAATCATGAGATATATATTAACAATTTTAACTTTTTCATTACTATTTTTAGGATGTGCAGACAAAAATGCTTTTAGCAAGTTTAAGATGCAGCCAGACCAAGAATTAAGCGCAGCCAGCTTACAAGGAAGTAAGATAAAAATTGGTGAAAATGTTGAGGGAATCTTCTCAGCTATATACCTAAATAAAGTCTATCCGAATGTCTATAGTGTTAATGAATATTTCTATGTTTATCTTTACTTAAAAGATGAAAAAGAAATGTATAATCCAAACACGCTTGATGAAATAAAACTTACCATGAGATTAAATGGTAAATTACCAGTGAAAATCAAAAAGCTTGACGCTAAAAATAAGTTTTCTCATTTAGCATCTGTAAATAGTGAGTGGAGACGATACTTTCTTGTTGCATTTGAGAGAGAAGATAAGAGTGAAATTAACCTTGTGCTCGAAACCGATCAGTCTTCTTCGGATGCGTTAACGTATCAAAAAGACGAAGAATAGATACTTCTTCTCCCATTACTTTTTTGTACATCACATAGTTTGCCAAAACTTTCTTTCCATACTCTCTACTCTCAGAATTAGCCATGAGTTCCATACTTAAAAATGGTTCATACTTTCCGCTGTTAAAAGTTCCTTTTTTAAGGTGTCTTCTTAAAAAGCCCATTCCACCATTATAAGCATAAGCCATGAAAAGAGGGTGGTACAGAGATTTTTTCATCCATTCTAGATGCTTGAGTGCGTAGTTGATATTGTTTTTAGGGATAAACATCTCATCATAACTTTTTACAGGATTTTCAACTTGTTTACTTATCGCATCTGCGACAAATGGCATCAGTTGCATAAGACCCAGAGCGTAAGATCGAGACAGAGCAGATGGAATAAGCTTACTCTCCTGGCGCATAATCGCATAAACTAGAGCTTTTTCATCTCTTGTAATATCTCTTAAATATTTATCATATGGCATTATATAACCATGCATCCCATACTTATATGCTTTTTCAAGGATTATGGTTTGAACAGGAATCATATCTTTTTGCATATAGCTTTTTGAGAGTTCATAGAGTTTGTCTTGTGATGAAGCACTATTTATATCTTCTAGTATATGACTCCACTCAAATGGATTTTTAATATCTTTCTTGGCTTTTTCATCATTTATTTCTACTGCACTGAAGTAGTTGTTAAAGTTTTTATTTTGAATTTCATGTGCATAGAGAGTGTACATATTGATATCTTGGCTATTTATTAGTTTATCTAGGTATTTTCGATTCTCTGTGATTTTATACATCCAAAAGTAGTTCTTATCTACGTCTATTTTATGTTTAGCATTGAGTAGAGAAAGGTTGAAGTAACGTAATGCCTCTGTATTATTTGAGTGTTTTAGATGATTTAGTGCTAGGTAAAAGTTAGTCTTAGAGTTTAACTTTTCTCCTTCTAGGTTTAAAAGAGATAATTGCAGTCTATTTAATTTATCGTCGTGTATGACTATCTTAACAAGCTGGGATATTTTCCAAGACGATGATATTTTATTTATAAACTCAGCACTTAGATGAAGGTTTAAATTCTCTCTTCTGTGAGTGGATGTTGTACTTACAAAAAGTGAGAGTACTGTGTTAGCGTCATACTGACTATATGCTTTTTGAGAATATGGCTCATTTTGTATTTTCAAAAGCTCTATTTTAGCTTTTGTAGTAAGCATTTTTGATAATTTTTCTCTTTGTTCTTTGCTTAGGGCAAGAGTTTTGTATGGAGAGAATGCAAGCTCTAAACATTTAGCATCTTTTATAGAAAGTAAATCTTTCTCTTTCATACAAGAAATTTCTTTTTTTACCTCTTCGTTATCTGTTTTTTGAGCGTAAAGCTTAAAGAGTTTATTGCTATTGCCTTTAACCTGAGAGTAGGCTTTATCGGCTTCTTCCGGGCTAATATTTTGTTTTAGATACTGCCATATCATAAAGTTTTTTGCACGACTTGGTGGTTTAGAATCAATGTCTTGGAGCGTTATATTAGCATCTAGAGATGCCAATATAACTAAAAGCGGTATAAAAATTTTAATCATAATTATAGAGAGTGAAGTAGGGCACTCAATAGAACTAAAATAACCTGTAGAGCAACGATGATTACAAGTGGCGCTAAGTCTAAACCATTGAAATCTGTTCTAATAAACCTACGAACAAGTCTATATGCTGGTTGTGTAACTCTATGAAGAAGCTGCACAATAGGGTTGTGTGGGTCTGGATTTACAAAGCTTAAAAGTGCTGTAATGATAATCACCCAAACATAGATATTTATAAGACCTAGAAGAATCGAACCAAGCCCTTGAATTATCTCTAATAATATACTCATTTTACAATCTCACCTATATAATTTTTTAAATACTTATAAACTAAAGCAACATCTGGGCCATGTTCTGCACCAGTCAGTAAAAAACGTAGTGCTTTTAAGAAGTTTTCGTCATTTAGTCCAGATTCTTTCATAATATAATTTTTAAAGTCATCGTACTCTTCAAAATACGGTGCGCCCTTAATAGTCTCAGCCATTATTTGTGCGGTTTCAGCAAACTCTCCAGTAATTTCTTTGGTTGCGAAGATAGTTGCTACTTTAGATTTTAGTTCTTTTGTTGTGCTTGCTTCTTCTAGATAAATTTTTGCAAGTTCACCTATGTTAGCATCTGCAAAGCCTACATATCTTGAAAGCTCCGTAGCGTCCATGTTTTTAAGATGTTCTTTGTTTATGTGTTTTAATAGCTCAAAACTAAAGCAAGCAGGGGACTTAGATAGACTGTCTAAAGTGAACCACTCTATTGCATCTTTAGTATCAAAGATCTCTTGAGGTGGCTTGTTTCCTATTGATATTAAATAATTTGAAATAGCTTCTGGAAGAAAACCTTCTTCTAAAAGCCACTTAATACTAGCTGTTTCATCTCTTTTACCAATTTCTTCACCATTATCATTTAAGATGATAGGCAGGTGAGCATATTGTACTTTTTTCTCATAACCTAAAGAAGCTCTAATGTAATCTTGCTTAGGTGTGTCGTTCATATGGTCTTCATCACGGATAACTAGAGAGATATCACTTAACATATCATCAACTGCGCATGCAAAGTTATATGTAGGCGTCTTGTCTTGGTTCATTACAATAAAACTATCTACAGCATCTGGCTCAAAGCTTATTTCACCTTTTATTAAATCATTGGTTACAACAGTTTTATCTGGTCTACCTAGTCTAATGGTAAAGGGGTTCATATTGTCGATTACAAGCTCATCTGGAAGATTTCTGCAAGCGTCGTCATAGCTATACTCTTTTTTATTTTCTTTTGCTTCTTCACGTTTCTTTTCAAGCCATTCATCAGAACAAAAGCAGCTAAAAGCTTTTTTATCATGAATAAGTTGTAGCGCCATCGCGGTATGAAAACGAACTCTCTCGCTTTGATAGATAACGTGTGAGTATTCAATATCAAAAAGAGATAGTAACCCTAAAATCTCTTCATCTTTGCCCTCTATATTTTTCTCTTTATCTATGTCTTCTATACGAATGATTAAATCTTCGTTTCTTTGTTTTGACATAATATAGTTAAATAGGGCAACTCTGAGGTCACCTATTTGCATATCACCAGTTGGACTAGTCGCAAATCTAAGCATTAAAATTCCTAAAATAATATTTTTGTGATTCTAACAAGTTTTTGATTAAATATAAGAAGCATGGTGATATAAGCACAAATAAGATAAAATACAACTCTTATAAGAGTTTCAAAATCAAAAGGTTTAATAATAATGAGTGAGAGCAAAGATTTTTTACGTACAATAGTTGAAGAGGACTTAAGGTCAGGTAAGTATAAAGAGGTTATTACAAGATTTCCACCAGAGCCTAATGGCTTCCCACATATTGGACATGCTAAGTCTATCTTTATAAATTTTGGTATCGCTCGTGACTATAATGGTCACTGCAACCTGAGAATGGATGATACTAATCCAACTACAGAAGACACAAAATATGTTGAGGCTCTTAAAGATGCTGTACAGTGGCTTGGATTTGACTGGGGTGATGATGTATATTTTACTTCTGATTATTTTCCTAAGATATACGATTATGCTATAGAGCTTATCAAAATGGGTAAGGCATATGTTGATAGTACAAATGAAGAAGAGATGCGCCAACTTCGCGGAACTGTTACAGAGTCAGGAAAACGTAGTAAATATGCTGATCGTAGTATTGAAGAAAATCTAGACCTTTTTGAGAGAATGAAAAATGGTGAGTTTAAAGATGGTGAGCACGTATTAAGAGCTAAA
Organism: Sulfurimonas gotlandica GD1; assembly: GCF_000242915.1. Lineage (NCBI taxonomy): Bacteria > Pseudomonadati > Campylobacterota > Epsilonproteobacteria > Campylobacterales > Sulfurimonadaceae > Sulfurimonas > Sulfurimonas gotlandica. Next base: position 2,720,528 of record NZ_AFRZ01000001.1, on the reverse strand, counting down.
ATTGATATGAGCGCTGCTAATATGAAAATGAGAGATCCACTTTTATATCGTATCAGACACTCGCATCACTTTAGAGCAGGGGACAAATGGTCTATTTACCCAATGTACGACTTTGCTCATTGTTTATCCGACTATATTGAAGGTGTTTCTCACTCTATTTGTACATTAGAGTTTGAAAACAATCGTGATATTTATAACTGGGTACTAGATACGCTTGGGCTTGAGTTGCCACGTCCTTATCAGCATGAGTTTGCACGACTGGGTATTAACTATACGGTTATGAGCAAAAGAAAGCTTTTAGAATTGGTTGAAGGTGGCCAAGTTAATGGCTGGGACGATCCTCGCATGCCTACAATTGCAGGATATAGAAGAAGAGGTTATACCCCTGAAGCTATTTTAAATTTTTGTGATCAAATAGGTATAGCAAAAGCAAACTCAATGGTTGATGTTGCACAACTTGAATTTTGTATAAGAGATGATTTAAACACAAAAGTACCACGTGTTATGTGTGTTCTTGACCCATTAAAAGTAACAATTGAAAATTATGAAGGAACTGAAGAATTAGAAGCTTCATACTACCCGCATGATGTACCTAAAGAGGGCTCAAGAAAGATGCCTTTTTCAAAGGAAATTTATATTGAGCGTGATGACTTTAAAGAAAACCCTCCAAAAGATTACTTTCGTCTTACGCCTGAGCAACCAGTGAGACTTAAACACGGGTTTATCATATCTTGTAAAGAAGTTGTTAAAGATGCTAGTGGAAATATTATAGAAATAAAAGCTGAGTATTACCCTGAGTCTAAAAGCGGCTCAGACAGTAGCGGTATCGACGTAAAAAGTGCAATCCACTGGGTGAGCGCTTCGCACGCTAAAACGGTAGAAGTAAGACTTTATGACAGATTATTCAAAGATGAAGCACCTGAGGGAGTAGAAGATATAAATCCAGATTCTCTACAGGTTATCAAGAATGCTCTTATTGAACCTGCTGTTATATCCCAAAAACCTGATGAAAGATTCCAGTTTGAAAGACAGGGGTATTTTTATGCTGATCCTATTGACTACACTGATACAACACCTGTGTTTAATAAAATTGTCGGTCTTAAAGACTCTTGGACTAAAAAGACAAAAGCAAGTGAGAGCGCACTTAAGTCAGCATCTAAACCTCAAGCTAAAAAAGTGCAAGTAGATGGTGAAGTTGTGGCTATGACTGAAGCTGAGCAAACACTATTTAATAAATATACTGCTCGTTCGATAAGTATTGAAATTGCAAATACACTGGCACGTGATGAGAAACTATCTCATTTTTATGAAGAAGCTCTAGTTCACTTTGATAATCCAGCAACCGATTCTAATAAAATTTATGCTCCAGCAAGTCTGGCTAATATTGTGGCAAATGAAATAGCTAGAGAGTTAAAAGAAAAACAATTAGATGAACTTAAATTCACTCCAAGGCAAGTAGTAGAGCTTGCTAAAATGGTTGATGGAATGATAATTTCAAATAAAATTGCCAAAGAAGTATTTGAAGAGATGGTTAAAAGTGGAGAAAGTCCAAAAAAAATAGTAGATACAAAAGGACTTATGCAAATTAGTAGCATAGATAAAATTCAACCTATTGTTGACGAAATAATTGCAAAAAATCCAGATAACGTCGCTAAGTTTAAAGCAGGGAATACTAAACTTTTAGGCTTCTTTGTCGGGCAAGTACTAAAAGCCACAGGTGGCAAAGCAAACCCAACAGTGGTGAATCATCTTGTAGCTGAGAGGTTAAAATAATAAACTAACCAAAAAGGCTAGTGTTCAACTAGCCTTTATCTAACTCCTTTTCGCCCTAAATGACCTTATTTGCCATAATCAATAGTTATACTCACAAATTACGAATAATAATTCATTTATAATTAATATTTATTCGATTACCATAACGAAAGGAAAGGCTTCAAAGTGTCAAATAATAAAAGTATAAAAGCAATTTTTGTATTAAATTATATCATTCTATTCTCCGGTATTGCATTTAGTCTATACTATGCTCACAACCTTTTTCTAAACCTAAAAGAAAAATCTGCAAATCAAAATCTTCTAGCTATTAACAAACTTAGCGCAAAAGGCGTAAACACGCATCTAGAGTATGTATCTAACAGTGTTAAAGCACTCGGTGATAGCTATAGAAAGCTTTACGAAAAAAAGTATGAACACATTAAAAACAAACCAATATACAAACATAAACACTTAAAAAATGAGCAAATAACTTTCTTTAATGATTTTACAGATAAAAAGGATTTTACATTTCAATCAGACCATGCATCTATGATACTTTCAAACCTAAGCCAAGATAAAGAAGCCATAGGTAAAGAACTCAACATCTTCCATCAGCTTACACCGGCTCTTGAATCACTACATAACTCTTTTCATTTTTCATGGGTTTACATAACAACAGTCAATGATTTTATGCTTATATACCCTTATGTTCCTTATGTAAATGCAAATGATATATATAAACCGACCCAGCAACACTTCTACAAAGCAGCAAATTTTGCACAAAAAAGCGTAGGATGGGAAGAGCCATACAATGATATAGCGGGAGCAGGGGTTTTAATTACCGCTTCATACCCAATATATGATAAAAACGAAAAGCTTTTAGGCGTAGCCTCTCATGATATTACTGTTAATAAAGTCGCAGAATCTATTTTGAACGAAACAACTATGCATAAAGGAAGTATCTCTTTTTTAATATCTAAGCAAGGCAAGGTTATATCATCTACAAATCCGGACCAGATGCAAGAGATTCAAAAACAAAATAAACAAGAATATAAAGGTAATTTTTACTATAGAACAATTAAAAATGCAAAAGAAAATGGACTAAACGATATTACGGTGTCAACTCATGAGTATCTAAACGAACTTGGAGACGAAATTGTTTCTACGATAAAGCCAGTAAAAGATGTAAATACAGCTTTATGGAACAGTTCAATAGGTTTTTTTCATGATAAGTTGCTTATGGTATCACAGATTCCAGCAACTGAGTGGATACTGGTTTCCTGCGTACCTAAAGAGAGTATTGTTGACGAAACGAGATCAATTTTTTATCAAACTCTATTAATATTATCTATTTTTATTACAACATTATTTATATTTAGCGGTATTTTAACAATGAGACATCTAATAGCACCGCTGGATATAATCAATAAGGCCTCTAAACACTTTGGTGATGGCTATACCGATGTGAAAGTTCAATACTCAAATATGAATCTATTAAAAACTCTCTTTGATACTTTTAATATTATGGTTGAAAAAGTAAAGTTTAACCAACAACTGCTTGAAGAAAAAGTTTACGAGAGAACTGCAAAGTTACAAAAAGAGATCAATAGAAGAAAAACAGTAGAGGAAGAGCTTAGAAAGATATCACGTACAGATGCTCTGACTGGCATCTGGAATAGGAGATACTTCTTTGAAATGCTAGATAGAGAGATAAGCCGCTCTCAGCGTTATGATATAAACATGTCACTTTTAATGATAGATATTGATCTGTTCAAAAATATAAATGATACTTGGGGTCACGACATAGGGGATAAAGCCATTAAACATGTAGTTAATATCATAAACTCAAATGTACGTAAAGAAAATATATTTAGTCGTCTTGGAGGAGAAGAGTTTGGAATTATTCTGATTGAGACTAAAGTGCCGTATACACCACAAAGTATTTCAGAGCGCATTAGAAAAAGCATTGAGGCAGTTCCGTTAATTATCGATGAGAAGTCTATAAAGATCACTGTAAGCATCGGAATAGCAAACATAATGAATAACGACACAGCAAACACACTGTATGTACGTTCAGATAGAGCTCTTTACTTAGCTAAAGAAAATGGAAGAAATAGGGTTGAAGAAGTTTAAGAAAAAGTGTAAGTGGTGACCCCGAGGAGAATTGAACTCCTGTAACATGGATGAAAACCATGGATCCTAACCGCTAGACGACGGGGCCACTTAAGTCAGTTTGTTTAACTGAGCCGAAATTATATAGATCTATGTCTTAATAGATCCTTAAATTATCTAAACTCAGTAAATTTTTTGTTAATTATTCGTAGAAACCTCTAAGTGCTCTAATGATAACAGCATTTTTAGAGATGCTTTCAGCTTTTGCATTATCATTTACTAAATCATAAAGATCTAAAGGAAGAGAGATAGAGAATGTCTTTGTCTCAATCTTTCTTTTTTTAGTAATCATTGCAACTACGCTTGTTAAAAGCTCAATAATCTTTTTAGTATCAATCGGTTTTTGAATAAAGCTGTTTACACCAACTTCAATAGATTCAGATATCTTCTCAATATCATTACTTGCTGAAATAACAATAATAATTTGAGTAGGGTTGATTTCACGAATTCTACGAGATAATTCTATACCATCCATACCGGCCATAACTATATCAACGAAAACAACATCTGGCTTAACTCTGTTATATGTGCTCAATGCTTCATCACCATTGAAGCAAGAATAAACATCAGAGAAAAAGTTTTTAAAAGTAGAGCTTAAAAGCTCATTAGTAACCTTTTCATCTTCAACTATCATTGCTGTCAATTTTTTAGTCTGTCCAGTTAACTGAACTAAATCAATATTTGCCATATTAATTCCTTTTTTGTTTAATATTAACACTATTGTACAGATATTTCGGTAACAAATGAAGTGCTGTGACAATTTAAAAAAACAAAAAAAGAGTAGAAGCTCGTATTTTTGGGGGGTTTATGGGGTTAATGAATTGTTGTAAAATATTAAATTTCTTTTTGTTAACCTTATAACAGCTAACTAAATATCATATTTTTTAAATTGTTCTAGCCATGCAATATCAGTTTCTTTAGATTCTTCTTTTTGATTTAGCAAGGAATCTATAATATTAATCAATGTATTGTCATCCATAAACTCTAATAGATCGGGATTTATAGACGTAGTGTTTTCACTATCGTATGAATTTAAAAGGTTTTGTATATCTTCTATTAATTGTTGTTTTCTTGAATTCATATATTATTACTCCAGGCGCTATCAAACTTCATAGCTTTAAATTGAATATCATTTGTGAGCTTAACAAGTCCAACTTTTTTCATAATGTGCTTAGCTTTTTTTGGCCAAGTTTCTCTATAATTAAAAGAGTGAGGGTGCCCACCAATCTTTGATATAAACTTAACATTTACATCTTTAGTAAATAGTATCTCTATGCCATGCTTTTCAACTAACTCATCTAACCAAATACGAGCTTCCTTAAAAACTTTTACTTTTGAACTGTCTATTATCCATCTAGTTGCAAAATCATTAAAGCAGGCCTTATGTGCACTATACTTTAGTCTTTTATCATAAGTCAAAAGTTCAAGATTCTTTGTTGTTCCAGCATATGGGGAAGGTCTATAGTCTCTTTTTAAGCTTTTTGGTCTTTTTTTCCATGTTAAATCATCTTTGGCATGTTTTTTTATTTCATTAGGGTTAAATATAACACTCTGTTTTGATTTAGAGTAGGGTAGATACAATCTAGGAAGTTCTTTATCTCCTTTAAAGGCACCCAGACTAAGAATATTTCCTGTAATCTGAGCTACATATCCTCTTCCATATCCAGATTCAAGTCCTGCTATAGCTAATATGGCAGCAGGAGGCAGTTTATGCTTTTTAGCTACTTCTATAGCCTCTATACAATTTGCTTTATAAAACGCTTTAACATGATCATATTTTCTAAAACTAAATTCATTTGCATAAAGCGTAGAAACACTAAGTAGTAACGAGAGGATTAAAATTGGTTTTTTAAATAACATTTTTATATTCCTAATAATAAGTTTCATTGGTTAACATAATGTAAATTCTCTTGAAATAATAATTCTACACATTTTAGTTGAGTATTGATATTAATTAGTATTGTTTATAAAATAGGTACAGCGTAAGCCGGGTTTTGTTTTGATAGCATTAATCTACTTTACTATTTACATAGTATCTCTAGCGAAACAGTAGCATTATAAGACGCTGACCATCTGTTTCTTGCTGCCATGTTGGGTTTACAAGCTCTCTATATTGCTATAAAGACTGGTGGGCTCTTACTCCACCCTTTCACCTTTACCGCATTGCTGCGGCAGTCTACTCTCTGTTGCACTTTCCCTCGCATTACTACGGCCATTAGTTAAATGGAACACTGTCTTATAGCAGCCCGGACTTTCCTCTTGAAATAAGCCAAGTCACTATCTGCTGTACCTGTGAAATAGTACAAAAAACTTCCTTTAAATCAGTTTTATCAACACAAGAACACTTGTTCATATCAGTCTGAATATAAATGAACAAATGTTCTTAATAAAATAAGCTTAAATTAACAAGTGTTCATATATAATTCTTTTAAAGTTAACGTTTGTTCACTAAATAAAAAAGGTCTATAATGCCCGAAAATACGACACCACATAAAAGAACCGGTACAAAACAAAAGATACTAAAAGTATCAACTGCCCTATTCTCTGAGCTTGGATACAAAGGTACAAGTGTAAGAAAAATAGCAAAAGAAGTAGGTATTAGAGAGAGTGCTATCTATAATCACTACAAGAATAAAGAGGAAATATTTCTAGAGGTTGCAAAAGGTATATTTAGTTCGCCATTCTCTCAGGGAAATACAGATATAAAAGAATCTGCTATGAAAGGTAAAGCTTTTTTGCAAAACTTTACGATGCAGTATAAGCTTCTCACGTTTGATAAGAGCAACGAAAACATGTTTAGACTACTCATGATAGAGCTTTTCCAAAACAAAGAGCTTAGAGAGCAGTTTATGAGTGAATTTCACGATAAGAATGTAAAGATACTCTCTGAGGCATTCTTTATAATGATGCAAAACTCACTCATACGATCACAAGATCCTATGATGATGTCTTATGAATTTTTATCCACCCTATTCTATATGAGATTACAGATAACACTTATGAGGTTTGATAATGACTCCACAACTGCAATATCAACTCAGTTTGAAAAGCATGTTGAGTTTTTTTGGGAAAGTGTAAGAATTTAATACTAATTAATATTACATAAAGAGTTTAAAAAAGGACAGCCCATTACAGGCTGTCCTTTAACATAGCTAATTAAGCCATAGCTTCTTTAGCGTATTTTTCACCAAGCTCATAAGCAGTTTTATTTACTTCGTGAACTTTAGCAGGTACTTTTGAAAGCATTGTTGCGATAAGGGTATCTTTATCAATAGCATTCATCATTGTATTAGCGATTGCTAATGCTACAACAGATTGAGTAATAACATTACCAACCTCTTCTTTGGCGATAGTAATAATTGGAATCTCATGAATCTTCCACATTTTACGATCTGCATCAGTTGGATGAACTAGGTTTGGATCAACAACTATTGTTCCACCTGGCATAACACCATTCTTAAAAGAATTATAACTTACATCCGCAACAGAAAGCATGAAACCAATTTCACCATCATTTGCATATGGATAGTAAATTTCTTCATCATCAAGTTGAATATCAACAACAGTTGGTCCACCACGAACTTGTGATGTATATGTTGCAGTTTTTAGTCCATGTCCACCAGTTTTAATTTTTGCAGCTGCAAAAATCTCTCCAGCAAGAAGAACACCTTGTCCACCAACACCCGTAAATCTCATTAATGTTTTACTCATAGTGTCTCCTTATATTTTTTTCGCAAAGTCATCTTGAGATATTGTTTTTCTCAGACCTTGATGTACTTTTTGAATTTCTGCATACATATCACAATACTCGTCAGCTTCTAGATCTTGCTTTAAAATACCAGTTGGAAGTAAGTTTAGTTGCTCTTCAGGAGTTAAAGTATCATACTTCTTCTTAGGAGTAGTGATACTGTCAATCCACTCAAGGTTTTCCATAGCAGAAACCATTTTATTTTTTCTACCAAGGTTAATGTGACAGTTAGAAAGAACTTCCATCATTGAGAAACCTTTATGTTCCATAGCTTTAATAAGTACTTTTTCTAATTTTTTAGGGTCAAGCATAGACTCACGAGCTACAAAAGAAGCTCCAGCAGCTATTGCTAAATCACAAGTATCAAAAGTTGGGTCAATATTACCAGCTTTTTGAGATACTGTCCACATACCTTTTGGGGTAGTTGGAGAAGTTTGTGAGTTAGTTAAACCATAGATAAAGTTATTGATAACAATCATAGTCATATCTATGTTTCTTCTACAGCCATGAATAGTATGATTGCCACCAATAGCAAGTGCATCACCATCACCAGCAACACATACAACCATTTTGTCTGGTCTAGCCAATTTGATGCCTGTTGCGTAAGCTATAGTTCTACCGTGGGTTGTATGAACAGTATTAAAGTCAACATATGATGAAAATCTTCCAGAACATCCGATTCCTGAAACAACACATACATCATTCTGATTTACGCCCATTTTCTCAATTGCTCTCACGAATGCTTTTAGAATTACACCGTCACCACAACCCCAACACCATAGTGTTGGCATCTTTGAAAGTCTTAAATATTTTTCATAATTGAATGCCATCTTATAATTCCTTTACTTTAGTTACAATCTCATAAGGAGATATTGGTCTACCATTAACTTTAAATAGACCATTAATGTCTAGTCTTGCAGCTGCACGCTGAATTTCACTATGATACTGACCAATATTAAGCTCTACTACTAAAACTTTTTCAATTTTATCAGTGTGCTCTTTTATTTTAGCAGCTGGGGAAGGCCAAATAGTAATTGGTCTAAATAAACCAGCTTTAATACCCTCTTTTCTAAGGTGTCTGATTGATTCTTTAGCAGCAAGTGAAACAGAACCGTAAGCGATAATCATAATTTCAGCATCATCCATCATAAACTCTTCATAAGACTCAACTTCATCTTCATGAAGAGCAACTTTATCTTCTAGTCTTTGGATTAACTTTCTACAAGTCTCAATTTCTTCAGTTGGGAAACCATTTTTATCATGGTGAAGACCTGTAAAGTGGTATCTATAACCTTCATACATAGGGTTAAGAACCGCTGGTTCATCATGCTCACACTGATATGGAAAATAATCCTCAGGAGCACCATCAAATCTTTTTCTTGGAACTATTCCAGCTTCAACTTCTTCTAGAGTTGGAATATTTGCTTTACCATGCATGTGACCAATAGTTTCATCAAGTAAAACAATTACTGGCTGCATGAATCTATCAGCGATATTAAAAGCTCTTACAACTTCAGTATAACATTCAGCTAAAGAACCAGCACATAAAGTAATCGACTTGTAATCACCATGTGATGGGTTTTTAGACTGGAGTATATCACCTTGAGATACACGAGTTGGAAGACCAGTTGATGGACCACCACGCATAACATTTACACAAACTAAAGGTACTTCTGCCATTTGAGCTAGACCTAATTGTTCAGCTTTAAGTGACATACCAGGACCAGATGTAGCAGTTAATGCACGTTGTCCAACCATTGCTGCACCAATTACTGCACAGATACCACCGATTTCATCTTCCATTTGAATGGCTACACCACCCTTAGCAGGTAAAAGATCAGAAACAACATGCATTACTTCACTTGACGGTGTTAGTGGGTAACCACCAAAAAACATACAGCCAGCATCAACCGCTGCAATTGCCGCTAGTTCATTCCCTGTAGATATTACTTCTCTAGTTGCCATTATTTAGCTCCTTGGTTTAGTGACATATAATTATTAGCAATAATAGCAGCTTGGCGCTCTTTTGCTTCGTCAGTAAGTTTTGCAAAACTAAATCCTGCAGCTTTGTATTCTTTTGAATCTGCTACATAAATAGCAAAGTCCGGGCAAGTTAACTCGCACTCATTACAGCCTATACAAGCTTCTGGATGATCAATTGAAATCATTGCACCAAGTGTTGATGTAGATTCATACTTCATACCAAGTACACCTGAACGACATACTGATACACAAATATCACATGCTTTACAGTGCTTGTATTTACCCATACAGGTTGGTTACCTGGGTTTTCAGTTTTAAAAGTTCCCATTTATTCTCCTATTATTAAAGTACAAATTTAATTTGCACATTGCTCTTTATCAACAAAGAGTAGCTAAGTTTTTATAATTTCACTATAAATTGTGCTGTTAGCGCTTTGTAATATAACTTTTTGTTACATTACGAGGCTCGCACAAAAGTAAATTACTTAGCTAGGACCTCTGCGATTGCCTTACCAATTTCAGCTGGTGAAACAACAACTCTTACTCCAGCAGCTTCAAGCGCTTCCATTTTTTCTTTTGCAGTACCTGCACTACCAGATACGATCGCACCTGCATGACCCATTGTTTTACCTTTAGGTGCAGTTTGACCAGCAATAAAAGCAACAACAGGCTTAGTTATTTGCTCTTTAATCAGTTTAGCAGCTTGAATCTCAAGATCTCCACCAATTTCACCAATCATAACGATTGCATGAGTATCTGGATCTGCTTCAAACATTGGTAATATTTGCAAATATGAAAGACCAATAATCGGGTCTCCACCAATACCAACTGCAGTAGTTATTCCAAAACCTTCATTACATACTTGATTTGCACCTTCATAAGTTAATGTACCTGATTTTGAAATCAGACCAACATTACCTTTTTTGAAAATTGAACCTGGCATGATACCAATCTTACACTCTTCCGCAGTGATAATACCAGGACAGTTCGGCCCTATTGTCATCATACCATGCTTAGTTGCGTGAGCTTTAGCAGCTTGCATATCTTTAACCGGAGCACCTTCGGTAATGATTACTGCAAGAGTAATTCCTGCTTCTGCAGCTTCCATTACAGCGTCACCAACAAATGCAGGTGGAACAAAAATCATAGAAACTGTAGCACCAGTAGAGCTTACCGCATCTTTAACTGTATTGAAAACAGGCTTGCCTAAATGCTCTTGACCACCTTTGTTGGGAGTAACACCACCAACAATTTTAGTGCCGTATGCTAAACACTGCTCAGCATGGAAAGTTCCCTCTTTACCTGTAAAACCTTGAACGATAACTTTTGTGTCTTTATTAACTAAAATACTCATATAAACTATTCTCCTTTTGCAGCAGCTACAGCTTTTGCAGCGCCATCGCCTAAATCATTACCAACAATAAGGTTAGGAATATTCGCATTTTTAAGAATTTCTGCTGCTTCTGGAGCGTTAGTACCATCAAGACGAACAATAACCGGAACATTAACATCAGTAAGTTTAGTAGCTTCAATAATACCATTAGCGATACGGTCACAACGAACAATTCCACCAAATATATTTACGAAAATTGCCTTAACTCTAGGATTTTTAAGAATAATCTCAAAACCTTTAGCAACAGTTTCAGCATTTGCAGAACCACCAACGTCTAAGAAGTTAGCAGGAGTTCCACCCATATAATTGATTGTATCCATAGTACCCATTGCAAGGCCGGCACCATTTACCATACAACCGATTTCACCATCAAGAGCAACATAAGAAAGACCATACTTAGCAGCTTCTATTTCATCAGCATCTTCTTCTGTTAAATCTCTCATGGCTGCGATTTCTGGTTGACGTCCAAGAGCAGAATTATCAAATCCCATCTTTCCGTCAAGTGCAAGAAACACGCCCTTACCAGTTTTAACAAGAGGATTTATTTCAATCATCTCTGCATCATTTTCCATATATAATCTAAAAAGTTTTTCTGCAAATTTAATAATGTTCTTCTGCTCAATCTTATCAGTAATACCTAGACCAAATGCAAGTTGACGACCATGAAAACCTTGGAAACCAATAGCTGGGTCAACAGGAATAGTAATTATTTTTTCTGGAGTATTTTCAGCAACAGTTTCAATATCCATTCCACCTTCAGTAGATGCCATAATTAAAGGCATTTCTGATTTTCTATCAAGAACAACAGAAAGATATAACTCGTCTTTAATATCAGCTCCATCTTCGATGTAAAGTTTTTGAACTAATTTTCCTTCAGCAGTAGTTTGGTGAGTAACCAAAGTCATACCAAGAATTTCAGTAGCTAAAGATTCCACTTCATCAATAGATTTAGCAAGTTTTACACCACCGCCAAGACCACGACCACCTGCGTGTATTTGAGCTTTAACAACCCAAATAGGACCACCAAGTACTTCAGCAGCTTCAATAGCTGCCTTTACACTTTCAACCATTATACCTTTTGGTGTTGGTATATTGTATTTAGCAAAAATTTGTTTTGCTTGATATTCATGTATATTCATTTATTCTCCTTGTTTTAAAATGGAAGTCTATTTAACTTCGTACTGAGCGCGACCTATTTTATATAGATCTGCACCATATGTGTCATTAACTACAGTTACCGGAAAGTCAACCACTTCTAGTTTTCTAACTGCTTCAGGACCCAATTCCTCATAAGCGATAACTTCTGCACTTTTAATTTGTTTACCCAAAAGTGCACCAGCACCGCCAGTAGCACCAAAATATACAGCCTTGTGTTCTTGACAAGCATCTGTTACATCTTTATTTCTTTTACCCTTGCCTATCATTCCTTTTAAGCCCTCAGCAATTAAACGAGGAGAGTAAGAATCCATACGATAAGATGTAGTTGGACCAGCACTTCCAATTGGATCACCAGGTTTAGGTGGAGTAGGTCCAACAAAATAGATCACGGCACCTTTAATATCAAAAGGAAGTTCTTTACCTTCATCTAGTAAATCAACTAATCTTTTGTGTGCTGCATCTCTTGCAGTATAAACTGTGCCACTTAAGTAGACGATATCACCACTGTGTAACTCTGAAACAGTTTCATCACTCAGTGGAGTTGTTAAATGATATGTTTTACTCATCGTTTTCCTTTATATAGTGATATGTGTATGACGTGAACTATGACACTGAACATTTACTGAAACAGGTAAAGATGCAATGTGACATGGATTAGATTCAATATGTACAGCTAATACAGTCTCTGTTCCGCCCATACCCATAGTACCGATTCCAAGTTTATTGAGCTCTAGTTTTATGGTGTCTTCTAATTCAGCCATTTCAGGATCTTCATTTACTGAACCTATGTTACGAAATAGCGCATGCTTGGAACTAATAACAGCCTTTTCAAAAGTTCCACCAATTCCAACACCTACAGTAAGTGGAGGACATGGATTTGGGCCAGCATCTGAGATACACTCTCTTACATAATCAATAACACCTTGCTTTCCAGCTGCCGGTGGGAAAACTCTCGCACGTGATACATTTTCACTACCACCACCTTTTGCAGCGTACTCAATATCTATCTTGTCACCTTCAACAATATCAAGATGAATAATTGCCGGCAAGTTATAACCTACTGTATCTTTGTTGTTAGCACGAGTAAAAGGGTGACAAGTAGAAGCTCTTAAGTAGCCCTCAATGTAACCTTTTTCAGTACCTTCGTTGATAGCGTCTTTTAACAGACCACCAACAACTTTAACATCAGCACCAATTTTTACAAAGAAAACTGCCAGTCCTGTATCTTGACACAGTGGACGAGCTTCGCTACTTGCAATATCAGCATTTTCTAAAAGTTGCTTTAAAACTTCTTTACTTACAGGACTTTTTTCATTCTTGTAAGCTTCTTTCATAGCATTTAAAGCATCTTCAGGTAAATTTGAAGCAGAATATACGATTATATCTCTAACATTTTTTACTATTTCTTGATACGCTATCTCACGCATATGCAATCCCTCTTTGTTAAATATTTACACTAAAATATATTTGAAACATAGTTTAGCACGCTTTTTATAATACTGCACATTATATATATTTATTTTTAAACATATAGAAAAGTGTGTAAATTTTACACACTAAGAATTTTGATTTTAGCTCAAAAGGTGTAGATTCTACACAAAGAAATCATTTTCCTTCAAAATATCAATTCCATCTTGAATTGAATCAACAGAAATTTTAAACTTAGCCTTAGTCTCTTCATCTAACTCAAGCTCAATGATTTTCTCAACTCCATTGGCACCAAGAACTACTGGTACACCGACAGTAATGTCTCTGTATCCATACTCACCATCAAGCATAACAGAAGATGGCATTACAATTCTGCTATCATCTAAAATAGCTTCAACCATAACTGAGATAGCACGACCTGGAGCATAATAAGCAGAAGTTCCAAGATACTTAACTATTTCAGCTCCACCATCTTTTGTTCTTGCGATTATGTCTTCCATATCTTCTTTTGTTACAATCTGATCCAAAGGAACACCACCAACAGCTGAAATTTCTGGAAGAGGTATCATGTTTTGTCCATGATCACCTATTAGCATTGCTCTTGTTTGACCAGAACCGTAGCCGACTTTTTGATTTATTTGATATGCCATTCTTGCACCGTCAAGTGCTCCGGCCATACCAATAATTCTATTTCTATTCCAACCAGTCATCTTGTGAATTACATAAGTCATGATATCTAGTGGATTTGAAACACAAATGATAATTGCATTTGGAGAATACTTCATGATATTTCCAACAACATCCTTCATTATTTTTGCATTTATCATTAGTAAATCAGCTCTCGTCATGTCGCTTTTACGAGGCACACCAGCTGTAACTACGATGATGTCACAATCTTTTAAATCTTTTGCATCTTCTGCAGCAGTTACTATAGTTCCACGAACAGAATAACTTGTAGACTGTCCAATATCAATAGCTTTTCCTTTTGCAAGATCACTGTTTATATCATATAGTACAACTTCATGGCATCTACCAGTCATAGTTAAACTATATGCTGCCGTAGCTCCAACAAATCCAGCTCCAACTATCCCTACTCTTCTACCTACCATACAGTCTCCTTTATTTTTTATTTTACTTCAAGCCCAAATGTAAAACCTGAATTAACTTTTTCTATAAGTTCCGGTAATAAATCTTCATATTCACCTAGGATTCCAAAATCAGCATTAGCAAATATTGTTTCTTTTGGATGATGATTAATCGCTACAATAGTTTCAGCCTCTTTCATGCCTGCAATATGCTGAACCGCACCACTGATACCAATAGCAATATATACCTTAGGTCTTACAGTTTTACCAGTTTGACCTACCTGTCTTGCATACTCAGCTAAACCTTCATCAACAACCGGACGACTTACTGCCCATTCTGCGTTAATACCTTTTGCAGTAAGTGCAGCTGCTAAATCTTTAATAAGCTGCATATCATCCCCAACTGTACCTCTACCGCCAGCTATAATTACATCAGCTTCAAATAGATTTTGCAATCCACCCTCACCTCTTACTGTCTCAATAATTTCAGTTACAAAATCATCGTCTGTTAATAGTGGCACAAACTCTAGGACAGATCCTTTTCTACTTGCATCTGGTGTTGGCACTTCAAAGGTACCAGCACGAGCTGTAGATATTTGAGGACATACAAATCCTAAAATCGTTGCAAGCTTAGACTCACCGTAAGTTGGTCTTCTTGATTCTAAGATTGGAGAATATATAATTTTATTTTTTCTATCATAATGTTCTCCAATTTCAAGAGCTGTACAATCTGCTGTAACACCGCCTTGAGTTTTAACGCCAATTCTAGGAGCTAACTCACGACCGGCTGTTGTAGCTGCAAAGAGTGCTATTTCTGGATTTTTTTCTTTAATTACTTGGGCAAATATCGATGAAAAAGGTAGTATTCTATACTCTTCAAGTTTCTCATCTTCAACAGTTATAACTTCATCCGCTCCATGAGCAATAAGCTCTTTTGCTAATTCTGAGATATCTTTGCCTATAAGAAGCGTCATAACTTTTGTGTTATCTCCAAGATCAGATGCCAGATTTCTAGCAGGTGTCAAAAGCTCCAAAGAAGGTCTTGATATCTTTCCGTTTACAACTTCCGCCCAAGTTAATATACCAGATGCCCCGTTTCTAAAATCAACTTCTTTGAAACCTTCTGGTCTTTTTTTCTCTTTAGCAGTTTTCTTCTCTTTTACTTCAATTGTATTTTTTCCAGATTTCATATTTTCAATCAAGCTAGACACTAACTCAGCTTCATTATGACCTTCACACATTTTAATAGGTGCTCTCTCGCTTACAATATTTGCTACTTTTGCAACAATAGTTGGAGATCCGCTAAGACCAATCTTCTCATCACTTAAATTGATATCATCTATATTGAACACTGTTACATTAACATTTCTTGCTTTTACAGCACCACTCAAAGAGACCCGTCTAGGGCTAATTCCAGTTGGAGTAAAAGAAAGAGTACAAGGAAGCGGTAGTCTCATCATCTGATAGCCACCTTCAATAATTCTCTTTGCTTCTATATGTCTGTCCGTTAATTTTGCAACTTCTATAAATGTAGCCTGAGGAATTCCCATATTTTCAGCAACTTGTGATGGGACATGTGCTGTATCTCCATCACTAGTTTGACGTCCTGCAACAATTATAAAGTCTTCATTTAATCCTTTTCCAAAACCCAAATGCTTAAGCATAGTTGAAATTGCTAAACCTGTAGCATAAGTATCTGACCCGCCTAGTCTTCTATCACTTAAAAGATATGCTTCATCATACCCCATAGAGATAGCTTTTTTAAGGGATACGTCAAAAGATGGTGGTCCCATTGAGCACACTATAAGTTTGGCATCTGGATTGTCAACCTTCATTTGAAGCCCAGCTTCCAAAGCGTATCCACAATCTATATTTATAATAGATTTTGCTTTAGTTCTATCCATTAAACCATCGTCACCCATTCTCATCTCAGAGGGTAGTGGTACCTGTTTCATTAAACTGATTATTGTTAAAGCCATGTTTTATTCCTTTGTACTTTACATAAAGTTATAGTCTGGACCGTCACCACCATAAGGTGTAGTCCAAGTAATTCCACTGTTAGGCGATTTAATATCGCAAGTTTTACAGTGAACACAATTTTCAGCATGAATTCTAAGTGATTTATTACCACTCTTCTTATCAACATGAAGTTCATAAACCTCTGCAGGACACATAGAAGCTTCTGCTAAACCATACTCATTTATGTTTGAGGAATTAAACTGTTCTTTGTTATTTACAACTAAATGAACTGGTTGAATTTCATCGTGCATCGCTTTTGAGTAGTAAACTGTTGTAACCTTATCAAATGTAAGTTTTTTATCGTACTCAAGCTTATCGGCAAATCTTTCATTAAAAGGTTGTATAGAAAATTCATTGATTTTTTTAGTTGTAATATAATCATCTTCAACTTTTGGAACCATTAAACAAGCACCGCCAGTAATCAGCTGAACACCCATTTTCAGTCCACCCAAGAGCATTCCATCTTGCATTACTGCTCTCATATTTCTAATTGGATACAGCTCTGTATATATAGAACTGCTGTTTACCAGTTCTTCATATCTGGATAAAGAGGCTTTACTTGTATCATTTTTTACAAGTGCTTCAGCAGCCGCAGTAGCTGCACAGATGCCAGATCTAACAGCTAAATGAACACCTTTCAATCTTGCAGTGCTTAAAAAACCTGCACTATCACCGACTATCATCATGTTGTCAGCGTAATATTTTGGTACCGAGTTCCAACCACCCTCAGGTAGTGTTTTTGCACCAGCTTCAAGGACTGAGCCACCTTCAAGAATCTTTGAAACATATGGATGAGTCTTCCAAACCTGCATAGCTGCATGAACGTCAAAAGACGGATCTTGATAATCAAGTCCGACTACAAGCCCAACTGCGACTCTATTTTCTGTCATTCCATAGATAAATCCACCGCCAAACTCTTCTTTATCTCTTAATGGATAACCAAAAGTATGCTTAACTTCTCCGGCTTTTATATTGCCTTCTGGAATACTCCATATCTCTTTTACGCCCAAAGAATAGATTTGAGGGTTTTTACCAGCATCTAAGTTCAGTTTCTCGATTACTGTTTTAACTGCAGAACCTCTAGTCCCCTCAGCAAATACAGTTATACTGGCGTTTACAGTTGTACCTTCTTGAAAGTTTTTTTGCTTTACACCATGATGATCAACACCAGTATCTTTTGTTTTTACGCCTATAACCTTATTATTACTATCATACACTACTGAATCTACAGCAAAACCAGTATAAATCTCAACACCTCTATCTTGGGCCAAAGTAGCTAAATATTTACATACTTGCCCCAAAGACGCTATGTAATTACCTTCATTTGACATGTATGGTGGATGAAATGGGAGAACTATTTGTGTGTCATTATCATTTAATTTTGCAACTTCATCTGCACCAACTATTGAATCAAATGGTATGCCATCAAACTCTCCAGTTGTTAATAGATGCTGAAATACTTGTGGTCTTATTACAGCACCTGAAAGTATATGTGATCCAATTGAGCTACCCTTTTCAATCAGCATTATTTTTTTATTTTCACCTCGCTGCTTTAGCTTATCTGCTAAAGATATTGCTGTTGCAAGGCCTGAAGGACCTCCACCAACAATAAGCACATCTGTTGAAATATTATCCATTTAACACTCCATTAATTAGATTAATTTTAAAGATTACCTTAAGTAATAAGATAAAGTAACAGATGTAAGGTTAAACTTAAGTTTGAGAGTTCTTCTTAAACTTAAATCAGTTTAATACTGCTACATATGGAAACAAAACTAGTGATTTATATAGTTACATAATGAAACAAGGATGTAAGAAGATTTTAGTGAGTTAGAGCTACTAAAAGTAGCTCTATAGGTTATTCAGCGTAAAAGTTATTTGCATATAGAGCGTCGATTAGTTCTTTTACACTTCCAACTGATTTAGCAAATTTTCTATCTTGGTCATCATTCAAGTTAGCTTCAATAACTTTTTCAACACCGCGAGCACCTATCATAACTGGAACTCCACTTACAACATCACTATAGCCATATTCACCATCAAGCATAACAGCACATGGATAAATTTGCTTCATATCAGTAAGTACAGCTTCAACCATAAGTGCGGTCGCTTTTGCTGGTGCATAGTAAGCACTACCATCTTTAAGTAATCCAACTATCTCTGCCCCGCCTTTTTTAGTCTTCTCAACTATTTCGTTAATCTCATCCCAAGTTAAAAGGTCAGTTAGAGGAACACCGGCAACAGTTGAAAATCTTGGTAGTGGAACCATGTCATCACCATGACCACCCATAACAGAACATCTAATCTGTCCTGCTCCATAGCCTAGTTTCTCATATACAAAGTGAGCCATTCTTGCACTGTCTAAGATTCCTGCCATTCCAATAACTCTACTTCTGTCCCAACCTGTCTCTTTTAAAGCAACGTAAACCATAGCATCAAGTGGATTTGACACAGGAATAATAACAGCATTTGGCGATGAAACTTTTATTACATGCATTACATCTTTCATGATTTGAGCATTTTTAATTAGTAAATCATCTCTACTCATACCAGGAAGTCTTGGACTTCCGGCTGTAATAACAACAACATCACAATCTTTTACATCTTCAAGTGTCTCTGCTACAGTAATAACTGTATGCTTTCTAGCAGCTTGTGCGGCTTGTGATAAATCTAAGGCTTTTCCTCTTGCTTTATCAACGTCGTGAGCTCTTAAAATAACTTCATGACAAGAGCCACTCATCGCCAAAGAATATGCTACTGATGAACCGACATTACCTACACCTACAATTCCTACTCTTTTACCTCTCATGGTACCCCTTTTTACTTTATTATTTTTATAGTAAACAATTAAAGGTTATATCTTGCTTTAACCTTTGAGTGTTTGCTATAGAGAGTTCAAAACTCTCTATAAACATGCCTTAAAACTATATTGCGTTAATTATAGCATTTAAAGTAGCAGATGGTCTCATCGCAGCTTCAGCTTTAGCATCATCTGGATGAAAGTAACCACCAATATCTTGAGCTTTACCTTCAGCAGCTAATAGCTCAGCAATAATAGTATTTTCATTTTCTATAAGTGCTTTTGCTACTGGAGCAAATTTAGCAGCTAACTCAGCATTGTCACCAGTGCTAAGTGCTTTAGCCCAATATTGAGCAACAAAGAAGTGAGAAGCTTTGTTATCTGGCTCACCACACTTTCTTGAAGGCTCTTTGTTGTTATCTAAATAACTATCATTTGCAACATCAAGTGCTGCTGTTAGTGCAGCAAGTTTTGAATCAGAGTGTTTGTTACCTAAGAAACGTAAAGATTCAGCAAGTGCTAAAAATTCTCCTAAAGAATCCCAACGAAGGTGACCTTCGCTCAAGAATTGGTCAACATGTTTTGGAGCAGATCCACCAGCACCAGTCTCATACAGTCCTCCACCAGCTAATAATGGAACGATTGAAAGCATTTTAGCAGATGTTCCAAGTTCTAAAATTGGGTACATGTCTGTTAGGTGATCTCTTAATACATTTCCTGTTACAGCAATAGTATTTTTACCTTCTCTTACTCTTGCATTAGTAAATCTAGTCGCAGCAGTTATATCCATAATTTGAATATCTAAACCAGCTGTGTCATTATCTGCTAAGTAAGTGTTTACTTTTTTAATCATCTGGGCATCGTGAGCTCTGTTTTTATCTAACCAGAAAATTACTGGAACACCTTCAAGTCTTCCTCTTTCAGCTGCTAGTCTTACCCAGTCTTTAATAGGAATATCTTTAGCTCTACTCATTCTCCAGATATCTCCAGCTTCAACATCAAATGTCATAAGCTCTGTACCATCTTCAGCAGTAACAGTCACTTTTCCACCTTCTGCTAGTTCAAACGTAGTTGGGTGAGAGCCATACTCTTCTGCTTTTTGAGCCATAAGACCAACATTAGCCATAGAACCCATAGTAGCAACATCATATTGACCATTTTTAACACAATCAGCTAACATTTCTGCATGAAACATACCATAAGTAGAATCAGGAATAACTGCAACACACTCTTTAGCATCACCATTTCTATTCCACTGCTTACCACCTTCTCTTACTACAACTGGCATAGAAGCATCAATAATTACATCATTTGAAGCATTAAAGTTAGTTGTACCTTTATCAGAATCAACCATTGCGATTTCTGGGTTATCAGATTCAACTACCGCTTGGAAAGCTGCTTTAATCTCTGCTTCTTGAGCATGACCAGCAATTTTCTTTTCTAAGTCACTCATACCTTGGTTAGGGTTTACATTTAATGATGCAAATACATCTGCATATTTTGTAAATACACCTTGAAAAAATACTTCAAAAGCATGACCGAACATAATAGGGTCAGAAATTTTCATCATTGTTGCTTTTAAGTGAATTGACCATAAAACATTATTTGTTTTTGCATCATCAATTGTTTTTTGGATAAATGTTCTAAATTTAGCTTTAGACATAAATGTTCCGTCTAAAACTTCTTTGTCAATTGCGTTAATGCTTCCTAGCTCTTTACCATTTAAAGCGATAGTTACTTTTTGGTCTTTATCCATAGTAATAGACTGCTCATTTCCGTAGAAATCTCCATTACCTTCCATGTGTGCAACATAAGACTTTGGATTTTCTGGGAATGCTCTAAGTTTATGAGGGTTTTTCTGAGCAAACTTTTTAACAGCCACTGCAGCACGTCTATCTGAATTTCCTTCACGTAAAACTGGATTAACAGCTGAACCTAAGCAAGTGTTGTATTTAGCTCTAGTTGCTTCTTCATCGGCATTTGCTGGATTTTCAGGGAAGTTAGGGATATCATAACCTTGTCCTTGAAGCTCTGCAATACAATCTTTAAGTTGACCAACAGATGCTGATACATTTGGAAGCTTAATAATGTTTCCATCTTCTTGTAAAACAACTTCACCTAGTTTTGAAAGTTCATCTTCTGCAAGACCCATTGCAGCTAAAACTCTACCTGCTAGTGAAATATCACTAGTAACTACTTCAACGCCTGCTGCTTTTGTGAAAGCATTTACGATTGGTAATAACGAATATGTTGCTAAAGCTGGTGCTTCATCAATTTTTGACCAAATTATTTTTGACATTTTCTGTCCTTAGGTTAATATTTTGTTTTATGATGGATTAAAGCCCACTAAAACTTACACGACAATCATAACACTAAGATAAATAATATGTGGTTAGCTTCTCAAAAGAATCACTTATATTTCTGTTTTGTTTCATTTCGTAACATGCTTTATATTGCTTAAATGTGTAGAATAGTTACATGAAAAATCATGCCCTCCACTCTTAGATTTCATAAAATATAGGTAGTCTGTATTTGCTGGAAAGACAGCAGCTCTTATTGCATCAAAGCTAACATTACATACTGGAATCTCTGGAACACCCCTGTTTTTGTAGGTATTATAGATGCTATCATCTTCTCTTATTCTCTTAGGAGTTATCTTTATATGAGAGTATTCACCATAGTTTAGAGTTCCATCCATCTGAAGTTTCATGCCTTTTTTAATTCGGTTGTAAATAACGGAACTAACCAGTGGCATTTCCTCAATATTAGCAGATTCTTTCTGGATTACAGATGCAATTGCTACAAAATGAAACCATTTCTTCTCATTATACGTTCCAAATAGCTTAAGTGACAAATCTTTCATTTGATTATGTGAGTTATATAGAAGAATTCTAATCAACTCTCTTTCGGTAATACCTATTGGCATTTTATAGGTATTCGGAACCAAGGCACCTTCTAGTTGATTTGTCTGTCTTAGATATTCGCTTTCTAATTTTTCTCTATCCAACAGTAACTTTTGTGACAACTCATTTAAAAACATATATGTTGTCTCACCTGGAATAAGTGTTACTTTTTGAAGTGCTGCTTTTGCAGTTGTCAGTTTATATAGAAAATCACCTCTACTGCTATAGTTATCTCCCATGTCTATCCAGCCACTTTGAGGAGAACCAATTAGTCTCAAAAGTAATGAGTCTAATTTACTTACATTATAATTTCTCTCACGCAATTGTGTTATAATCTGATTTATAGAACCACTTGGTATAAATACCACTTTCTGGGTTCTCACAGGCTGATTTAGGTAATACATGAACGATAAAATAATAATCAATACTATTTCAAAACTCCACTTCACTATAGTTAGCGCTTTATCATTCATCTTTTTAACACTTTCTCTTTTATTTATATTGTTACAAAATGGCGTTTATATACAAAATATCTCTTTGCCAAATCTTCAAATTAAGAAATTATACATTAAATGGAATGAAAAATTAAACATTAGCATCCAAGAAGCTAAAATAATCAAAAATTCAAAAAAAACCAATACTAAAATTGGAACAGAACAGGTAAATAAGTTCTTTAAATCACTTCTTCTGTTTGACAACTGGTTTGAAAGGATTGAAGTAAATAAAATAATCTTTAATAATATCAATGCTTCATTTAAATATATAGATGGACAAGAAGGCTTCTTAAGTGCCTCATCGAAAGATTTTTCATTTCGTAGCTCACTATTTTTTGAATCTCACTACTTTAATGCAAAAATAGAAGAGTTTCATGATTACAAACGAAAAATAAAAATAAATGGAAATATAATATTTGACAGTTACTACAATATGGAAATACTGTCTGCTCTAAATATAAATATAAACAACGATATAAATCTAACAGTATATGCGCTCGCTGATAAAGAAAAGCTCTCTTATAAAATAGACTCAAAAGAGAATATAAAGAGTATTAAACACACCATTGAGATGCTGGGGATGCCAAAAGAGGTTAAATATTGGGTTTATGATGCAATAAAAATATCGGATATAGAACTTAAAAGTGCTTACGGCTGGATTGAGTTTGACAATTTAGCTAAAGCTTTAAAAAATTTACATGTATTAGCAATTGCTAATAATCTAGAATACAGATACAACCCAAAACTAGAAGCAGTCATTACTAAAAAAACTGAACTTGAATTTAAAGATGGGATACTGTTTATTAGACCAAAAGATGCTTATCAATATGGTTTTTATTTGAATAAAAGTTGGTTAAAGATTGATTTTTCTAAAAAAGAAGAACTATTAACCCTCTTTTTACTCTTCGAAGGCAAGGTTAACAAAGACCTGCTAAACCTATTGCACACATACAAAATAGATCTTCCTTTTTTACAAAACAGTGGCAACGTAGATACAAACCTCAAGATAGAAGTAGGACTTAGAAATATAGATGTTACCGCCAAAGGTGATTTCTTTACAAAAAAGGCAAATTTCAATTACCTTGGGCTTGATATAGATATATTTAATGCACGTATATTTTTGCACAACTATGATGTTAAGATAGACAAGATGCACTCAAAATATAAGAATATAGCAACAGCGGATGTTGATGTAAGGTTTAATGCAAAGAAAAATGAGGGAACAATAGACTTTGATGTTCAAGATGTAAACTTTAAGGAGATAGGTCTTAGTCTGAAAAAAAGAAAAACACCACTAAAAGTAGCTTATGAAATTTCAAACAAACAAGATACTATAGATGTTGAGAACTCTTCATGGCTATTTAAAGGCAAAGATGTCAATGTAGACAGGGCTACTATCCCTTTTGACTTAAAAACTCTTGTAGCGCAGATACCGACTACACCTTTAAGTGTAGAAAATATTGCTTCTGCTTACGCTTCAGGTACTTTTTCACTTAATCCTATCAAAGCTGACTTAGATGTTGACCTATTAAAATTTACACTTCATGATGTAGAAATGGATCAGTCAAGTGCATCTCTAAAGGTTAAATATGATGAAAAGCTTATAGTTACTTCAAACGATAAAATTAGACTCAATGCCAATAATTTAGACTATGCACTTGGTGACACAGTTATAGAGATTGGACAAGAAGAGTTTAGAGTTATAAATTCTACAGTAAAAATTAAAGACTTAGCAGATGCAAAATTCAGTGCCAAATACATATTTAAAGATGAAGCAGGAACAATAAGACTAAAAAAACTAAAGTTTAAAAACAAAGACTTAGGAGAAATATTTTCTTCTGGCGATGCTATAGAGCTTAATGTGATGTCGAATATAAAAAAAACTGAGATAGAAGCTAAGAATTTCAATGCACAATTCACACTAAAAGACAGAGGCTGGAAATTAAAATTTAATTCACTAAAAAATATAGCTGTCAAATCAAAACTTTTACAAGATTACAATGTAACTAATGGTGACTTTACTCTTTATAAAAACTCTACAGATAAAAACATCCAATTTTCAGCAAATACAAAATATCCATATAAGCTTCTAACTCTGCAGAACAAGCCAATAGAAAATTATATAATCAGAGGATATATTGATAATAAAACTAAAGATATCTTCTTAAACATAAATAGTTCTGTAGATGTTCAAGTAAGCGAAGAGATTAAAGTTACAGCAAATAAAATAGGGATAAATTTAGATGAAATCCTAAACTATGTAAAGGATAGAAACTCAAGTTCATCGCAGGGCAAAAACATCATCTTTAATTCAAAAGATTGCTACCTATATATAAGTAATGATAGACACGCTATATCAGACAATATGCATCTGCAGTATTTCAAAAATATAGTAAGTGCTCAATTAAAACATAAAAATGGAAATGCAGGTTTTGAGCTAAAAGATGGTAAGTTTTATCTTTATGGGGATGATTTCAATGATGAGTTCATGGATAAACTATTTGCTCTATCAGACTTTAAAGGCGGAAAACTATCTTTTTCCATGGCTGGCTCAACAGAAGACTACAACGGCTTAATGCATGTAAAAAATACTACTATTATTGACTATAAGGTTTTAAATAATGTTTTAGCATTTGTAAATACAATACCATCTCTTGTAACTTTCTCCATACCAGGCTATAGTAAAAATGGCTTAGAAGTTAAAAGTGCATATATAAACTTTCATTCTAAAGATGATGTGTTTGATATAAGTGACATTTCTCTTGATTCAAAAGAAATGGATATTGTCGGTAGAGGAACCGCTAGTTTTGTTAAAAATAACATAGACATAAAACTAAACCTAAAAACAGATTTAGGAAGTAGTATTTCAAAAATACCTGTTGTTGGCTACATACTCTTAGGAGAAGACAGCATATCAACATCTATGAGAATAAGCGGTAAGTTAAATAATCCGGATGTAAAGAGTTTAATTGCAAAAGATATCGTTGTAGCTCCACTGAATATTATTAAAAGAACTCTCCTTCTACCTTTTCATCTATTTGAAAAAGAAAAAGAAGAAAAGAAGTGAAAGAGTAAGCTTCTCTACTCATTTCTTAAAACAGTTAAGATATCTACTTCACTTGCTTTTTTAGCAGGATAGAATGATGAAGCAATTACAATTACAAATGCTCCACTGACTATTAGTATAAAATCTTTAATACTAAGATCAAGAGGAAGTGTTGTAGTTGGATAAACGTCTTTTGGAAGAGAAACTATGTCAAAAGTACTTAAAATCCATAAACCACCCATGCCAAAAACTATTCCTGCCAAGATGCCGCTAACTCCAATCACAATACCAAGATATAAGAACACTTTTTTTATTTCTGCAGTTGTAGCACCAAGAGAAAGCAGAAGAGCTATCTCACTTCTTCTATTCATAACTGTCATCAAAAGTGAAGAGATTATATTGATGGCTGCTATTAAAATAATAAGCATTAAAACAATAAAAAGAGAAGCTTTTTCCAATTCAAGAGCTGCAAAAAAGTTAACATTATCTTCCCACCAGCCTTTTACTGTTACACTAACAGGAAGAATTTCTTTGATTTTTACTATATCAGCGTGAGGATCATTTGAAAAGACATGGATTCCATCATATTGATTAGAAGGTATACCAAGCATCGATTGCATAGAAGATAGTGTTGTGTAACTGTATGCTTTATCATAAGCACTAAGTCCAGAATCAAAGATGCCTTTTACTTTAAATCTTTTTATTTTTGGAGTAATAGACAATCCTCCAGGTTCAACATGAGTAAAGATATACATCAATTTATCATCGGTATATAGGTTGAACTCATCTTTTAAGCTCTTACCGATTAATACATCAAATTTCGAAAAACTGCTTTTTTCTATAGCTTCACCCAAAACACTATTGACTTTTGCCTCATCTTTAAAGTTTATACCAAAGATATAGCCACCTTCTAGTTTAGTACCACTTCTAGCCATTACAGCTGATTGAACATAAGGACTGAATTTTAATTCTGGGAATCTGCTTTCTAAATCTATCAGAAGATCTTCGTTAACTGCGCCATAAAATTTAGGTATAACAGTTAATGGGTAGTTCATAATTGTAAGCTTTTTCTTGAACTCTTTATCGAAACCATTCATAAGTGCCATGGCAATAAGAAGTACCATAACACCAAGAGTAATACCTAAAAAGGCAAGTAACGCGGAGAGAAATATAAATGGCTGTTCATTGTCAAAGCGTAAAAAACGCTTGACTAAATAAGGTACTATTGATGTTTTCAAGAAGCAAAAATACCTTTTTTAGGGCCACTTTTACCGCAGCATTGTTTGTATTTTTTACCGCTTCCACATGGACAAGACTCATTTCTAGCAACTTTCTTTACAGATGACTCATCTTCTTGTAGTTTATGATTTAATTGTCTAGCTGCTTCATCAAATCTTCTTTGCATCTCTAATTGCTGCGCAACTTCAGCAGCTTCTTCTTCTGGAGAATCCATTCTAAACTGGATTATTTGAAGAGTTTTAATAGTATTAAATTTAATATCTTTAATAAGCTCAGTAAAAAGGTTGAAGCTCTCTTTTTTATATTCTACTAGTGGATCTTTTTGATTATATGCACGAAGTCTAATACCTGTTTTCATGTTATCCATAGCATACAAATGCTCTCTCCAAGCACTATCTAGCTCTTTTAAGTAAAGCTCTCTTGCAATGTCGTTCTGAATCTCTTCTTCAAGAACACTCATCTTATTGTCATATGATTTTTTAATTACATCAGTTAAACTATATTGAAGTTCTTCAAATTCTAAATTTGCATAATCATCAACATTAACATCAAGATTAATTTCTTCTTTTAAAATTTCCGATAGTTTTTTAAGATTGAAATCTTCTTTTGCTCCACCATCAAATATATCGCATGTATTTAATATATTATCTACATACTCAACTCTAATATCATCAATTTTTGAAATTATGTCAAATTCTTTGTCAAGAAGCTGATTTCTAAACTTATATACAATTTTTCTTTGCTCATTTGCGACATCATCATACTCAACAATCTGCTTTCTACCCTCGTAGTGCATATTTTCAACTTTCATCTGAGCTTTTTCAACTGCACGAGTAACCATTTTAGATTCAATATACTCACCATCTTCAACGCCAAGTCTTTCCATAATAGATTTAATCTTGTCAGAGCCAAAAATACGGAGTAAGTTATCTTCTAAAGATAGGTAAAATTGTGTAGTACCGGCATCACCTTGACGGCCAGAACGACCACGAAGCTGATTATCAATACGACGATTCTCATGTCTCTCTGTACCGATTATATAAAGCCCGCCAAGAGCTTTTACTTCTTCATTTACTTTAATATCAACACCACGACCAGCCATATTTGTAGCGATTGTAACAGCACCTTTAGAACCGGCATTTTTTATTATTTCACCCTCTTGAGCATGATTTTTAGCATTCAAGACCGTATGAGCTATCTTCTCTTTTTTAAGAACTTCGTGTAAAACTTCAGACTTTTCAATAGATGCTGTACCGATTAAAACTGGCTGACCTGTTTTTGATAGTTTTTTAATAGTTTCTATTACTGCATTGAATTTTTCACCTTCTGTTTTATAGATAAGATCATTTAAGTCAGCTCGCGTAACAGGAATATTTGTTGGAATAGACACAACATCAAGAGAATAAATCTGAGAAAACTCAGTCGCTTCAGTCTCAGCAGTACCTGTCATCCCTGCTAATTTATCATACATTCTAAAGTAGTTTTGGAAAGTGATGTCTGCTAGAGTCTGGGTCTCTTCTTTTATTTGTACTTTTTCTTTTGCTTCAAGAGCTTGATGAAGCCCTTCACTAAAACGACGACCTTCACTTAGTCTACCTGTAAATTCATCAACGATTACAACTTCACCATTATTGATAACATAATCAACATCTTTTTCAAAAAGATAGTTAGCTTTTAAAGCTTGATCAAGTGCATGCGGAAGAGAAGAGTTTTCTACACTGTAAAGATTTTCAACACCAAAAAGTTCTTCCGCTTTAGTAATACCATCCTCAGTAATAAGAACAACTTTATCTTTTTCATCTACCGTAAAATGCTCATCTTTTACCAATTGCATAGCAATAGTATTAGCATCTGAGTAGTCTTGCATAGTTCTATTGGTCGGTCCAGAGATAATAAGTGGAGTTCTAGCTTCATCAATTAAAATACTATCAACTTCATCTACTATTACAAAGTTGTGATTTCTTTGAGCCATTTGATCCGCTGAATAACTCATATTATCTCTTAGGTAATCAAATCCAAACTCGTTATTTGTACCATATGTAATATCACAATTATATGCTTCTATCTTTTGTTGCGGCTCAGAGTT
The DNA here is from genome assembly GCF_000242915.1 of Sulfurimonas gotlandica GD1. Taxonomy (NCBI): domain Bacteria; kingdom Pseudomonadati; phylum Campylobacterota; class Epsilonproteobacteria; order Campylobacterales; family Sulfurimonadaceae; genus Sulfurimonas; species Sulfurimonas gotlandica. Next base: position 2,691,223 of record NZ_AFRZ01000001.1, on the reverse strand, counting down.
ACTCTCTAGTACAGTTCCAACACTAAACCCTAAAAAGTTATATAGAGTTCCCATTTCAGAAGCATCTCTAGATGCTAGGTAGTCATTTACTGTTACTAAATGCACACCTTTGCCTGTCATAGCATTTAAAACTATAGCAAGAGTAGCTACAAGTGTTTTACCCTCACCTGTCTTCATCTCTGCAATTCTGCCTTCATGTAAAGCCATACCGCCGATGAGCTGAACATCAAAGTGTCTCATATTCAGAACTCTTTTACCGACTTCTCTTGTAATAGCAAAAGAGTCTTCTAAAACATCTGTTAAAGTTTTCTCTTCATTTAAAACACTGTTTTTTAGCTCTGAAAACGCTTCTTTTAATTCATCATCACTTAGAACTTCATACTTAGCTTCTAAAGCATTGATATTGCTAACTCTTTTAGAATATTTTTTTAATTCGCGATCATTTGATGTACCAAAAATCTTACCCATTAATGCCTGTAGCATTCTCAACCTTGTTATAGACCACTATATAACTTACTATATAGTAGTCACTGAAATTGCTCTTATTCTAGCATAGTAATAGTTATAATTTGCATAAATTTAAAAATGAAACTATTAAAAATTAATACTAATTAATATGTAAACAGTCTCTTAGATATAATTTCCAATATAAGGAACTACAATGAAACATATTTTTACATTATTGCTATCTTTTTCACTAAGTTTTGCTTCTTTTGACAATCTGAATTCATTTGAAGCTGATTTTACACAAAGCGTTACTGATGATAAGAACAAATCTTTAGTCTATAAGGGCCATATAATAGCATCTAAGCCACAAAATGCTGTTTGGAACTACATACAACCCATAAAAAAAGATGTGTATATAAATAGATTTAATGTAACGGTAATAGAGCCGGAGATCGAGCAAGTAATTATCAGAAAGATAGATGCTAGTTTAGATTTTTTCAACATGATACAAAATGCGAAAGAGATAGAAAAAGATAAATATGAAGCAAACTATAAAGAGTCTAAATTTACTATAACTACCAATAATAAAATTATAAAATCAATATCTTATATAGATGAGTTTGAAAATAAAGTAAAAATAGTGTTTAACAACCAAAAACAAAATGAAGAAATCAATAAAGAGATTTTTGTTCCAAAGTATCCTTTAGAATTTGATATTATCAGGGATTAAAATAAAATAAATAAACGACGCAATCTCTGCGTCGTTTATAAAGTTTTAACTATACAGCTTTGATAGTTACGCCATATTTTTCTTGAGCAACTGTACGCTCTTCAAGTTTATAATCTTTAATTTCATTAAAGTTTAGATATTTATATATATCTGCTTCTTTTCCAGCAATCTTAGCAGGAACAATGTCCATATACTCTTCAACTGTTGGTATACGACCAAGCTTAGAACATACTGCTGCAAGTTCTGCAGAACCAAGATAAACTTGAGTACCTTTACCTAAACGGTTGTCAAAGTTACGAGTTGATGTCGAAAATACTGTTGAGTCAACACGAGCACTTGCTTGGTTACCCATACATAAAGAACATCCTGGCACCTCTGTAGTTGCTTCAATAGCATTAAATACATCATAGTAACCTTCGTTAATAAGTTGTTGCTCATCCATACGAGTTGGTGGCACAATCCAGAATTTCTCAACACCATGCTTACCTTCTCCACGCATAACTTCACCAGCTGCACGATAGTGACCAATGTTAGTCATACAAGAACCTAAGAATACTTCATCAATTTTTTCACCAGCAACTTCACTTAAAAGCTTAACATTATCCGGATCATTAGGACAAGCTAAGATAGGCTCTGTTACTTCATTAAGATCTATTTCAATAACTGCTGCATACTCTGCATCAGCATCTGGTTGCATTAAAGACGGGTTAGCTACCCATTCTTTCATTCTGTCTGCACGACGTTGTAGTGTACGAGCATCTGAATAACCATCTTCTATCATAGACTCAATTAATACAATATTAGATTTTAAGTATTCTATTACCGGTGCATCATTTAACAATACAGTACATGCAGCAGCAGAACGCTCAGCAGAAGCATCGGATAATTCAAACGCTTGCTCAGCTTTAAGATCAGGAAGACCTTCAATCTCTAAGATACGTCCGTTGAATATGTTTTTCTTACCTTTTTTCTCAACAGTCAAAAGACCTTCTTTGATTGCATAGTAAGGAATAGCATTTACAAGGTCACGAAGAGTGATACCAGGTTGTAATTCACCTTTGAAACGCACAAGAACTGATTCTGGCATAGTAAGAGGCATAGAACCAGTAACACCAGCAAATGCAACGATACCTGAACCACCTGGGAAAGAGATACCGATTGGGAAACGTGTATGACTATCCGCACCTGTTCCAACAGTATCTGGAAGAGTCAAGCGATTTAACCAAGAGTGGATAACACCATCACCTGGACGTAAAGCTACACCTGAACGGTTAGAGATAAAATCTGGAAGCGTGTGGTGCATTACAACATCAGACGGTTTTGGATAAGCCGCTGTATGACAAAAAGACTGCATAACTAAATCAGCTGAGAAACCTAGAGCTGCAAGCTCTTTAATCTCATCACGAGTCATAGGACCAGTAGTATCTTGAGAACCAACTGTAGTTGTAACAGGCTCAACATACATACCTGGACGAACACCTTCCATTCCACAAGCTTTTCCTACCATTTTTTGAGCTAAAGTATAACCTTTGCCACTATCAGCTGGTTGCTCTGCTGTTAAGAATGCATCAGATGCACCAAGACCAAGAACAGCGCGAGCTTTTGCAGTTAAACCACGACCGATAATTAATGGAATACGACCACCAGCACGAACTTCGTCAGTAATAGTATTAGGGTTTAGTTTGAATGTAGCTACACAAGAACCATTTTTATGTGCTTCACCTTTATAAGGATAAACAGTAACAACGTCACCTGTTTCCATAGCAGTTACATCCATCTCTAATGGTAATGCACCAGAATCTTCACAAGTTGCAAAGAAAATTGGAGCGATAATACCACCAATAACAACACCACCAGTGCGCTTATTGGGTACACCTGGGATATCATCACCCATATGCCATTGAACAGAGTTAACACCAGATTTACGAGATGAACCTGTACCAACTACGTCACCAACGTAAGCAATTGTATGACCTTTTTCTTTAAGAGACATTATTGTATTAAGTGGATTCTCCATTTTTGATTGAAGCATTGAGTTTGCATGAACTGGAATATCAGAGCGAGTAAATGCTTCAGATGCTGGAGAAAGATCGTCTGTATTTGTTTCACCAGGGACTTTGTAAACTGTTATTGTGATTTCCTCAGCTAACTCTGGTTTAGAAGTAAACCACTCAGCGTTTGCCCATGAAGTCATTACTTCAGTAGCTGCAGCATTACCAGATTTATGTAACTCTTCAACATCATTGAATGCATCATATACAAGTAATGTATGCTTTAATGCTTCTTTTGCAGCTTCAACAACTTCGCTGTTTGCAGAAGTTAAACAGTCTACTAGTGGTTTAACATTATAGCCACCTAGCATCATGCCCATGATTTTAGCTGCATGAGCAGGAGCGATACCATTAACAGTTACTTTTTCAGATGCAACATCATTTAAAAAAGCAGCTTTTACATATGCAGCATCATCAACACCTGGTGATACGCGGTTTGTAATAAGATCTAGTAACTCATCTGTACAGTTACTTTTAATTAATTCAATTACTTCTGCTGTTTGTTCAGCTGTAAGTGGAAGTGGTGGTACACCAAGAGCTTCTCTCTCAGTTACATGTGCTTTATAATCTTCAATAAATGACATAGTGATTCCTGTTTTTTAATTTAAAAAGATTATAACCAAATATATAAAGTCAAAATAAACAGTGTTACGTTTCTACACAAAAATATCGCCATAACTATACAATATGTTTACTTTAGTAACACTGTTTAGACTCAAAGCAGATATACAGAACTACTTTAGATGTATTTTTTTATGCTACTATTTACTTTATATATTCAACAAGGAAATTATAATGAAATCATTTAGACTTGAAAGCGATTCATTTGGTGAACTACAGGTTTCATCAAATATGTATTATGGAGCACAGTCTGCTCGCTCATTGATTAATTTTCCCATAGGTATAGAAACTATGCCAAAGCCTCTTATACGAGCTTTAGCAATAGTTAAACACTCTGCAGCAAAAGTTAATATGGATTTTGGCGTTCTAGATGCTGATATTGCAACTGCTATCATGGAAGCTTCTAGTGAAGTTATGGAAGGTAAACTTTATGAGCATTTTCCTTTATCTATTTGGCAAACTGGTTCTGGTACTCAAAGTAACATGAATACAAATGAAGTGATTTCAAATCGTGCCATAGAGATTCTCGGTGGAGTCATTGGTTCAAAAGATCCTGTACATCCTAATGATCATTGTAATATGGGGCAATCTTCCAATGATGTATTTCCTACAGCTATGCATATAGCGGCAGTTGAAGAAATTACACATAAATTATTACCATCTTTAAAGCATATGTACGTTGAACTAGATAAAAAATCAAAATCATTTAATCATATAGTTAAAATCGGTAGAACTCATACTCAAGATGCCACTCCAATAACACTAGGTCAAGAATTTTCAGGATATACGGCACAAGTAGCCAACTCTATACGTAGAGTTGAAGCTATACTTCCTGCTCTCTATCAACTTGCTCAAGGCGGTACTGCTGTTGGTACGGGGATTAACTCTATTAAGGGATTTGATGTTGCCTTTGCCACCCAAGTAGCAAAAACTACTAAGATTGCATTTATTACTGCAGAAAATAAGTTTGAAGCACTCGCTGCTCACGATGCTATAGTTGAAGCTAGTGGAGCACTAAATACAACCGCTGTTAGTATAATGAAGATCGCTAATGATATTCGCTTTTTAGCTTCTGGGCCGAGATGTGGCATCGGAGAGATTTCTCTGGCTGAAAATGAGCCAGGCTCGTCTATTATGCCAGGAAAGGTTAATCCTACACAAAGTGAAGCTCTCACAATGATATCTGCACAAGTAATGGGAAACCATACTACTATTTCTGTTGCAGGTTCTAATGGCCATTTTGAGCTAAATGTGTTTAAACCTGTAATGATTTACAATCTACTTCAATCAATACGTCTACTAAGTGATGGATGCAAAAGCTTTACAGATAGATGTATAGTAGGAATAACTGCCAATGAAGAGCGTATAGCAAAACTAAGAGATGAATCACTTATGCTCGTAACAGCACTGAATCCTTACATAGGTTATGACAATGCTACAAAAATTGCTAAGAAAGCTCATAAGGATGGTTCAACCCTACTAGAAGCTGCACTATCTCTGGAACTATTAACAGAAGAAGAATTTAAAGAGTGGGTAGTTCCACAAAATATGATTAGTCCTAAAGAGTTATAAATTTCTTTTTTTTAACTCTGCATCTATCAATTCTCTGTCATAACCTCTATAGTTTGTTTTTAACCAGATCATATATGAATCAGCAAGATCACTATATTGCATACCTTTATACTGTCCAAAACCAACTCTTGGCTGAGATTTAACTTCACGTATATATTCTTCGCATCTGGCTTCTATATTAAGACTTTTAAGCAAAGCAACAAAATCATTAAATTCTAATCTTTTTTGAATAACAAATGTATATGAGCTAAAATCAAAGATACCTTTTCTATCATATACAAATTTTTCCCAAATTTGTATTTCAGGTACTGTCAATTTTTCAAGGTTTTTTACATGCACACTGTAAGAATTATGGTACTTTGTAAAAACTAAATGTGCCTTAGTCATTAGAGTATTTCACGTATACCTTTAGAATTTGGAGAAGATAAGATACCCTCTCCCTCTAGCTGCTCAATTATTCTGGCCGATCGGTTATACCCTATTTGAAGCTTTCTCTGCAAATATGAAATAGATGTCTTTCTATCTGAAAGTATGACACTCTTAGCTTCTTCGTAAAGTTGGTCAAGTTCTTCATATGTTTCACTCTTAGAACTACTTTCACCTTCTGTTTCTTCAAGTAAAAAGCTTTTATCGTAGTTTGGTGCTCTTTGAGATTTTATAAACTCTACAATATTTTCTATCTCTTCTTCTGTACTCCAAGGCGCATGAAGACGGACTAATCCCACAGAGCCCGGAGGAGTAAACAACATATCTCCTTTGCCTAAAAGAGACTCAGCCCCCTGTTGGTCCAAGATGATTTTACTATCTACTTTTTGCCCTACTCTATAAGAGATTCGAGATGGCAAATTAGCTTTTATTAGCCCGGTCACAACGTCAACTGAAGGTCTTTGTGTAGCCACAACAAGATGTATACCTGAAGCTCTTGCCATCTGCGCCAGTCTTGCGATTGAGTGTTCAACATCTTTTCCGCTTGTCATCATTAAATCAGCTAATTCATCAATAATAACTACTATATATGGAAAATGTTCACCACCCTCTTTTTTCACTTTTTCATTATAGTTTTCTATACTTTTAGTTCTATTTTCACTCATAAGTTCATAACGACGTTCCATCTCTGAAACCATATTATTTAAAGCGACTATAGCTTGCCTAGGCTTAGTGATAACAGGAGTAAGAAGATGAGGAATATCATTATATATAGAGAATTCAAGCATCTTAGGATCAATCATCAATAATCTTAATTGATCAGGTGAATTTTTATAAAGTAAAGATAGTATCATCGCGTTTATACCAACACTCTTGCCACTTCCTGTTGTCCCGGCAATAAGTAGATGTGGTAGTTTTTTAAGATCAGTTATAAATGGTCTTCCAACTATATCTTTACCTAAAACAATCGTTAACGGGGATGAGGATTCTTTAAAGAGTTTAGAATCAAGTAAATCTCTTAAGTAAATAGTATCAACGGTTGCATTTGGTATCTCTATACCTACAACATCTTTCCCTGGAATTGGTGCTTGTATTCTAATGCTTTCAGCACTTAATGCCATTGCTAAATCATCTTGAAGGTTTAAAATCCTTGACACTTTTACATTTGCAGCCGGCTTAAACTCAAAAGTAGATACAACAGGGCCTGCATACGTTCTTACAACATCACCTTCAATCTTGAAGTGAGCTAGTTTTTCTATCAAGTAACGTATTTTGTCATCTACTTCACTCTCGTCAACACTATGAGATGTTGAACTCGCTTTTTGTAAAAAATTTACGGAGGGAAGAGTAAAGTTCTTTGGTTTTTCAACTTCACCTTTTTCTATACTCTCTAAAAGTTTAGCATTTTCTTCTAATTCATCTACGATAAGAGCGTTTTTCTGTTCTTTAACTTTTGATGCTATTTCCAATATTGTATGTGATGTATTGGTTGTTATTTTTTCTTCAAGTATTTCCTCTTGAATACGCTTTTCTGGTTTTGCTGGTACAACTTTTTTAGTTTGCGGGAGATCTTCTACTTTCCAAATATCTTCTTCTTGTACCTTTAAAAACTCTGTATCATCACTTTTTCTCAAATATGCCGGCTTGTCATATTCACTATCAAGACTATCTGCCTCTTGAAAATTTATTTGGGGTTTTGGAGTAGGCATAGCACTTTTAAGTAGTTTTGCAAATGCAGATGTTAACTCTTCCATATTTTTATCTAAAAGAATCAAAGTAGAAACAGAAATAATTATAAACCAAAAAGTCCAAAGTCCAAAAAGTCCAATATATTGAACCAAAAAGTCAACAAAATCAGCACCTATCTTTCCTCTTAATTCATTATCAACAAGTAATGCCTGGGCTAAAAGAAAAGAGAAAAACAACAAAAATGAAGCTGTAGTTACTTCTAGCTTTCTAAGATTAAATGAAGTATTTCTGTAAAGAAAATATAGAGGTATTAAAAAAGATATTAAATATATGTAAGATATATATCCGAAATATTCATGGTTATATGAAGCAAAAACAGCACCATAGCTTCCTATAAGCCCACTATCACCAAAGATAGTTGCAAAACCTAGATAGATTAAAACTCCAAATGTTACGATAAATAAGGTCTCTTTCAAATCATGTTGCCTTTAAAATATAGATAAGTTTTTATAGTTGAAGTATAGCCAAAAATGTTCCACTAAGGAATTTTTTTGGCAATTTGCACCCAAGGGCATAAAAAAAATGTTTTATAAATAGTTTACTAGATTTAACTTTGAAACCTTACCAACAGTAGATAACATAGCCTCATAATTTAGTGTTAACTGAGTTAAAGTAAGGGATGCTTTTGCTAAATCTGTATCTATTACGGCTGAACGAAGAGTGCTTGTACTAATCTCTAACAGTTCTGTACGTTCTTGGGCCATTGTTAATGCATTTGATTGTGAACCAACTAAAGAGTGTGCTCTAAAAACATGATCTTGTAAATCATCCATCATTGTTATCGCATTTTCAATACCAACATTTCTAATAACACCACCAGATGAATCTGGATATAGTTTATGATTTTCTACAGCAATAATCATTTCATTTAGTGTTTTAAAGAAATCCGTTTTAGGATCACGAACAGTCAGTCCATTGTTTGCGTTAAACGTCATAACTGAAGCTGGATTTGAAATATCTCCACTGTTTGTATCATGTAACGCCATTGTTGCCTGAGTAGAGCTAGTGCCAATATCTTGAAACTTAAGCTTTCCATCATAACTTAAAAATGTATTTCCATTAAATTTTGATGCTTTAACAGCGTTGTCATAATCAGTCGCTACATTTGTAGTTGATGGGAGGTTATTGGTTACAACCATATTTACTACATCCATAAGCTGTTGATATGTCATATCATCAGCAGCTACAGCTACTCTTGGTGTTCCCATATTAAAAATATCATAAGTGTTTCCACCTACTGTGAATGTGGAGCCAGCAGTTGCAAGGTCTATTTGAACATCATAAGCTACTCCTATAACATTTATGCCTGTCAACTTAAACTGTGTCGCATCTAATGAACCAACATTTGGAAGTTGAGAGATATCAGCCACTTCTGAAAGTTTTGTTGATCCTGCCGCAAAGCTATTATCTGCTTTTACTATTTGAGGAACGCTTGATGATAATGTAGAACCATTTTTACTAAACTGTGTTCTATCATAAACCGTGCCTTCAATTATATTTGTACCGGCGACATCACCTGCAGATGTTAAAGACGATTTAATAAATTCTTTTACATGAAGATTCGGATTTGTAGCGGTTGATGTCGAGAGCATTATTCTATCAAAATCACTCTCACCAACACCAAGTGCATCTAGATTAGTAACGTTTGCTGCGGCACCACCTGTAAAATCAACTGCACCAACCATGTGGAAATCTATCTGACTTGAGCCTTTAATTTTATCTTCAACCACTATTTGCCCAGACTGATTTAGAGTAACATTTACAAGTTTTAAAGCTGGTGTATTTCCGTAAGCATTTCCAATCTGAATCAATAGTTCATCAACTTTTTCATCATCTCTCATAGATATTTTTTTATTAAAAGCGGTTCCGTCGCTTTTTGTACCTCTAAGATAAAAATGATGTTTTGCATTTACCGTATCTATTACATTATCTGTATCACCCATTAAATCACGAATAGAATTATCTGGATTCATATGTGTTGTATTTGCTGTAGGCAAACCTAAAGCTGGATATTTTCGTATTAAATTTTCTTGAGGAACGTTTGATGTTATTTCTCTTCTAACAAGTACTTCTTCTCCTAGAAACAGATCACCACCAGAGATATTATATTGTTGCTGAGTTTTTGATCCAGTGAAAGAATTCATAGATTTATCATTACCCATATATGTTCCATCATCTGCTATAGGTTTAATATCAACCGCAGTACCAGAAAAAAGGTATTGACCATTTATAGATGAGTTTGCTAAGCCTTTAAAATGACTCTCTATTCCTCTTAGCTCTTTTGCAACTGAATCTAAAGAAGTTGCATCATTGGTTCCATTCGCAGCCTGCAAGAGTAAAGTTCTCATACGGTTCATTGTTGTTTCAAACTCATTCAAAATAACATCTGTTTGATTTGAAACTTTATAACCACTTTGCGTACTCATCTTAACTTGCCCTAATGTAGCAAGCTCATTATCCAGTCTCATAGTCTCTGCGAATGTTCTAACATTATCTTTTGCATACTGAATTTGCAGTCCAGATGCTATCTGTTTATTTACATCAAAAAGATTTTGACTCAATTTTGAGTTATTTGCTCCATACAAACTATTGTAATACATACTAGATGTAACTCTCATAACGCACCTCCGTTTGCCGCTATAACTTTAATACTTAATTACTAGCAATAAAAGTTCCATGTCGCAACATCTTATTAATATTATTTACTTTTAAGTAATAAATCACTATCATTCCACATCATCAAGCCAGAGTGGTGGAACGGTATACACGGCGGATTCAAAATCCGCTGCCGCAAGGCTTAGGGGTTCGAATCCCCTCTCTGGTACCACTGACTATTATAATAATATGCTAAACTGTGCAAAAAGTGTTGATATGTTAACTAAATTTATCTTTTTTATCCTACTTTCTACAATACTATCCGCCAACAATATTATACAAAGCACTTACTATGTAAATTCTAATGATATATATCTCTCTCACATCATCAAAGATGCCCCTAGCAACAAACAAATATATAAAATAAAACCTGGAAAATACACCAAAAGAGTAAGATCAAAAGACTTGCTTAAAACATTAAAAAAACATGGATACAGAGACTTTAGCGCTAAAAGTATGTATGTTAAATTTATAAAGAAAAGCCCTATTGACACTTCAAAAATAGCCTTATACATTAAAGAGTATTATTTAAATAATTACGATCAAATAGATATAAAAGAGATTAAAGTAGAATCAAGAGGTTATATAGCAACTCTTCCAAAAAACTACAGCATTGAAATCAGAAAAAAAAACTACCTCTCTAAAAGTGGTATTGTAAATATAAAAACATCAGATAATAAGAAAATATTTTTTAACTATACTATAAATGCAAATATTTTGATTTATCTATCAAATAAAAAGATAAATAGAGATACTGAACTATCTCCATTAAACACTGTAAAAAAGAGTATACTTTTAGATAATTTTATGGCAAAACCTATACAAAACATAGATTCCAATGCTCTTCAAGGCAAGCATAATATAAAAAAAGATGAAGTTATCACAACAAGAGATGTTGAAATTTTAAGCGTTGTAAAGAGGGACTCTTTCATAGACGTTAGTTTAAACTCCAAAAATATGTCCATAAGTTTTAGTGCTAAAGCACTCCAAGATGGTAAGCTTGGAGACACCATAACAGTTCAAAAGAGCAGTGGGAAAAGACTTAAAGTAAGAGTTACTGGTAAAAATAGAGCGGAGATGAGATGAATAAAAAAATAATCATTGCTACAAGTGGAGCAAGTGGAGTTAACCTGGGAATTAAAACTCTTAAGTTGCTACCTAAAGAGATTGATAGGCACTTTATAATGACAAAAAACTCTGGCATTGTTCTAGACAAAGAAAATAATTTAACGATGCATGACAATGAAGATATTTCAGCAAGTATCGCTTCTGGCTCATTTGGTACGGATGCTATGATTATAGCACCATGCAGTATGAATACTTTGGCTAAAATAGCTTGCGGAATCTCAGATAACTTAGTTACAAGATGTGCAAGCGTAATGATAAAAGAGCAAAAGAAACTAATCATTGCTCCCAGAGAGATGCCGTTTTCTGCCATAGCTTTAGAAAACATGCAAAAACTTGCAACGCTAGGAGTTATAATAGCTCCACCAGTAATGGCTTATTACTCAGAACAACAGACTCTTGATGAGATGGAAAACTTCATTATTGGCAAGTGGTTTGATCTACTTGGCATTGAAAATAACTTATATAAAAGATGGGAATAAAATTGAAAAGAATCGCACTATATCCTGGTACTTTTGACCCTATTACAAATGGCCACTATGATATTATAGAAAGAGCTTTAGGACTATTCGATGAAGTAATTATTGCAGTTGCTATTTCGGCAGACAAAAAACCTATGTTTACACTTAATGAACGTATAGAAATGACAAAAAAAGCCATAGGGCACCTAGATAATGTAAGCGTTCTCGGTTTTGACAATCTAACAGTAGAACTTGCTAAAACTCACGGAGCGACTATTCTTATACGTGGGCTTAGAGCAGTAAGTGATTTTGAATATGAGCTGCAACTTGGATATCTAAATAACTCATTAGATGACTCAATAGAAACCGTTTATCTAATGCCAAAACTAAAACATGCTTTTATCAGTTCATCAAGCGTAAGAAACTTACTAAAATTTAACGCTAAAACTGAGCATCTACTTCCAAAAGAAGTTCAAGAGATTATAGGGAGTATGGATTCATGTACATTGCAATAGAAGGCATAGATACTGCAGGAAAGAGCACACAGATTCAAAAACTCAAAGAGAACTTTCCAGATGCTATAATCACGAAAGAGCCAGGTGCAACTGCAATAGGCAAAGAGATAAGAGAGATAGTTCTTAGTGCAAAGGCCCAAAGTAAAAAGGCTGAGTTCTTACTTTTTTTAGCAGACCGTGCCGAGCATATAAAAGAAGTAGTTGAGCCTAATTTAGACAAAATGATTATCTCTGACAGAAGTGCAGTAAGCGGTGTGGCATACGCTTTAATTCAAGGTGAAATAAGTGAGACAGCTATAGTTCATTTAAATAGATTTGCGACAGGTGGTATATATCCCCAAAAAGTTTTTCTTCTTAAACTTACAAAAGAAGAACTTGAGTACAGACTTTCTCAAAAAGAGTTAGACGGCATCGAGCTAAGAGGTTCAGAGTATCTCTTAAGCATACAAGATGCCATCATAAAAGCTACTGAGCTTCTAAACTTGGAACTAGTAACCATAGATGCTACAAACTCCATTGAAGACATAACTAAAGAAATACTCAAAAATATCGAGTAACTCTTTTATTTAGCTTGTTACTCTGTCCCCATTTTGGAGATCATCAAGTATTTGACAAAAAGGATCGTGTATATCATTGCACACTTCTGTCCCTATAAAAACGTCATTATCTGTTTTTTCATATGCTTCTCCTGCAAAATCCCAATTAATATGATTCCAAAACTCTTCCAAGTATTTTGGACGTAAGTTTCTGTAATCAATATAATAAGCATGTTCCCAAACATCACATACAAATAATGGTACCAGTCCTGAACTTAGAGGTGTATGAGCATTTTCAGTCTTTCTAAGTATCAACTGCCCTTTAGGTTCTCTAACTAGCCATACCCAACCTGAGCCAAAAAGTGTTGTTCCCGCCTTTATAAACTCTTCTTTTAGAGCTTCTAAAGAGCCAAAGTCATTATTTATCTTTGTTAAAAGTTTTCCACTTGGATTTAGCTTTAAATGAGTAAGACTATTCCAATAAAAAGTATGATTAAACACTTGTGCAGAATTATTAAAAATTGCTCCATCAGAATCACGAATAATTGATGATAGTGACATCTTATCAAACTCAGTTCCTTGAATTAACTCATTTAGCTTATTTGCATAAGCGGTATGATGTTTGTAGTAATGATATCTTATTGTTTCTTCAGAGATAAAAGGCTCAAGGGCATTATCTGCAAACGGCAGTTTTTGTAAATCAATCATAATAAATCCTTATTTGTATATAATATATTACTATTCAACTATTATAAGATTTTTTTATTAAAGCTTATTTAACAATATTACTTACATTTAGATATAAATTAATGATGATAATCTTTTATCACTGCTTGTGTTCATTGTTTTTAAAAAAATAGCTTAAATAAATCATATATAAGCAAAAAATGGTATCCTTTCATATATTAAACTCATACTGCAATAGATGTAATTAAGGATGTAAATGATTCAATCACTCAGAGGAATGAACGATATTTTAAGTGAAGACTACGAAAGATTTACTCACTTTATTAATACTGCTACAGATATAGCCCAAAAATACGGGTATCACTTTATTGAAACTCCATTATTAGAAGAAACTGCTCTCTTTAAACGCTCTGTTGGGGAATCAAGCGATATTGTTGGAAAAGAGATGTATCAGTTTATTGATAAGGGTGAAAATGATGTATGTCTTCGTCCAGAAGGAACAGCTGGTGTTGTTCGTGCATTTATTCAAAAAAAATTAGACAAAGCCGGTGGAACACATAGATATTTTTACCATGGTCCAATGTTTCGCTATGAGAGACCTCAAAAGGGAAGACTAAGAGAGTTTCATCAGTTTGGTGTTGAAAGCTTTGGTGTAGATAGCGTTTATGAGGATGCTACTATGATTATGATGGTTAGTGATATCCTAAAAGCTCTTGGAATTGGGTACAGACTTCAGCTAAACTCTCTTGGTGACAACAACTGTATGCCTGACTATCGAAATAAATTAGTAAAATTTGTACAAGAGTGTGGAGATGAGATTTGTGAAGATTGTGTTAGACGACTAGAAACTAACCCTATTAGAGTACTTGATTGTAAAAATAATTCATGCCAAACACTTTATGAAGGTGCACCAAAGCTAATCAACTGCTTATGTCAAAACTGTGAAGATGATTTCAGCTCTTTAAAAAAGATATTAGAAGAAAATGGTATTGATTATGAAATAGACACAAACCTCGTTCGTGGTCTAGACTACTACTCTAAAACTGCATTTGAGTTTGTAAGCGACAATATCGGTTCGCAAAGTGCAATTGCAGGTGGTGGTAGATACGACAGATTAGTAGAGTTTCTTGATGGTCGCCCTACTCCTGCTGTAGGTTTTGCAATGGGAATAGAGAGATTGATGGAACTGATTGTAATGCCTGAAATCTCTAGAGATGGTTATTTTATTGGTGCTATGGACGCTGAAGCTGTTGATTTGGTAATTCAACTTACTCAAAAGAAAAGAAAAACAGACAAAGCAACTGTTGACTACAAAGCAAAGAATCTGCAAAAACACTTAAAAGCAGCAGATAAAGCCAATGCTAAATTCTGTTGTGTAATAGGTTCTGAAGAGTTGAGAAACGGTACTATCTGGGTAAAAAACTTAGAAGACAAAATAGAACAAACAATAAATATAGGAGATTTTTAAATGGATACACTTCATGTATTATGGTCTTTATTTATAGATTTTATTGAATTTTTCTTACTTGGTGGCGTATTTGTACTGATACTGCTTTACATCTACGATAAGCACATACAAAGAAAGCATGCTTTACTTATTAACTATCCTGTTATTGGGCGATTTAGATACTTTTTTGAAGCACTGAGAGAACCACTACGTCAATACTTTGCAGAAGAAACATTTTATGATTCAAAAGATAAAGTTGACTGGGTTTATACAGCAGCAAAAGACAAACCAAACTATAAATCCTTCTCAGTAGCTCAGCCTTTTTCTGGTTCAAGATTTATTATTAAACACGCCACAAACGTACTAAATGAAGATGAAGTTGATGATGACACATCTGTGGTGTTTGGAAAAGACAGAGAAATCCCTTTTGTATCTCACACTCCTATTATTCGTTCTGCCATGAGTGATGGATCACTTAGTCCCGAAGCTATTAGAGCATTTTCTATTGCTGGTGCTAATACAAACCTTACTATAAATACAGGTGAGGGATCTTTAACTTCGAACCACCTTTTTACCCACAAACCTGACCTTAACAATGCTGATTATCTTGAAATTATAGAAAGTACTCCATGGGCAGAATTTCTTTTTAAAATGGGGGATATGCTTTTTAATAGACCTAGAGCTCTTAAATGGTACAGAACTGCTTTATTAAACGAGAAAACTCAAAACACATACATTTATGATACCACTTCACATGTTCTGTTTCGTGTTAACTGGAATGCTCCTATAGAATCATTTCCAAAAGAAGTTCCGAGTGATATACCAAATACAATTTTTCAGATGAGTTCCGGGCTTTATGGCGTAAGGGATGAAAATGGTAAATTTGACGAATTAAGATACCAAAAAGTAATGAAATTCTGCCGTATGACAGAGATTAAGATTGCCCAAGGTGCAAAACAGACTGGTGGAAAACTTTCAGCTGCTAAAGTTACTGCTGATATAGCCTACTATAGAGGTGTTCCTGAGGCTCAAAATATATTTTCACCTAATAGATTCCCCTTTGCAGATACAACAACGCATCTGCTTGACTTTGTTGAGAGACTGCAAAATTTATCAAAAAAACCGGTTGGTTTTAAAATAGTTATCTCAGATGCTAATGCAATTGACGAAATGGTTAAAGAAATAGCAAAAAGAAAAGCACAAGGAAGAAGTATCCCTGACTTTATAACTGTAGATAGTGGAGAAGGTGGAAGTGCTACAGCTCCGCTAGAACTTATGGAGTCAGTAGGTTTAACAACTAATAATGCTCTATACGTCCTAGATACAATGCTTAAAAAACATGAAATTCGTCAAGATATTAAGATTATTGCTAGCGGCAAGGTTTTAACTCCAGATGATGCAATAATAACTATGTCAATGGGGGCAGATGCTGTTGGTATTGCTAGAGGCTTTATGATGAGCGGTGGATGTATACGTGCTCGCATGTGCTCTGGTTTTGGCTCTCATGTTTGCCCTGTTGGGCTTGCAACTCAAGATGAGAAAAAAAGAGCTTCCTACTTAGTAATAAAGGAAGGTAAAGAGATAGGTAACTACCATACTAACCTCATTAAAGGAATGAAAATGGTTGCTTCTGTTATGGGTGTTAAAAACATAAATGATGTAAATAAATCACATCTTACGTTTAAAAATCAAAATGGTGAAATATACTTTGATATTGATAAATATTTTCATCAAAAATTACACATATAGGTGAATAAATGAATAACTATGGCTTAGACATATGGTCAAATAATAATTTTCTAATAGAAAATGGTCAAATTAAATTAAACTACAAGAGTATGCCAGCTCTATTATCAATAATAGAAGAAATCCGTACAAACGATGTTAAGGGCCCTATTTTACTTAGGTTTCCGCATCTGATTAAAAAACAGATTACAACTCTTTACTCTTATTTTGATAAAGCGATTAGATATAATAATTATCAAGGTAATTTTCATGCTGTTTTTCCTCTTAAGGTAAATCAATATCCTCACGCTGTCAAAGCAATTGCAGAACAAGGTAGAGAGTTTGGTTATGGACTTGAAGCTGGTAGTAAGGCTGAACTTATACTAGCTATGAGTCAGACAACTCATGGAGCTCCTATAACCGTTAATGGCTTTAAAGACAAGGAGATGATGACTCTCGGGTTTATAGCCGCTCAAAGTGGACACAACATCACACTTACTATTGAAGGTCTTGGCGAACTTGAAACAATTATAGAAGTAGCAAATGAGTGTAATCTTAAAGTTCCAAATATTGGCATTAGAGTAAGACTTCATAGTGCAGGAACTGGAATTTGGGCTAAAAGTGGTGGAATGGATGCTAAATTTGGCTTGACATCAACAGAAATAATAGAAGCGATAACTCTTCTTAGGAATGAGAATATGCTGGATAATTTCACAATGATTCATTTTCATATTGGTTCACAAATGGAAGACATAGCTCCTCTAAAACGAGCTCTTCGTGAAGCTGGAAATATTTATGCTGAACTTAAAAAGATGGGTGCTAATTCGCTTAACAGCATTAATATCGGTGGTGGCTTAGCAGTCGAGTATGATCAACATACACATTCAAAATCTCGTAACTACTCTGTTGATGAGTTTTCAAGTTCTGTTGTATTCTTAATTGGTGAAATCATGAATGCTAAGAATGTATCACATCCTGATATATACACGGAATCTGGTAGATTCATAGTTGCTTCACATGCTGTGTTGATTACTCCTGTTCTTGAACTCTTTACTCAAGATTATCAAGAAAGACTCTTAAACTTTAAAGTGGTGAATCCTCCACTTTTAGAAGAGTTAAAATATCTGTCTAAAAATCTAAATAATAAAAATTCTATTGAGTATTTGCACGATGCACTAGACCACATGGAGTCTTTACTAACCCTATTCGACTTAGGATATATAGACCTTCAAGACAGATCAAATGCTGAGATTCTGGTACATAGTATCATCAAGAAAGCTTTATATTTAACTAATGCATATTCAACAAATGAATTTGTACAGCTTCAAGTAAGACTTCAAGAAAGATATCTTATAAATGCTTCTATATTTCAGAGTTTACCGGATTACTGGGGATTAGATCAACATTTTCCTGTTATGCCTCTTCATCACTTAGATGTAGTTCCACTAAGAGCAGCTTCTCTTTGGGACATAACATGCGACAGCGACGGAGAGATAGGTTTTAACCCAGAAAAACCATTGTACTTGCATGATGTAAATTTAGATGAAGAAGACTACTTTTTAGGATTCTTTAATGTTGGTGCTTATCAAGAGACACTGGGGATGAATCACAATCTCTTCACGCATCCAAATGAATATACAGTTAATATAGATGACACTTCTTATAATATTATAAACGAAGTTGAATCAAAAAATATTTTAGATATTCTAGACTCTATTGGATACAATAAAAGTGATATTTTAAACAAACTTAAACATGATTTGAAAATCAGTGATTTTATCACAGAAAAAGAAAAAAATGATACACTTGCAAAACTTGAAACTTTTGTAGAGCAAAATGGCTATCTGCGAACGACTAACTAAGGGTTAATATGGGACTTTATACTGACATAAAAGAAGACTTTTCGAATGCTTATAAAAATGATCCTGCCCTAAACTCGAGAATAGATTTTATTTTTAATTACCCTGGAGTTTGGGCTATTGCATGGTACAGGGTAGCTCATAAATTCCATAATGCAGGTTTTAAAAGACTTGCAAGAATTGTTATGGGTTTAAATCAGATTGTTACAACTATTGATATTCATCCAGCAGCACAAATTGGCAGAAGAGTATTTATAGACCATGGGGTTGGTGTTGTTATTGGTGAAACATGTATAATTGAAGATGATGTATTAATCTATCAAGGTGTAACTCTTGGTGGGGTATCTCTTACACACGGAAAACGTCACCCTACTATAAAACAAGGTGCTGTTATCGGTGCTGGCGCTAAAGTCTTAGGAAATATCACTATTGGTGAGTATGCTAAGATTGGTGCGAACTCGGTTGTTGTTAAAGAAGTTCCTGACTGCTCTACTGCTATAGGTATTCCTGCTCATGTTATCGCAAAAGGAAGATGTAAAGATCCATTTATGCACAATATGCTTCCAGATATTAACAAAGAGATGTTTGAATATCTTCTAAAAAGGGTTGCAGTTTTAGAGCACATACTCGTTGAAGACAATAAAAATGTACTTGAAGAAGATTTAGAACTAGAAAGTATCTACGAATCATTTATTAAAGCAATGAAAAGCTAAATACGCTAAACCTCCTCTTATAAAACTAATATATAATATTATTTTAGTATAATGTCACCATTATTTTATTGGAGGCTTTTATGCTAACTGATCGCGTTAACACACTATCTGAATCTATTACGATTGCTATTACAACTTTGGCACAAGAATTAAAAGCAGAGGGCAAAGATATACTTAGCTTTTCTGCAGGTGAACCAGACTTTGACACACCTCAAGTTATTAAAGATGCTGCTATAGCAGCTATTAATGAAGGTTTTACAAAATACACTGCTGTTGATGGGATTGTTGAACTAAGAGTTGCTATTGCTGCAAAATTAAAAAAAGACAATGGTTTAACTTATGCTCCAAACCAAATCATAACAAACAATGGTGCAAAGCATTCACTGTTTAATCTTATTTCTGCCACTATTCAAAAAGGTGCTGAAGTAATCATCCCTTCTCCATATTGGGTAACTTATCCTGAGTTAGTGAACTACTGTGGTGGTAAAGTTGTTGAAATTGAGACTACTGATGAGACTTCATTTAAAATCACGCCTGAGCAATTAAAAGCTGCCATAACTCCAAAATCAAGAATGCTTATATTAACTTCTCCATCAAACCCGACAGGTTCTATCTATACAAGAGATGAACTAGTAGAACTTGGAAAAGTTTTAGAAGGAACTGATATCATTGTAGCATCTGATGAGATGTATGAGAAACTAACTTACGATGGTACATTTACATCATGTGCTGCTGTAAGCGAAGATATGTACAAAAGAACAGTTACTATCAATGGTCTAAGTAAGTCTGTAGCAATGACTGGTTGGAGATTCGGCTATATGGCTGCTGCAGATACTGAACTTATTAAAGCAACTAAAAAGCTACAGAGCCAAAGTACTTCAAACATCAATACTATTACTCAAAAAGCTGCAATCGCAGGTCTAGATGGAAGTGCAGATGCAGATATAGAAATGATGAGAAAAGCATTTATAGAGCGCAGAGATGAAGCTGTTAAACTAGTCAATGCGATTGATGGACTTAGTGTTGTTAAACCTGATGGAGCTTTTTACCTATTTGTAAACATCAAAGAAGTTAGTTCTGACTCACTTGACTTTGCAAAAGAGTTATTAGATAAGAAACTTGTTGCTGTAGTTCCTGGTGTTGCTTTTGGTAGTGAAGGTTATTTTAGAATGAGTTTTGCTACTGATATTGAGACTATTCGTACAGGTATTGCTAGAATTGCAGAGTTTGTAGCTGAGTTAAAAAACTAAATTTCCACACTTAGTGTGGAAACAAGTAAGTTCTTACTTGCGAATGAAAAACAAACCTGCAAGTATACTTATAGCACCTGCAGCGTAAAAAGCAATCACTCTATCTGTGTCTGATCCCGTGATTGCTACACTAAGTTTAGAAGACATAGAACCAGACATTTGATATCCATAAAATGCCAATCCTACACCTAGAACTATTAATGCAATACCAAGAAATTTAACATTTGGCTTTTTTGCCATATTATTTAAGAGCCTGAAGTGCTGCTATAACTTCATCTAAATTATCAAGAGGAAGATGAACTTTCCACTCTGGTGAATCCGTATTTCCTGATAAAGAGATACCGATACTAGCTACAGTACCACTATCTTTTCCATACGGCTCTTCTAGCTTAGCAATCGAAATAACACCTTTTTTAGTTCCACTTAATGCAATCGTTGTTGACATTATATATTCCTTTTATTAGTTATTTCAATAGTCTAGCTATTTTAACCTGAAGTTTCAACCATAACTTGTGATCCATTAGAGGGAAACCAGCAAATGTTAAGCCGCTCTCAGTAATATTCTTTGTAACACCACTTCTTGCAGCAAATGTAGAAAATGGTGCAATTTCAAGATGCCCTGCAAATGCAGACTGTCCACCAACTACGACATTACGTCCTAGTTTAGTTGAACCGGCACTACCAGATTGAGCCACAAATACTGAGTATTCACCTATTTCACAATTATGTCCAATTTGAACAAGGTTATCTATACGAACACCTTTTTTAATAAGAGTAGATCCAAAAACTGCACGATCTACACTAACATTACTACCAATTTCAACATCATCTTCTATGACAACATTTCCATTTTGGTAGATTTTTTTATGTTCACCTCTATTGTTTGTTGCAAAACCAAAGCCATCTGCACCAATAGCACTGTTAGAGTGTATTATACAGTCACTGCCAACTATACAGTCTCTGTAGATTGTTACATTTGGATAGATTACTGTGTTATCACCAACAACAGCTTCAGCACCGATATACACATGGGCTAAGATTGTACAGTTTTTACCTATTTTTGCACCATTTGCTATTTCGGCTTTAGCAGACACTTTAGTTCCCTCGCCTATTTCAGCTTTCGGAAGTTCATCATTTTCTATAACAGGAGCAAAATATTTAGAAAGGATAGCCATAGACCAGTAAGAGTTTTCAACAATTAATGGTACACAGCCTTGAGGTACATATTCTACTAAAGAAGCAGAAACAATTACAGCAGCTGCTTTGGTAGATTGAATATCTTTAATATATTTAGAGTTAGCAACAAAAGAGACTTCTGTAGAAGTAGCATCTTTTAATGCATTCATACCTGTTATTTCTATATCAGTAGAGTCAAATCCTGTCTCTAAAACTGATGCTATAGAACTAAGAGTCATTACTTATCTCTCTAGTGCAACAGCACCGCTTCTAACTATCTCTTTAGGGTTATATCTTTTAATGATACTTAAAAAGTTCTCTACACGTTTTGGCTCATCTGCAACCATTGCAATAATTACATTTTCACCAACATTTACTATTTTTCCATTATAAGCTTCACAAAGAGTATTTATATCAGTAATATTTTCAGATACTGGGAACTTAATCATTGCCATCTCTTTTTCAACTAAATCTGCATGCTCATAAACTCTCAAAACTGGAATCAATTTATGTAATTGCTTAGTTATTTGCTCAATCACCCTAACAGAACCTGAAGTTACAATAGTTAATCTTGAATACTTACTCTCAGGAATAGGAGCAACCGTTAAAGATGTAATATTATAACCTCTGGCAGAGAAAAGGTCAGTAATACGAGATAAAACGCTTGATTCGTTAACAACAATAACAGAAATTACTCTTCTTTCGCTAGCTTCTATCATTTTGTCTCCTTCTTCTCTAGTAACATCATATTGAACAGGCTTCCACCTGCTGGCACCATTGGCATAACATTCTCAAGTCTCTCAACTACAACATCTATAAATGCAACAATATTTTTCTCAACCGCATCTTTAAGAGCTGCATCGAACTCTTCTTTAGTAGTAACTCTGTATCCAATACCGCCAAAAGCCTCTGCTAACTTTACAAAATCTGGTTGAACAGATAAATCTGTTTCACTATGACGCTTGTCATAGAACAGTGTTTGCCACTGACGAACCATACCTAAATAATTATTATTCAGAATGATGTTAATAACTGGAAGTTTTTTCTCAACTGCAGTCATTAACTCTTGACAGTTCATCAAAATAGAACCATCTCCAGTAAAGTTAATACTTACCTTATCAGGGGCGGCTGCTTTAACACCCATCGCTGCCGGAAAACCAAATCCCATAGTTCCAAGTCCACCAGAACTAATGAACTGTCTTGGACGGCTAAATGGATAGAACTGTGCTGTCCACATTTGGTGCTGTCCAACATCTGTAGAGATATTAGCACCGGCACCAAGTAACTGCCCAACTCTCTCTACAACCCACTGAGGTTTGATTCTATCTGTATCTTCATGATAAGTAAGAGGATGAAGCTCTGCAAAGTTTGCAACAGTTTCTCTCCAAGATTTATATTTAGCAGAATTGATCTGTGAAGAAAGTTCCAGCATCTCTTTTGCAACATTTTTAACATCACCAACTATTGGATAATCTGCATTAACAAGTTTAGAAATAGATGCTGGATCAATATCTACATGGATAACACCTGCATTTTTAGCAAACTCTGAAAGCTTACCTGTTACACGGTCATCAAATCTAGCCCCTAAACCAATAACTAAGTCTGTTTCACTCATAGCCATATTTGAAGCGTATGAGCCATGCATACCCAGCATACCGATTAAAAGATCATCATCATGAGATAAAACACCTCTTGCCATAAATGTCTCAACTGCAGGAATCCCTGTCTTATGAACTAATTCTCTTACTTCATCAGCAGCATTAGCATTGATGATACCGCCACCTAAATAAAAGACTGGTCTTTTAGCTTTAGCAATAGCTTCCATAGCTTTTTTAATTTGGCGTGGATTACCTTTTGTATGAGGTTTATAAGTTTCTAAATCAATTTCAGCAGAGTAATCAAATTCTGCTATTTCTGCCGTAACATCTTTAGGAATATCAACATGAACAGGACCTGGACGACCAGAAGCTGCAATATAAAATGCTTCTTTTAAGATACGAGGCAGATCACTTGCCTGTGTTACAAGGTAATTATGCTTAGTACATGAACGACTTATTCCAACAGCATCAATCTCTTGAAATGCATCTGTACCGATAAGACTCATTGGAACTTGTCCACTAATTACAACCAGTGGAATAGAATCCATGTAAGCATCTGCTAAACCTGTTACAGCGTTTGTAAATCCTGGTCCACTAGTAATCAAAGCAACGCCGACCTTGCCACTAACCTTTGAATAACCCTCTGCAGCATGTACAGCAGCTTGTTCATGTCTTGTCAAAATATGTTGAAAGTTGTCTTGTTTGTAAATCTCGTCGTAGACATTCATTATCGCTCCACCAGGGTAGCCAAATACTGTATCTACACCCTCTGCGATTAAAGCTTCAATGACCATCTGTGCGCCACTAATCTGCATAAAAGTCTCCTCTAATAAAAAATTCGCTTATTATATTTAAAAGGAGCTATATTTCAGGTTAAGTGTCCACAGAATTTTATCTATTAAAATTAATCTAAGATAGACTTAACAATCATAGAAGCTCTCCACATGCTTATAGAGCCTTTTGTCTGGAGATTTAAGTTTAGTTTAGTAGCTGGATAATTTTTCTTAAAAATATGGAAAAAACTCTCTATCTGATCTTGTAATCCGAAGTATAAAATATAGTTTTTTATACCATTTTCGATAACAGCCTGCTCTTTTTTATTTTTCACTGCTTTCTCAAGCTGTGCCATGTAGCACCAACCATATATGTTTGCTAAAGCATTGTTTTTAGAACTGATCTTCATATATTTATTCAACACTTCATTTAATTGTTTTACATTGCCTTCAAGTGCATACTCATTTGCTTTTAAAAGATCATTATTCCACTCTTCTTGCAGCAACTTTCCATCTTCAGAATCTTGAAGTTCATCATTTATTGACAGAAGGTTATACGCAGATTCTGCATCACCATCTTCCATAGCATTATAAAACTTCTGTTTATTCTCTATATCTCTCATCAACTCTTTAACTTCAAGAGTAAAATCACTAAAATCAACCAATATTCTAAGAACTTTTATAGCAGCGTGAGTATCACCATCTTGAAGAAGTTTTTGACTTTTAATATATAGTGAGTCTGCATAGTTCATCAATGCATCATAATCTGCGAACTCTTTTAAAAATGAATGTTGCTTGATAAGTTCAAATGCAACTCTAAAATCTTTTTGACCAATAGCAACACGAAAACGCTTATACACTTCACTCTTTGTTAAAAGTTCTTGTATTAGTTTTGTTTTTTGTGTTATTCCTCTATATGGAGCTAAGATATCACGAGCTATATCAGCACCCTTTGGATCAATAGCATGTTTTTGGGCTGCTGTAAATGCTTTTCTCCAACCTGCTTCTAAGCTTCTGTAAATTTTTGAGTCTTGATACATTGGATGCTTAAGAGCAAGAGAATACGCAAGAGCTAATTTACCCTGTTTTGCAAGCATTGCAAATCTTTCAAATTCCTCATATTCAAGCATAACTTTTTGCATAATAGAGTTTTTAGAAGGTATATTTTTAAAATGTTTAAAAAGGTTGATGGCACTCTGTTTGTCACCTGCTTCAAGAGAAAGCTTTGCTTTTTTGAGTGTTGTTTCCCACAAATTTATAACAAGCTGATATATTTTTGTATATGCTAACAATGGATTTTTCTCAACAAATCTTTGAATAGCTTCATAGTCTTTAACCTGCAGTTGTTCTTTTATATATTCTTCACCTTCATAGATGCTATAAAAGAGCAAGTCACCACTTTGAGTTCCAACCATTAACTGATCAGTGCTTTTATCAAAACCAAGGGCTGTAATAGACGAAGTTAGTTTTATATATTTTTTTGAAAGTACCTTATAACTCTCTAATTCATATACTAGAATATAACCAAGCTGAGTACCAAAAAATAGAAATTTACCATCCGCACTTGTTGTAATATGTAACACATCATCATGGATACCTTCAAGTCTTGTAATTACTTTTCCAGTGTAATAATCCCAAATGATTGCACTACTTTTTTTATCTATACTTACAAGTCTATGTTCACTTAAAAAATGTACTTTCATTACAGGATCGCCATGCGCAACCAGTCTATGCTTTCTAGCCATCATTGTCATGTTGAATATTTGAACTTTTTTATCATAACTAGCAGTTGCAACCCACTGTCCATTTTCGCTAAAAGCTATATCATTAACAGCATCAACATGCACTGGAAGAGTAAAGGCAATTTTTTTATTTTCTATATCTATACCATATGATTTTCCATCATCACCGCACGAAAACATATATTTATTTTTAGGCTCAATAGCTACACAGGTAACCTCACCATGGTGTCTATCAATCTTTGTGAGTACTTTTTTGGTTTTTGCATCGAAAAGAAGAGCTTCACTACAGCTAGCATTTAATACTGTAAAATAACTGGCATCACTGCTGAAATCTACAACATGATTTCTGAATCTTAAGTGAGATATACCACCTTTAAATCCAGAGATAGTACTTAGTGAGTTGATATCTAAAAATCTAACTACTGTTTTAGAATCAACAACTAAAAGCTTACCATCATCAAGAATCTTAATCTTAATTATCGCGTCTTTAAAATTTACTTCTTTTATTGCTTTCATAGTTAATTATCTCTCAAATAACCTTCATTTTTAAGAACATCTTTAATTTCTTGCTGATGCGCTTCACCTTTTGTTTCCATGTGCACAGTCACGTTAGCATCACCATAATCTAGAGAGATAGAAGTTCTATCGTAAGCAATGTGTACTATATTTGCATTTAACTCTTTAAGTAGCTCTGTAAATCTCATAAGTGAACCTGGTTTATCTATTAAAGTAACTGTTACTTTCATTTTTCTACCAGATTTTAAAAGACCCTTTTCAATGATTACAGAAAGCAGAGTTACATCCATATTCCCGCCACTAAGGACAAGTGCAACTTTTTTACCTCTAAGATGACCTAATTTATTATGAAGTATTGCAGCTACAGATGCTGCTCCAGCACCCTCTACAACAAGTTTTTGTTTCTCTAAAAGAAATAAAATTGCGCTTGCTATCTCTTCATCATCAACACTAATAATATTATCTACGCTCTCTAGGGCATACTTTAGAGTTATCTCAGAAGTATCACGGACTGCAATACCATCAGCAATTGTTCTTACACTCAGACTATCAACTGCTTTTTTAAGTTCATAAGAGTTTTTAAAAGCAGGTGCACCTTTAGCACTAACACCAATTACCTCAATACTGGGATTTATACTTTTTATAGCTGTTGCCATTCCGGCAATAAGACCACCGCCACCTACTGGAATAACTACAGCATCTAGATCTTGGCAACTATCTAAAATATCAAGAGCTAAAGTACCCTGACCTGCCATAACTTCTTCATCTTCAAATGGATGAACAAAAGTTAAAGAGTTTTCTTCTCCGTACGTAAGTGCATAAGCATAAGCTTCATCATAATTTGCACCGGCTAAGATAACTTCTGCACCGTAATACTTAACACCATCAATTTTTGTAAGTGGTGTTGACTCAGGCATTACGATTACTGCACGTATCTTGAACTTTGAAGCAGAAAGAGCAACTCCCTGAGCGTGATTCCCGGCACTTGCTGCTACTACACCGCAAGCTCTTTGAGCATCTGTTAGAGATGCTATTTTGTTATATGCACCTCTTATTTTAAAAGCACCTGTAATTTGAAGATTCTCTTTTTTAAGATAAACCTCACAAGATGTCATTTCACTTAAATATGGTGCGTACGAGAAAGGTGTATTAACTATGACATCTTTTATACGCTCTCGTGCTTCGTAAATTTTATTTATATCTAACAATATTTTTAACCTTTTAGTGCTTCGTGCTCTATCATTGTACACATATTTTGTACGGCTTTCATTCCTGCATCTTTTGCTTTTTGTGCTGCAACATTGTTAACTATCTCTTTTTGAGCCCAAAAAACCTTTACATCACCTCTCGCAATACAGGCATCAGCAACAGCATCCAGTGCTTTAGCTGCTCTGAATATGTCTACCATATCTATTGGAAATGGGATTTCAGCAAGTGATCTGTAAACTTTTTCACCTAAGATAGTATCTTCTTTAGGATATACAGGAACTATTCTAAAACCCTCTCCTTGTAAATATTTAGCAACTCTATAACTTGGTTTTTCAGGATCTGGTGATAAACCTAAAACAGCAATAGTCTTAACCTCTTGAAAAATTTCTTTTATCTCTTGTTTGTTTGAATTAACTGAAGGAAATTCGCATTCCATATTTTATCCTTTATCATAATTTTTAATATATTAAAATAGTAGTATATTTTTATCAACGATTATATCGAAAATAGTTAAAGTAATTTATAAAGAACACTATTCAAAAGGAGAAAAAGACACTTACTCCCTCAAAATGTTTCTCTATACCGTCAAATCCATGGCTTCCACCATCTTCGACAAGAACCTTGGCTTCTGGTAGTTTATCTACAGCTTCTTTATAGTCAAGCAGCTCATCACCTTTTTGAACCAAAAGCATAAAGTCACTCTGGTTTTGTACTTTTGTTTCATACTTTTCTAGCATCTCAATATGAGACTCCATCCACGTAAAACTGCTCTCATCATAAAAACTAGGAGCACTCCCGAGCACTTGCTTAAGTGTTATATATGGGTGTATTGAAGGGTTTATAAGAACTGCTTTTAAGTTATACTTATTAGCTAAATAGATAGAGTAGAAACCACCAAGAGAAGAGCCGATAAGCTTTACATCTCCATCATAAGACTCAATTAATTCTTCTAAAGTTTTTATAGCCAAGTCTGGAACATAGGACAAAGATGGAGCAATATAACTATCACCTTTATTTTTAAAATACTCTCTAAAAGCTCTGGCTTTAACACCTTCTCCACTTCCACTAAAACCATGAATATAAATAATCATTATCTACTCCTGACATCCACTAACTAAGGTCTTTTTTAAACTCTTCAGATAGTGTTTTCTCATCTTTTGCTCTAATATTTTCAATATATTTTTCACTAACACCAAGACCAAGTTGTGTATCTTTTAAAATATTACTTTTTAGAATATCTTCTTTTAAAGTTGCTCTTTTGATCTCACTCAAAATCATAAAGTCATCACCCTCTATTCTAAATACAACAGTATTATCATAAAGATTATCTATAAAACTTGCGAAAGCTATAAGAAATTTATCGCCATTTGACCAGCCAAATTTTCTGTTGTACTCAGTAAAGTTATTGAGCTTAACACTGTAAAGATATACAGAATCAGAATCTAAATGGTATCTTAAAATCAAAGAGAGATAGTCTATGATAAAAAGATCAGTAAGTCTGTCTTTGTAAAAGTAAGAAAATCTATGCTCTTCCATAGATGTCTTAGGAAGTTGAGAAGTATCATCACTTACATCTACATTAGCCAGTGCCTTTAAAGAAGCCTCAACTACTTCTGGATGAAAATGCTCAGCACTTAAATCTTCAAGTTCTTGAAGTGCAACTGACAGACTTTTCTTAGGCTTATAAACTCTGTTAGTTGTCATGGCATCAAAAGCATCTGCCACTATCATAATCCGGCTTAGCGGCATAATAGCGTTTGCCTTTAAACCTCTTGGATATCCACTTCCATCGTACTTTTCATGATGCTCCCTCATAATATCTGCAATAACTCTATAGTCATCTATCTTGCTTAGCATCTCATAACCACTTGATAAGTGTTCTTGAATAAGTTTATATTCTACTTTATTTAATCTGTTTGGCTTAAGAAGTACACTGTCAGGTGTAGATATTTTTCCTATGTCGTGTAACCAAGCTGCTTTTTTTAAGAGATTTATATCATCTTTAGAGTATTGCATCTCGGTTGCAATAAGCTCACAATAGTGTGCAACTCTTTTTGTATGACCGGCTGTATAGGAGTCACGAGACTCAATCATATCAATCATAGAATGAATTATCTGCTCTTGATTTTTAATCTTCTCTTCTTCTAGTGTGAGAATCTTTTCTTTTTCTGTGTTATCTCTAAAGACCGTAACTGATCCAACAATTTCACTGTCTATATACAGTGGTGTAGCGAGTACTGAGACAGATAAAAAGCTACCGTCTTTTTTTATAAAATATTCATTGTCATCTTTATAAGCTTCACCACTTATCATCGCTTTATGAATTTTACACTCACTGGATTTTATAGGTCTATTATTAATGTCTTTATAGTGAATATAATCATGAATCTCTTTTCCCATAAGTTCTCTGTAGTCAAACCCAAGCTTATTAAGTGCCTGATTATTTATAAAAGTGGCTTTATTGTTTAGGTCTAGAGTATAAATACCATCACCAATACTTTGAGCTATGTCAACAAACTTTTTCTCACTCTGCATAATCTTATGATTTTTTTCAAATATCTCTAAATAAAGCATTATCTTATTTAGTAGTTGATTATCATCTATAGGCTTAGTTAAATAATCAACAGCCCCTATCTCAAAGCCCTCTTTTATGAACTCTTCACTTTTAAAGACGGCTGTTACAAAGATAATAGGGATATCTTTTGTTTTCCTATTTGCTTTTACAAGCCTTGCTACTTCAAAACCGTTCATCTCAGGCATCTGAACATCAAGAAGAATAAGATCTATCTTTTCCAAAAGCAACTTATCAAGTCCTGCCTTTGCACCCAAAGCCTCTATGACATTAATATTGCCACTATTTTCAAGCAGTGCACTTAGTGTAAAAAGGTTATTCTGATTATCATCAACACACAGGATGTTGTAGTTATTTATTAACTGACTGTGCATACTATGTTTCTTCCTGCATCTTTTGCATCATAAAGAGCTGAATCTGCCCTTTTTATAATACTGTCTATGTTATCTCCATCTTTGTAGCACGTAACACCAAAACTACAGGTAATGCTATCTATTTCTGGAAACTTATCTGCTTCTATTTTAGTTCTTAAATAGTTCGCTATTTCCTCAGCTTTTTTCAAACCTACATGTGGAAGAAGAAGTACAAACTCTTCTCCACCCCATCTTGCGAAGATATCACT
This sequence comes from Sulfurimonas gotlandica GD1, assembly GCF_000242915.1. Lineage (NCBI taxonomy): Bacteria > Pseudomonadati > Campylobacterota > Epsilonproteobacteria > Campylobacterales > Sulfurimonadaceae > Sulfurimonas > Sulfurimonas gotlandica. The sequence goes on along the minus strand of NZ_AFRZ01000001.1, from coordinate 2,660,446 downwards.
ATCACGTATATGCTTCTTAATCAGATCTGTCATCTGTATTAAAACTGCATCTCCGATTAAGTGCCCATAATTATCATTTACAGCTTTAAAGTAATCAATGTCGAGCATAACAAAAGCAAAAGTGTTATTATTTACTTTTGCTGTCTCTATCTGTATAGTAAAAAGGTTATTTAACTTAGTTCTGTTATAAATATTTGTAAGACTGTCGTAAGATGCTTCATGCTCATTATATTTTGATTCGGCATCAAATGATGTTATATTTGTCAATGTAACAAGAAAATCTTTTCCAAAAACTTTTGCTTTTATATCAAACGAGTTTAATTGTGAATTTTCTATATCATTTATTAAGACGAGAACATCTTTTGATTTTAGTTGCTCTAGCAATACATCTATCCAAAGCTCATCATCATTTACTAAACCTAAGTGAAAATATCCATCTTCATGTACAAATGTGAAACAAATACATGTATGTTGAGCTATAAAGTCATCAATGCTTTTAAGACAAAAAAGCTTTGTTACAGCTCTATTTATCTTTACAACCTTTTTCCCATCTGAAATAACGACTAAATTATCTTGCATGTCTAAGATATCTTGAGTAAATTTTTTCTCAACTTCTAAAACTCTTTTATTTTCAACCATATCAAGATGAAACTTTATTCTTACAAACAACTCTTGCTCATTATATGGCTTACTCAAATAGTCAACGCCACCAACATCGTAGCATCTAGAGATTGTGTCCTGATCTTTTTTCGCTGTTATAAAGATAATCGGGATATCTTTTGTCTTTTTATTGCTAAGAATAAGTTTTGCAGTCTCATAGCCGTCAAGTTCTGGCATCATTACATCAAGCAGTATCATATCTATTTTTTGGCAAAGTAAAATCTCTAGTGCTTCTTTTCCAGACATTGCTGTAACTACAACGTACTTATCACTATGATGAGTCTCAAAAAGAGCTTCTAAAGTAAAAAGATTTGTTTCTATATCATCAACACATAAAACTCTCTTCATTAAGCCACTTTCCTATATATCTTATTTACATCATCACATACTTCAAACCTGTCTTCAAAGTTTGCAGGGAGCTTCTCACTTGGTCCTAAAAGTAGATGACCACCAAACTTTAGTGAATCGTAAAACATCTTAAAAATATTTTGCTTTAGTTCTTCGTTAAAATAAATCATTACATTTTTACACTCAATCATATCAAACTCATTAAACACACTGTCCTTTTCTAAATTATGTACAAAAAACAGCACATTCTGTTTTACATATTCTTTTACTTTTACAAACTTTGTATTTATCTCAAAGTAGTTCTCTAGTGGCATCTTAAAGCCTAACTCTTCGTAAGCTTTTTTTGCCTTGTTAAAGCGCTCTATTGAGTAAATAGAATTTTTTGCTTCTTCAATTACTATTGGATTAAAATCTGTTGAATACAGTATGCTCTTATGCAGCAACCCCAACTCATTTAAGATAATAGCCGTAGAATAAACCTCTTCTCCACTGCTGCAACCTGCACTCCATATTTTTATATTGTAACAGTTTTTGTGCTCTTTTTTGATGATTTCAATCATTTTTTTAGAAGCTTCTACATCTCTAAAAAACTCTGTTACATTTATGGAAAGGTCTAAAAAAAGAGATTTAAAGGCAGACTTGTCAAAGATCACTAAAACAACAAATGTCTTTACGTCAACTATTCTATGCTTTATCATAAACTGCTCAACTCTTCTCTTCACAGAATCTCTTTGGTAAAGCCTAAAATCGTACTCATATCTAGTGTATATTGCATCAAAAAGAAAAGTTATCCACTCATCAAGAGTATCATATTGTAGACTCATACATCTTAGATAAAAAGCTATATCTCTTGTGTCAAATATAAAGTTATATATTTTTTGATTCTTTGCTTGTTTAGGAATTGAGCTGGCCTCACAATCATCAGGGTTCTGAACTAAGACAACGGAGTTGTTCCTTTTTAGAGTTGCAAGAGAGTCAACACCGTCTGTTGCATATCCGCAAGTAATAATTCCACAAAAATTATCTTTATACTCTTGGCTCAAAGATTCAAAGCTAACAGATATAGATGGTCTTGCTCCATTTTTAAGAGCAGAATCTTCTAAATGTATTTTAGAATTCTTAACAGTCATATGTCTATCTTTAGAGGCCAAATATATCTGCCCTACTTTTACATCCATTCCTTCAGATGCATAGAAGATATTACTATCTACGTAGTTTTCTAATATCTCATCAAAGATGCCATCTTTTAGAGGATCGATATGCTGAATTAAAAAAATTGCAAATTTTGTAGTATCAATATTTGAGAGTATCTCTATAATCTTTGCACTGCTATTTGCACTTCCGCCAATAGCTATTATATTTATATTTGGATTTGTACTCTGTCTATCTTTTATCTTAGATACAAATATACCCTTTAGACCTACATAGTTCAAGTATCTAGAGAGCCTACTTTTATTTACCACTATGTTTATATTTTTTTGTAGCACTTCTATGTATTCGTACAGCAATTCTACAAGAGAAGCCGGTATATTATATATACGCGCAAAGTTTATGCTAAAGAGATAAAAACTTTCATCCAAAAGCTCTTTAAGTTGAAGAACTTCTTCACTACTTACATTGTCATAAATCTCTATCTTGCACTCTCTACCCTGCTTTACAAACTTTAACAACTACTTGCTCCACGCTTTTAACATAGAGATAAGAGCATTTTGGTCTATTGGCTTTGCAAGATAATCATTTGCACCGGCTTCATAGCACATTCTCTTATCTTCTTTCATGACTTTTGCAGTTACTGCGATGATAGGAATATGTTTAAATCTTTCATCTGCTTTAATCTTCTCAATGGTTTTTAATCCGTCCATAATAGGCATCATAATATCCATAAGAATAACATCCATATTTGCTTCTTCCTCTTCTAGAAGTTTAAATGCATCTTCACCGTTTAAGGCACTGTATGTATCCGCTCCAAGTTCTTGAACTACTGAAGAGAGAGTAAAAATATTTCTACTGTCATCATCTACTATTAGGATGTTCTTAGACTTTAAAAGTTCTTTGTCAAATAGTTCTATCTCATCATCTGCAAGAATAATATCTGTGACTTCTATCTTGCTTGAAGTTTCTTTCTCATAGTCATCTTTTTCAATTGGAAGAATTACCAAAAAGCTGGAGCCTATACCCTCTTTTGAATCTACTTCTATACGCCCACCCATCAAGTTTATGAATGTTTTACTTATAGAAAGACCAAGCCCCGTTCCGCCATACTCTCTGCTTATACTTCCATCAACCTGCTTAAACGCTTCAAAGATAAGAGCTAGTTTAGCTTCTGGGATGCCTATACCCGTGTCTGACACCTCAAAAACTATATCTCTATTTTTCTTAAATACAGAAAGAGACACTTCCCCTGATTTTGTGAACTTAAATGCATTAGAGAGAAGGTTTTTAATAATTTGCAGCAGTTTTGTTTTATCAACTATAAAACTTCTGTTAAAACTATCTCTTACCTCAAAATTTAGATTTTTTTCTTTTGCTACTTCAGAGAAAAGACCTTCAATCTCTTCTCTAATTTCGCTAGTATCAAATTCACTCTCATTTAATTCCATATTCCCAGATTCTATCTTGCTTAAGTCCAAAATGTCATTGATAAGAAGTAGTAAGTCGTTACCTGCTTTATGTATAACCGAAGTTTTTGATACATCACTATCACTCAATGTCTCTTTCTTGTTTTGAGTAAGGAGTTTTGAGAGTAATATAATCGAGTTAAGCGGAGTACGAAGTTCATGCGACATATTTGCCAAGAACTCGCTTTTATATTTACTGGCTTTTTCTAAATCATCTGCTCTCTTATCAAGGTCTTCTTTAGCCTGAAGCAATTCATCGTTTTTAATTTTCATACTTTTGGCTTGAAGAGTGAGCTGCTGCTGTTGCTCCTCCATCTGAACGTTTGATTCCTGAAGTTCTTCACTCTGCACTTGCAGCTCTTCATAAGCTCGCTTAGAATCTTCAAGTAATACTTTTATCTGCATATTTTGAGTAGCAGCGAAAAGTGATGTTGTAAAGATTTCAGAGGCCTTTTTAAGATAATCTTTTTGCACCTTGCTGAAACTTTCAAAAGTCATAAGCTCTGCAACACCAAAGAGTTCCCCTTCATGGATGAGGGGAAGAACAAATACTTCCTTGGGCTTTGATAGGGTTGTGCCTGTTTTCACATCATAGTGCTCGTTTTCTACGTTTTTAAGAAGAATAGATTTCTTCTCTAATCCAACTTGCCCGATTACTCCATTTCCTAGTTTAAATATGTTTGAAGAACTGTCTTTTGGATTAAACGAGTACGATGCGATAAGACCAAGTTCACCTTTTTCTTTGTCATAAATATATGCGACACCACTACAAGCATCTACATATCTGCTTGCCATTGTTATAGCTTTTTTAGAGAGTTCCATAGTGTCACTAATACCTGTAAGTTTATCGCTAAACTCACCAATACCATCGCTAAAGTAGATTTCATTTTTATTTTTTATATCATTTTCTTGTAGCATATTAGTCATGATGCCAAGAGCAATACCTAGCTCATCATTTTTTGATTTCACTTCAATATTCTTAGAAAAATCATTTTTAGTTATGGCATCAGCTTGAGAGACTATTCCTCTTAGGTAAGCAATCATTTTAAGCATTGCAATACCTAACCTATCCTCCTCACCGACGATTTTGTAATCTACATCAATATTACCTTCAGCAATTGACTCAGCGACACTTGCTACTACTTCAAGATATTTAATCATATCAATTAGCGCCATACCAAGTCTGTCCTCACTGCTTTTAGCAATGATTTTTGTATCATAATTTCCAGTAGAGAGTTTTTTAGCTAAAGAAGTTATCTCTTTGAGTCTTTTTGTCATATCTGTAATTGCAAGACCAAGTTGATCATTCTTACCAAGAAGTTCTATCTCCTTAGAAAAATCACCATCTGCAACTGCATTAGCTTGAGATATTGTTGTCTCAATAGCATCTATAACTTTTTGAGTTGAATTTACTATCTCACTTATTTCATCATTACCGCTATAGTTGATCTCTTCTTTTTTAATTTCACCCCTTGAGAGTGCTTTTAGTTGAGAAGTTACCTGAGCTAATGGCGTTGTTATTTTTAATAAATAAAACTTAATAATAAAGAAACTAATAATTACTACAAATAGTAATATAAAGATAAATAACTGTTTAAAATCATCTAACTTCTCAAGTGCAATATTCGTATCCACACTTGAAATTGCGTACCAATAGTTCTCACTGTTTTGCTTCAGCGGATGAACTGCGCGATAAGAGTAAATCTTATTGTTATGTATAAAAGTTCCTTTTGATTTGTCTTTCATGAACTTCTTTAGATTAAAATGATCATCATTAAAGTTCGACTTTCCTTTTATCTGAGAACCCCATGTCTTACTCTCATCTTTATTAAAGAGGTAATTTCCCTCTTTGTCTATTAAAAAGTAAGAAAAACCTTTTTTAGCACCATTAATAGACGCTTGATTAACAATATTAAGTATATTATTCGCATAGATATTTACTACAAAAACTCCTATCATATTTCCATTATCACTGATGATAGGTGTAGAATATCTTACAACAGGAATAAAAGGTTGTTCAATCTTTCCATATTCAATATTTAGATTCATATCTGATATAAAGAACTCATCTTTCTTTAGTGTCTTAGGCACTTCTAAATAGTTTCTTCCACTATTATTTTGAAGCTCTGAATCTGCCAACAAATAGGCGCTATTACTCTTTTCATCATACTTGACTACAAGCAGTTCCTTTCCATCTAAATCAACTACTCTAATTTTATAGTAGTCTTTTTGTGCTTTTAAAAAGTCCAGCAGTGCATCTGAGAATATATCTTTCCACATTTGTGCTTTTGTATCTACAGACATTGATTTCCAGATCATATATCTTTTAAGGGCATAAAACTCTTTTATATAGAGTGCATCTTTTGTAACATGCCCCAAGTTTCCTTCTATCTCAATAGTAAGATTATTTGTATCACGTTCACTAAGCTTATAGGCACTTTCAATATAACCTTCAGAAGCAGTTTTATATCCATACCATCCAACAAAGCCAATACCAAGAGTTAACACAACAATAAAAATAGAAAATATCTTATTTTGCAGTGACATATTTAAATTCATATTATTCCCCTGCTTTTATATCAATCAATGATACTTTTCTAAGGTTCCAATTCATCAATTGCTCAACATCAGTAGGTGTTTTACCTGTGTAAGTTGTAGCAGCAGGTGTTATATAGTGTTCCAACCCTATATATGCCTTAATAGTTTGAAGTTCAGCTATAATCATTTGACTCATAGTAAAGACATCACTTGGTGTTAGCTCATCTTTCTTAAATACTGAAAAATCAACGCTCTCTACCCCCATAGAAAACTGTATCTGTTTTATCTTTGTTAAAATATTCATAGATACTTTAAATGTGTCTTTTGGCGTAGCTTTATCATTTCTGGCTGTCGGAATAGTATTATCTTTTATTTTTAGATGCGCCAGAATTTCGGTTAGATCATCATACACGCGCATTGTTTCACCAAATACATAAGATGGTGTAAATTCTGCTTGATTTAGTTCATCAAAAGAAGCGCTGATTTTTCGAAGAAGATTAAAAACATCCAATGGTGTTTTATTTGTATATATCTTTTCCTTTAACTCTCTGTTTTTTATGCCCATTCTATATTTAAATATCTTTATCTCAGTCAATATTCTTTGTGTCTGTTCATACACTAGATCAGGGTTTAAGTTAAGTACAGGAGACATATTAACCGGTTCTATGATAGGTAGCTTATGGGCAGTTCTAAGAATATTCATCTTAATAGCTATCTCATAAGTCATCTGCCAAACATTGCGTGGCTTGAGTTGTGTTTTTATAGCAGTACGACTTACAATGCCATCATGATCATGCTTGATGCCATAATGTTTAAGTAAGTAATGTGTTTCATCTGAAATAAGCATTGCCTGAGTGTAAACTTCATTTGGAGTTATTGTTTTGGCGAACAGGCCAAGAGTAAGTAAAAAGATTAAAATAATCTGTCGCATAAATGTCCTTTGACTTAATATACACATTTATTAATTAACAATTAATAAAAGTAGCTAAAAAGTCTCATTTATATTATAGAATCTTCTCTTGTCCTATGCGATAGAGTGCAAAATCATACTTTAAAGGGTCATCTTTATCGAAACTTCGCAGTGTCTCTGTAAGTTCTATGGCAGCTTGAAGATCATATGTTTTTCTCTGTAGTAATCCAAGTTTTTTGGAGACATTAAAAGTATGAGTATCAAGAGGCATAATCAGATCTTTTTTACTAACACCACTCCATAAACCCATATCGATATTGTCTTCTCTAACCATCCATCGAAGAAACATCATCCATCTCTTTAGGGCACCGGCCCCTTTTGTCTTTGTTGTGATTTTTGAGGTCAAAAAATTATACCCTTGTGTATTATGAGGGTAGAGAGATATTAGCATCTCTATAAGAGCATTTATTCCATCTATAACGTTAGAGCTTGTGTTATAAGCATCTACAAAAACTTCTTCAAGAGTTGTAGTCTCATTTAGGCGCTTTAGGGCAATAAAGAGAGCTATAACATCTTCACTCTTTTGGAACCTGTAATAGTGGTTTTTCAGAGCTTCTTTTATTTCATCATCACTTTTTGTTAGCAACGAAAAATCCAAAGAATCTAAAAACTTAACTATCTGCTTAACATTACCGTATGCAAAGAGTGCACAGATAAGTGAAATAGTAGGATCTCTGTAGCGATGCGCTACTAAAATTGGGTCCAATTTATCGACGGAGACTTCATCTGCGTTGTTACGCTTTTTTGCTTCTTCGTCCAGTCTTTTTTTAATGTAAATGATAGAGTTTTTTCCTTTCACTTGAGCCGGCTATATTTAGCTGTTTTCTATACTTAGCAATAGTACGTCTAACCATTTTTACTTTGAATTTATCTTGAATCAAATCTAGGAGTTTCATATCACTAAGAGGTTTTTCACGACTTTCTTGTTTTACTAAACCAACAAGGAACTCTTTAATAGCTGCATTTGATACATCTTCATCTATTGCAGTTGTAAAGAATTCTTTCATGGCAAATACTCCTCTGTCACAGGCAATGTACTTGTTAGCAATTGCACGTGATATAGTTGATGGGTTATGTCCAAATTCATCAGCAAGAGTCTTTAATGTAAGTGGCATAACCTGCCCACCCGTAAAAAACTCATACTGGTATTCAACTATCATAAGACCGACTTTGTAGAGTGTTGCACGTCTCATGTCTAGTGCATCTACCAAGCTTTTAGCCTCTTTTATCTTTTGGGTAATAAACTCATGCTCAACAGCATAGTTACTATCTATTTTTATAGTCGGATAATATGCATCGTTTAGCTTTATCTCTATAGAGTTTTCGTCATTAAAAAATATCATAAGATCAGGAACTACATGAGCAGACTCTTCTTGATACTCAATTGCCGGAGGGTTTTTAAATGTCCCAAGTACTCGCATAACTTCACTAAAATGTTCTTTGTCTGAAAAGTTATGTATAGCCTGTATATCTTTTATAATTTCCACACATAGTGGATAAGCTTCATCACTTATATCTGAAGAATCTAATTGAAATAAAAAAGATTCTGCTAAATCTTTTGCGGCAATTCCAACAGGTTCTAAATGAGCGAATCTAAGTCGAATTTTTTCAAATTCATCTATTGAGATGCCGTTTTTACTGCAAAATGACTCACTATCACCCTCGTAGTAACCATTTTCATCTAAATTTTCCACAACAAAAAATGCCACTTCCTGAGAGACTGGAGTTGGGAAAAGTGGTTTGCCTATCTGCTCATCCAAAACTTCATAAAGAGATTTTTTCTGTATTGTTAAAGCTTCTATCTGCTCAGTACGTGAGTTGCTTACTTGTCCGCTTATGATTTTTTTAGGGATTCTTTTCTCAAAATCATCTTCATAACCGGACTCTATTTCTACAACAGGGTTAGACTCTATAAAAGGGGCCATAGCATCACTAAGATCACCCAGACTGGAGTGCAAAATAGGCAGCCAGTTACGTAGAGTATTCGAAAGTTTATGCTTTGTCTCTACGCTGGTATTTTGTCTTAATCCTGCCATATTATGATAAACTCCTTAGAGTTTGAATCCCTCACCTAAGTAGTGTGTACGCACATCTGCATTTTGTCCTATTTCATCACTAGTTCCAGAAGCCAGAAGCTCTCCTGCTTTAATAACATAGGCTCTATCACATACAGCTAAAGTCTCACGAACATTATGGTCTGTTATAAGCACACCTATATCATAAGATACAAGCTGATGTATTACCTTTTGAATATCCATAACAGCAATAGGGTCAACACCTGCAAATGGCTCATCAAGAAGTAAAAACTTTGGTTTATTAACAAGAGCTCTTGCTATTTCTACACGACGTCTTTCACCACCACTAAGGCTAATACCCTTACGGTAACGAATCGGTTCAATATTAAACATATCCAAAAGTTCTAAGATTCTCGCTTCTTGTGCTTCTTTGCCTTCAATGCCAACTTGTGCAGCTACCATAAGATTATCTTCAACTGTTAAGTCTTTAAATATAGAAGCTTCTTGAGGAAGATAACCAATACCTTTGATTGCTCTTTGATGAAGTGGCATATTTGATAGGTTCTCACCATCAAAAAATACTTCACCACCGCTAGCTTCAACAAGCCCACAAATCATGTAAAAAGTAGTAGTCTTCCCGGCACCATTTGGTCCAAGAAGTCCAACAACTTCTCCACTACTCACCTCAAGACTCATCCCTTTTACTATTTCTAAATCTTTTATTCTTTTCTTTAAGTCAACTGCTTTAAGCGTGTGCATAATCTACCTTATAATTTCTACTATTATTATCTAGTTTTCCAATTGTAATCGTTAATGTTTTTATACCTGCAGACTCTAAGATATCAACAAGTCTGTCATCACCCCACTCTACTAAATGAAGTCCATCTCTGTCTAACTCTTCTAACATACCTAAAGATATAAAATGTTCTATACCATGATTATAAATATCATAGTGAAAAATTCTATTTCCATAGCATTGCTGCAGAGAAAATGTAGGAGAAGTCACATCATCATCTACACCTAGATGCAAAGCTAAAGCTTTTACAAATGTTGTCTTACCAGATGCTAAGTCACCTTTTAAAATAATGACTCCATTTTGAAATTTTTCGCTAATTTCCTTCACTAAAGTGTGAAGTTCATCTAATTTTAGTTGATAATCTATCATAATTTGTTTGAAATCTCTATGATTTGTTTCAATTTCTCTTTGGCTTTTCCTTTTTTTATCACTTCACGTGCAATTTCAAGCCCATCTTGAATATCCCTAGCCATTCCATCGACCATAAGCGCAGATGCTGCATTAATAAGTACAATATCTCTCTGTGCATCCGTAGCCACTGAATTAAAAATATTGTGCAAAATTCCAGCATTAAAAGATGCATCTCCACCAACAATAGCACTAAGGGGAGCTCGTTTTATTCCATACTCTTGGGGATCTATTTTAAACTCATGAACTTGCCCCTTGTGAAGTCTTGATGCATATGTGATATTAGAGATGCTGATCTCATCCATACCCTCTTTTGAACTTACGACCATGGTAGATTTTGCACCGTTTATTTTTAGTGCTTCTGCCATTTTTGGTACAAACGCTTTATCAAATACACCAAGCAATGACTTCTCGACACCGGCAGGATTTGTTAAAGGTCCAAGTATGTTAAATATAGTCTTGTCAGGGATGCTTTTTCTAACAGGCATAATAAATTCCATTGCAGGATGATGATTTTGTGCAAACATAAAAGTAAAGCCTGATTCCTCTAAAAGTCTGGCACTGTTTTCAATACTCAGATCAAGTCTGACTCCAAGCTTTTCGAACATATCTGCACTACCTGATTTTGAAGTAACAGAGCGACTTCCATGCTTTGCAACATAACTTCCAGATGCAGCAACTAAAAGTGCAACAGTAGAAGAGATATTAAAACTTCCGATTTTATCTCCTCCAGTACCAACTATATCTATTGCCTTACGACGAAGTTCTCCAGATATAGGCAAAGGGATTGCATTACTTCTCATCACTTCAGCAGCAGCAGCTATTGCTTCTACAGATGTATTTTCATCAAGTTTCATGCTAACTAAGAACTCTCGCATCTCATCATCACTCATCTCATCATTAAAAAGTGAAGTAAATTGCTCTTTTGCTTCTTTATAAGTCATTACACTTCCTTTATATATTGATCTTGCAGTGATTTTGGTGTTGATTTTGTTGTAGGGATTTGAAGTACTTCATATTTTTTTGTTTCATTAAGATAGATAATACTTATAATACTGCCTACGTCAACGTTTTTACTAGCTTTTGCTACTATTTCATTTATCAAAACAACTTTATTACTTATCATGTCTTGAGCGACGGAGCGACGTTTAGTTATATTTACTGAATTTAAAAATTTATCAATTCTCATTTTTCATACTTTCTAGTTATTTATTGGTGTATTGTAGAATATTAAAACTGAGAGCAATGTAAGAGTTGGAACAATTTTTGCATTAATTTATTCAAAAGTGTATTTTTTATCCAAATTTCAATGCTCTTATTTAATTATTTTCATTAAGTTTAATTAAGAAAACTTATATTAAAATTGAAATAATTTATGGCTGTATATCCCATTATAGGAGTTCTTATGACACTGCAAAAAAATCATAACTTATCTCATGAAATTGTATTAGACGATGTAAAATGTATATTAAGTACAACAGATCTCAAGGGAACAATTAAATATACAAATCCTTATTTTAGTGAGGTTAGTGGATATTCAAAAAAGGAGCTTCTTGGCTCTCCACACAATATAATTCGTCATCCTGATATGCCAAAAGTAATGTTTAAACTTATGTGGGATCGAATCAAAGATGATAACAATGTATCAATGATTGTAAAAAACAGAGCTAAAGATGGAAAATACTATTGGGTTACAACTTTCTTTGAAAAAAAGTATCATCCAGTAACTAAAGAGAGTGATGGATATTTAGCAATTTTACACGCTGCTCCAAAAAATGCAATAAGAGCCATAGAGCCTCTGTACAAAAGACTCAGAAATATAGAAGCAAAATATGGAATCCATGCTTCACAAGATTATCTTATCAAATATCTTATGAAAGAAGGTAAAACATACGATCAATATGTCGCAGAGTTGACTCAACAAAAAAACTTAGTCTCTGAGTTTTTTAAAACTATAAATAAACTGACTTCGTAACAATATTTAAGAAGCAAATCCACTACAAAAGCTATCTTTTTTAACTACAATCTGCTTCTGTTTTTCTTTTCTTTTTGTATCTTTTTCTACAAAGATTTTCTTACGAGTTTTTGGATCTAACTCTGTATAATACATAACAGCCGAGTAAGTTCCAGGAGTAGGAGTAAATACCTGAGCCTGTTCTGGATTCATCTTTAACTCGTCTGTTGTAAATCTCTTTAACTCATGCATATCTTTTTCTTCACATCCCGGATGCGCTGCAATAAGATAGTAAGTTAAAAACTGTGGTTTTCCGGACTCTTTATTTAACTTATCATACATCTTTTTAAAGTCAACCAGTGTCTCTTTGCCAGGTTTACCCATAAGTTCAAGAACATGTTGTTGTGTATGTTCAGGGGCAACTTTCATCTGTCCTGATATGTGATGGTCAACCATCTCTTTTAAGTAAGAGTATCCATGCTTTTTATCTGCAGTAATTAGGTCATATCTAACACCAGATGCTACAAAGGCTTTTCTGACACCGTCCACTTCTCTTATTTTTCTAAGCAGGTTTATATTTCTTCCATGGTCAACATGCATAACCTTACATAGACGATCAGCATCTACACAACGAATATCATCACATGTACCCTTTTTAAGCTTCTTCCCACACTCATATCCGTACATGTTAGCAGTTGGACCTCCAACATCACTTATGATGCCTTTGTAGTCTTTGTACTTGTTGAACTCTTTTGCTTCTTCAAGTATGTTTCCCTCTGTGCGAGTACGGATTGTTCTACCTTGGTGAACACCAATAGCACAGAAGTTACACTCTCCCCAGCATCCATGGTGAGTCATGATAGAGAACTTTATTGTCTCTAAACACTTTACCTTGCCCATCTTTGCATAGTAAGGATGCAACTCTCTTGTAAATGGCAAATTAGAGTTAGCATCCATCTCTCTTTCATCCAAGTAATCACATGGAGGATTTTGAATAAGGTAACGGCTATCTACAGGCTGACAAAGTCCTTTTGCACTTATGGGGTCATTGTTATCATAGAAATCATCAAAGAGGTCTATATACTTCTCTTTATCATCTAAACACTCTTGATGTGATGGGAGTTGTATATATTCATGAACAGGCTCTTTTGAAATATAACAAACACCTCGTATATCTCTATAATCATCTCCAGATGCCAGAGCAGCTGTTACTTGTTCTAGTGCTATTTCACCCATACCATAGATAAGTATATCGGCTTTAGCATCAAAGATAACCGGTTTTTTGAGCTTGTCAACCCAATAATCATAGTGAGTAACTCTTCGCAAACTTGCTTCAATACCGCCAAGGACTAACGGAACTGTACCTTTAAAGTGTTGGCGGATAAGATTACAGTAAACACTAAGAGCACGATCTGGCCTTTTGTCATTTTTCCCGCCAGGAGTATAGTCATCAGAGTTTCTAAACTTCTTTGTAGCGGTATAGTTTGAAACCATACTATCAACACTGCCGCCACTTACACCCCAGTAGAGTCTAGGCTCACCAAGTCTCTTAATATCAACATCACTTTTGATATCAGGCTGACCTATCATACCTACTTTATAACCAAGACGCTCCAGCATGCGACCAACCATAGCTACACCGATAAATGGAGAATCAATATATGCATCTCCACTAACTAAAATCACATCACACTGATCCCAGCCTAAGGCATCCATCTCTGCTCTAGTCGTAGGCAGGAAATCTTTTTCACTAAATGTTACGGTGTTTCGCGCTGGTTGTTGTGTTTTACTTCTTCTGCTCAAGCTAATCCAATTTTTCTAATATTTATGTATAATAATACTAAATCAATTTAAAATAAGAGATTATAGATGAACTACCCATATGAAAATTTAGAAAACTTTACACTTCCAAGACTATTCGACAGATCTGTAAATAGATATGGAGAGGAGCCCTCACTGGCGAAGGTAGGCGAAGAGCCTATGAGCTATAATCAACTAAACGAAAAAGTTAAAGCAACAGTACAACTACTTCAAAAAAGCGGTATCTCAAAAGGTGATAAAGTTGTACTTTTAAGTGAAAATATGCCTAACTGGGCAGTAGCTTACTTTTCTGTTACTTATTTTAATGCTGTTATTGTTCCTATTCTTCCAGATTTTCATCCTTCTGATGTTCACCATATCATTAGACACTCAGAAGCTAAAGCTGTTTTTGTATCAGATAAATTTTTACCAACGATTGAAGATGCCAACGATTTAAATATACAACTGGTAATAAACTTGGAAAAACTTGAGATAATTGAAGAGATAAGCAATCAAAGTTATATATCTCAACTAAAGCAAAAAATCTCTAAATCTTCTATTAAGATTACAGAGCCAAAAGAAGATGACTTAGCGGCAATCATATACACTTCTGGCACAACAGGACATTCTAAAGGAGTAATGCTCTCTCATAAAAATCTTGTTACAAATGCTCTTTCATCATTTTCTAAAATTACAATACATAAGAGTGATATTTTCTTATCTATACTTCCTTTGGCACATACTCTAGAGTGTACAGTTGGTTTAATAGTTCCCATACTTCATGGCAGTAGTGTTCATTACATAGATAAGGTACCAACTCCTAGTGTACTTTTAAAAGCATTTAGTGTTGTACGACCGACTATGATGTTAAGCGTTCCTTTAATCATAGAAAAAATCTACAAGAACAAAGTTCTAGCTAAATTTAACAGTTCATTTATTCTAAAGCATCTATATAAAATACCATTTTTCAGAAAAATACTAAACAAAGCTGCTGGAAAAAAGCTGATAGAAACATTTGGTGGAAGAGTAAGATTCTTCGGTATAGGAGGAGCAGCTCTATCTCCTTTTGTAGAGCAGTTTCTAATGGAAGCAGAGTTTCCTTATATTATTGGTTACGGCTTAACAGAGACATCTCCTCTTATTGCCGGTGGCTCGATTATAGATGGCATTGTTAAAGTAAAATCAACAGGAACTCCTTTTTATGGTGTAACAGTTAAGATAAAAGACAAAGATCCAAAAACAGGTGAAGGAGAAATCATAGTTAAATCTCCCAGCGTGATGCTTGGTTACTACAAAGATGAAGAAAAAACAAAAGAAGTCATGGAAGATGGATGGTTTTTAACCGGAGACTTAGGCTATATGGATGAAGACGGATTTTTATTTATCAGTGGACGAAGCAAAAATGTAATAATCGGCTCAGGTGGGGAAAACATCTATCCAGAACAGATAGAAGCTGTTATTAACCAAAACGAAGCTGTTCTTGATTCACTTGTAATGGAGCAGGATTCTAAACTAATAGCAAGAGTACATTTAGACTATGAGATGATTGATGAGATGTTTAAAGCAGATAGAGCTTCAGATGCTAAGGTTAAAGAAGATATAGCAAACTTTTTAGAAGAGTTAAGAGTTGATGTAAACACTCAAGTTGCATCTTTTTCTAAAGTAAATAAATTTGTTGAACAGATAGAACCGTTTATAAAAACTCCAACTAAAAAAATTAAACGCTACCTCTATGTTGAGTAGGAGATATTAATGTTTCAAAAAGTTGTAAAAATACTTATAGGCATCATTGTAACACTTATTGTAGGGATGCTACTTGTATATGGTGTCTCTAAGTCAGATTTTAGCAAGATACAAAAATATGATGAAAAAGACAATAGTATCAGTGATGTAAGAAGCAGAATGAAAGGTCCATCTGAACAAAAAGAAAAAATAGCTAAAGAGCGTTACTACACTACAAAAGTAAAAATTAAAGAAGGCAGTATGGCTAGTCTTGGTGATTTTACTGTAAATATCTCTGGAAACAGAAAACTAACTGCAAATATATCTTTAAAATTCAAAGAGAAAAAAAGTAATAGCTGGTTAAGCGGGGATAGTGTTGAAGAAGAAATTATCGCTAAAGGTGATATTTTAAGAAGTGCTGTTATACATACGATTTCTGGTAGTAAAAACGCTACCGTAGCAAATAATCTAATGAAAAAAGAGTTGGTTAATAATATAAATAACCACCTCTCAGATGGAGAGGTAGAAGAAGTTTATTTTAATAGGTTTATAATTCAGTAGAATTAAAATTGAGGTTGTAAGAAAGGAATAACTTGTTTCTTACGGCTAAGAACACCGTCTAGCCAAACTTGAGAGTCTTCTAGTTTACAATCAAAAGCACTCTCTATTTTACTCTCATCATCACTAACTACAAGAAGTTGAGACCCTTCTTTCATGATGTCTGTTAAAAGAATGATTACTGAGTGTAAACCACCCTCTTCTTTTAACTTTTTCATATCTGCAAAAAGATCATCTTTCATCTTATCAAACACACTTAAATCAACTACTTCAAGTTGTCCAACACCTAACTTCTCGTTACCCATTGCAAACTCTTTGTAATCACGAGTATTTAATGCACGAGCAGTTGCGCCCTCTACTGCAGATTTAACAATGAACATCTCCATACCAAGAGCTTTGTAGTCTTCAACTCCAGCTATAGCTGCTAGTTCTTTAACTGCTTTAGTATCTATTTTAGTACATGTTGGAGATTTAAAGATTACAGTATCACTTAGGATTGCACATAGCATCATTCCTGCAATATCTTTTGGAATCTCTACACCGTGATAATCATAAGCTTCTTTAATTACAGTGTTTGAACAACCAATAGGTCTGATCCAGCACTCTAGCGGAGTAGAAGTAGTTAAGTCACCAAGTTTATGATGATCATATATTCCTAAAATAGTAGCTTCCATAATATCTTTAGGAGCTTGTCCTAAATCAGAAAAATCAACTATATAAACTTTTTCACCAGCATAAGAAGTCTTAAGCTCAGGTACATCTGCTCCAAACTTATTTAGTATAAACTCAGTCTCAGGAGATATTTCACCTTGACGTGTCGGTATACACTCTTCACCAAGGTGATTTTTAAGATATGCAAGAGAGATAGCCCCAACGATAGAATCAGAATCAGGATTTGTATGTCCAAAAATATATGTTGACATTTAATTGACCTTTGTAAATTTTTTCGTAATTATACTGTAGTTTTCAAAACTATAATTTAGATTTTAAATCTTTAATTATATTTTCATATTTGTCTAACATTAGACTTATCCCAGTTATGTCAAACGAGTCAACTTTTTCTAAAAGTTCTTCAGAATATTTTATGATATAGTTTATCATATACTCAGAAGCTATTTCTTTTAATATTAAAGCAAAATTTTCTATTTTGTTTATATCATTTGTTTGTAAAGCTTCTACATATAATTCTTCTATTTCTTTTTCTACACGATTTAAAAATATTATTAAATTCTCAGTATTATCAACACTGATGTCATCTATACTTTTTTCAGAAGAAGAAGGAGTGCTTTTAAAATCTAAGAACTTTGATATTTCTTTGTATAAGGCTTTTTTTGAAACTGGTTTTCTTAAGTATCCATCAAACCTTTCATCCTCTAGTTTTTTAAGTTCATCTTGCATTATAGATGCTGTTAATGCAACAATTGGGACTGAACTAGATGCTTTAATAAGCTTAGTTGCCGTATATCCATCCATAATCGGCATTCTAATATCCATTAATATCAAATCAATATCTTTACGATTGAAAACTTCTATTGCTTCTTTTCCATTAACTGCTTCTAATATTTCTACACCTGCTTCGACTAGACTCTCTCTAACCAAGTCTCGATTCTCCTGAACATCATCTACAACTAAAACAACTGATTTTTCAAATTTTATATTCTCTTCAATTTCTTCACTCTCTCTAACGTGTTCTTCATCACTTACAGAAGCTATATCAATACTCTTAAATTCAATAATAAAACTAGACCCTTTACCCAGCACACTCTCAACTTCAAGTGATCCACCCATTAGTTTTGATAATTTTCTACTAATAGCAAGACCGAGTCCAGTGCCACCATACTTTTTAACGTCTTGATTTTCTGTCTGCTCAAATATATTAAAAATTTTATCTTGATTAATTTTTTCTATTCCTATACCACTGTCCTCAACTCTTATAGTTAGATCAACTTTACTGGTATGTTCATATACTTCATCAACATTTACAACTAATTTTACATAGCCTTCTTCTGTAAACTTAATCGCATTTCCTATTAAGTTTATTAGTATTTCGCTCAATCTTATTGAATCAATCAATATAGCTTTTGGCATCTCTTTATTAATGTCTAGTTGTAATTGCAGACCTTTTTGTTTAGCTTGCAATTTAAAAATATTTATAGTTTCTTCACATATATTTTGTATATTTACTCTACTTTTTACTAATTCAAGTTTTCCTGATTCTATTTTTGAGAGGTTTAAAATATCATTGATTAAATATAGAAGTGTTTGTCCTGAAGAGCGAATAGTTTTAATAAATGATTTTGATTTTTTATCTTCTACTCTTTTATCAAGAAGTTCAGCAAAACCTAAAATTGCATTCATCGGCGTTCGTATCTCATGACTCATATTGGACAAAAAGTCACTCTTTGCTTTGTTGGCATTTACAGCTATGTCTTTTGCCTCTTCAAGCTTTTTATTTACTTCAAACAACTCCTCTTGAGCCTGCTTTCTTTTAGCTATCTCAACAGATAGTTTTCTATTCCAATATAGTGTTCCAAAAATAAAGAATATAAATATACCGACTAATTGCCAAACAAGCGTGTAATCAACTTTTTCTACATATTTTTGATTTGTCCATTTAGTTAAAATATCGTGTTTTTGTTTTTTATCAATGCTATTTAGAACTTTATTTATTATCTCAACTAATGGTGAATACTCTTTTACAACCCCAAAACCAACATCTGCAGACACCATTGTTTTACCAACAATTTGAACATTATGCAGTCCCATCTCAGAAATCATATAGCTGCCTAATGTGAATGTACATAACAAAGCATCATACTTACCGGTTGAGATAGCACTTAAACCTTCTTGTATATTATTAACTTCATAAAAAACAATATTTTTATATTCTTGTCTTAGTTTTGGAACATATCCATACTCTTTTATAACCGCTATCTTTTTGTCAGCTATCATATTTAAATTTTCTACATAGCTAGAATCATCATTCATTACAATAATTATTGAGTTGGATATAAATGCTTGCGTATACTGTAAATCTAACTTAGAGTCTATAGTTTCAACTATCATAGAGACACTAGCGTCTTTTACTTTGCTAATTGCTTCTTGCCACGTTGAAGAGGCAACATATTTAAATGTAATACCTGTATACTTTTGAATCTCTTTAACATACTCTGCTGCTATTCCTATATGTTGCTTATCTTTATCAGCAGCTTCAAAAGGAAGCCAATCCGGATCACCTGTATATTCTATGACTTGATGTCTGCTTATCCAATCTTGCTGTTTTTTTGAAAATTCCAATAGTTGGCTTTTTTCTTCAAGGCTAAAAACTCTTCTCCATCTGCTTTTTATCTCTTGATCTTCTTGCGTAGTGATGCTTTTAAGACTCTTTTGAATAATGCTAAAGAGTATCTCGTTATCTTTATCTACTGCCATACCAATAGATGTGTTAAAGCCTTTAACTTTAGTAATTACCTTTAAATTGTTAATTAGATATTTATTTATAATATATGTAGCAACCGCTAAATTACCAATATAGGCTTCAGCCTTACCAACTGAAACTGCTTCGAGAGACTCTTCATTTGACTTTGTCAGATGCAGCTTTATTTTAGGGTGATTAGACTTTAACCATTCGTGTACATATGAATCTTTATTGATAGAAACACTTTTACCGACAAGATCTTCCATAGACTTTATATCACTGTTTTTTGACCTATTTATAATCACCATTGGAACGTTAAGGTAAGCATCTGAGAATCTTAGATATTTTTTTCTATCTTCAGTTTCAACCACACAAGTAAGACCGTCATACTCTTTACTTTTTGCAGATTTCAAAGCATCCGCCCATACAACAGGATAAACTTTGATTTTTAAACCACTTTTTTTCTCAATGATTTTTATATACTCAGATGAAAGACCTGCATAATTTCCATTTTTATCAAGAAAATCAAAAGGCGGCCATCCTTTATCAGCACCAAATTTTACTACAGGGTTATTTTTAATCCACTCAATCTCATCTTTTGATAAGTTAAGTTCTGATGAGAACAACGAAGTTACAAATAAAACAAAAGATGCTAAATATACTAAGAGAGGCTTCACTCTATTCTTCTACAATATCTCTAAAGTCGTCTAAATTATTTTCAAAAAGTTCAACCAAATATGGATCAAATTGTGTACCTTTATGCTCTATGATATATTTCGCTGCCTCTTCAAAAGTCCATGAATCTTTATATGCTCTTTTATGCATTAATGCGTCTAAAACATCTGCAAGTGCCACTATCCGTCCATAGATATGAATTTCCTCACCTTTGAGACCTTGAGGATAACCTTTACCATTGTATTTTTCATGATGTTGATAAGCAATAATATCACTAGCTTGAATAAGTTTTCTCTTGGAATTTTTTAGTAGAGTATGTGCATTTATCGTATGTTCTTTCATCGCACAGAACTCTTCTTCGCTCAATTTATCCGGTTTATTTAAAATATTTTGATCTATTGTTATTTTACCGATGTCATGAAGAGCAGAAGCATGTTTGATTATTAAGGCTTCATCATCACTTATTGATTCATGCAATTCTGCTAAGAACTCTGAGAGATGTGCTACTCTTTTAATATGTCTACCTGTCTCATCTGAAGAAGATTCCATGACTTCTGTGAGTATGTATATAATTTCTCTTTGTGTTGCTTCTAACTCTGATAAAAGTCTATTTTCATTATGTTTAATCTTTACATTCAAGTTTAGATTATTCTGCTCCAACACCTTTCTAGATCTGTAGAGCTCTAGGTGCGTAGAGACTCTTGAGATAAGTTCTGATGGATGAAAAGGTTTTGTAATGTAATCAACTGCACCAAGCTCAAAGCCTTCTGTAATAGAGTCTATATCAGCTTTTGCAGTTAAAAAAATTATAGGAATATTTTTGGTAGAAGAATTATTTTTCAGAGCTTTTATGACATCAAAACCATTTAAATCAGGCATCATAATATCAAGAAGAATAAGATCAAAATCTTTAGTTTTAACAATATCTAGTGCTTGGTTTCCATTTATGGCAAATGAAAAATTATAGTTATTTTCTTTTAAAATATTCATAGCGACTTTTATGTTATCACTAACATCATCAACAATCAAAATATTGTACGATAAATCCATTAATTAATCCTAATATTCTTAACTGAATTAATTATAACATATTAAATATTATAGTATTAGTACAACATATACGATACGCTCATTTATTTATCTTGTCCACTTGTGCTACTTTATTTCCATCTTTAATGATTTTCACACGATCACCTGCAACAAAGCGATTTCCTTTTATTACTATTACAACTTGTTCACCGCTGTCTAGCTCAACACTGAGTTCTTCTCCATTGGCTTTTCCAACTTCACTTCCAGCATAATAACCACCAAGTCCACCACCAAGTGTTGCTAAAGTCTTTCCAGCTCCACTGCCAACTAAAGAACCTAAAACTGTACCAATTAAAGCACCGAAAAATTTACCGGAACCATCATCTTTTATAACGACTGGTTTAGATGTAATTACAGTGCCAATTTCATATCTTTTTATTTGATTATAATTTCTACCATCATACTCAGGACCTTCATTTGTTGCACAGCCGCTAATCATAAGTGTAATAGCTATTAATATATATAAAAACTTTTTCATATAATCCACCCTTAAAATAGTTTCTTTTAATTTATAAATTCTACCACTTCATCAAAATCAAGTCTTACCTGTGAGGACTGCTCATTTAATCTATATCCAAATGGAATTGCCATAGATAGTCTAAACTTACTTTTATCTATGTTTAAAATATCTTCAACCTGATCTCTATCAAAACCTTCTATCGGGCAAGAGTCTATTCCTCTTACTGCAGCTGCACTCATCATATTTGCGCCTGCGAATGCAGTCTGCTTAGCTGTCCAAGCATAGATATTTTCATCACTGCTTAGAGTATCCGCTAAATGTTCTGCATATAGTTTTAAATAAAAGTCTAAACTCTCTTGAGGCATATTACGTCTAGCAAATCTCTTCTTAGGAATTCCAGATTCAGGTTTTACAGACTCAATACCGGCTAAAATAATCACCAGATGCGAACAAGTAGTAATCTGAGCTTGGCTCCAACACGCTGGTCTAAGTTTTAATTTCAACTCTTCATTTGTTATAACCAAAAACTTCCAAGCTTCCATCCCAAACGATGAAGGAGATCTTCTTCCAGCTTCAAGTATATACTTTATATCTTCATCAGATATCTTTTTTTCATCGTCAAATACCTTACAGGCATGTCTAAATCCCAATGATTCTTCAAATGTTTTTTCCATCATTTTTCCTTTTTAATATTAATGTTTACTCAAATTTAGTTCTATATGCACAATGTTTGCACAACTCTTCTAGGATGTTTCCAGATTTAAAGCCCTCTATCATATCATAAGAGCGAGAGCTGGCAACTATTTTTTCCAAAGATTCATCTTTAATATTACCAAGATTGACAACTGCTTCATAATCAAAGCAACATGGAACAACTTCACCACTACTCAAAATTGCCATTTGTGAACTAAGCCCATGACAATAGCCCTTATCACTAACAAAAGGTGCTTCTAAAGATGGCCAAGTAAAAAGAGAATCAAAGTTAAAAAGTACTTTTGATATTACTCGTAAGCTTTTTTTTGTATCAGCTTCAACTTTTGATAATTCAACACCTAGTTTATTAAACATTATAGATATAACTTCTTTATTATAATCTTCATGAGAGTTGTTTTTCTCTTCATTCCAAAGTCTATAGTTTATAAAAGATTTTGAATTAATCTCTCGAAAAGCCAAAGTAAAACTAGCTATTTTTTCAAGATATTCTTCCAAGGAGATAGGTAAACTATTTCCACGATAACTATTTAGTGAAAAATTTATCTGCTTAATCGCCTTATGATTCAAAGCATCTAGATGCCAAGGCTTTAGATAATACCCTGCAGTAGTAATATGTACATTTAAACCGCAATTTTCACTAATATCCAGATATTCTTTGATATTATCAACTAAAAGCGGGTCTCCGACTACATGATATGCTATATCATCAGTAAAGGCTTTTACTTCTAAGTTCAACTTTTTAAATAAGTCTATGTCCATCGTAGAAAATGATCTGTTAGAAGATGGGCAAAAATCACAAGAGAGTCCACATTTTGATGTTAGTTCTATGTAGACTTTTTGCATTTTTCTTTTAGCCATCTATCCTCTTTGTTTTCTTTATAGTAACTTTTTATTTAGCATCTATAAAATTTTTCTCTAGTACATTATTAAAATTTTTTAATTCAGTTATCATATCCAAGTCACCTTTAAATATATCATGAACTGAGTATGTCTTTAGTGGTTCTGCACCACAAAACTGAAATGTTTTATGAGTAGCAATATTTGCTTCATCCAAAGATAGACCATCAAAGAAACCGTCTTTAGCAGAAAATTCACTTGTCGGGCAGTTGTATGTAAGTGAAATCATATACTTTGTACCTTGCATCAAACCACCACTGCCATAACGTTTTGTTGGATCACTTCTACTTCTACCATCATTTATATACAAACCATTATGATCACCGGCAGAAAAAACTTCATCTATATACTTTTTAGTAATCCAGGGAACACCCATCCAGTAAATAGGATATTGCAAGAAGATATAATCAGCCCAAACAAACTTTTCAACTTCTTCTTTAACATCATAATCACTCTCAACCACACTATATTTTAGATTAAATCCATTCTTTTCAAAAAACTCAGATGCAGAGTCAATATACATTCTTGTCAGGTTACCTTCGGCAACTTCATCATATCTTTGATGTCCATTTATAATTAATACATTTTTCATAAGTATTCCTTTTATGCTTTTTCTAAAATCTCTGCAATTGTATCACTAGAGTAAATATCACCAATTCCCCATACAGATGCTAAAGCATTTGCATTTTGAGCTAAGGCTTGGATCCCACTTCTAGGAATACCTGCAGCTTCAAGTGTTGTTGGTGCTCCTATTTTAGCGAACCACTCTTCAAGTTTTTCTATACCTTTACTTGATTCTTCTTCACTGAAAATCTCTTTAGCAAATCTTTTAAATTGCTCTGGATTTTGATTTTCATACCATTTCATCCAAGCCGGTATTACAACAGATAAACCAGCACCGTGAGCTACGTTATATATAGCAGATAAAGAGTGTTCTATCATATGGTTTGGAAAGTTTCCACCCTCTGTTCCTGCAGGTGTAAGTCCATTAAGAGCTTGAATAGCTACCCATGCAAACTCCGCTCTTGCATCGTAATCATCTGGATTTTCTATCAGAACTTCCGTGGTCTCTATAACTGTCTTTATAATTGACTCAACTATTCTAGAGTTAAAGTTTGGGTGCAGTGAAGCTGTAAAATAGACCTCGATAGAGTGAGCAATAATATCAACTGCTGAATAAGCCAAATACTCTTTTGATACTGTAGCCATAAGTTCTGGATTTACTACTGATACAACAGGATTAACAAGGACAGAGCTAATAGAGTATTTCTGAGAAGTCTCATCATTAATAATAACAGAGTTACCATTCATCTCACTAGCTGTTGCAGCTAATGTCATTACCGTAAATACTGGAAGAGCTTCACTTATCTGTGCTTTATTAATAAAAAAGTCCCATACATCACCATCATACTTCGCACCAGCAGCTATAGCTTTAGCTGAGTCTGCAACAGAACCACCACCAACACCAAGAACAGCCTGAATATTTTTATCTTTTACTATTTTTATACCATCATTTACCCTACTCAGAAGAGGATTACTAACAACTTCATCTAGCTCTTCATACGAGATGCCATTACTCTTTAGAGATGCTATAACTCTCTCATAAAGTCCATTTTTCTTGATACTACCAGTTCCATATACAAGTAAAACACTCTCGATATTTGCTTCTTTAATATATTGACCTATACTATTCTCTTTTGCTCTACCAAATTCTATTGTAGTAGGATTGTGATACATAAAATCATTCATCTTGGAGTGTCCTTATTTTTATTAACTTTTGAAAATTATATAGCTTATGAACTTAATTGTTGCTTACGATACTTTAGGTAAGTAATGGAGTTAAATTTACTTTATGATATAATTACACAACAAGGAATATTATGTACTATGTAAATGATAAAGAGTTTAAGTGCTCTGTGGGAGTAACTCTAGATATTTTTAATGACAAATGGAAGATGAGCATTATTTGGCATCTACTTGAGAATGATAAAAGATTTAAAGACCTACACGAAGAGATATCTGAGATAACTCAAAAAACTTTAACAGTAAAACTAAAAGAACTAGAAAGTAAAAAGATAATCCATAGAGAAGTTTTTCCGGAAGTTCCACCTAAAGTAGTCTATTCTCTTACTCCTATTGGCAAAAAACTAAGACCTGTTTTAGAAAGTATGTTTAACTGGGGTATAGATTATGTTCAAGAGCATGGTACTATCTCAGGTGACAATGCATGTGAAGTGAAGCTATTTAAAAGATAATGGAAAATTTTGCACTTATCTTTGTAGCGCTCATTATCGGCTATATCATTAATAAACGAGATATCTTCCCTAAAGATACTCCCATCATATTAAATCAATTTATTTTGTACATCTCACTACCGGCAATGGCTCTGCTGCAGATACCAAAACTAAGTTTTTCTTTTGAAGTTCTTATACCTATTATCATAGCATGGCTAGTTATGGGCATCAGTGCTCTTGTTATTTTTTATATCTCAAAGATTTTAAAATTTTCTAAAGAAATCACCGGAGCTTTGATGCTTGTTGGTGTTTTGGGAAACACTTCATTTGTAGGTATTCCAGTTATTCAAGCATATTTTGGTGATTCTGCACTGCCTTACGTTTTAATGTATGACCAACTTGGATCATTTATAATGCTATCTACCTATGGAACATTTATCTCAGTCTACTATTCAAGTGCCAAAGATGTAGATGTAAAAGCAATAGCGATTAAAATTATTACATTCCCACCATTTTTATCTCTACTTGTTGCACTATTTTTTATCGGCACAACTTTTCATCCTGTCATAACTAGTGTTCTATCTTCACTGGCAGGGACAATAGTCCCACTTGCTCTCGTTGCAGTAGGTCTGCAACTAAAATTCAAATTGCCATCTGAAGATGTAAAACCTTTTTTTAGTGCATTAGGTGTAAAACTACTTTTATCACCAATCATAGCAATTCTTATATCTTTTATATTTTCATGGGATAATCAAGCTTCTATGGTCTCTATAATGGAAGCCGGGATGGGGCCTATGATAACTGCAGGAGCTGTAGCATCTATGGCAGGTTTAGCACCAAGGCTAAGTTCTGCGATAGTTGGATATGGAGTACTGTTGTCATTTTTAACAACATGGATTTTATTTAAACTTATACAACTTTAACCATATTTCTACCATGAGCTTTTGAGAAGTAAAGACCTTTATCAGCTCGCTCAAGTAAACTTTTAGCACTATCATCTTCTAATATTTTTGTTACTCCAAAACTACAGCTTAGTTGCCCAAAATGCTCAAAAGAAAATGCACTTAATGCTTCACGCAGAGAGTTAGAAAAACTCTCTGCTTCATTTGCCTCAGTAGAAGGCAGTAAAAGAACAAATTCCTCACCACCCCATCGTGCAAAAATATCTGTTGGACGGATACGTTTAGAAAATATATTCGCTAATGTAACTAATGCATAATCACCAACGACATGCCCGTAAGTATCGTTAATCTTCTTAAAATTATCTATGTCACAAAGCACTAAAGAATAAACTTCTTTATAGCGATCTACTGCATAAAGTGCTTTATCCAACTCTTGATTAAATTTCACTCGATTATACTGTCCGGTTAATACATCGCGAGTAGCTTGTATCTCTAAACGCTCGTTTTCGCTGCTTAAACGTGTTACATCATTAAAGACAACAACCTCATTATCTTCTTTACCAAGCATTGATATAAAATTTATTTCAAATATTTTGCGTTTATTATCTTTAGTGTGTAAATAAATAGTATTTTTTGTCTCATCAAAAAAAGATGTAATAAAGGTTTTTATAGATTTATATTCATCACAATTTTCTAGTTTTGCTCCAAACAATTCACATAAATATTTCTTGTTCTTTACAAAACCGACAGAATCTATATTGAAAAAATCCAGAAAAGCTCTATTTGCATAGATAACTCTATCTCCTTCTATTCTCAAAATCATACTGCTATGAAGATCCAATATATGCTCCAATGATTCTTTTTGTTTATTTAATTCTTCTGTTCTTTTTTCTACTTTACTTTCTAAAGAGTTTGTGTAGTCCATAATTGTTTTACGTTGTTTTTGCAATGATTTACTCATAGAATTAAAGTTTCGTGAGAGAAGCTCAAACTCATCATTAGTGTGAAGTTCTAAACCCTGTTCATAATCTCCATCTTTAATTTTTTGAGTTTGCGAAATCATCATTTTGAATATACTTCGGATTTTTCTGGCAAATACAAATACAACTATGATAGAAAAACCAAGTGCGGAAAATGTTGCTAATAAGATTGAATTAAAAAGATGCTCTTCATGTTTTTTAATCTCAGCAGAAGGATATGCCATCATAAAAGAAGCTGTAGAGGTTACATCCATGTTTTTTAGAGGACGAGCAGTTAAATAGTAGTCTTTATTTCCTATCTTCGCCTCATAAAACCTATCAGGATATTTCAAAAGCCAGAGATAATCCATATAAGGGATTGGCAAAGTTTTCATAAGTTCATTAGCAACTTTTAGCGATGTGGCAGCTACTGTTCTATCACCAATTACAGTAAAATCCATAACTGTATCTTTTTTAATATTTTTCATCATATTATTATTAATGCTAAAACCAATAAGAACCATTCCATTCTGTTTATTAGCAATCACAATAGGTGCAGAAGCATAAAGAACAAAGATATCAAACTGTCTTATAATAGTTGTAAATGAAGTATGTTGATTTAACGTTTTTTCTACAATTTCGAGATTTTGTAGCTTTTCTCCATCAAAAGGTGCACTTCCTGATTGTGTTATTACATTTGCTTTGTTATCAAGTAAAATTATCTGGTCACACTGTATATCATAGCGTTTGTCAACTATTAAATCTTTTAGTTTATCTGTGTTTTTTGTAACAATATAATTAATTAATTCATGATCTTCAGCTAAATTATTTACAAGTGTTTTATTCATCTGCTCGATTAGTTCAATATGATTTTCTGCCATATTCAAGGCCTGCTTAAACTGTCCATTAATCATATTATTTACAGTACTATCACTCTCTTTACTAACGTAGTAAGCACTCCCAAAAAGTATTACTAATAAAACAACCATAAAAAATATGGATATTTTAAGAGCAATAGGGAATAAAAAGCGTTTTTTCATTACTTTTTCTTGCCCTCTTTTAGGACTTCTTTAATTGATTTTAGTTGATAATTTGGATAACTTTTATGAAAAATTCTACTCATTTCTTCGTGAGATTTATCAGCATGACAGCCACTATTTTGGCAAGAATTAGGCATCTCATATTTGATAGATGCTGAAGGCGGGATAATTCTAAAAGCATGACTCCTAATCGTGAAATCACCACCTGTCTTAACGATACGCGGCATATGACAATCAGCACAGCTTACTTTATCTACCGGACATGGGAAGTGTATCTCAGCTCTTTTGTTATTATTTTTATGATCAAGTGTCGCATATGTATTAAGGTGACATTCGCCACACTTATTAGGCCCTGCATTTCCTTTAATATTTCTATCTATTCCATGTGGCTCATGACATGTCACACAAGTAAGCCCATGTTTAGCTGTTTTGAGGGTTGGTTTTTCATCTTTTTTTGCTGAACGATAATCTTGAGAGTGACACTTCAGACAGTCATCATTTTTCTCTCCACCATGAGGGTTCTTTTTCTGTCTTAAATCGTCCAAAGAGTTAGCATGTTTTGAAAACGAAAAATCTGCAAACTCTTGATGACGGTTTTTAGAAACACCATTACACCACCAATTTTTGCCTTTTTTATCATTGTTGATTGTAGATGCAACAAAAGTATCACTAATATTATTTCCTGGTTTATACTCCAAAGGAAAATTAAATGATGTTGTTTTTCCATCTAAGTCTTTTCTCACGCTTTGACCACGACTATGACACTGACCACATACTGTTGATTTAGTAGATACAACTATATCTGCCTCTCCAACGTGAGGTTTACGATGACAAGCCACACACTCAGTGTCTACAACCATGTTCTGATGCTTTACATGCAAACTTCCACCACCATGACAAGCTTCACAAGCTACACCAAACTCAGAAAAATTATAAGTTTTTGCATCGTAACCGGTTGTATGACAACCGTTACACTTAGTAGATGCAGGTGTTTCTTTCCATTTATGTACTTTATATGGAACCCATTTTTGAGCAGTAATCATCCACTTTGCTGTAAATGGGTAATACTCTCCATCTATAACTCTCATATATACTTGCTCCCATTTTGAACCAACAACATGAGTTATCTCTTCTTTTTTAAAAGTTACAAGAGGATTGTTTTGTTCAAAATCACCTACAATCTGAGATAGATCAGTTATAGGGAGAAAGATTAATGGGTGCAAAGTATTATGCTTCCAACTCTCATAGTGTGTTTGGTGACAAGATTTACAATTATCAGAACCAACATAAGAAGGTGATTCATCTACATCAGAGTGTACATAGTTAAATCTATATGCCAAAAAGGCAATCAAAGGAAGAATGGTAATAATGGCTATCGTACGTTTATTCATAATATTTCTTTATTCTTTATTCTATATATCTAACTATTTCTTATGTAAAGCTAACTCTTTTTCTAAATATTCACCAGTATAAGAGCCTGTTTTTCCATGATTGCTTGCCAAGTCTTCAGGTGAGCCTTCAGCGATGATAAGACCACCACCAGAGCCACCTTCTGGACCCATATCTATAACCCAGTCAGCATTTTTAATCATATCTAAATTATGCTCAATGATAAGAACTGAGTTTCCAAGTTCTACAAAGTGGTGAAGAACTTTTGTAAGCCTATCTACATCTGCAAAGTGAAGTCCTGTTGTTGGCTCATCTAAAATATAGAGAGTTTTTCCAGTATCTTTACGACTCAATTCTTTACTTAGTTTTATTCTTTGAGCCTCACCACCAGAGAGTGTTACAGCATTTTGACCTAATGTAATATAACCAAGTCCGACATCCACAAGTGTTTTCATTATTTGGTGTATTTTTGGAATAGGTTTAAAAAACTCAAATGCCTCGTCTACACTCATGTTTAAAACATCAGATATCGTTTTACCTTTGTAAAAAACTTCTAAAGTCTGTTTGTTATATCTACTTCCAAGACAAGTATCACACTTAACCATGATATCAGGAAGAAAGTGCATCTCTATCTTGATTTCACCCTCACCTTGACACTTTTCACAACGTCCACCCTTAACGTTAAAGCTAAATCTAGAAGTTGTATAACCTCTTATCTGAGACTCTTTTGTTTGAGAAAATAAATTTCTTATTTCATCCATTACACCTGTGTAAGTTGCTGGATTACTTCTTGGAGTTCTACCTATCGGGCTTTGGTCAAGGTAGATTACTTTATCAACATGTTCTAGTCCTGTTATCTCAACACCAGCTACTTTATTGACTTTTCTTGCACGATTTAGTAACTCTCTTGCAGTTGGCAGAAGAGTTTGAAGCATCAAAGAACTTTTTCCGCTTCCACTTACACCTGTGATACATACAAAATTATTTAAAGGTATTTTAGCACTTAAGTCAGCAATATTATTTATAGTTACGTTTTTTATCTCTATATATTTATCTTGTGAACGTCTGTAAAAATACTCTATCTTTTTTCTTCCATAAAGATAATCAGCAGTTAGTGTTTTAGCCTTTTTTAGCTTATCTAAGGTTCCGCTAAAAACAACTTCTCCACCAAATTTACCGGCTCCGCTACCGATATCTACAATAAAGTCAGCATTTTCTATGGTCTCTTTATCATGCTCAACAACAATAACGCTGTTCCCTTTTTCTTGAAGATTTCTTAGAGTACGGATTAATTTTAAAGTATCTCTCTCATGTAGGCCGATACTAGGCTCATCTAAAACATATAAAACACCAGTAAGACCGCTTCCTATCTGAGATGCTATACGGATTCTCTGAGCTTCACCACCACTTATGCTTCTTGCATCACGCCCTAGGGTTATATAACCAAGTCCAACATCAAACAAAAAGTAAAGTCTCTCTCTGATTTCATTTAAAATAGGCTGTGCTACTTGCGTGTCTTGAGCATCAAGATATTTAAAATTGTCTTCATTTGCAAACCACTCATATGATTTGGCTATTGGCATCTCTAGAAGGTCAGATATACCTTTTTGCCCTACTCTAACAGCTAAAGATTCAAGACGAAGTCTATTTGAATTACAAACATTACAAACTTTCTCACTCATATAATCAGCTAATTCTTTTTCATCTTTGAACATATCGTATGCTATTTTCACTATCCCTGGCCACATTCTTTTTACTTCATGACTCTTCCATAGAAAACTGACTTCTTCTATGCCACCGTGTAAAATTGCTTTCTTCTGGTACTCAGGTAGTTCAGAGTAAGGAACTGTTATATCTATATCATTATGAGCACAGAAGCCTTTTAAAAATGTAAAGTAGTAACCTTTGTTAAAGCCGTAAACAATCTTAACTGCACCCTTTTCTACTGATAAATCTATATCTATAATCTTATCTTGATCAAGTGCATACCTAAGACCAAGACCATCACACTCACTACAAGCACCCTTAGGTGAGTTAAAAGAAAATGAAAGAGGTTCAAGCGGATCAAAACTTATCTTACAGTCAAAACAAGCGTTATGCTCACTGTAATGCATCTGAGACACATTTAAACCAAGTTCTTTGTGATTTAAAATATCTATCTCTAGTTCGCCATAACTCTCTTTAAGAGCTTTTTCAACATCAGCTGCGATACGCTCTTTATTTTCAGCCTTAACAACAACTCTGTCTATAACAACTTTAATAGTATGTTTTTTAGTCTTAGAAAGCTCAATCTCTTCATCAAGTCTAACCATCACACCATCTATCATAGCTCTCACATATCCCTTATGAACAAGAGACTCTAACATATCGGCATAAGAACCTTTTTTCTCACGAACAAGGGGAGCTAAAAGTACAAGTTTTGCACCTTCAGGTAGTTTAGCAACTTCACCGATAATGTCAGATGCTGACATTTGCGAGATTACTTTTTTACATTTGTGACAGTGCTGAACACCTACACGAGCATACAGAAGTCTAAAGTAGTCATATATTTCAGTAATAGTTCCAACAGTTGAACGTGGATTTTTTGAAGTTGTCTTTTGATCTATTGCAATAGCGGGAGTAAGTCCCTCTATCTTATCTACATCAGGCTTGCCTACACGATCAAGAAACTGTCTGGCGTATGAAGAGAGAGACTCCATATATCGTCTCTGTCCCTCTGCATACAGTGTGCCAAATGCCAATGTTGATTTACCGCTACCGCTAATACCAGTCATAACAACCAGCTCATTTTTAGGAATAGTTAAATTTATATTTTTTAAATTATTTTCTCTTGCACCAGTTATTGTTATTACATCTTTTTTTTTCATATAAACCTCTAAATAAATATTCTTTGAACTAAATATATAACCACTAAAAAGTAAAAACTCAGCAGCAGTCTCTTTTGTAAAACTGTATTTACAATATCTTTTAAATGGATTCCAAAATAAACTCCAACTAAAGAAGCTAATCCTATGATCAGACCACTCTCAAAATCAATATGCCCAAGTCTGGCATGTGATATAAAACCTGCGATTGAAGAAAAGACTACAAAAAATAGACCTGCTGATATGGCTTTTTTTAGTGGTACATGTAAGAAACCTACTAAAATAGGAACTAATATAATACTTCCACCAACGCCAATAGTCATACTAAGTGCTCCTAAAAAGAAGCCTATAATAAAAAGTGCTATCTTGTTTACTTCTCTTTGTGACTTCTCTTCTTTTGTCTTAAAGAAGAGTCTTAGCAATGCAAATATTGCAAAAGCTAAAAAAATCATTTCAAGTGTTTCATCATTGAAGCTAGATGCTATGGTTCCGCTTAACAGTGCTCCGATAAAGCCACCAATACCTATGGTGCTTATCATTGAAATGTCTAATGTGCCTTTTTTATTGTTAAGGTAACTCCCAAATACAGAGCTGAAAACCATCTGTACAACAGCAATACCAATTGCTATTTTAGTTTCATATCCTAGTAGTAAAAGGAGAGGAACTAAGATTGTCCCCCCGCCAATACCAAAGAAGCCGGAGACTATTCCAACAATTACACCAAGAAACATCAATTCAATCATCAATCACCACTAAAACTTTTCGCGAATTATACCCCTAGTAGGCTTTATAGTTGATTTATTATTCATACTTTAATTTTGCTTTGAGATTGAATGAAGTATAATCAAGTTCAATAAAGGGTGTTTAAATGTTAAAAACTATAATTCAAGCCTCAGAAAATTTTTGTATCCATCAAATCCGTGAACCTCATGTTATCAGCGATGGTATAAACAAGAAGAGAACACTTATTGCTTATATAGACATAGAAGCTAAAAATGGAAAAAAACATAGAGTATATATAGCATCTGATGAAAAATTTATGCAGAGAATTTCAAAGCTTTTTCTAGAAGAAGATGAGAGCGATGAGGAAACTTTAATAGATATGACGCTAGAAACTACAAATATGATTGTTGGAAGTGCAAAAGTAATCGCAGAAGAAGCAGATGAAAACCCGTACACTATCAATACGCCTCACTTTGAAAAGATAGACCACTTTGACTTTGAGTATGACGAAGCAAAAATTCTAAAGATAGAGAACGATGAAATGATAATTGCAATCAAGGAACTGTGAGTGGCTAAGAAAAAAAAACATAGTTATGGAGAACAGGCTCTTCCATTTAATGAAGATAAAGAATTATCATGGATGAACTACAGTGGGCTTTTGGACATGGAAGTAGAGTTTGTATCTGACCTTGGTGAAACCGAACTTACAATTGCTGAAATATTAAAACTAGAAAAAGGCTCAATTATAGATCTTAAAAAACCAGCCGGTGAAAGTGTAGAGTCGTATGTAAATGGTCGTATACTCGGCAAAGGCGAAGTAATGGTTTATGAAAAAAATCTTGCTATTCGTATCAATGAAGTACTAGACTCTAGTGCTGTTTTATACCATCTTTCAAAAGAGAGACTATGATTAGACTTTTACTTATTTTTCTTCTTCCACTAGCCCTTAATGCATCAAAAATTTTAAGTTACAATATTTATGACAGAACAGATAGAGCAGATGTGATGATTACTTTTGATACTCCATACGAAGGTGTAATTAAACAAAGTATTTCACAATCTAAAATCATCATAAAACTTACAGATGCTCAGATAGAATCTGCAAAGCTTAAGAAGTTATCTTCTAAGTTTTTGCACTCTCTTAGCATAACTCCTATGGCAGGCTATACTCAAATAGTTGCTTCTGTTTCAGATTCTGTGAAATTAATAGCTTCTAAGACATCAGATGCTTATGGATTAAGATTAAGATTTAGCTCATCGTCTCCTATTCCAGCCAAAGCTTCTGCTACAGCAAACAATAATATTCTATCTTCTCTTCCTACGAAAAAAGATGGTGAAATGACTCAGAGTTATTATATAGTAGTTGCAATATTAATCATAGGTATTTTAATATTACTTTTTATAAAAAGAAAAGCGGCACCAAAAGCGAATAAAGAGCAACAAAGTTCTTGGCTATTTAAAGAAAATCAGACAAATAATCAGACGCCTGCAGAATCAAATAATAACAATGTATCTATTAGATTTCAAAAAAATATAGACAATTCAAATAGCGTAGTTATGCTTGATTTTGGAGAACAAAGTTATTTGGTACTCATGGGTACGAGTAATATTCTACTTGATAAATTTACGGATAATAAACCTGTAACACAAGAAGATTTTGAAACGATTTTACAAAATAGACATCAAGAGCTAGATGAATTTTTAGCTTTAAAAGATAAGACGAAAGAACCTCTTCAGGCATATAAAGAGAGGGCAGCATCTATCGCTTACGAAGCTTAAGACTTATTACTATTTAAGTCTCTCTCAAATCTCTCTTTGAGTAGTTTTTTAATAATCTTAATATTTGAAATATTTAGCTCATAGCTATTATCCATCATCTTATTCATATGAAAAACTTCAGTTACAGTAATCCCGTATGGATCTTTTTTCTCTTTAATTATTTTTCCATCATCAAAAGAGTATAAATATAAATTCTTACGGCCCTTTTGTATGTAGTAAGTTAGAACTATCTCATCAGTATATTTTTTCTCTAAAGCTACTACAACTCTTTGATTTTCTTCATATTCTTCATTAAGATTCAATAAATTTTTAGCATTTTCAACACTCAAATAACCAATATAGAATTTATTGTATAAATCATGATACCTTTGAATTGTATCTTTCATTAAAAAGCTCATATCTAGTATATGTTGCTTGTTTGATCTTATAGTTTTTGTTATCCATGACATTGTGTTGTAATATCTAAACTGATAAAGTTTTAGAGAGTGAGCTTCAATCATTTTAGGAGATTTGACCCTAGAAATAGGAGCTAGTTCTCTTGCATCTGGGTCTTTTATGTAATCTAATACATTTTTAGCAGAAAACTCATCTGTGAACCATACTTTACAAAAAGATGGAAACTGTCTTGTTCCAGTAGCACCTTCATTCAGTATAATAAGTGCTTTAATATCGTAGTCTGGAAATATTGTTTCCAGAAGTGCTCTTTTCTTTCTAAGTCTCTTTCTTAATTTTAAAACAGACTTTACTAGAGTCATCTCAACAAAATAAAGTTCTTTATCTTTAGTAATAAGCATAGCGTCAAATTCGCTAATCTCTCTACTCTTAGTTCTATATACTATCTGCTGTTTTTCACTTATTGAGAGTGTGTTCGCGTGTGCTTTTTGTCTGCCTTGATGGAAACCTTTAAGAATAAACTTCTCAATATTATCATTTTCTTCGGCATATCTTAAAAGTTTTTCATAGATGAAGTTTTCGTATACTTCACCCTCAAAAGAACGGTATGAGCTTAAAAAAAGAGTATCTTCTTCGTCTACACCTTTTTTTATTAGAGAAAGTAAATGCTTAACATTATACTCATAGTGAAAAATATTATCACCAATATCACTATCATCTAATGTCTGAATTGATTTACTTATTTCTAGCATGTATTAGCCATTAATTCACCTGTTCACTATATTTAAAGAAGTCATCTATTACAGCGCGATACTCACTAATGTCAGATATACTATTTACGCTGTTTCTAAGTGCTGAAGCACCCTTATAACCTTTAGAGTAGGTATGAGTATGTTTTCTAAACATAGCAACGCCATGTGCGCCATAAAACTCTATCATTTTGTCAAAGTGCTCCATGATTATATCATGCTTAATATTATTGTCAATCTCTTGAGTGCCTGTTCGAAGTTGATGAAATATCCAAGGAGCGCCAACTGCACCTCTTCCAATCATAACCCCATCAGCGCCTGTATGTTCTAAAACCCACTTTGCTTTCTCATAAGAGTCTATATCTCCATTTGCTATTACAGGTATAGATACAGCCTCTTTTATCTCTTTAATTGCATCATAATCAACTGCAGCTTTAAATTTTCCAGCGCGCGTTCTACCATGAACAGCTAAAAAATCAGCTCCACTATCTTCTACCATTTTTGCAATCTCTATATGATTTTTTTTCTCAAAGCCTAGTCTAATTTTTACACTTGTCAGACTTTTATTTGAAGTATCTTTGATAGTTCTTATTATCTCACCCATAAGAGGAAGATTTAAAAGAAGAGAACTTCCACTTCCATGCCCAACGACCTTAGGAACAGGGCATCCACAGTTTAAATCAATAATATCTATACCATCATGTTCATTAAGAACTTCCACTGCACGTCTTATCATGTCACTCTGGGAGCCTGATATTTGAACGGAGTAAGGATCTTCAATAGATGCTTTTTGCAACATATGGAGTGTTTTAACAGAGCCATGGGCAAGAGCGTTTGAGCTTAGCATCTCACTTACTGTAAGATCAGCTCCAAACTTTTTAACAACGCTTCTAAATGGGAGGTCTGTAAACCCAGCCAAAGGGGCTAGGACATAGATAGGTTTGTCAAAAGAGAGTTTTTCAATCATTAAACAAACATGTTTATATTGAAATTTTTACCACACTCTTTTAGTGCGCTATATGCTTTGAAATTAAGATATTCATCACTTTGTGTGTTATGCAGTAACTCATCAGCAGGAGCTATCATCTCTAAATCAAAAAGAGTAAAAAGATAAGCTTCTACAGCGTCTTCCCTTTTATCACTTAAGGTATCAAACAGCTTCATTCTCTGCTCCGGAATCATGCCAGTTGACAAAGCGCTAGAGATTTTAATAAGATCTTTTGTATCTAAATCTAAAACACTAATAAGTGATATTAGTGCTTCATTTGAGATTTCTAAAGTATTTTCATCTGCATTAATTCTTGATAGAACTACAAACAGTGATTCTTTAGTTAAATAAGACTTGTATTGCTCGATTTTACTAAGTGGAGCAGTTACGATTAAGTCAGCATATGCTTCTTTTACTAAACTCTCATTGTAGTTTTGGGCATTACTTAAGATATTATCAGCAGTGATATCACCTTTTTTATAACGATTTCTATCATTTTGAATTACTAAAGCATTCTGAGGCTTAAGTGAGTACTTTTTAAGTTCTACAACTTCACCATCTTTAATATCTTGAATAATTTTCAATACAGCATCCAGTTTATCATTTTGAGTGCCCTCGTTTAGAGTTGCACTTGGGAACAGAGTCGTATTGTCAATTATAGAACCTAAAAGTTGATATCTAGGAGTTTTATATATATGATTTCTTTCATCTTTTGCCAGGTAAGCGTCAGCTATTGCATCTATTACTTTTTCATAGTCTTTATCATATTTACGAAGTTTGAAACTTGATAACATAGAATATAATGACATATGAAAGACACTAGCAATATATAGAATTACAAGAGGAACAATAACCCAGACTGCAACAGGGAAAGCTGGTAATGCTATACCAAATACTTCTATAGCAGTTGTATCTTGAGACACGTATGCGAACACATACCATCCCACTAAAGCAATCAGGATTAGTGATGCTATTGTATATCTTTTTATATACATAAATTTGCTCCTTAAATTAACTAGATTTTTCTACAATTTCTCTACAGTCAATGCAGTATATTGCATGAGGTTTCACTTTTAGACGTTGAAAACCTATAGGGTCTTCACACATTTCACATATTCCATAATCACCATGAACTATTTTTCCTAAAGTAACTTGAATCTCTCTAAGTTCTCTTTCTTGTTGATTGACTATCGCACTTTCAACCATAGAATTGTTATTAACAGATGCATGATCACCTTCATCATTTAACTCCAAAGAACTCAGCTGTGCCAGCTCATCATTAACACCTGTAATATTTTTTATTATTTGTACTTTTCTACTTTCTAAGATCTCTTTAAAGTAGTTTAACTCGCTCTCTTGCACTGACTTTCCTTACTTATGATATGGATGGTTACTCAAAATTGAGAAACCTCTATAAATCTGCTCTAGCAAAACTGCTTTTGCTATCTTGTGACTCATTGTAATATTACCTAGACTTATGACAGCATCACTTTGTTTTAAAAAGCTGTCTTCGAAGCCATAAGCACCGCCTACGAAAAATTTAACGGACATTTTATCATTTAAAAGCTTACTAAATTCAAAACTGTCGATTAATTTTCCATCAGGGTGTAAACTTATGCAAAAACTGTTCTTTGCGTATGGCTCAAAAGCACGCGTATATGCCTCTTTTGAGGCTTCTGGTGAAATAGTGTGTGATTTTGCTACATCTTTAGGAAAAAGCTCAATGTCTTCCACTTTTGCGAAGCGAGAAATCATTTTTGTTAGTTCTTTATAGAGAGGGTCATAAGTTGAACGCTCTTTTTTAGCTATTGAGATGATATCTATATTCACTTTATCAGCCCACTTCCTATAACTTTATAAGTTACATTTGAAAAATTATCATCTAATTTCACACCGCCAATGGCAGCTACAAGATGCTTTGATTTTAAGGCTATTTCATCCAGACTTGAACCTAGAACACCAGAGATATCTTTTTTTGTACTTGTCTCTCTGTACGCACCTAGACCTATATAGTTTAAGTCCATATCATTTGCTTGAAGAACCTCTTGCTCATTATGAGTAGAAATCCCTAAAAGTTTCTCTTTTTTTATCACACTTCTGAGAATTTTTACTGCTTTAAAAACATCTTCATCTATGGCTTTTAAATCTTCTTGTCCAACATGAACACCATCACAAAACTCTATCAATTCATAAGCATCATTTACTATTAAAAAACCATCATAATTTTTTCGTATGAAGATAAGTTGCTGTTTTATGAAAGCAACATCAGCATTCTTGTTCCTATACTGAATAATTTCTGCATTGTGATCTTTAGCTATCTGTATAAACTCTTCTAAAGAGAGCCCTCTTTTATCAAGAAGCTCTTGGTCACACAATGCATATAGACGCATTAAGCAGCTTTATTATTTAAAAGTATTAATAAATCTGAAAGTGTCTTTTTAAGTTCGTTTCTATTTACTATCATATCAACAGAACCCTTTTCAAGCAAGAACTCTGCCCTTTGAAAACCATCAGGAAGAGCTGAACCAATAGTTTGCTCTATAACTCTCTGTCCAGCAAACCCGATAAGAGCACCAGGTTCTGCTATAATGATATCACCAAGTGTTGCAAAAGAAGCACTAACACCGCCCATAGTAGGGTCAGTAAGTACAGAAATATATGGAAGATTGTGATTTGCAAGTTTTGCAAGTGCAGCCGAAGTCTTACTCATTTGAAGAAGAGAGAAAGTACTCTCCTGCATTCTGGCACCACCACTTGCACTCAGAATGATTAGTCCCTCTTTTTTCTCTATAGCACGCTTTACAGCTCTAACTATCTTTTCGCCTTCAACTGAACCAAGTGATCCACCCATAAAACCAAAGTCAAATATTACAATCTGAGCAGATACACCGTTCATCACGATTTCACCACTAACTACTGATGATTTTCTTCCAGTTTTTGCAAAACCTTCTTCTATTCTTTTTGTATATGGTTTAGAATCTACAAACTTTAAAGGATCAATTGGATAAAGATTTGCATCAAATTCAACAAATGTTCCTTCATCTTCTAATAGTTCAATTCTCTCTTTCACACCTATACGAAGGTGAAAACCACACTTAGGACATACATAGTTTTGATTTTCAACTTCTTTGTAGTACATAAGAGAGTGACATGACTTACACTTCACCCAGTGAGAAGATGACTCGTTTTTAGTCGCCTGTTTTTTGTCAGAGTTAAAAGAAAAAATGCTTAAGAGGTTCAAAAAGTATCCTTTTTATGTGAAAATTATCCGCGATTATAGCGTATTTATACTTTAAAACTTAAATGCGACACCAAATTTTAGATAATTGTTATATGCTGTGCTGTCTGGTTCGTAATATCCACTGTTTACATTTGACTCAATTATGGTCTGTTTTGAAAAAGTTGCTTCAAAAAATATATCCATATTTTTGTTGTAAACATAAGAAATTGGAACAGAAAGTTCCCAGATATTTGCCCCGCCAAGTGTAAAGTCAAGTTTAGGATTTGATGATGTCATAATAGTATCAAAACCATGCTGATATTCTATGTTTGCACCTACTTTAACTCTATCTGAAACCATAACACTCACACCAACAATCGGCTTTAAATAGTACCACTTATATACTTCTATCTGTGATGCTGAAAGTGCCCTCTCCCACTCACGATAACCAAGCCCAAAACCATAACTAAACTCGAAGTTATTTTTTAAAATATTTGTGTGTACAAATGAAACATCTGTATCTAATATGGTATTTTGTGTCTTAGAAACTACACTACCGTATGGTTGACCACTACCAAGATATGAACCTACATACTTTGTCTCACCACTTAGTAACAGTAGATTTAACTTTATATAAGAGTATGCTGATATATCTTTATCAAACACATATCCAAAACTCATCTCAGCACCTGTTATGTCTGTGTATGGCGACTCTTCACTGTCTAGTATAGCTCCAGCTTTGTTATACTCTCTATAGTCCATACTCATCCCCACCATAGCAACTGAAGCTGTCATATAGGACTCTTTTGCAGAGATGTTACTTATGGTAAAACTAAGAAGCAGACCTATATATAAAATAATTTTAGTGTTTGATTTATTAATTTTCATTTTATTTCTCTTAAATGGTTTGAATTATATTAGCAAATATATTATAAGTTGTCTCTTTTATGATGTTGTAGTTTTGTAGCTATCACTAATCATATTACTTTTAAATTTTAAAAGAGATATAATTTAGATACAAGTAAAAAATACGCTTACATTATTAAAAAGGTGCTTCTTGAAAGATAAACTAAAAATAATAGAACGACAGAATAGTGTACTTAATAAACTAAATGAAATTGCAGCAATATCAGACATAAGTCCTAAAGAAACACTAAGAAAAGCTTTGAGTATTGGAAAAGATTATTTTGGTTTAGAGTTTGGAATCGTTAGTCATATTGTAGATGAAACTTACACAGTTGATGTTCAGGCTTCTCCTCCTGAAACCCTGTTTGACGGGCAAGAGTTTGTATTTGGTTCAACATACTGTAAAACTACTTTGGAGCTAGATGATGTTCTTGCTATTACAGATGTAACAAAGTCAAAATATGTTGGTCATCCATGTCACAGAGACTATGAGCTTGTATCATACATAGGTGCTCCTGTTAAAGTAAACTCTAAAGTATATGGCACTATCAATTTCTCTTCACCAAGTGCAAGACAGTTGGAGTATGACAAAATTGATGATGAGTTTATGAAGCTTTTGGCTCGATGGGCTGGATCATTTTTAGAAAGACAGTTTGCTCATGATGAGCTCTCCCTTACAAAAAAACGATTTGAGATGATTTTTGAGAACAATGCTTCTGGTATATTACTTGTTGATGAAAATTGTAAAATAAATATGGTGAACAAACAATTTTGTGACATCATAGGTTTTTCAAAAGATGAACTTATTGGACAGAGTTCAAGGATTTTTCACACAGATGATACATCTGATAAGATAAGAAAAGAAAATTTTTCAAAGACTAAAGATAGTTCTTACATGAAACTTGAGTATAAACTTAAGACTAAAGACAATAAAAATATATGGTGTGAATTTTTTGGTTCACCAATAAAAATAACAGAAGACACTACAAATATAATCTGGAATATTTTGGACATAACAGCCAAAAAAAATTTACAAGAGCAGCTTGAAACACAAGCTACAACAGATTATTTGACTGAGCTTCATAATAGAAGATATTTTACAAGCAGACTAGAAGAAGAAGTAGCGAGAATAAAGCGAGATAAAAAAGTAACAAGCTCTTTATTGATGTTTGATTTGGATAAATTCAAACTGATAAATGATACTTTAGGGCATCTAATGGGAGATGTTGTACTAAAAATATTTGCTGATATTTTGAAAAAAAATTTACGTAAATCAGATATTGCAGGAAGAATCGGCGGAGAAGAGTTTGCAATGATACTTCCAAGTACCAATATAAGAGAAGCAAAAGTTTTAGCAAATAGGATTCGAGAAGAAGTCTCAAATAAAAAAACAATAATTGATGGAAATTCTATAAACTTTACAGTCAGCATAGGTTTAACAGCTATAGCATCTGATGATGCTAACAGTGACTCTGCTTTTGCACGTGCTGATACTGCACTTTATATGGCAAAAGGAAAAGGACGAAACAGGGTTGAAGTAGAGTGATAAATAATTATGCTCTAAGATAGAAAAATAGATACAGAATCCATAAAGTGTAATTTTGTTACATTCCTATCACTTATATATCTCTTTTTTTTGATATATTACTATTTATTATGATAAGATAGTGATAACATTAACTAGGAGACAAAATGAAAAGAAAAATAGTAATGATGGTAGCAACAGTATTTGCTGCATTTACAATGAGCGGTTGTACTGCGATGAACTTAGGTGTTAAGTTTATGGGCTTTGATGAAAAAACACAGGAATCTTATGCTGCAATGATGGATGTAGTTGATGAAACAGGTGATCCGGCTCAAGCCATGATGAAAGAATGGTTAATTACTGATGATAGCTTAAGCGAAGAAGATATCTTCGATGAGATGAAATCACTAGCTGGTGATCACAACATGAGATTTGTTGGTGAAAAACCAATGTTTAGAATCAAAGATCCTAAGCCAAACCAAGTATCACGTGCTAGAATTGGTGAGTTTTGTTCTCTAGGTGTTGCTAAGAAAATGTTAGATCACTCTCGTTTTTACGGTGGTTTCATGCCATGTCGTATTATCTATGTTGAGTACGGTGATGGTAGAAGATACTTAGTATCTATGGATATGACTCTTGCACTTTATGGTGGAACTGATGTAAAACCAATTGATCCAGGACTCATGGCTGATATGGAAAATGTTAAAACAGCAATGGAAAAGATTCCTTTAAAAGCTGCTGGTTATGACACTCAAGCAGATGCTGATAAAGCAATGATTAAATATTATACTGAGAAGGGTATCAAAGAAAGACTACCTGTTATCAAAAAATAATTTAATTCTTTCACTCATTCCCACTTTCTAAGTGGGAATGCATTTCATCAATTATACCCCACTCCACTTCTCACATTAAAAAAACTTCTTTAAATAGAAAATACATAGTAAAAATTCAAAAGAGTTGTTTATTGAAAGTGTTAATTTATAGGAAGTGCATTAAGGGGAAAGTCCCACTCAAAAGAGTGGGACTAAGATAAAAAAAGTTAGTTTATTTAAGTAGAGACTTAGCGATGCTTCTAGCCGCTTCACGACCGTCAAGTGCTGCTGTTACAACAAGGTCAGCACCTCTGAAACAGTCACCACCAGAGTAGATGCCAGAAGTAGTTGTCTCATAAGTTTCTTCGTTTATAACGATTCCACCCCAGCTGTTTGTCTCAATGCCGTTTTCTGCTAAAAACGATGGAACTTCAGGGTCAAAACCTAGAGACATGATAACTACATCAGCGTTAACTCTTGTCTCACTTCCTTTAACCTCTTCCATTCTTTGACGACCGCTCTCATCTTTTGCACCAAGATTAGTTTTAATGATTTTCACAGCTACCGCATGTGAAGCTTCATTTAAAATTATCTCTTTTGGAGAAGCGTTAAACGTAAAGTCTACACCCTCTTCCATAGCATTTTTGTACTCTTTTTTA
Source organism: Sulfurimonas gotlandica GD1 (assembly GCF_000242915.1). Lineage (NCBI taxonomy): Bacteria > Pseudomonadati > Campylobacterota > Epsilonproteobacteria > Campylobacterales > Sulfurimonadaceae > Sulfurimonas > Sulfurimonas gotlandica. The sequence goes on along the minus strand of NZ_AFRZ01000001.1, from coordinate 2,615,664 downwards.
CTTCCAGGCATATTAAGTGCATCTCTTCTGTAAAGACAGTTTACACTTCTAGCCTCTTCACGCTTAGCTGTTCTTAGACAATCCATGGCAGTATCTCCACCACCGATTACTACAACATTCAGGTCTCTGAAGTCAAACTTTTTATCGTATGGAAGTTTGAAGTTTTTTCTCTGCATAGCAGTTAAGTATTCCATTGCATCATAAACATTATGAGCTTGCTCACCTGCAAGTGAAGCTCTTTTTGCTTTAGTAGCACCAACACCTATAAACATAGCATCGTGAGAATCAGCAATTTCTTCAAAAGTAATACTTTTACCAACTTCACAGTTTAGTACCAGTTTAAGACCAGCTTCTACAAGTAGTTTTACACGACGCTCAACTATTTTCTTGTCAAGTTTAAAGTTTGGAATACCATAAGTAAGAAGTCCACCTGCACGGTCACTTCTCTCATACATAGTTACGGCAATTCCTGAACGAAGAAGGTATGTAGCAGCGGATAAACCGGCAGGACCACTACCTATAACAGCAACGCTTTTATTAGTAGTGATTCCTGGAAATTCAGGTTTATAACCAGCTTTAAATCCCTCTTCAGTAATGTGAGTCTCAATAGAGCCGATAGTGATAGCACCATGTCCGTCATTTAGAGTACAGTCACCTTCACACAGTCTGTCGTGTGGGCAAACTCTACCCATAACCTCAGGGAAAGGTGAAGGCTCATTTGATAGTTTAAATGCAAACTCCAAGTCCTTCTCAGCTACAGATTTTAACCATTGAGGGATATAGTTATGAAGTGGACATTTATTTAAACAAAATGGGTCACCACATTGGATACATCTATCACTCTGAGTAGCTGCATCACTACGGTCAAAAACCTCATAAATCTCACCAAAATCTTTTGTTCTCTCAACTACTAATCTCTTAGCAGGGTCTATTCTTTCAGTTGTTAAATATTCTTTCATAATTAGTCTCCATTCTCTAGGTTAAGAGGTAGTTTGGTTAAGTTTTTAGGTTTTACCAACCAGAAGTTTCTTACCTCTACTCTAAAGTTATCAAGTAACTCTTTGGCTTTTGCACTTTGTGTCTCAACTACATAATCACTTAGTAATTTTTTAAGTAAGTGTCTAGCATCTGCACCCTCATCAGTATCAATACGTATAGCTTCAACCAGCTCACGATTAACATTTTCAACAAAGCTGTGATCTTCATCATAAACAAAACTAACTCCACCAGTCATACCGGCACCGAAGTTGATACCTGTACGGCCAATGATAACTACAACACCACCAGTCATATACTCACAAGCATTATCTCCAGAACCTTCAACGATAGCTAAAGCACCAGAGTTACGAACAGCAAATCTCTCACCAACCGAGCCAGTGATATAAAGCTTACCGCCAGTAGCACCATATAGACAAGTGTTACCACCTGCACTAAACTCTTCACCCTCATTTTCAGAAGTAATGATGATTTTACCACCATGCATACCTTTACCGATGTAATCATTCGCTACACCATTTAGGTAAATTGATACACCAGGAATTAAGAATGCACCAAATGCTTGACCCGCAATACCGCGCAGTTTGATTTTAATAGTGTCAGCTTTTAAACCTGCATCCCCATAGTACTGAGCAATTTCACCGGAAACTAATGCACCGAAACTTCTGTGAATATTTTTTATATCTCTAGTAATACGAATTGGATGTTCTGGATGCTTGATTGCACTCATAGCTTCTTTTAAAACACCATGTTCAAATGCATTATCATCAAACGGATGATTGAATTTTTGCTGATGAGTGTTTACTCCCTCTTCTTCATGAAGAATAGAAGAAAAGTCAAATTTCTGAGCAAAAGGATCATTTGAAACTTTAAGTAGATCTACACGACCTATCATCTCTTCCATAGTTGCATATCCAAGTTCAGCCATAATAGAACGAACATCTTCAGCTAAAAGTGTAAAGTAATTGATAACTTGATCAACATGCCCTTTAAAAAACTCTTGACGAAGTTTCTCATTTTGAGTTGCAATACCGACAGAACATTTGTTTACGTGACAAATACGAAGCATTTTACACCAACAATAGTAAGAACACCAGTACCAAATGCGTAAGACTCAGCACCCAAAAGTGCAGCTTTGACAACATCTAAACCTGATTTAAGACCACCGTCTGTTTGAAGTTCAACAAGACCACGAAGGTTATTTGCTTTAAGAGCATTGTGAGCTTCACTAAGACCTATTTCCCAAGGGTTACCAGCAAATTTAATAGAAGTAAGTGGAGCAGCACCTGTACCACCGTCACCACCAGAGATGATGATTTTATCAGCGTATGCTTTTGCAACACCAGCTGCAATAGTACCAACACCCAGAGTTGAAACCAGTTTAACGGCTACTCTTGACTTAGGATTAACCTGCTTGATGTCAAAAATAAGCTGTGATAAATCCTCAATAGAGTAAATATCATGGTGTGGAGGAGGTGAAATAAGTGTAACACCTGGAACTGTGTGACGAAGTTTACCAATAAGTGGTGAAACTTTATGACCTGAAAGTTGACCACCCTCACCAGGTTTTGCACCTTGGGCAACTTTAATCTGAATCTCTTCAGCAGAACGAAGATAAGCAGGAGTTACACCAAATCTTCCAGATGCAACTTGTTTGATTTTAGAATTGCGCTCAGTACCAAAACGTGCAACATCTTCTCCACCCTCTCCTGAATTTGACTGAGAACCGATTCTATTCATCGCAATTGCAATAGTCTCATGTGCCTCAGGAGATATTGAACCAAGACTCATAGCAGCAGATGCAAATCTTTTAAAGATTTTCTCTTTTGGCTCTACCTCAGAAATATCAATAGCTTTTCTATCTGATTTAAGATCAAAGAAATCACGAATAAACTTCAAGCCTCTTTTATTTACTAAATCTCTTAGTTTATTATAATCTTCAGTTTTACCGCTATCAGCCATTGCGTGTATAGCATGAATAACTGCAGGACCAAAGTCATGGTGTTCTTGTCCGCTATAGAATTTGTAGTAACCACCAATATTCAGTGGAAAGATTTTCTTGAAACCATCTTCTACAAATGCTTCTTTGTGATACTTAGAAATTCTTTCATCTATGTCATTATAGTTAAGACCACCAAGTTCTGAGTTTGAACTCTCGAAACAATCTTTAACTATCTCATCATTAAGACCAAGAACGTCAAATAGACCAGCGTTACGATATGAAGCGATAGTAGCTATTCCCATTTTAGACATAATTTTAAGAAGACCAGCATTTAGTGAACTATGTACCGCTTTGATGCCTTCGTTGCAATCCATTGTCATCATTTTTGATGTTTCAATCTTTTCAATTACTGTTGAGAAAAGAAGGTTAGGATAGATAGCACTTGCACCATAACCAATAAGCACAGCAGCACTGTGAGAATCCACAACTTCACCAGTAATACAGATGATAGATGCAAGATGACGAATCTTAGCTTTAAGAAGTGCAAAATTAATGCGACCAACAACCATAGCCATTGGCATAATTTTGTTGTTTAGGTTAAACTCATAATCATCTAAGATGATTATTCTAGTACCTTCATTGTTAATTGAATCAATAACTTTAACTACTAAAGCATCTAGAGCTTCTTTTAAAGAACCTTTATATGCAGTTGAAAATGTTGTGTTGTGATAAAAAGCCTGGTAACGAGGTGAGCTTTTATCTCCAAATGATTTTAATACATCTAATTTCTCACGAGTTATGATAGGTGAGATAGATTTAAGACGATGTGCATGACTTGGAATTTCATTAAGAATATTGTGAACTTCACCAAAACCAGTATTTAGACTCATAACAACTTTTTCACGGATTGGATCAATCGGTGGGTTTGTTACTTGAGCAAATTTTTGCTTGAAATAATCAGTAAAATTTCTTTGTTTGTTTGAAAATGCCGCAAGAGGTGTATCATCACCCATTGAACCAACAGCTTCTTTACCTTCCATAATCATCGGCTCAATAACTTGTTCAACAACTTCTTGAGTAATATTAAAGAATCTCTGTCTTTTAATAAAGTCTTCTCTCTCAAAGTCACATTTATCAGTATATTGAATTTCTACATGCTCTTGAAGATATATCATGTGTTCATTTAACCACTTCATATAAGGGTTTGAACTCTTTAGATAGTCATTAATCTGCTCATTTTTAAGAAGTTTTCCAAATTTAAGGTCAAGACCTATCATCTCACCAGATTGAAGACGACCTCTCTCTTTGATGTCCTCTTCTGCAATATCCACAACACCATACTCACTAGCAATAAGAAGATTATCATCTTTAGTAACGATGTATTTTGAAGGGCGAAGACCATTTCTGTCAAGAACACAACCGATATAACGACCGTCTGTTACAGAGAATGCTGCCGGACCATCCCAAGCTTCAAATACAGTAGAGTGATACTCATAAAATGCACGAAGTTCAGGATCCATGTGTGGAGCATTTTGCCAAGCTGAAGGGATAACACCACGAACAGCTTTGAAAAAATCCATGCCGTTAACGATAAGAAACTCAAAAAAGTTATCCGCAGATGCACTATCAGAAGAGTTGAGTTGTAAGATAGGAAGTATTCTTTGAATCTCTTCATCTGTAAAAACTTCACTCTTTATAGACTCAGATTTGATCTCTACATTTATACGATTACCTTCAACTGAGTTGATTTCACCATTGTGCGCTACTGCACGAAACGGCTGAGCCAATCTCCACTCAGGAAGAGTATTAGTTGAAAATCTTTGGTGGAAAAGTGAAAATGAGATTTTGAAGTCTTCACTTTGAAGGTCTCTATAAAACTCTTTAATATGCGTAGGCATAACAAGACCTTTATATGAAAGAACCTTTGAACTCATAGAAGAGATGTAGAAGTCTCTATCTTCGACTAGCTTGTGCTCTGATTCTTTACGGGAAAGATATAAAAGTGCATCAAATCTATTTGTAGCCATAATAGAGTTAGGAGTAATAAATAACTGAACTATGCTAGGTAATGAAGCTATAGCTTGATCTCCAAGTGCATTTATATCAATCGGTACATCACGAGTAAGAACTATTTTTAAGTCATTATTTGCACATATCTCTTCTATAATTTTTAAATGATCTCTATTTTTTGTAAATACAGAAGCTACTGCAAATTGCTTAGGTAGTTCAACACCATTTTTAGAAGCTTCGTTACGAAGAAACTCTTCTGGCATAGATAGTAATAGACCACTACCGTCACCTGTTTTACCATCTGCTGCAACTGCACCACGGTGCATCATTCTCTCTAATGCAGTTACTGCATCATTTAGAACCTTGTGAGATGCTCTGTTTTTGATATTGGCTACAAGTCCAAAACCACAGTTATCCTTAAATGATCTTAATAAATCATGATGTTTTGTCATAATCACTCCCAAATTTGTAAATTCGCTACTAAATTTATATAAATTTAATCTCTTTTTAAAGAAACTTAGTCTATTTAGAGACAAAGTCATGAATTGTACTATTTAAAGGTTTAAAGAAGTATAATATCAGGAAGATTTTTAAAATAAATTTCAAATATGTGTATAAAAGAAGCAAAAGATGCAAGGTTATATCATCAATCTTAATAAAGTAAAAGATGAAGATTTAATAGTAACTATAATATCAAAGGGCAGCTTAGAGACTCTTTATAGATTCTATGGAGCAAGACATGGAACTATAAATATAGGCTTTAAGATAGACTATGAGATAGAAGATAGTGCAAAGTCAACGATAGGAAGACTAAAAGATGTAGTACATATAGGTTTTAAATGGATAAATGACCATAAGCTTCTAAGGCTTTGGCAAGACTTTTTATCTCTCTTTTACAAACACCTGATAGATGCCCAAGAACTTGATGATTTTTACTTTGAACTTTTAGACCATGCCTCACAACAGTGGAATAAGCAAAATCCAAAAAGAGTAGCTATTGAGTCATATGTAAGACTACTGGAGAATGAAGGTAGACTTCATAAAGAGCTGAACTGTTTCTTATGTTCACTTCCTATAGAAGAGAAGGAAATATCATTAGTACGAGCATTTTTACCTACACACAAAGCATGCTCTCACACACTTAGTATGAACAGAGAAGCCCTTGTAGAACTTTTCCAAAACAAGTCATCTCTTTTTTTAAGTGATAAAGAAGTAGATAGACTCTGGTATATTTTGCTTGAGGGCTTGTAGTAATTAAGCCTTCTTAGCAACTATAGATGCAACTTTAACTCTCTCACCTTTGAGGTTTGTATCTATACGCTCTTCGTAGTAGATAACATCTAAGCCTATAAAATAGTGCAGAAGCTCATTTTTGCGTAAAAGGTAGTCAAGGTTCATAGTAGGCAGTTTAAAGTCACCATGAGCAATTAAAAATGTTTCAAATATCACTACTCCACCTGGTTTTAGTGCTTCTTTCATTTGAGAAACTAAACGGCGGTTTAAGTAGTTCACATTTACTATAAGATCATACTTATTTGGAGCTATGTTGTACTTGTCCAAGTCAGCATCTATCTTATTTATTGATGAAGTTTTTTTAACCTCTTTTAATGCTACATCTGAAATATCTACAGCATCTACTTCAAAACCTTTTAAAGCTAAAAAATGAGTATTCCTACCTGTTCCACATGCTAAATCTATTGCATGACCAACATTTGCATGATTTATGTATTTTTCTACAAGAGCCGAAACATTTTCCTGCTTTGGCTTTTCCAGATACTTCTCATTCCATCTTTGTTTATCTTCTATCATATTTTTTCCTTTTTTAAAAATTCAATTAAATTCTCTTTAGAGAGTGGTTTAGAATAATAATAACCTTGAAATATATCACAATTAAGTGCTTTTAATACTTTAACCTGATCATTACTTTCTACACCTTCAGCTAGAGTCTTCATATTAAAGTTTTTTCCTATATTAATAATACTTTGAACCAGTGCTTTTTCATTTTCATCATATAAAATCTTATCTATAAAGCTTTTATCAATTTTAAGTTCATTAATAGGTAATTCTCTTAACATACTAAGTGAAGAGTATCCCGTACCAAAGTCATCTAACGATATCTTAATATTATGTTCTTGTATCTCATAAAGAAGAGGAAGTACATCATCTAAACTCTCTATTGAGAGACTCTCTGTAATCTCTAAAGTTAGTGAAGCTCTATCAAATTTTGCATTTTCAACTTCTCTTAAAAGGTTGGCTAAAAAATCTGCTTCTATGAGTTGAACAACAGAAATATTTATTGAGAGGTAAAATCTCATGTCCAGTTTTGTTTGAATCTTTTCTATCTCTCTTAATGAGGTTGAGATTATAAAATCACCCAACTCCCGCATAAGTCCTGTCTCTTCAGCAATTGATATAAACTTATCAGGCCCTACAAAACCAAGCTTTTTATTTTCCCATCTTATGAGTGCTTCAACCCCGTAAAGAGTTCCATCTGCATTTATTTGTGGCTGATAAGCCATCCATAGTTCGTTGTTTTCTATCGCCCCGCGAAGTTCATATTCTATGTCACTTTTTACAATATTATTGTGACGCATTTTTTCTGAAAATAGACAGTATGAATTTTTACGTTTTTTTGCTTCATACATTGCAGTATCTGCAAGACTTAACAACTCTTCAATTGTTAGAGCATCTACTGGATACTGAGCTATTCCGACACTAGCACCAATTCTAAATTCTTTACTATCAACATGATAAACTTTAGATATTAAAGTTATTAAAGTTTCTAAATTTTCTTCTATTTTAGTTTCATCAATACACTCTCTTAAAACTATAAACTCATCACCACCTTGACGAATAAGCATATCTTCTTCATCAAAAAAAGAGTTGAGTCTATGAGCGACTTCAACTAAAATTTTGTCTCCAACAGTATGTCCAAACTTGTCATTAATATTTTTAAAATTATCTAAATCAATATAAAGAACGTGATATATTTCTCTATGTTTTGTTTTGTATTTTTTTATATTTTCATACATATATGTTCTATTTGGCAAACCCGTTAAAGTGTCATGCTGTACTTGATAAATAAGTTCTCTATTTTTTCTCTCTTCAGAGGTGGCAATATTTCTAAACAATAGAAAAAACACTATAAAACTAAGAGTAAACATAATCACATGAGCCAATAAAATATTTAAAAACTCATGCCACACTTCAGAGGCATTGCCTTCAACTGAAATCCATAGGTTGTATTTTTCATCATATTTTAGACCAGCGATTTTTTCTTCTTTAAAACCGTCTGTCATATAAATACTAACAGTTTGTCCATTTGTTCTTAGTTCATTTAAGGAATATTTATATTTTTCTTTAACTCTTTTATTTACTAGAGCAGCAACATCACTTGCTATCGGGAAGTCATATAATGTTTCATTTGAGACATTACTTCCTCCGCCACTATAAAGTCTATAGACATTATTTTCATCATCAAAGTCTTTTATAATAAGAACTACATTATCTTTTGACAACTTTAGACCATCAAGATAATTGCTGTTTTTATTGTTTTTTATACCGGCTATTACAACACCTATTACATTTCCATTTTTATCTCTAATTGCTTTTCGTAAAGGGATTATCCACTCTTTTATGGTTTTAAAGTAGTATGTTCTTGCAACAACCATATTATTGCTAGTAAGAGATCTTTTAAAGTCATAACTTGTTATTTTATCTGTTAGGAGGTTTTTTTTATGCTTGAGTTTTACTTGTGAGTTTGAGATAAGAATATTTCCATTTACATCTGCAAGACCGAAACTTACTAAGTATTGATTTTGTTTCAATAAAGTATCTAATATCTCTTTTGTTTTTTTTTCATTTTTGTAGTTTTCATCTTTAAAAAGTTGTTCTCCAACTATACCTAAGATAATATCTTCTTGTAAAAAATCTGCATTAACTGAACGTGAGATAATTTCTGTATGATGTTCAGCTGATGTAAGATGTCTGTCTTTTACATTAGTATAACTAAGATATAAAAGTGCTATGAGGAGCAGTAAAGCTCCCAAAAGCATTAAGTAAAAGACTTTCCAAATATTATTATGCATTATCATAAACCTATCATACCAGAGTTTAGTAGCTATTTAGTTATTTAGTATCATGAAAGCCTATTTCTATAGTCTTCATAACCAAATTCTTTTACTACCTCTAAAGTTCCATCTTTTCTATATATAGCTAAGGATGGAAGTTTTATTCCATTGAATGTAGTATTTTTAACAAAAGTATAGTGAATCTGGTCTTCAAATATAACTTTATCTCCAATTTTTAAGACTTTATCAAAGGAATAATCTCCCATAATATCACCTGCTAGACATGTATTTCCGCCAAATCTGTAAGTAAATTCTTTCTCAAGCGCTTCACCAGAGTCTCTTACATCTGCACGATAAGGCATAGCTAGAGTATCGGGCATATGTGCTTCTGCTGAAGTATCTAAGATGGCAATATCCATACCGTTATGAACTATATCTAAAACTGAGCTGACTAAGACTCCAGTTTCCCAGCCTATAGCTTCACCAGGTTCAAGATAGACTTCAACATTGTATTTTGATTTAAAATCTTTTATTATTTTTATTAGCTTCTCAACATCATAACCCTTTTTAGTTATATGGTGCCCACCACCAAAGTTAATGTATTTAAGACCCTTAAAATACTTAGAAAACTTCTCCTCAAAAGCAACTAAAACATCTTCTAACTCATCTGCACCCTGTTCACAAAGAGCATGAAAGTTAAGTCCGTTTATATGCTTTAAGACTTCTTCATCGAAGTTCGCGAGAGTAGTTCCTAAACGGCTATAGATGCCACAAGGATTGTATATATCTTTTGGAGATGCTGATTGTTCAGGGTTTATTCTAAGCGAGATGCTAACATCTGGATTGATTTTTTTCACTCTATCGCTATATTTAAATAGCTGGCTTGGTGAATTAAAAACTACATGATCAGAGATTTGTGCAATCTCATCAATATCTTCATCTTTGTATGCAGGAGAGTAAGTATGAACTTCTTTGCCGAACTTCTCGAAAGCGAGTTTTGCTTCATGAAGCCCACTCGCTGTACAACCATGCAGATACTCTTTAACTTGTGGAAATGTACTCCACATAGCAAAACCCTTAAGAGCAAGTATTATCTTAGCCCCACTCTCTTTTTGTACATGATCCAACAGTTTGAGATTTTTTTCTAAAAGTTCTTCTTCACATATATAACAAGGTGTTTTAATATTTTCAAAATTTTTCATAAGCTGCTCTTATTCTTTTTGCGACATGTCTAAAATAATCACTATCTAAGTCCATATCTTCAACCAACAAACATGCTTTCTCTATAGATGCATCTGTTAGTACTTCTTTAACATTAACCGCCGTTCTAACTACATGAAGAGTATTTATGTAGTATTCCATTTTAAAGCCTTCATTATTGTCAAAGTCAAGCCCTTTTAACATATCTACATATAATGGTTCAAGGTTCCAGTGCTCAAACAGCAGAGCTGTAATGTAGTATGAGGTAGTATCAAACATAGAGTGTTCATACACTTCTATACTACTGCACTCTTTAAGACCATTTTTAAAATCTTTTACATAGTCACTAGCTTCAATCTCACGAACAAGTATCAGTTTTCCAGCTTCCATAACAAGTGCTAACGGAGCTAAGAACTGAGAATGTCTAAGGTCTACTTTTGAGTACCACTGAAGCATCAAAGCACTTTGAAGATGACAAACATCATTAAACTCAGCACTTGTTACGCCATAAGAAGATGTATTTGCTTTTAAAGCTTCCATAATTGAGTAGTTCATCACAAGACCATAGATTATCTCTGTGCCAAAGAGCGTAACAGCCTGAGCTACAGATGCTATCTTTCGAGAAAATCCGTAAATCGGTGCATTTATCATTTTTAAAATATTTAATGTCAGCAATGCGTCTGATTCAATAATGCGAACCAATTTTATGATATCAACATTCTCTGCACCTTCTTTATATAGCTGTTGAACAAAAACAGTAGCATTTGAGAGTGGAGGAAGTGATTCTACTCTCTGCACTATGGCCTTGAAGTTCATCTTATACTTCTAGCTCTTTTATCTCCCAAGGAAGACCTTGAGTATTCATCTCATCCATAAATGCATCTGGATCCATTTGTTCCATGTTAAACACGCCAGTACCACTCCACTTACCTTGTAACATAAGTTTAGCACCTATCATTGCAGGGACACCTGTAGAGTAAGAAACACCTTGTGAGTTAGTCTCTGCGTAACAATCTTCATGGTCTTTTACTTGGTAGATGTAGATTTTCTTTTTAACACCGTCTTTGATACCCTCAGCAACAATTCCGATATTTGTTTTACCAGTAGTTCTAGGTCCTAGAGATGCTGGGTCTGGAAGAAGAGTCTTTAAAAACTCCATTGGAATAATTTTCATTCCCTTGTGTTCAACCGGTTCAATCCCTAGCATTCCAACATTTTCTAAACACTTCATGTGAGTCAGGTAACTCTGACCAAATGTCATAAAAAATCTAATACGCTTTAGACCTTTGATGTGTTTTACAAGTGATTCCATCTCTTCATGGTAAAGAAGGTATGAGTCTTTAGGCCCTACTTCTGGGTAATCCCAAACTTGCATAATCTCCATTGGCTCAGTTTCTATCCATACACCATTTTCCCAGTAACGACCTTTTGCAGATACTTCACGGAGATTGATCTCAGGGTTAAAGTTTGTTGCAAATGCGTAACCGTGATCACCGGCATTACAATCCAAAATGTCAATTGTATGAATTTCATCAAAGTAGTGTTTTTGTGCATACGCACAAAATACATTTGTAGCACCCGGGTCAAAACCACTTCCAAGAAGTCCCATAATTCCAGCTTCTTTGAACTTAGCATCTCTCTCCCACTGAAGCTTGTATTCAAACTTTGCTTCATCAGGATGCTCATAGTTCGCAGTATCTAAATACGGTGTCTTTGTAGCAATACAAGCATCCATAATCGTTAAGTCTTGGTATGGAAGAGCAACATTTATAACGATATCTGCATTACATGATTTAATCAGCTTTATCACTTCATCAGTTACATCAGCATCTACTGTTGTTATCTCAATATCAGCATCTGGTAAATCACTTTTGATAACTTCACATCTACCAATACTTCTGCTTGCCAGTACTATTTTTCCAAATACATCTACGTTTTGTACACATTTATGCACTACTACGCGGCTAACACCGCCTGCACCAATAATTAAAGTTGTTTTCATTAAAATTTTTCTCCTAAATATAAATAAAATGAGTTTTCGCCATCTTCTGAAGATGCGTAGGCCAAATAAAATGGCCCTAAAAAAGTGTCTGCTGCTACATAAACACTAACCGACTTTTTAAGATCATTGATATTCCTATGAATACCATCATCCCACGCGTCTCCTATTTCTAAACTAAATCCTGTATATAATGGGGCATCCAGTGTCCCAAAAAATCCTCCATCTTTTAACTGATATCTATACTTTACAACTCCTAGTGCCATATGATTTCCAACTATTGAGTATGGTTTATAGGCAGACATATTAAAGAGTCCGCCAAGAATAAACTTGTCATTTAAGTTAAGAGTGCTCTTATCATTGTTGTTATTGTAAGTTGTACCAAATTGCAGATAAGTAGTAATATTGTGACTGTTAAAAGTGATAGGTTTTTCTATGTCAAAATAGATTTTCTCATGCTCATAATCACTACCTAACTCTTTCATTTCCTTTGTCCATTTTAGCATAGACTTTAGACCAGTGTTTGGGAAATTCAGATTATCTAGATTATCCACTAAAAAAGAAGCATAAATAGGTCTAGCTTGGTATTTTGCATAAGAACCACTAACGATAGAAACTTCTAGTGAATCTTTAAAAGCACCAGCGCCTACTTCAAACTCATAGTCTGTTGTTACATGTGCGCCAATGCCAAGTGAAGTTCCATATCTTTTAGTCTCAAGCTCTACAGTACCACTGCCATAAGGAACAAATTCAATAACATTATCATAAACAAGAGATGGTCTTAGATAGTATCTCTGCATTGTATCCAATGGCTGAAAGATCTCAGTATATGCACGTTGACGTCTTCCTATTTCAATATCATTCTTCCACTCTCCACCATAGCTGTTTAAGCCAAACATAGTGTATCCAGCTTTTAATGAGTAAGACGAATGCCCTTTAAAATCATCTTCTACGCCTATAGCAAACCTCATTTCACCATGATTATTCCAACTAGGTGTAGTAGTGATAACAAGTATATTTTTTCCCTCAACTTTTTTAAGAGTATACTCAACGCTATCAAAGATTGTCATATTATAAATATGCATAAGATTTGCTCTTAATACATTTTCATCTAATCTATCCCCAACCTTGATTTTAATTCTTCTGAGAATTGACTCATTGCTAATGTATGTTGGATTATCTATTTCAATTGCGTCAATGATAGGTGCGCTAAACTCTTTTAAAACTCTATACTTCTTTTTATACTCCTCATAATCTGCATTACTTATAGATAGATGCTTTAGCTTAGAATCATACGCATTTCGAGTAACATCAGCGCCCTTTTGTATGATAGAAGCATATTTATCGGCATCAAGCCCTGAAAAGTCTGTTAAATCAGGAGTAAGTAAGATATCTTTATCACTAAGTTTTAGAATTGATTCATTGGCATTTTTTCTCATGAGTATATTTACCATCTGTCCTAAAACAACGAAGTAAGAATTAACATCTATTTTTTCATCAAAGTTTTCACTAACATCTACAGCTATGATGATATCTGCACCCATATCTTTAGCTAACTGCACAGGTAAGTTATCACTAACTCCACCATCTACAAGGTCTATGCCATCTATATTTATTGGCTGAAGTCCACCTGGAATAGAGCTAGAAGCGTAGATTGCTTTTGCAAGAGATCCTGACTTTAAGACAACAGGGTCACCATTGGCTATATTAGTCGCCACTGCACGAAAAGGAATTGCCAAGTCATCAAAATCTATGATATTTTGAGCATGTTGTGTTTCAGCCATAAACTTTAAAAGCAGAGGTTGTCTTTTTAATACACCAGTAGGCAGAACTATACTGTTTTTCGAGTCTATACCGAGTCCAAGTCTACCTTGATATATATATTCAACTTCTTTAACTCTCATTGGAGTGTCAGCACGGTCAAAGTCTGTTCTAATGTAGTTTTTCCAATCACTAGATACCAGCATCTGCTCTATATCATCAGCTGATCTGCCAGATGCATAGAGTCCACCAACAAATGAGCCCATACTTGTTCCAACAATGATATCTACCGGTATCTTATTCTCTTCTAAAACTTTTAAAACACCAACATGTGCTCCACCTCTAGCTCCACCACCACTAAGTACAAGTGCTATTTTTGGTCTATCTTGTCCAAGAACAACACCAAAAATAAGAGCTAGGATGAGTAATATTTTCATGGTTTGCCTATACTAAGTTAAATGCCACTGCTAAAACAGAGATCCAAATTAGAGATGTTACTATAAGACTTAAAAGAACTAAAGTCGCACCTGCATCTTTTGCCTGTTTTGCCAGAATATGATAGTCACTAGTCACTAAATCAACGACTCTTTCTATTGAACTGTTTGTTACTTCTGCTAAAACAGGTATAAATAGAGATATAAACAAGATGCTAGCATGCCCAAAGTCAATAGGCAAGTTCCATGCTACTATTCCCATAACACTTAGCATAAGTAGCTGCCACTTAAATGATGTCTCATTTTTTGTTATATCTATAAAACCTTCTACAGCATACATCCCATTTCTAAAAAGTGAATGCTTAGGCTTGTTTAGTTTCATGTTTACCCTTTAAATTTGTAATAATTTCTCTTATTTCTTGAGTTTTTGTTTCCCTATGTACTGGCTTTGAGAAGTATACTGTTACATCTCTTCTGCTAAAAAGATTAAAATCTCTAGTCTTAGAAAACATACTTCCATTCATCCCATCTATGAAAAAAGTAGCTATCTTTCCGTCATAGTCACTTGAGATAAGTTCATATCCCTTGTAAAACTTTCCAGTCTCTCCATCAGGGCTAATTTGCCCCTCTGGAAATAAAGCCACAATTTTACCATTTTTTAGTCGTTGTGAAGCTTCTGCGAAAGCATCTTTTGAAGCTTTTTTAGAGATTGGAATTGCCTCGCCTTTTTTAAGCGCTTTGTTAAATAATTTCCAGTTATAAATATCTTTATCAACCATAAAGTTAAGACGTCTTTTTATAGGTATCTGAATTATTGCCCAGTCTACCCAGCTTACATGATTCCCTAGAAGCAGAACACCTTCAGATGCAGGGATATATTCAAGTCCCACATAGTGAAAGTTATATCTCATTTTGAGTATCATCTCTACAAATGCCCAAAAAGATAGAACAAAATATCTCTTAAAGAGGATGAAACTCAGATATATCCCAACAAGTCCCATAAGATAAAACAGAGCGACTGCATTTGTTCCAAAGTAAGCAAATATAGTTGTAAGAACTAAAAATGAGACCATAAAAATATTTTGTATAAAGTTGTTTCCTGCGAGTATAACTCCAAGGTGTACTCTTGGAGCACGAAGTTGTATAAGAGAGTTTAGAGGAACCATAATAAAACCTGAGAAGATTCCAAAAAAAGCAAAGAGAACTGTAAGTGTTATCATTGACTCACTTGTAGGAATAATAAAAACAATTATTGTCATACCAATAGCACCTACAGTAGCCACACCACTATTTACATAGTACTTGGAATATGAAGCTGCCATAATAGATCCAGTAACAATACCAAAACCTGCCATAGCCATAGCACCTTGAACATAGATAGCATTTGTGATGCCAAGCTCACTCTTTGCATACTCTCCAAAAATAGCCAGCACTACCTGAGAGATAGACCAAAAAAGGCTAAGTCCCAAGATAGCCTCAAATATCTCTTTTTTTCTTGTAACTGTTTTAAGATTTTTTTGCAGGTATTTACCCTGAATATATCTCTTAAAGATAAACTTTTTCTGACTCGCTTCTATCATCTTGTTTGGTAGTTTTGAAGCTAAAAACCACTCAATAGTAGAACCTAAGACCAACAACCATCCTATAGGAGCTATGACCTGAAGAACATCCTCTTTGGTTGTAAAATTATCCGCTAAAGCTATTTCAAATAAAACTGTATAAAAGATAATACCACTAAGAATAGCTACTGTTGTAACTGCTTGAACTGCACCATTACCGAAGCTGATAAACTTTACACCTACAAGCTCTTTAATATACCCATACTTAGCAGGACCGTAGATAGCACTTTGAAGAGCGAGCATGAATGTCATAGCAAATGCAGTAAAAAACCAGCCTTGATAGTATGAAAAAGTAATTAGAAGTGTCAAAACAACTGCAAGTGCAGATGCATGTTTCATGATAAGGTTCTTAGCAAACTTATCAGCTAAAAACCCAGAAGGTGAAAAGACTAGGATAAATGGAAGTAGAATAAGAGCATTTACGATTGCCGTAAGTACTATCTGCATCTCACCATCATAGACTTTGAAAATAGTATTTTGTATGATTATTTTATGTCCCAAATCTGTAAAAGCATTTAAAAAAACAACTATTAAGTAGTTTACTACTCTACGATTTGAACATTCTTTCATTTAGATCTCTCTTCTAGTTCTTGCGAAACTAAAGTTGTACTCCAACTTTCGTAGTAACCATGGTCCTCTTTAACCTTTGCAAAAAGCTCTTCAACAACTTTTGTTACAACATCTTCAGTTACGGCATGAGTTTTCACGAGAGCTACACCATGTTCAAACTCTTCAGAGCTTATCTCATCCTTGAAACTAAAACCATCAAGATCTAGTGTATTAATAAATCTATTTTTCTGAGTAGGTGTCTCAAATGACACATAATGCTCAACATCTCTCTCTATAGTTAAGTCTTCATCCTCTTCTTCTAGTAAAAAGATAATCTTTGCACTTTGAATATGACAAAACTCTAACTCTGTTGGAAAAAGCTGAGTCTCATAAAAGCCCCATTTAGTGTCTCTAACTACATTACTTTCATAAACATAGTTTGAAGGAGTCAGTATTTTACTAGCAATTGCATCTAGTTTTTTAGAATCATAAGCATAGAAGTAAAGCTCATTCCAGCCATCAAGCACTCTGCTTCCAACATAAACTGCTCTATCCTGATGTTCTAATGCTATGATAAGAGACTCTTTAGTCTCTAAGAATTCTTCATAGCTTTCTTCATTGGCTTCTAAATCATCATACTTTATAAATACACTAAATAACCATGGATTCATCTCTTTAGAGTCTGTAGCCTCGATATTCACTTCAGTTATCACTTTAACGTCGTCTTCTAATCTATTAAATATTTCTCTCATATTCTCTCTATATTTTTTTACTTATTATAGCTAATTTATTATTAAGCCTTTTTATTCTCACTAATTCTTATTAATAATAATTATCATTTTTATATTCATTTAAGAATAATTGAGTTACAATTCAGTTATAACTTAATGATAACAAATATCATTACCAAAAGGAAAACAAATGAAAACGATAAACACAACATTAGCACTAAGTGCATTTTTACTACTAGGCAGCACTGCATACGCAAGTGAATCAGCGGATATTAAAGCTCTTAAGCAAGAAGTTAAAGAACTTCGTGAAATGACGCAAACTTTAGTTGATGAGACAAGTGACTTAAAAACAGGATTTAACTATACTACAGTTAACAGTGAAAAATCTCATAGTGGTCTTGGAGCTGCAGCTTCTAAAG
Source organism: Sulfurimonas gotlandica GD1 (assembly GCF_000242915.1). Classification (NCBI taxonomy): domain Bacteria; kingdom Pseudomonadati; phylum Campylobacterota; class Epsilonproteobacteria; order Campylobacterales; family Sulfurimonadaceae; genus Sulfurimonas; species Sulfurimonas gotlandica. The sequence goes on along the minus strand of NZ_AFRZ01000001.1, from coordinate 2,597,934 downwards.
TTTACTACTCAAAATCTCCTTTAAGTATTGGTGGTTACGGAGAGATGTATTACTCAGATGCAAAAACAAATAATAATGCAGATAAAACGACTTTAGATGTATATAGATTTGTTCCATATATAGGTTATAAGTTTAGTGATAACATCATCTTAAATACAGAAATCGAGTTTGAACACGGTGGTGTAGCAAACAACGGAGGTACTGCTGAGGGTGGTGAAGTTATAGTTGAGTTTATGTATCTTGACTTTCTTATAAACAAACATGCGAACATCAGAGTTGGTAATATGCTAATGCCTATGGGTCTTATAAATGAGAGACATGAGCCGACACTATTTACTACTGTTCAAAGACCAAATACGTCAAAAAACCTAATACCTTCTACTTGGCATGAGAGTGGTGCTATGGTTTATGGTGATATTATCGATAACTTATCATATAAATTTGCAGCAGTAAGTGCTTTACAAACAGGTGTTACTGGGTCTTCATGGTTAAGAAGCGGTCGTGGCGGCTCATTTAAACAGACAGATGCGAACATGGCTTTCGTTGCAAGAGTTGACTACACCGGCATCAACGGTCTTTTAGTTGGTGCTTCTGCATACACTGCACCATCAGTAAACGGAAAAAGCTCTACTACTAATATGTATGATGTGCATTTAGACTATAAAAACAGCGGTGCTAGAGTATATGGTGTTTATACTCAAACAGATAGATCAGATGCTGCAGATATAGCAGCAAATGCTGTAGAAAAAGCTCAAGGTGGTTTTGTAAATGCAAGTTTTGATGTTTTATCTCTAACTTCTATAAAAAAACAACTTCCTATCTTTGTTCAATATGAGAGTATCAATCCTGAAGAAGAGAGAGCTGATGGAACTTCTGGAGACAGACTTGATACAACTACAGTCGGTATAAACTACTTTCCTCATGAGCAAGTTGTACTAAAACTTGACTATGCAATGGCAAGCCAAGGTGCAGTTGATTCAGATACTACAAGTATCTCTATGGGATTTATTTTCTAAAACGTAAAACATTCTCCTGTTTAACACAGAGGTTTGCATCCGAGACCATGCAAACCTCTTTTTATTGATATTCATAATTGACAATTGAAAAAGAATCATATACAATCCTAAAAACTTTAAATAAAGAAAACTAATATGAAAAAAATATACCTTACGCTTTTTATACTTATATCGATTGAACTAAGTGCAAATATGTTGATTTCTCCTATAGATGCGATGAAACAGAGTTTCGGAACTAATGCGACTATAGTTAAAAACAATATTTTACTAAACAATGAACAAGCAAAAATTATTCAAAATAACGCGAAAGTAAAACTAGACAGCAAGATATTCAAAACTTTTAAAGCTATACAAGGTGATAAAACACTAGGTTTTGGAGTTATTATCAACAAAAAAGTCCGCTCTAAAAATGCTGTTGTTATGTATCTTATCTCAACAAACTCAACTCTTTTAAGCATAGAGATTATTGCCTTTAATGAACCAATGGAATATATACCATCAAAGAAATGGACTTCTCAGTTTGAAAATGTACCTACAGACAAACAACTAAACGTGGGTAGAGAAATACCTACAATAACAGGCGCAACACTTAGTGCTAGAAGCATAACAGACTCTTCACGACTTGCATTTGCTTTTTATAATGAGATGCTAAAGGCTAAGTAGTGAAGTTTACTCTCATAAACAACATAAAAAAAGATAATGCCATGAGACTTATTCTCACTGGTTTTCTAAGCTTTATACTTCTATATATTATCTCAGATGTTCTAGTTAAATCTTTTGGTTTTGGCATATCTGTAGAGACAATAAATATCACACTATTTGGAAGTGAAGAAAATTTTATAGACCCTATTACAAAAGCTTCATTTTTAGAGTTCTGGCATGTAGAGATATTTTTTATGATGATGGTACTTCTTACTCTTAGTGCAGTTTTTATCCGTCTAGCTAATAGAAGCAGAACTTTTATGACTAATACTCTTATGATTAGTGCTATAACTTCTCTGACAGCTATCGCCCTTGCCTACTTTGTATCTGCAATATTTATTTACCTATACATTATTACTTTTTTCATCTGGCATCTAAGTGCTGTTTATATGATTTTATATTCATTTTGGAAGCTTTATGCAAAAGGCGTATAAACTCTCTATCATCTACTATCTTGTTTTTTCACTACTCCTAATATCTAGTGCAGTTATGCTTTTTGAGTATAAGATAGGCTTTAGCTACGGGGAAGTAGTTGATTATTATCTAGGTAATGAGGACAAATTTATACCTACAAAGAGTACAAGCGGTATACTCAAAACTGCCTTGCCGCATATATTTTCATTTGGACTTATCTCTATGGTGCTTTTGCACTTTTTAGTCTTTACAAAACTCAGATATAAAAAAAGCACTTTAACAGTTATCTACCTTACTTTTTTAACTGCAATACTGGAGATTTTTACACCGATGCTCATAGTAAACGGTTTTGAGTTTGCAGCATTTTTAAAACTCTTATCGTTTTTTGTTTTTTTAGCTCTTATTCTTTATGTATCTTGGCTACTTCTTCACAGCATTGTTTATGACTAAAGAGTTTGTATATTCGCCAATATTTGAGCTTATTTTCATATCTCCGTCACTTTGTAAAACTATGTATGCAAGCTCTTGTGAGTCTAAAAACTCATAAGCTTTTTTAGGTGGCATTACACTAGCTGCAGTTGCATAAGCGTCAAGAAAACTACTACTAATACTTCCTATTAAAGTTATCGATACAAATTTGGTCTGTGATCTTTTTAGTTTTGGATTGATTAGATGGTTGTTCTTTATACTCTTTACATATCTGTTGTAGTTTCCGCTCGTAGTAATGCCTAAATCTTTTTTAGATGTTTTAAAAGAGAGCAGTTTAGCATCAGAAAATGGATCTTGCACATCTATAGAGCAGACATCCAAACAGCGTATATCTCCACTTGCAGAGATGCGAGCTTCTACACTATTTGCTCTAAAATAGCCTGCTACCTTATCAACCCCAAAACCTTTACCTATTCCACCAAGATCAATTTTTATACCATCATCTAAAGAGGCTTCATTTTTAGAGAAATGAATTCCTCTAAAGTTTACCTTTGCATCGTTTAACTCTTTGATAGATGCAAGACGTTCTTCCTCTCCAAAATGATACAAATCTTTAGTAATAGATCCAACAGTTATATCAAAGTAGCCATCACTATTTTTATATAGTTCTCTGCTTTGCTTCAAAGCTTGATATGAGTAGTTGTCCAGCTTTACTTTCTTATCTCTGTTTAACATGTAAATCACAGCACTTTTTTTATAAGAAGAAAGAGATGCTTCTATGTCTTTCATGATTTTAAAACCATGTTCAACTAGATGTGTATCTTTTTCATCAACAGATATAGTTATAAATGTTGACATAATGACCTGAGTTCTAGATAGTGTTTTAGCATCTAAAATTAGCCCAAAAAAGATTAATAAACTTATAATTAAAAATTTGATTTTCTAGCCTTAGTCGTATACAAGAGTCTCATAAATCCCATTTAAAGTTAAAGGTTCTTCAATTATTGAGAAGTTATGAGTACTTTTATATTTCCTTAGTTTTTCATAATCATTTTTATTTGCAATAAAATAGAGCTGATCCATAGTAACAGCATCTTTCATAATAGGATACTGTTTAAGAGCTAATTTTAAAAACTCAATACCATCATCAAATACAGAGCTTCTAAACTTGTAATCAATGATTATTTTATCAGGTATATTACTATGCACCCAAGCATCCAAAAGAGATATTTTTGTAAAACAAAAGAAGTTCCATTTATCAAGTGATTCATTTACTTCACCCTTAAATACGCCAAGTGTTTGTAAAGAATTTGATAGAACAAGGACTTTTTGTTTTTCGTACGGCAAATAAAATTGAAGTTCTTTACTAGTTATCTTGTTTTTATGAAGTAAAAACCTCGAACTACTTGGCATAGATTTAGGCATGTTTCTTTTAAGATATTCATATATTTCTGAAGATTCTCTGGCTCTTTTCCATATATAGAATTCTATATTACCACAGTAGTGACGAGAGAGTGCAGAAATAAGTTTAAGCATTTTATTTAGACGTCTTGCAAGTTCAATCCCAAGAGCTTCAGATGAGGAAACTGCCTTAATGCTTTTGCTTATTTCGTTCTTATCTAAAAAATCATATATAAATTGAGAAAAGTCAGCTATCTCTTTTTGTTCTAAAACCAATTTTCTCAATTGTATATCTGGAAAATCACAATCTAGTTTTGTCAACTCTTCTATGATGTATTTAAAATGAGGAGCGTAGAGTTTAGTCTTAATCTTATGAAATTTTCTCACTTGACTCGTAGCCATAGATATCTTATCAAGAGAAGGTGTCATTATGGCTTCAAGTATTGCTTTTGGTTCTAACTCTTTAGAATTTATCATTTTTATCTGTGATTTAAAATCATCTATAAGAGCAAAACGATTTTCACTCAACTCAACTTGTTTGCCATTATTTTTAATGATACAAGAAATTTTTTTAGCATCTGTCTTATGTGTTATTTCCTCTTCAAACAGATATGTTGAGATAATTGAGTATATCATCTCAGGATAATCATCTTCAGATATCTCAGCATTGCTAAAAGTCTCGTTTATGAGAGAATCTAGGGTATCAGTAATCCACTCCAGATCCAAATCATCTAAATATATAAGACAAATTTTCTCTATAAACTTCTTTTTCTCAATTTGTCGCTCTTTAATACGCTCAATTTCTCTGTCTTTTATAGATTGATTAGCTTGTAGATGTTTTAGTTTTTCTATAAATCCATCAAATCTAAAAGGCTTGTAAATAACACCAAGAGTATTTTCTTTTATAGAGCGGGAGAGAGTTAGTTTTGTTGAAGAAGCAGTTACAAAGACAACTTCTAGTTCTTCTAGTTTGCCTGTATCTTGTAAGATTTCTATAAACTCATCACCGTTTAAGTAAGGCATGTTAATATCGCTAACGATTAGCTTTATGTTATGGCCTTCACCCATTACTCCAAAAGCTTCCATACCATCTGAAGCGGTATATATGTTATGCTCATCAAACAGATATCCATCAATAGTATTAGTTAATAAAGCTTTTTTAATTATTTTGACAATCATAGGACTGTCATCGACAATTAGTGCCGGGGTTGCTACCATTTAGTCATCATATTATCTTCTTTAGTATTAACAACGATTATACAAAAGTTCTAGATAAAGCAAGTTGACACATATCAATTAAAAAATCTTATTAATCTAAATATTTATTATTTCGTTGACTTCTAACCCAAAGCCACCTAGACCAACAAATTCTGTTTGCTTAAGAGATGTTAGAAGATTCATTTTAGAAATACCAAGAGATTTTAGGATCTGAGCACCAGTTCCAATCTCTTTCATAGCTGCATTATCTTGATGGTTTGTTTTGTTGATAAAAACTAAAACACCGCTGTTTTTCTTTAAATAGTCTATTGAGCTTACAAGGTTATTATATTTTTTCTGATTTAAAAGAAGTTCGATGTCAGGTATAACATTGTGAACTCTTACATTTGACACTTCACCGGCATTGTAAAATACAATCGCAGTATGCTCAACATTGTCATGATCTACAAAAGTATGTTGCTTAACTTTTACACCAAAAAAGTCTATCTCTTCAACCTTCGTTTCATTTACAAGTCTTTCATTTGCTAAACGATACTCAACAATATCAGAAATAAAAACAGTTTTAAGATTGTTTTTCTCTCCAAAGATATCAAGGTCATCACGTCTTGCCATTGTTCCATCTTCTTTTATAATCTCACAAATAACTGCAGACTCACTAAGACCGGCTAAACGACACAGATCTACTGAACCCTCAGTGTGCCCAGTTCTAACTAGCGTGCCACCATCTTTAGCAATAAGAGGAAAAATATGTCCTGGTTTTACTAACTCATCTGCATGAGAGATAGGATTTGCAAGAATTTTAATAGTGTCATCTCTCTCACCTGCAGAAATACCTGTAAGAGCATTTTTAGCATCTACAGATACAGTAAACGCTGTTTCATAAGAAGATGTGTTTGAGCTAACCATTGGGTTAAGCTCAAGTCTAGTAGCTATAGACTTACTAAGGGCAACACAGATTAAACCTCTTGCATGCATAGCCATAAAGTTAACATGTTTAGGGGTTGAGAAAGCAGAGGCATATACTAAATCACCTTCATTTTCTCTATCTTCATCATCTACCATAATGACCATATTACCTTTTTTAATCTCTTGGATAGCTTCAAGTACTCTTTGTATAGGTGTCATATATTCTCTTTATGTATTTTATTGAGAGAATTATACAATATGTAGTTTAATCTGAACCACTATTTTGGCTTTATTATCCAAATAATTTAATTATATTTCAGTATTTAACCTTCTAATCAAGACTATATTTTCACAACTAAATATTTTTTCTAAATTTGCCTCTGAAATACTTGACAAAGAAAATTGTTTTGCCTATAATTTCGCTCCAACAAACATGGTAATCAGGTTTGTTAAACACCGCGGAATAGAGCAGTTCGGTAGCTCGTCGGGCTCATAACCCGAAGGTCACAGGTTCAAATCCTGTTTCCGCAACCAATTCAATTTTCAATGTTGGGGTATCGCCAAGCGGTAAGGCACTAGTTTTTGGTACTGGTATTCGGGGGTTCGAATCCCTCTACCCCATCCACCTTTTTAATGACGCGGAATAGAGCAGTTCGGTAGCTCGTCGGGCTCATAACCCGAAGGTCATAGGTTCAAATCCTGTTTCCGCAACCAATTACTTTCAAATATATTTATCATTAAGTGTTAAATAAAAGCAGGAACTTTAATTGCTTATAACAAATAATGATTAGAATTATATATAAAGCATTATTGCTTTCATTATTTTATGTACAATTAGCCAATGCAGACACTATTGAAGATATAGCAAAAAAAGCTCACTTAGCAAGCATAAATACACTTTTAATTTTTACATCTCAAGACTCTTTAAACTCTGGTCTTTATCACTTTACAAAAGTGGGGGTTGATATGCACGTTTATCACTTGCCATTTTCCTACACTTTAAAACAAACTGACAAAGGTATAGAGTATTTTATAGTTGGTAATCTTGGTTACAGCACAGTAAATATAAGCAAAGATGTGATAATACCTCCAAATTCTCGTCTTAACTACGAAAATCATATTTCAACTTACACTGCTGGAATTGGTGGAGGCATTAGATATAAATTCACAAAAGAATTCTCTGCTTCTGGCGGAATTGAGTTGATTTATTCACGTTCTGGTGCTAAATTAACTCAACCAGACGATGCTATTGGAGATGCAATTGAGGGCTTTTTCAATAAAAACTTCAATGACAACATAAGTTATAAGTTTTTTACCGATGTTGAGTATAAAACAAAATTTAAAGAGCTTAACCCTTATGTCATATTTTCATACAAAACATATCAAACAAAATCTTCTTTTAGCTTTGATGAGCTAATATCATATAACACAGACTCCAGTGTAGCTACATTTACCATAGGAGCACAAAGCAATGAATTGATTAGTTTTGATAAAAACTATATAACGCTAGAGTCATATTTTAATGCCAACTACTTAAACGGAGATATAGCCAACACTGTGAAGTTTAACAATTATGCAAGTCTTGGAGCGATAAGTTATCTTTACTCAAATGTTCCTTCTTGGATAAAACGTTATTTTCTTGAAGTAAATCTAATTAAAGCGGATGGATTGGATGGATACAATATAGGGGTAGGATTTACTATAAACTATTAAATACTACCTTGAAAATATTCTGATTACCTTTATGTTCATAATCTAATTTCATACCGTGCATTTGAACAATTGAGTGTGTAATGTAAAGACCTAGTCCCATACCATGATTTTTTAGTTTTGTATCATTATGAAATGGTTTAAAATACTCTTCTAATGGTTTATTCAGCACTTTAGCATTTGATATAAACAATAATCTATTTGACTCTTGTCTAATTACAATCTTTGTATCAGTTGAGTATTTTAGTCCATTATCTATAAGGTTTTTAAGAGCTAAAGAGAATAAATCCAAATCTACTTTTATCTTATTAGTGGAAATATTCTCAAGTGAGATATCGTCTTCTTTATCAAGCATCAGCATCTCAATAGATTTTTGAACAATAGTATCAATTCCACAAGGATACATATTTAACTCATAATTATTTGAAACTATCTGCTCAACTTTTGCAAAATCATCAATAAGAAAATTAAGCTTTTCAAAAATAGTAATTATTCTATTTTTTTGTTTCTCATCGTCTATAAGTTCACTTACAATTCTACCTTTTGCAATAGGAGTTTTTAACTCATGCATAACCGTTCTCAAAAATAGTTGTCTAGATTTTAGTTGATGCTGTGTATCATTTATATTTTTTATAATAAGATAGTAGATAAAAATAAAGAGCAGTCCAACAAAAAGAAAAATGTAAACATCTATGAAACTTCTCTCAAACTTATTTGATTCATCTTTGAAAAGGATTCTAAAATGGGGAGCTAATATATGTAAATAGTATCTGTCTTCTACCATAAAGGTCTCAAATCCGCCTCTTCTAATTATTAGTTTATCTAGGTTATCAAAAATATGTTTTGGATTTTCAACTTGTGTAAAATTTAGATTTTTCAGATATTTTGCAACACTCTCTCTATCTAATCTCTCTCGCTTAATATGATGCATCAATCTTTCATAGTCATTAATCACATTTTCATTTGCTTTGCTTTCTTGCATGCGGTGAAATGGTAAAGCTACTAATACTAGTAGTATAAATAAAAAAATAAATACAATTGTTATCTTAGCTTTTAATGATAGTGTCATTGTGAAATCTTATATCCTAAGCCTCTAACTGAGTGCAGGTAACTTGGATTTTTTGAGTCATCACCTAGCTTTGTACGAAGTCTGCCGATAATCACATCCAAACTTTTTGAATAACTATCACTCAAACTATCGCAACTCTCAACTATCTGCTCTCTAGAGACAACTGAGTTTTTGTTTTTCAATAAGCAAAGCATTACCTCACACTCTGCACGGGTAAGTGCCAAATCTTCTTCTTTGAACGTAATTTTAAAGTTGGACCTATCGTATGTGAAATCACTTTGAGTGATGGGATTATTATTCTTTTTTATCCGTCTTAAGAGACTTTGAATGACAGCATACATTTCTTTTGGATCATAGGGCTTTGGCAGATAATAATCAGCTCCCATTTGTAAGCCCATTATTTTATCTGTAGAGTCACTTCTTGCACTTGAGATAATGATTGGAATATTATATTTTTTTGTTACTTCACTACAAACTTCCAAGCCATCTATTCCTGGAAGAGTTAAATCTAATATAAGTAAATCATACTTGTCAATACCAGAACTCAGACCCAAAAATGGGTCTTGATAGTTTGTAATATTAATATTGTATTTTTCAAGATATTCTCCCAGAAACAGAGAAAACTCTGGGTCATCTTCAATCATTAAAATATTAATCATAACATGCTACCTTTTCATAATAATTATGCGTAAAATGACATTGTATTATAATTATCAGACTCCTTCAATATTTGACTTAAAGAATTTACTATAAATTTTTGTGTATCTTCCTGAGAAAGTTTATTATCTTGTGAATTGTACTTATTTAGCAAATCCATTACTTGTGCTTTAGCGTCATCTTTAAGGCTAACAATTTTACTTGTATAATCCAAAACAGTATCAAATGATGAAGATACGCTAGTTGTTGTAACATCATACTCATCTTCTTCTTCAGAACTCAATAAACTCTCCAGTAAATCAGAAATGCTAGACATCTCCTCTTCTTTTGGAGGTGGTGGTCCCATAGGTCTTTCTCCACCGCCCTTGCCTACACCTGCTAAGTCGCCAATCTCTTTTGCCTCAAATCCAGAAGTTGCCATAGCACTTGCCATTGCTTGAGAAGGTTCTATTCCTGCTTCTTGCATCGCTTTCACTATTTCTTTTGCATCATCTGCAGATAATGATTCTGAATCATACTGAGAAAGAAGTTCTTCGATAAATGCTTTTTGATCAGAGGATAAACTACTAGATCTAGCAGAACTATTCATTTGTGGTTGATACGCTTGTGTTGAACCTATTGAATTGATACTCATAATTAAACTCCATTATTTTATTTATATAAGTTTATAACAGAGATTTAAATCGATATTCAATCCAAAGTAAACAAAAGTAAACCGAAGCTTCTCCACGAATCAGATAAAAAAATATCTATAATTTTATAGAATTCTAAGTTTTATATGATAAAATTTCGTCACATTTTTCAATGTTGGGGTATCGCCAAGCGGTAAGGCACTAGTTTTTGGTACTGGCATTCGGGGGTTCGAATCCCTCTACCCCATCCACCGACATAAAAAATCAATAATACATATACTATACATATACTATACATTTAAAGGCATACTATGGCTGAGACAGATGGTTTAACTATCGTAATAAGAACTCTTGTATTTTTAGTGATTATAGGAATATTTGGTTTTATTCTAACTAGAAAAAAAGAAGACAAAAAGTAACTATTTTAACTCTTTATATAGCTTATTTTCCATCTCAATTAATATATCTGAAACATATTTATAAACTTCTCTCCATGCATCTATAAAACCTATAGGAGCCATTTTACCTAGAACTTCTTCTATTGCTTCAATCAGAGCCATACCTACCATAGAGTAGTGTCCTGGACGAATATTTACTTCTACATGCTTTATAGCTATCAACTCTAAGGCTGGAATCAGCTTTTCTATCTTGTCTATATTTACAGCATATAAAGAGAGCGCTTCAGCAAGCTTCATAAACTGATTATCAGGAGCATTTTCAAAAAGCATCTCTAAGTGTGGGTATTTATAAAATAGAATTTCATACATTTTATTTGTAATCTTTAAATCGTTAGCTGTGATTAACTCAGCGGATTCTTTTATTATGTCTATATGTTTTTGCGAGAGTTCTTGCATCAAAGACTTTCCTAAATATATGTAAATAACAAATGATTATATCACATTAAACGTACAATGCAAACTAAAGATATTTTTTTTAGTTATTTGTGATATATAGTAGTTTCAATATATCACATCTACTTAGCTGTATACAGACTTCCATTCTTAGGTTTTATAATAACACCATCATCTGTTAAAAACTTAACAGGAATAGACTCTGTGCTTCTAGCATCTGTTGTTTTGTATACTTGAAAGTGTAAGTGAGGTCCACTTGAGTAGCCTGTGTTTCCTGAATAACCTATAAGATCTCCTCTATTTACACTCTCTCCGACCTTTACATATGCACCAAATTTTTTCAGATGATAGTATGTAGCAAATGTTGCATCGTCATGCTCTATAGTTACAAAGTTTCCATGTTTTGCAAAAGATTCACTGTAACCTACTTTATTTGAATCCTCTTTTACATCGACTACAACACCACCTCTTGCAGCATATATTTTTGTACCGATGTCCATAATAAAATCTACTGCATAACTACTTGCACCTTTATGTGTACTACTTCCATTGTAACCTTGTGAGACTACTTTTGATGTACCTCTAGCGAATGGAAGTCTATACTGGTAACTGTCATCATGTTTGGCATCCATTGAGCCTTTAATCCAGCTATAACTAAAACTATATGTGTAGGAACCATTTCTTTTATATAGTTTTATATACTCTTTTGTAGAGTCAGGTTTTAGTGAAAAAGTATGAGCTACATCAGCATAACCTAAATTTTTATACTCTCCTTTTACATTTATTGTAATACTGTATGGATTTTTGTTACGTGCAAAAACAGCTATATATTTTGATGATTTTTTAACAAAGAGATCAACACTTCTATTTTTCACACCCTTATTAGATGGGTTATAAGTAGCTTTAGTTACTTTTGTATAAACGACACTGCTTGATGCTTTTATCATCTTTTTATAGTTTATCTTTTTGTCTAAGTACTCACTTCTTTTTTTATTTTTGTTAGCTTTATAAAATTCTATAGATCTCTTTAGTAAAGCCCTACTATTTAAAAGTCCATCTAACTCATAAGATATAAGTTCATAAAATGTATCGTAATCTTTGTCTTTTATAGAAGCTTCTATGTTTTTGTGTAGTTGATGTAAAAATTTGTTGTATTGTTTTTGTAGTTCTCTTAACTCAAAGAGATATTTCTTTTTATCTTTATCATTGTTTGATTTATCTACTGCGAATCCACTTTCTATAGCCTTGTTTACAGATTTCAGATACTCTTTTGAAAATTCTATATTTGATAACTTATTTATTGTCTGAGTTGATTTAAAAAGTGGAGTTCCCATCTTTGCAAAGCTTTTTGGATACTCCGTAGCACTTAGGGAGAGTTGTAAGATTAATAAAAGGTATACAAACTTAGTTAGCATCTATATATTTTGGAATGAGACTTTTAATCTTTTGATATATCTTGTCAAAGTCAGTTGAGTAGACCCTTGTCTGAGCAACAGAAGTGATAAAGTTAGTATCTCTCTCCCACCTAGGAACTAGATGCATATGAACATGTTCAGCTATTCCTGCTCCACCAGCTTTTCCAAGATTCATACCTATATTTACGCCCTGAGACTTTAGACCCTCTTTTAAAAGCCTCACACCTTTTTGAGCTAAAGCACTCATATGTAGCCAAGTCTCAGCAGGAAGATCTTCAAGTTTATCAGTATGCATGTGAGGAATAATCATAAAATGACCTGGGGTATATGGATAAACATTCATAACTATAAAGCAGTGTTCATCTCTGTAAAGAACGTGTAAATCATTGTCGTCATCTGCATGAGATCTGATATGACAAAAGACGCAACCATCAATTCTTTTTCCAGTTATGTATTCATCTCGCCATGGTGCGTATAAAATATCCTGCATACTATTTCTCCTTTTTTGAAAAGTAATTTCCTTTACGGGACTAATTAAAGAAATGCAAAAACTAAATCTGGGAAAAGTATAACTAAACCTAACCCTAAAAGTTGTAAAAGTATAAAAGGGATGATTCCCTTGTATATTTCCATGGTCTTTATTGTATCACCTGCTGCACCTTTTAGAAAAAAGAGAGAGAGTCCAAAAGGCGGTGTTAAAAATGAGGCTTGAAGATTTAGTGCTATAAGAACTGCAAACCAGACAGGGTCGATGCCAAAACCTTCCATAACAGGAACAAGTATCGGTACTATGATAAACGATATTTCTATGAAGTCTATAAAAAAGCCCAGTATAAAGATGCTTATCATTGCAATAGCTATAAAAACCCATACATCACCTATGTCTTCATGAAAAAAATCTACTATAAGGTCTGTACCGCCAAGCTCATTAAATACTAGAGAAAAGGCTGTAGCTCCGATTAGAATCATAAATATCATACCGCTTAGTTTTACACTCTCTAAAGATGCGTACTTTAGCATCTCCATATTAAGTGATTTATTTATGTAACTAAGAACAAGAGCGCCCACTACACCAAAAGCAGCTGATTCGGTAGGAGATGCTATACCCGCAAATATACTTCCTAAAACAGAAACCATCAAAAGTAGAGGAGGAACTATTGAGATAATTATCTCTTTTGTTGAGACTTCTTTTATATTCTTTGGGATTGGTGCAATCTCAGGAGAGAAGTAAGAACGGATAAGTATGTAAGCTATATAGAGACCTACAAGAACAAGCCCAGGCAAAACAGCACCCATAAAAAGCTCACCGACACTTACACTCATAACATCACCAAGAATGATAAGTATGATAGATGGGGGTATAATCTGTCCTAGAGTTCCAGATGCTGCTACAGTACCAGATGCAAGACCTTTGTCGTACCCTGCTTTTAACATCAGAGGAAGCGCTATAACACTCATCATAACAACAGATGCTGATACTATACCTGTAGATGCTGCAAGCATTGCTCCAACTAGGACTACGCTTACAGCAAGTCCTCCACGAACATCACGAAACATTGCACTCATAGATACTAGAAGTCTCTCAGCCATTTTTGATTTCTCTAAAACTAGACCCATTGTTATAAAAAGAGGAACTGCCATAAGAGTTGTATTGGACATGATTCCGTAGATTCTAAAGGGCAGGATATCAAAAACTTCAAATCCAAGTCCCGGAATTAGAAATGCAAAAGCGATAGCTACACTTCCAAAAACGAAAGCTACCGGTATTCCTACAAGAAGCAGTGCTAAAACTACTATAAACATAAACAGAGCTATCACAGCGACTTCCATTTAATGTAGTTTGATTTGAGATCTTTAAAAGCTACAAGCGCTAAAAAAGCAAAGGATAGTGGCAAAAGAGCTTTAACCAAGAACCTGTATTCTAAGCCACCAGGATTTGAAGAAGCTTCGTTTTGAGAAAAACTAAGAGCCACAAAATCGATGCCTATGTAGATAATAAGAAATGAAAAAGGAAGTATAAAAAATAGTGAAGAGATTATGTTGACTATTACCTTTGTTTTCTCACTATAAGTTGCATAAAATATATCTACTCTTACATGAGCATTCTCTTTTAGAGTGTAAGCGATACCAAAGAGGATAATCACATCAAAGAGATGCCACTCTAGCTCTTGAAGAGCAATAGAGCCTGTTGAGAAGAGATATCTTGCAGTTGCGTCATAAACAACTAACAAGACCAGCAGAGCTAAGATAAGAGCTGTAAAATACCCTAAATACTTTATGCCATTATCTATCATATCTATATAAAGTTCGGTGCGTCGTTTGCAAAGAGAATAATATCTCCTGCTTTTGTCTGAGAAGCTAAAACATCTTGAATTTTTGACTTATCATGCAGTATAGTTTTGTTTGTAACTTTTATGTTCTTTTCAAAGAGTGTTGCGTTTAAAGCACCCGTCACTATTACTATGTCAAAGACTTCGTTTATTGCATCTATAAGTTTTAGGTTAAGCTCATCACTACTCTCAACAAGTCCAGGAGTTACTATGACTTTTCTGCCTTCATGTAATGAACATAGTCTTATGCCCTCTAGCATTCCATCTATATTTCCGTTATATCCGTCATCTAAGATGATTTTTCCACCGGCTACTATTTTTTGAAGTCTATGCTCTACTGGAGTCAGTTTAGCTACTGCTTTAGTTATCTCTGAGTTACTCATACCAAAACTTTTAGCTACATTTACCGCAGCTTCAATATTCATAGTTTGAAAAGAGCCCAGTATATTTGTATGAAGTGTCAAAATATCACTACCCAGTTTTAACTCAAAGTTTGTTCCATCAATAGTTGCATCCATATTTTGAATATTATCGCCAAAGAAAGTAACTTTATCATGTGGTTCATCAGTCACAGAAGAGTGTATAAAAGCTTTCATAAGTCTTGGTGACTGCATAATCTCAAGCTTAGTTGCTATGATGTTTTTTAAAGATTTAAAGTACTCTAAGTGAGCCTCTCCAACTTTTCCGACAACTACAATTTGAGGCTCTAAAAAGGTAGTGATCTCATAAATGTCACCACTCTCCCTAGCACCTGCCTCACAGATATATATCTCAGTATCACTTGGCAATGACTCATTTATATCGCGCATGATTCCACCGATAGTATTTACGCTTCTCGGAGTTGAATAAACTCTATACTTAGTGCTTAATATTTCAGTTACAAAGTTTTTTATACTTGTTTTCCCATAACTTCCGGTAATAGCAACTATTTGCATATCTTTGATTGAGCTTAGCTTCTTTTTTGCTTCTTTTTTAAATGCCATAAATAGAAACTTTTCTATCATAAAGCTACCGATGTAAGCCATAGCCAGAGGCATAAACACACCATAAGTTCCACAAGCTTCTTTTAGTGTACAAAGTACATCTTGAAAAAGAACCAAAGAGACTAGAAGGATTAGAAATCTTTTAACTCTCCAAGTAAGAACAAGTTTCTTATCCAGCTTTTTGTGCCAAACAAAAATAGCAGGAGCAACAGCGAAATAAAAGAAAATACTAAAGTATTGTCCAGTTGTGTAATAAGCCATAAACGGGATAAAAAAGTACAGCAGATGCCAATGTGGCTTATGATGTTTTAAAATAACACGAGAGAGTTTATAATCATACCATTGAAGATTTGTAATAAGATACCATCCAAGTACCGTTACAAACAAAACATTTGTTACAAAAGCAGTTAAAATCTCAATATCTAACATTATACATGTTCCAGAGTTTTTAGAAATGTAGCTTGAATCTCTTTAGATACCTGCTCAGCATGTGTCATGAAGAAATAGTGGTCTCCATCATAAACTTTAAGAGTGGAATCATTTATAAGAGCATCAATTTTCTGGGCAGAACTTAGCGGTGTTGCAGTATCTCCCACTCCCCAACATAAAAGTGCTTTACCATTGTAAGCTGCAAAATCATCAGAGAAATCTTCATCTACGACATTTTTAAATGTCTGATACATTGGTTCACTTAGATATTTTGCGTCGTCTGCTACAAACATAGAGCGGAGTTTTGCAAGTCCAAATATTTTAAACATTTTAAATATATATATCTTAGCTTTTACTTTAAAAGATTTTGGTACATAAATACCTGCACTAGCAACTAAAACAAGGACCTTAGGCTCTAGTAAAACAGCCACTTTACCACCAAATGAATGACCAAGTATAATATCTTTAGATGCATTTATATGAATCATTAGTAGTTCAACTATTCTTGCATAGTCCTTAGTCTCAAGAGCTACATTGCATGTGCTTCCTCCAAAACCTGGCAAGTCTATATATATATGGCGAAAAGTATCCATATAAGAAGAAAATGACTTTTTCATCAAATTTTTGTTACTTCCCCAGCCATGTAAAATGATTAAATCTACTGGAGCCTCAGGATTAAGTATTTCATAACTTACATCTAAAGTGTGCTGATTGTACTGTATAGATTTTATAGCCATTATTTACCTTTCGCCTGACTAATAGAGTGAATATATTCATAGTTTACTTTTACTCTTTTATTACTTGGAAGTGAATTACTAAGTAGTTCTATTGAACTTTTAAAATCATCAAAAAGGTAGTTCGCCATAGAACCTGGGATTGGATTTATTTCGTTCAGAAGAACTTTTCCGTCAACTACAAAGAAATCACATCTGATAAGCGCACCTTCAAAAAGATTTTTATAGACCTTCTCAAAAGCACGTTTTAACTTAACTTCTAATTCAGGACTAATACCTGCTTTTAAAACTTTCTCAGAACGTGAAAAGTCCATATATTTTTTCTCAAAATCTAAAAACTCTTCTTTTTGAGGCTCTTCAACTATAGAAAAATATACCTCACCCTTCGCCATGAAACCAGCTAAGTTATACTCTTTTACACCTTCTATAAATGGCTCTACTATAACAGTTTTGTCAAACTCAAAAGCAACATCAAGAGCATAATCAAGTTCGCTTTCATTTCTTACGATACTAACCCCGATAGAGCTTCCAAGACGTGCAGGTTTTATGATGATTGGATATGGAATATTTATGTTTGTATGCTCTTTTGAAGAGAGAACTTCATACTCTACACTTTTTATATTTTTTGCCACGCAAAGCCACTTTGTGTATCTTTTGTCATACGAGAATACACTAGCATCTGTTCTTGGACCTATGTATTTTATAGAAAAAAAGTCTAGCAGAGATGCTATAGTTCCATCTTCTCCATCAGCTCCATGAATAAGATTTAAAACTGTCCCAGTATGTTCAACTGAACTAAACATAGTCTTTTGAGAAAATGAACCGTTTGTGATGCTAAGTTGTGGCATCTTTTTATGTTCACCTCTACTAAAAGTAGTAGCTTTCATCTTTGAAGCTTCTATCAGATAAAACTTATGATCTTGATCACAGAAGACAAAACTCAGATCAAACCCAGATAATTTTCCCTTGAGAGTTATAGCACTTACGATACTTATCTCATGTTCAAAACTTGCACCACCAAATAAAATTGTTAATTTCAAATATTGTCCCTTACTTTATAAATATTTCTTTGTATTTTTCTTCATCCCAGCCAACTACTACTTTGCCATTAAACTCTATGATCGGTCTTTTAAAAAGCATATTTTCTTTACAAAGCCACTCTCTTTTACCACTATCATCAAGGTTCAACTCTTTTAACATCAAAGTTTTGTACTTAGTTCCGCGGTTGTTAAAAAGAACATCCATATCCATCTGCTCTAACCACTCATCAACTTTCTCACAATCAACAGAAGTTTTTTTAAAATCAACAAATTCTAAATCAATATCATTATCTTTAAAAAATTTTCTTGCATTTCTTACACTACCACAAGTTGGTATGCCGTACAGTTTCATAAAATATTTCTCCTTAAATTAAAACTCGCCATTATAGCATTTTTACCTTTAGCTACTTAGAATCTAAACTACCTGACTCCAATAGCAAAATCAGGTACCGAAGAAGGTATAATTGTTGTAGGTTTTTGCTTGCCTTTAGTTAGTTCTTTAACTCTAGAAGTTACATACAAATCAATCTCTTTTATCGTTACAGTTCCATCACTGTCATAGTCCGCTTTCATGTCACCAAGTCCATCTATAAAACTCTTAGTAAAAGCTCCATGTCCCCATTCTGTTTTCTCATAAGAATAACCACTACCAGTAGTCGCTGTCATAATAACACTACCGCTACCAGAGTTCACTATGCTTTTGATAGCGCTTGTTATGTCACGTCTTGTGCCTGTGATATTTCCACTGTGGCAGGTATCTGCAATGAGTATTACTTTTGATGGTAGATTACTCATAGTATCTTGTATCTCTGTCCATTTTACTGCTGAGCGCCTAAGGCTCTCTAGATTTGCATCATGGCTTAAGAAGTAGTAAGTTCCTTTATCGTCATTTACTCCATGTCCTGCGATAAAAACTATTACAACATCTTTGCTAGTAGCCTCTTTATCTATCCAGTCTAATCCATCAAGTATGTTATCACTGCTTGCATCTGAGTTAACAAGGATCTTTGCTACTACATCTTTATATATTTTGCCCTTTTGAGCTTTAAATATTTTAACCATAGACTCAGCATCTTTATCTGCAACACCCAAGTTATACTCAGAATTTTTATACTTACTTACTCCAATGCTGAGCATATAAAGGGTTGGTTTATATATGCTTTTAGCTTGTGTTGTTTTTGTAGCATAAACAAGCACTTCATCACTCATGGCAAACTTATTTGTGGCTTTTATACTCACTATATTTTCACCTGAATCTAGCTCTATTATTACACTTTTAAAATCTTTATTATCTTTCTTTTTAAGTCCCCTAGCGTTTATTCGCTCACCGTTATGAATAATAATTATCTCTTTTATATCTTCTTTAGAACTAACACTAAACTTCACTTCTATTGAATTTTTCGAAGTCTTAATATTTGAACTGCTAAGCAAGTTTACAACAGGAGGAAGAGATTTGGCTACATTAACACTCTTTACCTTTTTTGTTCTACTTGCAAAGGCTATGGCTTTTTCTTCACTACCTGTCTGCCAGATAGATGCGATAATATCTGGTCTAAAAAGTGTATCGAAGTACTTGTCACTTCCAACGTATCTAGCTTGATTATTTGGTCCTTGATTTATATGATAACCAACATATTTATCACCGCCGACAGATGAGTTAAAGTAACCGCTCTTAGACCAGACCACCCACTCATCATCAGTCCCTGCAAATATACTAAGCATTGGAGATATAACTTTTGATGAATCAAGATTACTAAGACGACTTAGATCCCATACTTTTATAGTCTGATCATCGTTGCCACTTACCAGTCTGTCACCATCAACTGCAATAGACCAGACTTCTCCGCTATGACCTACTAATGAGGCTATTTCAGTCCCACTTTTACTATATACTTTTATATGCCCGCCACTGCCAGCACTGATGACATAGTCTTTATACCAGCCATAGCAACTATGATGATAGCCATCGTATGACATTCTTGTTATTTTTGCTTTTGTCTGCCCATCTTTTTGTATGTTTAGTATTGCATCATTTTTTCCATAGTCTCCACCTGCTGAAGTCATAAGCGTGTAGTTACCGTTGATAGTGGAGATTCTACTAAAGTAAGATGTTTGTTTAACGTTTGAGATATTAAATGTTTTTAAATTGATTGATTTTTGCAGTTCACTTAGTCCATTGGATCTTGTCCATTTATGAGTCCATGCAATGTTGTCTCCACTGATGCCAACTCCCCATATTTTACCACCTACTCCATAAACTTTTTTATTAACCTTTAGAGTGTTTACATCCCATATTACAACTTCACTCTTTATGCCGCCTGTACTTACTGCTGTATTATTATCTAAAAAACCAACAGCAATAGATACATTTTTATGCTCTTTAAAAGTACTCTTTAAACTGTAATTATCATTAACATTATATATATTTACAATGTTAGGAGAATTACTGGTTCCTGATATTAGCATCTTCTCATCTTTACTAAAAGCCAAACCTTCTGGTATTGTCTCTGATTTTATCTTTTTTACAAAGTTCAGATCAGAGTCATATATTAGTATCTCTTTACCCTTACCACAAGTTGCTATTTGATCTCCAAAAGGATTTGAGACGGCTAGACTTTTTAGTTGATAGTCACTACTTTGACTTTTTATTACTTTTCTATTTTGCATATCGTACAGAGCTATTTTATTGTCATAACTTACAGTTACAACATAGTACTTGCCATTCTTTTTTATGACTCTTCCACCATACGCATCTTTTGAATGAAATGTTATAGTATCTTCTAAACTAAAATCATCATTTACATTCCAAATTTTTACACTGTCATCTGCTGATGCTGAGATCATATATTTTCCATCATCGCTAAATGAGAGATCATTAATAATATTTGTATGGGATTTTAAGACTTTATGTAGTTTACCTGTTGAGTAGTCATGTATTCTGATCCAGTGAGATTCTTCGTCTACCCTAGCCTTAGTACCTGTATATTTTCCCAAGTATCCGCCAACAGCTAGATATTTCTCATCTTCACTTAAGGCAATAGTATATATAGAACCAGCTGCTCCGATATCAATCTGTCCTAATATCTTTCGTTTCTCAACACCACTTCTGTCCCAAATCCTTATAGTCTTGTCGTCTCCGGCAGTTAGTATGTCTTTATCTTTGGTTATGACAATATCTCTTATGAGGCCTGTGTGACCTTTTGTATCAAGCTTTAAAGTGGTCTCACCTGCACTAATCAGGCTTGAAGCCAACATATTGAGTATAAGCAGTATAAAAATCTGATTCTTCATAATATTGCCTTAGATAGTTTGAAGTAGTTTTAGAGCCTCTTTTACCAGTGAAGCAGTATCTTCACCTTTACATAAACTTAGAACTTTAGAAATTTTATCTTTCTTAAATCCAAGTGATTCAAGTGCTTCACTTGCTTGGTTAAATGCTAAACTCTTAGGGGCATCGCCAGATGATACAAGTTCAACATCAAAACCACTTAGCTCAACTAAAATTCGTCCTGCACTTTTAGGTCCGATTCCAGGTACTTTTTTTACACCGTTCATATCTTTGTTATTTATGACTGTTGCAAACTGATTTGGTGTGTAAGTTGAGCAAATTGCCATTGCCACTTTTGGACCAACTCCGCTTATCTTTATGAGTCGCTCAAACATTTTTTTCTCTGCCATATCTAAAAATCCAAAAAGCAACTGAGCATCTTCACGAATTATCTGCGTTGTTAAGAGTTTTACCTCAGCATTTCCTAAAGTCGAGAAAGTATGTAAAGAGATAAAAACTTCATAAACTACTCCACTTACATCAACATGCACAAATGCTGGCTCTTTATATATTACATTACCGTTTATTCCAACTATCATCTACTCTTTAACCGCCTCTATCTCATACGTACCATCTTCAAGTTCTACAATCGCGAAAATTTTATCTGGTGAGCCTTCCGGCGGCTTCATTGACACTTCTATTGGTGGATCTACAAGTTTAAAGATTATCTCATTATATCCTGTCCATTTATCTCTGTTAATAATTCTTGCATCGAAGATATTATCTTGAAATGAAGCTGTCTTAGTGGTCAATAAATTTAGCTGATCATTCTTAATATTAAACTCTTTTTTAATATTCACTAAGTGCTCTTGAACTTTTTGAAACTGCTTATACTGCTTTACAAAAGACGTAGGCATCTTCACTCCATTCTTTTTGTAGTGGATTAGACGTTTTTTCACATCATTAAAAGTTGCTTGATTATCTTTAACAAGATTTGTATATGTGTCTATCTCTTTTTTAATATTTTTAACTGAATTCTCTAGCTCCATTATACTTTCTTGGTTCTCGTTAAGTCCCTCTTGAGCAGATTTTTTTAGAACCGGATCTATAGTAAAGATATTTTCACTTCCTTGAAGTTTTTTTATCTCTATAAGTCTTGAAGCTGTTGCATTTACATAAGACCCGCACAATTCTATAGATATTTCTTTTGCTCGTATATGTCCACCCATTGCCTGAGAAACTTCAACAATATCTCCATCTACCTCTCCATGTTCAAGTCTAGTTATATGAATATTTTTTCCATACGCTTTTCCTTTATGAACATTTATACTTAAGTTGTCTGCTCTTATTGTTGCAGTTTTATGAGTCTGTCCGCCTATGTTAGCTTTTAAAGCTATAACTTTAGCATTTGAACCGACATTACCTTCAATGTCAATTTCACTGACTTCAACTGACATACCGGCACCTATGGCATCTTTTACGGCGTCTGTCTCTTTTACACTTATATTCACATCTGAGTCAACACCAGCTGTAATGGAGCCTGTTGTTTTAAAACTAATTTCACCTATATCTACATCAGACTGTATAGTATAAACACTTCCTTCAAGAGCAATATATCCATTTTCAACTGCACGATACTCAATATTTTTCTCACTCTCTACAACTTTTATTGTGTCATCAGTAGTAAAAGTTGGGACATTTGCTTCTATTGGCTCTTTTGGTTCCATAAACTCACCACGACAGTTTCTACCAGGTTTACCCTCTTTTATCTTTACATATTCTATAAGAAGTTCATCCTTATGTACACTCTTAATAAAACCTCTATTTGCATAGTCTACTTTCTCTTTGTCATTTACTGTATCTTTTTTATCATAGTGAAAAATCAGAGCATCGTTTGTAGTAGGAGTTGGTTCATAAGCTTCAGCTATTAAGTGTGCTTCATTCTTGTCATAAACAGCTTTCTCTTCTACTCTAACATGAGCAGCAATCTTTGAGACAATATCTGGAAGCATCTCATCAAAAATATTAATAAGAATATTTGCACGGACTTTACTCTTATTTATGAGTATTAAAAGTTCTTGCTCAAACCTTGGGTTATAAGATACTTTCGAACCCTCTCTTATGCTTAGGTATACTTTACACTTAGTAGCATTTGCACCAACTGCCAAGTGAAAGTCACCGTATGGATCGTTTTCTATTTTTGAAAAAATCTCTATCTCATACATCTGTTTAATTTGAAAATTTTTATCTAGTATGGCACCCTTGTCTTCTAGCTCTGTAAGGTCTTCAGCAGCCGCCTCTTCCCAGTCTGCCTCTTTATCACCCTTATTTAATCTTGTATATGTTTGAACTTCTAGAATATTGAAATCTATAGTATTTACATTTACATCGTTAGATTTTGCGATTGACATCAACTCTTTTGCAACGTTCTGCGTACGTACAACGGTCGGTCGAATCTTTTTTAATGATGATGTGCTAGTTTTGCTTGAGCCAAATAGTGACATTTTTTCCCGATAAAATAAAATTTAAAAAATAAAACCATTTATTTTAATCAAATATTTGTTAATAGTATGTTAAAGACCTTTAAAAAAAACAGCACCATTGGCAGTTCTGGCACTAAAGTTTAATCGTCTTTGTAAGCTCTCCTTCTATTACATAGATATCTTTTTCACTTAAACTGTGAAAAGCTCCATCATTATTTACACTTGTAGCTATAAGAGAGATACCAGCCGAATCTGTAATAAGTCTAAGAGCACTCAACATATGTTCATTTTGATCTATAAAATAATTTTTATCTGCTTTAATATATACAGGTCTCAAATCTTGTAAATATTGATAATCTGTACTTTCACCAATAAACTCTCCTATTCCAATGTCAATTGAGTATTTATCAAATAAAGTTTTATATTGTTTAACCTCTTGAGAATTTGTACGAACCAACTTATCTGGCAACTCAATAATCAATTTAAACTGTAAATTTGCAGCATAATAAGTGAAAAGATTTTCCATAAATTTATATGTCTCATCATGCATAATAAAGTCATAAGATAGCTTAAATGAACATGCAGTTGCGTATAGTTTTGTATCATGGTTTTTAAATATCATATTTAATATATTTTTGTAAATACCATTACTTAGTTTTAGTTGATTAGCATGTAACATAAACTGATCATAATCGTACGTAGTATCATCATCTGTTTTTAATATAAAATATATAGACTTATAAATCTCTTTTTTATTTTTGGTGTCTAGTATACTATGTGTTTTCAAGAAGAAACTGTTTTTCTTTATAGCTTTACCTATAACACTTTTCCATTCATCATTACTCATAATCTCAGAAATATTTTCAACTTTTTGTAGATATTTATTATTTCTTAAATATTTTGAATGTGTTAGTGCACTATCTGCACGGGCTAAGAGTACACCAACTTTATCTTTATAACTATACTCACTTAGTCCAATCGATGCATATACTTCAGAAGAGTCAAGGTCATATTCGTCCACAATATCTTGAATAAAACAATCAATACCATCAACTACTATTACTCCGTCTTCATACGACAAGTCTGGTATCAATATAAAGAACTCTGTCGGATTCATTCTTGCTAGTATTGCATGTCGATGTTGACTTGAATAATCTCTGAGTACATCAGCTATATCACACAGTAGTTTATTAACACTATCATGACCTATTTCATCATTTGCTTCTATTAAACCACTTATTTCTATGATTAAATTTATTCCTCCGTTTGATGAGGAATCTGCTTTTAAATACTCTGGTAATTTATGCATAAAGTATTTACGATTTTTAAGTTTTGTAACTTTATCAGTGTATTCTAACTCTTTTTGTTTTTTTAGAGCTATATTTCCTTTATCAAACATAGCTTTAGATTTTAGAACCATAGTATTCATTCCAACAACTACATCTCTAAACTCTTTTGTGAAGATATCTGTATCTTCAACAACAAATTCATTTCTCACAACAGCTTCAGCCTGTAGTTGAACCTTTTTAAGTGGTTTCAATATTATAATTAAAACAGAGTTTAATACAACAAGACCTATAGTTGATAGAATTGAAAAGGATACAAACAGACTTATTAAAATAGTATATAATTGAGTATAAGCATATGATACATTGCTCTGAACATTTAAAATTCCAATGGGATTCCAACCTGCTGAAACATTTGCCAAGGCTATAGGCGCTTGTAAATCAATAGCATTTAAAAACCATGCGGGAACATTTGGCATATCATTCTGAGTTTTTCTCTCATGAAGTAGTTCATCATCTACATCTACTAAAGATATATACCCATAATGCCCACTATCAAAATTCGCATCTATCATGATAGACATCATAGAGATATCACCATTAGCACTAGCCAATGATAAGCTAAGAGAAGTTGCCGTATTTTTCGCATCCTCATATAGTCTTTGGCTAACTGATTTACTTGCATTTTTAAAGTTTAAAAATAAAACAGTTGAAAGTAAAATTATCAAAAATATTGATAGCAGTATTGCTATTTGTCTAAAAAGTGTCATATTTTCCCCATTTCCATATTGTATTTTAGTTTATCCCATTTTTTGTGAGATTTTTTCTTTTTATCTGTTTTTAATAAAGTCGGATTAAAGTTGTAAATTGGAATCAAGTCTTTCCTTTGTGATGCTTTAAATATTCTATGATTAATATTATCTAGCACTAGCGGTTCAGTTTTTGGAGTTTTGAAATAAGTTAAGACCATGTGTGTTTCTTTAAATTTTGTAGATTTTACATAAGTGAAATATAATTTTCTGGTATCTATTCCAAGGTGCTTTAGGGCAAAGTATTTTGAGATTACATAATCTTCACAATCACCTCTGTCTTTACCTAAAAATTCCCCGGGAGTAGCCCAATAATCATCTTCACTATAAAGATTTTTATCGGTTGCATATCTCACTCCGTTATAAAAGTCATTTATTTCTTTTAACTGCTCTAACTCATTTAGTTTTTTATTTGCATCTATAGTTTTTTGAAGAGTATAAAATCTGTTTTTTGCAAATTTGCCATATTTTTTTGTAATTTTTTCAAGAAGTTCGTTTTCAATATAGGTTTTTTCTGAAGAGAATAGAGTTACATAAAGAATCGATATTAATATACAAAGTCTTATAAACTTCAATCTTTCTGCCTTATAGATGATAATATTGCTTGAGTATTGTATTTAAATTTTATTAAAATAAAAAGATTATAATCAAAACTTCTTTTTAAAGAGATAATAAATAATATAGTTTTACACATTGTTTTGTTAAACTTTCGTAAAACCTATAAAACAGACACAAAGAAGCCCATGTTTAAAGCAATTTTCACGAACAGTTTTGGAATTTTATTTTCAAGAATCTTAGGATTTATTAGAGATTTACTGACAGCATCAGTGCTTGGTGCAAACATATATAGTGACATCTTTTTCATAGCTTTTAAACTACCAAACCTTTTCCGTCGTATCTTTGCAGAAGGCGCATTTACACAGGTTTTCATTCCGGCATTTGCCAAGTCTAAACACAAGGGTGTATTCTCAGCAAATATCTTTATAGTCTTCGTCTCTATCATACTCGTAATCACTCTACTTGTAAACCTACTACCAGCATTAGCAACTCAAGCTATAGCCGTCGGTTTTGATGAAAAGACTATAGAGATAGCATCTCCCTTTGTAGCTATAAACTTCTGGTATCTACCACTTATCTTTGCAGTTACATTTTTAAGTACTATGCTACAGTATAAACACCACTTTGCAACATCAGCTTTCTCAACTGCTCTTTTAAACTTATCGCTTATTTTTGCTCTACTTCTATCACAAGACAAAAGCCAAGCAGATATAGTCTACTACCTAAGTTGGGGTGTAGTTATCGGTGGGCTTATGCAACTTGGGGTTCATGTTATCGCCATATATAAAATGGGACTCTCTAAACTTCTAATAGGCGGATTCAGACACCTAAGAGTAAAGTCTAAAATCATCAAAAAAGATACAAGAGAGTTTAGAAGACAATTCTTTCCTGCAATGTGGGGAAACTCAACTGCACAAGTAAGTGCATTTTTAGATACATTTTTAGCCTCTTTTCTCATCACAGGTTCTATCTCATACCTTTACTACGCTAACCGCATCTTCCAACTCCCTCTTGCTCTTTTTGCCATCGCTACTTCTATAGCTCTTTTTCCAAGAGTTGCCAGATACATAAAGAACAAAGATGAAGAAAAAGCCCTGCTCTTTTTGCAAAAAGCATTTTGGTTTTTAGCATTTTTACTAACTGCAAGTGCCATCGGAGGACTTGTACTATCTCGTGAGATAACTTGGCTTCTTTTTGAGAGAGGTGCTTTTAACGCTGAGGATACTCAAAACACTACTCTTGTTCTACAGATGTACATGATAGGCTTACTTCCGTTTGGTCTGCAAAAACTATTTGTCCTATGGCTATACGCTAAAGAAATGCAAATGAAAGCAGCCAAAATAGCAACCTACTCTCTAGCTACATACATAATCTTTGCACTATCTCTAATATCTCCTATGGGAGTAAGCGGTCTAGCCCTTGCATCTACAGTAGGTGGTTTTGTAAGTTTTATTCTAACTATAAAGGTTTTTGGAGTGAAAAACTTCTTTGAGATGCTTCGTTCTAAAAACACTATTTATCTTCTGCTTGGGGCTGTTGTTTTTACTGGGTTGCTTTTGGTTTTTAAAGACTTTATTAGTTCTTATGTTTTATAAATTAATAGCTTTTTTAACTTCAATATTTCAACCTTTGGCTTAAGTATCATTATGTAACACTCATTTGAGGCTGTTATTTGTCCGTAGGACAATTAACAATCATGATTTTTTTAATAATAGGTTAAATTTTTTTATAGAAATACTCTTAATTAACAATCATTCACCATGATAGTTAATTAATTGATTTAAGGTTAATCTATATAATGATGTTGAATAAATAGTAATAAGAACAATGGTGTATAAAGCCTTGTTTTAGGGGCTTAACCATGCTTACTTTTTGAAGTGTGCCCAAGTTTGTGCCCTTTTGTGTCAGGATACAAACTATGAAGCTATTAAAAAAGCACCTCGTTTTTTGTCTTTATTTTCTATGTATCTAGCATACATAGTGAGAGTTATTGCAGAGTTTGTATGACCTAGCATTTTACTAACCCATAATATATCTTCTCCATTACTTATCATCATACTTGCGAATGTATGTCTCATCTGATAAGGGTTTCTATAAGCTATATCTATTTTCTCAAATATTGGTCTCCAATAAGTTCTAGATATACTATGGAAGCATGTGAAAGGTCTTTTATGTAAACTATTAAACATATACTCACTATCATCAAGTTTAAACTTCAAATGATTTTGTAAGTATGGGAGTAAAATATCAATAATATCAATATCCCTAATACTTGATTTTGTTTTAGGAAGAGATTCGACATTCTGTCTTTTGGCTCTTCTTACTTTAATGATATTATTTTCAAAGTCTATATCACTCCATTTTAAAGCTACTAGTTCGCCTGTTCTCATCCCAGTAAAAAAACCTATTGCAAATACTGCCCTCATTCTTTCTTGGATATGTCCTAAGAGCTTAAATATTTCATCTTGTTTAAATGGAAGTATCTCATTAACTGAAATATTTTTAGGCTTTTTTATGAGGCTCATTGGGTTTCTTGCAATAAGCTCATCAGCCAAAGCGTCATTAAACATAACATTAAAAACAGCTAGTATCATTGTGAGTGATTTAGTAGAGAGTTTTTTAAGTAGTTTACTCTGCCAAGTAGCTATTTCAGATGGTTTTATCTCATCTATGATTCTTTTGCCAAAGATTGGCTTTATATGTCTCTCATAGATAAACTTATAATCTTTTTGGCTTAATGGTCTTCTGTAAGCCTCATGTATCTCAAAGCTAATTTGCATAAACTCATCAACTGTTGGTACTTTTTTAACATTAGTATTTTCAAGGAACTTATCTTGATTTAGCTTATGTACTATTTCAGGAATTAGTTTTGATTCGGCTAGTTTACGGTTAGCTTTTGTATCATCAAGTTTTAAAGAGCGTCTGTATCTCTTAGATTGATGATAAAATGTTATCCACAACTTGCCTTTGCGATTGATTAATTTCATTTGTTTTCTCCTTGGAGATAACCCATTCATCAATTGCAACTCTATCAAAGAGTATTTTACCACTCTTTTTATAAAAATGTATGCCCTCAATAAAAATTGTATCTTTTATTTTATAAATTCTATCCTTTGAATAACTAAGATAAATAGCTAGTTCTTTGACACTTAACCATCTTTTAGAACTGCTATCTTGTAGTAACTTTTTTAGAAGTTGCATATCGTAAGCCATCTGCTTTATTAGGTTTAGGTTTTCAAATTCAACATTCATAATACACCTACCGCACTATCGTTTGCTAGACCTTTATTTGAAAAATAAAGTCCTCTATATTTAGTACACATATCACACCACCTAAAAAGGAAACACTTGTTGAATAGGTTTTCCCCTATGTTCCAACTCTATAAATGCCAGTTGATGTTTTTTAATTAGCACATGCAAATCTAAGTCAGGCTTTGTCATATAAGACTCTAAAGTTTTTACATACTTCTCTAGTTCTATATCATCAAGCTCTTTTAGATTTATTGGTTCATCTATGTTTTCATAAACTGTTTGTAGTTTAATAGGCTTTTTAATATCATCATATTTAGGCTCTATACTTTTTTCAAAAGCTTCTTGTATCTCATCATAAAACTGTTCATCTACTATGCCACCATGTACATAATATTTTCTAGCTAGAGCTATATGTTCTTTCATAGATTCTTCAATAGTGTAAGAGTAGTTTTTACGCTTTAATCTCTCTAAAGGCATATCAACTTCTAAAAAATCTTTTAGCTTGTAAGAGTCACTTATGTGCTGCCATAGTGGATGAGTCTCTGCTTTGTATCTATTCATAGTATTTACAGCATTCTCTGATATGGTAGATAAATCAACTAATCTGATAGCGTTCATAGACTCTTTAAAAAGCTTCTCTGCATGACCTAGTAAGTCTTCTACTGTATCAATGTTATAAGTCTTTAGATACTTACGGTGCATTTCAAACTCTAGATTAAACATATCATCCTCTCTAGTGAAACCATTATTTAAAAAGTATTCATACATAAGTTCACTTTTCTTAGAGTTCTTTAGTTCCTCTTTTTTATCATATAGACGAAGTAAAAAAGGCTCTTTACCAATGTAGAGAGTTTGAAGTCTATACTTAGAACTAACTTCTTTTAAATGAGTAGTGTATTTGCGTTTTCTACTTACAAACATATCTTTAGTTAACCAAGACATATCAGACTGTATAAACATGTTTAAATCAACTCTAGTGATAGGTTTATAGTCTGTAGTTACTTCTTTAAATATATCATCAACATATCTTAGTAGTGCTTTTAGTCCTAGTGTATATATACCAACTGCTGTGAACTGTACTTGTATATCATTTAAGCCTCTGTTTGTATAGTTATCTTTAAATCCAATAGTTACAAAGTTATCTAAATGAGTGAACCAGTAAAAGCCTTGTGACTTACCGTTGAACTGCATATGACGGAGTATCCGGACACTGTTGTCGTTTCAGTTCGGACAGTTTAAGAAGAGATATTTTCTGTAACAACATTTTAGCATAAGTGTCCGGATGCTACTCTAGGATTTCCTTATTTTCTATCGTAGATTTCATTTTTCGCATAGATGGTCCGCTTAATTCTACCCTGTGAGAAGAGTGAACAATCCTATCTAAAATTGCGTCAGCAATAGTGTTGTTGTTAAGATAGTTGTACCACTCGCTAACTGGAAGTTGCGAAGTGATAATCGTAGAGTTAATCTCAGTTCTATCTTCTATGATTTCAAACAGATTCGTAGCGTCATCTTCAACTATTGGCGCGACTCCAAAGTCATCAAGAATCAGAAGCTGAAATCTTGAATATTTTTTTAGTAAATTTGTATATGTCCCATCTATTCTTGATATTCGTATCTCCTCAAGCAAGGTGGGTGTTCTTATATAATATGCTCTGTATCCATCAATAATTGCGCGATTAGCCATTGCTTGAGCAATGTAACTTTTACCTGTTCCTGTCTTGCCAGTAATGATGACATTTTGCTTAGCATGTATAAAATTTAATGCAGCAAGCGAATGTATCTGCGTCTTATTTATTTTTCTTCTTGGAGAGAAATCTATAGCATCAATAGCCGCTTGCTTGTCTTTTATTTTTGAAAGTCTAAATGCCATCGTAATGCGCTTATTTCTGAGGAATATATCCTGAGCATCAAGAAGTTGATAAAGTCTATCTTCGAAACTTAGCGTGTTGTAGTTAACATCTTCTATCTGATGCATATATGCATCTTTAAAACCTTTGTAGCTTAACTCAGCAAGTTTATTTATTATTATTGTGTGATCCATTGTGTTATTCCTTTGTTTATTTGTATTCATCCGCACCGCGGATATTAGTGTGTGTATCAAAGAGTGATTGTTTAGGAGTATTTGTGTTATTGGCACTTCTTGCAAGATAGAGTTTTTTATCAAGTATAGACTTGATAGACTTTGTTGTAATAGTTCTCATTTTTGTTGCGTACATAAGTGCTAGTTCCAACTCTGTGTTGCCGTAGAGTTTTGCCAATGAGAGCACAGCAGATATTTTTCTGTATGCTTGAGGATTGTGTTGAACTTCGTCAAACGCGTCTTCTACAAACACACTTGAATATTCTCCAATGTTTTTAGCCCATGAACGAAGTCTATCTGGATTCATCTTTTCATTTATATATTGATGATCATTTGGCATATGTTCATGGAGTGTAGATGTTTCGCCAACTCTTCGTAGTCTTGGATGTGTAGCTATGAGTTTGTGCTTATGGTAAACATATACACTCTGAGTTGAGTATCTTATTTCAACCTCTTCTTTGATGTATTTAAATGGAACTGAGTAGTTACACATTTGAAGTGTAATATGATAGTCCTGATTGACACGAGCAATTTTAAATTGCTTATAAACATAGCTATTCATTGGTAGTGGGTTAAGGTATGGCTTATCAATCTCTTCAAACAGCTCAGTACGGCTTTTTTGCAGATGTTTTATAATTTTAGTGTTGTATCTATCCAAGAGGGAAGCAATAGCATCATTTAATTCATCTACACTAAAGAATTTGTGATGACGAAATCTTGCTAATATATACCGCTGTATCGCTTGAACACCTTGTTCTGCTTTAGGCTTGTCTTTAGGTTTCCTTGGTCTTGCTGGTTCTACTGCAATTGAATAGTGTCTATTTAAGTCTGCATAACTTTCATTTACAACAATTCCATTTTTATTGTTGGAGATGATGGCTGATTTGAGGTTGTCTGGTACAACAACCCTTGGTACTCCAGCAAAAAAGCTATAACACATTACATGAGAATAAATAAAATCCTCTTGTGTTTGACTTGGAGTTGCATGTACAAATGTATATCCACTAGCACCTAACACTGCTACAAATATCTGAGCTTTTTCAACTTCACCAGTTCTTTGATTATAAATTGGCATAGTAAGACCACTGTAATCTACAAAGACCTTTTCTCCTGCGAGATGTGTTTGACGCATGGAGGGATTGAGCGCTTGTTTAAATCTGCTGTAGTATAAACGAAACTGTGTATATTCATATCCATCTGGATTGTCTCTTTTATACTCTTCCCAGAGAAGTTGGAGTGTCACCTTAGTTTTTTTGCGGAGTTTCATCTCTTTATGGAGATAGTTCATGTCGGGCATTGCTCTACGAGAGACTACAACAGAGGAGTGTTCAGGAAATAATTTTAGTCTTAGTGAGTCATCATCTAAAATATTGATTTGCTCAATCTTTAGACCAGAATGTTTAAATCGTTTGATGTAATCAGATATTGTACTTTTAGCTACATTAGTAGCACCTTGTATTCTCCGCAGCGACAAATTCATAACACTATGAAGTTGCAGTACATCACGAACTTGTTTCATCGATATAATCCTCATTCAACACCCTTGTAAAGTAATTTACAATTAGTGTATTTAAATTTAGAAAATATCTCTTTCTTAAATATTATTTAGATGCCGTTTTTTAACCTAAAGTGTCCGAATCATTTCCGGCATCACTGTCCGATTTAAAACGGCATTAGTGTCCGAACTGAATCGGCATTGGTGTCCGATTTGCTCCGTTTTTTGCAGTTGAACTCAAAAACTTGATTGTTTATAGATACTTTTAAATCTTTATTTGAATAAGATATTTCACGCTTATCAAATCTTCCTTTGCTATCTTCTAACTGGTCTAATATCTCTAAGAAAAAATCATCATATAAATCGTTAGACTCATAAAAGTAGTAGAGTGTATCTATCCCACTAATTACATTTGGTAAGTTAGAGGATATGTTGTTTTCATTTTCCATTTTTTATACCTTTAAATGTTAGTTGTTAAAAGGGAGGCTACTAAGTAACCTCCCACTACGATTGCGGGCGGGGAGTCATCACTCAGGCGTTCTTCCTTTCCGTCCTCATCTCCGAGAGAATCTTTTAGTGTTTTTTCAATTGTTAACATAGTAATTTTTAGTATTAAATATGTTAAGAACCGAGTGTTACCAAGAACTCGGAAATTTAGCTCGTGGTTCGAGTCACTTTTCATCTTTTGTTCGTGCCTCACAAATAGATGATAAGTTCCTCTCACTACGAGTTATTTATTTAGATACCGTAGTAACTACACTTTCCGATTACACCTACTTCAACTTCTACCGTTGAACCAATCTTGTCTTTGTATAGACTGAGTTTTTCTTTTGGGATAGAGATATCTATCAACTCGTTTTTAATCTCACCATTGCGTAAAGTTATTACTTCCAATAGTTGTAGTTTTACCTTACCTAGAGTCACTTCTTGTGTCTCTTTATTTGTATAGTCTGCACTTGTAAATATATGCAGTAGTTTTGCTTTTTTATATGTTGCCATAATAAAGCCTTTATATTGAGTTAAACTCAACTAGTTAAGTACGTTTCGAATTAACGAATTTCAAATTTGATATTGGAAGATTGACATAAGTTGGAAAGAGAAGTGAAGAGTTATTTTACGGGTTAAAAAAGAAGTTTATATTTTTTTCCGAAATAAACCGAATAAAGTTACAAACACGCTTTTCTGGTAAAAGGAGAGGGGTTCTTTTAATGTTTTATCTAAAGCAACTTTACGAATAAATTTTGGTATATACTTTGGAACAAGGCTATTTTTAGTACTAAAGTAAAACTTAAATCGTCTTACTTGCCTCTTAGATAAATAATTATCACATTCAAATACAGGGAAGGTATAAACAATGTTTTTTACATATCCTTCTTGCTCTATATTATTGAAATTTTTGTAAGGTTTTTCTGTTTGAAATATGAAATCAATAAGCTTACCAATTTGATTTTTTAATTCTGTATCTGTTGTATATTCAGGTAGGTTTATTTTTGATATATTATCTTCATATAATTTATATATTTGTATTGCAACACTTTTATGGATTTGACTTCTTGTAGCATGTCCAATACGAACAAATTCATATATATCTTCTAGTGCTTCTATATAATCTTTATCTTCTTTTTTAATATTTAAATTAGAGATAGGATAAATTGTAAAAAGCATTAGATAAAAATTCATAAACAAGGTGTTGTGTTTTTTTAGTTTAATAATAAATTTTCGTAATCGTATCTCATTTCTAGCTGCTTTAGTTGAAATTTTATCTTCATTTTTAGCTTCTAGTTTATTTATATAATGTTGTATTAAATCATCTATTGAGGAATTTTTATTTGATTCAAAATAAGCAACTTTTTTATCATCTGCTGTGACTTCTTCTAAGTGTTTGATTGCTTCTTTTGCAAGAGATATTATGTGAAATATGTATTGAATGTTTTTGTATTGCGGATTATTCTTTTCTTTATCAAAAATAACTTCTTTTTCAAATCTACTAAAGTATTCTAGTGTTTCTAAGTATGTGTTTTTATATTCTTCAATAACATTATATTTATTCGCAGAAGATAGCCATTTATCTTTTATTTCTTTGGTATCTTCTTCATTTATATCTTCTTTTAGTTTATAGTGTTTGTTTTGGAAGAAAATATTAAACAGGGAAGTAGATATAATAGAAATTATTATAATTATTGGAAGAAAAACTATAAATCTAAGTGATACATTAAAAAGTTTAATAATTATTTTTAAGATTTTATTCAAATATTATTCCTATATCTTGAAACTTAAAAATAGTTTCATACTTTAGTGTGCTCTAATTTTTTGTTACATGTTTCATAGATGACCATGAGACAGTAGCATATTTTCCAATACCTTTTGACATGTCTTTTCTATCTATTATTTTTGCTTCAAATTCAAAGTGTTCACTAATTTTTACTACAAGTAACTTATTAAAATTACCTTGTCTTTTTACTTCAACTTTTGTAGAATTTTTTTCTGGAGATATTGTTTTTATTTCTATAAAATCATTCCCTAAACGACCATCAGAGCCTTGTGCCCTTGGTTTATGCCTATCTATTCCAAATGTAATTTCAGCGAATATCTCTCCAAGTTCCCCAAATACAGGAAGATATCTTCCTGTGATATCATGATACTGTCTAGCGACTTCAACTAATTCTTCAAATACTTTAATTAACATGATATCCGCATTAGGATACAGTTGTCTTAATTCAATTTCATACAGTTGATGATTAATAATATCCCAACTTATCCACTCACCATCATCCCAAATACCATCTATCATGCATTCACCTTATAAAAACTATTTTATATTAATAAACCTATCCAATTGTTATCTTTAGAATATCTTAACCATACCTGTTCATTTGCTTTTACAAAATAACCTATCAACTGATTATTTATATCAAACTCAACTTTGGTTTGATTATTTACATCAACTATAAGTCCAATTAATTCTAGATTTAATGTAAAAATAAGTTCAACTTGCTCATTTGCTCTTACTATAAATGATTGCTGTTCCAAACTTATATCATATAGAAATGGTCCATCATAACTTCTATTTAATTTAGGGTTGAGCGTTCTATTGAAAATTGGATTTATTGTTCTATTGAAAGTTGGATTTATTGTTCTATTGAAAGTTGGATTTATTGTTCTATTGAAAATTGGATTTATTGTTCTATTGAAAGTTGGATTTATTGTTCTATTGAAAGTTGGATTTATTGTTCTATTGAAAATTGGATTTATTGTTCTATTGAAAGTTGGATTTATTGTTCTATTGAAAGTTGGATTTAGCGTATTATTTGTACGTGGATTATTAGAAGTATAATAGTTATTTTTCATATCAGCTACATTATTTTGAATAGATGTAACATCCATAAGTATGATGTAATCTTCATCATTTTCATCACCTAATGTAAAGAATAGTCTACCTGATGGTAAAGTTGTGCTATATATGCCACCCTCTAAAGCAGAAACATTCAAATTTTCAGTCGATAACAAGTCATTTTTATCAAGGTCTACTACCTTAGTTATAAAAGAAACTATATTAATAACAGTAGCCTGATCCAATATAGCTAACTTGTTTTTAAATTCTGGACTCATTAACGTTTTCATTTTAGTACCTTCTTCATTTCATCCATAGCTTGTTTTAACTCTCCACCATTTCCATTACGTATCAAAGTTTTATATTTTTCTGCTGCTTCAGGAAGACATTTACTTCTTATATAAGCAGTACAATATTCATCATCGGAAAATTTTGAAATTTCATTTTCAAATAAGTAAATAGCCTTATTGTAAAAGTACATGCATATAGCAACAAAAACTAGTACATAAAAGCTAGTTGCTTTAAAAAATGAACTCCACGCTATGACACCGTCAATTGTAATCTCTATAACAAATATTCCAGACAATATACCCGTGATTATTGGTAAAACAGATGAGAAGAATGTTTTCCATGCAGGAGATTCTGTGATTATTTTGAAACTCATTATTTAGAAAACCCTTTGCTTTTTTTGTATAATTATTTATTTTACAAGTACTATACCATAATAATGTTTTATAATTATTACAGTTAGAATATGATTGATATTTATAGCTGCTTGATAGCTAAAGTAATATCTTTAAGTGACTTTCTTTGATAGAAGAGAGAGAGTTTAAAGTGGCTATTTCATGGCATTTCAGTGTATTTTAGATTTTTCAGTATTCGGAGCCATTAAATCAGTATACGTTTTATAAGATTTGTGTCCATAATGTGCCTATATATAACTAGAAATATTAAATATTAAATTTGATAAGAGTTGCAAAAGTATGATTCTATGGGTATCTTTAGTTATTTATTGCTATATTACTGTAATAAATAGTTAGACTACAGGAGTAAAAATGCAAATGATTTCATATTGGAAAAATCCAAAAGAGTTTTATAATGATAATGGCTTAGTTTTAATTATTGGAAATTACGACCATAAAAATGAATATAATGGTGGAGAAAAAGCGTTAGGTGTACATTGGGGAGACTACCCACAATCACGAGGTATTTTAAGTCCTTGTGTAATTCCAAAAGATACAAGAAATTCTATGTTATCTGGGTTATTACATCAAGCTACAATTAATCAAGATGAAGAAAAAATAAATAATATAATTGAAGCAATTCAATTTTTTAAGTAGTAACAAGTCTAACAAATACGAGGAGACCAATAATTTACACTAACGGGAAAATTATTGCTCACGACAACCGTTAGACATTAAATAAACTTACATCTCAGGGCTTGAATACCCACTTTGACATATCAAAAAGATTTATATATAATCTATGCTAAATAACCATAATAATGGAGAAAATTTATAATGAATAAAATAATATTAATAGTCTTGGCAATATTCTTACCACCAGTTGCAGTATTTTTTAAAAATGGCATTGGAAAGGATCTTCTTATCAACATCGTATTATGTTTAATATTTTTCATTCCCGGCGTAGTTCATGCAGTTTGGCGTGTTACAAAGTAATAATGAATAGATTAATATTAGGGCTTTGTTTAATCTTTAGTCTGAACCTGTACGCTGATTTAGTAGCTCAAGGTTCAGCAGAATATAAAAATGGTAACTACAAAGAGTCCATTAAACTTTGGACTCAATCATGTAACAGTGGAAATATTGATGGTTGTTACAATCTGGCATATATGTATGCGAATGGAAGAGGCACAAGATATAATGAACTAAAAGCTGTTGAGCTTTATACTATAACTTGTGATGCAGGAGATAGTGCAGGATGTTCCAACTTAGGAAATTTATATGAAAATGGTGTTGGTAAAGTAAGACAAGATTTTTTCAAATCTAGTCGACTCTATGCAAAATCTTGTAATGCTGGAAACATCGAAGGATGTTACAATCTTGGAGTTGCTTATGAGAAAGGACGAGGCGTTAATAGAAGTTACAAAATAGCTAGTGAACTTTATGCTGACACATGCGAAAAGGGACTTGTTGCCGGGTGTTTTTACCTAGCTGAACTCTATAGAGATGCTGATGATCTACCAGGAAGTCAAGATAAGGCAAAAAGGCTTTATAAAAGAGCTTGCAATATGGGAAGTAGCACCGCCTGTAGTCGCTATAGAAGATTAGTTGATGAGGGTAAAAAGTAATTTCCTAAACATCTTAAGATAAATCCACTCAAAGAAAACAGACAGGAAGTTATGAATAGTTTAAAAATCAGAGACTTATCGTACAAATATCCCAGCGCAGCAGAACCCATTTTTAGTGCCCTAAATTTAGACTTTGAAGAGGGATGGAGTGCTGTGGCTGGGATTAACGGTTCTGGTAAAAGTACACTTTTAAAACTAATATCAAAAGAGCTCAAAACCGAAAAAGGGATGATTCTTGGTAATGATCTTGTAGTTTATTGCGCACAAAGTACAGAGTTTCCCCCGCAACAGCTTGAAAAGTTTATGATGACTTATACAAAAGAGGCGTATAAGCTCAGAGACCTTTTGCAGGTCAAGGACGAATGGTTAGGCACTTGGAAAACTCTGAGTCATGGTGAACGTAAACGACTACAACTCGCAGTTGCGCTTTCTAGTGAGAGTGATGTACTAATGGTCGATGAGCCGACCAACCATCTTGACTCTCGTTCTCAGGCAATAGTTATTGAGGCACTTAGAAGCTACAAAGGAATCGGCATCTTGGTGAGTCATGATAGAACACTACTAGATGCATTAACGCAACAGACTATCATGATAAAAGCAGGAGAAGTCTTAAAATACAGATCAAAATTTTCTTTGGCTCACCTTGCCTATGGACAGACACTCTCTCACAAGAAAAAAGTAATCACTGAGCAGGAAAATGAGCTAAAAAAAATCAACAGAGTTGTTCAGGTTCAAAGAGAAAAAGTCTCCCTTTCTAAAAAGCGGTTCTCTAAAAAAGGTGTTGGTAAATCTGACAGCTCTATGAAAGAGAAAATAAACGGCGCTATTTTGACTGGTAAAGATAAACATGATGGGCAGATGCTACAGCGTACCGTTACTAAACAACGTCACTTAAGTGAAAATATGAATAAACTCTCAAAAGAATATGCAACAGGCATCAGCTTTGAAGGAGAAATTGCCAGACACAATTTTCCCATAGCACTTGAGAAAAACTGTATTACTCTTTTTGAGTCAACACAACTCTGTTTTCCAAGATTGTCCGTAGATATTGGAGACAAAGTAGGTGTCAGTGGTGAGAATGGTGCTGGTAAGAGCACATTTATAAGCTATTTTATAGAAAAGATTGATTTTCAACATGACTATCTTTACATACCTCAAGAGATTACAGACAAAGAAGCAGAGCAACTCTTTACTGATATCAGCAACTTAAACAGTGATGAAAAAGGTGAACTTTTCACCCTAGTTCAAAGACTAGGCTCTGATGCCAAAGCACTGCTAAATAGTAGCATACCAAGTCCGGGTGAAGTAAGAAAACTGCTAATCGCTCAAGGCTTGTTAAAGCGACCTTCTTTGATTATCCTAGATGAGCCGACAAACCATATGGATCTTGATTCTATAGAATCTTTGGAAGCTTCTTTAAAAGAGTATGAAGGGGTGCTGTTGTTCATTACTCATGACGAGACTTTTTTAGAGAACTTAAGTACGAAGCGATGGGTGTTTGACAAGAGTCAAGATAGAGCTTATACGGTTCAAGAGATTTTGTGATTTTAGATATAATTCAGAAATTATTTCAACTCTCAAAGGATTAGATTTATGATTGCTATTATTGGGGCTGGCCCTGCTGGTCTGATGGCGGCACAAGTTTTATCTGAAGCGGGTTATGCACCAACAGTGTTTGACGCGATGCCATCTGCGGCACGTAAGTTTTTAATAGCAGGACGAGGTGGTTTAAACCTAACACATGCTGAAGACTTTGACCTCTTTGCGAGTCGCTATTTTGAAGCCCAAGCTTTTTTACAACCTGCTTTAGAAACCTTTAGCCCAAATGACATGCGCTTGTGGGCAGAGAGCCTTGGGTTTGAAACTTTTGTTGGCTCCTCTGGCAAAGTCTATCCCTTGGATAAAAAAGCCGCACCATTGCTACGCACTTGGATACATAAACTCAAAGCAAACGGTACTCAGTTCAAAATGAAACATCGTTGGGTGGGTTGGTCTAATGATGTTTGGCAGTTTGAAACTCCTGATGGGCTAAAAGATTATTCATTTGATGCAGTTATTTTGGCTTTAGGTGGTGCATCTTTGCCACACTTAGGTTCAACAGGCGCTTGGACAACAATTCTCAAAGATAAAGGGCTAGAAATCGCCCCACTTAAACCTGCAAATATGGGTTTTAATGTCAACTGGTCGAAGGTATTTAAAGAGAAGTTTTCAGGCACACCGCTAAAAAATGTAGAACTAAGCTTCAGAGATATTAACGAAAATCTTCAATCCAAACTCGGTGAGCTCTTAGTCAATGAGTATGGGGTTGAGGGCAGTTTAATCTATACTCATTCTAAATATCTAAGAGAGCAAATAGAGCAGAAATCTCCGTTTAGAGTCTATTTAGACCTCTTTCCACATCGTAGTGAAAGTCAGTTAAAGCAACAGTTGAGTGCAAAACAAGGTAAGCAGAGTTTGAGTGCCTTTTGGAAGCGCTTAGGATTGGATGGCGTAAAGGCTTCTTTGTTAAGAGAGGTATTAGCAAAGGAGTTGTTAAGTGAGCCTGAGTTAGTAGCAAAGACGCTTAAAAAGTTTCCTTTATCATTAGAATCTTATCGACCGATTGAAGAGGCGATTAGTACAGCTGGTGGTTTAGCATTTGAAAATTTAGACGAGCATCTGATGCTAAAAGATTTTCCTAGAGTATTCTGTGTTGGAGAGATGCTAAACTGGGAAGCACCAACAGGAGGCTATCTGTTAACGGGTGTGATGGGACAAGGTAAACAGGCAGCACAAGGTCTTTTGAAATTGTTACAACGTGAATAAATCTCCACTTTAGCTAAAATTAAAATTTTCTATATGATTTTTTAGATGCTCTTCTAGTGCTAATTTATATTCGCCCATAAAATACTCTACAATTTTTTCTTTTTCATCATCTAAATCTTTCGCTGATTCAAATGAAGAAGCAGCCATCCATGCATTAAATCTAGCAGCTCCATACATAAATGAAGCACTTACCTCTCCTTGAGTTACTTCTTCGCCTAGCTGTTCATTTGCAATAGCTATAAGTGCATCTGCTCTTTTTAAAAAACCATTATTTTTTGTATCCATTGTTATTTCCTCTATTATGAAAAAAGTTTAACTTAAACTATATTAATATGAACTGAAATAGTAAATTTATTTTTACCATTTCAAACTCAGTAGTTTATGTTTATTAAGATTATTTTACATATAATGTATTTTAATAAATAATTAAAAGTTACAACAATCTACAGGAAAATAAACAATGAAAAAATATTTAATATTTTTATACTCTTTAGTTGGTTACATACTTTCTATTATCACTTTGAGTTTTTTGATTTTATGGGTTTATCCATGGGAGTTTATGAAATTTAATATTGATAATTCTATTATTAGTTTAGATATAAATCCTATTTTAATAAACACAGGTTTATTGTTGTTTTTTGGCTTGCAACACTCCCTTATGGCAAGGAGTTTTTTTAAAGATGGCTTGCTAAAAGATGTTTCAAGTTCAGTAAAATCTGCTACTTACTCTTTTGCTTCATCAATCTGTTTGATATTGATATTTTATTTTTGGCAACCCATAGAAGGTTATATCTGGAATATCCAAAATGACATACTGTTTTTAAGCATTACCCTCATATATATTATTGGATGGCTTAGTGCATTTGTTGCCACTTTTATTATAGATCATTTTGAGCTTTTTGGCTTACATCAAGGCTATAGAGCCCTAAAAAACATCCCTGAACCAGAAGTGAAGTTTCAGGTAAGGTATTTTTATAAATATATAAGACATCCTATTCAGGCAGGAACACTTATTGGATTATGGGCAACACCATCTATGAGCTATACTCATCTACTTTTAAGTGTTGGTATGACAATTTATGTTTTAGTAGGTCTTTATTATGAAGAAAAAAGCTTAATAAAGACTTTCGGTAAAGAGTACAAAGATTATATTAAAACCACTCCAATGTTGATTCCATTTGGAGAGAGATAGTTGATATGCTATAATCACGTATATAATTCATAAATATAACAAATATAAAAACTTCAACAAATAATTACAATCATAGGAAATCAATATATGTATATATACGATTCAGTGCAAAAAACAAAACGTGAGTTTACTCCACTTGTAGAGGGAAAAGCTTCTCTGTATGTATGCGGTCCTACTGTTTATGATGACTCGCATCTAGGTCATGCTAAGAGTGCTTTAGTATTTGACCTGCTTTCACGTGTGCTTAAAGCAAACGGCTACGATGTGACTTATGCTAGAAACATTACAGACATCGATGATAAAATCATCAAAAAAGCAGCAGAATCAGGTAAAGACATCAAAGAGATTACAGACTTCTATACAGATGCATTTCACAAAGAGATGGATGCCATCGGTGTATCTCGCCCAGATATCGAGCCAAAAGCTACAGAATCTCTTGATGCAATGTACGAACTTATCCAAAAACTTATAGACTCAGGACATGCTTATAAAACTTCTGAGGGTGATATTTACTTTGATACTTCGAGTGATGGCGAGTATCTATCTCTCTCTTCAAGAGTCCAAGATGAAGATGACAAACTGCAAAGAGTTGAAAACTCTTTGCAAAAAAGAAATCCTGCCGACTTTGCTCTGTGGAAGAGCGTAAAAGATAACACCATCACTTTTAATTCTCCGTTTGGTGAAGGTCGTCCCGGTTGGCATCTAGAGTGTTCTGCGATGATAGAAAAACATCTTGCTCACGAGGGTGCAGAGTTTGCAGTAGATATCCACGGTGGTGGGGCTGACCTACTTTTTCCTCACCATGAAAATGAAGCTGCACAGACTAGATGTGCAACTAACCATGCACTGGCAAACTACTGGATGCATAATGGTTTTGTAAACATTGACGGCGAGAAAATGTCTAAGAGTTTAGGAAACAGTTTCTTCTTAAAAGATGCACTAAAAGAGTATGATGGAGAGGTTCTGCGTTTCTACCTTTTAAGCACACACTACAGAAGTAACTTCAACTTTAACACCCAAGACTTGGCGACTTCTAAAAAGAG
Organism: Sulfurimonas gotlandica GD1; assembly: GCF_000242915.1. Taxonomy (NCBI): domain Bacteria; kingdom Pseudomonadati; phylum Campylobacterota; class Epsilonproteobacteria; order Campylobacterales; family Sulfurimonadaceae; genus Sulfurimonas; species Sulfurimonas gotlandica. The sequence continues at coordinate 2,554,082 of NZ_AFRZ01000001.1, read as the reverse complement.
ACTTGACAAGATATACAGACTTAAAAAGAGACTTTTTGGACTGGCTGATTGTACAGATGCTACACCGTTTAAAGAATCACTTTTAAAAGCTCTTAGTGATGATATGAATGTATCTTCTGCTCTTGCATTAATAGAAGCGTTTATTTCAAGCACGAACGAAGTTTTAGACACGGCAGGAAAACATAAAGAGTTAAAGAGAGAGACTATTTCAAACTTAGCTTACATAGAAAAGATTTTAGGCTTTGGCAGTAAAAATGCCTATGAGTACTTTCAATTCGGTGTAGATGCTCATACAAAACTGCAAATATTTGACCTAATCGTAAAACGTGACGAAGCTAAAAAAGAGAAAAACTTCCAAGAGTCAGACAAACTTCGTGATGAGATATTAGCCTTTGGCGTAAACATCATGGACACGCCACAAGGTACTTTTTGGGAAAAGGTTTAAATGACCATCTCAGATATACAAAAACACCTAGAAGAAAACTCAAAAGATTTATCTACAGAGTTTAAGAGACTTTTTCATGGTCGTGGTGAGCTTTACAAAGGTTGGAAGCATCTGAGCGTTGACTCTATAGATGACATCTTAAGCGTTGCTCTTTACTTTGAAGAAGAAAATGAAGTTGAACTGATAGAGATGCTAAAGTCGTTTGTAGCATCTAGCAGGCACAAGACCATAGTTTTACAACGCCGTTACATCAAAGGTTCTCCGAGTGAACTTATAGTCGGTGAGTTGGCAGATGATCTGTTTGTAGTTGAAAACGGCATGAAGATAAAGCTAAACTTACTCTCTAACCTTAACAGCGGATACTTTCCTGACATGAAAAATGGAAGAGAGTTCGTAAAAGCAAACTCAAAAGACAAAAGCGTTTTAAATCTTTTCTCTTATACTTGTGCTTTTAGTGTGGCGGCTATGCTTGGCGGTGCATATAAAGTTTTTAATATCGACATGAGCAAAAGTGCTCTAAGCACAGGACGCACAAATCATCATCTAAACGACATTGATACAAAAAGTGTTAGTTTTTTCTCTTACAACATCTTAAAATCATTCTCAAGCATAAAGAGAAAAGGTCCGTATGATTTGATTATTATCGACCCGCCTACCTTTCAAAAAGGAAGTTTTGAAGCGACTAAGGACTATAGAAAATTAATCAATAAGCTAGAACAGATAGCATCTGAGGATTGTACACTTTTAGCTTGTTTGAACTCACCTGACTTAGAAGCTGAGTTTATAAAAGAGCTTATAAAAGAGTTGGCTCCAAGTTTCATGTTTATAAAGCGTTTAGAAAACGTAGAAGAATTTCAAAGTGAAGATGAAGAAAGAAGTTTAAAAAATCTTGTCTTCCAAAGGTCGAAAATTATAGTATAATACTCCACAAATAAACAGGATCCGTTAAGTATGAACAATGATTAAGATTACTGAAAATAATATAAATATCAGAAATGAGCTTCTTCACTTAGCTTCTTCAAATCTACTCACGTCGTCTCTTGCTGTCATTGTCAATTCTATTATAGTTACTATAGTATTCTGGAATATTGCTGATAAAATATTTTTATCTATCTGGCTACTTTCACTTACTACTATTCTTCTTATACGCCATATAAAAGCAAAATCATTTTTAAATCATAATCAAAAAGCTTCTCTTCATTCTCTTGAGAAAAGCTTTAAACTCCATGCTCTTGCTACTTCTCTCATCATCAGTGTTGGTATCTTTGTTCTACTACCAGAGAACAAACCATTTTATCAAGCATTTTTAACTATGATAGTGGCTGGCCTCTCAGCAGGAACAGTAATGAGTCTGTCAATATATAAAGACCTGGCTAGAAACTACCTCATAATACTCTTAGCACCATTTGCAATTGCCATGTACAAATTTGGCACTGAGATGCATATACTGATGTCTCTTCTAATCACCCTATTTTTAATGCTGCTGATAACATTCTCAAAAAAACATCATGAAAAAATCATAGAGCTTATAACATCAAACATGCTAGTGCAAGACTCAGAAAAAGAACTAAAACTATCAGAGAGTAATTTCAGTTCTATTTTTAAAGAGGTTCCTATCGGTGTATTTACATACGACAAAAACCTTATAATTACAGAAGCAAACAGATCAATCTCTGAATTACTAAACGCCCCTATACATAAGCTCGTAAATATGGACATGAAACTGCTTAGGGATCAGTCCATCAGACCACAGCTTGATGCTACACTAAGTGGAGAAAGAGGCTACTATGAAGGAGAATATCACAATCTGATATCGGATGAGGAGATCTGGATAAAGATGCAAGCCGTTCCGATGTATGATATTGACAACCAAATTAAAGGCGGTCTTGGGATTGTTGAGGATATCACAGGTCGTATTCAGGCAGATAAAAAGATTCGTCAACAGGCTTTTTATGACCATCTTACAGGTTTAGCAAACCGCTTAACTCTTAATGATCGTCTTGAGCAGCAAATAGCAAGACTTGCAAGACATAATCGTTTTGGAGCTATACTTTTTATAGATATTGACAACTTTAAGACTATCAATGATTCACTTGGTCATCATATCGGAGATACACTTCTTAAAACTTTTGCGCAGAGAGCCTCTAGTATCATGAGAAAAGAAGATACTGTAGCAAGATTAGGCGGTGATGAGTTTGTCATACTCTTATCAGACCTGAGTGATAATAAAAACCACGCGCTAGAGTACTCACACAATGTAGCAAGAAAACTACATAAACTTATGAAAGAACCTATTGAAGTTGAAGAACATAGTCTGTATGTAACACTAAGTATAGGTATTACTACTATATCTGAGGAAGAAGAAGATATCAATGTAATTTTAAAACATGCTGATATTGCCATGTATAAAGCAAAACAACAAGGCAGAAATACTACATGCTTTTTTGAACAAGGGATGAGCAAAAAGATAGAAGATCAACTCATACTCGGAAGTGAACTACGAGAAGCATTAAAACACAATCAGTTTGAACTATACTATCAGCCTATAGTTGAGACTAAAAGCTCAATCATAACCTCTTGTGAAGCACTCATTAGATGGAATCATCCTACACGCGGTCTTATCTATCCAGATGATTTCATTCCTTATGCTGAAGAGAGTGGATTGATTATCTCTATTGGTGATTGGGTAATTCAAAGAGCATGTATAGACTATAAAAAAATCAATCATAAAATAAAAAATATATCTATTAACATAAGCTCTAAACAGTTTAATCAGGATGATTTTGTCACTAAGATTTTAAAGGCTACACAAGAGTACAGCGTAAACCCAAGTGCTTTAAAACTTGAACTTACAGAGTCAGTAGCACTTGACAATCTTCTAGCAACTACAGATAAAATGAACCTCTTGAAATCTCACGGTTTTACTATTGCTATGGATGATTTTGGTACTGGTTATTCTTCGCTTTCATACCTTAAAAACCTGCCGTTTGATTTTCTAAAAATCGACCGTAGTTTTATACAGCATGTTCTCGACAATGAAGATGATGCTTCTTTAGTAAAAACTATTTTAACGATTTCTAAACAGTTTAAATTTGAAGTCATTGCAGAAGGTGTTGAGGAAAAAGAACATGTTGAGTTTTTAAAGGATTTGGATTGTGAGTACTACCAAGGATTTGTAGTATCAAAAGCACTTCCTGTTAACGAGTTTGAAAAATTCTTAAATAACGAGCAAGCTTCCTAATCTACTTAGGAAAACTACTCATCATTTTTTTGATGATACCCTCTATATATTCTTTTCTCTTTTGAGGAGTCTTTTGCTCTTTAAGTTCAGCTACACCAATCGCTCTCCAAACTATCTTCTCATTTTTTGGATTTAATGCATCTACTATTAAAGTTCCCTCTGTATAGTTATATGTGCTAGTTGTTGCAACCATTGCCCCACCATATCTATATCTACCGTAGCCCATCATTTGATAATCTGTTTGTATGTCACTTCTTTTCTCAACATCTACATGAAAAACAAAAATCAGATCAGCTTCTTCTTGAGATACTTTTTTATAACCCTTAAGTTTTAAGTCTGCTTCTAAAGAGTCTATGATTCTATCATTTGAAAGAGTGTCTTCACCCTCTTTGTTTTCATGTTTAACAGCAAAACTTTTCTGTTTAGAAAAGTTAAAAGTATCATCATAGTCTGTTGTGACTTGTAGAGTAGAACAGCCTACGAATAGTAGTAGTGTAGTGATTAAGAATGAAAAATATTTCATACTACCTCCTCACAAAAATTTGCTAAGACTCCGGCACGAATCATTTTATATGTCTCTTCACCTTTTAGCTTTTTAACAATTGCTAAAGCAAAACATATAGCAGTACCAGGCCCGCGAGATGTCATAACATTTGAATCTTCTACGACCATTGCTTTATCACCCTGATATCCATCAAGTCTTATCTGTTCCTCTACCGAGGGGTAACAAGTATAGTTTTGTTTCAGTACACCAGCTTTGTGTAGTGCAAAAGGTGCTGCACAAATAGCGGCAATGTTTTTGCCCTTTGCGTCCATGTCTTTTAAAATTCTTTGAACATTTTCATCATCTGCAAGAGCATATGTGCCATCCCAACCACCAGGAAGGATTATCATGTCAAGAGTCTCTGCATCTACATCTTTTATATCCATATCACACACTATTGTGATACCGTTTGCACCTTTTACAGCACTTTTATCATCTAAAGAAGCTACCAATACTTCTACATCTGCTCTTCTTAAAACATCTATTATCGACACAGCTTCTATCTCTTCAAACCCACCTGCTATAGGTACTAAAACTCTACTCATAATATATCCTTTATCAAAACGTTACCTTTATTTTAGTATAATCTCTAAAATATTAAAAGGTAAATTTGCGAATATGATTAATTATGAAAGTATAAAACCTTGGCTATTTAAACTACAGCCAGAGAATGCACACCACTTAGCTGAAACAGCGATTAGAACTGCAAATATATGCCAAATCCCATTTAACTCTTTTTTAGAGTCTCACTTCATCACTGATGATGTTTTAAAACAAGAACTATTTGGTAGAGAGTTTTTAAACCCTGTAGGACTTGGTGCAGGATTTGATAAAAATGCTACGATGATTCGCGGTATGCAAATCTTAGGTTTTGGTTTCACTGAAATCGGGACTGTTACGCCTAAACCACAAGCCGGAAACCCAAAACCTAGAATGTGGCGTCACGTAGAAGAAAAGTCTGTTCAAAACGCTATGGGCTTTAACAACGATGGAGCACTAAAAGTTCAGGGAAGGCTTAAAAAGATATTTCCATATACAACTCCTATTGGTGTAAATATCGGTAAGAACAAATTAACTCCAGATAGTGAAGCTATCAATGACTATACGCATCTTATAAAAGCGTTTAACGGTCTTGGCGATTACTTTGTTATTAACATCTCTTCTCCAAACACTCCAGGGCTTAGAGACTTACAAAATGAAGAGTTTATCAGCAAACTTTTTAGTGAAGCTAAGGCACTGACAGACATGCCTATCCTTTTAAAAATAGCACCTGACATGACAGAAGAAGATGCAGTAGCACTTACTAAGATGGCAGTTGAAAAAGGTGCAGACGGTATTATCGCTACAAATACTACGATAGACTATTCGCTTGTAAAAAAGCCTCATGATGTAGGTGGACTTAGCGGCGCAGTCTTAAAAGAAAAAAGTTTTAAAATTTTTGAAGCTGTAGCAAAAGAGCTTTACGGTAAAACTACACTAATATCTGTGGGTGGAATCGACTCGGCCGAAGAAGCATACAGAAGAATTAAAGCAGGAGCTTCACTAGTGCAGATACTAAGCGGAATCGTATTTCATGGTCCTGACATGGTTATGAATATAAACAAAGAGCTTATAAAGCTTATCAAAGCTGATGGATATACAAATATCACAGAGGCTATCGGTGCAGACAGAAAATGAAACATTTCTTAGCACTCATACTAATCTTAGGGACACTAATGGCATCTTCATTACCGAAATATGAGACTAAAACACTAAAAAATGGATTACAAATCGTTGTAATCCCACTTGAAAATTCTACAAATGTAATCTCTACTGATATCTTTTACAAGGTTGGTAGTAGAAACGAAGTTATGGGTAAGACTGGTATAGCTCACATGCTAGAGCATATGAACTTCAAGTCTACAAAGAACCTTCCAGCTGGAGAGTTTGACAAAGAAGTCAAAAGCATAGGTGGAGTAAACAACGCATCAACAAGTTTTGACTATACTCACTACTACATCAAGTCAAGCACTAATAATCTTTCTAAATCACTTAGTCTTTATGCAGAACTTATGCAAAACCTAAACCTAAAAGATAAAGAGTTCCAACCTGAGCGTGATGTTGTAGCAGAAGAGAGACGTTGGAGAACAGAGAACTCTCCACTAGGTTACCTTTACTTTGCAATGTTTAACAACGCTTATGTATACCATCCGTATCACTGGACTCCGATTGGTTTTATGAATGATATCCAAACTTGGACTATCAAAGATATAAAAGACTTTCATAAGACTTACTATCAGCCAAACAATGCCATCTTGATGGTAACAGGTGACGTAGACCCTAAAGAAGTGTTTAAAAAGGCTAAAAAAGAGTTTGGCGACATTAAGAACACTGCTAAAATTCCTGAGTTTAAATTTGTAGAACCTGAGCAAGATGGAGCTAAAAGAGTAACTATCCATAAAGAAAGTGAAGTAGAGATGCTGGCTATCACTTTTCATATCCCTGACTTTAAAAGCAAAGATCAAGTTACACTTAGTGTAATGTCTGAAATTTTATACTCTGGAAAAAGTTCAAGACTATATAAAGAGCTAATAGACAAAAAACGTCTTGTGAACCAAGTTTATGCTTACAACATGGAAAATATTGATCCCGGTCTTTTCATATTTCTGGCATCTTGTAACCCTGGTGTAAAAGCTGAAGATGTAGAAAAAGAGCTTATAGAGCAGATAGAACTTATGAAGACTACTCAAGTTACTAAAGCTGAACTTGACAAAGTAAAAATTAATACAAAAGCCGATTTCATCTACTCACTTGAGAGTTCAACATCTGTTGCAAACCTATTTGGAAGCTACTTGGTAAGAGGTGATTTAACCCCACTTTTAACCTATGAAGAAGATGTAAAAAAAGTGACTGCTAAGAAAGTTCAAGATGCTGCTAAAAAGTATTTTAACTTCAACAAGTCAACTACTCTTATTCTGAAAAAAGCTGAGTAAAAAGTTATGAAGAGGAACGTAGGTTTTAAAACCTACGTTTTAGATTAACCTAGCTCGGCAGTAATCGCAGCTTCAACTTCAGAAATATGAGCTGTTCCATCAACTGTAATATAAGTCAGTGTATCAATCGTAGTTGATTGATCTTTATAGTAACCGATAAGTGGCTGAGTAAGTTCGTGGTAAACTTTAAGACGGTCAGCAACTACTTCTGCTTTATCATCATCACGTTGAACTAAATCTTCACCAGTCTCATCATCTTTACCTTCAACTTTTGGAGGATTAAAAGTAACATGATAAGTACGTCCAGATGCTAAGTGAGCACGGCGACCTGACATACGATTTACAATCTCTGAATCTGGAACATCAATCTCGATAACTGCATCAATAACGATTCCAGCTTGAGTTACAGCGTCTGCTTGAGGAAGTGTACGAGGAAAACCATCTAGTAAGTAACCATTTTTACAATCATCTTCTGCAATACGATCTTTTACAAGACCAATAATAATCTCATCAGTAACAAGTTGACCGGCATCCATAGCTGCTTTAGCCATTTTACCCATATCTGTACCAGCTTTGATAGCTGCTCTTAACATATCACCAGTTGAGATCTGAGGAATGTTAAACTTCTTTGTTAAAAATTGAGCTTGAGTACCTTTACCAGCACCCGGTGCTCCTAATAATATAATTCTCATTGTGTCTTCCTATATATTTTGTTAATGAAACTATATAATAATGAGTTTAAAATAAGCTCTGTTTTAGACAAAAAGTTTATTTTATTTCAAATTTTAAAGAGAATCTCCAATTATTTTCTATTTCTTATTTCATCTTATTAATATTTATCAATAATTATCATCTTCTTATTTCATAATATAAAACCTATTAATAAGTTTTCTTTATATAAATAAAATTTATACTATGAGATAATAGTATTAATTATTTTAAGGAGTTTATTATGAATCTCTTCTCACCTATTCTAATCGGAAACCATACTTTAAAAAACAGAATCTTCATGGCACCTATGACAAGATGCAGAAGTGTAGAGGATCATATACCAAACGATCTTATGGCTACATATTATGCTCAGAGAGCTTCTGCTGGACTCATCATTAGTGAAGCTACTCAGATTTCAACTCAAGGTATTGGATATCCATGTACTCCAGGCATCCATACATTAAAACAGATACAGGGGTGGAAAAAAACAACAGAGGCTGTACATGATAAGGGCGGTAAAATATTTTTGCAGCTATGGCATGTAGGCAGAATCTCTCACTCTGCATATCATGATGGGGAACTTCCTGTAGCACCATCAGCTATAAAGCCAACCGGTGAAGTCTATACTCTTGAGGGTATGAAAGAGTATGAGACACCACGAGAACTTAGTGTTGATGAGATAAAAGAGCTTGTCACAAAGTATGTAATCGGAGCAAAAAATGCAATAGAAGCAGGATTTGACGGAGTTGAGATTCATGGAGCAAACGGATACTTAATAGATCAGTTCTTAAGAGATTCAACTAACAAAAGAGAAGATGAGTATGGCTCAAGCATAGAGAACAGAAGTCGTTTTTTATTTGATATTATAGAAGATATTATTAAAGAGATTGGAGCAGACAAAGTCGGACTTAGACTATCTCCAAGTGGAACTTTTAATGATATGACAGACTCTAACCCTAAAGAGCACTTTACTTATATATGCAATGAACTAAATAAATACAAACTTGCCTATCTTCATATAATAGATGCACTAGAAGGTGATATACGTCATGGTGCTAATGTCGTAGAGCTATCTACTTTAAGAGAAGCATATAAAGGTATTCTTATTACAAATGGGGCTTACGATAAAGAGAGAGGAAATCAGACTATACAAAACTCTCTAGCAGATGCTGTAGCTTTTGGAGCACTATATATCTCAAATCCTAATCTACCTGAATCTTTTAAAACAAATGCCAAGTTAGTAGATGCAGACACAGATACTTTTTATACTCAAGATGAAAAAGGTTACACAGACTACCCTACTCTAGGATAGCCGAGACCACTCAGAGTTTTGTGTCAGTAACCGATAGTCATTAAAATTATATTATAGTTAAACAATTTAGTTTGAAACTTAAAAAAAGTTCCAAAAACTACAGTATGATTAACTTAAATTATTTTGCCGTAAATATTAGCTACTATCTTTACCCCGCAGAATCAAGTAGTCTCATTACACTTTGTGGCTGTGCATTTGCTTGGCTCATGCTATATGAACCAGACTGAGCGATGATATTAAACTTAGCAAACTTAGCACTTTCTGCTGCAAAGTCTACATCTTCTATCTGACTTTTTGCACTCTCAACGTTCACCTGTGTTACAGATATATTTCTTATAGTAGATTCTAGTTTATTTTGTGCAGCACCTAATGTTGCTCTTTGTTCTACTACTGTTTTTAATGCTGTATCTATTGTTCCTATCGAATTTTCAGCTGCTGCTTGACTGGTTACATCTATAGTTCCCACTGCATTTGCAACTTTCATATTGCCTATACTAATAGATTGTGTGTTGCCTGCATATGCACCAGTGTGGAGAGTGAAACTACTTCCACCCCCACCTACTGCATTTGTTGCCGGAAAGTTATTATTATAAGTGGTCGTAATAGCATTTACATCAGCAATTTGTTGAGCATAAGTATCTCCGTTAATCCATGAAGACCAAACACTACTTGCAAGTGCGTCTCCGAAAGCCCGAATAGTAGCTTCTGCTGCTGGATAATTTGCTATAGCTTGATTAGTGACTGTTCCTCCTACTATACCGTCAAAGTTCTGACCTACGCTCATATACGTTAAAGTTACATCATTTGCAACAAAGTATGAAGGTAGTTGAGATGTCATATAATCAACTGCTTCACCTTGAGCTATTTGTGTCGCAGTAAGGGTATTTGGTGTGCCACCTACTGTCCCATCCAAAAGTACTTGCCCATTAAATTTTGTAGTAGTAGCAATATCATTAGCTTCTGCTAAAAGCGCAGTAACTTCTTTTTGTATATATGATCGAGAAGTTGCATCTTGTGTGTCATTTGCTGATTGAACTGAAAGCACTCTTACTCTTTTTAAAATATTTGTATACTCTTCCAGGGCTCCATCAGCTGTTTGAACTAGACCAATTCAATCATTTGCATTTCTTATTGCTTGACCAAGCGCTTGAGATTGTGCTGTAAGTTTACTTGATATTGCCATGCCTGCTGAATCATCTGCTGATTTATTGATACGTAAACCTGAACTCAACGAGTTAAGACTTTTTTCAAGTCCAACGTTGTTCATTGTAGCGTTTCTGTGTGCGTTCATTGCACCTATGTTTGTGTTTATTATAAATCCCATAATAAATCCTTTTAATTACTAAACAGCGTCCTTGCTATTTATTCACGCCTACTAAATCGACATCTTTTTATATAATCTTTAAAGATAACCTATATATTTCTATAGTTGTTAGATTTTGGTGGGTATTAGGTTGTGTTGGTGTAAAAAAAGTGTTCCAGTTTTCCTTATTTTTGGAACACGAAGCACTCATATTAGTTTTCCGTGTTCCACAAAGTGTTCAAAAAGTAAAAACTGCAAAGTTTCACAAACCCTAAGTGATTATGGAACATAAAAAAGTGAGCTTTTAAATCATATATTTAAAGCTTCATCCAATTCAGTAAGTTGTTTAATCAGTGGAGCGAGTACTCCATCTTTACCATCAATTCTGGCACCTTGTTTTATGAGTTCAAATGCCTCGTCCATATTGAACTGTTGTTTCATAAGTCATTCCTTTAGAATTTAATATTCTATCGGTCTGACACAAAGTTTTGAACACTTCCGGATAGCCTTTCTCAAATATATTATTAAGTTTTAAATTCAGATAGTTTAGTGTTAAGTGTTTCAGTCATTGCATTCATATGTTCGGCTGCACTTGCAATCTCTTCAATGCTTCTTGCATTTTTGCCAGAGAGCTCATTTATTTTACTAATGCTGTTAATTATATTCTCAGTGTCTTTTCCTGTTTGAATATAACTTTCTACTGTTTTATCTGCCATTATAATCGCTTCACCCATCACCTCTGAAAGATCATTTATCTTATTTTCAACTCCTATAGCGGTTTCACTCAATTTTTCTACTTTCATAGAATTTTGTGTCATCTGCTCACTGGAATCCATAATAGATTGAACAATTACACCAATAGTGGCATTTATTTCTATTAAGCTTTTTTGTGTTCTCTCAGCTAGTTTTCTAACTTCATCAGCAACAACAGCAAATCCACGGCCATGTTCACCTGCACGAGCCGCTTCAATTGCTGCATTTAATGCGAGTAAGTTTGTTTGATCGGCTATATCACCTATAACTAAAAGTACATCTTTTACCTGTTTAGCATCTTCGCTTAGTTGTTTTATACTATGAGCTAATTCTATTTCAACTGAGGCACTTATTTTTATATCTTTTGTAAGTTCTAAAATTGCTTGATTTGCTTGTGTTAAAAATCCATTCGCTTTTTCCAAATCATCTTTAGATATTTTTGCCTCTTCTATACTATTCCCCATCTCATCTTTGATAGTAACTGCCTGCTCGGTTGTATTCTTTACTACTGTTGTTGATTCTTCTAATAGTTTACCAACCTCATTTGATGTTGTTGAGAGTTGATGAGATATTGATGAGTTTTCAGTTGATAGATTCTTAGCATCTGCAATAAGAATTCTTACTTTTTCTATAAAATCATTTATCCCTTTACTAGCTTCTGCAACTTCATCACGTCCCTTAATATCTAGTTTTCTGGTAAGGTCACCATCTCCACTTGAAAGGTTTTTTGTACAAAATATAAGATTATTTAGAGGACTAGAGACTACTCTTTTTACTACTAACCACGTGATAAGCGTAATTATAAAAGTCATAATAGTAGCAGCTATAATCAAGTTCTCTCTTAGCTCTGTATTTGTTTTTTCAAAATCTGCTAAGTTAACTTCTCCTACAACTATCCAGTTCCATTTTGTAAAAGCTTTAAATCTTACAGCTTTACTTAACTCATCTTCATTATAAGCGATATAGCCATCTTTTTTTTCTATTATCTGTTTTGCCACATCTGAGTTTGCGTCAGTACCTATTGATGTATTATGAATATCATATTTTTTTGTTTTTAAGTTTATCGCATAGAAATGACCATTTTCACCTATCTTCATTTGGTTGATCTTTTGAGAGAGAGATTTGAGTCCATCTGTAAAATCGTAACCTATAAATAAAATACCAATCACATCTCCACTTATACTCAATATTGGAGAGTAGACAGTTACATAATCTTTTCCAAATAGTCTTGCATTACCTATGTATGTTTGTTTGTCCATTATGGGTTTAAATGCCGGACTTTTTGATCCTCCAAGGTATGTACCCATTGCTCTTTTTCCATCTATCTTTAACAAAGATGTAGATACACGCACAAAATCATCCCCATCTTTAGCAAAAACTGTAGCTACTGCACCTGTAAGTTTTGTAAATTCTTCAATTTTTGCAAAGTTATTATTTATAACTGCACCATCACTTACTAAGACTGGAGTAGAGACACCATACACATCCACTCTTTCATTTGGAGTAATAGAAAAATCACTGAAGTTACTTTTAAATACATTATATAACTTAGTTGCACTCTCTTCCAATGCTCCATTATAAGTATCCATAGTTTGAACCATTCGCTCAACACTCGAATCTAATTTTAGATGAGTTTCTTTATTTATATAACTGTTTAAATAGTCATTTATATAGCCTATAAAGGCAACCATTGAGACAACAATTACAACAACCTGTATATACGTAACTTTTTTTGCAATAGAATTAAACATGTAAGCTCCTGATATTTTTATAACAACAGTAATTCTATAGATTTACTAGAGTATTTAAGAAATTATACCATATAATGGTAAGATATTTTTTACCTTTTTTAAATTTTATATATTTTTGCAAATTTCACACAATAATACATAGATTGAACAAAGCCCTAAATATATGGCTTAAAAGACATTTTTCTCAAACATACCCTACTACATTACTTGGCAATACCCTAGTAAACTTATAGACTTACTTGACAATGAATAATTATTCGGTTACAATTTCTCCATGCACTTGATATTAGATATCAATTAAGAGGAAATAAAATGAAAGAAAAGGCTTATCGCTCAGTTGTTAAAACGATCTCTTGGAGAACAGTTGGAACGATAGACACTATTGTAATTTCATATTTTATTACCGGCAATTTAGCAATGGCTGCATCTATTGGATCCATTGAGGTTGTAACAAAAATGATTCTCTACTATTTTCATGAAAGAGGATGGAATAGAGTACAACTAGGGAAAGTTCAAAGCCCAGATTATCATATATAGGAAATAAAGATGAAAGATATAGTTAACCAATTAAACGAAGCATTCAAAAACTCTTCTACATTAGAAGTGTTGGAATATCTATTAAAACTTAGAGATAAAAATATATCTCTATCTTCTAGTTTTGGAGCAGAAGATCAGGTACTTACAGACATGATGTTAAGAATTGATGAAAGAGCAAATATTTTCACACTTGACACAGGAAGACTTCCTGATGAGACATATGCTGTAATGAATGAGACAAATTTAAGGTATCAAATCAAGATAAAAGTCTTTTTTCCAAAAGCTAAAGATATAGAAGATTTATATCAAAAGCAAGGAGCAAACGGTTTTTATGAATCTATAGAAAATAGAAAGAGCTGTTGTTTTGCCAGAAAGATAGCTCCTCTAAAAAGAGCACTGAAAAATGTTGACTTCTGGGTAACAGGTCTTAGATCTGCTCAAAGTGTGACAAGAGAAGATATGAAACTATTCGAGTTTGATGAGACAAACAATGTTATCAAAGTCTCTCCTTTAAAAGATTGGTCTGAGGAAGATGTATGGGCATATATAAAAAGCTACAGAGTTCCATATAACAAACTTCACAAACTAGGTTACCCAAGTATAGGCTGTGCGCCATGTACGAGACCGGTAAGAGAAGGCGGAGATATAAGAAGCGGTAGATGGTGGTGGGAAAACCCAGAACATAAAGAGTGTGGACTGCACTTAAGATCTGCGTAGGAGACAAAGATGATTGATAAAGAAAAATTAACACATTTAAAACAACTAGAAGCCGAGTCAATTCACATAATGAGAGAAGTTATATCTGAGTTTGAGAACCCTGCTATGCTTTACTCTGTAGGTAAAGACTCTGCTGTTATGTTGCATCTAGCGCAGAAAGCTTTTTTCCCTGCGAAGTTACCATTTCCCCTACTTCATGTAGATACGAGATGGAAGTTTAAAGAGATGATTGAGTTTCGTGATGAAATGGCTAAAAATCTAGGATTTGAGCTTTTAGTTCATACAAACCCAGATGGAATAGCTCAAGATATTGGACCGTTTTCTCATGGTTCAGCTGTTCATACAGATATTATGAAAACCCAAGGTCTAAAGCAGGCCCTTAATCATTATAAGTTCGACGCTGTTTTTGGCGGTGCGAGACGTGATGAAGAGAAGACTCGTGCAAAAGAGAGAATCTACTCTTTTAGAGATGAGAAGCACAGATGGGATCCTAAAAATCAGAGACCTGAGCTTTGGAATGTATATAACTCTAAAGTAAAGAAAGGTGAATCAATCAGAGTATTCCCTCTTTCAAACTGGACTGAGCTTGATATTTGGCAATACATTTACCTTGAGGGTATTCCTATTGTTCCTCTTTACCTAGCACAGAAAAGACCTGTTGTTGTAAGAGACGGAGTGAAGATATTAGTTGATGATGACAGATTACCTCTAGAAGTTGGTGAAGTTCCAAGTCTGGAGAGTGTTAGATTTAGAACACTTGGATGTTACCCTCTAACGGGAGCAGTTGAGTCAACTGCAACGACACTTCCTGAGATTATTCAGGAGATGCTACTTACTAAAACAAGTGAGAGACAGGGTCGAGTTATTGATAACGACAGTGCGGGATCAATGGAGAAAAAGAAAATAGAGGGGTACTTTTAAGATGTCAAAACAAGAAACAAAAATAGCTAACGATATTGAGAGTTATTTAAGAGAACATGAAAACAAACAACTGTTGAGATTCATTACTTGTGGTAGTGTTGATGACGGTAAAAGTACGCTAATAGGCAGACTGTTACATGACTCTAAAATGATTTTTGAAGATCAGTTAGCTGCTATAAAAAACGACACTAAAAAGTCTGGAACTACTGGTGAAGAGTTTGACTTGGCACTTTTAGTTGATGGGCTTGCAAGTGAGAGAGAACAAGGTATTACTATCGATGTTGCCTATAGATATTTCGCAACTGATAAGAGAAAGTTTATAATTGCAGATACTCCAGGTCATGAGCAGTACACTAGAAACATGGCGACAGGTGCTTCAACAGCAGACTTAGCAATCATCTTAATAGATGCAAGATATGGTGTTCAAACTCAAACTAGACGTCACTCGTTCATTACAAAACTACTAGGTATTAAGCATCTAGTTATTGCGATAAATAAAATGGACTTGGTTGACTTTAGAGAGGAGAGATATGAAGAGATTAAAAAAGATTATTTGGAATTTGCTAAGGAGTTGGGATTAACATCTGACTTAACGCTTATTCCTATGTCTGCTTTAAAGGGTGACAACGTTGTAAATATTAGTGAGAAGTCTCCTTGGTACAAGGGCAAAACACTAATGGATACATTGGAGACGATTGAGATTTCATCTGATAGAGATTTGACTCACTTTAGACTGCCTGTGCAGTATGTAAATAGACCCAACTTAGACTTTAGAGGTTTTTGTGGGACTATTTCATCTGGAATTATTAATGTCGGCGATTCAGTAACTGTTTTACCATCGGGTAAAAGCTCAACAGTCAAAGAGATTGTTACTTATGATGGCAATTTGCAAAGTGCTTATGCACAGCAAGCCATTACTCTCACTCTAAATGATGAGATAGATATTTCACGTGGAGATATCTTAGTTAAGAGTGATGAACAGCCAGACCAAGCAAGTGATTTAGATGTAAATATCGTTTGGATGGATGAAGAGCCTCTTACAAAAGGCAAACAGTACTTTTTTAAACGTGCTTCAACAGTAGTAACTGGTTCTATTGATAGTTTTTATCATAAAACTGATGTAAACACTTTAGAAGAGCAAAGTGTTAGTAAACTCGACTTAAATGAGATTGGATTTGCAAGATTATCATTAAATCAAAGCATTGCATTTGATCCATACGATCACATTAAAGCGATGGGAAGTTTTATCATCATAGATAGAATTACAAACAACACGGTTGGTGCAGGAATGATTGTAAAGAAGTCCGAGCAAACATCAAAAAAGGTGATAAACGAACACTCAGAGTTTGAGGTTGAGTTTAACGCTCTTGTTAGAAAACACTTTCCTCATTGGGAAGCTAAAGAAATTTTATAGGAAATATTATGCCAAAGGAAACAGCAGCGCAGAGGGTTGAACGTATCAAGACCGAAAAAAGCGGCTTAGATGTGTTAAGAGATATACATCATTATGCTATTCATGATGAAGAACCGCATCCTGAAGATATAGACAGATTTAAATGGTACGGTTTGTATACTCAAAACACAAACCTGCAGGCATCTAGCGATGAGACTCTATACTTCATGTTAAGAGTAAAGTTGGTTCAAGGCGCTATAAACTTAGAGCAATTGAGAGTTTTATCTAGCATCTCTAAAGAGTTTGCAAGAGGAACTGCAAACTTTACAACAAGACAGGCTATACAGTTTCACTTTATTAGAGTGCGTGATTTGCCAGAGATTTTCTATAGACTAAAGAGTGTAGGACTAAGCACTGTTTTTGCAGCGGGTGATGTTCCAAGAAATATAGTCACATGTCCTGTAGCTGGTGTCGATGAACATGAAATATATGATGTAACTAAAGTAGTAGCTCAGGTAAATGACTACTTTGATGGAAACAAAGACTTAGCAAATCTACCTAGAAAATACAAAGTAGGAATCTCTGGATGTTCTAAACACTGTATGGGACATGAGATACAAGATCTCTCATTTTCTGCAGTTGAGTTTGAAGATGGCAGAGTTCTATTTGATGTCAGTGCCGGTGGCGGTCTAGCATCTAACAAACAGTTTGCTTTACATCTGGGATTTGTTGAGGCTTATAAGATTTTAGAAGTTGTAAAAGCCGTATCTATTATATATAGAATTTATGGTCTCAGAGATAACAGAAAAAAAGCCAGATTAGGTCATCTAATTGATGCATGGGGTCTTAAAAAGTTCAAAGAAGAAGTTGAAGCAAGTCTTGGTTTTATTTTTGAAAAAGGTGCAGCACAGGAATACACTCCTTATGCAAAAAGAGAGCATTTTGGCATCCATAAGTCTAAAAGTAATGGCAAATCATTTGTTGGCTGTGCGGTTAATGGCGGAAATATTGGGGCAAAAGGTTTAGAAGACTTAGCAGATATATTAGAAAAACATGGAGCAACAACTATAAAAGCGACAACAACGCAAAACTTTGTTGCTATTGATGTTCCTTCAGATGCTGTTAATAACTTGGTTGAAGATTTGGACGCGATAGGCATAGATGCCAATCCTAATCCATTTAAAGCAAGAACAATATCTTGTACTGGAATCAAGTTTTGTAAGTTCGCAATAAGTGAGACTAAAGATGCAGCTATTGATTTGGCAGAGCATCTGCATGCGAAATTTCCAGACTTTAAAGAGACTGTTAGCATCTCTTTAAATGGATGTCCAAACTCATGTGCGCATCCGCATATAGTAGATATTGGTCTGCTTGGAAAGAAGTTTAAAGATGAAAATGGTGAGACAGTCTCTGGTTTTGAGTTAGTCTTAGGCGGAACCCTAGAGGGTGATAAATCAAGATTTGGAGAAAAAATGAAACTCAATATTAAAGCAGATGAAGTTAATAACACAGTTGAAAAAATAATTGCTTCATATATAAAAAGTTCTAAGAAGTACATTGGTTTGTTTTTAAAAGATTTGATAGATGGTGATGAGTTTACTATCTATGATTTGAAATAAAATTCATTCCCTAGTAAATCAATAGATTTACTTGACATTATCTATAAAACTCGTTATCATTGTACAGTATTTAAGATAAAGGTATTAAACAATGGCAATTATATCAACTAAAGGTGCTTACGGCTTAACAGCCATAATTATATTGGCAAAAGAAGACAATGCAAAGTTGTTACAGATTAAAGATATCGCGGCAAAAGGTGATATTCCTCAAAACTATCTTGAGCAGATACTTGTTCTTTTAAAGAAAAGTGGTCTGGTTGAGAGTGTTAGGGGTGCAAATGGTGGATACAAACTATCAAGAGATAAAAACAATATAAGTGTATATGAAGTACTAAACTCTTTGGAGTGTTGTATGGCACAAACTGACAACAAAAGTAACGACAACATGTTACAAGCGTTTTGGGAAGATACTCAAGAAAAAGTAAAAGAGATCTTCCAACTCTCAATAAAGGAACTGGAAGAGTTTTTAGAAAAAGACTCTAAGAACATAACATATCATATATAAATTATGAAATAAAATTAAGGAATATAAGATGAACATTGCAAAAGATGTAACTGAGTTAATCGGGAATACTCCATTGGTGAGAATAAATAAATTCTCTAACGAGACAAAGACTACTATTTTAGGCAAATGTGAATTTATGAATCCTTCTAGTTCTGTTAAAGACAGAATTGCTCTAGCGATGATAGATGCAGCTCTTGAAGATGGGAAAATAAATGAAGGAACTATAATCGTTGAGCCTACAAGTGGAAACACTGGAATCGGCCTAGCGATGGTTTGTGCGGCAAAAGGGCTTAACCTAACTCTTACTATGCCAGAGTCAATGAGTATGGAACGAAGACAGCTACTAACAGCACTAGGTGCAAACATAGTACTGACTCCCGCTGCAACAGGGATGAAGGGTGCGATTGACAGAGCGGCTGAACTAGATGCAGAGATGCCAAACAGTTTTATGCCCCAACAGTTTAATAACCCGGCAAATCCAAGGATGCACCGAAAAACGACAGCTCTTGAGATTTTAAGAGATACAGACGGTAAGATAGATTTTTTAGTTGCTGCAGTTGGAACAGGCGGTTCACTGACAGGAATCGGAGAAGTTCTAAAAGAGGTAAATCCTAACATCAAAGTAATTGCAGTTGAGCCTTCAAACTCTCCAGTAATTTCTGGAGGTAAACCAGGTCCACACAAGATACAAGGTATCGGTGCAGGAATAATCCCTGGAGTGCTAAACACTAAGATCTTCGATGAAGTAATCAAAGTAACTGACGAAGATGCTTTTGCAACATCTAAAGAGTTGGCAAAAACAGAAGGTCTACTGGTTGGCATCTCATCAGGTGCAAACGTTTTTATAGCAAGACAGATAGCCGCAAGGCCTGAAAATAAAGGTAAGACAATAGTTACAATCCTGTGTGATACAGGGGAGAGATATCTAAGTACTAGCCTTTATTCATAAAAATTTAAAGGTAAGTTATGCTAAATAGAAAAGATATTTTTAGACCTTTTATTGAAGAAGAGGTCACTTTTAAACAGATATCTGATGGTATTATCGGTGTAAACAAAGAGAACTACTTTGACTACACAGCATCTGGATTGGCTTACGAGCCTATAGAGCAAAGGATACAAGAAGTACTCACAACATATGCAAACACTCACTCAGAGTTTGCAAGTGACGCAAGAACTACATCTTTTTACTACGATATAGCAAGAGAAAATCTAAAAGAGCATCTAGAGCTGGAAAAAGATTTTGTTCTTCTTCCTTGTGGAACAGGTGCTACAGGTGCTATAAAAAAGTTTCAAGAACTTCTTGGTCTATACATTCCTCCAGCTACAAAAGCCAGATTTAACATCGACTTTGAAAGTCTACAAAAACCTCTTATAGTCATAGGACCTTTTGAGCATCACTCAAATGAGATAAGCTATAGAGAAGCTATCTGTGACACACAGAGAATTCCTCTGGATAAGAGTGGTAATGTTGACGTAGAGTTTTTAGAAGAAGTACTAGAAAAAAATAAGTCTCGTCAGATTATCGGAGCATTTTCAACTGCTTCAAATGTTACTGGAATCATCCCTCCGTATGTGAAGATTTCAAAACTACTGAGAAAGTATAAGGCTGTTATAGCATTTGACAGTGCTGCTTCATCACCGTGTTTGAACGTTGACTCTAAGTTGTTTGATGCTCTATTTCTTTCACCTCACAAACTTCTGGGCGGTCCAGGAACTTGTGGATTGTTGGCAATAAGAAAGAGTCTCATAAATGAAAAAGAGTCCCCTACTTTCGCAGGTGGCGGAACAGTTGCTTATGTCTCATCAAACGATCATATATTTAACTCAAATATAGAGATACGTGAAGATGCAGGAACTCCTGCCATTCTTCAACTCATCAAAGCATCTTTTGCTTACCAACTTAGAAATGAGATAGGAATCAAAAGAATCCAAGAAAGAAAGGTAGAACTCTTTAAACTTCTACAAGATGGTCTATCTGAGTTTGACGACTACACCATCTACGGACAAAATGAAGGGCACAGCAGTGTCGGCATCTTGGCTATAAATTTTCACGGGGTAACGCCTTTTGATCTATGTGAGAAACTCTCACATGACTTTGGCATCCAGACACGTGCGGGCTGTAGCTGTGCGGGACCATACGGACATGACCTCTTTGGCATCTCAGAGGTCGAAGCGGACAATGAAAAACCAAGCTGGCTTAGAATAAGCGTAAATTACACACATAGCGTAGATAGCATCAAGCATCTACTGTTTGCTCTAAAAGAGTCCATACACGAACTAAAAAAGGAAAACAAATGAATAAGGAAACATTAGCTATACATCACGGATATGAGAGAGATTCTCAAGGTACAACGGCGGTTCCAATCTACCAAACAACAGCATACGCTTTTAAAAGTGCTAAGCATGCTTCTGATCTGTTTAGTCTGCAAGACTTAGGAAACATCTATACAAGACTAAATAACCCGACAACTGCGGTTTTAGAAGCTAGACTTGCTGAGATAGAAGGCGGAGTAAGCGCTTTGGCAACTTCAAGTGGTCAGGCAGCTATATTTTACGCTATCACAAACCTTGTAAAAGCTGGAGATAACATCATTCTCTCAGATAAAGTTTATGGCGGTAGTGTCACTCTTTTAAAGCATACTATTAAGAGATTTGGGATAGAAGCGAGAGTATTTAACCTTGATGATCCTTCAACGATAGAAGCACTTGTAGATGACAGAACAAAAGCGATATTTTACGAGTCACTTTCAAACCCTCAAATCGCAGTTGCAGACATAGATGCTATCAGTGCAATCGCTCAAAAGCATGGAATCATCAGCATCTGTGACAACACAGTAGCGACTCCACTTTTAGTAAATCCTATTGCTCATGGTGCAGACATCGTAGTACACAGTTGTAGTAAATATATCTCAGGTCAGGGTCTTGCACTTGGTGGTGCTATCATAGACAGAGACGGTTTAACAGAGTTCTTTAAAGGCAGTACAAGATACCCACACTTCAACGAGCCGGATGAGAGTTACCAAGGTCTGGTATATACTGACCTTCCATTTCCTCCGTTTAACCTGCGTGTGAGACTTGCTCTTCTTAGAGATATCGGTGCGACACCTTCACCATTTAACTCTTGGTCTCTGATTCAAAGTCTTGAGACACTTAGTCTAAGAATAGAGAAACATTCACACAATGCACTAAAAGTTGCAAAGTTCTTAGAGTCTCATCCTAAAGTGTTTAACCTTAACTACCCAGGTCTTGAGGGCAACAGCTATAACGCTCTTGCAAACAAGTACTTCAAAGATGGACAGTGTAGCGGTCTTATCAGTTTTGAAGTTGAAGATAAAGAGAGTGCATGGAAAGTTCTAGATGCAACTAAGCTTTTCTCTATCGTTGTAAATATCGGTGATTCTAAATCAATCATCACGCATCCATCTTCAACTACGCATCAGCAGATTCCACTTGTTGAACAAAAAAAGATCGGTATCACTGAAGGTCTTATCAGACTAAGTGTCGGTCTTGAAAATTCAGATGATCTAATAGCAGATCTTAAAGCTGCACTAGACTCTTAAAAGAAGAAATTATGAACAAAAAAGTAATAGTAGGTATGAGTGGCGGGATAGATTCTTCTGTCACGGCTTACCTGCTCCAACAAGAGGGCTATGAGGTCATCGGAGTATATATGAAGCTCCACGACCTTATAGAAAACTTCCATGAAGACAACATTGCATCTGGAAAAAAAGTAGCACGCTCTCTTGGCATCGAGTACCATATACTTGACCTTAGCAGTAAGTTCAAAGAAGAGGTGTATGACTACTTTGTAGGCGAATACCTCAATGGCAATACTCCAAACCCATGTGTAAAGTGTAACCGCACTATCAAGTTTGGAGCACTGTTTGACTTTGCAAAAGAACAAGGCGCTGACTTTTTGGCAACAGGGCACTATGCAAAAACAGATGGTGAGTTTATCTACAAAGCAGAGGACGACACTAAAGATCAGAGTTATTTTTTAGCACAGATAAAACAAGATGTTTTAAAGCATCTCATCTTCCCTATGAATAAGTACAGAAAAACAGAGATAGTAAAACTTGGTAGCACCCTGCCCGTTATAAAAGAAATAGCGAAAAGAAAAGAGTCTCAAGAGATCTGTTTTGTGGAAAATGTCTATACCGATATCATCAAAAAACATACAGACATAGACCTACCAGGTCTTGCTCTAGATACTGATGGCAATGAAGTCGGTCATCACAAAGGCTACATGCACTACACCATAGGAAAGAGAAGAGGCTTTACAGTCCATGGCGCACATGAGCCTCACTATGTAAAAGAGATAGACCCAAATGCAAACACTATAGTAGTGTGTAAAAAAGATGACCTCGGTGTCTCAAAAGTCCTCATAGACACGCTTAATCTTTTCATAGACAAAAAAGAGTTTGAGTGTACAGTCAAACTAAGATATAGAACTCATAAGATAGCTTGCAAGGTAATCATAGAAGATAGTGAAGCCATGATATATCTAGATAAAAATGTAGACGGAGTAGCTACTGGACAGGTAGCTGTATTTTATGACGGTAACAAGGTTTTAGGTAGTGGGTTTATAAAGAAGACGTTCCAGTAGCTTCTACACTCTTCTAGAAGCTATTAAAAGACAAAACAGCCTTAGCTACTACACGAACATCTGCTTCTTTATATACTAGATGCCCATACTCTTTGTTGATAGACACAAACGTCATTCCATCTGACTCTTGTTTAGCTTTTTTTATCCACATCCTGTTCTCATAATAGACCAGATATATATCTGCATCTACTACTCCTCTTTGAGAAAGGTCAGCAACAACAAGTGTACGGTCTTTAATAACAGGCTCCATAGACTCACCATCAACCTTTATGACAAACAGCGAACCTTTGTTTATCGGTTCTTTAAGCAGATTTGTAGAAAATTCCAAAACTTTTTTTTCATTGTTTGCATCAAGAGCATCTACGTATTCAAGAGTGATTAGAGACAAGTTTTATCCTTTTACTTGGGAGTATATAGATGTAGTTTAACTTCCATAACCAACCTTTTCGCTTAAGCTACATTTTGTGTGTTATGTAAGATATTTGCGAAATAACACACAAAGTGTAATTTAATTTGAATATACAGTATTAAACAAACATCCAAACTTTAAGAATTTTATAGATTTTTTCTCTTTTTTTATCAAAAATACAAATAATCAACAAAATCAACCCTTTTAACACACAAACAACATGTAAGTTATTTATGTGATTTAAGGTTATTTTACATATAATGTGCTTGAATAAATAGTTATCCGCTCACTGCGTGACCGGATAACGGGGGCGCGGGTTGAACACCCACTGGTCATCTGTCGCACAGCGCCAGATAACAAGCGGGAGGAGCAAGCAACCATTGCAAAACCTAAAGGTTTTTCAACGGCAGTTACTCACCCGCGCCCCCGTTATGTACATATAAAGGAATAATAAAAATGTGTGAAATAGACTGGAATCTTACCGCTGATATGCTAACTGGCGCAGGAACACTACTAGCTGGATTGGCAGCTATATTTGTTCTTCCTTGGCAGTTGGGCTTCAGAAAAGAAGCCAAAGAATCTAAAAAGGAAATTGAATCTTTGCATACTTCTTTAAAATTAATGTTCCCTATGTACAAGCAATATATGGCTAGTGAAGCTGGTATCGTATGGAGCGATTATACAAGTGATGCCGATAATATTGTTAAAGGAATTTCTAAAAAATTTGCACTTGATGAAAGACTAGTGCGAAGCATACTCGATGAATTACAACAAGAAGGTAAAATCTAAATTGCACATAACAAGTACGAGGAACGCAATAATTTCCCTCGGGAAAATTATCGCTCACGACAAACGTTAACATCAAAAGGGAAAAATAAATCATGTCAAATGTTTCGGAGACAATTATTCTTAGTGTTGTATCAGGTATTGCAACAAGTTTTTTATTATTTTTAATGTCACAATTATTTACTAAATCATTTATTCCATGGTATAGGAAAACTGTGTATAAAGGCTTGGATCTATCTGGACTATGGATTGCTGAGTACAAAATGCAGAAGGTTCAATTCGAAATAATACAATTTGCTGAAAGCTTAACGGGTACATATACAGTTGCTAGT
Source organism: Sulfurimonas gotlandica GD1 (assembly GCF_000242915.1). Taxonomy (NCBI): domain Bacteria; kingdom Pseudomonadati; phylum Campylobacterota; class Epsilonproteobacteria; order Campylobacterales; family Sulfurimonadaceae; genus Sulfurimonas; species Sulfurimonas gotlandica. The sequence continues at coordinate 2,529,225 of NZ_AFRZ01000001.1, read as the reverse complement.
AAAGATAACAATAGAGGTATTAGAACATATGCGTTAAATGGAACTATTATAGATGGTTTTGTAAACTTATCATTAAACAATATTGATCCAAAAAAAATAGGTCATATAAACATGCTTCTGAAAGTAAATGGAGATGGCGGGATGCTTAGTGGTTATTCAAACGAATATGCGATTAATACAAATCGAATATTTTCTAGAGAAGTCTGTTTTTGTAGAGAAGGTATGCAGACTTACATAAATGTTAACAAAACCTTGGAGGATGAATAACATACCCTAGCGGGTAGTTATCCATCAAGTAAAACGTTATATTAAGGTATTGCAAATGTATGATAAAAATTTAATTATAAAATTGTTTTTTACATTTATGGTTTTCTGTTTAATATATTTATTTGTTTTTCCAGTGGATTTCCTTAGTAGTTTGTTTAAGATTCTATTCTTTTTATACATGCCAGATACAAGAATTGGAACTATAGTTATTTTTCTTACAATATATATTGTTTATGTTATAAAAAGAAATAATGTTATTAACGCATTAGATAATTATGATAAATTATATGATATTATATTTGCTGTAATTATTGCTCTCTTTATGAATGGGATGATACAGCTGCTATCTGAAGATGGGTTGATATATATATTTGATATCCCATTTTTAATAAATAAGTATGAATTTATTATATTATCTTTTATAATCACATTTATTATAGCTGTCCCTTATATGATTTTTATTTTTCATTCTAAAGGTAAGCATTCATTATCAGTATTGATTGTTAATACATTATTTGGGTTAGCTAGTTTGTTTTTAACAACAACAATTAGTTTAAAAGAAACTAATATGTATTTTGATAAATCAAAACCTAAAATAATTGAAGGAATTGTTGAAGATAGAAGGACAGGCAGTGCATATAATCGACAAGGGTATGGTAAGTTATATTATATCACTTATTCAGGGTATGAAGAAAGGGAAGTTCCCCCTTCGACATATAGGGAAATGAATATTTCAGATAAAGTAAATATGTATATAAATGATGGTTATTTAGGTGTAAAATGGATATCTAAAATTACACCCCAGTGAATGAATCTCCACTTTTTTAGTTGTTCTAGTTTTATCTGTTTTTCAGTATATCTTTTGTTGATTCAAGTACGAGATTGCACCATTTTTTCATATCATATTGTGTTGCTAGCTTTGGTAGCAGAGTATGTTTTATATCAAGCATCTCGTCTATTGTTTGCTTAGCATTTTTTATATCAAATGATTCTGCTATCTTTTGCACATCTTTACTTGTTAACTCGTTAACATCTTTAAAAATTACACCCCTGTGAGTGAATCTCCACTTTTTTAGTTATTACACTATCTCTTTCGTTCATATTTGAACTATTTGTAGCATAATTAGCGTAAAGTAGATAATATATGAACGATTACTTGCTAGAAAATAGGGGCTAGGTAATGCACGTTACACCCCAGTGAATAAATCTCCACTTTTGATTCGCTCCAATCAGAATAATGGGAACAAGTAATATTAAAAAGTTTTGTTCTCTCTTCATTCCAAAGGCAAGTTAATATATTAAAATATGAAGAGATTGCAACTGCATTGAAAGGTTACAAAGCTGGAACTTATGGCGGAGTTATGAAAGCTGTAATGAAAGGTCAAATTACACCCCTGTGAGTGAATCTCCACTTTTTTAGTTGTTATAGATTTATCTGTTTTTTAGTATATCTTTTGTTCACGTTACACCCCAGTGAATAAATCTCCACTTTTGACTCGCTCCAATCAGAATAATGGGAACAAGTAATATTAAAAAGTTTTCTTCTGTCTTCATTCCAAAGGCAAGTTAATATATTAAAACAATTTTTAAGTATAAGAGATTATAATACAAAAATACTATAATTTTACAAGGATTTAAAATGAAAAAAATTGTTTTAGCGTTATTTGTAAGTACAATCGCACTCATGGGTGCAGTTGAACCAAAGGCTTGTGCTGCCTGTCATAATGCTGATTTTAAAAAATCTGCACTTGGTAAATCAAAAATTGTTTCAGACTTAAAACATGAGGAGATTGCAACTGCATTGAAAGGTTACAAAGCTGGAACTTATGGCGGAGTTATGAAAGCTGTAATGAAAGGTCAAGTTGCTAAATACTCCGATGCTGAGTTAGAAGCATTTGCCCAAACTATCGGTAAATAATTTAGTTTCTACTCTTCTATAGCTCCCATGCTTAGCTTGGGAGTCTATAACAAAGCAGCATTAAACCTCTTCTTTTACTCCTCTGAAGTATTTTATTAACTATACATTTGCATCTCTTATTTTTGAATCTTTGAAGTTGTTTAGCATGATTGCACTTTGCGAAGTTTTAATATTTAGAGAATTTATTGAGGTCTTTTTACAGACAATTATAAAAATGCTGTGATATAATATAGCGTATTTAACAATAAAGAGAAAAATATGTGGTTTTTTGGATGAGTATTTTACGTAAAAAAATAATAAAGCCACTTAGTGCGGTCTCTTTGCAACGTAAATTATTTATGTTTGTTCTTGTCGCTCTGTCGCTGATAATCGTCGCTGGTGGAACATTTATTTATAAACTTGTCAACGATACTTTTATTAAATCTGAGAAAACTCATATTGCAACAATTGCTGAATCATTAGCCCCGAGAGTAAGCGTATGGTATTTTATAAATAATCAAGCTAATGTCTCCGAAATGGATGAATTCTTGAAAAGTATGCTTGCTTCATATAAACTTGAATATATCGCTTTTAAAGATAACAGTGGAGCAATTATATCTGAGAGTAGTACATCAGCGTACATTGCAGGGGATTCATACAACATAGAGTATAAAAAAGATGTCATCAGCCCAAAAGAAGATCATCTTAAAAATATAATGGGAACTCTTGAACTTGTTAAAAGTAACCAAATATTGAAAGAACTATCGTATAAATATATTACTACAGGAATTCTTTTTGCCGCTTTATTGGCGCTGTATTTTTATTTGGAAATGCGTCTGTTAAAAGAGTTGCTGATGCCTTTAAGTAGGATTGCAGATGAGATTAAAGGCTATCTGCCAGGTGACAAACTTGTTTTTAAATCAATTGCTCTAAACAAAGATGATGTGATATTTGAGATTGTCAACGGGTTTAGGCAAATGCAGCAAAATATTGATGATGGAATGAGAGAAAAAGCCATTGAAGAGGAAAACAATAAAGCTAAAGATGCCTTTTTACTTAAGCAATCACGATTTATTGAAATGGGAACAATGATAAGTAATATTGCTCATCAATGGAAGCAACCTCTAAACATAGTTGAACTCTGTATTACTGATTTAACAATAAAAAGTATGATGGGAGAAGTGGATTCAAAAGACCAGGAAAAAAATTTTAACGAGATTCATAACCAAGTACTCTTCATGTCAAAAACTATAGATCTATTTAAAAATTTTCTAAATGAAGACCATCGTAAAAAAAACATTGAAATATTTCCAATTGAAAGAGCAGTTGGGGAAAGTTTGCAGTTGCTTGATAGTATGTTTGACAAAAATAAGATATCTATTGAGGTCAATCTAGATAAAGAGTCTTTTGCCTATGGATCTATCAGCGAAATAGAGCAAGCTATTTTGATTATACTTAATAATGCTCTTGATGCAATAATAGGAAAAAATAAAGATAGTGGTAAAATCATTATTGAGTCTACTGTTGAAGGTGAAAACAATATTATTAAAATCAGTGATAACGGTGGAGGCTTTGATAAGAGTATTGCCGATAAAATATTTGATGCATATTTTACAACAAAGCATCAGGCGCAAGGCACTGGACTCGGGCTTTTTATAACAAAAACAATCATTGAGATAAAATTTAACGGCACCATAGAAGCATATAACTTCAAAGACGGTGCACTTTTCTTGATTAAAATCCCTCTACCAAATTTTCAGTAGAGTATTTTCCTCTCTAGCACATACAAGTTATTGCTCTCATGGCAAGAGTCTCTAAATCTGTCTTTTAGCTCTCTATCATATGTCATAACATAGATATTTGCATCTCTTGGACTTAGCTCTTTAAAGTTGTTTAGTAAGACACCATCCGCTACATTTTTTCCATGATCACATTTTGTAAAGTTAAAAGAGTTAAATGTTTTTCCAAAGTCAAAGAGGTCTGCTTCCCACTCTGCTTTAAAAAGATAGAGTGAGTCAGGGTTACAAGACACATATATGTTTTCATCTTCCAACTCATAAGGCTCTATAACCTGAGAAAACATTGGAGAAATATTTGAGAAGTTTTCTATATCCCAAAAGAGGTATGATTTTTTTGCTGTGCTTTGCTTCTTCTTATTAAAGAGAACCAAGTTCTTAGATATGTCTAGATGCACATGAGCGTCATCATTTACAAAGGCTATCTGCTCTTTTAGCTTTTTAGCATCTGTAGATGTAAACTTTAAAAGTTTTGAGAGTTCTATATACATATCTAATTCTTCTAGCTCGTATTGGAATTCTCCACTTTTGTACTTCTCAAAGCTTTTTAGCTTCTCTTTTGAGTAGATAGTCTCAACTGTAATAGGCTCTTTAGCCTTAAATGCACGTATAACAGAGACAAAGATATTATAAGCGTTTCTTGTCTTGGCAAGTTCTATATTGCCATAATATTTTTTATTTATAATAATTTTTTTCATGATTTTTATTATATCAAAACATTGACGCGAATAAAATTTACTTATAAAAAACACTTAAAATCAACAATATACTACTTTAAGAACAGTTTAAAAAAAATTAATAAATTTTTGTAATGCTTTAATATTAATTTATGCTTAGCTTTGCAATAATTGTTGCAATTCGATAATAGTTTCATAATTATTACAATTATTAGAATATTATCATTTTAAAATACAATATTTGTAAAATCTTGCAAATTATTAAGGGAAAGGGATGGAGTATTTTGATTTTGGTGTCAATATGGCTTTTGCTCTCATAATTATTAGCACTTTAGCTAGTGTTGTCTATGGAGTAATCAACTGGAACAAAGACGGGTATGTTAAACCGCCTGAATTTGTTAAAGAGTGGAATAAGACTGAAAAAGAGATTGAGGATGAACTATAATGGGTATTTTTGAAAATATAATTATCATCCTTTACTTGGCTGTTTTAGGTTACTTAGGTATTAGAGGTTATAAACAGACTAAGAACACAACCGACTATCTTATAGCCGGTCGAGATACGCATCCATTTATTATGGCACTGAGTTATGGAGCTACATTTATTTCAACTGCAGCAATCGTTGGTTTTGGCGGAGTTGCTGCTTGGCTTGGCAACTCTCTGCTTTGGCTTACGGTGTTTAATATCTTTATAGGTATTTTTGTAGCATTTGTATTTTTGGGAAATCCTACAAGAAAGATGGGTTATCGTCTAAATGCACATACGTTCCCTGAACTTCTTGCTAAAAGATTTGACTCTAAGTTTATTCAGATGTTTGGAGCATCTATTATTTTACTGTTTATGCCGCTTTACGCAACTGCGGTTCTTATAGGCGGTACTCAGTTTATTGCTCTTTACTTTGGAACAGACTATCATATGTCACTTATGGTATTTTCTATAATCATTACAGCTTATGTAATCGCTGGTGGGCTTAAAGGGGTAATGCTCACAGATGCGCTACAAGGGACTATCATGTTTGTAGCAATGGTCATCTTGGTCTTTGTTACATTTGATTCACTTGGCGGTGTAAGTGCAGCATTTGAAAAACTAGACCATGTTTGGCAAGCGACTGTTATAGACCCTCTTGCAGCTAAAAGCATAAAAGAGTTAGCACCTGGTTCACCTGACTTTATGATGAAACTTTCACTGCTTTGGGGGTTTGAGGGTTGGAATTCAATGCCACAATTTTTTAGTAAGGGTTGGTTATTTGTAATCACTACTATTACTATGGGTGTTGGTATCGGTGTTCTTGCTCAACCACAGCTAATAGTTAGATTTATGACAGTTAAGTCAAAGCAAGAGTTAAACCGTGCAGTTCTTATCGGGTCTGTGTTTATCGTTGCAATGACAGGGATTATCTTTATAGTAGGAGCACTTTCAAACGCTTGGTACTATGAGTTCAATGAAGGTAAAAATGCACTTCAAAGTGCCGGTGCTATCGGTAAAGTAATCCCTCACTTCATAAACACTGCTATGCCTAAGTGGTTTGCATTTATATTTTTGTTTGCACTTATCTCTGCGGCTATGAGTACACTTTCATCTCAGTTTCACACTATGGGAACAGCAGTTGGACGTGACATTTTTGAGCAAATCAGTTCTAAAAACCACAACTCTATAACTGTGACAAGACTCGGTGTTATCATCATGATTATCATCTCAGTAAGTCTTGCCTACGCTTTTGATGACCAACCGGCAATCATTGCCCGCTCAACTGCGATATTCTTCGCTCTATGTGCGAGTATCTTCCTACCAAGCTTTATCGGAGGCTTGTTCTGGAAAGGTATGACAAAAGCAGGAGCTATCAGCTCTATGTTCGTTGGTTTGATAGTATCAAGCTTTTGGCTTATGTTTGTTCACTTCAAAGAAGCAAAATCTCTTGGTATCTCAAAAGCCATCTTTGGTAAAGATTCACTTTTAAGTGGAGATATTATCTTCGTAGATGCATTAATGATTGCCCTGCCACTATCTATTATCACAGCTATCGTTGTCTCTTTAATTACTAAAAAGATGGATGAAGCTCATCTAAACAAATGTTTTAACGACTAAAAAAGGAAGGAAGAAGTATGAAGAAAAGAAGTTTAATATTAGCAGCACTTTTAATTACTGGTGTAAGTGTATCGGCAGATACAATTGAAGAAGCTTTTGCCAAAGGTAAAGTTCAAGGAGAGCTGAAATCTTTTTATATAAACCGTAGTTATGACGGTGTAGCAACACAAACTCGTGATGGTCTATCTGTAGGTGGTCACTTAAACTATAACACTGCAAAGTATTATGGCTTTGATGTGGGGGCTACTTTTTACACTACAAACAAAGTAGATGAAAAATCTTCAACTGCTAATGAAAACGACAACACACTTTTTGGTGCAGATGGCGGTGGATACACTGTTTTAGGTGAAGCTTATATTGGTTATACAGCTGCAAAGACAACCGTACAGTTTGGTAGACTAAGTATAAATACACCGTTTGCAGCTCCAAATAACTTTAGAATGCTGCCAAATACATTTGAAGGTTTAGTTGTAAAAAACAGCGATGTAACAGACACTAAGTTTGAGTTAGGTCACATCACTAAGATCCAGACAAATGGTTTTGCGAACTCTGTTCCTGTTACAAACGGTGTACTTGATCCAAACAGCTCGATGACTAGACTCAGTTTACTGTACGGTTTTGGTCCAGGATATAAAGTAGGTGAATTTGCAAATATTGCAGATGTTTATCTAGGTTCTACAAACACAAAATCAACTGCAGGTATGACGTACATAAATGCTAAGTATACAGGTCTAAAAGGTTTTACTTTTTCTATCTGGGATCAGTATATCCACGACATCATGAATATTGTTGTAGCTAAGGCTAGTTACAAAGGTAAGCTTAGTGATGTAAATACATTTGCATCTGTGTTTTACACAAAACAAGACAGCGTTGGAGACAACCTTTTAGGAAAAGCTTTTGACACAGGTAGCGGTGCAAAAGATGTAGATTCTACTCAATATGGAGCGATGCTAAAAGCTTCACTGGATAACGGTTTAGGAATAGACCTCCGTTATGTAAATACTCCTGCATCTGCAGGAAGCGTTTTAGACGGTGGTATCGTAAATGCACTTGGTGGTGCAAATCCGTTTATCATCTCTCAAGGTGCACTTCACGCCAACTTTGGAGACACAGCTTCATATATGGCGGGAGTTGACTATCAGTTTAAACCACTTACTGGTATCGACCTGCTTGCAATGGTTAAGTATTTTGAGTACGACATAGGTGAATACAATGGTTACCAAAGTGGCTACTCATGGAAAACAAAAGAGGTAGATTTAGACTTTATCTACAAAGTTACAAAAAACTTTAAACTGCGTGCTCGTGCAAACTTTCCAAGAGATTGGTTTGATTTAGGCGGCACAACACAATTAAGTTTTGACGAATATCGTTTAATAGCGTACTATAAATTTTAGTAATTCTCAATAATTGTATAGTTTAGCCTTAATTTAAGGAATTATTATATAACTATTGTGTAAATTAACATTAAGAAATCTTTTATAGATAAATAATTATAAAGAGTGAGAATTTTATGAAACAAACATTAATGGGAAACGATGCAATTGCTTGGGGACTAATCCACGCAAATGTTGATATGGTTAGCGGATATCCAGGAACTCCATCTAGTGAGATACTAACAGAAGTTCAAAAGATAAAGTATAAACTAAATCTAGATGTATATGCTGAGTGGGGAACTAACGAAAAAGTTGGTTTTGAAGTAGCTTACGCAGGTGCAATTGCGGGTAAACGTACTTGTGCTACTATGAAGCAAGTTGGACTTAATGTTGCAAGTGACGCGCTAATGAGTGCTGCATACATCGGTAACCTTGGCGGTATGCTTTTAATAGCTGCTGATGATCCAGGCTTTCACTCTTCTCAGACAGAACAAGATTCTCGCGTATTTGCGAAGTTTGCACGTATTCCTGTTTTAGACCCTGCAACTCCTCAAGATGCTTATGACCTTACAAAGTACGGTGTTGAGCTTTCAGAAAAATTTCAAATCCCTGTAATGCTACGTCCGGTTATGCGTGTATGTCATGCTCGTGAGATTATCGAGATGGATGCAGAGACTGACTTTAGACCAAACAAGGGTGAATTTAAACGTAATGTTCCACGTTGGGGTGCTGTTCCTAGAAAGGATAGATTTCCACAAGGTAAAGAGCAGTTAAATCGCATCGAGGTTATCAAAGAATATAACTGGGATCATCTTCTAAAATCTGAGTTTGACAAATGTGAAGGAAAGGAAGTTCTTATCATTACAAGTGGTACAGGTCATGGTTTTGCAAAAGAGACTCTAAGCGATCTTGGTCTAGATGCTGATGTTGTAAAAGTTCTTATGCCTTACCCTCTTCCTGTTGAACAGATGAGAGATAGATTTAAATCTTACGATAAAGTTTTAGTTATTGAAGAACCGTATCCTTGTGTTGAAGAACAAATTGCTTCTCCTAATGTATATGGTAAAAATACAAACTCTATTCACCAAATCGATGAGATGAGCAAGGAAGAAATTCTAAAAGCATTTCAAAATATCGGTCTTTATGATGGTGAAAATATCTATGCTACTCCACCTTCACTAAACTTTGAAGTAGAAGCAAGACCGCCTGCACTTTGTCCAGGTTGTCCTCACCGTGATGTTTACTATGCTATTACAAAAGTATTTAAACATAAAAAAGCTATCTATCCATCTGATATCGGATGTTATACTTTAGCTCTTGCTCAGGGTGCGATTGACTCTATACTTTGTATGGGGGCTAGTGTCTCTATGGCTAGTGGATTTGCTCTTAGTGATCCGGATAAAACAGTGGTTGCGACTATTGGTGATGGTACATTCTTTCACTCTGGAATCCCGCCACTTATAAATGCAGTTTATCAAAACCACAAGTTCATCCTTGTAATACTTGATAACTCGACTATTGCTATGACTGGTCGTCAGACTACTCCAGCAAGAGAAAACAGAAATATCGACATCAAGAAGATTGTTGAAGGTATGGGAATTGATTGTATGGAACATCAATACTCGTATGAGATGCAAGATAATGTAGACTTCTTTAGAGAAGTAAAAGAAGTACACAAAAATGCAACAGGTCCTACAGTTGTAGTTGTACGTGAGTTCTGTATTCTCGATAGAGAGAGAGCTCCTGAGTTTATCCCTAATATCTTTGCTAAAGTAGATCCGGATTTATGTGTAGCATGTGATCAGTGTACAACAGTATATAAATGCCCTCCTATGGCATACAATGATGATGGAGTTATAGAGATAGATCCATTCCTCTGTGCTGGTTGTGGTGGTTGTCTGGATATAGTTTGTCCGACAGATGCTTTCGTACAAGATTTTGACTATTTAAAGAGAGGTAACTAAGATGAAATATCAAATCGTAATAGCCGGTTTTGGTGGTCAAGGTGTTGTTTTTCTTGTAAAAGTATTAGCAATCTGTGCCGGTAACCGTGATATTCCTTTTTTGGGAACTGAGAACCACGGTATGAGTCAAAGGGGTGGATCCGTATCTTGTGATATCAAAGTCGGTGACTTCACTAATCCTGTAATTGACAAAAATCAGGCTGATCTTATGATTGCACTAGAGAGAAATGAAGGTCTTAGAAATGTTGCATTTTTAAAACTTGATGGTACAATTGTAACAAATGCAAAAGATAAAGATACATATCCAGAGCTTCCTTTTAAAGGTTTTGCAAAGATAGATGCATTTAAAAAGGCTGAGAATGGAGAGTTTCCTATTCAGGGGCTAAATGTTTATATGCTTGGTTTTGCTCTTATTCATGACAAAAACTTTCCATTTAGTATCCAAGAAGTTAAAGATGCTATTACTCAGATGAATGCAAAAGTAGCAGAACAAAATATAAAAATACTTGACCAAGCGATGAAAGACGCTGAGGAGCAGAAGTAATGTGGAATAAGATAGAGGGTGCATCTAGAGAAAAGTTAGGTGAAACTCAGCTCAAAAGATTGCAAGACACAGTTACAAGAGTATATGAGCTTACACCTTTTTACAAGGAAAAATTTGATGAGTTAGGAATCTCTCCTAAAGATATAACTTCTCTTGAAGATATTCAAAAACTCCCCTTCACAAAAAAACAAGATTTAAGAAACCACTACCCTTTTGGACTTTTTACAGTTCCAATGAGTGAAGTTGTTAGAGTTCACAGTTCAAGCGGTACAACAGGTAAACCGACTGTTGTCGGTTATACTCAAGGTGATATGGATGTATGGAATGAAGTAATGGCTAGGGTATACACTATGGCAGGAGCAACGGCAAAAGATGTAGTACATAATGCTTATGGTTATGGTCTATTTACCGGTGGTCTTGGTTTTCACAATGGTGCTGAGACTATTGGTGCCACGACTATCCCTGCAAGCAGCGGTTTTACAGATAGACAGATAATGCTTATGAAAGATTTTAATGCAACAATACTTGCTGCAACTCCTTCTTTTGCACTTCACATGTACGAAGCTGCTAAAAAATCTGGCAGTGACTATCTAAAAGACTTCAAACTAAAGTCTGGAGTATTTGGAGCTGAGCCTACTAGTGAGGGTCTTAAGGAAGAAGTTTCCCGTGTTTGGGGAATAGACTATCACGAAGTTTACGGACTAAGCGAGATAATCGGGCCGGGTGTAAGTTCTAACTGTAAGCATTCTAAACTTCTTCACGTAAACGAAGATCATTTCTATCCAGAGATAATTGACCATAAAACTGGTCAAGTTCTGCCAGATGGAGAACGTGGTGAGCTAGTTATTACTTCACTTACAAAACAGGCACTTCCTATTATCCGTTACAGAACTGGAGATATCACTTCACTTCACCGCGAGCCTTGTGGATGCGGAAGAACTTTAGTTCGTATGGAGAGCATTGTAGGTCGTGTAGATGATATGATTATCGTAAACGGGGTAAATGTATACCCATCACAAGTTGAACACGTAATCGCAAATACTGAAGGAGTTACACTTAACTACCAGATCATTGCAGACAAAAAAGGTCATCTTGATAAACTAGATATCTTAGTAGAAGTTAATGAAGATGTTTTAAGTGATTCTGTTGCTGAGATGGAAAAAATAAAAAAAGATATAGAACGCTCACTTGCAAACAATCTTTATATTAATGCAAATGTAAAACTTGTTGAGCCTCGCAGTATTGAGAGAAGCATGGGTAAAGCTGTTAGAGTTGTAGATAAAAGGGTATAAAATGTCAAAAATCATAAAGCAACTGTCTGTGTTTGTAGAAAATAAAAAAGGTGAATTGAGTGATATTACTACACTTTTAGCATCAAGTAATGTTTCAATTAAGTCAATTAATCTATCAGATGCCAGTGATTTTGGTATACTTAGGCTAATAGTAAGTGACAACGACAAAGCAAAAGCCATCTTAAATGAAGCTGGTTTTTCTTCTCGTTTTACTGATGTCTTTGCGGTAGAAGTAAGTGATCATATTGGTAGTTTTAACAGTGTTATAAAAGCACTTGCAAAAGAAAATATCAACATAGAATATACTTATACTCTCTCAAATGCTCAGATTGGTGCGTTTATATTTAAGGTCTCAGACAGAGAACTTACTCACGCAATCAAAACACTTGAATCTGATGGTATTAATTTACTCAGCGAGGTATAATGAACGCTCAAGAAATTGACAAACAAGATATAGACTTCTTGAAATTTATCGGTGGTGAAGTCCTAGACCTAGGTGACGGTTATGCTCAACTGGGCTTTGACGTAGAGCCACATCACAAACAGCACTTTGGTGTAGTTCATGGTGGTGCTATCGCTACACTGGCTGACCACTGTGGATGGTATGCTGCTGTATCAATGCTAGAGAAAGGTTTTAGTGCCGTTACGATTGAGATAAAGGTCAACTATCTAAAACCTGCAAGAGATGAAGTCTTAAAAGCTGAAGCAAGAGTTATTAACCAATCTAAAAGAACTATATTTACGACGATAGAGATATTTTCAAAAGATACTCTTGTTGCTTATGCAACTGCTACTTACCACGTTTTAGATGAAAGAAAGGCTTTGGACAATGCTAAACAATAGAGAAATAAGTGACAGATTTGAAGTCCAGATAAATACACTTTACAACTGGCAAAAAAGTAAACCTAAACTATACGCGTATCTTCAACATGCTGATTATAATAAAGAACGCAATAAAGAGATAAATATACTGCTAGAGTATTATGCAAAGTCTATCAATAAAAACTTTAACGTTGAAGAGATTCACTACATAATAAACTCAGATATAAACCCTCATACTATAGAAGAGATAGATGATCTGCATAAAATATTTATAACACTAGAAGCTAAAAACCTCTCAATAAAAAGTGATTTTCTACTTAAGATATATGACAAATTTCATACTATGAATATTATTGAGAAGTATATTTTCTATAAAAGAGTTTACAAAATAAGAGATAAAGAAAACTCTTACTCAAAAGATAAAATAGAACTATATTTTAAAGAGTACATACTTAATTAATAACAAAAAACACTCAACTGCAGAATACAGTTTTAATAGTTTTTCGATATAATTGCGCATTATTATAAAAGGGCAATAAATGAATATTGTAACAGGTTCGTCAACAGCATTAATAACTCCATTTAGAAATGGCAAACTAGATGAGCAGGCTTATGCTGCACTTGTACAAAGACAAATAAACAACGGTATGGATGCAGTATGTCCGGTTGGAACTACTGGTGAGAGTGCAACTTTGTCATATGATGAAGATAGAAGATGTATGGAAATAGCTGTAGAAGTTTGTAAAGGAACTACTACTAAAGTACTTGCAGGCGCTGGAAGCAACTCAACATCAGAAGCTATAAATGCTGCTAGAAATGCACAAGAATGTGGCGTAGATGCAATCTTCTCTGTAGCTCCATACTATGTAAAACCTTCTCAAGAAGGTCTTTATCAGCACTATAAAGCAATAGCCCAAACTGTGCCTGATCTTCCTTTTATGCTTTATAATGTTCCTGGTCGTACAGTTGTTGATATCACTGCAGATACTGTTATCAGACTTTTTGATGATGTGAAAAACATATATGGTATCAAAGAAGCAACAGGAAGTTTGGAACGTACAATCGAGCTTCTTTCTCGTCGCCCTGAGCTTAAAGTGTTTTCTGGTGATGATGCTATTGATTTTCCTATGTTAGCAAATGGTGCAGCAGGAATTACTTCTGTTACCTCAAACCTAATGCCTGATTTAAAATCAGAATTAGTTAGACTTGCTCATAAAGGTGATTTTGCAGGTGCAAAAGCTATCAACGATAAGCTTTACCCTCTAAACTCAGTAATGTTTTGTGAGTCAAATCCTGTTCCAATTAAAGCGGCTATGTATATCGCTGGTCTAATAGATACTTTGGAATATAGACTTCCACTCGTACGCCCAAGTCTAGAGAATATGAAGAAGATAGAAGAAGTTATGAAAAATTACGAGATAAAAGGACTATAAAATGAGCGAAAAAACTATGCAAGGTAAAACTTTATTTGTAAGTGGAGGTACTCGTGGTATCGGTAAAGCTATCGTTTATGCCTTTGCAGCAAAAGGCTGTGATGTAGCATTCACTTACGCTTCAAGTGCAGATACTGCAAATGAGATTATCGCTGATGTTGAAGCTAGATTTGGTGTTAAGTGTAGAGCTTACTTGCTAAATATACTAGAGCCTTTAACTTACAAAGATGTTTACAAACTTTTTGATGAAGATTTCAGCAGACTTGACTACTTCATCTCAAATGCAATCATCTCTGGTCGTGCTGTTGTTGGCGGTTTTGCTCCATTTATGAGACTAAAACCAAAAGGTCTTAGTAACATCTGGACTGCTACTGTGGAAGCTTTTGTAGTTGGTGCTCAAGAAGCTGCTAAGAGAATGGAAATGGTAGGCGGAGGTAGTATCATCTCTATGAGTTCTACCGGTAACCTTGTTTACACTCCAAACTATGCAGGTCACGGTACAAACAAAGCTGCAGTAGAGACTATGGTTCGCTATGCTGCTGCTGAACTTGGTGAGAAAAACATTCGTGTTAATGCTGTAAGTGGTGGTCCGATAGATACAGATGCATTAAAAGCATTTCCAAATTATGAAGAAGTAAAAGCGGAAGTTGTGAAACGTTCTCCACTAAGTCGTATGGGAGATGCAACAGACCTAACTGGTGCTTGTCTTTTCTTATGTGAAAACGGTTCTTCATGGTTAACTGGACAGACTATAGTTATCGACGGTGGGACTTCTTTCCAATAATCTACATATTATTTCCACCTCTATCGAGGTGGAAACTCTAAAACTACTTACCGATTTGCTCAGCAATAGCGTTAATATCAGCTTCTGAGAGACCTTTTGAATGCTCAACCATCATCGCTTTCATAGCCCCGCCATATGTTCCAGCCTGATAGCCCTTCATAGCAGCCACAATATCAGCTTTACTCATATCTTTAATAACTTTACTTTTACCACCAAGTGCAGCTTTCTCACCAGTTTTACCGTGACAAACTACACACTTCTGATATGCATCAGCCATTGCTAATGAACTTAAACCTAAGATAGCTAATAATACGATTGATTTTTTCATCAAATCCTCCTGTTATTTACTCATATTATAGTCTAAATAATCTTTATAGTCTACATATTGTCCTCAATTATGAATTATTATTCACGTAATATAAATCTATATTATAATTTATAATTATCCGATTAAGTTAGCATTGAATATTCATATGTATAATACGAACATTAATAACAATTACTAAAAATACAAGGAAATAATATGCAAGATACAAATACATTTGAAATGTTTGAAAAAATAGTTTACGATAACGACCTAGAACTTTTTAAGAGTGAAGTTCAAAAACTGGATGACATAAATATTCAAAATAAATATGGCTGGACACTTTTACATGTAAGCATCAGGAGAGACAGAGCTGCTATGGTTGACTTTCTACTAGACAACGGTGCAGATATAAACAAAGTTGACGGTGTTGGCTGGACTCCACTTATGGAAGCTATTATGGATGACATGCCAAACCTCTGTAGAGTACTTGTAGATAGAGGTGCGGATAAGTCTATTGCAAACGCGAGAGGTGTTACAGCCCCAATGCTTGCACAAAAATTTGGTCGTGTTGATATGTACGACGCACTATCTTAAGGGAGATTAGAAGATGAGTGTATTACTAGAATTTAGTATGTTTCCTACTTCTGATGATTGCAGAAACGGTTCTTCTGTTTCTGCTCAGGTGAGTAAAATCATAGATGCCATAGACAAGTCAGGTGTTTCATACCAACTTACTCCAATGGGAACTGTAGTTGAGACTGACACGATGAAAGAAGCATTAGCTATCATAGAGTTGGCATACGAGCAATTAAGTGACTGTGAGAGAGTATACTCATCACTAAAGTTTGACATCCGTAAAAACACAAAAAACAGACTTAAAACTAAAATTGCTTCTATAGAAAATGTTTTAAATAGAGAGGTAAACCATTAGTAAGCAAAAAAAAGCTAAAATCACGTTATTATAAATTCAAGGACTTTTTTTGCTAAACCTCCCAAACGCCCTGGCATCACTTCGCATACTTATTGCACCGTTGATGTTTTGGGTAATTTTAAATCCAGAAATTTTTACAGATAACGGTTACCATGTCTCGTGGAACTACTACTTTGCATCTATGCTTTTTGTTTTAGCATCTGCAACAGACTTTTTTGACGGTTACATTGCTAGAGAGTGGAATCAGATGACTCTGCTTGGTGGTATCCTAGATCCACTTGCAGATAAGATGCTGACACTTGCCGCTTTCTTAGGTCTTATGATGATTGGTGAGGCTTCTGCTTGGGCAATATATATCATAATCGTTCGTGAGCTTTTCATCACAGGTATCAGAACTGTCGCAGTTAGTGAAGGTCTTGATGTAAAAGCTTCATGGGCAGGAAAAGTAAAAACAGTAGCACAGATGATAGCTATCGGCTTTTTACTTATGCACTGGCCTATGGGAAATGAGCTTTTATGGTTTGCAGTAGCACTTACTGTTTACTCCGGTTTAGAGTATCTTTGGGGCTTTAGAAAAGCACTTCTTAAGGACGAGATTTAATGAGTTTTTTAGTATCCCTTTTAGTCCTATCGGCACTTATATTTTTTCATGAACTAGGCCACTACTTTGCGGCTAGGATGATGGGTGTTTCGGTAGAAGTTTTTAGTATCGGTTTTGGTAAGAGAATGCTTACTTTTAAAAAGTGGAGTACTGAGTGGAGTATCTCTGCTATTCCACTAGGTGGTTATGTACGTATGAAGGGTCAAGACGATTCTGATCCCACTAAAAAAAGTTTAGATGCAGATAGCTATAACGTAAAGACACCTATGCAAAAGATATTTATTCTTTTTGCCGGTCCTCTTGCTAATTTTGTACTTGCATTTGTTCTTTATTTTGTTATTGCTTTAGGCGGACCAAATATTCTTTCTCCTGTGATTGGAGATGTTGTAAAAGATTCTCCTGCTCAGGCTGCAGGACTTAAAACAAATGATATTGTTAAATCTATAAATGGTGTTGAGATTACCACTTGGAAAGAGATGGCTAAAATCATCACTGAGTCAAACGGAGCTTTAACTGTTGAGATTATAAGAGACAGTTTTATAGAGTTCAAAACTCTTACTCCTAGTATCACAGAGACTACAAACATGTTTAATGAAGTAGTTCAAAAAAAGATGATAGGAATTGGAAGTGCAGGAGTTTCTCACAAACTAGAACTTAGCCCATCTGAGACTCTCTCTTATGCAACTGAGCAGACTATCTTTGCATCTACCATGATATTTACAGGACTCAAAAAACTTATAGTCGGAGAAGTTCCTGCTAAAGAGCTAGGTGGAGTTATCAGCATAGTAAAACTAACATCAGATGCTACAGACGCAGGTTGGATGAGCGTGCTATTTTTTGCAGCACTTATCTCAGTGAACTTAGGTGTTTTAAACCTTCTACCGATTCCTGCACTTGATGGTGGACATATTATGTTTAATCTTTACGAGCTTATCTTTAGAAGAGAAGCAAGTGAAGCAATTATTATAAAACTTACTATCGCTGGATGGGTAGTACTTTTTTCACTTATGGGACTAGGTCTTTTCAACGATATTAATAGATTAATGGGGTAATAAATGAACGCTGAAGAATATAAAATATATATAGACAATGTAGTTAGGAAAGTTGAGACTGCTAGACTAAAAGTTAGTGGTCATCACATAGTAAAAACAGTTGCTATCAGTAAGTACTCTACTGCTGCTGATATTGCAAAACTATACAACATCGGTCAAAGAGCATTTGGTGAAAATAAGGTTCAAGATTTAAAAGCTAAAGCTACTGAGCTAGAAGAATTACCACTAGAGTGGCACTTCGTAGGTAACTTACAAAAGAACAAGATAAACAATCTCCTAGAAATCAATCCTACTCTATTTCATGCTCTTGACTCTATGGAGTTAGCAGAGGAGCTACAAAAGAAGCTAGAAGCTAAAGATATGATTCTAGATGCCCTACTTCAGATCAACTCTGCAAAAGAAGAATCAAAGCACGGTTTTATGCCTGAAGATGCATCTGAAGCTTATGCTCGCATTCAAAGAGAGTGTCCAAACATAAACCTAAAGGGTGTTATGAGTATCGGTGCTCACAGTGATGATAGAGATGTGATAAAAAAGAGTTTTGAGACTACTTATGAGATTTATAAAAATCTAGATGGAGCAACTATATGTTCTATGGGAATGAGTGGAGATTTTGAGCTTGCTATAGAATGTGGATCTAACATGGTTAGACTTGGCTCGATAATGTTTAATAAATAAACATAATTATAAGCAAAAAATTAAAAGGTTAAAAATGAAAAAATCTATATTTATGGATAAGTATCCAATATATTCACTAGAATTAAATAAAGATGAGATTTCTCAAAAGAGCATTCAAGACATCATAAATTATTTTTTAGATAAAATTGAGAAGCACCCAATAGCAACAAATATAGCTGTTTTCAATCACTATGAACATACAAAAAAACTAAATGGTCCGATTAATGATGAAATTATAGATGCTCAAAATGTTATATTTTGCTTTGGTGCTGCAATTCCAAACTCTAAAATATTGGCAGTAAGACCAAGAAGCATAGGTATAGCGGAGTTTAAAGAAAAATTTTCTATAGAGTTTTTAGAAGCGCCAAATGAAAAGTTACACGATGTTATGGAAGAATGGACAGTAGATTTAAAAAAGTAATATGTTAATTCCCCAGGAGGGGAACTTATTACTTCATTACTTTTCTAGCGTTAATAGCTTGAACAGGTCTGTTGTTAGAGTGATCGTGAAAAAGGTGAATAAACTCTTTTACTTGAGATTTTGAAATAGTCGTATAGTTTTTAAGAACTAACCATCTGACACCTTCAGAGCATGGTGGTGTAGTTAAAGAACCGCTGAATCTGTAGTAATCTTTATTTGTAGGTAAAAGTGTGTTCACTTCTTTAGCAGAGATGCTAATAGCATTTTTCCCGCCTGCTTCATGTGGCGTCTTAGCCCAAACTTTTTTAATAAACGGATTTTCAGTCCCATCTTCAAACATTAAAGCAATAACAGCTAAAGAACCATCTTCTGTTGCATGAACGAAGTGACCTTCAAGTGGAAAATTTTTGCCGTCGATTTGATTTTCACTTGGTGTATGAAAGTGAAACTGAACTAGTGAGAACTTGATTCCATCAACTGTTATGCTGCTACCCTTGTCAAAGTTAACTTGAACAGTATGACCATTGTTAATAACAGAAGAGATACCTGTGCTATAGTCAAAACCAATTTTTTCTAAACTCTTAGACTCAACTGTAACACTTGAAGTGATGTTGATTGGAGATTGGCTTTTACCACTCTTACATAAGCTGTAATCAGCAGATAAATTACCCCAGTTCTCTGGAGCCTCATGACCTGTATAACCCCAATGAGTACCGTGTCCACCTGCTAAAAGTGCACTAGCCAATAGTGTAGCTGTAACACTACCTGCTAATAATTTATTTAATTTCATATAACTACCTTTTAAAATATTTTTTAGGCGGGCATTATAACTTATTTTTATATGAAATGTGATAAAAATTTGATAAAGAAAGAAGGAATTATAAGGTTGATATAAAGAGATACACTTGGTTAGGAAATAGTAGGGGCTTACCAGCCTCTTACTATTTTATGACATGCGATACAGTTAGCAGTAAGCTCACCATATTCTCTTGTAGCATCTGTGTAGTTGTCAGCTACAACAGCTTTTTTAAGTGCTTTTATATTTTTATCCACGTTTTTGTTGATATTATGAGTAACTTGAACCTTGTTATTGTTTTTAATAAAATGAGAAACATCAACGTTTGCAAAAATAGCATTTGCATTTTCTAATACTGTGATACCTGCAGCAATATCTTCTTTGTTACTATATAAAAAACCAGCTTGAATCTGATTCATACCCTGTGTCATTAAACTCATTGTTGCGCTAACTGTAGTGTCATTTGCAAGTGCTAGAACTGATGTTGCAGCTAATGCCAAAATCATTTTTTTCATATATATCTCCGTGGTTTTTTTAATTAATATATAATAATAGTACACTTTTAATTATTAAATGGTTATAAATTAATATTATAATTTATGTTATATTTTAGAAAGTGAATTTTAGAAGCACTAGATTGCCATGTCAATAACAATATAAAACTACCATCAATGAGATAATATCACTTTAAAAACAGCCCCATCACTGTTGTTAGCTACTTCAAGTTGCCCTCCACAATGTTCCTCAATAATAATTTTACTCATATAAAGACCTAAACCTGTTCCACTTTTCTTTATCTTTGTAGAGAAATAAGGATCAAATATTTTTTCAATATTCTCTGGAGATATTCCACCACCGTTGTCACTGATTTCCAGTATTCTAGTTTTATCTTGCTTATATGTTCTTATTTTAATATATGGATTCTCTATATTGTTTTCAACTAAAACATCTTCAGAATTTTTGATTAGGTTAATAATAACATGCTTCAGCTCATTAGAATATACATTAAACTCACTCTTGCAGTTTAGCTCTTTTATAATCTCTATATTTTTAGCTGCAATAGAGTCTTCTATAATATTTAAAACACTCTTTACCTCTTCACAGTAACTGGTTCTTTGCATCTCTTTTGCTGGTCTGAAGAAGTTTCTAAAATCATCAATAGTATCACTTAGATGCTGTGAATAACTTGCTATACTCTCCATAGAGGCTATAAGTTTCTCGTTTTCTATCTTATCTAGCATTACGTCAAACTGAATAGAAGCAGTTGTCACACTTATCATATTTAGAGGTTGTCTCCACTGGTGGGCTATCATACTTATCATCTCGCCCATTTGAGCAAAACGTGACTGTTGAAACATTAGCTTATCTTTTTTTTCAACTTCTCTGTGTGCTTTTTCCAAATCATCTACAACTTCTCGCATCTCCTGTGAAGCGATGTCTAATGAATGTTCCATTATACGGCGAGTCTCGCTGTTATCTCTATAAGACTGTTCTATATACTGAAGAAGCTTATCAAATGCCTCTTCATCTACTGAGTCAAAAGAGCTAATACCAGCTTTTTTAAGCTGTCTTTTTAGTAGTTTATCTTCAGTCATAATACTCCAATTCATACATAAGCATAAGTGTCATTGACTGGTTATGAAAGTTACAACCGCCAGAATCAACTTTTGAAATCTCACCGTAAGAGTAGAATCCTATTGTTGAAACATTTTGACCAAGAGTATCATGGACTACCTCTATTTCATCTTCTGCTTCTTGCTTTAAAACTATTTTTCTAGCTATGCAGTTTATAGCGATGCACAATGCTTTTTGTTTACCGTCATAGTTTCGTATCAGTCTCTCTGCAGCTTCTTGTGCTCCCATTATCAGCTCATCCAAATTTGCTTTTGCAAAGGTAACAATACTGTTTTGAGGAATACTAGCTGCAAGTGTAATAGAATTTTTCTCTTCATCTATCGCTTTAATAGCTCTTAGTGTTGGTTCCTCAGACCCATCTTCGAGTAACATAAGTGGAAAGTACAGTCCGGATGCAGGAAGTTGATCTGCATAAGGACCTAAATATTTTTTATATAGTTCTAGTGCAGGTTTATTGTCTAAAGTATATAAAATATTATCTTGAGAATAAGTGACCTTTCTGTCAAGTCCGAATCGTGACCATCCGCACTTGCATCCATATTCAACTCGCAAGTCACTTCCATAAAGTCCAACAGAAATGATTTGTTTTTTCATCAGCTGAGAGTTAAGAATAATCCAAGTCTTGTTAAACTCTACTCCATCTCCTGCCAAACCACCTGTAATCACACACTCATTTGGGATATTTGTGCTTAAACCTTTTGTCAGTTCAGAACCATTTACGTTTAAAACATTGGCTAAGAGGAAGATTGATTTTAAATTTTCTTTTGGAAAGTCAGATACAATTTCTTTGCCTACATCGTAAGAGTTGCGCTCACTTATCTCTTTAACAAGAACTTTAAAGCTGCTTTTGTAAAAATGAACAACAGATACACTAAGTGAATCGTGAAATATCTCACTGCCATATATTTCTCCAGAAGTTGAAGAACCTACAATAGTTGCTCTTGGAAATGTTTTAACGATATCATCAATCCCATTTTTTACTTTTAGTACATTTGTACTTCCAAACATGATGACTAAAGTATTATCAGAATCCATACCCTCATCGAGTTGATTATCCCAATATCCATTTTTAAAAAGATAAGTTTTAATCTGCACTATTATCTCTCTTTTTTTGGTTTAAACCTCACAGCATTACTAAGAGGATTCGCTATTATTTTTTGCTGATACTCTATCATCTGCTCAAATGGGTTTAAGAACTCTTCTAAGTCTCCATTGGCAATATTTTCTATCTTATGTATGTTTAAGAGTTCAAGTACACTCAGTGTCGATTCTATCGTAGACAAACAAAACTCAGCAGGCTGTTGCTTTATCTTAAACTGAGACAACTTTATAGAATCAAAACTCATATATCTTAGAGACTGTAAGTTTTTAGATTCTCTTAACATCTTAACTGAACAAGACCATGTAGAGTCTATAATAAATATAGCCATATCTCTTTTGTTTTTAGGATTTGTTTGGCTTATATTTAGAGCATCTTTTGACGGATACATTACGTAACTATCATACTCTTTTATGATTTCATTTATTTTTTGATGGTTTGAGAAGTCTACGCCAACAAATAGTTCCGAGTTATCTAAAGCTAAATGAGTCAGATGCCCTGTCCCATTTTTTACTTTTTTAAACTCTTTTGGATGCATCAGTATAACGAATTTTGTTTTAGTCTTTATATTATGAATGTGTTTGCACATACATGAGCTTGTAGGTCGGTAACACTTAAAGCATTTTTGTCTATCTCCAAAATATGTCTTCAACGGCCGCCAATTGAACGTAGAGGGCTGATAAGTGGTGTAAAAAAGACTAATTTGTCATTCCAGTTACTTAGTGCTTTTGAAGAAGAGTCAAATACTACACCTTCGTGTTCTAAGGTACCTATTTTCTCACTATCTTTTACTTTTATTTTATTCGCTATTTCCATAAACTCTTTGTTTGAAAATCCGTAAGCATATGAGTATAACTGCGAGTCACTCGCTTGAATCATAACATTTAAATATGTTTTATCTTTTAGTGAGAATTGAACAAAGTTTAGATTATTTCTTCTATATACAACATTATAATTTTTTCTATCATCAAAGACATACATAACCGTATATAATCCACGATGTCTAAACTCAAAGTTTTGGGCAGTTCTTGCATCTTCATAAAAAAGGACTCTTGAGTTTTCATCTTCGAGTTTGTATATAGTCACAAATAGGTCTTTATAGTTTAAATAATTGGAATCAATAACCTTGTTGGTAAGTAACAAGTCACTGGAGCTATACTTTAAAACCAGTTCTTTGTCTTTATTTAGTTTCAAAGAGCTTGTACTACATCCAGATAGAATAAAAAGAGTTGAAAATATTAAAATTAGATTTTTCATAACTTTATTATACTACAATTGCACTTATTAAAATGCTAATTAAGTATAGGATATATCTTGTCAAAAAACTATGATCTTATCGTTGTTGGAGCCGGAGCTGCGGGGATGATAGCTGCCATAAGGGCGGCAAGAAATGGCAAAAAAGTTCTGTTACTTGAAAAACTCTCTCAAATTGCTGCAAAGCTTCGCGCTACAGGCGGTGGCCGCTGTAATCTTACAAACACACTCTCAAATGAAGAGTTTATGGCAAAATTTGGAAGAGACGGTCGCTTTATGCAAGATGCACTAAATCGGTTTAATCATAAAAATCTCATAGAGTTTTTTAAAGAAATAGGGGTTGAGACTCATGCACCAGACGGCTTTAGAGTATTTCCAACTTCACACAGTTCTGCTACAATCATCTCAGCACTTCAAGACGAGATGCAAAGAGTCAAAATAGATGTTTTATGCTCACAAAAAGTAGAGAAATTACTTAGTGAAGACAATCGTGTCAGCGGAGTGCAAACATCAACTGACACATTTTTTTCTTCTAATGTCATCATTGCAACCGGAGGTTTAGGCTATCCTGTTTTAGGTGCTGAGGGTGATGGTTACTCTCTTGCTCACGAGCTTGGACATAAGACTACTGAGCTTCATCCTGCAATGATGCCATTAAAGACTAAAGAAGAGTGGGTTGGAAACTGTCGTGCTGATACCATAGCAAAAGCTGAACTTCGTGTAGATATCAAAAAGCATAAAAAATTAAAAGCTTCAGGTGATCTAATCTTCACAAAAAGCGGCATCCGAGGTCCTGTTGTTTTGGATTTTGCAAGAGAGATAACACCGCTCATAAGTAAATATGGGGAAGTTCCTATTCTTGTAAATCTTACAAAAGGCATGAATGAAGAACAAATAACCAAGCATCTAAAAGATGAAGTTCTAAAGAACCCAGATGCAACAATGAAAGAACTCGTCTCTACACTACTTCCAGAAGCCTTGTCTTTAGAATTATGTAAACTCACTCTTCCAGACCCAGATGCAAAATTAAAATCCATCCCTGGACTCTCAAGAGCGAAACTTATAAACTATCTTGCATGGACACCGCTTACTGTTACAGGACATGATGGCTTTAAAATGGCGATGATTACGCGAGGCGGTATAGTTTTAAAAGAGATAGACCCAAAAACAATGCAGAGTAAAATTATAGATGGATTGTATTTTTGTGGAGAAGTTATGAATCTTGATGGTCCATGTGGAGGCTATAACCTCCAATGGTCTTTTGCTAGTGGACACCTAGCCGGTAGTTTAAAAAAATAATTATACTATTTTTTTAGAACTTTTTTTACGATTTTCTTTGCAGCTTTTTTATTAGCCGGTTTTTTCTTAGCAACACTTTTCGTTATGCTTTTTGCTACAGACTTAGCGTCTTTTTTCTTAACAACTTTTTTTGCAACCGCTTTCTTAGTTGCTTTTGCAACAACTTTTTTAATTACTTTTTTCTTCAGATTCTTTGCCATACAGACTTCCTTTGAATTAAACTGTAACTATTATATATTGTTTTTGCTTAAATCAATTAACAAAAATCAAGAGTCAATAAAAGTAGCGAATAGAAGCAAAACCGTAAGCCTCTGTCTCTTCTATGGCTTTTACTTGCTCAGAATCTACTATACCTCCAAGAGCAAATACTTTTATCTCACACTTGTTTAAAATATCTTTTAAGTCTTTAATACCCTTTGGTTCGCCTTTTCCAGGGGATGCAAAAACAGGGCTGTATGTCACAGCATCTGCTCCAAGTTTTTTAGCTTTTATGACTTCATCATGAGTATGAGTGCTTATGATTACTTCAAGACCAAGCTCTTTTGCTATAGTTATCTCATCAAACTGTGTTGATGTCAGATGCACACCTGTAGCTTCTAGTTTTTTTGCTAACTCTGCATCTCTATGGATGAAACTCTTTATAGTTTCAAACTGATTACACACTTCCACAAAATGAGCTGCCTGAATATCATAGTTTGGGTTTGATTTATCTCTGTAAAGAGCGTAAGTAGGTCTATGCCGAGCAAACTGCTCATGCAAGATGTTGCGAAAGATTGCAGGTGTATCTGTATAAAATTCTCTTGAAGTTATCAGATACTTCTGCATATTTATCTCAAAAGAGGGTTTACAAATGTTTTGGTTGGAGCTACAAAGTCTACTTTTTTGGCCTCTTCACCACTTATATATCTCTGTGCTACTCCAGCTACATGATTTCCTAGACGATTTAAAAGATATAGTTCATCATTAGTGTATTTCTTCTGTGCCTGAGCTATGAAGTTTTGCAAGAACTCTATTCTATCTTTCTCATCATCAAACTCTATACTCTTTACGATAGCCATAATCTCATCATACTCTTCATCACAAGATGCTAAAAAGTCATATGAAAGATCTATAGTCTTCATCGTATCAAGAGCCGTAGAGAAGTTAAAGTGATTGTACAACATACAACCTACAAAATACTCAATATCTGAACTTTCAAACTCAGAATATTGTTTTTCCTCGTCAGCAAAATGCTTATGCCAAATTTCTAAAATTTTTTCTGTTTTTTTCATCATGCGTAATTATACCCTATAGCAATTAATAGAGCTTTTAGTGACACATAAGTGACACAATTTGTTATCAATGTTTAAATCATCTTCTATTAAAATTCACTTTACTATTCAAAGGGAGTCCGTATATGGTTGAAAATATTCTAAAGAGAGATGGCACACACAAAGAGTTCTTATCTTTTAAAATCGAAGATGCAATTAAAAAAGCTTTTAAGAGTGAGAATATCACTTATGACAGTTCTATCTTTTTTAATGTACTTGATCGTTTAAAAAACAAACGTGTTGTTGCTGTTGAAGACATCCAAGATGCTATAGAAAAAGAGCTTTACAAAGGAAGATACTTCGATGTTATGCGCTCTTTCATCCTTTACAGACATATGCACAAGATGCAAAGAGACTCTCTTTTAGATGAAGATACAACTTACATAAACTCTACTCAGACCATAGAAGAGTACATCAATAAAAGTGACTGGAGAATCAAAGCAAACTCTAACACTGGTTACTCAAATGCAGGACTTGTAAACAACACTGCTGGAAAAGTAATTGCTAACTACTGGCTTGATAAGATCTACTCAAAAGAAGAGGGTCACGCGCACAGAGACGGTGACTATCATATTCACGATTTAGACTGTCTTACTGGTTACTGTGCAGGCTGGAGTCTTCGTGTTCTTTTAGATGAAGGTTTTAACGGTGTTCGTGGGAGAGTTGAGAGTGATGCGCCTAAGCATTTCCGTGAAGCTCTTGGACAGATGGCTAACTTTCTTGGCATCTTACAGAGTGAGTGGGCAGGTGCTCAGGCATTTTCATCTTTTGATACTTACTTAGCTCCTTACGTTTTTCGTGACAAGCTTCCGTATAAAGAAATTAAAAAAGCTGTAAGAAGTTTTATCTATAACCTAAATGTACCTGCACGTTGGGGTCAGTCTCCATTTACAAATGTAACTATTGACTGGACTGTTCCTGATGATCTTAAAGATCAGTTCCCTACATCTAAACAGCTTCACCTGTTTAAGAACCTTCTTGACAGTGAACTAGAAGCTGAAGCTAAGATAAGAGGCTGTAACTCTTTAGAAAATATGACATACAAATACTTTCAACCGGAAATGAACCTTATAAACAAAGCTTATTATGAGATTATGACAGAGGGTGACAAGACAGGTCAACCTTTTACATTTCCTATTCCTACTGTAAATATTACAGAAGATTTTGACTGGTATGGTGAAAATACTGATATTCTTTTTGAAAACACGGCAAAAATAGGTTCATCATACTTTCAAAATTTCATCGGTTCTCAATACAAAAGAGATGCTGATGGAAACCTTGTAGAAAACGAAGAAGCATATAAACCTGGACATGTTAGAAGTATGTGCTGTAGACTGCAACTTGACCTAAGAGAGCTGCTTAAACGTGGTGGCGGTCTTTTTGGAAGTGCTGAGATGACTGGTAGTATCGGTGTTGTAACACTGAATATGGCTAGACTCGGTTTCCTTTACAAAGGTGACAAAGAAGCTCTTATGATTCGCATCGACCAACTTATGAACCATGCGAAAAACACTTTAGAGAAAAAACGTGTCTTCATCCAAGAGATGTATGACAGAGGACTTTTCCCATACACTCAGAGATACTTACCAGGTTTTAAAAACCACTTCTCAACTATCGGTGTAAACGGAATCAATGAGATGATAAGAAACTTCACTTCAGATGCTTATGATGTTAGCTCAGAAGCAGGAATAGAACTAGCGACTGAACTTTTAAACCATATGAGAGATAGAATGGTTGAGTTTCAAGAAGACACTGGGAACCTTTACAACCTTGAAGCTACACCTGCTGAAGGAACTACATACAGATTTGCTAAAGAAGACAAGAAGAGATACGGTGACTCGATTTTACAAGCTGGAATGGGTGAGAATATTTACTATACTAATTCATCTCAGATTCCGGTTGATTTAACTAACGATCCGTTTGAAGCACTGACGCTTCAAGACGACTTGCAGTGTAAATATACAGGCGGAACAGTTCTGCATCTATACATGAAAGAACAAGTTAGTTCAACTGAAGCGTGTAGAAAGTTAGTGAAAAATGTTATCTCTAACTTTAGGCTTCCATACATAACTGTTACACCTCTTTTCTCAGTTTGTCCAAAACACGGATACATTACTGGAGAGCATGAGTACTGCCCGAAATGTGATGAAGAATTGATTCACGAGCAAGAAAACCTGAAACTAGAAATTTCATAAACCAAACCAAAAACAAAAGGAAATATATTATTATGAGTAAAAATGAAGCATTAGCATTACTAAAAGACAAAAGACAAAAATGTATTGTATACACAAGAGTTATGGGTTACCACAGACCAGTAGAGAGTTTCAATGTAGGAAAAACTGGTGAGCATAAACAACGAAAGCAATTCACTGAGTGCTAAAAAATCAGTCTATGATGTAACAAAATTCACTCATGTTGACTATCCTGACCATCTAGCTTGTATAGTGTGGTTTAGCGGATGCAACATGAGATGCGACTACTGTTACAACAAAGCAATTGTTTTTTCCAACAGTGGAAGCTATACCATTGATGAAGTTTTAGAGTTTTTACACTCAAGAGTGAACCTTTTAGAGGCTGTAGTCCTCTCTGGCGGAGAAGCAAGTTCACATGACTTGGTAGAGTTTTGTAAAGCCGTAAAAAAACTTGGCTTTAAGATAAAACTAGACACTAATGGAACATATTTTTCAAAAGTAAAAGAGCTCGTAGAGCTAGAATTGCTCGATTTTGTAGCACTTGACTACAAAGCACCAAAAGAGAAGTTTACACAAATCACCCACTCAAACAAGTATGATGAGTTTTCAAAGACACTGGACTTTCTCATAAATAACTTCAAAGATTTTGAAGCAAGAACAACTCTTCACAACGACCTACTCAGCGAAGATGACATAAACGACATCATAAAAGATCTAGTTAAAAGAGGTTATGACAAAAACTACTACATACAAAAGTTTCAAGATACAGGAGAGAGCATAGGTAACCTAGAAGCTGCATCTAACTCTTTTGACGCTTCACTTCTCTCAGACAGACTAAATATTGTCTGGCGTTAACATATATCAATAAATTTATAATAATTATTAGATAGAATAAAGCATAAGAAATATCGGAGTTGATTTTTATGCAAACAGAAGAACCAAAACTAAACAAACGTGAAAGATACAAAGCCAGACTTAGACCAATTGACTACTTTGAAGAGTTTGAAGACCTTGACTTCGAGAACCTAGGAGAGGGAGATAGATTTTTCCTTCAAGATTTTGGTATCTTTACTACTGACTTTTTAGAAGATGAGTTTACTATGCGTCTTCGTGTTCCCGCAGGAAGAATTACAACTGAACAATTTTCTTATATAGCTGACGTAGTTGAAGAGTTTGACTTAACTGTCATCACAACTGCTAGAGGCGGTCTACAACTTCATGATATTGATGTTGATGATGTTTTGGCAATTTGGAAAAAACTAAATTCTCATGGTCTTACAACATGGCAGAGTTTTGGTGATAACATCAGAAATATCGTTTCAGATGCTTTTGATGGTCGCGGAAAATACAGCGAAATAGAAGCTTATCCTATCATCATGCAGATGCAAGATTACATAGTTAAAAATCCTCGCTATGTTGGGATGCTTCCTCGTCGTGTATCTATCGGCATCTCAGGAAACAGCGCAAGTGTTACATCATTTTTCGCAAATGATCTCTACTTTGCGCTAGCTAAAAAGAATGATGTTTACGGTTTTAATGTTTACATGGGCGGTAAAAATACAGATATTGCTCAAGATGCAGATATCTTTTTACTAGAGACGCAAGTATTTGACTTTTTCAAAGCTTTCGTAGAAGCATTTTACCTTCACGGTTCACGCTTTTCTCGCTCTAAAACTCGTCTCTTTTATCTTATAGAAGATATTGGACTGAATGTTTTAAAGGCCCACATAGAAAAAGAGTATGGAAAAGCTTTTGAGCATGGCGGAGAGCTGCAACTGGAGAAAAAATTATTCTCTGCTCATGAAGAGCTAAAAGACGGAACTTTCTCTTACTGCTACCAGACAGACTTTGCTCGCCTAAACGTAGATGAGATGAAAGAGATCTCAAAGTTTGCATCCCAAAACAGTGTGGAGATAAGAATCGGGGTTGATCAGAACATCTACCTTCTTGGTCTAAAAGAAGCATCTACACCGTTTGCATCTCCAAAAGAGAGCTCGACTATCATCACTTGTGCAGGAAGCCTCTGCCCTTATTCATTTTGGAGTATCAAGAACGAAACTCAATACCTGCCACTTACTAAGATAGCAGAGCATGGCATCACAGTCGGTTTTTCCGGATGTATCAAAGGTTGTGGAAGACACAGACATACAGACATAGGTCTGGTTGGTTTAAAGACTAACAACTTTGGCGACACAGATGGAGGTGCAAGAATCTTCATAGGTGCTGTACACACAACAGGTCAGAGTGTAGGACGTATGCTCTTTTCTATGGTTCCACTTGTGCATCTGTATGAGACACTAGAACTTATCATAAAGTTATACGAACTCAGCGAATACAGCAACTTCGAAGAGTTCTCAGATGCCATACTTAACAAGTTTTCAGAAGAGTTCTTGGCTCTATGGGTTTTAGCAAACCTTCAAAGTGGAAAAGCTCTAAAACTTGAACCGACGAGTTCAGGATTTGAGTACGAAAAAAGTCTGCTAAAAACTAACTTCGCTGATGTAGACTTTTTAGAGCCGATAGATGAAGAATTCTCTCACTCTATAAGTGCTATGGCTAAAAAGCTATGGACAGTAGCAGGAGAAGATCCTACATACAAACCGAAGATAAATAGGGTTAATTTTCGCTAATGAAAATCAACTTTCTAATCTTTTTAACACTACTACTATTTTTCTCTGCATGCTCTACCACTCGTGTCGGTGGACATTCAGACGGCAAGCATCACGGTGTCGGAGTAAAGACAAAAGTCCTCAAATTCTAAGTAAATTTCTTCTCAAATATAAATCTCTTTAATAATATATGATATCATTTAGCTATGAATATTTTAAACAATCTAGATACTTTTATTGAGTTGATACCGGATTTAGCATTTTTTAAAAACATGGATGGTGTGTATACTCACTGTAACAGCACATATCTTAGTTTTGTCAATAAAAATAGAGAAGAGATCATTGGCAAAACAGGCTTTGAGATACATTCATGTGAGAATGCGAGTAATATCCAAAAAATCGATAATGAAATATTGACAAGTAATAAGACTAAATCTTT
Source organism: Sulfurimonas gotlandica GD1 (assembly GCF_000242915.1). Lineage (NCBI taxonomy): Bacteria > Pseudomonadati > Campylobacterota > Epsilonproteobacteria > Campylobacterales > Sulfurimonadaceae > Sulfurimonas > Sulfurimonas gotlandica. The sequence continues at coordinate 2,497,668 of NZ_AFRZ01000001.1, read as the reverse complement.
TGAAGAGACCTTCATCAATAAAGATGGATCTATTACATATTTTCACACAACAAAGCAGGTTTTACATAATCATCTTTCGGAGAAGCTTGGACTTTTTTGTATTCTCAGAGATATCACCTCAGAAAAAGAGTATCAATTAATATATGAAGACAATGAACTACTATTAGAGAATATTGCAAGTCATGACGATTTATCTTTAATCCTCAACGATATAGTAAACTTGGCAGAAGAGAGAAATAAAAACACCATGTGTTCTATCCTCTTACTAAATGAAAGTAAAAAAAATCTTTTAAATGGAGCTGCTCCAAGTCTACCTGATTTTTACAATAAAGCTATAAATGGTATAGAAATCGGTGAAAAGGTAGGTTCATGCGGTAGTGCAGTCTATAAACAAGAGCGAGTTATAGTTGAAGATATCGATACACATGAAAACTGGCAACCATATTTAGCGTTAACTCAAAAAGCAAATCTACATGCCTGCTGGTCTGAGCCTATATTCTCTTCAAGAGATGAGATACTTGGAAGCTTTGCAATTTACAATAACAAAGTAAAAAAACCTAGTGACTTTGAACTAAAACTTATTAGCTCTTATGCTCATTTAGCCTCTCTTGCTATTGAAAAAGAAAATCATAGCAAAGCGATAAAAGAATCAAATGAAAGACTAAAAGAGCTTGCAATAAAAGACTACTTAACAGGTCTATATAACCGTTCTAAACTAGATAATTCTTTAGAGTATCAAATCAAACGCTCAAAACGATACGAAAGTGTTTTTGGTGTAATCATGATGGACATAGACTACTTTAAATCAGTAAATGACAAACATGGTCACCAAGTCGGAGACAAGGTTCTCTTAGAGTTTGCTAAAGTACTTACAGATATATCAAGAGAGACAGATATCGTAGGTAGATGGGGCGGAGAAGAGTTCCTTATTATCATAGAAAATGCAGACAAAGATGGCATTACAAATCTAGCTCATAAGATAAGGGAGACTATCGAGATGCATGACTTTCCTGTTGTAAAACGCAAAACTGCAAGTCTTGGTGTAACAATCTATAATAAAGATGAAAAGATCAACGAGCTTATCGGTAGAGTTGACAAAGCACTCTATAAAGCAAAAAACAGTGGAAGAAACCAAGTTCAATATCTATAAATTCTAGTATAATCCCCTCATGCAAAACCTACCTATAAACCAAGTACTGCCTCAAGTAAAAAAAGAGCTTCTAACTTCCAATCGACTCGTACTTCAGGCACCTCCTGGAGCTGGAAAAACTACGGCACTTCCTTTGGCTCTTTTGGATGAAGCTTGGCTGAAAGATAAAATAATCATCATGCTAGAACCTCGTCGCTTGGCAGTTCGCTCTTGTGCATCTCGTATGGCAGAGCTTTTGGGTGAGAAGGTAGGAGAGAGGATTGGCTACCAGATAAAAATGGAGTCAGTAAAAAGCAAGAAGACGAAGATACTCATAGTCACAGAAGGTATCCTAACTAGAAAACTGCAAGCTGACCCTAGTCTAGAAGATGTTGCTTTAGTTATCTTTGATGAGTTTCATGAGAGAAGTATCCACGCGGATTTGTCTTTGGCTCTTTCACTGGAATCACAATCGCTAATACGAGAAGACCTAAAAATACTTGTTATGTCTGCCACTTTAAACACTCATGCTATTTGTGGTCTTTTAGAAAACGCTCCACTCATCGAGAGTGAGGGTCGTTCTTACCCAGTAGAGAGCATCTACCTAGATGCTAAAACAAAAGAGCCGACAAAAAGAGAATTTCCAACTTTTGCTTCTAAACTTATAACAGATGTTTTAAAAAGTGAAGATGGAAACATGCTTGTCTTTTTACCTGGAATAGCTGAGATAAAAAAAACTCAGATGCTCATAAACGAGACTCTAAAAAAGACTAACAACACAGATATTTTTGTCTCATCTCTTTATGGAAACCTCTCTAAAGAAGAGCAAGACAGAGCCATAAAAGCCCCGCCAAAAGGCAAAAGAAAAATAGTTCTAGCTACTAACATAGCACAAACAAGTCTAACTATAGAGGGCATTAAAATAGTCATAGACTCAGGTCTTGCTAACTCTTCTGTTTTTAACTCCAGTTCAGGGATGAACAAACTTCAAAGCTCTTTTATCTCGCAAGACTCTGCCACTCAAAGAGCCGGTCGTGCTGGACGTTTGAGTGCCGGTAAGTGTTACCACCTTTGGCACAAAGGAAAAATACTTCTAAAACATGACAAACCCGAGATACTATCAACTGACCTAACACAGATGCTGCTAGAACTTTCTCTTTGGGGAAATGAAGAGATAAGCGAACTTCGGTGGATGGACTTACCGCCTGAGGGTGCTATGATTCATGCTAAAGAGCTTTTGTTTGAACTCGGAGCCATAGATGCAAACGCTAAAATAACAAAACACGGAAAAGAGATGTGCTCTTTTGGTGTGCATCCACGCCTAGCGCACATGATGATAAAAGCTAAGGAGATGCAACTCTCGTATGAAGCTTCACTTGTGTGTGTTCTTATACAAGAAAAAGATATCTACACCTCATCGTACAGATCTTCAGATATAAGAGAAAGAGTCTCTGTTTTACATGATGTAAGCTGTGGCATCCCCATAAATGCATCTCACATAGATATAAAAAATTGTAAGTTCTTACTTCAAAGTGCTTCTAAGATTGAGAAGAGGCAAAAGTGTGATGTCAACTTAGAGATGATAGGTGTACTTCTTGCTCTAGCCTACCCTGAGAGAGTCTCAAAACGAAGAGAAAAGAACAGTTGCTCATATCTTCTGGCAAATAAAAAAGGTGCATATCTACACCAAGAAGATGAACTTTTTGATTCTGAATATTTAGTCATCTGTGACTTGGATGCCAGAGGTGACAAGGTGAATGGCGTAGGCAGAGAGGGTACCCTGTGGCAAAATGCACTTATATATAAAGCGGCATCTATAGATAAGTCTCAGATAGAACTCTATTTAAAAGAAAACATAGAGACTAAAGAGTCTCTTTCTTGGAACTCTGAGCTTCAAAGAGTCGAGGCTAGAAAGAGAAGCTATTTTGGAAGTATAGTTATAAATGAGACTCAGATGCAAAGCAGTTCCAATGAAGAAGTATCCAAAGTTTTGCTAGATGGTATACGAGAGTCAGGATTAGACTCTCTGGCATGGACAAAAGACTCGCTTGGTCTCAGACATCGTATTAACTTCGTAAATGCTCACAAGGCTCTTAAAATGAGTTGTGAGTTTCCAGACTTTTGCGATGAGCATCTACTAGATACTATGGATGAGTGGTTACTCCCTTACATTGAAGGTAAAAACTCTTTAAAGTCTCTTTCATCTCTAAACCTCTATTCTATACTCTCAGGATTACTAACATGGGAGCAGATGCAATCCCTTGACGCTTTAGCACCTGCGAAGATACAAGTAGCAAGCGGTTCTAATATCTTTATAGACTATTCAGATGCAGATAAGCCCATACTGGCGGTTAGACTTCAAGAGATGTTTGGCACTCAAAATACACCTGCAGTACTAAATGGGAAAGTAAAGCTAATGATCCACCTGCTCTCTCCAGCATCCAAACCTATGCAAATAACACAAGACTTAGAGAGCTTTTGGGCAAACACTTACGATGACGTAAAAAAAGAACTACGAGGAAAATACAAAAGACACTACTGGCCGGATGACCCATTAACAGCTCAGGCTACGAGTAAGACTAAAAAAAATATGCACAAATAATATTATGAAAAAAATCTGAGCTTATAACCAAGCCCTTTTACGTTGATGATTAGTGTTTTAGAGGTCTTGCCTCTTAGACGTCTTACAAAAGTTCTAAGTCTCTCATCACTAACACTCTCATCCCAGATGCTTACCTTGATAGTTTCATCATCTAGTATAGTGTTCTCATTTTCTACAAGAAGTGTTATAAACTTCTTCTCATTTTTAGATAAGGCTACAAACCTTGACTCTTTGTAAAGTGCATGAGTAGTTTTATTAAAACTAAAACCGTCACAAAGCTCTACTATCTTACTGCCAAGCTCATCAGCAATGGAGGAGATGTATTCAAGTATCTCATCTGGATCATAAGGTTTCAAAAAGTACTTTGCCACTCCTACGTCTATGGCATTAAAAAGCTTTTCTCTCTCACTAAAGGCACTTAAGATAATTACAGGCACGTTAGGATTTAGCTTTTTCAACTCTCCTGCCATCTCTAGTCCTGTGAGTTTAGGCATATTGATATCTGTTATAACAATATCAGGAGATATCTGCATGAACTTTTCTAAGCCTTCTTTACCGTCTTTAGCAATGGTAAAACTGTGAAAGCTATCGCCTATGGCACCCTTTAGCAGTCTGGCAATATTCTCTTCATCTTCAACAAGAAGCACCCGTAGGCTTTTTAAGGACTTATCTCTCATCGCTAACCAACGGTATCTTTATACTAAAGGTTGTTACACCCTTCTTACTTCTTACATCCAAGTGTCCAGCCATACCCTGCTCGCAAATCATCTTTGACATAAAAAGACCAAGTCCTGTTCCACTACTCTGATGCTTCGTCGTAAAGTATGGTTCAAAGATATTGTCAATATTTTCTTTTTTTATACCGCCTGCGTTATCTTCAACTTCTATGAGAGCGAAGTTATCTTCTTTTTTTGTTGTAATACTTATTTCTCGTATAAGGATGCTATTAGTCACAAAGGCATCTTTTGCATTTTTGATTATGTTTATTATTACTTGTGTCAGTTCATTTGAGATGCCAAGAACTGTTAAGTTTTCAAAATTGGTCTTTACACTTATCATCTCAGATTCTAGCATTTTGTCTAAAAGGCTTAAAGATTCATTTATGCTGTCACTTATGTTAAAAGGATGTTTCTCTTTTTGAGGATTGAAGAAGTTAGTAAAGTCATCTATGGTCTGAGACATATTTTTAATGATGTTCTTGCTTTCACCGTAAAGCTCTGTTAGTACATCTGTTTTATTATCAAGTGCTGCTTTTTTCATATTAAACATCGCAAGGTTTAGCTCTGTTAGCGGTTGTCTCCACTGATGTGCTACATTTGCCAGCATCTGACCAAGAGATGCTTGGCGTGATTGTAAAAACATCACCTTTTGCTTCTCTTCATTTTTAGAGACTTCGTCTTTTACACGTTGCTCTAGTGTAATATTAAGCTCTTCCAACTCTTTTGTTTTGTCTTGTACACGCATCTCTAGAGTCTGGTTTAACTCTTCTAACTCTTTTTCTTTTTGTTGAAGTTGCTCTTTGTAAAAGACCTCATTAGTAACATCGTAACGTATAGCAATAAACTCAGCTATCTTGTCATCTTCGTCGAGTATGGGAATTACTGTAGTATTTACATAAAAAGTGGAGCCATCTTTTGCGAGGTTTTTAACAGTATCTTTGTAGATTTTTTTCTCTAATATGGTGTCCCATAGAGCTTTAAATCTTGATGCAGGTACATCTGGATGTCGTACAATGTTATGGTTTTTACCTATAAGTTCATCTTTGGAGTAACCGGAAATCTTGCAAAATTCATCATTTACAAATGTGATAATGCCTTCTACATCTGTTCTTGAGATGATATTGCTTTTTTCAATGGCTTCTTTGTACTGTTTTAACATGTTGTGATTATATCATAGCAGTTAAATTTTCTGCTTGATTAATAACCAATAATCATATATTCACCACAGAGATGCTATACTAATCCATGATTAATATCTCAGGCAATAAGCATCTTGACATTATTTTACCAAGCACAAATAAGGCTTTAAATGAAGCAATTAAGAGTGCAACACCACAAGAACTTGAGGTTATTACAAAAAGTAAAGACCTAAAATCAGTTGTAAACTCCCTCCTAAATGAGAGCTCTAAAAGTTCTGCATCTGACAAGGTACTTTTAGAACTACTAAAAAATAACCCAACTTTAAAAGATCTTGGAAATGTTTCTACAACTATTAAAGAGCTTCTTAACTCTTTAAAGGCCACTCAAGAGTCTATGCCCATGGATAAAATCCTTAGTAAATTTATTGCCGATATGAAAAAACTTAGTGATATGCCTAGCAGTGAAAAGCATGTTAGCAACAAGAGTGCATTAACTGCTTCTTCAACCACGCAAAATACACAGACTCCGCAAGGAGAGATAAAAGAGACACTTAAATCACTGCTTAGCATAGTTGAAAAAAGCTCTTCATTTCCTGTTAAATCTTTGAGTTTGGAGATAAAAAATCTTATAAACAGTGAAGCACTTAAAAATCCTTCTACACCTCCAACTCCACAGTCGCAAGCGCAACTTAGCAAGGGAATTGACAACCTTATAAAAAATATGCAGTCAAACATTAAAGATCTTGATCTTTCAAGCCTAAAAGATGCACTAAATAGCTCAATAGCTGATAAAACTAAAGCTCCACTTCCTATAGAAAAAGTACTAAAAGAGTTTTTAGGAGACATAAAACAACTAAGCAGCGAAGGTGCGCTGAAGAGCAAAATTACAGACTCAGGTGTGTTTTTAGAATCAAAGCTAAAAAATGCACAAAACCCGCAGCTAGAACTTAAAGAGACTCTAAAATCACTCCAAGCTATAGTTGAAAAGAGTTCTGTGTATCCTGTTAAATCTTTGAGTAAGCATATCGATACTCTTTTAAATAGCAACATACTTAAAAATGTTTCTAACTCAGCTTTGACACAGGCAGTTCCAGATGATAAAAAAGCCATGGCACAAGTAGTAAAAGGTCTTGAAAATATTGTTGAAACCCTTAAAACAAATATTAAAGAAGGTGATTCTACAACTAGCAAAGCATTTAATACCTTGATTGAAAAACTCCAACACCAGATGCAGCCAAAACTCTTAACTCCTGAGAACTTTAAACTCTCATCTATCCAAGGAACTATGCAGCAACTCCTGCCTCATTTACAAATGAGTGCACTTCCTGAAGCAAAGGGTCTACTGGATGCTTTAGTAAAAATACTGCAAATGAAACCAAACACATCTCTTGAGCACTTTACAAATTCTAAAACACCTCAAGAACTTCAAAGTGCAATGCAACCTCTAAAAGATGTAATGGGTAAAGCTGATTCTCTTTTTTCAAAAGATATAGGATTGATTTTAAATAAGCTAAACTCGCTAAACAGTACACAAAAACTCTCTAGTGATAATAATATAAAAGAGATGCTCTCAAACGACCTAAAAGCTCTACTGCTAAAAACCAGCAGTGAGATTGCAAAATCATCACATCCAAATCAAGCTGAAATTCTAAAGAATCTTGATAAGTTATCACTACAAATAGACTACTACCAGCTTATGTCGCATCTATCAAATTCTTCATCTCTATATCTTCCATTTTCTTGGGATGCCCTAGAACAGGGAAATATAAACCTCAAAAAAGGCGAAGACGAGAAGTTTTACTGTGACATAGAACTAAAACTAAAAGAGTATGGAGAGTTGAGCCTAAGACTGGTTTTATATGAAGAAAACCAACTAAATATGCAGATACTCTCAGATAACGCTGAATTTAAAGAGATTATTAAAGAAAATATACCTTCTCTTCGCTCAGCTTTAATAGAGTCTCAGATCACACCTAGAGAAATACGTATCCTAGATGCAACAAAAAAAGTTCCCGCATCACCTTATGAAAGCTCACATGAAAATATCAACGTAGGATTTGAGATAAAAGCATGAGAAAGGCAGCCGCACTTAGATACAACATAGACAAAGAGTCTGCACCTCGTGTAGTTGCAAAAGGTCAAGGCAAAAGTGCAGAAAATATTATTAAAATCGCTGAGCTTCATAACCTTCCTATAAAAAAAGATGAAGATCTTATGGAACTGCTCTCAAAAGTAGAGCTAGACAAAGAAGTTCCTGCAGCTTTATACAAAGCAGTGGCGGAAGTTTTTAGTTTTATTTATAAAACCACAAATAAATCATAATTTTTTGATAATTTTACTTTAATTTTACATACTTCAGATAGAATCTAACTATTAAATTATAGGTAGTTATTATGAAAGAAGAAGTTTCTTGTAAAACTTTAGAAGATGTTTCACTTATTGAAGTACCTATTACTCCTGATGAGTATAATGAGATTTTAGACATTCAACAAAATATACTTAATATGATAGCTTCAAGAGGCTATTGTACAGATATACTTTCACAACTATGCATACTCGCTGAGCGACTGCTTCCAAACTCAGTAGCCTCAATAATGCTTGTAGACAAAGCTACTGGGCTTATGAGTGTTTTATCTGCTCCATCTGTACCTCAAGCAGGTCATGATGCTCTTGCAAACTTAAAACCTGGAGTTGGCGGTGGATCATGTGGAAATGCAGTTTTTCATAATGAACCTCAATATGTACAAGACACTTTTACTGATGGCAGATGGCAAGACATTCGTAAACTCGCAATTGATTTTAATCTTTGTGCATGTTGGTCTATGCCCATTCGTGATGAAGACAATAATCCTATTGGGTCTTTTGCACTATCTTCATTTGAGCATAGATCACCTGCTCCATTTCACAAAAAACTTCTCCAAACTGCCGCTTCTATTGTTAGCATGATAATGAAAAATAGAAAAATAGAAAAACGTATCAAACTCTTTGCAACTGCTGCTCAAAATGCAGCAGAGGGAATGATAATCACAAATAAAGAAAACAAAATAATAGAAGTAAACCAAGCATTTGAAGATATTTACGGATATACAGAAGCAGAAGTCATTGGGCACAATCCAAATATTTTTGCTTCTAAAAAACATGATGAAAAATTTTATAGTGATATGTGGGAAAGCATCCATAATGACTCTAAATGGGCTGGTGAAATCATAAATAAACGCGCTGATGGCTCTGAAATAGTCCAGTGGATGAGTGTTAGTGCACTATATGATGAGCATGATAAAGGCTACAACTATCTTGCCGTATTCAGTGATCTTACAGAACTTAAAAAGTCACAAAAACAAGTTGAAGACATGGCTTTCAGGGACTCATTGACCGGTCTTTGTAACAAGACTCATCTCGAACAACTACTAAAATCAGATGAGCAAAAAAACCTTCTACTTTTAAACGTAAATAATTTCAGTTACATTAATACTGCCTATGGTTTTGAAGTAGGAGATAAACTACTTATAAAACTTGCAAATATACTTCAAAATAATTTCAACGCAAATAGTACATGTAGAATAAACTCAGATGAATTTGCTCTTTTGTTTTATGAAGATATAGATATTACACATACAACAGCTGAGATTCAAGAGTACTTCTACAACAAAGAAATTGTGATTGACAACATCACTCTTAATATATCATTTACATATGGTGCAGCTCATGGGTGTGATTATCTTCTAAGAAACAGCGCCTTAGCTCTAAAACAAGCTAAAGAGAGCGGAAAAAATAATCTATATATTTTCAACCAAGATGCAGACAGCATTGGTCACTCACAAAGAGAGTCTTTCATCGCTTCAAACAACCTTCTACACAATGCACTTAGTGAAGGAAGAGTTATTCCATTTTATCAAGGTATAAGAAACAATATAACTAATGAAATCACAAAATATGAAGTCCTTGCCAGAATAGAAAAAGATGGAGAAATAATATCTCCGTATGAATTTTTAGAACCAGCTCGTCTATCAGGTTTACTTCCAGAGATAACTAAAGCTATAATAGATAAAAGCTTTAATTTTATGGCTTCAAACAACTACTCTTTTTCTATAAATATCACAGAAGATGATTTGAGCAAAAACTATCTTCTTGAGTATCTAAATGAAAAAGAGCTAGAGTATGGAATAGAAAGTGAACGTGTTATATTAGAAATCTTGGAGGGTGTCAGTGCAAATGGTAAAAAGAACCATATAAAGCAACTGACTCAACTAAAAAATAGAGGTTATTCTATCGCTATAGATGATTTTGGTTCAGAATATTCTAACTTTGAGAGAGTTTTAGACTTGGATATTGACTTTTTAAAAATAGATGCAAAATATATAAAAGACATACATAAAAACTCAAAAAGTTATGAGGTTACACGTGCCATAGTATTTTTTGCAAAAAATGCGCACATACCATGTATTGCCGAATTTGTCCATAATGCTGAAGTTCAAAAGATCATAGAAGATTTAGGGATTGAATACTCACAAGGTTACCATTTCAGTGAGCCTTCACCAAAGCTTATAGACTAAAATCTTTAAGTATTTCTTGAATCCCCTCTGCTGGTAACGGGCGAGAATAGTAATATCCCTGTATCTTGCTACAACCATTTTCTAAAACGAAATCCCTTTGCTCTTTAGTCTCTACACCTTCTGCAATAACATCTAAGTTCAGACTTTTAGAAATTGCTATAACTGCCTTTACAATAGCATTGTCATCTTCACTACCTGGGATATCTCTTATAAAAGATTGATCTATTTTTAGCTTATCTATTGGTAATTTTTTTAAATATGAGAGAGATGAATATCCTGTACCAAAATCATCTATGGCAATTTTTATGCCTAGCTCACTTATTTCTTTAAGTTTAACTGCTGCATCTTTTGGTTTTCTCATAACATCATTTTCAGTAATTTCCAACTCCAACCATTCACTTTTAAAATCATACTTACTCATATTGTGCTTTAAAATTATAATAAAGGTATCATGATTTAACTGTTTTATAGCTAGGTTTAAAGATAAAATACCTGGATTCAATCCATCTCTACGCCACTCTGAGACCTGCATCATTGCTATCTCCATAACAAGTATATCAATATCTACAATAAGCCCTGTATCTTCTGCCAGAGGTATAAATTTTGCAGGTGATACTAAACCTAATGTAGGATGTTCCCATCTAACCAAAGCTTCCATTCCTACAAGCTTTTTATTTTTTGCATCTATCTGTGGTTGATAGTGAACAACAAACTCTTTTTTGATAATGGCCTGCTTTAGACTAGCAACCATAATAACTCTCTCAAAAGCCAATTCTGTCATCTCTTTGGAGTAGAACTGAAAATTATTTCGTCCTTCAGACTTTGCCTTATACATAGCGGTATCTGCGTACTTTAAAAGATTATTTAAATCTGTGCTATCTTGAGGAAATAGACTAATTCCTATACTGCTAGAGAGGTATAGATTTTGATTATTTACAGAGATTGGCTCTAGTAAGACTTTTAGAATTTTTTGTGAGAAAAAAATTACATACTGTATATTTTTAATATCTTCCATAATAATAGTAAACTCATCACCACCAAGACGAGCAAGGGTGTCTTCTAAACGAATAACCAGATTCAGTCTAGTTGCAACAACCTTAAGGACTTCATCTCCTATATGGTGGCCAAGAGAGTCATTTATTTCTTTAAAATGGTCTAAATCAATAAAAAACAGTGCTATCTGCGTATCGTTTCTTTTTGCTTTTTGTATGCTTTGCTCAAGTCTGTCATTAAATAAAATACGATTTGGTAAGCCGGTAAGTGCATCGTGTGTCGCTTGATGTTCTAAGATATCTTTTTGTTCAAGAAGTTCATTTTGCATCTCTTCTTGCTTTTTAATATACTCTGATACACTATGCTGTTCTAAAATTATTTGTTTAAAATTATTTGCGTAACGTCGCCCAGAAGAAAGATTATAATAAATAGCTACTATGATTAATATTGTACCTATTCTATATACATCTGCATCTTGTTGCACAATCCACACTAATGCACTTCCAAGCATTGTTATAACATAAAATGCATAGATGCTAAATGATTCACCTAATGTATAAAGACCTCCAGCACTAAGCCCCACAGAAATACATAAAATTAAAAAATGGTACTCAATAGATAAGTTGTCAAAAAAAAATATCATCAAACCAAAGGCTAGACCGCTTAAAAACATACATCTTCTGTATTTACTAAGCCAGCTATTAATATCTACCAAATCAACAAGGCTCTCTCTTACTTTGTTGTACTCATTACGAAGATAGAGTCGTCTGGAAAGAATAAGCAAATGAGAGATAAAACCAAAAGCAATAATCAAAGGTGGTATATTATTCCAAAAAAGAAGTGAAGATAAGAGTAACACTATAAAATGACCGCTTATGCCATTCTTGGAATTATCATATATACGGTCAACAGTTGCTTTTGTAACATATTTCTGCATGGATAAGTTCATATAAATTCTTTATAATATATTTAAACATTCTATCCTATGGTATTATATATTATATAAAACTGCACTTATATTAACTATTTTAGTTTACCCCAGTTATCGCCTATGTTCATACTTGCTTCGAGAGGAATATTTAACTCATATATATTTTCCATAATTTCTTTAAACCTGTTTCCAAGCATCTCGGCTTCATCTGCATCTACTTCAAAAATAAGTTCATCGTGAATTTGTAAAAGCATTTTTGCATTTAGTTTTTCTTCTTTTATAACTGTTGCTATCTTATTCATGGATAGTTTTATAAGGTCAGATGCACTACCCTGAAACACACTGTTTACAGACTCTCTATCGTATGCTGCTCTAAACATCGGAGATGCTGTTTCATAATCAAAATATCTACGTCTTTTTAACAGTGTCTCAACATAGCCCATCTCTTTTGAATTATCTACAATAGAGCGAAAATAAGTTTTTACTGTTGGAAATGATTCAAAATATTTCTCTATGATTTCCTTAGCCTCTTTAGTTGTGATGCCCAAAGTCTCTGAGAGTTTTTTCTGTCCCATTCCATAAAGAAGCCCAAAGTTTACAGTCTTTGCAACCGCTCTTTTGCTAGGAGCTTCTTCCTCACCAAAAAGAGCTATAGCAGTCTGTAAGTGAATATCTTTGTTCGCTCTGAATGCATCTACTAAAACAGCATCTTGAGAAAAGTGAGCAAGAAGTCTAAGCTCGATTTGAGAGTAATCTATACCTATAAGCTTTTTACCCTCAGGTGCTACAAACGCTTCTCTTATTTTCAAGCCTTGTGAAGTTCTTGCCGGTATATTTTGAAGGTTTGGATTTTTTGAACTAAGTCTTCCTGTCGCTGTTCCAGTTTGAACAAAGGAAGTATGGATACGTCCTTCTTTATCTTCAAGACTTAGTTTTAAAAGAGGTTCAATATAAGTTGAGTAAAGCTTATAGATCTCGCGGTACTCTAAGAGTGATGATATTATCTCATGCTTATCTTTTAATGAACTCAGAACATTCTCATCAGTTGAGTAACCTGTCTTTGTTTTTTTACCAACAGGAAGCCCAAGATGCTCAAATAAAATAACACCAAGCTGTTTTGTTGAGTTAATGTTAAACTCAGTACCGGCTTGTTCATAAATAGTTTTAGTCAAGTTTAAAAGTGTCTCTTTAACTTCAACTAAAAACACTTCTAAGAACTCAGCATCTACTCTAATGCCATCTTTTTCCATACCCAAAAGTGTAGTTATAAAAGGTACTTCTACATTTTGTGACTCATCTATGAGGTGTGTTGCATCTTGAAGTTTTAGCTTTTCGTTAAAAAGATTAAAAAGTTTTAGAGTTATGTATGCATCTTCAGCTGCGTATTTAGAAGCGTCTTCTAGTTCAACAGATGCAAAAGTCTCACCTTTTTTCACTGTGTCTTTAAAACCGAGCATCGTGTGATCTAACAGTTTGTCTGATAATTTATCAAGACCTAAAGCACTTTCTGGATTTATCAGCCATGCTAGTATCATAGAGTCTGAATAAATATTTAGCATATCATCATTTAAAAATCTACTTACAAAGTGTAGGTCAAACTTGATGTTGTGACCTACAACTTTTGAGTTGAATATTTTTTTCATAGCCAAAGCTGCATCTTTTTCACTTATCTGATCAGGAACACCTAAATAAAAGTGTGCGAATGGCACATAAAAAGCCTCATCATCATTAAAGCTAAAACTAAAACCTACTAACTTGTCTTTTTCATAATCAAGACCTGTTGTCTCAGTATCAAAAGCAACAATAGTTTCTGGTTTTAAAGCTTGTAAAACTTTTTGCAACTCTTCATTATCTGTAATAAGTGTAGCTTTAAAATCAAGATTTTTAGTTTCTTTTACCTCTTCAACTCTCAAAACAGCTTCTTCTTTAGCTTCGTCACTAACCATATTCTTAGCATGAAGGACTCTAAGTATTGCATTTTGCTCATACTGCACAAGTTCATCATAGATATTTAAAAATGGATGTTCAACATCCATCTTGTACTCTTCAAAGTCAAATTCTTCTAAAATATCATCTCTAAGCGTCACAAGCACTTTTGACATGTAAGCCTCATCTTGTGAGTCTCTTAACTTCTTTTGAATGCCAGGAGGCTTAATTTCATCTATATTTGCATATATATTATCTAGGTCGCCATACTGAACTAAAAGTTTCTCAGCACCAACTTTTCCAATACCTTTAACACCTGGAACATTATCTGCACTATCTCCAAGAATAGACTGATAATCTATAAACTGCTTTGGAGTTACCCCATACTTAAGAAAACATGCATCTTCATCCATGCTCTTGCGCTTTATAGCATCTACTACTACAACTCTGCCATCATCTATAAGCTGATACAGGTCTTTATCGTGAGATACAACTCGAACATTGTAACCCTTTTCTTTTGCATGTTTTACAACCGTTGCAATAAGATCATCTGCTTCAAAACCAACTTGACCTAAAGTTTTATAACCCATCTTATCTATCCACTCGATAGCAATAGGGAGTTGCATAGTAAGTTCTTCTGGAGGAGCAGTACGATTTGCTTTATAGTTTGGGTCTACTTCATTTCTGAATGTATTACCTTTAGTATCGATTGCAAAAATCAGATAGTCACTGTCATGCTGTTTTTGTAGAGTTGATATAAAGTTTGTAAAACCAGTTAAAAGCCCGGTTGGAAAACCGTCTTTGTTTTTTAAATGTTGTGGGAGTGCATAAAAACTACGAAAGAAAAAACCAAAAGTATCTATTACGGTAACTGTTTTAATCATTCATACCCTCTGCTGTTTCTATATGGCTCTCTGTCATTTCTTCTATTACCTTTTCTAAAACACTTCTTTGATATCCGGCATCTTCAGCCAGCTTAAGACCAAAGTTTATAGATCTCTCAGATAGTGGCTGATTTACTGGAAGAATAGTTTTTACAATATTTAGTGCCGTTGAATATTCTCTTAACTCTTCTGGTGCTTCTTTTGGGTTATCTGCAAATCTAATCATCTCAATAAACTCTCTATCAAATCCCCAGTGCTCAAATACTTCTGCAGTAATTTCAGAAGTTGTAACTCCTATATAAGCCTTCTCAACCATTGCCAAGTTGTTTGAATTCTCAATCTCTGATTTAAAGCTGATAGTTTCATCATCTTGAATAATTGCACTTGCTATAAGTATTTTCCCTGTCTCTTGCAAAAATGCACTTAGATAAAGTTTATCTGCTTTTTCTTTGTTTATATTTTTATACCATTTATGAATAAATGCAGCTTGCATACTTGATACATCTGCAAACTTCTCAGAAGTGATGCCGTATGGTTGCATATCAACATTTAGCAGTTTTCTAACAGAGTTCCCAAGAGCGATAGTACGAGTCATACCCATACCAAAAAGACTAACTGCCTGTGCGACATTTCTAATCTCTCTACCAAAGCTATACAAAGGTGAATTTGCCACTTTTAAAAGGTTTGCTACAATCATAGGATCATGTTCAATTACCTTAGCCAAATCATGTATAGAGGCATCTTCATTTGCATAAATTTTATTAATATCTACAATTGTTTTTGAGAGTGGAGGAAGCGACTTTATACTATCGACAATCGAGCTTTTCATACCAAGCCTTTTTTAAAGTTATTATATCACTTTTTTATGAAATACCACACGATTCTTTCCAAGATGTTTTGCCTCATACATGGCATTGTCTGCACACTTAAGAATCTCTTCTAAATTATCACCATCCCTTGGGAGAATTGCAACACCAATACTTACCCCAACATGGTGAGAAAAACTGTTAACAACGATGGGCTCATTTATCTCTTGTAGAACTCTTTTAAGTAGACTTTCTAAATGATCTAAACTGTTTTCATTGTTTTCCTGCACACCTCTAACTAATATAACAAACTCATCTCCACCTATTCTTCCTGCAATATCAAAACTTCGTATAGATTTTAGTATTCTATGAGATACAGTCTTTAAAACTTCATCGCCATGGTCATGACCATGTGTGTCATTTATTACTTTAAAATCATCTAAATCAAGAAAAAGCAGTGCTGATTCAAAGTTATTTCTTCTTGTATAATTTATCTCCTGAGAAATTCTATCGTTTATATTTTGACGGTTTGCGAGACCTGTCAGAGTGTCATAAAAGGCTAAATGTTCAATCTCTTTTTGCTTTTGTTTTAAGGGGGTAATATCTCTATCTATCCCTCTATATCCCAATATTTTTCCTCTCTCATCAAAAAAAGGTGTACCGCTGGTTAGAAGATATACTTCATGCCCGTCTTTATGTATATTTATATTTTCCAAGTTAACTATTCTTTCTTCTTGTTCTATAAGTTTCATAAACTTTACAGCAACTTTTTTTGCTTCTTCAGTAGTCATAAAATCAAAAGGTGTTTTTCCAACTACTTCCTGGCTTGTATATCCCAAAATATTCTCAACTTGTTTACTGGCATATTTATATACTCCATGTGCATTTACTTCCCAAATGAAGTCATCACTACTCTCTACCAGTTGTTGAAACCTATGCTCGCTATATTGAATATGTTTCTGATGTTTTGCATCGTATCTTTTTAAAATGAAATATAAAATTATTATAAGTAAAATTACTGCGAATGAACTCATCATAGCGGTTTGATAAAGAGGTTTTATGTGGCGACTATAAGGCTGTTCAACAACAAGTCCCCATTTAGTATTTGCTATTGGGTGGTAGGAAGCAAAAACCTTTTCATTTTTATAATTCAGTTCTACACTTACTCCACTCTTCCCTGATAGTGCTTTTCGCATTGGAATGACTAAATAAGAGTCTTTCAATTTTACTGGAGGTGGTTTTAGACCAGAATAAGCTATAAAATCTATATGATCATCATATATCATTCCTAACAAATATTCTAGTTGAAGTTCTTTTTCATCAAGAGATTGAAATGTATTTTGGACTTGAGAAATTGTTGCAGTTGAGGGGAGATACGCAAATTCTTTTTCTTTTGAATACTCTCTGTCAAAGCTAGCAACATTAGAAATCATACTAGATATAACAGCAGATTTCTCAAAAAGAAATGCCTTCTTCTCATCCTTAAGTCTATCATAAAGATAAAGACTAAAAACTAACATAATTACGAGAATAGGAGTAATTATAGTAACTAGTATTTTTAAGAATTTTTTATTAAAATTACCATCCATAGAGCACTCCTGTACTTAATACTACACTTATTTAGATATAAAAAAACTTAATATCTAAATGTAAAATATTTGTAAATATTAGTTGTGACACTCTGTAAGTGATTTTTTAGGATTTGCTATATAGTCGTATCCATTGTAAATTGTGTATGCTCCATAAAGAACAACTGCTATAGATGCAAGACTCATCATCATGTTTCTAAAACTTGTTGCAGATGTAAGAGATGCTAAAAATCCAAGTCCAAACATTGCCGGAATAGTACTAACTCCAAATATAGCCATGACTAAAGCTCCATAAAGGGGATCAGCAGTACTAGCAGCAGTTATTGCGAAGAAATATACAAAACCACAAGGGAGTAGACCATTTAACATGCCAAGAACAAAAAAACTAAGATTTGATTTTGAGTTTAAAACTTTTTTAAAAGCATTTTTATATAGTGATGAGGAAGAAAATGAATGTTCTATGAGAGTAAGAAACTTTATCTTACCCATAAGTGAAAGGCCCGCTAAAGCCATCGCAATACCAGCAAAGATAAGAAGAGCTCCATTTGCATTATTTGAAAATGTGACAACTCCACCTAAAGCACCAAACATAGCACCAAGTATGGAATAAGTAAGAACTCTGCCTGATGAGTAAAGAAGATGCGCAACACTCTGTGAGACTTTAGAACTTTGTGGTTCTATTTTTATAGTAGAGTATGCTAGAACTATTCCACCACACATACCTATACAGTGACCAAAAGAACCTAAAAAAGCAATGCTTATAATTGTTAATATATTTACTGTTTCCACTACTGTCCTAAAAGTTGTTTTCTTATATGTGGATTATTAAGAGTTTCTCCTCTTAACATTCGTAGTCGCATTGTATCAAAATCTACATGCGCAGAAGCTTTTTTCTCATAGGCACCAAATCCATAACCCATAGGTGTTTTATCTCTTAGTGAATAGTATGCACTTCTGCCATCAATCCATTTTTTTGTATCTCTACTCATAACCCAGATAACAGCTTCATCTCTAAACTCTTTATCTTCAAGCCATTTAACAAAACCACCATGATCGTGAAAAAACCAAGTCTTTCCAGTTGGTGAGATTACTTGTGAAATATAGTTCATATTATCAATAACCATTCCACAGTCACTATCTTGATATTTGTTAACAATCATCTCAAATGGCTCTTTATAGGCGTTACCCTCTTTGATAACTATCATCTGTTTTTGAGATGCCACTGAAAGGAAAATAGTTACAATAAGGGCAACTAAACCAAGTATAACCAAAAAAGGTATAAACTTTTTTATCATATATATAAAACTCCACATAATATTTGATTAATCATAGAAAAAACTTTAATAAATTGAAAAACAAAGGATAATATAGAAAAAAAACTATATTGTCTTATTACACAAATAGATAAAATACATATATTTATATGAGAAATCAAAGTTCATAATATTTATTACTTTATTTTACAAAAAAATTGTTACGATAGTGTTAGATGCTAAGAAGCTTCTATCTTCTCTTTTTTCCCTTACCTAAATCATCATAAAGCAAAAACCTTTCCAACTCTTCATGCATCTCATCACTTAGAGATTCCCAGATAGCTTTTTTGACTTCATATCTTTTATAGTTTTCTTTTTTACTCTTTTTTATATCGCGTATTAGGTAGTGATATCTGACTATATTTTTTGTGTACTCACTCATAAAGGGCCAGTTTTTTATGATTTGATAACTTACTTCTTCATGGTCAGTAAAACTATACTCTCCATATTTTATATCATTTTCGTCTTTTTTAAAAGCAGAAAACGGCTTACCTATATCATGCAGAAGAGCGGCAGGAATAAGTGTAAAATCTTTAGCTTTGATTGTGTAGTATGTAACTCGAAGTGTATGAAGAAAAACACCGTGCTGATGCCACTCATTTTGAATGAAAAAAAGTGACTTTAGAAATGGCACTGACAGAATAGAATTTTTAATAGTATTGTTCAATTATAAAGGTCCTTCACATAAAGCATCTCAATTATATTCAAATAGAATATAGAATATGCTTTTTTTTTAAATTAGTAAAAAATTATAATAGTTTATGCCAATGGGTGACAAACTTCAACCGTCTCTTTTAAATCCTGCTTTTGTATATGTGTATATATTTGCGTTGTCAAAAGTGAAGCATGTCCAAGTAGTTCCTGAACAACGCGTAAGTCTGCTCCACCACTGATGAGTGATGTTGCATAAGAGTGGCGAAGTACATGCGGAGATACATTGAGATACTTCTGCGTAATTTTGTAAGCAGATATGCGGCTTAGCGCGTCACCTTTATAGTTACACCAAACATATTCATTCTCTTTTGGTTTTTCATTTAGATATGTACTAATAGCATCCAGTGCTACTTTTGCCACTGGAACTATACGTTCTTTTTCTCCCTTAGCATGTCTTATATGAAGCCATCCATCTTCTATGTCTTCTCGTCTAAGAGCAAGACACTCACTTATACGTGCTCCAGACGCAAACAAAAATATTATCAAAGCATAATCACGAAGACCTAGCCATGAGTTTCTATCTATAAGTAAAAGAGAATTCTGTATCTCTTTATATGATAAAAATTTCGGAAGTAGTTTTGGGATTTTGGCAAATTTATATTTTGTTTTTTCCGCGCTGAAATGACTCTTATAGCAAAAATCAAAAAAAGCGTTGATAGCAGAGAGTTTTCTGTTTAGTGTTCTTTTGTTTTTATACTTAGATAAAAAAGAAAGAACGCTGTTTGATTCGAGATTGATAAGAGGAATTTGCAACTCATCTTCTATAGAAGATAAGTCACCTTTGTAAGCTTCGACACTTTTTTTACTAAGTGCTCTTGTTACACTTATATATTCTATAAAAGCTTCTAGCTCATTGCTCAAGTGAGATATACTCATCATCTATGTAGAACTTCTTGTCAGCTACAAAAATGAAACCATCTTCTATGTCTACTTCATATATACTATACTCGAGGAGGTTTTTGGAAATTTCTATTAAATAACCCTCTTGTTCTAAAGCATATATTTTATCATTATGAACTATTAGTCCTAAGAAGTGAGCAAATGGAAACTTTACCTTTGCATTAACTTGAAGATCAGGAGTTAAAGAGATAACTTCACCCTGCTTTGTTGTAATAAAGATATCTTTGCCAGAATAAGCTATATTTCGAATTTCATAACTAACTCTAACCTCTTTTTCAGCCATAGACAGAAGTTTAGTTCCCGTTGCAGCAATTAGTTTATTGTCAATAACATTGAAGTAAATAATGTTATTAAAATTATCTTCTGAAGAGACTATAGTAGTTCTTAATTTCTTTTTTAGCTTTGAGTTGAGAATAACAACTTTTCCATCAAGAGTTAAAAAGAGAACTAAATCATTCATAAAATACGGATTTACTATTCTAGAATCAACAACTACAGGAGCACTGCCTTGAACTTTAACTAAAAGACTCTCACCAGATATAGAATAAAGTGCCATCTCGTTATCTGCAAATAATACAGCTAAAATATCATCTTTTACACTTGCACCTGCAATAGTCTTTTTAAGATTAAATTTCTTTTTCATAGACTTATCTTCAATGAAGTCGATAATTAACTGCCCGTCAATAGTAGAACTTATAACCCAACCATCACTACTACCAATGAGTCTATATGATTCCTCAATTGTAGTTTCTATAGCTTTATCTTTTAAGAGCACTTTTCTACTCTCAAACATAGCTACATCTGAAGATACATCAACGATTTTTTCTTCATTTGTTCCATGATATGCCCAATCATCTTTTACAAGTTTTGGTTTGAAAACTTCTTTAGAACTACATCCTGTAAAAACAAGAATTAATACGATAGCAAATAGCGGAACAAACTTCTTCAAAATTCTACTTTACTCCGTAGTGAAGAAGTGCATTAGCAATCTTGTTTAGTGAAGACTGAGGAGATATTTGAGATAGTTTCTCATGAGCTTTTTGGATTTGTGAATTACTCATAAGTATAATAGCACTTTGAACTAAAGCTAAATCTCTATATACAGCATCTTGCTTTGAAGCATAAGCGTCTAGTGAAGCTGCATTTTTTGTATCTTGTGCCAGTTCATACTTTGCTAAATCACCTACCATTATTGCTGAAGAATTTGTAAGCTCTTTCATAGTAATCATGTCTTTTTTAGCAACTGCATTAGAGTAAACCCATACATCGTACAGCTCAGGAGAGATACTCTTTAATGTTAAAAGTGCTTCAGAGTTTGTAGCATCTTCACTTAGAGTTAAAAGAGCAACATTTGCTGCTGTAATTTGACTCTGTTTATTTATACTATAAGCTACATTTGCCCCAACTAAAACAACTAAAACAACAACTGCTCCAATCATTAAGTTTTTATACTTTTTTATAAACTTCTCTGTAATAACAGCTTTTTCAAAAAACTTCTCTTCAGAATTCAACTCTTCTCTTACCATTTCGATATTATTTTTAATACTCAAAAATATTCCTTACTTAACTATATTTTTTCAAAAAGTTTAAAATAATATCGCATAGTTTGTTAAAGTTTCATCAAACACATAGATTTTTTTTGTTACAATCATATAAAATTATAAAACTAGGATACATATGCAAGTAGATGACGTATTACTAACTAAATTAGAAAAACTATCTTTTTTAAAAGTCTCAGAAGATAAAAGAGAAGAAATTATAGGACAATTGTCTGAAATAGTAAGTTTTGTCGATAATTTAAGTTCCCTTAATACTGATGGTGTCGATGATAACTTTGCTATGAGTGACAATGGTACATTTACTAGAGAAGACACACCATTTTGTGATGCTAGCGTTAATGACAATATACTAAAAAATGCACCTCTAAGTGGTGACCATTTCTTTATAGTTCCAAAAATAATCGAGTAATCTAGGGAGTCTTATTATGAGTGAAGAAGTCAAAAAAGTAGTTGATATAAAAAAACTGCTCAAGAGTGTTTTAGCCTACGGTTCAAGTGATTTACACCTTGTTGTTGGTAGTGAACCACAGATTAGAATAGATAAAGAACTTCGTCCACTTAATTTGGCTGTTTTAAATGCCAAAGATATTGAAGAGATGGCTTACTCGCTCATAGAAGACAAGCAAAAGAAAGTATTTGAAGATGCTAATGAACTTGACTTTTCTTTTGAGTTAAAAGAAGTTGGACGTTTTCGTGCCAACTACTACAGAACTATCGGTGGGATAGCCTGTGCTTTTCGTATGATACCTATAGATATTCCAACTCTTGATGAGTATGGAAATCCTCCAATTTTTAAAGAACTTGTAAAAAAAGAAAAAGGTCTAATTCTAGTAACAGGTCCTACAGGTAGTGGTAAATCAACTACTCTCGCATCTATGCTTCATGAAATAAACCTGACAGAAAGAAGACATATAATCACTGTCGAAGATCCAGTTGAGTTCGTTCATAAAAACATCAAGTCACTATTTTCTCAAAGAGATGTAGGAAACGATACTGCTTCATTTGCTGCTGCATTAAAATTTGCACTAAGACAAGATCCAGATATTATACTAATCGGTGAAATGAGAGATGCTGAGACTATTGGTGCAGCTTTAACAGCAGCTGAGACTGGTCACTTGGTTTTTGGAACTCTGCACACAAACTCTGCACCTGGAACTATTAACCGTATCATTGATGTTTTTGATGGACAAGAGCAAGCACAAGTAAGAGCGCAACTGGCTTCTTCACTTGTTGCTGTAATATCTCAAACACTTATTCCTAGAGTAGGTGGTGGCAAAGTTGCAGCTCTGGAAATACTCATAACTAATCCAGCTGTTCAGAATCAGATACGTGAAGACAAAGTTCACCAGATTTACTCTCAAATGCAGCTAAATCAAAAAGAAACGAACATGACCACTCAGACTCAAGAGCTGATAGAACTACTTCAAAAAAGAACTATCACAAAAGAGAACGCTATTAAAAATTCTAATAGACCCGAAGAGCTTATAAAAATGATAGGAGGGCTTTAAGCCTTTCTAATCTCTCCATTTATCTTCCAAACATTATAATAGATTCTTAAGGAAATCAGTGTAGACTACTACAAGCTAACAATATGAAAGTTCAAAAAAGATTATTAATCTTATCAATCGCTATGTTCTATATGTTTTCCGTAATGGCTATTGCATCTACGCCAGACTCTAAGCAACCAAGTACCTTCTATGGTTATACCCCTGCCCAAACACAAAAATGGGTAAATGAGGCTCCAAATACACCACCTAAAAAATTTGCTGTAGTTGAAGGTGCAGGATCAAATGACAACGTTCAGTGTTCTGTAGGTTCTTCAAGCAAAGAGACTAAAACGCACAGAAAACACATAAGACGCGCAATTAAACTAGGTGCTCACAATCCAATGCAAGCACTCAAAGGCCATGCACCTGATGGAGGCTTCTTCGGTGCAGTGATTTATAAAGATGGAAAAATCCTTGGGGAAGGATGGAACACTGTACTCAAAGAGGGTGACCCGTCACGTCACGGAGAGATGAACGCCATACGTCAGGCTACACATGGATAATGGCTACGGCCTAAATGAGCTGTCAGGTGCAACTTTATACACATCTGGCGCACATTGTCCAATGTGCTACTCAACAATGGCTTGGGCAAACATCAAGCTCATTGTCTACTCTGCTGATTATGCAGATGCTATGGCGTATGGAGGCTTCAAAGATGAGCCAATACGTGCATTATTAGAGCTACCTATAGAAAAGAGACAATGGCCTGGTTGCCAAGCCGAATCTGGGCTTGCACGCGCATGGTGGGAGCTGTATAACGAGGTAGTCTACAAGGATGGCAAGGGAGCGAAATACTAGAGCCAACGCTCGTCCTCATTTTTTCGTTCCTATCGTCTTCGATAGGAACTAGTTAAAAAGTGGAGATTCAACCCCTGGGGTGTAATTTTGACAATGTACAACTTCTTTCATAAATACAAAGCAGATTTATAAATATATCTCAAGTTTTAATGATATTATAATATTAAGCAGTTAAACTTTAGTAAATAAATGCACACAAAGGCAGTCTAATTTGAAATCAGAATGCGAATTTCCTATACATAAATCACAAGAAAAATCTACCTTAACGATGAATTCAGCAATAGCAAGTGGAGAGTTATGTATGGCTTGTGGACTCTGTTGTACTGGTGCTATATTTTCTCATGTTACAATTTCACGTAATGCATATAAGAGACTTCCTGAAGCTAATGTCTCATCAACAAATAATAAAATAGAAATGAATTTTCCATGCTCATTTTTTCAAGAAGGCTCTTGTTCTGTTTATCATGACCGTCCACACAAGTGTACAAGTTACAACTGTAAGTTAGTAAAACAAGTTATCAGTGGTGAGACTTCTTTAATAGAAGGCAAAGAGATAGTAGATGTTTCAAAGAAACAAGCAAACTGGCTAATCTTAAATATGCCTACTCTAAACTACAGTAATGGAGATAGCTTACGGTCTAATTTATTTATTGCACATAAACTATTCAACAGTCGTTTTAAAAACACAGAAAATCCATCTTTCACTACTGAAGAATATGAGTTTTGTTTAAACGCCTTAGATTATGTTAAAGGATTAGCAATATCTTTTTATACATCTAGTTTGCTAATGAAGTATAATGATCTTGTTATGAAAATGAGTTCAAAATAAGAGAAAGCTTCTTTAAAGTTAATAAGTTTCTTTTTTTACAACTTTTTTGTATCCATCCAAAACTCTTTGCACACTTATAATCTCACCGTTTTCTACGCAGTAAGCACTTAACTGACTATAGCCGTATGTATGCATATAGCATCCAGTATCTACATTTACATAGTGTTCATTCCCACTCAGGAGAGTAAGGACTTGTAGCAAAAATGGAGATTCATTCACTATTAAACGAGTGAACAGATATTTATTTTTGGGAGTAGTTTTACTTTTTGTTCTTTCTAAACCGTATCATCTTAAATCTCTCACCAAGAAAGTTTGGCATAATCAGCATCTTCGCTTTTTGAAGTTCTTGTTCGTAGATTTTGTCATCTACATTCTCTTTGAGCATCTCTAAAAGATTTAATATTCCCATATCAACAAGCGCAACCATTTGAGCCTTTAATCCTATAAATTCAACCCCTGCTTCTTCAAAAGCATCTTTTACATGCTCAAAGGTAACATCATAGGTTATGTCAGACTTTCCAAAAAGCTCTTTGCGGTTTATATCTTCTTCAAAAAACGGTATGACTTTGTGTTTTGCATAGACTCTTATGGAAAAGTCAGGACGAGCTACCATCTCACCATAGTCAAAACTCATAAACTCAAACTTCTCACAAGACTTGGCCATCTCTTTTGCGAACTCTTCATAACCTATGGCTATTTCGCCTCTGTCTTTGTTGTACTTCTTGGCTTTAGCATCTACCCAGTCATTATCTACATCAAACTCAACGTTATGACCATCTACTCTTCCTGTTTTACCTTTATAGTAAAGCTCACATGGAAATGCATCAAATATCTCATTTGCAATGAAAAACGCATTTTTGCACTTTAGCTCACTTAGAGACTTGTAGTGAGTTAGACTTACAGCGTCTCCAAATGATTCTTCAAAATAGTTTCTCTGCTGCTCCTGAAGGTCATCAAATCTCTCTATGATGACAAACTTCAAGGTAGTAAGTAGTTTTGGTCTCAGAGTGTATATAAACTCGATTACGTCAGCTAAAAAGTAACCGTGGTGAGCACCTATCTCACAGATGACTCCATCTTTTTCTAAAAAGCCTTCATCTAATAAAGAGATGATGTGTCTTGCTACACTTCCGCCAAAGAACTTACTTGTACTTACAGCGGTGTAGAAGTCACCTTCTTTTCCTATGTTTTTATAAGTTGCGTAGTAGCCGTCATTTCCATAAAGCCACTCACCCATATACTCGCTAAATTTCATGTTTGTACATTTCATATAGTGTTAATAGTTCTAGTTGTTTATCTATCTCAAAAATCGACTGATCGATTATCTGTATGGAAACTGAGTTCTCTAACAGATCCACATCATAACTTGTTTTATATCCTGCACTAAACATATCTTTTGTCTCAGAAAGCAGTTTTTCATATAGTTCTCTGTTTTCTATACTAAGCAATCTCTTTTTCTCAAAATTATTGATATTTTGCATAACCTGTTCAAACAGCGCACGGAGCTCTCTTTTTCTATCTTCAATAACAAGTTTTGATTTCAGATAGTCTATTCTTGAAGATTCTATGTCTCTAAAAGTATTAATATCAAGTGGAACAGAAGCCTTTACACCATAGTCATAATAATTTTTCTCTTTTGATCCAAACTGAAATGCACTGTCACTTTTACTCCAGTTATAACCACTTGTGATGCTAACACGAGGAAGGTACTTAGCAGTAGTAACATTTTTGTTGTACTTAGTTTTTTCTATATCACTTTCAGACATATTTAACACGATGTTGTACTTTAAAAACTGCTCTTCATTGAGCATATCTAAGTGTGGTATTTTCCCATCTGCATAAGACAAGTCACTAATAGAGTTAAACTTTGAGATAAGTCTCTCTTTGTTCGTCTCTATGTCGTACAAGTTCTGTATAACGAAGTTTCTCTCAATAACAGCATTGTCTAAAAAGCCAGAGTCAAGTTGACCACTTAAGTACTGCTCTTTTTTCTGCTCTAGACTTATCTCAGAGTTTTGTATCTGAAGCTTTTGACGCTCTATCTTTAAGTCCATCTGCTTTATCTGCATCAAGAGTGAGATAGCATCTTTAACCAGTTTTCTTTTTGCAACTTCTACAGAGTAGTTTGCATAGACTCTTGAAGCTTCTGCAAACTTAATTCCGTAGTAGATTCCACCACTTTGAAAAATTGGCTGGTCCATTTTCACAGCAGCATTTTCTGAAGTCTGCTCGTCAGTATAAGGATTACTTTTTGAGTAGCTGTACTGAAGGTTTAACGGTGCTATCCATGAGTCACGAAGTTTAGAACTGTCAGCTTCTACTTTGTCATAGTCATACTTGAACTGATCTTTTTTGTTTTTAGAGATATATGCATCTAGCGGCTGATCTTTTTCATCTGCCGCGAAAGCTGTGCTACAAAGAAGCGACAGCGCGATTAAGAGAGTTAAAACCTTCATCTATTTCCTCTTTTGTAATTGTTAGTGCAGGTAAAAGTCTAAGAGTGTTTTTACCTGCTTTTAAGACCATAACGCCTTCATCTCTAGCATTTGATATAACTTTAGCCAAAGTATCTGCATCTTTAACACGTAGTCCACACATCATTCCGATGCCTACTTTGGATGTAAAGATACCTTTATGAGCTTCATAAAAATTCTCTACTTCGCTATCAAAATACTCTATACTTTCTGTCAGCTCACCACTTACATCCAGCTCACTTAAGATGTCAATCACTTCACAGGCAGCAGTAGCACTTAAGTAGTTTCCGCCAAATGTAGAACCATGATCACCTGGAGAAAAAACTTCTTTAAGCTTTGTCATAACAACACCAATAGGAACACCACCGCCAAGACCTTTAGCCAAAGTTACTACATCCGGTTCAATTTCATAAAGATTTGAAGCTAAAAACTTTCCAGTTCTATAAACCCCTGTTTGAACTTCATCAATCATAAGTAAAATATTTTTTGATTTTAAAAGTTTTGCTAAATCTTGAACAGCTTTTTTATCAAGCGGCTGAACTCCGCCCTCACCTTGAACAAGTTCAACCATTACTGCACAAGTATGATCATCAATTAAGCTCTCTATCTGTGCAATATTATCAGCATACACAAAACCATCTGGAAATGGACCAAAGTAGTTGTGCATAGAAGCTTGTCCAGTAGCTTTTACAGTTGTAATTGTTCTACCGTGAAAAGAGTGTTCAAGTGTGATTATTTTATATCTTTTTACTTCACCATCTTTCTCACCAAACTTTCTTGCTATCTTAATAGCTCCCTCATTCGCTTCAGCACCGCTGTTTCCAAAGAAACACTTCATATCATATCCGCTGGCTTCAACAATCTTCTGAGCTGCACGAGCTTGAGGAGCAGTATAATAAAGATTAGAAATATGAGTAATATTTGATATCTGCTTACATATAGCGTCGTTTACTCTTTTATTGGCGTGACCTACACTACAAACCGCGATACCAGAAGTAAAATCTATATACTCTTTGCCATTAGCATCAACTAATCTCGCATTATTACCACTAACAAATTCTACATCTGCTCTAGCGTATGTAGGTAAAACATATTTTTTATCTAATTCTTTTATATTATTCATTTTTTTACCTCTAAAATTATTTATGTATTATAGTATAAATGATTAACAATCTTATATAATCAATTTTTAATATATAATCTTATACTATGGCGTAAACAAATAAAAAGGCTTTTCTTGAAATCACTGGCGATCAAACTAACAATACTTCTAACATCTCTAATATTTACAGCATGCTCAAATATGCAAATAGGATTTGAAGAAGATAGTATGTTTTACAAAGGTCCTTCGGTAGAAGTACTACTCTCTACAAATGATAAACATACATACAAACTAAGTATAGATGGCAGATTTGACTATATAACACTGATACATAACAAAAAGTTGAAGTTTAACCTTGAACCTTCAAGTTCTGTAATATCAATAATAAGAGATGATAAACAGATTCAGCGCATAACAATAGATGCCAAAGGCACACAAAAATATTACTTAGAAGTTATAGAAAACACTTCTGCTGGTTTTGAGATAAAACAGATAGAAAAACAAGAAGAGCCTAAAGTAAAAGAAGCGGTTGTAGTTAAAGAAGTAGCTCAAGAGACTCAGCCAGTAACTCAAGAGAAAATAACAGTTTACAAAGAGATACAACAGGCAAAAGAAACAGGTGTTAAACCTGAAGTTAAAAAAGAAGCTTCTACAGTAGTGGAAAAACAAGCTGATGGTGAAACAAGTTTTAGTTATTCACGTGAAAATGGAGAGTAACTAAACTTTAAATACTTCCACCCTGTTTTCTTGATAAATCGCACTCTTACCTTCATAAGAGTGCTTAGAAGATGTTAAGTCATTAACACCTTTTGTTCCACTAAATATAAGAACACAATCATCTCTTAAATCATCATTCAGTTTTACTTTTAGCTCTACGCTTCCATTGGTAGAAGATATTTTAACTATTTCATCATCTATAAAACCCAGTGAACTGTTAAGGTATACATTTTCTTGACGGTTAAACTGAGAGTTAAGACTTGTATCACTTTTCATAGTTATGAGGTTCAACATCTCATTTTTTTCTAAATTATTCTCATATTCATCTAAAAATAGAAACTCCCCGTCTTCTGTGTCAAAACCATTTTGATACGGAATTTCTTCTCTATCTTTCACATGATATACACCATCCATTTTTTCAATGGAAAAATTTTTAAAATGCTTTAAATAAAACTCTTCACTCTCTATATTAACATTAAAATAGTTGCAAAGGTAAGCACTTAAATCATACTCACTTATGCCTATTTCTGTCTCTGCAACCTTATTCATAAACATCATGGCATTGTGTGAGTATGATGTTCTGACATCATTTTTATATAAAAAACTCTTAGCCGGTATAACTAAGCTTGCGACTTCACTTGTCTCATTTTCATAAAGACCAAAGTAAACCACATTTGCAGTCTCTTTTATAGACTCTTTTACTCTTGAAGTATCTGGCATCTGAGAGAGTGGATTTGCACCTTGAAAAAATACGGTTTGAAAGTTTGAAAACTCTGTATTTACCTTAGATACTCTTTTTGCTTTTGTTTTAAAAGGCGAAGAAATATGCTCTCTTGAAGAACCAAGATAAGAGATTCCACAACCTTCTTTACCAAAAAGTCCAAGCATAACTCCAAAGGCATCTATAGCTCTTATTATATCTGCCCCATCTCTGTACTTTTGTATACCAACACCGCAAACAATAGCTACTTTTTTACCCTTTACAAGCTCCAGTAACTCACCAATTTGACCTAGAGTTATATCTATCTCATCTAAAGTTGCTTTGATGCGTATAGTTTGAGTAAGTTCATAAAACTCTTCATACTCAGTTGCATGTTTGTCTAAAAACTCTATGTCACAACCATGATTAATGTGTAAAAATCTACTAAGCAACATCGCAAGATAAAGATCACCGCGAGGTTTTATCTGCAGATGTAAATCCGCTATTTTAGCTATTTTTGTTTTTATGGGATCTATAACTATAATTTTTTTATTTTTTATAAGAGGAAGAATATGAGAAGAAGTTGTATGTGGATTTCTCCCCCAAAATATAACTACATCAGACTTTGCTATCTCTGAGAGAGGCATGTTTTTGTTTGAGCCTCTTCCCTCTGTTATTCCAGCTTCTCCGGCTCCATCACAAAGAGTTCCATCAGTCAAAGTAGCACCATAAGAAGCAAAAAAGTGGTCACTAACTTCTTGCATCAGTGCAAAATTTCCACTACTTCTATAGTGCAAAATCTCACTTGGTTTAGATTCACGTAGCATCTGAGCCAAATGAATCAATGCACCTTCCATCGTGATCTCTTTACCTTTATATCTAGGTGTTTTAATTGTTTCATACTTTTCATAATGATTCATATGTGGGCATAAAAAACCATTTGTATGCCCAATTTTTAGAGCTTTCAATTTGCCATTATCATATGTGATGCCACAAGCATCATAACAGTCTAATGGACAAGCTGTTGTATTGCCTAGCATCTATTTATCTTTTAACTCAATAGTTACAAGCTTAGAAAACAGCTCTGGAGAGTCAATAATTATTTGAGCCATATATTTAGAAATGTTTTTAGAATCTGCTATGTTTAATGCACGTGAAATCTTATATGATGTTTTATTACCATTGATATATATAACTTTGCTTTTTGCATCTGCTACATCTGGCTCATCAAGATATATAGTAAGTATTGCTTTTGAAATATCAGCTACTTTTGCAAGTGGTGTTGAGATGCCAACAACCTGCCCTACTTTAACTGATATCTCATAAAGTACAAAATCTTTGTCACTTAAATATTTATCTTCAATACTTCTTTGAAGATGTGCTTCTCTTAGTTTTAAGTCCGTAATCTGAACTTTTAAGTTTTGTATCTCTTTTTGTGTACTTAGATATAGGTTTTCACTAGATACTAAATCATAATATTCTTTATCTTTTTCAACAGATGATTTAAATTTTAAATCCTCTATGCGTTTATAGTTTTCTCTTTTTCTAACTAAAGATTTTTCTATATTTACTAAGACATCATGATTTACTTTTACTATTTCTCTTAAGTATTCTAACTTCTCTTTTATAAAAACTAATTCCTTAGCATCCAGTTCAGAGTCTATGCGAATATAAGCTTTTGAAGTCAACTTTTTACCAATCATATTTTCATCTATTGACACAACTAATCCAGAGACATTAGAAGAGATATCTCTAAGCTCATATGGCTCAACTTTTGAATAATAAACCTTAGCAAACGACAGAGTAAACGTTAAAATTAGAATTGTTAAAATTTTCACTTATTAATACCTTATATTAAAATTATAGATATTTTACCATTTCATTATTAACATTCAAGCATATATTCATTTTATTTTTGGTACTATTTAAGAAGTTTTAATCAGGGGGTGCTTATGTCAGTTTTAAGCAAGGTAGATTCCACTACAAATTTAGCAAAAAACAATGAACTTCAACTTTTAGTTTTTAGAATCAGTAACAAAGAAGATTCTGCATTTTATGCGATCAATGTTTTTAAAACAAGAGAGGTTGTTGAGTCTAAAAATCATTTTCTTACTCAAATTCCATCAGCACACAAGCTACTTGAGGGAACTATTATTCTTCGTGGACTTCAAATTCCTATATTAAACCTTCCTGCATGGTTAGGCACACATTTGACTAAAGCAGAAATACTCAAATCTAATATACTTATTTGTGATTTCAATGGAATTATTATAGGTCTTAGAATAATGTCAGCATATAGAGTTATCAAGAAAAACTGGAACGAGATGCATGCACCTGACAGCTATAGACTAAAAGATGATGGTGTTGTTATGAACGATACAAGACTTGAAGATGGAAGTTTATGTCTTATTTTAGACTATGAAAAACTTTTATCAGATGTCATTCCTCAAGCTATGGTTAATGTAAATGAATCACCTGAAAATATGAAAGACTTATCTATTCCTTCTAAACTTGCAAACGGTGAAGTACTAATTGCAGAAGATTCTAAAACAGCACAAAGACACCTGATACAGATTTTCAAACATGCAAATCTTCAAATGAAACTATTTGACAATGGAAAAAAACTGGTAGATTATATCTTGGCAATGCCAGATCCTTCAATTATACCAGCTATTATTACTGATATTGAGATGCCTGAGATGTCAGGATTTACAGTGATTCAAACTCTTAGAAACAACCAATTAACAAAGAATATTCCTATAATTGTCAACAGTTCTATGACCGGAACTAATAATAAAAGAGAAGCTGAAACACTTGGCGCAAATGGATTTATTGATAAAACAAAAAGCCATAATATAATACCACTTATTGTAGGGGCTATGGGTAGCTAAACAATTCTATCGCTAGCTTCTTTCTTTTAAGATAGCTAGAGCTTCATCTACAATGAATTTCATCTCATCTCTATCTAGCATTCTAATAGATTATCACCTTTTAGTGATTAAACATTTCCCTTAAGTAATAAGTAATTTTAATATATGTATAATGTATTTTATTCTATTAAAGCACGTTATAAAGGGGACTTGAGTGGTTAGTGACAAGATACGGACAATTAAAAAACTTTCTACAGACATTCCTCTATTATATGTAGAAGACAACATCGGTCTTTGTAACAATATGAAAAAACTACTTGAGAGAGTAAATGACAATGTTATCATTGCAAATGACGGTGAAGAGGGGTATAAAAAATTTCTAGAGCATGAACCTAAAATTATTATAACAGATATTAATATGCCAAAAATGAACGGCTTTAAAATGATAAAAAAAATACAAGCAATAGAACCAGAATGCAAAACTCTAATTTTATCTGCTCATGATGAGAAAGAGCATCTTCATGCAGCTATAAATCTTGAAGTCTTTCGATACCTAAACAAGCCAACAAAAATACCTGAACTAATAGATGCCATTTACGATACTGTTTTATCAATTCATAAAGAAGAAAACCGTCGTCTATTTTTAAACCAGCTACAAAACATTTTCAACTATCAGAACAATATCGTAGTAATGATGTTTGAAGGAAACTTTATACTGCCAAATCAGCGATTTTTGGAATTTTTTGGAGTAGATACACTGGATGAGTTTAATGAAAAGTTTGATATGGAAAAGTTACTACTTGAACATAAAGAATTTCTTTATAGTTCAGACTCAGGAACTTGGTATGAGCAAGCAATTAAAAATTCTGGGACACTATTTCATACAAAAATAGAAAACCATGAAGGTATAAAGAGACACCTGATTCTAAAATCAAGAGATGTGCCTGAGAAAAAGGGACACTATATTCTCTCTTTAGATGATGTAACTGAGTTAAACCTCATGGCTCTGTTTGATAGTGAATCTACAAATAACGATAATATGGCTCAAGATAAAATGGCTGTTATAACTTTTATGCAAATTGTAAGAAACAACTCTGCAGAAGTAAAAATACATAACTTTTATAAGGGTCTGACAATTGTCAATCCTGCCGTACTTGTAAAGATTACAGATGATGAGATAGTTTTAAAAACTGTTAATTCACAGCTTAAAATCTTGCAGCTAACAAAGTTTACAACCATCTCTTCAGAAATATTCCCTCAAAGTGTCGTATGTAAGTCTATATATAATATAGATAACGACAATCAGACTATCACAATAAAAGATATGCAATTCTCACAAAGAACAGCTACAGATAGAAAATTTATCAGATTAGAGCCAGGTGAAAAACAAAGCTGTTCTCTTTTCTACAAAGAGATAAAATTTACAACAGAGACAACTATCATAGATATATCAGAAGTTTCTGCGAAAGTTGAGATTAAGGCATTACCGGCAGGAATGGCGATAGATGAAAAGGTAAATCTATCAATAAATTTTAAAATAAACAACAGGCAAACTTCACTAAGTACAGAGGCTACCGTTTACCGCATAGATGAAAATAAGCGTAGTTATTATCTCGTTATTCTATTTGAAGTATGTGCAAAAGATAAAAAGCTAATTGGAGAATATATTGCAAACCGTCAGATGGAGTTAATACGAGAATTTAAAAAACTCAATATTACACAATAATAATTTTAAAAAAGGAAAGTGCATTGAATTTATACAAAATAAGTTTTAGAGCAAAATATATTTTTGCACTTATTTTAATAGCAGTATTTGCAATACTTGTTTATTCAAGCACACTTTTTCTCGTAAAAGACCAAGGCAAATATGCACGATGCATTAATATAAGCGGCAAAGAACGTATGCTAGTGGTCAAAATGCTTAATTATGTAAACAATCTCTCGCATAACTATACACAAAACTATAAAAAAGCCTTAGAAGAGACAATAATTGAGTTCGAGGAAATCGAACTTACTCTAAAGAACAAAGGATATTATTTTGCACAACAAAATAAAAAAGAGTATATTTCATATATAAAATAATTTTTAGATACTTTTGAAGAGACATCCAATATAGAAGATAAAAAAAAGCACGTACTAACTAATGAAGTTTTTGAGAAAATGCACAATATATTAGTAACCGAGATTGACACTTTTGTACTTTTACTTCAAAAAGAGAGCGAACAAAAAATACAAAATATTGTTAACATAGAAACAATTCTAATCATACTTTTACTTTTTGTATTACTTATTGAAGCTTTTTATATATTTTTGCCAGCAGAAAAAGAGATTAGAACAAAAACAATAGCTCTCAAAAAGAGTAATGAAAATCTTGAAGAACGAATCTCTCTTGAAATAAAAAAGAATCAAGAGCAAACCTCTTACATGCTTCAACAATCTCGTCTTGCACAAATGGGAGAGATGATTAGTATGATAGCTCATCAGTGGCGTCAACCATTGGCATCTATATCTGCAATATCTGGGACACTAACACTTGACCTTATGCTGGACAACTTTAATAATAAGTTTTTTAAAGAGAGACTAGAAGCTATTAGTGAGTTAACACAGCATCTATCAGTAACTATAGATGATTTTCGTACTTTTTTCAAAAATGATAAAAAAGAAGAAGTCTCTGAAGTTAAGTCAATAATCAATGAATCGATATCAATTATTGGTCAAACTTTAAAAAACAAAAACATCAACCTTATAGTTAACTGTGAAGATCAACCTCAGATAAAAAGTTATACAAATGAGATAAAACAGGTTCTTCTAAATCTAATGAAAAACTCTGAAGATATATTATTAGATAAAAAAATAAAAGAGCCAAAGATCTGGATAAATGTTCATAAAACAGATACTGAAATATATATCAGTATAGAAGATAATGCAGGTGGTATACCTAAAGATATAACGGAGCAAGTTTTTGATCCATACTTTAGTACAAAAAAAGAAAAAGATGGAACAGGACTTGGCCTTTATATGTCAAAAATAATTATACAAGAGCATTGTAGAGGGAAACTTTTAGTAGAGAACACAAGCAACGGTGCTCTATTTACAATTGTGCTACCAATATATTTTAATGGAGAAGAAACATGAACGCCTCTATGAAAGAAATCATAGTATATTGCAATAGTATTGAGCTACTTTACGTAGAAGATAATGAAGAAGCAAGACAATTTACTATGGAATTATTAAGTCGCTTTTTTAAAAATATAGCTGTTTGTGAAAATGGATTAGAAGCATTGGAAATTTTTAAAGTAAAAGATATTTCATTAATAATGTCAGATATAAATATGCCTAAAATGGATGGTATAGAAATGAGTAAAAAAATCAGAGATATAAATCAAGATGTTCCAATTATATTGCTATCTGCACATAACGAAAGTAGTTTTAAAGACTCTGCAAATCATGCCGGCGTTACAGACTACTTAGAAAAGCCACTTAATCTTTCAAGACTAATAGAATTATTAAATAGTTTTGCAAATCAACAAGATATGGAGAAATAGTATGACTAAAAAAAAGCTCGCCGTAATATTTGAAGAGAGTAAAACAATTCAACTCTTTTACAAAAACTTAATAACTCCACTTGGTTATGAAGTTCTTAGTGTGGGTTCATTTACAGAGCTTAAAGATCTTCTCAACAAAGATACAGCTGTAGATCTGGCTTTAATATCTTTAGACAGTGATGACAAGCCAGAAGTTACAGTCAAATATGTAGTTAAAAAAGGCATCCCTGTAATTTTGCTAAGTGGTGAAGAAAATCCTAAAATTAGAGAAAATCTTGTCAAAGAGGATGTTGTAGATTATATTGATAAATTTTCAATATCAAATGCAGAAGATACTGTAAAACTGCTAAAGAGACTAGAAATCAATCAATATGAAACTATACTAGTAGTTGATGACTCTGCACTTTTTCGTTTAATGATATCAAACTTACTACGAAGACATAAGTTCCATGTTTTAGAAGCTGAAGATGGAAAAATAGCACTAAATATTCTAAATAAAAACCCTGATATCAATCTAGTCATAACAGATTATGAGATGCCAAATATGAATGGTCTTGAATTAATTAAAAGCGTAAGAAATAACCATAAACTCAAAGATATTCCAATGATTGTAATATCATCCGTTGATGCTCAATCAACAATAGTAGACTGTATGAAGCATGGAGCGAATGACTACCTTCATAAACCTTTTAGTAAGGGAGAATTTTATAGCCGTCTATATATAACACTAACATATAAAGAAAACATGGACTTAGTAGCCGAACAAAAAGAGGTATATGAAAAACTTTTTTACCAATCTTCAAATGCTACTGTAATAATGGAAGATAATAAATATATAGACTGTAACGAAGCCGTTTTAAAACTCTTAAAACTGGAAAATAAAGAAGCAATATTAAATAAAAAACCTTGTGATTTTTCTCCAGAACGTCAACCTGACGGCTCATTATCATCAGACATCATGAAGAAAATCATAAATGAGAGTATTATGCACTATGAATGGGAACATCTAAAATCTGATTCAACATCTGTAATTGTTGATGTTATACGTACACAAATTCCAATAAAGGGTAAAGAAGTTTTACATGTTCTTTTGCATGATATTACCGCTATGAAAAAGCTTGAGAGTGATTTAGAATCTCTTAACTTATCTTTGGAACAACGTGTGCGAGAAGAAGTCAAAAAAAATGAAGAACAATCATCACACATGCTACAACAATCTCGCCTAGCTCAGATGGGTGAAATGATAAGTATGATAGCTCATCAATGGCGTCAGCCTTTAGCATCTATCTCTGCGATTTCAGGTACATTAACACTAGATATTATGATGGACCAATATAAGGCAGATTTTTTTCAAGAGAGACTAGAGTCTATTAATGAACTTTCTCAGCATCTATCTTCAACTATTGATGATTTTAGGGGGTTTTTCAAAGAAGAAAAAATTATAAAAAAAATCGAGATAAAAGAGCTCATAAATAGCAGTATAGATATCATAGGGCCAACTCTTAAAACAAAAAATATTAATATAAAATTAATATTTAACGAAGATATTACAGTTGAGACATATATAAACGAAGTTAGACAAGTACTGCTTAACATACTAAAAAATGCAGAAGATATTCTTCAGGATAAAGAGATTAATGATGCTTTTATTTGTATTAGTGGGTACAAGGACGAAGAGTATGTATATTTAGTTGTAGAAGATAATGCAGGTGGTGTACCGGATGATATTATAAAAAATATATTTGAACCTTACTTTAGTACTAAAATAGCTAAAGATGGCACAGGACTTGGACTTTATATGTCGAAAACAATTATAGAAGATCACTGTAAAGGCAGTTTAAAAGTAGAGAATAGTGAAGATGGGGCAAGGTTTACAATTGCTCTGCCAATAAATACAAAGGAGATTATAAATGCACAATAGAATTCAAGAATGTGTACTTTTATGTAATAAATTAAATATTCTCTATGTAGAAGATAATGAAGATGCAAGACAATTTACTATGGAGATGCTAAAACGTTTTTTTAAATCTATTATAGTCGCAGTAGATGGTAAAGATGGTTTGGCAAAGTTCAAAGAAAATAACTTTGATATGATAATAACAGATATAAATATGCCAAAGATGAATGGTCTTGAAATGGCAAAAGAGATAAAAAGTATAAATAAATCAATACCGATACTTATTCTTTCAGCTCATAACGAAGAAAATTACTTTATATCTAGCATACAAATAGGAATAGATGGCTATCTTTTAAAACCATTAGAGATCAGTCAATTTACTAATACACTTTTAAAATCTGTTGAGAAAATTCACCTTCAAAAAGAGATACAAAGCTATCAAAGAGAACTTGAGTTGTCCAATGTAAATCTAGAAAGTAAAGTAAAAGAGAGAACACTAGAACTAGAGCATAGACTCTATCATGACAATCTTACTAATCTTGGAAATCATACTTATATGATGAAAAACATTGGTTCAAGTTCTAATGAGACAATATATTTAATAGATATTAATGGCTTTCAAAAATTCAACGATATCTATGGGTTAAAGTCCGGAAATGTAATTTTGAAAAAATTTGCTCAGAACTTGCAAGATTTCAATAAAGAAAATAATTACATGCTTTATAGAGTTTATGGAGATGGTTTTGTACTTCAAAAAAACAAAAAATCTTCTATTAAAAATAATTTCGAGGCAGAAAAGGAAAAACTATTAAAGCATTTTGAGAGTATAAAAATTTATCTTGAAGAGATAGAAGAAGATATAGAAATTGAAGTAACTATAGGAGCTAGTGTAAATGAAGAACGCCCATTTATAAAAGCAGACATGGCACTAAAACATGCAAAAAAAGATAACTTATCAATCGCTTTATATACTGAAGAGATGGATACTTCCAAAAGACTTATCAATGATCTATACTGGAAAAAAGAGATAAAGTCTGCTCTTAAGAATGATTCTATTTTACCTGTATTTCAAGGCATAGTAGACATGTCTCAAAATGTAGTCAAATATGAAAGTCTAATGCGTCTAAAACAGTGTAAAGACGGAGAAGAAAAACTAATATCACCTTTCTTTTTTCTAGATGCAGCAGTAAATACAAGACAGTATAATAAATTAACAAGAATAATGGTCCAAAAAACCTTTTCATTTATGCAAGATAAAGATATTGATTTTTCAATAAACCTATCTTTTGAAGACTTATCAGACTCGCTAAGAGTTGAATTTCTCCATGCACAAATAAAAAAATACGGGGTAGAAAATAGACTAATACTAGAAATATTAGAGAGCGAGACAGTAAGTGACTATGAATTAGTTATGAATGTGCTAAAGGAGTTTAGAGATAAAGGTGTAAGAATAGCAATAGATGACTTTGGTTCCGGATATTCAAACTTTGAACATATTTTAAAACTAGATCCTGATTTTATTAAAATAGACGGTTCTTTAACAAAGAACATACTCGAAGATAATCGTACATATACTTTGATAAAAGCAATTTGTGAATTTTCACACAAGTTAGATATAAAAGTAATTGCAGAGTTTGTTAGTACACAAGAGATTTTTCTTGCACTAAAAGAGTTAGGAATAGATGAGTATCAAGGATTTCACTTCTCCATTCCATCAACAAAGCTACTATAGGATGCTTTATGAATATTAACTTAGAAGATATAAAACAGTTTAAGCAGATGTGTTTGAATATCTCCATACTAATGGTAGATGATGAAGTTGAACTCACAAAATACTACAAAGAGATAGCGCAACGTTTTTTTGAGTCTGTAGATATTGCAAACAGTGGAGCAGAAGCACTTGAGATGTTCAAACAGAATAAATACGACATCATATATACAGATTTGAATATGCCAGGTATGCATGGTATAGAATTAATAAAAAAAGTAAAAGAGATAAATCCAAAACAAAAATTTATTGTAATCTCTGCTAGTAATGAGTCTGAAAAACTTATGGATTTGCTCTCTTTAAATATTTCTGGTTTTATTGTAAAACCTTTCACTATAAATAGCTTCATGCATGTAAGTATGGAACAAATTTCAATCATTCTACAGGCAAAATTACTTCTAGAACAGGCAAATGAACTAAACAAAGATATAGTAAAAATAACAAAAGAGAAACAAGATCAGGAGCAGATGCTGATTCAACAGTCAAAACTTGCTCAAACAGGTGAGATGATATCTATGATATCGCATCAATGGAGACAACCTTTGTCTTCCATAACAACTACATTGTCCGGACTAAAAACAAGGCTTGATCTTGGCATCTATGAGGAAGAAGAAAACCCAGTAGAAGCTATTACTGCTGATTTTAATAAAGCATTTGAGAAGATAGAAGACACTGCTATATTTCTTTCAAAAACAATAAATGACTTTAGAAACTTTTATCGTCCTGACAACAAGAAAACTACTATTGATATTTGCGATGCGATGGACAGTGTACTTAGAATACTAAATCCTAATGGAAACAATATAGAAGTTGATTATAAGTGTGCAGATGTTGATAACAGAGAAGTTTATACATTTGAAGGTGAGTTGAAACAAGTCTTCATAAGTATAATCAACAATGCTGTAGATGCCCTATTGGAAAAAAATATTACTGATGCGAAAATATCTATTTATATAACACAAGATGCTGATAATATTGTCGTAAGTATTGCTGATAATGCAGGTGGTATTCCTGAAAATATAATTGATAACATATTTTTACCATACTTTTCAACAAAAAGTGAAAAAAATGGAACCGGTCTTGGACTTCACATGGCAAAAACGATTATAGAACATCATGTAAATGGTAGTTTAAGTGTTAAAAACTCGGAAGTTTCTAATGGGGCAGAATTTATTATAAGCATTCCAAAATCAAAAGAAAAGGATTAATATGTACAATGCAAAAGATTTAAGACAGTATACAAAGCATCTAAATGTTTTATACGTTGAGGATGATAATCAACTAAGAGAGAGTACAGTTTTTCTGTTTGAGCCTTTTTTTAAAGAGATTGATGCAGCTTGTGATGGAGAAGAGGGATTGGCTTTATATAATAAAAAGCAGTACGATATGGTGATTACAGATATAAATATGCCAAAAATGAATGGTATAGAGATGATATCTAAGATTAAAGAGATAAACACAGAACAAAAGATAGTTGCTATATCCGCACATAATGAGTCAGATATATTGATTGATCTGATAAAAGCAGGAATAAATAGCTTCATACTAAAACCAATCATTCAAAAAGAAGTTATAAATACTCTATACCCAATAAGCAGAGACGCATATACACAAATACAAAATATCGAATTAGTTAATGAGTTAAATGAAAAAAATGAAGAGTTAGAAAAACAATTAAAAGAGATAAAATCTAAAAATAACACAATTGATACAAAACACGCTCAAGTTGAAAAATTATTACAAATGGCAACTTCAAATGATGAAGAAGTACAAGCTGATGAAATCATGCCAGAGTATTTTGAAAAAGACGAGGATGAAGGAGATGAAAACGTAGTGTTTTTAAAAGATGATGCTGATGATTTACTTGAGTATTTTAATGAGATATCAGAATATATTTCTTTAGCACTTATGCATTCAAACAAAGATGATATTTTAGAAATATCAAATATATTTTCTAAAACATCTTCACTTTTACTTAGGTACTCACCGTATTTAGACTCATTAGCTGCCAGCATGGATGAACTTTCTAAAGCTCTTAGCGAGCACACAGATGAGTTTATGGATATTCTTACAAATGACAGTGACAGTGTTTTTAGACTATTTGATGCTGTTAGTTCAGATATGCATCGATATGTAGAGAGATTTAGTGTAGAGAGTATTGCTATGAAAAACTCTCATCATATTCATGATCCAACAACGCTTAGTATACGTCAGATTATTGCTTCATTTGTAGAGGATGAATTAGAGTCTGGAGAGATTGAGTTTTTTTAGTATAGAAAATATCTATTCATCCAAAAAGGATGAATAGTAATAACTATGTATTTAGTTACTGAAATAGTGAGATAAGTACACCAGCTGCAACAGCTGAACCAATAACACCTGCAACATTTGGACCCATTGCATGCATTAGAAGCATGTTGTTACGGTCATACTCCATACCAACTTTATTTGATACACGAGCTGCCATTGGAACAGCAGAAACACCTGCTGAGCCTATTAATGGGTTAATCTTATGTCCTGGGAAAAGATTCATTATCTTAGCCATGATTACACCAGCAGCTGTACCCATTGAAAATGCAATAATACCAAGAGCCAAAATAGCTAAAGTATCAGGTACTAAAAACTGATCTGCAGCCAGTTTTGAACCAACAGCAAGACCTAAGAAAATAGTAACGATATTAATCATTGCATTTTGTAAAGTATCATTTAATCTTTCAACAACACCTGATTCTTTTAAGAAGTTACCAAACATAAATGCACCGATTAGTGGTGTAGACTCCGGTAAAACTAAAATAGCAAGAACTAGAACCAAAATAGGAAAAACTAATTTTTCTAAACGAGATACATGACGTAGAGTAGTCATCTTGATTCTTCTCTCAGCATCAGTTGTCAATGCTCTCATAATCGGAGGTTGAATAATTGGTACCATAGCCATGTAAGAATATGACGCAACTGCAATCGCCCCTAAAAGTTCAGGTGCTAAGGCGGTAGCTATGAATATTGATGTCGGACCATCTGCCCCACCGATAATCGAAATAGCAGACGCTTGCTGAATAGTAAAGTTAAATAATTCAGTATATTGAGAAAGTGCAACTGCACCAACCAATGTACCAAAAATACCAAACTGTGCCGCTCCACCAAGAAGTGCTGTCTTAGGATTAGAGAGAAGCGGACCA
Source organism: Sulfurimonas gotlandica GD1 (assembly GCF_000242915.1). Taxonomy (NCBI): domain Bacteria; kingdom Pseudomonadati; phylum Campylobacterota; class Epsilonproteobacteria; order Campylobacterales; family Sulfurimonadaceae; genus Sulfurimonas; species Sulfurimonas gotlandica. The sequence goes on along the minus strand of NZ_AFRZ01000001.1, from coordinate 2,454,488 downwards.
AAGTCAGTCATTGCTCCAACACCCATAAATATAAGGACAGGGAACAATTGGTTTGATAAACCCATATGGTAGATAATACCTAAAAATCCATCATCGCCAGCTATTCCAGCTACTGGGATATTTGCTAATAATCCACCAAATGCTATTGGCAATAGTAACAAAGGCTCAAATCCCTTTCTTATAGCTAACCAAAAGAGTAAAAAAGTTATCAATATCATGACAACTCTACCCCAAGTTTTATGGAAATCACTCATTGCGTGACCATGTGAGTTTAGCTCATTTGGATTTGGATTCATTAAAGCATTTATACCAGTTGATTGTAAGAAACCAGTAATCATCTCTGAAAAAGGTCTAGACTTATAAGTTTCTTCTTTTAGAGTTGATGCACCTTCTGCCTGAGCAGGAGCACTTGCATGAAGAGCACCAAAAGTAAATAGTAAGAGTGCCAATAGTTTTATAACAAAAAATTTCATATACTTATCCTAATACTGCTACGACTTGACCTTCTACTACCTTGTCGTTTGTTGCAACATTGATAGATTTAATTACACCGCCACGAGGAGCAATAACATCAATTTCCATTTTCATAGACTCTAAAATCAAAATTACATCACCTTCGCTTACACTTTGACCTGGATTAGCAACGATTTTCCAAACACTACCTGGTAAAAGAGCTTTAATTGAAACTTCATTACCAGAAGCTGCTGGTGGAGCTTTTACAGGTGCTACACTCTCTCCATCTACTGCTGTAACTTGAATATTTGCATCACCTTCTGCAACTTGAACACTAAACTTTTGGCCATCTACTACTACTGTATAATTTCCACTACCCATATTTGAACTTCCTTCACAATCTTTTTTCATTTGAGATATTTTACGAACGTTTAACTCACCCTTGCCTTTTAAGAACTCGATACCTTTATCTTGACAAGCTGCTGCAATAAAAATATTTTCTTCAGTTATCTCGATATCTTCTTCTTTAAGTCTTTTAATCCAAGTTGCTAAAGATTTACTCTCATCTGCATCAGTTAAATCAAGAACTTTTTCAGTAGTTGGCTCTAAGCCTAATTTTTCTGAAGCAATTCTTACAACTTCTGGATCTGGAGCAACCGGAGTTTTACCGAAATAACCAAGAACCATTTTTCCATAACCAGGAGCTATTGCTTGCCAAGGACCTTGCATAACATTATTAAGTGCTTGTTGGAAGTAGAACTGAGAAACAGGTGTTACTGATGTACCATAACCACCTTTTTCAACTACTTCTGTCATTGCAGCAATAACTTCTGGAAATTTATCTAAGATGTCATTATCACGCATCATCTGAGTATTTGCAGTTAGTGCACCACCTGGCATTGGCGAGAATGGAATAATTGGAGAAACCATTGTTGCTTCTGGAGGCATAAAATAATCTGACAAACAATATTGAAGCTCTTTTTCATAAGTTAATATTTTACTAATCTCTAATCCACCAAGGTCATAATCCATTCCCTTAGTTGCATGAAGCATAGTTAAGATATCAGGTTGACTTGTTCCACCACTTACAGGTGCAGCAGCCATATCAATACCATCAACACCAGCCTCTAAAGCTGCCATATAAGCAGAAACAGATACACCGGCAGTCTCATGAGTATGAAGACGAAGATGTGTTCCTTCAGGAACAAGACGACGAGCCATTTTAATAGTATCAAAAACCTTTTGAGGATTTGAAGTACCAGAAGCATCTTTAAAACAGATACTGTGATAAGGGATACCACTATCTAAAATCTCACGAAGTGTTTTTTCATAAAATTCAGTTGTGTGTGCCCCATGACATCCTGGAGGTAAATCCATCATTGTTACAACTACTTCATGCTTAAGTCCATGATGAGCAATTCTCTCGCCTGAATACTTTAAGTTTTCAACATCATTAAGTGCATCAAAGTTTCTAATTGTAGTAGTACCATGCTTTTTAAACATTTTAGCATGAAGATCAATTAACTCTTTTGAACCTGTGTCTAACATTACTGTGTTAACACCGCGAGCTAGAGTTTGAAGGTTTGCATCTGGTCCAACGATTTTACGGAATTTATCCATCATTTCAAATGCGTCTTCTCTTAGGTAGAAATACAGAGATTGAAATCTTGCTCCACCACCAAATTCAAAGTGATTTATTCCTGCTATTTTAGCTGCTTCTACCGCTGGAAAAAAATCATCCATTAGTACACGACCACCAAAAACTGACTGGAAACCATCTCTAAAGGTTGTATCCATTACATCTATATATTTTTTAGCCATTAATATCCTTAACCTTGTCTATGATGAGAGATTGCCGCCGAAATTGCTGCAATAATCTTTTTATTATTTTTTGTGTCCACCGAGGGCTCTAAACTTGCCTGTGGTTCAGGGAAAAACTTATGTAAGACAGCTGACATAACATTCATCATCACTATCAATATTATAAGAAAAAGAAAAACTGTTCCCATTCCTAGAGCCATAAACTTAAAGCCCTCCATTACGAGGTTAGTATCCATAAATTTACCTTTTTTACAATTTTGCTAAGAGTATAGTGTAAAGATGTTTAAACGAACTTTTCTATTCTTTTGTAATTTTTTAAAGTTGTGCAATTGTTACTTTTTGATTATATACTTCGGCATAAATTTCAAATAAAAGATTTAAAATGCTAAATAACAGTGTAAAAAAATTCGGTCAAATAAACTCTATAGAAGGCTATTCATATCTTCTACTACTTTTCATTGCAATGCCTATGAAATATGCATTTGGCTATCCAATGGCAGTTAAAATTGCAGGCATGATTCATGGTGTTCTATTTATACTTTTTTGTCTATTATTAGTTGTAGCGTGGAGAGATAGTAAGTGGTCATTTAGTGAAAATATTATCTTTTTTGTAGCTTCACTTATTCCTTTTGGAACTTTTTTTACAAAAAGTAAAATAAAAGCTTATGAATAAAAAAGAATAGTTTTGATAAAATACAGAATATAAAAGATCTACTAATAAGGGTAACTATGATAGCTGGAATGCATGAACAAGACTTTGTAGCATATATAATTTTTGGACTTTCATTAAACTTTTTGTTTTCAATACTTTTTGGAGTCTACCTTAGTAAAAATATAGGTATGCAAGAGATGATAGAATCAAAGGGAGACAAAGAGCAGTCTCTTTTAGTAAGTCTTAGCCTTTTTGTGCCTTTTGCAAAAATGCTTATTACTCTATATAGAGTAACAATACTTCAACTCTACTTCCTAAATAAAGGCTATTCGCACAAAGAATTTTGGATCTATATGACTAACAATAAACAATAAACTATTTATACATCTCTTCTATACAGCTATTAAAAATATTTTCACCCCATAAACCTTTTCTATCTATCTTAGCTTTTCTCTGTGCTAATGTATAATAGCTCTCAAACTCTTCATCTTTAAACATAGGCTTTTTAATAGCTAAACCCTCGACAAGAAGAAGTTCTGAAAGAGTCATTTGACCCTTTGCATATAAAATACACTCTGAATCTTTAATCTCAACATGGTACTGTTGCTTATGCTCTAAAAGTCCATCAGCATAATATTTTAACTTCGGATTTTTCTTGTAAAATTCATCAATTGAATTTTGGCATATTGACCCTTGTTTAGCTGTTTCATAAAGTTTTTCAAGACTTAAAATACCGTAAGGCCTGCACTCAAAGGTATAACTTCCAATTGAAAACGTTTGAACCTCATTTGAAACAGTATTATTCAAAATAGCCAAAACAGGTTCTTTTGCATCTAGCGATAAGCTCAATAATATATAAAAAATGAAAATATTTATTTTTCTTAGCATATATAATTTTAACATGTTATAATTGAAACCTCTGAATAAATTATAAGGTACGCCCATACATGAATGATTTTCAACTTAAACTCATCCTTAGTTTGCTAGGTGGTGTAGTATTTTCATTTGTATTCATTGTACTTGCTTTTGCTCTTCCATTGGATAAAAAAGGTCATGTATATAAAAAAATACCAAAAGGTGTACTAGAAAAAGTATCTCATTCAGCTAGTCAAAGATAGTTTTTTTATAAAGAACTTTTTAGGTCAATTAACTTTATTGTCTGATATGCACATTTAGGTCTTAACCTAACCGCACAAGCGGCCAAGCCTTCCACACACAAAATCAAGTAAGCTAAATCATCTTTTTTCATAAGCTCATCTAAAATTTTTATACCATCTTCTATACGAAGATTTTTTGCAACACCTAAATTTTTATGTGCTAGTTCTCTTAGTGGAGTGTAGTCAAGTTCTTTGGAATTATCTACTGAATATTGTAATTCATTGAGGTGTTTTAAAAATAGTACTTTAGATTTTAATATTTGACTGACATAGTCTTCTACCAACTGATTTATTAGCTCAGAGTCCAAACCTAACTCTTCTATAGCTTCATCAGGACTATAGACATAGTCTTGTATTTGTAAGTTGTTTAAATTATGTTGAAGAAACAAATTACTCTCTTTTAGAGTATTATCAATAAAGATTAGAATATCTTTATCCTGTTGTCTTCTTTCTAAAGTCATATTCATGCTCATAGAAGTAAAGTATCATGTTTTTGTAATCTTATATATTAAACTATCCTATAAATATGAAATAAGTATATGAGTGCTACTTATGCACTCATATAAAAAAAAATTATAATGCTTTAGTAATAATTCTATTTAGCCTTGAAATGAAGTCTGCTGTATCATCAAGTTCTATACCATCAAATAGTTTTGCCTGGTCAAATAATACATGAGCAGCATCATTAATGAGATTTTGATCAGCAGAATCTTTTAGTTTCATGATAAGTTCATGTTTAGGATTAATCTGGAAGATTGGAGCCGGTGCTGGTGCGCCTGAGTCTTGTCCCATTTGCTTCATCATTTGAGCCATCATATAAGCTGGGTCTTCTTTATCTTCTTTTAGTTTTACAGGTGAATCAACTAGGTCTGAAGTAGTTTCAACAGATTTAACTCTATCACCAAGTGCATCTTTAAACTCTTTTGCAAGACCTTCATAAGACTTAGCTACTTCTTCTTCAGCTTTTTTCTCTTCTTCACTCTCTTCGAATTTAGCATCCCCAACGTGCACAAGTTTATACTCTTTGTATTCAGTTACCATTGGGAAGATAATAGTATCAACTTCTTCATTTAAAACTAAAACATCAATACCTTTAGCTTTAAATCTCTCTAATGCAGGAGAGCTTTTTAGCATTGAAAGTGAAGTCTTACCAGTTATATAATAGATTTCTTTTTTCTCTTCATCTACATTTTTAACGAACTCTTCAATCATTACCGTCTCAGTAGAGTTAATAGTATTAAATTTCATAAGCTCTAAGATTTTTTCACGATTTCCGAAATCACTGTAAAGACCTTCTTTTAAAACATTTCCAAATTCAGCAAAGAATTTGTCATATTTTTCAGAATCATTTTTAGCTATTTTAGATAATTCTGAAAGTACTTTTTTAACAGAAGCATTTTTGATTTTATTCATAACTGCATTTGATTGTAATATCTCTCGAGATACATTAAGTGGTAAATCTTTAGAGTCAATTACACCACGTAAAAACCTTAGATAAGTAGGCATTAACTCTTTTTCATCATCTGTAATAAATACACGGTTAATATAAAGTTTAATACCAGTCTGGTAATCAACTCTAAACATATCCATTGGAGCCTTATTTGGAATATAAAAAAGTGTTGTGTACTCTATTGCACCCTCTGCTTTGTTGTGCATCCAAGCTAAGGGCTCTTCTGATGAATGAGCTATTGAACTATAGAAATCTTTATATTCTTCATCTGTAATTTCAGATTTTGAAATAGTCCAAAGTGCATTTGCACGGTTAATCTGTACATTTTCTATCTCAGTTCTTGAAGGTTCCGTTTCTTTTCCATCATCATCTTTTACAGCAGGAATAAATTTATCTTTATCCATAAAAATCGGGAATGGAATATGATTAGAGTATTTTTTAATAATTGTTTCTATTCTATGTGCTTCTAAAAACTCTGCTTCTTCATCATTAAGATGCATTACGATTGTAGTACCATGCCCATCTTGAGTAGTATTTTCTACATCAAATTCACCATCACCAGTACTTGTCCACAAAAATGCCTGCTCTTCGCCAGCTTTTTTTGTTGTTACTTCAACTTTGTGAGCTACCATAAAACAAGCGTAAAAACCAACACCAAATTGACCAATTAAATTAGAATCTTTTTTCTGGTCTCCTGTAAGATTTTCTAAAAATGCTTTTGTACCAGACTTTGCTATAGTACCAAGATGACTCATTAAGTCCTCTTCATTCATACCAATACCAGAATCTTTAATAGTTAATGTTTTAGCCTCTTTATTAGCAACTATATCTATACGAGGAGAGAAAGTAACTTCTTTATATTTATCATCAGTAAGAACTAACATATTTAGTTTATCTAATGCATCTGAAGCGTTTGACACTAACTCACGGATGAAAATCTCTTTGTTTGAATATAGTGAGTGAATCATTAAGTTTAATATTTGATTTGCTTCTGTTTGAAACTGATGTTTTGCCATCTTAAATATCCTTGTGTAAAAATTTCTCGTAGTTTATCAAAAAAAAGTTAATAGTTGCAATTAACATCAACTTAGTTTAGCCTCTCTCACTCATATAACTTTAGTCAACTTCCAATTAATATATTTTGGATATAATTTTTAAACAAATAAATAGAGGTGTATATATGGAAAACGATTTTATAGAGATGATGGAACCAACACCAAAGCTTCATTCCAAGAGATGCAAACTCATATCTTTTTTAATAAAAATATTCCTACAGTTTTCTATATATATAATTGCTCTAGTAGTTTGGTACATATTTGACTACTTTATAGCTATTGCGACACTGCTTCTTAGTTTTATTATCATGGGTATAATCCGCTCTAAAATGAGAAATAGCGTAATTCCTCCAAAACAGAGAGAATATCAATACAATGATCAAGGCATTGCTGACTGGTTTACTGCTAAAGAGTTGTGCTTTGAGAATATAAAAGAGTAAAAAATGTTTACTTTTGTAATAACTTTGTGATAAACAATTAGAAACATCCAATATTAAACTATAAAAAAAACTTATTTCGTTAACATCTTATTTCATAAACCAATAATAAGATTTTACAATGAGAGAAAAAACAGACATACTAATAGTAGAAGATGATTTAGACCTATCAGATCTGCTTGCCAGCTATTTAATCCATAGTGATTACACTGTAGATATTTTAAATGATCCACTAAAAGTATTAAACAGACTCGAAGAAAAATCTTACAAAATCATACTGCTAGACCTATCTTTGCCTAAAATGGACGGACTAATGTTGTGTGAGCTAATAAGAAAAAAGCATGCTATTCCAATTATAATCATGTCAGCACGCGATAACGTAAGTGATAAAGTACTTGGACTGGAAAAAGGTGCTGATGATTACCTTCCAAAACCATTTGACACCCGTGAACTCATAGCAAGAATACAAGTTCAACTAAGACGTTCAAATAACAGCATAAATACAAATGAAACTTTTGAAGACCATGAATTTAAATGCGACAAAACAACTATGAAGATATGCTTTAAAGATAAGCCATTAGATTTAACTGTAGCAGAATTTGGAGTACTCAAACTATTTTTACTAAACAGAGGAATAGTATTTTCACGCGAGCAGATTTTAGACAGTGTTGAAGGCATGAATTGGAGCAGTGGCGATAGAAGCATTGATGTAATCATCAGCAGGCTTCGTACTAAACTAAATGACAACCCAAGAGATCCAAAATATTTTGAATCTGTAAGAGGTATTGGTTATAGGATGATGCAAAATGAATAAACACTCTATACTGCTAAGAATCGTACTATCTTTCTTTTTAGCCATAGTTGCGACAACTGCTCTGTTTAAAGTGATGCACAAACATGAGTTTACGAATGAGAGAGAAAAACTTCGTGTTCACTATCATCATGTTGCTATGTCTGTTATGAGATGGAAGATTGGAGAAAGTACATACGATGAACTGCTTGTAGCCTTGAAAAAAGACAATATCTCTGTAGTTGAGGATAAAAAGCTATATAAGAGTATTCAAAATCTAAAAAAATTTGACACTGTATCTTGCGCAAAGGGTGATTTTCATCTTTATGAGAGAGACTCTTTTAGATATGTGATAGTTCCGCCTGAAGTAGGAACAATGCTTCTTAAAGATGAAAACACTCGTTCAATAAATGTTGACTATGTTTGGTGGTTATATGCTGCTTTTATTGCAATTATGTTACTTCTTCTTTTATCTATAGCTATTAGTCTCTATCCATTAAAGCATCTACAGCTGCAGATTCGCCGTTTTGGAGAGGGAGAGGTAGATATAGATTTTTCATCAACTCGTAGTGATGAGATTGCAGAAGTATCAAACGAGTTTAATAAATCAGCCAAAAAGATTAGAGAGATTCTTCAAGCAAGAATAATTTTTTTAAGAAACATTACTCATGAGTGTAAAACACCTATTACAAGCGGAAAGCTAGCTCTTGAATTCATAGAAGATTCTAAATCAAAAAATGTTTTAAACAATGTGTTTACAAGACTTGAACTTCTACTAAAAGAGTTTGTACATATTGAAAAGATTACAGCAACAGATCAAAAACTTCAGAAGAAACTTTACCCGCTTACAGATGTGATAGGACAAGCTACAGATATGTTGTTTTTAGAGCCGGACTCGATTAAAAATAATTTTTCAAAAAGAAGACTAGAGATAAATTTTGAGCTATTTACAATTGTGTTTAAAAACTTGATTGACAATGGTCTTAAGTACTCGCAAGATAATGATTTTTACATAGAGTGTGAAGAACATGGAATACATTTCTGCTCACGTGGTGATAAAATGGACGAAGAACTTGATTACTATGTACAACCATTTACAAAAGGTGAAATGAAGGCTTCTGAGAGTTTTGGTTTAGGGCTATACATTGTAGATGCCATACTAAGAAAGCATAACTATACCCTTTCATACAAGTATGAAAATGGTTATAACTGTTTTACAATTGAGATATAGCCATTAACAGGCAGTTAACATTTTATTAATATCTAATTCATACATTTTTCTTATAGTTTGTGTTTCAATTTAGATTTAACAAAAAGGATACATATGAAAATTAAATATCTGCTAACGATATTTTTATTGTTTAACACTCTATTAACTGCAAATTCAAAGTTTGCTCCAAACAGTGAGTGTAAAAGTTGTCACCCTGTGATTAGTCAAGAGTATGAGAGCACTATGCACCAAAACTCTACAATCTTTAAGGACCCAATCCATAAAGCCGTATGGGACAAGCATCCTATGAACACAAAACAAGGAAAATATAAATGTGCTAAGTGTCATACACCGACTGCAAGTAATCTAAAAGACATGCTTGGCAAAGGAACAAAAGGTGTTCCGGATGCGACAGATTCTACTCATACTGAAGGTATCTCTTGTGCATACTGCCATCGTATAGAGTCTATCGAACATGGTGATATGTCAAACACAAATGTTGTCTCTAAAAAAGAGAAACACTATTTTGGAACTATGAAAAATGCACTTAAAAGTGAGTTTCACACTTCATCATCAGAGAATGAAAATTTTCAAAATGGAAACGTATGCATAGGTTGTCACTCTCATAAGAAGAACAAAGCAAACCTAAATGTTTGTTCAACAAATATAAGCAATGAGATGGATAGAGCTAACTGTGTATCGTGCCACATGCCAAAAGTAAGTGGTTCAGCATCAAATGTCAGAGATACTAAAGAACACAGTTTTCATGGTTTTCCAGGGGCTCATACTAACCAAGACATGTTATCAAAATATATAGAACTAGAGTTTCTAAATAATATTGGTAGCTTTGAAGTTGCAGTTAACAACAAAAGCTCTCATGCCCTACTTCTGCATCCGCTGCGTATGTCTCAACTGCGCGTTAGTGTGGAGAGAAATGGTAAGATTGATAAATTCGAGCCTGAAGTGTTTGTACGAGTTATTGGAAAAGATGGAAAACCTACACCTCCGTGGGTTGCAAATACAGTCATAAAAGATACTATGATTAAAGCAAATGAAAAACGTGTAGTTACTTATAAAAAAGAACTGCTAAAAGGTGACAAAGTGCATGTAACACTTGGTTACTTTCTAGTTAAGCCAAAAGCACTTAAGAAGTTTGGACTTGACAAAGATGAAGTGGCTAAAAAGTTTTATGTACTTAAAAAAGAGACATACATCGTTAAATAAGAGTTCATTAACAATACGTTAACAATACAATAACATATAGTTGACATTAGTTTGCCACAATTATGTTACAAAAAATAAGGGAAGAATAAATGAAAAAAATAGCTATATCAATAGCAGTACTTGCAGGAACTATGGTTCTTCAAGCGGCAGATACTCCAGAAGTAAAAGAAACAGCACTATTAGGTGGAGGTGTTGTTTCAGGTCAACTAAAAGTAATGCACATTATTAGCGATAAAGATAATGCTTGGACACCAAATGACGGTAGTGGTTACTTAGGTACATTAAAATATGTGACTCCGGAAGTTCTGGACGGTCTTAAATTTGGAGCTGCTTTTTACATCAATGGTGATACTGGTCTAACTAAATGGGATGCAGGTAAGCAAAATGCGCTGGGAATGTTTACAGCTACACAAGGACAAGATAAATCAGAACTTGGTCAAGCTTATGTAGAGTACAAACATGACATGCTTAACTTTAAAGGTGGACGTCAAATATTGAGTACACCACTTACAAAGATTAAATGGTCTCTAATGCCAAACTTCTATGATGCATACATGTTAGGAACTGAAAAAGTTCCTGGTTTTTCATTTAACCTTGGTCATATTACAAGAATGTCTTACGGTTCTAGAGCAGCTACTGACTGGAGTTTAATCGGTGAAAAGACTAAGACTGCTGGTGTTTCAAGACCAATGGAGACACAGAGTGCTACAGGTATAGTGCAAGCTGAGTTCCATAGTCTTGCAGAAGGTGCAGGAGTTGCTAAAAACACAGCGGGTATGACAGTAGTTGGAGCAACATATAACGGTGTTGAAGGTCTAACTGTATCTCTATGGGACTACTATGCATGGGATATTGCAAATATGATCTATGCTGATATTGACTACAAGTTTCCTGTAGTTAAGGGAACAAACCTTGCACTTAGTGCTCAGTACCTGAAGCAGAGTGAAGTTGGTGATAAACTTGCTGGAAAACTCAACTATAACCTGATGGGTGCTAAAGCAAAAATAGGTAACAAAAAATGGTCAGTTTATGCTGCTTACAATAAGTCAAATGACAATGACAACGATGGAAATACATTTATAAAAAGCGGTTTTTTAAATGCATGGGGTGCGGATCCTGCTTATACAAGTTCACTTTTCTCTCGTAATGCTTACAGACAAGATGTTAGTGCTTATAAAGTCGGTGGACACTACACAATCATGAAAGGTCTAAAAATCATGGCAAGTTATGCTAACTACGGTAAGTCTAAAACAACTGCTTACTCACCTTCAAACTTGGTTGCTAACAACGATGCAACTGAAGCTGATATTATCCTAGCTTACAAACCGACTAAAGCATGGATGCTAAAAGTATTTAATGCAATCAGAACTAGTGAGTACGATAGCAGTGCAACAGCAGAGAAAAAAATGAATCACTTTCGTGCTGTAGCTTCATACGATTTCTAACTCTTTATTTTTCATCCCAATATCAACTTATGGTGGTATTGGGTAAGCAATATTTTTCTCCTGTTCCGGTACCTTCTTGTCCAAGGTATCGGATATTTTCTTTTTTTGATATACTCTCAACATGACAAAAGAACAACGACAAAAGATCAAAGAAAAAATCATACAAGATCTTGATGCTATGCAAAAAGAGATAGATGAACTTCAAGATAAGATAAAACCTATTGCACCTGACTGCTCACTTGGAAGACTTACTCGTCAAGAGATGATGCAAGAACAACAGGTAAACGAGCACGCACTTCATGAAGCCCAAATAAGGGTAAACAAACTCAAATACGCAATTCAAAAAATCGGTAAAGATGGTTATGGCATCTGTGCAGAGTGTGAAGAAGAGATTATCTTTGGTCGTCTAATGCTACTGCCTGAATCAACTCACTGTGTTGCTTGCATCTCCCAACTGAACCGCTAAAACATGTTTACAAAAAAACTAGAACTATTCTTTTTAGCTGTTATTATTATCGCTATTTTAGTGCTATCTAAAAACTACTACGATAACTATATGTTTTCAACTAATGATATACCAGAGAGCTATAAAAAACGCATAGTAGATAAAGAGCAAGAAGTACTTCAACTTATGCAGAGTAACTACGGCTTTTCTTTCAGAGTTCCCATCATCGTTACAGATAAGTTCAAGGGAAGATTATATGGAATCACTGCTTATAAAAATGGCGAGATAAAGATATATCTGAACAAGAAAGTGATGCAAGAAAGTATGGACTATATGGTCGATAGTGTTATAGCTCATGAATATGCTCACGCTCTTATTTTTAAGCTTGGTATGAGAGATAGAGAGAAAGACGGGCACTCTAAAGAGTGGCAAGAAGCCTGCGAAAAACTAGGCGGAGTAAACTGTGAGCAGTATGTAAACAGCCAAGATGTTGTGATGGGTAAACTACCCTTTTAATAATGAAAAATAAAATGGAATATGAGTTTGAAGAAGATGCAGAACCTACTTGGCTGGTAAAACAGCGTGAAGATGCTCTTCTAACCGAAAAAGCCTACGCAAAAAATGAAAAAATAGTCTATAAAAAAGGCGATCAGGTAGGAAACTTTTTATTTGTACATTACAACAAGTTTAAAAACCGTGCCACATTTGAGTGTCAAGAATGTAGCAGGAAATTTACATACAACATATACTCAATCAAAAATAAAAAACGCTGTAAATGGTACAAGTTCCATGACAAGAAGTTTAAAAACTCTCAAACTTCTTCTGAATCTCCCCAAGATCATGCTTAGATGCATATAGCGGAGTAGTCTCACCTTTTCGGATGCGTTGCTCAAACGTCACACTTTCATTTTTATATAAGACGCCAAGAGGCATCGGCATCGCTTCAAAAGCTTTACTCATAGCAGATGCCATATCACTCCGGTCATGAGTTGCATCTAGCAGGTAGGTATTTTCTTTAAACCACTTATATGTGTTTGTCTTATTAAAAGTAACACATGGCTGAAAGATATCTACAAGTGCATAACCCTTATGCATAAAAGCAGCTTTTATCACTTCTTTTGCATGAGCGGAGTTTCCAATATTTACACGTGATACAAAGCCTGCATTTAGAGCCAAGGCAACACTCAAAGGATTAAATGGTTCATTACCTACTCCATCGACCTGCACTTTTGTTTTAAAGCCCTTTTGACTCGTAGGAGAAGCTTGACCTTTTGTTAGTCCGTAAACCATGTTGTTATGAACTATGTGGACTATGTCAACATTACGTCTGATAGTATGAAGAAAATGATTTCCTCCTTCGCCATACATATCACCATCACCACCCTCTGCTATAACATTTAACTCAGGATTTGCAACCTTTATAGCGGTGGCAACAGGAAGCGCTCTACCGTGAAGAACTCCATACATGTTTACATCTATGTAGTAAGGAGTTTTTGCAGCTTGTCCGATACCTGAGACTATAACACTGCTGCGATGATCAGAGCCTAACTCTTCAAGAACTTCTTTAATAAGTTTCAAGATGCCAAAGTTACCACACCCAGGACACCAAGCTACATCTACATCTTTACGATCAAATACATGGCTCATAATAGCTCCTTGAGTTCTTTTAAAATTATCTCTCTTAACTGGTCTGCAAAAAATGCAAATCCATTAAACTGTAAAATTATTTTATCAATCTTAACACCTTGTATTTTAAGTCTGTCGGCAAATGCTCCATCAGCATTATTCTCCACAACTATAATGTGTTTGTACTTTTTAAGGGCTTCTAGGTGCTCTGGATTTAGCGGATGAACCCATGTGAAATGGACTTGAACTAAACGTGAATTATCAAGCAGTTTTACTGCCTCCGCTATCGCTCCACTGGTTGAACCCCAACCCACTACTGCTATATCACCATCACCGATATACTCAGGTGCAATGGCTTCTAAGATTAGAGCTTCTTCTTTTCTGGCTCGCTTATTTGCCATCACAACCCGCTTGTTGTAGTCTTCCGTTATCTGACTTCTCTCATCGTGTTCATGTCCTTCTGAACATACAAGACCTTCACCAAATGCTGGAACACCTCTAGGACTTACTCCATTTGGAGTCTCTACATATCTTTCATACTCAGAATCTGTATGAGTAATGTAACGTCGTTGCTCGTAAGCCGAAAAATCAACATCATCTATCATCGCCATTGAGTCTGCTAAATATTGATCACTTAAATATATAACAGGAGATTGATATCTGTCTGCAAGCTCAAAAGCAAGATAACCATAATCTACACACTCCCTCAATGAACCAGGTGCCAAGATTATTCTAGGAAACGGTCCATGACCTGAGTGAAGTGCCATGTTCAAATCACCCTGCTCGCTTCGTGTTGGCATCCCAGTTGCAGGACCAGGTCTTTGTGCTAAGTATATAACAGCAGGAACCTCACTCATACCTGAGAGACTCAATGCCTCTCCCATCAGCGCAAAACCACCGCCTGATGTAGTCGTCAGTGCACGTGCTCCAGCATACCAAGCACCAAGAACCATATGCAGAGATGCTATCTCATCTTCACTCTGCTCCAGTGCTATTTCAAACTCTTTAGACATAGATGCCATAAAGTTGAGAACTCCAGTTGATGGAGACATAGGATAAGATGCCACAAAATTACAACCACCTGCTAAAAAGCCAAAACCAGATGCTGTTGTTCCATCCATCAGATGCAGGCTCTCAACTCTACTTTTATCTGCTTTTGGAAAGCTTGGAAGTCTAGAACTGTCTATACTTTTAGCTGCTTCAAAACCAAGTTTTACAGCCTCTTCATTTATGCTATCATCTTTAAAATGTTCAGCTACATTTTTCACTAAAGGCTCAACTTCTATGCCAAATACTCCAAATAAAATACCTGCAGCAAATGTATTACTACAGCGTGCATTACCAAGTTTTTTAGCTGTCTCATTCATAGAGATTGAGCAGAGGCCTTCTTCTTTGTTAGAGAAGTTTTCATCTACGAGAATAAGTGTGTTTTCTGTGCATCTCTGCTTCGCATGATTGAGAGCGAGTTCATCTATTGCTATAAAGAGATCAACTTCCCAGCATGGCGCTTCTATCGGTGCATCTGAGATACGGATAAGAATAGTATTACTTCCACCACGTACTCTTGACATAAACTCTTTATTTGTAAAAATATAATAACCACTATCCTTTAAAGTATCACTAAGAATTTTTTCTAAAGTATCTATTCCTGTTCCTGCCGCTCCACCGATAAGAATAGCAACACTTGTAGCTTTTTCATTAGTCTTTTGTTTTTTATTATTTTGGCTTAATGAAACTGCTGATTGATTTGAGTCTGAGATAAAAGGTGCTTCATAACTTTTAGCAAGAGTTAGTTTTCCTAAAACTGGTTCTTCTTTTATTTCTAGAACTTCAGGACTCTCTTGGACTTTTTCTTCTTCACTCATAAAACTATCACCCCAGGTAATCTTACCTCCGTAGTATCCGAGGATAATTACATTTACTCCTGTAACCAGTATGATAAAGTGGTAAGTAACTCCAAGAAAAGAGCTCTCATAAACAACATTTGGATCATTTATATAGATATAAATAGCAACTACACCAAGCATAAGTGTGAAAATTGAGACAACTATTTTTATAACAAAAGGTTTGGATTTTGAGAGACCGTAATTTATCCACCAACTTAAAAAGCCAGGTATCATCGCTAAAAATCCTGTAATAGTGGCTACAAAAAATGTATAATAAATAACAATTGCATAACTCTCTTTTGGAGATGCAAAAAAGAGTAAGTCCAACACAGACGCGAAGAGATGCAGTACTATAGGGAAGTGTGCGACCATTGGATGTGGATGATATTTTTTATACCAAATTCTTAATTTTTCTTTGTCTATATCTTGTGAATTCTGTTTTTCTAAATGTGGTTCATTTTCAAGTGTAGATACTACTGGGAAATTTCTAAAGACTTCGCTTGCATGCGGTGCATTTGCCATCATTGGAGTTAAGTCTACCCCTGCATTATGCATTCCCTCATGCTCCCCGTTACTCCACATATTACTATCAGTAACATCGTAAACGTTACCTTTATAAGCAATATATGCTTTGGCACCATCTTTTCCGTTAAAGAGTTTTAGTTCTTTTCTCGTCATAGGTATATCCTTGATGAAATAAAAGTATTACTTATACTACTACTTTAAACTTATTAAAAACTGTTTTTTCACATATAATTTTATTGCATATATAAAATATTATCATATGTAAAATGTCTTAGTAAAACAACTAAGGCTTGTAAAGATGATACAATGTCAAAAAAATAACTAAGCACTATATAAAGGGAGTTTTCACAACCTCATGGCATTAATAGACCTGCAAAATATTTCAAAACACTACTCAGCACAAAAAATTTTAACCGAAGTAAATTTTCATGTAGATGAAGGCGAGCGCATCGTCATCATCGGTAAAAACGGTAGCGGTAAATCTACTCTTATGAAAATAGTAAATGGCACACTAGACCAAGATGCCGGTCAGAGAATTACACGTAATGATTTAGAAATCAAGATGCTAGACCAGAGACCAAACTTTAAAGAGGGTCAGACGGTTAGAGAAGCTGTTGAAGATGGCCTTTTAGAACTAAATATTGCAAAAGAACGTTACAATGAATTATCACTGCTTTTAGCAGATGATTTTGAAAATAAAAAACTCATAGATGAACATGAAAACTTATCTCGCTACATAGAACATCACAATGCTTGGAATCTCGATGACAAGATAGAGCGAATCATTCAGCATTTTGACTTAAAACAGTATGAAGACAAACCAATAGTCCTACTTAGCGGAGGTGAACAACGTCGTGTCGCCCTTGCATCTCTACTTCTTCAAAAACCAGACATTTTGCTTCTTGACGAGCCTACAAATCATCTTGATGTATATATGGTTGAGTTTTTAGAAGAGCTTATCTTAAAAGAAAAATTTACACTTGTTTTCATCTCTCATGATAGATACTTTATAGATAGAATCGCTACCAAGAGTATAGAAGTTGATGATTGTGCCTTGCGAGAATACAGCGGTGGATACAGTGATTATCTTACACAAAAAGCAGAGTACATAAGAACACTTCAAAAACAGCATGATAATCTTCTTGATATATTAAAGAGAGAAAATGCTTGGTATGCAAGAGGTGTTCGTGCTAGACTTAAAAGAAATGAAGGTCGTAAAGAGCGACTAATGTCTATTCGTGAAGATGCGAAGAATAATCCTGCAAAAATAAGAATGATGTCAGTTGAACTTCAACGTGAAGCCAAACATTTTAATCGAGATAAAAGTATCAACAAACAAAAGATGCTTTTTGAAGTAGAAGATTTATCTCTTACACTTGGAAATAAAGAGCTTCTAAAAAACTTTACAACTCGTATACTTCAAAAAGATGTTATAGCGATAGTTGGACCAAACGGCAGTGGTAAATCAACACTTTTAAGAGCTCTTCTAGGACGTCTAAAACCAACAAGCGGAAAGATAAAACAGGGTGACTTTAAAATAGGCTATTTTGATCAGCACAGAGAGATGCTAGATGATGATAGAAACCTTATGGAGACTTTTTGTCCTCATGGGGGTGACCGTGTTAGTGTTCGTGGAAAAGATATGCATGTATATGGATATCTAAAAAACTTTCTTTTTCCAAGAGAATTCTTAGAGAAAAAGATTGGTGTTCTCAGCGGTGGAGAAAAAAACCGTATTGCGCTTGCCCTGCTCTTTACTAAAGATGTTGACATACTGATTTTAGATGAGCCTACAAATGATTTAGATATTCCTACTATAAACATTTTAGAAGAACAACTAACTAATTTTCCAGGTGCTGTAATCATAGTTAGCCACGATAGATACTTTGTAGATAAGATTGCTAAAAAACTTTTTATATTTAAGGCTGATAAACATATAGAAGAATCTTATCAACAGTACTCTGAGTACTTGGAACTTGAAAAAGAGTTAAAAGAACTTGATGAGATGGAAGCTTCTGCAACAAGTGTAAAAGAAGAAGAAAAAGAAGTAAGAGAAAAGCTAAAAACTCTAAAACTTACCTTTAAAGAGAAAATTGCACTAGAGAAACTTCCTAAAGAAATAGAAGAACTTGAACTACAGATGAAAGAAAAAAACAAGTGTTTGGCTGATCCAAAATGTTATGAAGGAATAGGTATATCCAAACTTGCATCTGAGCTTGGAGAGCTAGAACTTCTCTATGAGCAAAAAATAGAAGAACTACTCACAATCGAAGAAAAAAATGAAGAGATCAATTCATAATTGACATTTTTTGTGATTAAATCATAATCTCCTTTTAAATATATGATAATATACATCTATCCCATAAAAGGACTTTTGTATGTTTGAAAAGATTTTAAAAAATATCAACTTAATTAAAGATAATAAAGAGATTATTTTGGATGCCTGGATTGGCTATAAAGCTGTACAAAATGCCCTCAAGAAAAATGATTTCGATATATATTTTTACAGAGAAAACTTTGCTTCAAAAGTTTTTGACTATGCAATAGGTGTTGTGGAATCTAAAAATAAACTAGGTGAATGCCCAGTTATCGGCGTAATGCTAATGCTATTTAAGAAAAAAAATATTCCTCTCTCAGATGTATTCATAATTTGTGTACACTTAAAAAATGCGCTTTTATGCTTTGCTAATGATAATACTAAACTTGATAATGAGCTGATAAGTCAGATCTCAGAACTTATGGACTTTAACTTTGAGGGTGTTATTGACGAATATATAGCACTATACTATCACGATCAATATATAAACAGACCAAACTCTTCAAACAAAGTAGAGATGCCAACAAATCTAAAAGTAAATAAAAACTCTTCTTCAGCGATTGAATATTTATCAGAGATTGATGTAGAGAATGAATTTATTGAAGAACTAGATGAGTTAGAATATAACACTCTTAACACTTTAGATGCTAAAAAATTTATAACTCAAAAGGCAATACAAGACTCTTCAAAACTATTTGCAAGATATGCAAAGATACTAAACCGTATGTATGATTTTGAAGAGTTATCTTATACATTAACGATTTTAAGTGACTTACTTTCTAAATCTGAGCGTTCTCAGATGAATGATGAGATGCAAGGTTATATTCAAACCTATTTAAAAGCGATTATTAATGATCTTAGAAGTTGGAGGATGTCTATTTTTATAACGAAAGATGCCCAAGATGTTCACTACTTAGATAAAACTCTTTTAAGTAGCATCTCTCAACTGCAGATGACACTTATGCCATCTGATGATAATTTAGAGGATGAAATAGAATTCTTCTAAAACTCTATTTGTTTGCTAATTTTAAAGTATCTGCAATTAAAAATGCCAACTCTAAAGCTTGGTCCGCATTTAGTCTTGGATCACAGTGAGTATGGTAACGAGAACTTAAATCTTCTTCTGTTACAGTAAATGAACCACCGATACACTCAGTTACATTTTTACCAGTCATCTCTAAGTGTACTCCACCTGCAAATGTTCCTTCAGCTTTGTGAACTTGAAAGAACTGTTTCATCTCTGTTAAAATAGAATCTACAGGACGAGTTTTATAGTTATTTGATGATTTTATAGTATTACCATGCATTGGATCACAACTCCAAACAACTTTCATCCCTTCTCTTTCTATTGCACGAATAAGTTTAGGCATACCATCACCAACCTTATTTGCACCCATTCTAACAATAATATTTAAGCGACCAGCTTCATTTTCTGGATTTAATGTTTTAGCCAATCTAACTAAATCGTCCGGATCCATTGATGGTCCAGCTTTAACTCCAATAGGATTTTTAACACCTTTTAAAAATTCAACATGAGCACCATCAAGTTGACGAGTTCTATCACCGATCCATAACATGTGAGCAGAAGTATCATACCAATCACCAGTAAGGGAATCTTTTCTTGTAAAAGCTTCTTCGTACGGCAGTAGAAGTGCCTCATGCGATGTGTAAAAATCTGTCTCTCTTAAAGTTCTGTATGTTTTAGATGTAACACCACAAGCTTCCATAAATTTAAGTGAAGTATCAATATCTTCTGCTAGTTTTTCAAACTTTTTACTGATTTCACTTTGGTGTGCAAAATCCAACGTCCATTTATGAACTTGATGTAAATCTGCTAAACCACCAGATGCAAATGCACGAAGTAAGTTTAGAGTAGCAGCAGATTGGTTATAAGCTTTTATCATTCGCTGAGGATCTGGTACACGAGCTTCTGAAGTAAAGTCAACACCGTTTATTATATCTCCACGATATGAGTCTAGAGTTACATCGCCTATTGTTTCAGTATCTGCTGAACGAGGTTTTGCAAATTGACCGCCAAGACGACCTACTTTAACAACTGGTACGCCACCGGCATAAGTCATAACAACAGCCATTTGTAATAAAGCTTTAAATGTATCACGAATATTTGAAGCATGAAACTCACTAAAACTTTCTGCACAATCTCCACCCTGAAGTAAAAAAGCATTCCCATTTGCAACATTTGCCAACTGACTCTTTAATGAACGAGCTTCACCTGCAAATACAAGTGGTGGATAATTTTTCAATTCTGATAGAACTTTATTTAATTCATCTTTGTTTGGATAAGTAGGTTGCTGTAAAACCGGCTTTTCTCTCCAACTTGATGGGCTCCAAATACTCATAATAAAACCTTAAATTTATAATTTTTGTAATTTTACATTAAATCACCTAAAATAGCTCTGATTAGCTATTTATAATATTATTTAAATAGAACAAAAGCTTTTTTTATGCTTATCTTAGTATAATACCAAAATATTTTACTAGGATATCAATATGCAAAAAGATCAACTAATATCTCTCGCTAATAAAATGTGTAAAGAGCTACTATCCATTATAGATGAGGAAGAAGAGGCAACAAAAGAGCAAGTTGCTAGCTACCTTACTGAATCTGCACAACTTATTATGAATCTTAGTGAAGAAGATATGACTAGTGCCGGTTTTGCAGAAACTATGTTTCACAATGCCTACAAAGACATAGCTAAAAAAAGTTTATCTTCATATGCTAATACAAATCAAAACATAGAAAAACTTGCTAGAATGCAGGAAAAAACACTGATGGAATGTCATGCGCAGCATATAGACTTACCTTCACTTACTACTAAATTTAACGAAATACAAAATCACATGAGTGATGAAGTCAAAAAAGCAAATGAGATTATTACACAGCTAACGACTCAAGTAAAAACTCTAGAAGAAAAATCAAACTTAGACTCACTTACAAAAGTATTCAACAGACGCGCTCTCTCGACTTATCTTAAAAATGTTTGTTCCAACGATAAACTACACTATGAGTTTCATATGCTTATTTTAGACATAGATGACTTTAAAAATATCAATGACAGATATGGGCATGTTGCTGGAGATAAAGTTTTAATCTTCATAGCAAATATTCTAAAGAAAACACTAAGAGACGGAGACAAAGTATTTAGATATGGCGGTGAAGAGTTTATTATCATCTTAAACCGTATTGATGATGAACATTGTAAAAAAATTACAAACAGACTTCTTGATCTTGTTAGAGGAAATAAGCTTATCTATAAAGGTGAAGGGCTTAGAGTAACTATGAGTATAGGTACAACTAGATACGCCGAAGGAGACACGCCTGACTCTCTTGTTGCCAGAGCAGATAAGGCACTGTACAAAGCTAAAAACAGCGGTAAAAATCAAATGTATGCGGAAATGAAGTAATCATGGAATTTAACTATTTTGACTTAGTAGCCTCAGTAATTATTTTAATGCTGGGTCTAAAAGGAATACTTAATGGATTCTTCAAAGAAGTTTTCGGACTTGTCGGAATCATTGGTGGTATATTTGTAGCGTCCCGCATTGGAGATGCAGTTGGTCAAGCTTTAAGTGATATGATTTTTAAATTTGAAAACAGTGCTGCCATTAGTTTTGCCGGTTTTTTAGTAACACTGGCAATCTTCTGGTTTTTTATGATTGGGGTTGGTTACATATTTAAAAAGCTTAGTTTACTAAGTGGCTTAGGAATCTTTGACAGAATACTGGGATTTGTATTTGGTGCTAGTAAGTTCTTTCTTATTGCAGCCGTAATCGCTCACGCAGCTTATAATATAAAAGCTATAAAATCTAGCATAGATGGCCCTATGGCCAACAGCTTTTTATTTCCTGCACTAGTCAGTACCGGTGCTTTCATTATGAAGCTTGATCCTGTTGAAATAAGTGATGACATCAACAGCACTATAGACAAAGTTACTAATGAAGTAACAAAAAGCGTAAAAACTTCTACACAAGAAGTAGTAGAAAAAACGAAAAAAGAAATAGAATCCAAGATACAGGAGAAAAAATAATTATGCCAACTGTAACAACTGATTTTAATGATAGAACAATTGAGTATGAACAACTTTTAAATGACTTTAAATCACTTCTAAAAAAGAATTCTCTAAAATTCACTATTCAAAGAGAAGTGATTTTAGAAACTCTTTACAACTCTGATGAACATCTAACTCCAGAATCTTTACATCATCTTATACAAGAAAAATTTCCCGACTTAAAAACTGGTATAGCAACAGTGTACAGAACACTATCTCTGCTAGAAGATTCCAACATGGTAACTTCACTATCTTTTGGTGCACAAGGTAAAAAGTATGAACTTGGTGCGAAGAACCATCACGATCATCTTATCTGCACAGAGTGTGGAAATATTACTGAATTTGTAGACGAACAGATTGAAACTAGACAACACCATATTGCAGATGAACTTGGTTTTAAGATGCTAGACCACTCTATGCAAATCTATGGTATATGCGAAACATGTCAACAAAAATAATCTGCTTCGTCAAGAAGCTAGCTTTAGTGACCAGAGCGGTCTAAGCGCAATAAAATGAGCTTTGCTCATTTTATGTTATAAATAAATAACAAGGAAAAATATTGGCTTTTGAAAATAAGTTTATACAACAAAGAATAGAAAAAGCACAGACTCTAAAAGAAGCTGGCTTTAATCCATATTCAAATGTGTCTAAAAGAAATACAACTATTGAAAAATATTTAAATGTAAACTCAGATATTGAACATAAAGAAGACAAAAGAGATGAAAAGCGCCACTACATTGTTAGTGGTCGTATTAAACTTCTTAGAATTATGGGTAAGGCAAGTTTTCTACAAATAGAAGATGAAAGTGGAACTCTTCAGATTTATTTAGCAAGAGACAACCTTCCTGAAGGCTTCTATAATGATATTTTTAAAAAATTAATTGAAGTTGGTGATATTATTGAAGTTGGAGGATACCCTTTTGTAACAGGACAAGGTGAACTATCACTTCATGCAGATGATTTTAAACTTTTAACAAAAGCAATCTCTCCTTTGCCAGAAAAATTTCACGGTGTGACAGATAAAGAGATTAGATATAGAAAGAGATATTTAGATCTCATCATGAATGCTGATGTTCGTAAAACATTTAAAACCCGTTCAAAAGTTATATCTTTAACAAGACGTTTCTTTGAAGACAAAGGCTTTTTAGAAGTTGAAACTCCAATGATGCATCCAATCGCCGGTGGAGCGAATGCTAAGCCGTTTGTAACTCATCACAATGCACTCGGCATTGATAGATTTTTAAGAATTGCACCAGAGCTTTACCTAAAAAGATTAATTGTTGGTGGATTTGAAGCAGTATTTGAAATAAATAGAAACTTCAGAAATGAAGGTATGGATGCAACTCATAATCCTGAGTTTACATCTATTGAATTTTACTGGGCTTACAAAACATACAAAGATTTAATAAGAATAACAAAAGAGTATTTTGAATACCTTTTTGATCATTTAAACTTGCCGACTCTGCTTCCTTATGGTGACATGGAAGTTAACTTTAATAACTTTACAGAGATAGCACTTATAGAATCACTAACTACCATTGGTGGTGTTCCTGAAGAAGTTGTAAATGACAAAGAAAAGATTGTAGAATTTTTAAAATCTAAAGATATAACTGTAAAGCCAGGTCAAAATTTAGGACAACTTCAAGGTGAACTTTTTGACGAGTTTGTTGAAGAAAAACTAATAGACCCTACTTTCATCACAGAGTATCCGGTTGAGATTTCACCACTGGCAAGAAGAAGTGACTTAAATCCGGCTATTACAGAGAGATTTGAGCTTTTTATTGCAGGTCGTGAGATAGCAAATGCATTTAGTGAGCTAAATGACCCTGTTGACCAATATGAAAGATTTAAAGGTCAAGTAGATGCTAAAGATGCAGGTGACGATGAAGCACATGAGATGGATGAAGACTTCATAGATGCACTAAGTTATGGAATGGCTCCTACAGCTGGTCAGGGAATTGGTATTGATAGACTTGTTATGCTACTGACTAACGAGCACTCAATCAGAGATGTTTTATTATTCCCGGCAATGAAACCTATACACAACGAAGAAAAGACTGTAGAAGTAGAAGAATAAAAAGAGGTCTTACCTCTCTTTATTCTTCTTTTATGCTTTAAAAGTAATTGTAAAAACACCCTCTTCATTAGCACCAATATATACAGAAGACGGCATTCCTTTCTCACCCATGTTTGATAAAATTTCTCTTGATAATGTCGGTAGTACTTTTGTGTTGATTATATGTTCAATATTACGAGCGCCACTTTGCACTTCTGTACAACGAGAGACAATCTGGTCTACCACTTTGTCATCATAGTCACAAACCAACCCATGTAGTCTGCACGTTCCAATAGCAGCTCTTTAGTCTCATTTGGTGAGATAAAATACTTATTTACGCTCATAACACTTTCATCAAACTTGCTCGCCGATAAAAGCTTTATTATTCCGGCTTTGTCTTTCTTAAGACCTTCAAAACTGTTTATATTGTTAAGTTGATAAACTACTAAAGGTATAACGTGTGGCTGATTATCATATTCGTTTAATTTTTTACTACTGTCATAGCTTATAGAGATACCTTTTGGTGAAGAGTCATCATAGCTACTTGAAGTAGCAGAGTCGGTTGCTTTTGGATTACTTCCACAGCCTATTAAAAAAATCATAATTAAAAAATAAAAATAAACTTCACATGATACATAAACTACCACCTATAATATATATAATAGTAACATGCAATAATTCTATTATCTTCTAATTCGACTAAGACACGTTCAAACCACAGTATATGATATTCCTATTCAATTTTTTATTACTGTGCTTTTATTGAATCATAGTATCATTCAGTCTTTTATTATCATAGTTTTTGTATAATCCTCACAATTTTAACAAGGAATTTTATATCATGAGTTTTTTAAAAGAATACGACAGCGAAATATTTGAGTTATGCGAAAAAGAGTTAGAGCGTCAAACTGACCACTTAGAGATGATTGCATCTGAGAACTTTACACTTCCTGCTGTTATGGAAGCTATGGGTTCAGTTTTTACTAATAAATATGCTGAGGGTTACCCTGCGAAACGTTATTATGGTGGTTGTGAATATGCTGATGGCGTTGAGCAATTAGCAATTGACAGAGCATGTGAACTTTTTGGATGTAATTATGCAAATGTACAACCTCACTCAGGGTCTCAAGCAAATGCTGCTGTTTATGCCGGTCTTTTAAAAGCCGGTGACAAACTTCTAGGTATGGATTTAAGTCATGGTGGTCACCTGACTCACGGTTCAAAGCCAAGTTTTTCTGGTCAAAACTATCACTCATTTACTTATGGTGTTGAGCTTGATGGTCGTATTAACTATGATAGAGTAATGGACATTGCTCAAATTACTAAGCCTAAAATCATTGTTTGTGGTGCTTCTGCATACGCTCGTGAAATAGACTTCAAAAAATTCCGTGAAATTGCGGATGCTGTTGGAGCAATTTTATTTGCTGATATTGCACACATAGCTGGTTTAGTTGCAGCTTGTGAGCACCCTAGCCCATTCCCTCATGCTCATGTTGTAACTACTACAACTCATAAGACTCTTGCTGGTCCTCGTGGTGGTATGATTATGACTAATGATGAAGATATCGCTAAGAAAATGAACTCAGCAATCTTCCCTGCACTTCAAGGTGGACCGCTTGTTCATGTTATCGCTGCTAAAGCTGTTGGTTTCAAATATAATCTTTCTCCAGAGTGGAAAGAGTATGCTAAACAAGTAAAAGCCAATGCTAAAGTTCTTGGTGAAGTAATGATGAAGCGTGGATATGATGTAGTATCAGGTGGAACAGATAACCACCTAATCCTAGTATCTTTTGTAGGTACTGATATCTCAGGTAAAGATGCAGATGCTGCTCTTGGAAATGCTGGTATAACTATCAACAAGAACACTGTTCCAGGTGAGACAAGAAGTCCATTTGTTACTTCAGGTATTCGTGTTGGTTCTCCTGCACTTACTTCTCGTGGTATGAAAGAAAAAGAGTTTGAGTTTATCGCTAACAAAATGGCTGATGTTCTTGATGATATCAACAACACTGAACTTCAAGCAAGTATAAAAAAAGAGTTAAAAGCATTAGCTCAAAACTTTGTAATTTATAATCAATCAACTTATTAAGGTAAATAATGACTGCAATGGACTTAAAACTTATTAAAATGGTGAGTGACCACTACTGGATAAAAAGAGATACAGTAGTTGAGAAACTTACATTTAAAGGCCGTACTTTTTACAACAAATTTGAAAAAGTAAATGCTCCGCTTACGCAGTCAATTATCAACCAACATATTAAAGGTGAAATAACTGTTGCACACTCTATCGTTAACAGCCGTTCTAAAGTTGAAAATATTGTAATCGACTATAATGGTAGAGATCCTGAGAGATTTTATCACAAAGCTCAACTTCTTCTTCGTGAAGAAGGTTATATCAACTTTACTGCCTATCAGACAAAAACAGAGGGTCACCTTCATGTATATATTCATAAAGGTCACACAACTCTACAAGAAGCTATCCAACTTGGCAAGATGATTTCTATGAAACTCGCTGCTAAACAACCTAAGCAGTGGAGAATGTTCCCAAATGCCGATATGCCTGATGAGTATAATATTTTAACATTGCCTTACGAAGTTTATGCCAAAGAGCGCGGAGCTTCTTGGTCTAAACATATGTAAGCTTTCTTTTAGAGAACATATACAAGTAATTACAAAATTTTGGTATTATAAGTGCTACAAAACTTTAAAAAGGGAAATTTATGAATGAGAAAAATGAATTAAACGATATTATTTTAAATAGAGGTGGTTCTACTGGTGGAAACAAAAAAATTGTTTTAGCAGTAGCAACACTTGGAGTAATTTTAATCATTGTTGTGATGTTAATGAGTACTCTGACTCCAGATGCTAAAGATAACTTACCACAACCGATTCCTCTTCCTCAAGAAGAAGTTGCATCAATCCCTGAGCCAAAAGATGAGCCACTATTTGAAGAGGTTAAAGTAATTGAAGAGAACTCTAAAAATAATGATAACTTGGATGAAATAGCTCAGAGATTAAAACAAGAATCTCAAGATAGTAAAACAGCTACTAAACCTAAAGAAGTAAACAAAATAGTAAAAACAACTCCTAAAGCAGAGACTAAAAAAGTAGCTGAAGTTAAAAAAGAGACTCCAAAAGCTGAAGAAGCCAATGCTCAAGCATACTTTGTTCAAGTTGGTTCTTTTTCAAAATATGCACCAAATAAAAAATTCTTAGATTCTATTCTAAGCCAAGGTTATAGATATAAGTTTCACAAAGTAACTAATGATTCTAAAATACTAAATAAAGTGCTTGTAGGACCTTTTTACAATGAAAAAGAAGCAAGAGCTGCTTTAAGAACGATTAGAAGTAATATAGAAGCTGGTGCTTTCTTAATTAAACAATAATGATATATTCTAAACAATTTATACTCGACCAACTAGCACCTATTGCCGTTTATTCTAAACTAAAAAGTATGTTCAAAGGTGAGATTTCTCACCTTCTTGAGAGTGCTGGACAGAGTGATGGAAACTATAGCTTTATCTGTATTGGGGCAAGAGAAAGACTTCAATATATTAATGGTGAGACTATCTACACAGATTCCGATGGTCTACAACACAAAAAAGAAGAAAATCCTTTTACCTTTTTAAAAGAGTACTACAAAAATATAGATACTACTGAATATAAAGAAGCTACAACAGAGCTAAAGATTGGTTATGTTGACGGATTTATCGGTTATATCGGTTACGATATGGTTAAAGTGTTTGAGCCTAAACTTAACTCAAGTATGGACAACTTAAAAGATGAACTAAATACTCCTGATTTGGACTTAATGCTTCCAAAACTAATCTTAGTATACTCACACAAAAACCATCAAATCACTTTAGTTAGTACACTAAAAGAGATGAACTATAGATTTGACTCAATAGAAAATGAACTAAAAAGTCCTTATGAATATGTTCATATGAAAAAGAACATCGGCAATGATAAAGGAAGCTTTGCTCACTCAAAAGAGAAATTTTTCCAAATGATTGATGATTCTAAAGAGATGATTAGAAGCGGTGACGTTTTCCAGATCCTTATGACAAATCGTTTTACTAGAAATATCAAAGTAGACCCTTTTAGTTTCTACCGCATCCTTAGAACTAAGAATCCTTCTCCATATATGTTTTTGATGGAGTATGATGACTTTAACATAGTTGGAAGTTCTCCGGAAGTTATGGTTAGACTAAGCGAGGGGGAACTTCTTCTTCGTCCAATTGCCGGAACAAGAAAAAGAGGCAAAAACAAACATAGAGACAAAGAACTAGAAGAAGAACTTTTAGCAGATCCAAAAGAGTTAGCAGAACATTTAATGCTTATAGATTTGGGTAGAAATGATGTAAGCCGTGTTGCAAAGACTGGAACTGTTAAAGTTGAAGATATGATGCACATCGAGCGCTTTTCCCATGTCATGCATATTGTCTCTGATGTAACTGCAACACTTGATGATGACAAAGATATGTTTGACCTCTTTATGGCAACATTTACAGCAGGGACAATGACTGGAGCACCAAAGATACGTGCAATGGAGCTTATAGCTGAATATGAAGGTATTAAACGCGGTTTTTACAGTGGGAGTGTAGGCTACTTTGGTTTTGATGGGAATATGGACACTGCCATAACTATCAGAACTGCTATGGTTAAAGATGACAAAGTTGTACTTCAAGCAGGTGCAGGTGTTGTTGCAGATAGCCAAAATGAGTTAGAATATTTAGAAGTAACAAATAAACTAGGTGCTCTTGTACACTCACTAGAAGACCTTGACTAAATGAAACTTTTCGCTATCTTTGGTGACCCTGTGTCACACTCTCGTTCTCCTCTTATGCATAACTGCGTATTTAAAAACCTAAACTATAAAGCTTGTTACACAAGAGTTCATCTTAAAGATGGCTCAAAACTAAAAGAGACTTTTTTCTCTCTTGGTCTTAGCGGTGCAAATGTAACTGTTCCTCATAAAGAAGAAGCTTACAAAGCTTGTGATGAAGTTAGAGGTTTTGCTAAAACTGTAGGAGTAGTAAATACCCTTGTAAATGAAAACGGCAGACTAATTGGCTACAACACAGATGCAGATGGTTTTATGTATGCCATAGAAGAGTTCGGTAAAGTAAATAATGTTCTTATCCTCGGAGCCGGTGGAACTGCAAAAGCACTAGCATCTAGGTTTATGCAAGACGGTATCAAAGTATCTGTTTTAAATAGAAGTGAAGGTAGACTTGCATACTTTAAAGAGATAGGATGTGAGACTTTTAACTGGGATACTTACAAAACTGCAAAGTATGACTTAGTTATAAATACAACAAGTGCGGGACTTAAAGATGAAGAGCTTCCAGCACCAAAAGAAATCATAAATGATGTTTTAGCTAACACTTCATTTGTAGCAGATGCAATCTACGGAAAACTCACTCCATTTTTAAAACTCGCTCAAGAGAAAAATATCACTTTCAAAGATGGAGCAGATATGCTTCTAGGTCAAGGTGTTTTAGCAAATGAGCTTTTTGTAGATAAAAAATTAAAACTAGAAGATATTAAAACTCAGATGAAAAGAAGCTTTTCACTCTAGTCACGTTTCAACCTCTCCAACTCAAACCACGAATCATTTACTCTATCATCTTTGATACCAATAGGCGGTTTCTTATTACTCTGCCAAAGTGCTTCGTCTGGTTTTGGGCAGGCTCTTACACACTCATGACAGTAGATGCATAGATGCGGGTTGTAGTGGTATTTTAAGCCGCTTTTATTTTTCTCATTTTTAGGTGGATTTTCTACTGGAACAAAAAGTATAGCTCCAGGTGGGCAAGCTTTTTCACACTTTAGGCAGTAGATGCATTCTTCTTCACCGTACTCTATGAGACCTCTATAATCTTTATCTTTTTCTATAAGCGTAACTGGATAGTCTATAGTTTGCGGCTTAGCAAAAAGATTTGTAAGAGCTTTTAAAAATGAAGTCAGCATCTACTTAGCCGTACATGAAAGACAAGGATCAAACGATGCCAGTATCGCAGGAGCATCTGCGTAGTTCTCGCCTACAAATATATGAGAAAATGCAGGTATAGATGCAAAGGTAGGAGTCTTGATTCGGACACGTTCAAGCATAGCTTTACCGTTACCTTTTACATAGTACATCAACTCACCTCTTGGAGCTTCAAAACGCACAATCGCTTCTCCATTTGGTTTGCCTTTTACTTTTGTAAATATCTCTCCCTCCGGAAGTCCAGCCAAGATATTTTCACACATCTCTATGGAGTTTAAAATCTCGTTGAGCCTAACAACATTTCTGGCATTTATATCTCCATCGCTGTGAGTCTGTATCTTGTAACCGACCTCGTTAAACGGCAGATAGTCTATCTCATTTCTCACATCTACATTCATTCCAGATGCACGAGCAAGTGGACCGATAGCATTAAATCTAAATGCCTCATCGAGACTCAACGCTCCGATGCCTTTAAACTTCAAAGACAGACTCCAGTTATTTGTAAACTCATCTATATAACCGAGTACTTTTTGTTCTACCAGTTTAAGCTTTTTGGATATCTTTTTCGACATCTCTAAACTAAGGTCTCTATTGACTCCACCGATAGATATATAGTCAAACTGAATCCTGTTTCCCGTAAGGAGTTCTTGAATTTCCATGATGTCTTCTCTATCACCCATTATCCTCATAAACATAGCTTCAAAACCAGCATTTTCACAAGTATGAGAGAGACAAAGCATATGAGAATGAATGCGGTCAAGTTCTAAAAGCAGTATCCTAAGATATTTTGCTTTTTGGCTAACCTCTGCTTCTAAAAGTTTTTCTATAGATGCAGTATAAGATAGCGAGTGAGTAATAGCACAGAGTCCGCAGACCCTTGCAACAACATAACCGACGGCATCAAACTTGAACTTTGTTGTGCAGGCTTTCTCTATACCGCGATGAACAAAACCGACATCAGAATCTACTCCGATAATCTTCTCATTTTCACATTCAAATTTAAAACGTACAGGCTCTAAAAGTGATATATGCTGTGAGCCAATGGGAATATTTATTGTTTTTTTACTCATAACCTATTCTACCTCAAATTTTATAAAATAAGATATAATCATACTATGAATAAATGGATGAAAATAGCTTACGATGAAGCTACAGAGGGAATGCTTGCAAATGATGGCGGACCTTTTGGTGCTGTCATAGTTAAAGATGATAAGATAATCTCCCAAGCACATAACCAAGTTCTAAAGAGCAATGACCCTACTGCTCATGCCGAAGTAAATGCCATAAGAAAAGCTAGTGAAGTTCTTGAGACGTTTGATCTCTCAGGATGTGTTTTATACACTAGCTGTATGCCATGTCCTATGTGTCTAGGTGCTATCTTTTGGGCGAGAATAGAGACTGTTTACTATAGTGCGACTGAAGAAGATGCAGCTCGTGGTGGCTTTGATGACAAACGTTTTTATGAGATGTTAGATGGCAAAAACAGCGCTTTAAATTTAAAGCGTATAGATGCTGAGAACAGTACTAAACTTTTTGACCTGTGGCTAGAAAAAAATGATAGAGAGATCTACTAACTTTATTCTATTCTTTTATATGTTTCCTTTTACTGTGAAATAATTTTTACAAATTCATCAATCTCATTCTTTATATTTTCATATTCTTTAAGTCCTGTTTTTAAATCTTCTGGTATCTCCTCACAACTAGCTCCTGCTAAAGCACCAAGAATCATACCTCTATGAACATTATCTCCACCTGCGTTTGCATTATCAAGAATTGATTTTTTAAAATCAAAATTATTTTTATGTAAAAAATACATAATTAAAGGGACTCCATGTTCTGGATAACAAGCAGTTGCGAAACGTGTAGTTATTATATTCTCATCTGTTGCATCTGGTAGTATTTCACTTAAACGCTCATTTGTAAACTCTGTGTGAATTTTCCACATATCGTCTTTTGGAATATTTCCTGGTCCCATTGCATCAGCATATTTTTTTGATAATTCTGAACCATGTATTTTGACAAGAGCTATATCTTTAGTTGTACTATTAAGTGCATCCATTGGTGCTTCATCATTGATTAAATCAAATAATAGTGGCACGAGTTGAGAGAGAGCAGAAGAGATGTTTTGTGATCTATGTGTTAAGTTTTGATGATCGACTGCTATACCAACACCATCGTAAGAACTTTTAGCAGTTAAAGCCAGTATGAGAGGACGAATTACACCTCCATGAGATCCAATAGACCATCGGTGATGCTGTGAGTTTGCACACAACTCAGGTGCTATACCTTTGGTATAGTTTTCAAACCAATCACGAACATATATTTCAGAGTATGCATCTTTATTTTTTCCTGGTGTTGTCATAAAACTTATAAACTCATCTAAAAATATATCTTGATGATATTCACCATTTTTAATAATTGAGCGCAGCAAAACTCGAACTAAATTTGCTCCAAGAGTGTTGTCCCCAGCTTCTAAGCCATGATGGTAATGGTATCTCTCATTAAGAAGAGGCATAGGATTTTTATGTTCTCCTTCATGTACTTTAAGGTCAATTTTTAAATCACTATATGAAGTCTTATAAAAGTTGATATGTTCATGTAAGATATCAAAAGGTCTATCCATTTTCTTAGCCATCTCTACATCGGGTAAATAAGTATTTCCAACCATAAAAGATTCAGGATGTGGATGCGAGGCTTTGTTATATCCAGTTATAGCACCATATTCATTTTTTATATATTCACGTTTATAGTACCAGTGTACAGGCATAGAGATAGAGTCTGCGATAAACAAACCCCATAAAGCATTTTGTAATTTAATAGAATTTTTCATAAGTCACTCCTTATTTTATATCCATAGTTCCTGAGTAAGACACACCTGAGAGTAGTGCCATCTCACGATGCCAAGTTGCTAAGTCTTTGTTATTAAATTTACTTAAATCATTATGACCACATGCACGTGCCATTACTTGCATCAGCTCTACTGATGCATCAAAAAAGTTATGTAACTGCTTTGATGATTTTTCAATATCAAGTTTTTGACGTAACTCTTCTTTTGTGTAGCAATACCTGCTGGACAGTTATTTGTATTACACATTCGTGCTCCAACACAACCTATTGCTTGTATAGCACTATTTGATAAAGCAACACCATCTGCACCAAGTGCCATAGCTTTAACAAAATCAATCGGCACACGTAAACCACCAGTAATAATAAGAGTAACACGACCACTAGCACCCTGTTTGTCAAGATACTTACGTGCTCTTGCAAGTGCTGGTATGGTTGGCACACTAATATGGTTTCTAAACATCTCAGGCGCAGCACCCGTACCACCACCACGACCGTCTAATATAATATAATCAGCACTAGCATCAAGTGCGAACTGTATATCTTCTTCGATATGGTTCGCACTGAGTTTAAAACCAATAGGAATACCACCCGTTATTTCTCTAACACGATCTGCAAACTTTTTAAAATCTTCAACTGTAGTAAGGTCTTTAAATGTAGGTGGAGATATAGCAGGCTCACCCTCAGGTATGCCTCTAACTTCGGATATCTTACCTATATTTTTGTTACCTGGAAGATGACCTCCTGTCCCTGTTTTAGCACCTTGTCCACCTTTAAAATGGAAGGCTTGTACTTTATGCAGTAGCTCTTCCTTGTAACCAAAGCCAGCACTAGCGTATTCATAAAAGTAACGGGTATTTGCTTCTTGTTCTTCGGGTAACATACCGCCTTCACCTGAACAGATGCCAGTTCCTGCAAGCTGTGCACCTTTAGATAAAGCTATTTTTGCTTCCTCAGATAATGCACCAAAACTCATATCTGAAACAAATAATGGAATTTTTAGTACTAACGGTTTTTTAGTTTCTGGTCCAATAATAAGTTGTGTACCTACAGTTACATCTTCAAATAATGGCTTGGTAGCTATTTGCGCTGCCATGATTTGTAAATCATCCCAGTGTGGTAATACATGACGTGGAACACCCATAGAACCCATTTGACCATGATGTCCTAGTTTTGATAAACCTTCACGTGCAAGCTGGTGTATAAACTCTACCGTAGGCTCCTCTGGTGTTGATACAGCCTTAGGCATATCAGAAGGATTTGATTTTATTCCAGGTCCTTCTTTACCAATATCTTCTGCGCTAAATTGTTTATGCGTACCATCACAAAAAGGTGTATTGGCAGTATGTTTACATGCACATAAATAAGCTTCGTCATCTTTATCAGAAACAATTACTCTAGGAGTAAATGATGTACCCACATGTGAACCATCGCAAAATGGCTGGCTTTTAGATATACCACATGTACAAAAATGATATTCCTGTCCTCTAGAAAGACTTACCTTTACTGGTTTGTTATCTGCAACTATTGGATTACTCATATTATTCCTTTTCATATTTGTTCTAATTCTCAAGCATCTCTATAAAAATGAACTCGCTATCTTCATTTGCACTTATATTAATGTTTTTGTCAGAGAAAAAATCGCCATCGTTTAGAATAGATGTTTGAACACTTAATGAGCCTTTCGTTACATAGGCTTGAAACTCTCCATCTTGCGAGAAGCTTTCTCCTTTTTTCAGTTTTATAATTTCCATTACGGTTTTACTATCAAACGTATCCCCATCCTTTCCACCGTAAACGCAGAGAACTTTATTATCGCTTTTAGCAAAATGTTGATACCCTGCTTTTTCACCTAAAACTTCAGGAGCGAACCACAACTGAATGAGTCGGTTCTGTTTTGAGTCTGGATTTATCTCATTATGCTCAAAACCTTCGCCTCCCGCTCGTTGGACTTGAACTTCTCCTTCGTTGATACTTCTTCCATGTTCGAGAGATCCTTCATGCGTTACTCTTCCATCGAGCATAACGGTGATGACATCCACTTCGTGATGTGGATGCATATGGGTCTCTCCATGTGGATTAAATTTGGCATCTGCCAAATAGAGAAGATTACCCAAACCATCCGCAGTTCCTTGGTTTTTATGCGGACCAAAAACACGGATGTCCATTACTACTCGATGTTCTCTAAGACCTGCAAAACCACCGTAGTGTAAATCTTCTTTATGTATCACTTTCATAACAGACTCCTTTATATAAGTATATATAATACTATATTTATTTTTTCTATACTTAACTACTTAGTTTGAATTCCTTCTAAAACAATATCAAACTTTACTTCGTCTGCAACAATTAGACCACCAGTTTCTAGTAATTGATTAAAATTGATGTTAAAATCTTTACGATTGATTTTACCTTGAAGTTCAAATGCTAGTCTTGTATTACCCCATGGGTCTTTTATCGTGCCACTTATTTCTTCAATATCAAGTGTTACTACTTTTGTAACATCTTTTATAGTAAGTTCAAAAGTTGCCTTGTCATCATTTTGTTTAAGAAATTTTAGGTGCATTTGTGGGTATTTAGCCACGTCAAAAAAATCCCCACTTTTAAGGTGGATATCTCTCTTAGTTTCTTGTGTTGTTAAACTAGCAACTTCCACCGTACCATTTATGGCAGAAAACTGTTTTGTTTTTTCATCAATAGTAAAAGTACCACCAAACTTTTCAAAACTTCCTTTCACATTACTAATCATCATATGCTTTACTTTAAAACCTACGTCTGAATGACTTGCATCTACATTGTAACTTGCAGCATTTAAAAAACTTAAACCTACTACTGCACTAAGTGCTAAACTTTGAACTAATTTCATTTTTCTTTCC
Source organism: Sulfurimonas gotlandica GD1 (assembly GCF_000242915.1). NCBI lineage: Bacteria > Pseudomonadati > Campylobacterota > Epsilonproteobacteria > Campylobacterales > Sulfurimonadaceae > Sulfurimonas > Sulfurimonas gotlandica. The sequence goes on along the minus strand of NZ_AFRZ01000001.1, from coordinate 2,418,157 downwards.
TTTGATTTTTTATCTACACTTTTTTATATTTAGTGTAATTACTCTAAAATTATATGCCAATAAAAAAATAATGTCAAGAGCAATTACTCTAATAGTCCAAATATATATCATAAATACAAGCCATAAGTATCGTTAACTAGGTGACTATATAGAATTATACAATTCATTGACTTAATAGAGTAATTACACTATAATTTCACTATAAGGAATAAAAATGTCAAGAAAAGAAGCTATTTTAGAAGCGGCTCGTGAACTTTTTAATGAAACAAGTACGCAATCCTCTACTACGAACCATATAGCAAAAGCGATAGGGATTAGTCCAGGTAATCTGCACTATCATTATAAAAACCGTGAAGAAATAATACGTTTATTATATATACAGATGCGCAAAGAGACAACACTATCTGTAGATGAACTTCCAAAATCTATAGCTACTTTACACGAACATGAAAAGATACTTATAAAAGTTCAGTGGAAATACCGCTTCTTCTTTAAAGAGATGCTTTCACTTTTTGCACGAGACTCTGAGCTAGAAGATCTATACATAAAAGATAATATCGCACACCGTAGACGCATAAGACAAGTTTTGAATAACCTTATAATAAATGAAGAACTTACTATAACAGATGAAGAGGATATAGACTTTCTTGTAGATTCCATCTCTTTATCTTGGCAGTTTTACAGTTCACTTTTACACACAATAGGGCAAGAGGTAGATGCTGACTCAGTTCAAAAAGTCATAAAGTATACGTCAGCCGCTATGAAACCTTACTTAACAAAAAAGAGAAAATGAAATAAGACCAGAGGATGACGCAACTTTAATTTACTGTACATGATAAAGGTCGTAGCTCTGAGTCTTCATCAAGGTAGAGTCCTTTTTCACTTCCCTCTACTTCAACACCAAACATATCAACTATCTCACGTTGAGAGATTATCGCAGATGGGATTATGTCTACTATGGAAGGCACGATTTCAGAGTACTTTATCTTCGCATAGAATACAACTACCTCATCCATAGCCTCATACTTTGAAAATATCCACTGAATCTCGACCTTATTATCTTCAAGTGCAACACCGTTTAGAGTCAAAAAATGCCACTCTTTTTCTTTGTAAAACTCTTTTATCTTATCTCTTACGTTCTCTAACGAGACTTCAATCTTTATCATCTTCTTTATCCTCCTTGGTTGAGGGTTCCCCTACTCTAAGTGCGTTATCTCTACGACTAACGATGCCATCCTCAGATGCTGACTCTCTAAAGAGTTTAAACGGTTTTTCCATCTCTTTTGTCTTCTCTTTTAAAATATCTAAAGCTTTAACAAGCCCGTCTATCAAAAGTTCTGGAGATGCTGCACATCCAGGGACATAAACATCAACAGGTATATATCTATCTATGCCGTCTTCAACATTGTACATATCTCTAAAGACACCACCAGTACATGTACAGCTTCCAAATGCAACCACAACTTTTGGCTCTGGCATCTGAATATATAACTCTACAAGTCTCTCTCTACTTCTATATGTAACAGGTCCTGTCACTAAAAATACGTCTGATTGTTTTGGGTTTCCTGTGTTTATGACTCCAAACCTCTCTAGGTCATATTTCGGGCCAAGAGCCGCTAATATTTCTATGTCGCATCCGTTACAACTTCCCGCATTATAGTGAAGTATCCACGGTGATTTTTTTCTGTACTTTTTCAGGCTAAACATAAGAGAGTCCTATGAGGTTTAGCATGCCAAGTGTCAGTCCGATGCTAAGAACTATTTTAATCAGGTGGTTTATCTTTACTCTGGCAGTTGAGTTATCTACTAAGTTTACAAGTAAAAATACTACGACAAACAGAACTGCTCCGAGTAGTATGCTATTACCAGCAAAGAGCATAAGCAGTGAATAGATAAAGACATACTCCAACCACTTAGCCATGTATAAGAACTCAAAAAAGACTCCGCTAAACTCTACCTCAACACCACCGACTATTTCCTGATGAGCTTCTGCTGCATCAAATGGAGACTTTTTCAGTTTTACAGGGATAACAAGTAAGAAAGCTAAAAACAGAAAAAACATAGATGCAAGTTCTGAACTACTACTTCTTATGGCATCTATATCAAAAGTTCCATTGAGCATGAAAAATCCAACTGCAAGCATGATGAGTATAGGCTCATAAGCGATTATAGAAAGCAGTTCTCTATTTGCCCCTATATGTGAGTAGATTGACCTGACACTAAAGCCTGTTAAAACTATAAAGATAGATGAGAGTAGATGCAAGAAAACGACATATAAAAGATTCTCTCCAAGTATGACAAAAGCAACAACTACCCATAGTGTAACAAAGTGCATAATTCCCAAGATGGAATGATACGGATTTACTATGAACGCTTGTTTTCCCAGGAGTTTGTACATGTCATAAAAAGGCTGTAAAATAGGAGGCCCTTGACGATTTTGCATCCGAGCACGAACAACTCTCTCAAAACCGTAAATCAAACCACCGATTAGTGGAGCAAATATAATTAGAATAATCTCTATCATAACACCGCTCCTACAACCAAGATAAGTATAAGGAGTATAGCCACAGCAGTTATGATTTTTTTATAACCATCTGATACAGCAAAATAGTACATACTTAACTCTAACTCATCCTTTTCCCCACAGTGATACTCTTTTACTCTATGGGCTTTTTTAAACAGCACAGATACGAAGAGTATGGGGACTATGGCTATTAGTAGTGATGGGACTATTATCTCCGTTGAGCTTAAGAGTTTCATATCATAACTTACAAGTATGCCTATGATAAGAAGAGATACTAATATACTTGATGGAATCATGTAGAGTTTTGGCAGAGGAGTATGGTTGTCTTCTTTAGAACTAACATCTTTAGCAAAGAGTTTTGTAACGACTTTAAAGTAGAGAAGTGTTAAAAAGACACTTCCAAGAGCTATGAATATAAGAGCTAGAACATATAGAGGGTTTCTTGTTATCTCTGTTGCTATTGACTCTATGGCCATAAACTTTGCTATGAAAGCTCCAAATGGAGGAAGTGTCAGAGATGCAAAACCTATGATGATAAAAAAGACTAATATCGGCGAGTGATTTACCAGTCCATTTATCTCTTTTACATATTTCAGATGATTTACTTTTTCTAAGATTCCGGCTTGAAAAAAAAGAAGTGCTTTTGAGATAGCGTGAAAGACTATGAGAACCAGACAAGCTGTTATGGATTCTTCACTCCCTATAGCCGCTAGAGCCATCATGAGACCAAGAAGAGCAATGGTAGAGAGACCAAGTATCTCTTTGAAGTAGTCTTTGCTCAGAGCGAGCATAGATGCTGCGAAGAAAACAAATGTTCCTATGAGAGTTATAGTTATAGATGCAAATCCGCTACTTATAATGGCAGGAGAAAGCTTTAGCATTAGATACGGAGCAATCTTTACCATCGTCGCACTATGAAGTATGGCACTAACTGGTGTCGGTGCTACCATAGCTCCAAGTAACCATTTATCAAACGGGATGCTAGCCCCCTTAACAAATCCTGCTATCGCTAAAAGAGCTATGGGGAGTAAGTAGGTAGAATCTATGTTTTTTATGAGTATGTCAAAATAAAGAGTGTCATACTTGGTTATGGAAACGACTAAAGCTAGAAGTATTGCCACTCCGCCTATCTGGTTCATCCATAGTGCTTTTAAAGCGTTGTTGTTTGAGAGTTCATCACTGCGATAAGCTATTAGAAGATAAGAAAAGAGAGTTGTCAATTCAAAGAGCATAAAAAATATTTCTATGTTGTTAGTAGAGACAATAAAGTTCATCACACTTAAAAAGAGAAATAACATTGCAATAAATCCACTCTTTTTAAACTTACTAAACTCTTCACTTTTAATATATTCAAGAGCGTATATAATAATAACTCCGCCGACTATATTTATGACTAAGTACATTATAGAAGATACTTTATCGACTAAAATATCACTAGAGAGCAGAGTTGGAGATAGAGATATAACATAAGTGTAAAGTAGCATCTGGATTACGGCAAACATAGTAACTAAGCTGTGTTTTTTGGCTATACCCTGCCAGAGAAAGTATGCTAGTAAAATAAAATCAATAAACATAAATATATTATGAAAGAGATGCGGCAGTGAAGCTTGTAAAACGTCAATTGTAGTGAACAGATGACTAAGGCTTACAATAGCTAAGATGCTAACAAAAACAATTGCCATTGTGTTTTGCATGACATACCTGTTTAGCATAACCATTAGTGCAAATATTAAGGGAGAAATAATCAAAACATCATACATTCGCATTGATACCTTTGAAACAATTTATACACTATTCTAAACTATTATCACTTAGCTTACACTAATCTCTATTAAATAGAGTACAATACATAACATATGAAAAAACATACTATCGAGCAGACGACTATCTTTATAAGTGTTACAAAGTGGCTATTACTCTCCTCTATGATTGGCATTATTATCGGTGCCAGTGTTACACTATTTTTAAAAATCTTACAATTTTCAGAACAAAATCAAGAATCACTACCATTTCCACACTATTATCTGCTTCCATTTGCGCTTGTTGCAACAGTTTGGGTTGTAAATAAATTTGCTCCGGATGCAAAGGGCCACGGTACAGAAAAAGTTATTGAAGCTGTGCATAAAAAAAGTGGAAAGATAGAACTTTCAGTAATTCCTGTAAAACTACTTGCAACAGTCATGACTATTTTTTCTGGTGGTTCTGTAGGTAAAGAAGGGCCAGGAGCACAGATTGGTGCAGGTATGGCTTCTTTTGTCTCAGAGCTATTTAATTTTAGTGAAGAAGACAGAAAAAAACTTGTCATCTGCGGAATCGGTGCCGGTTTTGCATCTGTTTTTGGCACACCTATAGCAGGTGCTATTTTTGGGGTTGAAGTTCTCATAATTGGACTAATCCGTTACGAAGTTCTTCTTCCATCTTTTATTGCTGGTTTTGCGGCATTTTCAACTGCACAATACCTTGGAATAGAATATACATATTTTGACATAAATTTTAAACATCAAGTTGAGATAAATCTTCCTCTTATTTTTCAAGTTGTCCTGGCAGGATTATTTTTTGGTTTAATCTCTGATATCACTATAACTTTCTTAAAACGAATAAACAGTGCTATTAAAAAAATTCCTTTAAATGTTTATATTAAAGCATTTTTAGGTGGTCTTACTTTAGTTCTTATTTCACTGCTAGTAGGAGAACAATACTTTGGATTGGGGCTTGCAACAATAGACAATGCTCTACAACCTGACCCAAATATTTACCAAGATATTCCTTGGTATGCTTTTATTGTTAAAACAATATTTACATCTATTACTTTAGCTGTAGGAGGAAGTGGTGGAGTTGTCACACCTATCTTTTACATAGGTGCAACTAGCGGTAATCTCTTTGGCTCTGTTATGGGTGATCATATAGCTTTTTTTGCGGCACTAGGGTTTATTAGTGTACTTGCAGGAACAACAAATGCGCCAATTGCAGCAACTATTATGGCAATGGAGTTGTTTGGAATTGAAGTAGCTCATTATGCAGCGATATCCGTAGTTATCAGCTTTTTAATGACTGGTCATCGTAGCGTTTTTCCATCACAGATTCTAGCGATGAAAAAATCAGATATGCTCGATATCAAACATGGTGAAACCATTGCAGATACACAAGTCAAAATGAAAACCAAAGATATAGATAAACTAAACAGTATTCGTGAGCGACTTCAAATGAAGCGTAAAAAGAGAAATGAAGTCCCTAATTCTAAAAAATCTTAACTGCTCGACCTTTTATCAATAACACTATCTATATATCTTTTTATTTCAACTACAAACATAACAGAGAATGAGATAACTATAATCTCTATCCACGTCGATAAATCTAAAGATTCACTTTTAAAGATGTCGTTCATAAAATCCGTATGAGTAAATGCAATCTGAGAGAGAGTCATCAGAACGACTCCTAAAAGTAAGAATTTATTACTAAACACGTTAGTTCTAAAAACTGATCGCTGCAATTCTTTACAGTTAAATAGATAAAAAAGCTCAATAAATACAAAGATATTTACCGCTATAGTTCTCGCATATTCTATGCTGTGACCATTAGAAAGAGCATAATTAAACATACCATAAGATGCCACTAGCATATATACACCGACTACCAGCATCTGATGAATTATCTCTTTGGTCAGGATTGGAGTATTAGGGTTTCTTGGTGCTCTTTTCATAATGTAGCCTTCACCTGATTCAAAGACTAGCATAAGTCCCAAGAAGATAGCAGTTGACATATTTATCCAGAGTATTTGTAGAGGAAGTATCGGAAGAGTTAGACCAAGGACAATCGCTACCATGATAACAAGGCCCTCTCCAAGATTTGTCGGCAAAGTCCATGTAATGAACTTTATCAGATTATCAAAGACTATTCTGCCCTCTTTTACAGCATGTGCGATTGAGCGGAAATTATCATCACTAAGTATCATATCAGATGCTTCTTTTGCTACCTCTGTACCACCATAACCCATGGCTATACCGATGTCTGCCTGTTTTAGCGCAGGTGCATCGTTGACTCCGTCTCCAGTCATTGCAACTATTTCACCTCTGGCTTGAAGAGCATCTACTATTCGAAGTTTTTGTTCAGGCTCTACTCTTGCAAAGACCTTGACTGTTGCTACTTTTTTTATAAGTTCATCATCGCTAATCTTCATTAAATCATTTCCAACAAGAACAGACTCTTCAAACTTGGCGTCATTATCAACAATATACATCATCTTGGCAATAGAAAATGCAGTAAGAGCATGGTCTCCAGTTATCATTATGATATTTATACCAGCACCTTTAGACTCTTGTACAGCTTTTATAGCCTCTGGTCTTGGAGGGTCCATCATTGCTTGAAGACCTAAAAATATAAATTCATTCTCTAGCTCTGACTCTTCTATCTTCTCTTTATCTGTTAGTTTTTCAGCAATAGCTAGAACTCTTAATCCATCAGATGCGTACTCTTCTACCTTTTTCATAATAGACTTTTTGTCTATTACTTTAGACTCTCCATTTAAAAACTCAAAATCACAAATCTCTAAAATAACTTCTATAGAGCCTTTTATGTAAATAATATTTTGATTATTTTTAACGTATTTATTTATCGTCGCCATAAACTGTCTATCAGATTCAAATGGCAGAATATCAACTCTAGGATATGATTTATTTAATCTATGTTCATCCCATCCGCATTTAATTGAACTGACTATTAAAGCACCCTCAGTCGGATCACCGCTTATATCATAGTGTCCATCTTTTCTTACCAGATATGACTCATTACAGAGATAACCTGCTTTTAAAACCTCATTTAAATTATTGTTACAAGATGCTAACTGTTCTCCATTTTTAAGAATATGCCCTTTTGGCTCGTAGCCATTCCCAGTTACTTCATAAGACTCATTACCACAAAATATATTTGTTACTGTCATCTTGTTTTGAGTCAGTGTACCCGTCTTGTCTGAACATATTGTTGTTACACTACCTAGTGTCTCAACAGCCGCTAGTTTTCTGATGATGGCGTTTTTACTAGCCATACGACTTACACCGATAGCAAGTGTAATTGTTACAGCTGCAGGTAAGCCTTCTGGAATAGCGCCAACTGCAAGAGCCACAGATGCCATAAATGTCTCAACAGCACTCTTGTCTCTTAACACACCTACGATAAATGTAAAGGCAGCAAGAGCTAGTATCACATAGAGCAGGATTTTTGAAAATTCTGCTATCTTTTTTGTAAGAGGTGTTTGCATCGCTGTTGTATTTTCTATAAGATGTGCGATCTTTCCAAGTTCGGTATGATTGGATGTAGCTACAACAATACCCTTTGCCCGACCATACGTAACAAAGGTTCCTGAGTATGTCATGTTCTTTCTGTCACCCAAGATGCTGTTCTCAGAATGTGTAGATATGTTTTTAAAAACAGCGAGTGATTCACCAGTAAGCATAGACTCGTCAACCTTTAAGTCTCGTATTTCGATTAGTCTCATATCAGCAGGAACTTTTGAACCTGATTCAAGCATAACTATATCTCCAGGAACTAAGTCTACAGAATCTATAGTTATTTTTTTACTGTCTCTTATGACTACTGCTTCAGTATGCATCATCTGCTTAAGTGATTCTATGGCTTCTTGTGCTTTTACTTCCTGCATAAAGCCTATGATAACGTTTATGATTACAACGCCAAAGATTACTCCGCTATCTACCCACTCATGTAAAAATGCAGTAACAGCAGATGCACCAAGAAGTATGTAGATAAGTGCATTATGAAACTGAATAAAAAACTTTTTAAGATAGGAGTCTTGCTTTTTCTCTTTTAGTGCATTTTTACCAAAAAACTCTTCACGGTGCTTAATACTGAGAGATCCTAACCCATCTGTCACGTCACTTTCAAAGAGTTCAACTATCTTTTGACTTTCTAAACTGTGCCAATTTTCACCTATGAGATGCTGCATCTTGGGCTCCTATTACAAACTTTTTATCTTATATCTACTAAGTTCTTTCCCCTTAGTATCGATTATGTGAACTGCACAAGCAAGACATGGATCAAATGAGTGAAGGACTCTTAAAACCTCAAGCGGCTTAGATGGATCTTGCATCTTTACACCAATTAGTGCTTCTTCATAAGCTCCTCTTACTCCATCAAAATTTTTAGGAGTAGCATTCCATGTTGTTGGAGCTATTACTGAATAATTATCTATTTTTTGATCTTTAATATTTACAAAATGAGAGAGCGTACCACGCGGTACTTCAAGAAAAACTCTACCTTTTGCGTCCTTGTCTAATTTTTCAAAATCATACTTAGTCCAGGTATCTGTGTCGTAGTATTTAATGTTTTGTATGAGACGTGAGACAAGTTTAAAAATATACTCACAGATGTATCCTGTCTCTATAGCTCTAGCCGAATTTCTTCCCACTGTACTAGATAAGTCTATAAGCTCCAAATCAGTAGCTTCCAAAAATTCATCTACAAAAGATTTTATGAGTTTGTTATCTTTTTTATAGCTAATTAGAACACGAGCAAGCGGTCCCGTCTCCATGACTTTGCCATCATATCTAGGAGCTTTTATCCAAGAATATTTATCATCATTTTTTGCAGTTTTAAGACTTCCGTCTTCATTTAAATCAGTATAAAACACTTCATTGTCTTTATACCCCACACCCTCTCTGTCTTTGCCGTTCACCTTGTACCAAGCACGGTCAACCTCTTCTGAAACTTTGTTTTCATCAAACTCTTCTATGTTTTCAAAGTTATGTGCATATATTACGCCATTGCAAAAAAGTCTCTGCTCGCCTTCAAACTCATAACCGCCTACTGACATAAAGTTACCGTTTGCACGGCCAACTGCTGCTTTTATCTCATCTCTGTAAGCAGTTGCGAGCATCTTGGCATCTGGAAGGTATGCACGGTCTATAAACTCTTTTGCTTCTTTCATCACAAAGAGGTAGTCATTTAGTCTTTGAGGATTTAACATATCAGCAACACTGGTAATACCACCGACGACTATGCTCTGTGGATGCGGAGTCTTACCTCCAAAAATGGCTACAGCTTTAGAAATTTTTGTTTGAAACTTCAGAGCTTCAAGATAGTGAGATATCATAACCAGATTTTGCTCAGGAGTGAGCTTATAGTCACTGTGTCCCCAGTAGCCGTTTGAAAATGGACCGAGCTTCCCTGCATCTACAAAGTTTTGCAGTTTTTTTATAGTCTCTTCGTAGTGTGAGTGAGAGTTTCTAAATGGCTTGTCTGAATATTTGTGTGCCTCTTTTGAAGTGAGTTTTGCATCTGCACATAGAGCACTTGTAACATCTACAAAATCAAGTGCATGGAGATGGTAAAAATGAACAACATGGTCTTGAATAAAAAGTGCCATTGCCATCAAATCTCTAATAATCTCAGCATTTTTTGGCAAGACCAGAGAGTAAGCATCTTCAACCGCCGAGACTGCTCCTCTAAAATGAGAATTTGTACAGACTCCACAAATCCTGCCGGCTAATAGCCCTGCATCTCTTGGATCACGACCCTTTAGAATAATTTCAATACCACGAAAAAGTTGTCCGCTGACATAAGCTTCTTGTATTACTCCATCTTCATCAACTATTACTTCGGCTCTCAGATGCCCTTCAATTCTTGTAATCGGATCAATAACGATTTTCTTCATTATGCGCCTCTACTTAATTAAATATCGATATTTACATAATACTATCATATTTAGAGATTAGGCAAGTTTAAATATCACATCTTTGGTGTCTTCATATTTTTAAGGAAACTAGATATATAATACACGCAAATAATTATATGGACAAAAAAAGTGAATCTAAAGCAAAATCTCTTTGGTGGTATTACAGCCGCTGTAATCGCTCTGCCTTTAGGATTGGCATTTGGAGTGGCCAGTGGTATGGGTGCTGCTGCTGGTATTTTTGGTGCTATTATTCTAGGGTTTTTTGCTTCACTTTTTGGTGGTACTCCATCTCAAATATCTGGACCAACAGGACCTATGACGGTAGTTGTTGCTGCGGCAGTCATAAGTCTAAATAGTGATATTGGTTTAATAGTCACAACAATTTTACTTGCAGGTATTTTTCAAATCATTTTTGGTATTTCAAAAATAGGAAAATTTGTACAGTATATTCCATATCCTGTCATTTCAGGATTTATGAGCGGCATAGGTGTAATTATCATCATCTTACAGATAAATCCTTTCTTAGGGCTTACTAGTGATGCTTCCATAGTTCACATACTCATAACTCTTCCATCAAACATCACAGATGCAAATCTAAGTGCAGCTATTATTGCTACTGCAACGATTATTATCATGTTTTTCTCACCAAGTAAAATATCAAATATTATTCCTGCTCCTCTTATCGCGCTGAGTATTCTGACACCCATTAGCATCTACCTAAACTTGAGCATTGCTACAATAGGTGAGATTCCTGCAACGCTACCTTCGTTTGTGATGCCGACTTTAAGTTTAGAACACTACACAACTGTTATATCTTTAGCTTTTACTCTTGCGGTTTTAGGAATGATAGACACACTTCTTACTTCTATAGTCGCAGACTCCATTACAGGTACCAAACACAAGCCAGACAGAGAGCTAATTGGTCAAGGCATAGGAAACTCTATTTGTGCACTCACAGGCTCTCTTCCTGGAGCTGGAGCCACTATGAGAACCGTCATAAATATAAAAAGTGGTGGGACTCATAAGATATCTGGTATAACTCACTCTCTCATTCTTCTACTCACTGTTCTTTTCTTGGCTCCATTAGCATCTAAGATACCGCTAGCTATTCTTGCCGGTATACTAATAAAAGTCGGTGTTGATATATTAGACTATAAATTTTTATCTATCTGGAAAGATTCTCCTAAAAATGATTTAAGTGTTATGCTTGTTGTATTTTTAATAACTGTTTTCATTGACCTCATCACGGCTGTTGGAGTCGGTATAGTTCTGGCATCCCTACTTATTGTTTACAGAATAACTAAAGAGGCTAAAATAACTCTGGTTGACTCCCAACATGAAGATGCAGATATCCAGTTCAATCTAATGGAAAAAAAAGTCAGAGTCATCAAGATAAATGGTGCTTTTTTCTTTGGCTCAAGTACTGCCTTTGAGCGAGAAACAAACTCAATTCTTGACACTAAAATTGTTATCATAGATATTTTAGATGTGCCGTTTATGGATATCACTGCCATATTCACTCTAAAAGATCTCATCTCAAAACTACAAATTGACAATATAGAAGTTATAATACTTGCACAAGAAAAAGACAAGACTCAACTACTAAAACTAAACAAAACACGCATCTTTGACAACGTAAAGTTTTATGATGATATGAACTCGGCTGTTAAAAATATATAAGGATAAGAAAATGACTTTGGTAGAGCTAGAAAAATTACTTACTCTAAAAAATGGCTCAGTAAAAGAGTTTCCATTTGGCGAAGAAGCTATGGTCTTTAAAGTTATGAACAAAATGTTTGCCCTTGTTGCTTGGCAAGAAAAACCACTCAAGATAACACTAAAATCACTTCCTCAAGATGCTCTTGGCTATCGCGATATTTATGAGTGTGTAACTGCCGGTTACTACATGAATAAAAAGCATTGGAATACGATAACGCTAGACGGCACAATGCCAGAAAACATACTGACTACGATGATAGATGAGTCTTATGATTTAGTAGTTTCAAAACTTACAAAAAAAGAGAAAGCAGAGCTACTCTTAAAGAGCTAAGAGTCATCTTTTTCCTCTTCATACTTTCTCTCATTAGCAAACTTATCAAAAAAGCCCATCTCTACACAACCCATACATCCGTGTCCGGCTTGAACAGGCCAGCTTGTTCCACCGTTGAACTTCATGGTCGGACAGTTTACATTTGTGTATGGGCCTTTACATCCCATCTCAAAAAGACACCAGCCTTTTTTAGCACCCTCATCACCCCACTCTTTTACAAACTCGCCTAGTTCATAGTTACCACGTCTTTCACAGTCATCATGTACGCGTCCAGAGTAAGCCCAAAGAGGACGGTTAAACTTATCTAGCGGAGGTAGTTCTTCAAACATCAAGTATGAAAGAAGTGTTCCCACTATATTTGTAGGATTGGTCGGACATCCTGAGAGGTTTATGATGTCATCACGATGAAGTGCTTGGGCAACACCTACAGCTCCTGTTGGATTTGGATAAGCGGCTACTACTCCACCATCAAATGCACAAGAGCCAACTGAGATAACAAGAGCTGCATCTTTTGCACACTTTTTAAGAAGGTCTATTCCTGTCTCACCCTTTGGTCCGATGCGAAGATACTTTCCATCAATTGCAAGTGGCACAGCACCTTCGACTATAAGAATATATTCACCCTTTTGATTTGTAATGATATCTTCTAAAATAGTCTCACTCTGATCTCCACTCGCACTCATAAGAAGCTCATGATAATCAAGTGAAACATAGTCAAAAATAATATCTTCAATAGCCGGATTGGTTGACTTTATAAACGCTTCGGAGTTTCCGCTACAATCAGCAAGCTCAAGCCAAATAATAGGAACTTTGTTCAGAGCACAAACAGCACCCTCTATAACTTGCTCAAAGTTTGGATGAAGTTGCATATTTGCCGTAACCATGGACACCCAGCTGTTTACTTCTGACTTTGCTATATCTAAGGAGTTCATAGCCGCATCTAGATTATCTGTTGTAAGATTATTTCTAGGGTTTAGGGCATTAAACTTATCTATACGTTTTTGAACCTCTGCTATCTCACGTTCACGTTTTAAATCTTGGGCTGTTTTTCTTGGCATATTTGGATCTATGAGATGCTGAGAATCTTTTATAACATCTTGAACCATCATCTTACATCTTCCACAGACTCTACCTGCTTCTGAGAAGTCTGAGAGTTCTGAGAATGAGCCTATACCTGTCTGAGTTACTATGTCTACTAAATCTTGATGATAAACATGTTCACAGCTACAAATAAGTCGTCCTCTCTCACCAATTAGCCTGTTTTGATAGAGATAGTTTATGTCTACCTCTTCTCCACTATTTACAAGAGTCTCAATATAACCGACATCTACATTTGAGTTTATCCCTATAAACCTGGTTAGTTTGTCATCTTTTAAAAAGTATTCATCTATTCTCTTATCTTCTTTGGAAGTGATAAGAATCTTTTCATAATCACTACTAAACTTTGGAGAGTTAACTTCTATGAGATCAAACTCACCGACTTTTAACATATCAATGCTAACTCCAAGTTCAAACTCTTTTACTTCACGACCGACTATATGCGAAATTGCACAATCAGCCTGCATCGTACACTCTTTAACATGCCCTGCTACAAAGTTAAACTTCTCTACTTCAGCACACTCTCCGACTGCATAGATGCTCTCATCCTCTGTCTGCATATAAAGGTTAGTCAGTATTCCCTTATTGCTTTTAAGTGAATCTTTAAATGAGGCTATATTTGGTTTGATACCAGTACCAAAGATAAGAAAAGGATTTTTGATGTTTAGTTTTTTTGTTTGAAGTGAGACTATCTCACCATTTTCTATTATCTTATCTACTATCTCATCTTCGTAAGATATCTTTATCTTTCCATCTTTTGTATAACACTCTTCTATTGTTTTTATGGAGTCTATTGAAAGGTCTTTAGAATATAGATGCTTACCTCTGATAAGTAGAGTAATATTCGTGATATTTGGCATATCATTTAGAGTCTCTAAAAGCTCTAAACCTATAGGTCCACTTCCAACTATAACTACTTCTCTACCTTGTGTGCCAGTTCTAATAATGTCACAATCATCTGCACTTCTAAATACAGCAGCATTTTTTACTTCACTTATATCAAAAAGAGTTATCGGAATAGAACCTGTAGCAAGTATGAGCTTGTCATAACTAAACATAGCATCATCTGAGAATACTCTTTTAGCATCTCTATCTATTTTCTTTATGGTCTGGTTTAATTCTAGTTTTACTGTGGGGTCTAGAGGTAGAGATATCCCTCTCTCATCTTCTGTTTCATCGATAAGACGACAAAGATGTATCCTGTCATAAGGTGGATGTTTCTCATCACTTACAATGACTACATCCGAGGACGAATCTTGTTTTTTAAGATTGTTTGCTAAATATACCGCGGCGATTCCGCCACCTACGATTACTACTCTCATATGCGCAACCTTTAATATATTATATAACTTTTAAATCATATTTACCATAAAACTCACTACTCTATACAGCTATTTTTCTTTTTTAAAAGTTCAACAAACTGCTCGTAAGGCAGTGGTTTAGAACAGATATAGCCCTGACCTTCATCAACACCCATCTCTTGTAAGAAGTGCATCTGTTCAAGTGTCTCAATACCCTCAGCAGTTATTGCCAAACCCATTGTTTTAGCAAGAGCTACAATTATTCTAGTAATTTCAACATCATCAACATCATGAGGAATATCTCCAATAAATGAGCGGTCTATTTTTAAACGGTTTATAGGTAATCTTTTGAGATAACTCATAGATGAATAACCTGTTCCAAAATCATCAACAGCCAAGTCCACGCCAATTTTTCGAACATCATGAAGTATTTGAAGAGCTCGTTCACTATCTTCTTGCATATAACTCTCTGTAATCTCGACTTCTATAGACTCTGGAGATATTCCACTTTTTATGATATTGTCTGATAGTACTTTTACTATATCATCACGAGTAAACTGAACATTTGATACATTTACACTAACTTGTGTTATACCCAATCCAAGCTCACTCCATGAGGCAAAATCCTCACAAGCTTGTTTTATAACCCATGCTCCAATCTTAACAATCTCGCCACTATCTTCACTTAGAGGTATAAAATCATCAGGTGAGACAAATCCAAACTCTTTAGAATCCCATCTAATAAGTGCTTCTGCACTTTTTATAGATCCATCTATAAGTGAGAACTTTGGTTGATAATAGAGTCTAAACTCATCTCTATTAACTGCTTCTTTTAATTCTTTTAGCATATTTATACGCTTACTCAAAGATACTTCCAGCTCTTTTGAGAAAAAACTGTATTGGTTTCTTCCATTATCTTTTGCCTTATACATTGCAAGGTCAGCATTTTTAAGAAGCGTCGTAGTATCTTCACCATCATCAGGATATATTGATATACCAATGCTACCAGAGATTGTTATCGCGTTGTTTTCTATATATAATGGGATAGTCATCTGTTTTATAAATTTTTCTGCTATTTCACCTATGTGAGAGAGAGATTCTAAATCTTCTATTAAGATGTTAAACTCATCACCACCTATCCTAGATATAGTGTCACTCTCTCTCATCACGATTGAGAGATTTTTAGCTATTTCTATTAGAAGCTTATCTCCTACATAATGACCAAGTGTATCATTTACGTTTTTAAAATCATCAAGGTCTAAAAAGAAAACTGCAAGTTTTGTATTTAATCTTTTTGCACGACTTATGGATTTTTCCAATGTTTCAATAAACATTACCCTGTTTGGTATTTTTGTCAGTGGATCAACATGTGCCAATTCATCCAGCTGCGTCTCACGTTTTGCAATTTCATCAGCCATATTATTAAATTGAGAAGATATCGCTCCAAGTTCATCTTTAGAAGTGATATCTATTCTATTTTCATAGTTACCTTTTGAGATAATTTCAATACCATTTAGTATTTTTTTCAATGGTATTGATAACATATTATTTATTATTACAAGACTTGTTATAAAAGTTACAATGATTATAAAAAATAAAATTGCGACTAGGCTTTGTCTGTTATTTCTTAGTGTCTTATCAAACTCCTCTTTATTCGTCTCGATTCTAAAAAAAAGTGAACCATTTTCCAGAGGAACTTGTACTCTTGTAAAGAAAATGTTTTTTTCATTATGTAGGTGAAGTTCATCTGCTTTAAATTTTGAAAACAGAAGAGGTGCATTATGTGTAAACTTAGCTTCATTTGTTTTGTTTTTAAAGTCGTAACTGATGATCATACGTGAAGACATTAGTTTATTCATATCTTTTTGAGAAAACTGTTTACTAATCTCAACGTAGCCAAGAAACTCTCTCTTCGTTGCAGATATTTTTCTAAGAATTGCATGTTTTGCTTTTAGTCTTAAGATATCTCCATCTCTCTCATAAACAACACCACCACTTTGAATATCGAAGGCTGCTATACGAGCTGAATCTTTTAGTCTGGTTTTGATATTTGTTGACAAGTTACTTAGAGTGTATGTTTCTTCATTTTCATTTTTTGAATAATATACAGACTTCGAATCTACATATGAAGTAAATGTAGCTAAGTGATTATTGTTCATATGATTAATAAAAGCGACAAGACGGTTATTTGAGTCATATATGGATATATGATCACTTAAGGAGTGTTTTCCTTCAAGGATTAGAACATCTACTATTCTTTTTTTCTCTTCATCAAAAAGAGATGCGTCATAACTATCTATATCCTCATAATTTTTAATAAGGTTCATAGAAGCTATTATCTCTTTGTTTTGAGACGTTAAAGCGATACTCTCAAGTATGTCTTTTTCTGTATTTTTAAGTTCAATTGAGAGATCTAAAAAAGACTCTTTAAATTCATTTTTCGAATCATCATAAAAATGCTCTTCTAAATATTTGTTGCTTATATAACCGACTAAAAGTACTGACACTACAGTAAAAAACAGTGTGTAGAAAATCAGTTTAAATTTTAATGAGACTTTAGTATTCAAACACAACTACCTTTTTAAATACTGAGTAGTGTATATTTTTTTTGGATCGACACTACCTCGTATAAGATATTTTTCTAAAAGTATAGCGTCGATTTTTTTAATAGTATCTTCTAATTTGGAATTAAAAAACTCTTTATTCTCTTCTAGTGATGGTATTTTGATTCCATCATAAGCTATTTTAAAATCTTCATAACTTATACCTTCATATTCCGCCATCATCTTTAAACTTTTTTCTTCCTTTTTGGATAAAAACTCAACTGATTTGTACCAAGCTTCTAAAAGCTTAACTATCTCCAAATTCTTCTCTTTTATAATCTTTGTTTTTACTATCATAACATCAACTATTTCGCCTGGGATTTGCGTAGAATCAAAAATGATATGAGCATTGCTTTGAAGAAGTTTCGTCTTTACAGGCTCAAACGTAACAACAGCATCTATGTTTCCATTTAAAAACTCACTTTCATGGTGCTCATAACCAATGTTTACAATAGTTAAATCATCTCTATCTAGCTCAGGAGTCAAGTCAATAGCACGAGAAATCATAAATGCACCAAGTGCACTTGACTCTACTCCTATCTTTCTTCCTCTAAGATCTTTCATAGATGCTATATCCTTTTTGGCAATAACTGCATCACCACCCGTTGAGAAGTCTATAATAGCAATTATCTTTATCTCATCTTCACTATTATCTTGAAGGATGATGGCTTCATCAAGTGTCAAACAGGCAATATCAATAATATCACTCTTAAAAGATTTTACAACATCAGTAGCTGAGTCAAGACGTGAGATAAGAGTTTTTTCACTCAAATAGCCCAAATCCTTTGCAAGGACCAAAGGCTCATATCCTGGCCATGTATTCATTCCTATACGAAGAGGTTTAGATTCATCTTTTGGACTGCATCCACCAAGAACTATCAGTGCACTTAATAGTGAAAAAAAGTACTTAAAAAATTGGTTCAATTTCATCTACATTCTTCCTTGTTATCTGATTTGTATCTAGTTTTATCTCTTTTGCCACACTCTCTCCTGATAATATCTTAATGGCAATATCAGCGCTCTCTTTAGCACAAAGAGAGTAGACAAAACTACTATTTTGCTCTCCATCACGAATGGCATCTTGAGCAGGCTTTATATAATCTATACCGACAGTTACAAGCGAAGAAGGTTTAATGCCATATTTTTTAAAAACCATTCTGACACCGACTAACATGCTGTCACTCTGTGACATAACCGCATCAAACTTTTGTCCTGCACTTAGCAGTTTATCTACTTCTATAATTGCATCACGACGAAGATAGTTTGCAGTTCTTTCTATCACTTTAATATTTGGATATTTATTTACTACTTCAAAAAAACCTTCTGTTCTCATTCTTTCAACATTAGTTTTTGCTACGCCTTTTAAAAGTAAAACTGTTCCTTTGTAGTTCATCTTCTTAACAAGATATTTTGCTGCATCTTTTGCTATTTGCCTATTTTCTGGATGGATATAAGATGTAAAGTCATTCCCCTTTACCCTTCTACTCACCAAAACAACTGGTATATTTGATTTATATGCTTTTGAGATGACTTGTCTTGTAGAATCCTCATCATAAGGGCTGGTCATTAAGAGATCAACACCTTGGGAAATAAAGTCTTCTATCTGTTTAACCTGCATAGAAGCACTTGCTTTTGCATCGCTGTATATGAAACGAATATTTGGGTATTTAAGTAGCGCTTTTTCTACTTCTTTAACTTGTTTTAGCCTGTAGTCATTATTGAGAGTATCTTGTGCGAAAGCTATAGTATAAGTCTTACTTTTATCAAGTTCACCAGCATTCAAAATTGAGGCTAGTAAAATAGATACAATAAATATAAATATTTTTTTCATTTTCAACCTTATAACAATATTTACATTATAACGAAAAAAAACTCATCTTGAAAAACTAAATCCTACAGAAAACTTTGTTATATAGTTGTTGTAGTCAATAAGGCTCTCACCATAACCACTAAATATCTTCATGAAAAAGTATGCATCATCTATGAGAGGGTAAGAGTATGTAGTTTCAACTGCTCCATATCCAGTAGTGAAGTTACCTCTTCCCATTAGGGTGAACATTTGCCTGCCTGTAAAATAGTTAAACTTTACAGACATGTATCCAAGGTAGTCCATAATGTCTGGATTGTCTAAGTCATTTGCAGTTCCAGGAAAGGGAGACATAAGTCTAACTTCTGTAAGAAGAGTATTATGCTGAAATGCAAATTCTGAGTACATATAGTTCAAACTTCTTGAACGGTTTCCAGGATTATTAGCAGGATTAGCATAGACTACATTTGTATTATTACCTTGACCGTTTGAGGTATGAGCTAGACCAATCTTAATAGACTTCATATTGAAAATCGAGTCTTTGCTTAAAACAGGAAACTCTACAAAACCTTCAGGATTGTAATTTGTCTCTCTAAATGGAGATGATTCTGAATAAATCTGCCAAAATGCTTGATGCGAATAGGCAAGGTAGTAACTCTCATTTAGTCCAAACAGACCTGTTCCAAGATAAAGTTTCAGACTGACTTGCAGTTCTGCTTCTATATTTCTGTACTCATCTGTTGGTACATAAGACTTATACACCCCTTCTCTATAAGCATAAGGGAGTATATAATTTACCTTGTGTGGTTTGAGTCCAAAGTCTCTGTTTAACCACTTTTGCATACCTTTTTTGGCCTCTGCATCTTCTATCTCATTTACTTCATACTTATCAAGTTCTTTACCTTTTCTCATATCTATTGAAGAGGAAAAAAGAGCTGTATATAAAAATAATAATATTAAAAAGTATTTCAAAAACTAAACCTTTACTCTGTCTTCTAAAGCTCTTGTAAGAGATAGAATGTCAATATTTTCTAAACTAACACCAGTAGGTACACCTTGAGCGATTTTAGAAAAACTTAGTTTGTGTCCGCTAAGCTTATCTTCGATGTATAAAATCACAGCGTCGTTTGAAATAGATGGAGTCAAAGCAAAAAGTACTTCATTAACTCCACTCTCAACTATTTTAACAAGATGAGAGATGCTAAGTTCTTCTAGTGAATCTAAAACAAAGTATCTACCATCAAAGAGACCATTTTCTTCTAGTAAAAGTATATCTTTAGCATTTTCTATGATGCATAGTACGGTAGAATCTCGTCTCTCATCTGAGCAGATAAAACAGAGTTCATCTTCACTCATGCCCCCACATACTGTACACTTTTTTAAAGACCCAAGTGCATCTTCAATAGTATGAGAGATTTTCATACCTACATAGCTGTCTTTCATAACCATATGGTAAGCTAGTCTTGTTGCTGATTTTTTACCAATTGTCGGCAGTTCTTGCAAAGCATCTACTAAACGGTTGAACTTATCTAACGATCCTCTCACTCTTTGCCTTTTGGTAAAAATATCCATAATTTAAGAGGTGATTTTAATTCGCCGGCATTTATTTGTGCTTCTTCAGAAGAACCAAAAAACATATCAGCTCTTATGGCACCCTTAATAGCACCGCCAGTATCTTCTGCCATTACAACCCTACTTACATTTTTTTTGTTTATTTTAGCATCTAAAAACAACATACTTCCTAAAGGAATGAAGTTTCTGTCTACTGCTACTGAACGTTCAGGAGTAAGAATAACTCCTAGAGAGCCAGATGCTGCGTGTTTTTTCTCTTTAAAATAGACTACAGACTCATTATGATGCAAGACTTCATCTACTCTATGAGGATGCAGTTTAAACCATGCCCGAATACTTTGAAGCGATATATCTTCTTGTGGTATTTCACCAATATTTATCAAATACTTTCCGATAGAGCTGTATTTATGTCCATTTTGATTTGAAAAACCAATAAAAATACTCGCTCCATTTTCTAAGTTCACTCGTCCTGAGCCCTGAACTTCTAAAAAGAAAAGATCAACTTTAGAGTCTGTATAACAGATAACCTCAGCATCTATTATTCCTTCTTTCATCTGAGCTCTGGTAAGGTATGGAACAAGCTTTTTACCCTCTATCCGACCTCGAAGCCTATAGTCCTTTAAATCTGGATAGATGCTGCTTAAATCAACACTTATTAAATCATTTGGTTCATTATATATTGGATAGATAAAAGGTTCTTTTTTCACTAAAGAACCTCTGAGACTTGGTTCATAGTAACCTGTTAAAAGTCCTTCATCTGTAGCATCTGAAGAGGCTATTTTGTAAACATTAAACTCATTTTCTAAAAATGCTTTAGCGTCTTGAGGCTCCTCTGCTTTTAGACATAACTCAGAGTATATTTTTTTAGTTCTAATACTTTGACAACTGTTTACAAATGAGCTGATTGCTTCTTCATAATTCTCTTCTTCCCAACTTGGAAGTTCATCAAAACTAGCTTGAGTTAAGTATGTTCTCGGCATCTCTGGATTCAATATTTCAGGCTCTTTAGAACACCCAAAAAAGAGCATTGAAATGGTAATAATCAATATTATTTTTTTCGTCATAATAAGAATTATACTGATATTAAATTTAAAACGATATAATTGCGAAAAATTCATTTGTAGGGTATTAATCTATTATGCAAGATCTAAGCTATTATGAAATATTAGAAGTATCGAAAAGTGCTGATAAAACAACTATTAAACAAGCCTATAGAGCTATGGCAAAAAAATATCATCCTGATAAAAACCAAGGAGATGCAGATGCTGAACACAACTTTAAACTGTGTAATGAAGCATACCAGTGCCTAAGTGATGACAAACAAAGAAGCATCTATGACCGTTACGGCAAAGAAGGTCTTCAAGGCGGCGGTGGCAGAGGACGTTCATCTGGTGGTTTTGATGATTTAGGTTCAATGTTTGAAGAGATGTTTAGCGGCTTTGGAGGTGGTGGAAGCCGTCGTCAAAACCCTGCAGACATGGAAAAATATCCATTAGACATGAATGTAGAAATGTATCTTTCTTTTAACGAAGCAATCTTTGGATGTGAAAAAGAGATAGAGTTTACTTATAAAAAAGCTTGTAAACCTTGTAAGGGCACTGGAGCTAAAAATGGTAAACTCTCTACATGTGCTCAGTGTAAAGGTCAAGGTCAAGTTTATATGAAACAAGGCTTTATGACTTTCTCTCAAACTTGTCCAGTATGTCATGGTGCAGGTAGTGCACCATCAGATGCTTGTGCTAGTTGTCATGGGAATGGTTATGAAGAGACAAGAGAAAAAGTAACTATCAAAGTTCCTAAGGGTATCGATGAAGGAAATCGTCTGAGAGTTTCAGGCAAAGGTAATATCGGTAAAAAAGGTTCACGCGGTGATCTTTATGTTACATTCTCAGTTAAACCAGATAAACATTTCCAAAGAGAAGGAAACGATGTTTATATTGCAATTCCTGTATTCTTTACGCAGGCAGTTGCTGGTGAGACACTAACTATCCCATCACTCACAGGTGAGTTAGAACTTAAACTTGATGTTGGTACAAAAGACAAACAACACTTTACATTTAGAGGTGAAGGTATAGAAGATGTTCACGGACATGGCAAAGGAAACTTAATTGCTCAAGTAAACATCACTTACCCTAAAAAACTAACTGATGCACAAAAAGAGCTTCTTACTAAACTCCAGGACTCTTTTGGCATCGAGTCAAAACCACATGAAGGTGTTTTAGACTCTGCTATCGACAAAATGAAGAGCTGGTTTTCATAAACCGCTCTCTCATGTTTAAATTTTCCTTCTTACTTTTATTTTTAACTATCCCTTTTTTAAACTCTGATATTTATTACGGTCTTCCTTTGTGGGTCTATGCTTCACTAAGTGCGACTGTGATATATGCTATAGTGCTTATCTTTGTTATAGAAAAAAGGTGGAATAAGCTTAGAGATAAAAATGACTAATACGGCTCTACTCTCAGAAGATGGAATCTGGTTCTTAGTTGCTTATCTAGCTTCACTTATACTCATAGGTTTTGCAGGCAAGTTTGCATCTAAAGAAGAGTCTCTTAAAGACTTTTATCTTGGCGGGAAAGGCTTCGGTGTAGGAGTTTTGTTTTTGACTATGTATGCGACTCAGTACAGTGGAAATTCACTCATCGGTTTCGCAGGCAGCGCATATAGAAATGGTTGGTTTTTTCTTGTAGGCGTTACGTTTATGATAGCTATAGTCGCAGGTTACCTCATCTATGCTCCAAAACTATTCCCTATCAGTAAAAAACACGGATTTATCACTGTCGGTGATTATATTAACTTTCGATACAACTCTCAAACTCTTACTTATCTTATAGTCGGAATCTCTATCTTTGCACTCTCAAACTACATGCTAACAAATCTAAAAGCCATAGGTTACATCATAGAGTACGTAACCGGTGGAGGTATCGGATTTACTGAAGGCATAATCTTTATGGCTATTATCATGGTTATCTATGAGACTCTTGGTGGAATGAGAAGTGTAGCTTGGACAGATGCTATTCAAGGTGTACTGCTTTTTGTCGGAGTTATAATCATCTTTAGTGTAATTATGATTAACTACGGTTCTATAGATGCAAACACTGCACTATTTTTACAAAACCAGCCTGATCTCTTTGCAGATGTAACTACTGCAAATCAGATAACATGGATAAGTGTTCTTATACTAATATTCTTTGGAATCTCTGTTTATCCACAAGCTATACAGAGAATATACTCAGCTAAAAACGAGTCAACTCTTCGTCGCTCACTTAGTCTGATGATAATCATGCCCCTACTAACAACCCTACCTCTTATCATCATAGCAATCATCGGTTCAGCTCACTTTCCAGAACTAGACAAGGCAGGAAGTGAGCAGATAATCCTTCTAATGCTAAATAAACTTACACACATAGAGGGAATGAGTATAGTCATCACTATCTTTGTAGCAGCTGCCATAGCAGCCATCATGTCAACCGTAGACAGTGCTATGTTAGCTATAGCCTCGCTTTTTACACAGGATATCTACCACAAACAGAATCCACAAGCAAGCCAGAAGAAACTAACTTATGTTGGTAAAGTTTTTTCATGGATTATTATGGCTTTGATGGTAGTACTTGCTGTAAATCTGCCATCTACTATTTGGTGGCTTATTCAGATGAAGCTTGAAATATTAGTACATATCGCACCTGCTATCATGCTCGGTATCCACTTTAAAAAACTAAGCCATAAAAGCATCCTCTACGGACTGCTGACAGGTGTGGGAATCACTCTGATCTTTTTGCTAACATCACTACCGTCTAAACCATTTGGCTTTCATGCAGGTGTAGTTGGACTTCTCTTGAACTTCTTAGTTGTTTATTTTCATCATAGAAAAAAATCTTAGTTCTGAATCTCTTTGGATGCAAACTCATAATAATCTTTTTTATTATGAAAATATATCAAGACTTCTAAATCCAATTCTGATTTTTTAAATATACTTTTAATTATCAAAAATATTTTCTCCTTACTCAGTCCTCCGACTCCGCATCCAAGCAGAGGCATAGCTATTCTTGGTTTTTCTATTTTTTCACTTTGAACAATCTCTTCAATAATACCAAGCATAGAGTTTAAAGCACTCTGCATCTGTTGATATGTCGGGGATGGTGTTTGGGATGCTTCACTGTAGTTCATTACTGCGACATGAAGAGCATATTTGAAATTTGTTGCAGAACCTGGACTAGAGACTATCACATCACCCTGCTTTATAATTCCTACACTCTTTTTTATTTTATATAGTTCTTTCTGGTAAATATCTCCACCGCAGTGCTGACTAAAAGCATAAGAAACACCACTACCCAAAGTTAGTTCTGTGTTTGAAGCATTTACAATAAAAGTAGCTTCCGCTTCAACAAGATTTCCAAATTTTATCTTAAAATTCATCTTATAATCTATAAAATCTGAAACTGATTTCTTCCATTGTTTTTCGCTTTGTAAAGAGCTTTATCTACTCTCTCAAGAGTATCTAAAATCTTTTCATTTTCTATGTGTAGAGTTATACCAAAACTTGATGTAATCGTACCTACTTCTTCAAATTTATAACTCTCAATATGCTTACGCATATGCTCTGTAGCCCTTTGAAGTGAGTCTATAGTGTTTACTTTCATAAGCACTATAAACTCTTCTCCTCCCCATCTGATTAGATAATCGCTATCACGGATAGAATCTTTGATAATAGTAGTAAACTCTTTTAAAACATTATCACCACGGTTATGTCCATAAGTATCATTTACATCTTTAAAATGATCTATATCACAAAGCACTATACCCATCTTCTCTGGATACATATCTTTAATAATGGACTTAATATTATTATCAAAAAATTCTCTGTTTAGTGCACCGGTTAATTTATCATGAGTAGATTTTCTTTTTAAGTTAGTATGTTCAATCATTGTATTACTTATATCTGTAAAAGAAATAATATAATTTTCATCTTCAACTTCACTTACTTTAACACTGAATGAATGGATTTTCTTATTATAATCAAGCATACAAACAATACATTTTTCATCCGGCAGACTCTTTATCGTATCTATCCAATTCTCACCTTCATCTACTTTACCTAAATGGAAAAAATTATCATCTTCTATAAACTTTTCACAAATACACTTATGATGATTCAAGTAATCATTAATATTTTTAAATCCGAAAAAAGTAACCATTGCATTGTTAGCCATATTAATAGTTTTACCGTTAGAAGTTATAACAATATTTTTTTGAAGATCAAAAAGTTTTTGAAGTTTTACGTTAAAAAGCGCTAGACCAGTTTTTTGCTTTTCCAGTTTTGAAGTTAAAGCATGAATACTTCTTTCTCTGTCTCTAATTAAAAAATATCCACCGATAAGCATACCACTAGTCAGTATAAAAAGAATCGTACCAAGTATTTTTATAGATCCGTACATAACACTATGCTCTAGCGAGACATCTGTTAAAAAAACAAAGTATCCAAGCTCTTTTCCTGAAACATCAGAGAGTATACTCTTTGAAACAAAATATGAACTATTTTCAAGAGATATATCATCATTTATTATAGTCTCATTCAGTATATACTCCATCTCTTTTGGAATTGTGAACGTATTGTACACAATGTAATAATCTCTAGTCTGAACCTTTGTTAATAGTATATTTCTAACAAATTCTAAAGCATTTGCATATAACTCTTTTTTTACAGCTATATATATAAGTGTTTTTAGAGATGTAGATATCTCATTTATGATTTTATCTATCTCTTTTCCTAGTTCTATATAACCTATAAGCTTACCCTCAACAAACCATGGTTTAACAACTCGAAGAGTATAGTTTTTCTTTGGACCAAATTCAAGTCCGTAAAAAAGAGATTGATTCTCTTGTGATTTTTTAAAGGTAGTTCTATCAATAATATCTTTATCTCTATCATACTCATGAGCTCTAAGAAGAACAGTTCCATCTGCTTTAATAAAGTACATATGTGTGAGATCTACATTTTTGTTTAATCTTGTATATATCTTTTTGATAGAGTTGTTTAGCTCTTCTTTATTTTGTTCTAAAAAAAGTTTTGAGATATCATCTTTATTTTGGATAAAGTCTATATATTCACCTAAAATAGTAGCTTCTAGCTTTACTTTTTCATTTAGGTTATCGTTAAAATCTCTTGAGATACTCTCTTTACTTTTATGAATAGAATTTTCCTGAATATATATAATAGCCACAATAGTAAGTATTGCCATCAGGACAGTAACAATCATAAGAGGAAAATAGAGATTAAGCCTAAACATTAAGAACCCTTCAGCAGTTTTATAGTGTTTCAAATGTGGACAATTCACATTTAAAAATATAATATTTAATAACAAGCATACCATGTGATAAAAGAAATAGAACTTAAATATGCCAAGAAATTAAAAGAAAATTTATGCTAAACTACCCAAAATTATAAAGGTAGATGCGATTAATGAATAGACAACACCTAAAAAATAAATTG
This sequence comes from Sulfurimonas gotlandica GD1, assembly GCF_000242915.1. NCBI lineage: Bacteria > Pseudomonadati > Campylobacterota > Epsilonproteobacteria > Campylobacterales > Sulfurimonadaceae > Sulfurimonas > Sulfurimonas gotlandica. The sequence goes on along the minus strand of NZ_AFRZ01000001.1, from coordinate 2,391,028 downwards.
TCAACTCTATCATTATCTATGTTCAGAAAAGATTTTTTTGGAATTTATCACGGTTCTTTATCTGCAAAAACAGAATCAAATCGCTTTCTTATAAATACAAAAGAAGCAGTTTTTGATGCTATAGATGAGAATTCTCTCATTGAACTATATTTTAAAAAAGATTATAGATGGAGTCAAGCTAGTATAGACTCAAACATACACTTTAGCATCTACTCTCAAATATCAGATGCCAAATTTGTATCTTTTAGTATGCCTCCATTTACAACAGCTTACTCGCTTGAGCACAATATTATTACACCAAAAGACTACTTTGGTTTTAAAGAGCTTGGTTCGATTGAGATAGTTGATCCTAAGCAGTTTGAAGATTGGTATGACAGAGCACAAAGTGAGATAGCTTACTATTTTCAAACAAAAAAAACAAATATCATGGTTATACGCGGTTACGGCGTTTATGCTTTTAACAGAGACCTGCATGAAATGGCAAAAAAACTTGCCATCTTAGAAAAAAGCTGTAGGTTATTAATGCTTGACGGCTCTCAAAAAGATTACAATTTTGATTAGAAATAAAGGAAATATTTAAATGAGAATATTTGAAGTAGATGAAGAAAATTTTCATGTCGTAATGGACGGTGAGTTTAGCAGGGGTCAAATTGTTATATTAAAATTTGGTTCAGAGTTTTGTGAAGCATGTTCTGCATTAGATATGGAGCTCGAACAGCTTAGTAGTAAGAATGATAAAATATCAATTGTGGCAGTTAATACTGATCAATCTCCTGAAATTGCAGAAGAATATGATGTTTATCAACTGCCTACTATGATTATCTATAAAAATAAAGAGACTATTTTACACGATGCGGAAGGCGTTATTTTATCTGAAGATATCCAAAAGATTATAGATTCTAGACTATAATCTTTCTATTGCCTCATAGGCTGTATCCATCATTTTATCGATCTCTTTATCTGTAATAGTATAAGGAGGCATGAAATATACTACATGTCCAAGAGGTCTTAGTAAAACTCCATTCTTTAATCCATGGGTATACACTTTCAGCCCTATTCTCTCTTCTGGAGAATAACCTTTTAACTCAACTACACATATCATTCCTGTTTGTCTGATAGATGCTACATTTTTAAGCTCTTTAAACTTTTGAAGTTTATCGCCCATATATTTTGCAATTTTTCTATTTTTTTCTATCACATTATCATTTTCAAAAATATCAAGTGTCGCGTTTGCAGCAGCACATGCAAGAGCGTTTCCAGTATAAGAGTGAGAATGTAAAAATGCTTTATGCTCACCATAATCACAGTAAAACTTGGCGTAAATCTCATTTGTAGTCAGAACTACTGAAAGAGGTAAATATCCGCCCGTCAAGCCTTTTGAGAGAACTATAAAATCAGGTGAAATATTTGCTTTTTGACATGCAAACATCTCTCCAGTTCTTCCAAATCCAACCATCACTTCATCAGCTATTAAGTGTACATCATATCTGTCACATATATCACGAACCAAAACTAAAAACTCTGAATGATACATATGCATATATCCTGCACCTTGAACTAAAGGTTCCAAGATTATTGCACTTATTTCAGATGCTCTCTCTTTACATAACTCTTCAAACTCATATGCAGCAATGTTTGCAGATTCTATACTCATATCCATTGGAACAGGTGTTTGTATAGTTTTAAGAAGAAGCGGTTCATATGTTTGTTTGTAAAGTTCTACGTCTCCTACACTAAGAGCGCCTATTGTCTCACCATGATATGAGTTTGTTAGTGAAACAAAGATATTTTTGCCATCTTTTCCATCATTTTTATGTGCATGGTAACTCATTTTTAGGGCTACTTCAACAGCGCTTGACCCATTATCAGAGTAGAAACACTTTTGTAAATCTTTTGGAGTTAGTTTTACTAAACGCTCAGAGAGTTTTACTACCGGTTCATGTGTAAACCCAGCTAAAATTACATGTTCTAGCGTATCCAGCTGTTCTTTTACTTTTTTATTTATATAAGGATTAGTATGTCCAAATAGATTTACCCACCAACTACTTACTGCATCTATAAATTTGTTGCCTTCAAAATCTTCTAGATAGACCCCATAAGCCTTTTTTATAGGAGTAAGAGGAAGTGTTTCATGGTCTTTCATTTGAGTACATGGATGCCATAAAACGTCCAAGTCTCGGTTTTTAAGTTCTTCATTTTTCATACTGCTTGCCTCTTAAATATACTTATGCTAGTTTATATAACAATGTCTTAAAACAACGAGTGTCTAGCAATATTTTGTCACTCTGTTTCTACCATTCTCTTTTGAGAGATACAGCGCTTTATCTGCATTTGCATATATATGATCAAAGTTTGTAATTTCTTGAACATCTGATGTACACATTCCTATTGAGACAGTCACTCTGTTATAACCATCATTATATTTATGTTCTATGTCTAAGTTTTCTATACTTTTACATAATTTTTCAGCCATTGAATGGCTATATTCATCATTTTCGCTCTCAAAAACGACAACAAACTCTTCTCCACCAACACGATAACACATATCGGTTGAACGTTGAAAAAGTTCTTTACATGTATTTGCTATTTCTTTTAGTACTATATCGCCTTTTACATGTCCGTAATTATCGTTATATTTTTTAAAATTGTCAGCATCTATCATTAAAAAAGTAATCTTTTTCTTGTTTCTGGCTGCGTTATTTATTTGCAATGGAACATTATCATTAAAAAAGTGTCTATTATAGAGCATTGTCAAGCCATCTTTTATTGATAATGAATGTATTTTCTCGTGAGCTTTATTTAACTTTTTCTCAGTCTTTTTCACATACTTCCAATAGTAAAAGATCATAGCTATTATGATTGCCCCAACTATCAAGCTCATTTCAATTATAAGTGATATCAAAAACTTGAACTCATCACTTGTATCTAGGAGCACATATAGTTTGCCGATTTCCTTGCCTGTCACATCTCTAAAAGGAGTACTGTTTACATGAAAAGTATGCCTACCATTAACTACTTCAATATTACTAATGTCATTACGACTGTTTAGCAAATCCTGAAGTTCAGATCTGATATATTTTATACTAGAGTCTATAACATAAAAATCATCTAGTTCCTTGTAATATATATTTTTTGCAGCTTGTTTAGTCCATACTTCAAAGTTTTCTTTGCTAATCATATCTTTACTTATAGTGAAAATAATTTCGCCGTTTAAACTTTTTGAAAGTCTTCGTGTAAGATAGTCAATATCTTTGCCAAGCTCAATAAAACCGATTAACTCATCTTCATTAAAGATTGGTGCTACAACCCGAAGTGTAAGATTATGATATATGCCGAATTCTATTCCACTACTGTAATTAGCTGTTTCAAAAGCTTTAGACAAAGTGATTCTGTCTATATAATCAGAATGCTTGTCACGATTATGTATCCGTATAAAATTTGTTTTATCAATATTGTGAAAATAAAAATGTGTTATGTTATACATCTCATTAAAATCACTATATATCTGATATAAGTATAAAAATAGTCTATCTCTATCTTTTTCCTTAAAATATTTTATAATCTTAGGATCTTTTTTAAGCAGTTCAATTGTACCTACAAAATTCTCTATATCACTTGTTATGGTTTGAGATAGTATTGTAGATACATTTTCAAAGACTTTATATGATTGTTTTTTTATGTGCTGTTTTTGTAAATAATACATTCCGAAAATTGATACACTAGCAATTAAAAGCAGTCCTAAAACAAAGGGAAACACTACTCTTAAAACAATATTCAACTTATCCATTTCATCTCTTTTCATATAAACATTATTTATATAATAATCCTTAAAGACATTCTACAATCAAAAAACTGTTGGAAATTATTGTATCACAAAATACTATAGATATTTTAAATCTATTTAAGCTTCGAAAATTCCCATTATGTAAATAACAGACCCACATTTATCAAGTTTTAATACGAATTTACCTAGAATTACAAAAATATCATACATAAGGTACTAAACTAGATGATTACATGGATGCAAAGACATAAAAAATACCTCATAATTACTATCTGGATTTCAACTATCGCTTTCGTTGGAGCAGGTTTTGTTGGCTGGGGACAATACTCATACGGTGATAAAGCCGGAGCTGTAGCAAAAGTTGGAAATGTAGAAGTCACTATGGGCGAACTTCAAAAAACATACTCAAATCTTTATGCTCAATACAACAAAATGTTTCAAGGTAATTTTGATGAAGAAAAAGCAAAGAGTTTTGGTCTTCAATCACAAGCACTTAAGCAGCTGACAGATCAGGCATTAATTATTAACCTTGCACTATCGTATGATTTAGAGATCAATGATGCAGAACTTTTAAATGAGTTAAAAACTCAAGAGTATTTTTTTAAAGATGGTGTTTTCAATAAAGAGATTTACAAGCAAGTTCTCTCACAAAACAACATGAGTATAAAAGAGTATGAAGTTAGTGTAAAGAAACAATTGCTTATCCAAAAGACTCTAAAACTTCTTCCAGTGGATGTAAGTAAAAATGAGCTGGACATCATCAGTAGCGTTCTAAATATTGCTGATAAAATAAACTATAAAATCTTAAGTGATGAAAAAATAAACATTGACACTTCAGATGCTGCTCTTAAACCTTTTTGGGAAGCAAGACAACAAAACTTTATGAGTGAAGTTACTTATGAAGTTAAATTCATTAAACAATCTAGAGTATCTAACAAGTATGAAGAATCTCAGATAAACGAGCACTATGCGGCTAACAAAACTCACTTCAAAGATGTTGAAGGCAAACTTTTACCATTAGAAGGTGCTAGAAGTTCCGTTATCAATGAGCTAGATGCTAAAGCAACAAAGGATGAAGCTTTAAGAGGATATATAGCATATAAAAAAGGTAAACTTGCTTCTGATGTAAAAGTGTCAACTACTACTATTTCAGCGTCAAACAATCCTTACAATGAAAATGTTTTAGAACAGATTTCAAAACTATCTATAACGTCTCCATACTTAAAACCTATTTTAGTTAATGACGAATACTTTACATTTGAGCTACTTAAAGTAAACTCTTCAAAAGCAAAATCTTTCGAAGAAGCAAAAAAAGATGTTTTACCTATGTTTGTTCAAGAAGAGAAAAAGAACAAACTTCTTGAGTTAGCTAAAAATTCTGTAGCAACGTTCACAGGTACTACAACAGACTTTATTACTAATGAAGATGCTGCTAAAATAACAAACATGGAACCTGCAGATGCTAATGAATTTCTTATAGCACTATTTTCTTCACAAGATAAAAGAGGTTTTATATCATTAAAGAATGGAAATGTTGTTTTATATAACATATTGGAACAAAAACTGCTTAACAAGACTAACACTAATCCAAACAATCCAATTGTTAGATTAAAAAGTGCTATGTTTAATGAAGGTCTAATCAAAAACCTACAAAACAAGTACAAAACAGAGATATTTATCGAAGGACTCTAAGTTGAGCAGAACTGTTTTAGCCATAGATATTGGCTCTACAAAGATATGTGCTATCATCGCCGAAATTTCTGATGATGGATCAATAGCTATAACAGGTGCAGGAACTTCTAAGGCACAAGGCTTAAAAAAAGGTAGCATAACTAATATAGAGTTGGCTTCTAAATCGATTAAGACTGCTTTAAATGACGCAAAAAGAGTATCCGGTAGTGATGTAAGAACTGCCGTGGTATCTATATCCGGAGCTTATACAAAAAGTTTGAACTCAAACGGTATAGTAAATATTCAAAATAAAGAGATTAGCTTTAAAGAGATTGAACGTGTTATGCACACATCTCTATATAATGCTAATATTCCAAATGAGTATGATGTTTTACACGCACTTCCTTTTAACTTTAAAGTTGATGACCAGGATTTCATAGAAGACCCTCTTGGAATGAATGCTTCAAGACTTGAAGTAGAGACTCATATCATCACTACTCAAAAATCAAATCTTAACAACCTTAAAAAAGCTGTTCGCGGAGCTGGTGTTGAAGTAGAAAATATAGTCCTAAATGGATACGCTTCTTCTATAGCAACTCTAAATCAAGATGAAAAAGAATTAGGTGTTGCAGTTATAGATATGGGTGGTAACACTAGCAATATTACTATTCACTCTGGTAATTCCATCAGATACAATGACTTCTTAGGTGTTGGCTCCAATCATGTGACTAGTGACCTTTCAATGGCACTTCACACACCACTAAATATTGCGGATAGTGTAAAGCTGAGCTATGGTTCACTTTTAACACCAAGCAATGAACTTATAGAACTCCCGATAATCGGTGATGAAAACACAACTCATGAAGTCTCTCTTGAAGTTGTTCATAATGTTATCTTTGCAAGAGTTGAAGAGACACTGATGATTTTAGCTCAGTTTATAGAAAACAGTGGACTAAAAGATCAACTAGGTGCTGGAATAGTTCTAACTGGTGGTTTTTCTAAAATGGAAGGCATACGAGATTTAGCAATAGCTACTTTTGGTTCTGTACCTGTGCGTCTTGCTCGTCCAATAGAGATGGATGGACTATTTGACAATCTAAGAAGTGCTGAATTTTCTAGTGCTATTGGTCTTGTAATGTATAGCGCGAGTGCATACACTCCTTACGAAATAGATGTAAACAAAAGAGTACGTCACTCAAAAGAGACCCCAGTAGCGCAAAGTAGCGTTGACTTCTCAAGTGAGCCTGAAATACCGATTGCTCCTTCTAGTGAAGAAGAACAAGTACAAAAAATGGTTACTCTACCATCTAAAAAAGAGAAAAAGAGTGACGAAGCTGGAGCATTTAGTAAGTTTTGGAACTGGGCAACCCAGTTATTTTAAAGGAGTGAGATATGGAACCATTTTTAATTGAAGAAGCAAGCAACGTAAGCGGAGCAAGAATTATAGCAGTCGGCGTTGGCGGCGGCGGTGGTAATATGATTGGTCATATGATTAAAGAGGGTGTTACTGGCATCGAAATGATAATGATCAATACAGATGCCCAAGTTCTTTATGAAGCAGAGAGTGCTTCTAAGATTCAAATAGGAACTAAGCTTACTAAAGGTCTTGGGGCAGGTATGAGACCGGCTATCGGTAAAGACTCTGCATTAGAAAACTATGATGAAATTAGGAATGCACTTCAGGGTGCTGACATAGTATTTATCTCTGCTGGTCTTGGTGGTGGTACTGGTACAGGTGCTGCTCCTGTTGTTGCTCAGATTGCAAAAGAAGTTGGTGCTTTAACTATCTCTATCGTTACTAAACCTTTTGCATTTGAAGGTAGAAAACGTCTTAAGCTTGCAGAAGCTGGTCTTGAAGAGTTAAAGAAAGAGAGTGACTCTATAGTAGTTATTCCTAATGATAAACTACTTTCAATTATTGACAGAAAACTTGGTTTAAAAGAGAGTTTTAAAATTGTAGATAGTGTTTTAGCTCAAGCAGTAAGTGGAACTTCCGGTGTTATTCTCTCAAGTGGAGAAAATGACATCAACCTTGACTTCGCCGATTTACAAACGGTAATGAGTCATAAAGGTATGGCACTTATGGGTGTTGGTGAATATGAAGGTGAAAATGCTGCTTATGAGGCTATTAAAGCGGCTATTGAATCTCCTCTTCTCGATAACATGACTATAAATGGTGCAATGGGTGTTCTAGTACACTTTAAAATGCACCCTGAATTCCCACTAATGGAAATTTCAGATGCTATGAATGTTGTGCATGAGAGTGCTCATGAGGATGCTGAAGTTATATTTGGAACTTCAACAGACGAAACTATAGCACCAAACTATGTCAAAATCACTATTGTTGCAACTGGTTTTGAAAAAGATATTAAAAGTGGTACAAACAACGAAGATTTTGTAAATGACACTCCGGCTCCAAAAGTAATTCTTCGTCCAAAACTAGTAGTTGGTGGTGACTTTGACGACAACTATCTAGATATTCCTTCTTACATGAGACAACAACAAGACTAATAACCTAAAAAATAGGTTTTAGTCTTATAATTAATATAATATATTTACCTTCTCTTGTGTATAATGCTCTAAAAAAGAGTATTACCATGAAAAAACTATCTTCTATCTTCCTTGCATTATCTATTTCTTTAATAGCTTCTGAAACACAAACAAGAACTGGTACATTCCCTGAAAAAGAGATGAAAACTCAAAACAAAGAAATTGCACAGATGGTTGCAAAAGAAATCTCAAGTACACTACCGCAAATAATAGACAAATATACGACTCTATCTTCTGTAAAGAATAATGACACTACGCTAGTTTATACATTTGAAATAAACACTGGTGTAAAGAGTGATGAAACTGTACAAAAAGAAGATAGAACAAGAATGAAACAGGCTGTAACAACAGGGATCTGCCAATCATCAAGAAAATTTCTAGAGGCTGGTATTAATACTTCGTATGTATATGTTAGTGCTAAAACGAAAGTACGTCTATTTCAGTTTGACATTGCCCAGAAAGATTGTCCAACGAATATTAACTAGGTTTTGCTTTGTCAATCAAAAGTACAATCGAGTCTTTAGATTTTTTCAGCACTTTAAAGACTCAAGATGTTGAACTTTTAACTTCCATTTCTACACTTCAATCATACAATAGTGAATATGTACTCTATTATGAAAAAGAAGAGAGTAATAACTTACTGTTTTTAGTTAGTGGACTAGCAAAAACATATAAGATAGATAAACACTCAAACGAAATCTTTCTATACTATATATATAAGGAATCTCTAATCTCAGAGATTACAAACATAAAAAATGAGACTTTAACATCATTTTCTAATGTTGCACTTGTTGAAGATTCTCAAATTCTTAGTATAGATTATAAAGAATTTAAAAAGCACTTCTTAGAGAAGAATCTACTCTGCTTAGAGCTTGTAAATGAAATCAGTTTAAGATCTAAAAAGATTGAATCACTTATAAATAGAGAGTTCATTTTTGACTCAGTAGAAAAAGTAGCAATGATGTTATACTCTGATTTAGATATGTTCAATAAACTAAAACGACACGATATTTCCCTTATTTTACATATTCAGCCTGCAACTCTCTCTCGTGTACTAAATAGATTAAAACGCAATAAGATTATTGATATAATGCAGGGAAAGGTCACAATATTGGATACAATAGCATTAAGGGAGATAGGAAATGACTAAGATAAAAATAGTTGGTGTACTAGTTTTTATATTATCTATTGCATTAGCAATTTTGTCTAACTATATTTCTAACGAAAATAAAACCAATAATAAACTTCTTGACACTATTAATGCTCAAAAAGGCTTTACTCAAGAGATTTCTAAAAATATTTTCTACATATACAAGAATCAAAATGCTTCTACGATACAACTTGATGACTCTATTAAAAAATTTATAAAAAATTTAGAAAACAGAGACGAACTATTAAATCCTATTGACTCTGCTTTAATCAAGAATAAAAGTGACGAAATTGTTATTTTGTGGAACAAATTTTATAAACATGTTCAAGATTTCAGAGATAAAAATAAAATTATTTCAACATATTCTTCTATTCTTTTAGAGCAAGTTGTAAATGACATCTATAATACGAATATAAAACTAGTAGTTGAATTTAACAAGCTTATTGAGATGCATAATCTCTATTTTGAAGAAACTATTAATAGCCATAAAACATACAGTACACACTCTTTTCACTCTAGTATTGTTACTTGTATATCTATTTACACAAATCAAAGATGTAATAACTTTTATGCAAAAATTTATTCATACTTCAAAAAAGATTATTACAAATTCAAGTATCAAAGATTTAGAACCAATTAAAATTAATAACAATTCCAGTGAGCTACTCGAAGCTAGTAATAACTTTAACTACTTAGTAGAGAAAATAAATAATTCCATATATAACTCAGCAAAATCAATAGAACACTCATACAAGTCATTAGAACTTGTAGAAAATAATATAGAAGACTTATTAGAACTACTATATGTAATGGACAATAATGAAGGTATAGATAAAGAACTAACCAAAAAAGAAGATGCTCTTATTCAATCTCTAGAAGAATTAACTTCATCAACACTCAAGTTGGAAAATCTAAAAGCAGATTTAGATAATCTAATCTCCCACCAGAATCATAAACAATCTTAAAATATAAAATTAATCTTTTTTTTTGACCTTAGTCAAATTATTCATCGCCCAATTGTAATAATATTTTGAATCATTTGGATATATTTCATATATTCAAAGGAATATTAAGGAGAAGAATATGACTAAGCATTTCAATAAGCTTACTTCACTTGTTTTAGGAACTACATTAGTTGCGACAGTTGCGTCCGCTGCTGGTGGTGGTGAACTAGAAAAAGTAATGAAGGCAAGAGGCTTAACAGAAAACGATGTAATTCGTGCTGCGAAAACTTACAACCCTACTGGTGGTAGAGATGAGTTTATCGTATTTAGTTCTGGTGGTCAATCTGGACAAGTAATTGTTTATGGTGTTCCATCAATGAGAATTTTAAAATATATCGCTGTTTTTACACCTGAGCCATGGCAAGGGTACGGTTATGATGTTGACAGTCTTAAAATATTAAGACAAGGTAACATTCGTGGTCGTGAAATTAACTGGGGTGATACTCACCACCCTGCACTTTCTGAAAAAGATGGTAAATATGACGGTAGATGGTTAGCTATCAACGATAAAGCTAATCCACGTATCGCTATTATCGATTTACATGACTTTGAGACAAAACAAATTGTTTCTAACAAAGTATTTAAATCTGCTCACGGTGGTGCATTCTTTACACCAAACTCAGAGTATATCCTTGATGCTGCACAATATGCTGCACCATTTGATAATAACTATCACCCAATTGAAGAGTACAAAGAGTCATACCGTGGTGGTGTAACTATCTGGAAATTCGACGATAAAATAGGTAAAATTATAGAGAAAGATTCTTTTACTGTTGAGATGCCTCCATATATGCAGGATTTAAGTGATTCTGGTAAAGGTGTTTCTAACGGTTGGGGTTTCACAAACTCATTTAACACTGAAATGTATACAGGTGGTATCGAAGTTGGTATGCCGCCAAATGAAGCTGGTATGTCAAGAAATGATACTGACTTCTTACACGTATATAATTGGGAAAAATTAGCTAAATTAGCTAAAGACAAGAAAAATGTAAAAATTATTAATGGACACAAAGTTATTCCAATTGAAGTGGCTGTTAAGAATGATGCATTATTTTTAATTCCTGAGCCTAAATCTCCTCACGGTGTAGATGTTTCTCCTGATGGTGAATATATCACTGTTTGTGGTAAACTAGATACTCACGCTTCTGTTTATAAATGGAGCAAAATTAAAGAACTTATCAAAAGCAAAAAATACACTGGTAAAGATCCATACGGTATTCCTATCTTAGATATGAAATCATCTTTACACGGTCAAGTTGAATTAGGTCTTGGGCCATTACATAATCAGTACTCTCCAGTTGATGGCGAGATCTATACTTCACTTTATGTTGATTCTCAAGTTGTAAAATGGAATTACAAGACTCTTAAAGTTCTAGATAAAGAGAATGTACACTATAACATTGGTCACCTTTGTGGAATGGAAGGTAAAACTGCTGATCCTCAAGGTAAATATATCATTGCTCTTAATAAACTAGCAATAGATAGATTCCAAAATGTTGGTCCTCTTCACCCACAAAATCACCAGTTGATTGATATTAGTGGTAAGACTATGGATTTATTAGTAGATATGCCTTTACCTCTAGGTGAGCCTCACCAAGCTGTAGCAATCAGAGCTGAGAAACTGCACCCACACGTAAGATACAAAATGGGTACAAACTCTAAAACTGGTAAAGAACATGTTGGTAAAACTTTAGCAGGTCAAGAAAGAATTGAAAGACGTAATGCTAAAGGTAAGATAGATCCTAAAGGTAAAAATGTTTTTATTTATTCTACATTTGTAAGATCTCACATTAACCCTGAGAGAATCACTGTAAACAAAGGTGACAATGTTACTATGTACATGACTAACTTAGAGAGAGCTCAAGATGAGACTCACGGGTTTACTGTAGATAACTTTAACGTTCACGCTTCATTAGAGCCAGGTGAAACTGCTGAAATTAACTTTATAGCTGATATTGAGGGTGTTTTCCCTTACTATTGTACTGAGTTCTGTTCTGCACTACACTTAGAAATGATGGGTTACCTTATGGTTAAAGATCCTAACAAAAAATATGTTAGTGCTCAAAAAATCAAAATGGGAACAATGAATAAAGAACAACTAGATGCTGAATACAAAAAAACTGTTGCTGTAAATGATGCTACAGATGCTGTAATCCAATCAGTTGTTGCTTTCTTAAAAGCAAACAAATTCGGTGACCACAAAACTGTTGCTGCTCTTGTAACTGATGCATTCGACCAATATGGTCAAATACCTGCACAGAAAAAATTAGCAGACGAAGCATATAAAAAAGGTGACATTGAAAAAGCTATCCTTTTTGAAAATATGATTTGGCAACTAATGGTTAAAACAGCTGACGTTGGTATTAGAGCAAAAGACGCTCTAGTTAGACTAGTTGCTACTAAACAATCTGCTTCAGCTCAAGCTGGTGAAAGAACATTTGGTGAAGGTGGTTGTTCAGGTTGTCACGTTATTGGTAAAGTATCTTCTGGTCCAGACCTTACAGGTGCACTACAAAGACATGAAAATGGTGAAAAATGGGTTAGTAAATTCATTTTAAATCCAGAAGAAATGTACGATGATCCATATGTAAAAAGCATGATTGACTACTTCAATCTTAAAATGCCTAACCAACATATGAATGAACAAGAGACTAAAGACATTATCGAATACCTTAAATGGATAGACGAGAATGCTAACTTATTCTAGACAATAGATTAAGATTTAGGCTTATTTACAAAGGAGGGATTTCCCTCCTTTACTCCAGTACACCACTACATAACAACCTTAATCAACATTAACTAATTATCATTAAATTTGAATTTTGTCACTTTTCAACTAGAAATGCCTATATCATAAATTTATTTAAATTTACTTGACTTGCGTCAATTATTCTATTATAATTTTTTACTTTTAATTATAGTTTATTAATATAATTAAAATTATTATTATTGATATTAATCTTTTATTGATTTAAATCTAGTTTTTTAACTAATATTTTTGATATAATCAATTTAAATAATAACTATAATAATTAGAGGTTTATTGGATATCTAAAATTATTTTTATAATAATTAGATATTTAATGAAATTTAGTGTTATTTTTTTAACAACAAGGAAAACATATGCATCCAAGTATAAAAAAAGCAAGATTATTTGCTTTACTAGCTTTGATTATTTTAACATTCTCATTCACATTCCCAATGATTGCTTTTAACGGAGTACTTACCCAGATTGACAATCAAGAGGGCAGTCAAGTCTCTTCATTTAGCGCAAAAGTATGGAACTTTTACAACAAAGGAAGATATAAGAGTATATCTACGCCTAAAGAAGCTCATAACAACTTAGAGCAGATGATTGAATCTGCTTCTGAGATTGGGGTTGCTTCTCTGCCTATATGGGCTGTTTCACTAGAAGCACCGAATTATCCAAAAGAAGCTTTTCCTGAAGGTATCCCTGTATATTTCCATTTTGATGGATATAGTGGAGAAATTCATGAGATGAATACTATTAATCACTATGTAGGAATGGATCCTATGTGGATTGGTGGTATATTTGAGAGAGAAATCGGTATTTATGCCCTACTTTTACTATCTCTTGGTATGATATACTTTATTGCTTATAACAATAGAATCCTAAACTATGTGATGCTTGTTCCAGCTTCTCTGCCAATACTATTTATAGCAGATTACTCATACTGGCTTTATTGGTTTGGGCACAACCTTCATGACTGGGGAGCATTTAAGATTAAACCTTTTATGCCGACAGTATTTGGAGACGGTAAAATTGCACAGTTTATTACACATTCATATCCATCAATTGGTTTCTATATGATTGTTGCTATCGGATTACTTAGTTTGCTTGCATTTTTTGCAAAACAAAAAGCATTAAAAGAAATGCAATCTTAAATTGAGAGTTAAGGCTTTACATGTTTAGAATTATCTTCATAGTTTCTCTTTTTTTATACAGCCAACTTAGCGCTAACATATTGCAAGATGCAATAGACAATGCGCCTGAGGGCTCTATTTTAAAACTACCGGCTGGTGTTTACAAGGGAAGTATCAAAATCAATAAGCCTATTACTATCATAGGTAAAGAAGATGGTGTAATTATTGATGGCGAAGGTTCTGGAACTGTAATACATGTAAAAAGCTCATATGTGACTCTAAAAAATCTGAAAATAATAGGAAGCGGTGATAGACACGATAAAATCGATTCAGCTATTACTATGGTAGAAGGTAAACACTGTGAAATAAGTAACTGTGTTATTGAAGACTGCCTTTTTGGAATAGATTTGCAAATGGTAAATAACTCTATTATTTCAAATAATAAAATAACTTCAAAAGACTTAGACTTGGGTATGCGTGGTGATGGACTTAGACTTTGGTACTCAAATGATAATATTGTCAAAAAGAACTCACTTATAAAGTCACGTGATATGGTTGTCTGGTACTCTCATGGAAATGAGATTGTTGAGAACTATGGTAAATACTGTAGATACTCTTTGCATCTTATGTATGCAGGTAAAAACCTTATTAAAGACAATATGTATGAGTTTAACAGTGTAGGCATATTTTTTATGTATTCAAAAGACACTACAGCGATTGGAAATGTTGTAAAAAGTTCTTTGGGTGCAACTGGTATGGGAATCGGTCTTAAAGATGTTTCAAACTTTATACTAAAAGACAATAGTGTAATTTATTGTGCACAAGGCATCTATATTGACAGATCTCCTTTTGAACCTGACACAAAGAATTGGCTCATCGGGAACAAAGTACTTTATAACTCTGAGGCAATACATTTTCACTCGTTAAGTATAGATAATGTTATGAAAGAAAATGTTGTTATGGGAAATATAGAAGACGTTGTTAATGACAGTAGAGGTGCAAGAACAAATGAAAATGAGATAGTTGGAAATTACTGGGACAACTACACAGGATTTGACAGAAATGGAGATAATATCGGAGATACTCCTCATAAAGTTTATCAGTATGCTGATCAACTTTGGGTTTATAATCCAGATGTTAAATTTTTCTATGGTTCACCGGTAATCTCACTACTAAACTTTTTAGCTAAACTAGCTCCATTTACAAAACCAGTATTCTTATTTGAAGATGAAAAACCTAAAGTTAGGATTAAAGGATAAACATGGCAACAGTACAAACAGATAGAAGAGAGTTTGTTAAATATTCTACACTTGGAATATTAGGCCTTGCTCTTGGTGGAGGAATAATATTTAGCCCTTATACCCTTAGAGCAGAAAATAGACTAAGACCTCCAGGGGCCGTAGATGAGAAGAAGTTTCTTGCTCTATGTATTAAATGTGGACAGTGTCTTCAAGTATGTCCTTACCATTCTATAAAACTAACAGACATGGTAAAAGGTCATGGTATTGGAACACCATATATAGATGCTAATGAGCGTGCTTGTTATGCTTGTAGTGCTGTTCCTTGTGTTCTTGCATGTCCAAGTGGCGCCTTAGATCACCACTGTGAGAAACCAGAAGACATCCATATGGGAATTGCTGTTTTAGAATTTCCAGATACATGTTTAGCTATAACGAACACTCCTGTTCCGGCTGGATATACAGACAGAATGAGTAAGTTTAATGATTCGGTTACAAACTTAAACAAACTAGAAGTTGATCTTCTAGAAAAATTCTCAAAATATGAAGGCAAACAGTGTACACTCTGTGCAGACATGTGTCCTATTCCAAACCCAATCAGTGCAATTGCCATGGTTGCGAATGAGGGTGGAGGAAACCGTCCTGAGATTTATGACGGCTGTATAGGCTGTGGTGCTTGTCAAGAGGTTTGTCCAACAAAAGTACCATCGATTGTAGTTAAACCGAGAGTGACTTATAAAGAATATTACGCAAGTAAAAACTAGGAGATATTATGAAAACATCTAAAATTCAAGCTTTAGCATATACGCTTAGCTTCTTATTTATTGCAGGAATTACTGGTTGTAGTGACAGTGCTGATGAAAAGCAAACAAAAAAAGAGCCTTCTACAAAAGCAGCTGAAGCTCCAAAAATCGAAGTTGTTCAAAACAAAGATGCTCATGCTATCAAAGTTGAAGTAAAAGAGAATGATAAATCTCAAAGTAAATCTTATTACTATGACTACAACGTAAAAAGTGCTTACGATGAAAATTCTATGCCTGCCAATAATGATGCATCTGTTCGTGTTAAACCTAGAACAATTATAGATGCAAATATGCACGTTAGAAGTCCTTATGAGAAAATACAAGTCTCTATGCTTGTTAAGAAACTCTCAAAAGAATTCATAGTAAAGTGTTCAGCATGTCATAATGATTATGCGAATGGAGTAATTGGTCCATCTCTTCTTGGTAAGGATTCAGATTATATATACAAGAAAATAATATCATTTAAAACTGGTGAAAAATCAAATCCATTAATGAATGATTTAGTAAAGATGATGAACGATAATGAGATTAAACAAATGGCAAATGAAATATTTGAATTTAATAAAGAGATAAATAAGATGAGGAATAAATAGTGAAAAATATAATAGTAGGTGCTTTAACACTTATAATAATTGGCTTAATGGTTTTTACAGCGATGGATGATCCTGTGTATCATGGTGGAGAGCATTCAAAAGTTATTGAAGATTTTGGCACGGGTGACGGTAAAAATCAAAAAATAGTAATTTCTACAACTCCTGAAGAAAAATCTGACAGAGAAAAAGAAAATGAAGCATTAAACGCACTTAGAGACAAAGCAGGAAATGCTGGAGCATTCAAAGTTAGTAATGAGTATAAGAGTAAATGTTCATCTTGTCACGGTGTTAACGGTTCAGGATTCCAAAATGGAAAATCAATGATGGGACCAAAACTATTCGGACAAACTGAGGAAAAAATTTACAAAGACTTAGCAGACTTCAAAGCTGGCAGAAAAGAGAATATGATTATGAAGGGTCTTCTAATTAAACTTAATGATGATGACTTAAAAAGATTTGCTAAAGAAATCGGTGAGTTTCCAGCAAGAGAAAAAGCGGCAGAAGAAAAAGCGGCAAAAGAAAAGTAACTAGTAGTAAATAAAACGGAGTATTTAAATGGATAAATATAACAATAGAGAAACTATAAAGAAATCAACTTTCTTCTCTACATTTTTTGATACTACAAAAGATGGCAAAAAGAAATTTAGCTATAGAATGAAGAGATGGATATTAGTTATTACTATCCATCTCTTTTTCTTCTTGTCATTTTTTATTGACCTACAGCTTCTTGAAGGTACACTGAGTGGCTCTAGATTTCTAGGTTTTCATATGATTGACCTTTATGCCACTATGCAGCTTTTTTTAGCTACTCACGAAATGCCGATAAACATGATTATAGGTACGGCAACTATTGTCATCGTTTATCTCCTAGTTGGTGGTAGAAGCTACTGTGCTTGGGTATGCCCCTATGGAATCCTAAGTGAAATAGGTGAAAAATGGCACAACACTTTAGTAAATAAAAAAATCATCAAAGAGAGAAAATTTGACCACAGAGTCAGACACATCTTTTGGGCGATATTTTTAATTCTTTCTGCTACAAGTGGGTATCTTGTTTTTGAGACATTAAACGTAGTTGGTATTTTAAGTAGAATGATTGCTTATGGATGGTCTCTAGCATTTTTCTGGGTAGTTGTTGTGTTTGCAATAGAAGTATTTTATTCTCGCCGTGCTTGGTGTACTTACATTTGTCCAATAGGTACTACTTACGGTTATATAGGTAAGGTATCTGCGCTTAGAATTGAGTGGAATGACAACTGTGACCACTGCATGGTCTGTAGTGATGTATGTTTTGAAAATCAGGTATTAGAGATTACAAAAGCAAAATATGACAAACAAAGAGAAGAAAAAAGTATCACAAAAGAGTATATCACTGGTGCTGACTGTACACTATGCGGTAGATGTATAGATGTTTGTCACGCAGATGCTCTTAACTTTGACTTTAGATTAAAAAGCTTGGTGTAAATAATGATAAAAATTAATAACTTAACCAAAAAATTTGGCTCTCACGTTTCACTTGACAGTGTAACTTGTGAGTTTAACAAAAATGAAGCTATAGCACTTATGGGTGCAAACGGTGCGGGTAAGACTACTCTTATCCGTTCTATCCTTGGTTACTATCATCCAGATGCTGGAAATGTTTCCATAAATGGACTTGATCCAATCAAACAAAGAGTAGAAGTTCTAAAAGAGATTAGTTTTGTTCCTCAACTGCCTCCTCCGATTAAACTAAATATTGATGAACTTATTCAGTACATCAGTATAAGTGCAGAAGTAGATAAAGAAAAAATCAAATACTATGCGAATGAGATGAAACTTGATTTAAATTCAAACATGAATAAGTCATTTTTTAAACTAAGTGGCGGGATGAAGCAGAAACTTCTTATTGCTATCTCTCTAGCAAAAAAGAGTAATATAATCATCTATGATGAACCTACAGCAAATCTAGACCCTAAAGCTAGAGATGACTTCTACAGACTGCTAAAGCAAAATGAAGAAGAAAAAGTTCTTCTATTTGTAACGCATAGACTTGAAGAAGTAAAAGATCTGGTAAATAGACAGATATACATGGATATGGGAAAAGTGGTTTCGGATGATAAGATTTAATTTTCTGCTCATATTAACACTAACTTTTTTCAGTGCTTGTAACTCATCACAGAGTTCATCAACTACAGCACTAAAGAGTGAGATAAAAGTATGTCCAAAGTGTCATATGGAAGTAGAAAAGTCAAATGCTCATAGTGCTTCTTTAGTTGAGAATGGTATCGTACATTACTTTGACGATATAGGATGCATGATTTTATGGAGTAATGAGAACAGCATAAATACAGAAAAGGCAAAAGTCTTTTCTAAAGATACAACTCACTACATAGATGCAGCAAGTGCAAGTTATAAAATAGGTGAAAAAACTCCTATGTCTTACGGATTTTGTGCTTATGAAAACAGTGTTGAAAATCATATTGACTTTGATGAAGTCACTATAAAAATGTTAAGAGGTGAGCATATGGCAAACCCAAAAATTAGAAAACAGATACTAGGATATTAATGAAAAATTTATATTTAATCGCATACTTAGACTTAAAAGAGTCTCTTAGAGCTAAATGGTTTGTTGTTTACTCTCTTGTATTTGGAGGGCTGATAGCTCTGTTTTTTATAGCAGGAGTAACAGAGTCTCAGGTTATGGGCTTTAGCGGTCTTAGCAGACTGCTTCTAATGTACATACAGATTACAATCGTAATCTTGCCTATATTTATTCTCATAACTACGGTGAGGTCTATCTCTGGAGATAGAGACAACCATATTTTAGAGTATATGCTCTCTTTTCCTATATCTCTTAAACAGTACTACTGGGGTAAGATTATAGGTCGTTTTATTACTGTTTATCTTCCTGTTCTTTTTGCTATGGTTATTGCCATAATTTATGGCGCTTTTAAGGGTGCAGCTATCCCTTGGAGTATATTTTTCTTATACACTGGCCTATTATTTGCGATGAGTAGTGCATTTTTAGGTATAGCATTTTTTATATCTTCATTTGTAAAATCTAGTGAAGTTGCTCTAGGCATTGCATTTTTTATCTGGATATTTTTACTTGCTTTTATAGATATCGCACTTATTTCACTTATGATGCAAAACAGATTTAATGAAGAACTTATTATCTTTATCGCAATGATAAATCCTATGGAGATTTTCCGTGTTGCGGCAATATCACTGTTTGATCCTGAACTAACGGTTATGGGACCAGTTGCATTTTACATACTTGATTCTATGAGCCAGATGGTTTTTGTACTTGTGTCTATAGGTTACCCTCTTTTTATAGGTTTGCTTTTTGCATTTATGGGTTACAAGATTTTTGAGAAAAAAGATTTAGTTTAATATTAAAAAATCAAGGAGATAAAAATGATTAAAATAGTTTTAGCAGTAGTTTTAGCAGCGAGTGTTTTGTTTTCATATGAGATGGATTACACAAAAGACACAGAATGTTTAGTTAGACACTTCAAAGTGTATAAAGACCCTAAATGGGTAGCAAAGATAGAACTCAATAACGGAAAGAAAGTATTTTTCTCTAGCCCTAAATCAATGATTGAGTTTTACCATCAACCTGGAAAATGGTTTGATGTTGGAGTCAAGAGTGAAGATGACTTTAAAGAGATTCTTGTAACAGATTTCTCTACACTAAAACCTATCAACGCAAAGGGTGCATTTTATGTTTATGGTGCTAATGTTACTTCCCCTGCAGGCGATGATTTAACACCATTTGCAACTTATGATTTAGCAGAGGCTTATTCTAAAACTCATAACGGAAAAAGAATTATGCACTTCAATGAAATCTCAAATGCACTTATAAGACTTTTAAACGGAAGGATATAATAATGACTAAGCCTACACCACTAAATGTTGAGATAGTACTTGATCCAAAACGCTACATAGTCAGCGAGACAGATGCTAAAGGTAAGATTACGTACTGTAATGACTACTTTATGGAAGTCTCAGGTTATAATGAAGAAGAACTAATAGGTGCACCGCATAACATCGTACGTCATCCAGATATGCCAAAGGTAGTTTTTAAACTACTTTGGGAAACTATATCTGCCGGAAAAAATATCAATGCTGTTGTTAAAAATCTGGCAAAAGACGGTAGATACTACTGGATATTTACAGAGTTTGAAATCCGTAAAGACACTGACACAGGTGCTGTTATCGGTTATCATGCATCTAGAAAGACAATATCTAAGCACGTAATAGAGATCATCAGTGAACTTTATGCAGAGCTTTTAGAAATAGAAAATAAAGACGGCGTTGAGGCTTCTCAAGACTATTTAGTTAACTTCCTTAAGTCCAAAGGTGACGATGTAGATTTCTCAAATATTATGGAAGAAATCCATAGGTTTTACTAAAATTACCTCCCTTATAAGATGAAAAAACTTTTACTATTTATATATTTCATCTCTGCACTAAACGCTAGTATTCTCCAAGAAACTATAGATAGTGCTCCTTCTGGAGCAACCCTCAAACTACCCGCTGGCATCTACAAAGGTAATATAATAATTAACAAACCTATAACTCTCTTAGGTAAAGAAGACGGTGTCATCATAGATGGCGGCGGAATCGGAAAAGTCATAACTATAAACAGCTCAAACGTTACCATAGAAAATCTTACAATCACAAATAGCGGTACTCAGATGCACCAGCTTGACTCTGCTATATTTATAAACAAATCTAAAAATTCCCAAATAAGTAACTGCAAAATTTTAAACTCTCTATACGGCATCGATATGCTCATGGTAGAAGACTCTAATATCTCAAACAATTTCATAACTTCTAAAAACAATGATATAGGTCTAAGAGGAGATGCTCTAAAGATCTGGCACTCTCATAACAACACTATAAGCAACAACACTATAGATAGAGTTAGAGATGTAACAATGAACTACTCAAATAACAACATACTAGAGAACAACCATATACTCAACTCTAGATTTGGCTTACAAATAGCTCACAGTAAAAACAACCTCATCAAAGAGAATGAGTTCAGATACAACTCTGTTTCATTAATGCTAATGATGACACAAAACACTAAAATCACAAACAACTCCATACAAAGCTCAAAAGGGGCTGCTGGCATCGGAGTGATGCTAAAGGGTGGACATAACATTCTTTTTGAGTACAACACGCTTAGATACAACGCTAAGGCAATGTACATAGACTCTAAGTGGACGGAGATGAGTATGAAGAGATATATAGTGAATAATGAGATATCTTACAACAAAGAAGCTATACACTTTCACCTAACCATACGAAACAATACCTTTACCCATAATGAATTTGTAGGAAACATAGACGACATAGTAAAAAGCACAGCAGGATTTGAGACGAAGTCAAATGTAGTTGAGTATAACTACTGGGACAGATATGCAGGTTTTGATACTAATGGCGACAACATTGGTGACACCTCTCACAAGATGTATCAGTACGCCGACCGTCTTTGGCACTACAACAACAAGGTTAAGTTTTTCTACGGCTCACCTGTCATGACACTACTTAACTTCTTAGCTCAAGTAGCTCCATTTATAGACCCTATCTTAATGCTTGAAGATAAGAAGCCTATTGTTAACCCCACTGTGAGTATGGATGCTCTAAAAGATTAGAGTTATAATATCTAGCATCCTCCGTTACTTCTTTTACTATCCACTCTGGTAGTTCTACACTCTCATCTTCACTCTCAAGCTCAACTTCTGCAACTATCAAGCCTTCATTTTCTTTATGAAAGATATCTATCTCCCATAGATGATTTTTATGTTTTAGCAAATATCTAGTCTTGTCTATAATAGGTTTACCACATAACATATCTAGCATCTCATTTGCATCTACTACTGGTATAGCATACTCATACTCAAGTCTTGTAGCACCAACACTCTCACCCTTGATAGTCAAAAATGCTTCATCACCCTTCACTCTTACACGGACAGCAGTTTTATCTTTAGTTTGAATATAACCTTGTTTGATGTCGTAACCGTTTGCCAATATTGGAAGCTTGTCTATATCTATCAGAAATTTTCTCTCGATTTCTAGTGCCATGGGTTACCTTTTTTAAACTTTCTTATTTACCACTTAGTAGATTTAAACTCTTTATCGTAATGCATTAAACCCTCTTTCTCCATTCGTTTTATATCCATATTTTTTATTTTTAGTGTTGAAACGGCTTTTTTGACTGCTTTTTTTATTATTTGTTCTCTTTCTTTAGCTTCTTGTGGTTTTTTTGTGTTGTGGGTGTATCGGTAGTCTATTACTAATGTTCTCTTTCCATCGTTTATGGTTTCTGTTGTATCGTAATAACCACACTTTATAGAGTAGAATTTCACTCCACCACTATAATAACTTCCTCCAAAGCCTCTTGAAAAAACACTTCCTGAACATTTGAGATAATTGACATAAGTTATCCAACCTTTTTTATATGTTATTCCTGTTTCTTTATCATTTTTAGTAAATACTTTTTCTTTAATATCACTATCACGATAATAAGCATCTTTAGTAAAATGTTTTTTCATCATTCTATAATGATATGGGTCGGTGTAGATATGGAATTTCATGTTTTCAACAATATGCCCCAAATAATATGTACCTTCTTTATATCTATCTCTTTCTCTTTCATAATCTTTATCAATTCTCCAATCTGTATTTAGCACAACATAAGATAAATATTTACTCTCTAACTTTTCATTAGGCTTTACTGGTCTATAAGGTGAACTACACGCAGTAAATAAAAAGACTACGCTTATTAAAAGCATATTTCTAATTATTTTTCTCATGGTCTATCTCCACACTCTGCACCACCTAATTGGTTACACTCATCAATTACACCCCCAATTACACCCCTGTGAATGAATCTCCACTTTTTATTACTTTTGATATTAATGATTTTGATACTCCTAAATATTCTGCAACTTCTACTTGTGAATATCCATCCATATATGCGTTAATTATAGATAGGTTTCTATCTTGTCTTGTTTGTATACTATCGAAATGTTCTTACCTCGTTCCCATCGTCCCCGATGGGAATGCATACTATAGTCCATATTACCAAAACCTCTCAACATATATTAAACCTTTTATATCTTCATAATCTCTAGCACTACTGTATCGCCAATGCTTTGCCTCATCAATATATCCTCTCTTAACAGGATTATTATGAATATAGTTTATTCTATCTATCATCATCTTATCATCTACTATGAGCTTAGGGGAGTAGCCCTCTTGCCATAGTTGGTATGTTGCATCTACTTTATGAGCTTTTTTATAAAAACTCAGTTGGTCTAGTATAGTTTTTACATTTTTCTCTTGCAGATGCTTAAGTATTTGTTTTGCAGTATATGATTTAAAACTTCTCATACTTTTAGCTATATCATCACTACTTGCGATTAGATGCAAGTGATTTTCCAATATTACATATGCATGAAGTTTTAAGTTATCTTTTTCTTGAAGATATTCTAGTGTATCAAACACTATCTCCGTTGTATCTACTCTTGTAAATATAGGTATCCAATGAAGTATTGTGCAGGTTATAAAATGTGGATGTGTTTGTTCGTGTATTTTATATCTACTTCTTCCCATCTGTGCATTATAGTTATTTTTTACTTAAATATATAGATAAGCGTTCCCATCGGGGACGATGGGAACTAGAATAATGGGAATATAAGCTAGATATTAAAGAACGTAATCAACAACCTTAGCCTCAAGTGTTACTTCTTTTATAAGTTCAACAACCTTTAGATGTTCCGCGTGAACTGCGTAAGCTTGTAGGTCTTCTTTGTCCCAAAAAGTGCTGTATAGTGAAAGGTCAAATGCTCTCTCAGATTTGTTAAAGTCAACTCCTACTTCCATTGATTTTAGAGCAGGAATCAAATCAACTAAAGCGTTTAATCTTGAAGTCACTTCTTCTATATTTGCCTCTTTCTTTTCATCTTTAAACTTGAACATTACTATGTGTACTATCATTTTTATACCTTTTTTAGTGCAATTCTAGCATAATACATTTATGAAAAGAACTTTAAAAGAACTCTATGGAGTTGGCATACTATTTTTTTACTTTTTAAAGTGGCCATACTTTTTTGGTTATCCATATTTATACATGAACGGGTTAGACAATAACTTTATACTTAGCGGGCTATGGTTTTATTGTCTGTTTTTAATATTAAAAGATGCATACACTATGATTAAAAATAAAAAAATCAACAGATGTAATATTAAGTAAGAATCCCTTTCCAGAAAAACTCAGCTATCATAACTATCAAAAATATTCCTACAAGATTTAAAACTATCCCGTATCTGATCATACTCTTAACGTCAACTACGCCACTACTCATAGCTATGGCATTTGGAGGTGTAGCTATTGGGAGCATAAAGGCATAACTGGCACAAAGAGTTGCTACCATCATAAATAGGGTTGTGTTTATTCCTGTCTGCTGGGCCACTGAGTAGATAACTGGAAGCATGATAGATATAAGTGCCGTATTTGAGGTTATTTCTGTTGTAAAAGTTATAAGCGTCGCAACTGCAAATAGTAATACAATTGGATGCAGTTCTGTCATTACAATAAGATAAGATGCAACCTCAGATGCAAGACCTGTAGCGCTAAAAGCTTTTGCAATAGAAAAACCTGCGCCAAATAAGAACATGATTCTGTAAGGAATTTTTGCCTTATCATCCATCCACTCTAAGACGTTAAACGGCGGCATAAAAAGAAGTAAACCTGCAGATAGTAAGATACCCGCTTCACTAAGACCCAACCCTCCCCAAAATGGTTTCATAGGAGCGTTTAGAAGCAGTAAGAAGACAAGTCCTCCTGTAATATATAGAACTTTTTTTTGAGTTGTGTTTAGTGGTACTTTTTCTCCGTTTCTATGTATTGGAGTATTTGGAACTCCTAAACTTAAAATCATACTCACCACAATAAACATTAAAAATGCAAGTGGAGCGACCATCCAAACCCACTGAAAAAATGGAATAGTCTCCATACCTTTATCTGACATAATTCCAAGCAATATAAGGTTTGGTGGTGTCCCAATAGGAGTCATAATCCCACCGACACTAGCACCATAAGCTATGGCAAGAGCAAATCTGAGTTTTAGTTTTATATCATCTGTAATAAACAGCGCAATAGACATAAGAAGCAGAGTTGTCGTAGTGTTTGAGAGAATCGAGCTAAGCAGTCCGGATGTGATAGCCAAAGAAAAAATCATTCCTCTTGGAGTGTTAGGAAAAAGACCTAGCATCTTGTCTGCTATCCATGTATGCAGATTACTTTTCTCAACTGCAATAGCAAGTAAAAAACCACCTAAAAACAAAAATATAATAGGATGTGAGTAGTTTACAGCCGTAGCCTTTGTGTCTAAAATAGAGAAAGCCGGAAAAAGCACGATAGGGAGCAGAGATACAACGGCAAGAGGTAAACCCTCATTTGTCCAAAGTGCAACTAAAAAAGCTATGAGTCCTAAAAGCGAAGCCTGAGTCGGGTTAAATAAAAAAAGTGATATTGCAAATACAAAGATGCCAATAAGTACACCAATTCCTATTTTTTGAAACTGCTCTTTGTGTTCGCTCATATATACCTACTTTAATTAATCTATGAACTATTATACATAATGATTTGATTAAAGTCAAAGCTAATAAAATAATATTGAATTATAATAGTAATAAATAAATATTATAAGGACTAGATTATGCGAAACTTATTAGCTATACCATTCATTATGGCAGCTTCTCTACTTGTTCAAGCATCTGATATAGAGAGTTTAGCTGAAAATAAATGTGGTAGTTGTCACCTTATAGGAGAGATAACAAAAGAAAAACTAAATAGAATGGCAGCGCCGCCATCATGGGCACTAGCTAAGAAAGTAAAAGTAGCTTATCCAAACAGACTAGATGGAATTAATTTTATAATCAACTACACACTTGAGCCGTCTGAAGAGAAAATGCTTTTTCCAAAAGAGACTAAAGAGCGTTTTGGTCTTATGCCATCACAAAAAGGCGCTCTTACAGAAGATGAAGCAAGAGCGATTGCTGAGTATATTTTAGATAAATAATATCAGTTAGAAAGAAAGTTTTTTAGACTAATATGTGGGTCTTCGCCCTCTAACATTTTATAGACTTCTGTTGCTATTGGCAAATATAAATCTTTGTTTTTTGCAATCTTGTTAAGGGCATAAGTAGTTCCAATGCCCTCAGCAACTTCACCTAACTCTTTCAATATCTCTTTTTGACTTTTTCCCTGCGCTATGCCAAGTCCTACACGAAAGTTTCTACTCATAGTCGATGAAGCAGTAAGGAAAAGATCCCCTGCTCCACTAAGACCCACAAAACTCTCTTCCTTAGCCCCATAAACATAGCCAAATCTCTGCATCTCTACTAAACCACGAGAGATAAGTGAAGCCGCGGCATTTTTACCAAGACCTAAACCTTCACATATCCCTGCAGCTATAGCAATAACATTTTTATAAGCTCCCGCAACTTCAGCACCCATTACATCTGTTGAAGTATATGTTTTTATAAATGGCGGAAAAAAAGTAGCAAATTTTGCACTCAGATTTTCGTTATGAGAGTTGATTACAAGTGCTGTAGGAAGAGACTTTATAACCTCTGCAGCAAACGATGGACCAGATAAAAAGGCGATATTTTCATCTGGAACGTATGGCTTATAGATATCATTTAAAAATCTGCCTGTTGTTGCTTCTATACCTTTTGCCGCTACCAATATTTTTTGATTGTTAAATACAAAATTATCTTCTAACCATGATGATATCTGCTGTGCTGGAATAGCAATAACTAAATACTCTAGCTTTAAAATTTCTTCTAAAGATACAAAATTTTCTACATCTCTAGGTGTTCTTGAAGTTATATAAACTTCATTCTCTTGACCTAATGCAAAAGCTAAAGCAGAGCCCCATTTTCCAGCTCCTATTACACCTATTTTACTCACACTTACTCCCTATTAACTTTTCAAACTCTTTGATATCGTGTTCGTAACCTACTACAACAAAAATATCTCCACTTTTTATGATGTGATGTTTTGCTTTTGAAGAGTAGATAAACTCTCTGCTCATATCTTCATGTACAACTGAAATCACTATGATTCCATGCTTTGAACTCCACTCAATGTCTGCCGGATATTTTCCATCAAAAACAGTATGATCTTCTATTTTTATTTGAGCTATTTGCAAAGCACTTTTTTCATATAAGATATCGTGCAATACTTCTGTGACTATCGGTTTTTCAAGCATCTCAACAATGACATTTGCAGTAGTTTGAGTAGTTGGAAGGACTCTGGTTGCACCAGCTAAAGTAAGCTTATCCGCACTCTCCTTATCTTGCGCAAGAGCAACAATAATCAAATCTTTAAAAGCATCACGAAGGGAGATAGTTAAGAATATATTTTCAGCCATATCTTCAAGAACACAAAATGCAACACAGTCACTAATATCAACTTTGCTACTTAAGTTATCCCAATTATCACCTAAATCAAAACTATCTTCACCATCTTGACCTAGTTTAAAAATATATACATTTTTATATTCTGATGATATGTTTTTTTCTATCTCAAATGTAAAATCATTATATCCGAAGATTAAGGCATTATTTTCCATTATTCGAGCCTTTTTTATGGAGATAAATAGAAAACTCTTTTAAAAACTGTGTGTTACCAATAACTAAAAGATAATCACCTACTTCTAAAACTGTACTATCGATTGGATTAAAAAAGAATCTCTTTCTAACTTTTTTATAGATGCCTAAAAGTATTATTCTATACTTTTTATTTTCTAATTGCCCTACCGTTACAAAGCTTTCTAAAACTCTATCACTTACTAACATCTCTTGCACATCAATGCCATTGTAGTTTGTACGAAGAGCATGAATAGCTTCAAATGCAACTGGTTGACCAACGAACTCTTTAGCAATTATTCCAACAAGTTCTTTCTCATAAAAAAGCTCATTTACACCGGCGAAGTTCAACTTGTTTCTATTCATCTTATTTATCAAAATGGACAGAATAAAAACATCTTTATTAAAAGAACGAACAGTTAGAGCCGTATATACATTTTCTACATCACTATGACTCAAACACAGAATTGCCTTTACCTGAGTTTCAATATTTATATTGAGCTTCTTATAACTCTCAATAGAACCTGGGTCGTAGTTAAGTGAAATAAAACCATCTTTTTTAGCTGATTCTGACTTATTAAAATCTTCTTCCATAATAATTACTTTGTTATTAAGAGAAAGTTTTTTAGCCACTTCTTTAGATACATTTTCATATCCACAAATGAGATAAAACTCTTTTAATTTTGATATATCATCAATAACTTTTAGATCTTTAATCTCATCGAGTTTTTCAGTAAAAGATGTAACTATAAGCGAAGTTGTAAAGGAGAAAACACCGATACCCGCAACTATTACAAACATGGCAACAACACGCCCCTCTTGTGTAACGGGCACAATATCTCCAAAACCGACTGTTGAGATAGTAACTATAGACCAATATACTGCTTCAAACAGTGTATCTATTGGAGAATCAGGGTTATTCGCTTCCATTACATAAATAAGTACCGATGAAACAAATATGATTATAGATGCAAAAATAAGCAGTGTGAAAAACTCAAACTTTTTAGCTGAGATTACTGATGTAAATGTTTGAATGCTTTTTGCGTATCTAAAGAGCTTAAATACCCTAAAAAGTATAAATATACGAAGTAGTCTTAACTGATGGAAGAATGGTATAATTGCTAGTAAATCTATAATTGCTTTAATAGATAAAATATATTTAAATTTGGCAATAATTATATCTTTTATAGCTTTTAGAAGTTTAAATTTATTTCCAAGCATAACATCATGTTCACTCTGATCTATAATAACTTGAGTAACACTACTGCTTATCCACAGCCTCAGCATATACTCAATAAAAAAGATAATAGAAACTATATAGTTGTTAAAAAAGAGAAGGTCGTCATTTACATGTGACTTTACTTCTCGAATGAGGATAACAACACTTGCAAAAATAAGTGTTATCATAAAAATATCGAAGTATTTTTTATATTTGTAACTGCTGTTTTCCAGCAGGTTATAAAAAAAACGCTTTTTTCTCTGATAAGCGTCCGATGTATTTATAAAATATGCAAGATCTACAATCAAACGCTGAATCACTTATCTACCCCAATTTTGCTTTTAATACTTCATTAACTGCTTGTGGATTAGCACTGCCTTTTGATTCTTTCATAACTTGACCGACAAAGAAACCAAATAATTTATCCTTTCCACCTCTATACTGCTCAACTTTATCTGGATTTGCTGCAATAATCGCATCACAGATAGTTTCAATTGCACCGCTGTCACTAACTTGCTTAAGACCAAGCTTTTCTATTGTAGCATCTACATCTTCAACATTTTCCATCAAGTAATCAAGAACTTCTTTAGCAGCTTTACCACTAATAGTTTTATCTTCTATACGCTTAACCAGATGCCCAAGCTTTTTAGCATCTACAGGTGAGTTAGTAATATTTACATCACCTTTCAGACGAGATGGAAGTTCAACTGTAAGCCACGTAAGAGCATTTTTGGCACTAATCCTTTCTTCCATCATAGTCTCAAAGAAGTGAGCCATTTCTACACTTGATGTTACAACGCCTGCATTGTATTCATTCATGCCATATTCGCTTACAAATCTAGCCATTTTTTCATCTGGAAGTTCTGGTATTTTAGAATACATCTGTAGCATCTCATCAGTTACAATAGCTTTTAGTAGGTCTGGTTCTGGGAAGTAACGGTAATCAGCTGCTTCTTCTTTACCACGCATAGAACGAGTCTCTTGTTTTACTTGATCAAACAATCTAGTCTCTTGGCAAATCTCTTGCTCATAAAGACCATCCTCCCAAGCTTCAATCTGACGAGCAACTTCAACTTCTATAGCTTTTTGGATAAATTTAAAACTATTGATATTTTTGATCTCAACACGAGTATAAAGTTTCTCATCACCTTTTGGACGGATAGAAACATTTACATCTACACGAAAACTTCCCTCCTGCATATTTGCATCGCCGATATCTAAGTAACGGATGATTGAGTGAAGCTTTTTGAGGTATAAAGTTACTTCTTCTGCACTACTCATATCTGGTTCAGAAACGATTTCTAAAAGTGGTGTACCTGCACGGTTTAAATCAACTTTGGAGATATCACCATCGTGAATATTCTTTCCTGCATCTGCTTCAATATGAGCACGATTAATTCTGATAATTTTATGACTTCCATCTTCAAAATCTATTTTCAAAGTACCATGTTCAACTATAGGAGTATAAAGCTGAGTAATTTGGTATGCACTCGGAGAATCTGGGTAAAAGTAAGACTTTCTATCAAAGAATGATGTCTGGTTGACAGTTGCATCTATAGCTTTACCAAGCATAATAGACTTATGAAGAACCTCTTTATTTAAAACTGGAAGAGCACCTGGAAGAGCTAAACAAGTTGGACAAGTATTTGTATTTTGTTTATGATTGAAACTCGTTGGGCACGAGCAAAAAAGTTTTGTTTTTGTGTTTAGTTGTACATGGACTTCAAGCCCTATAACTACTTCAAACATATATTTCCTTGGATAAATAATAATTGATTAGATTCTATCCAATTTTTGCTTTAAAGGGTTTTATGTGGTTTGTTGGGAGTATATTTTTTCTAAAAGTTCAGTCTGTTTTCTAGCTTCATCAAGTCTCAGTCTGTTTATAGCAAAAGAGTCTAATCCTAAAATTAGAAAGAAAGCAATAACAATAAAAACAACTGTAGTGAAAAGAGCTAAAGAAAAGCCGAGGAAGAGGAAAACTTTAAAAGTTATAAGAGCACCAAAAATGACTATTGCCCATGATGCTCCAAGCAAAAAGCTTATAATTCTATCGAATTTATCTTTTTGCATATTGTCTTAATAAGACCTAGTGATCTTCGATCGCTACTGCAGAACCAAGGTAAACTGTTGTAAGCATCATGAAAATGAATGCTTGTAAGAATGCCATGAAAGTAAGTAGTGCGAATGGAATCATTGGAAGTAACCAAGGAGCTAGCATCAAGATTACCATTAAGAACATATCATCACCTTTTACATTTCCAAAAAGACGGAAGCTAAGAGAGATAAGACGAGAAAAATGAGAAACGATCTCGATTGGGAACATTAACCAATATAACCACCAAACTGGACCCATGAAGTGCTTAAAGTATTTAACAACACCTTGACGACGGATACCTTCAAAGTTATAGTAAACAAATACTACAAGAGCAAGTGTTAAAGGCATTTCTAAAAATGCTGTTGGAGCTTCAAACCCTGGAACAACACCTATTAAGTTAGCTATACCAACAAAAAGACCAATTGTAGCAACAAGAGGAAGATAACGACGAGCATTTTCAGCACCCATTACATCTTTACCCATTTGAAGAACACCACCGATGTATGCTTCCATTAGGTTCTGTGTTCCCTTAGGAACAAGTTGAAGGTTTGACATTGCTGCTCTTACGATCAGTAAAGCGATTCCAGCAGATAAAAGCATGTGCGTAATGTAGATAAAAGTCTTATCGTGAGATATTAGACCAAAAAATGTGAATAATTCACCCATAGGTGTACTCCCTGTCTCAAATTAATTGCGTGATTATAATCTAACTTGCATTAAATTATTATAATAGTAGATACTTTTTTGCAAATTCATCTCTATTTCCTACTTTTTTGCCTTAGCTTTTGCATCTTTAGCTTTTACATCTTTGGCACTATAGTTTTTTCCAGCAATAGATTCGAGAAAAACAGTAGCATAAGAACCTTTTGGAAGTGAGAAAGAAAGATTCAGTAGTGTTTGCTTCTTAACATATGTACACTCTATGTCTTTTGGATATATAAGTGCTTCTCTTCTGTAACCTTTTTCTTGTAAAAACTCATCATCATATTTTTTTTCTATTTCTCTAGCATCTGAACGTGCACGAAAAATATCTCTTCCACATAAAAGTCCTGTTGGAACAAGTTTTTTACTCTCATATTCTTTTGTTGGCATGATTTTTGGTGTAGACAAATTTCCTGCATCTGATAGATAAACATCACCTTCAAGAATTTTAAACTTTGTCTCATTATTTTCTAAAGTCAAGTTAACCCTATCTCTGAGCCAATCGTTAAAAAACACACTTTGATAGATAGAAATTAAAAAGTTCTTCAGTTTAGAGTCTTCGATAAAAAGCTCACCCTGAATCATCTCTTGTGCTTGTTTTATACTATCTGCATCGCGACCAAATCTCTGGTAACCAAAATAATTTGGAAGACCATCTTTAGCTATTCTTCTTGCAACTTTTTCTATTTTACCCGCATCTATGTTATCTACAAAGTGAAGATTGATACTAAATCTATTTCCTGCTAAATCACCCATACGAATAGAGTGTGAATGTCTCGTAGTGCTCAGTATTTTTATCTGCTTATGATAAAACTTTTTAAGTAGTGTCTCATAAGAAGCATCTACGGAGATATACTGAGTAGTAGTAGCATGCTTATCTTTTAGTCCTGCATAACCTATCTTCTGTGCAGGAACCGCCATATACTCAGCAAAGATAGCAATCATGTCCCAAGTTGTTAGTTCAACTTTTTTAACATGAAGTATCAGGTAGTTACCCTTACCTTTAAACTCAGTAGATGATATCTCATCAACAACGAAATCAGTTGGAGTCTGATAAAACTTGAAACTTATATCTTCACCAACACTCTGTAAATATTCTCTTTTTCTCATAATTGTAACAACTTTAATTTTTGTGAAGCAATATTGATGTCACTCTTTATCGCTTTTTTCAACTCCGCAATGGAATCAAATTTTTTATTATCTCTTATAAATGAGACAAAACTTATTCTAGCTTTTTTATTACATATAACTTCACCGTCGAGTATATGCGATTCTATGGCAAACGAGCCATCTGTTGTAACTCTATGACCGACAAAAGATACTGATGGATGGTAATGCTCTTCATCGTCGATGCGAGTCAGAGTCACATAAACACCCTCTTTAGGAGTTAAAAAGCCTGTTGCCTCTATGTTTATAGTTGCTACTAACTCTTTTTTACCTATACCTTGTCCAGCTACTAAAGCCCCCATTATAGTATAGTTATGACCTAAAAAATCATTTGCACCTTTTATGTCACCTATCTTAACCTTTGCTCTGATCTTATGAGAGTGAATAGAATCACCCTCTAGTGTCACTTCTTCAACAACCTTAACCTCTCCGCTAAAGAGAGTTTTCAAGTCTTCAAATGAATACTTTCTGTCTTTACCAAAATGAAAGTCATAACCAACAACTATCTTTTTGAGTTTTGGAAATTCACTTTTAAGTAGAGATATAAATGCATCTCCATCTAGGTGACGAATCTCATCAAGTTCAAGATAGAGTATAGGATAGTGAGAAAAATTCTCACGCTCTTCTTTAGGTGTAATATTTGCATAACCAGTCTCAATTACGACAATAGTTCCATGCTCACCAAGTTCTGCAAAGAGATGCTGATGACCTATGTGCATACCATCGAAACCACCTATGGCTATGGCAGTACTATTTTTCATAGTAGTAGCAATACTCAAGATTACCTTCCTTACCCGTTAATTTTGATGGAGACTTCATAATTAGTTCCCATCCTTTTAGCATAGCTGCATCTTCAAATTTTATCATCGCGTTCATAATAGCTTTTTCATCAAGTACTACACCGTGATTATCTCGTTTTGCTTCACGTCCTACTTCAAACTGAGGTTTAAACAGTAGGATGATTTTATCAGATGCAAGTCTGTCAACATCATCTAAAATATTTAGTAGTGATATAAAAGAAACATCACTGACTACAATATCAAAGACCTTATCACTTTTAAACTCTCTAATATCACAGCTTTCATGTGAGAACACACGTTCATCATTGAGCAGACTCTTATGTAGTTGATCACGGCCAACATCAACAGCACTGACTTCCTTAACCATATTTTCTAAAAGAACCTGAGTGAACCCACCGGTAGATGAGCCTATATCTAGAGCTATATTTCCTGTTACATCTAGGTTAAGTTCTTCTAAAAATAAACTAAGTTTATGAGCTGAGCGAGAAACATACTCTTTATGCTCTGCTACATTTACCTCATCACTTTCATCTATCTTTAGTGAGCTCTTTGTAATTATATTTCCATTAACACTTACAAGTCCATCTTTTATAATACCCTGGGCTTTTGTTCTACTCTCGCTAAGTGAATTTTCAACAAGATAGTTATCGAGTCTCATTAAAACTGAACCTCAAAAGCTGTGTATATAAAGTCTACATGCATCTCATTTTTAAGTCCATCTTTTTCATAGTCAGTGATGTATCTATCATAGGCTACTTTCATACTTAGCATCTCGCTAAATCTAACGCCAACACCAGCACCAACAAGCATTGTAAATCCTGTACTACCAACACCGCCAGCAGTCATATCACCTACACCAAACTTACCGTAAAAATCTAAAGTATCATCAAAAAAAGCGTAGTGGACTAAAGTACTTACATTTAGAGATGAAAAAGATAGTTCTTTTGTTTGATTAGTAGCATCTACTGCTTCATAAGAATTACCGGCAGTAAAATTAATGAAACCAAGTTCTACTGAAAGATGCTTATTTATATATGCACCACCGTAAAGTGTCATAGAAGTAGATCCATTCTCTTTAAGTTCTTTATAGATGCCATCATCATCAAACTGAGAGAGTCCATATCCAAAACCTACATATGGTCCAGATCTATCTGCTAGTAATAGCGTACAAAATAGTAGTATTGATAAAATTATTTTCATTTATGCATTCTCACTTATTTTACTTCTCATCTCATCTTCTGTTAAACACTCAACTCCAAGACTCATTGCCTTGTCGTATTTACTTCCAGCATCTTCACCATAAATCAAAAAGTCAGTCTTTTTAGATACTGAACCTGAGACCTTAGCACCGAACTCTTCTAACATCTCTTTGATTGCACCACGTGACTCACTCATAGTTCCAGTGAGAACAGCAGTTTTCCCTTTAAAAGGATTTTCTACTGCTTCAGCTTTTTGTACAGGTTCAAGTGGTTTTAAAATCTCTTGGAGGTTTAGTATAGTCTCACGGTTTACTCTTACAAACTCTAAAACAGACTCTGCCATCTCTTCACCGATGCCATCACATGCAACTATCTCTTCTTTTGTAGCATCAATAAATGAAGAACCAAAGTTTTCACTAAGAGTCTTAGATGCGACCTCTCCCACATGTTCGATGCCTAAAGAGTTTATAAATCTCCAGTAGTCACAGCCCTTTGCTGCTTCTAAAGAGTTTAGAAGATTTTGAGACTTCTTCTCTTTAAAACCTTCTAGAGCCAAGAGTTTATCTAGAGTCAGATCAAACAAATCAACAACACTTTTTACAAGTCCAGAAACAAACAGAGCTTCAACTATCTTATTTCCTAAACCATCAATATTTAGACATGGCTTAGATGCAAAGTATATAATAGAGTTTACTACCCTAGCCTCACACTCCAAGTTTTGACACTTCAGCAATACACCCTCATCTAAAAGTTCACTATCGCAAACTGGACAGAGTGTTGGACGCTCATATGGAACTTCACTTCCATCTCTCTCATGAGTTAAGACTTTAATGATTTTTGGTATTACATCTCCGCTTCTAAGAATAATTACCTTATCATTTAAGCGGATATCTTTTCTATCTATCTCATCAAAATTATGAAGAGTTGCACGCTCTACTACAACACCGTCTATGTCAGTTGGTTCAACCTGTGCGACAGGAGTTACTGCACCACTTCGTCCAACTTGAAGTACTATCGCTCTTATAGTCGTAATCTTCTCAACTGCAGGAAATTTATAAGCCACTGAGAAGCGAGGGTTTTTAACTGTATAGCCCATATCAATCTGAGATGCTATCTCGTTGACTTTTATAACCATACCATCAAGCATCATAGGGTAAGAATCTCTATCATTTTTCATAACTTCATATATGGCTTCTATCTCGTCATAGCCTTTACATGTAGAACTCGCAGGTGGTTTTCTAAATCCAAGTTCATAAATATATGCCATCTTATCACTAAGCAATTTATACTCTAACGAATCCTCGCCTACACCATAAGGTAAAAACACCAAGTTCCTAGATGCTGTTATGCTAGAGTCCAGTTGTCTTAAACTTCCAGCCGCTGCATTTCTTGGATTTGCAAATACTGCTTCACCTGCTTTTAATCTTGCTTCGTTTATTTTGTCAAACTCATCTTTAAAGATTACGACTTCACCGCGAATCTCTATGCGTTCTTTATGCGCTATCGTTAGTGGGATAGAGCGGATTGTTTTAACATTTTGAGTTATAAGTTCTCCTACACTACCATCACCACGAGTGATTCCTTGAACTAATTCACCATTTTCATAGACAAGATTAAGAGAAGCCCCATCAAATTTTGGTTCACAATAAAAAGAGATATTACTATCTAGTTTATATGTCTTAGTAAGCCACTTCTCTAAACCCTCTGAGTCAAAGATATCTTCTAGAGACCACATACGTGATAGATGCGAAGCCTTTGTAAATCCACTCGAGACAGCGTCACCGACTCTTTGCGAAGGAGAAGAATACAGAACTGCATTTTTATTATTCTCTTCAAATCGTACAACTTCATGATACAGCTTATCATACACTTCATCCGTTGTAATAGGATCATCTAATACATAGTAGTGATGAGAGTAGAGGTTTAACTGCTCAACTGCTTTTTTATAATCTTCTAAATTCATAATGGGATTTTATCTCAATGTTAATTTATATACGCTGTTTTTTTGATATTAAAGCTTTTACAAGTGCTTTTTTAATTGATAAAAAAGAGTTTTTATTTTGAGCTAATATTTTCTCTTGAGCTTTAAGTTCTCTAATCATACTATCCATCTCACGCTCTAATTTTAAGTACTTATCTATTACACTTCTCTTTATCTCTTTACTAGCTAGTTTTGCTATATTTTGTTTTGTCACTAAGATATCTTGTTTCGTTCGCTCAATATCTCTTCTCATTCCATCTTTAATGTTTTCATTCTTTACTCTATGCACTGAGTCCAAAAGATTTTCTAAGATTCTGCCTTCATTTCTTAATTGGTCAGCTAGTTTTTGTTTCTCTTTTATATAGAGATTATTATATTCCACAGGGGAGAGCTCGTTTATAAACAGTTTCAGTATTTGCTCATCAACCACATATATCTCTTTTTGCAGTTTGTTTACAGAAGTTCTTGTTCTTGTAAATACTTTAGCAATTGACAACATTGAGATAACATTCCATTTAAGCCCATCATCTGTCTCTAAAGATGGAACTTGATACTTTTCTCCATTTATTATCACTACATTTAAAGAGTAGTACTTTAAAAACTCAACCATATACTCATTGGACATTGAGATTTCATTTAACATAAACTCAGCAATTGATTCAAAAACTTCATTAAAATGTATTCTAAATACATAACCGCTAAAGCCTTTTAAAAACTCCTCGCAGTAATCAAACTCATTTACAAGTTGCTCCATTATTAATTCTTGAATATATCCAAATACATTTTTTTCATATATATTATTATCAATTTTTTCTTCTATAAATGATATCTCTACAAACTGCTTTACAATTGAATTAAAAAAAATCTTACTCTCTTCTTTTGTGAAGTACTCGTTGTAAAATTCATCAAGTTCAACTTCATCTATTCCGTTAAACCTTCCTGCAATTGTATTTGCATCGCTAGAAGACACCTTATATCTTTTTGCTTCGTTAAAGATCTTTATAAAGATATGATCTTGTTTTATAACTATGATATCACTATCTTTAAGCTCTAACGCTTTTCTGATGGCAAGTCTAATAAGTTCTTTTTCATTTGTAATTTCATCTTTAATCTTTTTTACCAACTCATAGATGCCGTCTCTTAACCTACTCGTTATTATAATTATTTGATTATTTTTATACTCAATTAAATCACTGTTGTCTTCTATAAGATAAATAATATCTGTTTCTAAATTCATAATTTCAAATGTCTCTTTTTTAGCTATTTATTAAATCTGTAGGACGACCAAAATAGTATCCTTGAAATTCATCTACACCATATTCTTTAAGTAGTTCAAATATCTCTTCATTTTCTACATACTCTGCGATTGTTTTAGTTTCTAGATCTTTAGCAAATCGTATAATACTCTTAACTAGAATCTTTGAGTCATTATCATTTAATATATTTTTAATTAAAGAACCATCAATCTTCAGATAGTCTGGTTTGATTCTCAAGATATGTGCATAGTTTGCATACCCACTTCCAAAGTCATCTATAGCAATTAAGACACCCTGTTTTCTCAGACGCTCAACAACTCTTACAAGTCTGTCAAAATCTTCTATTCCCTCTTGTTCTGTGATTTCAATTACTATCTTTCCTGATGTTTTAAACTTACTTATCAGAGTCACTAATTTATCCATAAGAGCATAATTAAAAAAATCATTTGGAAGAAAGTTTACAGATATTTTCTCATCTCTGTCCGAAAAGAAAGACAATGCCTGAGAAAGCATCTCTTGTGCAACTTCAATGTATAGTCCGCTTTTTATAGCAACCGGCAAGAAATCATCAGGAAAAATTATACTCTTTTCACCATTTTCAAAATCAACTATACGAACCAAAGCTTCATACTTTATGATGTTACCATTCTTATCTGTAATAGGCTGAAAAAATGGAATGACATTTTTATGTTCAAGCGCATGTCTAATAACTCTTTTCATACCTAAGATACGCTCAGAATTCTTTTTTGTATCTACACTTTGTGAGTATGCCAAATATGGAAGCGACTTTTCCTTAGCTTTTCTAAGAGCCATTTGAGCTTCTTCAAGTGAGTGTTCATGATCAAAAGCAAGACCCGAGTATATCTCTACTCTTAAAGTCTCTTCTATTTTTCCTATATAAATTGGAAGCGTACTTATATTATTATGTAGTTCGTCTAAAAAATCACTATAAACTTCTGCTTCAAAATTAGAATCTTCTTTGAGCAACACATATTCATCTGATGAGACTCTATAAGAATTAAAGCCATGTTCAACTCCAAACTTTTCAAACTCATGTGCTACTTGAAGTAAGACTTCATTACCTACATCTACTCCATAAAGCTCGTTTAAAAGACTAAATTCTTTTATATTACTTAAAATTAGTACATTACTCTCTCCGGAATAAAGTGCATCATTTAAAGCTTGTCTATTGCTAAGACCTGTTAGATGGTCTGTATAGACCTGTTTTGTAAAATGTTTTAACATCATATTAAAACCTTCATGCAAAACAATTACAAGAAGCAAAGCAACAAATATCCCTATAAAAAGCAGCTTATACATAAAAGCTCTGTTTTGTTCAACTATCTTGGAAATATCAAAGCCTACAACTAAGATACCAAGTGTTTTTGATAGATGATTTTGCAAAGGCATATTCATATCTACTCTAAAATCAGACAACTCTTTTGGGCTTGTGAAGAACTTTCTTAATTTTTCACTGCCTTTGATAAGTGTATATGTATCATTTATAGAAATTTTGTCATTGTTTAACATTATGTCTAAAAGTGATTTATCTATAGCTATACCAATATCAATATTAAAGATTGTATTTAAATCTTTTATAAACAGCTCAGGAGAGACACCAAGTTCTACATTTCCGACGTATATATTTTTATAAAAAATAGCCTGTGTAGTACGATATGTCATTTCTAACTTACCCACTTCAAAGCCGCTAAAAGATCTCTGCATAGTGTTTGTGTCTAAGATGAGTTTTCTTTTATTGTTTAAAGTGTCACCACGAAATTCAGGCTTATGTGCACGATAGAGGGTAACTCCATCCGGAGAACGGAATGTAAGGATTTTAACGTCTTCGTTTAAACTTTTAAGACGATTAAAATAAGGAGTTATTATCGAGTGAATTTTTTCATAATCAGCTTCAGCTATCGCCTTAGATAATCCATCTGCAGAGACTATTCTAGCTAACCTGAACTTTATGGTTTTATCTTCTTCTCTTACTTTTATCTCAAAAAGTTTTTCTGTAGATTCAGTTATATTCTCAAGCTGCTCATCTACAGAATTTTTAAACTGATAATCTAAAAATATATACCCTACTACCCATGATACAAGTAAAACAGTTATGGATAGTAAGAGTGTTTTTTGCTTCGTCTTTTCAGGAATATTCACTACTACTCATTATTATTAATTTTAATATTTTTTACATTGTAACATTTTTAATTTAAACTTTTGTGTTTAACCACTCTCTTTTTTGATATATATACCAATATATCAAGCCCTTAAGCAATGTTTCTACATTCATAATTACAAATATTACAATAATCCCATAGCCCATTTTATAAGCTATATATGACGGGACAACTCTC
The DNA here is from genome assembly GCF_000242915.1 of Sulfurimonas gotlandica GD1. NCBI lineage: Bacteria > Pseudomonadati > Campylobacterota > Epsilonproteobacteria > Campylobacterales > Sulfurimonadaceae > Sulfurimonas > Sulfurimonas gotlandica. Next base: position 2,349,922 of record NZ_AFRZ01000001.1, on the reverse strand, counting down.
AAAAACCATAAAGATAAAACATTGACTAAGAGAGTGGTTTTAGTTGCCCCTGCTCCTCTTAAAGCTCCAGAATATACAAACATAATAGCTAGAGGAATTTGAGCTAATCCAACCAAAATAAGGTAATAAGATGCTACCTCTATAGTTGCTGTATCTTGTGTGAAAAAAGAGACTAAAATCTCTGGAATAACAATCAATATAACGCCCACACTTCCCATAAATATATAGGCAATTCTTCCACTGATAATACCCATATTATAAGCTCTATCTTTATTATTTGCCCCTAAATTTTGACCTACTAAAGCCATAGCTGCTATAGCAAAACCAAATCCAGGCATAAATGCTATGCCCTCTATACGTAGTCCTACTTGATAGCCTGCAAGCTCGGCTGTACCATAAGCTGTTATTATAGATACAAAAACTAAAAACGAAAGACTTGAGATGCCACGATCAAGTGCTGCACTCCAGCCAACATTCCAAACTCTAATAATGTCTTTTTTACGGATTATCGGAATGATATTCAACTTAGACTTTGATTTTTTTATGAGCATATAATATGCTACTACATTGAAACAATAAGCTATAACAGTGGCATAAGCCGCTCCTTCTATCCCATATGCCTCAAATCCATAATGACCAAAGATTAAAACATAGTTTAAAAAAGCGTTTATTGCTGCAGATGCAAGCTTTATATAGAGTGAACTTTTTGTATCTCCCGCAGCAGATAAAGCATTGTATAAAAGATTATCAATAAATATAACTACAATACCAAGAGAAAGTATTTTAAAATACATTGACCCTTGAGCTATTACATCATCAGAAGCACCCATAAGAGCGTAAATATACTCACTTCCAAAATAACCGCCAAATGTTACAAAAATTGACAGGATAATGGCAAAAACACCTAATCCATAAAGCAAAGCAGAAGCACGTCTTTTTCTGCCTTGACCAATAAATCTGGAGATTAGAGCATTACCTCCAACAACGTATAGTGTCATTAAAACATTTATGACCATCATAAACTGCATACTCATACCAACGGCTGCAAGTGCAGATACGCTAACCATACCGACCATAAGCATATCAATAAGAATTTGTAAGATATCTACTAGATGTTTTAATGCTGCAGGAATTGCAAGTTTAAAGACTCTTCTTGTATCGTTTGAGACTAATCTTGAAAAAATTGTGCTACCTCTGTCATTGTCTGAATAAGCTCATCTTTTGTCTCAAAATGAAGAACTTTTTTATCTTTGACTTCTTCTTTTAGCGGAGTAAAATCAAAAACTAAAATATACTCTTTTAGATTTACTTTATCTTCATTCATCTCTATCCACTCTAAGCTCATCTCAGCCACTTCACCTTGCATCTCTACAACTGCAGCAGGATAAAGTCTAGTTAACTTAGCTAAATCAATATCTCCAATCTTTGATTTATATATCATTTTATGTCCTTAATGTTTTGAGTTTTTAAAATCCAGGAAAAATAAATTCCACCAATGATGAAACCTATTCCTATGACAACTGTAATAAACTCTAAAGAGAAACCTGTAGTTGCTAAAAAACCTATCATAAATGAAGTAAAAGCCGCTGAACTTAGAAAAAGCATATCGTTGTATGCAACTATTCGTCCATAATATTTTTCTTCAATATTTTTTTGAAGCAGTGTATATGTATAAGACCAAAGCGTTGTGGTAAATAGACCGACAATCACACTTGCAAAGAGTGAGAGATAAAAATCTTTCATCATAAAAGCCCAAAACCAAACTGCCAATGCCTGGGCAATAAAAATATAAACAATTCGTCTATTATTTACCCAATTACTTATAACTATAGGTCCAATAACCAAACCTACGGCACGAGATGCATGCAAAAGTCCAAGAGCTAAAGAAGTTGCGATAACAGATGCATAGTACTTGTCAACCATCAACGCGACTAATGCATCAAAAGCCGTTAAACCGACAAAAGCATGTATTAACATTAGATGCAAAGCTTGAGGAGTCTTTTTCATATATCTAAAAGTGTCTCTCATCATCTGCAGTAGATTTTCACCTGTTTTGATAATTTCTACTTTTATATCTAGATTGTAAAGTAGAATAAATCCAACTACAAACATTAAGGCATCTAAGATAAATGCAACTTTCACCCCAAACCAATAGACAACAAAGCCACTGATTGCCATTCCAAGGGTATATGAAAAAGACCATATAATAGAGTGAAGTTCATTCGCTTTTTGAAGTTTATCGCCATGCAAGATTTTAGGAAGCAGTGACATCTCAGTTGTAAAATAAAAACTTGCCGCTGCCATTTTTACAAAAATAAGTAGATATAAAAGCAATAAATCTGATGTAGAATTTACAAAAATTAAGAAAAAAGTTGCAAATATTTCTGCACTGATAAGAATTAATAAAAGTTTTTTCGGTCGAACACTGTCAATAATAGAACCTGAAAAAGGTGCCTGAATCACTCCAGCTAAAAAATGTAACATTGCTACAAATGCAACAACTGAAGCTGACACATTTAGGTCTAAAAGTAACGTATATATGGCTACATTGCTAAACCAGGCACCAAAATATGCGATAAGCTGTATTGTTGATAATCTTCTAAGAATCGGTTCTGATTTTAATAGTTGTATATATTCATTCATAAGTGAAAGATTATCATATTATTAGGCATTTAATAAAAAAATAAAAAAAATTATGTTTTTATATTAAAGTTATTTTTTTATATGTCGATATGCTGTGTAATAACAATATTCTTTGGATAAGGAGTGAGTCATGGATGGCATAGCTAATGTTGCAAGACAACAACAATCACAACTAGGTACACAAGAAGCTCAAGGAAGAGTGTCTCAGAAAGTTCAACAGCAGGTACAGCAACCAAAGCAGGCTGATGTTGTAAAAGAAATTCAGAAAGAAGTCTCAAGTACAAGTACTAAGATTAACTCTAAAGAGCAAGTAAAAGATTTGGTAGATCAGCTTAATAAAGCTATGGCACCAATGAATACTAACTTGAAATTTGGAGTTGATTCACAAGATATCTTTTATGTATCTGTAATTGAATCTCAAACTAATAAAATGATTAGAAGATTCCCAGCAGAACAAGCGATGGATTTTCTTCCTAAAATGCAAGAAGTAACTGGTATACTATTTGACTCAAAAGGCTAAATAACATTAGCCCTTTGAGAATCTTCACTAAATAAGAATTGTTATTTCAATTCCTTATAAATCTATTCATACATTTAATCTAACCATTTTTTAATCTCTTTTATAGTAAAATCGCGTCAATTATTTTGCAAAAGGGAACTTATCAATATGAAAAAAGAAGTTAAAAAAGTAGTCTTAGCTTATTCTGGCGGACTTGATACAAGTATTATTTTAAAATGGTTACAAGATGAGTATAACGCTGAAGTTATCACTTTTACAGCTGACTTAGGCCAAGGTGAAGAAGTGGAACCTGCACGTCAAAAAGCACTTGACAACGGTATAAAACCTGAAAATATTTTTATTCTTGATGTTCAAGAAGAGTTTGTAAAAGATTACGTTTTCCCTATGTTTAGAGCTAATGCTATTTATGAAGGAGAATACCTCCTTGGTACATCTATAGCTAGACCGCTTATTGCAAAAAAACAAATTGAAATTGCATATAAAATGGGTGCAGATGCCGTATCTCACGGAGCTACTGGAAAAGGAAATGACCAAGTAAGATTTGAACTTGGATATTTAGGTCTTAATCCTGATATTACTGTGATTGCTCCATGGAGAGAATGGGATTTAAACTCTAGAGAAAAGCTTTTATCATATGCTAGAGAACACGGTATTAAAATTGATCAAAAACATGTTGATGCAGATGGTAATCCAACTGTAAGTCCATATTCTATGGATGCAAATCTTCTTCATATTTCATACGAAGGTCTTCACTTAGAAAATCCAATGAATGAACCAGAAGAATCAATGTGGTTATGGTCAAATTCTCCCCAAAATGCTCCAGATGAAAAAGAATATATTACAATCGGATATAAAAATGGTGACCCTATCTCTTTAAATGGAGAGGAGTTAAGCCCAGCTACATTACTAAGAAAATTAAATGAATATGGGAATAAGCACGGTATCGGAAGAGTTGATATTGTTGAAAATCGCTTTGTTGGTATGAAAGCTAGAGGATGTTATGAAACTCCTGGTGGAACAATCATGTTAAAAGCTCACCGTGCAATAGAGTCTATCACTCTAGATCGTGAAGAAGCACATATGAAAGATGGCATGATTGCTAAATATGCTGAGTTGATCTATAACGGATTCTGGTTCTCTCCTGAGAGAGAGATGCTTCAAGCTGCTATTGACACTACACAAAAATATGTTCAAGGAAGTGTTAAACTAAAACTTTACAAAGGAAATGTTGAAGTAGTAGGACGTGAATCAGATATGTCCCTATACTCTGAAGCGCACTCAACATTTGAAGAAGATGAAGTATATAATCAAAAAGATGCAGAAGGTTTTATTAGACTAAATGCACTAAGAAGAATCATTGCAGGTAAAAAAAGAAATCACAAATAACCATTAATATAAGGGGTAAATGATGAGTATAATCAAGATAGATATGAATTCGCCTGAGTTTCAGGCTGAAATGGAAAAAACAGTAAAATTCACAGACAAAGTTGTTCAACAATTTGGCTGGGAATATAATCCGCAGGCAGAAGTAAATGAAGGTGTACAGATGGGTCTTGCAAGATACAAGATGATGTACAATAAAAGATTTTGTCCATGTTTTATGGTTGACGCTACTGGAGATAAACCAAAAAGTGTTGATGATAGAATCTGTCCTTGTAAGCCTGCGATAGAGAAAGAGATTCCTGAAGTTGGTGCTTGTCACTGTGGTATATTCTGTACTCCAGAATTTGCAGCAAACAAACGTATTGAGATGGGAATGGAAGAAGTTGTTCATACTCATTCACGTGGTCTTACAAAAGAAGAGTGTAATCTCTTAGTTAAACAATATGAGCTAGACGGAGATGAAGTAATGTCACTTCTTGAAGCTAGAGAACTGGGTATGGTTGAGTTTAAGCTTGTAGATGTTCGTGAGCATATGGAATGGCAGATGGGTCACATCAAAGGTGCTGACGTACTAGTTCCAACAAGTAGTTTCTTCCAAGTACTTGATGATGCCAAACTGTCTAAAGATGAAAATATAATCCTTTACTGTCACGTTGGTAGCCGTTCTGCTCACTGTGCTAGAATCTTAACAGACATGGGATACACTAAAGTAGGAAACTTGACTCACGGTATCGTTTCTTATGGCGGCGAAATAGAAAGATAAATAAAACTAGGATAAACAATGAAAGTATTATTAATTAAAGATGTTAAAAGTCTTGGAAAAGCCGGTGAAGTTAAAGAAGTTAAAGATGGTTATGGAAAAAACTTTTTAATCGGAAAAGGTTTCGCAAGACAGGCAACTCCTGAAATTTTAGCTCAACATGCACAAGATGAAATCATAGTTGCAGAAAATCTTGAAAAAGAGGTTAATGTTCTTAAAGAAATAGCAAAAAAACTTGATAAATGTGAAATTATAATCACTAAAAAGTTAGGGCAAAACGGCCATATTTTCGGTTCTGTTACAAAAGAAGAAATTGCACAAGCACTAAAAGAACAGCATAATATTGAGATAGACAAAAAGCATATTAATGAAAAATCTGCTATTAAAACCATTGGTGAACATGACTTAGACTTTAAATTAGGTCATGGCATTCATGGTACACTGCATGTGGATGTTCAAGGAGAATAAGTTTGTTTGACGCTACTACTATACTTGCTTACAAAGGCAAAAATAAAGCTGTAATAGGTGGAGATGGACAGGTTACTTTTGGAGATTCAGTTCTTAAAGGTAATGCAACTAAAATCCGTACACTTCACCGTGGGAAAATATTAGCTGGTTTTGCAGGTAGTACAGCAGATGCTTTTAATCTTTTTGATATGTTTGAGGAGTTCTTAGAGGATAAAAAAGGCGACCTTTTAAAGTCGGTTATTGAGTTTTCTAAAGCTTGGCGTAAAGATAAGGTTCTAAGACGCCTTGAAGCAATGATGATTGTTTTAAACAATGATCACATCTTTATACTTACAGGTAATGGCGATGTTGTTGAACCGGAGGATGGAGAGATTGCTTCTATAGGTAGTGGTGGAAACTACGCTATTTCTGCAGCAAGAGCACTAAAAAAACATGCACAACTAGATGAAGAAGAGCTTGTACGTGAGAGTTTATCTATTGCTGCTGATCTTTGCATCTATACTAATCACAGTATTAAAACTCTTACACTAGAGGAAAATAAATAATGAACTTAACGCCAAAAGAGATAGTTGAGTATCTAGATAGATACGTCATATCTCAAAAAGACGCTAAAAAAACTATTGCTCTTGCTCTAAGAACCAGATATAGAAGAATGCAGCTTTCTCAAGAGTTGCAAAATGAAATCATGCCTAAAAATATTTTAATGATTGGCTCAACAGGTGTTGGTAAGACAGAAATATCAAGACGACTTGCAAAGATGTTGAGTGTTCCATTTATCAAAGTAGAAGCAAGTAAATATACAGAGGTCGGCTTTGTTGGTCGTGATGTTGAGTCAATGATTCGTGATTTAGTTGTAGCTTCAATATCTATAGTAAAAAAAGAAAAAGAAGAAGCAAACAAAGAAAAAATTGACAACTATATTTTAAATAAAATAGTTGAAAAACTTCTTCCACCGCTTCCAGATGGTGCTAGTGAAAGTAAAAAAGATGACTATCAGAGACTTCTAGGAGCTATGGAAGAGAGAGTTATTAATGGTGAAATGGATGATAGAGTAATTGAACTACAATTTGATAAAGTCCACTTAGAGTTTAATGACACAAACCTTCCTCCAGAGATGGCAAAAGTTCAAGAGAGTTTTTCTAAGATTTTTGAAACAATGAATAAAGAAGATAATAAAAAAGAAGTTACGGTTAAAGATGCAAAATCAATCTTAAGAGTTGAAGCAAGTCACAAACTTCTTGACATGACAAACATTAATACTGAAGCGTTAAAACGTGCTGAAGATGGTGGAATAATCTTTTTAGACGAGATTGACAAAATTGCTGTTAGTGAAAAGTCTCAAGGAAGAAATGATCCAAGTAAAGAGGGAGTTCAAAGAGATTTACTTCCAATTGTCGAAGGAAGCAGTGTAACTACAAAGTATGGAGTCATTAATACAGATCATATACTTTTCATAGCAGCTGGGGCATTCCACATAACAAAACCAAGTGATTTGATTCCTGAACTTCAAGGCAGGTTTCCATTAAGAGTTGAACTTGAATCACTAACAGAAGATACTCTATACAAAATCCTAACACAAACAGAAAATTCTCTGCTTAAGCAGTACGAAGCTCTTTTAAGTGTTGAAGGTGTAAAACTAATTTTTGAAGATGAAGCTATTAAAGCAATTGCAAAACTATCTCATAAAGCAAATGAAATGACTGAAGATATTGGTGCGAGAAGACTTCATACTGTTCTAGAAAGAGTTTTAGAAGAAATTAGCTTTGAAGCAGATGAGCATAGAGGACAAGAGTTTATTGTAAAAAGTGAACTTGTACATGAAAAACTTGATTTGGTTGTTGAAAATGACGACTTATCACGTTATATACTATAAAGGTAACACACAATGACAAAAGCTGGTTTCGTATCTCTAATTGGGCGTCCAAACGCAGGTAAAAGTACACTAATGAACTCACTATTAGGTGAAAACATAGCAATGGTCAGCCAAAAGGCCAATGCAACTAGAAAGCGTTCTAATGCTATCGTAATGCATGAAGACACACAAATAATTTTTGTAGATACTCCTGGACTACATGAGAGAGAAAAATTACTTAATCAGTTTATGCTTGATGAGGCTCTAAAAGCTATGGGTGATTGTGATTTAATCGTTTATTTAGCCCCTGTTACTGACTCTATAGAACACTATGAAAAGTTTTTAAAACTAAATAATTCAAAAGTTAAACATATTATTGTACTAAGTAAAATAGACCAAGTAAATCAAGATAAACTTTTTAAAAGAATCGCATCTTACAATCAGTTTTCAGATTATTTTGAAGCACTTATTCCAGTTGCAATTCCGAAAAAAGTTGGTCATGAAGACCTACTAAAAACAATCTCAAAAAATCTTCCTGAATCGCCTTTTTTGTATGATCCAGAAGACCTAACGAGTGAACTTGTCCGCGACATCTATGCAGGTTTTATTAGAGAAGGCATCTTTGAAAATGTAAGTGATGAAATACCTTATGAATCAGATGTACTTATTGATTCCATTAAGGAAGAAGAAGGAATCGATAAAATATATGCAACCATTATTATTGAAAAAGAATCTCAAAAGGGAATCATTATCGGTAAAGGTGGAGAATCTATTAAAAGAATTGGTAAATCCGCACGAGAGAAAGTAGAGAGATTAAGTGGTAAAAAAGCATTTTTAAGCCTACAAGTAAGTGTAAAAAAAGGTTGGTCTAAAGATAAAGCATTTTTAGAAGAGATAGGATATAAATCGTGAAAATAGTTTTTTTAATACTGATTACTCTGTCTTTATCTGCAAATGACATACTGACTAACTATAGAATTAATGGTATCAACGATATTGAAAAACAGATGGATTTAGAGCTTACTAAACTTGAGTATTGGGATAAATATATAAAAAATATTGATACAACATTTGGATATTTAGAATCTTATTCAAATATTTTAACATGTGATAAAGAAAAATCTACATTAAATTTATATGTAAAAGATAATAATAACTCTTATGGATTTAAAAAAGAATATAGCGCATATACTGGAAAAATAAAAGGTGACAAGATAAAAGAAGGAGACCTTAAAACTCCCATAGGCATATATCAAATAACAAAAAAACTCTCTACTGAGAATAAACTAGATTCATTTTATGGTCCTTTAGCATTCGTCACTTCTTACCCTAATGTATATGACACATATAGAGGTAAAAATGGACATGGCATTTGGATACATGGTCTTCCAACAGAGCAAGATAGAGATGAATTCACAAAAGGCTGTATTGCAATAAACAATCCAAATATAGAGTGCCTAAACAAAAGAATAGATATAGATAACACCCTTCTTATTATAAATAGCAGTGAAGTAAAAAAAGGTATTTCAAAAGAGATTCTTTCCTCTATTCTTGCTCAACTATACTCGTGGAGATATAGTTGGCTATTTGATGATATAGATAGATATTTAAACTTTTATTCAAGCGATTTTGTTAGATTTGATGGAATGAACTTTGATAGATTTAAAAAATACAAGACAAGAATATTTAAAAAAATTGAAAAAAAGACAATAATTTTTAACAACATAAATGTTATTCCTTACCCTAACACTGATAATGTATATCAAATAACATTTAAAGAATTTTATGAATCTGATACTTTTAAATTTAGTGGGGATAAAACTTTAGTAGTAAAACTTGATGCAACTAACAATATGAAAATTTTAACAGAAAAATAAAATGCCTTTTATTAAATTTAAAATTTTCATATCTCTTTTTATATTGCTAAATATAAATATTTATGCTTCTTCAAATGTACAACTCATAAAAAAAGAAAATCCGGATTCAAACACTACACTACTTGTTATAGGTGGAGTTCATGGTGATGAACCTGGTGGATATTTTGCTGCTTCAATACTCTCAACTCACTACAAAATAAACTCTAAAAATCTTTGGATAGTACCAAATCTAAATCAATCAAGTATTCAAGCCGATAAAAGAGGCTTAAATGGTGATATGAATAGAAAGTTTTCTGTAATTAAAGAGAATGATAAAGATAAAAAAACTATTGAAGAGATTAAAAATATAATACTTTCAGAGAAAGTATCATTAGTTTTAAATTTGCATGATGGCAATGGCTTTTACAGAAAAGAACACCGAGGTAACATATTTAATCCTAACTCTTGGGGCCAAACATGTGTTATAGATCAATGTCAATTAAAACAAGAACAACCATTTGGTAACTTAAATTCTATAGCTTCCGTTGTTACAGAAAATATTAATAAAAAGCTTTTAAAAGAACATCATAGTCTTGGTGTTAAAAATACTAACACAAAATTTGATGATGAAGCAATGCAACTCTCTCTGACTTACTTTGCCGTTACAAATAACAAACCAGCTTTTGCAATTGAAAGCAGTAAGAACCTTTCTTCTCTCTCAAAAAAAGTTTTTTACCAACTACTAGCCATAGAAGAATTTATGAAAATCATGGATATTGCATTCGAAAGAGAGTTTGAACTAAATGAAAAAGAACTTAATAAAATACTCATAAAGTATGGTACTTTAGGGATAAATAACAATATCTTATTAAATTTATGTGACATAAAAAAATCTTTAAGCTTTATTCCGATAAAATCAGAAGGTAATGTATTCGAGTTCTCGCATCCCTTGGGGAGTGTGAAGAAAATTAATGGTAATTTTGTTGTTTATATCGGTAATCAAAAAATAACAACTTTAAGACCTCAATACTTTAAAATTGCAAAAAATTGTGAACAAAAATTTGATGTTAAATTTGATGAACAGGTAAAATCTGTTAAAATTGCTTCATCTTTTTTTGTTAATGACGATTTTAGCATAATGAACAACAGTGGTTTTCGTGTAAATGTAATTGGATTTAAGTCACAAGAACATCTCAATGAGAGTGGAATTGACATAAAATACAAAGATTTAGATAAAAGCTTTTCTGTTGATAAAAGCCATAAAATATATAGAGTAGAATTTTATAAAGATGATGAATTTTGCGCTATGTCAACGGCTCACTTTAAATAGGATTATAGTAAATGAGTAAAAAAACTGAACACTCTTTTTCAAGTGTAATTTCTGTTAATCCATACAAAGATACATATCTTAGCGGTATCTCTAGTTTTCTTTCACAAACTAATTCTCCCGAATTCAGTAAAGAACAGTATGCAATTTCATATTTAAATACTAAAGGCTTTATTAATTCTCAGATATCTATTTCAAAGAATATTCCTGAAGAAGATTTACATGATGCTATTAATAACAAAGTTTATGATGAACTAGCACTTGACCAGGCAGTTACCTATCAAATACAATTTATTGAGACATTCAATTCTCTTGATGAAGACAACAGAAATTTTCATGTTTTTATTATAGATCCTTTAACAATAGAAGAAACATTTTCTATTGTAACCTCTAAAATAAAATATATTGATACAATAATTCCTTCTCCATTACTACTTAAATCTTTATATGAGAAGGAAATCATAGAAACCGGTGGTGTGCACTGTTTTATTTACTTTCAAGAAAATGATGCATTTATAACAGTTTATAGTGAAAAAGAGTTTCTATATACAAAATCAATTAACTATTCTTTTTTGCAGATGCATGAAAGATTTTGTGAGCTATATGGAGAGAGAGTTGAATTTGAAAACTTCATAGAATTCTTTTCTGAACATAATCTAAAAGAGACAAATAGTGATTACAAAGAATATTTCATTAAACTTTACAAAGAAATCTTTGCAAATGCAAATGATATTTTAACTTATGTAAAAAGAGCTTATGAACTTGAAAAAATTGAACATGTTTATATAGGTTCACAAATTCAGACCGTAACTAAGTTAGATGAAATGACAGAAGTTGAACTCGGTATTAAATCAAGTAACTTTGAGTTTAACTATGGTTTTGAGAGTGACGGTGCATATATAGATCAACTTCATGCATTAATGCACATATACACAACACTACCAAAGGATGAAAAATATGATTGTAACTTTACAACTTATCATCGTCCTCCAAAATTTATGCAAAGAGAGAGTGGTAAGATTATACTTCTTAGTGTAGCTTCACTTGTCCTTGCTTTTATGTATCCAGTTACATACTGGGTTTTAACTTATGCTCAAACTCTTCAATATGATTTATTGAGTACAGAGTATACAGAACTTCATAATATAAAAATAACTAGACAAGCAACTTTAAAAAATAGAGAAGCAGATAAAGCTAAAGTTTTAACTCTACTAGATAAAGAAATAAAAGATTATTCTGAGAAAAAAGCTACTCTAATTAAAATTCATGATGTTAAAGTCAATTACCCTATGAAAGCTAAACTCTTGTCTGTATTGACAAAAGATTTAAATAAATTTAATATTAATATTGATTCTTTATCTTACAAAGAAGATGAAAAATTGAAAACATTTACGCTTAATCTCATTTCAGAGAAGGACAAAAAAATCACAGAGATGATAGAGTATTTAACAAAAATTCATGAAGGTAAATTTAACTTTTCACTCGAACATATAGAATTCAAAGAAAAGTCTAAAAAATACTTCAGTGAACTAAAAGTGAGTATATTATGAAAATAAATATAGAAGATTACTTACAAAGCATAGATGCCTCTTTTAAAGATAAAACTCAAAAAGATATATATATGACCTATATAATGATTTTTGGTCTTATTTTCGCTTTTTCATATCTACTTTTTTGGGAAAGTTCTCAAACTGGTTTTGAAGAGAAAAACAAACAAATTACTTCTATTAGTTCTAAGATAAATATGGATAAAGCATATCTGCAGACCAATCCTGAGTCAAAAATAACTATACTAGATAGAGAAATTAAAAAATTTGAATCCCAGTTAATAACTCAGAAAGAGAACAATGCTTACATTAAAAGTAAAATAGAAACTATTTCATCACTTATATATGATGAGAGAACATGGGGTGAGTATCTGCATTCTGTTTCAATTAATGCAAAAAAACATGGTATAAAGATTATTGATTTTACAAATCAATATTCAGATAATAATAATTCATTCGGACATATTCTAGATATAAGCTTAAAAACAAATGGAAACTATAAAGATACTCTTAGATTCATAAACTCATTAGAGCAAAGTGATTTAGTTGTAGACATCCATGACTTAGGCATAAAAGCAGATAAAACACTAAATACAGAACTATTTATCTCAGTTTGGGGGATTACATACTAATGAAAACACATATTGTAATAGCCTTTGCTCTATTTTTATCAATCGCGCCTAGCGCTAATGAACTATCATGGGTGGACACTCAGGTAGAAGCAATTAAACCTGCCAGAAAGGGCATGAATGATTCAGAACTTACCAATATAAAAGATCCTTTTATTTTTTTTGGTAAACGTACTAAGCAAAAATACACTAAAAGTAAAAAAAAGACTGTGATGCATTCTATTACTAAAAAGTCTACAACTTCATCAGACTCTACTAGCATTATTATATTGCATCAACCATCTAAGCCTCTTATTCTTAGTGCTATAATCAATAATTCAGCTCTAATAAATGGTGAATGGTACAAGATTAATGAGAGTGTAGATAGTTTTAAACTCTCAAGTATCAGTAGAACAAATGTAGTTCTAACTAAAGGTAATGGAAAGTTAGTCCTTACAACAAGCGATACAAAACGAAATTTAAAATTCAAATAAGCAGGATAAGAGAATGAAAAATATCAAGAAAATAGTTTATGGGTCACTTATAACACTTCTTTTATCAAGTAGTAGTTACGCAGATTGTTCTTATGAGCTTTTTAGCATAAGTTCTACTAAAGATACTAAAATTATAGATTTTGTAGAACAACTAAGTGATGAGTGTGAATTTAGTGTCATAGTAACAGATCCACATGCTGAAAAGTTTTTAGAGACTGAACTAAACAAAACTCATTTAAAGAACTTAACGATTGATGAAGTGCTAAGTATTATTTTAAAGGAAAATAATCTATATTACACACTTGAAAATAATATTTTAAAAATATCATACCTAAACACAAAGGTTTTTGGTATAGACTACATTCTTTCTCAAAGAAAAGGTGTAGGAAGTACAAATATAACACTAAGCTCATCATCAGCTACAAGCACTCCCGGAGCTGTTGGAACGTCTTCTACAACAGCATCTACAGCAGGAGCCTCTGGAAGTTCATCTGGTGGCGGTTCTTCTGCTGAATCTGGAATTAAAATAGAGTCTACAGATGAAGTTAAATTTTGGGAGGAACTTGACTTAGAATTCCAAAAAGTTATAAACACAGCTCAAGATATATATCAAGCCAGTGCACCTATAATTAATAAAAATGCAGGGCTTGTAACTGTAACAGCTACTTTAAAACAAATGAATAGACTTGAAGGTTATTTAAAAAAACTTCAAGACAAAGTGCAACTACAGGTATTAATAGATGTACAACTTCTCTCAGTAACAATGGAAGAAGGAAAAACTACTGGTGTAGATTGGCAACAACTTTATGCACTTCAAAAAGTTACACTCTCTGCTAACTATTTATCAAAGAACAATGTTCCAACATTTACTGGAACTGAAATAACTACAGCTGGGGCACAAGCGGTAAATGAAGCAAGTCTTGTCACTGTAAAAGCTGGTGGGACACTTGATGAAGTTATAAAATTCCTACAAACGCAAGGTGATGTAGTTTCAATCTCAAATCCAAAAGTTTTGACTCTTAATAATCAACCTGCACTTATAACAGCGGGAACAGAATATTTTTACAAAATAAAATCAGAAACAAACCAACAAGGAACAGGTGGCGGAGTAGCCGCTACTACTCAAAATGACACTGTTCAATCAGTGTTTGCAGGTGTTCTTTTAGACATAACGCCTGAAATTGCAGACGACAAATCAATTACATTGAAAATTAATCCTTCTCTTTCAGAAACTGCACAAGACATATCTCAAGAGAGTTCAGCGAATAGAGTCATGCCTCCAGACCTAAATCGTCGTCAACTATCATCTGTAGTAACTGTAAAAGATGGTAATAGAATTATTTTAGGTGGTTTAATAAATACTAAAAATGTCAACAAATCCAATAAGGTACCTTTATTAGGTGATATTCCTGGGTTGAGCTATCTTTTCAAATATGAAGAGATGACAAAACAAATACAAGAACTAGTTATTGTAATTGAGCCACACATCATCGATAAAGCAAATAATAATCTTTCTTTAGCTGAATTAGGCTACAAAGGGATAACAGATCATACTGTTATTCTAAATAAAAGTTCTATATCAAACCAAGCTGACAGTCTATCAAAAGAAGTTGATAGCACAGGAAAGCATCAAAAAGACAATAAAGTGAAAGAGGAAGATGAAAAATAGCATCTTTGAAAACTCTAAAAATGTTTTTCTAGACAGTGTAAACGCAAGAGATTACATTCAACTAGATCGTGTATCAACTATTTATCAATCTTTAAAGGACTCTGTAAAAAAACCTTTAAAGATGATACTTCTTTATGGAAAGCCTGGAACTGGCAAAAGTATGTTTTTAACAAAACTTTATCATGACCTATCTTCTTCTCAAAAAGTATTTATATATCAAACTCCAATATTAGATGAAAGTGAATTTTTTAAATCACTCGCTCGAGATTTATTTGAAGTAAAATACCAAGGAGAACTAAATTTCACTCAATTTATGCTTATTGTAAATCAAAATCTCAAAGAAGATTCTCAAGTTCCATTAGTATTATTAGATGAAGCACAACTATATTCTAGTGTTCAAATGGAAAAGATTAGGCTCTTATCAGATACAAGAACTGTAAAGTTTGTCATTACACTGCACAAAACAGAAAAAGAAGACTTAATTGCCAAAGAGCACTTCCAAACAAGAATTTGGGAAACCATTGAACTTGAAAATGCTTCAAGTAGTGAACTAAAAATTTATATACAAAAGAAACTAATGAAAGCAAATTGTTTTGATAGTGCTAATATGTTCTCTCAAAAACCAGTTAATCTAATATTTAAATTAACAAAAGGCAATTACAGAGATACTAATAAATTACTATATACACTCTTTGATATATATTCTTGGTATTATGAAAATAATCCATCTAATATCAAAACAGATGTAATATCTAAAAAAATTGTAGAGATGTCAGCTATACAAACAGGTCTAATAAATGCTTAATGTAAATGACTTAGAGAAAAGATGGCGTAAATATAAGATTAAATCTTATATTCCTCATATTGTTATAATGACTAGTTTATCTATTATTTTCATTCTTGTTTCTATGGTTAATAATTCTGACAAATTTACCAATACAGAAACAATAGAAGAGAAGACAACTATTCAAATAAACGAAAATACAACCCCTAAGCTAAAGCAAATAATTGAGCAAAATATAACAGTTGCTAAAGTAGAAACTCAAAAAATAATTCCTAAAGAACAAGCTTCTGATGATAAAATGTTGATTCTTTCTCCTTCATTAAATTTTATGTCAAACATAAAACATAGTTCTATATCTTATGATGACAATGACGAAGTTCGTACACCAAGCGTAAATATCAAACCAAAGAATAAAAGTACACAAAAAGTAATAGCACCAAAAGAAAAACTAGAGCAAATTGAAGTAAAAGCAATCGAGAAAAAAAATGTAGTACACATTGAAAGACAAAATACGCAAGAAGATATTAGCCATGTTATAAAAAGATTTAAAAAGAACAATAATCCAGCTCTTAGTCTATTTGTAGCAAAAAAATATTATGAAATTGAAGAGTATCATAAATCTTACAACTATGCACTTATAACCAACGAAATAAATGACAATATAGAAGCTAGTTGGATTATTTTTTCAAAATCATTAGTTAAACTAAATGAAAAAGATGAAGCTATTAAAACATTAAAAAAGTACATCGAGCACTCACATTCTAGTCAGGCTAAAATACTTTTAGATGAGATTACATCAGGGAAATTCAAATGAAATTATTACTAATACTACTTTTTAGCATTAGCTTATATGCAGATATAAAACAAAACATGTTTAATCTTTACCAAAATAAAAAATATGAAGATGTGTGTAGTATAGGTTTTGATAATTTTAAAAAATATAAAAAAGATGAAGAGTTTGTTTCATTATACGCCTTTGCTTGCCTAAACTCTGACTACATAGATCGATTAGCAATACCAGTAGCTTTACTTAAATTTTCTCGTGAGGCTCGTGCTAATTCT
This sequence comes from Sulfurimonas gotlandica GD1, assembly GCF_000242915.1. Taxonomy (NCBI): domain Bacteria; kingdom Pseudomonadati; phylum Campylobacterota; class Epsilonproteobacteria; order Campylobacterales; family Sulfurimonadaceae; genus Sulfurimonas; species Sulfurimonas gotlandica. The sequence goes on along the minus strand of NZ_AFRZ01000001.1, from coordinate 2,332,949 downwards.
GCATATTTTTCTGTAATACTTATGCAGAAAAAACTACTTTATCATGCACTAATTGACAACTATGATTTATCGTCTTTAAGCCTACCTACAACTGACTATGTCTTATCAAAGGTATTTGATTTTTATGCAAAACTAGGTGTTCATGAGCCAAGAGCTTTTTACCTCTTTGAAGATGAAAATGATAAAAAACTATCATATAAATTATATCTTGAAAAAGACACTAAGCTAAGCAAAATAGTTATTGAAGAGTTTTATGATACAATAAACATAAAACGACGTGTTTACTGGTAAATGGAATTAATTATGGATAGAATAACTAATGACCTGCTTGCCAATGGGTCAATCATGCAAGGCCAAGTTGACAGGCTCTTATCAAAAGGCTTAAGTTCAGATTTAATATTGAGAGATATCACACTGTCTGGCTTTATGACTATGGATAGGTTAATTCGTTTTATTGTTGAACAAATAAGAAATGGTGTTTACGAACTCTCAATAATTGATAATTATGACTACATTGATGAAAAAGAAGTTTTACAAAAATTATCAAAAGACTTAGAATTATCTTTTTTAGATTTAGATGCTATAGATATGGACTATCATTTAACAAGTCAAGTACCACTAGCTCAACTTAAAAGATATCTCTCTTTACCAATTTCTCAAGATGACATGTATGTTACAATAGCTTTTAGTGATCCACTTAATATTGAAGCTCAAGAAGCAATACAAAGACTCTTTCCAAGAAAGATTGTAAAAATAGCTACAGCTTCTAAAAAGCAAATACAATCATACCTATTTAAAGTAGAGCTAAAAGATAGTGTAAAAGGTTTAGTAAAAAAAATACGTGATGAATTAAACTCAATTAACTCTATAGAAGAACAACAAGAGGCTTCATCAATTCTGCTACTTATAGATGTTATTTTGAAAGCTTGTATTAGAGGTAGAGCTAGTGATATTCATATAGAGCCAACAGAGAAAAACTGTGTTGTTCGTGCTCGAGTTGATGGAAAATTAGCTGAAATATTCATTTTTGAAAAAGACATATATCCTCCTCTAGCCTCAAGACTTAAACTATTAGCAAATCTTGATATTGCAGAAAAGAGAAAGCCACAGGATGGTAGATTTTCTACTGCAGTTGGTACAAGAGAATTTGATTTTCGTATATCAACACTTCCTATCCTGTATGGTGAATCTATTGTTATGCGTATACTTGACAAAGAAAAAGCACTTGTAAAACTTGAAGATGCTGGTATGGATACGCTTAGCTACAACAAACTTTTAAAAGGTCTTAAAGAACCTTTTGGGATTATACTTGTAACTGGACCTACAGGAAGTGGTAAAACAACAACTCTATATGGTGCACTTAATGAACTTAGAAATGTTGAAGATAAAGTTATTACCGTTGAAGACCCTGTTGAGTATAGAATGAATCTAATTCAGCAGGTTCAAGTTAACCAAAAAGTTGGTCTAAGTTTTGCGGATGCACTTCGTTCAATTCTTAGACAAGATCCAGATAAAATTATGATTGGTGAAATTCGTGATCAAGAAACACTGGAAATTGCCATTAAAGCAGCTTTAACTGGTCATATGGTTATATCCACACTGCATACCAATGATTCCATAAGTGCTATTCCACGTATGGTTGACATGGGAATAGAAAACTATCTTATCAGTGGTGCATTAGTAGCTATACAAGCGCAAAGACTAGTTAGAAAGATTTGTTCTAAATGTAAAGCAGTTGAAAAAGTTCCAGCTTCCATATTAGAGGAATTAGAAAAATTTATTCCAGAAAATGCAATATTCTATCATGGTCAAGGATGTAAAGAGTGCAATGACACTGGGTACATGGGTAGAGAAATGATTTGTGAAGTCTTAAATGTAACGGAAGAATTATCATCTCTTATTGCAAAAGGTGCACCAAAAGATGCTATGCTATCTCAAGCTATAAAAGATGGGTTTGTAGGAATATTTGAAAATGGCATTCAAAAAGCTTTGGATGGAGTAACTAGTATTGAAGAAGTATTAAGGGTGGCTAAGGGATGAAATATTTTATTGTAACGATTCTTACAAAAGGTAAGAGAGAAGAGATACCGCTTTATGCAAAAGATAGAAAAGAAGCAAATGAGTACGCCAAACTAAAGCATTCTGGAATAATTATTAAAGTAGTCGAGGGGAAAGAACCTCTTGAGGCACAACTAAAAAGATTTAAAGCAAACTTTTTTCAAAATATCAAAAAAAGAAAGATTAAGCCAGATGCACTTATTGCTGCTGTTAGACAACTAGCTGTAATGACTAATGCTGGTATTTCCATCCATGATTCACTTAGTGAAATTGCTGCTTCAACAGATGATCAAGCTCTTAAACATGTATTTGGCAGACTAGCAGACGATATCAATGCTGGTCATGCACTATCTTCATCAATGGAAAATTTTCGTTTTGAACTTGGGAACCTTTCAATTGCCATGGTTCAACTTGGTGAAAAGACAGGTAACCTAGATGAAGCCTTATACTCACTTGCTGATATGCTTGAAGAGATTCGCGCGAATATAATTAAATTTAAAAAAGCAATGGCATATCCTAGAAATGTTATGATAGCAATGGCAATAGCTTTTACAATTCTCATATCTTATGTTGTTCCACAATTTAAAGATATCTTTGAATCTCTTAATGCAGAGCTTCCAATGCCTACTCAAATACTACTGACATTAGAACATCTATTTAATAATTATGGTCTATATGTTTTAGCTATTTTATTCTTAGCCTTTACGACATTTAAATATTTAATAAATAATTATAGACATATAAGATTTGGATGGCATAAGTTTTTACTTAGGACATATCTTATAAATAATATTATAAAGTTTTCTACCCTTAGTCGTTTTACCTTAGTTTTTGCAGAGCTTGTTCGTGCAGGTATTCCAATTGCTGAAGCACTTGATACATCTATTGCTATGATTGACAATCTACCTCTTAAACTAAAACTATCGTCAGTAAGAATGACTGTTGAAAAAGGTGGAACATTAAATACTGGACTTGCAGAAACAAAACTTTTTGAAAATATGATTATTCAAATGGTCAGAGCCGGTGAAGACAGTGGTACACTAGATACAATGATAAAAAAAGTTGCAGAATACTATAAAATGAGATTTGACGCTATTATCGATGGTCTATCTGAAGCGATAGAACCAATAATGCTATTAATCATAGCATCTATGGTAATTCTTTTAGCTCTTGGTATATTCTTACCAATGTGGGATATGGGGAATGCTGTTCAAGGTAGGTAGGTAGATATTTATATCTACTCTACGATCTTTACCAACCTGTCAAGCTTAGTTAAAAACTCTTCCATTATCACTTTACTTGCTTTTAGTATATATATAGTCCCAATATCAAAAAATTTATCAACTATTTGCACATCAAATACTTCACACTCATATTCTACTATTCTAATATTTGAATATTCAAAATATATTTTCACCTCTATCTCTTGCTTGTATTCTAAAAGAGTAGATTCATCTATAACTAAATTTACTGCATCACTATAAGCACGAACAAGACCACCAGTACCAAGTTTAGTGCCACCGAAATATCTAACTATAATTACTGCACTATTTATCATATCTGTGCCTTGCAGAACGAACAATGACGGTTTTCCAGATGTACCTTTTGGCTCACCATCATCACTTGAATGCTCTACAATTTGATTAAACTCATTTAAGTATCTATACGCAACAACAAAATGTCTGGCTTTAGTGTGCTCTTGTTTTAATTTATCAAGTGTTTCTTGGAATAGAGTGTAAGGAGTGAGGAAAGCAATAAATTTTGATTGCTTAACCTCAAGAGTATTTGTATATACTGTGTTAATAAACTTCATATTATGCTAGATTTGTAAAAACCTTTTGCACATCTTCATCATCTTCTAATCTTTCTAGTATTTTGTCGATATCTGCTTGTTGCTTTTCAGTAATGTTTACAGGGGTATTAGCCATTCTTTCTAAGTTAGCCTTAGTTATTTCAATATCCATACTCTCTAGAGCCTCAGTTAGTGATCCAAAACTAGTATAATCACCAGTGACCAAACATACATCATCTTCTGCTTCTATGTCTTCAAGTCCTGCATCAATTAATTCTAATTCTAGTTCTTCAATATCCATATCATCTTTTAAAGAAAACTCAATAACTGCTTTTCTATCAAACATAAACTCTAATGAACCATTAGTTAGTAATTCTCCACCATGCTTTGTAAGTATATTTTTAACATTTGCAACGGTTCTAGTATTATTATCAGTCATACACTCAATAAAAAGCAAAACACCGTGAGGAGCTTTCCCTTCAAAATTGACTTCTAGCATACTTGCAGTGTCTTTTGCTGAAGCTCTTTTTATTGCTGCTTCAATATTATCTTTTGGCATATTTTCAGCTTTAGCATTTAATATTGCAGTACGAAGTTTAGAGTTCATATCAGGATCATTACTTCCCTCTTTTGCTGCCATAGTAATAATTTTGCCAAGTTTTGGAAACAATTTTGACATTGCTCCCCATCTTTTCATTTTTGATGCTTTTCTATATTCAAAGGCTCTACCCATAAAATTTCTCCTTAACTTATTTGTGAGATGCTGAGTGCACCATCTTCACTGTAATCTACAATTATCTTGCTAGATTCTTCTTCTTTTACTAAATTTATAGTTAACTCTCTTTTTTCTAATGTATCATTTTTCAGCAGTTCAACATTGTAAGCTTCTAAAGAGGCTCCAAGAGCATCTATGATTTTTGAGCTAAGTTTCAACCAATGTCTGTCAAGCATTTCTTCTTTTTCATAGAACAATCCACTCTCATCATAATCAAGTTCACAAGCTTGATTTGCAACATCATTTAACTTATTAAAAAGCCTCTGTGAATCTATAAAACTATTTTTTAAAACGCTATAATCTTCTTCATTTAACATTTTTCATACCTATAAAACTATATTTTAAATTCAAAGATGTATAATACCATATATACAAGTAGTAGGAATTTAAATGAGACTGAGTTTTAGACTTAAACACCATTTCTTCAGTGCCTTTCGTGAATTTTTTGTTCATCATCATGGTTCATTAGAATTTCGAGCCAAAATTTTTGCACTCTTAATAGCTTCCGATGAGGAAAGGACAGTGGAAAATTATATTATTGTAAAAAACATTGGTATGGAGATATATAAAAATGACGAAGATAGGGCGAATCTTTTAATGCTCTCTACAAAAGAACTTGTAAAAAAAGTACAAGACAACAATGGCTTAGATATCGATACACTTATTGCACACATACAAAAAGAGTTAAAAATTATTCCAAGATATGCTAAAAAAATTGATATAGAATCTTTAAAACCTATTATTGAATTAACACATGACAGAGATACTATTTCATACCAAGAAAATATTTTAGAATTTTTAAAAACATTGAAAGAAGAGACTCTTCATAATAAAAAATCACAAATTGCTAAAGATGAAGAAAATCTTGCTTCTAAATATTAAACTTCTCTTTATCAAAAAAACTATCAACAGAAATATTCTTAAATGCCGCATTTAGCGAGGTAAAGAGCGATGGAAACTCTTTCTCCATCTTAGATAGCATCTCTTTCATATTCGCTCGTGCGTGTGGCATTTTAACATCAAAACGCATAGCCGGGCAAGCTTCATCACCAATTGCAGCTATATCATTATCAAGTACAAAAGCGGATAGTTGACGCTCTCTCATCTGGATAAGAGGACGAATTATTATTAAACCATTTTCTGCTCTATATTTTGGAGCAAGAGACCGCATCTGACCATTATAAATAAAGTTCATGAAAAAGCTCTCTGCAGCATCATCCATATGATGTCCAAGGGCAAGTTTATTGCATCCTTGTTCTTCAGCTATACCATAAAGTGTTCCTCTTCTCATTCTTGAAAAAAAGCTACAAAATGATGAGTTTTTTCTAATTTTTTCTTCTGCTAAATCATATATTTTAGTATCGTGGACAATATAAGGTATATCATATTCTTTACAGTGTTTGGCTAAGTTATCAAAGTTCTCACCCATGCCATAACCAACTGTTACAGCTATAAACTCAAATTTAAAAGGAGCACGATGCTGTTGCTCTTTCATAGCATGAATCATTGTTAAAGAGTCTTTACCGCCACTTAGTCCGACTAAGATTTTATCGCCCTCTTCTATAAGGCCAAACTCAGCATTAGTTTTACCTAGTTTAGACATGATTTTTTTAGATGGGCAAATTCTTTTCATTTATTTTGTAATTACCTTATCTACCATTTTCATAATAAACTCAGCTGATATAATCGCGCTCGATTCCATAAACTCATCAAATGAAAAACTGGCATCTGTATCTGCAGTATCACTAATAGCACGAAGAATAAAGAATGGAACATTTAAAGATTTACAAACAACTGCTACAGATCCACCTTCCATCTCTAAAGCATCAGCATTAAAATGCTTTACAATATTCTCTTTAACTTTTTCATCATGCACAAATTGGTCACCAGTAGCGATAATACCTTCTTGCACAGTTTTACCTAACTCTTTTGCAACCTCTTTTGAGAGTTCAATTAATCCCTGATCTGCTTCAACAAATACACTACCACCTGGAACGAAGCCCATAGGGTGTCCAAATGCGGTAATATCCAAATCATGCTGAGATAATTTTGTCGCTACTATTAAATCTCCAATTTTTAGACTTGGATTTATGCCACCAGCTACACCACTAAAAAGTAGTTTGTCGCAATTAAAATGCTGAATCATTGTAGTAGCTGTTAATGTTGAAAACACTTTACCTATTTTAGAGTAAGCTACAACTATATCAACGCCTTTATATGAGGCTTCATAATATTCATTATCTGCATATTTTGTTGTTTTATATGTTCCTAATTTTTCTAATATTGGAGCCACTTCTTCTGGCATTGCACCCATTATTGCTATTTTCATTTATATTCCTATTTATATGTCAAATGTTTTTATTATTGTTTCATAACGCGGTAGTTGGTGTCTAATACTACCATTCTTTTCTACTATACAACTTCCACCCCAAAACCCAAGTCCGTCTTCAAACCCAACTCTATTTACGAAAATCAATTCTGCACTACATTCTGAAGCTACGGTTTTAATTATAGAGTACCATTTATTTTCTATGACTAAACCTTCTTCTGTAAAACCACGAGCAGGTGATGCCACTAGTGCAATTATTAAATCTGGGTTTTCTTTTATTAAATCATGATGAACAGAGTCATGCCATAGATCTTCACAAACCAACATTGAAGTCTTACCAAACTGACTAGTAAAGCTTTCAAATATTTCACCGGCTTTAAAGTATCTAGCCTCTTCAAACATCCCATAATTTGGAAGATGAACTTTATTATGTTGACTTAGAAGTTTGCCTTTTGAAAAATATAAAGCTGCATTCCTAAATGCTTCTTTATCTTTCATAGCACCCCCAACTACAATGTCTATCTCACTGCTTAAATCTTCTAATAAACTAAGCTCATCCTTATTCCATGCATCTTCGTATAGTTTATCTTGCAACAAATAACCATTTAGGGATAATTCACAAAATACTATTAAATCACTCTTATCTTTAAATTCTTCTATAGTCTTACAGATATAATCTAAATTAGAACGATTTAATTTAGGTGATGTTTGAGCAAGTGTAACTCTCATGTTAGTTACATATTTCCTCTGCAACTTTTTCTAAACTAGCCATATCTGATATATTAAGTGTAATTAATTCTTGAGCAATTCTACGGTTTAAGCCTTTAAGAGTAACACCATTTCCAAATTCAATAGCTATGTCAACATCGCCTGCAATTGCTAATATTGATTGTTTATATTTTACTGGTTTTACTAATTGATCTTTTAGCAGTGATACAGCTTCATCTTTTGTACTATAAGGTAAAGTTGTTACGTTTGAAATAATAGGTGCACTGAACTCATCTTTAATCATTGTCTTCATCATATCAGCTAAAGGCTCTTGTGCAGGAGCTAAGATGTCACAGTGAGATGCTACAGACATATTAAGAAGAAGTGCTCTTTTTGCACCAGCATCTTTGAAAGTTTGTTCTAGTGAAGCCAAATCTGCTTTCATACCGGCAACTACAAGTTGCCCATCCTGATTATAGTTTGCAGGCCAAACTTTTTTACCCTCAGATTGTGCGGCAGAACAGATAGATTCAACACTAGCATCGTCTAAACCAACAATTGCCATCATACCAGCTTCAATTTCATCACAAGCACTCTGCATGAATGCGCCACGATTATGAACCAATTCAACCGCATCAATATAGTCTATTGCTCCACTAGCACATAAAGCCGAAAATTCCCCAAGTGAATGACCTAAGAAAAGTGTTGCTTCAATCTTTGGACAAGCTTCTTTAAAAAGACGATAAGCTACCATTTGGACAAGAAGTATAGCCGGTTGTGTATAAGCTGTTTGAGCTAGTTTTTCATTTTCTTCAAAAATAATTTCTTTAAAATCAACACCAATTCTTTCACCAGCTTTTGCAAACATCTCTTTTGCTATATCTGAATTTTCATAAAAGTCCTGACCCATACCTACTGCTTGACTACCCTGTCCTGCAAATATCATTGCTATTTTATTCATATTATTTCCCTTCTTTATTTATAAATATTCTTTGTTATCCGCAATTTTTTTTCTAAGTGTATTTCTATTTAAACCTAACTTATCCGATAATTGAAGTTGTGATTTAAATCTACTGAGACCAGCTTTTATAAGTGGTACTTCATATAGATGCAAAAAGTTTCTATAGTCACTTTGTGAACCAAGTTTATCAACTAAATAATTCTCAACTATATCCATTAATTCTACATCTTTAATATCTTGTAACAAAGAGTGAATCATCACTTGTCTTTTAAGTGAATTTGAATTTTGAGATAAGTCAGGAGTAAAATTTTTAGTATTAAATTTAGTATTACTACAAAACAAAGAAGATGCTTCATTGATAAACATCACAACTAACTCTTCTACATCTTCTAATCTATCACGAAGAGGTGGAATATCAAATTTAACACTAAAAATCTCATCTATATATTCATTGGAAAAAGAGCTTTTAGATGTTGCCACAACCCTAACAGAGTTAACATTAATAGCATCTACAACCCTCTTAATATTTGGAGAATTTTCTAAATTGATAATAATTATTTCATTTACACTTTCAAGTGTACTAAGTAATTCATCAAAATCAGAAGCCTCTATTATAATGGCGTCTGGAAGTATATAGCGAGCAAGAGTTTTCTTACCGACACCAACTTCTCCAGAAATCAGAGAGTTTACACTAAGTGTTTTCAAAAGTGTTGCTGTTTTAAATGCTTGAGCCGAAGGCTCAGAAGCAGTTATGAAACTAGTTGCATCCACAACCAGTGCCACCACCTGTACCACAACACTCATCGTCTTGTTGATTCTCAGCAGGAATACCTGTCATTGCTTCTTCAGCAGATGCATCTCTAACATTGTTTACAGTAACTGTGAACATTAAATCTTTGCCTGCAAGGGGGTGATTGAAATCAATTATTACAGTCTCTTCACCTATCTCTTTTACAACAACTTGAACTGTTCCACCATCTTCACCTTGACCATAAAGAGTCATTCCAACTTCTAAGTCAATTCCAGCAAATTGGTCTTTAGGAACTTCTTGTTTAGCATCTGGATTATGAGTTCCATAAGCATCTTCAGCTTTAACTAAAACATCGCCTTTTTCACCAATTGCCATGTTAACAATTCCAGTTTCTAAACCTGGAATAATTTGACCCTTACCAAACATAAATACTAAAGGTGATCCACCTACATTGCTGTCTACTACAGCCTCTCCATCACGAACTTCATACTCTATTGATACGATTTGATTTGCTTCTATTGCCATTATATTAGCCTTTATTAATTTTTTTGGATTTTAACATAAATATGCATAATATTACTAAAATATTATGCAACTACTTCATCTTACTAAGATTACTTTTTGCTGTTTTAGCTTCTGTAGAATTTGGATATTTAACTACAACACCGTTATAAAAAGATTTTGCATTTTTTTCATCACCTGTTTTCTCCATAGATACAGCAGTGTGAAGCATTAGAGTAGGCATATAGGAAGCCTTAGAATACAATGAAGCACTCTTTTTAAAATATGCGATTGCTTCAGCATAATTTTTTCTATAGTAATAAATCTCACCTAACTTATAATGCGAACCAGCAGGTTTATAGTTTTTCTTAATTAGATGAGTATAATATTCAATACTTTCAGTATAATATTTTTTATCATAACTTTGTTGTGCTAATTTTGCAACTTCAGCATTTGACATACTATCAATCTTTGATTTTTTAGGAGTAGAACCTTCTTTTAACTCTTTTGATACTAACTCTTTGAATACATTAAAATCACTTACTAAAGTATTAAATTCATCTTTTGAAACATATGCTGTATTTACAATATTTACTAAAGCAGTTAGCTCACTAACTGCAAGCTTCATATCTTTTATCTCTAAAGCATTTGCTTGAGATATTTCACTTAGTCTCTTTTCATACTCATTTGAACTAATTAACTCATCTGTATTTTTTTTCTCTAAATTTTTGAGATTTAGTCTATTTTCTTGAGACTTTTGACTAAGTCCTTCAATAATAGTTTGCAAACCGTCTATTCTCTCTCTTAATGAATCAACTTGATTCGCTTGATTATTACTATTGACAACAACTTTTTTTAATTTGTCTTTGTTTTGAAGAATAACCTTTTCACTTGAAGTTAAGCCATAAGGTTGAGAAGTTTCTAGATTACCAGCACCAAACGCAGATGGTTCAGCACTGAATAAGTTAAATGGCACAATAGCTGCAATGAGAACAACTAAAATAATGCGATTCATAGATTACGGAAGAAGTTTAAAGTCTACGCGACGGTTTTTTGACCAACAATCTTGAGTTTTATCATTACACACTGGGTTACTTTCACCATAGCTCACCATAGTGATACGAGTCTCGTTTACACCTTCAGCCATTAATGCTTTTTTTACAGTAGAAGCTCTTTTTAGACCTAGTGCGAAGTTATATTCATCACTACCCCACTCATCACAGTTACCTTCAAGCTTTACAGTGAATGCTTTTGCAGTATTATTTGCAACAGTAGCAGAATTTGTAACTTTTGATTCCATATCAGAACGTATAACAAACTTGTCAAAATCAAAATATACAGTTGATAATTCTTTTTCTAGGTTCGCCATTTTCATCTCATTAGAATCTGATTTTTCCATACTGCTTTCACCAACTGTTGCATCTTCAGCGGATACAGTTTCAGTTTTTACGGCTTCAACTTCTTGGGCAACTACTTCTTCTTTTACTTTTTCATCTACTGCAGGCTTCTTGTCTGCACATCCACTAAAAACTAAAAGTGCCATTACGATACTTGAGAATACTATACTTTTCATATTTACTTACCTTGATTTTAAATTGTTCTGATTGTACCAAAAAAAGAATAATAAAGTGATATATCACAGTACAAAGTGATGAATTTCATCTATATTACTATCTTCTTACCAATCCATTGCTTGTAACTTACCATACTTAAGAGGAAACAGATAATTCTTATTATGATTTAATCTTATAATACCTATAGAACTTTGAGCTTTATAGTTTTTAATAAATAATATGGCATCTCCATCTATAGAAAATCTAGGAAACTCATTTACACCAGTAGCTGTAAGTCTTCTAATAAAATCTGTCTTTGTTGAGATCAAATGTAAGTTAAAAGTATTTGTTGAGAATGCATTTGAACTCTCTCTTGCCTTATATACTATATATTCTCCATGTGTACTACATGCTGAATTACTCTTACCATAATATACCATTTGCTCTACACTGTTACTACCAATTTTTTTAGAAAAAACATTTGGGTAACCTAGTCTGCCAGATATAAATACAATTGTTTCACTGTCCATGAATTGCGCATTAACATCAATTCCGCCATATGTAGTTAGTTGTTGAGTCTTAAAAGTATCTACATCATATAAATAGACATCAGGTTGACCTTTTGGAGCCATTGTAAGTAGTAGTTTTTTTCCATTTCTGCTTACATCAGAACAGATCATCATACCATCTGAAGATATAATAGCCTTACTTTTTCCAGTTTTAATATCAACATATTTAAGTGTAGGCTTTTTTTCGTCTAAAGATGTATAATAAAATGCATTTTGAGCATTATTAGCCCATTTTGGAAAGATATTAAACCCACCCTTCACGACAGTATGCTGATACGCAAGAGTGTAATCTGAAATTACTACTTCAGTTTTCTGTGGAGCAACAACTCTAGAAAAAATAACTCTTCGCTTCATCCACTCAACCGATGGGGCTCCCATAAACTCATTAATATCGTAAGCTATTGTATGAGAAACAAACATAAAAACATTTTTCCTACTGATTCTATACTTTTTATTTAGAGCTATATTTTCTTTATGTATAAGTTTAAGATCAATATTTAAAGCACCGTCATCATCTTCAAACATCTTATATCTTAAAACGTAGTCCATATCCTTATTATCAACCATAACAGCTGAGTCATTAAAGTGGGTTTGTCTATGATGTCTATCTACGTTAAATAGTGATATTACATTTAAATCTGCAACTAAAGCCTTAAAAAACTTTAATCTAAACGTATCATCATAACTTACTGATGAATCTTCAACTGCTAATGTAGGAAGAGATTCTACTTTTTTAATAACTTCAATTGTTGCATCATTTGCATGCGATAAACTAAATATGAATAAAAGTATAAATAATATTCTCAAAATTACTCCTTGGATGTTAACATAATTACATAATTTCCGGATTTGTTTTGCGGATTTGCAGGGAACAACACTCCTAAAAGTCTATCTTTTATCTTGTCACACTCATCATTTAAGCTACTGTTTGCTGAATAAGTCAAGATTCTAAAATCCATAACCTTTCCAATAGCACTTAACTCAATAATAGCCTTAACACTATGTCCTTGAGAATTTTGAGGTGGAACAAAGTTCTGATAAACTAAAGCCTGAATTTTAGCCAAATATTCATTAACCGCATTTGCAGTTGAAATCTTTTGTGAATCATCACTTTTTTCAACTACACTATTATCAGTTAACTTCTCTGATACAGGCTTAACACTATTTTTATCAATAGTTTTGAATTTTTTCCCAATCTCCAATAATCTTTTGTTGTCAACATTTTTTTCAACTATATTTTGTTTTTTAATACTTTTAGTCCATACATCACTGAACAAGTCATCAATATTAACGTCGCTGGGCTCGATAACGCTATTTTCTTCTATAGGTGTAGCAACACTTTTTTTTGAACTTGTTTGTATTTCTGGCATATTTAGAGATATAGATATATAGTTATCTTTTTTTAAAGCGTATATATCAACATTTGATTTTGTAAATAACATATAAATAATGAGAGATGCAAAGAAAGCAAAAAGTGATAAAGAAATAAAACCACTTATATAAAAATATGAGTTATTATTACCCATTTGTAGCTAATGAAACCTCAGAAAAGCCTGCTTGTTTTACTGCAGCCAAAACTGACATAACAACACCATAGTCCAAAGTTTTATCTGCACTAATAAGTACCGTAGCTTTTAAATCTAATTTTTTAGAATAAAGAAAAAAATTATCCATGAATTCATGTAGTTGATAATTGTCTTTATTTATTTTAACATTTAGTTCTTTATCTATAGATATATGTACTGGTGGTATTTTAGAAAGCTGTTTGCTCATTGAGCCTTGTGGCAGTTTTATTTGCTCTTCGTATATAATATTTGGAGCTATTACCATTAATATAGCTAGTAAAACTAACATTACATCCACAAGTGGAGTAATATTTAGCTCTGGTTTATCTTCAAAATCATACATATTGCTAAACTTTTCTAGCTAGAACTGCGTCACTTTGCATCTGAAGGCAACTAACAAGTTCGAAAGATTTTCTTTTTAAAACTTGGTGATATGTATATGCAAAAATTGCAACAAATATGCCGGCTGCAGTAGCTACTAGTGCGTCTGAAACACCACTAGAAATAACTGACATACTTCCTGTACTTTGACCTATATGTGTAAAAGTATCCAAAATTGATACAACAGTTCCAAAAAGTCCTATAAACGGAGTGGTTGATGCAAATATAGATAGTAAAGATAAGCCTTTAGTTGCCTCTTTCGTAGCAGCAAGCATTGCTAATCCTAGAATCTCTTTACTAACATTAGTACTGGTTTTTAAGAAGTTATTTAAAAAAGATTTCACACTAACAGTTGAAGCACCCAAAAGAAGAGACTCTAATGAGCTGTTTTCATTTTGTAGCCAACTATTAATAGAAAAATAGCGGTAGAAAAACACCCAGTTAAGAACAATAAAATATACTGACAATAGAGCCAGTACACCCAAAGTTACTGGGTGACTTTTAAGATAAAAATCTATGAGATTGTTGATCATCTAATATAGTAATCTTTTTGCTGCTGATTCAATTCTAGCTGAAACAGAAGCAATTGCTGGATTTGAATCAGCAATATCATTAATAAGTTTTTTTGCATCTTCAAGTGCAGTTGCAATATCACTTTCATTATCACCACGAATAGCAACAGCACCTTCAACTAAAACAATTACTTTGGCTTCGTCAACTTGAACTACACCCCAGTTTATTAAAATTGACTCAACTGATTTATCATCTTTTTCGATATCAATCACACCAGCTTCCAACAGAGTTGTTAATGAAGCATGCTGTGGTAAAACACCGAACTCTCCCTCTTCACCTGGAAGAGTTACGCTAACGACGTCATCGTTAAAGATTTCACCATTAGGAGTTAGGATTTCAAGTCTTAACTTATCCATTACAGTCCTTTAGTATATTATGAGTTATTTTTTTTGCTTTGCAGCTTTTTCAATTACTTCATCCATACCACCAACCATGTAGAATGCATTTTCCGGCATATCATCACATTCACCATTAAGGATTGCTTTGAAACCTTTTATAGTGTCTTCTAGAGAAACATATTTACCAGGAGAACCTGTAAATACCTCTGCAACGAAGAATGGCTGAGATAAGAATTTCTCAATTTTACGAGCTCTTTCAACAACATTTTTATCATCTTCAGAAAGTTCATCCATACCAAGAATTGCAATAATATCTTGAAGATCTTTGTACTTTTGAAGTGTTTGTTGAACACCACGTGCTACAGAATAGTGCTCTTCACCAATAATTTGTGGATCAAGTAATCTTGAAGTTGAATCTAGTGGATCAACTGCAGGATAGATACCTTTTTCAGCAATTTTACGGTTAAGTACTGTAGTTGCATCTAAGTGAGCAAAAACAGAAGCTGGAGCAGGGTCAGTTAAGTCATCCGCTGGTACGTAAACAGCTTGAACAGAAGTAATTGAACCATTTTTAGTTGATGTAATACGATCTTGTAATGCACCCATTTCACGAGCTAGAGTTGGTTGGTAACCAACAGCTGAAGGGATACGACCAAGAAGTGCTGACATTTCAGAACCTGATTGAGCGAAACGGAATATATTATCAACGAACATTAGAACGTCAAGATTCATCTCATCTCTAAAGTACTCAGCCATTGTAAGACCAGTAAGAGCAATACGGTTACGTGCTCCTGGAGGCTCACTCATCTGACCATAACAAAGTGCAACTTTATCAAGTACGTTAGAATCTTTCATCTCGTGGTAAAGGTCATTACCTTCACGAGTTCTTTCACCAACACCAGCAAATACAGATAGACCATCATGACCCATTGCAACATTGTGAATAAGTTCCATGATAATAACTGTTTTACCAACACCAGCACCACCGAATAGACCAACTTTACCACCTTTAGAGTAAGGAGCAAGTAAATCAACAACTTTGATACCTGTCTCAAACATCTCAGTAGTAGTTGACTGATCAACTAGAGGTGGAGGTGCACGGTGAATCGACCAAGTAGGTGAATCAGTTACCTGCTCGCCTCCATCAATAGTCTCACCAATTACATTAAAGATACGACCAAGTACCTTATCTCCAACTGGAACTTTTATAGGTGAACCAGTAGCAGTAGCATTCATACCACGTACTAAACCTTCACTCATATCCATAGCAATTGTTCTAACACGACCATCACCTAAGTGAGCCGCAACTTCAAGTACTAAACGAGTTTCAGCACCTTCTAAACTAATTTGAACTTCGATTGCTTCATTAATTATTGGAAGATAACCATCAAAATCAACATCAACAATCGGGCCCATAACCTGGCTTATTTTACCAATCATATTTTTCTCCATTATTTCATAGACTCCACACCACTTATAATCTCTATAAGTTCTGTAGTAATAGCTGCTTGTCTAGCTTTATTAAATTGAACATTTAGTGACTTAACCATATCTTTTGCATTATTAGTAGCAGTATCCATAGCTTGCATTCTAGCACTATGTTCAGCAGCTACTGAATCTATAAGTGCATAATACATAGCGTATTCAACATATCTACTCACTAAAGAATCAAGCATATGTTCTTCATCTTGAGCTTCTATTTCAAGCATCGAGTTTTGAATATCATCACACTCAAATTGCTCTGTATCTACTGGTAATACTTTATTAACATGTAACTCTTGCGTTATCATATTTTTGTATCCATTGTAAATCAAATGAAGACCATCGATTTTACCATCTTTATAATCTTCAATAGAAGTCATGATGAACTCATCAGCTCTTTCTTTATCAGGTTTTGAACTTAAATTAGTAACTGAGTCGAACATTTCAACTTCGTTATATTTAAAGAACTCAACACCCTTTTTACCGATTCCGCGCAGACGCACTTTTACATTTTTTTCTTTGTATTCTGCAATTAGTTTTTTAACGGCTTTAATAGTTTGAATATTAAAACCACCACATAGACCTTTATCTGCAGTTACAAAAATAATGTCAACCATTTTTGGATTTTCAATCTCGATAAAACAACGATTGTCAATTCCTCCAACTTTATTACATTTAATGCGTCCAGCTATTTCGGCAATAACCTGATTCATTTTTGCAGCATAAAGACGAGAGCGTTTTGCAAGCTCTTCTGCACGACGAAGCTTTGCAGTAGATACAAGCTTCATAGCACGAGTTGTCTTTTGAGTGTTAGAAACACTCTTTATCTGTCTTTGAATATCTTTCAAGTTTGCCATAAAGTTTTCCTTATGCCACTACAAAAGTAGCTTTGAATTCTTCAAGTGCTTTAATCATTAATGCATTAGTATCATCATCTACTTTAGAAGAGCTTCTGATATTCTCAAAAATTTGAGGATATGATGCTTCAATAAATGGATATAACTCAGCTTCAAAACGAACTACATTTGATGGAGCAAAATCATCTAAGAAGCCTTCGTTACCAGCAAAAATAATAACAACTTGCTTCTCAGCAGAAAGTGGAGAGAAAGGTCCTTGTTTTAAAACTTCTACCATTCTTTGTCCACGTTCTAGTTGATTACGAGATGTCTCATCAAGGTCTGATGCGAACTGAGCAAATGCTTGTAGTTCACGATACTGAGCAAGGTCAAGACGTAAAGTACCAGCAACTTGCTTAGTAGCTTTAATCTGAGCAGCACCACCAACACGAGATACAGAAAGACCAACGTTAATCGCTGGACGTACACCTGAGTTGAATAGTTCAGTCTCTAGGAAAATCTGACCATCTGTAATAGAGATAACATTAGTTGGAATATATGCCGAAACATCACCAGCTTGAGTTTCAATAATTGGAAGAGCAGTTAAAGAACCTGCACCTTTTTCATCTGAAACTTTTGCAGCTCTTTCTAAAAGACGAGAGTGGATATAGAAAACATCACCAGGGTATGCTTCACGGCCCGGAGGACGACGAAGAATAAGTGACATCTCACGATATGCAACTGCATGCTTAGATAAATCATCATATACGATTAGACCATGTCTTGCATTATCACGGAAGTACTCACCCATAGTAACACCAGTGTATGGAGCTAAAAATTGAAGTGCAGCAGCTTCAGCAGCTGTTGAAGATACAATAATTGTATATTCTAATGCACCATGCTCTTCTAAACGACGAATAATCTGTGCTACAGTTGATTCTTTTTGACCGATTGCAACATAGATACAAATAACACCGTTACCTTTTTGATTGATAATAGCGTCTAGTGCAACAGTTGTTTTACCAGTTTGTCTATCACCAATAATAAGCTCTCTTTGACCTCTACCGATTGGAACAAGTGCGTCAATAGCCTTGATACCAGTAGCTAATGGTTCATGAACAGATTTTCTATCCATAATACCAGGTGCTTTTTCTTCTACGAAACGAGTTTCAGTAGTTTCAATTGGACCTTTACCATCAATTGGCTCACCAAGTGCATTTACTACACGGCCTAAAAGTGCATCTCCTACAGGAACTTTAAGAAGACGACCAAGTCTTTTAACAGACATACCTTCTTTAAGTTCTGTACCTAGGCCTAGTATTACTACACCTACTACACTTTCTTCAAGGTTCATTACTAAACCTCTTGTTCCCTCGTCGAACTCTACCATTTCTCCAGCCATAACGTTGTTAAGTCCGTAAACTTGTGCAACACCATCAGCATAAGAAACGATTTTACCTGTTTCGTTAATATCAACACTTAATTCAAAGTTATCGATACGCTCTTTAATTATTGAGCTGATTTCATCAGCTTGAATTTTTGCTACCACTACTTTTCTCCTCTCATGAACTTAAATTGCTTTTACTATATGTTCTATAATTTGATTATTAATTCTTGTTTTAGAAAAATTAATCTCTATGCCAAGATCTTCTACATCCACTTTAATACCATTAAAGTTGTCTTTAATAAATTCTAATGAAATATTTGAATCAAATTTTTTACTCAAACCACTACTTAAGTCTTCTATAACTTTGGCATCTATATCACTATCACTATAAACAACACCGCTATAAGTTTTACTTGTATTAACCATGTCTTTTCTCATAGCTTCAGCAAGCGCAGGAATGATAAATAGACGTTTTTTCTCTACAAGTATTTTCACTAAAGAATCAATAGTTTCAGACTTAGCAGGTTTAACTGCTGCTAAAATAATTTCTAATTTTTCTTCTTTAGTTACATTTGGATTGTCAATAATTTGGATAAATTTTGCATCTTTAAATGATTGGGCCAATGCTGAAAAGACTACAGTCATATTTTGCATTGTCTGTGCATCAGAACCCTGTTTTAGAGCTTTGATATATCTTTTTGCAATTAATTCTTCCATCTATGCCACCTTCTTTAAGATAACACTAGCCATAGCTTCTTTATCAAAACTATCACTACTTTGACTTAATACTTCACTTAATACATCCTGAACAACAGTTCGAACCATTTTTCTTTGTTCAAACTCCATCAATGAAGTATTTTGCTTAGTAATTGTTTCTAAGTCTGCTTCACATTGAAGCATGATGTTGTCATTTATGATTTTGTTTTCTCTTTTTGAAACAGTTACTAACTCTTCTGCAAACTTTTCAGCATCAGAAATTTTAGTTAGCGCCTCTTTTTTAAGAGAAACAGACTCACTTAACTTATCTTGTACTTTTTGCAACTCATCAGCAATTCCCTGACTTCTCGCAGCAAAATAGTTTTTAGCAGGTTCAGCAACAAGGTACCAAACAAGACCAAAAAATAGTAAAAAGTTTACCGTTCTTTGGATAATGTCTGTTCCTCCGCCCTCTGCACCACTAGATGCTAATGCATAAGTTGATATCATTATAATTAATAGTAAAATTCTACTCACACCACATCCTTATATTTGACTAAATTTAGCTTTAACAGCTTCTTTAAACAGTGGAACCTGTGACATAATGTCACTTGTTAACTGTTCTTTAGATTGAGCAAGTGATTGCTCAAATTCTAAATATTGGCTAGCTAATTCAGCACGCTTCGCTTCTAACTTACTATCTGCTAACTCTTTAGCATCTTGTATAACTTTCTCTCTTAGGGCCGCAGCTTCCAGCTTAGCATTTGTAATTATTGATTGAGCTTTTGAATTAAGTTCGTTGATTTCATCATCATTATTACCTACTTTTTGTAGGTCCTTTTTGATGTCATCATTTCTTTTATTCATAAAACTAAATAAAGGATTATAAAGCCAACTGTTTAGAACGGCAATTAGTGAAAGAAATACAACAAATGTAGCTAAAAGTAGTATCGGATTTATATCTAACATAGCACCTCCTAAAAGTTGCGTGATTATACTATGAGAAAATTGAAAGGATAGTTAAACGATGAAAGAATTTTAAAGAATTTTATAATTTATATAAACTATGCTGAATGTACACAGTCTTTTATCACTATTTTGAGATATACTTTAAAAAATCACTAATTTGACTTTCATTGTCAAACTCTATAGTCAATTTATTTTTAGAAGCTTTGGCTTTAAACCCAAGAAAATCAAATCTTTCTTTAATATCAGAGAAATCATACTCAACGAAATTATTTTTAGGCTCGGAAGAGTTTTTTTCTTCTTTCATGTTTTTAATAATTCCCTCAACTTCTCTTACGCTAAGTTTTTGACCAATAATCGAGTTAACCATAAGTTGTTGTTGTTTTTCATCAAGTCCGATTAAAACTTTTGCATGTCCAGCTGTAATTTTTTTCTCAACTAAAGCTTTTTGTGTTTTAGGGGATAATTGTAATAGTCTGATAGTATTAGTAATGTGCGTTCTGCTTTTATGTATTTTATTTGCAAGTTCTTCTTGTGTCACATCATACATCTTAATTAATTCACTATAAGCTTCTGCCAGTTCAATTGCATTTAACTCATCTCTTTGAATATTTTCAATAAGTGCAAACTGTCTCATTTTATTCTCATCAGAGTGAATAAGTATTGCACGAATTGTTTTTAGTTTTACTAACTTAGATGCACGAAGTCTTCTCTCGCCTGCTATTAACACATATCCATCAAAATCTTGAGTAACAATAATAGGCTGAAGAAGGCCATCATTTTTGATAGATTCACCAAGTTCTAAAAGAGAATTTTCATCAAACTGCTTTCTTGGCTGATATGGATTTGGTCTGATATCTTTAAGAGGCAATTCCATAACTTCATCTCTTGATGAACCTTCATTTTCATAGGCTTCATCTATTTCACCTAAAAGAGCGTCTAATCCACGGCCGAGTTTTTGAGATTTCATTATGCAATTATCGTTTGTGCTAAATTTTGGTAAGCTATAGAGCCTACGGATTTTACATCATATAAAATTGCAGGTTTTCCAAAAGATGGAGCCTCAGCTAATTTTACATTTCTTGGAACTACTATATATTTGTTTTTTTGATCTTTAAAGAGTTTACCGTTAAAGTGTTGAGATAAGTCAGCAAAAACCTGTTTTGACAAATTATTCTGAGAACTAAACATAGTTGGCAAAAAACCTTTTATACTAAGACTTGGATTAATAGACTTTCTTACAAGCTTAACTGTATTTAAAAGTTGTGCAAGACCTTCAAGTGCAAAAAATTCACATTGTATAGGGATAATCACTGAGTTAGATGCTGATAAAGCATTGATTGTCATCGGTCCTAGTGCCGGAGGTGAATCAATAATGATATAGTCATAATCTTTTTGAACATTTGCTATAGCTCTTTTTAATACAAGCTCACGCCCATCTTTATTATTATTATCATAGTACTCTTTTTCAATTCCAACAAGACCAATATTTGAAGGAGCTAGATGAAGTGTCGGTAAATCTGATTTTAAAATTATGTCTTTTAACTTTTTAGTACCAATCAATACATGGTAGATATTAAACTCATAATCATTACGGTGAAAACCTAAAGACGTAGTAGCATTAGCCTGAGGATCTGCATCTATCAAAAGCACTTTTTTCTCTGCTACAGCCAGTGATGCAGCTAAGTTTACAGCAGTAGTTGTTTTACCAACACCACCCTTTTGATTTGCAATTACTATTACTTCACTCATCTTAGACTATATATCCTTTCGCCGTTGCGTACAATCGAGCCATCACTCTGAAGCGTTACATCTTCCAATGGAATTCTTAAACTATTATTATGTGTAAAAAAGTTTTTGTTCTTATGGAATTCTAACTCATATTTACTAAAAACTTGCTTCCATGAGATTTTTTTTTCTATATTAGTGAAATATAGTTTTAGTAAATCTTCTTTAGTAATTTCTATGTCTAACTTTGAAAATCCATCAGGTTGTGTAACTAAGTTTAAACCCACTCCGCAAATAAGCGCATTACCTACAATGTTTGTAATCATTCCACCAATTTTTTTATCTTTTATATAAAAATCATTAGGCCATTTCAACCAAACTTCTGAATTTAAACTCTTAAGTGTATTTTTTAATAAATAAGCAAAATATATAGATGCTGATTCAAGTTTTAAATCTTTTGGTAAGTTTTTCAACTCTATTGCAAATGATAAAAATAGATTTCCCTCTAACGAGTTCCAGATGTTTTCTCTGCTGCCTATTCCGTTTGTTTGAGCATCTGCAACAACTGCAAATGGAAGGTTTATCTTTTTAGCTTTAATAAGATCTTTTAAATAGTTTTGGGTTGAACCTATCTCTTTAAGATATAGTGTCTGCAAGAGTCAATCTTTTACCATTGATGTATGAAAGAATATCCATCTCTTTTTTTGATGCTGGCTGAATTTTGAATATTCTTATACTTCCCTTTTCGCATCCAACAACTATTGAATCTTTATCTATAAGAAGTATTTTTCCATTTTCATTATTAGATATTTTTTCTTCAAGCTTTATACTCTTTAGTTTAAGTCCACTTTCTAAATATATTGCCGGCCATGGAGTAAATGCACGGTATTTATTATAAAGCTCTGTAGCATCTGTAAAACTAACTTCACCATCGTGTTTGCTTATCTTTGCACAGTGAGTAGCAAGTGACTCATCTTGCTTAACAGGCTCATAAGAGTTAAAATTTTTAAGTATATCTATAGTTAACTCAGATGCTGTAGTTGTTAGTCTATCAAAAAGTGTCTCTACCATTTCATCATCACTAACATCTATTTCATCTATCTTTAATATATCACCAGTATCTAAACCAACATCCATTAACATCGCTGTAACACCTGTTTTTTTATCACCATTAAGAAGAGTTTGCTGAATTGGGCTTGCACCTCTATACTGAGGAAGAATAGAAGCATGAAGGTTTATACATGGAGCGTGTTGTAAAATCTCTAATGGAAGTATTTGTCCATAAGCTGCAACTACTATATAATCTACTTCTATTTTTAAAAGTTCTTCTACTGTTTCACTATCTCTAAGCCTATTTGGTTGATAAACAGCTATCCCGTGTTTTTGAGCTAAAGTCTTAACAACAGGAGGAGTAATAACTTTTTTTCTACCAACAGGTTTGTCTGGTTGAGTATAAACAGCAACTACTTCCATGTCGGCTGTATTAATAATACGCTCTAATATTGCCTCAGCATAATCAGGCGTGCCCATAAAAATAATACGCATCTAGATATTTGTCTTCGTAAAGAGTGTTCCGCCATCATGATCTTTATATATCATGTAACTTTTAGCATCACTCAAGTCAAAACCACTTGCTAAGAACATATCTATACCATGCTCTAAAAGATATGAAGCAGCTTTTAGTTTTGTAACTATTCCACCTGTAGCAAAATTACCGTGAGGAGTCGCCTCTTTTTCCAAGGCACACTTATCAATGTTATTGACAATTTTAAGTACCTTAGCATCTTTGTTTTTATGAGGATCATCATCATAGTAAGCGTCTATATCTGATAGTATTATCAATATATCGGCATCTGTATGTTTAGTTATGTACGCAGATAGTTGATCATTATCACCAACTACTAGCTCTTCTGTTGCTGTTGCATCATTTTCATTTATGATTGGTATTACACCATTTACTAAAAGAGTATCAACTGTATCTTTGATTCTTTTAATATCTCCATCTTTTTTGAAGTTTGCTGCTGTTACTAAAACTTGGGAAGTGATTATGTCATAGTTAGAAAATTTTTTGGAATACTTATGCATAAGAATTGGCTGACCTATAGATGCTAGTGCTTGCTTATTTTTTAGTACATCACGATCTAGTTGTAGTTTTGTATATCCAGCTGCAACTGCACCTGAAGATACTAATATAACTTCATTACTTTTTTTCAATTCTGCTAAAAAATCAACCAAAGCTTCCATGCGTTCTACTGCAATAGAATCATCTTGCGTTAAAACAGCACTACCAACTTTAACAACAACCCTTTTCATTTTATTCTCTGCCAGTTTGAACTAGATTAAATAGTGCATATTTCAATGCTTCTATATTTTTATTAGTAGCTGAAGATATTGGTGCAACTAAGTAAGGTTTTGTTCTGTCATAGCCTAATGTTTCATCTGCAGAATCTTGAATATAGTATGGCATAGCTGAATCAAAATCAAACTCACTGCCTTTGTTTGCTTCAAGACCAAGAAGATCTAAGAAACCATTTACTAAATCATTTACCTCTTCAGGTGGAACTATATCAACACGTGTTAGAGCAATAGCATACTTATTATTTCCCAAATTCTCTGAAAAAGAAGATATCTCATCTTTTAATGTATCAATCTGCTCTTTAAGATCTCTATATGAAGCTAAATCTACCATATATAAAAGAGTTTTAGTTCTTTCAATATGTCTTAAAAACTGAATTCCAAGACCTTTACCTTCATGTGCTCCACCAATAATACCAGGAATATCTGCCATTACGAATGATTCGAAGTCACCTATATTTACTTGACCTAGTTTAGGAGTAAGTGTAGTAAACTCATAGTTTGCAATCTCCGGACGAGCATTTGAAACTGTAGAGATTAGAGTAGACTTTCCAACATTTGGAAAACCGACTAATCCAATATCAGCAATAAGTTTAAGATCTAGTTTAATAGCTCTTGTTTCACCCTGTTCACCAGGTTGAGCATAAGTAGGTCTTTGATTTGTAGGTGATTTAAAGTGAGTATTTCCAAGTCCACCTTTTCCACCCTCTATAAACTTCTCTTCTTGTCCATCTACAAGCATGTCAAAAAGAACTTCACCAGTTTCCATATCTATAATCTGAGTTCCAGGAGGAACGATAATAACTTTTTTCGCACCAGATTTACCCGTCATACGAGAACCTTCGCCTTGAACGCCACCTTCTGCTTTTATGTGCATTTTTCTTTGGAAATGAGAAAGTGTGTGTGTATTGTTATCACATTTGAACCAAATATCGCCACCTTTTCCACCGTCTCCACCATTAGGACCACCGTTAAGTACAAACTTTTCACGACGAAATGATACACACCCTTGTCCACCTTTTCCTGATGAGACTGTTAATTCGACACTATCTGTAAACATTTGTTTTCCTTGGTTTTATACTTCTTAATACTTAAAAATTCACTTGAGCTTAAAAAGAGTAAATTGTTAAATATTTAAATTGTTTAGGTGTTAAACCTAAGTTTGTTGAATGTAGAAATATTTGAGCCGAAGCTCAAATATTAGTGGAATTATGCAGCAGGTACGATTGAAACTTGTTGACGTTTTTTGTCTTTTCTTTCGAATTTAACAACACCTTCAACTAGTGCAAATATAGTATGATCTTTTCCCATACCAACATTTTTACCCGGGTGAATCTTAGTTCCTCTTTGACGAATAATGATGTTACCAGGTATTACTGCCTCACCACCATACTTCTTAACACCCAGTCTTCTACCAGCTGAGTCACGATTATTCTGTGTACTACCTTGACCTTTCTTATGTGCCATCTGAATCTCCTACTTAATTATGCAGTTATTTTCGTGATACGAACACGAGTGAAGTCTCTTCTGAAACCTCTTTTAACTTTACTGTCTTTACGACGACGTTTTTTGAAGATAATAACTTTTTTGTCACGACCTTCATTAATTACTTCAGCAGTAACTATAGCACCATCTACGAATGGAGCTCCCATTTTAAGTTCACCAGCATTTACTGCAAGAACTTCTGTAATCTCGATAGTAGCTTTTGGCTCAAGAGACATTTTATCTAGTAATAAAATATCACCCTCTTGAACTTTATACTGCTTGCCACCGTTTTTGATAATTGCGTACATGTACAATTCCTTGAATATTTATAAAAGTGCGGAATTATACCCAATCAAGCTTTAAGTTTTATTTAATCAAGTTCCAATTGCATTAAGTACATATCTTCACCATCAATTATTTTCAAATCTACACTCTCACAATGAGGACAACAGTACTCTAATTCGGCAAGTGTTGACTCTTTTTCACAATTGTTACAATAAATAACAACCTTCTGTATATTAATGATAAACTCAGCTTCTTCGCATATAGTTTTTTCTTTAAAGGTATCAAATGCTGTTTTTAAAAGATCTGGTTCAACTCCACTCATAACACCTATCTTTATAACTACTTTTAGCACTCTAGAAGCATTATTTGCTCTTGCATTTTCTTCACAACTATCTAACAATGACTGGACTATACTATATTCATGCATCTCTTAACCTCTCTGGTGTTTTAATTGGACATACTTTATACACAAACTCATGTCTTAAAGCATGGAACTCACTTGCCTCATCCCAGAATTCTGGATGCATGACTTTAAGCTCTTGCTCTTTACATTTATTTATATACTCTTTGTTATCTTCTAAATAATCTTGCTTTTCATATATAAAGTCATCATAACTATCTTCATTTTCTAGTAAAGATGCTGCAAACTTTCTCAAATCATCAAAATAATTCTCTTTAGCAAAGACTTCATCAATCATCTTTATATCTTTTGCTTTGTTGGCACTTATTGGCAGACATTTCTCCAGTAATTCATTTGCTTTTTCTTCCCCTACTCTTTTTGGAAGACTGTAAGTATGGTATTCACTTCCACTAAGACCCAAAGTCTTATAGTGGGGATTTAGCACTGTAGACTCAGATGCTACAACGTAGTCACAGGCAAGAGCCAAAAAGACTCCGCCTGCACCTGCATTTTTATGTAGAGATGAAACTGTAATAATTTCATCAGAAAATATAATAGACTTGACTACATCATTCATAGCGTTGATATTACTCCAGCCGTCTTCACCCTGCTTCTTTGAGTCTTCTAGTATGTTTAGATGGATGCCATTTGAGAAGAATTCCTCAGCGCCAATAAGTACAACAACTTTAGCGCTCTCTTTTATATAATCAAATGCATACTTTAGTCTAATGCATTGCTCAGAAGTCATCGCACCGTTATGAAAGTTAAAACACAGATATGCTACATCACCGTCTCTATGCGAACCGATCTCGTAAAATGTTTTATATGTCATATCAAAGATAAGAGGAAGACGAAGTTCTTTAACACCTTTTATTTTTTCCTTTAAAACATAAGTACTTTGAAGCTTGAACTTTCCATCTTCTATGAGGTGGCTTATCCATACTGCCCCATCTATAGTACCTACACAGATAGCGCCATCCCTTTTAGCAAGAACCTCTTTTGGCTTGCCTTTTAGTTTATCTTCTTCCCAAACTCCAAAGAGATAACACTCGGCGCCAAAAAACTCATCCTTTACACCCGGATAGCTGTCACTAAATCTTACTTTTCTTATTATCTCTTTTGTTGTGTCTTTTTCCCAGTTTATAGCTCTATCTTCTTGTGTTAAGTATTTATGCATCGGAGCTTGGAGTTGTGGAGTCGGTTTAAAAGCTTTATCTTCTAAGTTTACAAAGAGTTCTTTCATAGCTTTTAGTGTTGCATCTGCTACTTCTGTTCTATATATAGACGCCTTAGATGCATCTCTCATCTTAAAACGTACTTCGCTATATATTTCACCACCGTCAAACTCTTCATTTGCTTTGAGTATAACTACACCCCATTCTTCCTTTTTATCTCGTATGGCATGATCAAGTGCGTTGTGACCTCTGTCACCTCGGATGCCAGGATGCAAAATGAAAGTCGGAGTATTTTGAAAAATCTCTTTGGGAATAAACTTTTTTAAAAAGGGAGAAAAGATAATATCAGGCTTAAAACTATCTACTGCATCTAACATCTCTTTGTCACTTATAGGAAACTGTACTGAGACTGTGTGTCCCATATCTTGAAGTTCACAAAATACTCTCTGAGAAAGAGAGTTAAAACTAGAGATAATTAGAAGTATTTTCATATTTAGCAGATACGAGGGAGTAGTTCACCGCTTGGAGTATCTAAAAATCTTTTTGTACCCCAGCTACTGTTGAGTATTACTTTTTGCAAGTGAGCATCTGTAACCTTACCGATTATCGTTGCGTGAGAATTATTCTCAAATGTTTTTAGTATCTCTACCGCTCTGTGGGCATCTTCTTTGTTAATAGCCAGAACAAAAGTTCCTTCGTTTGCGAGAGCTGCCGCTTCAAAACCTAGCATCTCACAGATGCCGTTTACTTCATCACTTACAGGAATCTTCTCTTCTTCTACTTCTATACAGATATTTGACTGTTTTGACCATTCATTTAGTACGGCACTTACTCCACCTCTTGTTGCATCTCTAAGAGCAGTTATCTTTATGTCTGCGTCTAGAAGAGCTTTTACTTGTGGGTAAAGAGAAGCACAGTCACTCTCTAATGAACTACTCATATCTATATCTTCGCGAGCAGCAAATATAGTAGCACCGTGACAACCGATGTCACGATTAACAAGTATTAAATCATCTTTAGTTATGTTGTTTGAGCTGATGCCTTTTTTAAGAACTTCTCCAATACCTGTAGTATTTATGAAAATCTTATCTACACTGCCGCGAGGAACTACTTTAGTGTCACCACTTACAACAATAGCACCATTTACTTCAAGCTCTTTTTTCATACTGCGTACTATCTTTTCTAAGTCTCTTACAGGAAAACCTTCCTCTATAATAACACTACAAGTCAGGTATTTTGGCTTTGCACCCATCATAGCAAGATCATTACAAGTTCCACACACAGCTAGTTTACCTATGTCAGCTCCTGGGAAGAACAGTGGACTTACCGTAAAACTATCAGTAGAGAACGCTAGTTCACCACCATGTATAATTGCAGCATCTTCGCTTTTTTCTAAAATCTCGTTTGCAAATGCTTTATAAAATACTTTTGAAATAAGTTCGTTGTTTTCTTGCCCGCCGTTACCTTGAGCTAATGTAATTGTTTTTGTCATTATAATCTTCCTATTATCCCATTGGATACATAATATTTTCTTGTATCATTTTTATCTCTTGCATCACTTCATCACTAAGCTCTAAATCCATAGCCGCAAATGAATCATCAAGTTGAGCTGTCGTTCTTGCCCCAACTATAGTAGATGCTACAAACTTAAACTGTTTTGAGTACGCTACAGCTAAAGTAACTGGAGATATTTCAAGTCTCTTTGCCATCTCTACATACTTAGCAGTTGCAGCCAATGTTTTTTCATTTACAAATCTTGTACCTTGAGCCTTGATGCGAGGATTCTCATTTTTTAAGTACTCTGAAAATCTGGCATTATCAGGATAAAACTTTCCATTGTACTTACCACTTAAAACTCCACCGCCAATAGGTGAATATGGAAGAAGTGAAATCTGCTCTTTCTCACATACATGAGCTAGTTCATCTAAAAATCTTGGATTGTTTAAAGAGAAGTTGTTTTGAATAGATTCAAATCTTGAGATGCCAAGTCTCTTAGAAGTCTCATTTGCTTTTGTAAGACCATAGGCACTATCGTTTGAAGTTCCAAGATATCTTACTTTTCCTTCGTCAACTAGCTCTTCAAAAGCTCTAAGTGACTCTTCTATAGGAACTACAGTATCTGGCCAGTGCATCTGATATAGGTCTATGTAGTCAGTTTGAAGTCTTTTTAGACTTCCCTCTATTGCTCTTTTGATATGGAACTTATCCACAGCAGTAAAACCGTGACGAACAGGAGGCACAAACCAGCCATTTGCAGCACCAGCAACTTTTGAAGTGAGGATAATGCTATCTCTTTTTTTGTTCTTTAACCACCTGCCAATGATAATCTCTGTCTCACCGGCATAAACCTCTTTTGGTGGAACAGGATAAAGTTCTGCGGTGTCGAAAAAGTTTATACCTCTTTCATAAGCTTTATTCATGATTTTAAAAGATTCATGCTCATCACTCCAGCTTCCAAAGCCCATAGTTCCCAAACAGATCGGTGTAACTCTAAGCCCTGTTTTTCCTATGTATCTATAGTTCATTTCTGCTCCTTTTTCGGATAATCAAATGAGATTAACTTTGCTTTTTTTCTACTGATATCTTTCCAACTTTTGCAATCAAATTCTATCTCTACAACTCCACATGTAACTATGTTTTCATCGAAGTCTACGTACTCTTCTACAAACATATTTAAATCTGGATTATGTCCAAAAAGGAAGAGTGTTTTATGTTTATCATTTGTATTTTTTATGATTTTGTGAAGACTCATCTCCGTAGATGCATATATATCATCGTTAAATACAATTTCTTTAGAATAATTCACTTTACTTGCAATTATCTCTGCTGTAGTTTTAGCTCTTTGTGCAGGGCTTGAGAGGATGATATCAGGCATAACATCTCTCTCTTTTAATCGCTTTCCCATCAAAGGAGCATCTGCACTACCTCTTTTGTTTAGAGGTCTGTTAAAGTCACTTAGCGTCATATCTTTCCAGCTTGACTTAGCGTGTCTAATAACAAACAGTCTCTTCATTTTTTACTTACCATTTCAAGGTACAACTCTTCAACCTTTGTTCTAGCCCAAGGAGTCTTTCTAAGGAACTTCAAACTTGAATTAACTGTTGGGTCAAACAGGAAGCATCTAATGTCTATACGCTGTCCTAATTTCTTCCAACCATAATGTTTAACAAGAGCCTCTAAAATATCTTGTAACTTAATACCGTGCAGTGGATTGTTTTTATTTTTTTCTTCTTCACTCATTTTCTGCCTTTGTTTCGTTTTTATTTAAAATTTCTATAGCTTTTTTATAATTATCTTCATCTGCATAAAAATACTCTTCTAAAAGTGGTTTAATTTTATACTCTTTAACAAACTCTAAGTCTTCTTTATTCTCAACTTTCATAAAATAACTATGCCCTAGTTTATAATCTTCACTAAGCTTTTCTTCTATAAAAATGTTTAACTCATTAAAAAGTTTTTTCGCATCTGGGTAGTTTATAAGGTCTTGGTTTGGTTGCATCTTTAAAAATGTAAATCTTCGTCTAAGTGCTATGTCTATCGTAGCTATGGATTTATCTGTTGAGTTCATAGTTGCGATGATGTAAAGGTTTGAAGGTACTTTAAACTTCTCTTTTGAGTATGGAAGAGTTACTTCGTAAATATCTCTTTTATCTTCTTCTATAAGTGTAATTAGTTCTCCAAAGATTTTAGATATGTTTCCTCTGTTTATTTCGTCTATTACTAGGTAGTAGTTTTTTTGCTCAATTTTTTCAATATTATTTTCTACATCTATATTTATATCTTTAATTTTATCATATACCTTTAAAAAATAACTAGCATGTTGATTTGCTAAAGGATTAATACCTTCTAATGATTTTATATCTTTTCTTGATTTTATATTATTTTCATAAAATTTATATAAATCTTCAAATTTCATTCTCAAATCATATTTATATGTAGGGTTTTCTCTTCTTATGTTATATCTAAATGCATCAATATCTGCACTTGTTAAATATGCTGCATCTGTTATTGAATAATACCCATCTTTTTCAATTTCTTCTTCTAGGTTTTCAATAAATACTTCTATTTTCTTTTTAAATAATTTTTCTTGACTAATTATTTCCTTGTCTTTTTTTGCTTCTTCTAAATTTTTTCTAGCTGTGTCAGATAAGTTTTTAAATATTCCATCTTCAAGTTCAATATTTCCACTTTCATTTGGTCTAAAACCCTCTATAAAATCTTCATAAGAGTAGCTTTGATGAAAAGTTACAAACTCCACTCTTTTTTCATTTTTTATTGTTTCAAAAGTCTCATTATCTAAATAAACTTTATTATTTTGTGAAATAGTACTAAATATCTCACTTTGATTTTTTCCATCTTCTATCATAGAAATCAAATTTTGATAATTATGAGTTTTACCAACTCCGGGAGCACCATAGAGTATAATATTCTTAATCTTAAGATGACTTTCTATAACTTTATTATTTATATCAACAAATGACACTTTACTTGAAGTAAAAATTTGTTGCAATTTTGACATTGCTCCATTCGTTCTGAAATCAACATCTAAATCTAAATCTTTATATATCTTTTTACAGATAGCTTTAATAGGGTATTTATTATTATTTCCTTCTATTATAAAAAATCTATATGCACTATTTAAAGGAAAGTCTTGTGGATTTAAATCAAATTCTTTAATAGTATCAATCAATTTGTTATATTGTAAAAACTCGATATACTTTTTTAGTGAAGCACTTGGTAATTGAGCTTGTGTCTCTACATTAAATTCATATAAATCTTTTCCTCTTCTCAGCCTTTTTAATATTAGCTGTAAATAATTAATGTCATCACATAAAAATAAATTTCCATATTTACTCTCTCCTAATTCATTTAGTTTATTAGGAATAAATTCTCGTATTGCTTTAGGATAACTATTAATGGGTGCTTGTGTTTGTACTCTATCTTCTAGCCATTTTTTAAATTTAGTTTCATTATC
Source organism: Sulfurimonas gotlandica GD1 (assembly GCF_000242915.1). Classification (NCBI taxonomy): domain Bacteria; kingdom Pseudomonadati; phylum Campylobacterota; class Epsilonproteobacteria; order Campylobacterales; family Sulfurimonadaceae; genus Sulfurimonas; species Sulfurimonas gotlandica. The sequence goes on along the minus strand of NZ_AFRZ01000001.1, from coordinate 2,300,325 downwards.
CATTTATATTCTCCAATCTATTTCTAATTTCATCCAGATAGTCAGTATATGCACTATCGTAATTCAAATCAATACTCTTTATCTTCATATTAACTCCATCATCATTTTTACCTAAAACCAAACTATAATCAAAACTTTCTAAATGCTTAGGATACAAAAGCATCGTATTATTTATATTGTAATTCTTCCCATAAACATACATCTGAAATTTATCATCTCTTTTTATATCTGATTTTGAGTTTAGCTTTTTATATTTTGTGTCAATTATTAAATTATTCATTATGATATCAGGCTTTAGAATCAAATCCCCATATACATCGTAACTTTGTAGTTTTGTCTTAGGTTCTATTTCTTTAATCATTTTACCAATAAACCGTTCAAAAAGTATATTCATGTCAAACAAAAATGCAAAGCTTTTTTTATCTTTTTCAAACAGTGGAATTGATTTGCTCAAAAGTAAAATTGCAAACTCATAGCTATCTTTAAATCTGTTATTTAATCTGTTAAAATGTATATTTAAACTATTTATATCAAAGTGTTTGCATTCTACTTCATCTAGTATTAGCTCACACTGTTTTAAAAGCTTTTTATTTTTTGTGTATAAAAGCAAAGTTTTGAGAGCATATAAAAAGAACTGGTTGAGAGTGTTGTTCATACTAAACTCGTCGTATTCACAATAGATTTTATCTTTTACAAAATTGTATTTTAAATTTTCATTTATAAGGTACTTACCTCTTAAAGTTCTCAGATTATCTTGTTCTGTAATGTACTCTTTGTAAACTCCAGCTTGGAACTCTTTAAACAACTTTTGTGCAAAAAGCTGTATAAAGACCTCTAAAATATTATTACTTTTTTCATTTGCACAAGATGCTATATCTTCATTTTTTAATTTTATATCATAAGCGTACATAAGCATATAGATGAAAATATTCAGGTTTGTTTCTTCATCTTTTTTACTTATTTTTGGCAGTAGATAATAATTTGTACTTCCATAGTTCAATATTCCACAATATTGTTGTGATTTTAAAATATTCCAATCAAGTTTGAAATAGTCATGTAGTGCAGGAGTATCTATTATATGAGATTTTAGAGTACTATCATTTACTTCTGTATATTCATATATTATATTTTGCATCTTAAACTAACACTTCCCAATACCCACGAGTACCGCCAACTCTATCTATAATTTTCATCTCTTTTAACTTAGATATATTCTCTTCAATTTTTCTTGTTGATATACCTACTATATCAGATAATTTTTTAGCTGATATTTTTGAATTCTCTTTCATGTTTTGAATAATCTGCATCTGGTTCTCAGTTAAATCATTACCGACTTTATTACCGACTTTATTACCGACTTTTTCAATTGCCTCAAATATAACTTCCAACATAAACTCTATAAAAGGGGTACTTTCTCCAAGTTCTCCAGAATCTTCTAAGGCTTTGTAATATCTATCTTGATAGTCTCTTACAATACTTTCAGTGGCGATAGAAGAAAAAATACTTTTGTAGTTGTACAAAATCACACTCTGCCAAAGTCTTCCGATGCGACCGTTACCATCACTAAATGGATGAATAAACTCAAACTCATAGTGAAATACACTACTTTTTATAAGAGGATGATCATCTGAGTTTTTTAACCACTCAAACAAGTCTATCATCAACTCTGGAACTCTCTCATGCGGTGGTGCTACATGGCTTACACCACTTTCACTTCCAACCCCGACATTAACTCTTCTAAAACTTCCTGCTGTTGTTAAGATGCCATTCATCAAGATTTCGTGTGCTTTAAGTAAATCATCTAAAGAGTTATGGTTATACTCTTCAAACTTTTCATAGGCTTGTATAGCCCCATCTACTTCTGCTAACTCGCGAACAGATCCTAAAACTCTTTTACCGTCTAAAATAGCTGTGATTTTTTCTTCGCCTAAAAAATTCCCCTCTATTTCTAGAGTTCCAGCCAATGTTTTTATACGGTTTGTTTTTCTAAGATATGGAGTTATTGAAGTGCTTTGATTACTCTCTATTTTAGTTAAAGCTTCAGTTATCTCACTAACCAGATTTAGCATCTTGGAAGTAATAGTAAAAGGGGGTTGATAACTCATAACTTCATACCTTACAGTCTTTAATGATATATTATATCAGATTCCCGTACTTATAGTACGCGGCACAAGCGCCTTCGCTACTTACCATACAGCTTCCAATAGGAGAAGTTGGTTTACATGCAGTTCCAAATATTGTACATTCAGGAGGACTTGCCATTCCTCTTAAAATATCTCCACAGATGCAGAGTTTATGGTCTTCTATTTCTTGTAGTGGAAGTATCTCTTTGTAGATTACTTCAGCGTCATACTGGGCAAATTCTGCTTTTAGTTTTAGTCCGCTATCGGGGATGTTTCCTAAACCTCTCCACTTGAAAAGGTCTCCTTTTTCAAAGAACTTCTCTGTCAGCTCTTGAGCTTTTTTGTTTCCATCGTAAGTTACAAGTCTTTTGTACTCTATTTCAAGCTCGCATCTATCTTCGATGAACTGTTTGACTATCATACTTATTCCCTGCATAACATCAACAGGTTCAAAACCTGTAACAACTACTGGGCGGTTATAGTCTCTTGGGAACTCTTCGTAGATTTTACTTCCGCTAATCACGCTTACATGTGATGGCCCAAGGAAGGCATCTATCTTGTTGTTGTAACTATCTACATGAATATCTCTAGAGTCTATAAGCTCTTTCATAACCTCTGGAACTGTTACATGATTTATGTGAAGGAAAACGTTTTTTACATCTTGCTTTATAACTGCATCTAGAAGTGCAGCTGTCATTGGCGTTGTAGTCTCAAAACCTATGGCAAAAAATATTACCTTCGCATCTGGGTTCTCTTTTGCAATTTTCAGACACTCTAAGGGAGAATACACAAATCGTACATCTGCACCCTTGCTTCTTGCATCTTGAAGACTTCCATTACTTCCCGGTACTTTTATCATATCGCCTAGAGTTACCAAGATGACATTCTCTTGCATACTAAGTACATAAGCGTGATCGATTCTCTCTTTTGGCATGATACAAACAGGACAACCAGGACCATGAATGAACTTAATGTTGGCAGGTAGAAGCTGAGGAATACCGAACTTCATAATAGTGTGAGTATGACCACCGCACACTTCCATGATGTTTATAGGGTTCTTTAGTTTTTTTGCATCTTCTTTGATGATTCTTGCAAATGCTTTTATAGTGTCTGCATCTCTAAAATCATCATAAAGGTTTTTAAGTTCTAGTTCCATTTTACGCACCTCTATTTGGACATTCGTCGTCCTCTAAGATTGCCATTTGCCTATCTTCTTCATTCATCAACTCAATAATTTCTTTGTAAGTCTCAATGCTAAGAAGGGCATCTTCTTCATCAATTTTATTCATAATAAAGCCGATGTGAAGAAGCACATAATCACCTAGTTTTATATCATCTTCCGCCATTAAATCTAAACTAGCATTTCTTTGAACACCCATAGTATCAACTGTAGCCATGTTTAGCTCTTTATCTATTTTTACTACTTTTGAGGGTATTGATAAACACATTATCTCATCCCCATTTTAAATTTAATCCACTGTGCGACTTTTTTCAAACTCTCTTCATCTTTTGTACTGACTTCTATTATGTCAACATTTGGTTTGATCTTTCTCGCATCTGCTTTTTCTCTTTCTATGTCATATTCAAAATATGGAAGAAGGTCTACTTTAGTAAATAAAATCAAATCAGCTTGACGAAACATTACAGGATATTTTGCAATCTTATCTTCACCCTCAGGAACTGAGACAAGAACTATGTTTAAGTGACTTCCGACATCATAAGATGCAGGACAAACAAGATTTCCAACGTTCTCTACAAAACATACATCAAGATTTTCCAAGTCCATATGGTGAAGAGCTTTGTGGACCATAAATGCATCCAAGTGACAAGCCGAACCTGTTTGAATCTGGTGAGCCTGAATGCCTTTAGCTTTTAGTCTGTCTGCATCTCTGCTAGTCTCCAAATCTCCCTCGACTACTCCAAACTCAAAGTCAACCACATCAGCTAAGTGTTCAAGAAGAGCTGTTTTTCCACTTCCTGGGCTACTCATGAGATTTATACACAGTACATTATGAGAGTTAAAGTGTTCTCTGTTGTGATGAGCTTCTTGATCGTTTTTATCTAAAATCTTTGTAATAATCGAAATCGTTTTTGGATCATTGAGCTGTGGGTTATCATGCAGATGCTGATGCGCATCTTGATGCTCGTGAGAATTTCCATGAGAGTGTTCATGAGTATGCTTTTCATCTCCGTGAGAATGACTATGCCCGTGAGAGTGTCTCTCGCTATCTGTTATACTACAACCGCAATCTTTACACATATTTATATTCCTTAATTTTATTTCTATGCTAAAAGCATGTTTGAGCCTACAACTACTGATATTACACCAGCCGTTGCAAATACTCTTTTTAAATTTTGTTTTGAGTTTAATAGATTTTTATTGATATACAATATCACACTACCAAAACCTACGAAGATAACCATAACACCAAGAGAAAATGCCAGTACCATTGTCATATCAACACTGTTTGCCTCGACCATACCAAGAGTAACAAGCATCCCTCTTACTCCACCGATTCCCATAAGTGCTCCAACAGTAAATGCCGAAGCTGTATCACGGTTATCATGTTCATGATTTTTTCCAAACCAGATATGAATATGTTCTTTACCGTCGTGAATATGTTTCTTAAGTTGAATACGATCGTTAAAAACCATATATAGAAGATAAATACCCATCGCCAATATTACAGATGCAGAGATAATATCTCCATACCCAAGTATCGACTCACTGATATTGTAAGTATCTAAAATCTTTGCAAATATAAAAAGTGTCAAGCCATGACCAATAGCAAAAAGAGTTGTAATAGTCATAGTCTTTTTTTTACTCTTGCCAATAGAGAAATCTGCTATTGCTGTTAGGTGATCTGGTCCAAATGCATGTAAGATTCCATACCAGAATATAAGAAGTAATCCTAAATTTTCCATGTGCAAAATTCCTTTTTATGAATACGTATTCATTATATTACATTTTTTAATTTTAATCTAATGTTAATTAAAGAGATTCTTATATACTTTTGGGACTAAACTATGCTAAAATCTATCTATGAACTGCATTTATTGTAATAATAAAAAATTATACGAGCTTAAATCCGGACAACTAAAGTGTTCAGCGTGCAAGAAAAAGTTTTCTCCAAAAAAAATTCAAAGAGATTTAGCACTTATTGATAGCTTTGTGCAAAACTTCAGCGCAAATCAAACTTCCAAAAAACTAGACATTAATTATATTACTGTTAAAAAGAGATTTGACCTCTTTCGTGCACTTTTAGCCAACTATTTAGAAAAAGAGTATCAAAACAAAACAGTCTTAGAATATGATGAATACATCTACTTAGAACACTCTAAAAAAAAGGTCAAAGAAAACATCTTCGATGCACAAAACTTTCTGACTTTTCATTATGAAAACAAGATATATAATCTACTGATGCCAAATCTAAAAAGATATAAAAGTGAGTTTTTAGATAGCGGAGCACAAGAGGCACACTTCAAAGAGTTTTCAAAGTTCATGATGCTAAACAAAATATCAAAAACTCAAAAGAGAGAAAACCTAATCACAAAGTTTTGGAATTATTTTGAGGACTCCATATTGAAGTACAATGGAATAAATGATGAAAACTTCTTTTACTACTTAAAAGAGATAGAGTTCAAGTTTAACTACTCATATAAAGAACAAAAAGAGATTCTCAACTCTCTTTATGATTCATAACTTCAAAGTAAGCCTGCCCCAAAGCGATACCGCCGTCATTGATTGCAGTCTCACTTTGATAGAAATATTTTATGTCTGCATCTTTTAGCTTAGATGCCGCAAGTTCAAGTAGTGTTTTATTTTGAAAAACTCCACCGCTTAGGATGACTTCCATCTTTTCTATTTTTGATATATCCAGAACTATCTGTGCTAGTGTGTTTATAAATTTAGAGACTATATTTTTGTCAAAAAAGTCAAACTCTATGTCTATGATGCCATCAACAATTTTGTACTCAAGGGTTTGAGTTACATCTTGTTTATAGTTTTCCTCACAGATAAGTCCAGCTTCACCCTCGTAACTTTGAAACTGCAAGAGGTTTGAAAAACTCGCCATTGCATCAAAGAGTCTTCCAACTGATGAGCTAAGAGGTGCATTTAGGTTTTTAGTGTGACTTTGATGAAGTATCTTTATCTCACTCTCTTTAAACGACTTAACTACCTCTGCATCTAGACTTAGAACTTCATCAAGTGAATATTTGTCAAAAAGCATACTTAGAGCTACCCGTCTTGGCTCTTTTATCGCCTTTTCACCACCAAGAAGTTTAAGAGATTTGAAGCTGTACTTTCTTACATCGCCAACAAAAATCTCTCCACCCCAAAGCTGTCCATCACTTCCATATCCAGTTCCATCAAAACTGAACCCTAAGTAATCTCCACTAAGTTCAAACTCAGCCTTACAAGCATAGATATGTGCCAAGTGATGCTGAACTTCTACAAGTTCTTTACCTTGAGCTTTTGCCCACTTTGTAGTCTCGTAGTTTGGATGCATATCGTGGACTATAACGTCAGGTTCAAAGTCATAAAAGCTTTTAAAAGTCTCTATAGTTCGCTCAAAAAACTCAAAAGCTTTTAGTGAACCTAAATCCCCAATATGAGGAGATAGTATGATGTTGTCTTCTATAACAAAAGCTATGGCATTTTTAGCGTTTGCACCAACTGCCAAGATTTTCTTTTCACTCTTAAATCCAAGCTTTATCACCTTTGGTGCAAAACCTCGAGAGAGTCTTAGCATCTGGGTATTACCGTTTACTACTTGGACTAAAGAGTCATCCACTCCATTTACAATATCCCTGTCAAAATCAAGAACAAAGTCTACAAATGGAAGTTTTTCTTTAATATCTTCTGCCTTTATTATGATAGGCTCGCTTCCAAGATTCGCACTCGTAGCGACTATTGGGTTTTTAAGCTGTTTGAAAAGAAGATGATGCAAAGCTGTGTATGGAAGGAAGCAGCCTATTCTATCTATATTTGGAGCTACTTTGTCTGATATTTTTATCTTCGCATCTAAGGCTTTATTTAAAATAACAATTGGGGCTTCTTTAGATGCTAAAAGCTCTTGCTCTTTTGTAGATGCAGATGCCAATAATTTTACCTGTTCCAAATCTTTACACATAATAGCCAATGGTTTAGTCGGTCTGTTTTTATGGACTCTTAACCTCTCTATGACTTCATCATTTGTTGCATCACATACTATATGAAAACCGCCGAGACCTTTCATGGCAACAATTTTTCCATTTTTTATAAATTCTGCTGTTTTCTCGATTGTGTCTGTAAGTGTAGGTCCGCAATCATTACATGAAATCGGCTGTGCGTGGTAGCGTCTGTTAAGAGGGTTTGTGTACTCTTCTTCACAAGAAGTACACATCTTAAATTTACTCATAGAGGTATTTTCTCTGTCATAAGGAACAGTTTGAATTATGCTATATCTTGGGCCACAGTTTGTGCAGGTAGTGGCAAAATAATCGTAATATTTCAACTTGTAAGGGGAGTCAGTATCAAATAAGCATTCTTCACAAATCGCCGTGTCAGGTATTACCAATGCTACTTTTGAGCCATTGTTGACACTTAGAGTAGAGTGAATTATTTCAAACTGTTCCCTATAAAGAGGTTTTATCTCTATCTGTTGTATTTTATCTATACGGGCAAGTGGTGGCAGTCTATCTGAGTTTAGTACATTCATAAACTCTTCTATTTGAAGAATCTCTCCTTCAAGCTCCAGATCTACGCCCTTCTCGCTATTTTTCACAAATCCATTTATATTTAACTCAGTTGCTATCTTGTAGATAAATGGACGAAATCCAACTCCTTGGACTTGCCCAAATATCTTAAAACCAAATCTTTTAGTTGTGAAGTAGCTCATTTCCGCCATATCTAATGTTTATCCCATCTACCGGTAATTCTTTGTTGAAATATAGTTCATGATTTACTGAAACTTCTTTATCTAACTTACTAAATAAATGTTTGTTCCCAAGCAGTGAACCAGATGCAACAACGACATCATTATTCATGTTTTGTTTTATCTCATCAAGCTGACCTGACAAGAACTCTACAAAACTCTCAACCACTCCATATGATAAACATAGACTATCAACTCCGGCAAGTTTAAAAGTCATCGCTGTTCTGATTACCATCAATGGATCCAGATAAACTTTTGATTTAATATTTTGCAGTTTATAATCTATTCTTGGTCCTTTTGTACCTACAAAAGATTTTGCATTATTCTCTAGTATATCCGCTGATTCATAAATATCATTAGAGTTACTATACCCTAAAATAATGGAAATAATTCCCCATAGTTTATAAATATTTAGCTCTTTTTCATCAAATGTAATCAAAGAAACTTTTTCATAAAGCTCTGTAAATTTACTTTTGTAATTAGTTAAAAGTTTTATACCTGACTCATTTGTCTGTGCTATTGCTTTAAAAATCTCTTCAACTGAGCTATACTCAGACTTAAAAGACAAGTACTCAATGAGTCCGAACTTCTTACCATATACAAGTATGTTGTTATGGGAATCCTTACTTATATTGAGTCCAACAACTGTTTTATCTGAAAAGTTATGTTCTTTTATTACAGAGTTAAATGTCCCTATGTATGGGATGACTGCTTCATTTGTAAGCTCAAACGTCGGAAGACCTTTAGTACCACGAAGAATAACTATGTTTTTCGCACTAACAACACACTCTATTGGCTCCATACTCTCTTTAAAATCAGCTAAAAGAAGAGCAGTATCATATTTCATCTCATCTTTAGTTATAAAAACACAATCAACGCCAAGCTTATGTAGCTCTACTAAAGTAAGGTGCAAAATAAAGTCATCTGCAAGTTTGAATCTTAACAGCTCTTCTTTTACACCTTCAAAATCCATTTTAAATTTAAGGTTTGTTTTTAGACCTATAAGTGGTTTTTCAATCGCACCTAAAGCAACTGTTTCAGGTGTTGTTACATTTGTGTACTTTGAGATAGTAGCCAGGTCATAACTTAAAATATCAAAAGAGATGTCATTACATTTTTCATTTAGTTTACCTAAGTAATACTCTCCGTAAAATGTATTTACCTTTACTACAGAGTCCCTGCTAATAGCGTTTGCTATTTGCTCAAACAGACTATGATAGTTTCCGCTCTTTCCATCTGCTTCATATCCACACACTTCACATTCACAATACGGGTTATAGTAGTCTTGGCTTGATTCATCTAAAACCTTACTCAAACAACTTGGACAAAATGGCATAGCCAACTTTTCACTCTGAGGTAAAATAAAATCATTATCAGGCAGTGCATCTACAACTTTAACTTCTGTGTTACGCAAGAAAATAGAGTGAGGCAGCTCTAGTGAGAGCTCATTAGCGAACAACTCTAACTCATCACTATCATCAGCTTCAACATATAACTTAATATCTTTGTCCGTTTTAACAAGTCTACCTTCAAGTTTTGACTCTTCAAGCTTTCTCAGTAGTAACTTATCGTATACCAGTGAAGAAGACGAATATTCAAATAATAGTTCTAATACCATTGTGTGCCCCTTAAGTATGATGTTCTTGCAACTTCTTGCAAGATTGCACCACTATTTTTTAGAGTTGTCTCTACCTTTAAATCTTTTAAATAGTTAATGATAGAGTGCTCCATTGTCTTACTAGCTTCTAAAACCTCATTTGTAATAGTAAAAGTTGTGTCTTCACCGATTACATAAGGTATGACACCAACAATTTTTACAGGAGGCAGGTCACCTAGCATCTCTATCATCTGTAGAGTTTGTAGCATCTCAACTTCATGAGCGCTTCCTTGCCAAGTGATAAAATCAGGAACAGCGTCAAAGTCAAAACTGTATACATCTCCGATGTCACCATCAAGAACATTAACACAGTCTATGAGTAAGACTCTGTCATAGTCTGTAATGATAGGTATCAATATCTGAGCTAGAGTTCCACCGTCTACTACATCTACTGTATGTTCATCAGATATAAAGTTATACTTCTCATCCAAATAATTAGCTAAATGAACACCTATACCTTCATCGCCAAAGAGTACATTTCCTATGCCTAGTATTAATATTTTCATGTTTCACCTCTATATATAAATCATAAATAAGATTTTGTAAACAATCATTTTAGTCTCATTATGATTGTTTATAAAAATCTTATTTCTTCTAACAAAAGCAAGGAAATCCTTGCTTTTAGCTAGTGTTTTTTATGCCACTTCATACCACTGAAAATAGCATCCATTCCGCCTTCTTTACCAAAGACAGCATTGTAAATAGCCATATAAATATGACCAAGTACAAATAACATTACACCCCATGTAAGGATGTGGTGAATAATGCGAACATTTGCAAGTCCACCAATCATAACCTCGATGCTTTTCATTACATCATAAAGGTATGCACCTAGTCCGTCATGATATACATGAACATAAAGAATAAGTCCTGTAATAATCAGACCAAACAACATAATATATAACGTTGCATAAGCCATAAACTGAATCGGGTTATAAACCCCACTCAGTTTTGGATGCTTAGAAATAAGCATGTAATAGCCTATTTGTTTAATCCAAATTTTTGGATTCAATATATCTTTAAATGCCGCTCTTTCCATGTCATGCTTTCTTCCAAACATGAAAAGATAACTTTTAAACATCACCGCAGATATTAGTACGAAACCGAAAATTATGTGCCATGATCTCATCAAAGCCTGCATAAAATTTGTCGGATCAGCATTTACCGCCGGTGTTAAAAAAGGAACAGCTATATAAAATCCAGTTATTGTCAAGACAACAATTGAAACTGCTCTTATCCAATGTTGCCATCTATAAGCAGACGAAAATTCCAATTCTTGTTCTATTTCGTGTTCTAATTCTAAGTCGTTATTAGCTTCACTAATCATAGCTTCTCCTTTTATACGCTACATCCACCATAAATAGGATCTAGTTTGTACTCACTTAGTTGATTTCCTTTTGTATCCATCACGTGAACTGCACATGCAATACATGGGTCATAAGAGTGAATAATTCTGATAATCTCTAGTGGTTGTGTTAAATTTTCAATTTTAAGACCGATTAAATCAGCTTCATAAGGGCCTTTTACACCGTTAGCATCCATAGGTCCTGCATTCCAAGTAGAAGGAACAACAGCCTGATAGTTTTCAACAACACCATTTTTGATTCTAACCCAGTGACTCAACATTCCACGAGGAACATCACCGATACCTCTACCTTTATACTCTTTGTCTTTATCGATAGTATAAGTAGCACAAGTCTCTTGGTCAACTTTTAGATTTTCAATCAGGTTGTTAAATGCGATTAGTGCATTATCACCGATTAGTTTTGCCTGTAACATTCTCGCTGCTGTTCTACCTAGTGTAGTAAAGAGAGCTCCTGCAGGAAGACCTGTAGTTTTTAAGAAGTCATTTACAACTTTTTGAACTTTTGCATTACCTTTTGCATAACTAACAACCATACATGCCAGAGGCCCAACTTCCATTGGTTTACCATCATATCTAGGTGACTTGATCCAAGAATATTTTTCTTTTTCATTAATCTGCTTAGAATGAATCATTTTGCCATCTGGTCCAACAGTTTCACCATCTACAAAACCTGTATATTTAGGATCTGTCTCACCATCGTATGGGTGAAGTGCTTTATCATTTTGGTACCATGAGTGCGTAGCTTCTTCTGTAATTAGATCTTCATCTATTTCGAAAACTTTACTTAAATCTCCATCATAAACGATTCCACTTTCAAAAAGTCTGTCACCACGACCTACAATAAAATCTTCATGTGCCATGAAGTTTTTAACACCAGCTGGTTTAACGACTGAACCTTCAGTTTTATACATTTCAGCAGCCATAACGATATCTGGGTAGTAAGCATTGTTAATAAAATTAGCAAGTACTTTAAACTTAGTCATGTATTCACCCATTTTCGCTGGGTTAAGAATATCCATAACACAAGTTACACCACCAACCGCAAGACTTTGTGGGTGTGGATTTTTACCACCAAAGATAGCTAAAAGTTGAGCAGCTGTTCTTTGAACTTCTAATGCTTTTAAGTAGTGAGAAAGCGCAATCAAGTTTTGTTCTGGAGTCAATCTATATGTTCCATGTCCCCAGTATGCGTTAGCAAATGGCCCAAGTCCTTGAGGATTCTTAGCAAACTTACCTATTTTCTCTTTAACTAATTTAAGTTCATTTTCACCTGTACCAATTGGATTGTCACAATATTTAAATGCTAACTTACTTGCTTTAGCAGGGTCCGCACTAAGTGCTGATACAATATCAACCCAGTCAACACCGTGTAAGTGGTAGAAGTGAACAACATGATCATGAATAAACAGTGCTGCATTCATTAGTGATCTTACTAACTCAGCATTGTAAGGAATCTTTATTCCCAGTGCATCTTCAACTGCCATAGTACTTTTTAGGTAGTGAGAGTATGTACAAACACCACAAATTCTCTGCATCATTAGAGGTACGTTTCTAGGATCTCTCCCTTTTGCGATTACTTCTAATCCTCTCCATAATGTTGAAGATACGAAAGCATCTTGAACAATTCCGTCATCACCAACAATAACCTCGGCTCTTAAGTGTCCTTCTATTCTTGTTATAGGATCAACTATTACTCTTTTTGACATATTAACTCCTCGATTATTCTTTTGGTTTCTTAACAGCTGATATTGCTGCATGTGCTGCGATTCCCACTGCTGTAACAGTAAGTAGTCCTAGACCAATCTTATCTGCCGTTGCATCTGAGCCCAGTCCACCAAATGTTGTGTGAAATAGTCTGTCGGCAAGAGGTTCATGTAAAACACCCATAGTATCCCAGAAATCCGGTTCACTACATCCAGCACAACCATGTCCGGCTTGAACTGGCCAAGATGTACCTTCATTGAACTTCTGTCTAGAACAGTTGTTAAATGTATAAGGACCTTTACAGCCTACTTTGTACAGACAGAAGCCATTTTTAGCTCCATCATCACCGAATTGTTCTACGAATTCACCAGCATCAAAGTGACCACGTCTTTCACACATGTCATGGATTCTTAGTCCATATGCCCACTTTGGTCTGTTGTAAGCATCTAGTGCTGGAAGTGATCCATAAAGTAGAAAGTGCAGTAGTGTTCCCACTATGTTGCTCTCACTCGGTGGACAACCTGGAACATTAATAACAGGCTTACTAGTAACATTACTAAGTGAAGTAGCATTTGTAGGGTTTGGAGCTGCTGCTTGAACACCACCAAAAGAAGAACAAGTACCAATAGCAAAGATTGCTGCTGCATGCTCAGCTGCATCAATTGCACTCTGCTCACCTGTCTTACCATGTCCGCCAATTGTCAAGAAATGACTACCTTTTCCGTGAGGAATACCACCCTCTACCATTAATACGTATCTATCTTTGTATTTTTCTATAGCGTTCTCAAGATTTTGTTCTGCTTGCCAACCGGCTGCAGACATTATCGTCTCTTGATACTCTAAAGATATATGATCAAAAATCAAACTGTCTATACTTGGAGATGCTGATCTTAATAAAGATTCAGTACAACCTGTACATTCTGCCATGTGCAACCAGATAACAGGAAGTCTATCTGCTACCTCTGCTGCTTTAGCTATCAACGGTGTATAACTCGCTGGAAGCGCTAACATAGCTGTCATAGTACCAGCCCATGTCATAAACTCTCTACGAGAAAACCCATTTTCTTCTATCAATTTTGGAATTGATTTTTGATCATCTAGTTTAGGCAACTTTGATAATTCGTTGACTCTAGCTGACAACTTTTTATATAGAGTGTCACTCACCATAATTTCTCCTTTTGCTCTTCATATTCATAAATGAATAATCATTCAGTAAGAAGTTTATATAAAAATAACTTATGTGTAGCTTAATATTAAAATTTAATTAGGGACAAATAAAAGACTGGCTCTGTTATAATTTTAACAAATATATATCAGTATTTTTGGATTTTAATTTGATATTTGGAGAGTCTTTTATGAAGAATATATTGTATACAAGGGCGATTCCCTTGTTAAATTTTATTTATTGAGAGTTAATGTGTAGTACAAACAGAACAGACATCAAAAGTTTTAAATACAAGTTCGGCAGTTTTAACATCTTTTAAACCAACCATCGCCTGTTGTGAAACTCCAAGATTTTCTCTTGTTCCATTTCCTAAGTTCCACTGAGTTGGAGTTATTATCTCATAATTTTTGATGATTCCATTTTCTAACTCTACTTTATGAATCAATGATCCTCTTGCTGCTTCTACAGCGCTCTCTCCAGATGCATTTATTTGAGATATATCAATATTAGGCTCGATATAAGATGGTTCACTTAAGTCTAGTTTCTCTAAAAGCTCTTTTGAATGGTTTAATAGTTGCGGTATTTCACAAACTCTAGCGATTATTCTACTAAAGATATTATCTCCATATCTTCTATGCGAATCTTTAACAAGTGGAACCTTATTTATCATTGCCCGAGCCAATGGACCGACTTCATAATATTTATCTTTATAAGTCACATTTTTTGCTAAAGAGTTTAAATTATCTTGCTCTTTTACATAATCTATGGAGATATTATGTGTAGTTATTGTCTTGTGTGACTTGCCCTTTGTAAAGTAACTATTCTCACCAAATGCTATAAATCTGTCATATGATTTGCCATGGTCCAGATATTTCTTTTTCTTTATCTCTCTTAATATATCTGGTAAGTCACCATTTTTCTTTAATACTTTATCTACATTGTCACAGACTAGAAAGTCTTTTGTATCTGCTTGTACTAAATTAGTCTCAAAAAACTTTATAGTCTCTTCTATGTAATGTTTTATTTTTATAATATCTATTTCTGTAATATCACAAACAACTCCACCAACAATAGCATAAGAAGTATGTGGATATTGTCCTCCAAAGACAGCTATTGCCTTTGCCATAAGTTGAGTTGGATATGTAGCTTTTAAAACCTCTTGTTTTTTACCAAAAAGAGGTCTCATAGTAAGATAGAACCATTTGAAGTGGTTTTGTATTAGCTCAAAGGTAAGAGTAAGTTCTCTAATAATTTCAGCTTTTTTGGAGATTTCTATATTTTCATAACAATCTTCTAAAGCCTTGACTGTTGCTATTAGATGAGCATGTCCACAGATGCCACATACTCGTGGGTTTATTACAAGTGCATCTAAAGCAGACTTGCCTTCTAATATCTTTTCTATATTTCTTGCAGTCATAAACTCTATATCTACAAAATCAATCTCTTCGCCAGCAAAACTAAAATTTAGTTTTGCTTCACCCTCTATTTTTTCTATTAGCTCAATCATCAAATAACTTCTTTTCTAATCTATCTATAGTAAATGCTTTTGTTATACCAGCTAGAGTAAGATATGTTCTTTTACCTACACCTATTGGAAGATCTTGTGGTATACCCATGTTCTTTTTAGTATTAAAAAGATTTTCTTTTGGAAATGTAGGCTCGGTACATCCAACACATGGCATCCCTGCCCTAGTTTTTGAGTTAACCTCATTCCATAGTGTTTTGTTACAGCTTGCATGTGTAAATGGTGCTTGGCATCCATGATCGTAAAACATACAACCCTCTAGCTCACCATACTTATGATTATCTACTTTATATTCAAAGTATTCGTTTCTTGTACAACCATTATGAACTGTATAAGCATAAAACTCTTTTGGTCTTAGGAAATTATCCAGTTGTAAATCAACACTTTTCTTAATTGCATAGAGTGTATTGACCAGAGTCTCAGGATGGACTGGGCATCCTGAAACAGAAATAGTCTTATCAAGCAGATTTTTAAAACTATCTATAGGCTTATTCCTATCGAAATGAAGTCCTGTAGCGTTTTCATAATCACTCTCTTTGAATATTCCTCCAAAAGTTGCACAAGTCCCTACCGTAACAATTTTTTTAACTATCTTTGCATACTTTTTTATGATATCAACAACAAGAACATCAGCTCTTTTAAAATCATCAGATATCGTACCTTCAATAAGCATGATATCACAGGCTATTGTCTCTGAGACAATTTCTTTAAGGGAGTAGTTGGAGTCAATAACTGGGTGATATATGAATTCAAAATCGTTTAGAAATTGTTCCATAAATGGATAGTTTAAAAAGGAGTGAGTGTTACCGTTACAAGCTATGGAGCTAAGCCATAACACTCTCACCTTGTTGCTCATAATATTTTAAACGCTTAGGGCTTTATATATATTATATGAAATATCATCCACATAAGCATCTAACTCTTTTGGTAAAACATCTTCACCTTTTAAGAAAACCATTCCACCAAGGTAACCCATAAATAGCCCAAAAGCACTAAAGAAGTCTTGATCTCTCAAGTCTCCACACTTTACACCTTCTTCGAAATAGATCATAATCTCTGTAACAAACTCGTTTACACAAATCATCCCTTCACAGCCCTCTTTAAATACATCACGAGTTGATAAGTAGATTCTTAAAAAATAATCGATCATCTCAGGCTTCTTAGAAGCAGTTTCGAAATAAACTTCGATTATTTTTCTTGTTTTTTCTTCTGTAGATATATCTAGTTCGTTAATCTCTTTTAACTTTCCACCTAGATACACTGATATATATTTTATAATTTCTTTAGCAAGAATATCTTTTGACTTAAAGTAATTATACATGTTTCCAACACTCATCTTTAGTGCGTTAGCTATATCAGGTATAGTAGTGTTGTAAAAACCTTTTACAGAAAAAAGTTCTAATGCGCTTTGCATTATTTGTTCTTTTTTTTGCTCTTTTTTGCTTAACAATATATCTTCTCCTTATCTTCTTACACAATTATACTATAAATTAGTTCTCATTTTTAATTAAACCTGAACTATTATTCATCTAGTGCAAAACCTTTTGAGAAATATGGATTACTCAGTTGAAACTTACTTAATATCCGGCTATAAAGCACACTATTTTCAAACATATCACCCATCATAACAAACTTATCAATTTTAAATTTTGTCTTTAGCTGGCCTAAAGTTGAAATAGCCATATCGCCAAGAGCTTCAAAAATAGAGTATGCTAAGTAGTGTTCATCCGTATCTGCAAGTTTAAAGCTCATGATAGAGCCTATAAAAGATACATAATCAAAACCTTCATCACCATAATTTGCGTCTATCTTTAGTCCGCCATTGCCATGGAACTCTAAAGACTTATCACTTACTGACTCAAAGTTTTTCTCTTTTAGCTCTAATATAGAAGATATTGTCTCAAACAAACCATACTCATCATTTTCTCTAAGCTCTTTCATTACAGAAGGAAACTTTTTCTCAAAGTTTGGAAGCAGTTTTGACTTGTTTTCATCTTTACTCATCAACTCTAAAACATCTTTTAGTATAAAGTCTTGAAAAGTTATAACTTTTTTAGCTCCAGTCTCATTTGAAACTATAAACGAGATGCCATCTCTTGTACTCAGACTAGCTGCAATTGAGCCTTTCTCAAATCCTGCTTCTTGTGCGATATTTAAAAATCTATTGATAGTCTTGTCGCTATCTAACTCTTTAAGCTTTTTAGAAACACCTCTGGAATCTCTAATAACAGTGGTGTTTTTTTGAACAACTACTACTTTTAAATCATCACTTCTTTGGAAAAACAAATATTCAACTTCACTCTCTCTTGCATTTAGTGCTACAAGATTGCTTTTTACACTATATGGAGATTTGATATTTATAAATATTTTTCCAGTTAACTCTTTTAGTACTTCATCTTTGATAGTAACTTTTAGGGTTGGTTTTTCTATACTAAAGAGCGCTTTTATTTCATCTTCTGTCATTATAAAAAGATTGTTTATATTACTTGGATCTACTACCAGGAGGTCACTTCCCTCGCTGTAATGAGGAGAGTAGTAGTTAGAATCAAGGAAGTCTTCATTTTCCTCGTTCGAGTAGTGTGTACACTTTAGAGAATCATTCAGATAGTCTTCACTAGCAGGATCTGTTAAACGTTCTAAACATCTAGGACATGCAGATATATTATATGTTGGTGATTTAAAATCTGATTCTAAACTCTCTGAGTCAACCTGTATAGTCTCTATCTCACCCAAAAACAAAGAGTGAGCCAGATATTTATTTGATAGTTGGCTAAAATCAGCGATAGCTTTTTCATCTGTATCGTTGAGCCTCATAACTATAGAGTCATCAGCTTGAGAGACACTGCCTACAATACCACTCTCTTTTATCATAGATTGTAAAAATCCTGCAAAATACTTACTGTCGCTTCTATATTTAATTACTTGTTTGATAGCCATTTTTAAACTCACTTTGTGGATTTGCATAACGTTCGATGATATCATCTAACATTACTGTTTCAGGGTTTCTTGTGTACTTTATGCCTGATTTATCTAGTTCAACTACTGCTGCATCTATCAAGCTATGAAACTTCTCTTTCATCTCATCACTCAAACCTATATTTACACTCACTATATCTTTTGGAACAATACCTACAATATTTACATCCGCCATTCTCTCTAAGAGTGAACAAATCTCGAGCATCTCTATTATTTCAACTTCATGAGCAGTCTGCTTATAACTTCCAAGACCTAACAACTCCTCTGATGGAAGATTGTAGATAGAGCCTACCTCATCGTCCATAGTAATAGTATCAAGTATAATCACCTTATCATAATCTTGATAGTATGTCATTAGTTGAAAGCCAAGTACTCCGCCATCAACTAATGTCACATCATCCATAAATGTATAATTCTCTTCTATATACTTTGAAGCATATACACCTATACCCTCATCTTGGTAAATTACTGTACCCGCGCCAACAATTGCTGTTTTCATATCTGTCCTTAAATTAAAAAAGCCAAAAAGAGATAATTCTTTTTGGCTTATTGAAGAAAAATAACCTTGAAGTTATTTTTCTTCTACAAACTTATTTCCACCAACAACAATGTTGATATCTCCCTCTTTCCAGAAGATTGTTCTCCATATTTGGTAATAAACATGAAACATAATCCAAGCGATAATAGCATACATTGTATAGTGATGTGCGATTCTCACATCCATATATGTTCCGCCAGTTACTGCTACAGTCCAATCTGTTGT
Source organism: Sulfurimonas gotlandica GD1 (assembly GCF_000242915.1). Classification (NCBI taxonomy): domain Bacteria; kingdom Pseudomonadati; phylum Campylobacterota; class Epsilonproteobacteria; order Campylobacterales; family Sulfurimonadaceae; genus Sulfurimonas; species Sulfurimonas gotlandica. The sequence goes on along the minus strand of NZ_AFRZ01000001.1, from coordinate 2,281,128 downwards.
TAAGTGAAGCATTGTTGGCCACCAAGAACCGATTGAACTGAGTCCAGATGCAAGTCCATGTACATATAGTTGAAGTCCTGTAAACAACTGCCAACCTAACATTATGTGAAATACAAAGAAAAATATAGAGTTAAAACTATCTGTATGAGATGAGTCAAACTCTTTTACACGATTTAATGTAATAAGGTTAATTAATACATCTACAAACTCTTTTACATTTTTAGCATTTGGAATTAACTTTTTATACGGTTTTTCAAATCTTGAAAAGAAGTATAAGTAAGCGACAATAATACTGCTAACATCAAAGATAATAGCAACTATAAGGTGACCTAGTCTATTCCACGCCATTACATATTTATCAACCGCAGGATCTGCGATAAAACTTTGATAATATGGATGACCGATATAGAGACCAGTTGCAATAGCAATGATCATTGATATAGCAACCACCCAGTGGTTGATTCTCATAAATCCGGTCATCCTCTCAATTTTTTTATAACTCATGACAGGCTCCTTAAACGGCACAGCTGGTGTTTACTTTGAAACTACTAAGCTCTCTTCCTTTTGTATCCACAATATGTACAGCACACGCTATACAAGGGTCAAAACTATGTATAGTTCTTAGTATCTCTAATGGTTGTTCAGGATCAGCTACTTTTGTGCCGATAAGTGCTGATTCATAAGCACCTTTTCTGTCTTTGTAATCTCTTGGAGCTGCATTCCATGTTGATGGAACAACTGCTTGATAATTTTCTATCTTACCGTCTTTGATTACGACCCAGTGTCCTAAACCACCACGAGGAGCCTCAGCCATACCAAAACCTCTAGCATCTTTAGATACTTTGTCAAAATCGAACTCTGTCCAAGTACTTATATCTCCAGATGCTACATTTGCAGCCAACTCATCAACCCAGCCCATCATAACATCAGCCATTAGCTCTGTCTCAATAGCACGAGCAGCTGTTCTTCCTACAGTTGAGAAAATTACAGATGCAGGAGCAGCAGTCTTAAGTCCTAAAGTCTTTCCTAGCTTAGTTAAAAAACTAACTGCATACTTAGTAATATTTTCATCACCAGCTGCAAGACCAACAGCTATTCTAGCCAATGGACCAACTTCCATTCTTGTGTCATCATATAGAGGTGACTTAATCCAAGAATATTTTTCTTTAGTTTTTAAGTATGAGTAACCATCTTCTTTTTTCTCTAAACCTGTATACTTAGGGTTAGTAACACCATCATACGGGTGAAGACCTTTATCATTTGCACCTTCATACCAAGCATGAGAAACATCTTCTGTAATCTTAGTTTGATCTAGTGGATAAAGTTTAGTCAAATCACCATTTAGTACTACACCGCTTGGGAATAGTTGAGATGATGTATAAAATCCTGTATCATCAAGTTTAAAGTCACCATAACTCATATAGTTCTTAAGTCCTGAACCAGTTCCATCAAGAGCCTCATCTGCATAAACAGTACCAGCCATAAGAACATCTGGAATATATGCATTTTTAATAAAATTTCTAAACTTGTTTAGAAGTGATTTAAATTCAGCAATTCTTGCAGGATTTTGAATATCTTGAACACAAGTTACACCACCAACTACTAACGATTGTGGGTGAGGCATCTTACCGCCAAAGATAGCCATCATTTTAGATGCATCTCTTTGCATATCAAGTGCTTGTAAGTAGTGAGCCACTGCAACTAGATTTTGTTCAGGTGATAATTTATAGTTTTTATTTCCCCAATACGCGTTTGAAAAAATACCAAGACGACCTTGTGCTACAAATTTACCAACTCTTTCTTGAATAGCTCTAAGTTCACCTTCACCAGTTCCATGAGGGGTATCTACCCATTTTAGTGCTTCTGCAGCTGCTAGTTTTGGATCAGCTTTTAGTGCAGATGTAATATCTACCCAGTCAAGTGCATGAAGATGATAAAAATGAACAACATGATCGTGTACATAAAGTGCACCTTGAATCAAGTTTCTTACGATTCTTGCATTTTTAGGGATTTTTAGTTTGAAAGCATCTTCAACTGCTTCAATACTTCTTTGATAGTGAGTACCTGTACAAACACCACATATTCTCATTGCAAGAAGTCCAGCATCTCTAGGATCTCTACCTTTTAGTATTGTCTCTATTCCTCTAAACATTGTTGAACTGGCAAATGCATCTGTAATTACATTATTCTCATCAATAACTGCTTCTATTCTTAAATGTCCTTCAATCCTTGTTATTGGATCTACTATTATATGTTTGCTTGCCATCTACTCATCCCCCTCTTTTTTCCCTGCTATAACACTTGCTGCCGCATGAATACCAATACCGATACCAGCTGCTGTAAGCAGTCCTAAACCAAATTCATCTACAGTTTTTTCTACTCCGCCGCCTGGTGCTTTAAAGTGAGTATCAGCCATTGGTCTCTCTTGAGCATATTTATCCCAAAATTGTGGTTCTGAACAACCTATACAACCGTGTCCAGCACCAATAGGCCAGTTTGTTCCACTGTTGTATCTAACAATTGAACAGTTGTTAAATGTCATAGGACCTTTACAACCCATCTTATAAAGACAGAAATTGTTTTGAGCACCTTTATCACCCCACTCTTCTACAAACTCACCTGCGTCAAAATGCGCACGTCTTTCACAGTTATCATGGATTCTATATCCAAATGCAAACTTAGGACGGTTTAAGTGATCTAGTTCTGGAATTTGTCCAGAGAGAACATAATGAAGTATAGTACCTGTAATGTTTGCAGGATTTGCAGGACAAGCAGGAATGTTAATAATAGGCTTGCCACGAACAACATCTTGAACACCAACTGCACCTGTTGGGTTTGGAGAAGCTGCCGGAACACCACCGAATGTTGCACAAGTACCAACTGCAACAACAGCAGCACTGTCTTTTGCAACTCGGTTTAAGTGATCTACAAAAGTCTCACCCTTTGCACCGATTGTTCCATATAGACCATTCATAGCTAAAGGAATAGAACCTTCAACAACACAAAGATATTTACCCTTAAATGTATGCATAGCCTCTTCTAAATGTGCTTCAGCTTGATGACCAGCTGCTGACATTAATGTTTCGTTAAATTCTAATGAAATTGTTTCAAGAATCAATTCATCAATTGTTGGAGCGTCACTTCTTAGGATTGCTTCTGAGTTACCTGCACAATCTTGAAGTTCTATCCATATAACTGGAACTCTATTCATAAGCTCAGCTGCCCTTGCAATAAGAGGTGTGAAGTTAGATGGGAGCATTAACGCTGCACACGCTGCACTCGCCCACTTCATAAAATCTCTTCTGTCTAATCCTTCTGAATCTAAAATAGCGTGAATTGATGCTTTAGACGCGGCTGGTGTTTTTTCTAGCTCATCTAGCCTTTTAGTCATTGTTTTCATTAAAGCATCGTAATATTCAGCACCACGGTTGGTATTAATTTTCGATCCTTTAGCACTAAACATTTTTGCTAAGGCCTCTCGTTTTTCAATCATGATCTACCCCTTATCTTGGAAATCAAAGCTTATGAATGAACATTCATTTTATTATGTGAATATGTATTCATTAAAGTTAATTGTAATGGAAGATAACTTAACTTATACTTATACTACGAGGTGTAAATATTATTTATTTTTCAAAGAATTGTGATAGAGTAGTGAGAAAGACCAAGGGATCGAGAGTAGAGCATTTTTTAACAACTATAGTTAGTATATAATAAAATTGTTTATGCCATTTTCATGTTTATAAATTAATTTAAAACCATTTGCATTTAATATATTGCTGATGATATAGAATCCAAGTCCGAAGCTTTGATTTGATTTTACGTTATCTCCATTAAAGAATGGTTCATAATAGTCTTGCAGTGAATGTTGCAACTCTTGACCGATATTTTCAAAGATGATTTTGCCATCTTCAGTTTTTACTACTACTCTTTTATCCGGAGAGTATTTAATACCATTATCAAGTAAGTTTTTCATAGCGATACTAAAGAGTTTAAAGTCAATATTTATTTTAATGTTTTCATACTCATGAACTACACTCTCTTCGTCACACATCAAAATATCAACTGCATTATCAATAACATCAGCTAAATAATAATCTTTTTTATCTAATACTTTTTTAGTAGACATCAACTCTTCAATAGATGCAAACTCATTTATAAGTGTTTCCAGTCTGTAAAAGACCTTTTGCATTTTTTCATTGTTCTCTGATGTTTGTGGTAGCTCTGTTAAAAACTTGCCCTTTGTGATTGGAGTTTTTAACTCATGCATAATATTTCGTATGAAAATATTTCTAGACTCTTTTAGTTTTTTTAGTTTTTTAGCAGATTTGTCAAACTCATTGGCAAGAAGAGATATCTCATCTTTTTTATCACTCGAACATGAGACATCAAATTCTTCATCTCCAAAATTCTGGACTTTATCTTTTAATATATTTAATGGTCTTAATTTATTTAAAGTATTTATGAATAAAAAAATAAATGTTAAAAATATGACAATAAATACAATTAATATGGTTCCTTTATGACTTACAGCTTGGTTGTTATTTAGTAAAATGACATTGCCTCTTATAGTATGAATATATACATAAGAGATATCTGCAAGTCTGAGTTGCTGAATCTTTGCTCTTCCTCTACCTCTTGTCTCAACTTCACTGTGTTTTAAGTTTGGGTCATTAAGTATTTTATTTTGCTCTGTTTGGTCACTGATTATAGAATAATTTATAAGTTTTAAATCTTCTTCTAACTTTTTAGTTAAACCACCATGTTTAAACTCTCTAAAAAACATATTAGTAGCTTCCATATTTCTTTTAACAATTAAAAAATCTTCTCTTTTTTCACTGACTTTATAAAGGATGCCAAAACTTACCAGTACCAGCACAAGAGCAATAATAAAGGTAATAGTTATTGTAAAGATTATTGAGTTTTTATTCATTCTACTAATTTATACCCCACACCTCTAATAGTTATAAAGTACTCCGGTTTTTTAGAATCTTCTTCTATTTTATGTCTAATTCTATTTATTATTACCGCTATACTTCCACTATCTTCATCGCTATTTAGAAAGTCACAACTATCCAAAATATCATATCTTGAAACTACAAAACCTTTTCTTTTACACATCAGAGACATTATTTGAAATTCTGCGGGAGTGAATTTTATAAACTTGCCGTTTTTTTTAATCTCTTGCCTCTCTTCATCTAAAGTAAATATCTCTTTTACCTCATCTAAAGCCTTTGGCATCTGCTTATTAAATCTTCTAAGTATTGTTTTGATTCTGACTTCTAATTCTCTTGGATCATAAGGTTTTGGAAGATAATCATCTGCACCAAGTTCCAGTGCTATAACTTTGTCTGCTATATCGCTTCTGGCACTTGAGATGATTATAGGTATGTCATACTTTGTAACTAATTCTTTACAAACTTCAAGTCCATCAAGTCCGGGAAGAGTAAGATCTAATATTATTAAATCAAACTCTTTTAAAGCGATAGCACTAAGTGCAATAAAAGGGTCTTCATAATTTGTAACACAGATGTTAAACTTTGATAGATACTGAGTTAAAACATCGGCTAACTCCGTATCATCTTCTACCATTGCAATATGTATCACTAAGAAATTCCTGCTTAAATTATTTTTGTATTATCTGCAATACTCTGATACTATGATATCCATTTTTGGATTAGTGTCATCTTCTATTATTGCAATTTTGCATATTACAATTACTATTTAACATCATCTTTTTTTTCATCATATCCTTCATATCAAGCATTGTTTTTAAATCTTTCTTTTGAGAAGAATCAAGAACTGCATAAATTTCTTCAATCATCTCTGCTTTTCTCTGAGCTTTAGAATCTCTTCTCTCATTTGCCAATTTAACAAATTTTTCTTTGTCAAAAGTAGCATCTGTAAATGCATCATGAGGATTTGGCATATTTTGCATACTCTTTTTTGCAATAGCTTTTATATCAGCTCTTTGCTTATCACTCAAATCAAGCTTCATAATCATGTGCAAAAACATTGGTCTTCTTTGACCCATTTGACCTTGCATCATCTTGCCTTGCTTAATTCCTTGGTTATTTCCTTGTTGCATCTGTCCTTGCCCATTGAAAGCTAGTAGTGATGTTGCCAGTAGTGCCGTTGCTGTTAAACTTATAATAATTTTCTTGTTCATGATGAACTCCTTATTTTTGATATAAGAAGTATAAGATTGTAAGATTAACGATGCTTTAATTTGAGGTTAATGAAGTATTAACGAGAGCTACAATTTAGTTAAAACTGATATGAGTACATTAGAGAGCCATAAGTATCAGCACCCTTTTGCTCATTAGTGTATGGGGATTGAGATTGGTAGAAGTATGATAGTTTATGAACATTGTAGTAAAGCTCTGCACCTAAGTATAAAGAAGCATTAAAAGTTTTTTGACTGATGTTATATCCATCTTTTTTAGCCTGATCGATTATATATGAATAAGCTACAACAGCTCCATTCATCCCAGCACTTATCGACCAGCCAAAGCCATGACATATTTTGTCTACTTCTAAAAGCCCCGCTTCTTCTCTTAAGTATGGATAGTGAACATTAAAATTTTGTATATAGTTTTTTCCTATGCGAAACATTGTTCCACCAAAAGCATCTATCTCAAAGTTACCTAACTCAGCACCAAAATGATTGAACCAGTCCATACTGAGACGACCTACTTTATTTGTCTTCCAAGTTCTATACCCCCGTCTATATAGAGCGTTAACTGTATATTTTGTGCCTATTTGAGTATCCCAACCTTTTGCATGTGGATTGCCGATGAGAGAGTGAAATGTATTTTGCATCTGCTTAGCACCGGACTCTCTGCCTACAACACCAAAGTCAACTCTATACTCATTAAAACTATTGTCATCCCATTCAAAAAGATACAATCCCAGTGCCAAATAACCGGCGTAAGGAATATCATCATATTGAGGAGTGGAAATAGTTGTGTCTATTGGAGTAATAATTATTTGTGAAAGGCTTGTACCTGAACTATAACGCTTTGATTTATCAAGGCCATTTGGAGCTATTACTTTAAATGTATTGACCATAAAATTACCATATGCATTAACAGAACTATTATCTTCGTGCTTATATGTATCATTTAGCCAGCTAAAAGCTACACCGTTTGTAAAGTGCTGGTCAGTCCCTGCAAAAAAATCATTATAAAGCTGAAATGAGAACTGGTCAGCATTTAGTGTAGATGCGACCAGTAATGATAATAATTTTTTATAATGTTTCATGCAGTTATTCTAACCATTTTTTTATTTATTTGCCATCTTTTATATGTTTCACTTCATAAAACTTTCTCAACCATCTGTCAAAAGGATTGATAAGTCTATACATTACAGGAACTATAAGCAGTGTAAGAACCATTGAACTAAGAAGTCCACCGATGATTGAAATTGCCATCGGTGCTTTTGTCTCACTACCTAGTCCATCACCTATTGCCAGTGGCAACATAGCAAATACCATGGCAATAGTAGTCATCAAAATCGGTCTAAGTCTTTTCTCCCCTGCTTCTATAAGTGCAGAGTCTGCGTCTTTACCGCTTTCTACTGCGTTGTTCGCAAAGTCAACAAGAAGCACGGCATTTTTACCAACCATACCCATCAGAAGCATAAACCCTATCATTACAAATAGACTAAACTGCAACCCAGATGCATAAAGAGCTAGCATAACACCTATGATACTAAGAGGCAGCGCCATCATAATAATTATCGGCTGAATGAGTGACTCATAAAGAACCGCTAGAATGATAAACATAAGTATTACAGATAGACCAATCGCCACACCAAAAGCTTTACCTGTTTTTTCCATCTCTTCAGCAAAACCGGTAAATCTATAAGTAACACCTTCTGGCATAAGGGAATCAATAGACTCTCTTGTATATGCAACTGCTCCACCAAGGTCAAGCCCAAACAAATCTGAGAAAATAGTTACCTGTCTCTGTCTATCAAAGTGGTTTATTGAAGATAGTGCTTTACTATGTGTAAAAGTAACAAGACCATCAAGATAAATAAACTGACCATTTTGGGCACGGAGCTGAATCTTTTTGATATCATCTATGCTTATTCTGTTTTCATCATCAAAACGTAGAGTAATATTGTACTGCTTACCGTTTTCTTCAAAGTATGATATCTCCAAATCACTTGAAAATGCAGTTGAGATAGCTTCTGCAATCTGAGATGCAGAGATGCCAAGTCTATTTGCATTTTGTCTTAAAATATTTATATCTATTTGTGGTTTTGCATCATCTAAATTTGTATCTATATCAACAAAACCCTCTTTCTTTTTCATATGCTCTATTAGTCTATCTTTTGCAACTTGCAAGTCCTCAAATGAGTCTGACTTTAGAACTATCTGATAAGGTACAGATACACCGGCACCTTTGATATTTGGAATAGCTGCGGCTGTTATAAACATATCTTTAGCAAATGGCTTCATCTTGGCTCTAAGACTTTGAGTAACTTCTTCTTGATTTAACTCTCTTTCATCTTTTTCTATTAGTTTTACATACATAAGAGCCTTGTGTTTCTCTTGTGCCGTGTTATAGCCGATAGTCAAAGTTGTGTAGACAACATTCTCATCTGCTCGTATAAGGTCCTCAACTTCTTTAGACTTTCTAATCATCTCTTGGAGTGAGATGCCAGAATCTGCTTTTATCTTTATCTCTATCTCTGACTTATCCTCTTTAGGGATAAAATCCATACCGATCTTTGGAAATAGACTAAGAGATGCGAAGAAGATTACAAATACTAAGATAAGAGTTGAGACTTTAAATCTTAGTACAAGTTTTAGTATCTTCTCATAACCTCTTTCTAACGCCTTAAAAATAGGCTCTGTCTTGTCATAGAACTTGCTCTCACCCTTATGTAAAACTCTGGCACTAATACTTGGAATAAAACTAAGTGCAATAGTATATGAGATAATAATCGCGAAACCAACTGTCATAGCAAATGATTCAAAGAACTTTCCAACAATTCCACTCATAAATGAAACAGGAATAAAAACAGCCAATAGCATCGCAGAAATTGCAAGGATAGTAAAAGCCATCTCTTTTGTACCTTCTACAGATGCTTCAAACTTACCCATACCCTCTTCCATCTTTTTGTAGATGTTCTCGATGACAACAATAGCATCATCGATGATAATACCAATAGCCAAAGTAAGACCGATAAGAGTCATCCTGTTTAAATCAAATCCCATATAATCCATAAGAGCAAATGTACCCATGATAGATGCAGGAATAGATAGTGCAGAAACAAGAGTAATTGTCATGTTTCTTAAAAATATTAAAACAATAATAGCCGCTAAAAATGCTCCATAGATAAGGTCAAACTCAACATCTTCTAGCGAGTGTATGATAAATGGTGTAGTGTCATTTAAGATTTTTACTTCATAATTATCTTTTGCATAACCCTGAAGTTGGGGAACCACCTTTTTAACATTTTTAACAATATCTATAGTATTAGTTCCTGAGATTTTTTGAACCTCTAGCATAACGCCTTCTTCACCATTATATGAAGCGTAACTTTTTGCATCACTTAAGGCATCTGTCACTGTTGCTATATCTTTTAGTTTAATGTCGTCTTTTATTTTTATATTTTCAAGCTCTTGTACACTCAGCGCATCTGCTTTGGTTTTTAGTATAAACTCTTGAGTATTGGTTATTAACTTACCGCCACCGATTTTTACATTCTCTTTTGCGACTATCTCATTTAACTCACGAACTGTGATGCCAAACTTATTTAAAAGTCTCGGGTTTGGATATATCTTTATCTCTCTATCTTTGTATCCGATGATATTTACGGCACCTACACCATTTATCTTTTGTATTTTTGGTTTTACCTTCTCATCTGCAAAAAGCATAAGATTTTGAATAGTCTCATTTTTTGCAGTTAAGAAGATGTTGATTATAGAAGCTCCACCAATATCGAGCTTACTTACAAGAGGTGTCTTTGCATCACGAGGCATGATAACTGCAGAGACTTTATCTCTTACATCATTTGTCGCTTCATCTATATCACGCTCTAAAAAAAACTTTACAGTTACAACACTCACACCCTCACTACTAGTAGATATGATGTTATCAATACCGCCGATTCTTGAAACTGCTTCTTCTATCTTGTCAGTTACCTGGGACTCAATAGTACTAGCTTCTGCTCCAGGATAAACTGTTTTAATCGTAACCATCGGAAAGTCAATATTAGGAAATAATGCTGATGGCATAGACTTAAAGCTCATCAATCCAAAGATTATCAATGCAACAACATACATCAATGTTGTTATAGGTCTATTTATGGAAAACTTATACATCTAAGACTACTTTTCATCAGGTACTATGATATACCCTTCACCAAAAAGACCAACTATAAAACCATTAGCGACAACTTCTGCTTTTATCTTTCTGTTATCACTGTTAGCATGTGGATATAGTTTAGATATCTTACCTGTGTAACTATCCTTATCACCATTAACTGTGTACTTAACACTATCTCCAACTTTTACACTCTTCCAGTACTTTTGATCAAACTCAAAAACCAATTTTCTTTTTGACTGGCTCTGTATTTTAAAAATAGTACGAAGCATCATCCCGCTTACAACATCTCCCACCTCAACACTCTTCTCAAAGATAATCCCGTCAAATGGAGCCAAGATAATACTTCTGTCTAAAAGCGACTGCTGATAAGCCAAGTTTGCTTTTGCAGATGCTACTGCTACTTTTGATCTTTCATATACAAGCTCATACTGGTCAAACTTTGCTTCATCTATCAGGTCTTTGATAAGAAGCTGTCTGTCATAGTCTTTCTTAGCAAACTTCAAAGTAACTTCTGCTTCAGATAGTGATGCTGTTGCAATCTTTAGAGATGCTTTTAAGTCATCATTTTGAAGTTCTACTAACTTGTCACCCTTTTTCACACTACTGGCTACATCTACATATACTTTATCTATGATTCCACTAGAGTAAAAGGCAAGATTTGCACTTTTGTCAGCTTCTATATTAAATGTTGCGTATATCTCTTGTGCGCTTAGGCTAGCTACTAAAGCTAAAGTGACTAAAATTATTTTCTTCATTTTAAAAACTCCTCTATTTTTTTTCCTGCGTAGTAGTAATACGCTGCATATGCGATTTCCAAGTCATTCATCGATGTCTCATAAAGTGCTTTAGCCTCTGTCTGAGAGCTCAGCGCATCTAAATAGACTATATTGTCAACAATTCCTGCATCATACTTTTTGCTGATTGTCTTAAACGCACTTGTTGCTGAGACTAAAGCACTCTTGGCACTTTTTATTTTTATGTTACTTGTCTCTATAGCAGAGAGTGCTAAGTCATAACGCATAGCCTGCTCTTTTTTAAAATACGATACTTGAGTATTTAAAGCTTGTGAATTAATTATTAACGCCTGTTTACTCTTAGCTACAGTCCCATAATCAAAGATTCTCATGTTTAAAGAAAGTAGTAGTTTGTTTTGATTGTCCACACCTTCTGGATGCAGAGCATCTGAACGTTCATAACCGTAAACACTAAATGTATCTTCTATTTTTAGTTGCGGGTAGTAGGCACTGTCCACCGACTCAGCACCATCTACGAGTGCATCTTTTTTAGCCATAAGAGATTTAACACTGTCTATCAGTTCTTTTGTCTGTTTTGAAAACTCTCTAAACTTTGAATCATCAAGAGTTTCAATGTTCTTTCCTACCTTTAACTCCAGTGATTTCTTTGCAGATACTATTTGAAATTTTATAGATTCCATCTCATATATGTTTGTATCGTAAGCTGCTTGGAGTCTATCTACATCATCGCTTGTTGCAACTTTAGCTGCATAAAATCTTTGCATGCGAGTTAGTTGCTCTAGTAGAGACTTTCTTGCCTCTTCTCTAGATGCTAAAGATGCTTTTAGACTTTTGATGTTAAAGAAGTCTTGAACTATCTGTAGGCTTAGACTCTTTTTTGTTGACTCTGAATCAAAACTGCTTGCCTTGTACTCGTTCTCAGTTTGAGAAAGCTGTGAAGATTTTTTACCACCGTCATAAATATCAAAAGATACTTTTGCAAACCCACTATATACATCACCGGCTTGCATAGGTGTTTTTTCATCAAGAGACTGATAAAAAGCACCAGCATCTATTGTTGGAAAGTAAGCACTCTCACGAGATTCTACTTCTGACGCTTTTGCTTTTTGAGTAAGAGTCTTTGAAACTACCAAGTCACTATTCTCTGTTGCGTAATCAAGCAGTGACTTAAGACTCTCTGCATATATAAAAGCAGGGATAATTAAAAGGATTAGTTTATTCATTTTTTTACCTCTATAAGATTAAATAGTGCATCCGTAAACTTATCTATCTCTGATTTTAAATCATCAATAGTATTTGTAACAGAGCTAGATATAAACATACCTTTAGCCATCACAAAAAGCCCTCTTGCAAACTCTTGTGAACCATCTATTATCTCGCCCTTCTCTATACCTTCATTTAATATTTCTACGAACCAGTTGTAGTAGTGATTAGTATGAGCTGTTTGAAAGTCAACCATCTCTTTATCCGGATTTGTTAAAGATATAGAGATAAATTCTTTATATAGTTGTCTTAATTCTTTTTCATTATCATCATAAAATATACTTGCAAAGACTTTTATTTTCTCTCTTGTAGTAGATTCACTTTTTAACTTCTTATGCATCGTTTCATTATGCTCTTGCATTAAAATATTTACAATCTCAAAAACGATATCTTCTTTATTTTTAAAGTAATCATATATAGTTCCCTTACCTACCCCTGCAGTTTTTGCCACTTGAGAGACAGTAAGATCATTAATACCATTTTGAAAAAAAATCTCTTTACAAGCCAGTGCTATATCTTTTCTTTTTTGTACTTTGTCTACAATAATTGCCATATTATTTTCCTTTACTTAAAATGACTGACCGTCGGTCATTTATAGAATTGTATAACTATCAAACTTAAAATAGTGTAAATAAAGTGTATTAAATCAAAAAGTGTTTTATGCAGTTGTATCTATAATGAAGATATTTTTATCGTTTTTGTGTTCATATAGGAACTCAAATCTATGTTTAAGAAGGATTTCATTCACTATATAGAGTCCTAAACCAAACCCTCTTTGGTTTATCTCATTCAAGTCACCCTTAAAAAATGGCTCAAGATAGTTGACAAAGTTATATTCCAACCTCTCCCCTCTTGAACTTACATATATCTTTTCATCTTTACACTCTACAAAAACCATGCCATCTGCAGAATACTTTATACCATTATCTATGAGGTTCTTTAAGACAATGCTAAATAGTTTAAAGTCAACAGACATAACCATAGTTGACTCATCTTTAATAATCACCCCGTTTTTATTTATAAAAAGCATATCCATGGCATTATCAATAATATCAATTGCTCTAAAATCTTTTTTATCTATATCTACATTATCGGTCGTGATTTTTTCAATATTTGCCATATCATCTATAAGAAGTTCGAGTTTGTTTAAAGATAATTCCAAGCCGTCTTTTATCTTGGACTCTTCCATAAATCCCAGATATAACTTACTTTTTGTTAGAGGTGTTTTCAACTCATGCATCATGTTTCTAAGAAAAAGTTTTCTCGACTCATTTACGGCTTCTAGTTTTGAAGCAACCTTATAAAACTGCTTTGAAACGAGGGCTATTTCATCTTTTCCATCTAATACTTTTGTAGCATCTACAACACCGTTTTCATAGTCTTTTAAACTATTTTGCAGAGTTTTTAGACTTTGAATATTTTTTCGTATCATATAATAAACTATAATTAAAATACCTAAAAAAACAAAGTAAGCTACTCTTATAAATAGAACTATTTGCTTATACTCTTGTTCATGATACCTTAAGAGAAGTTCAAAATTTTTCTCTTTTATATGTACATAAATAGTATCTTTATATCTAAGCAAATCAAAACTATGTTCTCTTTTAAAAAATGGTGGCGGCGGTTTTCCATGCTCTTTTATAAACGGTACTTTTGGGGGTTGTTTAAAAAAATCTCTTTTTTCAATAGGTTTTGCCTTAGTAACTATACTCATATCTTCTACAATTTCTAAAGTTTGCGGTAGTATAAGGTTTTTTATTTCTATCTCACCATCTCGATGTAGATTTCTATCTATATGTCTTAGATGAAAACCCAAATCAAAATTACTTCTTTTATGAATAAATCCATCAAGCATTAAAAAAATAACAGTTACAGATATGATTGTTATTATAAATATAATATTTAATTTAAAAAGTATTGAGTGTCGATTTAGCATCTACTCACCTATAAACTTATATCCGGCACCGCGAATAGACTTAATATATTTAGGCTGTTTCGTACTGTCTTTTATCTTATGTCTGATTCTGCTTATGATTACATCTATGCTTTTATCTGTAGACTCCCAGCGAACAGAGTTTACATTGTTTGCAATATATTCACGTGATAGCACCATCTGTTTTTTGTCTAAAAAGAGTTTTAGTATTTCATACTCTGCTAAAGTCATATCAAGAGCTTCAGCATCCTTAGATATTGTCATATTTTCTTCGTTAATAGAGAAACTACTCTGGGGATTTGCTTTTAGACCTTTTACTCGTCTAAGCAGACTCTGTATTCTAGCTACAAGTTCTCTTATATCGTATGGCTTAGGAAGATAATCATCAGCACCTAATTCTAAACCTTTTACTCTGTCACTGACATCACTTCTTGCAGTTGATATGATAATAGGAATATTATACTTTTGAGATATGATTTTACAGACTTCCAAGCCATCCATATCAGGTAGTGAGAGATCAAGAATCACAATATCATAGTTATCTATTTTAAAAGACTCTAACGCTGATAAAGGGTTTGTATATCCTATGACTTTCATGCCATACTTAGGCAGGTATTCACTTAAGATATCTATTATCTCTTTATCATCTTCTATGACTAATACATCTATCATCACTACCTCAATTTCTTTTGATGTAGTCTATCTACTTTATGAATAAATATCAAGAAAACTACCACCGCGTGTGAAGTTTGACATAGCATTTTGGGTTGAAGAGTTTGTAGTAGATGTTTTAGCATCTTCTAGCAATGCTAGTAACATCTCAGATGCAGACTCTTCATCTAGTCCAGCTAGTTCCTCTTTTGCTTCCATCATAGAAAAACCGAACTCTTGCTTTTGTTCAATCGTCATAGATTGAAGCATCTCCAAAAACTCACTAAGACTCTCTTCAGTCAAACTAGCCAACGGATCTTGTAACTCTTCACTTGGTGGCGGAGGTGGTCTCATTCCACCTGGAGGTCCTGAACGACCAACATCTTCTAATATATCCAATACAGATATACCTTCAACTTCACTCAAACTCTCAATACTTCCGGCTTCATCCATAATCTCAAATATAGCCGATGTTGCCTCATCTTGAGACATTGCAGATATTTCACTCTCATTTGTCTTCATTAGACTCATAAAGTACATCATCTGCTCTTTTGAAAAAGAAGATATTTTACTATCAAACTCTTCTTTTTGATCTGCAGTCATTCCATCGACTTGATCTTTTAAAGGCGGTTCAGGTCTTTGTTGCATTTGCATTGATTGAGATAATCCACTTACCGTACTATTTATACTGCTGATACTCATAATAAACTCCTAGTAAAATTTAATCTACTAAAAGCTTAACTGTATTGGATTAATTAAGGTAAAACCTAAGGTTAACGAAGGTTAACGAGAAATTTATTGAAGATAAGCCTGTAATGTAGCACTTACTTTTACATCATTTGCAATTACAGAACTAAAAGAACCATTTAACATGAAGTCTTCTCTATTTACCACTGAAGATATTTTTAATGTTAATTTAGTTCCTGTAGATTTTATTTCATCTATATTAAATCTTATTTTTTTAGTAATTCCCTTTATAGTTATTGCAGCTTCTAGTTCTTTATCATCAACAGCTATAGCTTTAAAATAAATATATTGATGTTGTGTGACGTTAAAGTAGCCTTCTCCTTTTAAATCTTCATCCCTTTTTTCGTTATCAGTGTCCACCGACTTTATATCTACAATTCCATCTATAGAAGTAACCATATTATTATCAATGGTAATTTTGCCTTTAAACTTACTAAACTTTCCATCTACGCTTATAAAAAGAAATTTATCAACGGAAAAATTTATATTTGAGCTATCACTCTGTACGATAAAAGTATCGGCGATTGCACTAAGTGACAATATGAGTATAAACAATATTTTAGACATATATATGCTCCTTATCTTTAACAATATGAGCTTTTTTCTCAAGTTGTTTTAAAATTTCTTCTTTAAATATTACCTGTTGATTCTCTTCTCCGTGGACAATATAAATATTATCTACTCTCTCAAAAGAGTTCATCCACTCTATCATCTGCTTTTGATCCCCGTGGGCTGAGAAACCGTTGACAGTATGTATGCTTGCATTTATTATAATTTTTTCATTATAAAGTTCAATAAACTCTGCACCTTCGACAATTTTTCTACCGAGTGTATCTTTTGCCTGAAAACCAACAAATATTACAGCATTTTTATCATTCCATAAACGATGTTTAAAGTGATGCAAAATACGGCCACCACTACACATACCGGCTCCGGCTATTATGATTGCACCGCTGGCAATTTCATTTATTTTTTTAGACTCATCTGGGGTTTGAATATATTCTAAATTGGCAAAATCAAAAATAGAGCCGCTCTCTTGCATAAAATCTTGGCAACCTTGACTTAGCTCATCTACATGTTTATTGTAAAGCCTTGTTGCACGGATTGCCATAGGACTATCTAAAAAAATCCTACATTTAGGTAGTTCACCATCTATGCTCATTTGCTTAAAAATACATAGCAGTTCTTGAGTTCTATCAACAGCAAATGATGGTATCAATACATTTCCATCATTTTTGAGAGTCTCTATGACTATCTTTTTGAGCTCAGAAATAGAATCATCCATATTTTTATGTTCTCTGTCGCCATAAGTTGACTCTATATATAAAGCATCTGCGACATTACCGTCAACCAATTTAGGAAGAAGAAAGTCATTTTTGTTACCAAGATCTCCACTAAATACAATAGTCTTTTGCATACCACTCTCTAAAAAGCTTATTTCTACAAAAGCTGAACCTAAAATATGACCAGCATTATGAAAAGTAACACTGAGATTATCATCTAGGACTAGAGGTTCTTCGTATTTCATAAAAGACTTTTGTAATGTAAGAAGTGATTCAACATCCAGAGAGGTATAAAGAGGCTGTAAAAGCTTGTTTTCTTCACCGCATCTTTGTGCTTTTTTAAAACGGTGATAGTAATTCTCTTTCATCAGATGCGCACTGTCTAGTAATATTACACTAGCAAGACCCAATGTAGAACGGGTAGAAATAATCTCTCCCCTAAAACCACTTTTATATAAAAGTGGCGCACGCCCTACATGATCTAGATGAGCATGGGTAAGAATTAGATAGCTAATATCTTTTGGATTAAAACCAAATGATTCTGCATTTTTTTCTTCAAGTTCACCTTGAAACATTCCACAATCTATAAGTATTTTTTTTCCATCTTCTAATGTAAGTAAATGACATGAACCGGTAACAACTTGGGCTGCTCCGAATGATTCTACAAAAGCCATATTATCTCCTTTATTTAGATGATTATACGATTATTTTACTAAAGCCACCGCATCTATCTCTACTAGAGCATTCTTAGGAAGAGTTTTTACAGCTACTGTTGAGCGAGCCGGCTTGTGTGAACCGAAAGCTTCTGCATATACTTCATTTACAAGTGCGAAATCATTCATATCTGCTAAAAATATTGTTGTTTTTATAACATTATCTAGTGAACTGCCTGCTTCAATTAGTACCGCTTCAAGATTTCTCAAAACTGCAACAGCCTGAACAACTACATCTTCCCTTAAAAGCTCATCACTACCCTCTGGCGTCAGTGCAATCTGTCCAGAAGTGTATACCATTCCATTTGCTACTACTGCTTGTGAATATGGTCCTATTGCTGATGGTGCTTTGCTTGTTTGTACGAACTTCATTTTATAATTCCTTGTTTTATTTTCTTTTCATATTCTTTATCTACATCACCTAAAAACGATCTAAAGTCCAACTCATCCCAGTAACCTACAAATGAGTAAATCTCCTCACCTTTTGAAGTTACAAAATAATGTTTTGGAACTCTTTTTACATTAAACCATGAAGGTAAATCATCTATGTCCCTATCTGCATGAACTAAAACATACTTTTCGTTAAGCATCTTCAAAACTTTTTCATTTTGCAAAGTTGTGCTTTCAAATTTTCTGCACCAACGACAAGTTGATGAAGTAACGAGCACGTAAAGATGCTTGTTCTCTTTTTTTGCAACTTCAAGTGACGCTTCATAATCATTTGACCAATCAAGCTCTGCACTCCATAGAATTGAAATCAGGACTAGCATTAAAAACAAATGTTTCATATATATTTCCCTACTTCCAGTTACTGATCAAATTTTTAAAGATTTGGTATAGTTCTTGAACTTCCTTAACAGTTGTTCTCTCATTAACCGCGTGAATAGTGTCATTGATAACACCAAACTCCACAACATCTATACCCATAGGAGATATAAACCTTGCATCTGAAGTTCCACCTGCTGTTGAGTGCTTCGGCTTGATACCTGTAACGCTTTCTATGGCTTCATCTATCTTTCTGACAAGTTTTGTATCTGTGTCAGTTTTAAATGGGTACGAGCCTTGTGTCAGCTTTAGATCATAGTCTAAACCGTCTAAGTTAGAAGCTACAAACTCTGTAACTTCTTTTTGAGTTGTAAGAGTTGTATTTCTAACATTGAACATCATATCAAGATGGTTTGGAGTTACATTTGTAACCTGCATCCCAGAACGAATGTCTGTAACTACAAACTTACTAGGACTAAAAAACTCATCTCCGTTGTCAAGGTTCACACCGGCCATACCTAAAAGTCTAGGTGCGATGTTGTGGATGGGATTGATAGCCTTTTCGGGATATGCAGCATGACCCTGCTTTCCTTTTAAAGTAATGTAACCGTTAATAGAACCTCTGCGCCCTACTTTGATGGCATCTCCAAACCTGTCTTCACATGTCGGCTCTGCAACTACTACAGCATCTGGTAGCATTGAGTTTTCTTTTAAGTACTCTAAAACTTTTACAGTTCCGTTTATAGCATCACCCTCTTCGTCTGAAGTAAGTAAAAGAGATAGTGTGCCGTTGAAGTTTTCAGCTTCTTTAACAGCCTGAGTAAATGCCGCTACTCCACTTTTCATATCTTGAGTACCGCGACCAAAGATGTATCCGTCTTTTTCTACTGCCTCATAAGGGTCAGTGTCCCAACCTTTTCCGGCAGGAACAACATCAACGTGTCCTGCAAAACATAGATGCTCACCCTCTCCAAACTTCTTGTAGATAAAAAGATTTTTTACATCTTCCTCGTCAACACGCACAGCAGTAAAATCTGGTAAGTAGTTTTCTATAAAGTCTAGTAGCCCACCATCATCCGGTGTCTCACTTTTTTGCTCTACTAAGTATTTAAAAAGTTCTATTATATTCATCTATTTCTCAGCACCTGGATTATCGTAAAAGATGTATGAAGTAGAGTAATCACTTATCTCAAAGTAAAGCTTTTTCTCTCCAGCATCTACCTTCAAATTTTGGTTTGAATCTAGTACACCGTAACCATATCTGTATGTTCTTGGGTTGTTTCCTTGCGTAGCTTCAGCAGTTGAAAGCTTGTCAATTTTAATGAATCTCTTCACAAGTTTATCACCCATATAGATATCAAGCACACCGTCAGTCCCTGTCCAGTTCTGGATGCTTCTACCTATCTTGTTTTGTGTCTCTTGTGTACATCCGCTAAACATCAAAGTCAGCGCTATAGTCGCTAATATTATTAATTTTTTCATATTTATTCCTTGTCTAAAAAAAGTAATTATACACTTTTTTGATTATAAAAGACTTTTGATTGATTTTCGGTTTAAAAGTGGAGACTAAATATAGGGATGAACCTTTAATCTAAAAAATAGTACTATTTGTGAATTATAGTATTTGGAGATAAACAACATGTTTGGATATGGAAAACTTAATAGTGAAGGTTCTTTAATAAGTGCTACAAACCAACATGATGACTTTGAAGAACTATCAAATTTTGAGCAAGATAAAGATAAGAAATTTTATAGGTACTATAAGTTAGAAAAAGTTGACGGTAAATATATACCAAATATTGAAAAAATTGAAGAAGAAAAAGTCAAATCAGAGCAGTTTTTGAAACAACAAAAAACAGAAAGAAAAGCAAATTTCAATACAAAATACCCATTAGGTTTCACTCAATCAATATCAGACAATCTAAAGGAATATACTTGCCCTAAATGTAGGGATTATGAACCAACTCTAGACAATATATTTGGTGTACATATTTTAAAAGACATGTACTGTCTTAGAAATAATATAGATTGTATTCAATGTACAGCTAATAGTTCTATTAATGAGCAAATAAAAATGTTAAAAATGCTTATTGAAGTTGTTAAATACAATGCTTTCAATGAGGTTTATAAAACTTTAGGTTCTCAAACAAATATTGGAACGATTTTAATGAAAAAAAATCAAATCAATGATATTTATTTTGAAGAAATGGGAATACCAAAAGATGCAAATATATTAGATATGAATTTAACACCATCTGGAAATTTATTTCCATTAAAACTTATGTCAAATAATCCTCGTCATATGCAAGAAATTAACAATAATATATTTAGCTTTTTTCCTTCTAATATTTTTAAGGAAATAATTCCTTCAGAAAGAGAAGATAGCTTATCAATATCTGTACAATGGATATTATTTGAAGAAGATGATATTTCAGATATTAATTTACTTCAAGCTATGGATAACTATATTGATAACAAGCCATTAGAACTAATTATGAATGCTAATAGAACGCTAGAACTATTATGTAACCAAATTTGCTTTAAAGAGTTTGTTAAAGACAATGATAGTAACAAAGGTAAAAAAAGTGTAGAAGATTTTTTAGTTACTGGTGCAACTTATGGACATCAATTAAATCATTTACTCTCACTAATATGTAAAAGCAATAATTTAACACCTATTGAAAAAGAATTGATTAGCAAAATCAATTGGCTAAGAAAACTTAGAAATGACATTGCTCATAGAGGTCAAATTAAAGACAATAGAGAACTAACTAAAAAAGAAAAAGAAGAAATCTTAGCAATAGCTATTTTAGGTTCGTCATTAATGAAATATATTTATAAAAAAATTTAACTAAAACATTACGATAATATTTTAATCCCAATCATCCAAAACAAATTCATCAGATGCGTCTTTAGCTTTTGGCTCATTTATCTCCGGCTCGTTTACCTCAGCAGTTTTAGGCTTTTTCATTTGCTCTTCAAACTGAAGTTCAAGTCCGTTTGAAGTCATCATGAAACCATCAACACGAAGTTTTCCGTTGTGTATGTCGTTGTGGTGTTCTTTACATAGTGGTACAAGGTTGTGTTTGTTGTCCTTGTGAAAGTGACCTATGAAACCGGCTTTATCAGCAAGTGAGCGTTGTGAGATGTGGTGCACATCTTCTGCCACTGCTCCACATATTACACACTTAGTTACATATAGATCTTTGTTGTACTTGCTTTTCTTTTTCTTCACAAGCAGTTCCAGCTCATCAAAGTCATTTGCAAGTCGTTTTCTTATCTTGTTCGCAATGTCAAGAAACTCTGCATCCATGTGAAGAGACTTAGCAAACTCCAGACCGTAGATGCTACTACCACTTCCAGATTGTAAAACTCTGTTAAACAGAAGTGCATCTTTTTCTTCATCATACTCTACACTTAGATGCAAGTCTACTACGTTGTTAAGAGTAGTAATCTCTTTCATAGTTGAGAGCTGATGCAAGTGAGTTGCAAAGAGAAAAAGTGAGCGAAGACGTGAGAGTTTTATGATGGCACTAGAGACTATGGCAACACCTGAAAGTGTCTCAGTTCCATGACTTATCTCATCACCAAGTATGAGTGAGCGAACAGTTGCACGGTTAAATATATTTTTAAGCTCTAGCATCTCTACTGCGAAAGTTGAAAGCCCTTTTGCTAGGTTGTCTTTTGAGACGATTCTTGTAAATATAGAGTCAAAAAGAGAGAACTTCATAACAGCAGCACTTACAAAAAAGCCCGACTGAGCCATCAGAACTGCTATACCGATACTCTTCATAAGCGAAGACTTTCCACTAGAGTTGATACCGTAAAGAAGAACGCCGTTTATCTCATGTCCGTCATGTACACCGACTTCTAGCATAACAGTCTCAGGATGTGGTAAGTCCATATAATCACGATTTCCCATTACTATGTCGTTTGGTACGTAGATGCCGCCACGTTCTTGAACTTCTATGAGTGGATGACGAAGCTGCATAACCTGCATAAAGTTTTCATCGTCTTTTACATCTACTATCATCGGTCTTGAGTGTTTGTATTCCTGAGACACCTTAGATGAACTCACACCAACATCCAAATCTGCAACATAAGCAATCACACGAGAGAAAAGCAGAGAGTAACGTCTCTCATACAGAGCTTGAAGCTGGATATATCTGTCTTTTACTAAAACCACAATCTTTCTGCGGTTTTTCATGATCTTATCTGAGAGCGTATCTGTAAATGGAGATGTTATTTTTACGCTGTTTGTAAGTTTTTTAACATTGAACTCTTGAAAGTCTTCATGGTTTTTAAACTCGCTCTCTATCATAGAGTAACGGTTTTTACTCAAAGAGATATAGTAACCCTCTTTTTCTAAAACACCCAAAGATACAAGACGACTTGATGAACTTGCATTTGAAGCTTCAAGAAGAGCCTCTATCTTACTCATGATATCTTCAAAAGCTATGAGCATCGTAGCGTTTTGCTCTACCAAAATATCTACTGCTTCATCTACTCCGCTCATAAGGAAGTTTTCATCTACGGTTGCATTTGTAAAACGGCGGGAAACATCAAGGTCTATACTCTTGCTTATATCTCTTAAAAACTCATCAAGCTCTGACTCATGAAAAGGAGTCTTCTGAATCTTATGTTTTTTCACATACCCCATCAGATCTTTTACACTAACCATAGACTCAAAAACATGGTTCATCTCAAATGGATGTAGACGTCCGAGGTTTAGTCTGCGGGAGAGTCTCTCAAGGTCATAAACTCCGCGCATAGTCTCGTCTAAAAACCTTGTGTGAGATGATACTCTCTCTATCAGGTTATAACGACGTTCCAACTCATCTTTTTCCATAATAGGATTTAGAAGTCTCTCTTTTAAAAGCCTTCGCCCGATTGCCGTTGCACTCTTGTCCAGCATCTTTAAAAGTGTAAACTCATTTCTGTCTTTAGAGATGATTCCTACTTGCTCTAGTGCATTGTTACCTAGATACATAAAACGGCGGTTATCTATAAGGTTTGGACGGTTTAGTTTTTGAACTATGTGTATGTCATGTTCTATAACAAAGTGAACTAAGACAGCAAGAGATTCTGTTATCATCGGATTGCGTTCTAAGTCCAGATGCTCTATGGGAGAAAGTAGTGACTGAATCTGATAAACTTCAGCAAAAAGTTTGTTCTGAAAGTCCACCTTTGGTCGCTGGTTATTTACAGAGTAGTGATAATGTTCTGCAATCTCTAAATACTGAACCACATGCTTGGGATCTTGAACTCCATCCAAAAAGCTAATAACCACTTCTGAAGTACGGTAGATATTTAAAAGATTGAATATCTCATCAAGTGCGTATGAAGGATCTTCACTTGTTCCGTGTGTCTCATAGAGCCAAGTTTTACCAGTTGTCACATCTATGGCAGAGTAACCGACATTGTAAATGCCCCTATAACAGTCTACTAGTATTGAAGCTATGTAGTTGTCATCGTTATCAACTATATGATCAAAGTTTGTTCCAGGTGAGACAATTTGTGAGATATATCTGCTTATCTTTGGCGGATTGCCCTTTTGTTTCACTACGATTATAGTGTATTTTTGCTCTTGGATGAGACGACTTAGATAGCGTTCAAAAGAGACTGCAGGTACACCTGCTAAAAGTGGGTTTTTGTCAGAGTTTTCTATGATGTTTTTGTTTTTCTTAGTTAGTTGGATGTTTAAAAGTTCAGCTATCTCTTTAGCTTTTCCCACCTGCTCATCATCATTGTTAACTTCGTATACTTCAAAGAAAGTTCCTATCTCCATGAAAACTACAGTATTTGATCCATACTTATCTTCAAAATATCTCTGTAAATCGAAATATATTTGAGTTAATAATTTATCTTTGTTGTTTAATATAGAACTTACATCTGATGAGAGCATTAATTACTTTTCCACTGTTATTTATTTATTGAGATTATATCATAAATGGTTTGGGCATAAAAATTGCTTTTTTCTAGTTTAGAAATATTAATCCATGCATAAAACTCACTACTAACTCACTTTTGTTAGTTAACATACTTAAATTAGTTTTATATAAAAACCTAAGAAGGAAGATTAAAATGAAATACATAAAAACTTCGTTAATTCTATCTCTATTTGTATTCTCGCTAAATGCATCCGAAGTTACACCAAAAATAGATAGCGAATTTGCCTACATTCAGCCAATAGCAGTTGAAGAAGCACCAGTAGTAAAAGCTGTTGAAGAAGCACAGCTTGATGGTGATTCTGACGGTGTACTAGATCGTGATGACAAATGTCCAAACACTCAAGCAGGTGAAAAAGTAGATGCAAGTGGTTGTATGATTAAACTTGACTCAGATAAAGATGGTGTTCCAGATACAGATGATAAATGTCCTAACACTCCTGCAGGAACTAAAGTTGACTACAGGGGCTGTGAGCTAGACAGTGATGATGATGGGATTGTAGATTCAAAAGACAAATGTCCTGATACGAGTAAAGACTTTGTTGTTGATGGTTATGGTTGTCCACAGACTGCGACACTTAAAGTAAACTTTGCACCAAGCAAGTACAATGTTTCAGAAGAACTTGTTAACGATCTTCAAAACTTTGCACTATTCTTAAAAGAAAATCCTGGATATCAAATACTCATCTATGGATACACAGATAGCATCGGTAGTGCAGCAGCAAACAAAACACTTTCACAAAACCGTGCAAATGCTGTAAAAGAAGCTCTATCTCGTTATGGAATTAAAACTACGAGAATGACTGCTATAGGAAAAGGTGAAGCTAACCCGATCGCTGATAACACGACTAAAACAGGACGTGCAGAAAACCGTCGTATTGAAGTAGAACTACTTCAATAGTTATAAAAATGTTAAGTTTAAAATAAGAGCTTAATTATAGTCAATCTTTTTAGGCTATAATTAAGTAAAAAAAATAATTAAATACAAATACTACTAAAATAAGGGAAGAAAATGAAAAAAAGATTACTATTAGCTCTGTCAGTAGTCGCATCTTTAAGTGCACAGGATTTAAAACTTACAGTTGATGAAGTTTTATCAACAAACCCTATTGTTCTTGAAAGACTAAAGAACTACAACGCTACAAAAGAAGATATTAAAAGTGCAAAATCTGGATACTACCCAAAAGTTGACCTATCTTTAGGTGTTGGTACAGAACAT
The DNA here is from genome assembly GCF_000242915.1 of Sulfurimonas gotlandica GD1. Taxonomy (NCBI): domain Bacteria; kingdom Pseudomonadati; phylum Campylobacterota; class Epsilonproteobacteria; order Campylobacterales; family Sulfurimonadaceae; genus Sulfurimonas; species Sulfurimonas gotlandica. Next base: position 2,255,508 of record NZ_AFRZ01000001.1, on the reverse strand, counting down.
ACTGAAAAACGTGCTAGACCTGGTTTAGCAGATGCTTCATTTGATTTTTCTGTATATCAAAACTCATTAACATACACTCATAATCTTTTTAAGGGTTTTGAGACTAAGTACCAAGTAGAACAACAAGAAAATAGAACTGTAGCAGCAGCATACAGCTATATAGAAAAAGTTAACGACACTTCATTTACGATGGTAAACAGTTACCTTCAAGTTATGAAGAACAAAGAACTTTTAGATACTGCAAAAGCAAATATCGATATAAACAAAGAAATTTTCAATAAAGTACAAAAACTTTATGATGCAGGTCTAACTACTCTTTCAGAAGTAAATAAAATAGAATCATCTCTTTCACTTGCAAAGTCAAACTATGTTGTTCAAGAAAACACACTTATGGATGCTACTTACAGTATGCAAAGAGTTTTAGGAAGATACCTGAACCCAGAGGAGATGACCAGACCGGAACTTAATGTAGCACTTCCTGCCACTATAGAAGACGCAGCACAATACGCTATGCAAAACAATCCATCACTTTTAGTAAGTAAGTACAATATCAAACTTGCTCAAGCTACATACAAAGAGAAAAAATCTCCTTTTTATCCTCATTTAGACATAGAAATATCTCAAGCTATGAACAAAAACCTAAGCGCAGTAGAGGGAGAAGACGACCGTTTCCGTGCAATGGCATTTTTAACATACAACTTTTTCAATGGTTTTGCGGATGAAGCGGCACTACAAAAAAGTGTAAGTACAATCCATCAAGAAGTAGAGTTGAAAAACACTCTAAGAAGAGAAGTTATAGAAGGTCTTAATCTTTCATGGGCAGCTAATGAAAAACTAGCTGACCAATTGAATCATCTTAATGATTATAAAAAATTCTCTCTAAAAACTCTTACTCTTTATGCAAAAGAGTATGATTTAGGTCGTCGTTCACTGCTTGACCTACTTGCTGCACAAAATGACTTCATCGGTGCAAAATCCCAAATCATCAACACTGAGTACAGTATGCTTTTTGCAAAATATAGAATCCTAGATGCTATGGGGACACTAGTACCAACTGTTATCGGAAATACTGATATTGTTTATTCAAATGTTGGACTTGTAGGTGAAACACCTAAAAATGAGGATGCCCTTCCAATAGCGTTCGATAGAGATAGAGACCTTATCGTAGATGAAGAAGATATCTGTAATAACTCACTATCTACAGAGATGCGCAATATTTTCGGTTGTAAATTTGTGTATGAAGATACTAAGCGTATTGAAAGATATAGCGGTTTCTTATTTGAAGACGGCAGTGCTAACCTAACTGGAGCTGGGCAAGACAGACTTAACAAACTGATTACTCAGATTCAACCATATGGCTGGGATAACCTTAAGTTTGATGTTTTAGGTAATGTTGAAGATGAAAAGATGACTGAAGAACAATTACTTCAACTTTCACAGCAAAGAGCAGAGACAATAAAAACAAAACTTACTGAAGCTGGTGCGAATGTTGATTTCATAGTATTGCATTCTAAAGCTGACACAGCTCCAATGTTTAGTAATGAAAGCGATGACTCAATCGAGTTAAACAATCGTGCAGATATTATTGTAAGAAAACTGAAAAAATAAGAATCTAAAGGCCAAAACATATGCTTATAACAAGTGCAGATAACTTAAGAATGGACTCCTTGCTTGAGTGCTTGGTTCTATTTACAAAGTTATATCACAAACCTTTTTCAGCAGAAGCATTAACTGCTGGACTACCTATAGAACCAGGGGCTGAAGCACCTGAACTTTTTTCTATTAACAATGCAAAAGGTCTTTTCTCTCGTGCAGCAGAAAAGGCAGGCTTGAAATCAAGTCTTATTAGAAAACCACTTTCACAAATATCACCGCTACAACTTCCTATGATAATTTTACTTTCAAACCAAAGTGCTTGTATCTTAGATAGATACAGTGAAGATGGAAGTCAGGTAAAAATAATAATGCCAGCGGAAGAAGCAGTTGAGCAGTGGGTAGATTTTGATGTACTAGAAGATGAGTATATAGGTTATGGCTTTATGGTTAAAAAAGCTTTTGAGTATGCAAATGAAAATTCAAGAACTCTAAACTTGGATCAAAAGCACTGGTTTTGGAGTACTATAAAATTATCTGCGGGTGTATACAAAGATGTTCTTTACGCTTCACTTCTTATAAACCTTTTTGTTCTAGCATCTCCACTTTTTACAATGAATGTTTACGACAGAGTTGTTCCAAATAACGCTATTGAAACACTTTGGGTATTTGCCATTGGTGTAAGTATAATCTACATAATCGATACATTCTTAAAGTTCACTCGAACCTATCTCCTTGAAAGTGCCGCTAAAAAAAGTGATATTATCATGTCATCTATCATTTTTGAAAAAGTACTAGATTTAAAAATGGCTCACCATCCTGCTTCAGTTGGCTCATTTTCTAGTAATCTAAAAGACTTTGACTCCATTAGAAGCTTTTTAACAAATGCTACTATGGCTGCTGTAATCGATCTTCCGTTTGCTGTTATATTCTTAGCTGTAATCGGTTATATCGGAGGAAGTATTGTCTTTATTCCTATCGCTACTATGTTTTTAATCCTTCTTTATGCAATACTTATCAAAAAACCTCTGCGTGCAAGTATTGAGAGCACTCATGAAGCAAGCGCAAAGAAGAGTTCTATCCTAATAGAGACACTTAACAATATAGAGACTTTAAAAACACTCGGAAGTCTAGGTCAATCGCAATGGAAATGGGAAGAATCTACTGGAGAAATAGCTAACAGAAGCTTTAAATCTCGTTTACTCTCTGCTTCAATTCCTACAATTACTCAACTTTTTATTCAATTAAATACTGTAATGATTATTGTTTATGGTGTATATCTTATCCAAGAGTTTGAACTATCAATGGGTGGACTAATAGCGATAGTAATTCTTACCTCAAGAACACTAGCTCCAATGGGACAAGTTGCTTCTATACTTACTAACTATGAAAATACTAAAACATCGTATGATACACTCAATGAAATCATATCTCAACCAAGTGAAAGACCAAATGGTAAAAAATTCCTTGAAAGACCAAACTTTAGTGGACATATTGAGTTTGTTGATGTAACATTTTCTTATCCAAATACTGATGTTCCAGCACTTAAAAACGTCTCTTTTATAATAAAACCAGGCGAAAGTGTTGCTATTATTGGTCGTATTGGCTCAGGTAAAAGTACTATTCATAAACTAATTTTAGGACTTTATGAACCAAATTCTGGACAAATTCTTATAGATGGTATTGATATTAAGCAGGTAGACCCTGCAGACCTTAGAAAAAATATAGGTTACGTTTCTCAAGATATCATGCTATTTCGAGGAACAGTTAAAGACAATATCACCTTTTGTGCCACGCATGCAAGTGATGCGCAGATGATACGTGCTGCAAATATAAGTGGGACTTCAGAGTTTATCAAAAAACATCCAAAAGGCTATGAGATGCCAATTGGAGAAAGAGGACAAGGTCTATCTGGTGGGCAAAGACAAAGTATTGGTATTGCCCGTGCATTTTTAGTTGACACGCCTATTATGTTAATGGATGAGCCAAGTAGCTCTATGGATCAATTAACAGAATCAAAACTTCTTGATAATTTAGAAAGAAACCTAAAAGAAACTACTTCAATTTTTGTGACTCAGAAAATGACACTATTAAGTATAGTAGATAGAGTTATTGTACTCAATGATGGTAAAATATATATAGATGCCCCAAAAGAGGAAGCATTAAAAAAACTACAAGGCAAAGGTGACAAAATTGAAAAAAATAAATAAGCCTGTAGAGTATAATGAAAAAGACTATGAATTTATGAATAGTCTTAGTTCTGCTATTTTGGTTCAAACGCCTTCGAGAGTTAGTAGAGTGCTTAAGATATGGATAGTTACTATCTTTCTTCTTATAATTTGGGCTTCTTTAGCTGAGATAGACGAGATTACCAGAGGTAATGGAGATGTTATCCCTTATGGTCAGAATCAGGTTATACAAAATTTAGAGGGTGGTATAGTTGAGTCTATTTTGGTAAAAGAGGGTGAAAGTGTTAAAAAGGATCAAATAATCCTAAAAATCAGTAATGCTAAATCTACCTCTTCATCAAAAACAAATGAGATGAAATTTCAAGAGCTTCAAGCAAAAAGATTAAGACTTTATGCTGAAGCAAATGAACTAGAGTTTAAAGATATGGAAACAACTTTTCCTGAATTAAAAGCACAAATAAAATTAGCAAAAGAGCTTTATGAATCATCTAAATTAGAATTTAATGCTAAAGACAACTCTTTTCTGGAACAAATAGAGCAAAGAAAACAAGAGTATATAGAAGCTAAAGCCAGAGTTGCATCTTTAAAAAAATCATTAGAATATGTTTCTGAAGAGATTGCTATGACTGCACCTATGGTAAGAGAAGGTGTAAAGTCTAAAGTTGATTTTTTAAAGCTTAAAAGAGAAGCTAACGGCATAGAAAATGACATAGAAGCAGCTGAACTTTCACTTCCTCGTTTAGCTTCTGCTATTACAGAATATAGACAAAAACGTATAGAGTCAAAACAATTATTTATAAACAATGCTAAAAAGGAGCTAAACGAAGTTACAGCTGAACTATCAAGACTTGAAACGCAACAAGTTGCCTTTAGTGATCAAGTTGAAAGAACTATGGTTAAATCACCGGTTGATGGTATCATTCAAAAGCTATTTATAAATACTGTTGGTGGGGTTATTAAGCCCGGTGATGATTTAGTTGAAATAGTTCCAACGAATGAGAAACTATTTTTAGAGGTAAAAATCAAACCAAGTGATATAGCATTTTTACATCCTGGAGCAGAAGCTAAAGTAAAAGTATCAGCATATGACTTTGCTATTCACGGTGGATTAATCGGAAAAGTTGTAAATATATCACCTGACACTATTACGGATAGCAAAGAAAATACTTTTTACATAATCCATATAGAGACAGAGAAAAATTACCTTGGAACAAAAGAACATCCATTACAAATCATTCCCGGTATGACTGTAAATGTTGATATTGTAACCGGCCAAAAAACTGTTATGCAGTATATTTTAAAACCTATTTTAAAATCAAAACAATATGTTTTTACGGAGAGATAAAATGAATATTCTATTTTTCAGCTCTAATATGGATATTATAAATGAATGGAAACAAAGACATGCTGTAACAGACAGTATTGTATGCTCAGATGTTGATTCTTTAAGTGATAAACTTAACGATTACAATAACTTAATTATCATTGCTGACTATGACAGCATTGCTTCTGAATTAAACACTATGATATCTTCAGGTTCAATTCCAAATAACTTAATCGTTTTAGAAAAATCTCCTGCAATTGTGACAGGTAAAATGTTAATATTGCGTGGAATAAAAGCATATGGAAATTCAAGGATGCTAACTCATCACTATAATCAAATGATTAAGACAGTTTCTGAAGGTAATATTTGGACATACCCTGAACTAACAGCAGAACTTGCTAAAACTAGCAATAAACAATCTCTAAATAGAGATGCTTTGGAATTGATAGAAAATAGGCTTTCGCAAAAAGAACTAGAAGTAATATACCTTATTCTAGATGGATTAACTAATGATGTGATTGCTTCAGAGCTTAATATAACTACAAGAACAGTAAAAGCACATATAAGTTCTATATTTTCTAAACTGCATATAAATGATAGAATTTCATTAATCCTTTTACTAAAATAATAAAATATGAGAAATTCTAAAGACTTAAACTCTTTTTTCTCTGACATCAGAATCTCCTTAGAAACTGATGTTTTACTAATGGATAAGTATGATTCATTATTTAATTTTGACAAAACTATTTCTCAAGTCTACATAACTCTTTTTCAAGAAAACAATAATTCTGTTAGATGGGGTTCTAGAAGAGATACACTTTCAAAAACACTAAACCGAGTAATAGAAAAACTAAAAGAAAATAATAACTTTTCTAATTTCTCAATTAGCAATACTAAAAAATGCCGTATTCTTTTTGAAATTGTCACTAAAGAATATGACTGTAATATAAGAAATTTAACTACATTAAATATGAACTCTCCAAATAGATTTGAACCTGGTGTTAATGGATTAATATATAAATACAAAGGTGTGACTAGATTTTTTATGCCAACAGACGGATATACAAAATCAATTATGAGTGTGAATCAATTACTAAATTATCTCTCTAAACAGTGTGGAGTTTCAAAACTTACAGATAAAATAAGTGAGAGAGTTAACTTTATGAGATGCGAGCCTATAGAGTACACTTTTATAGAGTCTGAAGCATATGTTTCTTTTGAAGATAGAATTATGGAATTAGAGAGAGGCTATCCATTAGAGCTTGAATTTAACAAGGACATTATTGCTAAAAAAACTATAAAAAGTATAGACTGGCTTATTAAAAACATGAATAAAGATGGAAGTTTTTTATATTACTATGATTCATACAAAAATACTATAGTTGATGATATGCATCCAGATATGATAGACCCACTGTACAATAATATACTAAGACATAGTGGTGGAACAGTTACATTAATACGTGGATATGAACTTAATGGAAATAAACTATATTTGCAAAAAGCAAAAGAGTCTATAGATTTTTTACTATCTACATTTAGAACTCATAAATACAAAAAAGAGTTTGCTTGTTATCCGTTTTTTAATAAAAAATCGAAACTTGGCGGCGCTGGCATAGGCCTTGTAGCTATAATGCACTACTATATAAAGACAGGTGATGAGTGCTACAGAAAAGAGATGGATGGTCTTGTCAGACATATATTAAGCAGAGTAGACAAAGACGGTGAATTAATAGGCTATTATATTCACCCAAAATTCAATAATAGCAAAGCTATAACAAATCCAAGTGATGATATTAAAAAAGAATTATTTTCATTTTACTATCCAGGTGAAGCACTATTAGGATTAGCTCTTTACTACTTACACACAAAAGATATTGAAAAAAATTTAAAAGAAGATATTAAGATAAAATCAAAAATGGCTCTTGATTTCTTAGTTGATGTGAGACCGATTAAATATGACTATTTATTTGATTCACTTCCTGCAGATGCTTGGCTTATGCAAGCTATAGAGGAATGGATAAAAGTAGATGGATTTAAAAAACAAAATTATATTGACTTTGTATTTAATGATACTAAAACTATGCTAGAACACATGTATACTGAAGAAAATACTCTACAGACAAATAAGGACTATATTGGTGGTTTTTATTACGATTATGGTGATCATGTATATCACGATGCTTCAAGGTGTGAAGGTATTGTAAGTGCATACTATTTAGCAAAATACATTAAAGATGAAGAAAAAGCCAAATGGATTATGAACAATATGCTACTTAGTGCAAAAGGACTTATGAAAACATTTAATTCAGAAGAATCAACATATTCTCATCCAAATAACAAAGCTCTTCATAGTTTTAGGTTTAAACTAACTCGCCAGTGGGTTAGAGTTGATAGTGTTCAACATGCAGCTTGCTTTCTAAGTAGGCTTTATAAAACATTGTAGATTATTAGTAAATTATATAAATAAATAATTGGGAACATAATGATAAATAAAAATATTTATAACAACGAAAATTGTTTATTTATTGAAGAACCCTCCTCTGATAAACTTATAATAATTTTTAGTGGTGTTAATGCAAATAGCTTTACTGGTTATAAATTATTTTCCGACTATAAAACAAATAAACTTTTCATTAGAGATCATAGAAAAAACTGGTACAACGGTTTTATTGAAAAATTTTCAAAAGATGCAGATGATTTACTAAGCATTATTAAAAAAATAACAGATAATTTTATACCAGAGAATATAACCATGTTTGGTTCAAGTATGGGTGGATATGCCGCAATTTTATTTGGTTTGAAATTAGATGTTGGCTATATAGTAGCTTTTGGACCTCAAATAATGCTGGATTCTAGAATGCCTAACAATCCATATACAATGAATGAAATAATATATGACAACTTATACAAAGTATTAGATAATTACAATAAAAGTAAATTAACCATATATTTTGGGAGTGAAGATTTAGGCGACATCTATCATTTGTCTTATATGAATAACTATGAGAACGTATCACTAAAATGTATCTATGGTGCTCCGCATGATATTATGTATTATTTCAATAAAATGAATCTCATGAAAAAAGTTTTAAATTCTCATTTACTTGAAAATTATGAATTCAAGTATTCCATACCATCATATGATATATTTTCAAATGATAAAATTATTAAATTAACAAGAGAAGGCGTACTCCAGTTTTATAACGAAGAATATGACAAAGCCTTATATACTTTAACAGAAATAGTTTTAGCTGAGCCATCTTGGAGTGCAGGATGGGCTTTTTTAGGTAAAATACAAATAAAACTAAAGCTATATGATGATGCTCTCGAATCACTTGAAAAATCATTTGAAATATTTTACAATACTGAACATCCACATTTTGATGCAGGTTTAATTCACTTTAAACGAAAAGACTACCATAAATCTTCACTAGAATTTAAAAATGCTCTCAAATTTTCTACTATTGAGAAAAAAGCACATATTATGAAACTAATAATATCTTTAAGGGAAGAAGGTAAATATCATGAAGCTATGAAATATCTTAAAAAGATTCAAGAAAAAGATTCAAATAACTTTGGTTTTTTATTCCAAACAGGTAGGTTGAATTTATTGAATAAGAACTATTATTCTGCTATTAAATATTTCAATAAAGCTTTAGAATTTAAAAAAGATACTAGTACTGTGACAAAGTTTAATGATATTGCTAAAACTGAATTAAGTAAAGTTACAAACAACCTACCTTCTTATAAACTATTTGCAAGTGGAGATTGTATTTTAGCAAGACGAATGCACCACTTTTATGAAAAGTATGGAAAAGAGTGGATACTAGGAGATTTACCTTCACTTACAAAACAATGTGACGTTGTAATGACTAACTTAGAAACTGTAATATCAAACAAAGGTACTATCGCTCCAAAAGGTGATAAACGACCATTTATCTTTAGAGGATCTCCTCAGTTAGCTAATATACTTCTTGATTTAGATATAAATATATTGACAACAGCAAATAATCATAGTATTGACTATGGTAGTTCTGCGCTAGAACAACAAAAAGATATTTTTAATGATTTAGATATAGCCACTCCAGGAAGTGGTAGTAATTATGAAGAAGCTATAAAACCAGAATATGTAAAAGTTGGGGATGTCACCTTAGCATTTATATCAATTTTCACATTTTGGGATTCAGATAAATATTGTGCTACTAAATCAAAAGCAGGTGTTTTTCATATTACCGATAAAGTTAAAATCATTAATGAACTTACAAAATTATATAAAGAAGCAAATAACTATGCTGATTTAATTATTTTGTCTCCTCATTGGACAAAAAACTGGACATCATATCCAAGTTATGAAGAAAAACAATTTGCACGAGATATTATTGATATTGGGTACGATGCAATTATTGGTCATTCATCGCATCTATTACATGGAATAGAACTATACAAAAATAAACCTATCATCTATGATATGGGTACTTTTTTAGTTGATAATATTTCTGGGCATAAAGAGCTAAATAATTCAGCTTGTTTTGTATTAGAGTTTGATAAATCAGGATTTAATAAAGTTGAAATTTATCCACTAAAACTTAAGAATGGTCAAGTTGACTTTATAAAAAATGTTAAAGAGAATAATCTATATAAAGAAAAATTCATCAATCTTACAAAGCAAATATCTGAAGATATTTTCTTTGCAGATATAGATGATAAATTAGTAATTGAATTTTATAATAATTCAAAACCTATAGAAGATAAGAAAACACCAAAAAAAGTTTATAATAGCACTAAAAAAATAAAATCAATAAACCTAGAAAATATCCAAAAACCAAACATCCTTTTGGAGACTATGCCAGAGTGGGTATCAAACAATAAAATAGATATCATTTTTGATACTTCCTTTAAATTAATTGCATCTAAAACAACTGAAATATTTAGGCAGGGAACAGGTTTTTTAATTGAAAATCTACTTATGCCATATCATTCACTATCTACGGATAGATGGGAAATACAAATATATGGTAAACATATTGATAACCTAGATAGTTTCGAAGATTTTCATCCAATATCTAATGGAATATATAATCCTATACACTGGGAAAAAAATGATTTAGTTTTAGATTACGCAGTTGTAAGACCAAAACCTAATCTGACAACTGGGATTTATAAACTATATTTTGGATTTTATAATTTTTCAAAAAAAGAGCATATGAAATTTAATTCATTAAATAAGAATAATTTAGACAAGCAAGTATATATAGGAAACATAGAAGTAGTAAGTTATGGAGTACCAAAATATACTTCAGGGATTGATTGGGATGGTAAGAAATAAATTTGAATTTTTTATATAAATTATTATTTTTTTATTTTATATTATTACTTAATCTAAATGCATTAGAACTTCTAAGCGATTATAATAAATCAAAAATATATTTTCCAGAAAAAAGCTGGGAACAAATAAAACATCCTAGCTATATGGGTTGGTCAATAAATAAATTAGCAAAAGCAAAAAAATATTCACAAAACATATCAAGAAGTAGCGTTCTCATTATAGAAAATGGTGTTATAGTATATAGTTGGGGGGACTTGAAAAAAAAATATAATTTATATTCAATAAGAAAAAGTATATTAAGTGCTACATATGGAAAATATATACTGAACAAAACTATTGATATTAACTCTACACTACAAAAATTAAATATAAATGATATAAATAACTTGACTGATACAGAGAGAGAAGCAAAAATTTCAGATTTATTAAAATCTAGATCCGGTGTTTATCATCCAGCAGCATACGAAACAAAAAAAATGAAAGAAATAAGACCTTTAAGAGGAAGTCATAAGGCAAATGAATATTGGTACTATAATAATTGGGACTTTAATACACTACTTACAATATTTGAACAAGAAACAAAAAAATCATTTTTCAAAACATTTAAAAATGATATCGCTGACAAAATTAAAATGCAAAACCTTAAATTAGAAGACATGAGATATGTATATGATAAAAAATCATCTATACATCCAGCATACCCCTTTAGAATGAATATTTTAGACCTAGCTAGATTTGGTTTATTAATGGAAAACAATGGTAAATGGCATAATAATAGTATTATTTCTAAACAATGGATTCAAGAAAGTTTTAAAAAATATACTATACTTGATAATAAATTTTGTAATTCTTATGGATACATGTGGTGGAGTAGTAAAGATATATATTGTGCTAGAGGATTTGGTGGACAATGGCTTGTTATTTTACCAAAATTAAATATAGTTATAGTTCATCTAGTAGATATAAAAAAATCTAATCGCATTAATACAAAAGAATTTAAAAATTTATTTTTCAAAATAATAAATTCAAAATTATTATAACTCTATATTCAAAACTTCTTTTATCCATGTTTTAGCTATTAATGCGTGACCAGCCGGTGATGGATGAACACCATCATATAGCCAATACTCGTATGGTTTAAGTTTTGAAGCCTCTTCAAATACAGACTGTAATTCTATGTATTGTATATCTAAATCACTCGATATCTCTTTTAATATATCATGTGTTTCATTTAGAACTTCTTTTCTCTTAGTCCAATTTTTCATTCTTTTATCAACAGGTAGAGAAAATGGTTCACAAATAATTATAGACGAACCTGGCATCTCTTTTTTAAAGTCATTTAACAATTCTATATAAATATCTCTAAATTTAATTAAATCTGTAGTGCCATTATCATTAACTATAGAGCCTATGTTATTAATGCCTGCTAGAATAGAAAGAGTGTCTGGCTTTAATGACAAAGCATCTTTTTGCCATCGTTTAGATATATCCTCAATTTTATCTTGTGCTACCCCTCTATTTATAAATGAGTAATTTTTAAAATGATAGTTCAAAGATAAATATGAAGCGATAATATATACATAGCCATGCCCTAAGTTATGACTTATATTATCACCTCTACTTCTTCTCATATCAGTTATAGAATCACCTTGAAATAGAATCCTATTATTTTTTTTCATTTATTATTATACCAAACAAGCCACACCAAAAATACTATAATAGATATTATTCTTTATTAAAGATATATTTTATTTCATCTATTCCTTCAGAATATAGTGGAAAATAAAAGGTTTTTAACTTACTTATTATGAGTTTTTCATCAATATACTTATTTATTTCAATTGAACGTTTTTTACTACACTTGACTATATTTTCTAGTGAATCTAAAAATACAATTACTTTTATTGTATGTGTATCTAGAAATGGTGTTATCCATTTTTTTCTATTTGAGAGCATGAGATTAGGGTTATCTATAATTATATTTTTATTCTTTGAATTTTTAGCAAACTCTCTTTTAGCTTTATATAGTTCATCAGCTTCTTTTTCTACATCAGGATTTTCTTTAACAAAGTCATATGCTTCATCATAACTATGTTTCCCATACTTTTTACCTATTTCTTCATCACAAGAGTCTCTATTTATTATAATAAATTCTTTTGATTTTCTATTAACCCAACTGCTTTTTCTAGAACACGGTGGTCCTACCAATATGTACAAAATATTTTTCTTAGTAGTTTTTATTTTTTTATTTTTAGAAATTTGGTTTATTTTTTTTATTGATTGTTCAACCCTATTAATATCATAATATTCTATTTTACTTTCGTCTATTATTCTGCCAAACAAGTCACATCTAACATATTCAAATAGATCTTTAAACAAATCTTCTTCATATATAAACATTTTACTCAGCTCATCAAAAGAAGGATCGTTATATTTTATATGATCAATTATTGTATATTGGAATGAAATTATTTTTATTATTTCTATGATTTCATTTTCTGGAACATTTGCTTTTTTTAAAATTTCTAAAGCTACAAAAGAAGACACACCTTCAAAATCTCCAAATATTACTTTAGAATTCTCAGAATCAACTTTCCTTGTGAATACTCTTCCTAAGTCATGTAAAAGTATAGCCCATAAAATAGTTCTTTTTACTTTATGCTTTATACCTAAATTATAAGACATGACAGTATGTGACCATACATCACCTTCTAAGTGATGAAGATTAAAAACTATATTTTCATAATGGTAACTACACTCTCGCATTTTAGCAACATATTCAGGGAAATGTTCAATGAACCACTTTATCATTTTTAACCAATACTTTAAAATACTTATACTCTAGAATCACTGAGTAAAAGTGATTCTAAAGCTCAATTAGTTAGATAATTTAAATACTAACTTTCTACATCAATGTTTTGACTAATTTCTAGTGTAACATCTGTACCATCATCAAGAGTAGCAGTGTACTCATTATACGTTTCTCCACTATCAACTATTACTGATTCTCCTAATACCCATTCACCTTCAAGATTCACTTCATCTTTATCATCACCATCTATACGAAGTGTGTTATCAGAATCTGTCATATCAAGAACATCTCCGATACTTAATGAAATTTCATGTTTACCTGCTGTCATGTCAATAGTATCTATGCTTTCACCATCCATACTAGCAAAATCAATATCAGGTTCTGTTTGCATTATGAAAGTATTGTTATCTTCAGCATTCGCGTCAGAAGCTACTTCTGCAGTACCATGAACTTCAATATTATCAATTAATGCTCCGTAACTATCACTTGTACCTTCTCCAGCTATTTCAAGAGAAACTTCATCTACATCAGTTGTATCAAGAGTTATAGAGTAGTTTGACCAACCATTTTCACCTTCTGTAATCACAACGCCTTCAGAAGCTGTACCATCATGGCTTAGGTCATATTTTTCACCATTGATAGTAATACTCATATCACTTGATTCAGAATCTTGTCTTGGTTGATAATCTAGTGAAACAGTAAGTTCATCAGTACCAGAAGTATCAAAGTCTTTAGATATTGTAGTATTTTGATGAGCGTCTAGCTCAGCAATTTTATCGCCATCTGTTGCAGTTGTAACTAAACCTGAATCTTCAACTTCAATACCATTTGTTTCATCCCAGTCTTTATCGTTAACAACTCTCCATGTACCACTATAGTTATTATCTTCAAATGATTCTTTAAAGCTAATTGTCTCTACTGACTCTTTAGTATCATCAGATTTTTTATCTTCAGCATTCTCTTGAGAGTCTTTATCTTTGTCATCACGGTCGTGTTTATTACCACCTTTACCGTTTGCATCAGAGTTGTCATCTTTTTCTTTTTCATCTTTTGATCCGTCTTTTGATCCGTCTTTTGAACCATCTTTAGAACCATCTTTAGATCCGTCTTTTGATCCGTCTTTTGAACCATCTTTTGATCCGTCTTTTGAACCATCTTTTGAACCGTCTTTAGAACCATCTTTTGATCCATCTTTAGATCCATCTTTAGATCCATCTTTAGATCCGTCTTTTGAACCATCTTTTGATCCATCTTTAGATCCGTCTTTTGAACCATCTTTTGATCCGTCTTTTGATCCGTCTTTTGATCCGTCTTTTGAACCATCTTTTGATCCGTCTTTTGATCCGTCTTTTGATCCGTCTTTTGAACCATCTTTTGATCCATCTTTAGATCCATCTTTAGATCCGTCAGGATCAGGATCTGTGTCAGTGTCAGTATCTGTGTCAGTATCTGTGTCAGTATCCGTGTCTGTATCAGTATCTGTGTCAGTGTCTGTGTCTGTATCCGTGTCAGTATCTGTATCTGTATCTGTGTCAGTGTCTGTATCTGTGTCAGTGTCTGTATCTGTGTCAGTATCTGTGTCAGTGTCAGTATCCGTGTCTGTATCAGTATCTGTGTCTGTATCAGTGTCTGTGTCAGTGTCAGTGTCAGTATCTGTGTCTGTATCAGTATCTGTATCTGTGTCAGTATCCGTGTCTGTATCCGTGTCTGTATCTGTGTCTGTGTCTGTGTCTGTATCAGTGTCTGTATCCGTGTCAGTGTCTGTATCTGTGTCAGTGTCAGTGTCTGTGTCTGTATCAGTGTCAGTATCTGTGTCTGTATCAGTGTCTGTGTCAGTGTCAGTATCTGTGTCTGTATCTGTATCTGTGTCAGTATCCGTGTCTGTATCCGTGTCTGTATCTGTGTCTGTGTCTGTGTCTGTATCAGTGTCTGTATCCGTGTCAGTGTCTGTATCTGTGTCAGTGTCAGTGTCTGTGTCTGTATCAGTGTCAGTATCTGTGTCAGTGTCAGTGTCAGTGTCAGTGTCTGTATCTGTGTCAGTGTCTGTGTCAGTATCTGTGTCAGTGTCTGTATCAGTGTCTGTGTCAGTATCAGTATCAGTATCTGTGTCAGTATCCGTGTCTGTATCCGTGTCAGTGTCTGTATCTGTGTCAGTGTCAGTGTCAGTGTCTGTATCAGTGTCTGTATCCGTGTCTGTATCAGTATCTGTGTCTGTATCAGTGTCTGTATCAGTGTCTGTATCAGTATCTGTGTCAGTATCTGTGTCAGTGTCAGTGTCAGTGTCAGTGTCTGTATCTGTGTCAGTATCTGTATCTGTATCTGTGTCAGTGTCTGTATCTGTGTCAGTGTCTGTATCTGTGTCAGTATCTGTGTCAGTGTCAGTATCCGTGTCTGTATCAGTATCTGTGTCTGTATCAGTGTCTGTGTCAGTGTCAGTGTCAGTATCTGTGTCTGTGTCAGTATCAGTATCTGTATCTGTGTCAGTATCTGTGTCTGTATCTGTGTCTGTATCAGTATCCGTGTCTGTATCAGTATCTGTGTCTGTATCAGTGTCTGTGTCAGTGTCAGTGTCAGTATCTGTGTCTGTATCAGTATCTGTATCTGTGTCAGTATCCGTGTCTGTATCCGTGTCTGTATCTGTGTCTGTGTCTGTGTCTGTATCAGTGTCTGTATCCGTGTCAGTGTCTGTATCTGTGTCAGTGTCAGTGTCTGTGTCTGTATCAGTGTCAGTATCTGTGTCTGTATCAGTGTCTGTGTCAGTGTCAGTATCTGTGTCTGTATCTGTATCTGTGTCAGTATCCGTGTCTGTATCCGTGTCTGTATCTGTGTCTGTGTCTGTGTCTGTATCAGTGTCTGTATCCGTGTCAGTGTCTGTATCTGTGTCAGTGTCAGTGTCTGTGTCTGTATCAGTGTCAGTATCTGTGTCAGTGTCAGTGTCAGTGTCTGTATCTGTGTCAGTATCTGTGTCAGTGTCTGTATCAGTGTCTGTGTCAGTATCAGTATCAGTATCTGTGTCAGTATCCGTGTCTGTGTCAGTGTCTGTATCTGTGTCAGTGTCAGTGTCAGTGTCTGTATCAGTGTCAGTATCCGTGTCAGTATCTGTGTCTGTATCAGTGTCAGTATCAGTGTCAGTATCTGTGTCAGTATCTGTGTCAGTATCCGTGTCTGTATCAGTATCTGTGTCAGTGTCTGTGTCTGTATCCGTGTCAGTATCTGTATCTGTATCTGTGTCAGTGTCTGTATCTGTGTCAGTGTCTGTATCTGTGTCAGTATCTGTGTCAGTGTCAGTATCCGTGTCTGTATCAGTATCTGTGTCTGTATCAGTGTCTGTATCCGTGTCAGTGTCTGTATCTGTGTCAGTGTCAGTGTCTGTGTCTGTATCAGTGTCAGTATCTGTATCAGTGTCTGTATCAGTATCTGTATCTGTGTCAGTGTCTGTATCAGTGTCTGTATCAGTGTCAGTGTCTGTATCTGTGTCAGTGTCAGTGTCAGTGTCTGTATCTGTGTCAGTGTCTGTGTCAGTATCTGTGTCAGTGTCTAATAATCTATCTCTTTCTGCACGATCATTATCTTCAACATTCTCATCTTGCTTTTCTCTTGGAGTATTATCAAATTCTCGTTCACGTAAATCTGCATTAATATCTACACTTGCATTATTTACATCAGCAAAATTAGCTTCACCACCTTCTGATGATTGAGGACCACCTTCTCCTCCAGCTGCAGTTTCAAGGTTATCAATATCATCTGTTTCACCAAGATCATCTAACATTGATTTTATAGAGTTCGGCTGAGTTACTGTCTCATTCTCAGCGAATTCTTCAGATGCTAAAGAAGAATCAAATAGTTGCTCTTGATTTCCAAGAATTACAATATCACCATAACCATCCTTCATAGAAACAATTACACTATCAATAGCCTTATTTGAGCTATCTCCAACAATAGCTTCTCCCTCATGGATATTATCGCCTTTTGAAATCTCACGAAGCGAACCATCCTCAGCTTTTACATAAAACTTTCCATCTATACTTTCTATTTTTCCTATTACCTTAGACATAATATACTCCTCGAAAACAAATTAATTATATTATAGTACGATAATTAATGATATTTGTACATTGGACTCAAGTACAATAGAGATAATATTAAAGAGGTTATAATATATAACGATATTACGAAAAATTTTATCCTAAGTTTACTGAATTTCACAAACTTATGTTTAAATATATAATCCATAAATAGAGCTATATTATGAAAATACTAAACGAGTTTATTAAAAAAAATCATGATCTAGTAGATCAGATGAAAGCTTGTTCTTACTCATACGATAAAGATAATTTAAATCTGCATCACCTTGAGGGTGATGTATGGACTCACACTATGATGGCATATACCAATACTGTAAAATACAAGTGCTCAAATATTGTTAAATGGGCAGTCATCTTGCATGATATAGGTAGAATATACACTAGAAGTGAAAATAAAGAACATAAACGTGTATCATTTGGAAACTTTGAAGGTGTATCAGTTTTCATATCAATAGATGTATTAAACAAAACAGACTTAACAGATGATGAAAAGATAAAAATTTTTAAAATTATTTCTTATCAATATATAATTATTGACCACATAAAATATAAGAGACCATCACTGAAAAAACTACTAGAACAATTCAAATATGAAGAGAATATACTAATAGAGTTAACACAATATGTACGGTGTGATTTACAAGGACGAAAGATAGATGAATCAAGAATTCATTTATATAATAAAGAATATATGCAAGAATTTATAGATTTATTTAAAAGTATCAAAAATAAAACTAAAATCACTAAAAATAAAAAAAACACAGTAACCATTTTAGTTGGGCCACCATGTTCTAAAAAAAGTACTTGGGTAGAAAAGCATAATAATGGTGCGTTGGCAATAAATAGAGATTCTTCAGTTGAAGAAATAGGAAAACAATACAACAAAAATAGTTATGATGAAGCATATAACTATATGAGAAACAATCAAGATATAAAAAATAAAATAGACGCTCTAGATTTAAAAATGAAAAATAAAGCAATTAACTCTAAAAACATTGATATTATCATAGATAATCCAAATCTTGGACCAATACAGAGAAAAGTATGGATAGATGTGTTTAAAAAAACACATATAATTAATGTAATTGTTTTTTTAACTTCATTTAATGATTTACAGGAATGCAGTAAAATACGTAAAGAAAAAATAAATAAAAGTATAAGTAAAAAAGGGTTAATAAATAAATTAAAAATATTTTATTTTCCATTATTAAGTGAAAATATTGACAATATAAGATATGAAAAGTAAATATGTAGGTCATGTTTAATATAAATATGATTAATTAAGTAAAGAAGAGAAAGTAAAATTGATCAACTAGGCAGCGACCTACGTTTCCAATCCTGCAAGGATCAGTATTATCAGCGATGAGAGGCTTAGCTTCTGGGTTCGGAATGGAGCCAGGCGTTTCCCTCTCTCTATAGCCACCTAGACAATCAAGTAAAAAGACACCTAGATGTTCTTTTACTTGACTGTTTTGAGTCAATAAAGGGGTATTAATGATTTCTCATTAAGTTATGATTGTCGTGTGTCGTATGCCATTTCAAAGCATAGGACTAAAGTCAACATGTTTTTTCTAAATAACTATATGTATATTATGTAATACACTAAACAAGGTAGTGAACTAAAAAAAAGACAAACGTACTATTAGTACTGGTCAGCTAAACAGATTGCTCTGCGTACACACCCAGCCTATCAAGCTTGTAGTCTTCAAGCGTACTTCAGGGAACGTTCATCTTAAAGTTGGCTTCCCGCTTAGATGCTTTCAGCGGTTATCTCATCCATGCGTAGCTACCCAGCGATGCTCTTGGCAGAACAACTGGTGCACCAGTGGCATGTCCAACCCGGTCCTCTCGTACTAGGGTCAGCTCTCTTCAACGTTCCTACGCCCACGGAAGATAGGGACCGAACTGTCTCACGACGTTCTGAACCCAGCTCGCGTACCGCTTTAAATGGCGAACAGCCATACCCTTGGGACCTGCTCCAGCCCCAGGATGCGATGAGCCGACATCGAGGTGCCAAACCTCCCCGTCGATGTGAGCTCTTGGGGGAGATCAGCCTGTTATCCCCGGCGTACCTTTTATCCTTTGAGCGATGGCCCTTCCACACAGAACCACCGGATCACTATGACCGTCTTTCGACTCTGCTCGACTTGTATGTCTTACAGTCAGTCCGGCTTGTGCCATTATACTCTACGGTGGATTTCCAACCCACCTGAGCCGAACTTTGTAAGCCTCCGTTACTTTTTAGGAGGCGACCGCCCCAGTCAAACTACCCACCAGACATTGTCCTCGCACAAGATAATTGTACGGAGTTAGCTATCAGAATATTCAAGGGTGGTATCTCAAGGATGCCTCATCTACAACTGGCGTCGTAGAATCAATGGCTCCCACCTATCCTGCACATGAATATCCCAATAGCAGTGTCAAGCTATAGTAAAGGTGCACGGGGTCTTTCCGTCTTTCCGCGGGTAGGAGGAATTTTCACCTCCACTACAATTTCACTGGATCCCTGGTTGAGACAGCTCCCATCTCGTTACGCCATTCATGCAGGTCGGTATTTAACCGACAAGGAATTTCGCTACCTTAGGACCGTTATAGTTACGGCCGCCGTTTACTTGTGCTTCATTTCATGCCTTCGCAAAGCTAAGCAATCCATTTAACATTCAAGCACCGGGCAGGCGTCACACCCTATACATCCTCTTACGAGTTAGCAGAGTGCTGTGTTTTTGGTAAACAGTCGGGAGGGACACTTTGCTGCGACCCTTATTCGCTTTGGAGAGTAAATCTCCTAACAAACAGGGCACACCTTATACCGAAGATACGGTGCTAGTTTGCAGAGTTCCTTAACCAGGGTTCATCCACGCGCCTTAGAATACTCATCTCACCCACCTGTGTTGGTTTACGGTACGGGCAACGGTTGTTCTCGTTTAGAGGCTTTTCTCGGCACGACAGTATCATCGATTCCAAGCGCTATCCGAAGATATTGCTCGGCCTGTAAGATCTCGGTCTCATGAGAAGCGGATTTGCCTACTTCTCGACCTACGTCCTTCGACCCGCTATTCCATCAGCGAGCTCGATTAACTCTATGCGTCCCCCCATCACTCAAACGAACAACCGTCGGTATCGGAATATTAACCGATTTGCCATCGTCTACCCCTTTCGGACTCGACTTAGGTCCCGACTAACCCTACGATGACGAGCATCGCGTAGGAAACCTTGGGTTTACGGCGAAGGGAATTCTCATCCCTTTTCTCGCTACTCATGCCTGCATGCTCACTTCCATCCGCTCCAGCACTCCTTACCGGTGTACCTTCAACGCTGAATGGAACGCTCTCCTACCACTTGAGATAAATCTCAAATCTAGAGCTTCGGTGCTTGTCTTAGCCCCGTTATATTTTCGGCGCAGAATCGCTAGACCAGTGAGCTGTTACGCTTTCTTTAAAGGATGGCTGCTTCTAAGCCAACCTCCTGGTTGTCACAGCAACTCCACATCCTTTTCCACTTAGACAAGACTTTGGGACCTTAGCTGCTAGTCTGGGTTGTTCCCCTCTCGACGATGGATTTTATCACCCACCGCCTGACTCCCGAGGTTACACATGAAGTATTCGGAGTTTGATAGGGTTTGGTACCGCGGTAAGCAGCCCTAGCCCTGTCAGTGCTCTACCCCTTCATGCTAATGCTCGAGGCTATACCTAAATATATTTCGGAGAGAACCAGCTATCACTAAGTTTGATTGGCCTTTCACCCCTATCCACAAGTCATCGGAAAAGTTTTCAACCTTTACCCGTTCGGTCCTCCACTGGCTCTTACACCAGCTTCAACCTGCTCATGGATAGATCACTTAGTTTCGGGTCTGCAGCATCTGACTAATTCGCCCTATTAAGACTCGCTTTCGCTACGGCTTCTCGTTCGATTAACCTTGCCAGATACCACAACTCGCAGGCTCATTATGCAAAAGGCAGTCCGTCACACTTGTCTTACGACAATAGTGCTCCGAATGATTGTAAGCCATAGGTTTCAGGTTCTATTTCACTCCGCTCACCGCGGTCCTTTTCACCTTTCCCTCACGGTACTTGTTCGCTATCGGTCTAGTAGTAGTATTTAGGGTTGGAGGGTGGTCCCCCCATATTCAGTCAAGATAACACGTGTCCCGACCTACTCGTTCGTTAATCTAGTACCATATAAATGTTTTCGGTTACAGGAGTATCACCCTCTATGCTCACTCTTTCCAAAGTGTTCACCTAACAAATATATTATCACTAACAGCCCTAATCCCATTTCGCTCGCCGCTACTTTGGGAATCTCGTTTGATTTCTTTTCCTTCAGGTACTGAGATGTTTCACTTCCCTGAGTTCGCCCCCTCGAAAGGGTAACATGATTCGCACCATGCTGGGTTGCCCCATTCAGAAATCCCCGGATCAAAGCTCTTTGGCAGCTCCCCGAGGCTTATCGCAGCCTGATACGTCTTTCATCGCCTCTACTAGCCAAGGCATCCACCTATGGCCCTTAATATCTTTTTTTCTAATTTGCGTTCACTACCTTGTTTAATGTACTTATACATCATCCAAGACAGATCCTGTTGATTTTGTAGTTATTTAGTAATATAATTAATAATTGAATAAATTCTTTTATCTCTTATATATGTTGACTTTAACAATTATAATTTAATGAACTTTTTGGTTTTAAAACCAAATATAAACTCTTATATTTAAGAACTTATATTTGATTTTAACGCTTTATAAAAAAATGAAATGGTGGAGAGTAGCGGGATCGAACCGCTGACCTCCTGCGTGCAAGGCAGGCGCTCTCCCAGCTGAGCTAACCCCCCATTTCAAATGATTAGATCACTGAAAACTAAGCAAGTAATAAACTAATAACTAACATCTCTGTGAGATTTTCTTTGTAAGATGATCAAACGAATGATCTCTCTTTACTCTAGAAAGGAGGTGATCCAACCGCAGGTTCTCCTACGGTTACCTTGTTACGACTTCACCCCAGTCGCTAATTCCACCGTAAGTGGTAGCCTCCCGAAGGTTAGCTTCCCAATTTCGGGTGAAATCAACTCCCATGGTGTGACGGGCGGTGAGTACAAGACCCGGGAACGTATTCACCGTAGCATTGCTGATCTACGATTACTAGTGATTCCAGCTTCATGGAGTCGAGTTGCAGACTCCAATCCGAACTGAGAGACGCTTTAAGTGATTGGCTCCACCTCGCGGTATCGCAACACTCTGTACGCCCCATTGTAGCACGTGTGTAGCCCTAGCCATAAGGGCCATGATGACTTGACGTCGTCCTCACCTTCCTCCTCCTTGCGAAGGCAGTCTCCCTAGAGTGCCCAGCTTAACCTGCTGGCAACTAAGGACGAGGGTTGCGCTCGTTGCGGGACTTAACCCAACATCTCACGACACGAGCTGACGACAGCCGTGCAGCACCTGTTTTCAAGCTCCCCGAAGGGCACTCTCTCATCTCTGAAAGATTCTATCAATGTCAAGGCTAGGTAAGGTTCTTCGCGTATCTTCGAATTAAACCACATGCTCCACCACTTGTGCGGGTCCCCGTCTATTCCTTTGAGTTTTAATCTTGCGACCGTACTCCCCAGGCGGAACACTTAATCTGTTAAGTGCATCACCGAGATGACAAGCATCCCGACGACTAGTGTTCATCGTTTAGGGCGTGGACTACCGGGGTATCTAATCCCGTTTGCTCCCCACGCTTTCACGCCTTAGCGTCAGTAATGTTCCAGGAGATCGCCTTCGCTTTCGGTATTCCTAGTGATATCTACGGATTTTACCCCTACACCACTAATTCCATCTCCCCCTCCCATACTCTAGACTCGTAGTTTCAAATGCAGTTCAATGGTTGAGCCATTGGATTTCACATCTGACTTACAAGCCCGCCTACGCGTCCTTTACGCCCAGTGATTCCGAGTAACGCTTGCACCCTCCGTATTACCGCGGCTGCTGGCACGGAGTTAGCCGGTGCTTATTCATGAGCTACCGTCATTTTCTTGACTCATAAAAGGAGTTTACACACCGAAATGCGTCATCCTCCACGCGGCGTTGCTGCATCAGGGTTTCCCCCATTGTGCAATATTCCTCACTGCTGCCTCCCGTAGGAGTCTGGTCCGTGTCTCAGTACCAGTGTGGCGGATCATCCTCTCAAACCCGCTACCCGTCATTGCCTTGGTGAGCCATTACCTCACCAACAAACTGATGGGATATAGACTGATCTCGAAGCGAAAAAACGTTTCCCGACTAAACTTGAGTTTAGAAGGAGTATCCAGTATTAATCATCGTTTCCAATGGCTATCCCGGTCTTCGAGGTACATTAACTATATATTACTCACCCGTGCGCCACTAATCATAAGAGCAAGCTCTTAATCATCGTTCGACTTGCATGTGTTAAGCACGCCGCCAGCGTTCACTCTGAGCCAGGATCAAACTCTCCATAATTGAATTATGTAAAGATCACATTGCTGTGAAATTACTGATCTTTGCCCAAGATTTAAAAATCATTGGCTTTGTTGCCACAAACCGCGTGAACAGTCTGTGGACTTTGTATGTATCTATACTATTGGGATCCATTGCTGGATTCAAATAGAATAGACGGTTGTTGTTAATTAGTTATTTCTAAGTAAACTTATTAATGCCTAATCGCTAACTTGTTTCGTTAGTTATTAAGTCTATTTACTTGCTTAGTTTTCAATGATCTCAAACAATCTCAAAAGCTTCAACTCGAAGTCTCTCTAGGCCTTTTTGACAAGGTCTCTTTGTTTGTGGATGGGAATTATAGGGGGTTGTTGCTTAGAAGAATCTTAATCGGTTGGGAAGTTTTTGGAAAGTTTTCAAATTGTTTTTAGTTGTAATTGGTTTGTGCATTAAACTGCACAAATCCAACCGCCACCAATTAGCCTGTCATCATCATAAAAGACAGCTGCCTGACCAGTTGCTACACCGTATACACTCTCTTTTAATGTGACTGTTGCTTTGTTATTCTCGATCTTTACATGACAAGGTACAGCTATTGTTCTATATCTTAACTTAACAGTTGTATCAAATTCATCTGAATCATTAAACATGTTAAGGTGTTCTATAGTTACATTGTTACAAGCAAGCTCTTCTTTTTTGCCTACAGTGATTTGATTGTTTTTAGCATCTATACTCAGTACATAATGAGGTTCGTGTGCACCCTTTACTGTAAAACCTTTACGTTTTCCAATTGTATAATGCATATAACCTTTATGTTCACCCACAACATTACCATCTCTATCTAAAACTTCACCGCTATTATCTACGTTTACATAATCTTTTAAAAGGTCCGTATATGTAGTTTCAACAAAACATATCTCACTAGATTCCCCTTGAGATGCAAAAGACTCCAGTCCTTTAATAGATGCAGCAAACTCTTTTATATCATTTTTATGTCTGCTTCCAAGTGGGAAGATAAGTTTAGGTAGAACGTTTTTTTGAACATAAAATAGAAAATAGCTTTGATCTTTAGTATCATCAGCAGCTTGATAAAAATATTTTCCATCTGTTTTAATATAGTGTCCAGTTGCAACATAGTCTGCTCCAATTAAATCAGCAAACTTAACCATTTCACCAAACTTTAGGTTTCTATTACACAGAGCGCATGGATTTGGTGTTTTACCTTCGGCATAGGTATCTATAAATGGTTGAAAAACTTTTTCATTAAATGTCTCTTGTAGGTCTAAAACATGTAATTTCATACCTACAAAATCAGCTGCTTTTTGTGCTCGTGATAAGTGTACTTCATGATAACCTGGTTTTGAGTGAAGTTTCATATACAAACCTTCAACATCATAACCGTCTTTTTTTAATAGTAAAGCTGATACTGTAGAATCTACACCACCACTCATACCAACTAATACTTTTTTATTTTTTTTCATATTTTATATATCTTTAGTCTTTATATTCTTACTTGCGGAAGATTCTGAAAGTGATTTACAGTATTGACTATCTCCTAGACCAACGTCTTGAAGCATTTTAATCTGTTCAAGCAATGATTGCTGAATCTCATTAACAATCAATTTCAAATCATCTGTTAATCTAATCAACTCAAAGTCAACTTCATCTATCATGCCATTTTTTAACATTTTTTTCTCAATAAAATCTAAGAGTGGTTTGTAAAAATCTACACCAACTACAAAGACTTTAACACCTGTCACTTTTCTAGTTTGAATAAGTGTTAATGCTTCAAATAGTTCATCCAATGTTCCATAACCACCAGGAAAGATAACATATGCGATAGAGTATTTTACTAGCATTACTTTTCTTGAAAAGAAGTAATCAAAACTTAAATCTTTTGTTGTAAAAGGATTAGCTGTTTGTTCAAATGCAAGATCAATATTTAAACCAATAGATTCAACATCATGATGTTTTATAGCGCCTTTGTTAGCACCTTCCATAATTCCAGGTCCACCGCCTGTCATAATGTTAAAACCGCGTGAACCTAGCATCGAAGATAATTTTTGAGCTTTTTTATAATAAGGGTGAGTTTTTTTAGTTCTTGCACTACCAAACACTGTAACAGTTGGTCCTAGTTCACCAAGTTCATCAAAGCCTTTTACAAAATCAGCAATAATTTTGAAGACACTCCAAACGTCAGCTGACTTTATGTCTTTTATATACTTTTTTGCTAATTCATTTTTATTAGCTTTCATTTTTATGCCTTGAGTTGAGTTAATCTCTCTCTTTTTGATCCGATAGAAGTTATTTGAACACCGAAGTTACCATCCACAATAACAACTTCTCCTTGTGCTATAACATGGTTATCTACCAAAATATCCAATGGATCATTTGCCAACTGATTTAACTCAATAACAGAACCTATATCCATATTAAGAACATCTTTTAAAAGCATTTTCTTTTTACCAATTCTTACACGAACAGGAAGTTTAACATCCATAATAAGAGAGATATTATTCATTTCTTCACCACTTAGTTTTACATTAGATGTATAGTCACTACTCACTGAAGACATACTCGGAGACATACTATCATGACTATTGTCTTTAGTATTGCCTTCTAATGAATTATTAAGATTTTCATCTAATATAAACATAAAAAGAGAGGTAAGATCTCCAATCATAAATTTATATACATACATTTTACTATAATCTTCAAGGCTTACGTCTGAATCCTCTCCAACAAACTCAATACTATCAATTTTAAAAGATAAAACAGGTATCTCTTTTTGTGCAGAAAGAGAGTTGCTAATTGCACCAAAAATGTTTGAGATAATCTCTTTTGAGGCATCTAAATCATCATCACTTACATCATCTCTATCACTTGCATCTTCGCCCATCATCATATCAGAAAGTGAAGCTGCAAGATTTGGGGTAAGGGCAACCATGGCAGTAGCATTAATATCTCCACTTACACTCAGTTTGGCAAGTACTATTGGAGGAATGATATTTGAAATAATGCTTAAATTTTGTTCCTCTTTCATCTCCAGTTTTGGTGCTTGACCTACAAGGGCTTCTACTGTACCAATTGTTTCATCTTCAAATAGTTTCATAAAATTATTCATCTATTGACCCTTCATTTTTATTATCATCATTTACTATATCTCTAACTCCAGAGATTTTTTCATGTCTCATGTTTTCAAAATTCTCTAATGCACGTTTAACAGCATCTTTTTCTGTATCTATTATTTCAGAAATTTGTATTGATTTTCTAAATCTTCTTAATCCAATCTGACCACGGAATCTTTCTTTGCCATCAATGCTAACCGTTACTATGTCATTTGCTGCACTTGATAACCTTACAACATCGCCAATTTGTAAATCTAAGACATCTCTCATCGTAAGTTCTGCATCTCCAAGGTTAGCTTCTACATTTACTTTTGCACCACCAAGTAAAACTTGTAATTCTGTATTTCTGCTTTTCTTGGAGCTTGTCTCATTTAGCATTAAATCTCTACTTGCTAACTTAGGAAGAATTGGCTCTAGAGATATAACTGGATAGCAGATATTCATCATACCAGAACTATGTCCAATAATAATCTCCATTACAACCATAACAACAATTTCATTTTGAGCAACAATCTGAACAACATTAGGACTTGATTCTTTTGACTCTATTGTTGGGTAAATCTCCATTACTGGTCCCCAAGCCTCTTTTAATGTACTCATCATTACACGTAAAATAGTCTCAAATAGACTTAATTCTATATCTGAAAACTCTCTACTTGCGTCAAATGGTTCACCTTTTCCACCTAAAAGACGATCTAACATAGGAAATGCTATAGATGGATTTATCTCTATTACACCACTTCCTTCTAAAGGTTTTACAGAAAAAACATTAAAACTTGTCGGATTTGGAAGTGACATAAGAAACTCACCGTAAGTCATCTGGTCAACTGAGTGAAGTTGTATCTCAACAATTGAACGCATAATAGAAGATATCTGAGATGCTAATGAACGTGCCATTTTGTCATGAACACCACGAAATGCACGTAGTTGTTCTTTTGAAACCCTATTTGGTCTCTTAAAATCGTAAAGTGTTACTTGTCTTTGTGGGAGCATATTGTCATCTGAGCTCTCTAAGATATCATCACCCTCATCCTCAACAACGTCGAGTAGTGCGTCAATTTCTTCTTGTGAAAGTATATCTGCCATATTATGCCCCTACACTTTCTTTAATTTTGTGAATAACTGATTTATGAATCTGTGAAATCCTAGACTCAGTAATATCTAAAATCTCACTAATTTCTTTTAGATTCAACTCTTCAAAGTAGTAAAACTGAATTATCAACTGTTCCCTTTCATTGTATCCAGATAGAACTTTTTTTATAACAGCAATAAGCTCTTCTTTTTCAATAAGGGCTAACGCAGCACCTTCATCACCAACTTGTAGCTGATCATGCAGTGGCATAACGGTATATATAGTAGATGCAATTCTAGCTTCATGAACTTTTTCTTCGCTCTCGCCTAATATTAGTGCCAGTTCTGCATCTGTTGGCTCTTCTTCATGGGTCAATCTGTGTTCTTCTACAGCATAATCTATAGCTTTTACTAGCTTTCTGCTAGCACGAGATAAAATATCCAAACTTCTTAGATAGTCTAGCATTGCTCCATAAACTCTTTTTTTTGCATATCCCCAAAAAGAATCATTTAATTTTTCATCATATCTTCTAGCCAACTTTATTAATTCTTCTGTTCCTATGGCTGATAAATCCATATAGTCAATTGAGCTAGGGAGTCTCTCTTTTAATCTAAATGCCATTGCTTTTACAGCAGGTAAGTACTGGATAGCCAGCTCATCTTCTTTGTGCTTGATGTCTTGCGTATATGCAGAAATCATGTTTTTTGTCCTGGCATCTCTTGAGAGTTCATTTT
The DNA here is from genome assembly GCF_000242915.1 of Sulfurimonas gotlandica GD1. Taxonomy (NCBI): domain Bacteria; kingdom Pseudomonadati; phylum Campylobacterota; class Epsilonproteobacteria; order Campylobacterales; family Sulfurimonadaceae; genus Sulfurimonas; species Sulfurimonas gotlandica. Next base: position 2,226,814 of record NZ_AFRZ01000001.1, on the reverse strand, counting down.
TATTGCGGCATCTGTAATTTTATATACAGAATCAATAAGTTTTTCTCTCTTGTTTATTTCTCTCACAAAAAGATCTAATTCTCTTTCATGTGCCTCTTTAGGAAAGAAATAAGACTTTGCAGTAATTGTTCTAAAATACATAGCAATTATTATATGTGAAAAAAGGTAAAAAAATGTAGTTATGAAAAAGGTATACAGAAGTAAACCTTCAGCATCAAAAGACTTTAGCACGCCAAAAATTATTCCGACAAAAAAGCCCTGAACTGTAAAAAAATATACAAAGTTTTCACCTAACATCCATGTACCCCAAAAATATACTTAAAAATGTTCCATTAAGCGTTTAAATAGCCCAGTTAATCCACTCTCATTTGGACTAACGAGCATATTTCGTTCCAATCTACTCGCTATCTTGCTTGCAATTGCCGTTATATCAGTGTGTGGCTGAGAATTTGGATATGAAACACTAAAGAGTGCTCTGCGCTTAATTGACGAACTTACTTTCACGTCACTGTTTATCTTACCCATAAGCTGCAAGTCTAATTTCTCACCAATATTTGCTAATGCCACTTTTCGAATCTTCTCAAAAACAGCTTCAGCTTCTTTTTCATTTTTTACTTGATTCATGATAAGACCAATATCATTTCTAAGCAAGGCAACAGTTTTGATTGTTGCATACGCGTCTGTAATAGCTGCTGGATCTGGTACAGTCACTACAATCACATCATCAGCCGCATTTAAAAACATCTGAATATGCTCACCAATTCCAGCCCCGGTATCTATTATCATGACATCAAGTTTATCAAGGACTTGAGCCTCTTCCATAAATCTTTTAAATAGTGCTGCATCTGCATACTTTAGTATTTCATCACCGCTCTCTCCAGGAATCAAAATAAGGTTTCTAGTAATAGGAATTAATATATCACTTACAGTTGCTTCGCCCTTTAGAACATGTAAGATATTTTTTTTAATCTTCACATTAAACATTACATCCAAGTTAGCCAAGCCAATATCCGCATCAAAGATACCAACATTTAGACCACTTTGAGATAGAACATAAGCTAGATTAGAGCTAATTGTACTCTTACCTACTCCACCTTTTCCACTTGTAATGGCTATAAATCTAGTTTTTTTAGACTTATTATGAGAGTTTGAAGCGACAAGTTCTTCTAGTTTTTCAGCCTGATGTCCTATCATGCTTTGCTCCTATTAAAGCCATTTAATAAACACTCAACTAAAAAATCACTACTTGCACATACTAAATCTTCTGGCACTTCTTGTCCTACAGAGAAATAGCTTATAGGACGTTTAGTCTCATAAGCGAGTGAAAAAATATTTCCAAACCCCATAGTCTCATCAAGTTTTGTAAACATTACAGTATCCACATTTAAAGTAGAAAAATTATCATAAGTAGCTTTAAGATCTTCATACTTTATTGAACTTGGCATTACTAAAACAACATCCACATTGAACTCTGTATCATTTGCTTCTAGACATTCATAAATCTTCTCTATTTTATTTTTATCATATGGACTTGAACCCATGGTATCTATAAGGATATAGTCACAATATCTAAGTGAGTTTAGTGCAGTAGCAAATTCAGGAGGATCAACAACAGTTTCAATTCCAAGTTTCATCATTCTTGCATATTGCATAAGTTGTTCAACTGCTCCAATACGATATGTATCTAAAACAACAAGTCCAACTTTATATCTCTTTTGCATCAGATAGGAATACCTTGCTGCAAGTTTAGCTATTGAAGTTGTTTTTCCAACTCCAGTAGGACCAACAAGCATAATGACTTTTTTAGTTCCTGGTGTTGGCACACTCTCTCTTCTGATTGGAATCATTTTTCTAAGAAGTGTTTGAAAATATCTTTTTACTGTTGACGAGTTTTCTCTCATTTTCAGTGGCATATGCTCTAGTGTCATTCTCATAATAGCATCAAGATGATTTCTATCCATACCACTTTGAGAAGCCAGTCTGTATATCTCAGCAAACTCTGAAGGTATTTGACTCTCTAAATCTGGTGCTTTTTCATTCCAAAACATATTTTGAATAAGTTTTACTTTGTCACCAAGTTTATTTATTTCTGATTTTATCTCTTTTAACTCTTTTGGCTCATAAGATTTAATCGGTTCTTTTGAAGTGTTATACCCATAAAGAGGATCTCTAACATTTGCTATTTCAGATATCTGTGCAGCTGCACTTGAGATATCATAAAGCACATCTGCACTCTCTTGTCTTAGTGGTTTTTGTTCATGTAGCGGCTTAATTTTATTTGGATAAGTTGAATGAACATCATTTCCATCTATTCCTATAACTATCTCATAAAGTGGTTGTCTACCTAGTGCTTTTTTCTGAATCTCACGAGTCTCAATAAGCATACCATCATCGCCAACTTCAAGCTTAGCTTTTTTTAGAGCTTCAGAAGGTGTGCGACCTGTAAATGTAAGTATCTTCATCTATTTATATCCATCAAGGGAATCATTACACTCTCTCTTTCAAACCAACTTGCATGTGGCACGGTAAGTCTCTTTGTTTTCATAAATCTGTTATCAAAAAAAATGATGTCCAAATCTAAAGTCCTTGGAGCATTTGCAAAACTTCGCTTACGAGCAAATTTTTTCTCTACTCTATGTAAGTAATCCAAAAAAGTAAAAGGTTGCATGCTGACTTGCAGTATAATAATTGAATTTAAAAAATCATCTTGGCCCATAAAACCAAATGGAGGATTTTTCAAAATCAACGAGGTTTCTAAGAGTTCAACTCTTTTATCTCTTTTAAAAAATGTAAAGAGATGTTCAAACCTTCGTTTAACATCTCCAACATTGCCACCGATTCCAACTGTAACTCTGTATCTGTGAAAACTTTTGGACCTAAGATTAGACCCGAAGTGTAAGCCTTTAAAGGTTGTTAAACTCTCATTAAGCCTACGCTTTATATACATGATTTACTGAGCTGCTTCTTGTTGTTGCTTTTGCATCTCTTGAGCTGCTTGCATTTCACTCATAATCTGTAACATTCCCATCATTGCTAGATGGTAACCAAAAGGGCCAAAACCTACAACAGATGATGTACAAACAGGAGCAATCATATTTTCTTTTCTAAATTCTTCACGACGGTTAATATTACTGATATGAACTTCTATTGCAGGAAGACCAACTGCTGATATAGCGTCTCTAATAGCTATTGAAGTATGAGTATATGCTGCAGCATTAATAATAATACCATCCGCATCTCCATAACACTCTTGAACTTTATCTACTATTTCACCCTCTAGGTTACTTTGAAAAAATTCTATTTCTATGTTATTTTGAGTTGCGAATTCTTTCATTTGTGCATGGATTTGCTCTAACTTCATTGGACCATATATATGTTGTTCACGAACACCAAGCATATTTAAGTTTGGACCTTGGATAACTACTACTTTCATTTTTTACCTTTTTTGTAAATATTAAAACTTTTAAGGAGCTATTCTATCAAAAGTAATATTAAAAAGAGTTACACAAGATCAATACTGATCTTTTTTCTCGACAAGATTTTCACAATCCATTATCATGTCATATAGGTCAATATCTCGACCAGATACATTACACACATTTTTACCTGTAGCATCTACAAATATATAGGATTCAGACTGATGGAATTGTTTAGTCATATATTTTGAAAAAATAACATACTCAGCTTCATCTAAATTACAAATAGTTTTAGATATCTTTTTGAACTTATCACACGACTTTACAAGCTTTTTAATTGATAATACTTCACTTTGCAGACTATTTTTAAGAACATCTGTCAAGTCAACAAGTTCTTCTTCTAAATTCTCAAATTTTATAAACTCACCCATAATAAACTCCTTAATAAAAATCTATTTTTTCGATTATATCATATAATATATTTCCATCTATAAATTTAAGTATGTTTAAATTAATATTATCGTAGCATCTTATAATAACAACAAATAAATTAACCTGAAAAAGAAGAAAATATGACACAGAATCATTATAATGTAATAGTTGTTGGAGGCGGTGTCTCTGGCGCTGCTCTTTTTTATGAACTAGGCCGTTATACAGACATAAAAAACATATGTTTACTTGAGAAATATGGCTCCTTAGCTTCACTGAACTCTAATGGATCTGCGAATTCTCAGACAATTCACTGTGGTGATATCGAGACTAACTATACTCTAGAAAAAGCTGCAAAAGTCAAAAGAACAGCAAAGATGGTTGAGAAGTACTGTCTTCAGTACGGTTATGAAAACAAGGTGATTTTTTCACATCAAAAAATGGCTCTTGGTGTAGGTTATGAAGAGGTAGATTACATTAAAAACCGCTACAAAGAGTTTAAATCCCTCTATCCATACTTGGAGTTTTATACTAAAGAGCAGTTAGCCGAAATAGAACCTGCTGTCATTTTTGACAAAGATGGGAAAGAGCGTCCTGAAGATATTGTTGGAATGGGTGCAAAAGGTGAATATACTACAGTTGATTTTAAAGCTCTAAGTGATACTTTTATAGATAATACTCTTAAGATAAAAGATAAAGTAACGGACATCTTTTTTAATAATGAAGTAAAGCATATTCAAAAGATTGGGAGCACTTATCATATACAAACAACTATGAGTCAGTTTACTGCTGATTTTGTTGTTGTAGATGCTGGTGCGCATAGTCTATATCTAGCACACAGAATGGGGCATGGACTAGATTTTGGTTGTCTTCCAATGGCTGGAAGTTTTTATATGGGTAACCGTAAAATATTAAATGGTAAAGTATATATGGTTCAAAATCCAAAGCTTCCATTTGCCGCTCTTCATGGTGATCCAGATATTTTAGTTAATGGCTTTACAAGATTTGGACCGACAGCTCTAATGCTGCCAAAACTAGAACGTTTTAAACCAGGCACTTATATAGACTTCTTTAAAACTCTTCGACTTGATTACAATGTTATTAAAATCTTTTATGACCTACTAAAAGATTCTGATATTCGCAACTATGTACTGAAAAACTTCATGTTTGAAGTGCCGTTTATCAATAAAAAACTCTTTCTCCAAGATGCAAGAAAAATTGTACCTTCTCTGAGTGAAGAAGATATATCATACGCTAAGGGTTTTGGTGGTGTAAGACCTCAAATCTTAGACAAGAAAAACCAAAAGCTTATGCTTGGTGAAGCTTCTATAAACACTGGAGAAGGAATCATTTTCAACATGACACCTTCTCCAGGTGCAACATCATGTTTAGGCAATGCAGTACGTGATGTAGAGGCGATATGTGAGTATCTTGGATTTAAATTTGACGAACAACTTTTCAATGATGAACTAGTAGAAGAGCAAACAATACAAGGGGATGAAATATGACAAAAACGAAAAAGAAACTTCTTTATATTACAGATCAGCAAGAGTATAGTGAGCATGGTACAATCGGTCCACTTTTTAACGGCTATCTAAAAGAGTATTATGATGTAAATATTGTATATTTTACAAAATTCAAAAATAGCTTTCAAGCAAAAGGAACAGACTATGTAGTTCCAGAGCAGTATAAAAAAGAGATTGCTTGTTATATGGATTCCAAGGGTGTTGATCTCTCTTCATACGACTATGTATTTGTTCGTAACAAGCCTGATATTTTAAAAGATATTCTCCAAAGTCGCGAAAAATATGGTTATAAAGTAGGGTATAGACTATCTTTTCCAAAAAAAGAAGAGATTTATGAGGCTCATAAAGCTAATAACAGCAATACAATTATAGATACAGTTAAAAACTATTTTCAAAAATCTTCCAAGAAAACCCTTCTATCAAAATGTGATATTTTCATGCCAACATCTAAAGACATGGAAGATACTTTTTATGCAGATACAGGCGTTAGAAGTTTTCCATTACCAGCAGGATTAGACCCAGCACGAATCACTCCGCATCGCCAGTCAGATGGAGATGAATGTCATTTCATCTATGTAGGTACTCTTGATAGTCTTAGACAATTTGAAGAAGTATTAGTTGCTTTTACAAAAGTAAACTCAAATAATTGGCATCTAAACATCTCTACACTTGACTCAGAATATGCAAGATTTGTAATACAGAAATATCCAACAATCAATGATAAAATAAGTATTATTAAGGCGGATAATTTAAATGAGTTGTTTGCTCAAGTTGATGACTGTGATGTCGGCATTGCACTATTGCCAAATATTCCTATCTACTCTACTGCAATACCGGCAAAAGTTATGGACTACTACACGTGTGCAATTCCTACGCTTATGACAGATAATGCAAAAAATCGTACACTTTTCAGTGAAAAAGATGCTCTCTTTTGTAATTTTGACAGTGACGAAATAGTTGCTAAACTTGAAAAAATTATAGATATGTCACAAGAAGAAATTGCCAAAATGGGACATTCAGGACAAGAAAAATTGCTCGCACACAAAAGAAACTATAAAATTATGGCAAAAGAGCTTTATGAAGAGTTAGAGTCACTTTAAAGTGATTCTTAATAAGCTTTTCATGGCTTATTATATATAATTTGCAACTTTAACAATAAAGATAAAATATGCAAATAATATCACCAAACTATATACTAACACCGAACACTCTGCTAACAGACTTAGCAGTTGCTTTTGATAAAACAATACAAAAAATAGCTCCTCTTGAAGAGTTACAAAAAGAGTATCCAGATGCAGAAGTAGCTGTTTTAGAAAAAAACTCACTTCTTATGCCTGGACTCATTAACGCTCACGTTCATATAGAGTTTAGTGCGAATAAAACTAATCTTAGTTATGGCGATTTTATGAACTGGCTATACAGCGTCATTGAAAATCGTGAAGAGCTCATAGGCGGATGTGACGCTACATGCATGAGTAAAGCAATTGATGCTATGCTTGAATCAGGTATTACAACATTTGGAGCAATAAGTTCACATGGAATGGATCTTCAAGCATGTGCAAAAGCTGTACAAAATGTAGTTTTTTTCAATGAATTAATTGGTTCTCAGGCAACTATGGCAGATGCACTTTTTGGTGATTTTCTTTCTCGTCTAGATGCTTCAAAGAGCGTTGCAAGAGAAGGTTTTCATCCAGCAGTTGCTATTCACTCACCCTATTCTGTTCACCCTATTTTAATAAAAAAAGCTCTTGGAATAGTAAAAAATGAAAAGCTTAAACTTAGTGCGCATTTTATGGAAAGTGAAGCTGAGAGGAACTGGCTGGATTCTAGTGATGGAGATTTTAAAGATTTCTTTGAAAACCTCTTAAAACAAAACTCTGCTGTCAGTGACTCTAAAGAATTTTTAGAGCATTTCAACGGCTCAAATGCTCTACTTACTCACGTTGTAAAAGCTAATGAAGAAGAGTTAAAGACTATTGCTTCAAATAAGCATACAGTTATCCACTGCCCAATTTCAAATAGACTTTTAGGCAATGGCGCTCTTGATTTAAACGCTCTTGATAAACAAAACATCAACTGGATTTGTGCAACTGATGGACTAAGTTCAAACTATTCTCTAGATCTTTTTGAAGAGATGAAATGTGCACTATTTATGCACTCTGAGATGCCACTATTAGAACTTGCCAAAAAACTTATAAACAGCGTTACAATCAACGCCGCATCTGCACTTAATCTTAATACAGGTGAAATTGCAGAAGGCAAAAATGCAGATATGCTTGTATTAGACTTAGACAAAGAGCCGACTGATGAGTTAGCAATTCATTTAATATTACATAGATATAATATATCTAAAGTTTATATAAACGGAAAACAAGAAAAAGGTAATTAATGCAATTTTTAAAAAGACTATTTTCACCTATAACTACAACACTGGGCTTTATCCAAAACCATTTTAAAGCTATGGTATTTGTACTAATTTTGGTTTTGATTTTTGCTCCTGAAAGTGAACAAGATCTTACTCAAAATAATCTTCAACAGATTAATTTAGTTGGACCGATAATAGAAGTATCAGAAATTTTAGAGCAGATTGAAAAAGCTGGAGCCAACAATAATGTAAAAGGTGTTTTACTTGTAGTTGATTCTCCTGGTGGAGCTGTAGCACCATCTATTGAAATAGCATACGCTATTAAAAGACTAAGAACAAAAAAACCAGTCATTGCATATGCAAAAGGAACTATTGCCAGCGGTAGTTACTATGCCAGCATCTGGGCAAATGAAATCATTGCAAATCCAGGTTCAATGGTTGGAAGCATTGGTGTAATCATGCAAGGTGCTGATATGAGTGAATTAATGGATAAAATTGGGATATCTACACAAAGTGTAAAAGCAGGTAAGTATAAACAGGTTGGAACACCAGATAGAAAGTGGGAGCCTTATGAGATAAATGAGCTAAACAAGGTTATCCAAGGCACGTATGATATGTTTACACAAGACGTAGCAAAAGCAAGAGGGCTTGATATAAAAAAGAGAGATCAGTTTGCTAATGCACATATATTTACTGCTCAGCAAGCTAAAGATGTTGGATTAGTAGATTCTCTTGGAGTAAGTCACAATGCGAAGATGAAACTTATTTTACTCAGCGGGGTAGATGATCCTATCTGGAACAAAGAAGACAAGTTTGATAAGATAATGAAAAAACTAACAGCTTCTACAGCTCTAACTCTTCACACATACTTTCCAGCTTTAATATTAAAATAGTAAAGAGGTTTTATACCTCTATTACTTTTATTACACTTTGTGTGTTTTCAAAAATTCTTTTTACTCTATCTTGCCACAGTTCACCGAACTCTTTAATCTCAACTGGTTGAGCCAAACCACCCATCATTTTTTGCATTAATTGCTGCATATTTGGATTTGGCATTACAGATGAAGGATCGTAAATAACATCTACACTTTTACCAGTATCAACTCTTGTAAACCTTGCAGAAGAGTCTATCATTGAGTCAAAATCCATTAGAGAGTGTCTTGCAAATTTTCCAGCTAATCCTTTAAAACCACTCTTATCAGTAGCGCCTGTTATTTGAGAAACTACATTGCTTATTACACCAGCAACACCTTCTTGTAATGATTCTTTGAACTCTACTTTAATATTTCCACGAACTGCCACTTCACCTGGGTAGAGAGCTTTAAGAGCCTCCAATGTAATAAGATAAGCACCTGCTACAGTTGGACAACTATGTCCAGCTGATTTTACTACATCAAGATAGTTAAATTCATATTCTCCATTTGAGAATGCACCTAAAATAGCTGAAAGTTGATCTTTAACTTTTATAACTTCTATTTCATCAAAAAAATCTGGATAACTCATAATATATTTTCCTTTTTTATCACTTTTGCACTTATACTGACTTCAGCACTCTGTGCTAAAAAATCATCTCCAACATTAAGAGTAGAAATATCTATAACCTTTGAGTCTTGTGATATTTGTGCAAAGCCTTTTTTACTTTTAAACTTTGGATGGTTGGATTCTATCATCTTTTGCAGATTTAAAACTTGACTTTGAGCAACATTGAGTTTTGTTGACATAGCATGGAAAAAAGAGTCTTTTAATATTTTCACTTCTTGCATCTTCTGCTCTAGCTTTCTCTGAATTGAATGGCTAGAATATAAGCTATACATATGAGTAAGTTCCTGCTTGGAACTCTGTATTTTTTGAGACACTATTTGTGTATATTGAACTGATAATGAATCAAGAGTCTGATACAGTTCATTTGAATCAGGAAGACACATCTGCATCGCTGCACTTGGAGTCGGTACTCTTAAATCTGATACAAAATCACTTATAAGCCAATCTATCTCATGTCCAACAGCTGAAACAATAGGGGTCTTTGCTCTAAAAATAGCATCTGCAACAATTTCTTCGTTAAAGGCCCATAGATCTTCAATACTTCCGCCACCACGACCTATTACTATAAAATCATACTCTCTTGTATCACTTACAATAATGGCATTCGCTATTGAAGATGCTGCACTGTCTCCTTGAACTAAAACATCATAGATATCTATCTCCAAAGCTCTATATCTACTGTTTGCAACGCGGAGCATATCTTGCAGAGCTGCACCAGTTGCTGAAGTTATCAGAGCAATTTTAGAAGGAAATTTTGGAAGTTGTTTTTTTATACTTTGCTCAAAATATCCTTTAGATGCAAGCTTTTGTTTCAGTTGCTCGTATGCCAAAGCCAAAGTACCATGTCCTGCTGGTTCTATTGAGAAACAATTTATCTGATATTCACCACGAGGTTTATAAAGAGTAATAGCACCATCTAAAATGACTTTGAGACCCTCTTTTAACTGAAATTTTAGTTTTGTTGCATTTCCCTTGAACATTACAGCTTTAAGAGTTGAAGTTGAATCTTTTAATGTGAAGTATATATGACCGCTGTTGTGGAATGTAATTCTAGAGAGCTCTCCTTCGACAAGAACTCGAGAAAAAGTACTCTCTAAAAGAATTTGAATCTGCTCATTTAATGATGAAACATTTAAAACATTCAAAGCTTCACCTTTATGTAAAAATTATTTTTTTCTAGCTATTAAAAGTGTAGAGATATCCATTGAAAAGCTTTTAGTATAAAGCATCTCAAAGCCAGCAGCTTCAAGCTCTTTTTGCATATTTTCTACAGTTGAAAAGTCTTCTATAGAATTTGGCAAGTACTCATAAGCTTCTAAATTTTTAGAGATGAACCCACCTACTTTAGGTAAAATTTTATTCATATAAAAATCTCTTATCTGCCCAAGTAGAGACGGATTTTCATTTTTCATAAACTCTAAAATTATAACAAGTCCATCTTTTTTAAGAACTCTGTTAAACTCAACTAAAGCCTTTTCTCTCTCAACTACATTTCTAATGCCATAAGTAATACTTAAAAAATCTGCACTACCAGCTTCAAGAGGAATCTCAGTAGCTTTTGATATATGATAGTTAAATTTAGGATACTTCTTACGAGCTACCTTAACCATACCAACAGATGGATCAACTCCAACAATCTCGCCTACTGCTACTCCTGACGAAACTGAGCGAGAACGCCAGAAATCCATCATATCACCGGTTCCACAAGCTACATCAACAATCTTATCAACAGAATCTTTAGCATAAAATTTGTAAGCTAAATCACAAGCTTTACGTCTCCAGCTCTTATCTACACCCATACTCATAACACGATTTGCAGTGTCATACGTTGGAGCGATATCATCAAACATTGATACAATTTTTTCTTGTTTTTGTGTTTCTTGTTTTTGCATATTATTTTTCCCTTTTCATCCACATTATTATATCTTGGTCTTCTTGGTCTATATTTAAAATCTCGAATTTTTCTTCTACTTTTTCAAATCCACTCTTCCCACCAATTGTTGGAGCTAAGTAGCAAAGATAATAATCTACAATATCTTTCGTTAGCTCGAACATGTTCGAGCTACCTTCTATCATAATGTTTTTATAGTTATTTAAGAGTGAGAAGTTATCTTCTATAAAAACTTCTCTGCCTTCAACACCAAATAATGCTATAGATTTGTCAAACTCTTTTTTTCTTGATATTATTAACACATCTGGGGCTTTTCCATGAACAAGTCTAGCATCCAGAGTTGGTCTATCTTCTCTAACTGTATTTCCACCTATTACAAGCAGGTCACACACATTTCGCATTTTATGAACATTAATTCTTGATTCTATAGAACTTATTGTTCCAGCATCTGTACTACCATTTAATCTCTGTGCCCACTTAAAAAAGACAAACTTATCTTCTTTCCATTTATTAAATGGTGCAATTAGGTCATAAGCTTTTTTCTCTAATATAGAGCTTTGAACATCAACTCCACTTTTTTTCAAAATCTCTGTTCCACCAGATGCTTCTTCATTAATATCATTAAAACCTACAAAAACTTTTTTAATACCAAGTGCGGATATTAGTGATGCACAAGACGGAGTCTTGCCAATGTGAGAGCATGGTTCTAATGTCGTATATAAAGAAATATCTCTAAAGCAATTATTATGATTATTTAATAAAAATGTATGAATTTCACTTGAAGATGTAAGTTCTAGTATTTTGGAGTCATTTGTTAATTTAAAGTATGCAGTTCGAAGTGCCATGACTTCAGCGTGTGGGAGTCCTGATTTTTTGTGTGCTTCTACTGATAAAAGTTCATTTTTAGGACTCACAATTGTGCATCCAACTGCAGGATTTGGATAAGTTAAACCTTGATATTTCCAAGCCTCTTTCAAGGCTAGATTTATAAAAAAGCTACTATCTATTACCATTCAAAATATGTTTTAGCTTTTAAAATTTCATAAAAATCAATTTCAACTTTTTCGTCACCGACATTCAAGAAAATTTTTGAATCTTTAACTTTTACAAGTTTACCTTTGTATTTCTCTTTATTTGTTAAAAGAAGAGAAATATTTTCCCCTATTGACAATAAAAAATGCTTTAAAGAAGAAAGCTTTCTCTCTATACCAGGACTGCCAACTTCAAGTCTATAATCACCTGAAACTGGAGGAGTAACGTCTAGTAAAGGAGAAATAAGATGAGTTAAATTGACACAGGCGTCTAAACTAATACCAGAACGTTTTCCATCAACTATCTCTTTAGAAATCACACTTATACGGTAAATAGTTTCATCATTTTCACTTACTACAGTAGCATCATACAGCTCTAAATCAACTGATTTTACCAGTGAATTTATATCACTCTCAAGACTCATCGTTAGTATCCTTTGCAATCTTTTTAAACAGGTCTTCTATATTTTGTGATTTTTTCAGTTGTGTATCAAACTCAAAAGTTAATTTTGGACAACGATACCAACCTTGATCTTTGAGACAAAAATTTTCTACAATAGGAGAAGCTTTTCTAAGCTGTCTAAGATAAGTGTTTTTATCTGCTTCAGAATAATTGTGCGGGTTTATATAAACCTTTGCATCACTTCTACCGCGAGAACATTTAACTTCAACAATATCTAATTCATGAAGTCTATTGTCATTTAACTGACCTAATGCTTCTGGAATCAATTCCAAGAGAAGTGACTCTGTTCTCTTGATCTTTATTTCTGCTTCATTCACAGAGAAACTTTTTGCTCAACTTTTTTGAATGTTTCAAGAATATCACCAGGTACAACATCGTCATAACCTTTAATAACAACACCACATTCATAACCGTTACCGATTTCATCAACATCGTCTTTGAAACGTTTAAGTGAAGTAAGTTCACCCTCATATGTAACAACGCCATCACGGATAACACGAACCATTCCACCACGAATAAGTTTTCCATCAACAACAACACAACCAGCAACCATACCCTTAGGTATTTTAAATACTTCTCTAACTTCTGCTTGACCAGTATTTTCTTCAGTGAATTTCGGTGCCATCATACCAGTTAACATACCAGTAATGTCATCAAGTAGTTTATAAATTATAGAGTAAGTTCTAATATCAACATTTCTTTGCTTAGCAAGTGCTTTTACGCTACCAGTAGGACGAACATTGAAACCTAGAAGTACACAGTTTTCACTATTAGAAACTAACTCAACATCATTTTCAGTTATTCCACCTACACCTGCAGAGATAACATTGATTTTAACTTCATCATTTCTAAGTTCATTAAGTGAAGTTCTAATTGCTTCAAGAGAACCATGAACATCAGTTTTAAGTACTACTTTAAGAGATTTAAGTTTACCCTCTGCAATCATAGAAGTCATATCTTCTAACGTTGATTTAGTACTATGTGAAAGCTCTTTATGTCTGTCATACTCGTGACGTTTTAGAGCGTACTCTTTAGCTTCTTTATCACTACTCATAGTCATCATAATTTCACCAGATGCAGGAACTTCATTTAGACCAGCTACAACGGCAGTGTGACTTGGAAGAAGAAATTTTATCTGTTTACCATGCTCATTTACTAAGGCTTTAATACGACCATAAGAAGCACCACAAACAACGTAATCTCCAACTTTAAGAGTACCGTTTTGAACGATAACAGTTGCAACTGGGCCACGACCTTTTTCTAGTGAAGATTCAACAACAACAGCTTTAGCCAATGCATTTTCATTTGCCTTAAGCTCAAGAACATCCGCAGTAATAAGAATATTTTCAAGTAAATCATCAATACCCATACCTGATTTTGCAGAAACAGGAATAAATTCTATATCTCCACCCCAATCAACTGGATTCATACCATGCTCTGCCATTTGACCTTTAACCATATCTGGCTGTGCAGTCTCTTTATCCATTTTATTTAGTGCAACAATAACTGGAACGCCAGACTCTTTTGCAAGTTTAATAACTTCAAGAGTCTGAGGCTTAACACCGTCATCAGCAGCTACAACTATTACAATTATATCTGTTATCGCTGTACCACGTTGACGCATGTGCGAAAATGCAGCGTGACCAGGAGTATCTATAAACGTAATTGCTTTACCATTTTGCTCAATCGTATAAGCACCAATATGCTGAGTAATACCACCTGCTTCACCATCAGTTACTTTTGCTTCACGAATAGCATCAAGTAGTGAAGTTTTACCATGATCAACATGCCCCATAATTGTAATAACAGGAGCTCTCTCAGTCGCATCTGGATCTTCCTCTATATCTTCCTCATTATGAGTAAATTCATCTTTAGGATCAATAATAGTTACTTCAACATCAAACTCTTCTGATAAAATTTCTATCTCATCATTTCCAAGAAAATCATTTTTAGTCATCATCATACCAAGGTCAAAAAGAACTTTTATAATATCAGAGATTGGACGATTAAGAGCTTCAGCAAACTCATAAACACGAATATCTTCAGGAATTTCTACATGAGTAATAATTTCATCTTCTTGAGTAGATTTTGCATATTTTTTCCTCTTATCACGAGAAACTTTTCTACCACGAGGTGCTTGTTTTTTATTAGCATTTCTACCAGCAGGTTTTGGGGCTCTTGGCTTTCTTGCCTCTTCAACTGGAAGTGGAGCTCTCTCTGTAGAGTTAAGATCAAGAAGAACTACTTGATCATCCATATCCATAGATACTTCAACCATTGATCCGCCAAATATTTCAATACGCTTACCTTGCTCTTGCTTTTTAGCAGTAGCACTACTCTGTTTAGATCTTTTCTTTTGAGCCAACTCTTCTAAAACTTCAGCACTTACCTTACCATAAGAAGAGACTGAGGACACCTGTTTTTTTGGTGCTTCATAAGTCTCTTCTACTTTTGGTTTTTTCTTTTTAACAATCTTAAGTCCAGTTCTTTTAATCTGACGAGTTATAACTGGTTCAACAACTTTAATAGAACCTGTCTTATTCTCTTTTATTTCAGCTTTAGACTCTTCTTTTACTTCTGCTTTAGCTTTAGGCTCTTCTTTAGCAACTTCTTCTTCTGGAGTTTCTTCTTTAGTAACTTCTTTCTCAGAAATCACTTCAACTTCTTTAGAAGCTTTTATCTGAACAACCTTTTCGTCTACTTCAGGAGTTTCTTCTTGTTTTGGAGTATCACTTTTTGCTTTAGTAGGTGCTTTTATTATTACAGGTTTTACTGGTTCAGCGGCCACTTCACCGTTCATAATGAAGTTTGCTAGCCCTTCTGCTTGCTCCATAGTAACTACGCTTTGTGCCGATTTTACTTCAAGACCCATTTTTTTTGCTTTTTCTAAAACATCTTTAGAAGCTATACCCAGTTCTTTTGCAATTTCGTGTACTCTAACTTTTTCTATCATCAGCGATGATCTCCTTTAGTTTGTTCGTAAATTTATCTTTGTCTCCACTTTTGCATTGGCGCATCAGTGCTTTTAAAACTTTTTTTTCTTCAAAGATACAATTTTCGCATAAATAAAAACTTCTTCCAATATCTTTAAATATTTCTATTGAACCGTCAATACATTGAAGCCTCAGCAGATTATCTTGAGTGTCTCTTTCTCTACAAGAGACGCACATTCGAATAGGTTGATTTAATTTTTTCGCCATTATATCTAAATCTTACTTTATTTAATAGAGATTATCTCTCTATTACCAATCCATTGTTATCAAAATCCAAAGTTTTCACAATAAAGTCTGGAAATTTCTGCTTTAATTTGTTTGCAATCATAGCTGAATCTTCATCATATGCCATTGAAAAAAATGTTGAACCACTACCTGATAGTGTGCTCATAAGTGCGCCACTTTCATATGCAAGCTTTTGTACAGAAAAAAGTTCCGGAAGAACTTTCATTCTAGCTTTTTGATGAAATCTGTCTTGAGCTGCAAGCTTTAACATTTCCCAATCTTCATTAAAAAATGCGCCAACTGTTAAAGCAGTATGAGATAAATTATATATTGCATTTTCTTTAGAATAAGATTTTGGTAAAAGTGTTCTAGCTTTTAATGTATTAATTGGTTTATTTGGTATGGTAACAATTGCCTTTAAATATGTTGGAAGATGCTTTCTTTGTGAAAATACCTTATTTTTTTCAACTGTCGCAGCATTAAATCCACCCATAACAGCAGGTGTGATATTATCTGGATGCGACTCATAAAAAAGTGCATGATTTAAAATTCTTCTTTTTGAAACTCTGATTCCAGCTGCTTCATGTGCACTTGCTATTGCACTAACAATCACTGCAGATGAGCTTCCAAGTCCTCTAGACATTGGAATCTGATTATAAAAAGTAAATTTGAAATTTTGTTTTTTCTGAGTTAATCTATTATAGTGATCATTAAAGATGCTAACAAAAAGATTATTACCTTTAAGTCTTGGGTTATTTTCACCCTCACCTTTAATACTTACACTAAAAAACTTTGATGGATGAAATTCTACTTCATTACGTAAATCTACTGCTAGACCTAAAGAATCAAATCCTGGCCCTAGGTTCGCACTTGTTGCTGGTACACTTATTGTCAATTATTTTCCTATCCAACAGCTCCGATGCCATAAAAAGGCGTCGCCGTCGTACTAAACTCACTATAATCTAGCACATCTTGAAGTTTAAATTCCATACTTGGTGCTGTTTCTAATTTTTGAGTTTTTATTTCTGATGAAATTTTAACAAAATATAGCTTTCCAATCGCTTTTATAGGTTGATTTTCATTAAAATAAAATGCATCTGTTGCAAAAAGAGGTATTTTTTTTAAAACGCTAAGTGATTTTAGAAAAATATATGCAACTTTTATGGCCATAAAGCTTCCTGGTCCGTTTGCATAAAAAAGATTTTTTACTTCATACTTTTTCAAAATATCATCATATATTTTTGGTAAAACTTCTGAACTTTTATCTTCGCTCTTAATAGTATCTATTAATTTCTTATCTTCATATATTCCAATTAGAATCGGGGAAGATAAAGCAACTAAAACAACATCTACAACTTTAGGCATATGCTTTTTCTAATTCCGCAGTTTTTTCTCCAACTAGCTCAATTATTTCATAGTTTTCAGGATTCTTTAAAAGCTCTACTGTTAACTTATGATTTAAATCGTGACTCCCAGCCATTGCTTCATAATTACCTATAAAGTTCATACCAATTAGAGACATGTCTCCTATAGCATCTAGGATTTTATGTCTTACAAACTCATCTGGAAATCTTAAGCCTTCAGGATTTAATATCTTTTTATCATCTAGAACAATAGCATTTTCTAATGTTCCACCAAGAGCTAAACCTTTTGAACGCAGATACTGTACTTCATGTAAAAAGCCAAATGTTCTAGCTCTAGCTATCTCATTTTTATAACTCTCTTTTGTAAACTCTAGTACATACTCTTGTTTATTAATAACTGGATGCGCGAACTTGATTGTAAAATCATATTTCAAATCTGGAGACGGAGATAGTTTTACATACTTCTCTCCTTCTTGAACAATAATCTCTTTTTTTATACGCATTATTCTTTTAGGTTTATCTAACTCTTTTATACCAGCTTCATCTAATAGCATACAAAAACTTGCACTACTGCCATCCATAACAGGAATTTCGTCTGCATCTACTATAACTTTTAAGTTATCAAGTCCATAAGCATAAACTGCGGATAACATGTGCTCTATGGTAGAAATCACTATGCCATCTTTTCCTATAACAGTCGCCATTTTAGTATCAACTACATTTTCTGGTGTTAGTGCGATTGCGACATCTACGTCACTTCTGTAAAAAACTATTCCACTATTTGACTCTAACGGTTCAAGTCTTAGGCGAACGGGCGTTCCCTTGTGCAATCCAATTCCAACTAACTCAACAGCTTTTTTTATAGTAGTTTGATACATTCTATTTGTCTCCTTCAACAAAGAAGTGAATTCTTTGAAAAATTCCCCTCACTAAAGCTACGCCTATCGGCGAGAATAATTTCATTATTTATTTCCTTTTAGCTTCTATCTATAATTTCTTTAGCATTTTTAATAACATCACTTATATTTAACTTCATCCACTCTTGATCCATCCACTCTGCAGGGCGAACTTCAACTCCTTGGATTAAAACACCAAAGTGCAAGTGATCTCCCATAGCATAGCCACTTTTACCAGTATTTGCTATATTCTCTTTAATATTTGCAAAATCACCACTGTTTACATTTACACTTGAACAGTGTCCATAAAGTGTGTAAAGTCCAAGTCCATGATGAATAATAGGCATATTTCCATATAAACCATTATAATCAGAATATACAACTTTACCGCTATTTTGTGGTTTAATCTGAGCTTGAGCGTTACTTGCCAAATCAAGTCCTAAGTGATATGATTCACTAATATTATTACCCTCGTAAGAGTATTTTCTATGATCTCCAAATGAAGCAACGACTTGTGCATTTTTAAGTGGATACATCTTGTTAATCTTAAAATCGTTTATCATTTCATCGGATACTTTAGAAGTTATTTCATGAATCAACTTCTCATTTTTAGCTCTCACATCTTCGTTTATAATCTTAAACTGCTCTATAGAATCTTCAACTCCTTGAGTCTCGGCAAACTCTTCAGCAAGTTGGGCGATTTTTCCTTTTAAAAATGAATCATTTAACTTTATATTTGATATTCTATATTTCTTTGTTTTAATGTACAGCGGAATATAAACCTTTGAACTGTTATCCGCAAAATCATTCGCAATGATAGTAGCTTTAAAATTCTGGTGTACCACTGGCCACGCTAATAAAGAGATATAGTATCCTTCTTTGTAAAAAGGTTGTGCTTTAAACTTTTTATCGTAATTTGTTTGGATATAAAACTCTTTTAAATTATCATCACTAACTTTAAAAATAACTAGTGCTGCACCACCTTGTTTAATCTTATATGAATTACTGATTATTGATAACTCTGGTCTATTTTTATCAATTTTAAGTTCAAACTCTTTGATTGATGTATTGCCCTTTAAAAAGTTCCACTTGCTTGCATCTGTAGCCTGAACAATTATTTTAATACTTTTGTCTTTCATAGCGTATGCACTTCTTGGCGGTTCAACTTCTATACTTATTGAACCTTTTGGTGTTATGAATTGCTCATAATGTAGAGTATTTTCATCATCTTTGCTTTTTAAAATCACACTATATGATTTAACACCGCTACTATCATCTATATCTATTTTAAGTGGCTTTTTTAAATTCCAATATCCATTAGAATGTAGGTTTATATTTGGAACTTCTCTTTCAAACATTGCAGAACTATATACATACACAGCACCTGCTATTACTAAAGCGAATATTAACTTAACACCTAGCGAAGACTTACCGTTTCTTCTTCTCAAACTATATTTCCTTAACTTTTAATTTTAAAACTTCATACTCATTGTCTATGTCTAAAAGAATTGCTAATTCTACATGAGGAAGCATTAACGCTTCTTGCATAGACTCATCACAATCTTCTAGTTCTGCCCCAGTTGATTTTAAATCATCCTTAGAAATGCAAAACACAGCAGCTTTTGCAGAGTTTTGAAGTATCATGTTTTTTAGCATTAACGCTTTTAATCTTATAGCGCACAAAGTGGTTCTTTTCATTATAAATCTATTAGAAGTTTTATAATCAGCGCCACACTCTATTAATTCTTTTGCTACAGCAAAAGTTGTACCATTGACAGCCGAATTTAAGAAGCCTTCACTCTCTTGTAAAAGGCCTCCATAAAGTGCTGTTGCCATTTTATTGTTTATCTTAATATCGTTATTTTTAAATAGACTGTAAAGTTCAAGACTGCCAATGTCAAGCTCAATTATAAAATCAGCTGATGACACTTTTACAGACTTTATTTTTTCAAACCATGGTAAAAACGATAGCTTATTATCTATATTTTTAGTTTCACAAACCAAAGAGACTTTTTTATGCAACCTAAGTATATATGTATACAAAGCACTAGCATTTGATAGATTCTTGGCATCAGCGACTATCATAACATATTTTGCGTTGTCAATTCCATTTAAAATATTATTCATTTTCTCTCACAGTTTGACGATTATACACTATTTTTTATTCATTTTATAAACGTAAGCCAATACTTCAGCAACCGCAGCAAAGAGCTCTTCTGGTATCGGTTTATCTATTTCAACATCAGCATATAGACTTCTTGCTAATGGTGGGTTTTGAACAATATGTACATTGTTCTCTCTTGCTATTTTTTTAATCTGTTGGGCAATATTATCCATACCCTTTGCAACTACATATGGAGCACGCTTAGACTCTTCGTATTTTAGAGCAACGGCATAATGAGTTGGATTGGTAATAATTACATCTGCATTAGGAACTTCCGCCATCATTCTTTTTCTTGAGGCCTGCATCTGAATCTGGCGAATCTTACCTTTAATAAGAGGATCACCTTCCATGTTTTTCATCTCATCTTTAATCTCTTGTTTACTCATTTTAAGCCCATCAAAATACTGCTTTCTTACTATTACAATATCTATCATAGCAAAAACAAAAATGATAAGAAGCATAACAAAAGCTAAGATTATTGCTTTGTCTTTTAACCAAACCAATTGTTCTCCAAGACTAAATAGAGCAACAGTTGGAAGTTCTAGAATATACAAAAAGAAAAAAACAAAACCGATACCAAGAGTCGTAAATGATTTAAATGTAATCTTAACACTTTCAATAAGTTTTTTCATTGAAAAGAGATTTTTCGTTCCCTTAATGGGATCAATCTTTTTAAAATCTGGCATTATTGCCTTTGTTGTAAACAAAAAACCAAACTGAGCAAGAGCTGCAATAACACCTGATATAGCAACCGCAATCGCTAGAGGCATTATTATCAAAAGAAACTCTTTAATTGTCACTATTGCTATATCTATCATGAATAATTTATCTAACGGTGTGCCAATAAGAGAAAAGTAGTACTTAAATAAAAGTAACATATGATTACTCATATATGGGAAGAGCATTAGCGTTGCAAGTATTGCTACAAAGAGCGTAATGACTCCAGAAGTATCCTGAGACTTCGGGACATTACCTTCCTTCCTTGCATCTTCTATCTTCTTGGGGGTGGGTTCTTCTGTCTTTTCAGCATCATCAGCCATGGATTATAACTTTAGTCCATTTTCATAGATAGGTCTATCCAATTTGCTTGATGGATAAGTGAGCCGCTACTTATAGCATCTACACCGCTTTTAGCGTATGATTCTATAGTATCGAGTGAAATATTTCCACTTGCCTCTAAAAGTATATGTGCAAAGTTTTCATTTCTATAAGCAACTATTTCGGCGATTTGTTCAGGCTTCATATTGTCACACATAACAATGTCTGCACCACTAGCCATTGCTTCTCTTGCTATTTTAAATGTCTCAGCTTCTACTTCTATCTTTGCAGTAAAAGGAATCTGTTTTCTTGCTTTTTGTATGTAATTTTTTAAATCTTTTATAGTTTTAAGATGTGTATCTTTTATCATTAAGGAGTCATCTAAACCCATACGGTGATTTACAGCTCCACCACATCTCGTAGCATACTTCTCAAAAACTCTTAGTTGTGGTCTAGTTTTTCTTGTATCTAAAAGCTTAACTCCATATGGCTCAACGATATCAACATATTTTCTAGTTAGAGTAGCGATTGAACTTGCGTGTAAAAGCATATTTAAAAGTGTTCTCTCAATACGTAGAATAGTATGTGAATCTCCACTAATTTCGGCAATAACATCACCCTTTAAAAAAACTTCTGAGTCACTTTTAAACCAAACGAGTTTAAAACTCTCTAACTCAGATAAAACGTCTATATATTTTCTTCCAGCTACTATCCCATCACTCTTTGCAATTATTTTAGCACTAGCATCTACACTTGGCTCAACTAGAGCATATAAATCTCCACGACCAACATCCTCTGCGAGTGTCTCAATTACAAATTTTTTTATCATAGTGCCAACATTCTCTCTAAAGCAATTTTTGCCCACTTCTGAGTCTTCTCATCCACAAGTATCTCATTTAAAGGTTCACCATCATCGATTGATTTTAGAGTCAGATAAACATCTTCAAGAGTAGTCTCATTCATAGTCGGACACTCAGGTTTTGTAGAAGATAGTACATAAGTGTTCTTTTTTCTTAGACGATTAACCATGTTGAACTCAGTTCCAACTGCAACTTTTTGATCTTGGGGTAATTCAGTAATATACTTTATAAGCTGAGAAGTTGAACCAACAAAGTCAGCTGCGTCACAAATAGCCGGATCACATTCTGGATGCACAGCTATTAAAATACCTGGATATTTTTTACGGTAAAAAGTAATATCTTCAACTGTAAAAAGTTGATGTACTGAACAAAAACCGTTGTAGCAGATAATATCAGCTTCATTTGGATCTTTCCCATCTCCAATAACACAAGAGTTAAGTCCCATCTGATTTGCTATATTTTGACCTAGACATCTATCTGGAACAAAAAGTATCTTTTTGCCTTCAGCTAAAGCAGTCGTAATAATTTTTTTAGCATTTGAGCTTGTACAGACCATACCACCCATCTCACCAACTTTTGCTTTTACGTCAGCATTTGAGTTGATATATGTAATAGGTAGAATATTTTCTTTTGAAATTCCATTGTCTTCTAAAAACTTCACAGATTCATCATAGTACATTGAGTCAATCATTCTAGCCATCGCACAACAAGCAGCTTTTGGCATAACAACTCTTTTATGAGGAGAGAGTACTTTTACACTCTGCCCCATAAAACCAACACCGCTAAAAACTACATACTCTGCATCATCATCTCTTGTTCTTATAGCAAGTTCCAGTGAGTCACCCGTAATATCAGCCATTTCAAAAACTTCATCTCTTTGATAATAGTGTGCCACAAGAGTTACACTTAACTTCTCTTTTAGTTCAATAATTTTTTGTTTTAATTCTTCATTTGTAAACTTCAACAAATAACCCTTAATATATAATTTTGTAATTATATCGAATTTTATATAGTTATAACTATATGTAAAGTAAAATGTCAGAATTAATATATAAGGTATTTGATGGAATTTTTATTTAACACAAACGTACAATTTTTTATAGCAGCTTATCTTGTAGGCGGTATTCCATTTGGTCTGCTTCTTGCAAAGAAGTTTGCCGGTGTAGATATTAAAGCAAGTGGAAGCGGCAGTATAGGTGCAACAAATGTGCTTAGAGTCGTAAAAGAGACTAACCCTTCTTTAGCAAAAAAATTAGGAGCTGCTACTTTAGCTCTCGATGCTTTTAAAGGTATTTTAGTTTTAGCGGTTGCTTATTTTACAGGACTTAGTGAAGCTACCCTCTGGGGAATTGCAGTTTTAGCTGTAATTGGTCACTGTTTCAGCCCTTACTTAGGTCTTGAAGGTGGCAAAGGTATCGCTACAGGTATGGGTGTTATGATGTTCATGCTTCCATATGAAACAATTATCGCTCTAATTGTCTGGGCAGTTGGGGCAAAGACTATACGTATATCTTCTATTTCGTCACTAACTGGTGTAGCAGCTCTTTTAATATCTAGCTTTTTCATTCATCCAGATATGGCACATGCTCCAGTAGTCTTTATTGTATTTATCCTTTACTATAAGCATATTCCAAATATTATTCGTCTTTTTAAAGGTGAAGAGAAAAGAGTAGTTTAGTGACTATTCATATAGAAGACCTAAAATTTCAATGTATTATTGGAATTTTAGATTTTGAAAGGCAAAATCCTCAAGATGTAGTTATAAATCTTACTCTAGATTATAAGTATGAAAAAAACTTCTTAAATTATGCAGATATTGTTCAAAAAATCAAAGATGTTATGATAAAAAGTGAGTTTTTACTCATTGAAGATGCTTTAGATTACCTAAATTTAAAGTTAATTAAAGAATATTCATCCATAAAAAGCATGAATATAAAGATAACAAAACCATCGATTTTACCCGACTGCAAGGTAAGTGTGAGTAATTCATACAAATCCCAATCTTAATTATAAGTTAAAGAATTATTAAAAATAATTGAATTTTTCTTTAAAGTAAGCTAAAATTATGATATCATTCCGCCAAAATATTCACTTATAGGACAAATTAATGCGCATTCTTATTATAGAAGATGAAGTAACATTAAACAAAATGCTTACTGAGGGACTAAAAGAATTTGGTTACCAGAGCGATGCAGTAGAAACTCTTAAAGATGGAGAGTACTATCTTGACATTCGTAATTATGATTTAGTTTTAATGGATTGGATGCTTCCAGATGGGAACGCAATAGATATCATTGGTGATATCAAAACAAATACTCCAAAAACAGCTGTAGTTGTTTTATCTGCAAGAGATGATAACGAAAGTGAAATTGAAGCTCTTAGAAGTGGTGCTGATGACTATATCAGAAAACCTTTTGACTTTGATGTTTTAATTGCACGTATTGAAGCTCGTCTTCGTTTTGGCGGAAGCAATATTATCGAAATTGAAGATTTAATAATCAATCCTGAAGAAGAAAAAATCACTTACAAAGAACAAGAAATTGAGCTTAAGGGTAAACCTTTTGAAGTTCTAACTCACCTTGCTCGTCACCGTGATCAAATTGTTTCTAAAGAACAACTTCTTGACGCAATCTGGGAAGAACCGGAACTAGTAACTCCAAATGTTATTGAAGTTGCGATTAATCAGATTAGACAAAAAATGGATAAACCATTAAATATTACAACTATTGAGACAGTTCGTCGTCGTGGTTACCGTTTTTGTTTCCCAAAAGAAATCAACTAAATATTATTTAAAACGCGAAAAGGAATTCACTTCCATTTCGCTTTGCTAGCCGTTTAGGCACTAAAGCTTCGCCTTTGGGCAATAATTTCATCAAACACTCTCTTTTTATTTTAATATACTAGGATATAATTGCGTATAATTTATATCAAGGTAATAAATGTTTACAAAAAGAAGTATTAGAAGAAATTTTCTAATCCAACTTATATTTGCTTCGGCGTCGCTCATATTTATATTCTCATCTTTTTTGTATCTATATATTGAAAACTCAATATATGATGAAAAACATCAAGAATTGATTCAATATGCAAAGAATATAGCTAACAACCAATCACTAGTGCAAATTGATCCGGACACGCCAGATACAGTACTGGGAATAGATGTTGAAATCATTCATATAAAAAAACTAAACCAAGATATAGACCTTTATGAGAGTACAAAAAAAAGACACACATACCTAACACTTGTATACCCATTTAATTTTGATGAATTAAGCTATTTAAAAATAACAAGAGATATAACACCTACAAAAAAACTCTTAGCTAAAATCCTTCGTTATATATTTATTATTAATATTGTAGGTTTCATACTAGTAATCGTTTATGCAATTGCACTATCAAAAATGCTCATCACTCCAATTCAAACAATTAGTTCAAGACTCTCTAATATGAATGAGCATCTTATGAGGCCTATAAAGGTTAAAGAGCTTCCAGAAGAGTTTGAACCATTAGGGAGCACAATCAACCACCTTATTGCTAGAATACAGAACTTTGTCAAGTATCAGAAAGAACTCTTTATAGGAACTGCTCATGAATTAAAAACTCCACTTGCAGTAATAAAACTTAAAAATCAGGTAACTCTAATTAAAAAAAGAAGTCCTGAAGAGTATATAGATGCCTTAAAGACAACAAATAAAACTATTGATGAGATGAATATCATAGTATCTAATATTCTTAACATCGGCCGTCAAGAGGGAGCACAGTTGGAAAAACCTGTTGAAGTTGATGTTATAGCCTTTCTTCGTGAAAAGGCAAATGATTTCAAACTTTTAGCAGAAAATGATGGAAAAGATTTACACATGCATTTTGAGCCAAATGGTTTTATGGCAACTATGCAGGTATCTCTTCTTAACCAGATAGTTCAAAACTTCCTGCAAAATGCTATAAAGTTCACTGAAAAAGATAAATCGGTTACACTTAGAAGCTGCCAGAGTGAATATGGACTACTTATTGAAGTTATAGATGAGGGCTGTGGTATTGATGAGAGTGTAGACCTATTTGCACCGTTTAAAAGACAAGGAAACAAGTCTGGTGTTGGTCTAGGGTTGTTCTTAGCTAAAAGCGCCGCAGACGCATTAGGAGCAAAGATAAATATAAAGAATAGAGATGATGGAATAGACGGTACGATATCTTCACTTGAAATAAATTCTAAATTGTCTTGCTTACTACCAAAAAGATAATCGTTTAAAAAATTCTGAAGCTATAATTTGATATAAATCGGACATGTAAAATATAGATGAATGAATCTATAAAAAACAACTATAAAATATAAGGTTTTTTAATGGCTCTATTAATTAATGATGAATGTATTGCTTGTGACGCATGTCGCGAAGAGTGTCCTACAATGGCTATCGAAGAGGGTGATCCAATTTACTATATAGACCCAGACAGATGTACTGAATGTGTAGGTGTTTATGATGAACCAGCCTGTATATCAGTTTGTCCTGTTGATTGTATTGTTTTAGATAAAGATAATGTAGAATCTATTGCGGAACTTCAATTTAAATCTAGAAATTTAGAAAACGAAGATTAAAGTCTACATATATGGCAAAACGTGTAGCGGTAATAGACATAGGTTCTAACTCAGTTAGATTAGTAGTCTATGAAAAGACTTCTCGTTTTGCATTTCATCTGCTTAATGAATCAAAGAGTAAAGTAAGACTCTCTGAAAATGCTTACCAAAATGATGGTAATCTTCAAGAGATTCCTATGCAAAGAACTTTAGATGCATTAAAAGACTTTCTAAGCATCATAGCTTCATATAAAGCAAGAAAAACTTTATGTGTCGCTACTTCTGCCTTACGAGATGCACCAAACAAAAAAGAATTCCTCTTAAGAGCAAAAGAGGAATTAAATCTAAATATAAAAATTATTAATGGTGAAAAAGAAGCTTACTTAGGTGCAATTGCCTGTGCGAATCTTCTGCCTACTCAAAAAAATGCGCTAAGTATAGATATAGGGGGTGGTTCAACCGAACTAGCCCTCATCAATGATAAAGATGTCTCAAATACCCTATCACTAAACTTAGGTACTGTAAGATTAAAAGAACTGTTTTGTGATGACAAAAACAAGAGTGAAGCAATAAAATACATTGATGCAAAACTAGAAGTTCTTGATGGCATACAAGCTAAAACACTAATTGGTATTGGTGGAACTTTCAGAGCAATATCCAATGCTATAATGGATAATAAAGAACATCCTTTAAACAAACTTCATGCATTCTCTTATACAGGCACTGAATTAGATAACTTTATATCTTCAATAATGAAAGCTGACGAGGAAGAACTTACTAATCTTGGTATCAAGGATGAAAGATTTGATATTATTAAGCCAGGAGCTCTAATACTTCAAAGAGTTCTAAAAAAACTATCAATAGAAAAAGTAATAACAAGCGGTGTGGGAGTAAGGGAAGGTGCTTTTCTTGCAGATCTATTAAGAGGTTCAAAAGACAAGTTTCCTGAGCACTATAATAGTTCAGCAAGATATATTCTAGACTCTCACGTAAGTGAAAAAGGTATAGCAATACAATTAAATTCACTTGCAAAAAAGATTTTTGACATCACACATAAACATTTAGGCATTGATAAATCTTTTCGTAAAGATTTAAGCCTTGCTGCTAAACTATACCCTTGTGGAAATGATATACACTTTTTCTCTAAAAATAAACACAGCTATTACATACTGCAAAGTGCATTGGAATATGGATTTACGCATAATCAAATTACTCTGATATCCACTCTATGTAAATATGCAAAAAAGAAACTACCATCACCTTCACATATGCAAAAGTATCGTGAGCTCTTACCTGAACAAAAAACTCTATATGCTCTTAGTTATATCCTGTCTCTTAGTGTATCTCTTGTAGCGCATAGACCTAGAAATATTGACTTTGAGTTAATTTTTAATGATGGTGTATTAAAGATAGACTCAAAAGAGTCACTTCGTTTATGTAGAGAGTCTGTAAATAAATTAGAGAGAATAGAGAATTTAAAAGTTATATTTTAAAATCTCTGTCCCATTGTAAACTCGAAAGAAGTTGTTTTATCTCCGTCTTGCACATTAAGTGGTTTCGAAAACATAAGCTGAATTGGTCCAACTGGAGAGAACCACTCTAAACCTAGACCATAACCGCCACGAGAAAATTCATCAAGAGAGTCATCACCGATAAATCCCCAGTCAAGATATGCGACCATTCTCATTTTAGCTTTAGGTACAAGAGGAAGACTAAGTTCAACATTGTTAGAAAAAGTCTGTTTCCCACCAATACGTCTAATAGTTCCGTCACTTTCTACTACAGCTGGAGAGATGGAATATGACTCATAACCTCTAACACTTCCAAGTCCACCCATATAAAATTTATCGGCAATTGGCAAGTATCCAGTGTCTGCAGCAAAATAAAATCTAGCTTTATATCTAAAGATTGCATCGAAACCAACATAATCTTCCAAGCCAATGTATTTACCAAAATTTGTTCTACTTTTAAAGAAGTCAGCATCTGCGCCAAGTCCTGATTTCTCAAAACTCTGACTTATATCAAACCCTTCTCTTGGAAGATAGTAATCATCAGTATTATCAAACTTTGAACTAATTACGATAGAACTTTTTGCATAACTTTCAAAATATATTGAATTAGCTACCGTAGAGTTAGCGTCTACATCACTGTAACTATTGTTCGAAAAACTATAACCTAGGTATCCACTAATATGTCTTGAGAACCTATGTCCGGTTCCAATGCTTACACCATCAGAGTCTACACTATAATCATTGTATTCATAAAATGATTTAAATATTGAAAAATTACCGCTAAAGTCACTATCATTTAGTCTCGGATTTGAGATATTAAATGAGTAATTCTGAGTCTTTTCAGACTTTTCAGCTTTTACACCCATATTGATACCAGAACCCCATATATTTCTATCATCTACTGCAACTGTAACTAAAAGACCACCATAACTACCGTATCCACCACCAAGTTGAATATTACCGGTCGGTGCCTCTTTTACTTTTACAACAAGATCCATATTAGAGTTATCTATTCTCTTCTCTTCTATTGTATTTCCATCGAAAAAACCAAGTCTACCTAAAGAGTTTCTGGAGTCTTTTAGGTCAGTTAGTGAATACATATCTCCAGGCCCAAGATAGAGCTCTCTACGTATGATTCTATCTAGTGTTCTGTTATTTCCAGAGATTACTACATTTCTTATTTTAACTTTATCACCAGGCGTAATTTTAAATACAACTTCAACAGTATGGTCTTCTTTATTTTTTCTAAGGTCAGGAACAACTTGAACAAAAGCGTAACTTAAATCTGCAATAATTGTTTTGATTTTTTGTGCATCATCACGAAAAGTTTTAATATTAAAGGCTTCACCCTTTTCTAAACTAATTATCTCACGTATCTTTTCATCAGCAATAACATGCTCAACTTGATTTATAGAGATACCGCTAATATGATAAACTTCACCCTCTTCTATCTGATAACTCATGTCAGCCGTGTAGTGGTCAAAATTCACCCTAACAAATGGTTCATCAACTTTAGCATCTAAGTACCCATACTGCATATAGGTATCACGAATTCTAAGCGGATCATACGCTAAATCAGAAAGTTTCATCTCTCCGTTATTTCGTCCCCAAAACCAACCCATGAACTGATGCTCTTTATTTGCTATAACATCATTGAAAAGATCACTGTCTAAACCAAGTACACCACTGTAGTCTAACTTTTCTATAACAATCTCTTTACCTTCATTTGCAATGAAGGTAACCTTAATACTGCCATTGTCTAGAAGTTCTTCTTCTACCTCTACAACACTGTCAATTTTTCCGTCTTGACTAATCGCTTCTATAATTCTTTTTTTAGCAGCTTCTAACTTTTTTTTATCATAAAGTGAACCCTTTTTAATCTGAACAACACTATCTAAAATATCTTTATCGTTTTCTTTCCAACCCTTTAGTTCAATCTTAGAGATAATAGCTTTTTCTTTAAAGTGGTAAGTTAGATTTCCATCATCAAACTCAGCCCAAACATCATCAAAATATCCCTGTTTAAAATATTTTTTTATTGATTCATCTAGAGTTTTATCATCTATTGTATCGCCTATTTCAAACTCAAGCATTCTTAGTGCAACCGGCTTTGAAATGTGTACCATTCCTTCATAGTTAACAGACTTTACAGTCATAGCAAATAGGTTCATTGTTATTAGAGCTAGCAAGATTGCTAAAAATATTCTCATTAAAATTCCATAGTTATAAAATAAGAAAAGATTTTACCCGTTATGAGGTTAATGTTAAGTAAATTGTGACATAATTTGAAAACTAAATATAAAAGAATAATATGAATGTAGCAATAGTTGGACTTGGACTTATGGGTGGCTCGTTGGCTCTTAGTCTAAAAAAATTAGATTTTATCGATAAGATAGTTGGAAGTGACCACAATAAAGAGCACCAGGAACAAGCTCTAGAGCTTAATTTGGTTAGTGAAATAGTAGATTTTGAAGAAGTGAAAAAATATGATGTCATCTTTTTAGCTATTCCTGTTGATGGAGTAATAGCTGTACTTAAAAATTTAACAGACATAGATGAGAATACAACTATTATAGACTTAGGAAGTACTAAGTCCATAATAGTCTCTTCGGTTCCGCCAGCAATCAGAAAAAACTTTATTGCAGCACATCCTATGACTGGAACAGAGTACTTTGGTCCTAAAGCGGCTATAGAAGGTCTTTATAAAGATCAGGTAGTTGTTCTATGTGATTTAGAAGATAGTGGAAAGTTCCAACAAGAAGTTAGTAGAAAGATATTTAAAGCTCTTGGAATGAGAAAATACTTTATGGGATCAAACGAACATGATCGTCATGCTGCTTTCATATCGCACATGCCGCACGCTATCTCTTACTCAATTGCGAACACAGTAATGAAACAAGAGAATAAACATAATATTTTAGCTTTGGCTGCCGGTGGTTTTCGTTCTATGAGCAGACTCGCGAAAAGTTCACCAAATATGTGGGAAGACATCTTTAGACAAAACAAATCAAATCTTCTTGAAGCAATAGAAGTATTTGAAGGCGAACTTTCAATGCTAAAGAAAAGCATTGAGAACGATGAGTGGAGTGAAGTCAATAAAACCATGAACGATGGCTATAAACTTCACGATATCTTAGAGTAGATTATATTTTTTAATAATCTCTTTTAGAAGCTTCTTATCAATCTCTATCTTAGCATCTGAGTAGATATTTTTTTCTAAAATATCTATAATTATTTGAACTTCTTCATCATTTCTATATGGAAACAATTTAATTAAAAGTGTTTTAGGATCTTTTATTGAAATATTTTTTTCTTTCTTTAAAATCGTCCAAGGTTTCAGAAGCATTATTAATACTCCAGATGCTAAACCAACAATAAAGATTATTGCAATCCAAAGATTAGAGATTGAAAAGTTTACTGTTTGAACAACTTCTTTTGGCTCTACTTCTTCTCTTTTAATAGTTAACTCTTCTTTTGGTTTCGCATTTTTTACTTTTATACTTATTTCATTGGTTGAGACTGTTTTTATCTCTTTTGTAATAGGGTCAAAATACTTTAAAACAAACGGCGCTACAACAAAGTCACTCTCTGCTACAAATGCCATCTTTTGAGTCAGTTTATTTCCATTTACAACTATCTTCTCATCAAAAATATTTACTCCGTCTATATATGGTTTAAAACTTTTTATATCTTCCAAGTTGCCATTTCCCAGTACTTCTATAGTAATGTTTAAAGCTTCACTGGGGTTTATCTCAGATTTATCCGCAGTTGCATTGATGCTAAAATTACCCACAAGATCCACACCACCAGGAAGAGCTTTTACATCTATATTTAGCTCATTTGAGTAATAAGTTCTCCACTTAATCTTTGGTATCCATGAGCCCCAACTATCACGAACATGAGCTCTAGACGCTATACGTATCTGTGCTTTAGATATATCTAGTTTTCCAACTCTTTGAGCTGCCATCGTATAGATTACTTTTGAAACTGAGTATTTTCCATCCTGACTTCTTTGTGGTTGTGATTCACCCTTGATCCAAAAACCTTTTAACTCAGGTGGAATAAACTTACTATCAACGGCCTCTGCATCGCTTTTTTGTTTAAAAAGAAGGGTCACTTCAAATGGCTCCCCAACATAAACTTCTTTTGTAGGAGTTTCAAGTGTCAAAATAAAATCTGCATCTTTATTTGCAACTATCTCGCCTACTTTTATTTCAACAGAATTACTCTTTTCAACCTTTGAGTCAATCGTTACTTCAATAGGCTCAATTACACAACTCTTTTGTGGCATAAACTTATAGCTAAGTATGTTCTTTCTAGTTATGTCCCCATTTATCATCTCTATTGATGTTTGTGAGCTTGTTGAAATCACATCAGTACCGCAAAGGCTGAGAATTGTTGGTCTATCAACATCTACTCCTGAAAGATGCAGAGAGTAAGTAACCATCTCCCCAACTTCTATACTTGTTGCATCTACTGTTGCTTTAACGCTAGCTGTCGCTGATAATTGTGCTAAAAGTAAAAATAAAACTATTTTACCAAGGTTTTTCATCACTCATTTCCTTCATAGGTTTTTGCTCACCGAGTTTATAGAGGTAAGTGTTTTTTTGTAAATTAAGCTGATCTATCCATTTTGCTTCTTCAGCATCACTCATTTCTTCTTCAGTTAGATTTTGGGCTTTACTTTGAGACTCCGATTTATTCTTATCTTCATCTTTATCAAGTTTTTCTAACTGCTCTTTTTTTTCTTTTTCATTCTTTTTCTCTTTTTTATCCTCTGCATCTGAGGCTTTCTCTTTTTTAGACTTCATATCATCAGATTTTTGATCTTTATCTTCAGACTTTTTACTTTTTGAGCTGTCTTCTTCTTTTTTAGATTTATCTTTTTTATCTGAGTCTTTATCACCTTCTTTTGATTCTTTGGACTCGCTCTTGTCATCTTTATCTTTATCTTTTTTGTCATTTTGCTTATCACTGTCTTTTGACTGCTGTTTTTGTTTTTTTAAAAGTTTTTTAACCTCTTCTAAATTCTCTCTAGTATCTTTATCTTCTTCTATTTCAAGAGACTTTTCATAAGACTCTACAGCTTTTTGCAAGCTCTGAGATTTTGCAAGAGCATTACCCATATTGGAGAAGTTTTTTGCTCTTAGACTATTACTGTCAAAAGTTGCTCTCTCATACGCTTCTACAGCTTCTTTATATTTTTTTTGTTTATAGAGTGAGTTCCCAGCATTAAAAAAACTCTCTCCTTTTTTGGAACTCTGGGCATACTTCTCATAGAGTTTTGCTGACTTTACATAATCCTCCGCTTTATAAGCATCCTTAGCCTCGCTTAAGTCCATAAAGTCCAATACCCCTGCTCTGGAGTCTACAGATGCAAATACAAGCACTATGGTCGCCAGTAATGATGGGAGCTCTACTCTTACTCTCTTACTCATCGAACTAGTAGCAATCAGTAAAAGAAAAAGAGCCATAGCTACAGGATAGTAAAAAAGTGGTATATATTTGTGTATCTCTTCGCTTTTAAGCTCTTTAGCCTTAGAGATGCCCTTAATCTCTTTTAACATAGTTTTTATATCTGAAGAAGAAGTTGTACTTTGAATATAAACTCCACCACTCTTAGTCGCCAAATCTGCTATATTTTCATTTAGTTTTGAGACGAGTATCTCTCCGTGTTGCTTTATAAAACTTCCATTTTCAAGTTTAATAGGAGCACCTTTTACTGTACCTACGCCTAATATAAAAACAACAATATTACTCTTTTTAGCAAGTTCTATCTCTTTTGAGAACTCTTTAGAATCTCCACCGTCACTAAGTATGAGAAGATATTTTTCACCATCATTCTCTTGAGATGTGTTAAAAACATCCAAGATAGACAAGAAGTCTGTTCCTTTTTGAGTTATTGATGTAGTGTCAAGCTGCTTTAGTAAAAAACTAACCGCACCTGTATCAAAACTAAGAGGTGAGACAAGATATGAGTTTTTAGCAAAAGCCATAATGCCTACACGTTCACTTGGAGCTTCAGACAGCAGTGTTAGAGCTTTTTCTTTTGCAAGTTCTAAGCGATTTGGGTAAACATCCTCGGCAAGCATTGAATCTGAGATATCAAGAGCTATCATAATATCTGCACTCTTTGCTTTTACAACTACTTTGCCATCATCAATAACTGGTTGTCCAAGTGCAATTATGATAAAAAATCCGATAAGAAAAAACAGCGCATTTCTAGCACGAAGAGTCATAGTGTTTGCACTTACTCTAAGTTTGTCCATCACTTCTTTACTAAAGAAATGTGCTTGAGTCTCTTTTTGAGTTAGCAGCAGTCCAAATAGTATAAAAAGAGGGGGCAGCATATAGTATAGAAATTCTGGATGTAAAAAACTCATGCTTGCCCCCTCTTATTTCTAAAATAGACATATAGCATTAAAGATAACAAAGATATAAAAAGTGGATATACATAGTAGTAGCTTAAGTATGAAAAAGTCTCAGCCTGTATCTCTGATTTTTCCAATGCATCTATCTCTTTGTAAACTTCTTTAAGTTCAGTTGCACTCGCTGCTCCAAAAGCTTTTCCTCCGGTTTTTTCAGCAATTTTCCTCAAAACTTCTATGTTATACTCATGAGGCATTCCGATGCCAATAGGGTAAATTTTTATCTTCTCTTTAATCGCCATGTCTAGAGCAACATCAAATGGGATTTTATCTACTTCTGGTGTACTGAAGCCATCTGTAAGCAAAATACCCACTTTACTCTTGGACTCACTCATCTTTAAAAGATTTACACCTTGAGCTAAAGAAGTAAACAGTGCTGTATATTTTCCTGCCATTCCGATATAGAGTTGTGAGACTATTTTGTTTAAAATATTCTCATCATACGTAAGTGGAGATGCAATAAAAGAATAAGCTCCAAATACAACTAATCCTATATTGTCGTTTTGTCTCTCTTTTATAAAATTACTGACTATATCTTTAACTACATCAAATCGTGTAAGCTGAGGGTTTGTAACATCAAAGCCTTGAGCTTTCATTGACTGAGATGCATCTAGGATAAGTGCTATCTCATAACCGTCTTTTGGCTCAAGA
Source organism: Sulfurimonas gotlandica GD1 (assembly GCF_000242915.1). Lineage (NCBI taxonomy): Bacteria > Pseudomonadati > Campylobacterota > Epsilonproteobacteria > Campylobacterales > Sulfurimonadaceae > Sulfurimonas > Sulfurimonas gotlandica. Next base: position 2,191,451 of record NZ_AFRZ01000001.1, on the reverse strand, counting down.
GTATAAGGCTCATCTTTTACTGGGGACATTAAAGCCAGTATGAGCATTATAATTCCAAGCCACTTTAAAAAGAAAAGTAACTTAGATGCTGAAACAGAGTTGTTCATAAACTGCCCGGTATGAGGAAAGTAGATAGATGGCAGTTTCATCTTACATAGGCTCGCACAAGCTACAAAAAAGAAGATAATAAAAACTAACCTTGGGAACTCAAAATAAAGTCCGTCAAACATCAATCATGCCCTTATAAACTTCTATATAACCCTTGACCTCACTATCAAATTCATCAACTTGTTTTTTGTATTTATATGATTCTAGTCTTTGAACTAGGTTATCATACATCTCAGTGTGTCTTTGGCTATCGTCTCTAAAAGTAAACCCTAATGAAGTAAGTATGTATGCTGATTGTTTTGTATCACTAAGATTTAGTGAGTTAATAACTTCAAAATGCTCTTTTCTTATGTTAAAAGCATTTTTAGCTTTAACCCATCTGTATATCAAGTAGATTAATCCAAAGACAAGTAAAAGAGCAAAAAAGCTTATTCCTAAAAAGTAGTAAAGAGAATACTCTTGTATATCTACTATTGGTTTTATATCATGAAGTGGAATATCAAAAGTCTGATTATTATCTTGCATCTACCTACCCTCGAACAATCTACGAAGCTCTACGCTGGCTACACTATGAGTATATATTTTTGCAAACCTGATCTGATGCTTTCTAAAAGTATTATATAATTCATGATCATGAGCTACGACTTTTTTAGCATAAGCCTCTACACTCGAAGAGTTGAAATCACCTTCCAAAACTGCCCCACTCTCAGGATCAACCAAAGATGCAAACCCCATCTCAGGTGGTTTCTCTTCAAGTATGTCTCTTACAATCACAGCTACAACTTCATGCTTTTTTGCCAGTAATTTTAAATCTGGAATCTCAAAAAAATCTCCGATTACTAATATAAGTGACTTTCTTCTCAATCGCTTATAAAGAGTATCTGCTATAACTTTGAAATCAACTTTTTGATTGATCGCATTAAAATCCAAAATCTCTGAAACATATTTTTGAATTTGATTAAGTTTTTTACTAGGTTTCGAGTTTGAAATCATTTTATCTGTAAATATATATGAACTTAATAAGTCACCATTTTTTAAAGTTGAAAAACTTAAAAGTGCTGATATCTCAGCTATTGTCTCTTGTTTGAATTTTTTAGAGCCAAAGTGTACGCTTCCATTTAAAACTGTAGCAATAACGACATTTAGTTCTCTCTCTTCACGAAAGATTTTAATAAATGGTTTTTGCATCTTCGCTGTGATATTCCAGTCAATATGACGTATATCATCACCAGCCATATACTCACGCAGTTCAATAAAGTCGTAGCCCTCACCTTGAAAGATAGAGGGATTGTTCCCGACCATTTCACTAAAGACCTGTCGTCTTGCTCGAACTAGAATTTTTTTCAGTTTACTCATTCTTTGCTATCTCGGTTTTGAAAATTATTAAAAAATATTCTTAGGAGTATAGCTAAATGGGGTTAATGATTAGTGAAAATAATTGCTCGTTAAAATCTATGCTTAATAAGATATAACATAAAAGATGCTAGAATAGTCAAAGCACTATAGATAGTGTAATTTTTATAATATGGTTTAATATGTTTAATTTATCAATTACACAGAGGTATATACCAGCTGTTTTATTAGTGGCATTTTTTATTATAGTCGCCAATTTACTGACTAAAAACGTCATTAGTTCCAATGAAGAGTATGGTAAAATAATCAACATTAGCGGTAAACAAAGAATGCTCTCTCAACGACTAGTAATTCTTGGTATAAACTATACTGCAGATAGAAATAAGTCTACAAAAAGTGAACTTAAAGATGCAATTGATGAGATAAGTTCCAGTCATCAATATCTCCTAACAAAAGTATTTACTAAAGAACTATCAGACATTTACTATAAACAAGGGCTTAATGATGAGTTTGACAAATATGTTTTAAACTTTACAAACCTGCTTTTAACTAATAATCAAGAATATCTAAAACAATCACGTGATTCATCAAAATCTATACTTATGAAACTAGATAAAGCTGTAAAAGAGTATGAAAAATATGCAAACTCTCAACTAGAAATATTAGCTCAATATGAATTTTATCTGATGCTAACTACTCTATTTGTTCTACTGCTTGAAGTATTTTTTATATTTAAACCAGCGGCAAAAAAGATAGAGGCAAATACACAAGAGATAATAAATAAGGAAGAGTATGAAAAAGCTGTTATTGAATCAAATAACAATGCTATTATCGCTATAAATGAAACTGGAAAGATTACTACATATAACAAAAAAGCAGAGCAAATGTTTGGTTGGACTAAAGAGGAGATGATAAATACTCATAACCTTTCATATATAGTTCCTCATGAGTATAAAGACAAACATAACATATCTTCTATAAAATACTTAAAAACAGGAGAATCATGCGGAATCTTAGGTAAAGAACATGAACTTCAAGCGATTAAAAAAGATGGAACTATTTTTCCTATTGTCATCTCTTTTGGCTCCAGTTATAAACAAAACGGTGTTCTTGTTGTGGCAAACATATCTGATATAACTCTGCATAAAGAGAACGAAAGTAAACTAAAAGCTCTAAATGAAAACCTTGAAACAATAATAGATGAAAAAACAAAAAAACTACAAGAGATTAACGAGAATCTAGAGTATCTTATTGAGACAAAAACAAATGAAAATATAAAACAGTTAGAAATCATTCAAGAGCAGTCAAAATTAGCTTCTATGGGTGAGATGATAGGAGCAATTGCTCATCAATGGAGACAGCCCTTAAATGAGATAAATATGAGCATACAAAATCTTGATGATGATTATAGCGATGGTTTAATAGATAAAGAATTTATTGATAAATTTATTGGCAAAAACAAAAACACTATAAAATTTATGAGCAACACAATAGATGACTTTAGAAACTTTTTTAGAATAGATAAAGTAAAAGATAGATTCAGCACAAAAGAAGCTATAAATTCAACTATCTCTATTCAATCAACACAACTAAACTCTCACAATATAAACATAACATTAAGCGGTAAAGATTTTGAGATTGATGGCTTTAGAAGTGAGTTTCAACAAGTCATCTTAAATATAATCAACAATGCTAAAGATGCAATAATATCTAAAAATATCAAAGATGGAAAAATAGATATTGTTCTAAGAGATAGATATGTAGAAATTTCAGATAATGGTGGTGGCATTTCAAAGGATGTAATTAACAGAATATTTGAACCATACTTTACAACTAAAGATCAAGGTAAAGGTACGGGAATTGGATTGTATATGTCTAAGATGATTATTGAAGATAATATTGGAGGCACTGTAAATGTTCAAAACTACAATAGTGGTGCAAAATTTATTTTAGGATTTAACAATGGATAATTATTTCAATTTCTCCACAATCCTTTATGTAGAAGATGAAGAAGGTATTAGGAAAGAGACTTCTAAAGCTTTAGAAAGATATGCAAAAGAATTATTTGTGGCAAAAGATGGAGAAGAAGGTTTAGCTCTATATAAGGAGTGTAATCCAGACATAGTTATAACTGATATTAAGATGCCTAATATGACAGGTATAGATATGTCAAAAGCTATTAAAGAAATCAATCCTGAACAGGCGATTATCATTACTACAGCACATAGTGAGAGTACTTACTTTATGGAGGCTATTGAGTTACAACTAAGTGGATATATTTTAAAACCTGTAGATAAAATCTTACTAAAAAACAAAATAGTTGAGATAGTAAAAAATCTGCAAATAAAAAAAGAGTTCCAAAAGAATAAAAATCTAATGGAAGAGATAGCAAATCTTCAAAATAACATAATAATCGTATATGATGAGTTATACGAGATGATTTTTGCAAACAAAATGTTTCTTGATTTTTTTGCAATAAAGAATATAGAAGAGTTTATAAAAAGATACGGATGTATAGAGAGTGCATTTATTCAACATAATGATTTTTACTTTAGAAATAACCATGGCATCAACCACTGGTTACTTGAGATAGCTCACTACAATGACAAAAAACGTATTGTTTCAATTATTGATCACAGGGATATGTCTCCTAAATCATTTCTTATAAAAACAAAAACAATCCAAGCATCTGGACATAAAATATGTACTTTTACTGAAATAACTACTATGGTTAAAGAGAAAGAGGAACTAGAGAAAAAAGCATTTATTGATGAGTTAACAAATATTGCCAATCGTGCAAAGTTCAATCAAATATTAGATATTGAAATAAAAAAATTCAAAAGATATAAAGAAAATTTATCTCTGGTTATGCTTGATATTGATTACTTTAAAAGTATAAATGATACATATGGACATCAAGTTGGAGACATTATTCTATCTTCTCTGTCTAACTTAATAAGCTCAAATATTAGAGATGTTGACTTATTTGCCAGATGGGGTGGTGAGGAGTTTGTTATATTATTGCCAAATACAGATCTACAATCTGCTATCTCATTTGCTGAGCACATTAGAGAATATATTCAGGAATATCATTTTACGAATAATCTTAACATAACTTGTAGTTTTGGAATATCTGAGATAAATGAAAAAGACACAGGTGAAAATCTGCTAAAAAGAGTAGATGACGCTTTGTATAGAGCAAAAAGGATGGGGAGAAATAGGGTTGAAAGCCTTTAGAAACAAAAGGCTTTCAACTATTAGGGGATAGCTACAGTTTCTAAAACTTTTTGAATAATTTCATCAGTTGTAATACCTTCAGCCTCAGCTTCATAAGTTAAGACTATGCGGTGGCGCATAATCTCTTTTGCAATATATGCAACATCTACTGGGGTTACAAAATCTTTGCCTCTGAGAAATGCCATAGCCTTTACAGCTTTAAACATATCAATACTTACACGAGGAGAAGCACCAAACTGAATAAAGTCTTTTAGCTCTTCAAGTCCATAGTCACTAGGATTTCTCGTTGCATTTACAAGCTCAATGATGTACTCTTCAACTTCAGAATCTATATGAACATCTTTTATAGCTTTTTTTAACTCTTCTAAATCTTCATGAGTTATAACCGGTTCTATAGTCTCAAATTTTCCACTAGAGATGCGTCTTGCGATCTCAAGCTCTTCATCTTTTGTATTGTAATCAACTACAATCTTTAGCATAAATCTGTCTAGTTGAGCTTCTGGAAGCTGATAAACACCTTCTTGCTCAACTGGGTTTTGAGTTGCCATAACAAAAAATGGAGGGTCAAGTTTAAATGTTGCGTCTCCTAAAGTAACTTGCTGCTCTTGCATAACTTCAAGTAGAGCTGATTGTACCTTTGCTGGAGCACGGTTAATCTCATCTGCTAAAAGAAGGTTTGTAAAGATAGGACCTTTTTTTATTTTGAAACTATTGTTTTGAGGATCATAAATCTCTGCACCAAGTATGTCTGATGGTAATAAGTCAGGAGTAAACTGAGCTCTTTTAAAGTTTAGCCCTAATGATTTTGCAAGTGCATTAACTGTTGTAGTCTTTGCTAGTCCCGGAACACCTTCTATAAGGATGTGACCTTCACACAAAAGTGCAATAAGAAGACCGTCAATCATTCTATCTTGCCCCACAACTACTTTAGAAACTTCTTTTTTAATCGTTTGTATCTTAGAAATCATACGCAAATGACCTTATATTTAATCTGATGTAAGTATATCTAAGCGTGGTTAATGATTGCTGAATTACTATCTACATTCCATCTTTTTAAAAACTCATTTCTCTCATAAGTCTTGCATCCTAGCTTTTGCTTATACTCCATATGAGAGTGTCCCAAGTTCCAAAATGAAAATCTGCATTTTTCTAAATACTTTGCAAGTAAAACGAGTTGCAAATTTCCATAATTATTATACTTTTTCTCTTTTAAACTAAAACCACTCAAACTAGTATATGTACTTCCTATGATATAACCCACTTCACCGGCTATCAACTCATCTGTTTCTTTGCAAACTACTTCTGCAGATATTATTTCAAAGTTTTTTTTCTTATTATTTGCATTATATAAGCTTTTGATTAATTCTAAATACTCTTCTTTTAGCCAGTTGTATTTATGCTGAGTAGAGATATTTTCTAGTACTTCGTGAAATCTACTGTTGATAGAAAAACTGAAACTATCTTCTTTTAGTAATTTTTTTACTTTTTTTGAAATATGTATATCTTTAAAATCTAATACAGCATAATCATACTGAAGCTCTGGAAGAAGGACTAATCCACCTTTTGTCTCGTATGTAGTACTAATAAAGCCAGCTTGAGCTAACTCTATGTAAAACTCCAAAGACCAGTCATCACTCCAATAGTAGCTATTCTCCATATCAGAGCATATAGCTTCTTTAAAGTAGATTTTATCTTGAAGTTTTTCGTGAGTTATATAATATATTTGAGGTTGTTTATACATGAATAGAAGTATAGAGCAATTAATCTATTTTAAGATTAATGCCTATAACTTCGTTAATACCCTGAGACTTGATATCTTGTTCTAAGTGAATAGAAGCATTTTTATATACACTATCTATTGAGCCGTTATATCTCTCTTTAACTACAACTGACTTACCGCCAATGCGTTGTTGCTTGTCAAATACACTGACATTTATTGTTAAAACAGCTATACTCATAGAATTACCATAATTAATATTATCTGTAGTCTTAACTTTTATCTCTACTGCATTCTTGTTAGTGTTTGTAACGTTATAACCATTTTGCGCAAGGTAGTTTTTTATACTATCAGCGAACTTAGCTGATTTTTCATTACCACCAACAAAAAACTTTAATTCTTTAGACTCTGCCAAAAATTCTTTTTGTTTTTTAGCTATATAGTCTAAGTTTTCTTTTTTGTTAAAACTCTTGTCTAGCTCTGAGATCATAAGAACTTCAGACAATAACTTGCTTGCTCTCTCAGACAACTCTTTTTTAGTATTGTACCTAGTTAGAGAATCTCTGTCTTTAAGTGAATCATACTCTTGAGATATGCTTTTTTTCTCAGCTTCAAGGTTTTCTTTTAATCCCTTAACAAGATTTCGCTTATCTGTTTCAATCATAACAGCAAATTCTCTGTAACTAACTTTATGTGATTGAATAACTTTATAGTTATTTATCTTTATCTTAGAAACATCAGATTTTATTTGATTTTTGATTGTAGAATCTACATAAGCACCTTGAACTTTTTCGTTGCTCTCATAAGAAGATTCTATAGTAGTCCCAAGTTTTGCAATCATATCGCTAAGTGCCGCTTTTATAGCAGAATCTCTGTCAGATGCTATACTCATTCCATACATAAATTGTTCATTATCATTAGGAAGTGGAGCATTTATCCACGCTGGCATAACTTTTGGAATTGGTTTAGCAGCAGGGGTAGCAGCAGAACTGCTGCCGCCACAACCACTAAAGATTAGAGCTGTAGATGTTAATAATAAAAAACTTTTAAACAGTTTATTTTTACTTAGCATTCATTTGCTTCTTAGCTTCTTCTCTTTTAGCAATCATGTTGTCAATTCTTGTTACTGCTAAATTTATCTCATCAACAGGCTCAACTGTCAATCCATCAGCCATAGCGTATATCTTTTTAGCTTCATCGAATTTACCCTGTGCTTCATTTACAACACCATAAGCATATGCAACTACGTAAGATTTTCCATCAACTTGATCAAGAAGTCCCTGAAGCATAGTCTCTGCCTTATCCATACGGCCAGCTTTGATATATGCCAATGAATTTTCAAAAGTTTTTTCCTGCTCTTTAGTTACTTCTTTTAATTCTATCTTATCAAGTAATGCAACATTAAAATATACATAGTGAGGAGTTAACTTATATACAAACTCGTTAGCGATAGCTGATGTTAGTCTGTTTAAAGCTTGACCTTCAGAAAGAATATTGTTTTTACAAGAATCACCATTATATTCTTTATTGATAGTATCTCCATAGATGATTGAACCAGTCTCTACATTCACAATGTTAAGATTAGCAGAGACTTCTGCTTGAACTGTTTTACACGTAACAGTATAGTATCTGTATTGTGCACACCCCTGTTTAGTATATTTAAGACATTTTTCTCTATTTTCTGTATATCTGCCAGAACTAGCAGTAGCAGAAGCAATCTCTCCATTTATAACAGCTTGAGCACCGATTAGTTTACCGACTTTAGTAGCAGTAGCTTCATTCATTAACTCTGATGACTGAAGTTTTTGTTCCGCCATAATTTTGTCTAAATCTTTTCTGCTAACAACAGTAAAATATCTTTTTTTATCTAACTCATGCTTAGATATTTCAGATTCAATTTTACCAGATAAACCATGTTTATCATTTCTAAAACCGCTAATCGCAACTTTTTTCTTTGTAGCCATCTCTCCAACCTCAGCCGGATTTAGTGCTTTGATTCTAACCTTTTGAGCACAACCGCTCATCAGTAGTGCAACAGCAGATGCTGTTAGTAACAGCTTTAGTGATAATTTCATTTATCTTCCCTTAAAAAAATTTAACCTAGTTTAGTTAAAAAGTATTTAACTTAACTTTAATCTAATGACTTTTTATTATATTTGTTTTACATAGTGACTAAATGTGTCAAAATAAGTATGCTTGTTTTTTCAATCAAATCAATTACCGGTTATAAAAGAAATAATCCCTTCTTTAGCTATCATCTCTTCATATTTAGCTGTTCTTGCAATTGCATCTTCAAAACCTTCAGATGAACCTGATTTTGTTTTATAAAGAACATTTGACACTACATTTCCAACTTTATCTGTTGCTTTGATTGTAGTGTCTCTAAGTGCAAAAGTTAGTTTAGCAAACTTGTCATTTGTTGATCTATACTTTCTTGTTTTTGCTGTTGTTGTAATCTTGATCAGTACATTATAATTTTTGTTATGAAAAGTAGCATTCTCTAGGCTTAGTTGAGAGCGAATAAGTGAAGCCAAAGGTTCAGAGTTTTTATCTGATATTATCTTAAATACCAACTCACTCTTTGCTTTTCTCATCTCTTTTGTATAGTTCATATATCTAGAACTATATTTAGAATCATCATAGTCAGAATCTAGCGCATGAAGCAGAGGAAAGAAACTATCTGTTTCTTTTAGGTACTTGTTTATACCAGCAGAAATTTTCAGTTTCTCGAAGTAACCAGCTTCTTTGTATATTTCCCATTCTGCTTTTAACTTAGCATCTACCACATTAAGCTTTCTCACGTAAGTTGCAGTCAGTATAGCTCTATCAACTTCAACCAACACTATCCACTGTTTACCATCATTTAAACTCTCTTGAACTTTTACATCCGTATACTCAATATTTTTACTTTTACTTACTACTTCACTTTTTGTAGTAGATAAAACATCTTCATTTCCACTCTGTCTATTCGCAGTAACAGAGTTAGAAAAGTTAGATGCTACATTTACAGATATTTTAGCACTGATAGTTGCAAGAGCATCAGTCTTGGCATCTCGAAGTGTTTCACCATATCCAATTGCGTAAAAGTATTTGTTTGTATCTGATGGTAAAGAGATAGTAGCAGCACAGGTAGTTAAAATACTCAAAGTTAAAAAAATTAAAACTCTTTTGATATTCATCTTTATTCCTTTATTTAGATTTTTTGGCTTTTACTGCTGCTTCCTCAGCATCTTTTTTAGCAGCAGCCTCTTGTTCAACTTTAGCTTTATGAGCTAGTAAAATTATGTTTGTTACGTCTTCATATTTTTGTGCCAGACTAGACTGTTTATAGGCATAGTAAGTTCCTATTAATATATTTGGCAATATATATATTGAATTTTTACCAAGTCTTGCAATCCTCTCATTAAACTTCACGTCTAATTTTGCAGGTATGGTAGCTTTACAAACTGCTAAACTCTCAAGCTCTTTTGGAAAATTAAGCAATATATCACTAGACGCTATGTTAGCCGCAGCTAGGCCAAAAGCTGTGTAAGCCTGAGTTGCACCTGTTTGAATTTCATTTGATACTATATTGATATTTCTTGCAAGTTTTACGTAGTTCTCATCATCTATGTTTATATCACTTTCTAAAGCAACAATAGATTGATCAAGGAGCTCAAAATAAATCGCCTCTTTTTCATTTGCAACTAACTCTGCCTCTGATTCTCTTGTATCAATCACAGCTATCTCTTTTTCTATCTCAAGTTTTTGCTCATCACTCAATGGAGTATATTCAAATTTTTCATCATCTTCTTTTTTCTTTGCATCTGCTTCATCTAATTTTAGTTTACTCTGCAACTCACCTTTTTCAGACTTGATAGAAGCAACACTTTCAAAACTATCAAGCATCTCAATTCTTGCTACGCTTAAATCTTTTTGCATGTTTGTCGGAGTTAGAGATATAACAGCTTCACCTATGCTTGCATAGACATCACCTCTAGGAGCTTCAATATCTTTCATTTTTCCATCTTTAAAGGCTAAAAAGTTTGAAAGTGAACTGTCAAAACTAAATATATTTGGCCAGTTTGTTTGATCTTTACCATATAAAATTATAAGTTTTTGTATAGCTTTTTTTGTTAAAGGCTTCACTCTTTGGTTTAACATACCAGCTGCAAAACCTCCAAAATCACCAAGTTGATTCATACTAGAACTGCTGCCTAACATATCTCTTTGAATTCTATCTGTATGTTCAATAGTGGCGAAATAAGGATCTTGCATTAGTAAATCAATAATAATTTTATCTTCTTCTTCACTAATATCCGCTGCCACCTGTTCTGGCCAAGCTGCATCCGAAGATATTGGCATCTTAAAAGCAATGATATTATTTTCACGTACTATTGTCATACCAATTGCTACCCGATTAGCTTGCTTTTCAAGTGTTGGTACTTCCATCTGTGATTGAACCCCTTCCATCACAGCACTGCATCCACTCATACTAAAACCTAAAAGACCAACTGCTACTGCATTTACAGCTAAACTATTTATTTTCCCCACAACATTCCACCTTTTTAAATATTTTTACTTATTTATACTCACTATCGGAACTGCCAGCCATAGAATCTCTGTCATTTCTTAGAGCTTGGTTTGCAAAATCCTGTTTTTTTGTTTTTCCTAACAGTTCATAAAAATTATCAAACCTAGCTTTTGCACTTACAACTAACTTATCATTAATCCCACCCAGTGCCATAGCTTCTTCATAATTTGACTCTGCATATTTTAAAAGTTTAAGATCTTCGGTTACACTAGCTTGGGCTTCATAAAGAATAGCTAAGTCATAGTGATAATTCATATCTTTTTTACCCTTATAGTTATTCATAAGTTTTATGGCGCCCTTGTAGTTTTTTCTCTGCGCATATTCGATTACTGGACTTAATTCCTGAGGTAGAGATTTGAACTCGCGGAGTTGATTAGTTTTAAGAGGAGATATATCTGAGATAAAGTATTTCACAACCTTACTAACTGCCTGAGATGCAAGTTCATTTTCAGTTGGGAGTTTTGTAGAGTCACTTGATTGACGATTTTTTCTATCACTATACTTTTTCACTAAAAACTCATCAGTACCGCGAGAGAGTATAAATGTCACTTCAAGTGCTAGCGATATCTTTGACCCGCTACTCTTGTAATCATAGTTAGAGATGCTCATACTAAGTGATACACCCTTTTCATCACCAAGTGGGTCTATTGTCACAAAGTTAGTCTCTGTAAACTTTGCTTTCACACTGTCGATTAGCATCTGCTCTAATTTGGCATTTGTCTTTTTTGCATCTTTCACATCTGGATTTAACCATACAGCCAAATATGCACCATCAGATATAAACTCATCTTTTGTCTCTATTTTAGATAGCTTTGCAGCTTCTTTTGGAGCTGTATATGATGGGATTACTATTTTTGGTCCACCTGCACCACAACCTGCTAAAAAGAGCACTATTCCAGAGATAATCAAAAACAGAATTAACTTTTTCATTACATTTCCTTTTTTAGTTGAAAACCATTTTAGTTAATTACAATTTAACTACTCATTAATCAGTGCTTTTTTTGCCTCTTTTAAAGATTTTATCTCTTTTGTTTCTACTTTTCTTATAAAGCTTTCATATTTTCTTGCATCTTTTAAAGCCAAAATTATCATCAACTCATCAAAAGATTTTGCATTATCAACTTTTGCAAGAAATGATGAATCTGCGAAGTTTAGTTTTTTTACTCTTTTAAAATTTATCTTTGCAAAAAGAAACCCTGCTATAAAAGTTAAGATGTAATAAATAAAGTTATAACTGAATTCAAAGCTCTTTTGCTCTACATCTAAGAGTTCTTCTTTTTTGTAAGCCTTTGTAATTTTTATTTGTGTCTCTTCTACTATCAATTCTTTAGCTTTTTTCTCTTTTATATCAAAGTATTCTATGCTTAACTTTGGTATTGTGAAATCTTTTTCACCTACAAAAGCAAACTTTTGACTCCATGAACCTTGATATCCATTTTTTGTCAGCTTTACATCTTGAATCACTTTTTGAGAAAATATTTTAACTCCATCTATCTCAAATAAGATAGGCTTTATAAGTTTAAAATCTCCACTTCCGGCTATGCTTATTTCAAGATGGTAAGGCTCAAAGGCTTTTAACTGCTCTTTGTCTTTTTTTGCATTTAAAACAAATTCTCCAACAAGGTCGCTACTACTTTGTTTAACATTTACAACTATAGCTTCTTGCCTTATAAAACGTGTTGAAAACTCTTCGTAATCAGCATTATCACGACCTAAAACAGTATTTTGGATAGAGTCTTTATTTGTTTTTTTCATTCTTGTATCAAATATGAAGCTCATCTCTCCAGGTACTTTGACAAATGCAATAAACTCAAAAACATTTATTTTTTTGCCATCTGTAATATTCTCACTCTCGCTAAGCAATTCTATAGAGTATTTTTCATTATCAACTACCGGGTTAAATTCTATTACATAAAGTCCTGCTGCATCGCTATACTCACAGACATACTTTAAGTATATTGCTTCGTTTGTCATAGCCTCTGCTTTATCTGATTTAACACTCCATTTGTATGTAGATGCAAAAGCATTCAGACTTAAAAAGATTAAAATTATTAAAAAAATTCTACCAAGGTTGCTTCTCATTAACTCCCCTTCTATTAATTAGTTCATACTGCTTTGAGCTTAGTTTAGCTTTTCCAGAGTTCAAATCAACTTTTGACTCTGAAGAAGTTTTTTTACCGCTATCTTCAGCACCGCTGCTGGCACTGGCACTTACTTTCATATTTGAACTGCCACCCTCTTTTTTCTTTTTGTTAGAGTTCTCTTTTTTGGCCATTGAAGATTTCTTATCGCTTTTTTGTTGCCCTGTACTCATCTGCATCTGCTCACTTACTTCTTTAATGTAGTATAGGTTCTCATCTGCTTCTTTAGAGTAACTAAGTGTGAGTGACTTTAGGTAAGCTTCTCTAGCCTTTTTAAACTCTTTTAGTCTTACTAGTGAATTACCCATATTATAGAATACAACAGATTTAAACTCAGCATTTGCAGACTTTACTCTCTCATAAGAGTTTAGTGCTTTTTCATACTCTCCACTTTTGTAGTAAGAACTGGCTTTTTTAAATTCAAGATTGTTTTTATCTTCAAAATACTCCAACAAACTTGCTTCTAAGCTAATTCCAAACATAAGTAAAAGAGCCACTACATGTCTCTTTAGAGTCGTAATGCTTACTAAAAACGAGATTATTGCTAAGAGTATAAGGTAGTAAAATAGTTCTAGATTTCTAATGATAGTAGTCTCAGATTTTTTATCATCACTCTTTTGATTTTGCAATGCATCTACTAAGTCATCAAAACTTTTTGTATAAACTCCACCTGTAGCATCTGAGATTTCTTGTATAGAAGAGTTCTCTCTACTTACAACTATATCGTTAGTCTCATCTTTTAAAAGTTCACCATTTTCGAGCATCAGAGTTCCACCAGTCTTGGTTGCAAGCATTAATACATTTACAACAAGATAGTTCTTTTTGGCAAACTTTGCTTCATCTTCATAACTAATCTCATCTGCTCCATCGCTTAATATGACCATACTTAGATTTTTTGACTGAGACATTTTTCTAGCTAACTCTAAGGCCGGCATAATACTACTGCCCTTTGTAATAATTAGCTTATCATCAAGTGAGCTGAAGAGATGCTCCAAGAGTTCACTATCTTCTGTCATTGGGGAGAGAATTATTGCATTTGTAGTAAAGCCAAGTATCCCAAATCTACTCTTTTGTTCACTCTTTATGAGACTCTTTAAAATCTCTTTTGCTTTTTTAAGTCTCGAAGGAGGAACATCCATAGCTTGCATTGAGTAAGACAGATCAACTGCTATTACTACATCACTTAACACTTGTTCACTTTTTATCGGTTCTTGCTCTACTACTGGACGCGTCAAAGCTAAAACTATAAAAACAAAAGTAACAATGTATCCAAGACCAACAATACGCAGAGCTCTAAAATCCTTCTTTATAAACCCTGCTACTAAAAATAGAAAAAGCCAAAAATACTCAGGATATAAAAAACTCATTTCTTTATCTCTCTGTATAGTAAAAATAGAAGCAGTCCAGATGCAAGAAGTAAAAATATCTGATAAAAATAGTTTTTTAAGACATACTCTCTGCTTTTTATGTTTGAAGATTCCAGTTTATCAATCTCATCATAGATATTTTTTAACTCTTTTGCAGAACTGGCACTGAAAAACTCACCGTTTGAATCTTTGGCAATAGTCTCTAACAGTGCCTCATCAGCTTCACCCTTATTCCCCATAGCAATAGTATATATTTTAATACCCTGCTCTTTTGCAAGCTCTGTAGCTTCTTTGGGTGAGACGCTTCCACTGTTGTGTTCACCATCACTAAGAAGGACAATAACTTTAGTTTTTGCCTTAGAGTGTTTAAATGAGCGGACACCCATAGCTATAGCTTCGCCTATCGCCGTATTTTGTCCAGCCATACCTTGAGTCAAGTATCCTAGCATCTGAGTCACTATCTCTTTCTCATATGTAATAGGAGAGGCAATAAAAGCAAAGTCTCCATACAAGACTACTCCTACATTATCACTGATTCTTTTTTGTATAAACTCAGACGCTATTATTTTTGTTATCTCAAACCGACTAAGTCTTTTACCATCACTTACTTCATCTTCAAAGTCAAACCCTGATGAATTCATGGAACCACTTGCATCAATCGCTAGTACTATATCTTTACCATGTCTATTATTTGGGCTTAATTTATCTACAACTATCGGAGATGCAAGTGCAATACAAAGAGATATAAATATTAGGACTTTTACAATCCATTCTAGCTTTAAAAAATTCTTTTTAGCAGACAAAAAATGAAGATGCACAAAATATATAGGTTTCATATACTCTTTACATTTATATAGACAATAAATGATTGGTATAAGTAAAAAAATCAGATACGGATACTCAAAACTATAATAATTCATTATGTATATTCTACCAAAAAAAGTTATTTTTATGAGTAATTACTACAAATTTAAAAAGATTTCATAATTCCTTGTGAAATATCTTGACATCAAAAAACAATTTGTCTATAATTCCCATCCACAAACATTGATGTTTGTTTTTGTCTTGTTAGCTCAGCTGGTAGAGCACGTCACTTTTAATGATGTGGCCGATGGTTCGAATCCATCACAGGACACCATTTTACAAATAGTTGGCCCCGTCGTCTAGCGGTTAGGATCCATGGTTTTCATCCATGTTACAGGAGTTCAATTCTCCTCGGGGTCACCAACTTTCACTTATAAACTTCAAATAAAAACCACTTTTAAATCTGTCTATTTAGATACTTATTATTTTTCTTTAACTCATTTTTGTTACTAATGAAAAATTTCATTTATTACTACTATTTATATTTAATTTGAAATAACTTTTTTTTATGTATAATGAGTTCATAAAATTCTGAATAGGTGAGTGTTATGCAAGTGGATTTTTATTCAAAAAACATTCTTATAGTAGATGACAACAAAGTTAATATACTAGTTCTAGAAGGTCTGCTTGAAGATGAAGGGTATACATCTATCCTTAGTGCAACATCTGCACTCCAAGCTTATGATATACTCAAAAAAAACAATATTGATATGATTCTTTTAGATGTAATGATGCCACAAATAGATGGTATTGAAGCATGTAGAACCATTCGCCAAACTCCAAACTATAATCATATACCAATCATAATGATAACTGCTGACATTAGTGATGAAACACTGCGTAAAAGTTTCGAAGCAGGAGCTAATGACTATTTAAACAAACCAGTGAATATGACCAACTTAAAAGTAAGAATAGAGAGTCAGTTTATGAATGCTCACAAAGACGCTCTTATTTTAAATCAAAACAGACTACTGGCAGTTAATGAGACTGTTCAGATGCTAGCTCATCAGTGGAGACAACCGCTATCAATCATTAGTACTATAACAATGGACATAGCTGTTGCCTATGAGTTTGATGAGTTAACGGCTGAACATTTAGACAGATCACTTAACAACATAAACAATGCAGTGCAAGAACTCTCAAAAACACTGGATGAGTTTCGTCAAATCTCTAACATTGAAGAGTCAACTTCTCTTAATAATATTAATGACACAGTAAATAAAAGCATAAAACTAATAGAAGATAGATTTGAGTCAAATCATATTAATCTTGAAACAGATTTGCAACATCAGCAAGACATATTATATTTTCCAAATGAGTTAGTAAAAATCCTTATTAGCATCTATACTAACTCTATTGAAGCTTTTAAAAAAACACCTCATGAAATAAAAAAGTTTATTAAAATATCTACAAAACAAAATAAAGATTATACATATATCGAAGCTGTTGATAATGCAGGTGGAATAGATAAAGATTTAATAAACAGAATATTTGATCCATATGTTAGTACAAAAGATGAAAAAAATGCTGTAGGATTAGGTCTGTATAATGCATTTAACATACTAAAAGAATCTATGCATGCAAGCATAAAAGTGACATCACAAAATTCTCAAACAACTGTCACAATAAAAATTCCAAACACTAAATAAATATTACAAAGGATTAAACATGAAAAAGTATAAATGTGTTTTTTGCGGATGGGTATATGATCCAGCTATTGGGGATGAAAAAGCAGGGATTCCTGCAGGAACAGCCTTTGAAGATTTACCGGACAACTGGGTATGTCCAGGATGTGGATCAGCAAGAGAGTATTTTAATCCTATAGATTAAAACTACATCTTTAGACTATAGTTTATTGGGACGTGAAGGATTAAGACTTCACTTGGTTTTGGAAACTTTCCAGACAGCTCTTCGATAGTTTTTATTGCAGCACGACTTAGTATTTCACTATTTGAAGAAACTACTTTTATAGAATGAGCTACCGCATCTGTAGATAGTGTAAACTTAACCATAACCTCTCCTACAGTGCCTCTTTTTCTAGCTCTTCTTGGATAATACAGATTATCTTGGAGTAGTTGAATTATCTTTGCAATATGTTCTTGCATGTATTCTTGTTCAAGTCGTACTTGTTTAGCTTCTAAGCCTTCAACAATACTCTCTTCTTGAACTATCTGCTCTTCTATTATTTGCTCTTGTACTATTTGAGTTGCTTCAACAGGCTTTTCTTCTGCTATCTCTTCTTTAACTACTTCTACAACAGACTCTTCTTTTATTAGCTCTGGCATAACTACAGGCACTTCTTTTACTATTTCTATCTTTTTAACAATTGGTTTTGGTTTAAATTTTGGTTTTGTAAGTTCTTTAGGAATAGGTTTTAGTTTTGGTTTTGGAGCAGGTTTTGGAGCAGGTTTTACAGCTGGTTTTTCAACTATTACATCACATAGTTGCACACAAATTTTATTTTCACAATCAACCTTACTCATCGATGGAATATTTTTCCATGTAAAAAATAGTATTAGTACCAAAGTTCCATGAAATATCAAAGAAAATAAAAATGAGCTGCTGTGTCTAATCATAGGTATGATAATAACTAATTATGTGTTACATAAGTATTAAAAAGCCCAAACATGTTTGGGCTTGGAAAAGTTAGTATAAATTATAGGTTATATGGCTCTTTTGAACTCTGGATATGCTTCAACACCACACTCGTTAACATCCATACCTTCTTGTTGAGCATCATCTTCTGCTCTAAATCTTGTAATCTTGTTGATAAGAAACAATACAACAAATGAAACACTGAATGCAAATACTGCAACAACTACAACACCTTTAAGTTGTGCCATAAATGAAACATTATCTACAAAGATTCCAACTGCTAAAGTTCCCCAGATGCCATTTACAAGGTGAACAGAAAGAGCACCAACAGGATCATCAAGTTCTAGCTTATCAAAAAGAGGAACTGCAAAGACGACTAATGCTCCACCAATAGCACCAATCAAAATAGGTGTATATATATTATACAAATCAGGTCCAGCAGTAACTGCAACCAGCCCACCTAAAGCACCATTTAAGATCATAGTGATATCAAATAATTTGTATCTCACATACATAAGTATTCCTGCGATAAGTGCACCAGCAAGTCCAGCTGTATTTGTATTCATGATAGTCTTAGCAACAAGATTAGCATTCTCAATGCTAGAGATTGAGCCAACAGAACCACCATTGAAACCAAACCAACCTATCCATAGTAAAAACGCACCTAAAACTACTAAAGGAATATTAGAAGCAGGGATTACTCTAATTTTACCATTTACATAACGACCCTTACGAGAGCCCATGATTAATATTGCAGCTAAAAGGGCCCAACCACCAGTTGAGTGAATAACAGTAGAACCTGCAAGATCATGCATGTCTATATCAAGGAATGTACCTGCTATCATATCAGCTCCCCAGCTTATATTTACAATTGCCGGATATATAAAGGCACCCATGATAACAGCGAAAATTGCTAAAGGGAATATACGAACACGCTCACTAACACCACCACTCATTATATTGATAGTTTTACCTACGAATGCCATTTGAAACATAAATGCAGCCCAGATGCTCATACTGTTATTTTCCCAAGAGCCAAATGCCAATGAGTAACCAATAAGTAAAAATGCAATAGATGCAACTGCGTAGATCATAACATTGATAGTTAAAACGGAAGTAACATTTTTTGTGCGGACAAGGCCTGCTTCAAGCATAGCAAAACCAGGAACCATGAAGATTATAAGCACCATTGCAAACAGTGCGAAGAAAGTGTCGATGATGTATTTAAAATCAGCTTCTAACATATATATACCCCTTTGGAAAGTAAAAGGGGCAATTATATCTTAAAAAAAGTGCAGTATTTTCTTAAACTGATTAAATTTTAATCAGTTTGGCTTGAACTAAACCGCTTCGTTATCAGTTTCACCTGTACGTATACGAATAATTTGTTCTATATCACTAACAAAAATCTTACCATCACCAATTTTTCCAGTTCTTGCTGCTTCAA
Source organism: Sulfurimonas gotlandica GD1 (assembly GCF_000242915.1). NCBI lineage: Bacteria > Pseudomonadati > Campylobacterota > Epsilonproteobacteria > Campylobacterales > Sulfurimonadaceae > Sulfurimonas > Sulfurimonas gotlandica. Next base: position 2,172,049 of record NZ_AFRZ01000001.1, on the reverse strand, counting down.
CTATAGTACTAGTTACCTGTTCAACCATTTCATCAGTTACTACCATTTCCATTTTAATCTTTGGTAAAAAGTCTACAACATATTCAGCACCACGGTAAAGTTCACTATGACCTTTTTGACGACCATAACCTTTAACTTCACTAACAGTCATACCAGTAATCCCGATTTCTGCAAGTGCATCTTTAACATCTTCTAATTTGAATGGTTTAATAACCGCTTCTACTCTTTTCATAATATCTCTCCAATTTAATTTTAGCATTTTAGCTATTTTTATTGTTTTAAGCAACTACCTAAAAAAATTTCTACTCCCAAAGGGAGTTAGATTTAGTGTTATAGGTTTATAGCCTTTTCACCATGTACTGTTTCATCAAGACCACGGCTTTCAGTCTCTTCATCAACTCTGCCACCACCAGTAATCGCAGAAGCAATAAAGAATACAATCGCAGTAACAATAGCACTATATACAATTGTAAGACCAATTGCACTAAACTGAGATACTAACTGAGAACCCATGTTGTAGTTTTCAGGCATAGCATAGTCAGCTATAAATATAGCAGTTGCAACTGAACCCCATATACCAACAAGTCCGTGAATCCAAAATGCGTCTAAAGAGTCATCAACTTTGAACATTGTTTTAAGTTTAGCAACACCATAAAAACCTAAAGCACCACCAATCAGACCGATAATAATTGCACCTTCAACACCAGCAGAACCAGACGCAGGAGTAATAGCAACAAGACCTGCAACAGCACCAGAAGCACCACCAACTAAAGTAGCTTTTTTGTATACTAACCACTCAACAGCTATCCAACCGATAACACCAAGAGATGCAGCAACATTTGTTACAAGAAACGCAGATGCAGCAGTACCATCAGCAGCAACTTCAGAACCAGCATTGAAACCGAACCAACCGAACCATAGAAGAGCAGCACCAAGTACTACTAATACAGGAGAAAAAGGTTTGATTGCAGCTTTACCGTAATCTTTTCTACGTCCAAGAATCATTGCAACAACAAAACCGGCAACACCAGCATTTAAGTGAACAACTGTACCACCGGCAAAGTCCATCTCACCAAAGTTAAGTGTCGTACCACCTCCCCATGCCCAGTGTGTTACAGGTGCATAAACAGCAACAATCCATAAAGCTGCAAATATCATAAATGTAGAAAATTTAACTCTCTCTATCATAGAACCACTAGCAATTGCTACAGCTATTGCAGCGAAAGTTCCTTGAAATGCAACAAACAGAAGTTCTGGGATAGTACCAGTTAATGAACTTGATGTAATTCCAGATAACATAACCTTACCAGTACCTATAATATCTCCATCACCAAACGCGATTGAGTAGCCAACTATAACCCATACTAAAGTACCTACTGCGTAAGCACCTAAACTCATACCTATAGTATTAAGTACATTTTTACTTCGTGTTAGTCCACCGTAAAACAGCGCAAGTCCTGCAGGTGTCATTAACATTACAAAAGCCGTAGCAACTAACATCCAGGCAGTATCACCACTGCTTAATGTATCTTCTGCGAATACCAATGTCGGTAACGCTAATAGAGCAAGATAGAATCTCTTCATTATTTATCCTTATAGTTTATATGCAAAAATTATACATCTTAACTATAAGCTATTAATCAAATTGTTGATTAATTTTTAATCAGTTAATTCATAGGGTCTCACAAATTCACATATATGAAAATTCTTATAAAAAAAAATTACTTTTCCAAATATATTAAGGGTTAATCAGCTATTATAAATGAATTTTATTTTACAAAGCTAGGTGTTTTATATGGGCGATTTGCTAAACAACGACGAAATACAAACTATAAATATAGAAGAGACACTTCAAAACAGTTACCTTGATTACTCAATGAGTGTAATCGTAGGTCGTGCCTTACCAGATGTTCGTGATGGACTAAAGCCGGTTCACAGAAGAATATTATACGCAATGGATAAACTAAACCTTTCTCATGGAGCAAAGTTTAAGAAGTCTGCTCGTATTGTTGGTGATGTTATTGGTCAGTATCACCCACACGGTGATACTGCTGTTTATGATGCACTTGTTCGTATGGCTCAAGATTTTTCTATGCGTATGCAACTTGTTGACGGTCAAGGAAACTTTGGTTCTGTTGATGGTGACTCTGCTGCGGCAATGAGATATACAGAAGCTCGTATGACTAAGTATGCAGGTGAACTGCTAAAAGATTTAGAAAAAAATACAGTAAATATGATTGACAACTACGACGGCACAACTAAAGAGCCGGACGTAATGCCTACTCGTGTTCCAAACCTTCTTATTAATGGCTCTTCAGGAATTGCGGTTGGTATGGCTACAAATATTCCTCCGCATAACCCTAGAGAGATTTTAACTGGACTAAAAGCACTTCTAGCAAATCCAGATATCTCTTTAGTAGAACTAATGGAATTCATAAAAGCACCTGACTTCCCAACTGGTGGTATCATTTTTGGTAAAAAAGGGATTATGGATGCTTATGAGACTGGTCGTGGTCGTATTAAGGTTCGTGCCAAAACTCATATTGAACAAAAATCTAAAAAAGAAGTTATCGTTATTGATGAACTTCCTTACCAAGTAAACAAAGCTCGTCTTATTGAAAATATTGCTAACCTAGTTAAAGACAAGATGATTGAAGGTGTTTCTGAAGTTCGTGATGAATCAGACCGTGATGGTATGAGAGTTGTAATAGAGCTAAAAAGAGATGCTATGAGCGAAATCGTTCTAAACAATCTTTTCAAGCAAACAAGTATGCAAACTACATTTGGTATTATCATGCTATCTATATTAAACCAAGAACCAAGAATTTTTGGAATCATAACAATATTAAAGCACTTCATAAATCACCGTAAAACAATTATTATTCGTCGTACTATTTTTGATCTTGAAAAAGCAAAAGCACGTGCGCATATCTTAGAAGGTTTAAAGAAAGCTATCTCTATTATCGAAGATGTAATTAGAGTAATTAGAGCTTCAAAGAATGAGGAACTTGCAAAAGAAAACTTAGTAAGTGAATTTGATTTTTCAGATATTCAAGCAGCAAGCATTGTTGCGATGAGACTAGGTAGATTAACAGGTTTAGAAATTGAGAAAATTGAGAACGAATTACTTGAATTAATGACACTTATCGAGTACTTAGAATCAATCCTAAGAAGTGAAGAAGTTTTACACTCTATCATTGCTGAAGAGTTTGATGAAGTACTTGATACTTATGGTTCAAATGAGAGAAGAACAGAGATAGAAGATGACTATGATGACATCGATATCGAAGATTTAATACCTAATGAGCCAATGGTTGTTACTATTACACATAGAGGTTACATAAAAAGAGTTCCATTAACTTTATATGAAAAGCAAAAACGTGGTGGTAAAGGCAAAACTGCCGTTACTACTTACGAAGATGACTTCATTGAAAGATTCTTTACATGTAATACTCACGATACGCTTCTATTTGTAACTGACCGTGGTCAACTGCACTGGTTAAAAGTTTACAAAATTCCTGAAGGAAGCAGAATTGCTAAAGGTAAGGCTGTTGTTAACCTTCTAAACCTTATGGCTGATGAGAGAATACGTTCAATCATTCCAACTACTGACTTTAGTGAAGATAAAGGTTTAGTATTCTTTACACAAAAAGGTGTTGTAAAACGTACTAATCTAAGTGAATTCTCAAACATTAGAAGTAATGGCGTAAGAGCGATTGTACTTGATGAGGATGATGCACTAATTACTGCAAAAATTGCTGATCAATCTATTAAATACTTATTCATTATGACTAAATTAGCACAGTGTATTAAATTTGATATTGAAAAAACTCGTGAGCAAGGTCGTAGCACTCGTGGTGTTAGAGGTATCAAATTTAAGCATCCTGAAGATGAAGTAATTGACGCTAACATCATTGCAAATGATGAGCAAGAAATTCTTATAGTTGCAGAAAAAGGTATCGGAAAACGTACAGATGCAGGTGAATACCGCTTAACTAATCGTGGTGGTTCTGGTGTTATCGCAATGAAGATGACTTCTAAAACTGGTAAATATGTTGTTGGTTGTCTAATGGTAGATGAATCTATGGATATGATGGCTCTTACAAAAGCTGGTAAAATGATTAGAGTAGATATGCAGACTATCTCAAAATCAAGTAGAAATACTTCTGGTGTTTATATTGTAAAAGGTGATGATGTTGCAAATGTATCTCGCTGTCCTAAACAACCCATAGATGATGATGAAGATGATGAGCTGATTCCACCTACAATACTAGAAGTGGAATAGTATTTGCTTTTTAATACACATTAAATCAAAGGCACATTTTTCAGTGCCTAAATAAAGGGATACACCATGAAATATTCTCTACTTTTAGCGGCATTTTTAAGTGCTTCTTCATTAGTAGCTCAGACACCTTCAGCACCTCAAACAATAGGGAATTTTGATAAAATAAATTCTCTTGAGACACAGGTGTCAGGAATCGATACAAAAGTATCTAGTGTAGAGACTCAAGTATCAGGAATCGACACTAAAGTAACTTCAGTTGAAGAAAAATTAGCTTCTATTGAGTCAGATATGGCTAATATGAAAACATCGAAGAAACCTGTCAAAGAAGCTGAAGAAACTTTAAGCGAAGGTTCAGACGTTCTTATTAGTGTTACTGGTCAAGGTGTAGCACCTATGGACACTTCATCTCCTGCTCAAGCTTATGCACTTGCTAAAAGAGCTGCAACGGCAGATGCTTACAGACTTATAGCTGAGAAAGTAAAAGGCGTTCGTATTGACGGTCAAGACTTAATCAAAAATATGATGGTTAAAAGATCAACTGTCCGCACTTCTGTACAAGCAATGGTAAGAAATGCAAACGTAGTTGAGACAACTTTTAAAGAGGGTCTATGCGAAGTAGAGATGGAAATAGTTCTATCACACGCGCAATTTGCTCACTAATAATACTTAGCTCTTTTGCATCTGTGGATGCTAAAGAGTTTCTTATCTCTTATCGGTACATGGTAAAAGATGCCACTCTCTACAACGAAACACTTCACATCTCCAACTCTATGAAAAAATGCAGTGGAGAACCAGAGAAAGCCATCATACTTACAAGTTACGGTGATAATGATTTAAAACAAACAATATCAAAAAACTCTCAAGAATTTATAGACTATATACACAAACTTGGACTTCATGTAGAGCATAATGAAAGCACTACAAATTATCAAAACAGGTCCATAACTATCCTCACACTAAAGACCACATGCTTCAAAGTCGATTTTAATGATAATTCTGCTAGAATTGCACCTTTAAAATAAGGGCGCATTTAGTGAAAATTGCAATAGTTGAAGACGATATCAATATGAGAAAATCTCTTGAAATCGCCATGAGCGATTATGAAGAGTTTGAAATAATCACATTCAAAAATGCAGTAGACGCTCTTAAAAAGCTAGATGCTTCTTTTGACCTTATTATTACAGATATCAATATGCCAAAAATGGACGGTATTGAGTTTGTAAAAGAGTTAAACGGTAAGTATGAAGTTATTATCATGACAGGTAATGCTACTCTTACTCGTGCTATAGAGTCTATTCAACTTGGGGTGAAAGACTTCTTGCTAAAGCCTTTTGATGTTGACACTTTAGTCGCTGCTATTAGAAGAGAAGACCAGATACAAAAAGTGCAAAAGTCTGTTCCAAAGACGAAAACAAGCACAAATACAAATGGATTTTTAGGAACTTCTAAAGCTCTTGAAGGTGTTATAAATATAGCAAACAAAGCGTGCAAAACAGATGCTAGTATTCTTTTACTTGGTCAGAGTGGTGTAGGTAAAGAAGTTTTTGCTTCTTATATTCACAATAACTCTCCAAGAGCTAAAAAGCCATTCATTGCTATCAACATGGCGGCGATTCCTGAGAACCTCATAGAGAGTGAACTATTTGGATTTGAAAAAGGTGCCTTCACAGATGCTGGGGAAGCTAAAGCCGGTCAGTTTGAACTAGCAAACGGCGGGACACTTTTCTTGGATGAAATTGCTGAGATGCCTTATGGTGTTCAAGCGAAACTTCTTCGTGCTATTCAAGAAAAAGAAGTAAGACGTCTTGGCTCAGCAAAAAGCATTAAGATAGATATTCGTATTGTATCTGCGACAAATGCAAACTTAGGTGACAAGATAAAAGATGGAGAGTTTAGAGAGGATTTGTACTATCGTTTAAATACTATACCTATTAGAATCCCTCCTTTAAAAGATAGAAAAGATGAGATTTTACAAATAGCAGATGCTATGACAGAGATAAACTGTAAGAAATACGGTTTTGATTTAAAAACATTTAGCCAAGATGCACAAGAGCAGCTTTTGGCATACAACTGGCCAGGTAATATCAGAGAGCTTATCTCTGTTGTTGAGAGAGCAGTTATCCTTAGTGAAGGCCAAGAGATAACCGCTGAAGAACTTTTTTTACAAAATAAAATAAACTAAATAGGAGAAAATATGTCTAGAAAATATAATGTAGCAGTAGTTGGAGCAAACGGAGCGGTTGGAGAAGAGATTTTAACAATTTTACAAGAGATAGATTTTCCACTTAACAAACTCGTTCCACTAGCAAGTGAGAGAAGTGCGGGTAACACAGTTCTATTTAATGGTAGAGAAGTTGTTATCAAAGAGTTGACTAACGATGTTTTTAAAGATGAAGAGATAGATATAGCACTTTTTTCAGCTGGCGGAAGTGTTAGTGCAGAATTTGCTCCGGACGCTGTAAAAGCAGGTGCAGTTGTTATTGACAACACTTCTCACTTTAGAATGGATGCAAATGTTCCTCTAGTAGTTCCAGAAGTCAACCCTGAAGATATTGCTAAATGGAAAGACACAGGGATAATCGCTAATCCGAACTGTTCAACTATTCAAATGGTTCAAGTACTAAAACCACTTGATGAAGCATATAACCTTCTAAGAGTAGATGCAAGCACATATCAAGCAACTTCTGGTGGTGGAAAAGTTGCTATGGAAGAGTTAGTTACTCAGATGCAAGACTTTTTTGCATTTAAACTAAGTGATTCTAAGCACAAAGCTTTCCCTCATCAAATAGCTCTAAATGTAATACCTCAGATTGATGTTTTTATGGAAAATGGGTACACAAAAGAAGAGATGAAAATGGTAAATGAGACGACTAAGATTATGCATAAAAAGATTCCTCTTAGTGCAACTTGTGTTCGTGTTCCTACTCTTCGTGGCCATGCAGAATCACTAACACTAACTTTTGCTTGTGATGTAGATGCTGATGAAGTTAGAGAAATTCTCTCAAAAGCTCCAAACATAGTTATACTTGATAACCCAGCTGAGAGTCTTTACCCTATGCCTGCTACTTGTGTAGATATGAATGAAACTTTTGTTGGTCGTATCAGAAATGACAACTTTGCTAAAAACATGATTCATATGTTTATCGTTGCAGATAACCTAAGAGTTGGTGCTGCTACAAATGCTGTGCGTATCGCTCAAAAATGGGTAGAAATGGAAGGAGAAGAGTAAGAATGGAAAAAATATTTGAGAGCTCTTTATGGGGCTCAAGATTTATCATTATCCTTGCAGTAGTCTTTGGTCTTATCGGTGCGGTAGTTCTTTTCATAGTTGCTTCTTTTGATATATATGATACTGCAAAGTTTGTTTTGACAACATACATAAACCATGCACACCCTGCGAACTTTCATGAAGATGTAGTCGGGGGGATTATTGGCGCAGTTGATTTGTACCTTATTGGTGTAGTTATGCTTCTTTTTTCTTTTGGTCTTTATGAACTTTTCATCTCAGACATAGATGTAGCTAAATGTGAAGAAGGAAATGAAAATAAAATATTAACAATTAATTCACTTGATCAACTTAAAGACAAGATCTCAAAAGTTATCGTTATGGTACTTGTTGTAGGATTTTTTCAAAAAGTTGGTCACACGCAATATAATGGCGCGCTAGATATGCTATACTTCGCGCTATCTATAACTGCTGTAGCAGTTGGACTTTTCTTTTTAGGAAAAGTCGGAAAAAGTCATTAATTATAATTAAAAATAAAAACATATAGAAGGTATTAGATGAGTAAAATATTTGTAGATGCATGTTTTGGTAAGCAGACACCGTACACTCCAGTTTGGATGATGAGACAAGCGGGTCGTTACTTACCTGAATACATGGCTGTTCGTGCTGAGGCTGGAAATTTTTTAAACCTTTGTCATGATCCTAAAAAAGCTTGTGAAGTTACACTTCAGCCAATCGACATAGTAGGTGTAGATGCTGCTATTTTATTTAGTGACATCCTTGTTATACCGGATGAAATGGGAATGGACTTAGAATTTATCAAAGGTTTTGGACCAAAGTTCAACGATCCTATCAAAACAGAAGCTGATATAGACAGACTTATCGGTGGCGACGAAGCTGCTTCTAAACTTACTTATGTTTTTGATACTATCAAACTTATTAAAGAAGATTTAGATAAAAGAGGTGGTGAGATTGCACTTATCGGTTTTACCGGTGCTCCATGGACACTTGCTACATATATGATTGAAGGTGAAGGTACAAAAACTTACAACCTATGTAAAAAAATGATGTACTCAAACCCTGCACTTCTGCACAAGATACTTGCAAAAGTTACAGAAGTTGTAAAACTATATATGGAAAAACAAATCCAAGCCGGCATCGATGTAGTTCAAATCTTTGACTCATGGGCAGCAGCTATTGAGCCGTCAAAATATGACGAATTTTCTTGGAAATATATGGTTGAGATTGCTGACTACTTAAAAGGCAAGTATCCACATATTCCAATTATTATGTTCCCTAAAGGGATTCCAGCATTCTTAGACAAAGTTTATGGAAACTTTGAAGTATTTGGTGTAGACTGGTCAACTCCTATGGCGCTTGCAAAAGAAAAACTTGGAGATAAGTATATTCTTCAAGGAAACATGGAACCATGTCGTCTTTACTCTAAAGAGGAAACAACTGCATGTGTTGAAGCTATCCAAGATATTATGGGTACAAAACGTCATATTTTCAACCTTGGTCATGGAATCCTTCCTGATGTACCAGTGGAAAATGCTATACACTTCGTAAAAGAGTGTCAAAGAGTTAGTAAAAAGTAACAATATATGCAAACAATTTTCGGTCCTATAAACTCAAGAAGATTTGGTTCTTCTCTGGGGATAGACCTCTCCCCTGCCCTTAAACAATGTAACTTCGACTGCCTATACTGTGAACTTGCACCAACTGCTACCGTAGATGCTCAGACAAATACAGTAACTGTAGAGAAAATCATAAACGACTTAAAAGAACACTTGAGTAACAAAATAGATGTCATAACTATAACTGCAAACGGAGAGCCTACTCTCTATCCGCATTTAAGCCTTCTTATAGACGAGATAGACAAGATAAAAAACGACACTCAAACTCTCATACTTACAAACAGTGCTACACTTGTAGATGATGAAGTTTTCAACACACTTCTAAAACTAGACCAAGTTAAACTGTCTTTAGATGCCATAAGTGATGATGTCTTTAAAAAGATAGACAGACCTCATGCAAACATAAAAGTAGATGAAGTCGTAAAAAGAGTTCAAGAGTTTAGTAAAGTATACAAAGGTAAGCTTTTCATAGAAATTCTTTTCGTACACTCACTTAATGACACAAAAGAAGAGATAGCAAAACTAAACGAAGCACTTCTAGACATAGATGCTTTTAGAGTAGACCTAGGAACTATAGACAGACCACCAGCCTACCCTGTGATGGGAATTAGCTATAAAGAGCTACATGAAGCTTCACTGATGTTTGATAGCTCTGTGCCTATACATATAGCATCTAGAGTTCATGCAGAACCAAATAACTCTAAGTACAGTGAAGAAGATATAATAAATACTTTAGACAAAAGACCACTGACTATGGATGACATCAATCTGCTCTTTGATGAACAAAGTAAGATAAGACTAGAAAATCTAATAAAATCAGAAAAAATAGTGAAAAAAGCAGTTGGAAATCTGGAGTTTATGCTACCAGGTACCAATGTTAAAAGAAAACGCAAAAAGTAGCCCAAATAGCTTGACTTTTGCGCTCCTCTAAAGTATAATTTCGGCTCAATAAATAATCCGGATTAGCTCAGCGGTAGAGTAGGTGACTGTTAATCACTTGGTCACTGGTTCGAATCCAGTATCCGGAGCCATTACTTATTGAAACACTTTTAAATATTCCGGATTAGCTCAGCGGTAGAGTAGGTGACTGTTAATCACTTGGTCACTGGTTCGAATCCAGTATCCGGAGCCACACAACAATTAAACTTCATAAAACAAGATATTTCAGAGCTTTCAATCATTCTATTACTTTTTTTTAATACAAATTTTCACTTTTTCTCAATATAACTTAATACTTCTATCACGAGGATGTCTATAATCATTAGGGTTGTTTGCTTTATTGATTAAAGCAAACACAAAGCTAACTAATAATATTAATAATAATAATTTCACAACTTTGTAACCCATATTTAGACTCTCCTTACATTTAGTTAAGTATAAACAATCAAATTAATTTATTTCTTTTTGAGTATGCCTTTAAAATCAGTATAACACCTATAGCACCAGCTATAAATGAGGCAAAGAAAATACCTAGTTTAACTGCATCTATCACACTTTGGTCTAAGAATGCAAGTTGAGTTATGAAGATAGACATTGTAAACCCTATCCCGCCTAAGAAACCAACTGCGATTACTTCATCCCATCCTAAATCATCAGGTTTTTTTACAATACGAAGTTTTTGAGCCAAATATGTAAACCCTACAATACCTATAGGTTTACCGACTACAAGACCAAGAACTACACCTACCACAATAAAGAAGTTCTGTGACACCGCTGAGAAGTCAAGTATAACTCCTGCGTTTGAGAATGCAAACAATGGCATAATAAAAAATGCAGAAAACCCGTGCAATTGATGCTCTAGTTTTACCAGTGGATTTTGTACTTTATCATAGTTATATGCAATATCTTCAAGTGCATCTATCTGATGGTGATTTAAAATAGGAATAGTATCTATATGTTTTTCAAACTCATCTACCGATTCTTTTGTATTTTTTATAAAATCTTGCTCGTCAACTTTTGAACTGATAGGTATAGCAAAGGCTAAAAGCACACCGGCGATTGTTGCATGAACACCTATTGAGTGTATAAAAATCCACAGTGCAATACCTAAAAGAAGATATGGCATAAGCATTGTTACTTTTTTAAGATTTAGTATCCAGATAAGAGCATAAACCAAACCGGCATGAATAAAATACTCAGCATGGATTTCGCTCGTATAAACAGTAGCAACCACTATAACTGCACCCAAATCATCAACTACGGCAAGTGCAACCAAAAATAGTTTCAGGGCTGGATTTACTTTTTTTCCAAAAAGCATCAAAATCCCCAAAGCAAAAGCAATATCTGTAGCCATAGGGATACCGAAACCTTTTGGATCAGTTGTATTAAAAGCTATATAAACCAAAGCAGGAATCACCATCCCACCTATAGCTGCTACTATTGGGAAAGTTGCTTTTTTTACAGATGACAACTCACCTATTAAAAGTTCTCTCTTTATCTCTAAACCGACCATTAAAAAAAATAGAGCCATTAAACCGTCATTTATCCAGTGCATCAGATTCATAGAAATAGTATGACCTCCCAATGTCACACCTAAAGCCATATTCCATAGTTCAAAATAGCTCTCACTTAGTGCAGAGTTAGCTACCATTACAGCAGCTATTGTCGCTACAAACAGTAAGACACCACTAAACGATTCGTCTTTTATAAATCTTTCTATTGTGTGTAGATGCTGTGTCATATTATTTTTTCTTCCTTGTTTTAGATACTCTAGTTTTATTTACTTTATATTTATAGTTTTTTAATTTCTCAATTATGATAGAAGATATGTCATATATTTCATTAATTGTACACTCTTCATTCTTTTCAAAATCTTTTCTATTGTCTTCAAACTTGCTAATCAGCTCTAAGAAATCTATATCTTTTAAATATGGATATAGATTAGTTGATTTTTCTTCTTCAAGTATCCAATGGCTCAACACACAAATAACTAAAAATTCTGGTAAGTATGCAGGTTTATTTTCATAAAACTTTGCCACTGTTTCAGCCATCACATCATAATAACTAATCAAGGGATCTTCATATTTAGCTAATTCTCTAAGTTGTGGTGCCTTTTTACTCTCCTGAACCAACTTCATAAAATAGTCTACATTTACAACAGACTCTTGAAGGTTGACTAGCAACTTTCTTAGAGTATCGTAAACGTAAACTGTATCACTATCTGTTCCGACTGTAGCTTTGTAATTAACTTCATCGATTTGTGTAAAGTATCGCTCCAGTGCTGTTCTTGCAAATACAAGTAGAGCCTCTGTTTTTATATCTACTAATAAAACAGCTTTAACTCTATTTTTACAATTATCATGTATGAGTTTATTTATAGGCATAATATTTATGCACTTATTATCGTCTCTATTTCTAAAGAGTCAGTTTCCACTTTCTTAGCTTTAGAAACTCTGTCTTCTTTTAGTTTAGTAGCTAATTCTTCATTGTTTAATGCTAATATCTGCATAGCTAAATAAGCCGAGTTAATAGCTCCTGCTTTCCCGATTGCAACAGTGGCAACTGGCATTCCTGCTGGCATCTGGACAGTTGAAAGAAGTGCATCAATACCACCCAGTGCAGAAGCTGACATTGGAACACCGATGATAGGCTTAACTGTTTTAGAAGAAAGTACACCGGCTAAGTGTGCAGCCATACCAGCAGCAGCAATAAAACATTGAGCACCTTTTTTCTCAGCTTCTTGAATGTAACTAGCTGTTCTCTCAGGTGAACGGTGAGCAGAAGATACAATCATCTCATAACTAACACCAAAAGCCTCTAATGTCTCAGAACACGACTTCATTACCTCATAATCACTTTTAGAACCCATTACTATTGATATAAATTTCATTTCTTTTTCCTTTAAATTACATATTTTTATTTATTAATTGTTTATAGTTGTAATTGGTATTTATTAAATACAGAAATTATGAGAATATAGGTGGTTTGAGGAGATTGTTGCTAATTTGTATGGTATAAATTTTATCTTTGTATGTAATATATGATTGGACTTCACATATATCAATACTTAAATCAAATGATAAATAAGAAACTTCTTTAATTTCACTTTCAATATTATTTATTTGTTCTACACACTCTATGGTTTTTTCTGATGCAACTTCAATAAAACTCGCAGATGGGAACATACTTAAAGAAACAAAGCTTAACAATGCTATAAATAAAAACGCATAAATTCTTTTGTCTATCATAATGCTATTATAATTCTTTTACTCTTAATATAGATATAATATACACAACAGATATAATATAGAGGTGGTTTTTTGCTTGATAATTCAATATTTATACAACTAAATAAATTAGTTTATCCAATCATTTTCACTGATAATTCTGACACATTTATATGGGGAAATAAAAAATTTTATTCATTACATAAAGATGCATTTTTGACTAATGACATTACATTAACAGACCAAATCATAATAGATAAAGTTGTTTCTGCCGTCAATTCAGTAAATAAAGAATACACGATTTCCACAAATGAAAAGGCTATTACTTATCAAATAATCAAATCACAAATAGAAATAAAGTCCAAAAAATATAATTTATTAAGTTTTTTTAATATATCAAAACGCATAGCTTTAGCGACTAAATTATCTGAAAAACAGATTCTATTTGAAACATTAAGTGAAAATCTTCCTGAGGGGATTGTTGTACATAATAAAGAACTAATTGAATATACAAATCCAGCTTTTGAAAAGCTATGTGGATTTAATAATAAAGAGCTGATGGGGAAAAATATTGTTGATATTTTTGCTAAAAATGAAAAATTATATATTTTAGATTTTTATAAAAAGTTAGAATCAAAAAAAATCAAAAGAACTACTGTTGAAACAAAAATACTAACCAAGAAAAATAAAGAAATTTGGGTTAAGATAAAAACAAAAATTCTTGAAAAAGAGGATAAATTTTACTTTTTAACTATTGTAACTGACATAAGCAAGGAGAAAAGTAATCATGAAAAACTATCAAAATTGGCTTACTTTGATAATTTAACTGGCATATATAATCGTAGAAAATTTGACGAAATATTAAAAATAGAGACTATAAGAGTACATAGATATAAAAGAAAACTAAGTGCACTTTTTTTTGATATTGACCATTTTAAAAATGTGAATGACACATACGGACATGATACAGGTGATGAAGTATTAAAAAAAATGTCCAATATTATACAGTTACACACTAGAGATACAGATTATTTTGCACGCTGGGGAGGAGAAGAATTTATACTTCTTTTGCCAGAAACAAATGTTCTTGAAGCTAATCTAATGGCTGAGAAGATTAGAAAAACAATATTTTCATATGACTTTAACAAAGTAGGAAACTTAACTATAAGTATTGGTGTCTCAGAATTAAAAGAAAAAGAACGAAGTTCAACTTTTTTAAAACGTTTAGATAAAGCTCTATATAAAGCTAAAAATGATGGCAGAAATCGAACAATTGTATTATAAAAATTATGTAAACTAAGGGATTAAATATGAAAATATTTTTTTTACTCGTATTAGCGATTGCTGTTTTTTCAGCAGAAATAGATGTTAAACTATATGAAAATGCGGATAAAGAAAGCTATTACATAGATATTGAGAAGCAAATTAACATAGATGCCATTCAAAAAATTCGTGATGAGAATATTATTAAAGACGAAATAGCACATCTAGCTAGATTACGAGATACTGCATTACAAAAAGTTCAAATCGATAGATATAATATCAAAGAACTAGAAAAACAAAACATTACTATGCAGGAATATTATAGTGCAATAGCAGCTGCTGGCTTATTGCAATACAAAGAAGAACAAAATATTAAACGTATTAGTGATATGCAGTATAAACTACTTGTTTTAAGACAGCTTATTGAGCGTATTACTGTAGATGAAAAACCAAAACTTTTGTCATATCAATTACAGTTTGCTTATTATAAGTTGCAACAAAAAAATATTGACACTAAAACCCTTTTAAGAAAAACACATAAAAATGAGTTGATTCATATCTTAGTCCGTGCTCTTCCTTCTTTGAAATGTGATTCAATAAAAACTTTTAATGAAAATATTATTGCTATTAATGAAAATATTGCAGCAACGCATAAAGAAAAAATTTTAAAGCAACTGCAACAAGAAAAAGCAATTATTGAAGAAAATATTGGGCTTGAAAAAATTGATAAAAAAGTGGAACTAGCAAATAGTAATTATCAAAAAAACATCCTTAAAAAAGCAGAACTGCAAATACAACAGTCACTTTGTAGTTTACAAAATAAAAGGACTACAGATTTTTATAAGAATCTTAATGAGATTGAAGAAACAGTATCTTTAATTGATTCTAATGACAAAGAAATATATTTAGAACAAATCAACATAGTTAAAGATATGTCTAAAATTAAGCTAGGATCCACTAGACAATTTTTTGGAGCTACCCAAGAAGAGAGTAAAAAAGTATTTATGTCATTTTATGAATATTTAATGTCGCCATTATTTATATTTAATGAACGTCCGATAAGTCTGTTTAGTTTGTTTAAAGCTATTGCTTTAATTATTCTTGGATTTACAATTGGAATGCTTTATAAGCGTTGGATAGCTCGTCTCTCAAGAAAATGGAGTGACCTTAGCATGATGTCTGTTAGGCTAGCTACAAACATAGGTTACTATCTTATAGTAATAATATTTTTTATGATAGCCATTAGCAGCCTTGGGATAGATATGAGCTCTATATCACTCATCGCTGGAGCACTATCTATTGGTATAGGTTTTGGTTTACAAACAGTCGTATCAAACTTAATCGCAGGCATTATTTTAATGTTTGAGCGAACTATTAGAATTGGGGATGCTATAGAAATCAATGACTCACTACATGGTGTTGTAACAGATATGCGTATTCGCTCTACAACAATTAGAACATTTGACAACATTGATGTTATTGTTCCAAACTCTTCTTTTGTTCAAAATAATGTAGTCAACTGGACTATGGAAGATAAAATAAAACGACTGCATATCCCTTTTTCAGTAGCATACGACACAGAAGTAGAAGATGTTGAAAAAGCGATATTTGATGCTTTAAATAAAAGTAGTTTATATTTTATTCACAATGATGATGATAGAATGCCTCGTATAAGAATGACTATGATGAATAGTAGTAGTGTTGATTTTGAGTTATTGGTATGGATTGAGTGGAATAGCCAATTAAAGAATGTATCCATGAAGTCTGATTTTTTAATTTTGATATACAATGCCTTAAGGGCAAATAATATTAAAATTCCTTTCCCTCAACTTGATTTATATATTAAACAGAGCATATCTGAGTCTATAGAAAATGGAAAATAGCATGGAAAACATTGAACAATTAATTGATAATTTGCATTTAGAGGATTTACGAAACGAATTACATCCTTCAGTATTTGATGAGAATGAAGACTACGATATGCTTATTGTCCGTTTACCTGTAATTTTAGAAGTACTTGATGCCAAGTCAATAGGCTTTGTTTTAACAAAACAAAATAGTTATATATACAACAAAGATACAAAAATATTCGAAGAGCTAATCGGTAAATTTGAAGGTCCATATAAGATTATAGATAAGCTTACCGATAGAGTTTTAAAATCATTTGTTCAGTATCAAGATAATATAGCTGATATGGAAGAGTTGCTGTATAAAAATAATATAAAAGAAGACTTTATGAACAAGTGGCTTTCTCTTAAATTAGATATATTACGTATTGAGCGTATACTATTAAGAACCGCAGGAGTAATAGATGATTTTATGGAGCATAATAAAGATATACCTGAATTTCCAATTAATCATTATGTTGATATACATGAACATTTAGAACGAACAATGCGTTCTGCTACATTACAACTCTCTAAACTTGACTACCTATATAGTTTTTATAACGCTAAATCAAACGAAAAAATGAATCGTATGCTTTATATTTTAACCATCATATCAGCCATTTTTCTGCCATTAAATCTTGTTGTTGGATTTTTCGGGATGAACACAAGCAGTCTTCCATTTACACAGGCCCCATCAGGCACATACTATGCAATATCAATTATGATGACTTTATTAATCATAACTTCATTAACTCTCTATAAATGGCATAAGAAGATATAAAATAATCAAAAATTTACTTAGTAATTTTCTGCTTCTACTCTATTTCTACCATTCTCTTTCGCACGGTACAAAGCTTCGTCAGCTCTTTTAACCATAGTTTTTTCATCATCTCCAGGATGGTATGAACTCACTCCGAAACTTGCGGTTTTGTATCCTGCAAATGAAAAATTAAACAAAGACACCATCTCTCTCAATTTTTCAGATAATTTAATAGCACCATCAAGGTCTGTGTCTGAGGAGAGTATTAAAAATTCTTCACCTCCCCATCTGCCAACAATATCCGTTTCTCTGGCATTGTTTTTTATAATTTCTGCAAACTCCCTTAAGACATCATCACCTGCTTGGTGTCCCCACGTATCGTTTACAAGCTTAAAGTAATCAATATCAATAATAATTACAGAAAAATTTGTATTGTACCTTCCTGCTGTAGCTAGTTTCATTGCAAATATTTCGTCTAACTTTAGACGATTATAAAGCTGAGTCAGTCTGTCAGTGATAGAAAGTTCCTCAATGCGCTTTTTATCTGTGATATCATGGCGAATAGCCGTATAACTAATGATTTCATCTTTTTCATTCTTGACTGGTGATATACTAACATCTACCCAGTAAGACGAACCATTTTTATGCCTATTTTTTATTTCACCTTGCCATACATTACCAGCTTTTATAGTTTCCCAAAGTTCTTTATAAAGAGTTTGTGGAATTTCTTTATGTCTTACAATATTATGATTTTTACCAAGAAGCTCATTCTTTCTATATCCTGAAATATCACAAAATGCTGTTGAAGCTTTAGTTATCTTTCCATGCAAATCAGTTGTTGAAGATATTACATTTTTGTCAATAATTCGCATGTATTCTTCTATTTTCAATTGAGACTGCTTACGCTCAGAAATATCACTATGTGAGCCAACCATTCGTATTGGACTGCCATCAATATCGCGACTTACTATAAGACCTCTGTCGAGTATCCATTTATAAGAATTATCTTTGCACTTGACTCTATGCTCATTTTTATAAACATCACTTTTACCTTCAATATGTGCTGCTATATCTGCATTTACCTGTTCAAGATCTTCCGGATGTACTATTTTATTCCACTCATCCAAATTCGAGTCTAGCTCATCTTCTTTAAACCCTAACATCTCTTTCCATCGTTTTGAAAAAAAGATTTCATTTGTCTTTAGGTTCCAGTCCCATAATCCATCTCCGGCACCTTCTAGCGCAAATCTAAGTCTCTCTTCTGAAGTATGTAATTTTTTAGTAGCTTTACTCGCGATTTTCAGCGCATTTTCTTTTGTTTCAATCAATGAATTTAGCAATAAATATAACAATAAAGTCAGAATCAGAACAAGGCTTGGAATAAGAAAAATAATATAAATATTTTCACTTCCTAATACGCTATTTGTCTTAAATACAAGTGTCCAAGTGTGCTCATTCATCGTAATATTTGTTTTTTTATATATATTTATATTCTGATGTTTAATACTGGAATCATAGAGGATGTTTTCTTTGCTTACAAAATCACCATCGTAAATTTCAAAATTTATTTCAGGAAACATTGTTCCCAAAATACCATCCATAAGGTCATTTGCACGAAATGCTGCATATACAAAGCCCTGAATTGATAATGCTCTATCTCGCGAATTATCTAGGTTAGAACCTTTCTTATACACCGGCAAATACATCAAAAACCCAGCCTGAATATCTTTGTCATATTCTTGAACAAGTGTGATTTTTCCAGAGAGTGCTGCTTCACCGCTTTGCATTGCTTTTGCCATAGCATCTTGCGCGTACTTCCTCAGAGTACATGTCATAACCAAAAGCTCTTATATTGCGCTCATTAAACGGTTCTAAATATATTATGGAAGTATATATTTTTCTTTTCCCATCCGGATGAATTTTGAAATCAGCGAAGCCTTCTTTTCTTATATGCTCTTCATGTATCTGTTTATTTTGTGGCAGAACTACTTCAGAATAACCAAATCCCTGAATTCTTTGAAATTTTGATTGAGTTTATGCTCTTTGACAAAGATTGCCCATTCATTACGGGAGACAACCTCGGAGGCATTAAAAAAACCAACGCCACTTCTTAGAACTTGTTCATACGCGGTCATACGGTCTTTTACTAGGAGAACTATTTCATTACTTGCCAATTCTAAACGTAAGTTTTCTTTTTCCTCATAGTAGTGATGGACAAACAACCCCACGAAGATACTGATTGAAAATCCAATAAGAATTGTAATATATGGCCAAAATTTATAAAACTTATTAAATCCAAGAGACATAAAAAACCTTTGATTTTAATTTTGTTAGATATTTATATAAGTATTATACTCAATTTAAAATATTTTACTTTTTTAACTAAGATATAATAATGATTACTATTTAAAAGGTGAAAAATGAAATACATCATAGACATGATAGATGATATACGGGAAAATATACAAAACTCTAATGACTATATCATTTTAGCTATGCTTTTAAAAGAAGATGAAAATAAAAATTATCAAAATGCAGGTCAAAAAATCATCACGTCCATAGAGATAGACCATGACACTAAAAAGTTACTCTTAGGCTTCATAGATGGAGATGCAACTACAAAAGAGCTCTTAGAGTCTGTAAACGCTTTAGATATGAAAGCTATGATGTACGAAGTAGTGGTTAAGATCTCAGATAAGCATCCGCTTATGCCTGTTATAGGATTTGGTGAGAATCATGAACAAAAAGAATACACTTTTTTTGTATCTACACTAATGTAATTTCCATTATTTCAAGTAGAAACAGTGCCTCGTATCGGCTGAAGATTGCTTTTTTTAGATGGTTTTTGCGTATGTCTATGTAGGTATTTTGTGCATCTGTAAAGTTAGCATACTCCAAGTGAGTGTTTTCAAACAGTGCTCCCTTAAAATCACTACCCGTAAAATCAGCTTTTTTTAGTGAAGATTGTCGAAAATCGACTTCTTTCGCGCGGCACTCTTTCATGACCAGACCCTCTATTTCCAAACCACAAAAGTTACTATCATTTAAAATGGACTCTATAAATCGCAAAGGCTCGGCACTAAGCAAACTTTTCCAGTTACACATCGTCCAGTCAACCCCGATCATCTTACAAGATACAAAAGTAACATCGCTCATTTTAGTATCTGTTAGTTTCATGAGACTTAGATTACAGTTTTCAAAGCGGCACTCGATAAATCTACACGAGGAAAAGAAAGTTTCACTAAAGTCGCAAGAGACAAACGTGCATGATTCAAACTCTGCCTTTTCAATCTTTGAGCCATGAAGAGAGATACCTTTAAAATCCTCTGCAAAACAATCTAAACCATCAACAATCCTTACTACCGCCATTTTTGTCCTTTTATACTTATGATGAGATTATAACTTTTTTACTGCAATCGTACTACTAACATCACTTTTTTTGTTAAGTGTTTGTCAGACAGGAAGGTTATAATGAAAGAAATAAATTGATATGAGTCAATATTTTAGTATATGCTAACATGTTACAATTTGAACTTTTTTTTTATTTTACAAAAAAAAATATTTTATATAATAGTAAAAATATAAAAATTATAACTCTGAAAACTTCATAAACAAAGTTTAGATTTTTTGTTGTAGCATCCCCTTATTTATTGCCTTGCAAATTATTTCATCACATACTTATTATATAGTCATCACATATTAATGATATAAGATTTCATTATATATAATTTAAGCTTATTAAAATTAAAAGAAGACATACTTAATAATAAAAACTAATATAAAACTTTTATTTTTACTTAATAAATCAAAATGTAACATCTTTTAATAGTGACAAAATCATGACTAATTTTGTTATTAACCCATTCTAATTAAAGAGGTATAATATGAGTAAAAATCATCACAACATGCTAAAACGTGGTGCTATTAGCATTGCACTTGCTGCGATAACAACAACTAGCTGTAATGCTGCTACAGCTTCTAAACCGGTTACTGCTTCAAAGGCGGCAACGCCAGGGTACCAGAAGACTGAGATTCAGTACAGTTGTAAAACTGTAAAAAATGAAAAGTTTAATATCAAAGTTATTAAAAATCAAAATTCATGTTGGGTTACCGTTGATGGTAGAAATGAAGTAACAGTTGACAATGCAAATACATCATCTCCTTTTTACTCTATTATGAAAGAATTACCCTCTGGTGTAGACAATGGAAAAGATTACTATACGATTGGTCTTACTACTTGTAACAAAATATAGATAGTTCCATTTATAGAGAGTTACTCTTAATAAATACAATAAGATGTATAAATTAAGAGTTCTGCTCTAGCCTACTACCCACAAGCCGAACAAAAAGCTTCACCAGGTTCAGCACCTTGTTCTATTTATACTATTTTTGTTCTAAACAATCTGTGACAATTTCTGACAGCTTTTAATTCTATAATGCTATACTTAATCATATTTTTCTTTAATAATAAAACATCAAAAAAGTGGGGGTAAGTCATGAAGATTTTATACTTTATAATTTTATTAGGTGTTTTCTCTCTTACTTTAGCAGATGAAGCTGCTTTAGTAAAAAAAGTTAAAGGAAGTGTCAGCATAGAAAGAGAAGGTAAAGAGCTTTCTGTAAAAGTTGGGACTAAACTCTTTGAAAAAGATACCATTATCACAGAATCAAAAAGTTCTGTAAGCCTTATTTTTAAAGACAACACACGCATATCTGTTGGACCAAACAGTAAATTGTTACTTGAGCAGTACCTCTTTAACCCAGATGAAAATCAAGAAGCTTTTGTTAGTAATTTATCAAGAGGCAGTATTGCATGTGTAACGGGACTTATATCTAAGATTAATCCTAAAGCATTTAAAGTCAAAGTAAAAACAGCAACCATGGGAATACGTGGAACGCATTTTATTGTTAAGGTTGATTAATGAGGGGCATACATATGAAACAGTTTTTTATAACTACCCTCTTTATCACTTTAGTGTTTTTCAGTGGATGCAGTAGCAAAGTAGATATCATTTTGCTACCTCAAGCTGATGGCAGTGTTGGTAAACTGATAGTGACCGATAATGGTAAAGAAGTTATCTTAGATAAAGCGTGGCAAAAAGTAGAAATCAGTAATCTTGATAAAAAAGAAATTTTATCTAAAGAATCTGTCCAAAATGAGTATAAAACTCTGCTTGATGAAATGCCAAAAGAAGCTAAGAACTACCGTCTATATTTTAAATTTGATTCTTCTGATATGACAAGTGAATCAATAGCTACAATAGAAAAAATAATTAAAGATATAGAAGCAAATAACATCTTACAGATTGATGTTATCGGTTATACCGACAGAGCAGGAAAAGCAGCTTATAACAAAGTGCTTTCTATGAAGCGTGCGAAAAATGTTATAAAGGTTTTAACAGATAATGGTGTGAACAGTAAAATCATTTCATTAGACTACTATGGCGAAGCAAATCCAATAATTGAAACAGATGATGGTGTTGCTAAAAAAAGAAATAGAAGAGTGGAAATTACACTAAAATAACTTCCAATGGTAGAGAAAAACTCTACCTTGTTTTAAAACAACTTCTTCATAAAGTCAGTACCGCCGGATGATGGAGAAAAACTTGTATTGATTCCACCTAATGCATCTTGTTTTGAGTTAAGCAGTGAACTTGTGTCCCCCAGATTTGACGAGAGACCCTCACTGGAACCTCCTGCTTTTGCTAAAATACCGGCTTTGAGATCTTTCTCAAAACCTTTAGTCGCTTTTGATACCATTGCACTCATACCACTAGAGAGCTGTTTGTCCAAATCACTTTGTACTGTAATCACAGGTTGTTCAAGTTTTCCCTCAACAGATATGTCTACATTAAACTTCGAGATGCCAGATAGAAGTTCATTTACCAGTTTTTGTGATGGCATCTGCAGCTTCACCTTCGTTACATTTACTTTACTTATTGCTTTTACATTTGCATCTTCGACTGCACCTTTTAGAGTAGCGTTTGTAACTATGTCATTCATACTTAGTGCCTGCATATCCAGAGCTGCTGTTTTGAAGCCTGTAGCCGTTATATCAAAGCTTGTGTTTGCTTTGTCACTACGTCTGTCATCAACTACATCTGCTACTATCTGCTTGTACTGTGTCCCTTTAGCATCTGCATGAAGTTTCATAGGTTTACCGTAGAGTTTTTGGTTGCTAGATAAATCTTTTATGTTCACATCTAAAACATCGCCTTTTAGTTTTATGTTGATGTTTGAGTTTTTAACCACTAGGTCTGGAATCTTTGAGAGGTTCGCATACTTTATCCATCTTCCCTGACCGCGAGGAGGAGGTACATCTTGAACTTCTTCTTTTTTAGCATCGTTACTAATGTATGGAGCTAGCATCTCATAGTATTTTAGCCCCATTTTCATATACTCACCTATCTCATTACTCATTAGTGTTCCAATGAGGTTAGCCCCACCTCCAGCACTTAGAGAGTACTTCTTTTTAAGACGGTCTATATCTTGTTGAGGAAGGTTTTTTAGAGCATATATCTGCTTTTTAAGACGTTCTTGATCTGCATTGAAATCTTTTTGTAATGATGCATACTTACCTTTTAGAGAGTTGATTTTAGACTTTAATTTATCTATATCATCTTTAGCAGATGCCAGCTTTGTTATATCTCCGCCTTGGAGGCTTTTTTGAAGTTTTTCTGCATCTGTTTTTATCTCATCTACTTCATTTTTACTCTTTAGTTCAGAAGATATTTTCATCCACTTCTCTTTAGTCTTTTCTATATCTACTTTTAGTTTCTGAGCTTCTTTTACTGACTTTAGTTCCTCTTTTGCCAAGATATCATCTACGTTTGGTAGAGCGAAGGGACTACTCTCACTAGATGCTGATTTTTCACCTGCATCTGCTGTTTTAGAAGCTTGAGTTTGTGGGACATAAGAGTCATCATAAGCCTTTGCCTCAGTTGCTCTTTTTTCGTTAAATGCCAAAGCATTTACATTTAGCTTTTCTATCATCGCTTTTTTCTCGATAAGAGCAGAAAAACCAAGGTCAAACTCAACATCTGCTACTTGAACAAGGTTATGAGTTAGTTTGTCTTTGTCTGCTATCTGGATTCCGGATATTTTCATACGCAAGTCTGAAAAACTAGAACTGAAATCTTTTACATCTACATGAGTTTGCAGAGAGTATGCAAGTGATTTTTCTATAGCAACACGAGCCAGTGGGTCAAACATAAAAACAAAGATTACGATGATTGCTGCAGCCAAACCACCAAATACACCTACTCCCCACCAACGAAACAGTGAGTTTGTTTTTGCTTCTTCATTAAAAAGTTTCATCCAACGAGTAACTTTCCACTCGTTTAACTTAGCTCCTATCTGATCTCTATAAAGAGTAATAACTCTATTTAAAACAAGCAGCATCGGAACTGCAAGAACAGAAGATACTATAAGTGAACCTGTTACAAGAGTGTAGTTAAACGAACTCCATCTAAAGAGTGCAGAATTATATAGAGTTGTGAAAAATCCATTTAGACTATCATTAGTTAAAACTGAGTAACCTATAGACTCAAAGAGTGGGTCAAAAAGATAACCAACTCCGCTAAATATAACAGTAAAGAGAAGAAAGAGTCCAAAGTTTACATTAAATATAAGTGCTAAAAAAAGTATATCTAATAATATGAGTGAACTTGTAGGTAAAAAACCTGCAAACATTGCAAGAACAATAGCTCCTGATAATTGCCATGACTTACCTGAAGAGTTAAGTGCCTTAAAAAGCTTTCGAATAAAATTAAACATATCCACCCCTTATTGATTATTATGGAATATTATACACCAATTAGTCATTATCTTATAAGATTAGATATAATAAATTCAAAAGGAATTGAGCTTGAAAAAACTTGTAAACGGATTTTATAAAGAGAGAAGTCTGCTAGTAATCTGTAGTCTATTTATAGCTACTACTATTTTCTTTAGTATCAGTTTTGATGCTTATCTTCTTAATTATGAAAATACCCTGCTTGCTTTACTTCTTTTAAACACTTACTTTGCAATCCGACTTGCCATAGAAGTGCGTAATTCTAAAAACTCTTATCTGCAGGCATTTATTCCATTTATGATGGGATTTGTTGCTATAGTCTACGTTATTTATGAACTCTCAAACATCACACTGACTTTGGATTTAACTAAACTCTCTGTAGTAATTCTACTTATTATCGGTGAGGTAGTAGCATCTGCACTCTCTATAAATGCAGAGTATACAGTCTATAGACGTTCAAATGAAGAATCATCAAGAAACTATCTACCAAAAATCCCATTTGCTGTTGAGTCTGCTTTTAAATACATCCCCATAAGTTTAGGCATACTATTTATTACAACATTAGTCTGTATATTTATCATAGCTGATCCTATTAAATCTTTTTGGTATATCATCATATTTCTGCCTATTAGCATTCATCTATTAGCTCTTGGAGATTACTTTATATTTGTAGATAAACAAAGGATAGCATCTACGCTAAAAGAACTTGATGAACAAGACAAAAATCATCTACTAGCTACTATAGGTATGAAACTCGCCAACAAAAAGTCCACCTCTTGCAGGAAAACAACAACTGAGCAATACCAGACTGTTAAGCACTTTTTAGAAAATGGAATGGATCCAAATGAAATATTTGAAAATCGTTACACCCTACTTCTTCCAAGTAGCTGTTGTGGGGACTATAAGCTTGTTAGAATGCTTCTAGATTATGGTGCAAATATCAATTTTCAAAGTAAGGTAGGTTCTACTGCACTCATATTAGCTTCTAAACATAATTCTAAAGAACTGGTACAACTGTTGATTGAAAATGGTGCGGATGTAAATATAAAAGACCCTCAAGGTAAAACTGCATTAGACTATGCAAAAGAGGGTCATTTTGAAGAGGTTGTAAAGATTCTTACTTGTGAGTAAGCTTTTGTAAAATACTTATGATATCATCCATCTTATCACTGATAAGACTTACTTCATCTGAGATATTGTTTACTTCATTCGCATTTATATTAAGTGCATCTGAACTATCTGAAATAGACTGAATAAGTACGTTCGTAGTTGCTGATGTCTCGGCTAAAGATTTTTGAGTACGCTCTGCAAGTTTTCTTACTTCATCAGCAACTACGGCAAAACCACGACCATGTTCACCCGCACGAGCCGCTTCTATTGCAGCATTTAGTGCTAATAAGTTAGTCTGTTCAGCAATATCACCAATAGTAGATAAAATTTCTTTGGTTTCATTTGCATTAGCAACCAAATTTTGGAGGTTATGAACCATCTCATTTTCTTTTTCAGATACACTATGTATACGTTTAACAGTAGTATGAATCATATCTTTTAGCTCTATAATAGTAGTATCAGTTATTTCGCTGATTGTCTTATTTAGTTTACTTGATGATTCTAAAATATGGCTTTGTGTATCTTTGTTTTCCTGCTCCATATTTTGCAAAGATTGACCTAAATGATTAATATTTTTTAATAAATCAGCCATTTTTGCTTCAACTTTAACTTCACTTCTTGAAGTGAAGTTTCCATCAGCATAACTCTGTAAAGTTCTTATAGCATTGTCTAGAGTTTTTTCAGAAGATGTCAACATATTGTTCATACTGTTTCTAAGAACGTGAACATATGGTGTTTTAGAGTCTGCGTTAACTCTACATGAAAAGTGACCTTTTGAGACTTTATCTGCTAAAAGTACCATCTCGCCTGCAACACGGGTATCGTCCAATGTTGCTTCTTGATAACTAGTCACTATTTTATTAAAATTTATTTCTGCTTCATTTGTTGTGTTAAGATCAATATCAACTTTATTTCTTTTAAACTCCATCATCTCAATAAGATCTAATCTTTTTTTGTTTAAATCACCGGTATTTCCTGAACTATTGATAGAGTTTACTCCTACTACAATTGCGAATACAAC
This sequence comes from Sulfurimonas gotlandica GD1, assembly GCF_000242915.1. Taxonomy (NCBI): domain Bacteria; kingdom Pseudomonadati; phylum Campylobacterota; class Epsilonproteobacteria; order Campylobacterales; family Sulfurimonadaceae; genus Sulfurimonas; species Sulfurimonas gotlandica. The sequence goes on along the minus strand of NZ_AFRZ01000001.1, from coordinate 2,144,897 downwards.
TACTGCTAAAACTGATTGGATGACACTTGAGCTAGTTAAGAACAAAGAAGCTATTAAAATTACGAAGGCTGTTGAAACTACTATTGTTTTTTGTAAATTATTCATCTATTTCCCTATCTTAATGTTTTGTATAGCGTTTCAGCCGCTTCAATTTCTTGTTTTGAAGGTTTTCTTCTGCATGACATATAGCGAGTTTGGTTAGTAATGGTGTCTTTCATAGGATAAACAGTTGCATAAACCCAGTAATAACCACCGTCTTTAGTCTTATTTTTAACATAACCGTCCCATACTTTTCCACTCTTTACAGTGTCCCACAGATCTTTAAAAGCAGCTTTTGGCATATCTCTGTGTCTTACAATATTATGAGGCTTTCCAACTAACTCATCAATCGTATATCCTGCTATCTTACAAAAGTCATCATTTGCAAACAATATAATACCCTTGTCATCCGTTTGCGAAACCAGAAAATCATCACTCTTTAATACAAGTTCTTGCATAGTATCTCTTTATTTTGTTATTTATGATGTGATTATAGCAAAACATAACGACATTTTAACATCAATTTAAATTCTCACATTTCTTTTATAAACTTTAAATTTTAATATCAACTTTTTATCACTTTATTGATTTAAATGAATTTAGGCAAAATTCGACTATATTCAAAATCAAGGAAACACTATGGACGCAAATGCTATGGACGCTGTATATAATCAAGCTATTTTATTTTTTGCCCTTTTTGGAACTATGTTTATTGTAGCTTTCTTTATAACTAGAAAAAGTGCAAATAAATTTGAACATGAAAACCCTTTAGAAATAAGAAAAGCCGCAGCAAAAAAAGAAAAACTTGTAAGTACTTTTTTAAACGTCTCAACTATAAAGATACTAGGAAAAGATGCAACACTTCAAGAGCTTACTCGTAAGCTTGACAGAGGCGCTATAAACACAGAAGAGTACAAGATACTAGAGCAAACTCTAAAAGCTAGCTAAAGCTTAAAATACTTTACAATTCAGATATTAATTTTGCATATTATGTTAATATATAATATGTGAATTTTCTATTTGGATTAATTATGAAATATATAATACTTACATTCTCAACAATTCTGCTCCTCACACTCAACGCCTCAGAAACACAGATAAAGGTACAAGACGAATTTTATCTCATACAGCCGATAGCCGTAGAAGAAGCACCGCCGATAGTCATCATACCTGATATTGATGGTGATGGCGTTCTCTCTAATATTGACAAGTGTCAAAACACACCAAAAGGGGTCAAGGTCGGAGCTGATGGCTGTAAAATAAAAAGCTTTATTGTATTACTTAAAGGCCAAAAAGAAAACTCATCTATTGTAGTTGCGACTGGGGCTGGTAATGTAGTTGTTGACAAACCAAATCAGTTTGTATCTATAACTTCAAAGGATGATACACCAACAGAGCCAAAAGATATGAGTAAAGATGATTTAAACGCACTTTTTTCAGATGTAATATCTGAAATACCAGAGAAACAACTATCATACACACTCTACTTCAATGGGATTAAACTCACAGATGAATCAAAAATCTCTCTACAAACTATGATAGATGAAGTTTCACAAAGAGATAAGCCATATATGCAGATCATAGGACATACTGACACAGCCGGTCCTTCAGAAAAAAACAAAATACTAGGTCTAAAAAGAGCAAAAGCAGTTTATGAAATGATAAAAAACTCTGATATATCTTACTCAAAAATAGACGTAGACTCTTATTCTGAATCCAATTTAGCTATTAAAACAGAAGATGAAACTGTTGAGCAACTAAATAGGAGAGTAGAAATATTCGTACATTAAAAAAAAGAATCGTTTTTTTATACCTTCTCTTAGGTATATTTATAATTGTCAATCACTATGCCGCTTATAAGAGTGATATAACGAAAAGTTTTGACTACATAGTTTATGATATAACTACAAACTTGCTAAAGAAGCATGACTATAAAGATAGAGAGTCTAATGTAGTAGTTGTTGATATAGATGAAAAAAGCTTAAATACACTGGGTCAATGGCCATGGCCTAGAATCGTTGTAGCCAAACTCATAGATAAAATAAATAATATGAATCCCAGTACAATAGCTATTGATATTATCTTTCCGGAAAAAGACAGAACATCACCAATAGAGATATCAACTTTTTATAAGAGCTTCTTTAATATAGACACATCACTTAGTGAAATACCAACAAAACTTCAAGATAACGACATCATACTCTCAGATATTTTGAAAAAGAGTAAAAGCGTAATGAGTGTTTATCTAAGTAAAAATAACATATCAAACAATAAGTGCGAAAACATACACTCTCTAGATGCCGATGTAAATCAATTGGAGCTAGAGAACTCTCAACATCTTTTATGTAATACGTCAAAACTAAAAACTACTTCTGAGTACTACGGGTTTATAAATACTACTATTGACTCTGATGGAATACTGCGCAGAATGCCGCTTCTTAGAAACTATAATGAGACTATAATCCCTGCTCTGTCTCTAGCAACACTACTAAATATAGATGCTGATTTTAAAAGAGTTGATGATAATAACTTTGAACTATTAAGTCATAAGATTAAAACAGATAAACATACAAATGTACTGCTAAATTTTTATGATAGTATTTGGTATAAAAAAATATCTGCTCTTGCTGTATTGAATGACAATTTACCAAAAGATATGTTAACCGGAAAAATTATTCTTATCGGTTCTTCAGCAGCTGCACTTCATGACCAAGTTGTAGTAACCGGCGGAGATAAAACAGTTGGTGTCAAGGTACATGTTACAGCTATTGATAACATTTTACATGATGAGCTTTTAGTACAACCTATATACTTTCAGCAGATCAACTCCTTTATCTCTCTTTTGATAAATATTTTACTATTTTATCTACTTGTTACAAAGCATAATAACCTGATTTTATTTCTGTTTGTAATTACATTAGTTTCTTCAGTAGTCGTAACAATGGTAAATTTTAATCATGGTGTTTATATATCTATTGGTTATCTACTGGCACCTTTTCTTATTCACTTTTTTGTAATCAGTGTTTTATATATAATTATTGACACTTATGAGCGACGCATATTCAGTGAAGAGTTAAATCGCTCTCATGTAGCTCTACTAGATAGTATGGTTCATGTGGCTGAAGTTCATGATATTGAAACTGGAGCACATATCATTAGAACTAAAAAATATATAAAACTTTTAGCTGAGCATCTATATTCAAAAGGTATATACACTAAATTACTCTCACCAAATTCCATTGAGATGATGTATAGAACAGCTCCTTTGCATGATTTAGGCAAGGTTGGAATTGCAGATTCTATACTGAAAAAGAAAGGTAAATTGACTTCATCAGAATATGAAGTTATGAAAACACACTCAAGACTTGGTGGGCAGATCATAAACAATGCTATACTAAGCTACAAAGAAAATGACTTTTTTGTTATGGCTAAGAATATTGCACAGTATCATCATGAAAAATGGGATGGCAGTGGTTATCCAGAGGGTCTTAAAGGAAGTAATATCCCAATAGAAGCCCGTTTAATGGCTATAGCAGATGTATATGATGCTCTAGTCAGCAGACGTGTATATAAAGAGCCTTTTGCTTATACAAAAACTATTGAGATTATTATAGATGGAAGAGGAAAACATTTTGATCCTGTTCTTGTAGATGCGTTTCTTGAAATACAGGGACGATTTAGAGATATTGCTGAAACATATTCAGACAATAGTTAAATTAAATTTTTAAATGGAGTTAACATGAAATATATACTTTCAATACTATTACTACTTACAAGTCTCAATGCTGTTGAGATAGCATTTGCTAAGAGTGTAAAAGGTGATGTAACAGTAAAGAGTGGAGACAATACTTCTAACATTAAGAGTGGAAGCACTCTAGATAGCGGAATGATTCTAATAACTAAAGAGAAGAGTTCTGTAACTATTATATTTAAAGATGGTTCAAGCTTGGTTTTAGGTTCAAACAGCCTGATTAAACTAGAGAAGTTTCTTTTTAAACCAACAGAAAAAGAGTATGAGTTTGAACTATTTTTGGAAAAAGGTTCTATCGCTTTTGAGTCTGGAAAAATTGGTGAACTCTCACCGGAAGATTTTATTTTAAAAACTCCAGATGGAACTGTTGCTATTAGGGGAACTAAATTTGCAGTTAAGGTGCAATAAATTTATAATCTTTAAGAATTTTCACAAAGGCATTCGCCATCATCTCGTACCCTTTTTCATTTGGGTGTACATAGTCACTCTTTAGAGCTCTATTTAGCTCTATATGAGTCAGTACATCATCTTCTAGTAATATTCCTACTTCATCAGCAACTTCAGCATATAGTGAAAGTGTACCAAAACCAAACATATGAAAATCAGGTACAGCGACCAAAATAACTTCCGCTCCACTTTGCTTTATAAGTCTTACCATCTTTTGCAGATTACTTTTTAGATTTTCTTGTGATAGCTTTTGAAGGATGTCATTACCACCATGACAAAGAATAACTAAGTCTGGTTTTTGTTCTAAGAACTTAGGAAGGCGAAGCAATCCCTCAGAAGTAGTCTCACCGTTTATCCCAGCATTAATGACTTTTAGTCCAGTTTTTTTCTCTAGCTGTGCAGGATAACTATCCTTAATAGATGCACCAAAACCGTGTGTTAAACTATCTCCAAATGCCAGTATTACAGCATCTTTATCTAAAATATTTTTTGACAAGTCTTCTCTACTCTCTTTTATAACAACTATCACTGCAACAAACATAATTACTAAAATGGCCATTAGTGTTGTTTTACTCATGTCCTCATTATAGCATTTTGAACTTGGGTGAAATATTTATATAATAATTTTACTCTTTAGTAGAAATATCAGCAAAGGCGTAGCCATCTTTACCGCTTTTTTTAACCTTATACATCGCCTCATCAGCTCTAGACAAGATCTCATCTAAAGTTTCTCTATTATCTGCGGTTGCTATACCGATACTCATGCCGATAGAGACTTCACCATCTTTTATGCTAAGTGGTATGCTAAAGCTATCTAAAATACGTTGAGAGAGTGATGATAGTTCATCAATATCTTCGTACTCAGGGATGAAAATTACAAACTCATCTCCACCAATACGAACAGCAATCTCATTACTTCTGCTCATACTTTGAAGTCTATCACTTATGATAATAAGGACTTCATCACCTGCGGCATGTCCAAGAGTATCATTAACTTTTTTAAAGCCATCAAGGTCTATAAACATCAAACCCATTTTACGGTCAAATCTTTGAGCACTTTTTTGGAAGATTTCAAAATTTTCAATTAACCCATTACGATTTAGCAGGCCAGTTAATTTATCAGTCATACTTAGATGCTCTAACCTAAGTTCAAGCTCTTTTCTACTGTCTATATCAGTGTAAAAACCGATAACTCTATCTGGAGCCCACTCTTTATCAAAAAGAACTTTTGCACGATTTAAAATCCACTTATATTCACCAGACTTAGTCATTACTCTATACTCAGTTTCATAATACTCCGTGTTGGCATTTAGATGCTCATGAAGTTTTTTCTCAGCATCTCCTACATCATCCGGATGAACAAGTCTTTTTAAGAACTCAAAACTACACTCAACATCATCATTCTCATATCCAAGCATTGTTAAAAGTGCAGTTGAACAGAACATTGTATTTTTTTTGATGCTCCAGTCCCAGAGTCCATCACGACTACTCTCAATTGCCAAGTTAAAGCGCTCAATATAATCGTGAAGTTCTTCTTCTTTTTCTCTTTGTTCTGTTATGTCAACAATGTATCCGATATAGTGACTTATGTCTTTATTACTGTCATAAACTATCTGTGTTGTGTCATGTATCCAGGCATAACTTCCATCATGACGTTTTATTCTGTAGTCTTCATGCTGAAATGAAGCAACTCTCTTTTGCGAGTTCTCTTGAACTTCAATAAAAACTCTCTCTAAATCATCTTCATGAATAATTTTACTATACTTGATATGGGAGTTTAGAAATGCTTCTGGTTTATATCCTAAGATATTTTCCAAACTCTCAGAAACATATTCAACAGGCCAGTCAGTCGTATTTTTCCATTTAAAAACGATAATATTACCATTGTTGAAAAGCTTATAGGCAGCCTCTACCTCTTTTGATTTGTTTTTATTTTCTGTAAACAAGTCTATGAGTTCTATGTTTACATTTACCCTTGTACTAAACTCTTCATATGTAAACGGTTTAGCAAGAAAATCATTCGCACCTTGACGTAAAAAATTTGTAGCTATTGCTTTGCTGTTATGCGCACTTATAGCGATTATTGCAAGTCTATCTTTAGAATAAGTTTGACGCAATAGCATTGTCAAATCCATACCATTCATAGTAGGGAGTTTATAATCTATCAAGACCAAAGATATGTGATTTGCTTTTAATATTTCTACTGCTTCTTCAGCATCATGAGCTTCTAAAACATTAATTTGAAGTTTTTGTAAATAAGTCTTTAGTAACTCTCTTGTACTTTCTGAATCATCAACAATAAGAACAGTTTCATCACAATTTTTAAGTATTCTATTTACAGATGTAGCTATATAACTTATACTTTGAGGATCACTTTTAGAAACATACTCTACGATATTTTTTTCTAAAACTATGTTTTTAATAGTCTCATTTATTCCGCTGCTTAAAACAATTATTGGAATATCATATTTAAGTGCAAGATCAATAACTTCACCATTGTCTGCATCTGGAAGGTGCACATCTAAGACTGCTATATCAAAGACATTTTCTTCCATAAAACGCTTCGCTTGCTCATAAGATTGAGCCATAAACATATTGGCTTGTACTATTTTTGAGATTTCTTCTTTAACAACTGTTCGGATAAATTTACTATCATCTACAATCAATATATTTTTCATAAATTTAAACCTTTTCTAAATATTTTAAGATATCTCTTGGAAGCGCTTTAAGAGAATTTTGTTTAACAACCGCACCAAGATCATTAGCAACTTTAGGCATTCCATAAACAACAGAACTTACACTATCCTGACCAAAAGTCATAGCACCACTTTTGCGCATATTTAACAGACCTTTTGCTCCATCTGATCCCATTCCGGTCAGAATGATACCCACTGCATCATTAGATGCTGTTTTAGCTACAGAGTTAAATAGTACATCGACAGAAGGACGGTGACCTGAAACTTTTTCACCAGTCCCAAGTTCAACGTGATACTGTTTATTTGAATATCTCAGCACCATATGCAGATCTCCTGGGGCTATCAAGGCGATTCCATCGGTTAAAATGTCTCCATTTTTAGCTTCTCTGACTTCTATATCGCAAAATGTATTTAACCTATCTGCAAGCTGTTTAGTAAAGTTCTCAGGCATGTGCTGGACTATAAGCATCCCTGGTGAACTTTTTGGAAACTGCGGCAGAAAGTTTTTCAAAGCTTCTACACCACCTGTAGATACTCCAATGGCTATCACTTTTTGTCTTGTTTGAGAAGATGGCTTAGTAAAAGTAAGATGTACAATAGAAGCGGGATTTGCTTTATTTAAGATATTTGCACCGGCTGCACTTTTAACTTTTTCTATTAATTCCAGAGCGTGTTTGTCTGAATCGTTTAACATTTTCATAGTTGGCTTCTCGACAACATCAACAGCTCCAGCCTCTAAAGATTCCAGTGTTTTACTAGCTCCCGCTTTTGTCATTTTTGAAACCATTACAACCGGGGTAGGCATGTACTTCATAATTTTTCTTAAAAAAGTTATACCGTCCATTTTTGGCATCTCTATATCCAGACATATAACATCAGGTTTAAAATCAACAATTATATCTCGAGCTTCATAAGCATCGTTAGCTGTAACTATCTCTTTTATATCTGGATCACTGCTCAGTATACTAGTAATAATTTCTCTTGCTGTGGCACTATCATCAACAACTAAAACTTTAAATCTCACGATCTACACCTCACTTTTTTGGATGTACTTTAAAAGAACTTTCCCAGTATCACTGCGCATCATAATTCTTCTACCTTTATCCCCGCCAACATCGCTGGCAGTTATTGGTATGCCATATTCTTTTAAAATCTCTTTAGCAATCAGTATATTTTTACGCCCAACCATCATATCTTCACCAGTTATATCAAGTACATGAGCACCGCCGAATATCTTTGCCTGCATATTTTCTATCTCACAGCCAATATTTAACATACTCTCTATAAGCCTAGGTATTGAAATATTTCCATATTTTGGAGTTTGAAGACCGTGTTCATTCCAAAGTGGGACAAGGTAATGGTTCATACCACCTATGCAATGAACACTATCATACAAACATACAGCAATACATGAGCCTAATATTGTGCTTATTTCTGTAGGTCTGGCACCAATATTAATCTCACCAACGTGAATAAATTTTCGTATATACATTGTTTAAAACTCTACCATTTCCTCTGAGTCATCAAATATAAACTCATTAGAACCGATTCCTCTTGAGAGACTTACATCTTTCTCATCAACTTTTGATATCTTCACAGTAAATACTGTCTTGTTCTCTTGTCTGAAATTTTCTATGCTTCCATCAAGTGACTCTACGAGTCCGCTAGCAACACTAAGCCCTAGACCCAATCCTGCTGTTCTGCGAGTATTACCTGATTCATAGTGATAAAAACTACTGTAGATATCTTGCTCTTTGCCTTCTAAGATTCCCTCACCCATATCTTCAACTCTTATGATATAGTTATCATCATCACTGGAAAATGATACATCTATTTTAGAGTTTGAGTAAGAGTACTCACAGGCATTTGACACTAAATTTAAAAGGATGATATTTACTTTTTGAGAGTCACTTATGATCTCATCAGAACCATCTGAACTGTAGTTTATCTCTAAAGATTTCTCCTCTATAAGAAAACTAAAATAGTTTGTCACCTCATCATAAATATCTTTTATTTTCACCATAGAGTAGTCGTTTGCTATCTCACCGGCTTCTATCTCAGATGCACAAAAGATATTTTTTAGACTAAAATCTAGTTTTAACAGTTCCATCTTCATTAAAGAAGACAACTCTGCCAATTTCGGATCTTGTGATTTTTTCACCATCATATTTACCAGGTTTAAAAGAGAAGACATAGGATTATTAAACTCATTTTTCACCAGTGATAAGAACTTACTTTTTATCTCTTGAGATTTTTTGTTTTTTTCATTTAAAACAAGAAGCTTTTTTGTCATCTCTTCCATCTCATCTATAGAAGATTTTTTCTCATGAAACCTGCGTCCAATCTCTTGAAGTAACTTGTCGTCTGTAATTGTTGAAATATCCATATCTGTCCCCTTTATTTTAGTTGATAAATTGATGGCGAGACCAATTTATAGTTTAGTTTTTTATTTTGAATAGACTCTGAGTGTCCAACAAAGACTCTAGAGCCTTTCCTAAGCAAGTTTGTGAACTCAAATAATAACTGGTCTTGAGTTTTACGGTCAAAATAGATCATAACGTTTCTGCAAAAAATCACATCAAACTTATTTTTAAATATCGTGTAATCACCTGTTACAAGGTTAAAAGAGCGAAAAATAATGTACTTTTTCAACTCATCTTTTATAGCAAATGCCTTACCGCCATTTTTGCCTATTGCCGGAATAAAATACTTGTATTTCATATGTTTAGGAATACTTTGCATATTTTTCTCTTCATAGATTCCATTTTGTGCATGTTGCAGCATATTCTCAGAAATATCTGTTGCCAAGATCTTAATATCCCACTTATGAAAATCATTCAAATGCTCTTTTAAAAACATAAGAATACTGTATGGCTCTTCACCGCTAGAACAAGCCGCCGACCAGATGCGAATACGCTTATTCTCTCTGTCAAACATTGTATCTATATTTTGTAAAAGATATATCCACTGACTATCTTCACGAAAAAAAGAAGTAACATTTGTTGTGATTGCATTTACCAGCATTATTAGCATCTGATCGCTCTTGTCATCAGCTATCTTCTCATATAGCTCACTATAACTATTGAGCTCAAACTTTATAAGCCATTTTCTAAGACGTGTTTGTACAAGTGTACGTTTGTGTTCTGAAAGATTGATGCCTATTTCATGATATATCAGTTCTTGAAATTTTTCAAATACCTCATGGCTAAGTTCTTTTTCGTAAGGCACTAATTATACTCTCCGTAATTTATCAACTCTTCTACATTTAGAATAAGTGCTATCTCTCCACTACCCATAATTGCGCTACCTGAGAACTCTTTTAGTCTTGAGAGAACAGGTCCTAAAGATTTAATAACGACCTGCTGTCTACCTATGAGGTCATCTATTAAAATAGTATACTTGCCATGAGCACTATCTACACATATCAGTGTAGATTCCCATATATTCGGTGCTTTATCATCCAACTCTAATGTCTGATTTAACCTCACTACTGGAAGCATCTCCCCTCTTAGATCAACAAATTCTCCCTTATGTTTAATGGTATGAACCATATTTTTACTTGGGAAAAATGATTCAATAACTGAGAGCGTAGGAATAATAAATGTATTACCTGCACTACTAACTAACATCCCGTCTATAATAGCCAGCGTTAAAGGAAGAATAATAGTAAAAGTTGTTCCCTTACCTAGCTGAGATTTAATCTCTACTTTTCCGTGTAATTTATTTATAGATGCTACTACTACATCTAATCCAACTCCTCGTCCTGATAGATCTGTTACAGTCTCTAAAGTAGAGAATCCTGGTTCCATTATTAGGGCATATATTTGAGAATCACTAAGTTCGTCATCTTTTTTTACTAAACCTTTTTCAAGTGCTTTAGCAAAAATTTTATCTCTATTTATACCTCTACCATCATCAGAGACTTCTATAGCTATACTTCCGCCTTTGTGAAAGGCTCTAAGAGATATTCTTCCAACAGCCGGTTTACCAAGTTTTGCTCTATCTTCAGGGTTACTTTCAAGTCCATGATCTATAGCATTACGTATTAGATGGATAAGAGGATTTGACAATTCATCAATCATTATCTTATCTATCTCAGTTTCAACACCGTGAAGTTCAAGAGATATCTCTTTATTTATCTTTCTGGACGCATCTCTTGCAACGAGTTTCATCTTGTCAAAAGTATCACCAATAGCAACCATTCTAAGAGACATTACCTTACTCTGAATCAACTTTGTGATTTTTGAGAGCAGACTCATTGTCTGAGTAACACGTTCACTCTTAATGCGCTTAATATCTTCATTTTCTGCTATAAAGTTTTGCGCAACAACAAGTTCACCTATAGATGCGAAAAGTTCATCTAACTTACTCGTGTTTACTTTAACAAAAGAACGTACTTCCCTATTGTTTATACTTCTGCCTACACTTTCTTCATTTTTCTCTTCAACTATTTCTTCTATATCATCCTCAACAGATGGCATCTCTTCTTGTAAAGTTTTATCGAAGATTTTATTGATGTACTCCATAGTAAATTCGTGTTCTTCAATATACTCAAAAAGTTCGTGAATATCTGAAGATGGACTTCTGCTGGCTAAGATAAGATCAACTCTACCTATAGTGCTCTTTTGTGGATCGAAAGTAGTAAGATCTGGTATATCACTCATATCCCACCATGATTCTAATATATGTCCCTCTTCGCTAAGCAGCTTAAAGAGTTTCGCATGGTCGAACCCACGAAAATATATATCTTCATCAAGGCTAAATGATATGTGGTAGAGTTCTTCACCATCTTCAAGCTTAGAACTGTAGTTTATAATCTCATCAGCACTAAACTTGATGCCATTTACAGATTTAGATAAATTAAGTTCTGAAAATTCAACCGACAAATCTGCCAATGGTTTAGCGGATACTTTAGAAGGAGATGATTTTGTAACTTTTTTTGATATCATCTCTTTCATAGCATCTATAGTTTCATCGAAGTTCTCAGGTAGTCCACCCTCACCATTTACCTCTAAGGACAAAACATCTTTAATAATGCAAACAGCTTGTAAAAAGATATCTATATTCTCATGTGTAACTATTTCATCACTACTACGATAATGATCAAGGACATCTTCAAAACTATGAACAAACTGACCAAGTCTGTTAAATCCAAAAGAGTTAGCACTTCCCTTTAGAGTGTGAACACCACGGAACAACTCATTTATTAAGTTCTTATCTTCTGGTGTATCTTCAAAATCTACGATATCTATATCAAGCTTCTCGATTATCTCGGTAGCTTCTTCAATAAATATTTCGCGTATTTTATCTTTAGTCATGTCTCACCCAATGGATTAATCCGTATTGATCACACTCCACATCATTATCTATCATTTCTATAACAATACTAGGTTTTGTTTTTTTAACACTATGAAGCAGACCAAACAAAGCTGAAGATGCAAAAATTGATGTATCTTGAATCACCTTTATCTCCTCGATATATTCGAGCCTTGGTGCTATAAAGTTTTTCAGCTCTATAACACCTTTTATATCAGTGCTAAGTTCTATTTCGAGTATGTCACCATCAATAGTCATCTAAAATTCCTTGAGGTCCTCTTCATCTAGAGGGAAAATGTCCTTTGGCTCATTTGATACAAAGCCTCTTTTTCTATTTTCTCTAGGCGTTTGGCTCTGATACACTGGTTTATATGAAGTTGTTCTTGTCTCAGCAACAACTTCACCAACCATTTTAGCTATAACTTTTACCATCTCATTCATGGAAATGGCTTGTGCATTTAACTCTTCAGCAGATGCTGCTGCCTCTTCACTCGTTGCTGCATTTTGTTGAGTAACATTATCTATCTCACCCATTGCCATTGCAATTTGATTCATCCCATCACTCTGTTCTTTTGATGATAATGCTATCTCTGTAATAAGGGCAGATGTTCCCTCGATACGTTCTAAAATCTCTTCAAAAGCTTGAGATGTTGTTTTTGCTATCTCTGTACCATTTTTTGTTTGAGATATAGACTCTTCTATTATTGTAGAGATTTCATTTGACGCTTCTGAAGAACGCTGTGCGAGACTCTTAACCTCATCAGCAACAACTGCAAAACCTAAACCGTGTTCACCTGCACGTGCTGCTTCAACGGCTGCATTTAGAGCAAGAAGTTTTGTTTGTGCTGCGATTTCATCAATTGTTTTAATAATTTTAGAAATGCGCTCACTAGAGCTATTGATGGCAATCATTGCACTAATCAACTCTTTACCTTTGTGACTTCCATTTTGAGCTGAGTCTTTTGATTTCTTAGCTAAAATGTCTGCTTCATTCAGGTTAGCACTGTTTTGCGTGTTAATAGCAGTTGACTCTTCTATTGTTGCACTAACCTCTTCAACTCCACTCGCTTGCTCACTTGCTCCTTGAGCAAGAGCTGTAGATGAGTCAGTAATCTCGGTAGATGCACTAACAACCTGATTGTTAGACTCCATAATTGACTTAACTGCTTTAATAATTGGCTTGCTTATATAACTACCAAGAGTTAATGCAGCAATAAGGATCAATACTAAAAACACTGCAGCCATTATAAGAATATTGTTTCTTAGCTCATAGACAGTAGCTAATATTTCATCTTCATCTATTTCAGCAATAATTGCCCAATGAAGATTATCATAAACAAATGGTGCATAAGAAGAGAGAACTCTTATTCCTCTATAATCAGTTATAAACTCAGTATCCATTTGACCAGCTATTGCACCGCTAGATGCTACAGTTTTAACTGAGCCTTTATCTTTATTTGCAAATGAAGCTTTTAATGAGTGAGTATCTGCATTTATGAAACTATCACTACGCATTAGGTAGTCTTGTCCAACTAAGTAAGTCTCTCCAGTGCCACCCATACCAATGCGCTCTTGCATTATTTTATTAATCATCTTAGGTGATATCTGAACAATAATCACACCAAAAGTACTTCCCTGTTTAAGCATCGGCACACTCATAAACATAGTTGCTTCACCGTTTGATGGAGAGTAAGAACTCATATCAACTAAATGAGCTTTACCATCTGCAACTGTTTTTTCCCATGCTTTTGCAATCATAGTAGATCTGAGTTGTCCTGTTTTAAGATTTTCACCAAGATCTGATTTCTTATTTGCACTATACATAACGTGACCATGTTTTGAGCATACTAAGTAGAAATCATCAAGTTCATTTTTTTGTATAAAGCCTTGAAAATATTCATCAAATTCAGAGTAAATTCTCTTTACTTCTGACTTTTCTGTAATGTTAAAACTAGAGGTTGGAGCTACTTTATACTTGTCATGAACATTTCTTAGTTTGATGTAAAGATCATAGATTTTTCTATCTTCACCCATATTTCCAAGACCAAGTTCTAGCATCTTAAAATATGTGCCAAGTTGCTTACTTTTTAGATCCCTCGCCATCTCTAGTTTATTTTCCGCTTCTTTAGTCAGTGCTTTAACTGAAGAGATAGATGACGTTAGTGCCATGATTAAAAATGGCCCTGCACCTACCAATAATAGTGCTGCAACCAACTGTTTTTTAATAGTCATTTTCATGATTTCACCTTTTTTGTCTGTTTTTCATTTAATTTTATTGTTTTAATATCTAGCAGTTCAGATGCTTCAAATATCTTTTGCAAGTCTAAAAGCATAACAACGACATTTTCATCTATCTCTGCAACTTTTTCTATAAATGATGTATCTATGTTGTTACCGAAGTTAGGAGTATCTACGATATGATCATCATCTAGAAGTATCACATCTTCAACCTGGTCTACAATAAAACCTATTGAGATTCCATCGACTTCATATATGATGATTGCAGTGTTTACATCAGATTCTTTTTCATCCATTCCAAATTTCAGCCTTATATCTATTACAGGGATAATAGAACCACGCAGATTAATAATACCTTTAATAAATTTCGGTGTTTTTGGGATATTCGTAATGTGTATTGGTGCAATAATCTCTTTTATCTTTGAGATGCTAAGCCCATATAATTCATCTTCAACAAAGAAGGTCAAATATTTATTTGCCATCGTGTGCTTTTTCTTTGGTGTATCTTTTATCACTGTTAAATTCCTAGAACCATCTTGATTGATTTTACCAGCTTCTCATCACTAAATGGTTTAACCATCCAGCCAGTAACTCCTATCTCTTTTCCTCTTGCCTTCATCTGAGCAGAGCTCTCAGTAGTAAGGATAAGTATAGGTTTTGTTTTGAAGGCTTCTAGTTGTTTTATTTCGGTAACAAGTTCCAAACCATCAAGTTGTGGCATATTCACATCACTAATAAGCAAATCAAAATCTTCTCTACCCTCTACTAATGCATCTCGCAATTCTACAGGACTTAAATATGTAACAAGGGTAATAGATCCATCTGCTACCAACTCATCTAAAGCCATTTCAGCTGTCACTAAAATAGTCCGAGAATCATCTACTAATATAATTTTCTTAGCCAAAACAAAACTCCTTATATGGCTTTATTATACCTATTTTCATTTAAATGTCTACATATTATCTGTCAATAATATTGTTGAATAACAATTTTTTATTATGAAGATAACAATTACAATATATTATATAACTATATATAATTTTATTTAAATAGTTATACTACTAATATTTTATATATCTTTTAAGTAAGCTTAAGTGTTATAATATCGGTACAAATAAGGAAAGCTGTTATGAAAACACCAACAAATGTTCAAGGGATGGATGCAAATGCTATGGACGGCGTTTACAATGAAGCGATTTTATTTTTTATTATTTTTGCAACGATGTCCATAATCTCTTTAATCATATCAAAAAGAAATGCCAAAAAATATGAACAAGAGCATTCGATTAAGGAGAGAAAAGATGCCAAAATAAAAGATGAATTAATACAAAAACACCTGAACTCTTCAAGCATAAAAATCATGGGTAAAAAAACAAAAAATGAAGAGTTGCTAAACAAGCTGAACAATGGAGCAATAAACAAAGAAGAGTACAAAATATTAAAAGATCATCTGGACTCTATTTAATAACTGCTTCCTTTGTCTCTATTATCTAAAAAAAGTTTTCTTACAAATTCCAGTTGAGAGCCTATAAACTCACTGCTTGTATATGTGAAATCAAATTTATTTTTTATTTTGTCTAAAAATATTAGTGAGTTTGAATGGTCAGTATGAGCTAAAAATACTATCAACAAATCAGAGCTAAGTTGTTGAACTATATCTATTTGTCTTGTATTATTTTCTAAAATATCAAAAGCTTTATTATCATCAGAATTTATTAATATTGCAGACAGAGGAAGTTTATAACGAGAAGCCCTGTAGAACTCATCTTCTCCTATGTTTAGAACATTTTCTATCATCAGTTCCATCTGATTCCCTTTTTCTGTGTAAGACCTAAGAAATTATACTACACAAAAATTCAAATTAACCTATTTGCTCATTTAAAAGATATACCCAGGCTGTAGCTTTAGTACCATCTTCCAAAACTATCTCTTTTTCTTGTCTTTTAAAAAAATGAGGCATATTTTCATAATCATCTATCTCGTTAATCTCATCTTGTGTTACTTCAAAAAGAAGTCCGCTGATAACATTTGTTCCCTTGTACATCTCTTGGAGTAATGGAAAGTTTCCACTCATTATTTCATATGCTCCGGTAAGTGTCCCTGGCTTTACTTCTTTTCCCCTTGTAAATTTGCTTTTTTGCAGTGTCCCGTAACTAAATATCTTTAAACTCATTTTCTGTCCTTTTAATTTAGATAATTCTTAATACATTCTATAACATAAGGATAGCATGGAAATAGCAATCACTCATTTTATAAAAAATCTTGTATAATGCCCTCATGTTTAAACTAATATTCACCTTTTTACTACTGCTATCCGTAGTTGTGGCAAAAGATATCCTTCCGACCTTCAAACTTCGTTCAGTTGGTTTTGTAAGTGACTTTGTCGTAGATGCCAACCTTCTATATGCTGCTAATGATATGGGAACTATAGATGTATTTGACCTTAATAGTAAAAAAATTATCAATCAGATTATCCTTCCTCCTGTTACTACTGCCATGAACAAACTCATATCTGCAAATATTATGAGTGTTGATTATCTAAATGGCAAAGTTCTCATAGTCAGCGTCGGAAAAGATGCTTATAGAAACGTATGGGTATATGAGAACTATGAACTTAAGAACATAATAAATGAAGAAAAAAAACTAACTATCAAAGAAGCTCGTTTTTTAAGTGACGGGCAGATTATTTTTGGAACACTAGGCTCAGAAGTAATCCTTCATGACAGACGTGAACAATACAACATTTACAAGACTCAAGCCTCACACAGTACACTCGGTGATATAATGCTGAGTAGTGACAAAACTGAGATAGTAATTGCAGACGAAAGTGGCGCAATTAAGCTTTTAGATGCCAAAAGTTCTAAGATAAAACGTACCTACGATTCACAAAATGTTGATAATATCTTTCATGTTGCCTATAGTAACGGTGTGGTTCTAACCGCCGGACAAGATAGACGAATAGCTGTATATCAAAATGGACAAAAAGATTACCACATTAAAAGTAACTTTTTAGTCTACTGTGTTGGTCTGAGTCCAAGTGCGGAAACAGGTGTATACTCAAGCGGGGAAGAACACTACCTACAACTGTTTAACCCAACTACAAAGATTCAAGGTGATCGCCTTGTAGGTCATGACAAGCCTGTAAATCAAATAAGATTTATAAATGAAAAAGAGCTTTTTAGCTCTGAGGGCAGAAGAGATATTTTCTACTGGAAATTAGACTAATTTTTACACCACTTTGCCAAAAAACTGTTTAACTGGTTTGCAAATTCATGAGCATCTTTAGAAGAAAATGCTTTTGGTCCTCTAGTCAACTCTCCACTATCACGAATCTTCTCCATCAAGTCTCTCATAGCAAGATATTGTTTGATGTTGTCAACACTATAAAGTTCGCCACGATGATCTATTGCATGAGCATTTTTACTTATAACTCTGTCAGCTAGTGGAATATCAGCAGTAATAACTAAATCACCTTCTTGAACCATCTCTACAATTTTATGGTCAGCTTCATCAGCTCCAGCATCTACAATCATATACGTTATATTTTTAGATTTTCCAATATCTATTTTTTTGTTTGAAACAACAAAAGTATCAATTCCAAGCCTCTCAATTGAGCGAAATAAAATCGGCTTTAGAAGGTTTGGAAAAGCATCTCCGTCTACATATACATTAAGCATTTATCAATTCCAATTTCTCTTTTCGTTTTAGTTTTTTGATGGCATGTTCCCGTTTTGATGCACTACTTCTATCATCTTGTGCTTCACTGTAAACAAGCTTTACGGGACGGCGTATTTTTGTGTACTTTGCACCCTTGTCTGAGTTATTATGCTCATCAAGCCGTCTTTGCACATCAGTGGCTATTCCCGTATATAAAGTGTTATCGTCACATTCAAGTATATAAACAAAGTAAGACATAATATAATTATACTATCACATTAAATCAAATGCGTTGATTAAGTCTACTTCTAAATCATTTAACTTTTTACTGGTATCGAGTTTTAGCAGTTTAGCCTGTGTTGATAAGTGAAACTTCAGATCTGTTCTATCATGCTTAGTAAATAGCTCTTCCGTAGATAACTGTATGTCTTTAAGTTTTTTATATACTTCACTCATATCATACTTATCAGAGATTATTACTATTTGATTCACTCCAAAATAGCCAATAAAAGCATTTGGCAACTGCTCATCTTTAATCTCTTTTACAATAGTAGAGAACTCTACCTCTACGGCTGTAGCTTCTACTTTACCGTACCATTTCGCAATATTTTCAAAGTTCTTTGCACTAACTATAATTACACCCAATTCACTGACACCATGTTTTAAAAGCTCTATTTTTTCTAAAACAAATTTTCTGATTGGTAACTTTGTATGTTCATCTTTATAAAGTGCATTATGAATAGCTGTTATATCAGTAAAAGTAAGTATATGACTATTTTCATCTTCTAGTTTTGTTGAAGTGACCTGATACTCGTAAGTTTTTGCATCTTTTATGATTCTTACTTTTTTCTCATCATCATCTAACTGCTCTAGCTGTTTTATAAGATCTTTGTTTGAAGCAGCATTTACACAGTGAGATGCTTCTTCAAAAAGTACGCCTATCTCTGGCATCTCAAGTTTGAGTGTATCATATGAATCAAATCCTCCTATCTCTAAAAAAGCTCTATTTGCCATAGTAACTTCATTATCTTTGATGATAACGATTCCAATGTTAATCTCATCAACAATTATTTGAGCGTTTTTAGAAAGCGAGATAATCTCATCTTGGAGCTGTTCTCTCTCATTCTCAAATGTAAGTTCTTCTGCTATTTTGTAAAGTACATATAAAAACTGCTTATTATTAAATGGTTTCAATACAAATCTATTAACATCAAGGTTTATCAGTTTCATTAGATACTCACTGTCATTATGAGCAGAAGTAACCAGAATAATCTGATCATAATATATCTCTTTTATAGCTTCGATCATCTCTATACCATTCATATTTGGCATATTTATATCAGTGATAACAACATCAAACTCACGTTTTTCATACTTTGCTAGGCCTATAGCCCCATCTTCCGCCAAAACTACATCTGGAAAAAAACGACCTAAAAAACTGGCTGTCTGAGTACGGATAACTTCATCATCTTCTACATATAATACGGAACATGTCGAGGCATATGTTTTCAACTTGACAATATTGATTTCCACTTACATCCCCTCTTTTACAGGTATTTTAATAGTAAAACTTGTTGAATCATCTTTAGTTTCAACACTAAGAATTCCTTGAAGATGGTCTTCAACAATCATCTTGGACATATAAAGCCCAAGACCTGTACCGTTTTTCTTATCTTTTGTACTAAAGTATGGATCAAATATCTTTTCTATAATATCTTTAGGAATCCCGCCTGCATTATCTTGCACAACTATTTGAATGCTGCCGTTTATCTTTTTGGTTGAGAGCTTTATAACCCGTTCTTGAATCTTGTTCTCAACATATGCATCCATCGCATTTTTAACAAGGTTTAAAATTATCTGCATTAGATCATTTTTCTTTGTCATAGTCTTTACATTATCTTCATAGTCTCGCTCTAACTCAATACCATGGTTTTTAAGTGTAGAACTGATCACATGACAAGACTCATCTATAACAGCATTTGCATCTACTATTTCTGATTTACAATCAGGCTTGAAAAAGTTTTTAAAATCATCTATTGTGTGTGAGAGGTAACCTATCTGCTTATTAATAAGATTTAGATTTTTGGTAAACCTATCTTCATCAATATCTTCTAACTCAATATCTAATAGCAGGTTATTCGTAGTCATACTCATTCCGGTGAGTGGTTGTCTCCACTGATGGGCTATCATGCTTATCATCTCACCCATAGCTGCAAAACGAGACTGTTTTGCTATGAACTGATCTTTTTTATTAAGCTGTATGACAAAATATCTAACAGTAAAATATATACTTAAAAAGACAAAGAGCATCAATGCTTCTACAAGCGAGAAAAAAATCATCATATTATCATCTGAATCAACAGCAGAATAGATAGCATTTATAGAACGTATATGTCCTTCTTTTTCATTAAATCCATTCTCAGTCCCATACATCTCCAGCATATCTTTTGGTGCATCTTTATAATCGCCGTGGCATCTTAGACAAGCCTTAGTGTTTTTTCTCGTTGGAAGTGCAAAAAAGAGATAATCTTCGCCGTTAAGTTTGATTCTCTCAGAATAAGATTTTATATCTGTTTCGTTAAAAAGTTTTAATATTTTTGACTCATAAGCAGTCGCTTTATTCAGAGGATTTGTAGGATTGTCACTTGCAAACTTAAATTCAATTTTATTGATTATATGTTCTTGATTTGCTATATTTTCTTGAAATATTTTATCTACATGTCCAATGATAAAAGTAGATGACAATAGAGCAGGATTAAAGTACTCTTTTGAAAGGTTATAATCGTTTATAAGTTCATAAACGGCAGGCTTTTGAAACTCTGAAACATACTTCTGCATAGACTCTGAGAGAAGTACATTTTGCCTAATCAGTTTATAAGCTTCTTTCTCATGATAAACATCTAAAACAAAATAAAAAACAGTAGAACCAAACATAAAAGTAACGATGAAGATTATTGTTATTTTTCGGATTAGTTTATCTAACATTTAAATACCTACTTATAATATTTAATAATCATATCATAAAAATTAGATTTTTTTTAGTATAATCAATCTAATAAAACTAGAAGTCACAAGGATATTTTTTGGCATTTAACTTAGAAAACACTCTCGTTATTGGAATCTCTGCTACTGCGCTTTTTGACCTATCCAAAGAAGATAAACTTTTTGAAAAAGAGTTTAAAAACAATCCAGAAAATGCTATTCAAAGATACAGAGAGTATATGCTTAATAATGAGCACTTGCCGCTTGAAGAAGGAATAGGTTTTCCTCTTATAAAATCGCTTCTTGATTTGAATAAGTATCAAAAAAAAGGTGACTCTCCACTTGTTGAAGTTGTGATAATGTCAAGAAACTCTCCAGACACAGGAGTAATGGTTTTGAATAATATAAAAAAACAAAATCTACATATAACACGTTCTGCTTTTACTGCCGGTGAATCAAGTGCAGACTACTTAGAAGCTTTTGATGTTGACCTTTTTTTAACTACAAATGAAGCAGATGCACAAAAAGTCATAGATAAAAAGGTATGTGCTTCTGCTGTTTTATCTACACCTCCTGAGTATAAATGTGATATACCAGATGGCCAAGTAAGAATTGCTTTTGATGGTGATGCAGTACTTTTTGATGAGAGCAGTGAGCTTGTTTATAAGACAGATGGAATAGAAGCTTTTCATGAAAACGAGCACAACTCTCAAGACATTCCTATGAATGAAGGACCCTTTGCATCTTTTTTAAAAAAACTTGCACGCTTACAAGAGAGACTTCCCATGAAGATGGAGCTTTCACCGGTTAGGATAGCTTTAGTAACTGCAAGGAATGCTCCTTCAGATATAAGAGTAATCAAGACTTTAAGACACTGGGGAGTATATGTTGATGAAGCTTTTTTTCTAGGCGGAATAGAGAAGAGTAAAATACTAAAAGCTTTTAAAGCTCATATATTTTTTGATGATCAAGATGTACATCTCAAGACCTCCTCATTAGTTGTACCCTGTGGAAAAGTGTTATATCCATCTTCTTCAGCATTAAAAAATTAAAAAAAATTGAGTGATTTTGTAACAATACTGTAATATTTTCTATTTGCTATTGTAAATAACAAAAAGTTATATTATAATAAGCGATAATTTATCACAAAATAATCATTATTTTTTGATACACAAAGGGTTAAAAATGGTTAAAAATAGTATTATAGTTGTAGAAGATGATGAAATCACAGCACTAAATCTCAACTTATCACTTCAAAAACATGGTTACAACGTGATTGCAGTGTGTGATAATGCTACTCAGGCAAAAAATAAGATTCAGGCATACAAACCTGATCTTGTAATTATAGACATCTCTCTAGATGAGAGTAACGATGGAATAGAACTGGCAAAAGTAGTACGCCAAAAATATAATATCCCATTTATATTCCTTACTTCTTACAGTGATGATGACATAATTGCACAAGCAAAACTGACTGAACCATACGGCTACATTGTAAAGCCATTTGACCCAAACTCTCTTCATGCAACCATTCAGATGGCTATTTTCAAGTATGAAGTTGAGAACGAAAGAAAAGATAATATAGACTCACTTAAAGTTGATAAATTAAATTTAGAGAAACTTCTTTACTCAAAAAGAGCTTCTGATAAACCTATTGTTCCTTTTGGCGATAAATATCACCTTGACATTAGTGTATGTGAAACATTTTATAATGGTAAAAAAATCAAACTTACTAAAAAAGAGAATGCATTTTTGCGTCTACTTGTAGCACAACTAGGACTAGTTGTTAGTTTCGAGCAAGCAATGAACTATGTTTGGGATGAAAGCGGTGCAACAGAAAACAGCGTAAGAACTCTTGTTTGGAGACTAAGAAACAAACTTGAGACTGATATCATCAAAAATGCTTCGGGTATAGGTTACTACATAGAAGAATAAACTTCTAAAAAAGGGTTTTAAGAAATATTTATTTCTTGAACTCTCTCTCTAATTTTTTCAAAAACTTTCATATAATTATATTCACTATTTTTAGACTTCGCCATATTCTCCATTTCACTGGCACTGTTTTGCAAGAACTCTATCCTAAAGTTTCCACTAGATCCTTTGATGCTATGCGCATTAAGTGCAATCTTTTTATAGTCTTTTGCTTCTATGGCAGTTTTAAGCTCAGGTATCTGCTTTTTCATCTTTTTAATAAATAGATTAAGAAGCATTAGTAACTCATCTTCATTCAACATCAATTCATCTTTTAACTTTTGAGCATCTAGCCCTGAAATACTACTTTGAAAATTTTTGACTTTTTCTTTTACCGCTTCTTGTGCAGAGTTTATTTTTAAATAAAGTGCGAAAACTCTCTCTAGCTCTTTTAAAATTATTGGCTTACCTAAAAATGAGTCAAAGCCACTTAATAGTCCTCTCTCTTTTGCACCTTTTATTACATTTGCAGTAAGAGCTGAGACTGGGGTGTGTCTAAGTCCTCTTTTTATCTCATACTCTGCAATCTTATTAACTGCCTCATTTCCGTCCATAACCGGCATCTGCTCATCCATGAGTATCATGTCGTAGTTATTTAGCTTATATAATTCTACTGCTTCATAACCATTCTCAGCAAGATCATATGTAAGACCATACTTTTGAAGTAAGATTTTAATAAGCTCTTGATTTGCTTCATTATCCTCAGCTACAAGAATATGCCCTATAAACTTCGTACTTACTTCGTGTTGATGAGGAGAGTATGAATCAGGATTTAGCAGTTCATTAAAAGTATCTCTGATTTTTGAACAGTATAAAGGAAATGAGATAGATGTGATATTGTCATATTTATCATATTCATCATTTGGCTTACTAACCATAGCTATAAATTTTTTGTCCGAGTTTATTGCTTTGCTTATAAACTCTCTGTCAACATCTTCTTCAACAAATAGAGCAATGTCAAACTCTTTGTCTATACTATCTATTATCTCTGTATTCATTCCAAATACATCTGCATATCTTAAAAAAGATTCCTCTTTATATCTATTCTTTGACTCTTTTGAAATGATTGCAATTTTAAGAGTTTTAAATGCCGTAACATCTTCATAAATAGGGCATAGTTCGCTGTGTGCATCTACTGGCATCTCTACCCAGAACTCACTTCCGTTACCAACTATCGACTTGGCATGAACACTTCCATTCATATGACGTGCAAGTTGATGACAAATTGAAAGTCCTAAACCTGTGCCATCACAGTTTTTCTGTTGACTATGTTGCGCCTGAGCGAAAGCTGTAAATATATTTTCTATATCTTCTTCGGCGATTCCTATACCACTGTCAGTTACACTTAGTTTAAGTATTCCATGATGACAGGCAGCTTCTACACTTATGTGACCTCCATTTGGAGTAAACTTAATTGCGTTACTTAAAAAGTTGGAAAGTATCTGCTTAATTCTAAGAGCATCTGCATATAACTCTTTTGGAATGTGCGGATCAATAAAAGATGTGATAGTTATATCTTTAACGTTTGCACTTGCAACAAAAAGCTCCATTGTATGGCTTATTTCATCATGAAGAGAAAATATTTTTGGCTCAATAGTAAACTCACCACTGCGAAGTTTTGAAAAGTCCAGAATATCATTTATAATACTGAGAAGATTCTCTCCACTATTTAAAATAATGTCTAAATATGTTCTATGTTTTTTAGACACATCTTCATCTATCAGAAGGTTTACAAAACCTAAAATAGCATTCAGAGGAGTTCTAATCTCATGTGACATATTAGATAAAAAATACTCTTTAGCTTGTGAAGCTTTATCTGCTTCGAGCCTTGCGTCAATTAGTTTTTGAAAGATAGTGTCTGTGTAGTACTTTAAAATACCTCTAAAGTTTTTATCAAAGATATAAGAGATTTCATTCGCCATCTCCTTTGAATCGAGATCTTTGTCATATGAAAAATCAATCATTGAACGACGAAAGTGACTACAGATCTCAAAAAGCTCGTCTGCGCTAATCTCTCTATTTTTTAAATATGAGAGTAAATCTTGCATAATAGGACAGTTTCCTATTTTAACATCTCCAGATATAACTCCCATAAAATAGTCAAAAACACCACTGGCATACTCTTGTAAAAAGTAATCTCTGTCTATATCATGCAGTTGCAAAATTTTCTGTGGTGGGCCATATGACAACCACTGAGATAAAATATCATTTTTATTAGCTATAAATATCTCTTGTGTATCAATTAAATTTGGTACTTGTGATTTCATATATTTACCTATTTAAACTTTTATGGGTTTACTATAAAAAAAGATATTAGCATTATAAGCGTTAACTTTATCAGCGTTATGACAGTTGTTCCTATAATATTTCCAATCTGACAACTTGTACAAGATGTAAACTGTTTTCCTTCATACTGTGCATAAAAAAAGTAGATAAGGGAGAGTCCTAAAACACCATAAGAAGCATATAGCTGATAAGACCACATAGACTCCTGTGTTGATTCTACAGATACAAACAGAGATGCAACTATTAAAAGAGCCATCGCAATCATCATAGTATTTATGGCTTTTAATATATAATCTCTTTTAAAAGTAGTTGGACAACTCTCTGAGATTGCTATATCGCTTCCAAACTCAAGCTTTTTCTCAAATAATTTTTTCTCATCTTTTGATAACTTATTTATAAACGATGAGCCAAATGTATAATCTATCTTTCTTTGAAGCAGGATAGCTTCACCACCAGTTGCCTTTAGATTATGCTGTTTAAAATTCTTGTCTTCATATATGATAGAGACGTTATTGTGTCTCTCTACATTTGCACTTAACCCTGGAAAGTATGCTGTTTTTTCAACTGTAGAAATCTTCTCGCTGCAACTTATAATTCTTGGATTTATCAATTCTAAAAAACCGTCATCACCAGCCACAAAGGACATATCTCCTTTTTTAATAACTATTATATTGTACATCGCACCTATTTGGAATGCTGCTAATGCTTCAAGAGAGTTTGCTTCGATCGTATCTTTTAAATCTTGGATTATTGATATTATCTCTTCATTAAATACTCTTACATCTGTTCCATACTCTACACTTGGTGGAGTTGGATAAGTAATAATATCTCTTACCATTAAACTGCCTTAATATAATTTACTAAAAAATATGATTTTTCCTCTTTGGTTGAGGGTGATTGTCTTACCCTCCAAGATGGAGGGATGAAGAATTAGTGACTTTTTTTAACCACTACTAGCATTTTTAGATTTATTGCAATAAATCTAAAAATTTGGAATATAACACAAGTTCTCATCCATTTTGCAACTGGACCAGGTGTCATTGTTGTAAAGTTATTACTATACGCTTTAATATTTTTTTCGCCATATTTTGACATTGAATTTCCTTTTATTATATTTTTTATTTCTATTCTGGAATAAGTGTCCAGCCTGGCTTTAACTTAGCTTTCCAAATAAACAAGTGATGTAGAATATGCTTAATCCAGTGTCCTGCAAGACCGATTTCACCAAAAGTATAATCTGTATCACGACCAGTTCCTGGGTACTTCTCAAAGTTTGGAACAACAGGATAAATAGTCATCGCTGCGGCTGTACCATCGAAAAGTCCTTTACCAGCAGATGCAACACAAGCGGCACCCATTTCAGCCATAGAAGCTTTTTGTAATGGAGCATCAGCACCTTTAGTTATAAGGTCGCAAACACTATGAGCAACAGCTTTACCCATAATACCTGAAGGCATACCTGTACGAGGTGGAGTTGGAACAATAGGAGTTCCGTTTGGAGAACTCATTGGTTTTGAGATTGGATGTGGAGGAGCAAATGCAATACCACAAGCAAACATATTGCTATAAGTTGGATTTTGATAAGTCTCTGGCCAGTCACTAGCTTTCCAGTTCTCATAAGCACCAGCTGCATAGTTAGCATCAACTTTCATGAAACCATTTGGAGCAAAAATATCAGCAGTGATATCTTCACCTGCTTTATTAATAGCTTTTAAGCCAACACCAGCAAATGGAGGAATTAACATTGAGAAATCAAAGCTTTCTTCACCCATTGAACCATCAAGTAGTTCATAATGAACATTTCCTGATTCAACTTTATTTACATGCGCACCGATAATCCATTCAACATTACGCTCAACGAATAAAGACTCTGCAAAAATTCTTGAACTTACTGCAAAACCCATAGCTTTCATATGAAGTCCACCAACACCGAAGTCACCTAAGAAAGACTCATTAGAGATCCACTTGATGTCAGCCATGTCACGAACACCAGCTTTATTTAACTCATGTTCAATATTGAAAATATACTCAAATGCAGCACCTTGACAAGTACACATACCGTGTCCAGTACCGATTAAGAATTTCTGACGCTCCCCAGCTTTCATCTTCTCAACACATTTTTGTAACTCTTCTGCTGCATGAACAGCATGGTCAGCTGTACAAACTGAAACAGTATGCTCGCCAAGACCATTTGCATCTCCTAGACCTGGAGTTGCAGCGAAGTTAAGTTTAGGACCTGTTGCATTGATTAAGTAATCATACTCAATATTTTCAACTTGTCCTTCTTCACCAGCCTTAGTTGATTCAACAACAACGTAAGGCTTATCACTTGCTTCATTCCCTTCGGGATGAATACCAAGTGCTTTTGCTTGATGATATATAATGCCTGCCTGTGCATATACAGGGGCTAAATCAAAAGTAACTTCTTCTTTTGTCATTTGACCAACACCAACCCAAATATTTGATGGAATCCAGTTCCACTTTGCGTTTGGAGTAACTACAACAACTTCGTGAGACGAACCCAACCATTTTGCTGCGAAAGTTGCGGCTGTATGTCCAGAAACACCACCACCTAAAACGACTAATCTTGCCATATATTCTTCCTCTTTTTTTAAAAGTTACAGTAAGATTATCACAAGTTTGTCACATTTATATCACATAGAATTATTACAATATAAATAATTATTATATATTCAAATTATGGAAGGCTAGAACCCCATATTTTAGGCACTTTTTAGGTTCTTAAAAATCATATTTGGAGTAAATTTTTAAGTTCTTGCTTAGAATATAAAAAAACAATTTACACATCTTGTGTAAAAACTACACATTTTAACACGTGTTTTAAAAACTTTAAGGCTTACTTTTCGTCTATTTTTAAGATCTTAGAAATTATCTCATATACATTTTTTGAAAGGCTCGGTACAGCTAAAACACGATCTAACTCTTTTTTCATCAACTCTTTATTTTCGTTATTTAGTCTTTCATATATTTTAAAGGCAGATGCAAGTCCAGATGCCATCTGTGGGTTTATCTTGTCTATCTCGATGATCTTATGGGCAACAAATGAGTAACCACGTCCATCTATAGCGTGAAAATGTTTGTAGTTTCTTGCAAAGACACCTATAAGTGAGCGAACAAGATTTGGAACTTTTTCATCATAGACTTCATCATTTTCAAGTACTATAACACGTTCAAGAGTTCCATTTCTGTGAGATGCTGCTAGTATTGCAAAATACTTGTTCATAACAAGAGTGTCATCTTTGTATCTGTTATAAAAGTCATTAAGAGCTACTTCACCCTCTTCACTTGTTATATTTTCTAGTATATCTAAAGCAACCACTCTGTCTGTCATAGTAAGAGACTCTTTGTACTGCTCTCTTGCCATATCAATCACTTCTCTATTTTCCAATGCAGACAAGATTCTAAGAACTCTGTTTTTGATAGCACGTTGACCCATACTGATAGCATCTAGTTTTTTGTTTTTAGGTTTATGGTTTTGTTTATAAAGCTCTTGTAGCTTATCTTTATATAAGGCTGCCAATTCACGTTCCAGTCTATCTTTAGCCAAGTATATAGGCACAAAATCAACTACGTCCTGTCTTTGCATCAGAGTCGATACTGATGGCAGTTCTAAAAGAAGTGCTTTGTATGACAGCTCAATATCAAGATTTAAGATATATCCGTACGCTTCTAGGAACTCTTCATCAATATTTCCACTCTCCATCATCTCTTCTAAAGTCTCAGTTGCAAATGACTGTGCCGACTCATATCTTACAAAACTGTTCTTGTCATGCTTCATTAAAAATGCGTACTCTTTAGTGCTCTGTTGTATTTTAACAGGAGCAGAAAAGTCACGGTTTATAGAGAGATATGGTTTAGAATTTAAGCCTTCAAATACAAACTCTTCTTTCTCTTTTGAAACTATTAATACTCTTTCAAGTATCTCTTTTCCCGTAAGGCCAATCAATCCGATTTTAAGTGGAAAATAATATGGTTTTTGCACAGAACCATCTACTGCATTTGGAACTCTCTGAGTCAGAGTAAGTTTATAAATTCCATTGTGAAAAGACTCTTCAACTTTTAGCGTCGGTGTTCCAGATTGATGGTACCAAGTCTCAAATTCAGTTAAATCAATCCTACTTGCCTTACTCATAGCCCATAAAAAGTCATCTGTTCTTACTGCTTGACCATCAAAAGTATCAAAGTATAAGTCAGTTGCTTTTCTATAGTTTTCTTCACCTAAAAGAGTGTGAATCATTCTAATGATCTCTGCGCCTTTTTCATATACTGTGGATGTGTAGAAGTTGTTTATAGACATGTATGAGTTTGGCTGAATTGGATGAGCTGTTGGAGATGCATCTTCAACAAACTGTCTATCCCTTAAACCCTTAACATCTTCGATGCGTTGAACCTCACGAGAATTCAAATCAGCTGAGAAAGATTGGTCACGAAATACTGTAAGTCCCTCTTTTAGTGTCAGTTGAAACCAATCACGACATGTGATGCGGTTACCTGTCCAGTTATGAAAGTATTCATGAGCTATAACACTCTGGATACCCATAAAGTTAGCATCTGTTGCTCTATCTTCATCTGCCAATACATAGTGAGAGTTAAAGATATTAAGACCTTTGTTCTCCATCGCCCCCATGTTGAAACTATCAACTGCGACTATGTTATATATCTCCAAGTCATACTCACGACCATATTTTTCTTCATCCCAAGCCATTGACTCTTTAAGTGATTTCATAGCGTGAGAGCACTGAGATTCATTGCCCTTATCGCAGTAAATATTTAGCTCAACATGTTCTCCAGATGCAGTAGTGTACTCATCATTTACGCATCCTAAGTCTCCTGCAACAAGTGCAAAAAGATAAGATGGTTTTGGATGCGGATCGTGCCAAGTCGTTCCATGCCTACCATTCATAAAGTCATGGCAGTTTTGCTTATTTCCATTACTAAGTAAAATCGGATATTTGTCTTTTTGAGCTATTACAGTAGTAGTAAATACACTCATAACATCTGGTCTGTCTAAGTATGGAGTAATTCTTCTAAAACCTTCTGGTTCGTTTTGAGTACAAAAGATTGAACCAGATTTATAGAGTCCTTCTAGTTCAGTGTTGTTTTGAGGATATATTTTATTCTTGATTTTTAAAGAGAAAGATTCTGGAACATTCAGTATTGTCAGGCTATCTTCACCTATGATATAACGAGTATCATTTAGTTTCAAGTCATTTAAGTAAATCTCTATTAGCTCCAAATCCATAGCATCTAGGCGTATATCGTTTTCACTTTTTTCAAGTTTATTTATACTCATAATATTTATAACAGTTGTAAACTCTTCAAAAAGGTCAAAATGCAGTTCACAACTATTTATCTTAAACTCAGGTTTTTTATAATCTTTTAAATATATTGTTTTCATTTGGCTCATAATAATCTCTTTTATTTTTTATAATTATACTAATATTTTATGAAACGCTTCGCTATCTTTTATATTTTCAAACAATATTTCATTTTCTATTTCATCTATTAAATGTGGAGATTTTTCTATGGCAATACGTAGATCTTCAATAGCATCACTTTTGTTACATAAAACTGCATTGGCGCATGCACGTTGCCAATAAGCATATCCATATTCAGGGTCAATATCTATAGCCTTGTTGCTTAAATTTAATGCCCATTCATATTCATCCATATCAAGTACGGCATCTGCTTTGTAAGCATATACTTCAGCGTCATTAGCACTTACTTTTAAAATCTCATCATAAATATCTACCTTAGATTGAGGGTTAGTCTCCAAATTTGACCTCATCCACAACGAGTGAAGATACTGCGTGTTATATATGTTATTTTGGTTATCCAATATTTTTTTTGACTGTGATGTTAATTTATCTTGAAGGGTTTGTAACTGAGTATTATATTTTTGCGTAATCGTATCTATTCTCGACTCAACTATATTTTCTGTTTTACTTTTTAAATCTCTAAGAGAGTTCCAACCTGCAAAAATCAGTATTGATGTAGCAGCCGCAATAAGGTAAAAAACATTACCTATTGTGTCAGTCATGTATCTTGCTGCTCTATCTGTCTGCTCTATTTCTGCTTTTGAAAGTCTTCTTTCAACCTCAGTTTTCAACTTCATGTTTTCTATGCGTAAATCTTTAAGCTCATCTAAAATATATCTTTCAATCAAAGGTCTCTCAAGTATTTTATCCTTAGTAGAAACTTCTATATTCTCCGCACTTAGCGTGAAAGAAAAAACTAAAAAGATAAAGAACTTGAAAAGATAATGCACATGTAGCCTTTGATAAAATATTTGACTTGATTGTAACAAATAAGACTTCAATCAAGATAAAGAGTTGTATTTTTTACATTAAAACTAACTTTAATGTAAGTCATTTATTGTAAAATTATGTAATTATATTAACAAGGCAACAATAAATGAGCATCTACAGAGAGTACGACATCCGTGGCATCTACGAAAAAGAGTTAAACGAGCAAAGCGTTGTTCGTATTGGTTATGCACTAGCATCTAAGATTGATGGTGAATATGTGGCTGTTGGCTATGATGCAAGAAGCCACTCCCCTATTCTTTTTGAGTACCTTGTTCATGGACTAAATGCTGGTGGTAAGAAAGTTTTAGGTATGGGGATGGTTCCTACTCCTGTAAATTACTTTACAAATTATCAAGATTGGGATGGTATCACTCCATCTGCCTCTGTAATGATTACTGGTTCACACAACCCTAGTGAGTACAACGGATTTAAGATAACTGTAGACAAGGCTCCATTTTTCAGTGAAGATATCTATGCACTTGGTCGTGAGTGTGAAGCCATGGGATTTCCAAATAAAGTTGAACGTGATGTTACAGAGATAGATGCAGTAACAAGATATATTGACTTTATAGTAAGTGAGTTTCAGCACTTAAAAGCAATGCCGACAAAAATCGTTTATGATTGTGGAAACGGTGTAGCAGGTGTTGTAACTGAAGATATCTTCGCACAACTTCAGCTTAATACAAAAGGTCTCTATGTCGACCCTGATGGAACTTTTCCTAATCATCACCCAGACCCATCTGAAGAGCACAACTTGGAAGATGTAAAAAAACTTCTCTCATCTGATGGTGACATAGCTTTTGCATACGATGGAGATGCTGACCGCATAGCAGTTCTTACTCACAAGAACAACATCAAAGGCGATATGATGGCTCTTCTTTACTCTATGAAAATGGATAAACCGACTGTTGTTGGAGAAGTAAAATGTTCACAAGTTATGTATGATGAGCTAGAGCGTCGTGGTGCTACTGCCATTATGTACAAAACTGGTCACTCAAACTTAAAAGTAAAGATGAAAGAGACAAATGCAGACCTGGCTTGTGAAGTTAGCGGACATGTATTTTTCAAAAACCGTTACTTTGGTTATGACGATGCTATCTATGCGACTCTTAGAATGCTAGAACTGATTTATGACGGTATAGACCTGGATGCAGAACTTGCAAAACTTCCACAAGTTTTCTCTACCGAAGAGATAAAAGTAAAAACAACGGAAGATGAGAAGTTTAAAATCATAGATGCAGTAAAAATTCTACTTCAAAACCCACCTGCATCATTTCCTACTATCAGAGATATTATCGATGTAGACGGTGTTCGTATCAACTTTGAAAATGGCTGGGGGCTAGTAAGAGCAAGCAACACAACCCCTGTTCTTGTAACTCGCTTTGAATCAACATCTAAAGAGACAGCAGAGTTTTATGAAAAAGCTATTAACGACTTAATATTAGAAGCTAAAAATTCTCTATAAAGAGTCAGTTTTTCTCTAGCTGATCTTTATGAATAATATCTAGATAATGCTGTATCGAGTTTACATATCTAACAGGTTCATCACCTCTGGCATATCCGTATTTTAAATGCTTATAGTATTTTTTTTGTGAAAGAAGCGGTAAGACTTTTTTTATATCATTCCATGAGTATGGATTTTTATTTAGTTTTCTTGCCAATGTTTGAGCATCATGAACATGTCCCATTCCAACATTATATGCAGCTAAAGTGAATGCCCAGCGACTCTTTCCTTTTATCTCTTTTGGAAATCTTTGCTCCATCATCGAGAGATATCTTGCTCCAGCATCTATACTCTCTTTTGCATTTAACCTATTTTTAACATCCATCTGCTTTGCCGTAGACTGGGTTAGCATCATCATTCCACGAACACCGGTATGACTCTTTGCGTTTGGATTCCAATGTGACTCTTGATATGATTGTGCAGCTAAAAGAATCCAAGGGATGTTATATTTTTCTTCTGCTTCTTTAAAGTATTTCTCATACTTTGGCAAGCGCGTCTTTAGTCGTTTATAAAAGACAGTTGTATCATAATAATCGAAAATACCTAAAAATGAGTAGTAAAAATCTCTCAGCTCAGCCATTTTTCCTGAATGCTCATAAATGTTTAACCATTTATATAAACTATCTTTTACAGAGTTGTCACCCTCTCTCAACATCCAAGCTAGTTTTTTTTTCTCA
The DNA here is from genome assembly GCF_000242915.1 of Sulfurimonas gotlandica GD1. Taxonomy (NCBI): domain Bacteria; kingdom Pseudomonadati; phylum Campylobacterota; class Epsilonproteobacteria; order Campylobacterales; family Sulfurimonadaceae; genus Sulfurimonas; species Sulfurimonas gotlandica. The sequence continues at coordinate 2,111,004 of NZ_AFRZ01000001.1, read as the reverse complement.
CTAAGGGCTAGAGTCCTAACGAGATCAGGATAATAACGTTGATTTATCAAAAAGATGTTTGAGTCAGCCACAGTACAGTCTATTTTTTGATTATGTGTTAGTTCTAGCAGCTGCTCAGTAGAGTATTCATCGCTTATGCTAAAATCAATACCACCTACTTCCTGAGCCAGCTTTCTCATAGTAGCTTCATAACTAGTATCTTTCCCAACAACTATATTTAGTCCAGCTAAGTCCTCAATACTTTTAGGTATTGTTCCTGTTTTGTGCATTCCACTATTGCATATCAACTGCTCTTCAATTGTGTAATACTGAGGACCGAACTTAAACTCTTTTATTCTGCTGGATGTATCACTAAGAGATGCTACAGTAATATCACCAATCCCATCTCTTGTTTTTTGAAGTGCTTCACTAGCAGTATAAACAACAGTCAAGTTTAAATCAACACCTATCTCTTTTGCATAACTAGATATAAGTTCATACTCAAAACCATGCTCTTTATAAGAGCCGACATAGTAGACAGTAGGTGCATTTAAGATAACAACATCAAGTCGTTTTTTTGCTTTGATTTTTTCAAGAAGAGTAGTTGTTTCAGGCTTAGATGTATTGACATAAAAGAGACTTGCCTGCCATCCAACAATAAAAAATAGTACAGCTACAACCAACTTAGGTTTATAGTTTGTCATTAATTACCTCTAAATCTAAGTCTGTTTTCAGCACTAGTTTTGCTTAATTCTACTAAAGCAAGACTAACTCTTAACTTAATCAGCTTATATTTATCATGCTTTAAATCATCTTTAGATATAATCGCACTTATAAAAAATGCCTATAAATCAAGGAAAAAAATGAAAACTCACACTCTTCTAATGCCTCTTGACATGCACCTTCACCTTCGTGACGGTGTGATGCTTGAAAACGTTGCTCCACTTACTGCTTATAGCTTCAGTGGTGCTATCGTAATGCCAAATCTTGTTCCACCGGTATCAACTTTAGAAGATATCAAAGCCTACAAAAAGCGTATAATGGCAGCCGTTCCTAACGACTATTTTGAACCATATATGACACTTTTTTACAAGAACTATGACAAAGCATTTTTAAAGAGTGTTTCAGAAGAAATCACAGCTATAAAACTTTACCCTGCAGGAATCACTACAAACTCTGAAGGCGGTGTTTCATCTTTTGATATTGAAGAGATGCGCCCTACTCTCGAAGCTATGAGTACATTAAACATTCCACTTTGTGTTCATGGTGAGACTGACGGCTTTGTTATGGATAGAGAAGCTGAGTTTATGAGCATCTATGAGATGCTAGCATCAAACTTCCCAGACCTAAAAATCATTATGGAGCATATCACAACAAAAGAAGCGGTAGCTATGTTAGACAGGTTTGACAACCTATATGCAACTATTACGGTTCACCACCTTCTTTTAACTCTTGATGATGTTGTTGGAGGAATGATGATGCCTCACAATTTTTGTAAACCTATCGCAAAAAGACCTGAGGATTTAGATGCACTGCTAAGTGTTGCACTAGAAGCACATCCTAAAGTTATGTTTGGTTCTGATTCAGCACCTCATCCTCAAGATAAAAAAGAGAGTTGCGGTTGTGCGGCGGGTGTATTTACAGCACCTATTGCTCTTCAACTTCTTTGTGAGATTTTTGAGCAGTATAACAAACTTGACAACCTTCAAGCGTTTGTAAGTGATAATGCACAGAACATCTACGGAATCTGCCCAGAGTTTAAAGAAATCATTCTAGAGAAGAGAACTTTCGTAATCCCTGAAAAATATGGCAATGTTGTACCTATGTATGCAGGTCAAGCAATCAACTGGGCAATTGCGAGCGTTGACTAAAATTTTACTCTTAGAAGATGATCTCCTCTTTGGGGAGACTCTTGTTGATTTACTAGAGGAGAATGACTTTGAAGTCACTCATGTCCCAAATGGCCAAAGTGCCATAGACGCTACCTATAATCAGAATTTTCACATATATATATTAGATATAAATGTTCCTCTTATCGACGGTGTAACAGTTTTAAAAGAGCTCCGTGATGCAAATGACTCAACACCAACAATCTTCTTAACTTCACACAAAGACAAAGAGATGCTCACTCGTGGTTTTATGAGTGGAGCAGATGACTATATTACTAAACCTTTTGACAGCGATGAACTACTTCTTAGACTTCGTGCACTTCTTAGAAGATGTAAATCAAGTAGTGTAGAGTGCATTGAGCTACTTTGTCACGATGAAGTTCACAAACGAATCTCTTATGATGAGATAGAACTTGATCTTTCAAAAAAAGAGTATGCTCTTCTTCTGCTTCTTATGAAACATGTAAATAACACTGTACCAAAAGAGCTAATTAGTGATGAGCTATGGAGTGTTTCACAAACTGGAAGTGATGGAGCTATACGAGTTTATATAAACCGCATTAAGCAGTTACTTCCACAGATGACTATTGAGAACATTCGCGGGATTGGGTATAAGCTTGTTCCGTAATCTTCGTATCAGCATCTTTATCTACTACTTTTTAACGGTAAGTGCATTTTTGGGCACTCTTCATTACTTTTTAGCCGTTGTAGAAGTTGAAAATATTTTTCTTCTTGCTATTGTGATGATTTGTTTTAGCATTCTTGGCGGCGTTATGATTTCTAAACTTGCAGTTGATCCTCTACAAGAGCATGTAACAAATCTTCAAAATCTATCTAAAGAGACTCTTCATGAGTTAAACCTTCCTATTAGTACTATTATCACTAACGCTAATATGATTAAAAAAAATATGCAAAGTGAAAAAGATTTAAAAAGGCTCTCACGGATAGAAATAGCTTGTAATATGCTCCAAGAGAGATATAATGAGTTAGACTACATGATAAAAAAACAATCACTCAACGAGATAAAAGAGATTTTTTTTGTTGATGAGTTAGTCAAGGAGAGAGTAGAATTTTTAAAGCATATCTATCCTCATATGGAATTTCAACTTGAACTTTATTCTACGCAAATTACTAGTGATAGAACAGGCTTAGCGAAAGTCATTGACAACATCATAGATAATGCTGTAAAATACTCACCAAATAGTAATAAATGTGAAATAAAATTAAATGATTATACACTCCACATACAAGATTATGGTTGTGGGATGGATGAAGTAGAACTTATTCAGATATTTGACAACTATTATCAATCTAATGATACTATGCGTGGCTTTGGAATAGGTCTTAGCATGGTAAAAAGATTCTGCGACTCGCAGGGCATACAACTGAACTTCAAATCCAAACTTGGGCTTGGCACAACAGTACTACTAAAATTTAAGGACGATTAATGGAAGGCAACTTTTTATCTTACGCAGAAGAGGCACTGGACTACGGTGTAATGGGAATTTTAATACTTATGAGTGTAGTAACTCTATGGTTATTTATAGAGAGAATGATGTTCTATAAGAGTGTTCGTTTAGATGATTATAAACATAGAGATGTACTGGAGATTGACCTTACTGACAACATCGGTGTAATCAGCGCTATAGGTGCTAATGCTCCTTATGTTGGACTGCTTGGAACAGTTGTTGGAATTATGATTACTTTTTACACTATGGGTGATGTTGGAGCTGTAGATGCTAAGAAGATCATGACTGGTCTAGCTCTTGCACTAAAAGCTACCGCTATGGGTCTTATTGTTGCGATGCCTGCTATTGTTGCTTACACAATCGTGCTTCGTAAAGTAGAGAAAATCTTAACTGCCTATGATGTGATTCAAGACACAAAAGAGAATTAAAAATGGCTAGATGCAGAAAACAACCAAAAAGGTTTGATCAAATAAATGTTATACCATTTATTGATATTATGCTTGTTCTTTTGGTTATGGTTTTAACGACAGCTACATTTATAAAACAAGGGGTTATTCCTGTGGAACTTCCACAAGCGAAAGCCTCTACAAAAGAAGATCTTAAAAAAGAGATCAATATTTATGTAAATTCTAAAGGTGAGATGTTTTTTGATAAAGAAAAAGTAGATACCAAAGAACTTGAAGCTAAACTATCTCAAATAGACAAAAAACAGACTGTAGTTCTAAGAAGTGACAAAGAGTCAAGATTTCAAGATTTTGTTACTGTTATGGATATACTAAAACGATTAAAACACGAGCAGCTATACATAGTTACTAAAGAGTAACTCTTTAGTAGGCTTTGTCCATGAGCTTAATCTTAGAAGTAAGACTAGGCTCTTCTTCTTTATCTTTCTCCACTACTTTTTGCATCTCATTTATCGGTTTAGTCATTTGTGTTTTAAAAACTTTTTTCTCAATTTCTTCATTTTCTCTAAACACTGTACTAGCTATAAAAAACAGTACCACTATCACGACTACACTGACATAAAGTAAAATATAGTTTTTTATATGACCTGTTTCAAAAGGGTTTTGCATTATTACTCTTTATTATTTTTTAGATAGCAATTATATACTAAATAAGATAACTTACATTATTTTTATGATAATATAATTTAAAATTTATTTAAGGAAACTACATGCAAACAACAACTTTCAATGGTACTACTGTAAACTTGGCAGGTACTCCACTTAACGTTGGTGATGCAGCACCATCTGTAATAGCGACTGGAACTGATTTAAATGATGTAGAGATTGGCGGAGCAAAAGATAGAATACAATTAATCATTACTGTACCCTCACTCGATACTGACACTTGTGCGGCTGAGACAAGAAGATTTAACGTTGATGTCAATAATCTAGACATCTGTGAGACTACTGTTATCTCTATGGACTTACCATTTGCGGCTGATCGTTTTTGTACTACTGAAGGAATCGAGAACTTAACTGTAGCATCTGATTATATCAACAAGGACGTTAGTAAAGCTTTCGGTGTTTTAATGGACGATAATAAGCTAAAAGGCTTAAGTGCAAGAGCTGTTTTTGTAATCGACAGAAGTGGTATTATCACTTATAAAGAAATTGTTTCTGAAGTAACAGCAGAGCCAAACTACGAAGCTGCACTTGAAGCTATAAAAGAAGCTAGATAATAGTTTTTACACTCTAGTATCACTTTTTGATACTAGACTTTTACTCTTAAGAAGTCAAATTATAAAAAGCAGCACTCTCCGCTTTGCCATAATGATATCCTTGCAGTAGATCAACACCTAAATCCCTAACCATTTTTGCTATCTCCGGGCTAGACACATATTCTGCAATTACTTTTATATTATTTCTTTTTGCATACTCTACTAAAATTGATACTATCAGCCTAGAATTTTCATCTTCTTCTATTTTACTAATGATTGAGCCATCTATCTTTACAAAATCAGCTTTAAATCTAGAAAGATGGGTAAAGTTTGAGTATCCGGTTCCAAAGTCATCTATCGCAATTAAAGAACCATATTTTTTAACCATACTACTAAAGTTTTCTAAGACACTGTAGTCACTAATCTCTTCAGATTCGAGTAGCTCAAAAGTTATTGCAGGCCCTTTATGCATTTTAAGTCTATTTTCTATATAGTTAAGTAACTTTTCTGAGTTTATGTTTTCATAGGTAAGATTAATGGTAAGCTCTTTATTTGAGGCTTTTGATATTGCAAATATCTTTTGAATGATCTGTCTTGTGAAGTTTTCAAAGAAACTGCTCTTTTCTGCGATGCTTAAAAAGTCAGAAACAGCTATTATGTTTCCATCTGCGTCTCTTATTCTTGCCAAAGACTCATACTTTACAACCTCTTCAGTATTAGCATCTACAATCGGCTGGAAGAATGGTTCAATCCTATCATTGATAAGGGCATCTTTAAAGTCATTAAATCTTTTTAAATTTAGTTTATGAACTTCTTTTGTATTAATTGAATCATTGTATGGGAAATATCTGCTTTTTGTTTTTTTAGCTTCTTTAAGAGCTAGAGATGTTTTACTTAGTAGCTCTGTTGAACCAGTTGCCATTGAGATGTTAAAAGTGACGACTATATCATTGATGATAAAATTATCTTCTGAGAGAAGAGTGAACTCTATCAATGACTCATATTTACTAAATAAACTCGCATCATCTACTAAAATAAGATAACGATCTGCATCAAGTTTATAAAGTATTACGCTCTCGTTTTTTATGTAAGTATTTAATCTCTTGGCAATTTCAACAAGTACTAAATCAGCAATATTTTCACCATACAAATCATTAATAACAATAAAATCTTTGATATCTAAGAGTATAGCCATCAACTCATCTTCGTTTGATTTTAGTCTCTCATTCAGTTTTTTTCTATTTGGCAGATGCGTTAGAGTATCTGTTGAGTATATCTCCAGTAGTTGTTGGCTTTTTATAAGTTCAGTAATATCCTGTCTAATCGATATATATTCTAATATTTTTCCATCTGAATCTTTTATGGGGTATATAGTAGAATTTACATAGTAAAATCCACCTCCCTTTTTTATATTTTTTAATACACCATTCCAAATATTACCAGCTGTAATCGTTTTCCATATCTCTTTAAACACAGATTTTGAAACAGTTGGGTCTTTTATTATAGCGTGAGTGTGGCCAAGAAGTTCTTCTCTGCTGTACTCAGTCACCTCGCAAAATTTATCATTCACATAAGTTATAGTGCCACTGACATCAGTTTTTGAAAAGATACTACTCTTATCTACAGCATCTTTATACTGAACAAGCATTGCTTCGTACTCCACACTATCCCCCTCTAAATTAAGCATATATGCTATACGCCAGAATATTTTCTGACATCTGAAGTATAGCATCTAATGTAAAGTAAACACTTGTTAAGTCTCTTTTTTACTATTTTATATAGTATTAAATAAAAAAATTATATATAAATAGCTATAATAACAGTATCACATTATTTTGACACCAAAGTTATATTACTATTATATTACAGATTTATTAGATAGGCGTTAGAGTTGATTTATACAATAAAAAGGGAATTTGTTTGGAGAAAAGCAGTAGTAACTTAAAACTTGCAAATAGCACTAAACCGATGTTCTTTACAATTTTAGGAATTATCAGTTTTATTACAATCTTTTTTCTATATATGGGTTACCTTCACCATAAATTTGTACTTGAACTTATTTTAAAAGAAGAACAAAACATAGCTTCAAAAATATACTCAAATACACTAAGAAATGTTGTCCTTAGATACGAATCTGTTGCTAATAATATTTTAATAAATGAAGAAATTATAGATGCTTTTGAGCACAATGATAGAAAAGAGCTTCTAAACCTTACAGCACCAATATACAAAAAATTAAGTGATGAAAACCCTTACTTAAAAATAATGCACTTTCATACAAAAGATACAAAAAGTTTTTTAAGACTCCACAAACCAGAAAAATTTGGAGATGATCTTAGCTCTATTAGGCATATGATAAACAAAGTCAACAAAACAAAAACAAAACAAATTGCTATGGAAGCCGGAAGATATGGAGTTTACTACAGACTTGCCCTTCCTGTTTTTAATAAAAAAGATGATTTTTTAGGTGTTTTTGAATTTGGAATCAATATCAACTATATTTTAGATACATTCAATAAAAACTATGACTTTCAAAGTCTATTACTTCTGAAAAAGAATATTTTTGAAATAATTTATGAGAACAATAAGAATATAACTTATAGTTCTTACTCTAATGATTACTATTCCATAGAATCTGATCTCAACCATCTATGTGCTTGTAAAACTTCGACTCTTTGTAACTGTACAACTGCACCGGTGTGCAACTGTAAAGATGATAAAGGATGCAACTGTATTGCTACTACAATAAAGACTGACAGTCTATCCATAATCAAAAACAAAGGTTCAAGCAGTGTAATTTTTACTGTAAATACGATAAAAGATATATCAAATAAAGAGATAGGGAAAATCCTTTTTGTTAAAAACTTAAATTTTTACACTGATAAATTAGATATGATCAAAAACATATCTATTGTATCTGGGATAGTTCTTCTTCTTTTATCTCTGTATATGATGAGAAAGATATTTAACAACTATATCAATATCGTAAATAGCTATCAAAGTAAGCTAGAGATTAAAAACCGTACTTTGCTAAAACTAGTAAATGTTGATCATCTGACTAAAATTCATAATAGAAAATCTATTGAGACTATTTTAATTAAAGAGCTAAAAAGAGCTAAACGCTATAACCATGAACTCTCTTTAATCATATTTGACATAGATAATTTCAAAAATATCAACGACACTTATGGACATAATATTGGTGATAAAGTTCTAAAAAGCATAGCAAAAGTTGTAGCTAATAGTATCAGAGAGAGTGACTATTTTGGAAGATGGGGCGGTGAAGAGTTTATAGTCATCTCAACTGAGACTTCAATGGACAATGCACTTCTTGTAGCTGAGAAAATCAGAGAAAGCATCAGCACATATGACTTTGAAGAAGCAGAAAAAATAACATGTAGTATTGGTGTTGCTGAGTATACGAGTGAAGACACTCACCAGAGCATAGTACACAATGCTGATACAGCTCTTTATAAAGCTAAACACAGCGGAAAGAACAGAGTCATTTTTCACGAGCACAGCTAGTTTTATATAGCAGCTATATTTTTTTGTTAAAGGTAAAAGTAATCTTTGCAGCAGAAATACGTTGATAAAGTCTAATCTTTTTTCTATTTGGCATCCATTTTATCAGAAAAGTTGCAAGTGATTCCCAAAGTGACACCCAGGCAGCAACCGTTAAACCTTCTGCAATGACGCCAAATACAATATCAGTATCAGCTGATTCGCTTTGATTCATAAGTACGGAAATTGTTGCAAGTATCAGACCTATAAATAAAAGAATCAATGATGTTCTGACCATATCCTTCATTTTTCTTGATTCCAACTCTTTCATGTAGATAAAAAATTTGTTTACACTGTTTCTAACTCTAGAAATATTCTCTTCTATTGTCTCTATCTCTAAATTAAACTGAATAATAAATTTTTCATCTTCAATTTCATCTACACTCTCGGTTATGTAATCTACAAGATCCTGATTTAAATCTTTTTTTAAAAAATGTGACTTTTTATCAAAATCGTCGTATAAATCTTCTATTTTTTCTGCACTAATATCAAGAATAACTTCATCTTCCGGTGTTCTTTCATATCGCTCAATAATTTCCATTTTCATAAGTCAACATCCCATTTAAAACTTAATTTCTAAATTATACTGCGAATTATTATTTTTTTACTTTATGTTTTATGCTATTCTTCTAAAAATTTATTTTTCGTTTAAAAGAGGTTTATATGTATTTACATAAACAAATTGGTGGTATTGAAGCCGTTGAACAAAAGGCTGGTAAAGGTGTTAAAATGAAGATGCTTCTCTCACAGGAAGAATCGCCTAATTTCGCTATGCGTAATTTTACTATTGAGGCCGGAGGGCATATGCCATTTCACACAAATACAGTTGAACATGAGCAATATGTGCTAAGCGGACGAGCATTAGTAAAAATAGGAGATGAGACTTTTGAAGCTGCAAGCGGAGATATTTTACTTATACCTGCTGGAATAGCTCACTCTTATGAAACAATTGGTAATGAAACATACAGTTTTTTATGTCTTATTCCAAATGGTGAAGATTGTATAAAAATTGTTTAAAAAGTAAATCCCTAAAATATAGGGATTTAAAAAGATGATGTAACTCTTGTTACATCATTCCAGGCATGCCCATTTGTGAAGGCATTCCGCCACCCATATCTGCTGAGCTTTCTTCTGGGATTTCAAATATTGCTGCTTCTGTTGTAAGAAGTAAACTTGAAACAGAAGTTGCGTTTAGTAAAGCTACACGAGCAACTTTAAGTGGATCGATGATTCCCGCTTCAAACATATCTACATACTCACCAGTTGCAGCATTAAAACCAATGTTCTCATTTGTAGCACTCTCGACTGCATTTACAACAACGCCAGTATCATAACCGGCATTTTGAGCGATTTGTTTGATAGGTGCTTTTACAGCACGAAGGATAATTTCACAACCGATTTGCTGATCACCTCCAAGCTCAAGTTTAACCTTTGCTCCAGCACGAACTAAAGCAGCACCACCACCGATGATGATTCCCTCTTCAACTGCAGCCTTAGTTGCAGAAAGTGCATCGTCAACACGATCTTTTTTCTCTTTCATCTCAGTCTCAGTCGCAGCACCAACTTTAATAACTGCTACCCCACCGCTAAGTTTTGCAAGACGCTCTTGAAGTTTTTCTTTGTCATATTCTGAAGTTGTAGCATCTAGTTGAACTTTAATTTCAGCTATTCTACTAGCAACTGCTTCTACCGTACCTGCACCATTTACTATAACAGTATTGTCTTTGTCAATAATTACACGAGAAGCTTGACCAAGATGTTGGATAGTTGCACCTTCAAGTGTGTGACCTGTCTCTTCAGAGATTACAGTTCCAGCAGTTAAAGTTGCAATATCAAGTAGCATTGCTTTTCTTCTATCGCCAAAGCCCGGAGCTTTAACAGCAGAAATATTTAAAACACCTCTAAGTTTATTTACAACCAGAGTTGAAAGTGCTTCACCTTCAACATCTTCAGCGATAATTAAAAGTGGACGACTAGTTTTTTGAACTTGCTCTAAAACTGGAAGTAAATCTTTAAGTGAAGAGACTTTACTATCACATAAAAGAATCCAAGGATTTTCAATCTCAGCAGTCATTTTTTCAGTGTTTGTGATGAAGTAAGGGCTTAAGTAACCGCGGTCAAACTGCATACCTTCAACAACATCTAGTTCATCGCTTATTCCTTTAGCTTCTTCAACAGTGATAACACCATCTTGACCAACTCTCTCCATAGCTTCTGCAATCATATCACCAATTGCGCTATCAGAATTAGCAGAGATAGAAGCTACTTGTGCTATATCTTGCTTGCCGTTTACGACTTTTGAAGCCGCTTTTAGATGTTTAAGTATCTCTTCACAAGCTTTGTCCATGCCACGTTTTACTTCAACCGGATTTGCTCCAGCAGTAATATTTCTTAGACCTTCACTAAAAATAGCGTTTGCTAAAACTGTAGCTGTTGTAGTACCGTCACCTGCTTCATCAGCTGTATTAGATGCTACTTGTTTTACAAGTTGAGCACCCATATCTTCAAGTTTGTCTTTTAGTTCGATCTCACGAGCAACTGTAACACCATCTTTAGTGATTACAGGTGAACCGTAACTTTTTTGAATAAGTACATTACGACCACGAGGTCCCATAGTTACTTTTACTGCATCTGTTAGTTTTTGAACACCGCGAGCTAATGCATTACGAGCATTGTCTGAAAAAATTATTTCTTTTGCCATTAAATTATCCTATTATCCCAAAAATATCATCAGTATCTAATACTAAAAATTTATCCGTGCCAAGAGAAACTTCGTTTCCTGAGTACTTGCCAAATAAAACTACGTTTCCGTTTGCTAACTCTGTAACTTCTTTACTAACAGCTACAACTTCACCTTGTGACGGTTTTTCTGTTGCACTATCAGGAATAATTATTCCAGAAGCAGTTGTATTTGCTTCTTCAACTCTTTTAACTAAAACTCTTTTGCCTAATGGTTGAAAGTTCATATACATCCTTATTTTTTTATATATATTTTATAAATTGGATATTACCCAATTATAGGTAAATTATTGGTAAATATTTTTACATGCAGTATGTTCTAAAGTATATTAATTTGATTTTTTTGAGAGAAATTAGTCTTAAAATTGTCTTTTTTACTGTTTTATTATAATTATATATGGTTTTTGTGATAGAATCTAAAAAAAAATTATAAGGTTTATTTATGGAATCCAGACAAAAGGTCATCACTGCGTTAGTCATTATTTTTTCTATTTTCTTTATTTCAATGATTATTAGTACCGCTGTAAACTTTAGAGAGTATGGCGTAAAAACAGCTGAAAACAAAGCAAATCTAACTGCAGAAATTGTTAAAATCGGGCTTACTTCTCATATGGTAAACGGCATAATGAACCAGAGAGATTATTTTCTAAATCAAATTGGAAGTGTAGAAAAAATCAATCAGTTATGGATTGCCAGATCTCCTACTGTTATTGAGCAGTATGGTGAAGGTCATAACAATGAAACACCTAGAGATAAGATAGATACAGAGGTGTTAAAATCTGGAGAAACAAAATCTTTTACGACAGAAACACCTAGCCAAAGCATGATGCGTGTCAGCATACCGTTTGTAGCTACAGAATATGGAACTCCTAACTGTATGGCATGTCACAAAGCTAAAGAAGGTGAAGTTTTAGGTGTTGTAAGTATGGTAATGGATATTACTGAGATACGAACAAGCAGCCTAAAAACTGTACTTTATAATATGGCAATCACTATTATCACAATTATTTTCGTATTTATTGTTATAACCAGATTTATAAAACCATTTGTCAGTATATTTTACTCCATAAGAGACGTTATGCAAAATGCATATCGTGGTGACTATTCTGTTCGTATTAAGGGACACCATAATAAAGAGAGTAAGACTGTAGCAGATATGCTAAACTCTATGCTTGAGAAGCTACAACATACATTTGAAGAGTTAGACAAAAAAGTTTATGTATTTATAAAAAACAAAAATTACGTAAAAGAACCTGATCCTTTAGTAAATATAAATTCCACAATCGAAAGACTTTCAGATATATACAAATTTAAACAAACCATAGAAAATGACAAAGAGCTTGAAGATATATATAATAGAATTGCGTCGGTTCTAAAAGATCGCTTTAAACTTGATGATTTTACTATGATAGAGATAGACACAATGAATAAAATCAAAAAGATTGTCTATACAGAAGAAGAGTGTCATTGTCAGGTTTTAAATGGAGAGTGTAGAGCAGATCGGATTCATGCAAGTGTAGACTCTAGTATCTTTAAAAACTCTTGTGAACTATACAAACTCGAAGCGACAGAGTACATATGCACACCATACACAATATCAAATGAGTTGACATTAGTTCTTACAATCGTTACAAGAGATGAAAAGACAACAGAGTATGTAAGATCTATCACAAGTGATATCGAAGACTATATAACTACTGCAAGACCAGCTATTATTAGTAAAAAGCTGATGCAAACACTTAATAAAATGGCTAGAGTAGATCAGCTTACAGATATGTACAACCGTAAGTTTTTAGATGAGTTTGCAGATGTTTCTATACCTCAGGCTGTGCGAGCAGGAACTAGCTATGGTGTGCTGATGGTTGATATTGATTACTTTAAGATGATAAATGACAACTACGGGCATGATGTAGGTGATGAGGCTATTCGCATAATATCAGGTGTTATTAAAAAGAGTATTCGCAAAGCTGACATCGCTATCAGGTATGGAGGAGAAGAGTTCTTAGTGCTTCTATATAACTGTGAAGCAAATAATATAGTACAAATTGCGAACAGTATAAGAACCGAATTTTCTAAACAAAAAATATATGCAAATGGAGAGAGCTTCTCTAAAACACTAAGTGTTGGATGCTCAAGCTTTCCAAAAGACAGTGAGAGTATTTGGAAGTGTATTAAGTTTGCAGACATCTCTCTGTACCAGGCAAAAGAAGGCGGAAGAAACCAAGTTGTAGCCTTTAATGAGGATATGCTAAACAACACTGAAGTGGGAGAAAGCTTTTAAGCTCAAGCAACTTTTTTTACAAATTTTGGGATTATAAACCAGCAAAAGGAAAACAAAAGCTTTCCATGGTTATAATTCCGACCTACAAAATAGATGTCAGGGTAGCTCAGCTGGTTAGAGCACTGGTCTCATAAGCCGGGGGTCGGGGGTTCGAGTCCCCCCTCTGACACCATCTTTTTGTACTGTTAGCCTTCAAAAACATGTCATTTCCAGCACATTTATTTCAAATCAATCACATTTACATTTATTATCAAAATCCTACTATTTAATTACAATTAATCAATTTTAGCCCCTTTTTAGTCCCTGCTCTTTTTTTTCGTTATATAAAATTTTGAAAATTAATTTCACACTCTTATACTCATATATTTTAAATCTGATGTTTACACATCTATTTTATAATATGGAGCCTCTCATGAGCAAATTAATACCAAACACATTGTTGGAAGCAATTCCTAATCTCTACGAAACAGAAAATGTCAAAGATCCTATTTGTCACATCAAGCTTTTTACTCCCGATAGTAATTGGACTTGGTACATAATTGAAATATCCAAAGAAGATAAGAATTTGTGTTTTGGTTATGTCATTGGACATGAATCAGAACTAGGTTACTTCAACCTTGATGAACTAGAAAGTGTTAGAAGCGTTTTAGGCTTGCCAGTTGAACGAGATTTACATTTTACTCCAACATTATTATCAGTTGTAAAGAGAGGTAACTAAATGAAAGAGTTACTCAAACTTACAAATGATGATTATCAAACAAGAGGCGCTAGTTATCCTAAATCACTAATCCCTGATTCAATAGCAGTGGAAGTAAAAGATGACAATGTAACTATAGTATTTGATTTTAAAAACACTAGCGACAGTGAAGCTCTTGAATGGTACGAAAAATCCAAAGAGTGCAAAGTCATAAACAAGTTCAAAAAAGATTATGACATTGCAGTTTCAACTTCACAAGATGGTGATTTTGAAGATGATTGGCAAAAACTCACTGTTCTACTTAGTAAAAAAGATACTTCCATAGTTGTTGCACAAGAGCCTAAAACCAAAAATCCACCCCAAACTACCAACTCACAAACTAATGCAAAATCTGATGATACAGGCTATGTCTATTGCTACATTCTCTCAACTCTTGAACAAAGAAAAGCGATTGACCTCACAAAGCATAAAACAAAACTAGAGAAAATTATCAAAGAGTTCTTTGGAGATAGACTAATTTCTGTTCTATTTGATCAAGAGAGTTATACCCTTAATCTCAACGAATCTTTTGAGGTAGCTGAGAAACGCAGACTTGGCAGACTCATAAGTGAAGGTAGTGATTTAAAGCAGTATGTTCGTAAGGTGATCTATAACGGTAATCAAGATACATCAGGTCAACTCTTTAGATTATCTCCGATGAAGGAGACTAAAAAATGATTGCTTTTATTATCATATTAATAGCTATAGCAGGTATAGGATTTTTACAGGGAGGGTTTATAGCCCTAATAGTTTCTATCATTTCTTCAATAATTGGATACTTCACAAGTATATATCTAACATTGGTAATTGTAGTTTTAGTAGCCGCTTCACTTGTATATTTTAAGGTGAAAAACAAATGATACCTATACATTCAATAGAAGATATAGAGCTCGTAGATGATAAAATTCTACGAGAAGGGCTAAGAACAGAATTTAAAAGATTACCATCAGATTTTATTTTCAACTCTTACGGATATTTCATAATTATAGAGTCTATTGAGGAGTTACAGCGCCCTATTCCACTTGAACACTCTTGTCTATCTTATACACCTGAACCTCTTAGTAATTACGTTGAAATGATTGAGGAGTTTGATGGGTATTGTCAGGTAGTTTGTGTGTTGGAGGCTGATTTTGGAGTTAGCTTGTTTGTTAGTGATAAAGTTGCCGATAATACTCAGCTTGAAACATTCTTTGAGATTTAGTTCTCAGAGAATAATCATTTTTTTTGTTCCAATATTCCTAAGGGTTTGTGAGAATTCGACATTTAGACTTTTTGAACACTTTGTGGAACATCTAAATCTTGTAATCACTGAATATGCTCCAAAACCTAGAGATAGATGATTATGGTATTGCTATGTATATCATTTACTTTTGATTATTTTCTAGTTTACTAAGTGCAATATTCAAGTTACCTATAAATTCTTCTTTTAAATCTTGTGGCTCTAAAATCACTAAGTAAGGTAACCACTTTTGAATAAATGGAAGTATTTCTAGAGGTTGTGTATATTCAAGCGTAAATACAATGCTGCCATCATCAAGCTTCTCTTTGAACTTCTGGGAAGATAAAAACTTCTTCATTCCTTTATCAAAATATCTAGCTTTGTCAGGTGTCGATTTTATTGTCGCAGTCTTTACCGGTACATCGTATCGAGTGAGTGAGTTTTGAATATGATTATCTATAAACTTCATCTGTTGTTTGACTGATGATTTTTGAAATTTACTTATATTTGTAGCATACGAAACATCTTCTATAAAAGAGACTCTGCTTAACCATACTTTATCATCTTCTCCTGATGTTGCAATATACCAGTTGTTATCTATAAAAAGGAGTTTTAAACATCTTAAATTATCTATAGCATCAAGGCCAGCGAATTTAATCTTTCTATACTCGCCAAGTTTAACAGCTACCTCTAACTTTTTTAAAATACCATTAGATTTTAATTCTTCTATATCTTCAAATGGCATATTGATAAATTTATAAACATGCTTATTCTTATTTGTATAACTCTCTAATGCTTTAAATATTTCAGGGTCTGCATCATGAGCCATATGAAAAAACCAATCTATGTTATCGGTATGCTCAAATGTTTCAACAAACAGATCTACGGGCTTGATCAGCTTATATGTATCTCTCTTTTTACCCTCAACTTTTATAATAGCATCAAACTCTGACTCTAAGTCTGCTAAGAGTCTACCGAGCTGTTTTGTGCCTTGAGGAAGTCTACTAGTTAATGCTTCATCATATGCAGTTAAAGTTTTATCTTGAGATAGAGTAAACTCTTCTAGTATGATGTTGTATTTTCGTATAGTAGTTATGTCAGACAAGATGAATCCTTTATAGATGAAGTTATTGTGATTATTATACTATGTTTAAATGTAGAAACAATTATCATGAGTCTACATTAATCCAAATTCCATTGCCAAGATAAATTGGTTCATAAAATCTTGAGTAATCGTTATCGTCTATTAATTCGATAGCGACATCATCGTTTAATCCAACTCCACCACTCATCTCTAATATGCTAACAAGTCTGGCAAGGTTGTCTTCAAGCAGAAAGTCGATATTTAGTTTCTTTAGCTCTTTTATCAAGTTAATTTCAAATAAGAAAATGGAGCATTTATATTTCTTAGTTATGTCAACATTAACAAGATTCTTTAACTCAAAATACTCTTGTGGAATATAGATAATCTTACCATCATACCAAATCAAGTTTGTCGCTTTTTCCTGATAATAGAGTCTGAAGTTTTTTATCCATTCATCTTTATCTGACAACCTTGTGTAGGCTTTTAATTGGCTTTTATTGGTAATGATTAACATAGTCGCTCCATATCTATTTTTTGTTTTCTTGAATAGCTAAATACACTTTATGTGATAAATTACAAATATGATCTTTCATATATAACTGGTTGCCCCATGTTCTATTATTACAATAATCAAGTGCAATCTCTTGAAACTCTTTTTCTTCTTCTTGATTATTATAAGCATCCAATATCTGAAAAATAATAAGTGCTACATAATCTCCAAAAGAACCAGTCCACCAAGCTATTGGTGTATAAAAACCCATAGTGTCCATTTGATAATTAGCGGAATGAGCTAATTGAGGAACAATGTCATATATCTCTTCTTCATTTAATCCACAATTTGGACAGCTAACATCCTTTTCATAGGGGATATAAAAGGCTTCACATTTTGAGCATTGATGATCGTACATTATGTGTAATGACATCTTAGTTTCCTTTAGTCAAACTGTTTTCTAAAGATTGTTGGTACATCATAATCAGTATTACTATCTTGCTTTTTACCTCTTCGCAAGGAAACATCTCCGATAATAGGTCTTTTTATCTCTATAATTTTCTCTTTACTTACTCCACTATAAGCACTTAATATCTGCTCAATAGTCACACAATAACCTTTCACATGTGCCAAATCAACTGCATCAGAACCAGTAATAACACAATCTCTATACTCTATATATCCAAGTCTTAAACTCTCTAGTAATTCTTCTTTAGGTATCTGTATCATTGTGTATCTTCCTTTTCAGAAAATTTCATTAACATGTCTTTAATTTCGTCATAACTTTCCATGGCAGATGCTTTTCCTACTTCTGGATTCATTCCGGCACCTTTACCATCAGTTATCTTCTTTCCTATTTGAAGCTTATGTGGAACTTTAGAATTTTTAAGAGCTTGAGCATCGGTATTAATAGCTACTAATTTTACTTTATCTGCTATATCACTCTGAACTAGATTGTCTACCATATTACTACCGCCACCGCCAACACCTATTACTACTATTTTGATACCATCTGTACCTATTTTTTCTGTCACTTTAAAATCTTTCATTATAAACTCCATGTATATTTTGACGAACAAAACTATATTTATATTTCTACTATTTCTAGAAAATCCATTGGGATTTCAGTATACATTCTACCTAAAGGGTTGTCTCCAAGAATACTTTTTCTTATCTCTATTATTTTATTTGGTGTCACTCCAAAATGTACTTCCAAAATATCTTCTAAGGCTATACAGTAACCTTGTGTATAGGCTGTATTTACTGCATTATCATTACTCGTACACGCTTTATATTGAATATAACTAAACTTCAAACTATCCAATAAATCTTCTGTATCTGTTTTCATTTTTCACCTCTTTTAATTTTATTTCTCTATTACAAATATTTTAATCTGATACTTCTCTGCCAAAGTATTTAATCGTTTAAAATATCGTTGATCTTTATCATCGTTCATAATGAACCCAACTGCAGGTTTTTTACCTGTCATATGAGCATAATGTAGTGACTGACCTATACCTTCTGCCCACTTCTTTGCAAAATCAACTTCAATTGCATACTCATCTGTTAAACAATCCACACGAGTTCTGTCTTTGAGAACATATTCCATTTCTCCATCAAGCTCATTACACAGAAGTGTCTGATAGTGTCGTTCATTATATTTTTTTGGTGGATGAGAACAACCTACAAACAGTAATGGAAATATCAGTATAAACACTAAGCGAATCATGTTTAAGCCTTGAATTTTAGTTGCAGTATTTTGGCATCTAATGCATCTTTTTTTTGTTGCTTTTGATACTCGTTATATCCCTCTGCAGCAGTATTAACAATTTTTCTCTTAATAGCTGCGACCGTAACTACAGCTTTGGGTGTATTTTTGATAGCACAGCCAGTTGCATTAAAGGCAAGTTTAGTGAGTGAAGTACCAACACCAAGAATACTTCCAATTACATTCATTTTTGTTTTTTTCTTATCAAATACTGAGTCAATACAATTACCTAAATTATTTATAACACCCTCTGCATTATTTAAAAGCATATCGCAGTCATTATTTTTACGTTTCATTATTGAGCCTTTATATATTTTTTCAAGATAGAATCACTTTTTGTAAAGAGTTTTTCTTTGTTTAATATTTTCTCTCTTTTCATATCAACCTCTGATGTTACTACTGTATGGACGGTAGTCTCTTTTGTAAATGGACTTGTGGCTATATTGATTATTTTTAAAATATTAAATACTATAAAACCAAGTACTGCTAACACTATAAACCATTTAGCTATTATGAGTGAGTAAAGAGAAACCCCACTCGACACACTTATGATATCTCCCATAATAAAAGTAATAAGTATCAAAGAAACTACAGAGATAAATAGAGCAATAAAACTTCTTTTAGCTCTACTGTAAAGATTTGCTAATAGTAAATACTTAAGTGCTTTAAACATTTTAGAATCCTATTAAAGATAGGGCAATGGTAAATGCAGTTCCAACACCAAACCCTTTTATAGTATTCATAGTATCTTGAGCTTTTGCAGCAACAAGGTTTTCTATATCTTCATCGCTCACAGCATTAATATCTATATTTTTATCTTTTAAAATATCCTCTACTTCAGAGTAAGCTTTTTTTCTCAAGAGGGACTCTAAACTTGCTTTACCATCGTTATATATTTTTTCAGCTTGTTCTATCATCATAATCTCCTTATATTCCAGTTACTAAAGTGATTAAAATACCTATGCCAATACCAGCACCAACTTTTTTACTATCACTATTAAGTATCTTTATCTCATCAGAGACCAAACCATTAAAGTCTGCATCATCCAATTGTAAGTAATCTATATCTTGCACTTTTAGTTTAGCAATTATGTTTTTTCGTGCATATTTTTCCACTTCTGATGTGAAGTTTTCTTTCATCTTAATGAACATATTTTAATCCTTTTACTGTGTCATATCTTGTATAATATTATATTAAATAGTCAAATATTGTCTACTAATAATTAATTAAACTAGGTGAGAATTAGAATTAGTGTTTTAATAGACATAAAAAGTCTTTTAATATAGTTATTATGTTAATTATATTTTATGGAGGTGAAAATTGAGTAAGCAGTTATTAAAAATTAAAACTTCAGAGATTAAGAGTAGAGTAACTTGGGGTTTTAACCCAGTTACTAGAGTAAAAAAATCAAAAAAAGACTATTCTCGAAAAAACTATAAAATGTTTGAGAACAATTAAGCTTTAAATATAACAATAAGCACTATAATTTATTAAAAATCAAGGAATAGTAATGGCATTTAATCCAGCAGACTTTGTAGTAGAAGAACCAAAGTCAATACCAGTAGTTTTATTATTAGATGTAAGTTATAGTATGCAAGGAGAGAATATAGATACATTAAATAAAGCAGTTGAATCAATGTTAAACAGTTTTAAAAAAGCTGAAACTATGGAAACCTTTATAAAATTATCTATTATTACTTTTGGAAGTGAAAATGGAGTTGATTTACATACACCACTTACTGAGGTTTCTAAAATAGATTTTAAACCCTTAACTGTTTCTGGAAGTACTCCAATGGGGGCAGCTTTTAAAATGGGTAAAGCGATGATAGAAGACAAAGATATTTTTAAAGGAAGAGATTATCGTCCAACTATTGTGTTGTTATCAGATGGTGAACCAAATGATGACTGGAGACAGCCATTAGATGACTTTGTCAGCACAGGTAGAACAAAAAAATGTGATCGAATGGCATTGGCAATTGGAGCAGCTGATAAAACTGTTTTAAATATGTTTATAGAGGGATGTGAAAACTCTCTCTTTTATGCTGAAGATGCAGAAAATATTATAGATGAATTTAAAAAAATAACTATGTCAGTTACTCAAAGAACAAAATCAGTTAATAAAAATCAGACAATTAATATTAAAGAAAGTTTAGATAATGGTGATATTAATTTAGATGATTTAGATAATTTTGATATATAAGGAGAAATAGATATGTCTCAAGTACAAGGAAACCCGGAAGAGCTAGAATTATTTGCAAATCAACTTCTTAATTTTTTAGAAACATTAAAAGATTCTACAAATTCTTTAAATCATTCTTTTGAATCATTAGGAGACAGTTGGCAAGATGAAAAACGAATTGCTTTTGAAGATGACTATAAAGAGCTTTTAAGTGTTTTAGCACAATTTGAAAATAATTCATTAGACAAAGTAGATTATTTAAAAGTTTTATCAAATAGACTTAGAGACTATTTAGGAAGCTGATTTGGTATCTGTAAAAAATATTGAAATTTTACAAGATGTAAACTCTTCGGCGAGTACTGTCTTAATTTCAACTAATGATGAAGTTAATATTTCTATTAATGAAGTAACAAATCAATTAAATGAAGTTGAACAAGAGTTGATACTATCACAAAATATGCTTGAACGCGCTCAAACTAAAGAGGTATATACTGAAGGTGTATTAACTGCTAAAATTTCTGAACATTTACATGCAGAGGCTGAATTGGCTGGAGCGGAAGCTTCAGAAAATCCAATGGCTATTGCATCTGCTAGTGCAGAAGTAGCAAGAACAGCTAATGAAGTTAGAATAGCTGAGCAAGAATATGAAGAAGCTAAACAATCAAGGTATAGAATGGAAGAAAGAGTTGAGCTTGTAAATAGAGCTCATTATAATTGCAATGAGCTTTTAGAATATTTGCAAACAATATTTAGTAGTAGTATAAATAGTTTTGATTCGTTATGCCAAACTTTGAGTATTAGATTAAATAATGCAGAGTCTATTTTGGAAAGTTATTTATCTCAAGACTATAGCAATTCATCTATTGAACAACAGCGAGATGTAGTTACAGAAAAATATCAGTATCAACTATATCAATACAAGCAAGGAAAGATTAGCAAAGAAGAGTTAAATAAAGCATATATTGAAAAACTTAATCGCCAAAAAGAAAATTTTAGAGAGAGCCAATATGCACAAAGTGAAAATGTAAAAATTAGTAAATATGGATTACCAGAATTTGAAAGTGGATGTGATGTTTTTATTAAGCCAAAGGATTATGATAAATCAAGAGCGCAACACTTTAGAGTTGCTAATGTTCATTTGAAAAATAAAGTTGAAGAAGATGAAGAATTAAGAAATTTTTTTACTAATAGACAATTAAAACAGATATATATTGGTAAGAATCCTGAAGGGTATACTTGGCATCATGATGGCAATCCACCACCTGGAAGAATACAATTAATCAAGTCTGATAAACACGATAAAGTAAGACATGATGGTGGTTTTTTGCTTTGGACAGAAAGGGAACAAAAATGAATGAATGGCAATTAAATATTGAACTTAATGATAACAGTATAAAAAATATTGAAAAATATATTCAAAAGAAACTACCTGTAGAGTTGATGAGTTTTTTAATGGAAGCAAATGCATCCTATCCTAAAAATGATAGATTCAAAGTAGAAAGTAGTGAGTATATTGTAAATAATATATTAAATTTCAATGAAAGTTCCGAGGAGTCATTCTATGATTCATTTGATAATTTAAAAGAAAATATAAAAGATTTTATACCTTTGGCAAAGGATGGCTTTGGAAATTATTACTTAATAGATTTGGATAATTTAAAAGTTTATTTTTATAACCATGAAAACAATGGAATTCAATATTTATTTGATTTTGATAAATTTATTGAAGCTTTGAGCTAGGAAAGAGTATGGCAGACTTTAGACCAATACAAAATGAATTTTTAAATATTAGTTCGAGTTTTAGTGAAAATGTAAATGATGATTTTGGTTGTTCAGTTGTAAATGAAATATTAGATCCTATAAATAACATATTAAATAATCTATCGATGATAGAAGAAAATGAAAAAAAAATCAAGATATTAGAAGTTGATCAAATGCTATTAGAAGCAAGAACTATTTTACCATAAGGGGACAGATTGAAAGAGTATATTGAGTATTTATATAATTTAGAAGATTCTTTTCAAGAACAACAAAATGCAAATGATATTATTGAGCAAGACTATCCATCAGACACATTACCTACAAATAAATATAATGAAAGAAAGCAAAGAATAGAAAAAGTGAAAAAAGATTTTGAAAGTAAGTTTCAAAAGAATATCACTCTGCTTGATAAAAAAATAAAATCTATTAGAAACTTACAACCACATTTAACACAACTAAGTATTACAAAAAAAGATAAATTTCCAAATTTTATAATATTTGGAAGAATGAAAATAGATCATAAAACTATAAAAGATGACCTCTACATACCTAGAGTGTTACCTTTCCCAATTGAAAAAGCATTCTATTCTTACAAATTAGAAAGTATGCATTATATTCAGCAATTTATCTTAAGAGTTCTTCAAGTTTCTCCGTTAAATAAGCTTGAATTTGTTTTAATTGATACTTTAACTATAGGGAAATCGTTGTCTTTTATAAGAGGAGTTTTAGATAATGATTTTATATATAAACAAAGAATATTAACATATAGTGATGAAATAGAAGAGAGTTTAAAGCATACTGCTGATTATCTTGAAAGTTTAATACAGAAACAATTAGTAGGATATAAAGATTGGAATGAATTTAATAGTGAAAATTCAAAATCTATTTTACCACTAAAAGTTATTGTTATGGTGGGTGTACCTGAACAATTTTCAAACAATAGTTTAATGTATTTAAAACGGATTATTAAATTTGGTCCAAAAGTTGGTATCTTACCACTTTTAATTATTGAAGACAATGGAAAGATTGAGGATATAAAAGAGTTGTTAGTTGAATATGGTAACGAGTTAGAAAATATAAAATTCCAATTTAAAGAAAAGTTTAAAATACTTGAACTTGAAGATTCATTAGAATTACTGCCAAGTAAAGATGAATTAAATAAACTATTAAACAATATCAATGATTTTTATGCAAAAGAATCTCAAATAAAAAGTGAAATTGATGAGTTATGGGATGAAAATGCATTTTGGCAATCTAATTCAACTGATGGACTCAAAATACCAATTGGATGGGATATAAATCAAGAAAAGGTGTATTTTAAAATAGGATTTGATGACTCTGAACATCACACTTTAATAGGTGGAAGAAGTGGAAGTGGTAAATCTAATTTACTCCATGTAATGATTCAGAACATTGCTTATTTTTATCCGCCTGATGAAGTTGAGCTGTTCTTATTAGACTATAAAGAAGGCGTTGAATTTAACAGTTATGTTAGTCCTCCTCTTTTGCACTCTTCACTTATTGCTATTCATAGTGATATAAACTATGGGCAAACTTTTTTAGAATATATTATTGAAGAAAAAAACAAAAGATCCCAATTATTTAAAAATGAAAAAGTAAAAGATTTTAAAGAATATAGAGAAAGCAATAATACACTATCAAGATTAGTAATTATTATAGATGAATTTCAAGTTTTATTTAGTATAAAAAATTCTAAAAGAATTGAAGATTTATTTAACGAAATATTAAGAAAAGGTAGAAGTTATGGCATACACTTAATCCTTTCTACTCAAACATTGAAAGGTATAGAAGCAATCTCAATATCACAATTAAAAAGTCAAATTGGCAATAGAATAGCATTGGTTATGAGTGAAGAAGATTCTATGTCTATTTTAAGTACCCAAAATGTAGAAGCTGCCAGATTAAAGGGAAAACCTGAAGTTATTTATAATGATATGGGAGGAGTAAGAGATGGAAATAAAAAGTCTTTTATTCCTTATGCTTCCAGAAAAAATCAAGATAAACTACTTAAATTAATTAATGAACAAAATTATAAAAAAGATATCAATATATATAATGGTATGACTTTGCCAGATTTACCAAATGAAAACTTTTTTAAGAAAAGTAACTTTGAATTTTACTTAGGTAAAGAGCTAAACTTTCAAGAGAATGAATTTAAAATTGAATTTAAAAAAGAGATTGGAAACAATCTTATTGTATCTGGTCGTGGAAAAATTGAAAAGCAAAATATTATAAATACTATTGTAGAAAATTTACTAAACAACAGCAAGATACAAAATATTTATTATATAGCACAAGATGAAGAAATTGCACTTGACCGTCTTATTAAAACATATAGTGCAAATATTTTTAATGAAGATTTAGAAAAAAATAGTTTTATTCTAATAGATTCTTTTGATGGGTTGAATGAATTACATCCTAAACAAAGTTTTGGAGGAATGCAAAAAGAATTGTCCCTAGCTGATAAATTTAAGGATATAGTTGAATATGGCTATAAAAATAATATATATGTAATTTTATTTATAGATAATTATAAAAGAGTTCAAATGAAACAACGAGATTTTTTATCATTATTTGAGCTTAGATATGGCTTTAATCTTAATGAAGAAAATGCCAATTCTTTACTATCTATTTCAAATACATCAATGATTAAATCAATACCAAAAAATCAAGGAGTATTTTCAAACCTTATTACTTCTGATATAGTTTATTTTAAACCGTATAAGGCTAAAAATGATTAATATTTTTATTGATACTTCTGGAAGTATGACCGAAATGGGGAAAGATAGTGCTGCTATATATGCAGTAAAGTCTATACAGGATTATTGTGAATTTAATAATCTACAAAGTACTACTTATACATTTGACGGAAAGATTGTAGATAGAATAACTTCAATTAGATTTGATAAGAATATGAATATGAATATATTAAATAACTTTTTAAGTAATTCAAATCTCATGTACAATATTTTAATAAGTGACGGATTGTTTAATGATGAAGTTAAATTAAACAATCTCATTTCTATTTCAATAGGAATTGATGCTAATATTGATTATTTAGAAAAAGCTACTTTAAAAGTTTTTGAACCTGAGAATATCATAGCTGCAATAGAATATATATTATTTACATACAATACCTTAAGTAATATTGAAGAAGAGAATGATGAATATGAATGGTAATATATGGAGTGGCTGGGGAGTATCTCAAATTGGTCCGCTTCACATTAAAAATAATATTCCCAACCAAGATGCATATGTTGTAAAACAGTTCAGTTGGGGAATAATAGGCATTGTATGTGATGGATTAGGAAGTAAAAGTTATTCTCATATTGGATCTAATGCACTGGTTAAATCAGTTGTTCAAGCAAGTAAAATATTTGATTTTGATGCAAAGGATAGAGTACTATTTGAGCCACTAGTCCGAGATTTATGGAAAATGAATATTAACCCTTATACAGCAGATGAGACAGCTACAACTTTACTTTTTGGAATAGTGAAAAATAAAAAAATATATATTGGTAGAGTTGGCGATGGTGCTATCGCTGTTTTAGGAACTAATAGCAGACTAATAGAAGAAGATAAAGATTCGTTTACAAACTACACAACTCCATTTGGAAGAGAAACATTGATAGAATGGAAAATTTATGCTGAAGAAGAAGTTGATAATATAGTACTTTGCAGTGACGGTATATCTGAAGATATTAAAAAAGAGCGGATGTTAGACTTTTTTAAAAATTATGTTTCCAATTATAAAAAATTATCTCCATTAAAAAGAAATAAAGAGATAAAAAAATGGTTAGAGAACTGGCCTGTTCGTGGTCATACTGATGATAAAACTATTGTTACACTTATAAAGGAATCAAATGAATAAATATATTGATGAATTTAATAATACACACTATATAGATGAAGAATTAGGTCGTGGTGGACAAGGTGTTGTATATAAAACAAAAGATGCGGATACAGTAATAAAATTAGTATTATCAAATGATCAAACTATTACAAATAGTGATGAAATAAAAAAAATCCATCAAAAAATAAAAAAACTAATATTCAAACCTTTGCCAAATAATATAAATATAGCGAAGCCATTAGCGGTTCTTAAAAATGAAGCTGGATACGTAATGAACCTTCTAGATGGCATGGAGCCATTTTCTTCTTTATTTCCAAGTGAACTTTCAAAGGAAAAAGCAAAAAAGATTGTGATTCCTGATTTTTTGTTAGATCTTAGTCAAAATGATGAACGAAGTGCAATATATTTTACATACTATTTAGAAACTGGAGGACTAAGAAAAAGACTTTATAGTTTAAGTAGATTAGCAATAACTTTATATCGGCTTCACATAAGAGGACTTATATATTTTGACATTTCTCATAATAATATTTTTCTTAATCAAGATGATATACCTTTAGTTTATCTTATAGATGCGGATAATATTGAATATGAATCAATAAATAAAAATGTTATTTTTACCCCTAATTTTGAAGTACCTGAAGTTGTAAGAGGAGAAGCAAATTCATTATACAGTGATATTTTTGCTTTTGGAATATTATCGTTTTTAACTCTCACAACCACTCATCCTTTTAATGGTTCTGGCAATAAGGAATCAGATTGGGATAGTGATACTTATTCAAAACAGCAATGGGAATTACCATGGATAGAAGATGGTAATGATAACTCAAATAAAAGCAAAGCTGGATTAAGACACAATCTAGCAATAACAAATGAATTAGATTTACTTTTTCATAAACTCTTTGAAGAAGGGAAAGATGATAAATTTAAAAGACCTACATTACCAATTTGGATAGAAACATTGGAAAAAGCAGCGACAAAAACTATCAAATGTAATAATTGCAAGATGAGTTATTATGATGAAATATTTGAAAAATGTCCATATTGTGATAGTAAAAAGCCTAAAAGATTGATTGTAAAATCTTATTTATACAAGGATGGCCAAAAATTAAAAGAACGATGGAAATATATTACTGAGATAACAGATAATACAAAAAGAATTGAATTACCAATGTACCTTTTTAAATCCTTTGATATTTTAAAAATTGATGATACTTTCTTAGAAATAAATTTTATTAAAAAAACAAGAGTAGATCTCTATTTTGAAAAAGAAAAAGAAAATATATACTTTCAATCTAAAACACCAATGGTTAATACGAGAAAAGGGATTGGATTAACAAAATTTGAAGAAGGCATAAAGATAATTATAGAAGATGTAAAAAATACAACAATATTAGTAGAGATCGAGATAGTAAAATGATTTTAGATGCAATTAAAACAGATACAGTATTTCAAGTTGAAGTAAAAAACTTAAATAGCACTAGAGTAGAGATTGGACTTGGATTTTTAAAGTATGATAATAACTATTCTATATTTATCAATGAAAAAATATATAAGATTGAAATAATTGATAAAAACAAGTTAGATGAAATAGATTTTTTCTTTCAAGTGAAAAATTATACAGCAATTATCAATATCATTGAAGCATCGAGAGATAAGTACTTTACAATGGAAATTATATTTTTTTCTTACCCTATTAGAAATTTATTTGTACCTTTTTATGTTTCAATAGATGAAGAAATTTTGGCAACAGCAAGAAAAAGAAAAATTATAAAAAACAAAGATGATATAAATTATCTTGCAAAAGTATTAAAAGAAAAAATATCAATTAAAATCAATAATGAAACATATTTTTTAGTGTCAAGTGGGAATTCATCAAAAGAAGAAATTTTTCAATTTTTAACAGCAACACATGTAAATAATATAAAAAATCTTAAAAATCAAATTGAAAAGATTGAGAACAACATTACACTTAATAATTTGGAAAAAGAAGAACAAATAAAGATAAAGAAATTTATTATTAAAGAAGAAGAAGAGTATATAGATAAGTGTCCTCAGCAAACAGTTATGAAAGAACTTGCTTTTTCTATTTATGGAGATATGATTCACTTACCAGTTAAAAAAGATATTACAGAAGCTGGTGACTATAGATTTACTGCTACAAAATTAGTCTCATATAAAAATAATATTAAAAAAGACTCTTTACAGCTTATAAAAGCAGATATAGAATTTAAAAATGGCTTAGTTAGTGAAAAAATAGCTAAAGATTTAGGCAATATAGTAGAGAACGATGATAGTTATTTGAAAAAATGGGATGAATATTCGAAGCTTGAAGGTGAAATACTCTTAAAAAAAGCAAAAGCTATAGGTGAATTAAAATTATTAGATGACCCCATACCAACTGCTGATGGTTATGATCTAAAGTTTGAATCAATTCCTGAAGAACTAGAGGAAAATGATTATTTATCATTTGTTGATGTAATTCCTTCATATATCAAAGATGATTATTCGTGGGATGAATACATAGCACAACTTGAACAAAGGAATACTCTAGGATTAAAAAAGGAAACAATAGAAACTTTCCAGATATCTAAGGTCGAGCATGGTTTAGTAACTATAAAAACAGATAAAAATATATCTAAGTTGAAAAATAAAAAAAATATATTATCTATTTATGGTGATCAAGTACAAATAGAGAGGAAACTTGAAGCTAGAAAAAGATTACTCACCGGAAAGAGCGCAAACCCATTTTTAGGATTAATCATTGAAGATACTGAAAATATAAAAAAGTATCAAAATAATAAAAAAGCAAAGAAAATAGAAGGATTAACAGAAAGCATTGAAAATAAAATTTTCAGTAATACTCCGACAGACAATCAAATGGAAGCTATTGATATAGCATTAAACACTCCAGATATTGCTATTATTCAAGGACCACCAGGAACTGGAAAAACGACTATTGTAACTGCCATTATCGAAATACTTAATGAACAGGCTGATAAAACTGCACAAACAAAAGGAGATATCCTTGTAACTGGAATTCAACATGATGCCGTAGAAAACATTATTTCAAGACTCAATGTCAATGGCCTACCCACTCCAAAGTTTGGAAAAAAGTCCACTACATTAGTGGATATCACCTCTTTTGAAAATGTAATGAAGTGGGGTAATGAAATTTCTACAAATGTAAAAGAAAACTTACCAGAACTCAGTAATTATCAAAAAATAAAAGATTTAGAACAGTACTTTGATATATATATTAAAACTCCATCACAAAGACTAGCAATAAAATTATTAAAACATATTATTTTTGAGTTATCAACTTTGTTAAATTCAAAAACTCTTCTTTATTCAAACGAGCTATTAGAGAGTTTTGAACAATCAACAGTAGATAATGTAGAAAAATTAAAATATATTTACGCATTAAGAACCACCATGATTGCTTTTAATGATGATGGTGAAAAAAGAAATGAAGATTTATTAGCCTCAGGTATAGGTCAGTTATTAAACAAGGAAGAGAAAAATATTTTACAAAATGTAGATAGTGATTTAGATGCCTATTTGATAAAAATACAGAAATTAAAATACTCACTAATCAATAGACTCTATCCAAGAACTATATTTAAAGCAGAAAAGCCAAATAATGAAATAATTAAATTAAAGGATGATATAGAAAAAGAATTGTCCATGGGCGGAACAACAAAGGATAAACTTAGTAGTGTTTTAGCTAACTATATTAATGAGCTTGAAAATAATCCATTTGCTTTAAAATCATTGATAGAAGAGTATAGCTTTGTATTTTCATCAACAACTCAACAATCAATGGGGAAAGATATTACAAAAGCAAAAAAAATAGCGAAAGAAGATTCTGTAGTATATGATACTGTCATTATAGATGAAGCGGCAAGAGTATCACCTATGGATTTATTAATAGTAATGGTTCAAGCGAAAAGAAGAATTATTTTAGTGGGTGATCATAGACAACTGCCCCATATTGTAGATGAGAATGTTATAAAAGACAGTGAACTCAGTGAGGATGATTTTATAACAAAAAGTATGTTTGGTTATCTCAAGGATAGAGCAAAAAAACTAGAAAGCTATGATGGTATCAAGAGAGCAATCACACTTAAAAATCAATATAGAACACATCCATTATTAGGAAAATTCATAAGTGAGAATTTTTATGATATGCATAAGGAAGGATTTGAATCACCATTAAAAGATGTGCAAAAATACTTTTATCAAGGTTTAAAAGAAATTGAGAATACTCCTGCAATTTGGATTGATGTTAAAAATAGTGAATGTAAAGAAGAAGGGGCGTGGAGTAGAGAGTGCGAAGCAACAAAAATTGTAGACTATCTTAGAAAATGGATATTCTCAGAAGAAGGTAAAAAATTTGATTTTGGAATAATTACATTTTACAGGAAGCAAGTAACATTGATAGAGAATAAAATAAAGCAAGAATTTTCTAAAGATGAAAGAGAATCTTTTAAGGATAGACTCAAAGTAGGAACCGTTGACTCATTTCAAGGAATGGAATTTGATATTGTCTTTTTATCAGTAGTAAGAAGTAAAAATGTAAAACAAATAAATAGCAAATTAAAGAATTATAATCTATTTGGATTTTTAATTTCAAAGAATAGACTTTGTGTAAGCATGAGTAGGCAAAAAAAGAGTTTAATAGTTGTAGGTGATAGGGAGTTTTTTAATAGTGAAAGATCGAAACAAGATGTTGAGGAATTGTATAATTTTTTACAATTATGTGAAGATAAAGGTAAGATATTATGAAAATACTGAGTGTAGAATCTGATAAAGATAGTATTGATTATAAGTTAAAAAAAGATTTACTTATTCCCTGTTGGATATATAAAGTTCCTATTGAAACTTCTAGAGAGAACAAATTAAACTTTTTAGAAGAGACTATATTAGAACTGACTGATATAGATGATAGCTTATTTACTGATATAGATAGACTATCATCTTTATTGGGATTTGAAAATAAAGATATTATCAAGCTAGTGCTAAAAAGGTTAAAGCAACTAAAGCTATCAGATAGAAATGATGATATTGAAAAGAATGAAGTCAATGTATATCTATTTTACCAGGAGGCTTATACCGGGGAATTATTACCAATAATCACAAAAGATCTTAATGAGTTTTCTTATCCTGAGAATAATAAAAAATTTCAAGAGGATATTTATAGAGAAATAGCATTCAAACAAAAAATATCATCTAACCGAAAGACTAAAGCAATCCTAGTAGATAGATTTAATGAGCAAGCTTCAGCACCTACAAGAGAAGATATTATAAAATCAATTTATTTACACAATCAAAAAAATTATGAAAATTTTTCAAAAATAGACTATCAAAATTTTAAAATTGATATAGTGAACACCAATGAATTAATTTATCTTCATGCAAAACTATACATGCCAAAAAATAGCAATGATTCAATTATTATTAGTAATGGATTTACTAATGATTATTCTATTTTATTTAGAGAGATATATAAGAATCAGCATCAAAACTTAATTTCATATTTTAGAAGTGAATTAAAGCAAGATATAGAATTGAAAGTAAACAAGATAGATGTACCCTTTGAAAATAAAATAATAAACTTCCCTGAAGTTTTAAAAAATATTCAAGAGATAGAGAATAATAAAGAGAAGTTAAATCATACTAATAGCAAAGCTAGTATTATTTTTTATAAAGACAAAATAATGAAATCTTTGTATGATGGTTTAGAGCAAACATTTAAGAATTATGTTAAAAACCTAAATGACACAGAAAGTTTAAAAAATAAAAACTTACTATATGAATTGGCACTAAAAGCTGGATTTAATTTAAATATTAAAATTGATAAATTACCAATTTTCAATGTCTCAAAGCAAGATAATTTACAAAAATTTATTGCAAAATCTTTATTTTACAAAAAAGATGAAATTTATGAAGTTGCTATGAAATATCCTAACTTATTGTACACAATAAGTAATTTGTTTAGTATAAGAAATCCATTAAAGCACTCTGGGCATGAAGAAACTTTAACTAATATTGAAATCTCAACAATAGAAAACTACATTAAAACAATTTACTTAGTTATCTCTCTTATACTAAGAATAAAAGAAAAAAGTAATATTAATAATATAGAAAACAATGATGATATATATTTTCAAAACTCTTATATAGACTTAGAAGTTGAATTATCAATAGATATTCTTAAAGAATTACCACAAGAAGTGCAGAATAATCTGGTTTATATTAACTATTATCTAAATGAACTTAATTTTGAAGAAAATAAATATATTATTGTTAAAGAAATAATCAATCAACTTTATTCATCATTTGAATACATATTTAAAAATATAGTTGCAATATTATGTGCAGATAGAAGAAAAATAACTTGTAAAGATGAAATTATAGAAAAAATAGGTGAAAATAATTTAAATATTAGTTTATTATCGGTTAATCCTATCAATATTGAAGAAGCTCAAAAAAATCAAAAGGCTAGTTTAGGAGCTTATTTTTTGGTCTATCTTTATTATCTAGAAGATATAGATGCAGAAGTAATAAATCTACTACAAAAGATTCTTGTTGAGCGAAAACATTCTAATCCATCAATAGAGGAGATTGAACAAACTTCACTTGAGTATCTAAGGAAATTAAAGATTGATAGTTTTAAATTAATCAAAATTCTAATGGAGAATAACTTATGATAGAAAAAATAAGAATACACGAAATTGCAAATGAGCTAGGAATAACTTCTAAAGACGTTGTTGAAAAAGCTTCGGAACTGGGCATAGAAGTAAAGTCAGCACAAAGTACAGTAACAATACAAGAAGCTGAAAGTTTGATGAACTTCATTATGAATAGCGATACATCAACACAAGAAGTAGAAGTTAAGGCTTCCTCTTCATCAAAAAGTGAAATTCATAAAGCTGTAGTTGAAAAAGAAGAACCATCTGAAGAAAAATATACTGACGATCAAACAAATAATGGAGAGACTAAAATGACGAAAGAAGAATTAGCCAATGAAATGGGTGTAGGTATCGATATGGTTACAAAAATTTGTAAAGACTTAGGTATTGAAAATACTGAAATTACCAAAGAAGCGCAAGTTGACATAAAAATCAAATATCTAGCATTATTTAAAAAGAAACTGATCGATCAAAACACTCAGTTTAAACAAGAAAAAACTGAGTTTGAAAAGTATATGAAGGAACAAAAACAAGCTTTAGAAGAAAAACTCATTGAAGAAGAATTAAAGCATAAAACAAAATTAGAAGAACAAAAAATAAAAACCCTGACACAATTAAAAGATGAGTTTTTAAAAAGTATAAAAACTGATTATGAAAAAATTCATACTAAGTTAGATGATCTGATACAAAAAGAGTTAAAGCTTACACAATGGCAACAAGAGCTTAATCAATCGGAAAAAATGTTTTCTCAAGCCAAAGAGATATTTGAATCTCAAAAAGAGAAAGTGTTAAATGAGTATAAAGAAGAAATAGCTAATGAAAAAGAGATTTTTACTCACCGACAAGAAGCACAAAAAGTAAGTAAACTTGAAGAGATAAATAAAATAATAGAAGAATTGTATAAAACTAAAGAGATTGATATAAATAAAAAAGAAGAAAGTATAATACAAAAAGAGAGTAAACTTAAAATTCAAGAGAATGAAATTTTAGCTAAAGAAAAATATTTAGAATCTCAAGAAGACCTGCTATATAAACAAGCTAAAGAAAAAGTTAGTGAAGAGATAAAAACTTATCAAGATAAGTTAAAATATCATGAGCTAGAGATTCAAAAACTAAAAGAAGAATTATTTGATTTAAAAGATGAACTTGATGAACATGAAAAATTTAAAGATAGAGACTTACCACAAGAGTTAAAAGAAAAAAATAGTGAGCTGAGAATCTTGAAAGAAAAAATTGAAGAGATTCGAAAACAAAAACGTGAAATAGAAAGTAAAAAAGAGATTGATTTTCTATCATTTGAGGTAGAAATGAAAAATTTATACCAAGAAAACCAAAATTTTAGAATTGAAATTGAAAGCATAGAACAATTAAGAAGTGAAAATAATATATTATCTGAAAAACTCAAAGAGATAAGTTTTTTAAAATCGGAAAATCAAATATTACAGAATAGACTTGATAGCATGAATCAACTCTTTACTCAATCCAAAGAGAAAGAGCTTAGAGTTGAAGACATAAGAAGGGAGCCTTTCTTAAAACGAGAGTTAGACTCTGAAATAAATGTAACAGATGAGATAAAATATTTGGATTCAATTGAGTCTAATATGAAAACATATGGAGTTGAGTATCCAAGAAGATTACTAAATGCATTTCATACCGCACTTAAAAGTGCCGAGTACTCTCCATTGACTGTTTTAGCAGGTGTAAGTGGAACAGGTAAATCTGAACTTCCAAAACTTTATTCACATTTTGGTGGATTCAACTTTTTAGCAGAAGCCGTTCAACCTACTTGGGATTCTCCAGAATCAATGTTGGGATATTATAATACCATTGAAAATAAATTTGATTCATCAAATATATTGAAATTTTTACTTCAAACCGCACAAAGTAAAAATGATTCACAATTTGGCTGGCAAGAAAGTATGAATATGATACTTTTAGATGAAATGAACTTATCTCATATAGAGCTTTATTTTGCAGAATTTCTAAGTAAGTTTGAATTAAGACGAGGGAAAGACGGAGTAAATTTAGATATTAAACTTGGTGCCGGTATGAATTATCCACTACCATTAGATAGAAATGTCCTCTGGATTGGAACAATGAATGAAGATGAAACTACAAAAGCACTTTCAGACAAGGTATTAGATAGAAGTTTTGCAATTAATTTTCCAAGACCTGATAAACTTTTAAGCAGGGGAAAATTAAAAACTCTTGATGAAATAAAAAAGTTTGAATATTTAAATAGAGATACTTGGAACAAATGGCTACAAAAGGAATCTGTATTCACAAAAGATAATATAGAAGTATTGTATAAATATAAAGATATTGCAAATAAAATTAATGATTATTTAACACCTACTGGAAGAGCCATAGGACATAGAGTATGGCAATCAATGGAATATTATATTAATAATCATCCATTAGTTATTCAAAATATTCATAATGAAGATGAACTAGCTTTAAATGTTAAATATGCATTTGAAGAGCAACTAGTACAAAAGATAATGCCAAAATTAAGAGGAATTGAAACACATGGAAAAGAGAAAGAAGTATTACATAATATTCGGGAAATAATACATCAAAATGATTTTAAAATAACAGAAGATTTTGAATTATCTATGGATAACCCTTATGGACAATTTATATGGAATAGTGCAAATTACCTAAAAGAAGATTAGTATGGAGCTTTTAAATCTTTATAAGGAAGAGAATAAAGAGATTCTGTATTCTCTAAGTTGGCTCAATAAAAATTCTACCTTTGATAAAAGTATAGGAAATTTCACTCAAATAGATCTATTTACTTTTTTAGAAAATATAAGTCAATTTGATTATAAAAAAGATACTTTTTATGATGATATATATTATATTTTAGAATATACTCAAGATACAATTTTATATTTAATAAGAAATATAAATAAAGAGATAAAAAGAGAGCACAAGATACTACCTGTATCTCAAGCCAAAGAATTTGATCGAGAAAGTATTTTATGGCTTAGTCGTCAAAATGGACGAACAATTAAAGAAAAACTCAAAAACAATAAAATAAAGACTGTTAAAAGATATGACAATGTAGACACTTATGAAAATAGAATATTTAAAATCTTACTGAAAAAACTTATTTTAGTATATGATGAGAGGGATGATCTACAAGAATTTACTCATTTATTTATTAAGATTAGGAAATGGCTAAAAAGTGATGATGCTAAAAGTATAGATGAGTATAAGAGAGTTGTTTACAATAATATCTTACTACATCATCAACATTATAGTAAGATATTTAAGAGTTATAAGTGGTTAAATAGTTTAAATGAAAAAATTGATAAATTATTGAAAATGTATCCGAAACAAACATACTTAATCATTATAATGGATATGTTGGCAAAATTACAATATAAATCAAATACATTAGTTAAACCATCAAAGATAGAAATAGACACTCACTCATTTGGAATAAAATGTGATTTTAATAATGCTTTATTAAATAAAGTAAAGCTGTTGAATATTAAAATATCTAATACTGATATCTCTAAATTTAAAGACATTGATAATATAAATAAAACTCTTATTGAAGATCAATTAGAAATATCTCTTAATCAGAATCGAATTTTTGGTATTAATCCAATAGTATCAGATAATGTATATTTAGATTTATTTAGACTATCCCCTATCTGTAAAATTAATGATGACATAATTAATTTTCCAATACTAATAAAACAAAAAATAGATACGCAAATAATAAATGCAAATAATACTAAAGTTATTGATTTAAATCGAGAAATTTTTACTTTACCAGAAATATTAAAAACTTATGATACTGATATTCTTAAATATTTTTTAGAAGATTTTACAAAATATTTTAAATCTTCCAAAGTCAACTATATCATTCCAGACTATGTAAATATTTTCGAGTTTTCTCAAGTTAAAAAAACTATTAATAGCTATTTTAAAAACAATAGAGTTGTTCCTAAAAGTATATTAGCTGGATTAGAATATCTTTTTGAAAGTGATTGTAATGAGGGGGATACATTAATATATATACAAAAAGATCATAACAACACTATTTTTGTTACTCCACTTTTAATAAGATATGATGAAACCTTAAAGTCAATAACAAATTGTTTATATATTGAAAAACACCCAACAAAAAGATTAACGGAGTCTACAGATATTTTGGATGCTGTAAGTGAAATTTTCCCTAGAGAAACTTCTAAAAAGCTTTTAAATAAATTTTTACAAAATGGTATTAAGATACTAAAAAAAGAAAATATTGTTTTTCAAAATAATGACGACATCCTGACTCTTGAAAAGTTAAAAATACCAAATACAAGACTTGATGAAACGTCATTAGGTAAAATAAAGAAAATGTATACAAGTAATAAACTATTTCAGAAAGATACAACTTATTTAGATGATGATAATATAGAAAATTTAAATAATTTTGATAAATTATTGCGGTATGAAAAAGATGGATTTACTTTATGGAGAGAACATCTACCAAAACTAGCTATGCAAATAGTTAAGCATGGATATTTTGACGAATTCGTATTGGTAGATGATAACAGTGAAGTAATAAATGGAAATATTGAAATTTCTAACCATTTCATAATTCCTGCAAATACTAGTAAACTATCATTTCCTTTAATCTCTGATGAAGAAAATATAAATTTTGAAGCCTATATAACTTCCAATGATTTACCTTTAACAGATAATTTAGTATGTGAATTGAAGTTAACATATAGCTATGAAGCTGAAACTCCTTATAAATTAATATTTTGTGCTCTAGACAATTCTATTCAACCATTAAAAGTGAACTGGAAAGAGATACAGTATAAGGATTGTCAAC
The DNA here is from genome assembly GCF_000242915.1 of Sulfurimonas gotlandica GD1. Taxonomy (NCBI): domain Bacteria; kingdom Pseudomonadati; phylum Campylobacterota; class Epsilonproteobacteria; order Campylobacterales; family Sulfurimonadaceae; genus Sulfurimonas; species Sulfurimonas gotlandica. The sequence continues at coordinate 2,072,776 of NZ_AFRZ01000001.1, read as the reverse complement.
ATTTACCGACACCGGAATATCCACCCAAAAGAAAATGGGAAGACTTTTTAAGAGATCCAAAAAGAGATGGAAGTGGATATTCAAACTTATTAGAATGGATACTGGAAAGACTAGATTTATTACAAATTAATAAAGTACCTCAGTTTATCATAGATAGAGATATTAATGAAGCAATTGCAAGTGTAAACTCAAAAGAAACTGGGTATTTTGAGTGGGGAGCTTATGATAAGAATAGAAACTACTATTGTAGAGTAAATGTTAATGGCAATAGCATCTTTTGTCCTGCTAAAAACTTTGTTGAGAATATAGACCCTAGTAATTTATCTGAGGGTGACGAAGTTTTTTTAAATATTAATGAAGGAACACATGGTTTTATAGGCAAGAATATAAGATTCTCAAATTTAGATATAGATATTATTGAGAATGAAATAATCACAAAATTACAGAATGAACTTGCAGAGAAATCAATTTATGATAAAACAGAAAAAATTGTTAAGGCAGTAGGTAGTATACGATATCCTTTATTGACTGTGTGGAATGAGCACTCTTTAGTTGAAAGCAATACTCCAGATGATTTTAGAGAAAAAGTTCATGTTTATATTAAACTATCTTTGAAATTAATGTCTGATAAAGAAGTTTCTGTAAAATTAAAGAATGAACTATTATTCTTTTTATCATCACTTCATCAAGATATGCCTACGGAGATTTCAAATACATTAGTAAAGTTTTCTTCAGATTTAGATAGAAATCAAAAATATTCTTTACATCTTGCTCTTTCTCTTGGTTCATGTCAATTACAATGGCAAAAAGACATTCTTAGTAATGTACTAAATAATGTAAATAATTGTTCTTTATCTAATGTCATTATGAATATTTTAGCTATTGCAAGCTGGAGATCTGAAAACTTTATTTTTATTTTGCTGAAATATGATGCAAATAAAATAATTGAAAGTTTATTGATAACTATGGAGTATAACTTTAATACATTAAAAGTTAATAAAAATAAAAAAACAGTAATGGGAAATTTGGTGAAACAATTTGAACTACTATTAGCATTAATTAGATTGAGAAAAAAAACCAAAGACATATTATGTCCACAAAATTTACTAACCAAAAAGTATGTTAAAGTAATAGATGAAATTACAAAGTTGTATGTAGAAAAAAATATCCCTCTTCATACAAGATTAAAAATAGAATTAGTTAAACAAGAAGATTTTAAAAGTATCCCTGATTTATTACATGCACTAAGAATTTATTTAACAGGTGATACTAATTCTGCGAATAGCATTAAAATAATAGGTATTAGTGATGATTAAAAAAACAGTTATAATAAATAGAGCAGTACCAGGTAGTGGTAAAACAACAATTACTAATTGTATTGTTCTTGAACTTAAAAAAAATGACTTACAAGTTGTGGTACACTCAACAGATGAATATTTTATGCAACAAGGAAAGTATATATTTGATATTAAAAATCTTAAAAAATATCATCAAGAAAATTTTGCTTCGTTCCAAGAAAGTATTGAAAACCAAATAGACGTAATTATTTGTGATAATACAAATATAGCTCCTTGGCAAACAGAAGCATATACTCAACTTGCTAGAGAACATAATTATAAAATATTAATATTAACATTAGATCCTAGAGAACTAGAACAACATGTACAGTCTCAATTAATAACAGATGAAAAGACTGATGCACATGGAGTGGATGAAGAGATCCTATTGAGGATGATAAGAGAATATGAAGTATTTGACGATTTACTAAATACAAAGACAGTAATTGACCCGAATAAGCATATGCATTATGAATGGGATGAAGAAAAAACAAAAAAGATAATAATTGGTACAGCTAAATATTTTGATAGTGACTTAATTATAAGAATATTACCAGATGAATATAAAAATATTCAATCTGTTATAGGCAGTAAAATATTAAAATTAATCAAGGAATAAAATGAAAAAAGTATTAATAACATGGTATGGGATTACAGATTTAAGAGCATCTCTAAGTATAGAATATGGTGATGGTCCAATATTAAGTGCATTAAAAGCAGAAAGTTATACTGATGTACTAATTTTAGGATATACAAATAAAGAAAAGGGAAATATTGAACAAAATATTTTTGAGAATGATTTAGAAAAAGCACAAAGTAATTTTATAAGTAATAAGCAAACTGAACTATGGAATTTTATAAATACTTATTCAAATACAGACTTAGCACATACTAACTTTATTAACTGGGTTAAAAGAGAGCTCAAAGAGAATAAAAAAAACACGGAAGTTAGTTTTCATTCCGTTAAATTGACTCATTTGAATGATACTGAGGGTATTTATGATATTGCTGTTCAAGCATTAGATATAGTAGCATCATGGAATGTTGAAAAAGAAGTCTTTTTTTATTTAAGCCCAGGCACTCCTGTAATGGCTTTTGTTTGGGCTTTTGCGGCATTAAGACAACCAAATTTAAAGAAAAACCTTCTTGTTTCACCAATTGCAAATAAAAAACCTGAAATTGTTTCTCTACCTCAAGAGTGGTTAGATTGGCACAGTAAACAAATAGTTGATTCTGATAAACATATTGAAGAATATGATATTTTATTTCATCTTTTTGGAGAACAAAGAATGCCTAGCTTATTGGGTGTTTTACAATTCCCAAGTCAAAAACATGTATTTATTAATTCTGAACAATATCCAGCTAAAATAATGAAGCAGTTTATTGGTAATTCAAGCTTTGATGAATTGAAAATAAATCCATTTGACCCATCAGATGTAAAAGAAAAAATTCTAACCTATCTTCAAAACACATCTTCTCATCAAAAAATTGGTTTTAATTTAACTGGTGGGACAAAACTTATGTATGCAGGGGCGTTAGCAGCATGTAAAAAGATAAATGCAACACCTTTTTACTTCGATATTATTCACGATAAATTAATTTTTCTAAATGATTTCAAAAATCAAGATATTAAACCTATAACCTCTGTAGAAACTTTTATTACGTTACATAGTAATGATTTATCAATATCCAAAAAAGGATATTGGGATCAAATTCAAAATATTAACTTAGAAGGAAGAGAAGAATTAACTATGTTTCTTTGGGAACACCGATCAAATATAGCAAAACTTTATAGGGATATGATTCCTTATGTAGATGACAGACAAAAATTTTCTATACAAAAGAATACAATTCAAATACAATATACAAAAGATTATGATGTTACTATAAAAATTGGAAATAAAGTCTTTACTTTCTCAAACTGGAGGGATTTTCCCGTATACATTACTGGAGGATGGTTTGAAGAGTATGTATATATCCAATTTAAACCACTACTCGAAAATCAAATCATTTACGACCTTAGAATAGGACTAGAAATCGCCTTTAAAGATAAAGGAAATCAGAATAATTCATTTGGTTTAAGCAAACTAAAGAATATTATTGGAGATACTTATCAAGAGCTTGATATCATTTTTACAGATGGGAAAAAATTATATATTGTAGAGTGTAAAGCAGGTAACATAAAAAGTGATCATATAATGAAACTGCAAAACATTACTAGATATTTTGGTGGTTTAAAAGGTGAAGGAATTTTAGCTTCTTGTTTTCCCCCTAATAGTCAAGTAGTTAAGAAGAAAATAGCTGATTCAAACAATATTACACTCCTTACAGGCAGAAATTTCAATATGGATATGAATAGTATTTTTACTTAATTTTATAAACGAACCTAAGGAGCATGCTCTTATGAGTTATTATATTCTTAGTATTTAAGATCATTTTTTCTTGAAAAAGAAGATTATAAATCTAAATCTTTTAAAATAATATCAATATCATGCAACTGTTTTAAGGTATTCATAGTTTCACTATTCTGATTATTGATTATAACTTTCTCATCCGATGTTCTATCAAAAGCACTCATGAAAATTTTAATATCTTTACTTGCTCTTGTAATGGCTACATATAACAGTCTATACTTTTCTTCATCACTCATATAGTGATTATGGACTAATGAAAATATATCGATGTAGGATACGTCGTATGTGCTTCCCTGAAGTTTGTGTATAGTCGAAGCATGAATGTATTGTACATTGGCAAACATATTTCTTGTTTCATAGTAAAGTTTCCATAGTTTTTTATTGTCAGGAAATTTTGCTTGTTTTGCTTTTGTTGCAAGCGATTGTAGTTTTTGATTAAATACTGCTTCACTATCTGGATTAACAACTCTAAATACTTGTTGTTCTAAAGCATAGATAGATTTACACTCCCAATACTCAATATGTAATGAGTCATGATATTTCACTTCAGTACTTCCTAATTGCAACTCTTGCCCATTATGATATATGGTAATGTCGCCCACTGTATAAGCATCTTTAAACCTAATCATATCTCCTGCAAGAAGTGTCGAAGGCGTAGTATTGCCTTTTTGTTCCCAAAATTTATTTCTAATAATTTTGTTAAAAGCGTCAACGTCTTTGTTCTTGTAAGTTGCTAGGATTTTATTCTCTTTATACCACTCCTCTTCTTTGTAAAAATCTTCCAAGAATGCTTCTTTATTGTGAAAAAATGTAATTTCATCTTCCATATTTTCTTGAAAAAACTGCTGTAAACTTATGAAATCTTGATTTTTGATTCTTTCTCTTAATTTAGTAGCTACTCTGATAATATAGCTATTTTCAGCTTGCCTAACAACTTCTGAGAGGAAAAATCTATTTGGCAAGTCATATATCTCATTTTTACTGTTCTCAATAGGAAGTAGCTGATACGGATCGCCAATAAATAAAACAACATTTACTCTTTTATCTTCAATCGCTTCTAAAATATACTCATAAAGTGTGTTTCCAATCATAGAGCTTTCATCAACTATCAATATAGAAGTTCTATCTTTTCTTTTGTTAGTTTTATCTACAACAAATTTCTCTTCTCCCGTTGTATAATCTATAAATGGTTTAATACCAAGGAAGGAGTGTATTGTTTTGCAACTTGATTGGATATTGTTTTCACGAAGTAGTTTTGATAAAACACCTACTGCCTTATGTGTTGGGGCTGTGATTGTAAAGTCAAAATCAGAACTCATTGGATATTCTGATTCTTTGCGTTTTTCCACTAGATACTTAGCTATCTGAGTTGTTAAGAATGTTTTACCAGTTCCAGCAGGACCAGTAAGAGACAATAAATAATCTTCAATATTCGTACTCTTTAGAATAGAACTTACTTTCGTATCAAGTTGAGAAACTATTTGGGTAAAAACCTCTTCTTGATGTAATGATAATTTGTATGTCTCTTTATTTAATATTTTCATGGTATTAGTATATTTTATCTTATAGACATATTTTGTCTATCAAACACTGAAATAGAAATAATGAATCACTTATAGAAGTTCATTATAATATGATAAGCTTATTTAAATTAGCACTTTTATTGCGCTTGCTATATCTCCTAAATATTTTCCATTTTTTACAGCTGCTCTCACAATATTTACAATTTCTTGATCTATTTCAACTTCCATTTTTTTGATTGCTTCAGCCGCTTTTTGTTGTTCTTGACATAATTTTTCTTCAGCTGGAATGTCCCCTTATAACTAGACATTTACTAAAATAGTAGGTTTTGGAACTTTTTTGAAAAATACTTATTTATTTTCCTTTATATTGTCCCAATACTTTCTAAGTTTTTCAGTGTAATAAATGGCAGCATCTTTTCTAGACATTCTTCGAGGGATTTTCATATAAGCTGGTTTTGATACCCAGTTTCCATTTACAAGTTTCATATCATACTTAACACGGTAATAATATTCTCCATAAGTCATAATATCAAAACCCTCTATTTCAGTATTTTGAATTATATCACAACCTAGAATACGAATCTTTTGTGATTTTCGATTCAAAGTAAAATTTTTACGTTTATTCTCTTGATATGTAAGTTTTGGAGCAAAAAAGTTGTTGTTCCAAAATTCAGGTCTTTGTGGAACAAGATTTATAACAGCTTTACTTGTTCCAAATATAAGAGTTGTAGAAACATTCCCCCATCATACTTCGCTACATGAAGCTAAAAAGTAAGGCAAATAAGGTTTTCTGCTGTTGAGGGTATACACTAATTCCTTGTTACAGCATTTTTAACCCTTACATACATAAGTGATTAGGAAGCTGTATCGAAAGAGCTATAATGAGCTTTGTGTTGAGTTATAAGGCTTATGATTAGTAAAGATTTGGTGCAATTATACATATAACTAATACTATAAAAATGATTTTGTTCATGAATTTATTTCCTTATATTTATCAATGGTAAATGCTAAAAATTTAGCACAAGAATATCCTTGACTAATTTCTAAAAAATTATAAATATTTGGGAGTGATTATGGTCTAGTTGTATTAAGTTTGTAGTAGGTTGTTTGTCTAAGTAGATTTAGTTCAATGAAGTGTGTATTTTGAAGATGTGAAGATGTTTCTGTACTAAGTTCTTTTATAATTATTGATTTTAAGCCTTTTAGGTATTTGATTGTTTGAATATATAATTCTCGTATATATTTTTCATTATTATCTGGGTTGATACCTTCATGAACACCAAGACACTCATTTATGCTTTTCGTCATTGCTTCGAGAACCAATTCAGTCCATGAAACATCTCGATGAATTACTGTTATCATTTTTAACTCCTATAGAATTCAAAGGATTTTTATTCACTTTGTTAGCTACATAACTTTGTATCATACTATGATTATTATCAGCCGGAGGCTTACATTCACAATGGTATAGCTGCTTAGATTCTGTTAGAACCGTTTGTTTCTAAGGTGTTTAGAGTGTTTTAGGAGTTCTTTGAGAATGGTTTCGGCAGCTTATCGGCAGCTATCTTGAAAAGTTGTTCCCAAATTCCTTCGGGTTTATGAGAATTTGAAACTCAGTGAATTTTTGACGTTCAGCTTTGAATTGGGTCGATACACTTTCACGAAGTTGCTCATCAAATGCTTCCTCTTTGGCTTTGAACTCAGCCATCGCTTTTTCATACTGCCTTTTTTGCTCAGTTATTTTAGTCTCGAACTTTCGCTTCATTTCATCCTCTAGCTGATGATAGAGGATTTCGTTGACATCGATAGCGGTGCCACAGTTTGGACATAGATGGGGGTTTTACTTGACATGGTTCAATCTCTTCTTTCCATTAATTTAATTTGACCAGAGAATTTTGCAGAAATTATTTCAATAACTTTTTGACAACCATTTATAAGCATTTCAGGTGTGTAAGCCGAATTGCTTCTATAGCTACCGTGTGAATTGTCATGTATTAATGAGTACAAATATGCATTTTCAAAAATACCTACTGATTCACAATAGATTTTAAAATCTTTATCAGGCATTTCAAATTTATTAATAGTTTCAAGAATATTTCTTATTGAATTTGGAGTCGTGTGGGTGGGTTCTACTTTTCCTAATGCTACATCATAAACATCTCTAAGATGCTCTTCATAGGGCATAATTAATTCATCTTTTAGTTTTTTAATTTGCTTTGCTTCTATGATGTATTTAGCATTATTTTCAATAATATTATTTCTGATCAATATACTCATAAACTCAAGATTGTGCGTCAAGATTAAAAATCTAACTCGTTCAACTGAAAAAACCTCATTTAGGTACCGGACTCGTTGAGCGATAGAGTATACATAATGAAAATCCATACTGGATATTGGATCATCAATGATAAAGAAAAGTTTTTTATAATCATCTTGAGTTGACACTTTATTGTGTGTATCAGCTAAGAAATAGCAAAAGGAGACAATGCTTTTCTCGCCATCACTTAGAACGTCCGATGCATTTTCTATGAGATTGTATGTTTTAAATTTTAAGCAAAAACTATCTTTATCAAATTCATATTTTCCAGAAAAAAATGTATCAAGATTTTCTTTGAATGCTTCTGCAACTTTATCTTTTTTACTTTCTTTAGCCCGAAGCTCTTTTCCGAGTATATCGTGCTTTAAAATATTTATCTCTTCTTGTTGTTGCTTTAAAACTTCTATAGCTACCTTTTCACTATGAAGAACATGCAAGTACTTAGCAATACATAGTCTTTTTTTAATAGCTAATTTTTCTTTACTTAGGTTGTTTTTTTGAGTATTTATAGCTTGAATTAAGTTGTCATTATCTTCTGAAATCTTCGTATTTTGGTCTATAAACGAAATGATCCTTTCAACTTCTATATCACACTGATATTTTTGATCTATGGTCTGCTTCTTGGTAGACAATAGTATTTGGATTTTTTCAATCTCTTCAATTATTTCCTTTGAGTCTTCAAGATGGATAAGTGATTTTTCTGCGAAAGAGGGAAGATACTGCTTAAGCCTTTCAAAATCAGCTAATACTTTGAAAGAGTTTTTTTGTTTATTAGAAAATAGTTCAAAGAGCTTAGCTATAGCTAGAATCAACGAGTCAATCTTTGATATGATTTTTGCTTCTTGATCATCTAAATATAACGTATATTGGTCAATAACACTCAATGCTTTTTCATCAAAAGGTGTTTCACAAAATGGGCACGTAGCTCCATTAACATGCTTCAAGCCTTCTTCGACAAAAAGTTGTTTATTTTTTATCTTCGATTTAAATTCTTCAGCAAAATGACTTTTTGAATATTCTTCATCCAATATTGATTGTATATCTTCCAAAAAGTCTATGTCAATACTACTTGAAAAGCGTAGCAACTGAATATCTTGATAATCATCTGGAAGTGTATTTAATTTTGTATTTTCTTTTTTTAATTCCTCGAATGTTTTCTCTTCACTGTAATCAAAGGTTAGAAGATTATAAATATTTTTAAAAGTGAAGTTTTGAAACTCACTCGTATTGGATCGGATACCAAATTCAGGCTTTGTTAGTTCCTTACAATGAACATCGATTCTTTGTATAGCTTGTTCTTTTCCGAGTTCAAACGCTGCTTCTTTAATAAGAAGTTCATTCTTTTCTTTGGTTAAGTCAATAACTTCTTTTCCTAGTATATATCCTTCTATTTCACCACTTGGCTTATAACGTAATGCTTCAATATTATCTCTAACATAATCACTATTAAATGTGTGAAATATATATCCTGTCTCATTATTGCAAATTGCGCTAGCCCCTCTATTTAAATCAATAGTGAGCTTGCGGGTATCTATTCCATCATTTATAATATATTCAAAATGACTCTTATTTTCTCCAAAAGAAATTAGTTTGTCCGTGTATTCAATTCGCATATCTTCTAAAATGCGAAAAATTCTACTTAAAAAAGTTTTGCCGCTTCCATTGTTTGCATATATAGCAGTTTTAAGTGAACTAGATATTCCTTCAAAATGTAAACTTGAATGCGGACCGATTTTTTGAATATCCATCACTTGTTTAATTTCAGTTTTTGCCATTAAAGAGGTATCCTCATCTTCTCTTCAATACCCATCATTCTACGCCACCCGCTGCTGATACAAATATTGTTGAAACTCTATAAACATCGAGCTAATACTAGCTACGTCACCTAATATATCTTTTGCATCTTCCAATGACTGATATTTATTAATCAGCAGTATTGGCAATTTATCTTGGTCAAGCTCTTCGACACCTGTCTCAACATACTTACTCAATACAAAATCAATAAACTCTCTTTGTTTTTCATTCAACAATGCGAAGATGGTTGCATGAGATGCTGCAACTCTAGCTTCTCTCGTCATTGGTTTAATATCGCTGTCAAATACGTATTCCAATACATCAAACAAATCACTTTTTTCAGCATCAATGAGCTTTTGTAATGTAGTCAGTTTTTCTTTGCCAAACCCTGCAGCATCCAGTTTTTCTAGTAATGTTCTCCGAGTTAATGGATTGCTCCAAATAGTTCGCAGCTCTTCTTCGCTTTTGAAGAAATCAGGAAGTGAACCAAAGAGATTTGACAAAAACTCTTCAACCGAAATTGGTTTCCCATCAGCACTCCAAAATGACGTTGACATCATGTGCTGAATTTCACGCTCTTTACCATCACACAATTTGATTTTGACTTTTTTCTTACACACGCATAGAGCTTCTCCACAAACCGAACAAGGTTCAGGTGGTTCTTTCTCACATATACAAGGTGTCTGTCCGCATATGTTACATGGTGCAGGAGGTGTTTTTACGCACACACAAGGGTCTTCTCCACATTTCGAACATAGCTCTGGCTCTATTGGTTCTCCATCCCACTCAGGGTCTGCAAAATGATGATAGGCGTCTACGAAGTCATATATAGTGAAAAACTCTTTTCCATCAAATAATCGTGTACCACGTCCGACGATTTGTTTAAACTCAATCATCGAATTGACTGGACGCATCAAAACGATATTACGAATGTTTCTAGCATCAACTCCAGTAGAGAGTTTTTGCGAAGTGGTCAATATCGTTGGAATGAACTTTTCATTATCTTGAAACTCACGCAGAAACTGTTCTCCAGTCTCTCCATCGTTTGCAGTAACACGGACACAGTAATTCGGCTCTTTACTTTTTTTATCCTGATTAACCAAATCCCGAACAGCTGCTGCATGGTCTTGCGTAGCACAGAAGATAATTGCCTTCTCATTTTGATTGGCATCATCCATGTAAATCTTAACACGCTTGGCTTCTCTGGCTTTAATCTCAATGATTTTATTGAAATCAGCTTCGGTATAAAGCTTGCCTTCTTCTATCTCACCTTCGATGATCTGGTCATCACTGGTAAAGATGTAATCATCAAGTGTAGTCTTAATGCGCTTCACTTTAAACGGTGTCAGAAAGCCATCATTAATGCCCTCCTTGAGTGAATAGACATAAACTGGCTCACCGAAGTATCTGTAGGTATCAACGTTATCTTGACGCTTTGGTGTTGCGGTAAGCCCTAGCTGAACAGCTGGAGAGAAATATTCCAAAATACCTCTCCAGTTCCCCTCATCATTGGCTCCACCACGGTGACACTCATCAATGATGATAAAATCAAAATAATCGGGTTGATACGCCCCGAAATACGGAGCTGAATTGCCATCACTATCTCGACCACTCATAAACGTTTGAAAGATGGTGAAAAAGATACTGCCATTGGTTGGCACGTTTCCATTGGCTCTAATTTCTTTTGGATTGATACGAACCAGTGCATCTTCGGCAAATGCTGAAAACGCATTGAACGCTTGATCTGCTAATATGTTTCTATCCGCAAGAAATAATATCCTAGGGCGTCTGCTTCCATCACGCTTGAGATTCCATCTCGTTTGAAACAACTTCCATGCGATTTGAAACGCGATAAACGTCTTACCCGTTCCCGTAGCCAGCGTGAGCAATATTCGCTCTTTATTATTGGCTACCGCTTCGAGTGCATTGTTTACGGCTAACTCTTGGTAATATCGAGCACCCTTGCTTCCACCAACATCTTGAAACGGAACATTGCTAAACTTTTCTCGCCACTCGTTTTGTACTGCGAAGGTTTTGTTCCATAATTCATCAGGAGAAAGATACTGTTTGACAACTCCCTCTGCGCCCGTTTTCATACAGATACTGTATATCTCTTTGCCGTTGGTTGAATAGGTCGTTTCTAGGCTCAGCTTTTGCGCATATAGCTTAGCTTGCATCACACCTTCACCAACACCGAGATCATTACTCTTGGCTTCGACAACAGCGAGCTTAATCCCTTTATAGACGAGTACATAATCAGCGGTCAGCTTTTTAGCTCTAATTCCACCCGTCTGAATCTTTCCAGCGGTGATATTGTATTCACGCAAGATACGAGAGCCTTCAACCACTCCCCAGCCACAAGCTTTTAACTGTGGGTCTATCAGTTCTGCTCTCGTTTCCGCTTCGTTCATCACAACTCTCCGTTAAAAGCTTTCTGTAAAATTGACTTTTTGAGTTCTTCTAAGTCTTCTATATTCTTTTGATAAATGGTTTCTAGGCGTTTGGTTTCAGCAGAGAGGGCATTAAGTTTTTGGACTATTTGTTCTTGTTCTGAAAGTGGAGGAAGATAAAACCTATAAGAAAAAAGATGTTCTCGATTCACTTTAGGCATACCAGCACGCTGAGAACCAAGAATGGCATATTCTGTAAAATTTTTGCTCAAAAGTAAATGATATAAAAAGTCCTTTTGCATTTTATTATCAAATGGCCATAAAGGATAAATATCGGCACTGCAAAGGCCTTTAAAATTACAGTTCACTACTTTCATAAGATATGGACGAATTTTACTATAAAGAATCATGGACTCATCAAATAAAAATTTACCTGAAATAAGATTTTCTTCTTTTGCAGTTTTTAGGTCAATTAAAGTACCTTTTTGGGATTCAATATTTCCTGCTCCAACATGCACTAGGTTTTGAAATTCAGATTTTTTAGGGTCAATTAGCTTTGAAGTAATTTTACAAACATCCTCTAATGTTTTTTCCTCCCAACCATCACCTTTATTTTCAAACACCGATTGCAGATAACTCTCAAAAAGTTCTTTTGCATTTTTGAGGTTTTGTTCGGCATTGGTTTTTGCTTTTGCTATAGCTTCAAAGGCTTCATCTAAAATGGCGACGATGCGCTGCTGTTCTGGAAAGGATTGCGGAAATGAAATCAAAATAGGCGATAATGATTGTCTTGTAATTTGAGGTTGTGCCGCACCTGTAATTGTTTTAGAAATATCTATCCCTCCACGAAATAAATATTCGACAAACTTAATATGCAATGAATCGTCAATTGGACGGACAACCATTGCATTTCCATTTATCCAAGATTGAGGCTCTGAAATATTAACAGAGCCACACGTCGCGCCTCTACATGTAATCAGCAACTGCGGTTCTTCGTGATTATATTTATCGTATTTTCCAATAATTCCATTTGCACCAAAAACAGGATATTGACCATCTTCACACATGTCTTTAGATGAAATTGTTTTTGGTTGATATAACTCACATAACTCACCCAACTTTTTTACTGCCCATCCTTGCTTCATAGCATTTCCAAAATTGAAGCTAATATCTCAGCGCTCTCTTCATCCAAAGCTTTCATCTCTTCAAGTATCTCTTGCGGTTTTCGCAAAGCAGCTTCTTCTTTTTTATTGGGATTTTTGGCACTCAAGTCATAGGTATTTTGGTCAATACTAGCTACATCAACCGACCATGAGTTTTCACCAGTTGCAAATGTTTTTTGTAACTCTACAAATTCAGCCAAATCTTTTTCATTGAGTGGATTGGTTTTTCCTAAATTTCTATCGAGATTGAGCTGGTAAAACCATACATTTCGAGTAGGAACACCCTTCTCAAAAAAGAGAACCACAGTTTTAACACCAGCACCCGTAAACGTACCGCCCGGTAAATCAAGAACGGTATGAAGATTACAGTTTTCAAGTAGAAGCTTTCTCAAGCTCACAGAAGCATTGTCTGTATTGCTCAAAAAAGTGTTTTTGATAACAATACCCGCTTTACCACCAGCCTTTAGTATTTTGACAAAATGTTGAATGAACAGTGAAGCCGTTTCACCCGTTTTGATAGGGAAGTTTTGCTGTACTTCAGCACGTTCTTTTCCACCAAACGGAGGATTGGCCAGGATGACGTCATAGCGGTCTTTGTCTTGGATATCTGCAAGGTTTTCAGCAAGAGTATTGGTATGGATGATATTGGGAGCTTCTACCCCGTGTAAAATCATGTTCATTGTACCGATGATATACGCCAGAGACTTTTTCTCTTTCCCATAAAACGTTTTCTTCTGTAATATTTCTGTATCGGCAGTTGTGAGATTTTTGCTGTGTTTGAGATACTCGAACGCCTCAACCAAGAATCCAGCGGAACCAACAGCACCATCATAAATCTTATCACCGATTTGAGGAGCCACGACTTTGACAATAGTTTTAATGAGAGCACGAGGCGTATAGTATTCACCACCATTACGCCCTGCATTTCCCATGTTTTTTATCTTGTCTTCATAGAGATGGCTCATCTCATGTTTTTCAGCATGAGTGCGGAATCGTAGCTCATCAATACGGTTGATGACTTCACGAAGGTTATAGCCACTCTGTATACGGTTTTTGAGTTCACTGAATATCTCACCAATCTTATACTCGATAGTATCAGCACTTTCAGCATCAGCTTTAAACTTCTTAAGATACGGGAACAGCTTATGGTCAACAAAGTCTTTGAGATCATCCCCAGACAATGCTTTATGATGGTCGAGCTTTCCATCCTTATCTTTTGGAGTAGCCCAAACACTCCACTGATACTCAGGAGCAATAATATCCGTATAGGTTTTACCCGTTAATTCAGCGGCAGTTTTTTTGTCTTTCTCTAAATCATCTAAATACTTGAGGAATAAAACCCACGAAGTCTGCTCTACATAATCAAGTTCGCTCCCACAACCAGCGTCTTTGTGGAGGATATCGTCTATATTTTTAAAAGTTTGTTCAAACATTTTTTATCTTTTTGTTAATATTTTTTCACTAAATCTCGTGACAATAGGTATGATTATATCCTATCAGAGATAAAAAGAAACGATATTAACTCCATGATGAATTAATAGAACTGCAACCTGCGTAAGCTCAACAATAAGATATAGATAATTTGGATGTTAATGACGGTTATGACAAGTCGATTGAAACATAATGTGAATACATGACTGTGGTAGCGCAAACTTCAATTATGCTGAAAATGGATGTAAAATATTCAAGGTTATTTTTACTCTAAGCCTATCCCTGCTGATGAATTTGAAAATATACTTATAAATGGGTTTTAAATATTGATATTTCTGATTAAGTCCCTCAATCTGTACTTTTTGGAGCATGTTCAAAAATTCAACTCTATTTGGAGCAATTCTTTCGTTACTAAAAACTGTTCCAAAAATAAGAGGTTGTTGAATATATCACTGTCTAGCTTATAGGGGACATTCCACTTCTGTTTTTTCAGGCATGCTTTTAGAGCAAAAATGTTAATCAGGTACATTTAGTGTTAATGCCTGTATTTTATTAGGCACAAATATTTGATTATATTTCCTATAATAAGCTGTCTAAGCCGATAAATATATGCATGATTCTAAATATAAAATTTATTTCGATAAACTTATAATATGAAATCAAAAACTCTGGATTATTATAATCAAAACTCTCATGAGCTATATGAACGATATAACTCAGCTGATATGAGCAAAGTGCATAAACTCATCGATAAGTATACTGGTGGTGCTGATAAAGTTCTTGATATAGGTTTTGGCTCAGGGCGGGATTTGCTACATTTAAAGCGTAGAGGTATTCTTGGATGGGGAGTAGACGGATCTGAATCTTTTGTAAATCTTTTAAAGACAGAATATCCTTCTATAAGAGATAGATTATTCCACTCTGTATTGCCATCATTGAATTTGCCACAAGAGCTAAAAGAATCTTTTAGTGTCATATATTCTGTTGCTACATGGATGCACATTCCAAAAGAAGAGCATTTTGAAGCGATACTAAATATAAAAAAATATTTAAAGCCCAATGGGACATTAATATTAAGTTATTCAACATTATCCAGAGATAATGACCCGCGCTTTTTTGAAAATATAAATCCTGAACAGCTTGCACTGTTGTTTGAAACTTTCGGTTTCAATTTAATTGAATCAAGTTTGAATGCTGACGGCTTGGGAAGAGAGGAGCTAGTCTGGGTTACACAGGTTTATAAATATACAGAAGTTTCCAAAAAAGGGATTGATCAGATTGAGTCAATACTATCTCAGGATTCAAAAGACAGTACATATAAATTTGCACTATTAAGATCTTTTTCTCAAATTGCATCATCACCACTTAACAGATTTTCAGAGTTTAAAGATGGTTATGTCTTTTTTCCTATAAGTATGATAGTTGAAAAGTGGATAGAGTCGTACTGGAAGCTCATGGATGGTGAGATCTTTATTCCCCAAAGAAGTTCTGAAGAGAGTTCAAACAAACTTGCATTTAGAAAACATTTAGAAGAGACTATAAGGTTTTATAGAAAAAAGAATATTTCAAATCCATATCATACATTTTACAATGAGTTTCAAAAAGGAATATCAAACACCAGTGATGAATTCAATCTTGTCAGAGAGTTAATAAACTCAATTATAAACACAGTAATAAGTGGTCCTGTAAAATACTCCGGGAGTTCGTTTGATGACAAAAGTTTTTTTATTATTGGTCAAGGTTCAAAAACATTTGCAAAAAGAAATCAATCAATAAATCCAAAGTCACTTATAGAAAGCTGTGTCACTATTGGCATTAAACAAAGTGCGTATCATGAACTCTACAGATATGGCTCTTGGATAGAAGATTCAATAACATTGAGGTGGGCTAGATTCACTGAGAAGTTGTCAAGTAAAAGTGGTTCCAATATAACATCAGGCGATATAGTCACACTTCTATCAAGAGACTTTATAGCGGAAAGAGATACACTGTTTGCAAGAAAAGTTTATGATCAATATGAAAAAGACTATGGTGAACTTAGATCAGTGTGGAGCTCTAAAAAGATATCTACATATGAAGTCGATCATGTGATGCCATATTCAGTATATGCAAATAATGATTTATGGAATCTGCTTCCTGCTTCTAAGAAAGAGAATGGTTCAAAAAGTGATATGTTAGTCAGTATGGATTTAATTAATAAGCAAAAAAATCTAATGATTACTTACTGGGAATACATGAAAGACAAAGCTTCTGAAAGATTTGAACATGAAGTGTACAGCTCTTTTAAAATAGATCCAGTATCATCTAGCTGGAAAGATAAATTGGTTTTAGCAATATCAGAGCAGTTGGAGATTACTTCTTCAATTAGAGGTTTAAAACGCTGGGATATTAATACTTAATATTTTAATAAAGAAAGTTAATGAGTAGATGGATAGTGCTATACAGTAAAAATCTCAATTAATAAAACTAAGGTTGTTTAGTCCGGTACAGTCAAATGACATATCACAGTTCCTTTACAGTATCGACATATTATTCAGATATGTATTAATTGACCTATTTTTACTGTTCGTTTGGCAAGCATTGTCAAACGAAAGCCATATTTAGGCAGAAAATTTAATAATGTTATCCTATTTTATTGGCTTACCTAGGAAAATGAGTGCAAATTTCAACTTTTCATTTTATAATAATATTAAATATAATTATAAAATGAGATATAATAAGCATTATTATTAGGAAACAAATGCATAATATTGCTTATATTGATATAGAAGTTATTGTTAACAGTGGCAAGATAGACAGACTTGGATTACTTTTAAATGATATACAAAAATCAACAACTTCTATAAATGATATAAAAACAACACTTGAACAAAATCAACCTAATTATATCTGCGGTCATAACTTTATAGACCATGACAAGAAATTTTTATCCCAAACTAGCTTAAATCAAATAGTAGAAAAAACACCAATAATTGATACTTTATTTTTATCAATGCTTCTGTTTGTAAATAAAAAAACTCATAAGTTGGACAAGCCTTATAAAACTGAAATAAATATTGAGAATGAGCCATTAGGAGATGCTCAAGAAACTAAATCATTATTTATTTTATTAGACAAAAAATTTACTAACCTAGAGAGAGAACTTCAAAATATCTTTGTATCTCTTTTATACGATGATAAATATTTTAGTAGTTATTTTAAATATAAAAATGTAGTGCCAGCTAGTGTAAATATATATGACATTATAAAAAATAAAATTTACAGTAGTAAAGAAAAATTTGAAGATATAAAAATTAATCATCCAACTGAACTGTCATTTGCTATATCATACCTCTATCTTGATAATAAAGCTTCTGTATCTTCTGTTATTTTAAAAAGATATCCTAATGTTGTTGAGGTATTAAAAGCGCTTACATTTAACGAGGCAAGTATTGATTTAGAAAAATTTGCACTAGATGAATTTAAAATACCATCTTTTAGACCTTTTGAGAAAGAGAGTAATTTAGTAAATAAGGATCAAGTAGATTTATTTTCAGAAGAAAGTTCAGCTGAAGTGAATAATACAATATCACAAAGAGATATCATCGCTAGTGCACTAGGTAGTGACTCTATACTGACTATTTTACCAACTGGTGGTGGTAAGACATTTACATTCCAGATGCCAGCACTTATAAAAGCAAAGGCATATAAAGGTTTAACAGTTGTAATTTCTCCTTTGCAGGCATTAATGAAAAATCATGTAGATAGCTTTAAAGATGCAAATCAAAACTTTAGTGTTGTTGCAATAAGTGGTTACCTTAGTCCAATAGAAAGAATGAATATTATAACTGAGGTTGAAAATGGTGTAGTAGATATTCTCTATATAGCTCCAGAAGCACTCCGTTCTAACTCTGTTTTTAAAGCACTTCAAAAAAGAATTATAGAGAGATTTGTAATTGATGAAGCACACTGTTTTTCATCATGGGGACACGACTTTAGACACGATTATTATTTTGTGGCAAACTCAATAAAAGAGCTTGAAGAGAGTTCTGAATTTCAACCAAAAATTCCTGTTTCATGCTTTACAGCTACTGCAAAACCAGAAGTACTAAAAGATATAAAACAATATTTTGCTGATAAATTAGATATTGAATTAAAAGAGTTTATAGCTTCAAGTAAAAGATATAACCTAGAGTATAGAGCTATAGAGGTTAACAGTAAAAAAGATAAGTATGAACAACTCATAAAAGAGTTGATGCGAATTGGTAAAAAGCCAACTATCATCTACATACCTCAGAACGCAAGAGAATGTCGAGAGTTAAGTGAAACACTAAATCATGATGAAAGACTGCATGAGTTGGATTTAGTTATAGAACCATTTTATTCAAAAATAGATGATGAGATAGAAAGTGGCAAAAGAGAAGGTAGAGATAAAGGTGCCATACTAAATGACTTTATAGATAATAAAATAGATATAGTAATCGCAACAACTGCTTTTGGGATGGGTATTGATAAGCCAGATATACAAACAGTTATCCATTATGAACAATCTGATAGTTTAGAATCATATTTGCAAGAATCTGGAAGAGGTGCTAGAAGTGATAAATTAAAAGCAGAATGTATCGTTTTGTACTCTAAAGATGACTTTAATAGAACCTTTTCTCAACTCAATCACTCAAGACTTGAATACCATGAAATTGAGAGAGTTGTTCGAGAATTGAAAAAAGAGAAGCGAGATGAGATATATCTTTCCCCAAAGCAGATAGCTGAAAAAATGGGTATTGATACCGAAGACTCTAAAATTGATTATGAAACAATGATAAAAACAGCTTTGTTAGAACTGGAACAAGCAGGAATTATTGTTAGAGGAAGAAATAGTTATAAGATTTTTGCTACTTCTATTGATAAAGAAAAAAGAAGTATGGAACATGTTCATAATGTATTAGACCCAAAGCAAGAAGAGTATGAAAAAATATATGAGTATATGATTGTAGTAATGCAAAATATAATTCAAAGAAGTAAAGTTGATGCTATTGAGGTTGATGATTTAGCTGATATTGTTGGTGTCAAAAAGAATATTATATTTGATGTATTGTACGGACTTCAAAAAGAAAAATTACTTGAATATGATAATGACATTAGTATCTATGTTAAAAATTCAGTTCAGAAAGATTTTCAAAAATATTTTGAGATGGAAAAATTAATCTTTAATCAACTTAAATATTTACCAGAATATGAAACAAAACTGGACTTAAGAGAAATAAATAGCTTTACTAGTAGTGATTCAACGAATGATATAAAAACAATTAAAAAAATTATTCAAAGTTGGACGCATCTATCAAAACTAAAATTCAATATATTTAATGCTCATTTTCATAAGGATATATGTAGTTTTGAGTTAGATAAATTTGATATAAATAAGCTTGAGAAATTAATAAATATTAGAAAACAAACATGTGAATTTATTATAAAGAATATTCTTAAAGAGTTAAGTGGTAAAGAAGATGGGGAGATAGAAATTTCAACAAATAAATTAAAAGTTGAATATGATGCAATACAAGAATTAACTCTTAACGGATTTCATCATTCCATCGTATATTTACATGAGCTTATGAAAGACAGCTTTAATCTTAGACGAGGGAGATTGATATATTATCAGTCATTTAAAATAGATAAACAAAAAGATATCGAAAATAGAACACCTTATAAGAAAAGAGAACACTATAACAAAAGCCTTAAGCCATACTATGAAAGAAAAATTGAATCAATCCATATTCAAATAGCATTTTTAGAAAAATTAATTAAAGATGGCTGGAATAAAACATCTGAATTTGTAGAAGACTATTTTGGAATGGAGTATAGTAAATTTAAGAAAAAATATAAATTTAATGATAAAGAGATTCAACTTCCAATAACAAAAGAGCGATTAAAAGAGATAATACATGATTTGAATGATGAGCAAAAAAGAATATTTGAGGATAATAAAAGCAGTTCAATAATGGTTCTTGCTGGTCCTGGTAGTGGTAAAACAAAAAGTTTAGTTCATAAGATAGCTTCATTAGTTACGATAGAAAATAATAAAGCTGAGTACTTTTTGATGCTAGCTCATTCTAGAGTTGCTGTGGCAGAATTCAAAAACAGACTTAAAAAATTGATTGGTAACCAAGTATATGCTATGAAAATATACACTTTCCATTCTTTTGCAATAGAGTTACTTGGTACAAATATAAAAAATGACCAATCTGCTTTACATAGTGTTATCGCTCTAGCTAGTAATATGTTGAAGAATGATGAAATAAATTTACCATATATTCAAATGCTAGTTTTAGATGAGTATCAAGATGTAGGTAAAGATACATATGAATTTATACAAGCTATATATTCAAAAATGTCAAATGATAAAAAAATTATTGCTGTTGGAGATGATGACCAATGTATAAATAATTTTGGAAAGGATAAAGCAGACATAGTTTATATTAAGCACTTTAAAAATGATTTTGAAGTAATACAAGAAGAGACTAAAGATTTAGTAACAACAGAGGAGTCAAACTATTCACAGTATGAGTTATCTACAAACTATAGAAGCAAAAAAAATATAATAGAGTACGCTAATAGCTATAGTGAGATTCTATCTAATAGGTTAAAGACAAAAAAACTGTTATCCAACTCTAATGAAAATGGAGAGATTAATTTTATTAAATATCAGAACTCTAGTTACATTCATAACATAGTCCAACATGTATCTCATGATAGTTCTGAAACAATAGCCATCCTAGCAAGAAACAATGATGAAATATTAACAATATATTCTCAACTTATTGCAAACAATATCAAAGCAAAATATATCACTTCTAAAGATGGTTTTAGTCTTGGAAATTTAATAGAGCTACAAGATTTTTTATTCTTTTGGAAAGAGAATGATATAGACAAAGCTCTAGATAAACTTGAAGCTATTTATTCAAATTCCAAAAACTATCGATTAGCTCAAAGTGTAATAAAAAGATTCATGGATGAGTATGAAGATAATATTCAATATAGTCAAAAGCATTTTATAACTGTATTCGAGGAATATTTAGAAGAGATTACATTTGAAGAATTTGAGATAAGCAGAGCAGATGTAATAGTATCAACTATGCATAAAGCTAAAGGTAAAGAGTTTGATTCTGTATACATTTGTATTGACGAGAATTTTATTAAAGATGACTATGATAAGAGATTAATATATGTAGCTATAACAAGAGCAAAAAATAAATTATCTATCCATATAAAAAATAATTTTTTAGACTTTTTAACTAACTATTGCGATGATGTTACAGAGTATGATAAAAATGACCAAGAGCCAGATAGGCTAGTATTTTTAATGGCTTTAGGAGATATCGCTTTATCTAATGAATATAGTGTAGATGGTATTAGTCGTTCTAATCCAATTGCCGGGGAGACAGTTAATATAAAATTTATATTTAATGGTTTTGGGATATACAAAAATAATGATCAAATTGTTAGATTAGCTGCTGCAGATAATGATAAGCCAGAACGATTAAGTAGCAAGATACTTCAAAAGCAATCAGAAGGATATACTTTAGAAAAAAATGCTGATATTGACAATATAGTGCTTTGGCAAAATAAAAATACAGGAATATTTCTTAAACAGGTCCTTTGTAAAGTTTATATGTGTAAAAACAACAATATACAAGAAAAATAAAATATAATGAAAAAAAACTGATGCCTAAAATCAGTTTGAAATTATGCTATATTGGTGAGATGTTGAGTTAAAATGTGTCTACTTTATTGAGATCATTCCACAGCTCATTTATACGTCCTATAGTGCTATTTAAATTTTTTATTATGAAACTTATACCATTTGCTGTCAATGGCGAGGCTGATTTCAGCAACTTATCAACCAATAAATCCCTAGTTTATGGATACACTTACACTAAAAAGTGCCAATTTTGACTCCGCTTATGACAAATAGGCCTTAAGTGTTCCAGAATCAGTACCTTTTGGAGTATGTTCCAAAATTCAACTCTATTTGGAACAATCTTCCTGTTACTAAAAATTGTTCCAAAACTAAGAGCTTAATGAAAATGGATTTAATGAAAAAAAACTTATATTAAATCCTACTGTAGCTCTCCCTAAAACTAGACCATTTTTAAGCTGACTTTTCTTGAGCTTGGTTATACTGTTAAAAAGATGATGAAAAACTATATATAGCTACAATGGCGGTAAAAATAAAGTTGTTAGTTAAAAGTATAATACCTTCTAAAACAAAACTATAAAATTTTAGTTTTTAAATTCCAAAATTCCAGTCATAATAATTACTTTTTCTTATAATTCAAAATATAACTATTTTCAATTTCAAATTAATTATTGAAATGATTAAAAATTTCTTGAACCTGATCGATGTTTTCTACAAAAATAGAAACAATAATAGGGTCAAAATGACCTCCCTTTTCACTCTCAATTAATTGAATCGCTTTTTCAAATGGCCATGCCTCTTTATAAGGCCTACTTGAGGTCAAAGCATCAAACACATCAGCAACAGCTGTTACTCTACTATACAAATGTATATCCTCACCTTTAACCTTGTTTGGATAACCATTACCATCATAGCGTTCATGATGTGATAATGCGATCTCTGCACCAGCTTTTAAATATGGATTTTTAGCATCTTTCAATATCTCAAAACCACTTAAAGAATGTGATCTCATAATATCAAACTCTTCATCTGTCAATTTCCCTGGTTTAAGCAGGATTGCATCCGGAATAGCGATTTTCCCTACATCGTGTAATGGGGATGCATAAAAAATTATCTCTTGCTCTTCACTACTTAATCCTAGTTTTTCTCCAATCAATTTACTATAGTGAGCAACCCTGTTGATATGGTTTGATGTCTCAGGATCTCTATACTCAGCAGCATTGGAAATAATCTGTAATGCTTCATGATATCCTTCTAATATCTGCTCGGTTGCTTTATAAACATCCTCTTCAAGATTTTTATTATATTCTTTCATAAGCTTTTTTGAATAGCGAAGCTCAGCAAGATTTCTAAGTCTCAATTGCACCTCTACAGTATCTATAGGCTTTAATAAAAAATCAGTCACTCCAGCTTCAAGTGCTTGTATTTTTAGGTCTTGTTGCTCTCCTGCTGCAGTAATCATAACGACTATCATATCAGGATAATGTACTTTAATATGTTTAGTAAGTTCAATACCATCCATTTCAGGCATCATATAATCAATCAAAACAATGTCAGGTTCATTGGATTTCACATAATCTAAAGCATCAAGTGGATTTTCAAATGCCGTTACTTTGTGATTTTGAGATGAGACTAACTCTTCTAAAATCATTATATTTAACTCTTCATCATCAACAATCATTACATTTAAACTATTAACCATACTATTGCTCCTCTTTGCTTTTTAAGTACTCTTTGTAGCTATTTTTAAAATTTACAATTTTGTCAAGATGTATTGCATAATCAATTGTATTTTCTTCTTTTGCATTATGTTCCATCTCTTGTGTGGCTTCAATTAAAGGAGTAATTCTTAGATTTAGTGCTGCGCCACGTAATTTATGCGCCGCTTTTTGAATTTTATCATAATCACTATCATTAATACCTTTTTGCAATTCAGAGATAGAGTTATCTAATGTTGACATAAATTTATTTACAAATTTTTCCATCACAGTATCTGATACACCAAGTTCAGACTGTGAAATTTTTAATAACATTGCTACACTCTGCTCATCTTCATCTTGTGAATCATCTATCTCTTCTAAAGTATTTAATTCATGTTGTGAGGTTACAACAATTGATTTTTTTACAAATTTCTGCAAGTTTTTCTTTATCTCATTTGGATCAATCGGTTTTGATATATGGGCATTCATACCAACTGCCAGACTTGCTTCTACATCTTGCTTCATAGCGTTAGCTGTCATAGCAACAATAGGAATATCAAGTTTTAACTTTTCTCTTATCATCTTCGTTGCACTCAAACCATCCATCTCTGGCATTTGTATATCCATAAAAACTATATCATATTTATCTGTAGTTAGTTTTTCTACTGCTTCTTTACCATTGTTTACAACATCAACATCACAATTAAATGATTCTAAAAACTCTATAGCGACCATCTGATTGATTTCGTTATCTTCTGCCAGTAAGACTTTGGCACTTATATTTTCATATGAAACTTTTTCTTTTTGTAACTGTGTTTTTTCTGTTTCAAACAACAACATCATGATGCTATCATAAAAAACGGAACTATTCAGTGGCTTAGAGACGGGTTGAACCTTTCCTGTATGCTGTAAATATGAAACATGTATATCATCATGAGGAGTATAATAAATAAGTACTGGTAATTTTTCACTTACTCCCTTTATCCATACATCTACAGAATCATTATATTCGGTAATTAATATAGAAGTATTATCTTCATCTATATTTTTAGGAATTAAATCAAAAGAATCTGCTGAAGTTGATTTAATATTCATCGATGTAAGAATTTTATTGATTTGACGTTCAAAAACACTATTTAGCTTAAATAAGTAGCAATGTATGTTTTGCAGTTTTTCAGAATATTGTTTAACAACTATATCACGCTTAGATGTATGTAAAGGCAACTCTACCTTAAAGGTAGTACCAACTCCTTTTTCACTTTCAACACTAATATTTCCATCCATTAGCTCAATAAGCTGCTTTGTAATCGTAAGCCCAAGACCTGTTCCTCCATAACGCCTAGCTATGGTACTATCAGCTTGAGAGAAAGAGTTAAATATTCTATCTAGCTCTTCTTTAGTCATCCCAACACCAGTATCTCTAATAGTAAAGACTAACTTAGAATCAGCAGCATCAAGTATTAATGCTTCAACACTTATTTCAATCTCTCCATGATCTGTAAATTTAATAGAATTACTTAATAGATTTAGTAATATTTGATTTATTCTTAATGGATCTCCAATAACAGAAGTAGGAGTATTTTGGTCTTTAAAAATAACTAACTCAAGATCTTTTTCGTATGCTTTTAGATGAATAAAATCAGAAAGTTTTTTAAGCATATCGTCCAAGTTAAACTCTATAGATTCAACATCTAACTTACCTGCTTCAATTTTAGAAAAATCAAGAATATCATTAATTATTTTTAGAAGAATGTTACCTGAGGTGTGAATTTTATCAAGATAATTTTTAATTCGTGGATCAGTATCCTGATTTAGCGCAATATAACTCATACCTATAATTCCATTCAATGGTGTACGCAATTCATGACTCATATTAGCAAGGAAATTACTTTTAGTCTTACTTGCTTCTTCTGCTATAAGTTTTGCTTCTATAAGAGAATCTTGAAGTATTTTACGATCTGATATATCTTTAAATACGACAATTAATGATTTTTTATTATGTCTTAAAACAGACACTGCACTCATTTCAATATCAATATTTTTACCATTTTTAGTCTTAAATAGTACATCGTCAGAGTGCAATACACCACTCTTTTTCATTAAACTATCAAACTTACTCAAAGTTATATTTTCATTTTCAACAAGGACATCAGAATAAAAATTAGAATCAAGTAGCTCATCATCTCTTTGTTCTAATAATGTAGAAGCTGATTTATTTGAATATATCAAATTACCTGTATCGTCAATTACCATAAGTCCTTCAGTTATATTATCAGTAATCGAATTTAAAAAATTTGCTTGATCTTGAAAACGCTCTTCTAATTCTTTTTGCTTAGTTGTATCCGTTCTAATTGAAATATACTGAAATGGTTTTCCACTATCATCAACGAAAGGTACTATTGTAGATTTAACCCAATAGAAACTTCCATCTTTTTTCCTATTTTTTATCTCTCCATGCCATACTGAACCACTGCTTATTGTCTCCCACATCTCTTTAAATAGAGAATCAGGATGTTCATTAGATTTAATAACACGATGGTTTTTACCTATTAATTCACCTCTTTGAAATTGACTAATCTCACAAAATTTATCATTTATATAAAGTATCTTACCCTTAGCATCTGTTATACTAACGATAGCATGTTCATCCAGTGCAAATTTTTGAAAATGCAATTCGTTTAAAGCGTTTTCTTTTTCTGCCTCTGAGAGTCTTATTCTAATTATTGAGTACATTACCCAAACAAACATCAACAGACCAACTATAAGAAGTATTATTTGGTATAGCTTTGCACGTTCTGACACACCATTAAAATAGATATTGTAAGAATCTCTTAATATAAATAGGTCCTTATCGAAATCAATAGGATGTGCCTTTTCCTCAAGCTTATTTATCTCATTCATAAAGTAATATATTTTTTTGGAATGTTGAATTAGATGTGATAATTTTTTAGAATCAATATCTGAAAGGTTTTTTGTTGCCTCTAGTTTTTTTATTAAATTTTCTATATCTTTATTATGATTTGATACCGAAATAAAAGAGTGAAGCATTAATTTATTGAAAAGTTCGTTTATCACCTCATAAGTATCATGATGTTTATTTTTTAATGATGTTTTTAACAAAGATGTTGCTTTTGGATATGAGTATATAAAATTTTTATATACCGCTATATGTGACTTTAAATCGTTAGTACTATTTTCTTTTTTCTTTAATTTTATTAGAAGATTGTCAGTTTCATTTTTTAAAGTATGACCTGTCATCAGATTTATTAACTTTATTAACTCCAATGTTTCATTGTAAAGTTTTATAGTATTATCGGTTATTGTATCAAAGTGGACATACGTCATCAGTCGTAATTCAACTCTATTTTTATTAACCTCTTTGTCAAGTACCTCTACTTTAGAAAAATAATTTAATATTTTTTGATTATTTTTTTGATCAGCAAGATCACTATTTATATATGCCAGAACAAGTAAAGCGCCTAATGCGAGTGTGATTATTAATTGAAGATACTGTTTTGGTAGTCTTAACATATTTACAAACCTACTTTTCAAGTTTTTCCCATGTAAGAGTATTTAAAAACTTAACTATTTTTTCAATATCCTCATCCGAAATAGATTGACCTACTTGATGTTTAGCCATTATCTTGATAGCCTCTTGAAGTGTTTTAACAGACCCATCATGAAAATATGGATAGGTCTTAGCAACATTTCTTAATGATGGTACTTTAAACTCATGAAGATGGACTATATCATTAGTTACATTGAAGCGTCCCTTATCAGCTTTAGTGATATTTCTATCATAAAAGTATGGTGTAAATACACCAAGTTTTTCATACATATTTCCACCTACATTAATACCCTGATGACATGATGAACACCCGTAACTTTTAAATAATTCATAGCCCTCTTGTTCTATTTTACTTATAGCTTTTGTATCACCATTTAAAAAACGATCAAATCTACCAGGTGCTATCAGTGATCGTTCATATTCGGCAATAGCATTTTTAATATGATCGATTGTTATTTCATCATTATAAACTTTTTGAAAGAGTTCTTTGTATTGTTGATCTTTGCGTAGTTTTTCTGTAGTCTCAGGCCAGTTTGTTGCCATCTCTTTTGGATTGTGTAATGGGCCTTCCACCTGTTCTTCAAGAGTTCGTACTCGACCATCCCAAAACTGTACAAAATTAAAGCCACTGTTTAAAACTGTAGGGGAGTTTACATCACCTTCCACACCATTTACACCAAAAGATTTTTCTAGATTATCCATACCACCCATATGAATTGGATGGCAAGTTGCACATGATATAGTATTGTCTTTTGATAATCTTGTATCAAAAAAAAGTTTCTTACCCAATTTTACTTTATCAGAGATTGGTTGCTCAGTCAATGGTAAAGATAATATTGGCTCGTTTGCACCGAGAATGACTACTAAAAATGATATTATTACAAACCTATACATATAAGTCCTTTCCAACAAAAGTCATTTAATTGTATCTAAATTCCATAAAAAACAAGAATACTTTGAAATAAATATTTGTTACTCAACCTGTACCTTTTGGAGCATGTTCAAAAATTCAATGCTATTTGGAACAACTTCTCTGTTACTAAAAACTGCTCCAAAACCTAGTACTATTGAAACGATTTTAAAGTTAAAAGATAGATAACTTTAATATAATTTAGGCATATAAATATCAGGAAGTTAAGTATATGATTCTCGACACAAACTATTTAAACGAATTTATTGATGATTTTCCTATTGGAATAGCTAGAAACGATACTACGGGTAAATTGCCTAATCGTTTTAATAAATTCTTGATAGAAATGTTCGGATGGGAAGTATCTGATATTGATACAATGGACAAATGGTTTTTAAAAGCTTATCCTGATGGACAATATAGAAATCAAGTTTTACAACTTTGGCAAGAAAAAATAAATGAAACTGAGGCTCAAGGGAAATGTTACTCAGAACCTTTCAATGTAAAAATTACTTGTAAAGATGGTTCTTTAAAATGGTGTGAAGTAAGATACTACAGAAAAGATAATTTTGTCTATGGTACATTTGTAGATATTACAGAAACAAACAACTTAACTACTTCTCTTCATAAAGAACGTAACAAATATATAGCTCTTTTAGAATCAGCCCAAGATGGTTTTTGGATGGTTGACAGTACTGAAACTATTCTTGATGTTAACGAAGCATATTGCCTTATGAGTGGCTATAGTAAAGATGAAATCATAGGTAGCAAAATTTCTGCATTTGAAGCTACTCAAGATGAAGAATATATAAAGAAAAATCTTGAAAATATTATTAAGAATGGAGGTGGACTTTTTGAAACCTCTCATTATAAAAAAGATGGAACTCTAATAGATCTCGAGATTTCTGTCAGTTATGCCAAAATAGAAAATGGTGTATTTTTCTCTTTACTACGTGATATTACAGAACGAAATTTGGATAAAAAACTTTCAGACCTTAGATTAAAGCTTTCAAATTTAGTACATGATAATGTTGCAAAAGAGCTTCTTTTGCAAACTGCTTTAGATGAAGCGGAAGCAATCACAAATAGTAAAATAGGGTTTTTCCATTTTGTAGATGATGATCAAGAACATGTATCCCTGCAAGTATGGTCTACAAATACACTTAAAAAAATGTGTTTTGCAGAGGGAGCTGATTTTCACTATCCTATTAGTGAAGCTGGTGTTTGGGTAGATTGTATCCATCAACAAAAAGCTGTCATTTATAATGATTATGAATCTTTACCTCATAAAAAGGGTCTTCCAGAAGGTCATGCTCCATTAAAAGGTTTCATTTCAGTACCTCAATTTAAAAATGAAAAAGTTGTTACGATTGTTGGTGTTGGGAATAAGGAGAGTGATTACACTCAAAAAGATGTCGAAATTGTTGAAAAAATATCGAATATAGCATATGAATACCACCAACGACTTTTAGCTGAAAGCAAAATAGAGTTTATGGCTTATTATGACGTTTTAACTGGTTTACCAAACAGAGAGTTATTGACCGATAGACTAAAACAGTCAATAGCATTATCGAATAGAACAAAACAACCAGTTGCGATATGTTATTTAGACTTAGATGGATTTAAACCGATTAATGATAAATTTGGACATGAAACAGGAGATAAACTTTTAAAATTATTTGCGCAAAGATTTAAAGAACATTTACGAGAAGGTGATACGATTTCACGCATTGGTGGTGATGAATTTATATTACTATTATCAGGTTTTGAATCACAAAAACAGCTAAAAGAGATTCTAGTAAGATTAATTGATACTGCAAATATACCATTTGAAATAGATCAAAACCGTATTCATATTTCTTGCAGTATTGGTGCAACGATTTATCCAATTGACAATAGTGATACAGATACTCTAATTCGACATGCTGATCAAGCTATGTATCGGGCAAAAGAGATAGGAAAATCTAATTACATCATATATACTCCAATAGAAAATATAGATTCACAAGAAAATGAAAAATTACTTGAAGATTTTTCACATGCTTTAGGCAGGTCAGAAGTAGTTTTACACTACCAACCAAAAGTCAGCCTTTATGATAGTTCAATAATAGGATTTGAAGCTCTATCAAGATGGAATCATCCTGAAAAAGGGATGTTGTATCCCGCTTCTTTTATTCATATTATTGAAAATACACCTCAAGAGATAGCCTTGGGTGAATGGGTTATTAAAGAGGCCTTGGCTGTATTAAATAATTGGCACAAAAATGGGTATACATATACAATTAGCGTTAATATTTCACCAAGACATATTCAACTTCAAGGATTTGCTGATTATTTGGAAAAAGCACTATCTATTTATTCAAATAAATTCGCTAGTAAACTTGAACTTGAAATATTAGAAGTTGCTGGTGTTACTGATTTGACAAATGTTGTCCATGTTATGAATAAATGTAAAAATCTTGGTGTCAAGTTTTCACTTGATGATTTTGGAACAGGCTATTCTTCACTAACACATTTCCATAGACTTCCAATCGATATTTTAAAAATAGATCAAAATTTTGTTATAGATATGATAGAAAACTCTGATGATCTTGACATTGTCGAAGGTGTTATTCAACTAGCAAAAGCACTCAAAAGACCTGTTGTTGCAGAAGGTGTCGAAACACTTGAAATAGCTTTAATGTTACTATATTTAGGTAGTGATTATGCACAAGGGTATGGCATAGCCAAACCTATGCCACTTGATAATATTCAAGATTGGATAAGTTCTTGGAAAAGTAATAAACTATGGAAACATATGATGAAGTATAAAGACATTGAAGGTGAGAATAGTATAAATGTAGCATTATTTAGTCATCAAATGTGGATGAAAGAAATTAAAGAGTTTCTAACTGGAACTTTAAATGAAATACCTGTTTCAGAAGCCATTTGTCAGTTTTCAAAATGGTATAAAGGAGCGGGAAGAACTAGGCATGGTAGTAAAGAAAGCTATCCATTTCTTCAAGCAATACATCATGAAGTACATGAAATTGCTGATGATATTCATAAATTGATGCTTGATAATAATATAGAAAACGCAAAAAAGCAATATAAATTTTTAAAATTACGTAGTAAAGAGCTTAAATCACTTGTGAAAAAAATGGAAAAACAATAACTTTTCAACTCTTTGAAAGACTTAAACCATGTATAAATCTTAAAGTATCTGATAAAAAATGATGTATCGATTTTTCTACATAGTGTTAATATTATAAAAAAGTTTAATGTAAGTTCAATAACCTGTATGTTTTGGAGTATGTTCAAAAATTCAACTCTTTGTGGAACATTCTTTCTGTTACTAAAAACTGTTCCAAATACAAGAGCTTTTGAAATTTTATTGAATTAAAATGTGTCTAGTTTATAGGGGGACATTCCACTACATAAAATTTATACTACTAGCTGTCGTGTAGCTTTGTTTTTTTAGTTATTACTTACGACAACGATAAAGTAGTCTTAGATACTTAAAAAGCACATAGTGTTATAGAAAAAAATAAACAAATTATTGAAATAAAATAACTGAAATTTATGAGGGATATGGAAGAACTTTATTAGGATTAACATATTTATAGTAGCAAGGTAAAAGAACTGGATTCTAATACCTTTAATTCTTTTCTTTTTAACTAATTTGCTTTAAAAAACCTTTACCATCACTTGGACTACAAATACTACCTTTGTTAAGACAGTGATTACTGAAACCATGACTCGACGAACACGACGAACACTGAACTTTCCCACATGATTTACATTCGTATATAATTTCTGTTTTCCCACAGTTTGGACAAGTTGCTTTTCCCATTTTATTCCCTTTATTTTAAGATTAGTTACTATACTATCAATAATCCCGTTTTTGAAGAGTAATAAAACAAGTTTTCTTACTTTTGCTCTTTAAGGTACCAATAGTAACAGATTCTCTCCTTACATTTTGAGATTATTGACTTTGATCCAAAGGATGAAATTATTTTGTTTATCTATCCATTTATTAAATGGTATCAGTGTGAGCAGAAACTTGGAAATAACATCGCTATTGATGACTTAGAAAAGTTGGCTTTAAAGCTCATAGACTTGTACAAAGAAAAACTAGGTGAAAAGTATCAAGAAGAAATAGTAAAAGTACATGATGGTTATATGACATTGAGAGATTCAGAAGATGCTTTTGATAGAGAGAAATATGAGATTTTTGTTAAAGTCTTTTTGAGTGAATGATTTTGAGCATGAACTAAATCATGCATACAGTTTCCAGTCAGAATCATCATTTGACTCTCTGGCTATTATCTTACTCTTTTGATATACTTTTTAAAATGAACAATAATTCCATAAACAGAAGGATATTTTTATGTCGAAAAAAACCTCAGAAGCTATAAAACCGCAATCCGACCCAGATACTTATATTTACAATCCAAATATTGCAGCAGAAGAGCTTGGCCTTCCTCTTGACTTGATTTTAGAGTTTGTTGGAGACTTTATTGCAAAAGCAGAAGAGTTTAAGGATGAACTCTATAGATCTATCGAAGAGGATGATTTTGAAAGTGCTTCCATACTTTCAGATAAACTACTGGGCGTTGCGAAAAACTTAATGATTGAAGACGCTGTCGCTTCTATGAAGACAGTAAAAGAGTCCAAAGACAAAATCGTTCTTGTAACGCATACGGACCAATTTTATGAAGTGATTGAAAAACTTAAAAATATTAAGCTAATATCTGTTGATGAAGAGATATTACTTCAAGAAGAGAGGCTAAAGACCCTTGAAGATTCTTACGCAATTGATCCTCTCAAATGGGCTGATGATTACACCAAGACTATGGATGAACTTGTCACTTTATACGATAAACAAGGCCGCTTGGATAAAGCGATTGCAATCCATGAAAAGAGCCTTGCAATCCATAAAAAGAGCCTTGCTCTGTATGAAGTACTATATAAAAAAGATCCTGAGAAATGTACAATGGACTACATTAGTAGTTTAAGAAAGACAGCCATTGCATATCGTAGAGTAAACTGTTTCAACGAAGCAAACGCGTTAGATGAGCAGAGACTTGCAATCCTTCAAGAGCTTTACCAAATAGATCCAAAAAAATGGGAAAGTGAGTATCTTAAACATTTAACTTCTTTAGCAATTTCATTCAAAAGACAAAACCGTTTGGATGAAGCGATAGCACTGCAAGAGAAGAAGAATGTAATTTATGAAGAATTTTATAAAACAGATAGTAAATGGATGATGCCTTATACCATGGAACTGAGTACACTATCAGATTTATTCAAGCGACAAGAGCGCTTTGATGAAGCGATAGCACCGCAAGAGAAGAAGATTGTAATTTATGAAGAATGTGCTATAGCAGATCAGGATTATGTACGTACCCAAAGTGATCTAGCTGATTTATACACAAAAGTAAATCGTCAAAATGAAGCAATAGCATTATACGAGAAGGTTCTTCCTGTCTTGGAAGAACTTTATGAAGCAGATCCAAAAAAATTGGTATATACGTATTCAATAGTTTTAAATGCTCTAGCCGATGCATACTATAATCAAAAATCTTTCAATAAAGCGATTCCACTACAGGAAAAGAGTCTTAGAATCCATGAAGAGCTTTATAAAACAGACCCTGAACATTGGACAGTGGTTTACGCTAGAGTACAGAATCTACTAGGTGTTTTCTACGTGGAACAAGAGCGGTTTGATGAAGCGATACCATTATATGAGAAGAGTCTTGCATTCATAGAAGAGCTTTACAAAAAAGACTCTGAAAACTGGGTATTGAGGTATTCAATGGCTCTAAACAATTTAGGCTATTCATACAAATGTGTAAACTGTCTAGACGAAGCAATAACACTCCAAGAGAAGAGTCTTAATATCCTGGAGGAGCTTTATAAAACAGAACCTGAAAAATGTGCAGAGTATTACTTAAAAGCTTTAACTGATCTAGGCAAAATGCACTATGATCAAAAACATTTCGATGAAACGATGTTATTAGAAGAAAAGAGGCTTGAAGTCCTAGAATATCTTTACAAAATAGACCCGCAAGAGAAATATAGTTATATAGATGTACTACAGGGGCTGGCCACTACTAAAGCCAAAAATACAAACTATACAGAAGCAGTACAACTGTTTTCAAAATATTTTGAGATAATTGATTTTCATCAAAAGGATGAAATTATTTGGTTTATCTATCCATTTGTTAAATGGTATCAGTGTGAGCAGAGACTTGGAAATAGCATCGCTATTGATGACTTAGACGAGTTGGCTTTAAAGCTCATAGCCTTATACAAAGAAAAACTAGCTGAAAAGTATCAAGAAGAAATAGTAAAACTACATGATGGTTATATGACATTGAGAGATTCAGAAGATGCTTTTGATAGAGAGAAATATGAGATTTTTGTAAAAATCTTTTTAAATTAATAATATAGAAAATACAATGACAACTAACATAAACATAATTTTACAAGATTTACTTTCTGAAGGCATCGTTATAGATGAACAAGTCAATAGGTTGCGAGAAAAGGGTTTTAAAGAAGATTTAATTATTAAAACTCTAATCAAAATTGGTTTTTTGACCACAGACACTCTAGTTGAATTCATAGCCAAAAATATTGAGAGTGGAGTCTATAGTTTATCAGTTATAGATAAGCATGAGTATATTAATGAAAAGATGTGCTAAAAAAACTGGCAGAACTCTTAGGCATACCATTTTTTGATTTTGATTTAGAATCTGTAAATTATAGCTCGAGCAAGAATATACCAGCAGCACAACTAAAGAAATATGGAGCGATTCCAATATCTCGAGATGATATGAGTGTAACCATTGCGCTTAACGATCATATAAATTTAGAAGCAATGCAGAGATTTTTTCCTAAAAAAGTAGTCAAGATAGTATTAGCAACACGAGAACAGATTGAATCTTCGTTTCCTAGACTTGAACTTGAGCATGCAGTAAAAGAATTGATAAAAAAAACAAGAGAAGAGCTTTATTCACATAGTAAGTCCGAGGATAAAGGACTAGCTCCATCGGCTTTAGTCCTTCTTGACCTTGTTTTGAGAACCTGTGTTGGTTATGGAGCAAGTGATATTTACTTCAAGGTGAAGTAAAAATGATTCATAAAATGCTCAAAGATGGACTAAGTAAAAGTGCCACATAGCTTTTAGTTCTCTTCTAAAAGCATCAAGACAAAAAAACTCTCATGGCAGTATTTAGCACTCTCCCAAGTCAAGACACTTTTGTTTACTCACTCTGTGAAATTAGTAGAAATTTCAGCTGCTTCTTGTTCTAACATTGCAGCTTCTTCGGGCATTTGATAACCTCTGTATACTTTAGCCAAAAATGATATACTCTGCAGGTGTGTATCTTTCCCTTTTAAATGATGTGTTGAATATAATTCTTTTGTAATGCTATATCGCTTTTCAAATACTTTAATAGCTTTATAAAATTGTGTTTGCATGTAATACTGATTCCCTAAAAGAATAAATGAGTGTAGATAGATCGCTAGATTTTCATCTGGAAGTTCTTGATACAAGATGTCTACCACTTGTGCAAGCTCTATATAAATTTTCAATTCTTTATCATTTTGATCAGTAGATTGATATAAATCAGCAAGAGTTCTTAATAAAGAAGTATAACTATTTGTTGTAGCATTCATGTCATGTGATATTTTTTCAGAATCGTTTCTTAAAATCTCTATAGCCTCTTCGTAAAGCTTAATTGCTCTGCTAAAGTATTTATTATATTTATAGACATTTGCTAAATCGATAAGCTTTTTAGAGTAATATATACTTGTTCTAAAACTTCTCTTACACCACTGTATGTATGTCTCTTCTAAGCTTTCGGCTTCTTTTATATAACCCTTATGAATGTAGATCGTAATAAGTATTTTTGTTTCAAATATGATAGCTTCAGCACCAGCATCTCTTTTCGTCATAAGCTCTAAAGCTTCCTTGTAAAGTACGATTGCTTCATCTAGTTCATTATTCATTTTTTTCATTTGAGCATAATTTATTACTGCTGATTCATAAATGACAGAAACATCCTTAGCAATTGAAAAAAATTCTTCTGAAACTGCTATAGCTTTATCGAAATTATCATATTTATGCATAGTATCCAATACCAGTGATGCATACAGTTTCCAGTCAGAATCATCATTTGACTCTCTGGCTATCTTTAAAATCTTTTGTACATCTTCTTCAACTTCTTCGATAGTCGAATACGATTCTTTTAAGTTATGTTTATTTGATTTATTTTCGACTTTATTTTCTATTTTAATATCTGATTCTTTGACAAAATTATTTTTTAATTCATCAATCTGTGCATAAAATATTTCCAATGATTGCATGATTTGAGCTCTCTGGGTAGAGCTCTTTATGCTTTCCAAGGATTCTTGCATATTTCTAATAGACAAGATCTTTGCTCCACTATACAATTTATCTGTGAGAGAATAGAAATTTTCCATTTCAGCATTTTCAGCTAAGCTCTCATAGATTTCATTTTTAAAGCCGTATGCTTGTTCTATAAAGCCGCCAAGTAATTCAATGCTTTCGTCTTCAGTAAGAAGTAATTCATTGGCAACTATTTTTGGGCTATATATTATAGTACTCATTTTTTTATCTCAACGTTATCTTCAATGGCTTTTTTACTTTTTTCCATAATGCTTTTTGCTTTTTGAGTGTCTATGACGACTTTATCGTTATCGTATGCAATTACCCCAAAAACAAAAGCGACAGCGACAGCCAGTAGTAAAAGTTTAATCATGTATATCCTTTTTATTTAAATGTAGTGTATTGTAAATCAAGTTTATGACATCTCTTGTCACAAACTTTTAATGTTGCTTGTTTTGTTTTTTGTTAAAAAATAACCCTGTTTTGATTCTGATTGAATGTTGAGTCCAGGAAGTTTTTCTCTTGTTCTGCTGACAAGTCGTCTTAGAGAACTATCTGTAGTTAGATCGCCTTCATAGACATATTTACTTATCTCTTCTTTACTTACAATGTTTCCAACATTTTTGAACAAAAGTGAAGCAAGTAGTAGCTCTTTATCCGTAAGTTTTATTATTTGACCATCTTTTTTTAATGAATCATATTCAAAATTAAATTCATACTCTTGTATTTGAACGATGTTTGGAGTATCGTTAAGTGGATTAAGTTTTAGAGTTATGGCGGCAAGAGCGACAACGGCTTCTATGTTGCTATCTTCAAATGGTTTTGGCAGAAAGTTCAAGGGAGCTACTGCCATTGACTCGTTTAAAATGTCAGTTTCATGGTGTGAAGTTACAAATATGGATGGAATAGAGTATCTGTTTCTTAGAGCATTGGCACACTGTATGCCATCTAACGGACCGTTTAATTCGATATCCATAAAAACAAAGTCCGGTCTATTGTTTTCTACAAACGCCAAAGCTAGATTGGCATCGTCAAATGTAGCTATAACTTCATGGTTTAGTCGCTCTAAACACTCTCGAATCTGTGCGACTATCAAAAAGTCGTCTTCTACAATCAAAATTTTCATATATTGATTCTACTTAATTTATATAAAAAAATGTAACTTTTTTTGTCACAATGTTACTTTACACTTAAACGATTCAAATTTGGAACACTTTTGATACAATAATAGTTCTATAAAGGTAAGATAATGTTAAAAATACTTTCAGGCTTGTTACTATGTTTTGTTTATGCAAATGCAGCTTCTTTTGAGCTACAACATGATCAATTAGATTTTTTATTTTTCGGTGCGTTTGGCATGATTGTCATTTACAATCTAGGATATTACATTGTCATAAAAGATAAAATCTACGCGGACTATTTTTTATTTCATACTTTGGTATTTGTCATTATGCTCTTTTACTCTGGAATGTTTGATGATACTCTTCTTGAGTTTAGTCTGCAGAGTATTCCAGTCGGACTTTTTTTGTTTGCGACTATGGCGCTTTTGTCCTTTAGTAAAAACTTTTTAGACTTGGACAAAATCTACTCAGATTCAGAGCGTTACATTAAATATTTGCAATATATACTTTTGCTATTTTTTGCACTCTCTGTTTTTCCGATAACGAACACAAATAGTATAATAGTTAATGTTGCCATTGTCTATGTTATTTTACTCGCTTTACTTCTTTTAGTAAGCTCTTTTTATTTGAGCTTAGTAAAAAAAGAAGTATATGCACGTTTTTATCTTCTGAGTTTTATTGGCATACTTGTTTCCGTAATTATCGCTTTTTTAAGTTACTTCAACATTGTTGGTTTAAGTCCAAACATGACTTATATTGTCGAATTTTTTCTTCTTTGGGAGGCGACTCTTTTCTCATTTGCAGTCTCTTACAAGCATAAAGAGAGCATTTTTAAACTAAGACAAAATGAACTTCTGTTTAAAGAACTTTCGCATCGTATTCAGAATAATCTGCAGTCTGTCATTAGTATTTTGTCGCTGCAAAAAAGTAGAGTTAAAGAGCTTGAAGTTAAAGAGTATCTTCAACATACGATAAACAGAATACGTAGCATCTCGCTCATACATGAAAACCTTCAAAACTCCAAACTTGTTGGCAAAGTGAACATGTATGAGTATTTACAGACAATGCTTGAGCCGTACAGAGCGTTGAATAAAGAGATAGAATTTACTCTACATTGTGAAGAAAGTATATCTTTAAGTGTTGAAAAACTTACTCCATTGGCTCTTATAATCAATGAGCTTATAACAAACTCAATAAAACATGCTTTTGTAAACATAAAAAATCCAAAAATCTCTATTAGTTTAAATGAAGAAAATGGCAACGTGTTTGTATACAAAGACAATGGCACTGGATATGGCGAGCATAATAAATCTCTTGGGAGTTTTCTCATTCAAAACTTATCTACAGCACAGCTAAAAGGTAAGTATGTAATCAACTCTAATGAGAAGTACAGTTTTAGCTTGAAATTCTAAATATAAATAATATTAATAACAGGAATGATTTTTAGTGACTTTTTGTAACATATTTTGTTATATTTTTTATATATACTTTTAATTGACGTTAATTAATATTAATTGGCTTTAAAACTGATTACTATCGTTAAACAAAAATAAAAAAGGAGATATAAAATGGCAGCAACAGAAACATTTAATGTAAGTTGTAAAAATGGTTCAATACCAAACGACAAATACTCAATAGAGTATTACAATGGTGAGTATAGAGCGAAGAGAGGAACTTTTGGAGGCGGGACGGGAATTGGAAGTTTCAGGTCAAGAGATGATGCTTACAGAGCTATTGAAAAAGATGCACATAGCAGCGGCGGAACAGGAGTAGTTATAAAATGAGTACAAAAGAAATAGGGATTAGAACCCAGTCGATTATTGATGGCGTTGACAAATGGCTAATAGTATATGTTGGAATACTTATAATTGGATCTGTTGCGTATGCATTATCTCCTTTTGCAAGGCATGAAATATTACGCTGGTTTTATTGGTTGACTGCTGGTATTGCTTGGCTTGGAGTTTATGTCGTTGCTGAGTCAGCTAGCATATTCCTTACTGCCATCATTAAAGGTGTAAGTTATGCTGAAGCAGAAGAAATAGATAAGGTTAACAGAGAGATAAAAGAAGCAAAAGCAGAGCAGAGATATGCCGAAGAAAGCGCTATAATGGCCCAAGACGCAGCTGTTAGGGAAGAACAAAGTCGAAACAATACTATAGGTTTAAATACAGGTACCTCTGCCGGATTTTTTGTATCAGTGAAACAGGTTTTTCGACTAGTTTTTTGGATATCTAAAACTGTGTTTTTAATGATGCTAATACCAGTTTTCATAGTTATATATCTTATACATAAAGATTTTTCTGAAATAAAAGAGACTATAAAGAGAAATATCGACTTGTTAGAAGAAAAATTTTTGAACCTAAAACAAAAATTTGCTAGACAAAAAGTTCCTGCGAACAACGAAGAGTAATTCTCTTCGTTACACTACACAAACACAACAAAAAAAATCAATTCAAACATTTAAATTATAAGGTAGATCTATAAGCATGAAAGTAACCGATTTAGAGAGAGAAAAGTATTTTACTACTATTGCAAACAATGAGATGCATGCAAGCAGCTTCTTAAAAAAAGTTAACTTAGTTTATTTAGCGGTAATGTTTGCATGGTTTTCTTTTAGTATGTATGCCGGCACAATATCATTTGACACGACGTTTAAGATGGAGATACAGTACCTTATTATATCTATAATAATGATAGCGCTTTTGGTATATGGTGGTCCAGCTCTTGGTTGGGGACTATTGCTTGTTATTCCAACTATATTCATATCGTTAAATAGATTTTCTGAAAGCGTAGAAACGGGTCTTAACGT
The DNA here is from genome assembly GCF_000242915.1 of Sulfurimonas gotlandica GD1. NCBI lineage: Bacteria > Pseudomonadati > Campylobacterota > Epsilonproteobacteria > Campylobacterales > Sulfurimonadaceae > Sulfurimonas > Sulfurimonas gotlandica. The sequence goes on along the minus strand of NZ_AFRZ01000001.1, from coordinate 2,032,229 downwards.
AAATATCGACTATACCGTATTGCTTTATTCTGAATATGTTTCCATTGCTTTACTTGTGATAAATAGTGTTTATACATTTATTGTGTTTAACAAAACGAAGCTAAAGTTTAAACTTCCTTTTTTAAAAATATATTTATTTATTATTCCTTTGATGGTAATGATTGGGTTGAATATATTGAAAACATACTATGTAATAGAATTTATAACCGAAATATCCTTTTCTGTTTGGGCTTTTTTACAGGTAAGTGGCATCTTGTTGGTTTCATTAGGAAATCTTTTTATTAGATATTTGGCTGTTTTTCATGATGAATTGGAGTTGATAAAAAATGTTTTAAGACTTAGGTGGTTCGTCTCTATTTTAGTGTTTGTATCTGTTTTCCTGATTGCGTTTTTTTATGTGAATAAAAGCGTATATTATGATATTGAAACGTATTCAATGGTGTTTGGCGTCATTACAAGCGTGATATCCGTAACGGTAGTGAGCTATCTGTTTAAATTTTTCGAAGACACCATGTTGCTTTTGCCTTTAAATAAAGAGCGTAACATAGTGTCTTATGGAATAAATTACGTAGCTGGAACTTTGTTCTTATATGTGGGTATGGCGCTTTTTTTATCTGTGCTGACGCCTCAAACCTTTTTACCAAGTTTGCTTGTCCTTATTGTTTTTACGCTTGTTGTGTTGATTTTGAGAAACATATATAGTGCGAAAATGATGTTAGCGTTTCTTTTTGTTACTTTACTTCCTATTATAAGTTCTACGATTGAAGACTTTAGTCACATTCATGGATTTTGGGATTTTTTAGAATTTATTTTTGAGATAGTTGTTGCAGTGCCTTTATACTTTTTATTTGTGATTGTCGTTGGTGGAATTGTTGCAAGACCAATTTCGAAATTTCTTTACAATTATCAAACTGGACACGTGATGTTTATCCTGATTGGTTCTATTTCATTGGCCTTGATAGGCCCTGAATTGCAGAAATGGAAAATTGCGGATGGCGATATGTTTAAAATCACACATTCACGTAATGGCGCGCATGGCGTCGATTCAAAAGTAGCGGATAAGTTTAAGAAAAAAATTTATCTCAACAACTTATCTCTTTTTGACGTTGATAGTATTGATTCACAAGTTGCGGAAAAGTTTAACGAAGATTTAAAATCACAGAATTACAACTATCTCGTTAGATCAAAAAACTTAAAGATTTATAATGAAATAACCGATGAGACTAAGGCGTCCATACTTAATAGCCCATATCGTTCAAATCCTGATTTAATATATATAAAAGATCTTTCAGAAGAGGAGCAGTTCAAACAGATAGATCATACTAGTTCGAATATATAACATATGACAAATATTGTCATCCATATCCTGTAATATATCCATATTAAACCTCTAAAAGGACAGAATATGGCAGGATTTATTAAAGAGAGTACTCCAGAAGAAACACCAATAGTTAAAAATGATTTTAGACATGCATTATGTATTGGTGAGACAGGATGTGGAAAAACAACATCATTTATGCTGCCTAATATATCTAATAGAATTCAAGAAAATTATGGGATGTTGATAGTTGATATTAAAGGAAATTTACATTCGCATGTAAAAGCAATAGCAAGTAAACATGGAAGAATTAAAGATGTCAAAGAAATTGGAGTGCCATGGGGAGATAATATAAATATATTTGAAAATATTTCTAGATCTCTATTTCTGGACACACTAAGCAACGTTCACGGAGAAACAAAAGATAGGTTTTGGATATCATCGGCGCTTAATATTGCAGGTCAGATATACGATGTTTTTTCAATAGGTAAAAATCTGGAGGAATTACTTAGAAACAAACAAAACATTCAGTTTAATTATACTTTTAATCCCAAATCAATTAATGAAATACTGTCATCCTACTCTTCTGTAAAGGAATTTATTGATGCCTGTGAAAAAATAAGCAGAATGTTAGAGATTAAAAACATAGCAAATATGTATAAATATGGAATAAGTAAAAACGATTTATATTTAATAGCTCAGTTTGCAAATGATTTTTCCGCAGCTTCTAAAAATATAAAAATGTTTTATTCCGATATTGACCAAGACAACCCTGCAGCAGGTTCTGGAGGTGTGTTGTTCACGTTGCGAAGTCTTTTACAAAACTTTTCTCAAATTAGTCTTGATGGAGATACTGAGTTGAAAAAACTACTTGAGAGAGGTAGTATTGTTATATTACGTGCTGATTCATTTGATGAAAACATTACATTGTCAGTTATGAACATACTTTATAAAAGACTACTTATTAGAGATAACTCAAGGCCTATTACACTTTTTATTGATGAATTTCAAAGGAGTGTAAGCGAGAATAATATTCCGTATATAGATTTATTTCGCGAAATGAATGTTGAACTTATAGCTGCAATGCAAAATATCCGTCAACTTGAAAATAAAATTGGTGACACAAAGTGCAATGAGTTTTTAGGCAATATTCTGCATAACTATGAATATGCGAATCATATGGAAAATTCACTTGATACTTTTGAGTTTATACATAAAAATAAAAAGTCTCTTGCAAAACCAATATTTTTGACAAACAAAGAAAAAGTGCTAGCTCAGATGAGATGGCAAAACTTAATGGATAATCCATTGCCACTTGGATGGATATATAGTCGTCCAGATGGGTACAAAAGAGCAATTATTCTAAATGTTGCAACAAACAAAAGGAAATACTATTATATTCTAGATAAAAAATATACAGCCTCTAATAAACTAGACAACAGATAAAAATTATTTGGGGAAAAATTAGAATATTTTCAGTGACATAACGTGTCATATAAATTTAATAAACTTACTTCCAAGAAAAAGGAGTAATCATGCAAATATATATAATACTATTCTTAAATGCTATTATTTTTCGTATACTTACCTATATGGAGATTGAGCTATTTATTGAGAAAGTAAACATTCTATCTTTACTTAGTGTTACATATATTTTTATTCATGCAATATATAATAAACATTTTTTGAAAAGAACTTATCATATTCCTGAAGTAACGATAGTTGTTTTACTTGGATTGATTGCATATAACTACCTTTTTGCACACAAAAGTTTTTTAATATTATCTATATTTTTACTTGTGCTAGTTTTTGTTTTAGACAATATATACAACTCAATAAAGCTAAATACTAAAATTAATGGTGAACAAAAAAATGAAAAAACAAGATACTCATATGAAGAAAGTCAGCAAGAGCAGTTTCAAGAACAACAGCAGTCGTTTGAAGATGAGTTCAAAAACTATATAAACACTCAACTAGAAAGGAGTTTAGTACTTTTTAGTTTATCACACGATTACACACTTTTGCAATTAAAAAAAGCATACAAAAAAGCTGCACATTTAAATCATCCAGACAAGTTTCAAGATAGAGATAAGTGGAATGTCCCCTATAAACTAGACAGCTCCACAACCTGTAAGTAGTTTAGGAATAGAAGGTGGGTTTACACAGTTAGATTTACACTCTCTTTCTTAGGCTCTTTCGTTACTTTATAATTAAATTCGCCTTTGATATTGTTAAAAATATATACCCTCATGCGAATCATTAAATTCTTTGAAATTATATTTAAATAGTTCATACTCTTTTTCATCAATTTCATTTGCACTATCAAAAGAAAAACACTCATATAAATATCTATATGTAACAGCAAAATAGTTTCTCATTTCAGGAGTATAAGCTTCTTCTTCTAGTATTCTAGCAGCATTCTGAAGTGTTTTTATAACTTTAAATGCATAATAGATATCCTTTTTATTATTTTTTATACTTTCTTCTGTTATCTCTCTTAGTTCCGACTCACTAATACCTTCAACTTGAAATATTTCATCTGGATAATGTCGCTTCGTAAGAAAAAAATAAAATTTATATAAATCTTCTGAATACTTATCTAAGTCAATCTTGTCTGCATCTATATCATTATTATAATAAAGGTTTTTCATCCGTTGTAAATCTTCTTGAGACTCTTCTAAATTAATGTTATCACCATCTATATCAATGTTCATCTGTCTTCCTTTGTAATATCACTCATATTATTCACACATATCTTTTGTTTTAGTAGTAGTAATATCATAGCTTATGGTAAATTAGTTCTTCATAAATAAACTATTCATTCCTAGCTTCATCTAAACACTCTATTTCTTCTACTCTGTCCTTCCACAAGCCCACTTTTACTTGCTTAGCTCTTGATAAGACTTGCATCTATAGCAACTTTACTTTTGTTTTTGAGAGCTTTGTGATTTGCTTCTCCATTGATTGCATATTGGTGATTATTTTTGCCAATCTATTCAATTTTTTATCACTTAACACTCCATCACATGCTGCATAAGCATTTATGGCATATTTTTTTGTCATCCTAACCCTTACAATAGAAGGTATTTCTATAGATTTCAATGATGTGGAATGTCCCTTATAAACTAGACAGTTACTAAACCTGTACTTTGTGGAGCAAGTATAATTGTTCAAAAATACATATAACGACAGATACAATTGTAAATAATAGAGAAATGTTATAATTCATCTGAATTTTTTTATAGGAATTTACATGACATATGGCGAGTATCACTATCAAGTTAAGTATGACATGAAATTAAAAGATGGTGTATGGAAGGCTAATAAGCCAAATATAAAGATACCAATTAGAATGTCTAGAGAAGAGGCCGATAAATATTACACACTTAAATTTAGAGAGTATTGGAAGAAGTTTGACATATAAATACAATATTTATATTCTTCTAGCCTGTACCTTGTGGAGCAAACCTACCCTTTACAATTCTTCATAATATATGCGATAAATAGTAAGTTCAATAAAAAGGATTTATTATGTATGTAGGTTATGCAAGAGTTTCAACTTCCAGCCAAAATCTTGAGAATCAAATTGATCAACTTAAAGATGCTGGCTGTGTAAAGATTTTCTCTGAAAAAAAATCTGGTAAAAATAAAGCTGATCGTCAACAGTTTAATGTCATGATGGATTTCGTTCGAGAGGGAGATATCCTATTTATTACAAAGCTTGATAGATTAGCAAGGTCTGTAATAGACCTTCAGAATATTGCTAAGTTTTTAGAAGATAAAAATGTTAATCTCAAAGTCATTCAACAGAACATTGATACTACAACACCAGCAGGAAGATTATTATTTACCATGTTAGGTGCTATTGCAGAGTTTGAACGTGATTTAATAAATGAACGTGTTAAAGAAGGTATTGAGGCTGCAAAAAGAAAAGGTGTTCAGTTTGGAAGAAGAGCTATTTTATCTTTCAAGGATAAAAAGGTCATATGCAAACAGCACGAAAAAGGAAAGTCTGTTGCATGGCTTTCAAAGTTTTTTCATGTTGCTCGTAATACGATTTATAGAGCTATTAAAGATGTAGCTAAAAAGAAGTAGCCCATAAAATATTGTTCCAAAATTCAACTCTATTTGGAACAATATTTCCGTTACTAAAATTTGCTCCAAAACTTAGAGGTTATGAGGTTTAAATTTAGTATGGCTTCGAATACTGTAGCTAACTTGGTAGACTAGATAATAGCACTAAATACAGTATTTACAGAGTTTTAAAAAAAATAAATAAACTACATGAATTATTTTTAAGTTATAAAAGATAGAATATCATAATATTATATAAGTGTGATAAGTTTATTTTAAAATAAGCGAATAGATAAATTAGGACTTAAAATGCTAAATTGTGATACTCTAATTGAATTACCCAGTAATGAAAAATATAAAATATTGATTGTTGAAGATACCGAATTTATTAACAATTCTGTACTAAAGACATTATCAAGGTTTCATTATTCATGTGACCAAGCATTTACTGTAAAAGAAGCTACAGATAAGGTAAAGCTAAAAGAATATGATTTTGTTTTACTTGATTTAAATTTACCTGATGGTTCAGGTTTAAAACTACTGGATGAAACTGAGTATCTAACAAAAGCAAAAATAATTATTCTAACTGCAGAAACAGATGTTGAACAAAGAGAAGACCTTTTTAAAAATGGTATTTTAGACTATATAGTAAAGGATAAATACTTTAATAGTGGTGTATCTGATATAAGCAAAACAATTAAAGAATTAGAACTTAATAAAAACAGCAACATACTTGTTGTAGATGATTCTAGTTTTTTACAAACATATATTGGTAAGCTTTTAGGAGTAAGAAACTACAATATAATCCATGCCATAAGTGCTGAAGTTGGATTGGAAAAGTTAGAATCTCATCATGTAAACCTAATCATTTTAGACATGCAGTTACCTGGAATAAATGGTCTGGAACTTTTAAAAAGAATAAGAAAAAACAAAAATTTTTCTGACATACCTGTTATTATGTTATCAGGTTCTAGTACAGCTGAACTTGTTAGAGATAGTTTAAAAGCAGGTGCATCTGATTTTATACACAAACCTTTTAATGCAGAAGAACTTATTTTAAAAGCTGATATTGAAATTAAATCTGACAGACGAAATAGAGATATACTTTGTAGACAACAAATTCTTAATGATTATAAAGATGCAGTAGACAGAAGTAGTATTGTTTCAAAAACAAATACAAAAGGAATTATAACTTTTGTGAATGATAAATTTTGTGACATTTCTGGATATAAAATAGAAGAGCTTGTTGGTAAAAATCATAATATGGTTAGACATCCTGATATGCCTAAATCTACTTTTGAAGAAATGTGGAAAACAATTGAAGATAAAAAACCATGGTTTGGAAAAGTAAAAAATAAAACTAAAGATGGTGGCTACTATTGGGTAAATACTGTTATTAATCCAATAGTTGATTATGATGGCAATATAGTAGAGTATATCGGTATCAGAACAGATATTACAGAGTTAGAAAATATCAAATCAGAGTTAGAAACAAACCTTAATATATCAAATGATAATTTTAGTGAAGCATATAAGATTTCACAAGAATATCAAAGAGCAATAGATGAAAGCAATATACTATCTCGTGCAGATACAAAAGGAAAAATCACTTATGCGAATAATAAGTTCTGTGAAATATCAGGCTACTCTAAAGAAGAACTAATTGGGCAATCACATAGTTTAGTTAAACATCCAGATAATCCTAAAGAACTTTATTTAGATTTATGGAAAACGATAACTGATGGTAAAGTGTGGCATGGACAACTTAAAAATAGAGCAAAAGATGGAAGTACTTATAACGTAGAAAGTACAATAATTCCTATTATTGATAATAATGAAAATATTACTGAATACCTAGCTATTAGACATGATGTAACTGACATAGTCAATATGCATACAGAGATGGAGAATACTCAAAAAGAGATTATTCATAAAATGGGTGAAGTTGGAGAGAGCCGTTCTAAAGAGACAGGTTTCCATGTAAAACGTGTAGCAGAGTATTCAAGAACTTTAGCACTTTTAGCAGGTCTAAGCACTGAAAAAGCAGAATTATTATATTCAGCTTCACCTATGCACGATATTGGAAAAGTGGCTATTCCAGACAGCATACTTAAAAAACCTGGTAAACTTGATGATGATGAGTGGATAGTTATGAGAAGTCATGCTAAGATAGGATATAACATATTAAAAGAATCAAAAAGACCAATTTTAAAAGCTGCGGCGATGGTTTCGTATAGTCATCATGAAAAATGGGATGGTTCTGGATATCCAAATGCTATTGTTGGAGAAAAAATTCATATTTATGGAAGAATCACTGCAATAGCAGATGTCTTTGATGCACTGGGTAGTGATAGATGTTATAAAAAAGCTTGGGATGATGAGCGTATTTTTAATCTTTTTGAAGAAGAAAAAGGAAAACACTTTGATCCTAAACTCGCTGATTTATTTTTAGATAATAAAGAGAAGTTTATAGCTATACGTGATAAATATAAAGATGTAATATAATCATAATTTAGCTCAGAATACTGGAACTGCCATATATATCCTAAAATACCAAGTGATTAATGGGTAATAAGTTGGTTTACACAGTTTATTTTATGGTCTAGAAATCTCCACAACCAGTACCTTTTGGAACTTTTCCTTCATTTTTCAATATTGCGAAATAGTTGTTCCAAAACCTAGAGGTATTTAAACTTTTTATCGCATGAAAAATTTAACATTAAACATTTAAGCTGTATACTAATGATAGTAGTAAAAATCTTGTGATTATGAGAATATATGAAAAAAACAATTAAAATATTATTAATAGATGATAGTAAAACAATTTTAAATGCTTTAGAAAGTGAAATTTTTCGATGTATTGCAGGTAAGTGTGTACATAATTTTGAGATACTCAAAGCTGAAACTTTTACTGAAGCTAGTAAGATTATTAGAAAAGAGCATAAAGATATTTATGTAGCTGTTGTTGATTTAAACTTACCAGATTGTAAATCAGGGCAAGCAGTATTATTAACAAGTACACATAAAATACCTACTATTGTTTTATCAACAGTCGATAATGATGATGTAAAAGCTTTATTATTAAAAAAAGATGTTTTAGATTACACTAAAAAAGACTCTATGAATAGTATCGAGTATGTATCAAATTTTGTAAAGAAGGTTTTACGTAATTATGAAACAACAGCTCTTGTCGTGGATGATTCTAAAGTCTCTAGAAATGCCTTTAGAACTGACTTAGAAAAACTACGTATTAATGTACTTGAAGCAGAAGATGGTAAAGAGGCTCTTGCTATTATGGATAATCCTGATAATAATATTTCTTTGATTTTGACAGATTACAATATGCCAAATATGGACGGGGTTGAGCTAACAATAAAGTTAAGACAAAAGTATGATAAAGATGTTTTATCAATTATTGCACTTAGTGCTTCAGAAGAACTCAATATTTTATCGGACTTCATTAAAGAAGGTGCAAATGACTTTATAAGTAAACCACATAAATTTGAAGAATTAAATGTGCGAGTACATTCAAACTTAGACACCCTAGAACTTTTCAAGCAAACAAAGGATTTAGCAAATAAAGATTTTTTAACAGGTTCCTATAATAGAAGATACTTCTTTGAATCTAGTAAAGCAATACTTAATAAAAATCAACGTAAAGATAAAGAAGTAGCCGTAGCGACCTTGGATATTGACCTTTTTAAAAATGTGAATGATACTTATGGTCATGATGTTGGAGATGTTGCTATTCAAGAAATAGCAATAATTTTAGACAAAACGTTAAGAACATCTGATTTAGTGGCTAGGTTTGGTGGAGAAGAATATTGTATTTTACTTGAAGATATATCTCTAGAGGATACAAAACATTTATTTGAAAAGATACGTAGTAATTTTGAAAATAATGAAATAAAAGTAGATGATATAAGTTTAAAATATACAGTATCCTTAGGTATAGCCTATGGTAAAAGTATAGATATAAATGCACTTCTTAAAGTATCTGATGAAGCATTGTATGAAGCTAAAGATACTGGACGGAATAAGGTAATTATACATAATATTTAATCTTATAACTAAGCAAATCATCATCGAGTATTTTCATCTTCAAACTTTATAATTAAAAAATTGATTAAGTTCAAAAATCTGTTCTTTTAGGAACAAGCCTATCCTTAATATTAAATAGGTTAGCGAGTAGTTTTTCAGTACAATAGTTTATAATAAAAGAAATGCCTAAGCACGACATACATACAATTTTTAGGAAATATAATATGAGTGTAAGAAAAGATTTAACCAATAAAACTTTTGGGAATTTATTGATTAAGGAATTTAGTCATGTAAATAATACGCATGCAATGTGGAATGTGATTTGCAATAAATGTAAAAAATCATCTATAGTCTCATCATCTAATTTACTATCTGGTAATACTAAAGGATGCCAGTACTGTAGAGATAAAAATCTTAGTGTTAATAAAATAAAGCATGGATTATGTGATAGCAGACTTTACAATAGGTGGCAAACATTAAAAGAAAAAGGAGTACTTTGCTCCGAATGGAAAGAATTTAAAAATTTTCATAATGATACATCTACTTTATTTGAAGAAGGTTGCTCACTAAGAAGAGTTGATAATTCAAAGCCACACTCCAAACAAAACAGTTTTTGGTGCAAGCCAAGAGTTAACCACACAATCGCCAGTGAAAAAATATTTTTAAATAAACAAAAGATAAAATAATAGACCTTCACAAGTTATTATAAAAGAACCATGGTAGAGTGTAATTTGAGAGTTATCAAACCTGTAGGTTTTGGAACTTTTTTGAAAAATACTTATTTATTTTCCTTTATATTGTCCCAATACTTTCTAAGTTTTTCAGTGTAATAAATGGCAGCATCTTTTCTAGACATTCTTCGAGGGATTTTCATATAAGCTGGTTTTGATACCCAGTTTCCATTTACAAGTTTCATATCATACTTAACACGGTAATAATATTCTCCATAAGTCATAATATCAAAACCCTCTATTTCAGTATTTTGAATTATATCACAACCTAGAATACGAATCTTTTGTGATTTTCGATTCAAAGTAAAATTTTTACGTTTATTCTCTTGATATGTAAGTTTTGGAGCAAAAAAGTTGTTGTTCCAAAATTCAGGTCTTTGTGGAACAAGATTTATAACAGCTTTACTTGTTCCAAATATAAGTGTTTATTGAGAGGACCTTATAGTTTTATAAAAATATTCCAACTTCTTCATTACAAGTCATGTTTAAGCACAGTTTTGACCCTATAAATATACTTTTTAGCTTCATAAATGATTCATATTGTTACATAATTATATGAATTTACAAATTTATCCCATTTTTACCATCTTTCGCGAAATTATTTCGAAGCTGATTTGTATGTGAAGACAAAGGAGAGAAAATGAAAAAAAATCAAATAAAAAATTTAATCACAGACAGTGATTTAAACAGTCAATGGGTTTATGAAGTATTAGAGTGGGCAGACAAATATAATGTCACTGATGTTATGCAGATTTGTAATACTCATAACTATCAAACTTACGAAGAAGCTTTAATAAGTTTACAATGCATCAATGCATCAGGAAAAGGAATTGAATATCTTCCTAACTCTATAGGAAAATTAATTCATTTAGAGTCTGTAAATATTTCAAAAAATTTATTATCGTCTATCCCTTCATCTATAGGTAACTTATTTAACTTGCATACATTGGACTTATCATCAAACCATATAGAAAAGCTTCCTCCTGATATAGCAAAGTTACTCTCGCTGAAAAGCTTAAACATATCGTGGAACCATATGAATCAACTACCTAGTTTTTTATCCTCGATGGATGGATTAGAAAAATTAGATACTTCATGGAATCGTGTAAAAAATACAAATAGGAAACTGATATGACACGTCCAGAAAAAGTTACCAAGGAATATTTAAAAGAACAGTTGTCTACCCTTGGTTGGATAGGCACAAGAATTAGTTCTACAAATATAATTGAAAATCCAAAATTAAAAAAGCGTTATTTTTGGATTTACCACTATGAAATGCCTTATGAATCAGCAAAAGAAGTGTTTTGGAAAGAAGAACATAAGTTGTCATTTAAAAAAGCAATGGATTTAATGGATAAGTTAGAAGAAAATAAAATTCCATATGCAATGATTAGCAACACATTCCATAGACTAGGCACTAAAGTATTTAATTATGAAAAATTAAAACAAGAGTGGCCAGATATGAAATTTGCAGTTTCATTTGATGAAGACACAGATGAAGAATATAAAGGGTTCAAATGAGTAATAATTTAAATCACTATCTCGGTTTTGAAAAAGAAGAAAAGTACATGAACATATGGGATTCTATTAGATATAAAAAAGTTGATTCCATAGATAAGCGAGTCAATCAGATTATTTCGATCTTTGAAAAACATGTAGAAAGTACCATGCTATTTAATAAAGACTATACCTTGATTCAAGCTCTTTATAGACAAATGCACCAAGATACAACATTCTATATGAGCAGTAAAGCAAAAGACATGATATGTGAAGTAGATCCTTCTTATAACTCTGTTTTCACTCGTCGGAAATGTGTAAGGACTTTAAAATATATTGGTGAAACAAGTGGTGGTTTAACTTATGGGAAAACATATATATCAAAATACTTTAATGGAGCTAGGTATACAATCGAAAAAGATGATAATGGTATAGAGTCTTCTTGTGGTTCTCTGTATTTTGAATGGATAGACCTATTGCCATCAACTATAGAACATGTGAACTCACTCTCAGAGAAAGGATGAGAAATGAATACAATGAAGGATGTGATAGAGTTTATGAAGTTTATACAAACACTAAACTTTGATAAAAATTCTCTTTGTAGTGATAAAACAGTGAATACTTCTGAAAAAATATCTACAAATGAAAACGAAGAAATGGTTTACAAAAAGGTTAAAAGCATAGTTTTTAATGATAAAAAAACTTCTGTTTCATACATACAAAGAAAACTTGGACTTGGTTATAATGCAGTAAATAAAGCTATAGAACAATTAGAACTTGATGACGTAATATCCTTTCGTGATGAAAACGGTATTAGAAAAATATTGAAGTAAAAAATAAAAAGGATATTTAGATGGCAAAAATTAGTAGAGAAACAATATTGGAAGCTACAATAAAAGGTTTGAATAAAGCTCAAAAGAAACACCTAAAATGGACAAATGATGAAGAGGGAGTTAGTAATGGAGCAGAATATGTATTAACTACATATATAGCTGAAACTATTGGCGACAGTGAAGATATAGGCTCTGTCTATGTTGAAGAGCATATTAAGGACTTATATGAAGCAGTTGGGAAAAAAGCACCTAAAGAAATAGAGGATTATAGTAGAAAAGGTGGTAGAGCGGATATTGCCATATACTTGAAAAATAAAAATCCTTTAGCAATTATTGAAGTTAAAAACTCTGTTAAGAACCAAGAAAAAGTAATGCTTGATATAACACGAATTAAGCAGCTACTCAAAGATGAAGTAATTGAGTATGGAATTATTGCATTTATCTCAGAATTTCAAAAACCATCAATAACACAACAAGATGTTGAAAAAATGACTCTAGATTTAATTAAAAACTGTAGATATGGGATAGATGAACTACAATATAAATATATGACAGATATGTTTCATCCTACAGAAGCAAGTAATGATTCCATGTGGGCTTGGAGTAGTGTTGCAATATTATTTTCAAAAAAGTAGTATGAAAATATGAGGCTATTAGATACTACTGACTTACACCTCAATAAAACATGGCTTGATGTTGATGTAGAATATTTAGAAAATAAAAAGATCATAGAAGGATATGAAGGTCGGTATAAATGGTAGGAGTATTTTGGATATATAAACAAGAAATATATTTAAAATGCATAAGTATAGATACCGTAAAAGTTATTAACAACTTTATAGACAGCGATTTTGCACACTATCAAATATGGGATGAAATATCTTTACAGAACAAAGATTTTTATCTTTATGAATATGAAGATATTCCAAGAGGTAGAGTAATATATGACGTTGAAAATTTACGATATATTGTTTATTCCAACGATAATATTATTAACTCAAGTGAAGCTAAAAAATTAATAATAGAAGCTTTTAATTTAAATGAAAGTAATGTTTTATTCCAATATGATATGCATTACAAAATATTTCAGGCAAAGTATTGAAAATATTACACACCACTGATCTACATTTTAATAAAAAATGGTTTGAATGGATAGCGGAACAAGAGAATAATTTTGATATATTTTGTATTAGCGGAGATTTTCTAGAAGATTCAAAAGATGAAACACTTATAGTACAGATTGAATGGATAACATCATGGATAAAAAAGTTCAATAAGCCACTTTTTGTATGTAGTGGTAATCATGATATAGAAGAATTTGATAATGAAGATTGGTTAAGCAAAATTGATACTTTAAATTATTATGCTGATAACTTTATCAAGGTAATTGGGAACATAAAGTTTGGTTGCTACCCTTACATAGGTGCTGATGGATATTTTGAATATGATGAGTGTGATGTTTTAATCACACACGTTCCACCAGCTTATACAAAAACTTCCACAAATACAGATAACGATGATTGGGGAGATACAGAGCTATATAATGCTCTTAAAAACAACATTATAAGTCCAAAGGGGTTATTCTTTGTGGTCAAATGCATAGACCAATTGAAACTGTAGATAAAATTAGAAACACTATTTTTTATAATCCAGGAGTTAATAAGAACTCCGGTATTCCAAACTATTATGCAATAGAGTTATAAGTTGGTATATTCATAAACTGTACCTTGTGGAGCAAAATTGATAACAGCTTTATTTACTCCAAAACCTAGAGAATATAGAGTTTATGAGGTTTTAATTTAGCGATATTATGTATTCGCATATCATAAATCAACTTTTAAGAATAAATACAATAAAATATTTTAATTAAATATAAAAGGTTCTGTTATGTTAAGAAAAAGTTTAATTGCTGGGTTATTAATAGCTATTTTATCAAGTGGTTTAGAGGCTGGTTTTTTAAGTGGTTTTATGTCAAGTGCAGCGGCGAATGCACTCATGTCAAATGGAGGTAAAAATATTTCAATTGAAGATAAAGAAAAACTTGAAGCAAAAAAACTTCAGTCAATACTAGAATTACTAGGATTTTATTCATACAAAATAGATGGTAATTTAAATACATTTGATTCTAGAACAGCTATAAAAAAATGGCAAGATTCTAAAAAAACTGGAATAATGGGCTTTTTTAAAGATAAAGCAACTGGGATATTGAGTGATGAAGATAAAAATAATCTGCTGTATTTAGCTGATTTATTATTAAAGGCAGATGGAATTAGTATATCTAAGGATGTAAACAGTGTTGATAATGCATTGGAAAGATTAAATGACATCTTAAAAGAAGTAAATAAATTTGAATCTCAAACATCGTCAAGAGTAGCTAGTAATAAATTAAAAAAGAATATAGATAGATTTGAAAAGGTTATACCACAATGGAAAGAACTACTTAATAACAAAAATATTTTTTATTCGCAAAAATGGAAAAAGTTCTATTATGTGGATATGAATAAAAAATATACAAAAGCACAAAGTAAAGAGATAAATAAAGCTTGTGGAAATATTAATGTTGGAAGTCTTAAGTGGGAACTTATAGATAGGGATGAAAACAACAAATACTCTTTTCAAGATGAGTTGTTTCCATTTTTTATACCTTCGAGGACTTCACCACAAGTAAATATTGCAACTGATAAAGGCACCGAAACATCTGTCTACTGGAGTACTAGAGGGCAGCAAAAAGTAAAAGCATTTGATTGGTATGAAAGAAAAGAGGATAGTTATATAGTAGTTTGTAAAGCAGAGATTAATTCTCATTTGTTGGATGCTAAGCAATAGAAGTTACCATATATCGTGTTTTATAAAATAATACAACTCTCTCAACAACCTCTTTTTTAAGAGGTCATTTCCCAATAAATTCGCAATCTTCCACATAGCCATACTAGGAGATACCGTTAGGGTGTTGAAGAAGTTTTTAGGTTAGTTCCATATATAGTAACATTTGGAACTATCTAAAATATGAGCTATTTATAATTGACAAGTAGCTCATATAATGATACGATTAGAAAACTAATCAGCTCATGAGGTAAAAATGCAAAAGAAACAACTATGGATTTGGCAACATCCCTATTATCCAAAATTTCATTATAACCTTCGTGAACTTCTTCCTAAAATCACACAAATATCTCAGAGTATAGGTCAAGTAAAAGCATTAATCACGCTTCTTGATAAAGATACTCAAACCAACATTAAGATAGATCTTTTTACAAGCGAGATTGTTTCCACTTCTGCAATAGAGGGGGAACATCTTCAAAGAGAGAGTGTAAGATCTTCAATAAGAAAAAAACTAGATGCAACATTTGACAAAGTATATGACAAGTCTACCCATCACACTGACTCTCTCGCGGATATTTTAATGGATACCATACTCAACACAACGCCACTAGAATTAGAGCGTTTACATAAATGGCATATTTCACTTCTTTCCCAAACTCCAAGCCGTTTTACTAAAATCAAACTGGGAGTGTTTCGTGATTATGATGACATGCAAATTGTCTCAGGCGTAATTGGCAAAGAAAAAGTACATTTCGTAGGAGTGCCTGCTAAGAGAATAGATAATGATATGGATGCTTTGTTGAAGTATATTAATACAAGCGATGACGATATCTATATTAAAAGCGCGATAGCACATTTATGGTTTGTAACTACTCACCCTTATGATGACGGCAATGGCAGAATGGCAAGAATCATAAGTGATTACATAATCTCAAAAGATTTTGGGATAGAATATAAATATTTTTCTATCTCTAGTGCAATAGCAAAGGATCGTAAAAATTATTATGACAAACTAGAGATGTCTCAAAACTTGATAGACAATCCAGATTTAGATTGTACAGCTTGGGTATCATGGTATTTAGATAGATTTAACGACTCACTTCAAGAGACACTTGATGCAATCAACAGAGTTATACAAAAAACAAAGTTTTGGGATAAGGTGCGTCAAATTACTTTAAATCAGCGCCAATTAAAAGTGCTGAGCAAGTTATTAGAGTATAACGAAGGAGAATTTCAAGGCGGGCTTACTACAAAAAAATATGTTGCAATGACCAAAACATCTTTGGCAACAGCAAAAAGAGATATACAAGAGCTTGTGAAATTAGGTTGTTTACATCAGATTGAAGGTACTCAAGGAAGAAATATCAGATATGATATTGTCTATTAAATAGGGGACATTCCACTGATACGATAGATGACCTGCTCAATTTGGAGGTTGATTTAAATGCTTCATTTATGTTTTTTATAGGTATATTCAAGATAACACTTAATACTTTTTTTGTTTGTGATGAATTTAAAGTATTACCAAGTAAGTCAGCAGTTTCATCTAAAATCTCATATTGATTTTGTAAAACTTTAAATTCCAGAATCTGCTCTTCATAAATGTTTAAATTCATAAGCTTTGAGATCTGTTTTATATTTTTTGTGAGAAGTTTAGAACTTGTAACTCGTTTTCTTTTTTCTAGTTTAATAAGATTCTTTTTCAGTATTGCGAGAACTTCACTTCTTTTAAAGTCATCACTATCCATCTCTGTATATTGACCAACATCCAAAAAGCATGCAATAGAATCTTTATTGAAACGATTGTCCTTATCAAGAAACTCTTTACTACCTCCAAGTTTTATAATTATTCTTAACATCCATAGAGAAATTTTACCTACTAATTCTTTTTCCACAAGTTCTGTTTTATCAAACTCTTCTAGGGATGTTGTAACTATTTTTCTTCGTCTCATCTCAAACTCCTCTAATTTTATAAAAGAAGTATAAGATTGCTAATTGACAGCTTTATGTCTGGGTAATAAAATAGGTGTATTTAAACTTTAAATCAGAGTGTTTATAACTAATTATTTAGATATATATCTAGAATTTCGGCATAAATTTACGGTGTGCCTTGCAGCTTATGCCTTTGAAATTGAGTCGTTCTAGTCTAACAATTGTATAAAGAAGGCACTAAAGTAGGCTCGTCATTTTTCTTTATAAGCCTCTTGGTATAGGTTGTTGATGGAACACTATTTTCATTACATTAGCCTCATAAGCCGGGGGTCGGGGGTTCGAGTCCCCCCTCTGACACCATTTCATTTTGTAGAACCCTTCAAAAACAAACAATCAAAACTTAAAATTAACATCTTATTTAGATCTTGCACATCCATAGATATTTCCTAAATAACAGCCTTTTGAATATAGTTCTTTAGCAGCATCTCTATTTTTAGTTTCATCTGTTGCACTCATGTAGACATCTGCTGCAAATACACATCCAGTAGAATCTCCCAAGTCGCAAGTTTTCTTAAAATAATTAACAGCTTTTTCAAAATCTTTGTCTACAGATTTTCCTTGATAATACATGCTTCCCAAATTGATACATGAATTAGTATCTCCACCATCACATGCTTTAGTATAGTATTGCATAGCTTTCTTGTGGTCTATCTCCATACCTCCACCATATTCAAACACAATTCCTAGTGATAGGCATCCTCTCAAATATCCAGCTTCGCAGGCTTTATTCCATAGTTCAAAAGCTTTAGTGTTATCTTCTTTTACTCCAAACCCATTGTAATTAAGCCGAGCTAAATAAAAGCACCCTTCTCCTTCACCTTTATCACAAGATTTAGAATATAGTTTTTCGGCTTTTTTATAATTAAATTGTTTTGTAGCTAAAATCCCATCATCAACTAAGTCTGCATACACATTTACACTAAACAATAAACATATTACTAAGATTAATTTTTTCATCTATAATTCCCTGTTTCATCAATGTATTTCGGTTATTTTAGATTATATCACATAAGTAAATAAAAGCTTTTTACACACTAGTTTTTTGATATCTTTTAAAAACCTTGAAACGTATGAAGAACAATTTCCTCAATAGAGCACCAACTATTAAATATATTTAATTTCAATTTCTGCACTTAAAAAATAAGATATAATTTATTGCACTTAAATTTATAAATGGAGAACTCAATGGACTTAGAAACTATACTCCAAGAATTTCCTATATACAATAAACTATCACCGAGTGAACTAAGAAGCTTAATATCATTTATTGAGGTACTTGAATTTGAAAAAGATGAAATTATATTTTCAGTAGATGAACCATTTGATTATATCGCTACTATCTATGAAGGTAATGTAGATTACTATGTCTATAATACAGAAGAAGACAAGGTAGTTAGGCTTGGTTCATACAAACGCTACCCAGTTGGTGTATATAATGTATCAACAAAAAAATCACCCGGTATAGAAATCGTAGCTACAGAAAAAACTATACTCCTTGCCATACACAATAATAATATGAAAAAAATAGAAAAGCTGTTTCCACGTATAGGTATGCATTTATATAAAGGTATTATAAAAGCACAGAACCAAATACTCCAAAGATTAACTACTATTTTAATCAAGCACCGTGGACAAAAAGTACCATAACTTAAAACCCTCTAAAAATCATCGGAACAAAAGCCATCTTACCAATACTCAGCGCATTGTCTAGTTCTTCTATGAGTCTACCCTTCTCTCTTGGTAGGTTTCCTGCTAGATGCAAGGCGTTAGATGCGTGGTTTGAGCGGAAGATGATTTTGTTAGTTGGGTTTAGGAGTTGTAGAAACTTTTTTTGCTCTTGTAGTAGCTCTGTATCGTCTAGCATTTCAAAGTCACTGAAGTGTTTGTAGAACTTTTCTTTTGAGTCATCTTCAAGTCCTAGTTGCAGAGTTGATAGGTAATTAACTCTAGTGGCGTTTATAACCTTTGCACTCTCACTTATATGCTCGTCAGTGTATTTCGTTCCACCAATGCCGAGGATGACTGTGGCAGATATTTTTATGCCTGCATCTGAGGCTTTGTTTAGCGACTCGATAATCTCGCTTTGGTTTACACCCTTGGTAATCTTTTTTAGAACTGTCTCACTGCCCGTCTCTACTCCGTAGTAGATAAGACTTAGACCGTTTTCTTTTAGCATCTCTAGCTCTTGGCTTGATTTGTTCAGTATGTTTTGAGCAGATGCATAGAGAGAGACACGTCCAAGTTTTGAGAATGATTGTTTGAGATATTTAAGAAGTCTTATAAGATACTCAGTTTCTAGTGAGAGAGCATCTCCATCAGCTAGAAAAACTTTTCTGGCATCTGGATATGAGTGTGCGAGAGTATCGACATCTCTAAAGACATCTTCTATGATTCTTACTTCAAAGCTCTTTGTTTTGTACATCGAACAAAAGGTGCAGTTGTTGTAACTACACCCGTAAGTAGCCTGAATGATTATATTGTCAGCTTCTGCGGGTGGTCTGTAAAGCGGGTATAAGTACTCTAGCATCTGTGGGTTAAACTAAAAACATCCACTTAGCAGCTATCACTATGAATAGTCCTAGAACTATTACAAGTTTATGAAAGTGATTTTCCATAAAGTTGCTCTTTTTGCCCTTTGTAAACTTCACATAAAGGTTAGAACCAACTCCGGCTACTATGATAAGAACTAAAGCGATTTTAAATACTAAAATCTTTTGCAAATCAGTCTCGAAGAAACCTGCATTTGAGTTAAGGTACTTTGACATCATCATACCGCCTGTTAAAACAAGAAACAGAAGTGTTAGTGGGAATATCTTAAAACTTCTTTTTCCAAGAGTCTGGTTTATCTTTTGCTGTGTCTCTTTTTCAAACTTGTTTTTAAGCGTTGAGATAACCGCCAAGTCACTAAAGACATAACCTAAAAAGATGATTGCTAAAATCAAATGAATGATGTTTGCGTATGGATAGATTGCTTCCATGATTTCTCCTGTGAATATATAGTGCGATTATACATAAAGAGTATAAATTAAACATTGACAAGGTTCAATGTAGTAAAATGTTTAAAAAAAGAGGATGAGTAAAGTGATAAAGTATATATTCGGCATTATTACTATCACTATACTTTTTCTTTTTAAGCCTGTTACTTCTCACTTTATAGAGGACTACGCTTCTGAGCTTCTCGAACAAAAAGTAAAAGTCACTTCCATTAGCATTATTCCACTAAGAGCAGATGCTTACATCTATGAGTCAGACAATAGTATCAGTGCAAATATCATCAGCATCTCTCCACTAAAAATTCGAGCTTACTACAGCGGTGACATAGATGCATTCAAGACTTACCATCCCCTAAAAGGTCACAGTGAAGCTACTGCAGATATCAGCTATGATAAGAAGCTTATCATAGAGGGTGAAGCATCTCTTTACGGAGCAGATGCAAAAGTAATGGTTAAACAGCTCAAAGAGAGCTGGTATGTCGGTGTAGATGCAAAGTCGCTAAATCTAAAAACTCTTCAAGAACAAAACGGCAAAGAAGTAAAAGCAGATGCAGTAGTAGATTTCGACTTTAATCTCTACACAGATGCCAACATCTCACTTTCAAATATCTCACTTGATTTGCGTAGTGAGGGTATAAATATCTCAGGTACACATATAAAAGATGTAGACCTAAAAATCAACTATGAAAAAGAGAGATATAAAATAGTCTCTTCTTTTAAACCAGCAAACTTTTACAAAACAAGTCTAGATGCCAATGGAACTCTCAAAGACGGAAACATTACAGCATCTACTAACATCGCTTTTAAAAATGTAAAGATAGATATAGATAGATTGAAGATAGACGCTAAAACTCTAGAAACATCACTACACACTTCATCATTTGGCGGGCATCTGGATGCTACTTACAAAAAAGATATGCTCTACTATAACGCTAAGAATTTGCATCTATCAAAGGTCTTAAAAGCCACAGAACAAAAACCTCATGCACGTGGATATCTAAACCTAAAAGGAAAGCTAAATACAAAAACACTCGATACCGATTTCCTTTTTAGCTCTCCTTGGATTGTAGCGGACAAACAGAGGATAGAAAAGATAAAACTATCAGTTCCTGACTTGAAGTACAGAGATAAAAAACTAACTACTTCTTACAGACTAAACGCGGCTTTTATGAAAAAGCTTTTTTCGTTTAACGGTGATGTTGAGTTCAAAGATGTTTTAAAATTAAATGCAAAAAGCAGTGACTTCAAGGGTAAAACAACTTTTAATCTAAAAGATAATAAATTTAATATCACTATGAAGAATATAGACATCAAAGAACTTTTAAAGTTTACATCCCAAGAACCTCATGCTACAGGGCTGATAGACCTAGATGCAAACGGTGATTTTGAAAAAGTAAATTTCTCCATAAAGACAGATGCTAAAGTAAAAAAACGTAACATTCACGCAGAGGCGAATGGTTCTTACAACATAAAATCAAAACTACTAGCGTCAGATTTCAAAGCATCTGTGCCTATCGAGAAAAAGTCTTTTGATGTAGGTGGAAAGCTAAGCTACAAAAACCATTTAAAGCTTCATGCGCATAGTTCAAGTTTTTCTTCGCAGACACTTCTGACACTTGAGGGTGAACATTTTAAATTTTACACGCATGATCTGAACCTTCATGAACTAGCATCTGCACTTAATAAACCAAAAATAATTTACGGACTTGTTGACATCACAGCTGAGGGAAATTTAAAAGATATAGACTTCAAGATAAAGAGTGAAGAACTACGCAGAAATTTTAAACTAGGAAGAATAGAGAACTCACTATCACTAGATGTTAGCGGGCACTACACACCCAAGCTAGTAACACTAAAAGATACTTTTGTTATGCACTATAAAAAAGAACATATCCCCATAACGCTAGGTGCAAAGATAGAGCTAACGCCTCCATATAAGTCAAATGCTACATTTATAAATAGAAAAGACAAGATTGTTATACACTCTTTTTCTTATGAGGAAGAACAGGTTAAAAGTGACTTTTTAGTAGATATACAAGACCTCTATAAGTACAGAGCCTTAATGAAAAATACTTTTCACGGTCCTATGAGAATAGACGGCAAATATACAGATGCTCTCAATATCACAACAAATTCTCTAGGCGGAGAGATCAAAGTCAATCTAAACAAGAGTGATCTCTTGGTAAAACTAAAAGAAGTAGATATAACAAAAGTAGCCAACTTAATCGCAAAAGACGGTGTTTTAGAGAGTGGTACTTTAAATGGAGATGCTACCTATGAGATTAAGGAGAAAACAGCAAAAACTGACTTGGCTCTCAGTTCTGTTATTTTAAACGGGATAAATGTAGATGAAAAAATATCCACATTTAATGACGCTATGGGATTGGATGTCATAAACATGTCTAAATCTATCATCTCTAACTTTTCAGATGCAAACAAAAGTCAGACAAACATAGAGCATCTGCAGTTTAATGTCTCACTAAAAGATAAAAATGTAAGCCTTGATGATGTAGCTCTGAGTACTAACAAATTTCTCATCGTTTCTTTAGGAAACTTACAACAAAATGGTGATATAAACTCTCTAAAAGTAAGTATAGTAGACAGAAATGGCTGTGCGATAATCACTCAGGGCTTAAGAGGGAATATTAAAAACCCAAAAATAGCTCAGACTACTTCAACCCTCGTTAATATTGTAGAACATGTGCCATCTGCGATTTTAAATACTGGCAAAAAAATTCTTGATTTTGGTACGAAGACGATTGATGATGTAGCTTCGTTTGGAGCGCAAAAAGTTCTCAGAACAGATAAAAAGGTTTCTATAACTTCAGACATAATTTCCGAGAGTTCATCTCTTATAAAATCAACTTCAAGCATAATTATGCCTAAAGGGTGCAGTGTAATATATGATGGCAAAGTAGAGCATCCAAAAAAAATGCAAAAGGACAACAAATGAAAAAAAGTTTTAAAGCACTAAACATAAAATGTGCTGGATGTGCAAATACGGTTATGCAGTCTCTAAAAGAAGAGTTTGGTGAGGTAGAAGTAGACTTAGAACAAGAACCTAGAGTAGTTACCCTTGAGATAAAAGATGAAGAACATGAAAAGCTATTTCGCAAAAAGATGAGAGGTCTAGGTTATCCGATGGATGATGAAATACTTGGAACTTTTAGAGCAACTGGACTTAAAGCAAAGAGTTTTGTGTCGTGTGCTGTGGGAAAAATGAACCAAGAATAGAGTTAAAAGTATCATCCATTCCTGCATCTATCAGTAGTGTCTCATAAGTATATGGATGCTTAAACTCCAAAGACAGAGCATGAAGTAAGAGTCTATGACAATCAAACTCTTCTCTTACAAATACATTATGCTCCCCCCTCCCATACTTCGTATCACCCAAGATATGATGCGAGATATGTTTCATATGTCTTCGTATCTGATGCTTTCGCCCTGTTTTGGGTTTTACTTTTACAAGAGAGTATCTAGTCTTATCATATCGCCCTACTGCAAAATCAAGTTCTACTGTATCAAGCCTTTCATACTCAGTTGCAGCTTCCTGAGCCTCTTTCTCTTCTTTGGCGTCCTTGTCTGCTATCTTATCTAGTTTCTCTTTTAGAGCATGGTCTATAAGTCCAAAGACCTCTGTATATCCGCGTACTACACAGATATATGTTTTTTTAGTTGTGTGCTCTTTAAACTGCTCTGACATAAGTTTTGCCGTCTCTTTGTCAAGTGCGAAAAGTAAAACACCTGATGTCGGTTTATCCAACCTGTGAATAGGATATACCCACTGCCCTATCTGATCACGCAGCATCTTCATAGCAAAATATATCTCATGCCTATCTATCATAGACTTATGGACAAGAAGTCCACTTGGTTTGTTGATGCAGACAAGATATCCATCTTGATATAAAATTTCTAATTTATAATCTTTAAACATAATTGGTATAATATCAAAAAAGGCTTGATATGACTTACGATTTCTCCATAACCGGTGTTTTAAAAGAGGGCTTTCGTCGTACAGAGGGAGTCAAACTTACTTTTGTTGGCTCAATAATAATATATGCTCTAATCGCTCTATTTGTAAAATCACTTGTAGAGTTTATATTTCCAAACAGTGAATCACTTGCAAATGCTTATGCTTCTTCAACCGTAGAGATGCTCTTTACTCTTCCTATCTTAATCGGAATCATGCTTCTTGGAGTAAAACGTGCAAGAGAAGAAGAGTTGAGTATTCCATCTATCTTTGATTACTTTGGGATGATTATTCCGATAATGTTAGCTTACATTGCGATGACACTAATTCTTACTATTGGTTTTGTGCTTCTTATCATTCCCGGCATCTATCTTGCTGTCTCTTACGCTTTTGTTTATACACTTATAGTAGACAAGGGACTTGGTGTTTGGGAAGCTATGGAGCTATCTCGTAAAACTGTGACTGAGCAGTGGTTTAAGTTCTTTGGATTATCTCTTCTTAGTGGCATTATCATTATAATCAGTGCCTTACCTCTTGGCATCGGTCTAATTTGGACTATACCAATGACATATATTAGTTATGGTTTACTTTATCACCGTTTATTTGATGAATAGTAGTGATATCACATTTTTTAATATCACTTTAAACAACAAATTACAAAACTTATGCTAGGATAGAGACAATACAAGTACAAAGGAGACTATGTTTTGGACTTTAACAAGATAAGAGAACTAAAAAACAATATTAGTGTTATTGATAATTCAAGGAAAGACATCGTAAACATTTGGTTATCGGATGCTGACGTTCAAGAAATACTTAACTTTCATGGTGTTGATATTGATATGTTTAAACATAACTATGCACACCCTGTACTAAATTACTTTATCGATGTAGTTCATGGAACTCAAAAGATTGGTGACTGTCCCGTAATAACTAAACTCCTAGAGTACTTAAAAGAAAAAAACATCTCTTCTTCTGAACTTTTCATGATATGCATAAACTTCAGAAAAGCAATCATAAAAGATATCTTTCAAAAACATGAGATGAACGAAGAACTCTATGAAAATATAAGTTATGTTTTTGATACAAACTTCAAAGGTGTCTTAGAAACATTCAACGAAACTATTTTCACTGCTAAAAAAGAAGCTAAAGAGCTTTATGAGATTTCTACAAAAGACCACCTAACAAAGATATATAACAGAAAGAAGTTTGATGAACTACTATCATTTGAGATAAAAAATTCTAAAATAAATGAAACTTCACTAGCTATAATCTTATTTGATATTGACCACTTTAAACATGTCAATGACAACCATGGTCATGATGTTGGAGATAGGATCTTGGTTTCACTATCAAATCTAATAAAAACCCAGATTAGAGATTCTGATATATTTGCCAGATGGGGTGGTGAAGAGTTTATTATACTTATGCCAAAATCAAATAAAGTGAGTTCATCAGCAAGAGCTGAGATGTTTAGACAGTTAATAGAATCTCATTCATTTGAAGTTGTTAATAATATAACTTGTAGTTTTGGAGTGACTCACTATGAAGACGAAGATGATGAGGAATCACTCTTTAGCAGAGTTGATAAAGCTCTTTATAAGGCAAAAGATAGCGGTAGAAACACTATCTCTATTCTTTAAAAGATACTAATTACTTAGCATCTCTCTTAGTAGTTTTTCGTTTTTTCTTTGAAACCGGTTTTACAAAAGGTTTTTTTGCAGGTATTTTTTCAGATTTTTTTGTAGGTCTTTTATTCTCTACTCTTTTATGTTCACTTTTTAACTTTACTTCATCTTCATCTTTTCTTCTGATAGTAGGATCAGGTTCAAATCCTTCAACAACTTCCTGTGGAATTTTTTGACCGATGAGTCTCTCTACATCTTTGATATTATACTTATCATATACATCTAAAAGTGAAATAGCCTGACCATCTCTTCCTGCTCTACCTGTTCTTCCAACTCTGTGAACATAATCTTCAGGAATTGATGGAAGTTCATAGTTAATAACATATGGAAGTTCTTCAATATCTAAACCTCTAGATGCTATATCTGTTGCTACAAGAACTCTGATTTGTCCCTCTTTGAACTGAGTAAGAGTTTTTTGTCTGTTAGCTTGTGTTTTATCTCCATGAATAATTCCACATTTCAAACCATCTTTTTTAAGTTCAATAAAAAGTGCATCTGCACTAACTTTTGTTTTTGTAAAGACTAAAACCTGAGGAAAGTTTCTTGAACCGATAAGATAAGCTAAAAGCTCAGCTTTTCTATCCGTATCAACCATGTATGCAACTTGATTTATAGTGTCTACTGTTGTATTCTTCTTAGCAGTTTCTATGAATGCAGGTTTTGTAAGTATCTGCTTTGATAGTTTTCTAACTTTGTCACTGTAAGTAGCTGAAAATAGAAGAGTTTGATGTCTACGCGGCAGTTGAAGATGAATTCTTCTTATCTCTTTTGAAAAACCCATATCTAGCATTCTATCTGCTTCATCAACTACAAAAACTTCTATATTTGTAATATCCAAGCCTTTGTCCATAAGCTCCATAAAACGTCCAGGAGTTCCTATGACAATATCGATGCCAGTTTTTAGCATACGTTGTTGAGCCTCAATATCTTTTCCACCAACTAGAATTGCACTAGTCAAACTCATATGTTTTGAGTAGTTTTTCACATCTTCATGTATCTGGATAGAAAGCTCACGTGTAGGTGATAAAATCACAGCTCTGATTGTTCTGTTTTCATCGGCAGTAGTGTTTCTGAGTTTTTGTAAAATCGGAAGAGCAAAAGCTGCTGTTTTGCCTGTTCCTGTCTGAGCAGTAGCGAATATATCGCTCTTTGCCAAGACTAAAGGAATAGCTCTTTTTTGTATAAGCGTTGGATGTTCATAACCTAACTCTTTAATAGCTCCAAGCAATGGCTTGATTAGCCCTAGTTTTTCAAATGACATAAATAAACAACCTTATTAAAATATAAATCGAATTTTAGCATATTATTAAAAGAATAAGGGGAATTGATAAAAAAATATCTATTGTACCTGAGTACAATAGATATTTTATTCTATTATAGTATTATTCTATCACAAATATTACTAATACATTTAAAGGACTTTTAGTTGAAGGCTCAAAAAACCACTTATACAAAAATAACAGCTAAAATCATAATAATTACCCTTTTTTTTACGCTCCTTTCTGCATACATCTACAGCGAATATATGAAAAAAAATGCGATATCCACTTTAGCACATATAGATGCTAAAAAGACTAGCATGCTTGTGTTTGAGGCACTTTATTCTGCTATGCAAAGAGGTTGGAGTAAAGATGACCTCAATGAGATTATCGATAGATTGAACACAGTAGATAAGAATATGAAAATAAATGTCTATAGAAGTAGTATTGTTGCTAGTCTATATGGGGACATTGAAAAGGATAAAATAGCTAGAGAATCAATTTTAACAATTAAAAAGGCAATGAAGGGTCAGGAGTCTCTTAATATTTCTAATTTGGACTTCATAAACTATTATTATCCTGTAGTAGCCAAAGATGCTTGTTTAAATTGTCACACTAATGCAAAAACCGGTGACACATTAGGTGTTATAGATATCTCATACCCTGTAAATGAGTTAAAAGTATCTCTAAATGAAATGATAAACTTTTTTATTCTATTCATCGCTGTATTTTCATTGGTAATATTCTTAGCAATTTTTATAGAGCTTGACAGGTACTTAATAAAACCAATTAAAAATTTCTCAAATGTAATTAAAAATATTACAAGCTCTCATGATATGACAAAGCGCGTAGAAGTAAATGACAACATAGAAGAGATAGATGCTATAAAAGATGTTTTCAATACTATGCTTGATTCTATAGAGCATCAATTTTACTTTGACAACTTAACAGGTCTTCAAAACAGAAGAAGATTAACAGAGAAACTTGAATTACGACTCAACTCTTTTCTGATGATAATAAATATTGATTCTTTTCAAGAAATAAATGATTTATACGGTGATGAGGCTGGAGACAAACTCTTAAAAGAATTTGCTACATTTTTGCACAAGAACATACCGAGTGAGGGAGCACTATACAGACTTCATTCAGATGAGTTTGCTTATCTATGTCAAAAAGGGATAGATCTAAAAGAATTTTTAATCTTTGCTTCTTTAATAAGTGAAAGAATTTCCCAAGAGAGCTTTAAAATAGACGCAAAAAGTGAAGTGAACCTAAGTGCAACTATTGGCATGGCTTACGGCACAGAGATGCTTCTTGTAAATGCAGATACAGCTCTAGTAGTAGCTAAGAAAAACAGAAAACACTACCTGCTTTATAATGAATCTATGGCAATGGCAAAAGAGTATGAAAAGAACTTTAGCTGGACAAAACGCCTAAAAAAGGCAATAGATGAGAATAGAATAGTACCTCTATTTCAACCAATAGTAGATGCTAAAACACAAAAGATTGTTAAGTATGAGTCTCTCATGAGAATCGTTGATGAAGACAATACTTACATAGCACCTATTCACTTTTTAGAACTTGCCAAAAGAAATAAACTATATCATCAACTTACAAAAATAATGATAGATAAAACATTTGAAAAATTCAGAGATGTTTCATATCTTGTGTCAATAAACATTTCTGTTGAAGATATATTAAATAGAGATATCTACAACTTTATACTGGAAAAACTACGCAATTCTCAAATGGGCGGAAGAGTTATTTTCGAGATTATAGAGTCCGAGGGTATAGAGAACTTCCATGAAGTAATCGAATTTATTAATGAAGTTAAAAAGTATGATGCCAGAGTATCTATAGATGACTTTGGAACTGGATACTCCAACTTCGAATACCTTATGAAGCTAAAAGTGGACTACATCAAAATAGATGGTTCAATGATAAAAAATATAGATACAAATAAAAACTCTCAACTTATTACACAAACAATAGTTGACTTTGCAAAAAAGATGAACATTCAGACAGTAGCAGAGTTCGTTTACTCTAAAAATATTTTTGACAAAGTTGTAGAGCTCGATGTTGATTTTGCTCAAGGCTACTACTTTGGTGAACCGAGTGAAAATATAGAGTAAACTCTAAGATATTATTTAAAATGTAAGTTGCATAAAGATATAATCATTGCAATAAAATAATAAGTGGTACCTATGGTTAGAAAGAATCTCAAAAAAATTAGTAAAAGTGAAAAACTAAAAGAATTTATCAAAAAATACAAAGTGCCGCCTGAGTACCTATCAACAAACAGGAAGATGGTTTCTAAAGCGGTTCTTATAGGCTTGTTTATCGCTTTTATACCGATGCCTATGCAGATGCTGCTGGTACTTGCTATGATGCCATTTTTTAAGTTTAACGTGCCTATAGGTCTTGCAATGTGTTGGCTGAGTAATCCTTTTACAATGCCGCCTATGTACTATATGGAGTATTTAACAGGTTCATTCTTTTTAGGAAGTAAGCCTTTAGAAGTTGAGATGACACTGGCATGGTTTAGTGAGAATCTTGATGATATTTTTATTGATCTTTATACAGGAACACTTTTTTACTCTGTTGTTGGTTCACTAACTGGATACTGGTTGGTTAATCATTTCTGGAGAGGCTCAGTTGAGAGAGATAAAAAACTTCATCGTAAAGATAGAAAGTCTTAAGAGTTTTTCTTAAGACCTTTTGTTTTTGCTAGTCTCTCATAATAAACCCAAGCTATTACTCCAACTAAACTCATAGCCAGACTCATAACTTGACCTTGAGTTATCATGTTGCAACACACATAACCAATTTGTACATCAGGAGCACGGTAAATCTCAGCAATAGCTCTAAATATACCATAACTAATAGCATAAACTAAAATAAGCTCTCCGCTAAATCTTTGGTATTTTCGATAAGCATACACAACTATAAAAACACCAAAACCTTCTAAAATTGCTTCATAAAGTTGTGAAGGATGACGTAGAACGCCATCTACTAAGATCCCCCAACTAACATCTGTTTCACGGCCTATAAGTTCTTGATTTAAAAAGTTACCAATGCGACCAAAGACAAAAGCAAGCGGTACACTTATAGCAACTAAATCCATTATCCCACCAAAGGCAACTTTGTGTTTTCTGGAGTATAGATATGTACTTATAAGAAAACCAAAGATAGCACCATGATAACTCATGCCTCGAATTCCTACAAATTCACCATTTTGAAAAGGGTTAAATATCTGCCAAGGATGAGATAAGTAGTAGAGTGTCTCTGTGTCGTAAAACAGGATGTAACCAAGTCTAGCTCCAAGTATAACACCTATCTCTACATAGATAAAATAGTTATCAAGTTCTTTACTTTTAAAGTCAAGCTTATCTCTTTTAATAAAGTACTTACCGATGTACAAAGCACTCACAAGCGCCAGAACATACATAATCCCATACCAATGAACTGGAAATGAGATTATATGAAAAGCTACAGGATCGAAGGTGTCATATATATGATTCCAAGCTGTCATCTATTTTCTTAATGCTTCTGCTATAAGCTCTATCGGGTTTTTAAATACAGTCTCAACTTCTGCATAACTCATAGACGCATTTATCTGCATTCTACATGCACTACACTCTGCACTAACAACATCTGCATGTGTATTTTTAATCATTGCAGCTTTTGGAACACCTGCAGCTTTTGCAAAGTGATACTTTTCACTCTGCATAGTTACACCACCAAAACCACAACAAACATTTGGATCACTCATCTCTACTATATTGTAGTTTTTACTGATTAAGTTTCTTGGTTCAGCATGAATACCTTGCATCTTCTTAGCATGGCATGGATCATGATAAGTTACGATTCTTGTGTCCTTTTTCTTAGATGCAAGAAGCGTTTCTAAGTGTGTATGATGCTGCAGCCACTCCGTAGCCATAAAGATTTTACCCTTTATAGCAGCTGCTCTAGCTTTCCACTCAGGCTGGTCATGAAAATAATGTTCATAGTCGATTTTAAGCATCGCAGAACAAGTAGCTTCAGGAACTATTATTGCCTCTACATCTTTTGAAAAACTCTCAAAGTACTCAATATTGAACTTTGCATTGTAATCAACCGTATCAAAGTCACCAGTAAAATATGCAGGAGCTGAACAGCACTTTTGGTCTTTTGCAAGAAATGCATCTATCTCTAAGTGACCCAATATTTCTAAGAGACCAGTTCCAACATCCTTGTAGTTGTAGTTACCTAAACAACCTATAAAAATAGCTACTTTTCTTTTCCCGCCATTATTAATATTTTCAGGATATGTATTTAAAAATGATGTTTTTCTGAGACTTGGAAGCAGTCTATCCGCTTTTAACATAGGAATAGAAAAGCGTGAGTTCATGGAATCTATGTCGGCTTTAATCTTAAATCCACAAGTCTGAAATACCCAGCCAAGTTTAAAAGCAAGATCATTCATCCAACGATGACGAAGCAACAGGAAAAAGGCTTTTTTATACCAAGCTATACCAAACTTTTTAGAAATATCAGAACGAACTTGCTCTATTACCATATCTGTAGGAAGAGACTTAGGACAGACATCTACACAGTTAGTACATAAAAAACAGCTCTCAAAGATGTCTTTTACATTTTTATCTAAGTCTAGTTTTCCTCTTTGGTAAGCACCAAGAAGGTCTAAAAAACCACGAGGGGATGTAACCTCATCGGCATTTACATTATGTATAGTACAAACGGGTATACACTTTCCACACTTAACACAGTCATCAGTGATATTAGCATAATCAAAAATCTCTTGAGGCGTCTTGCTCATTACTACACCGTTTTTGAGAATGCTTTTGAGCTTGAAGCATGTTTTTTCATATACGCGTCAAACGGCATCGCAATATTGCGTATAAGAAGTGTTCCTGTTTCACTACATTCTATAATATTTTCATCCATAGTTAAAAGTTCATCTTCTGCAAAAGGCTTAAGTGCTTCTATTGCATCTGCAAAATATGTCTTAAACTCTATGTTAAAAAGTTTTTCAAATCTTTTTATGTCAAGTTTAAAATTACTCATCAACTCCATAATCACATATTGTCTGATCTGATCATCTTCGTTAAGAACAATACCACGTTCAAACGGAAGTTTTCCAGCATCTATAGCTTCTTCGTATTCACCCATAACTTTAAAATTTTGGTTATAAGAGTCAACACCCTCCCCAATAGAAGTAAGCCCTACTCCGATTAAGTCAGCTCCACCTTTTGTAGTGTAACCTTGGAAGTTTCTATGCAGTTCACCCTTGCTAATAGCTTTAAATAGTTCATCTTCTGGTTTTGCAAAGTGA
The DNA here is from genome assembly GCF_000242915.1 of Sulfurimonas gotlandica GD1. Taxonomy (NCBI): domain Bacteria; kingdom Pseudomonadati; phylum Campylobacterota; class Epsilonproteobacteria; order Campylobacterales; family Sulfurimonadaceae; genus Sulfurimonas; species Sulfurimonas gotlandica. The sequence continues at coordinate 1,999,678 of NZ_AFRZ01000001.1, read as the reverse complement.
TCCATTCCAATCATCTTGTAACCATGAGAAGTTAAAAAGTCTATAGTGTATTGCATAATCTGAAGTTTCTCATCAGGCAATGGAAGAGTAGTTTCATCTATCTTTCTCATCGTCTTTTTAAGCCAAGGAACATGCGCATAATTAAATACAGCAAATCTATCCGGATTTAACGTAAGAGAAAGAGCAAGGGTCTCTTTAAATGTTTCTAGACTTTGAAATGGAAGTCCGTAAATCAGATCTACATTTACTGATATCATATTATATTTTCTAGCTAAGTCCATTGCATATTTTGTTATAGCATAAGGTTGTACACGGTGTACTGCAATTTGTACTTTTTCGTTAAAGTCTTGAATACCAAAACTCACGCGATTAAAACCGGCTTCACTCATAACACGCATCTGATCTTCATCTATGTGGCGAGGATCTATCTCACAACTAATCTCAGCATCTGCGCGGAAGTTTGGAAAGTATGATTTAATCTCTGCGATTATTTCTTTAAGTTGTGCGGCACTAAAGAATGTTGGTGTACCGCCACCAAAGTGCATTTGAAGAACTTCACGATTGCAATCTACATGCTTTGAAAGTATTACCAACTCTCTTTTTAAATAGTCCATATAACGAAGCATTTTATCTTCTTTAGAAGTAAATACAACATTACAGCCACAGAAGTAACAAGCATTTTTGCAAAAAGGAAGGTGAAAATATAGGCTAATAGGGCGAGAAGAGTCTTGTGACTCTAGCTTTTGGATATATTCATCATATCCATAAGCGTCACTAAATTCTAGCGCAGTTGGGTAACTTGTATAACGAGGTCCTGGTTTTGAATACTTTAAAAATTTTGAAAAATCTAACATCTGTATAATCCATATGTAATTAATTACCGCGATTATCTCTAAACTTTACTAATAAACCTATTAAATCTATTTTTCAAACTCTCCGGCTAATCTTTTGTAAACCTCTGAAGTAGCTAAAAGTTCAGTATGATTTCCAGATGCAACTATTTTGCCTTTTTGCATTACTAAAATCTTATCAGCATGCTCGATTGTACTTAATCTATGGGCTATAGTGATAGTTATCTTATCTTTTGTGTACTTATCCAAAGAAGCTTGAATTCTTTTTTCACTTTCATTGTCAAGTGCAGATGTTGCTTCATCAAAAAGTAAAAGAGAAGAATGTTTATAAATTGCTCTTGCAATTGCAACTCTTTGACGCTGACCGCCTGAGAGATTAGATCCAAACTCTTCCATCATAGTATCTATACCATCACTAAGTGACGCTACAAAAGCAGAAGCATCTGCTAACTCTAAAGCATATTCTACTCTATTTACATCTATTTCCTGTCCATAAGCAACATTTGCTGCTAGCGAGTCTTGAAAAATATAAATTCTTTGAGTTACCAACGAAATATGATGCTTTAAAGAGTCATTAGTATAGCTTTTTATGTCTTTTTTATTTACCAAAACACTACCTGCATCTGGATCATAAAAACGAAGAAGCATGTTTATAAAGGTACTCTTTCCTCCTCCACTGTCTCCGACAAGAGCAATATTTTCACCTTGCTTTATTGAGATATTTATGTCATTGAGCGCATATGTGTTTTCATATTTAAGGGCTACGTTTTTAAACTCTATCTCTTTTATATCATCTTCTAAAAGCTCTTGACCATCTTTTATTTTACTTTTTGTATCAATTATTTCAAAAACTCTCTCACTAGCAGCCACTGCATCTTGGATTTTTGAATATATTGAACCGATGCGGCGAATTGGTTGAAAAACAAGTCCAACAGCAGTCAAGAATGCTGTAAATTCACCAACTGTCATATTTTCATTGTAAACTTCTCTACCGCCTACAAAAATGACTGCCGCAAGTCCAGCCGCTCCAATTATCTCCATCATAGGAGAAACTATCTCACCAACATAAACCGATTTCATATTTATCTTGAAAAACTGCCAGTTTTGCACATTAAAACGATCTAGTTCAAACTTTTCTGTTGCATTTGCTTTAATGATTTCACTGTTGTTAAAGACCTCAGTCAGCCTTGTTACAACGTCAGCATTTTTTGCTTGTGAGCGGTGAGAGTATTTTTTCAACTTTTTAGCTATTAAAATAAGTGGGTAAATGACCAAAGGCACTACAACAAGCGAGTAAAGAGCCAGCATTGGATTCAGGTATATAATATATATAATAAGAGCAACTACAGTTAATGATTCACGAAAAAGTTCTGGTAGCATATTTGATACAAAATATTGAATTCTGTTAATATCATTTGTAACACGTGAAATCAGTTCACCACTTCTGTTCATATATAAAAAACCCATGTCAAGACTTATCATCTTCTCAAGAAGTACCTCTCTAAAACGAGTAACTATATGAAGCCCAATATAGTTCATATATACTGATTGTACATAACGGCCAATGGCTTTTAAAAAGTAGATGCCAATAAGTCCTATAGGAATTAGAAGCAGCATCTCTTCTTTTCTATCAATAAACATGTCATCCATAAGTGGTTTCATAATATGAGCAGTAGCGGCAGTTGCACTAACGGTAAGAATTATTCCAATCAGAACTAGAAAATATTGTAATTTGTACTCTTTTATGTATGGGAAGAATCTTTTTAAAACTTTTTTCAAATATATCTCCATGAAGTAATAGCCGTATTTTACACTAACTATACTCATTAGAAATTAAACTTGTTATAATTACAAAAATTAACTCAAGGCAAACTCTATATGTCAGTAAAGTCTGTATTAATTATCCGCTGTGGGGCTTTAGGTGACCTAGTCTATGCGACAAGTGTAATCGATGCACTAAAACTTCAATTTGGTAATGATACTATCATTGATTTTGTCTCAACTCCAGGCAGTGGAACACTTTTCAATAAAGATTCAAGAGTCAATAGAGTTTTTCCTTTAAAGCATAAAAAAATACCTATTTTTCTAAGCTCACAAAAAAAAGAGATCATAAAAAACTCACAAAAAAAAGCTTACGATTTACTAATTAACTTTGAGAGTGGCAGACAGTTTAAAAGCTTGGTAAACGCTATCAATGCCACAAAAAAAACAGGATACTTTTTTAGCGATATGACAATACCAAAAGATGTAGTTCACATGGTAGATATTACAAAACTATCATTCAAAGATATCGTTAGTAAAGATATATTTAACAAAAGCTTTCCAAAACTTATTGGAACTCCACAAGATGAGTTAAAAAAGAAGTTTAATTTAAACGAAAAATACATAATTATCAGCCCAAGCAACTCACATCAAAAAAGAAATATCTTAAATTACCGTGCTTGGCAAAACAGTAGTTGGATAGAGCTAATAGAAAGATTAAGTAAAGAGATAGAAGTTGTAATTGTTGGAAATAAAGCAGAGGATGATTTTTTTAATCTTCTAAAACCATATCCAAATAATGTTGTTGATTTAGTCGCAAAAACATCACTTCCGGACTTAGTTGGTGTTATAGATAATGCTGCTGGATTAGTTGCAACAGACACAGGAACAGCACATATGGCTTCTGCAGTTGAAACTGAAATCTTCGCACTAATTGGCCCAACACCAGCATATGAAACAGGACCATACCAAAGTCCTACTAACAAAGTCCACATTTTAAGTGCAAACTTGCCATGCTCACCATGCTATAAAACTGAAGTTATGAAAAACTGCAAAGACAATATTTGTATGAAGAATATAACTGTAGAAGAAGTCTATAACAGCATAAAATCAGCAAGTATAGTGTAAAATCCATTCTTAAATTAATCTATAGGTACAAAGCAATATGAGAAAAAAGATATTAGTAACTGGTGGAGCTGGATTTGTTGGAAGTCACCTTTGTGAAAGACTGGCAAGCGATTCTAACAATGATGTATATTCACTGGACAACTATTTCACTGGCTCTAAAGACAATCATGTAGCGAATGTAACTTATATAGAAGGTTTAACAGCAGACATCGACAAATTAATTGATTTCGCACCAGATATGGTTTATCACCTTGGGGAATATTCAAGAGTTGAACAGAGCTTTGATGATATTGAAAAAGTTTGGAAATTTAATAAAGACGGCATTTTTGCAGTTCTGGAGTTTGTCAGAAAACATGGATGTAAAATACTTTATGCCGGAAGCAGTACAAAGTTTGGAGATGGTGGGTTAGGTAGAAGTGCTAGCCCTTACGCTTGGACAAAAGCTACAAACACTGAACTTGTACAAAATTATGGAGCTTGGTTTAATGTTCCTTATGCGATTACATATTTTTATAATGTATATGGATCTAGAGAAATACAAACCGGAAAATATGCAACTCTGATAGCACTGTTTAAAGAGAAGATGAAAAATGGCGAGCCTCTTACAATAGTCAGTCCAGGTTCTCAGAAAAGAAATTTCACTCATATCGACGATATTATAGATGGTTTAGTTTTAGTTGGTGAAAATGGCTATGGAGATGAGTTTGGCATAGGAAGTCCTGAAGCATACAGCATCAAAGAAATTGCTGAAATGTATGACGGTGAGATTCAAATGCTGCCTGAGAGAAAAGGTAACAGAATGACTGCGGATGTAATATCGGCTAAAACTGAAGCTCTTGGATGGAAACCAACTAGAACTATTAAAGAGTATATTGAAGAGTTGAGAGCTTATAATTGGAAATAATTAAAAGTCCTACAGCTGTCATTTGCTTATCGCCATATCGTGGAGGTATGGAGCTGGATGCAATATCTTTTTCAAAAAAGCTTGCTCCACATATGGAAACTGTTTTAATTGTTAAAGAAAACAGTTTTATGCACGATAAACTCGAAAATGACCAAATTATTACTTATGAAACAATAAACTTTTCCAGATCTTTTAGCTTATCTATTATAAGCACTACTAAAAAAATAATTAAAAAATATGGCATTAAAAATGTAGTATTTTTTGGTGCCAGTGAACTAAAATCTCTATATTTTGCTTTTTTAGGGCTTGACATCAATCTTATTATCAGACACAGCACTACAAAATCAACACCAAAAAAAGATTGGTTTCATAAACTAATCTATAGTAATGTAAACTATCATATTTCAACTTCAAAACATTTAGAGCGAAACGTAGAATATATAATTCCTTTTGGCAAAAATTCCAAATCACAAATGATATACTCTTCATTTTCATTTAATGAACCAAAACACATAGAGCACGATGGAATAAATATAGTTCACACGGGAAGAATTGCAGATGCCAAAGGTCAGACTGATGCGATATTAGCTTGTAAAATATTAATTGATAATAAAATAGACTTCAAGCTATTTATAGTCGGTGGTTACGATGATGAGTATAAAGAAAAATTTTTAAAGTTTTACAAAAATATTGATTATAAAGATAATATAGAGTTTGTAGGATTTACAGATAATGTAGCCCAATATCTTAAAAAAGCAGATATTTTCATGTTCCCAAGTTATGGGGAAGGTTTAAGCCTCTCATTTAGAGAAGCCTTAGCAAATAACTTGATATGTCTAACGTATGACAATACTTCATTCCCAGAACTTCAGGACTTAGGATTAAAATTTCACCTATGCAAAGATAGAGATATTGAAGATTTAAGTAAAATATTATTATCAGTTTGTAAAAATATAGATGAAGAAAAACAAGCTACAATCAGTAACAACAATATAATACAGACTGTCTTCTCTGAAGAAAAAGAGATAGCACAATACTTAGAAATTTTAAAGTAGAATAGATATGGTACTAACTATAATAATTGGTAAGAATAGTAATTTATCTACACATTTAAAGAACACTATAGAAAATACATTTTTAGTATCATCATCAAACATACAAGCTTTAAAAGCAATTGATGTTAAAGACTATAAAAAAATCAATATTATATTTAATCAGTTTCAAATTTCTACAAAACTATATGAACTAGAAAGTCCAATAGACTATATCAACAGAAGTATAGTAACTACTGCTGAAGTTTTAGAGTATATAAAATCTAACTCAATTCAAATAAATAAAATAATTTACACAAGCAGCAGTTCTGTGTATGGAAATAATATTTCTTGCTCAGAAAGCAACGAAACACATCCATTAAGCCTTCACTCTTCATTAAAAGTTGCGAATGAAAGATTGATAGAAAAATTTTGCTCAGACAATGATATTGACTACACTATAACTAGAGTTTTCAATATGTATGGAGGAGATGACAACTTCTCTGTTATCTCAAAGATTATAAATTTTTACAAAAAAAATGAGACTTTAACGCTTGTAAACAATGGTGAAGCAATAAGAGACTTCATTCATATTGATGATGTAGTTCACAGTTATATAAAAATACTAAAAACTAAAAATACACCAATTATAAATATAGGAACTGCCGAAGGTAAATCAATCTTATATATATTAAATTATTTACGAAAAAACTCTATAGAACTAAAAACAAATGAAATTTTCAAGAAAGAGTTAATGGTTTCTATATCTGAAAATAAAATACTGCTTAAAATAATTGGAAACTACTCCTTTAAAAAAGTAGAAGAGTATATCTTAGAAAAAATTAAATCTGAAAATGGAATTAATTAATGTTTGCAATAGCGATGAATAAAATAAAAGAAGACTACTTCATAAGTTATATTTATTTATATATCTTTTTAATGCCATGGAATTTTTCAAATGGTCAAATGGGTGTTTTGAGCATTATTTTACTTATCTGGTGGTTAATTATTGGTAAAAAAAGAGAATATTTTTCAAAATTAAAAATAATTTTTGAATTTAAACCACTACTATTAATCATTTTATTTTTTGCATATTCTTATCTCTCACTTCTATGGACAGATAACTTTGAAACAGCTAAAACCGCTTTAAAATATTATAAATACTACTGGATCATGATACCTGTTCTTTTTACAACATTAACAAAGGAGCAAGCAAAAAATGGGTTATATGTATTTGTTCTTAGTATAGGAGGGTATGCTCTCTTCTCAATTTTAATATATTTAAATGTACTACATGTATTCCAAAACAATATCTCTAATCCAAGAGGAATATTATCTTACTCCATAGTAACCATATACATGGCAATTGGAACCCTATCTTCACTATTAATATCGTACTATAGTAAATCAAATGCACTAAAAACCATTTTTTTAATTATTACATTTTTATCATTAATAGGACTGTTTATAAATAATGGCAGATCAGGCCAGCTTTCTTTTTTTATAACAATATTTTTTCTATTTATTATATACAGAAAAAATATTCTTAATATAAAAATTCTTATTACTATAATTATTCTTATATCTACCAGTCTATATCTATTAAATAGCTTTAATAAAATAGATAAATTTAAATATGGAATCAATGAGCTCAAAGAAGTTCAAAATAACAATTTTTCAGGAAGCTGGGGTGGTAGAGCATATATGTGGTTTGCAGGAATACATATAGTAAAAGAAAACCCCATATTTGGTACTGGAGCTGGAGACAATATAGATGAATTTATTAATTATACTAAAACTCATCCAAGTGATTCTACGTGGTTAAGGTCATTTCACAATCAACACCTTGACACCTTAACTAGATATGGAATAATTGGGTATATATTATTGTGGAGCAGTGTCTTCTTACTTTTATACTATTTACGGGACTTAGAATTATTTTTTACAATTGGAATTGTATTTTTTTCTATAACATTTTTTTCTGGTATCTTTGATATTTTGTTGCTAATGAAACCATATAATACAATTTTTATGTTGATATTTTTACTATTATCAATAGTTGTTTACAAAAATAAAAGCATTAATTCGTCTTCTGTATAAAGATAAAATATAATTCATATACTCTATTTAGAAAAATTATCGTGACTATTAAGTCCTTTTTTACATACAAAAATATTATCTGATCTATTTATTTTCATTTTCTCAAGCTCCATTTCCCATGGGATGTCTTTTCTAAATCCTCTTTCATGATAGAGATGAAATATATTGGCAACATTTTTAGCTGATTTTACTTTTAAGCCTAAACCTTTAAACCGCCACTGCAGATCAGTATCATCACCTACTGCAGACTGTCCATATCCTTCATCGTATCCGTTGATGGCTAACATATCTTTTTTAAAGCATGAATAATTGCAGCCGAGCATATTAGTACTTCTATTGCTGTTTTTCAAAAAGTTATTATATATAAACCCATCTGGAGAAAAATAAAATCCTGCTTCAGCATGTCTCTCTATAGCGTCCTTTGCAATAAATGGAAACCTCCATACAAATGACTTTTCCAACTCAAATGGAGTCATCTCTTTTGACCTTAGCTTTTGTGCATACCTTGGACCTAGATTACATCTTCTGCCACTAACAATATATCCATCTTCAGCAAGTTTAATATGTGACTCAATAAAAGTTGAATAAGGGATACAATCACCATCAATATATACAAGATAGTCTCCTTCACTAGCTATAATAGCATTATTGAGTGACCTCATCTTTCTTATACCACTATCTTCTTGGAATGTATGCTTTACTTCTATACCTTCAATTGAACTAACATAATCTTTCATCTCTTTAGAGTTATTATCTTCTGCGATTATAAACTCAAAGTTTTTGTATGTCTGAGTTTTTAGAGCTTGCACTATTAAATCAAGAGCTTCAATATCTTTATAAACAGCTACTATTAAACTTACTTTCATTTCATTTCTTTATTTATTGTTTTAAAAATATAATCTATTCTCTTCTCGTCTGTATGAAAGTCTTTCATCTTTTGTAATCCAGATTTTGCTATCTCTTCTCGTTTAGCATCATTTTTCAAGTAAAAATCACAAAGATCTTGTAAATCTGATAAATCATCTTTAAAAAACACAACATCTTTTTCATGCTCAAAATTATCAGGTATAACAATCTGAGGTTTTTGACTAAGCATAAATGCACCGACAGCCGGAGTTTCCCAATAACGCATTGTATCCCAGCCACCACCTCTGATATTTATGATTATTTTACAGTCAGCTAATTCTTGAAGATAGAATGAACCTTTTCTTTTATATTTGCTAAATTTCTGATTTCTTGTAGTACCATTTTCTTTACAGTCATACATATTCTCTAGCATATCTAATGCTTGAGTCCTTAATGTGTGTGATTCAACAGCCCAAAATGAGACATCATATTTATGGTCCGTTGGAAGAGATGGTAATCTATCAAAGTTAAAAGACATTGGAAGAGGTGCTACATTTGAATCATAAACTCCATCAATCAAATATTCTCTTTTAAATGTAAAGTCAAAAGGGCGAACAGATAATGCTTTTTCATACAAATCTGGTCTTTTATAAGCCACCAAGTCTATCCCTACTTTATTGCCATCACCACCATCTATAAATATCACAGGTACATGTGAAGGTATCTTATGTGCTATTTCAATATAAGTCTCAAATGCCTCTACTTTACATGCACCAATAAAAACATAATCAATTTCACTAAAATTAAAACTTCTAAAGATTGAACTAAATAGTGAACCTTCAACATAACCTATATTTTTTGGATATTTTTTATATGGAACATGATATTTTTTATTCCATCTATAGTCTATAACATTATTTAAACCAAACTTTTTTACAAGTCCAGTATATGTTAAATCTTGAACATAATCTGCGGTAGGTGTATTTATGTACAATATTTTCATAAATTCTCCAAAATAATTTTTAATTTTTCAAACTGTTTCTCGCTGTAAAACTTCTCATCAGCTTTGAGTTTACCCTCTTGTGCAAGATTCTTTCTTAAAGCTTTATCATTAAATAGTATTTCTATCTTTTTAACTAAATCATTTGAATCTTTAGTTTTAAATAGCAGTCCATTTTCATTATCATCAATAATCTCTAAAGGTCCGCCACTGTCACTTCCAACTACTGCTATTTCACACTGCATAGCTTCTATTAAAACGAGTCCAAAAGTCTCTCTATCAGTTGCGAGAACAATCACATCACAGACCTGCATAAGCTTTTGGACTTCTGTGGTAAAACCTGTGAATACTATTCTCTCTCTTATACCGTCTTTTTCAATACTGTTTTTTAGAGACTCTAAGTAAGTATCATTCATTGCATGACCAACAATAAGGGCCTTAGCATCTATCCTTTTGCTTGCAAGCTCTTTAATAGCATCTATTACTAGATATTGCCCTTTACCCTCTTCTATTCGGCCTACTATTCCAATAGTGAATGATTTTTCCAAATTATATTTATCGCGTAAAGTCTCTTTTTCTTCATCACTTATTATTTGAGGTTTCTCCGCCCCCATATACAAAACCTCAACCTTTGGTCTTATATCCCTTGGTATAAAGTTTTCTATCTGCTCTTTTACTTGATATGTAACGGGAAGCATTAAGTCCATATTTTTATATAAAAATCTATGATAAAAATCATCTTTAAATCTTGTCATAGTCATATTTCTAGTTTGAACAAGGTTAGGCTTTTTCTTTGAAAGAAGTTTTGCTAAAACAGCTACCGGAATATCTTTCGTCCAGTGAAGATGAACTACATCGATGCTATTATCGTCTATAATTTTTGCCAGTTTTTTTGCAGTTAAAAAAGAAAGTAAGGTTGAACTTCTTTTTATTTTTTCATACTTATATTCTGTATCTTTATAGTACTGTTCTAGCTTTCCAGACTCATTTATAACACTTATAACATTTGCTTTGTCATGTAAAAAATGTGATGCACGAACCATATAAAGTTCTAACCCACCCAAATCAGGGGATAAACAAAGCTCTAAAATATTACTATTTTTCATTTTCTTGCATCTCTAACATAATCACATATTTCATATAACTGTTATAAGCAGATGCAAAAGCAACATGCCATTCATGGATGCCGCCAAAGATTCCACCTTTTGATATTAGACCTTTAAACATGGCACCTGCTCCGTGAACAAATGGGTCATACCATGAAGCTCTTTTGCCCTCAGCGTATCTTACTTTTGCCAAGTTTACTGCGAATCTATCCGCTTTGCTAACCAAAACTCCAAAGTTTTCAAAAGAGTAGTGAAGCATATCTATATCTAAATCTACGAAATTATCAGTCTCAACTTTTCCATGTTCACCGATAGTGTTATATCCACACTTAGATTTATTGTAAAGTCTAACAACACGGTCTGGATACCATTGCTTTATAAACTTTTTTCCTATGAAACTTTTACGGCGAAAAGAGTATGCATCAGCATCTCCGTTTTCATAATCGAAATTTTTAAGATACTCGACAGCTTCCTCTTCAAGTCTCTCATCAGCATCTATACTTAGTATCCACTCATTTGTAGCGAACTGCTCACAAAAAGCTTTTTGACCGCCATCACCTAAATACTTTTGTTCTATTACCTTAACACCTAGTTCTCTTGCAATTTCACAAGTTTCATCACTACTAAAAGAATCAACAACTATAACCTCGTTACAAATTTTCTGAACATTTAAAATTACTTCACGGATGTGTTTCTTCTCATTTAATGTTATAATTGTTGCTGTAATATTTTTTTGCATATATACTCAATATTTTTTATTTAATTTTACCACAAAGTAGCTAAAAATCCATGTCCTACAAACTCGAATACAACAAAGAATTTCAAAACTTCAAAAATATACTTCTAGATATAAAATCAATCTTTTCACAGAACTCAGGAACTATTCATCTAGCCAGAAATGAGCTAAAAGTTATTGAAATTGAAAATATAAAAACAGTCGTTAAAGCCTTTCGAGTTCCAAACTTTTTAAATCAATTTGTATACGCTTATCTAAGAAAATCAAAGGCATACAAAGCTTTTCATAATGCTACAAAACTGCATGAGCTCCAAGTTAGCACGCCTGAAGCAATCGGTTATATAGAATTTTTCAACATGGGTCTTTTAAAAGAAAGCTTCTTCATATCTAAAGAGTTTAAATATGACTTTACTATTGCCCATATAAGAGATGACCAACCGAAGTATAAAGAGAAAGTTTTAGAAGATTTTGCAGAGTTTTCTTATGACATTCACAAAAAAGGTGTTTGGCATGTAGATTATTCCGGTGGGAATATACTTATAAGAAAAGAAGGCGATAAATATATATTTTCTCTTGTTGATATTAACCGCATGAAATTTCGCTCTATCACTGGATATGAAGGTTTAGAAAACTTTAACAAACTATGGTTTAACAAAGAAGATTTAATTACTATTGCAAAAACCTATTCTAAGATAGCAGGACTTGATGAAAATAAGGCGATCAGTGAGATTCTAATGCATGATAAAAAACTCAAAGATAAAGTACTTTTAAAGAGAAAACTAAAAGGCAGACAATAATAGATGCTCTTTAATTCATATGAGTTTATATTTTTATTTCTACCATTAAGTTTTTTTATATATTTTTACCTTTTAAATAAAAGGCTTATAACAGGGGCTAAAGGCTTTTTAGTTTTTGCTTCACTTTTCTTTTATTCTTGGTGGAATATAGCATATCTTCCTCTTATCCTATCTTCTATGCTATTTAACTATGTGATAGGAAACAGTTTAAATGAGAACTTTAAAAAAGTAAAAATTTCTAAAAAAGCCTTACTTACTTTTGGAGTTGTTGCAAATCTATCTCTTCTTGGATACTTTAAATATAGTGATTTTTTTATAAATAACTTCAATATAGCATTTAACTCACAGATTAATTTGTTACACCTAGCTCTTCCTTTAGCTATATCATTTTTTACATTTCAACAGATAGCTTACTTAGTTGACAGCTACAGAAGAGAGACAGCAGAATATGACTTTTTAAACTATGCTCTCTTTGTAACATTTTTTCCTCAACTAATCGCAGGACCAATAGTACATCATGCTGAGATGATGCCACAGTTTGCAAGCAGATGGAATTTAGCAAAAAACTACAAAAATATTGCCGCTGGAATATTTATATTTTCCATAGGACTGTTTAAAAAAGTTGGTATTGCTGACTTCTTTTCAGTATATGTAAATAATTATTACCTTGATACTGCTTCATTACATATATTAGAAGCTTGGGCAGCTTCTTTGACATATACCTTACAATTATATTTTGATTTTAGTGGATATACAGACATGGCTATAGGAGCTGCACTTCTTTTTAATATAAAACTTCCAATTAACTTTAACTCCCCGTATAAAGCAAGAAATATTCAAGACTTTTGGAGAAGATGGCATATTACGCTCTCTCGTTTTTTAAGAGATTATATATACATTCCACTAGGTGGGAATAGAAAAGGAAACTTTATAACTTACAATAATATTCTAGCCACTTTTATACTTGGAGGAATCTGGCATGGGGCTGGGTGGACATTTGTTTTTTGGGGATTTTTACACGGTATAGCTTTAGTTGTGCATAGAATATATTCAAATCTAAACTTTCATATGCCTAAAATTATCGCTTGGTTTATTACTTTTAACTTTATAAATTTTACTTGGGTTTTCTTTAGGGCACCTACATTTGAAGATGCTCTAAATATTGTAAGTAAAATGTTCAGTTTTTCAGAGTTTAAACCTGATTACTTGGATGACAATATATATTCTTATATCATACTAGGGATTATTTTAACTATTGCATTTAAAAACTCTGTACAGTTGTTAGAAAACTTTAAAATGAATAAAAAAACTGCTTGGTTCATCTCAATACTTTTTGTTTACAGCATCTTATCACTAAATAAAGCTTCTGAGTTTTTATATTTTAACTTCTAATGGAAATAAATGAATAGTAAAAAATGGATAAAAAGTTTTTTAATTATAACTTCTATAATTATTGGCTCAATAATAATACTGTTTGTGCTTGTAAATCCATATAGATTACTCCCTTATAGCTTGACAGATAAAAACTTTTATTTTACAAAATATTACTCAATCAAACTATTTGATATGCTCAAAGAAAAAAAACACTCAATCATATTTGGAACATCTAGAAGTCAAAGGTTACAAACAGACAATTCGAATATACCTATACTAAATTTCTCTTCATCACTATATGGAAACTCTTTAAGTGTTTTAAACTTCTTAAAACAACTTGACAATAAAAGGCTGTCAAATATACATAGAATTTATTACTTGGTTGATGATCACTGTTTAAATGGCAGTGACCAATCTGATTCATTCTCCAAGTACTATGATATAGAGTTCCATGCTTCTTACTGGAGTTATGTACTTAAGGACTTATCTTACGTAAATAAAAACAAATTAATGCAGCTATATAATGACATAGAATGGAATATAAACAATAGCTATGATTATTATTTACAGAAAAATGGTTCAATGGTTAGATCAAATCCAAATGAATCATTTCATGTACCAGATAAATACACATCAAAAGCAACTCCACAATATTACCAAGAAGATGGTATTCAAGCACTACTAGACATTGATAAGTTTTGTAAAGCTAACAATATACATATAGACTACTATACACCGACTCACTACCAAAAGTACTTAAAACTTATGGATATTAAAATCATGAAAGATAAATACTCAAAACTACTAAATGGTGGGATAACAGGGTTTCATGCGCTATGGTATATTGATGATATATCAAATTTAGTGAAAGATAATAAATATATAGCATTTAGTGATAGAACGTCTCATCTAAATGAAAACTATGTTCACAACGTATTTATAGATTATGTTGCTAAAAACAATCAAAAATATTTTATAAAAAATGAAGTAGAGCTAAAAGAATATTTAGAGGATAATAAAAATAATTTTAAATAGTATCTATTCTTAGTCTATAGTTTTTAATAAAAGAAGTACTTCATCAAACATTTTTTGTCTCTTATCTTGTTCAAGTGGAATCATAAAGTGTTGCTGTTTATTTTCATCACCTATACTTTTCCACCTCTTTGAGCTTGCAAATAAAGTATCTGCAAAAAATGTCATTGTAGGTGTTCCAACAAGAGATGCTAAATGATAAGTTCCCGTTGAAGTACTCACAAATAATTTAAAATTACTTATAAGCTTTGCAAAGTATCTTATACTCTCTTGAGAAAAATAAAAGACTACATTGTAAGCCATAAACCTACCCTGCATCTCTTCATAAAGCTCTTTTTCATCAGGCCCAAAAGTAAGCACTACCTGGTACTTATTTTGTATCAAGACAGTATGTATAAGCTCCTCATACTCATCCAGATTCCAGTTAGCATCTGAAGAACCTCCAAAACCAACATGAAATGCTATTACATCTTTTTCTATGTCATTGTTTATACTAAAAACTTCATATATCTTTTTAGCATCATCAAACTCTAAAAGCGGTTTTTTATAGTCTAAATTTATATCAGGAAACAGAGTTTTTGTTAATTCTAGATTATACTCAAACTCAGCCATCTTCACTTCGCTGCGTCTTTGCTTAACTCTATGGGTATAAAAAATCTGAGCGATTTTTGTTGCTGGAGCTATTCGCTTTGGAATTCGTGCCAAAAACTGGACAAAAGCTATACGCGTGCTTGAGAAGAGAGTTATTGAAACATCAATCTTTAAAGCACGAAGCTCTGAAGCAAAAGTCCAGATGCTATCGCCATTATCTACAATTACCTCATCGATGAAGTCACAAGACTCTGCCAAAGTTTTATTTAGCGGAGCTACACAAGCTATAATCCTGTTGTTAGGATTATGATGTTTAAGCACATACATAGAAGGAAGTGCAGTTATAAAATCACCAAGCTTATCTGTGCGACATACTAGAATAGTCAACTCTTAGTTCACACCAATCTGAAAATATTCAAAACCATATTTATTCATTTTTTCTTTTGAAAACTGATTTCTGCCATCAAAAAAGATTGCGTTTTTAAGTAATTTTTTCATCTCATCAAAATCTGGACTTCTAAACTCTTGCCACTCTGTTACAAGGATTAAAGCATCTGCATCTTTAAGTGCGTCATATTTACCATCAGCATAAGAGACTTTGTCGTTACCTTTTAAGTAGTAAGACTCTGCCTCATGTCTAGCCTTTGGGTCATAAGCTACAATCTTTGCCCCTCTTCTTGTTAGCTCATTTATGATTGTAATGGAACTTGCTTCTCTCATATCATCGGTTTCAGGTTTAAAACTAAGTCCCCATACTCCAAAAGTTTTTCCATCTAAGTTTTCACCAAATCTACTTATTACTTTATTGCTTATTACATATTTTTGATCAAGATTAACAGCTTCAACAGCATCTAATATTCTAGGATTATAGCCAAAGTTTTTTGCAGTTTTTGCCAATGCTTGAACATCTTTTGGAAAACAGCTTCCGCCATATCCACAACCTGGATATATAAAGCTGTAACCTATACGACTGTCACTTCCGATGCCGTTTCTAACTTTGTTAATATCTGCACCGACTCTCTCACAGATTTGACTCATCTCATTCATAAAAGATATCTTAGTAGCAAGCATTGCATTTGCTGCGTACTTTGTCATCTCAGCACTTTTTATATCCATAGCAATAAAGCTCTCATGACGTTTCATAAAAGGAGCATATAATTCTTTCATCACATCCATTGCTTTTTCGCTATCTGCCCCGATAACAACACGGTCTGGATGCATGAAATCATTTATTGCTGCACCCTCTTTTAAGAACTCTGGATTAGAGACTACATCGAACTTTATATCTACACCTCTACGGTCAAGTTCAGCTTGTATAGTAGCTTGAACCTTATCAGCTGTACCAACTGGAACAGTTGATTTATCAACTATAACCATGTAATCTTCAATAGCTTCACCAATAGTTTTTGCAACAGCTAGAACATATTTTAAATCAGCACTTCCATCATCACCCATTGGAGTTCCAACTGCGATAAAAGCAATTTTAGAGTTTTTAATTGCTTCGTACGAGTTAGTTGTAAAGTCAAGTGTTTTATTTTTATAATTCTCTAATGTCATTTCTTCTAGGCCAGGCTCATAGATAGGGATGATACCTTGTTTTAAATCTTGAATTTTTTTCTCATCTATATCTACACAGGTTACAGAGTTTCCCATCTGTGCGAAACAAACTCCACTTACTAAACCTACATAACCCGTCCCAATAACTGATATTTTCATCAAATAATCCCTAAATAAAATAATTTAGTGATTTTACCTTAAAAAGGATATAATTCGCCTTATTTTCTTAGGATTAGATTTGCATTTTAAAAACAGATACACTCAGGTTATTTCAGCTGTTATTTTCAGTATTTTACTCTTTACTACCATTAGACTTTTCTTCTATTTTTCTTATTTTGATTATTTTGGTGATTTAACATTTATTGAAACATTAAAGTCTTTTTTTATGGGAGTTCGTGTTGATGTTGCACTAATTTTTACATTCACTTCTATTATTTGGTTAATCCTACTTTTACCGTTTAAATTTACTACCAACAAAATATACAGAAGCTCTTTAGGAGTTTTATGGGGTGCTATCTTAGGTGGGATTATCTTCTTTAATATAGGTGATATTTTATACTTTGGATTTGTTAATAGACATCTAAATAACGAACTTAGTCTGATTGGAAATGATGTAGGCATTTTAGTAGATATGGTAGTTGATTTTTATCTTATTCAAACTATACTCGGTACAATATTTTATTTTACAATTGTATATTTTTTCTATAAAGTTTTTGGTTCTGATATACAAAACAAAACTATCAGACAAAGAGAATGGGCGAATATGCTTCTCGTAATAATTATTGCTTTTATAGGCATCCGTGGAAAACTTGATGGCATCTCCTTTGGTACTTCAGATGCCTTTGCCGTAAATAAAGTCTCTTCTGGAAACTTAGCTCTTAATGGTTTCTTCTGCTATTACCGTGGAGGAACAATAAACTGTACAGATCACTCAGCTATAAAATCAGACCAAGCAGTGCAAGTAGTTAAAGACAATTTAGCTTCTGAGAAATTTGAATTTATGGACAATAACTTCCCTTTGATGAGAAAACTAAAACCAACTACAAAAAATAACTACAACATTGTTATTATCATGATAGAAAGTCTTAGTGCAAGATATTTAGACGAACTTGCACACAACAACTTTAAAGTCACTCCAACTCTTGATAAACTGGCACATGAGGGACAACTTTTCACGAACTTCTATGCAAACGGCCAACGCTCACAAGAAGGAATAACAACTATATATACAGGACTTACTCAGCCTGTAGGTTTTGAAAACTTAGGTGAAGGATTAGAACTATACAACCCTTCATACCTCGGAGAAATGGCACATAAAAATGGGTATTCTACTTTAGCGATGCAAAGTTCAGACAGAGGCTCTTTTAGAGTAGATAAACTAAGTGCACTTGCCGGGTTTAGAGAGTACTATGGAGCAGAAGATATTGAGCGCACAGGAGAAGAAACTGGACAACCAAACTATGGTGCTTGGGATGGTAACAGCCTAAGATTTCTATCCTCGAAGCTAAAAACAATTAAAGAGCCTTTTGTTAGCTTTTGTTTTACTGCGTCTACTCATTCACCATTCTACTCTCCAGGTAAACAATGGGAGAAATACCCTCATGATGTAAAATCTGAAAACGGATTTTTAAATACACTAAACTATGTAGATACTCAAATAAAAGAGTTTATGGAAGCTTCTAAAAAAGAGCCTTGGTTTGATAACACTATATTCATTTTTACAGCTGATCATGCTAATCAGACAAAAATTAGCAATGAAAAAGAGGTGAAATTAGAAAATATATATTTACCTGAATTTCATATACCGCTAATCATATATGCACCAAAACTAATAGAACCAAAAAGAACAGATATCATATCTTCACAAGGGGATATCGTTCCAACAATTATTGATATTCTTGGATGGCAGAACAATTTTACAACCATAGGAAGCTCACTATTTGATGAAAGTGTTAAAAATAGGTTTGCCTTTGTAAAGATGGGAAGCATCGTCGGACTTAGCGATTATGATGGTTCTATTTTTTATAACTTTAAAAATCTTATCAGTAAAAAAGGATCTATATCAGATGAAAATCAACAATTGCTTCTGAGTATTGATTCTGCGCAGGCTCATCTGCTGAAAAACTCAAAGTGGATGAAGAAAGATTGAAAGCTCCTTTTTCATGGGATGAATATTCCGACCAACCTGCACAACTAAAAGACAGAACATATAAAAAGCAGATGCGCCAACGTGAGTTTTTCTCACTTTTCAAAACTGTTTTTACAGCTCTTGTCATACTCCCTATTTCAATAATAATGATGCCTTATATAAAAAGAAAAGAAGTAGATTCAGAAACATTTTTTTCTCTAGGAGTTGATTACCAAAGAGAACCTGAGCTAACACTTGAACTATTGGAAGAGTTAGATTTAAAAAGAATTCTTGTTCGTGTAAAACTTTGGGAGCTTAATACAATCAATGAGTTAAAAAACTTTTTATTGCAGAACAAGCATAGGAAAGTTACACTTAAAATTCTTCAAGATAGAGAACACATAGAAGACTTAAAACTTTTCCAAAAAGACTTAAGAGGAATTTTTGCATCTTTAGATGGGCTAGTAGATATTTACGAAATCGGTTCAACAATCAACAGAGCCAAATGGGGTTTTTTTAGCGTTGACGAATATAACAAATTTTATAAAACAGCTTATGATTTAAGAGAAGCGGAATTTCCAAATATCAAGCTTATTGGAAGTGGTGTAATAGACTTTGAGTATCATTTTACAGCACATACCCTTTTTAACTTTTTTAAGTACCACTACAATGGTATTGCTTCTCTTCTTTATGTAGATAGACGCGGTGCTCCGGAGAACATGCAGATGGGATTTGCTCTATCTGACAAAATAGCATTACTTAGCACTATGGTTTGGATGAGTCCCAAAAGTGAGCATGAACTTCATATCACTGAGACAAACTGGCCAATAACAGGTACAGCTCCATATGCTCCAACAAGTGAGTATGAATGTGTAAGTGAAGAGTTATATGAAGATTTTATGCTTAGATACCACCTATTAGCTTTTGCATCTCAACAGGTTGATTCTCTCTCTTGGCATCAGTTAATAGCTCCAGGATATGGTCTGATTGACAACAGAAGTAGTATAAGAAAACGTTCAGCATTTAATGTATATAAGTTTATGCTTAAAAATTTAACAAATGCTCAGTTTTTACGACTGGACATAAAAAGAGGCTACTACATACTGCAATGCTTAATAAACAACAAACTGTTGCAAATCCACTGGACACTTAAACCAACAACGCTAAAAAATGAAGATTTTTTTGAAGTCTATTCAATCAGTGGAAAACTAATAGAAAATAAAACTTTAAACATTGGTTCATCTCCTTTATATATATACATTAAAGACGCGGTATAATTGCATCTATGAATAAAAAATATTTAAATGTAAAACTCTATTTCTGGCTACTTTTTTTAGTATCTTCTATAATCTTTGTTTCCCTACCGCAAATAGATCTATATGTGGCTTCTCTTTTTTATGATGGAAAATCATTTACACTGAACGGCTCCTGGATAGAAGACATACTCTACCACTCTGTAAAGCCTCTTATTATAATCTTTGCACTATCAAGCATAGCAATATTCATTTATAACTATGTAAAAAAGAAAAATCTTTTAGGTATAAATTCTAAGACTATGCTTTTTATAATTCTTTTTCTAACAATAGCACCTGCTCTCATAGTCAATACTACTTTAAAAGAGAATTGGGGAAGAGCGAGACCTGCTCAGATTATAGACTTTGGTGGAACAAAAGAGTTTACTCCGGCTTTTATACCCAGTAATCAAGGCGGTTACTCTTTTTCATCTGGTCATGCAGCCGCTGCCTTTAGCCTCTTAGGTTTTGCTCTTTTAGCTAAGAGAAGACAAAAGTTCTTTATCACTACTGTTATTATCTATGGAGTACTTGTAAGTTTAGCAAGGATGGCAGCAGGCGGTCACTTTTTTAGTGATGTTGTAACATCCTTTTTCATTGTTTATATTGCAACACATGTACTTTATAAACTAGTATTTAAAGAGGATTCCATCTAGTGCGAAAAAATCAGCTCACTCAAATACTTGCATTAGTTATCTTTAGTTTTATAGTCTTAATGGCAATAAGACTAACTCTATATAACTTTTATATAGATGATTTTTCCAACCTTACAACAGGTGAATTTTACACTTCATTATTGATGGGTTTTCGTGTAGACATGATTACAATCTTTACATTTTCATCTCTATTTATTCTTACCCTTCTTTTTATAAAAAAACCTAAATACAGAGCTAAAGTAGCACTGCTTTGGGCTATTTTATTAAACATAATATTTATACTTAGTTTTAGTGATGTACTTTACTATGACTATATTCATAGACATATTTCAAATGAAATATTTAACCTTAGTGATGATATGGATATTATATTTGGCATGGCATTTGGTTCAATGCTTCCATTTACACTTGGTGCAATACTAATTAGCATCTCATTTTTATATCTTGTTTTCAAACTTTTCTCATCAGAACTAGAGAGTTTCATATCTGGGAAAAAACTTCTTATACTAACTATAGTAACTATTTTGGTTCTGTTTATTGGTATTAGAAATAGTTTTGCAGGCAAAAGCTTTGGAAGCAGTGACGCCTATGCTGTAAATAAGGTAAGTAGTGGAAATCTTGCACTAAACGGCTTTTTTACTATCTATAGAACTGCTAAAAAAACAGCTAAACATAATCTAGTAGATTTAGATGAAGCTATACAAACAACACAAGATGCACTAAAAACTTCAAATGCTCCATTTGTTAACAAAGAGTACCCTCTTCTTCGTCAGTACTCTAAGAAAGACAAGGAACAATACAATGTTGTTATTGTACTGCTGGAATCTTTCGGGGCTGAACATATTGACGGTTTCACTAAGTACAAAGAGTTAAATGTCACACCATATTTTAAACGTTTAAGTAATGAAGGACTAAAGTTTACAAACTTCTACTCAAATGGATATCGTTCCATATTTGGAATAACTTCTATGTTTACTGGTGTTACCATACCTGCTGGAGCTCAATACTTAGGTAAAGGACTGGAACTATCAAACCTAAGCTATCTAGGGAGTGTTGCAAAAGACAATGGATATAGCACTATCTCTATGCAAGCAGCTAATAGGCGTTCTTACAGAGTAGATTCAGTAAGTGCATTAGCTGGATTTGATGAATATTATGGTGCGCAAGATATGCCAAATGTAGAAGAAGTAGATGCTGGACGAGAGCCGTTAACTGGTACTTATGACTTTAATATGCTTGATTTTTATCATAAAAAACTAAACAGTATGAAAGAACCTTTTTTAGGTTTTGCCTTTACTGATACAACTCACTCTGATTATCATCTCCCAAGTAAAAAGTATGAGAGATATCCACATGACCTTAAAAATTATAACGGCGCTCTGAATGCCTATATATATGCTGATGATTCAATACGTCGTTTTATAGAGGGTGCTAAAAAAGAGCCATGGTTTGATAGAACAATATTCATTTTCACATCTGATCATGGAAGTGGAGATGCTCTAAACCAAATTGCAAGAGAGTATCGTCCAGATGACAAGCCACTAACATCTATAGAGCATTTTAGGATTCCACTAATAATATATGCCCCAAAGATATTCAAACCTATGGAAGTAAAAACTCTGGGCGGGCATAATGATATATTCCCTACTATAGTAGATATGTTAGGCTGGAAGGCAGATATAGCTACCATGGGAAGTTCACTTTTTGATGAAGATGTAAACGAGAGGTTAGTTTACTTTTATGCAGGTAACCTCATCGGTCTTATTACAAATAATGGATATATTAAATACAATTTTAAAGATATTGTTGAACAAGTTGGCAGCCAAGAAAATATTCAAAAGATGAAAAAACTACTCTTTAGTGTGGATACAGCAGAAGCAGGACTGCTAGAGAAAAACAGGTGGGCTAAGTGATGAAGATATTAGTTATTCTGCCAAATTGGCTCGGAGACGCTATTATGGCTACTCCTGCTATTGAGCTTTTAGCATCTCACTATAGAGATGCAAGGTTTACATTCGTTGGTAGCTATGTTAGTATTGAAGCACTTAAACATCATCCTCTTTGTGAGAGAGCGATAGTTGATGATACTAAAAAAGCATCTAACAGATATATAGCAACATACAGACTTGCTGGTGAGCTAGGACAATTTAATCTAGCTGTAAACTTTAGAAATCAACTTCACGCTTCACTGCTTTTGAGATTTACAAAAACTGTCGTTTGCATCTCTAGGAGATCTTGGCACTCGATGTTTTTACTATCACATACGCCAAAAATCTCAACCACTCAGCATCTTGTAAAACAGTACGCTCAACTAGCAATGACAGATGCAGACCATTGGAATGCTCAAGTACCAAAGCTAGCTCTATATATAGAGCCTAAAAGATATGATAAATTAACTCTTGGCATCAATGCAGGCGCCACTTACGGAAGTGCTAAGCGTTGGTATCCTGAGCGATTTGCCGAGGTTGCAAAAGAGTTTTCAAATCAATATGACATAGTAATTTTTGGCGGACCAAATGAAGTAGAAATGGCATCTGAGATAGAATCAAATCTAAAATATTTCAATATTACAAACTATAAAAATCTAGCTGGAAAAACAAAGATAGAAGAACTTTGCGCAAATATCGCTGGATGCTCACTATTTATTACAAATGACAGTGGACCAATGCATGTAGCGGCATCTTACCAAGTACCAACAGTTGCTATTTTTGGACCAACAAAACATAAAGAAACATCTCAGTGGATGAATGAAAAGAGTGCAATAGTAAGACATGAGATGGATTGTTCTCCGTGCATGAAAAGAGAATGTCCACTAGGACATCACGACTGCATGAAAACAATCACAGCTGCAGAAGTAATAGAAACTGTAAAATCAATTATTTAAATGTATGATTTTATAATCGTAGGGGCTGGTTCTGCCGGATGCTCCATTGCCCATTTTTTACAGCGTAGTGGCAAAAGAGTAGCTATAGTAGATAGAGAAGGAATAGCCGGAGGGGCAAGTGGGGTTGCAGGAGCATTTCTTTCTCCTCTTCCTGGAGGTAAAAATAGTTACAACACTTTTGTAAACGAAGCTCTTAACTTCTCCATGAATTTTTATGAAGAACTAACACCTGATTTTATTAATAAAAAAGGTGTATTACGCGTTGCAAACGATAATTTTTCAAAAGAAAAACTAGAAAATAATGAGATAGATTATAATTATTTTAATGCAGAGAAGCTACAAAAGATGTCAAATGACTTTCAAGGTATTGATGGATATTTTTACAAAGATGCAGCTGTTATAGAGCCACTTAGTATTTGTAATAAAATGGTCGAAGGCTGTGATTTTTACAAAAAAGATCTGCAAGAGTTAGTATATAAAAATAGTTTTTATGAGATTGATGATATAAAAGCAAAAAATATCATACTGACACAGGGTGTAAGTAAATCATTAGCATATCTCCCATATATAAATATATCAGCTATTTTCGGGCTTAGAATTGATGTTAAGACAACAACAAATATTCCATTTAATATTCATAAATCCATCTCGATTTCTACAAATAAAAATGATGGTACTGTTGCTATAGGAGCAACTCATGAAAGACATAATTCATCTCAAATAGAGTGTATTACTACATGTGACAAGTGTATATTTTATGTAAACACCGACAAACAACAGATTGATTCTCTTTTAACTAAAGCCAATGAATTAATAAATTTGGAAAATTTGGAAGTTGTAAAGACGTACAAAGGTGCAAGAGCCACAATTAGCAGTTATTTTCCGGTAGTTGGCAAGATTGTAGATTATGAGAGTTCACTAAAAAAATATCCCTCTATAAAAAACGGTACAAAGATTTCACAAGACTCACTTGTCTATTATCCGAATTTGTATATGATTAATGCGCTTGGTTCAAGGGGATTTGTTTTTGGACCATATTTGGCAAAAATACTGAGTGAGTATATTATAAATGAAACTCCAATACCAAAAGAGATTTCAACTCAGAAACTTTTTTATAAAGCAGCACGAAAAGAGAAATCACAGCTCTAAAGTGCTCAAGATAATGTTTTTCATCTCAAAAAACGAGTTTTTTGTAGCTTTAGGGGGTTGCAGGGACATAATGTCCCTGCCACTATAATGGGCTTTGCTCATTATAGTGTTTAACATAAACTAAAAACCGAATTTAAATCCTACATAAACAGATTTATTGTAGTTTTTATCTCCACCTGCACTAGCCGTATAGTTAGTATCCAAAGATCTATAACCTACAGTTACACTACCATTTTTAATCACTTCAAGATCAAGGCTAGCGCGGTACTCTAAAAAGTTTTTTGCATCTTGCATAGATAAAACTTCAGGTGCGTAGTAAATTGCACCTTTAACATAGAGTGGCATTTTATCACTAAAAGCAAGTTTGTAACTAGCCTCAGCACCTAGCGGTACACTACTAAAATTTTTAGCACCATTTAGCTTTACCCCTAATCCTATAACAAGATCTGTAGCTTCAACTTTTCTTTGCATTAAAAAGTTAACTTCATAATAATCCTGCATATCGCTACTACTGGAAAATTCACTATTATCTACACTACCGTGTAAAACTTTTGCACCTACGAAAACACTGTCTGGCTCAACAGTATCATTAAACTGACCCATGTCAACTTTTGCACCAAACTCTAAATCTTTATCATTTATATTAAGCTCTACATTATGCATTGCAAAAGCAGATGCTGCACATACAGCTAGTAGTCCAAGTTTTTTAAACATTACTTTCCTTGTATCTTTTGGATTGTTTTTGTTGTACTTTTACCATTAACAAAGTCAACAAGCTTCAACTCACCAGCAAATTCAGTTCCAACAACATCTTTTCCTTTGTAGTCACCACCTTTTACAAGGGTGTCTGGTTTTATCATTTTTATAAGTTCATGCGGAGTATCCTGCTCAAACGGTACAACAAAATCAACAGCTTCAAGCGCTGCCAATATATATGCTCTGTCCGGTGCTATATTTACAGGGCGAGTCGGACCTTTAAGTCTAGATACTGACTCATCGGAGTTAAGTCCAACTATAAGTACATCTCCAAAACTTTTTGCTTCTTGAAGGTATTTAACATGACCAACATGTAAAATATCAAAACAACCATTAGTAAAGACAACTTTCTTGCCGCTAGCTCTACAGCGATTTACTATTTGCGCTATATCTTCAAAACTCTTAATGTGAGCATCTGATGTACTTTTGTGCAGAGATGCTTCATATTCTTCAATCTCTTCAAGAGTAACAGTTGCAGAACCAATTTTTCCAACAACAACTCCAGCAGCCAAGTTTGCAAACGAAGCAGTCTCTTCAATAGACTTTCCAGCACTAAGCGCAAAAGCAATAGATGCTATAACAGTATCACCCGCACCTGTTACATCAAACACTTCTTTAGCGACTGTAGGAAACTTTTTCACTTCACTGTCGTAAGTAGCAATTCCGCCTTCAGAGAGAGTTATTAGAGAAATATCTAAATCAACTTCATTTTTCAATTTAACAAGCGCCTCTTTTAAAGAGCCTTCATCTTTAATATTAATGTTAGTAGCAAGAATAGCTTCTTTTTTATTTGGTGTTAAAAGATATGCACCTTTGTATTTTGAGAAATCACTTCCTTTTGGATCCACTAAAACTTTTACATTATTTTTATTTGCAAGAGAGATAACACCTTGACAAAGTTCAGGAGTTAAAACACCTTTACCATAGTCAGAAAGTATTACAATGTCATAAGAAGATATCTCACTAGAAATTAAATCTATTATTTTCCTTACAGATTCACTATCAATCTCATTCTTACTCTCTTTGTCATATCTAAGAATTTGCTGACTAACAGCGATAATACGACTCTTTTTAGATGTGTTTCTACCTTTTTGAACTATTAAGTTTGAACTATCTACGTCAATTGCATTCAACATATTAATAAGCTCTACTCCATTATCATCATCACCTATTACACTACTGACACTAACTTTAGCTCCTAGAGCGTTAAGGTTATTTATAACATTACCAGCCCCACCAAGAACTGTTGTCTCTTTTGAAATATCTACAACCTGTACTGGCGCCTCTGGAGATATTCTTTCACAGCTACCCCATAAATAATGATCAATCATAAGATCACCAACTACTAATATCTTTGGAGTAAAGTTTTTAAGTCTTTTCATTATTTAACTTCTTCGTCGTATATTCTTTTAATTTCACCAACATAAGATTTTATAGCTTCTTCCATTACAAACCTTGGCTCATAACCAAGAACTTCTCTTGTTGTCGTAATATCTGCTTCTGTATGAAATTGGTAACTGCCTATAAATGGATTTGGAATATATTCACAAATAAGAGATGTGCCAAGTTCACGCTGTAGGATATCTACTATATCTTGAAAACTTCTAGCCTTACCAGTTCCTACATTATAAATACCACTCTCTTTTGGTTGCATCGCTTTTACATTAGCTTGAACTATATCTTCTATATATATAAAATCACGAAGGATTTTATCACTATCTTCAAAAAGTCTAGGGTTTTTGCCGGCTAATAATTGATGCCCAAATTGTAAAACCATAGATGCTGTAGTGTTTTTAAAATACTCACCTGCTCCATAAACATTGAAATATCTAAGTCCAACTATAGAAATATCACACTCTTTCATGTACTCACGGCTTAAATTATCCATACTTAGTTTAGAAAAACCATAAACATTCTGAGGCGCTTCTCTTCCAACTCTCTGAGGAGATTCTGCATTTCCATAAGTCGCAGCCGAAGATGCATATATCATATTTGCATCGTGTCTTATAGCTAACTCAAGTAAATCTTTATATGCGTTAACGTTTGTCTTAATCATTAAGTCTTGTTCTAATGCAGTTGTGTCCGATATAGCAGCTTCATGAAAAATATAGTCAAATTTATAGTTTATCTCTAAATCAAGCAGTAATTCTTTGTCATTTATATCTCCACTGATAACTTCACCGCGAAATCCTATAAGGTTCTTAAAATGTCCAAAACTCTTCAAGTTTCCGTTTGAAAATGTTTCACCGCTTCTGAAGCTATCTAGAACAACTACTTTTGCATCTGGATGATTATTTTGAAAATAAAAAGCTAAGTTAGAGCCGATAAACCCTGCTCCACCAGTTATTAAAATTGTTTTGTCTTTTAAGTCATTTTCTATGTATCTCATCTACTCATCCATGTCGTTTTATTTTAATAAAATGATACACTATAATTCATTAACATGTATTTAAGAGTCAAATCACTATAATTGGTTCGAAAATTATTCTAAGGAAAAAAAATGAAAAAAATCGTAATCGCTTCAATCGCTACTTTAGCACTAGCAACGGCTTCAATGGCAGCAGTAAATGGTAAGGCATGTACTTCTTGTCACGGTGCTGACTGGAGCAAACCAGCTCTAGGTAAATCTAAAAATGTTGCTGAAATGACTCACGCTGAGATCGCTGACGCACTTAAAGGCTACAAAGCTGGTACTTATGGTGGTCCAATGAAAGGTCTTATGAAAGGTCAAGTTGGAAAATATTCTGACGAAGATTTAGATGCTTTCTCACAAACTATAGGTAAATAATTTATCTAAATTGCCCTTCGGGGCAGTTTTCTCTACTCCACAACTTTCTAAACTCTATTTTTTATTCTGGTCTATAGCTTTTTTTAAGAGCTTCTTTTTTCTGTTCTTGTTTTAATGCATCATTTAACTCTTCTTCGCCATCAAACTTTGCAGCATTTAAAAACTTCTCTTCATCATCAAACTGACCATTTTTTATAGCCCAAAGAAAAGCGAAAAGTGCGATAGCTCCTAAGAATATTGAAGCTCCTAGCATCATAGCTATTACCCAATTATCCATTTAAGACTCCATATTTTAATTTTGTTTCCACTTATATCTTATTCTCATCGAATTACCAACAACCAAGAGTGAGCTCACTGACATAGATATGGCCGCCACGAGAGGAATAACATAACCTGCCATAGCCAATGGAATTGTAATAGCATTATAGGCTAATGATATAAACAAGTTCTGCTTTATAAGTCCATAAGTAGTACGACTGATTTTAAAAGCATCCTGAAGTGATTTCAGTGAGTTATTAAGTAAAACAACATCTCCTATTTCAACTGCTATATCACTTCCACTACCCATTACTATACCTATATCAGCTGATGATAGTGCCAAGATATCATTCACTCCATCTCCAACCATTACTACCACTCTTTTTTGCTCGTGAAGACTATCTATATACTCAGCTTTATTTTCTGGTGTTTGTTCATAAAGAAAATCTGTAATACCTACTTGCTGCGCAACTTTTTTAGCAATGTGCTCATTATCACCAGTAAGCATAACAGTTTTAATATTTCTGCTATTCAACTCTTTTACAAGTTCTAAAGCTCCATCTTTTATCTTATCACTAAGCTCATAAATAGCAACTATCTTTTTATTTACTACATAATAAAAAACTGTATTATCTGTAGTAAAATCTAT
Source organism: Sulfurimonas gotlandica GD1 (assembly GCF_000242915.1). Taxonomy (NCBI): domain Bacteria; kingdom Pseudomonadati; phylum Campylobacterota; class Epsilonproteobacteria; order Campylobacterales; family Sulfurimonadaceae; genus Sulfurimonas; species Sulfurimonas gotlandica. The sequence goes on along the minus strand of NZ_AFRZ01000001.1, from coordinate 1,970,304 downwards.
AGATATGCCATTTTGCTCTAAAAGTTTCAAATTACCACCTAAAACTTCTATATCGCCATACTTGGCCTTTATCCCAGATGCTGGTACCTGAGAGAATTCATCATATATAATCTCTTTAAGATCTTCATTTTCTTCAATTAAGTATTTATATATTCCAGATGCAACAGGATGTTTAGATAGTTTTGTGAGTGAATGTAACAATACTTTATCAAACTCACCGTAAATATGTACATTTACTACCTCTGGCTTTCCGATAGTTATAGTTCCTGTTTTATCTAATACCAATGTGTCTACTTTTGCCATCGTCTCAAGCTGTGCTGCTTCTTTAAAAAGAATTCCTTTGCTTGCACCCAAACTTAGGCCTACTAAAGTAGCAACAGGCGTAGCTAGTGCCAATGCACATGGACAAGCTATCACAATTACAGAAATTCCAATCATAAAAGAGAGCTCAAAATCATTACCCAAAATCCACCAAACGAAAAATGTTAAAAATGAGAAAGCTAAAATAGCTGATGAGAAATGTTCTGATAACCTATTTGCCATTTGCTGTATTTTAGGTTTTTTATTTATTGCAGATTCTAAAAGTGTTACAAGGTTTGATAGTGTTGAGTGCTTAAAATCTTTGGAAGCTATAAAATGCACATCAGCATCAATACTAGTTGTTCCACTAATTATAGTGTCACCAACACTCTTGTATATTGGTTCGCTCTCTCCAGTTAAGTTTGACTCATCAAATGAACCTTCTCCACTAATAATTTCTCCATCAAGTAAAACCTTTTCTCCAGATGCTACAACTACTCTATCCCCAACTTTTACATTATCAAGCTTACAAGCTACAATAGCACCATTAATAACTAGATTTACTTCACTTGGAATATGCTTCCCAATCACATCTAGCGTATCAGCTGCATTCTTTTTACTAAGCACTTCTAAAAACTTACCTATAAGAACAAAAGTAATAATCATACTAACTGAATCAAAGTAAGCTTCACCATGCTCTGCTACAGTTATGAAAATAGAGTATATATAAGTAAGTAAAGCTCCAGTTGCTACAAGAAGATCCATATTAACAACTTTTGTCTTCAAGCCGTAGTATGCACCTCTAAAAAAGACCCAACCGCTATAAAAAAGAACAGGTGTAGCAAGTACACCTTCAGCAATATTAAGTATTGTTTTCACATCTTGAGTGATTCCACTAAAGTATCCGGCATACTGTGCTACTGCTATCCACATAATATTCATAGAAGCAAAAATTGCAACTGCCATTTTCAAATAATAAGACTTTCTTTCTTTATTGGCATGAGCTTCTTGAATAGAAGCATCATAAGCAAAAGCATTGTAGCCGATAGAACGAATCATCTCAATAATACTCGATAGTTTTACAACATTACCAGCCCATACAATAGTTGCTTTGTTATTTGTAAAATTAATGTTAGCTTCGATTACTCCATCCATTCTATGAAGAGCTTTTTCATTTAACCATACACAGGCAGAACAGTGAATTCCTTCAATTATTAGTGAAACTTCGTTAAAACCATCAACGTTTACTTTTATAAAAGCATCTTTAAATGATTCAGTATCAAAAGTTGATGAATCTTCATATATTTTACTTGGAGGTGTTAGTTTTGTATTTGAGGTTTTGTCGTAAAAGCTCTCAAAACCTTCATTGCTAAGAAGATTAAAAACACCCTGACAGCCATTACAACAAAAAAAGTGACTTCCATCTTTAATCATAACAGATTCAGTAAATTCTAAGTGACAATGACTACAAATGACATTATTTGACAAGTTCAAACTTTCCTAGTGTTCTGTTTTTAACTATATTTTTACAAGGTTCTATAAATCCATTCATACAAATATATACACCATTGCTTGGCTTGGCTTTTGCAAAACCTATTGCCATTCCTAAATTCACACTTGCTTCTACATTATCAATTTCAAATGGATTCATGGCACCTGTAAATATTATTTTTCTATCTTCAAAAATTTCTGATAAAAACTCAGCTGTTATATTCATAGTATCTGTTCCATGAATGATAATAAAAGTATCGTCTTTTGATTCCATAATAATACTGGCAAGCATTTTTCTATCGTTCATATCCATATCTAAACTATCTTTATAAACTACGCCCGCTACATCATACTTAAAACCAGAAGTTAATAATATTCTATCAATTATTTGATTGTCATATGGAATCTCTAATTCACCATTTAATGGATTATATCTTTTATTAAATGTACCACCACTATTAAGTATTAACACTATATACTTCCTCTAATTTTGAGACAATTTTACTTGCTTTAGAAACTGTAACACTCTTACTCTCATCTAGTAAATAAGTAGTAGTTAAACCAGCGTTAATACCAGCAAGGACATCTCTCTCTTTATCACCGATCATGATAGAATTTTTCAAATCAATATTAAATTCTTCACTTGCTTTAAGCAACATTCCTGGGTTCGGTTTTCTGCAACTACATTCACCAGATATATTTGGATGATGAGGGCAATAATATACTTTTTTAAGATTTATACCTTTAGAAGAAAAATAATTCATCATCCAATCAGTCAACTTATCAAAATCTCTTTCTGTATAATAGCCTCTATCAATACCGGATTGATTAGTAACAACAATAATAATAAAACCTAATTTTTGGTAATAATTACAAAGATTAAATATACCATCTATAAACTCAAAATCTTCTATCTTAAAAAGATAATCTTTTTCAATATTTATGACACCATCACGATCAAGAAAAAGAGCTTTATTCATTTGCAATTAGCTTACACCGTCACCAAATGTTTCTTTTTCAATAATATCGCATATAATATGCCCAATCAATATATGAGACTCTTGTATTCTAGGCGTAGAATCAGATGGAACAATTAAAGCATAATCAGCTATTCTAGCCATTTCTCCACCATCGCGACCTACTAAAGCAACAGTTGTTATACCTTTTTCTTTTGCACTATTAAATGCATTAACAATATTTACAGAATTACCAGAAGTTGATATACCTATAAATATATCTCCTTCTTGTCCCATACCTTCTAGTTGACGGGAAAAAACTTTATCATACCCATAATCGTTAGCAATTGCAGTTAGATTAGATGTATCTGTAGTAAGAGCTAAAGAAGGTAAAGAAGGTCTATCAAAGCCATATCTACCAACCAATTCAGCAGCTATATGCTGTGCATCTGCAGCACTTCCACCATTCCCGGCTAATATAGTCTTTTTTGGGCCTTTATAAAGTTCAACACACAACTGTGAAACTTCTAAAATTTTATTTAATAACTCTTCATTTTCATAAATAGCTTGTTTAGTTTCATAAGATTTTTTGATTTGATTTTTAATATAATTTTTCATATTTTATCCTAAAATAATATATGAAATAATACCATAATAATAGATAATTCAAAGATTTATTATAATAATAAAAGTAGTTAAAATGATTTTAATTTTAGTGATTTGATAGTAAAAGAGTAAAATTGATCAACTAGGCAGCGACCTACGTTTCCAATCCTGCAAGGATCAGTATTATCAGCGATGAGAGGCTTAGCTTCTGGGTTCGGAATGGAGCCAGGCGTTTCCCTCTCTCTATAGCCACCTAGACAATCAAGTAAAAAGACACCTAGATGTTCTTTTACTTGACTGTTTTGAGTCAATAAAGGGGTATTAATGATTTCTCATTAAGTTATGATTGTCGTGTGTCGTATGCCATTTCAAAGCATAGGACTAAAGTCAACATGTTTTTTCTAAATAACTATATGTATATTATGTAATACACTAAACAAGGTAGTGAACTAAAAAAAAGACAAACGTACTATTAGTACTGGTCAGCTAAACAGATTGCTCTGCGTACACACCCAGCCTATCAAGCTTGTAGTCTTCAAGCGTACTTCAGGGAACGTTCATCTTAAAGTTGGCTTCCCGCTTAGATGCTTTCAGCGGTTATCTCATCCATGCGTAGCTACCCAGCGATGCTCTTGGCAGAACAACTGGTGCACCAGTGGCATGTCCAACCCGGTCCTCTCGTACTAGGGTCAGCTCTCTTCAACGTTCCTACGCCCACGGAAGATAGGGACCGAACTGTCTCACGACGTTCTGAACCCAGCTCGCGTACCGCTTTAAATGGCGAACAGCCATACCCTTGGGACCTGCTCCAGCCCCAGGATGCGATGAGCCGACATCGAGGTGCCAAACCTCCCCGTCGATGTGAGCTCTTGGGGGAGATCAGCCTGTTATCCCCGGCGTACCTTTTATCCTTTGAGCGATGGCCCTTCCACACAGAACCACCGGATCACTATGACCGTCTTTCGACTCTGCTCGACTTGTATGTCTTACAGTCAGTCCGGCTTGTGCCATTATACTCTACGGTGGATTTCCAACCCACCTGAGCCGAACTTTGTAAGCCTCCGTTACTTTTTAGGAGGCGACCGCCCCAGTCAAACTACCCACCAGACATTGTCCTCGCACGAGATAATCGTACGGAGTTAGCTATCAGAATATTCAAGGGTGGTATCTCAAGGATGCCTCATCTACAACTGGCGTCGTAGAATCAATGGCTCCCACCTATCCTGCACATGAATATCCCAATAGCAGTGTCAAGCTATAGTAAAGGTGCACGGGGTCTTTCCGTCTTTCCGCGGGTAGGAGGAATTTTCACCTCCACTACAATTTCACTGGATCCCTGGTTGAGACAGCTCCCATCTCGTTACGCCATTCATGCAGGTCGGTATTTAACCGACAAGGAATTTCGCTACCTTAGGACCGTTATAGTTACGGCCGCCGTTTACTTGTGCTTCATTTCATGCCTTCGCAAAGCTAAGCAATCCATTTAACATTCAAGCACCGGGCAGGCGTCACACCCTATACATCCTCTTACGAGTTAGCAGAGTGCTGTGTTTTTGGTAAACAGTCGGGAGGGACACTTTGCTGCGACCCTTATTCGCTTTGGAGAGTAAATCTCCTAACAAACAGGGCACACCTTATACCGAAGATACGGTGCTAGTTTGCAGAGTTCCTTAACCAGGGTTCATCCACGCGCCTTAGAATACTCATCTCACCCACCTGTGTTGGTTTACGGTACGGGCAACGGTTGTTCTCGTTTAGAGGCTTTTCTCGGCACGACAGTATCATCGATTCCAAGCGCTATCCGAAGATATTGCTCGGCCTGTAAGATCTCGGTCTCATGAGAAGCGGATTTGCCTACTTCTCGACCTACGTCCTTCGACCCGCTATTCCATCAGCGAGCTCGATTAACTCTATGCGTCCCCCCATCACTCAAACGAACAACCGTCGGTATCGGAATATTAACCGATTTGCCATCGTCTACCCCTTTCGGACTCGACTTAGGTCCCGACTAACCCTACGATGACGAGCATCGCGTAGGAAACCTTGGGTTTACGGCGAAGGGAATTCTCATCCCTTTTCTCGCTACTCATGCCTGCATGCTCACTTCCATCCGCTCCAGCACTCCTTACCGGTGTACCTTCAACGCTGAATGGAACGCTCTCCTACCACTTGAGATAAATCTCAAATCTAGAGCTTCGGTGCTTGTCTTAGCCCCGTTATATTTTCGGCGCAGAATCGCTAGACCAGTGAGCTGTTACGCTTTCTTTAAAGGATGGCTGCTTCTAAGCCAACCTCCTGGTTGTCACAGCAACTCCACATCCTTTTCCACTTAGACAAGACTTTGGGACCTTAGCTGCTAGTCTGGGTTGTTCCCCTCTCGACGATGGATTTTATCACCCACCGCCTGACTCCCGAGGTTACACATGAAGTATTCGGAGTTTGATAGGGTTTGGTACCGCGGTAAGCAGCCCTAGCCCTGTCAGTGCTCTACCCCTTCATGCTAATGCTCGAGGCTATACCTAAATATATTTCGGAGAGAACCAGCTATCACTAAGTTTGATTGGCCTTTCACCCCTATCCACAAGTCATCGGAAAAGTTTTCAACCTTTACCCGTTCGGTCCTCCACTGGCTCTTACACCAGCTTCAACCTGCTCATGGATAGATCACTTAGTTTCGGGTCTGCAGCATCTGACTAATTCGCCCTATTAAGACTCGCTTTCGCTACGGCTTCTCGTTCGATTAACCTTGCCAGATACCACAACTCGCAGGCTCATTATGCAAAAGGCAGTCCGTCACACTTGTCTTACGACAATAGTGCTCCGAATGATTGTAAGCCATAGGTTTCAGGTTCTATTTCACTCCGCTCACCGCGGTCCTTTTCACCTTTCCCTCACGGTACTTGTTCGCTATCGGTCTAGTAGTAGTATTTAGGGTTGGAGGGTGGTCCCCCCATATTCAGTCAAGATAACACGTGTCCCGACCTACTCGTTCGTTAATCTAGTACCATATAAATGTTTTCGGTTACAGGAGTATCACCCTCTATGCTCACTCTTTCCAAAGTGTTCACCTAACAAATATATTATCACTAACAGCCCTAATCCCATTTCGCTCGCCGCTACTTTGGGAATCTCGTTTGATTTCTTTTCCTTCAGGTACTGAGATGTTTCACTTCCCTGAGTTCGCCCCCTCGAAAGGGTAACATGATTCGCACCATGCTGGGTTGCCCCATTCAGAAATCCCCGGATCAAAGCTCTTTGGCAGCTCCCCGAGGCTTATCGCAGCCTGATACGTCTTTCATCGCCTCTACTAGCCAAGGCATCCACCTATGGCCCTTAATATCTTTTTTTCTAATTTGCGTTCACTACCTTGTTTAATGTACTTATACATCATCCAAGACAGATCCTGTTGATTTTGTAGTTATTTAGTAATATAATTAATAATTGAATAAATTCTTTTATCTCTTATATATGTTGACTTTAACAATTATAATTTAATGAACTTTTTGGTTTTAAAACCAAATATAAACTCTTATATTTAAGAACTTATATTTGATTTTAACGCTTTATAAAAAAATGAAATGGTGGAGAGTAGCGGGATCGAACCGCTGACCTCCTGCGTGCAAGGCAGGCGCTCTCCCAGCTGAGCTAACCCCCCATTTCAAATGATTAGATCACTGAAAACTAAGCAAGTAATAAACTAATAACTAACATCTCTGTGAGATTTTCTTTGTAAGATGATCAAACGAATGATCTCTCTTTACTCTAGAAAGGAGGTGATCCAACCGCAGGTTCTCCTACGGTTACCTTGTTACGACTTCACCCCAGTCGCTAATTCCACCGTAAGTGGTAGCCTCCCGAAGGTTAGCTTCCCAATTTCGGGTGAAATCAACTCCCATGGTGTGACGGGCGGTGAGTACAAGACCCGGGAACGTATTCACCGTAGCATTGCTGATCTACGATTACTAGTGATTCCAGCTTCATGGAGTCGAGTTGCAGACTCCAATCCGAACTGAGAGACGCTTTAAGTGATTGGCTCCACCTCGCGGTATCGCAACACTCTGTACGCCCCATTGTAGCACGTGTGTAGCCCTAGCCATAAGGGCCATGATGACTTGACGTCGTCCTCACCTTCCTCCTCCTTGCGAAGGCAGTCTCCCTAGAGTGCCCAGCTTAACCTGCTGGCAACTAAGGACGAGGGTTGCGCTCGTTGCGGGACTTAACCCAACATCTCACGACACGAGCTGACGACAGCCGTGCAGCACCTGTTTTCAAGCTCCCCGAAGGGCACTCTCTCATCTCTGAAAGATTCTATCAATGTCAAGGCTAGGTAAGGTTCTTCGCGTATCTTCGAATTAAACCACATGCTCCACCACTTGTGCGGGTCCCCGTCTATTCCTTTGAGTTTTAATCTTGCGACCGTACTCCCCAGGCGGAACACTTAATCTGTTAAGTGCATCACCGAGATGACAAGCATCCCGACGACTAGTGTTCATCGTTTAGGGCGTGGACTACCGGGGTATCTAATCCCGTTTGCTCCCCACGCTTTCACGCCTTAGCGTCAGTAATGTTCCAGGAGATCGCCTTCGCTTTCGGTATTCCTAGTGATATCTACGGATTTTACCCCTACACCACTAATTCCATCTCCCCCTCCCATACTCTAGACTCGTAGTTTCAAATGCAGTTCAATGGTTGAGCCATTGGATTTCACATCTGACTTACAAGCCCGCCTACGCGTCCTTTACGCCCAGTGATTCCGAGTAACGCTTGCACCCTCCGTATTACCGCGGCTGCTGGCACGGAGTTAGCCGGTGCTTATTCATGAGCTACCGTCATTTTCTTGACTCATAAAAGGAGTTTACACACCGAAATGCGTCATCCTCCACGCGGCGTTGCTGCATCAGGGTTTCCCCCATTGTGCAATATTCCTCACTGCTGCCTCCCGTAGGAGTCTGGTCCGTGTCTCAGTACCAGTGTGGCGGATCATCCTCTCAAACCCGCTACCCGTCATTGCCTTGGTGAGCCATTACCTCACCAACAAACTGATGGGATATAGACTGATCTCGAAGCGAAAAAACGTTTCCCGACTAAACTTGAGTTTAGAAGGAGTATCCAGTATTAATCATCGTTTCCAATGGCTATCCCGGTCTTCGAGGTACATTAACTATATATTACTCACCCGTGCGCCACTAATCATAAGAGCAAGCTCTTAATCATCGTTCGACTTGCATGTGTTAAGCACGCCGCCAGCGTTCACTCTGAGCCAGGATCAAACTCTCCATAATTGAATTATGTAAAGATCACATTGCTGTGAAATTACTGATCTTTGCCCAAGATTTAAAAATCATTGGCTTTGTTGCCACAAACCGCGTGAACAGTCTGTGGACTTTGTATGTATCTATACTATTGGGATCCATTGCTGGATTCAAATAGAATAGACGGTTGTTGTTAATTAGTTATTTCTAAGTAAACTTATTAATGCCTAATCGCTAACTTGTTTCGTTAGTTATTAAGTCTATTTACTTGCTTAGTTTTCAATGATCTCAAACAATCTCAAAAGCTTCAACTCGAAGTCTCTCTAGGCCTTTTTGACAAGGTCTCTTTGTTTGTGGATGGGAATTATAGGGGGTTGTTGCTTAGAAGAATCTTAATCGGTTGGGAAGTTTCTAAAACTTCCTTTTTGTGTAAATTTAGACAGCCAAACGCTGTCTAAATATTTATGAATCTAATATATGAGCATAACCTGTTTCTGGCTCTATTGCTATGGTAACACTGCCTTCTGGGCTTGAGAGAACTATCTCACATCTTGTTTGGATTAATTTATTTGTTTCATATGATTTTGTAAATCCATTTAAAGTACCTTGTATTGGTCTACCTAGATGATCAAAAGTTAATCTTTTTATTGTTGCACTTGCGCAACCTCCATTAAAAACAACACCATTTAAATCATTAAGACCATAACTAAGACCTAAGTTCATATTCTTAGTTGCTCTTGAATCACTTGAAGTTAAAATACCAGAATAACCCCCACTTAAATATTTATCAGTATTTTCAGGATTAAAAGCTATCTCATTATTTGTTAAATTTGGTTTTCCATCTGGAGCTGTACCTGCTAGTGAATCTTTATCAGAAAATATACTATAAGCTATTTTATTTTCTGTATCAGCTGAACTACCAAAAAGAATGTGCCACCTACTTTTATACCAATCAGCATCAGTAGAATCAAACTTATCATCAATCATCGCCAGATGCTGAGTATATCTTATATGTGATACAACTTGTATAGCAGCTTCTCGTAGTTTTGTGGACTTCATCCCTGGGATCATCACGGCTGCTAATATACCTATTACAACAAGTACAAAAACTAGTTCTATCATAGTGAATGCTTTTTTCATAAAAGACCCTTAGAAATTATAATTAATGATAGAGTATAGCAAAATATCTTAAAATTTAAAAATTATTGAGAAGGAGAAGGAAAGGTTTCCAAGGAATATCTATTCCCTGGAAAAAGTTGTTTATTAAAGTTCTTCTGCTTTTTGTACATCATATAAAATATCATCCATTGGATGTCTATACATAGGCATTGCAAGTCTTTTCTCATCAAGAATATGACCGATAAAACCTATAGATCTACCAAGAATAAAGAATGCATTTAATGCACCAGCATCAATAAATACATCAATTTCTTCATCTTCGTAAGCAAGTGCTCTCCACATATCAACCATTAAGATACCAATTGTACCATCAACATTAAGAATTAAATTCTCTTTTTTAGATGTTGTTAATTGCTCAACTGTTAATGCATAGTCAAGAAGTGGAGTACTTGGAAAGTACTCTTTAGCAAATTTTTTAAGACCTTCAACACGTAAATCCGGGTTCTTAAGTGATTTGATTCTATGTCCGATTCCAGGAATTGGCACACCTTCTTTTTTCATATATTCTAAGAACTCTTTTGGAGACAAGTTATTATCATCAGCATATTTGAAATATTTAGCAGCGCCATCAATTGCCCCACCAAATCTTGGACCTATAGTAAGAAGACCAGCGATTAGTGAACTTATTACATCTTTACCAGCTCTTGCAGTTACTTTTGCATTGTGTGCACCAGAAACAGCAGGACCATGATCAGCAACAGTTTTAAGTACAGTTTCTAAGAAATCAACGGCCCATCTTGGGTATCTTTTCTTGAACCATAGAATACTCATTACGTCACCAACAGTAAATCCTGTATCTGGAGTTGCAACAGAACTGATTGGATATCCACAGTAGTGAGCTTCTTCACCTCTATCATCGGAAATTGTACAGATAAACTCTTTGCTTTTTCTAGCTTTAGGAACAAGATTAAGAACAGGCTCTTGAATGTCTTTTATTTTACCCTGTGCATGTAAGTCATGATAAACAGCAGAAATTATCTCTGGTAAATCATTAAATGAACCTGGAACATGTATACCAACTTCTCTCATTGCAGTGTTTTTTGATTCTGCTGTTTCTCTATCATCATTAGCAGATGCACCAGCGTGACCAAATTGAACACCACTATCATAGTGCTTAGCAATTGTACCAATACACCATGCAATAATTGGCTTAGTAAGTTTTCCAGCTTTAATAGCATCTATAACTTTATACTCTTCAGTACCACCAACTTCACCTAAAAGTAACATATATTTAACTTCTGGGTTAGCTTCCATTCTAAGTAGATTATCTATAAAAACTGATCCAACAAATCTATCTCCACCAATAGCTACACCTTCAGCGATACCATCAGCATTAAGAGAAATAATGTTAGAAAGCTCGTTAAATAAACCACCAGAACGAGTTACAAGTCCACATGAACCTGCACGATGAAGCTTAGATTGAACGATATTTTCAATTGTTCCACCAATATTAGCAATTTTAAATGCACCAGGAGCTATAGCACCAACAGTTGCCGGGCCTATCACTGTAACATTTTTACCTCTTGCAAATTCATTCATAGCACGAGCAAGTCTCTCTGGGATACCTTCTGCAGTAATCATAATAGAAGTAAAACCACCAAGGTTTAAAGCTTCCATAGTGACATCGTAAGCTGTTCTAAAAGATGCAAAGTTTAAAAGTACGTCAGCTTGAGGCTGAGCAGCCTTTGCTTCTGCAGTAGTTCTAAAAAGAGGAATCATTACTTCGTCTGGTCCATAGAAGAATTTATCAAACTTGTTTCCTGCAGTTGGAGCTACAATAGCTGCTACCGATGGTTTTTCTCTTTTAATTGTATAATCATAATCTAACATTCTTTGGATTGCAGTTTTGTTGTTGTTCCAAAAAATTGCTTGAGTATCTCTAGTAAATAATTGTGCCATATTTTCTCCCTACTTTGCTAGTGCCATACGCACGATGTCTGTAACATGTGTTTCCGGTCCATAAACTTCAATATAAAGACCAAGTCTATCTGCAGCCTCTTTGATATCTTTAAGACCCTTCTCGTAGTTTGGTCCACCACGACGAACATATATCTTAATACCAACTTCAAGCATTTTTTCTGCATAATTTTCAAAAGCTTGAATAATACCTGTGAATGTTGCTGCAACATCTGTAAAATTAGCAATTGCTCCACCGATAATTAAGATCTTTTCACGATCTTTAGAATCTTTTTCTCTTGTCATAAGATCAAGAAGTGTTTCAGCATAAAACTTAGTCTCACCAGTAGTTGGACCACCAGAGTATTCACCATAGTTAGCTAAATCATCAATTCCAGCTAAATCAGCAATAGTGTCAGCATAAACAACTGAAGCACCACCACCAGCAACCATAGTCCAAATTCTAGCTTCAGGCTTAAGTAGAGTAAGTTTCAGTGAAGCACCTGTTTTAGAATCTGCTTCTTCAATTGCTGCAACTTCCGGAGATTTTGCTTCCATACCAAATGCTGTAGGATATTCAACATCACCCCACTCTTCTACCATCATAAAACCTGCAGTATCATCAAGTTTTGCAACCATATCAAGTAGTTCTATTTTTTTGCCTTGCATTACAAATGGATTGATTTCAAGATAAGCAAAATTCAACTCTCTATACGCTTTGAAAAAACCTATTGCAAATTCAGCAAATGCGGCTTTATCAGCTTTTGCAACGTCAGCAGGAATGTTAGCTTTAATTTTTTTAGCTATTTCTTCTTCAGTATCAGTAATTGCGAACGCTACTTCTGTAACTTTTTCATCCCAACCCTCTTCTACTTCCATTCCACCTTCAGCAGACATGTAAAGCATATCATAATCACCAACTACTGTTGCAGAGATGTAATATTCTTCTTCTTGTTTGTGTGGAGTAAACGGCTCAACAATAAATTGAGTTAGCATATCAACTTTTGCTTCACCTGTAGGAGTCTCTCCATCAAATGAAAAATATACAGATTGCTCTGTTGATGATTTTTCATCAATCCAAGATGTAGCTTTAGCTAGAGAAACATCACCTGGTTTAGCATCTCTAAAGAGTACTAAATCATTTTTACCTCTTTTACCAAATAGCATATCCGGTTTAGCAACTAATGCTTTATCTTTTAACCAAGCTTTATCTTTTGAAGCTTTCTTTAATTCTGATCCATTTTGAACCATTACAGTTTCATAAGCATAAGTAAAGTCTGGAAAATACTTATCCCAATGTTTTGCTAAAATCGACTTTGCATCATATTCTCTAATCGCTTTTTGAGCCATTTGCAACTCCCTGTTTTATTATTTGATAGCAATTTTATCACATGTTATTAAATTACTCTCTTTAGTTAAGAGTTAGCGCTCAATAGATTTAATTAGTGTTTACTTTTGTAACAATAGCAAAATATACAGGTCTATTACTGTAACTTATTGTTACATTATTTCTATTTTCTTCTTTTTTACTAATTTCAACAAGTACATTAGTGTTGCAATTAGTTACACCATAAAACTTTAATCGACTAGACATCTTATAATCTGTATCTACACACTCGATGCCTCTGCTTTTTAGTTCATCAGCCAACTCTTTTGCTACATGCATATTGTATGCAAAATGATTTTGGGGGTTATCTATAAATATGTAAATCTCTTTATTAAAAAATACTACTAATGAATTTAACATCAGCAACACAAGTGATACTACAAAAGCAACTCTATATTTTGTTCTAAATATTTTAAGCCTAACTCTATAAGAATGGTAAAATGTTTGTGCCGCTAATGGAAGAGCTAAAATAAGATATGGAGCGAAATGTTCTAACTCTATTCTTTGTCTAAAAGACAAAAGTAGTGAAAATACAAATGCAACTGATGATATAAACCATAAAATATCTATTTGTTTAGTCAAATACCTTCTGTATAAAATATAAAAAATATAAATAAAGATAATTGGAGTAAATATTGCGGTATATACAGCTATTGAATCTAAAAAATGCCCTTGTGGGATCCCCTTAGTATCTACACCGTATATAAACAGTGATATAAAAAAAGCAAACATATTATATATAAAAAAAGTTCTCTGCTTTGTATATATCGAAAAAATAGATAGTGCTAAAAATAAATATACAAATTCTCCACTTATTAGCACATAAGTACTAAGAATTAAATATATATATTTTCTTGAAAAATTCTCATAGGCATATACAAAAAATAGTAATCCAAAGATTATCAAGCCTGCACTCTCTACAATAATTGCAGAACTTATTACTCCAGGTAAAAGAACAAATATAAGAAGTAGCCATAGTCGATTTTTTCTATTTTGGAGATAAGCTTTTGAAATCTTATATAGTAACACTCCACTTAAGAGATGCAATATAATCATAGGAAATCTTAGTGCAAAATCATTCGAACCAAAAAAATATAGAGAGGTTTTTATAATTAGTTGTAAAAAAGAGAAATCTCCATAAAGAATCATAGATTCTGCATGAGAAATTGAGAGTGAAGATGTTTGAAAAAAAAGTATAAATGCATCTATTCCCAGTATTGAGAATAAGACGAATCTATGACTCATAGTTTTAAGAAATTCCCAATAATTTCATGTCCATACTCACTCATAATAGACTCAGGATGGAATTGAACTCCATAAATATCTTTATCTTTAATCTTGAGAGCCATTATTTCATCATCATCTGTGCTATATGCTGTAGCTTCTACTATTTCTGGAAGAGATTCTTTATCTACTATTAGGGAGTGATATCTAGTTGCAATAAATTCTTGTGGCAAATTTTTAAAAATCTCACATTCACCTACTCGTTTCATAGTTGAAGTTTTACCATGCATCATATTTTTTGCACGAACTACATCTGCTCCAAAAACTTGAGCTATACTCTGATGTCCTAAACAAATGCCAAGAATTGGAAGTTTGTCTTTAAAATAATCTATTACTTCTAAAGTCACACCAGCTTCGTCTGGAGATGCAGGACCGGGTGAGATAATTATCTTTTCTGGGCTAAGCGCTTCTATTTCACTTACATTCATCTCATCATTTCTAATTATTTTTAAATCCGCGCCTAATTCTCTGCAATACTGAACTATATTGTAAGTAAAGCTATCGTAATTATCTATCATTAATATCATAATTTTTTCCGTTATTTCTGTTTGTTATAAAAGTAGTTTGTCGCTTCAACGAAGCCATCAACGCTACCACAATCAAATCTTTTACCTTTAAATTTATATGCTATAACCTTACCTTGTTTTGCTTGTGTAAGAAGGGCATCTGTTATCTGTATCTCTCCACCACGACCGGCTTTTGTATCTTTGATAATCTCAAATATATCAGGTGTAAGTATATATCTACCAATGATTGCTAAATTTGATGGCGCATCCTCTGGCTCAGGTTTTTCTACCATATTTGTAACTCTTATAACATTTTCTTCTATTGTTTCACCGGCAATTACACCATATTTGTTTGAATCTTTTATCGGAATCTCTTCAACTGCAACAATGCTACATTTATACTTTTCATATAAGCTAATCATTTGAGATAAAACTGAGTCTCCATCTTCGTTGTCACATAAGTCATCTGCTAAGATTACAGCGAAGGGTTCATTACCAATAAGTGTTTCACCACAAGCAATTGCATGGCCTAAACCTTTCATCTCAATCTGTCTTGTATATGAAAATGTACAGTTTGTGATTACTTCTCTTATTTCAGTTAAATAGTGCTCTTTTGAAGTGCCTTTAATCTGATGTTCGAGTTCATAAGATATGTCAAAATGGTCTTCAATGGCTCTTTTACCACGACCCGTTACAATAGCCATCGTCTCGACTTGAGCACTTATTGCTTCTTCTACACCATATTGCAGTAATGGTTTTGTTAAAACTGGCAGCATCTCTTTTGGGATAGCTTTAGTTGCAGGTAAAAATCTTGTACCATATCCAGCTGCTGGAAAAAGACATTTTCTAATTTTCATATTATTATTTGACATCATAAACCTTGAAGAATTTTAAAGGGCAAGTATATCCATTTTGCTCTTTTATTTTACTTACTTGACTTCTTCAAGGTTCTCTCCTGTACCCAAAAGAACAGCTATCCATCTTGTATTTTCATTTTCATCTAAAACTATTTTAGCCATCATTGTAAGTGGAATTGAAAGTAGCATCCCTACTATTCCAAGTAACCATCCCCAAAACAGTAATGATAAAAATACAACTAATGTAGATAACCCCAAGCCTCTACCCATAATTTTTGGCTCAATTACAGAGCCTATAATTATATTTACTCCAACATATATTGCACTTACTATTAATGCACTAACAGAACCTAATTGAATCAAGGTGAGTAGCACTGCTGGAACTGCGGCTATAATAGAACCAATATTTGGAATAAAATTTAGCATAAAAGCTAAAACAGCCCAAAGAAAAGCGTAATCAGTACCCACAAATAAAAGAGCAATCCATATAACAAAACCTGTAAATATTGATATTAGTGCCTTTAAGACCATATATCTTTTTATTTTACTAATTATCTCTTGTATATTTGATATTGCTCTATTATCATTTGTTGCATGGGTAATCTTACTTACAAAATGCCCAGATTCTAAAAGCATAAAAACAACACTCAAAAGAATTACAAAACCGTTTGTAAACATTGAACCTATACCTTGAACTATTCCACTAGTAAGTTGCATAATCTGCTTAGGGTTTATAATACTAGTAATCTCTTCTTCAGGTAATTCTATTCCTAAACTCACAGCCATCTCAGTAATTTTATGAAAACTTCCGGAGAGTTGCTGTTCATAGGAACCTATATTGGAACTAAATTCTTGAGCAGATGTCCCTATTAGTTTTGCTACAGATGCTAAAAATATTACAAATATAGTTATAACTAACACTAATGATAAACCATTTGGTAAGCCTTTTTTATTAAAGTAATTATATGATGGTGAAAGAATTATTGCAATAAAGAGAGCAAGTAAAAAAGGTATAACTATCGCTGTCGCACTCTTAATACCTGCAAGAACAATTATTACACTTGCAAATACTATGAAAAAATATCCTATATTTCTATCTTGCATCTGATAGCCTTTAGTTTTGAATCTGTTTTTGGTTTGTTAATTGCTGTAAATAGTTTGAAATATTTATAAGAGAAAATGTAACTAGAAAAATCATAAGCCCAGGGAAGAAACTAACCCACCACGCAATTTCTATAACCTCTTTTCCCCCACTTAAAATTGTTCCCCAGCTCATTTGTGGAGCCACAATTCCTAGTCCCAAAAAGCTCAACCCTGATTCTGCAAGTATAGCTCCACCAACACCAAAAGTAAAACTTACAAAGTAAATCGGTGCTAATATTGGAGCGTAATATTTAAAAAGAATTTTTATCTTACTTACCTTAGCAATATTCAAAATCTTTACAAACGGCTCAGATGTGACTCTAAAACTCTCTGAACGAATCAGCCTTGCTGTTGTCATCCAGCCAGTAATTGATATTATGACTATTAAAACCCATGCAGATGCATTTACATAACTAACAAGTGCTAAAAGTAAGAAGAAAGTTGGGAATGTTAAAAACAGATCAACCATAATAACAAAAGCTTTATCTACATTTCCTCTAAAGTATCCAGCCATAGAACCTAAAATAAGGCCTATTACAGATGCTATAAAGGCACTTCCTACACCAATGATCAAAGATATTTTTCCACCTTCAATAAGTCTAGCAAGGATATCACGTCCTAACCTATCTGTTCCAAGTAAATGATCTAGTGATGGAGGGAGAAGTATAGAATTACTATCTAGGGAGTAAGCATCTATGCTATAAAAGAAAGAGCCTACAAAAGAAAATAGAAAAACAGAAACTAATACAGTAATACTGAATTTTGGCATCTGCTTTACTGTTTTATTCCAAGAAGTGTCTGCATCATCTGGTCAATTGTAGTTATAATTTTTGCAGCAGCACCATATGATGTTTGATATTTAATCAAGTTTGTCATCTCTTCATCTAGACTTACTTTTGATACTGAATTATACTCTAGCTCAGTTGCATTATACTGTGTTGTTATAGTTTCATTTTTAAGTATTGCGGCATTTGTTTGAGTACCCACTTCTGTTGCGATGATGTCAAACATAGCATATGTAGTAGTGTTAAAATCTTGATTGCCAACATAAAAATCAAATTTTTCATACTGGTGCTGAACCATATTAAGCGCAACAACATTGTCCCCTGCTACTGGTGTAGCTCCAGGCGTTATTAGAGTAGGATTGTTAGCTAGTGTATAATTAAGACTGATGCTTTGGGCACTATCACCGTCAAAATATCTACTCATACCAAGTGCACCTGCAAAATTACTTCCAGATGAATATGATGTATCTTTTAAAATATCTTGCATTGAAAAAGTATAGCCTCTAGATTCAGCAAGCGGATCTAATGTCAATTCAAGTGCATTCCCCCCACCAGCAAATGTAGCCCAATTAAACTGTATAAAGTTATTTATATCATTGTTTGCATTACCATCGCCATTATCATCGATCTGTGCTTCTATCTGCCCTTGAATAGAATTTGAACCTGCTACACCAGTCATGGTAGTTGCCTGATTTATTACTATTTCTCTTTTAGTGGTAACGTTGCCATCAATATCATATACAATCATCTCAAAAGATCCAGTTTGTACATTCAAAGTTGAATTAACAAGAGAGTTGGTTGGATTTAAATCTAATTTATTTGATTCCATTCTTTTTGTAGCGCTGTTTGCGTAAACATTATTTGTAGACTCTATCAGACCTTTTGCAAAAGCATCCATTTGTGCAACAACATTTTGGACTACACCGTCTGTTGGCATACCGCTTGTGGTGTCAAGAGAAGCTCCACGAAGATTTAATATAGACCCTACTACACCACCACTTATTTTTTCTGCAATCTGGATAAGAGTACCATCTTGTCTCTCATATGAAACTTCATAAAAGCCATTTGAATTATTCTCTCTAGATAAATAAATTGGATGAAATGAATTACCATCAACAATATTAAAACCATTAACACTAACACTATAACTTCCAGTTTTAGTATTTGAAGAACTATCTACTTGTATATTTGACTCAATTTGTCCTGCATTAGTAACAGCACCGATTAGTCTTGCCAAACTGCGTTCCATCACATTTCTTTTATCTCTTAAATCATTTGCAGTATATGTTTTTCCAGCTTCTGCAATCTCTATAGATTTATTTAAATCAGCTAACTGCTTCGCTATAGAGTTAACTTCATTTATATTAACTGCTAGTTGATCATTAAGTTGAGATTGCAAACTTTTTACTTGAGTTTGTGTATAGGCAATATGTTGCGTAAGAGTTTTTGTTTGAGTTGCTAAGGCTAATTTTATAGCATCATTATCTGGGTTGTCAGCAAAAGTTTGCCACATATTATAGTACTCAGTTAAGTCAGCTTTTATACCAACACCATCAATTTCAGGAAAGTATGTCGAAAGCTCTTCCAGTGTCTTGGTCTCAAAATCACTATACTCTTTAGTTTCAGAAATATCAGTGTATCTATCAAAAACAAAGTTGTCAAATACTCTTTTAATATCCATAACTTGCGCACCGTTACCGACATTACCAGGATATGTTTGAAGAGGTGTTGCAGCAGCGGTAATAACTCTTTGTCTTGTATAGCCATCCACCTCAGCATTTGAAATATTATGACCTGTCGTATTGATACCAATCTGAGCTACATTAAGCCCGGAGTATCCAATATGAAGTGCATTAAATATAGAAGCCATATTACACTCTCACTTCCAAGATAGATGGGTTTTTAGATGCAACCTTATTGTAACCTTGCATCTCGGTAGGAACAACTCTTTCTAAAAATGTATTATATAAATTACTAACAACCAAGACAAGTCTTGCGTAGTGTTTGTTCACATCTCTAAGATTATTTAGTTCTTTTTTTAATTCATCTAGTTGTAAATGTTGTTCTTTACTAAGAAGTTCTGGTAAATCCATATCAGGATTTTTAGTCATTAAAGATGATATTTCATGATCAATCATAGCTTTTTTTTGCTCGAAGCTTTTAAGCTTTTCTTCTTTTAGTGATAATCTGTCAAATTGCGGATCATTCTTAGCTTCTTTTATATCTGCTATATCAGACTCAGTAATTTTTATTAAATCCCTTAAATCAATTAAGGCACCCTGTAAATGATGAGACAACATCTTCAACCCCTATCTTGTATTTAAACCTACAACAACTCTTCAGCTATCTTCTGTGAAAGAGCCTCTAGGTTAATTTTATACTCGCCAGATTCAAGAGCTTCTTTTATTCTCTCCACCTTGCTAGTATCACCTTGTTTTGTAATATTCGTCGAGGCTTTACTAGTTTCTTTAGATTCTCCAAAGTTACTAGCGTAAGCACCACGAACCGCAGAACTATTTATTTGCGAAATCATAACTTATCCTTTTATTGTCCATATAGACTTTATAATATACAGCTATATCGACAATAAAAGAAAAAACTTCAACTTTTTTGACTTAAAAAGTCATAAAGCATCTGAGAAAACCCAAAGCCTCCTGCACTTGCTTTTGCAAGTTCCTCTCTATACATTGATTTGTATATTTTATCTCCTGGATCATTCTGCTGTGAAAAAAGATTTTTCTCATCTTTCATAGCATTATCCATAAGCATCTTTAGTATTACAGACTCAAAAGCATCTGTTTGTTCTCTGAGTTTAGCATCATTAGTATTTGTATCTATTTTTGGAACACTCTGATTTTGTGACATCATCTGAGCTTGCATATTAATAGAGTTAGAACCATACATAATGTCTCCTTTTTCTTAGATGATTTTTAGTTGAGCTGAGATACTACCAGCACTTTTCATAGCTTCCAAGATAGATATAATATCTTTAGGAGACGCTCCAAGCTTTTTTAGAGAACGAACTATATTTGCTACAGTTGTAGTTCCATTTTTAGTGTATATCTCATTTTGATTTAGCCCAATTACTAAATCATTATCTACCGCCATTGAACCTTCAGGTTGAGATAGAGTGTCCTGTGATAGGATTTTTATAGTTATGTCTCCATGAGTTATTACTATTGGTTTTACTTCTATATTTACTCCAGCAATTATAGTTCCTGTTCTCTCATTAATAATAATTTTATTACTTGGTTTATATTCCATGTCAATATCTTGAACTTCAGCTAGAAACTCTATCATACTTCTGTTTTGTGGACATTTTAGTTTGATTGTTCTTGGATCCATTGCTACTGCAACTTGCGTGTTATAAAAATCATTTATAGCTGTTTGTATTGCTACACTATTTTTCATATTTGATTCTTTTAGTGATAGTGTTGCGTACTCTTGATTGTACAAGTCGATGCTAATCTCACGCTCTACAAATCCACCCTCAAAAACAATACCTACAGTTGGATGAGACTCACTTCCTGCACCTCTTGAGTTTTTACCGCCAATACTGATGTGACCTTGTGCCAAAGCATATATCTTGCCATCAACCCCTTTTAGTGGTGTCATCAAAAGTGTTCCACCCTCTAAAGATTTTGCATCTCCAATAGAAGAGACAGTGATATCAAACTTGTCACCTTGTTTTGCAAATGCTCCAAGATTGGCAGTTACAACAACGGCTGCAACATTTTTTGATTTTATATCGATTGGGTTCATATCTATATTCATGGCTTTTAACATGTTTGAGATTGATTGAAGTGTAAATTTTGAGGTAGTACCATCACCAGTCTTTTTTAGACCGACAACAAGTGAGTAACCTATAATCTGATTCTCGCGTACACCTACGATGTTAGCAACATCATTGATTTTAGTAGCGTAAATTGTAGAAATAGTAAGTAAGAGTAAAATAATTGTTTTCATAACGAGTCCTTGTAACTAGCTATTACTCAGCAATTCCTATTCCATATTTTCTTCTAGATAAGTTAATGAAGTATTCCCAAACTTTTTAAATTTTTTCATCTTAAATGCACCTATAGTCTCAGGTATCTCTAAACCTGTCATGTGCTCGATGATTATTAGCTCTGTAAGCTCTGGAGGTATAGATGCTATCATAGTAATCATCTTGTCATAAATATCTTCCATGCCCTCTCTGATGCTAAAAGGTGGATCGATGTAAAAGTATGCACTCTGTTTATTTCTCTTGAGTGTAGATATAACAGTGTTTATATTTGAAAAACTGTCTCCACTAAATACTTCACATGCAGATGGGTCAGTAAGAGAGATGTTTTCTTTTAAGACTTTTATTGCATCTCTGTCTTGTTCCATAAAAAGTATGTTGTTTGCACCACGGCTAAGAGCTTCAAGACCTATAGAACCGCTTCCAGAGAAGACTTCAACGAAAGTAGCATCTATGATGTCAAACTGTATAGTGTTAAAAAAAGATTCTAAAACTATTGACTTAGATGAGCGCGTAGTTGTTTTGGATGGGAGTTTTAAAACTTTGTTTTTAAATTTTCCAGATATTATTTTTTTTGTTAATGATTTACTTTTATCACTATTCTTCATAAAATGCTCTTACTGCCTTTAAAATATTTTCTTTATACTCTTGGGTAAGAATATCAATTCGCTTCTCTAAGATGCTAAAGTCAGCAGTCCCATCAGTAAAAGAATTGAACGCTTCTTTTGGTTGAGGAGAAAGAGTCTCATATCTCTTTTCAAGTGCAAGAATAAGTGCTGATTTTGAAAATGGTTTTATCAGATCTGAACCACTATCTTTTGAAATATAAAAAGTTCTATCGTCATCAAGAGCTTTAAAGTCACGAACAACGATGTCGCACTGCTTTAAAGAACTTAAATGTGAAGATAAAAATATCTCTAATGATTTTTGTAATAATGGCGACTTGCACTCAACTGCAATTTTCATGAGACTTCCCTTAAATAATATTCGATACTATAGCGCAAATCTTCATCTAAATCCAGAATATTAGCTAGCATCCAATCCAAATATCCTCTATCACACATACAAATTTCCTCAATATAACGACCATTATACTTTCCAAATCCAAACTTTGAAAGCAGAACATTTTCAAAGCTTAACTTAGCAAGTTTTTCTTTTGGTTGTATCTCTAAAAGATACTCGTAAAGGTTTTTAGCAATTGTCGCATCACTCAGTGCATGGTGAGCTTGAAGAAGTTCTTTTTCCTCTTTATATAGTTTTAACTCATACCTCAAAAACTGCAGAGAAAACTGTTCACATTCACTCACAAGATGCTTTGTCACCCTTAGTGTATCTATAATCTCGCCAATAAAATTAAAGCCAGATTTTTTTAACATCGCCAAATCAAACTTTATATTGTGACCTACAATAGTTGTATCTTCATTATTGTGTTGAGTAAGTAATTTATATGCTTCACTTTCCTGAAACTTTGGTTTACCTTTTAGCATCTCGTTTGTTATGTGATTGATACTAGATGCTAGTGAGGGTATTTTTTTACCTTCATTCACCAACTCATATATAGTTCTGTTTTCTCCATCTTCAGACCAGACAATACCGATAGAACAGACCCTGTCTATTTCTTCTAAACCTGTAGTCTCAACATCTAAAAAAATTAACATTTTTCTACTTTTACTCTTTTGCATCTAGCTGACATGAGTATAAATGAGAAGTAACCGCTAATAAGTAAAAAAGAAAATAACCAGTAGATATTAAACCAATCGAAAACGCCACTGTATGTAGTAAAAAAGTATGTATATATTAAAGATAAAACCATTAAAGAACCAACAAGCCAAATGATTAGCATAAACCATTTTCTCCAAACTTTTACCAAGTCACCATAACCAACCTGCTCTAAGAGTTCTTTGCCATCACAAGAATATAATTTAAGCTCATATCCGTAGACGCAACTATTGAAAATATATTTCAGATCTCTGAAAAGTGCCAGAAGAAGCGTAAAACTCCAAAGAACTGGGAACCAAAACACAAATACATCCACTAATGCTTTTACTACTTCACTGTTTAGAGTCACCATACCCTGACTAAGATATGTATAGAAGGTAGCAAGAAGTGAAAGTACAGATGCCAAGATAGTACTGCATAGGGTAAGTCTTACAGACCATCTAAGCCATAAGAAAAAATAAAATTTACTCATTCGTTGAAAATGTGCCTATCATATCGTAGTAGTTCTCCAGAGTTATAAAACTTTTCTCAAATCTGTATCTAATAATAAACTCAACAACTATATCTTTTAAAGCACTGTCTACATTTTCAACTTTTCCAAAGTATGCTAAAGATGTGTTTTTACTTTTTTGTGCAGCATTCTTATCATAACTTATTGCTAGAACTTGAAGATATTTTCCCTTTTTTATCTCGCCTAAGCTTTCACTTAAAAGTGAAGCTCCTGAGAGATTTATAGCTTTAAAATCAAACAAATCTGAAAAGTTTTCAACTTTTTTGTCTATGCCAGTTTGAGTATATAGTTTTTTTAAAATGTTTAAATTTTCTTTTCTTGCAGTCTCATAAGAAGATATTTTATTTGTTAGATTTTTTAGTCTATCAAGAGCTGAACTCATCGTGTTTCCTATTGTGTCAGGTAATTGCAAAAGTATATCAAAAAAGCATTCCTTTATCTATTAAAGAGTATAATCTTTATATTAAATTTAGGTTATCAATCATGAAAATATCTTTTACTTCTTTGACATTCAAAACACTTTCTTTACTTTTTATGTCATCGATTATTTTCATAATTTTTATCGTAGTTATTGCTAAAGAGTCCTTCTTTCAAGGTTACACTTATCTAATCAAAGAAGATCTTAGTTCTATAGAAGAGAAGATTTCTCCAGATATTGCGATGAACCTAAGTTATGGACTTACAAGCGATTTAAAAAGAATTGCTACTGCTCAACTCAAACATAAAAAAATTCTACTTTTAAAGATAGACTCAGTTACTCTTGAAAAACCTATGCTGTTTTCTAAAAAGAATAAATCTATTCAAGAACTAAAAGATGAAGGTCACTTTGTATCTACAAAAGTTATCTACGACCCAGCTACTAAAAATGAACTTGGAAAGACTACAATAATATACTCAAATGAGTCATACAAGACATACATGCAAAACTTCTATAAATGGTTCATTGGTGGTGTATCTATCTTTGGGCTTGCAATTGCTTTACTTGGTTTTCTTCTATATAACTCACTAAAGCGATTAAGTGTCTTAGCATCATCGTTTGAGAGATTTAACCCAAATAGGCCAAAAGATTTTCACTTTAATGTACAAACAAATGACGAGATAGGGACTATTAACAGATCTGCTAATATTATGGTTCAAAAATTGACTAAATATATCGACAATACACAAAAGCTAAACGATACTATTTTACAAAAAGAGGCGCACCTAAAGGAAGCACAGAGAATTGCTAAAGTTGGAAGCTGGGAGTACAATGTTATAGATGGAAGCCTACTCCTTAGTGATGAAGTTTACCGCATTTTAGGGGTTAAGTTTGGTACAGCTATCACATGGAAAGATTTTTTAGATTTTATATCAAAAGATGATTATGACAATGTTGTAAAAGTTATTGAAGATGCCATAAAACATGGTTCAAAATTCAATATAAAGTACGCACTAATTCTTAAAAGTAAAAATGAAATCTATGTGCAAACAAGAGGCAAAGTTCGTAAAAAAGCAGGAGGCATGGTAAGAATAACTGCTGTAAGTATGGATATAACAAACGATATCAAAAACAAAAAAACGATTGAAAAACTTGCTTACTATGATTCTCTTACAGGTCTTGCTAACAGAACACTTTTAAAAGATAGAATGCATAAAGCAATTCAGTATGCAAAAAGAGAACAAACAAACTTGGCAGTAATGTTTTTAGATCTAGACCACTTTAAACTAATCAATGATACTCTTGGTCATAGTGTCGGTGATGATATGCTTATACATATTGCAGAGATATTAAAAATTCATATCAGAGAATCAGATACTTTATCAAGACTAGGTGGAGATGAATTTGTAATACTTCTGCCATCTGTAAAATCAATTTTTGATGCACAAAACATTGCATCTAAGATTCAACATACTCTTCAAAGTAAACACGACATTGGTGATCATCAACTCTATATTACATCAAGTATAGGCGTCTCACTATATCCAGATCATGGAGATAATTCTGAAGAGCTAATTAGAAATGCCGATACAGCAATGTATGAAGCCAAAAATAGTGGCAGAAACAACTACAGAATTTACTCACAAAGTATGGGCAACTATGTTGACCAGCAGTTGCATCTAGAACAAGACCTAATTCAAGCAGTTAAACACAAAGCCGGAATTGAAGTCTTTTACCAAGCAAAAATTGATTCTGAAAATAACTTCATATCTGGAGCAGAAGCCTTAGCAAGGTGGAGACATCCGACAAATGGCCTAATATTTCCAGATCAATTCATTCACATTGCAGAGAGTACAGGTCTGATGATAGAGCTTGGTAATATTATTATTGAAGAGTCTATTTTTCAACTCCAAGAGTGGAATAAGCTAGGACTCGTAGGTCTGAAAATTGCCATAAATCTTTCTGCTAGACAGTTTCAAGACCCTAATTTAGTCTCATTTATCTCATCTATGTTGCATAACTATCAAGTTAGTCCGTCTCAAGTTGAGTTTGAGATTACAGAGACTCTCTCCATGACAAATATGACAAACACTCTTAGAATTCTTACAGAGTTAAAAGCTATTGGAGTTTCGATTGCCATTGATGACTTTGGTACAGGTCACTCATCTTTGGCTTATCTTAAAAAATTTCCAATAAACACATTAAAAATAGACAGATCGTTTGTGCTAGACATTATAGAAGATGATGATGACAAGACTATAGTTCAGACTATAGTATCTATGGCTCACTCCCTTGGCTTCAATACAGTTGCTGAGGGAGTAGAGACTTTAGAACACGTAGCGCTACTAAAAACAATGGGCTGTGACCAACTTCAAGGGTACTACTTTTCTAAGCCGATACCTAAAGATGAGTTTACAAAATTTATACAAGATTATATGCCAAATAAATAACATATTCAGATATAATTTCATTATTAAAATATAAAAGATGCTGATGGACTACTTACAGATAAAAAGAGTTAATTCTCTAAATGGAAATATAAAAATCTCTGGTGCTAAAAACGCATCCCTTCCACTAATTGCTATGACTATACTTGCAATCAATAGTGTTCATATAAAAAATTTACCTCAAGTGGCAGACATAAAGACTCTTTTAAAACTTTTATCTAATCTTGGTGCTCAGTGCGACTTCCGTGATGACAAAGTTGTAGTAGACACTTCTACTCTTACTCAAACAAAAGCAACTTATGATATTGTAAAAACCATGAGAGCTTCTATACTTGTTCTAGGACCGATTTTAGCTAGATTTGGCCACTGTGAAGTATCTCTTCCTGGTGGTTGTGCTATTGGTCAAAGACCAGTTGATCTTCACTTAAAAGCTTTAGAACATATGGGTGCAAAGATTAGCATAGAAGCTGGTTATATTCAAGCAACTGCACCAAATGGTCTAAAAGGCTGTGATATCATTTTTGATAAAATCACAGTAACAGGAACTGCAAATATTGTAATGGCTGCAGCTTTGGCTTCTGGAAACACAACCATAACCAATGCAGCAAGAGAACCTGAAGTAGTTCAGCTTTGTGAAATTCTTAATGCTAGCGGAGTCCAAATAGATGGTATTGGAACTGCAATATTAACTGTCCATGGAACAAATGGTAAATTAATAAATATCGAAGAGTTTGCGGTTATACCAGATCGTATAGAAGCTGGTACATACCTTTGTGCTGGAGCGATTAGTCGCTCTGAACTTACTCTTAGCAGTGTAGAGCCAAAACATTTAGGTTCTGTACTAGCAAAACTTGAAGAGATGGGTAGCAAATTTACTATTACAGAGAGCACTATTACTATTCATCCATCAGATGTAATAAAACCAATAAAGATCGTAACTCAGGAGTACCCAGCATTTCCAACAGATATGCAAGCTCAATTCCTTGCACTTGCTACTCAAGCAAATGGAACTTCTATTATTGAAGAAAGACTATTTGAAAATAGATTTATGCATGTAAGTGAACTTCAAAGAATGGGAGCTGACATCTCTTTAAATGGGCATGTTGCAACTATTACCGGTGGGACTAAGCTTAGTGGAACAGATGTTATGGCAACAGATTTAAGAGCTTCTAGTGCTCTAGTATTAGCTGGGCTTGTTGCAGATGGCACAACAAATGTACATAGAATATACCACTTAGATCGCGGTTATGATGCATTGGAAAAGAAGCTTGAAGCAGTTGGGGCAGATGTTAGAAGGTTAAAAGAGTAGAAAACTTCTACTCAAAAATTATCATCTCGTAGAGGCTCTTTTTAGTCACTAGAGCCTTATCTGGAGACACTGAGTGACTATTCTGGGCACGAGAAACCTGATGACGAAGTTCTGCAATCTCTGTTTCCATACCATCTACATTCTCTTTAAGTCTCAAAATTATATCAACACCAGCCAAATTAACACCAAGCTCACGAGTCAGTCTAAGTATAAGTTTAATTCTGTCTATATCTCTTTGTGAGTATAGCCTTATGCGGCCATTTGAACGAGATGGGCATACAAGGTTTTCACGCTCATACTGTCGTAAAGTTTGAGGGTGAATCTCTAAAATCTTTGAAACTATACTAATTAGGTATACTGGCTCATCATATTGGTGTATCATCAGAACTCCTTTTACTCTTTAGGTAATTTTTCTTGCATAAGCTCAACCAAATCTGCATCTAGTTCATCAACTTTTGGTAAAACTATATTTGCTTCAAGATATAAGTTTCCGCGAACCTTCGTTTTACGGTTCATTACACCCATCTCTTTCACACGAAATCTTTGTCCATTTTTAGTGTTACTTGGAACTTTTAGTTTTATCTCTTTTTCTAAAGTTTTAATAGATATCTTCTCACCAAAAAGTGCCGCATAAAGGGGAACATCAAAAGTTTTTATTAGATCATCATCTTCTCTTATATATTCTGGATTAGCTGCAACAGTTATCTTTAAAAAAAGATCGCCTGCACGTCCACCTTGAGCATGACCCTTTCCTTTAACACGCATCTTCTCACCGCTTTTAACACCGGCAGGAATTTTGATATCAAATCTTTCTCCATTTACTGAAACAGAATGTGAACCACCAAGGATTGATACACTAAATGGAATTGTCACACTTGTCTCAATATCAAGGTTTGGTTGTTGCTGTTGTCCACCAAATCCTCCGCCGAATCCGCCAAAGCCACCATTTCCACCGAAACCGCCACCTCCACCTGAGAACATTTGTCTCAAGATATCATCTAAATCACCTTGACCACCACGTCCATGTGAACGTGAAAAATCATGGAAATTTTGTCCGCCAAACATATTGTCACCATGTCTATCATATTGTTGTTTTTTCTCTTTGTCACTTAAAATTTCATAAGCAGAGTTAATCTCTTTAAACTTATCTTCAGCACCCTTATCTTTATTTACATCCGGATGATACTGTCTTGCTAATTTTCTATATGCTTTTTTAATTTCCGCTTCACTCGCACTATCTGTAATTTCAAGTGTTTCGTATAATGATTTAGCCATTGTTTTTTTATCCTAAAGTTTATATATTATAATAGTTAATTATCTAAGTGTAATTATATCACAAGAGTTGAGTGGAAGTCAATCAAGGTTAGAAACCTTGATTTTATTTTAAAAGAGGTAGATTAGTGTAAGAAGTGGCGTACTTCTGAGAAATATAAAGACATTCCAAACTCGTTAGCTGCATCTATTATCTCTTCATCACGAATACTTCCACCAGGCTCGATTACATTTTTAACACCAGCTGCTGCCGCTGCATCTATAGAGTCACGGAATGGAAAGAATGCTTCAGATGCAAGAGCTGCACCAGTAACATCAAGGCCCATCTCTTTAGCTTTTTTAAGTGCACATTGAGAAGCATCTACACGAGAAGTCATACCCATACCAACTGCTACCATTGCAGAGTTTTTAACATAAACAACACAGTTAGATTTTGTAAGAGATGCTACTTTGTATGCTATCTCTAAATCTTTCATATCTTGTGCCTGAGCAGCAATCTTAGAAACTAGTTTTGCATTTTTAACTTCGTCCGCGCCAACTTTGTCAGCATCTTGATATACAAAACCACCATCGATGTGTTTAAAGTCTTTTTTGTCATTTGCAAGAACTAACTTATCACTTCCCATCTCAAATAACTTGATACGTTTTTTCTTAGCGAATACTTCTTGAGCTTCAAGAGTGATACGACCAGCGATTACAACTTCTAAGAAAATCTCGTTCATCTTCTCAGCTAGTTCTTTATTTACTATACCGTTAACTGATACAACACCGCCAAATGCAGATACAGGATCACATTTAAGAGCTTCTTCATAAGCTTCTAAAAGAGTATCTTTTATAGCAAATCCACATGGATTACCGTGTTTTGTAATACATACAGCATTCTCATCACCAAATGCAGATGCAATCTTAACAGCACCACTTAGGTCATTTAAGTTGTTAAAACTCGCCTCTCCTTTTAGTGTTGTAAAGTTGTTTGAGTAGTGCTTATCAAACTCATATAAAGCACCTTTTTGATGAGGGTTCTCACCATAACGAGTATCCATAACTTTGTTTCCAACTACAAACTGCTTTTCACCGAAACCTCCGTTGAAACGCTCGTTCATGTAGTTAGCAATCATAGAATCATATGCCGCTGTATGCTCATATGCTTTTATCATATAACCACGACGGAACTCTTTTGTATTTTTTTCATTTTCAATAGCATCTATAACTTCATCATAATCAGCAACATTAGTAACGATGATTACAGAATCAAAGTTTTTTGCAGCTGAGCGAACCATAGCAGGTCCACCGATGTCGATGTTCTCAATGATATCATCGAAGTCATCAGTTCTCTCTATAGTCTCTTTAAAAGGGTAAAGGTTTACACAAACTAAATCTATAGACTCAACGCCTAACTCTTTTGCTTGGTCAAGGTGTGATTGTTTATCACGACGGTGTAGAATTCCACCATGTACATAAGGGTTAAGAGTTTTTACTCTACCTTCAAAACACTCTGGGAATTTTGTTACCTCATCAATCTCAATAGCTTTTATACCAGATTCAACTAACTTTTTATAAGTTCCACCAGTTGAAATAATCTCATAACCATTTTTTACTAAAGAGTTACAAAACTCTACTACGCCTGCTTTATCACTAACACTTACCAATGCTCTTTTTGCCAAAGAAAATCCTTTTGATTAAACAAAATTTTAATTACGGAATTCT
Organism: Sulfurimonas gotlandica GD1; assembly: GCF_000242915.1. Lineage (NCBI taxonomy): Bacteria > Pseudomonadati > Campylobacterota > Epsilonproteobacteria > Campylobacterales > Sulfurimonadaceae > Sulfurimonas > Sulfurimonas gotlandica. The sequence continues at coordinate 1,939,276 of NZ_AFRZ01000001.1, read as the reverse complement.
ATCTAAAATAAGATTATGATTTTATGAAGGTTAAGAGCTATAGCATTAAACTTTGTCTTGAAATTTATCACGTATTTCTAAGAATTTATCTAGGTTTTCTAAAAATAGATCTACAAGCTTTGGATCAAAATGTTTACCTCTCTCTTCTTTAAAGAGTTCTAAAATTTTATCTAACTCCCAAGCCTTTTTATAGCATCTATCACTTCCAAGAGCATCAAATACATCTGCAACTGCTGTAATTCTTCCAAAAATATGTATTTTTTCACCGACCAACTTATTTGGATATCCATTGCCATTCCATTTTTCATGATGAGAATATGCCACTATTGCTGCTGCTTTTAATATTTTTCTTTTTGATTTTTTCAAAATATTGTATCCGAGTTTAGAGTGAGTTTTCATGATATTCCATTCATACTCGTCTAGCTTCCCAGGTTTAAGCAATATACTATCTGGTATTCCAACCTTTCCAATATCATGCATCGGTGAAGCACTATAGAGCAGTTCTGAGTTCTTATCTCCAAGCCCTGATAAAAGAGCAAGTAGTTTTGAATATTCAGCAACTCTCTTAACATGATAACCTGTCTCTTTAGAACGAGTTTCACCAACTTCACCCATACGATGTATGACCTCTTTTTGTGTATCTTCAAGTTCAGTATGAAGTTTTACAAACTCTGTCATATTATGGCTAATAGACATATGCTCTATAACATTATCATCAGCATCCATGATTGGAACAATTGTACTGTTAACATAATAAGAACTTCCGTCTTTTGCTATGTGTCTTATTTCTCCATTCCAACTATCACCATTCAGGATTGTGTTCCAAATATTTTTATATAGACTTGGTGAATTCTTAGGATGACGTAACATTACATGAGATTTGCCTATTAGTTCTTCTTTTGTATATCCGGACACATCACAGAAAGCTTGATTTACATAAGTTATAGTTCCATCAACATCTGAGCGAGACAGGATATTACTCACATCAATTGCTTTTTCATATTCTGAAGAACGTTTTAACATCACTTGAAAATTATCTTCTGAAATATTCAGTTCACTTTCTAAATGTTCTTTCATCGTCTCTATAGCAGTTATATCGGATCTTATACCTATATATTCCACGATATTGCCATCGTAATCAACTATCGGGCTTACTACTGTATCTACATAGTAAGCTTGACCATCTTTTGTTATATTTTTAATAATTCCATGCCAAGATTCTTTCTTTTGAATAGTTTCCCATAATTCTTTAAATATTTTTGAGGGCATATCTTTGTGACGAATAATATTATGAGGTTTTCCAATTAATTCTTCTCTAGCATATCCTGATAGTTCACAAAACTTATCGTTTGCATAGGTAATACTTCCCTTTAAATCTGTTTTAGAGACTATCGTACTTCTATCAACTGCATCTTTATATTCATTTAAAAGTTGTTGTCTACAAAGTATCTCTCTGTCCTTACGATTTAACTCAATTGCAGAATCAACTTTAAGTACGAATTCTTCTATATTGAATGGTTTTTTTATAAAATCAGAAGATCCTAGTTTTAGTGAGCTACGTACGAGTTCAGGATCACCTTTTCCGGATATAACTATAATAGGAAGTGGACATAGATCAGGAATTGATTTTATTTCTCTAATAACATCAAGACCATGCTTATCTGGGAGCTCCATATCAAGTACAATCAGGTTTATTATTTTAGTTTTTAATAGTTCCAGAGCTTCTTCAGCATTTTCAGCCTCTATAACATTGTAATTTCTTACCTTTAGTATTGTCTCAATATGCTTTCTTACTAACTTAGAATCATCAACAACTAAAACATTGCTGATATAGTTTTTTTCTATGGAGTGAATAACTTGATCAATAGCAACTATAGAGTTATTAAAGTATTTATCTTTAACAAGATAATCCAAGATGCCGTTTTTAAATAGTCCTTCTCTTGCTTGTATATCTGTTTCTGCTGTAAGTATGATAATTTTTGCTTTAGTTAAGCGCTTGACTTCTCTAACAAGTTCTTCACCATAAGCATCCGGTAGATTCAGGTCTAAAATTACAAAATCATATTTGGCATTTACTAATTTATGAGATGCTGTTGCGTAGTCAAATGCCTGTTCACAGACATAACCCATGTCCCCTAATATTTTGTTAATACTGTTATTAACAAATTCTGAGTCTTCTACAATCAATATCTCATATGAGGAATTTTCAATAGCTTGCTCATAGTTATCACAATATAACATCTATCTGAAACCTTTAACTATTTAATTAAAGAAATAATACTACTACAAAGAATATTAAAAAACCATTTATCAAATTAAACTCTATTAAAGAGATTTTTCAATATTCTATTTTTAATCTACAAACAAAAAAGGTCTCCTATGCAAAATATTGCTATTTTATGTTCTGGCGGTGATGTCTCTGGAATGAATCCTGCACTAAAACACTTCGTAGAATATACACTACAAAAGAACTTGACTCCATACTTTGTTTATGATGGATATGAAGGTCTAATTGACAATAAAATAGAGCAGGCAAGCTACTGTGATGTATCTGGAATCATCAATCGTGGTGGAACAAAAATAGGAAGTGCCAGAAGCCAAAGATTCATGCAAAAAAAGTATAGAGATATAGCTAAACAGAACTTAGATACGCTAGGTATTGAGATGCTGGTAGTTCTTGGCGGTGACGGTTCATTTAGAGGACTAGATATATTTTATAAAGAGACTGGCATAAAGTTTTGCGGTATCCCTGCAACTATTGATAACGATATAAATGCAACTGACTATTCGCTCGGTGTTGATACTGCTCTAAACATCATTAAGACTTCCATAGATGCTATAAGAGATACAGCTTCATCATTTAAAAGAGCTTTTGTTATTGAGACTATGGGTAGAGACTGTGGCTACTTGGCTTTGGTTTCACATCTAACCTCAGGTTCTGAATTATGTCTTATTCCTGAAAAAGAGTATGACTTAAAATCTTTCGAAGATGATTTTAAAAAGCAGATTAAAAATGGACGAAAGTATTTCATAGCTATAGTATCTGAGGGTATTAAACAAGATTCTTCAGAAATAGCCCAGTGGTTTGAAAACAAAATTGGTATGGAGTCTAGAGTGAGCATATTAGGTCATATACAAAGAGGTGGAAACCCAACTATATATGACAGACTTATGGCTTATAAGTTTATAACTCACGCCGTTGATGGTTTACTTGCAGGCAGAGATGAAAGTGTAATATGCTACACAAAAAGTGGATTTGAATTTAATAGTATAGAAGAAGTAACAAGTAAAACTAAAGAGCTAGATGCTGAACTACTATCTTACTTAGATAAGCCATAGATATGTACAAGCTAAATTATTTCGTACCCTCAGATGCTAAAGAGAGGACTAAACAAGCCCTTTTTGATATTGGAGTTGGAAGATATCAAAATTATGAATGTTGCTCGTTTGAGACTTTAGGAAATGGTCAATTCAAACCAATAGAGAGTGCAAATCCACATATTGGAAAGCTAAACGAACTCGAAATCGTACAAGAGTACAAAATAGAAATGATCTGCGAAGATAGACTTATAAAAAAAGCTGTAAAAACTTTAAAAGAAGTACATCCATATGAAGAAGTTGCATATGAAGTTCTTAAAATTGAAGGGTTTTAATCGTTTAACTTACTTGATTCAACGGGATAACCTTTTTTCTTCCAATCATCAAATCCGTTGACATACCAAAAAACATTTTTATAACCATGTTTTAGTACCGATAATGCTGCTTCATAAGAACTAGCACAGCTATCTCCGTAACAATAAAAGATCATATTTCTCTCAAGAGATTTTGGAAGACTAATAAGAGTATGTTTTGCTTTTGAATCATCAAATATGATGGGTTTAGCATCTTTTATATGTGCTTTACTGTAGTCGCTCTTTTTTCTGGCATCATAAAATAGCGCCCCTTCTATAAAAAACTTTTTTGCTTTTGCAGTATTTATAGGAATAATTCCAGCTTCTAAAGCTTCACGTGGAATCGGAGAGACAGTACAAGCCTTGTAAGGAAGTTTTATACTATATGACTTCTCACCACTGTAATCAACTGCGTTTAAAGAACTAATGATACCTACAACTGAAAGGAGTATCAATTTAAAAAAAACTTTTTTCAAACTCTCTTGTACTAAAAAAAACATACCCCAACCTTTACGTTATAAAACAATTTTTCATATACTCTAGTTTACTTTAAAATCTTTAAATTGGAATAAATAAAAATTTGTAGATTTTTTAGTCATATTTTTTGATGTAACCATCTTGAAATATCTCTGCATTATAATTTTTGCAAACCAGAATACAGGGAGTATCATGATTAGCGTAGAAAAAATGATTACAGATAAATATCCAAAACTTAAAAACAGTAAGATTTTAAAAAGTACTATTACAAAATTTTCCGACTCTATTGTTCATCAGGATGAGATCAATGAATTTGTACATAAAAATGCTCATCTTGGAAGCTTTGAATTTATAGACAATGTTTTAGATTACTTTGATTTTAACTTTTTAGCATCTGATAAGGATATAGAAAATATTCCCTCATCCGGCAGAGTTGTCATCATTGCAAACCACCCGCTAGGTGCACTTGACGCCTTTGCACTTATTAAATTACTAAGTAGGGTACGTAAAGATATAAAAATAGTTGTAAATGATTTTTTAAAAGAATTTAAAGTTTTGGATTCTCTTTTTATACATGTAAATAATTTCACAGCCAGACAAAAAAAAGAAGCTATACAAGAGATATATGACTCACTTGATAATGATATGGCTCTTATAATATTTCCATCTGGAGAAGTAAGTCGCGCAAGTTCAACAGGTGTAAAAGACAAAACATGGAAAAAAGGCTTTTTAAAGTTTGCATATAGAAGTAACTCTCCGATAATTCCGGTATTTATAGGAGGAAAGAATTCTAAAGCATTCTACTCAATATCTACAATTAACAAAAAACTTTCTACTCTGCTTTTACCAAATGAGATGTTTAAGCAAAAAAATAAAACTATTGATATCACTGTTGGTGAAATTATCCCTAATGAAAACATAATTCCAAAAGGGTTAAAACAAGACAAAATTTTAGAACTTTACAAAAAACAAGTTTACAATCTAAAAAACTCTAAAAGCTTTTTTTTAACACAAAAGGCCATCGCTCATCCAGAAGATAGACGTGATTTAAAAAAAGAGCTCAAAAATGCTCAACTGCTTGGAAACACCAAAGATAACAAAAAGATTTATCTATACAGTAGTATAAATCCTAACTCCAGCCTTCTAAATGAAATCGGCCGTCTTAGAGAGTTATCTTTTCGAAAAGTTGGTGAAGGAATAAATCAAAAACGAGACATAGATAAGTATGATAGATACTATAAGCATATCATTCTTTGGGATGATGAAGATTTAGAAATAGTAGGAGCATATAGAATAGCAGAATGTAAAGATATAATTAAAAAACTTGGTAAAGCTGCACTCTACACAAGCACACTTTTTAACTTTAATGAAAGCTTTGACAAATATTTTGACAACTCAATTGAACTTGGAAGAAGTTTCGTTCAACCAAAGTACTGGGGAAGCAGAGCTCTTGATTATCTATGGTACGGGATAGGAGCATATATTAGAAATAACCCTGAAATAAAATATCTCTATGGACCAGTATCACTTAGCGCCACTTATCCAAAAATAGCAAAAGATACTATTCTCTACTTCTACGATAAAAATTTCAGAGATAAAGACAATCTAGCAAGTGCGAAGAGCCCTTACAACTATAAAACAGATGCAGACTTGATTAGAAATCTAAGAAATGAATTTAGTGATTTAGAGTATAAAGAAAACTTCAAGAACTTGAAAAGAGCACTAGCAGTTATGGGTACAAGTGTCCCAACTCTATACAAGCAGTATAGTGATTTATGTGATGAAGGTGGCATAAATTTTTGTGCTTACAATATTGACCCGGATTTTTCAAACTGTATTGACAGTTTAATAGTTGTAGATATCTCTAAGATCAAGCACTTGCAAAGAAAAAGATATATTGATTAATATTAGTTTTTGTAATCGTTTTGTTATATTTAAATATTATTATTACACTATCAAAAAGAAGGAACTTTCCTAAATGAAAAGTAGAGAATTCAAAATACACATAGATTATCTAAACTTAGATTATGACGATAATTTAAATATGAACTTGATTGAAGAGTATGTTATTGAAGATTTAGAAGTGCCACAAGATTGTATAAAGTCACTAGAAGTATATGATAACTATGTAGATATAAAACTAACTGCTAATCAAAGATACTTTAATGACGATTGGTATGTCAATTTACAAAGAGTTGTGTAACTCTTTATAAATCTCTCTCAATAACTCTTTTAAATGTATTGAAGTAGTTGTCTTTTAATATATCCATGCTCATAGTTACATCGTTAACTTTGATAGAGTCTCCACCAACAGTTCCTATTTTCTCTACAGCAAAAGATTCATCTAGCATAGCTTCAAAAGCTTCACAGTTTTCTGGCTTAACTTCGATGATAGCTCTACTCATAGACTCTGCAAAAATATCTCTCTCATCTTCTACGCTCATCTCTACATCACACCCAAGACCTGAAGTTGCAGACATTTTAGCTAAGGCAATAGCAACACCGCCAGAACTTGCATCTTTTGCACACTCTAGTAAGTGTTTTTTATTGCCCTCAATTACTAAGTCCCAAAGAGCCAACTCTTTTTTGTAGTCTATTTCAGGAAGAGTTCCAGCAACAATGCCACATATTTCTTTCATGTAAAGAGATCCACCAAACTCACTCATAGATCCACCAACTAAATAAAGTGCATTACCCTCACTTTGAAAGCTAGACATTAAAACATTATTTTGGTCATCATTTACACCAACAGTAGCAATTGATGGAGTTGGAAAAACTGATATACCGTTTGTTTCGTTATAAAGTGAAACGTTACCTCCTATTACAGGAGTTGTAAGTTCTGCACATGCTTCTTTAATTCCTAAACAACCTTGAGCAAACTGCCACATAACCTCTGGGTTTTCAGGGTTACCGTAGTTAAGACAATCTGTAATAGCCAATGGTCTAGCACCACTCATAGCTACATTTCTACCACTCTCAATAACAGCTGCCGCAGCTCCGCCTTTAGGGTCTATATAACAGTAACGAACATTACAGTCAGCAGACATAGCAAGAGCTTTACCATTTTCTTTTACACGGATAACGGAAGCGTCAAGCATACCGCCTTTTTTGATGGTATTAGTCTGTACCATTGAATCATACTGAGTATAAATCCATGATTTATCTACAACTTCCATAGATTTTATAAGCTTCTCAAATGCATCTTGATTAGATACTTTGCCAAAATCATTGATAGTTACATTAGCTATTGAGTCTAAATAAACAGGACGAGACATTGGACGGTTAAGTTCAGGTGCTTCTTCACTAACAGGATCGACTGGAACCTCAGCACATTTTTCACCATGCCAGAAAAGTTCCATATTTCCAGTATCAGTAACTTCACCGATTACCGCAGCATCTAAGTCCCATTTTTCAAAAATATCAATAATTGCTTGCTCTGAACCTTTTTTAGCACATAAAAGCATACGCTCTTGAGACTCTGAAAGCATAAAGTCATAAGGAGTCATGTTCTCTTCACGAGCAGGAACTTTGTCAAGATGCATAGTCATACCACTTCCAGTTCGTCCAGCCATCTCAAAAGATGAAGATGTCAGACCAGCAGCACCCATATCTTGAATACCTACAACATGGTCAGTTTTAAAAAGCTCCATACAAGCTTCAAGTAAAAGTTTTTCAGTAAACGGGTCACCAACTTGAACTGTAGGACGAAGAGATTTAGACTCTTCAGTAAAACTATCAGAACTCATTACGGCTCCACCAAGACCATCACGACCTGTTTTTGCACCAACATACATTACAGGGTTACCGATACCTTCAGCACGACCTAGAAAAATCTCATCTGATTTTGCGATACCAAGGTTAAAAGCATTAACAAGGATATTTCCATTGTAACACTCATCAAAACTAACTTCACCACCGATAGTCGGTACGCCCATACAGTTACCGTATCCGCCGATACCTTCAGTTACACCACGAACTAAGTAACGTTGGTGAGCTGAAGTCTTGTCATCATTTAAGATGTTTCCAAATCTAAGAGCATTTAGTGAAGCTACTGGGCGAGCACCCATAGTAAACACATCACGCATTATTCCACCAACACCTGTCGCAGCGCCTTGATAAGGCTCTATAAAACTTGGATGATTGTGTGATTCCATCTTAAATACAGCTGCATAACCACCACCAATATCAATTACACCAGCATTCTCACCTGGACCTTGAATAACCCAAGGAGCTTTAGTTGGAAAACCTTTTAAGTGCACTTTTGAAGATTTATAAGAACAGTGTTCACTCCACATTGCAGAAAAAATACCTAGTTCTACTAGATTTGGTTCACGGTTTAATATCTGTTTGATATGCGTATAATCTTCTTGAGAAAGCTTATGGTTAGCTAATTGTTCTTCGATGTTTTCTAGTTGTTGGCTCACGGATGAATCCTAAAAATTTAATTTTTGGTTTTTAAAAGGGGATTATATCTAATTTGTTCTAATAAGAATTTTAATGAAAAGCAAAGTCTTCTTTTGTTCGAATTTTTTTCTTTAAAGTAAAAATATTTTTATACTCAATTTCCAAAATTTCATACTCTTTTTTGCCCATTGGAAGGTTTATTTTAAACTCATCTTCTACCTCTTTCCCGATTAAAGCTTTTGCAATTGGTGAGTGTACTGATATCAACCCATGCTCAGGTTCACTCTCTAGAACACCACAAAGAGTATATGTCTCTTCTTCATCTGTATCAATATTTAGAATTTTAACTGTACTTCCAAAACTGACCTTATTATGTTCATAAGATGATGGGTCTATAATTTGTGATTTTTGTATCATAGAATTTAAATAAAAAAGTCTCTTATCTATAAAACGAAGTTTTTCTTTCGCAGCGTGATAATCAGCATTTTCACTTCTATCACCCTGCGCTGCTGCGACGAGCTTTTCTTCTGCAGTTTTCGGTTTTTCTACTTCAAGTAAAAATTTAAACTCTTCTACTAAAAGATCATAACCTTCGATGCTCATAGGCTCTTTCAAGAAAAAACCTTAATGATGAAAACCTAAAATATAATATGTCTCTTTATTTTCTAATTTATCCAAAGTAACTTTAAATTTGTCACTAAAATGTTTAATTTTTTCATGTGCCTCTTCTGCAATCTCTACACTTGGGGCTTCTACTTTAATTTTAAAACAATCTTTTGTATTTGACAATGCTACATACGAGCCATCCACTTTTAAGTGATCATGCAAGTCCATTATATGTTTTTGTATTTTCTCATATCCTGATGTGTTATTCTCGATTCTCTCTAGTTGATTCAACAGAGCACTATTTGGTGCATAACCTAGTTGTGTAAGCATTGCATCTCTTCGCATATTTAGTCCTTTTTTATATTATAAGAAAATAATATCAGGTTTTTGTAAATATTCAGTATTAATTTATTTACATCTACGCTATAATTATGTAAACAACTCAATATTAAATAAAGAGAGTATTATGACTGATGAAATATTAAAAAAGATTAAGCAACTTCCACCACTTCCTGAATCTGCTATGCAGATTGAAGCTGTGTATCAAGATCCAGATAGCAGCTTTAATGATATGGTTAAAATTTTAGAAAAAGATCCTCTTTTAACTGCTGACATTTTAAAAGCTGCAAACTCTCCACTTTATGGTTTTTCTCGTGAAATAAATGCCATCTCTCAAGCTGTAGGTCTTTTTGGTATGGGTACTGTTCGTGGTTTTGCGCTTGCAAGTATTGTTAAGAAAAGTTTTCCTCTTGATTTATCTCCATATGGAATAAATAATGATATGTTCTCTGCACTATCAAAAAAGCAGCATGGACTTATGACTGCATGGTGTCTTAGAAAAGAAAATAAATTATTAGGTATTTTATCTCCAGCAGCCTTTCTTGTTGAAATAGGTAAAGTTCTTATTGCTCAAACAATTATGTCAGAATCTTCTCAGGAAGCCTTTAGAGATGCTCTTACTGAACTTCAAGATGTTGAAGCAGCTGAGAGAAAAGTAGTAGGTGTTGACACTCCAGAAGTAAGTGCTACAATATTCAAACACTGGAGATTTGAGGAAGGGTTAGTTGATGTAATCGCTAACTGCCAAAATCCAGAACAAGCAGAACCGGAAGACCAAAGAGCAGCACAAATCTTACATGTAGTACGTGTCACAGTTCCTATTAACGGTGTAATTACAGACGCTAGTGTTGAAGCAGCAAAAGTGCTAATCAACAAATATGCTCTGGATATGGAAAGCTTCGACAAAGCCTTAGAAAACGCTAGATAAGTCTCCTTTGAAATCTCTACTAATTCGACTCACTCTAGGTTTGAGTGAGCGAGATATAACCCCAGATGAACAAATACATATAACAAACTTCTTAGCAAAAAAATACATCACTAAAAAAGATAACATATATAAGTTTAACTCAAAATACCGAGCAGGAACTCTTGGACTTGTTCAAAAAGGCACTGCGTACCTGAATGTTATTGGTGAAAATATTCGTGATCTGTTTATTGATGAAGGTGATCTCGGAAATGCTAAAGAGGGAGACCTTATAATAGCTCAAAGACTCCTAGGTAAACGTGGCACACCAAGTGCTAAAATAGCAGAAATTGTAGGACGTGCACAGAGCTATAGCGTTGCATACATTATCTCTAAAGATGGAAGAAAAGCTTTAGTAGATTTAAAAACAGACTATCCCACCGGAGTTGAACTAACTCAAGAAGAAATAAATGCTTATGATTTTGATGATGTATTAAAAATAAATAATCAAGAAAATTCTATTATGGAGAAACTTGGGAACCTAAAAGATCCTCTAGTTGATGAGAAGATTGTTCTTGCACAGTTTAACAAGCATGACGAATTTGATGAAGAAGTACTAAAGATAGCTACTTCATTTGAAGCTGTGGATGCTTCTAAGTATCCTAAAAGAGTTGACTTAAGAAAATTAGCATTTTGCACAATAGATCCTGTAACTGCAAAAGATTATGATGATGCTATCTATTGGGATGATAAAAATACAACTCTCTTTGTGGCTATCGCTGATGTAAGTGAATATGTTACTCCGTTTGGAACGATTGACAATGAAGCAATATACAGAAGTTTTTCTATTTACCTGCCTCATCGCTCTATTCCTATGCTTCCACGCCAACTTAGTGAGACCCTGTGTTCACTTCAGCCTCATGTAGACAGACTCGCTTATGTCTTTGAGATGAAGCTTGATTTAGTATCTCTGGAAGTAACTGAATCTAAAGTATATGAAGCGATTATTCACTCTCAAAGAAGATTTAACTATGAAGAAATAGATGAATTTTTTGAAGGTAAGCTTAAAGCTAAAAATAGTTCTGAGAGAGAGGTATTTGCTTGGATAAAAAAACTTCGTCCAATCACAGATGCACTTAAAATTAAAAGATTAAAAATTGGTTATGACTTTCGCTCAAATGAGTTGGAGATGGAAATAGATAAAAATTCAAATATAGTCTCGACAACTTTTGCTGAGGAAACTCCATCTCATGCTCTAATAGAAGATTGTATGCTCTTAGCAAATAAGCAAGCAGCAGCTCAATACAGCAGAGGAATATTTAGGATCCATGAACCACCAAGTCAAACAAAACTTCAATTACTCTATCAAGAGTTAGCAGGTATTGGTATGAGTATAGATATTAAAAACTCTATTAAAGAGACTATAACAGATATTCAAAATCAAGCTAAAGAGATGGACTTAGAAGCAGAGGTTGATACTCTAATCATACGTTCACAGATGCAAGCTAAATATGCTCCTTTAAATTCTGGACACTTTGGGCTTGGTTTTGAAGCATACACACACTTTACTTCACCAATTAGAAGATATTCTGATCTTATCGTTCATAGACTTTTAAAAGCCATAAACAATAATGATACAGAAGAAGGTTCTTATGTGCTTAGAAATATAGAAGCCCTAAGCATGACAATAAGTGAGAAAGAGAGAGAAGCCAGTACAATCGAAGTTGAATTTCAACAGAGAAAATTTGCTCGCTGGGCAAACGAAAATCTAAACAAAGAGTTTAAAGCAAGAATCACTACAACTGAACCTGAATACAAAGCTGAGATTCATGATGAGATAATGGGGGCAAGACTTTTTATAACATCAGCAGAAAATGCTGTACTTTTTCAAGATGTAAATGTTTGCATCGATAAAGTTGATATTGCTAAAGCTAAAATATTTGCCCACGTTGTAAAGGGTAGCGATGTACAAGGGTGAGCTAGATAAACATATACAAAACGATTCTATCTCTAACAGTTTTGTATTTTTTGGTGAGAGTAGCTTTCTAATAGACACATATACTAAAAAACTTAGTAATATAGAAGATGCTTCAGCCCTCACATTTTACTATGATGAATATGATTTTAAAAGTGCTAAAGCGCATTTATCACAAGCTTCACTGTTTGGTGGACAAAATGTTCTAGTAATAAAAAGTGAAAAGAAAGTTCCTAAAAAAGAGTTAGATGACCTTATAGATTTATGTGAAAAAAATCAAGACAACTTTTTTATCTACGCATATTATGGGAGTGATCATAAAACTTATAGTAAAGCATTTAGTAAAAACAATACTATGAGTGTTAGATTTTTCAGCCCAAACCACCATGAATCAATAAATATCATAGCCGATGTTGTAAAAGAAAAAAATGTAAATATGGATAAATATTCTATAGCTCATCTATTGAATATACACAATGGTGATGTAGCACTTGCATATAATGAGATAGAAAAATTCAGGGTTTATGATAAAGTAATTACTACAAAAGATATAGAGCATCTAGTATCAGGTCTTGGAGAAATAAGCATGGATGACTTGCTTAAAAAGATACTTTCTAAAAAAGACTTTACTAAAGATTTAATTAATATACTAGAACATGGTGAGGATGAGATTAGAGTAGCTACAGCACTCACAGCATACCTAACACAGCTTTACATGTTCAACATCTATATAAGGGTAAATGGAGCGCCTAATGCTCTTGAGATACTTGGTTACCCTGCTCCAAAATTTGTAGTTGATGAAAAAGCTGCACTATCTTTAAAATTTAAACCAAATACATACTATAAATTACATGAACTGCTGTTAGAGAGTGAGCTAAAAATGAAAAGTGCTGGCGTTGATAAAAGTGCTATATTACTCTCAACTCTCATTAGGGTGCAAAAATTATTGTAAAATAAAAATTAATTATAAAAAGAAGGAGTCGCTACTATGAAAAGTTTTTTTATACTTCTTCTCCTGCTAGCACCAAATCTTTTCTCTCAATCACTAGATAACAATAGTTCCATTGACCAAAATCTTACAAACAAAATAGATACACTAGAAGCTTCATTAAATAAAGAACCTTCTATTTATGAAAAATTATTATCCTTAGATTATATTCATAGTAACATTTCTCATAAAATTCTTGTTTTTTCCAGCAACCTTGATCATACTGTAAAAGGATGGGTAGAAGATGACACAAATACTACATCAAAAGAAGTCATAAAATCTATAAAAGAAGAAAAAGATGCCTATCAACTTTACTCTATAGTTAATCTATACGATGATTTTTTTAAAGATGAGACTTATTTAAGTACTTCAAATAATAGCTATATTAGACTTAGATGGGGAATTGAACAAAATCAAGAAGAAGGATTTAGTTTTTTAAACAATATTCGTGTGAATCTAAGACTCCCACAAACAGAAGACGCACTCTACCTTTTTATTGGTGATGATGAAGATGAGCAGACAAAAACTATAAATAAAGACACCCAAGACAAACCTACAAGTATTGGTGTGAAATATGTATTAAGCAATCTAGATATACTCAATGCCAGTATATTTGGAGGGTTTAGAGGTATAACTAACCCTTTTATAAAGTTACGTGTGCAATATCCAATTGCATTTAGATATCTACTCTTTAGACCAGTTCAATATGTGGAATACGCTTTGGAAGACGAGTTTAAAGAAGAGACACAATTTTACTTTGATCATCTTTTAGCTAGTAAAAAGGACCTAGTCCGCCTTGCTCTAAGTCGTTATACTCAGACTAGTCTTGAGGGCATGAACTACTCCGCACAATTATCTTACCTAAGCACAATTAAACATGGTGTTGGAATTCAAGTTTATACAGGTTTTCAAGGAAGAACAGGGCTAAACACTACTGAGCCAGCAAATACAAAATACAATATTACACCTAAAGTAGGAATATATAATTACTCTAGCGGTATTATATGGAAAGAGCAGTTTTTTAAAAAGTATCTCTTTTATGAACTACAGCCACTAGTTGAGTTTGCCCAACAATATGATTATAATGCTAATTATATATTCCGTGCTCATATTGAGCTATATTTCGGAGATATCTAAGAGAAAACGCACCAATGCGTAACGAGAGTGTAACGACGCAGTAAATGCGTCGTTATTTTAGTTTTTATCTAAGTCTACGATTTTGTTACTACCAATCCATGGCATCATTTCACGAAGTTTGTTACCAGTTTTAGTAATTAGTTTTGTTTTGTCGTTATTGCGCTCAGCATTCATACGAGGGTAACCTGCTTGACCTTCAAGGATAAAGTCTTTTGCAAATCTACCATCTTGAATCTCAGTTAAGATATCTCTCATCGCTTGTTTACTCTCAGCATTAATAACACGTTTACCAGAAACATAGTCACCGTACTCAGCTGTGTTAGAGATAGAATATCTCATATCAGCGATACCACCCTCGAACATTAAGTCAACAATTAGTTTAAGTTCGTGTAAACACTCGAAGTATGCAAGTTCAGGAGCATAACCAGCTTCAGTTAATGTCTCAAATCCAGCTTGTACAAGTGCAGTTGCACCACCACATAATACAGCTTGCTCTCCAAAAAGATCAGTTTCTGTTTCATCTTTGAAAGTTGTTTCGATAATAGCAGTTCTACCACCACCAATTGCAGATGCATAAGAAAGTGCTAAATCTTTAGTTTCACCACTTGGGTTTTGACCCACAGCGATTAAATCTGGAATACCACCACCACGAACAAACTCAGAACGAACAGTATGTCCAGGTGCTTTTGGAGCGATCATTGTTACGTTGATGTTAGCAGCTGGGTGAATACGACCATAGTGAATGTTAAAACCGTGGCCGAATGCTATAGTAGCACCATCTTTTAGGTTTGGAGCGATTTCATTTGCATATATTTCAGCTTGATTTTCATCTGGAAGAAGAATCATTATAACATCTGACTTAGCAGTAGCTTCTGCAACTGTTAATACTTCAAAGTTCTTAGCTTCTGCTTTAGCCCATGAAGAACCATCCTTACGAAGACCAATACAAACTTCAACACCGCTGTCTCTTAAGTTTTCAGCGTGAGCGTGTCCTTGAGAACCAAAACCAATCATTGCTACTTTTTTGCTTTTGATTAAGTCGATATTACAGTCTTTGTCATAGTAAACGTTTAATGCCATTATTTATTCCTTGCATAATATTAAGCTTAAGTGCTTAAAAAATTTTTCGCATTATACTAAAATAAAGCAAAAACTTTTATAATGTGGGAAATATTTATACATAAGAGAGTAAAACATGAAGAAATTCAATCTATTTAACGAAATTATCATAACTGACAAACCTACTTTACTACAAGCTATAAACTCTTCTAAACTTTTTGGCATCAATATAAAAGGTGAAGTAAAATATGAACCATTTGAAGACAAAGAAGTTCTAATCTACCAAGGGAAACCAACAATTATAGATAATTTTGAAAAAGTTTTAGGTAAAAACTATCAGCTTGTTGAAGATGAAGACAGAGTTTTGATAAAGGCTTTTTCTAACTGGCAAGAATTAATAGGAGTTAATACGCCAAGAGCTTCTTATGACGATACAACAGCAGATGGTGTAGCTGAATTTTCAGACAAAGGTCTAGAAGACATTGGCTGGCATGCAACTGAGTTTAATATTGACTACAGAACTTTGGTTGAAGTTTTAGAAGAAAAATGTGATGGTACAATTCTTTGTATTGAACAAAAAGATCCTTACCAGTTTAGCGGTCTTGGTTTTTTAAACGATGATGAAGAAGCTAAAAAAGTCCTCTTTGATTTCTGTCAAAATATAGTAAAAAATAAAATAGAAAACGATCCTCACTTTAAGAGAGAAGAGTTAACTGATGATGAGGAAGACGCTGCACAATTTTTTAAGATTGTGTAAGTTACCTATTTTTTAATAGAGTATAGATATCTCTGCAAGATAATCATAGCAGAGATTGAGTCAATTCGTCCATCACGAATGTACTTAATCTCGCCTTTCATCATATTTTCAGCTTCAAGAGAAGAACCTGCTTCATCTTGATATAATATCTCACCTTCAAAGTTAACTAAATTCATAAAATGAGCTATTCGTCTCCTCATCTCATCTTCACTGCTGCCACCAAGAGGAACACCGATTACAACAGCATCTACTTCCCACTCTTTTAAAGCTTTTTTAACTTCTGCAGAAGCTTGATTTCTATTTTTTCTCATAATAGCCGGTAGTGGAGTAACTAAATCTTTATGTGCAGAATATGCAAGTCCGATTCGTTTAAGACCTAAGTCAATGGCTATATACTTCAAATTATTTTCCTAAACAAAAAGAGCCAAACATTTTGTCTAGCATCTCATCATTCTCGAAAGGTCTGGTAATAGATGCCATCTCTTTAACTGCTTCATTTAGATGAAAAGAAAATATTTCAAGTTCTTGATCTTGCAATGGATAAAAGGACTCTTCTATATTATTTAGAGTGTTTTGTACAGCCATTATTTGTCTTTGAGATATCAACATAATTTCGTCAGAATTATTATTCACATCCATAATATTTTTCAAACTCTCTATAAGAGAAGTGACACTATCTTTAGAGTTTAGTTCTAAATCAAAGTTTATATCTTCAGTTGAGAACTTATTTTCTAAGTCTATTTTATTTTTAACAAATATCACATGCTTATTTTTAGTATGCTTATCTACAAGAGCTAATATTTGCTCATCTTCAGCATCTAAGACTCTAGAGCCATCAAATAGTGCAACAACAATATCAGACTCTTGAATCGCCTCTAAAGAGCGTTCAATTCCAATGCGTTCTATCTCATCATTAGCCTCTCTTATACCTGCAGTATCAACAATACGAATAAGATGCGTTCCGATTTTAACCTGCTCTTCAATTGTGTCTCTTGTAGTTCCAGCTATCTCACTAACGATTGCACGATTATAATTAAGCAGAGAGTTAAGAAGTGAACTTTTACCAACATTCGGTTTTCCGACAATTGCAACTTTAAAGCCTTGCATCAAACCTTCTCTTGCTCTAGAAGCAAGAAGAGTTGATTCTAGTGAGCTTTTTAAATCACTTAACTTAGATTCAATTTGCTTAACCAAATCTTCTGGTAAATCCTCTTCCGCATAATCTATACTAACTTCAGAAAATGCAAGTATATGTATGATTTCATCCCTGATGTCTTCTATATACTCTTTTAGAGAACCTTTCATCTGCTGAGCTAAGATCTTAGCTGCATCTTCACTTTTAGCTTCTATAAGTTGAGCTATTGCTTCGGCTTCACTCAAATCTATACGGCCATTAAAAAATGCACGTTTAGAAAATTCTCCGGCATTTGCAAGTCTAGCCCCTAATTCAAGAGTAGCTTTGAGTATACTTTGTGCAACTATAAAACCACCGTGACACTGAATCTCTACTACATCTTCAGCAGTAAATGAATATGGAGCTTTAAAATAAATAACAATAGATTCATCTATGAGTTCGTTTTTTTTATTATGTACCGTTGTTAATGTTGCGTATCTTGGAGAAAAATCTTTTTTGTGTGTAAGTTTTTTTGCAATTTCTAAAGCTCTATCTCCGCTTATGCGGATGATAGCGATAGAGCCGATTCCGTTTGCAGTGGCAATGGCGCTTATTGTGTCATTATCCATTTATTTAATTCGAGTGGTAATCATTTATAATGATGTATTTTAGCCCATCACGAGTTGAGCGGATTGCAACATATTTATCTGGGTAGATTTCACGTAGTTCTCTTAAAGCGATTTGAACAAGAACACCATCCAAGACTTTAGTTTGTGCCCTTCCATCTCTATCTACACTCTCTTTAACACCAGTTAGGTATCTAGAAACTGATTCTTCTTGATTTTTCAAAAATTCTGCAATTTCAAGGCGAAGCTGTAGTTGATACTTAGTATTAATCCAATTAAATATCATATATGAGAGTGCTTTATATCTATAACCTTCTTTACCTATAAGAAGTGCAGCATCTTCACCTTTAAACTCTATTAAAAGTGTATTTTCATCATAAACACTTACCTCTATATTATCTATCTCAAAACAGATTGAGTCAAAGAGTTTATTTATATCAACTTGAACCATTTTTGCGATATCTGCAGTTGATTTTAAATCTTCACCATCTATGTTGTCGAACTCATCATCATAATCAGCAAGATAAGATGTCACATCATCTTCTTCATCTTCTTCATCTTGTGTACTTACAAATGATTGAGGCATGATAGTATCATTTAACATAGTGTGAGAATGTTTTATCTCTTTTTGTACTTCTTCTTTTTGAACATCTGCTTTAACAGCAGGTTTATCTTGTTTTTTTTGTTTTTGAGGTTTAGGAGATATTTTAGCTTTTGGTTTTTCTTTAACTTTTACTTCTGTCGATTCTTCTTCGACTTTTGGTTGTAAATCTATATTGGCATCAATAACAGCAACAATAATTGCACTCTTTTTAAAGAGTCCTAAAAAGCCACTACTTGGGTACTGAACAACTTCTATTTTAAGTTGTGTAACAGAACAGTCCAACGTAGCAGCAGCATCTTTGTATGCTCCCTCTAACGTTGTTGACTCAATCTTAATCATCTTTCTTTTCCATTTTTTCTTTTTTCTCTATTTTTTTAGCATGCTCATGCAGTGCTATTTCTGCATCTTTAGCATTTTTAAACTGTGCATTAACAATAAACTGTTGCCCTATTGAGAAAAGATTATTTACGAACCAGTAAAGAACCAAACCTGATGGGAAAGTTAAAAAGAAAAATGTAAAGATAACTGGTAAATATTTAAATACCTTCTCTTGCATAGGATCAGTAAAGTTGTTTGGTGTAAGTCTCTGCTGATAAAACATTGAAGCACCCATAAGAATAGGTAGGATATAGTAATCATCCATACGAGAAAGATCAGTTACCCATAACATCCATGGAGCACCTTGAAGTTCAACTGCGTTTAGAAGTACACGATAAATTGCAAAAAATACTGGAATTTGTAATATCATCGGTAAACATCCGCCAAGTGGATTAGCATTATGTTTTTTATACATATCCATTACCGCTGCATTCATACGTTGTGGATCACTTTTATATTTTGCTTGAAGCTCTTTAATTTTTGGTGAGATATCTTTCATTCTCTGCATAGACATCATACCCTTGTACGTCAACGGGTAAAGAACAGCTCTGATCATAATAGTAAGCGCAATAATTGACCAACCCCAGTTACCAAAAATACCATGCAACCAAGATAACAGTTGGAACAGTGGCTTAGAAGCAAATGTAAACCAGCCATATTCTATAGCATTAGTTAAAACAGGATTGATATTTTTAAGTACTTTATACTCTTTTTGACCTACATAACCATTAAATGTCATATTTTGAGTTGCATCAAAATACAATACAGGATTGTCATCTCTGTCTCTCTCAATTATAATATTTGCTTCTTTAGGGAACCCGTACATCATTGTTGCAGAATATTGATCAAATGCTGAAATGAGTTCAACTCCGCTGAAAGTTTTTCTACCCTCAGCATCTCCATCTTCTACAATTGTTACCAATTCATCATCAGTATAAACCATAGCACCTGTAACAGTCATCATCTGTTCTGTTTCATTTACTTTTGGTCTTTGACCTAGATATATGAAATATCTCTTATCTTGTGAAAGTGAGATTTTTGCATCGTAATGTCCATCAGCATAAAAAGTAAGTTCTTTTGTCACTACTAATGAAGATAACTTTTGAGTTAGTGTTACTTTTTGAGGTGTACCATCTAATGCAATATTATTTATACTTGCGCTGTATGCTACTCTTGTAGATTCATTGTTTAATATTTCGTCTAAAAATCTAATAAATAGTGGTTTCATTCCTGTAGAAGGGATTAGCTGAGCATGCTTATCTTCTTTTGTTTTAAATTTATCTTGAAGTAACTCTTTTGAAGATATACGACCTAAAGTATCAACTTTTAAAATAAAATCTTTATTCGTAACAGTTAAAATTGTATTTGCGTCACTTGAACCATACTTCTCTACTTCAGAGATAGAATGTCCAGTTGTTTGTTCTAAATTTGAAGAAACTTGTAATGAAGCGTCCTGATTTGATCCAACATTTTTTACTTGTTCTACTTTTTTATTAGCCGCTAAATTCTCTGGCTCCGCTGGTGGAAAAATAGCTGTATAAGCTACGAAAAAAATTACTGACATTGCCACTGCTAGCATAAGTCTTTGATTAGGTGTCAATTTGTCTAACACGATTACCCTTTAAATGAAAAATTTTTTATTATATGAAAACGGTTTTTTTTATTTGGAACCAACCAATATTTTATAGAATCAACCCCTAGTATTGTGGGCTTTATAGACAGTTTATCTAGTAGTGGATACTCTATTCCACCGTCGAATAATTGATTACAACGAAGTATTCTAATCAAAGTGTGGTAAAAAGCACTTGAAATGGAATTATTTTCAAAGTTAATTCTTGCGAATTCACTACATGTTGGGTAATATCTACAACTTCCGTAGCCAATAAGGGTAAAAAACTTCTGATATAGCCATAAAAGCTTAAGCAAAATCTTTTTTATCATTGGGAATCTGCTTTAAAACTTTTAGACTTATTTAGAATCTTTTTAAAATCGTTGTCTAATTCTTGATGTGATGCTTCATTTATTGCATGTTTTGCTACAAAAATGTATGTACCATTTTGAAGTGAAGTTGAGTATTCACAAAATAGAGCTCTAAGTCTTCTTTTAGCCCTATTTCTTTTTACCGCATTACCAATTTTCTTAGTCGCTGTAAATCCAACTTTGTGAATATCTTGTTGTGGGAGATGAAAAAGTACTACACTCGAGGAGTGAATATTTTTTCCTTTTTTGTATATGTACTGAAACTCTTTATGTTGCTTCAGTGTAAAGAAGCCGCTTAAACTGACAATCTTTTACGACCTTTGGCACGGCGTCTGTTTATGATTCTACGACCATTTTTAGTAGACATACGAAGTCTAAAACCGTGAGTTCTTTTTCTTGGTGTACTATGAGGCTGGTATGTTCTTTTCACGACATATCCTTATTTAAAATTAAGTCCGCAATGTTACAGAAAAATTACTTAAAGCGTGGTTAAGGTTCACAGTGAAATGATTTAACGATAATTTAACACTTAAAATCTTATAATCAACCGATAAAGAGTATATACTCAAATAACATATTGCTATTGGAAGTGTGAATGAATTTTAAAGCTAAGCTGTACTTTACTATATTGGTCAGTTTTATCCTTTTATCTTATTCTCTATATATTAATTCTAAAAGTATAAATGCAACCAGCAATATGATTGATCATATTGAAACAAAACAGATAAAACTCTCCAAAATGATTTTTAAATTTAATCAAGATATAGCTAATTATCAATCAGATATTCTTCAATCCATAATTTTAGACGACATACATTCTACAGAAAAATTCTATACTTCATTTGATAATCTTAATGACACGCTAAAATCAATAGAGAATTTTGTAAATAAAAATAGCTTCCATGACATTGATGAAACAATCCATACTATTAAAAATAGGGTTATAGAATATAAAGCTTTTGAGGAATCTCTGATTAAAGCAATTAAAGCTAATAGCCACAATAAGGTACATAATTCTCTGATAGACTTTAAAACTATCACGCTTGAGTTTTCTTCAAATACTGATGAAATGATAAGACTAGTAGACATCATGTCAAAAGAAAAAATACAAATACTTAAAAGTACGAACAGCGAGACTCAAAAAGAGACACTATATACATTTATTCTTGCAGTTTTATTAATACTATTTGCTGTTTATAAACTATCTAAGCGTCATTCTGCAACAGAAAAGGAACTGATACTTGGAGAATTAGCAGAGATTGAACAAAAAAAATTACAGTCTCAGCTGCTAAAATATAATGATGACTTAGAAGAAGAAATATCTAAAAAGACAGCAGAATTACATCAAAAAATTTATACACACTTTTTAAGCGGTTTGCCAAATAGAAATAAACTTTTAGAAGACTCTTACATTTACAAATTCAAACAGATGGCACTTTTAAACATAGACAAATTTCAAAAATTCAATGATGTTTATGGAGAAGAAGTGGGAAATATTGCATTAAAACTAACTGCAGATTTTTTAACATTACATGTTGATGATAACAATACTCTTCTTTACCATATAGGGGGAGATGAGTTTGTTTTTGCTGTTAAAGACTCTACAAAATTAAATAATACTCACTTTATAGAGAAAGTAGAAGATATTCTAAAACAATATAGAAGAGAAAATTTTATCTATGAAGATAAAAGATTTACTTTTATGATGAGTGCAGGGTTAGCATTTAGCGGATCTAGAAAAATGTTAGCTTATGCTGACATGGCACTTAAAGATGCTAAAAAAAGAAATGTTCAAATATCTATCTTTAATGATGATAAAGCGTTAGAAAAGTTGCATAAAGAGGATATTGAGTGTCATAAAAAACTAATACATGCTATTGATACGAACAACATCATCTCTTTCTTTCAGCCAATCGCTCCGATTCAAGATGCTTCTCTGGATATTAAGTATGAATCTCTTGTTAGAATAAGAGAAGATGATGGAAATATCATTGCTCCATTTAGATTTATAGATGTTGCAAAACAAAATCGTGTCTATCACAAACTTACACAAGCTATTATAAACAATACTTTTGAAGTCATCTCTAAATACGATATTCCATGTTCTATTAATATATCAATGGAAGATATTGAAAACGATAAAACAATACAGATGCTATATGCAAAATTTGATGAATTTGAGTACAATCATCACCTAAGTATTGAGCTTCTAGAAACAGAAGAGTTTAAAGATTATAAAAGAGTTTATGACTTTTGTTTAAAGGTTAGATCTTACGGTATCAAAGTAGCTCTTGATGATTTTGGAGCAGGATATTCAAACTTCTCACATGCACTAAATCTTCCTATTGATTACATAAAGATAGATGCTTCACTGATTTCTAATATTGACAGAGATATGAACTCTCAAATAATGGTAGAGACTATTGTAGGACTGGCACATAAACTAAATATACAGACCATCGCGGAGTTTGTTTCATCAAAGGAGATTTTAGATGTTGTGAAAAGGCTAAATATTGACTACGCTCAAGGTTACTATATCGGTAAACCAGAAGAGATAGAAAAGCACATTCCCTATCTATTTAGTTAAAAAATCTTTCAGTGATTCACTTTGTGATTGATCATATTTTATTGAGTTATCAAAAATTTTCTCATTTGCTCCTACATGGCAATCTACACAGCTTTGTATGACATCATGCTCTCTAACATTTGCTTTATTTATCTTTGCCATAGGATGACAGGAGAAACAGTCATCACCACATTCTGCCATACTATTTGGCTCAGCTGAATGACATTTTATACAGCCAAGCATTGGCTTATGTCTCAGGTCTTCGTTAATCGTAGGAACTAGCTTTGGATGACATGTTAAACAGTCACCCGTGCAAGCTAATAGTAAATATGTAAAAAGTAGTATTAGCGTTATATATTTCATAATAAAATTATAACCTCTGTTTTATTTACTTCACACTTACTTTTATTTCACCGTTTTCGATATCAAATAAAACTTTTGAGCCTTCCATAACTTTACCCTCAAGAATCAACTCAGCTAATCTATCTTCTACTATTTCATATAGAGCACGCTTAAGTGGTCTAGCACCATAAACTGGGTCAAACCCTGCCTCTGCTATGTAAGCTTTAGCACTATCACTAAGAGTAAGCTCTATGTCTCTTTGCTCAACTTTTCTGCTAATATCACTAAAGAAGATATCTACAATATCTATAATCTGTTCACGACCAAGAGCATTAAATATAACTATATCATCTAGTCTATTTAAAAATTCAGGTTTAAATGCCTGCTTTAACTCACTTAAGACCATATTATCAAGCTCATCAGATGCAGGATTATTTATAATTTTATCACTAGCTATGTTTGAAGTTAAGATAATAATAGTATTACTAAAATCAACTGTAACACCTTTGTTATCCGTTAGCCTTCCATCATCTAAAACTTGAAGTAAAATATTAAAAACATCTGGATGTGCTTTTTCAACTTCGTCAAAAAGTATTACACTATATGGTTTTCTTCTAACTGCTTCTGTAAGTTGTCCGCCCTCTTCATAACCAACATATCCCGGAGCTGCACCGACCAAACGTGACACAGCATGTTTCTCCATATACTCACTCATATCTATACGAATCATCGAATCTTCACTGTCAAACAAAAACTTAGCTAATGTTTTAGCCGTTTGTGTCTTACCAACACCGGTAGGCCCTAAAAACAGAAAACTACCGATAGGAGTGTTGGCATCTGACAGTCCTGCTTTGTTTCTTTTTATAGCACGAGATACTGCATGAGTAGCTTTTGCCTGTCCAATTACATCACGGTTAAGTTCCGCTTCTACATTTAAAATCTTGTCCTTATCACCTTGAAGCATTTTAGTTACAGGAATATTTGTCCATCTAGATACGATAGATGCTATCGCTTCTTCATCAACACTATTTTTCAGAAGTGTTCCTGCAAGTTGTAGTTTTTCCCAGTTGGCAT
Source organism: Sulfurimonas gotlandica GD1 (assembly GCF_000242915.1). Taxonomy (NCBI): domain Bacteria; kingdom Pseudomonadati; phylum Campylobacterota; class Epsilonproteobacteria; order Campylobacterales; family Sulfurimonadaceae; genus Sulfurimonas; species Sulfurimonas gotlandica. The sequence continues at coordinate 1,914,275 of NZ_AFRZ01000001.1, read as the reverse complement.
TTATACTTTTCTCTTCTTCTAAAAGAGCCGGTATTTCACCATATTCTATCTCTGCGGCACGATTAAACTCTGAGTTTGACTTAGCGGCATGTGCCTCTTTTCTCTTTTTCTCAATATCATTTTTGATGCCTGAGATTCTCTCAAACACCTCTTTTTCTGAAGCAAACTGTGCTTCTAAGCTTCTAACTTCTTCTTCTACATTAGCTAACTCTTTTTCAATCTCCCCAAGTCTTTTCTCATTAGCAGGAGTTTTTTCCATCTTAAGAGCTTCTTTTTCAACTTGGAGTTCTGAGCTTTTTCTTTTTGCCGAACCAAGTACATTTGGCTCTGACTCTATCTGCATCTTAAGCTCCGCTGCTGCTTCATCTATAAGGTCTATAGCTTTATCCGGCAAGAATCTATCTGCGATATATCTATCTGATAATTTTGCTGCTGCGACAAGTGCACTGTCTGTAATCGTCACATTATGGTGTGTCTCCAAACGCCCTTTTATTCCACGTAAAATCTGAAGTGATTGGTTTACAGTTGGCTCATCAAGATTAATAGGTAAAAATCTTCTTTGAAGTGCCATATCTTTTTCAAAGTATTTTCTATACTCTTTTAAAGTTGTAGCACCAATTGTGTGAAGTTCTCCACGTGCTAATGCCGGCTTTAATATATTTGCGGCATCCATACTGCCCTCACTTGCCCCTGCTCCAACAATAGTATGAATCTCATCTATAAATAAAATAATATTTCCACTCTTCTTTACTTCATCTATTACAGCTTTTAGTCTATCTTCAAACTCACCTCTGTATTTAGCCCCTGCAATTAATGCACTCATATCAAGTGCGACTAATCTTTTATTTTTAAGTGAAGTAGGAACTTTATTATCGCTAATACGTTGTGCCAATCCTTCAACTAAAGCTGTTTTACCAACTCCTGGTTCACCTAAAAGCATAGGGTTGTTTTTTGTTTTACGGATTAATATTTGCATCATCCTAGTAATCTCTTCATCGCGTCCAATTACTGGTGAAAGCTTACCTTCCCTTGCCTCTGCAGTCAAATCTATACCATATTTATCTAAAGATTCTAAGGTCTCATCAGAACTCTGCGTTTGTATTTTTGCCCCCGCACGAGCTGCTTCTAAATTTTTAGCTAACTCCAATACATCGATGTATTTTTTCAATATACTAGAGTACGGCTCGTCTTTTAAATTTGCCAATATATAAGTGTCTACTGCTAAAAAAGAATCCCCGTTCTTTGTCATAAGTCCAGCACCATTTTCCAATGTATGAACAAAATCTCTTGATAATTTTATATTCTCCTTTGATACTGTTGAAGATTTTGGAAGCTTCTCGCTTAAACTTTTAACATCTAGCTCGATTGCCACTTTATCAATGTTCATTTTATTAAACATCTGATTGAGTACTGAATTAGAGTTTGTAAGTAAAGCCCACAAAAAATGTATACTTCCAACCTCTTGATTTTTATTATGTAGTGCTAACGATATAGAAGACTCTATAGCTTCCGTCATGTTATGTGTTAATTTTTCAAAAATATTATTATTCATCTCAAATTCCTTTATATTTATATGTAGTTATTATAGCAAGTTGAGTGTATGCATGTCAAGTCATCTTAGTTAATCATCATCAGGAGTAGCTTTATATCTAAATTTAGTTAATTTATAATATAATCATTAAAACTTTAGCATTATATTTCACTAAGGACTTAATTTGCCAACAATCTTAGAAGCTATCACAAATCGCTCTTCAAAAAGATCATATCTTCCAAAGCCAGTCTCAAAAGAGATTCAAGAAAAAATTTTAAGAGCTGCTAGCATGACGCCGAGTGGTGCCAATATGCAGCCTTGGATTGTTTATGCTATTAGCAACAAAGAAGTACTAGAAAATATTGGTGATTCCATTATTCAAAAGATGAACTCCGGTGTTGAACATGATCAGTTTATACAGTATTATCCAGTAAAGTGGACAAATCCATACAAGAAACGTCGCATCGAAACCGGTGTTGGTCTCTATACTCTTATGGAAGTAGATAGAAAAGATATAAAAAAAAGAACTGAGATGTGGCATGATAACTTTAGATGGTTTGGTGCTTCAACAGTATTTTTTGTATTTACTGATAAAGCTTTAATAGATAATGCTCAAGGTGCGCTAATAGATTGTGGTGCATATATGCAAAGTATCATGCTTGCTGCTAAAGAGTTTGAACTTGACACATGCCCTCAAGGCTCAACAACTGAGTTTGGTAAAGTTGTTGCAGAGGTTTTAAACACTCCAGATAATCTGGCACTTTTATATAGTGTTGTTTTAGGTTATGCTGATGAAGACGCTAAGATAAACGCTTATCAGCCAACTAGAGTATCTTTAGAGGATAATGTCACTTTTATTTAATCTTTAGTAGGCTTAACGCCTCAAGCGAAGTGAAAGGGACTTGCTCCTTTTACGAACAAATCAATAGAAACCCTTTTGCTCATATCTTTTGAGCATACTCTCATTTCCACTTACTCCGCCACTATGTATATACAAAATCTCTTCATTTGTTTGATTTAAAAGAGCTTCCCACATTCCAGGTGCATAAAGCAGATCAAATTCTACCCCTGCCTCTAAAAGTTTTTTGTATATATCTAAAAACTCTGGATAAGGCTTTGCAAAATGATGCTTTTTTAAAGGTTCTAGTATTACTAAATTATCTGGTAATTCATGTAAAGCTTGCATCTGTTCTCTCAAATACTCAGTATTTCCAACACAAGGTGTAGTATAAACTTTAAACTCTGGAAGCGACAAAGCTAAAAAAAGAGCTGTTGTCCCTGTTCCAGATGGAGTTGCCAGAGATTTAATCTCCAAATTAGCTTCTCTTATTTCCTGTGCTAAAACTTCCAAGCCTTTTTTTGCTTCTTCAACTGCTCCACCCTGATCTATTATGAATGTTGTAGCATCTACTGTTATAGATATTGAAGCGATAAAATCTTTATATAGTACTTCAGCTATTTCTATATGATTCATGCCAAGGTTTATGGAATGAAAATAGTTTCCATGAGAAAAACTCTTTTGCGTTTGACTTAAAGGTTTGGTGTAGTAATCAAACTCCCAGCCTTTACTTTTACACATTGCTGCAATTGCGAGCATAGCATTAGATTGCGTTCCACCGTAAGAGATTATTTTATGAAGTTTATTTGAGGGAGTTTTTAGAAGTGTATAGAGTTTTCTGTATTTATTTCCTGCTAAAAAAGGATCTATTAAATCATCTCTTTTAACATAAAAGTCTCTCCCCTCTAATGAGATCTTAGAGATAGGAGAGTTATTCATATATATTTATTTGATTGTTGCTTTGTTTTTAAGTTCTAACATCTTATCTTGCATTACAACTTTAAATTTTTCCATTTTTAGTCTCTGTTCGATAAAAGATTTAACTTCAGTAAATGCTAGTGTCTTTTTAGCTTTTTTGTCTTCTAAGTAAATTACGTGATATCCAAACTGAGTTTTAACTGGCTCTGATACAGTTCCAACTTTCATGCCAAATACTTTGTCATTAAACTCTGGAACCATCTGACCTTGAGCGAAGTAACCTAGATCTCCACCTTTTGGTCCACTAGGTCCTGTAGATTTTGCTTTTGCTTCTTCTATGAACTTAGCTTTAAGAGCTTCGCCTTTTAAAGATTTTAAACTTTTAACAATATTTTTTGCTTCTTCTTCTGTTTTTACAAGAATGTGACGAGCATGTACAGTCTCTTTTTCATTAAACTCATCTTTGTTCTTATCATAATAGTTTTTCAATTCTTTGTCTGAAACTTCAACTTTATCAAGTTGTTGTTTTTGCCAAACTTGAATAGCTAACTCTTTTTTCACTCTTTCTTGAACTTGTACAAACTCATCTTTGAAATCTTTAGAGTTTAAGACACCAGTTTTTTGAGCATCTCCAAAAACTAGCTCTTTAGCTATTAGTTGTTCAAGAACTTGTTTTCTAAATTCTGCTTGCTTTTCAGCTGGAACTTGATTGAATCTGCCTTGTGTTGCATTCATAAGTGCCGTATCAACATCTTGTTGAGTAATTTGTGTACCATTCACCGTTATTAGTGTTGTAGCACTAACTAGTGTGCTTGTCAATAGAAGTGTAGCAACGATTTTAGTCATTTTCATCATATATATTCCTTTTTTAATTCAAAAATTTTAGTGCTTTTATACTAACCATTATTAAACAGAAGTCACTTTGAGATATTTATCCAATACATTTTCAAGTTTTTCTCGTGTTAAAGGCTTAGACATGTAGTCATCAAGACCTTCACTTAAAAGCATTTCTTTATCTCCCTGCATAGCCATTGCAGTTAAAGCTACGATTGGTGTTTTACCATTTAAGTTGATTTTCTCTTTTATCTCTTTTGTCGCTATTATTCCATTTTTTTCAGGCATATCTATATCCATAAAAACAATGTCATACCTATTTTTCTCACACATACTTACAGCCTCATTACCATTTAAAGCAGTTGATACGATTATTCTGTACTCTTGGAGAAGTATCTGTATAAGTCTTTGATTGATTAGATTATCCTCAACAACCAATGCAGACAAATGTTCTCTTAGTCCATGTTTTTCTTCTTGTTTTATTTCTAAATCTTTGCTGTATATCTCATTTAGCTGTTTCGCTACCAAACTAGGAAGAAGTGGTTTTCTAAATACACCATCAACTATGTGAGTAAGTTTTGTTTGAAGTTTTTCACTCTCATCAATAAGAAGAATTACAGGAATTTTTTTAGAGTAAGTGCCAAGTTTTAGCATCCATGAAGAGTCTTTTTGATCGGCTATTATATAGAGAGTCTCAACCCCATTATAAATAGTAGCATCTAATGTGTTTGATTTAACAACATCAATAGCAAAAGAGCGCAGATATATAGTTAAAAAGTTTGCTTCATCGACTCTAGATGGGTCAAGAAGTAATACCTTGACTTTTCTTTTAGGCATCATTTTATATGATTGTCCTTTTGAAGCTTTAAAATTAATGGTGAAGTTAAAGTAACTTCCATAACCCTCTTCACTTTGAATCTTCAACTCTGAACCAAGCAAACTTACAAGACCATGAGAAAGACTAAGTCCAACACCTAGTCTTTCATCCGCTTGACTACCTGCGATAAATGGCTCTGTAATCATTGCTATTTGTTCATTAGCAATGCCTTTACCATTATCTTTAACACTAAAACTTACACTGCAATCACCATTTATCTGTTTTTTTAGTAGTTTAACTTCTACAACTATTCTACCGCCCCTTGGCGTGAATTTTATAGCATTTTGAATAAGGGAGTTCATTACCTGTTTAATTTTTCTAAAATCTGCATTTATTTCACTTGGAAGCTTGGGATCTATAAATGAAAAAACACTTACCCCTTTATCTCTTCCGACAACGCCGTAGTTATAGGCGATCTTCTCCATTTCTTGAGATATTGAAAAAAGTGATGGATTTAGTTTTAGTCTGCCGCCTTGCATCTGAGACAAGTCTAGTAAAGTCTCTATATTTGACATTAGACTTTTTGAAGAACGATTGATCATTTGAAGATATTCACTCTGATTCTTATCCAAATTTGTCTGCTGAAGTAGCTCTATAAAGCCTAGTATTCCATTCATTGGAGTTCTAAATTCATGCCCAATATTTGATAGGAATTTGGATTTTAAATTTTCAACTTCTTTAATTTTTAACTCTGCTTGATGAAGTTTAGTAATATCTTCTAGCTCTAATATATAAAAACCCTTCATTCTTGGTACGGAGTGACACTTAGCATTTATAGTTTGCATCTCATCATTATATGTTGAGACAGTTATGTGGTAACCATCTTGTTTATATTTTTTTATGTAATCAAGCCAACTTTTATCATCTTCAGTAAATATCTCTTCACTTTCATTTAAAAAAAGCTCTCTTACGCTTTCATATTTACCACGGAATTCTTCGATATTTTTAAAACCAAATGTTCTAAAAAAAAGCTTATTAGCCCCTATCCATCCATCTTTTTTTGTAAAAAATAGCATCATTGAGCTGTTGGAATCAACTATATCCCAAATCAATTCTTTTGTAAAATAGTCACTGTAGTGGTACTTCTCTTCTGACTCTTGTTTTGTATTTTTAAAAAATGAAAATATCCCCATATCGCATACCTCTAAAATTGTTATTTTGATTATATCATATAACTTTGATAAAATGTCATTATGAAAAAAGCAACTAAAAAAGAGATTTTAGAAATTCACGAACTGTTTATCCAAAGGTACAGTGACGCTGTAACCGAGCTTGAATATAAGAATGCTTATGAGCTTGTTGTAGCTGTTGCACTGTCAGCACAATGCACCGATAAAAGAGTAAATATTATAACGCCAAAGCTATTTGAGATCTATCCTAGCCCAAAAGAGTTGGCAGATGCAAACATAGATGATGTAAAGGGACTAATAAACAGTTGCTCATTCTTTAATAATAAAGCTAAAAATATTATTGCAATGGCGCGAAGAGTTGTAGATGTTTATGAAGGAGAGATTCCTATGAGAGAAAAAGATTTAATAACTCTTGGCGGTGTAGGACAAAAAACAGCTAATGTTGTAATGATAGAATATACTGGAGCAAACCTTATGGCCGTTGATACTCACGTTTTTAGAGTTTCTCATAGACTAGGTCTAAGTGATGATAAAACTGCGTTAAAGACAGAAGCAACACTCGTTAAAAAGTTTAAAAATAACCTTCATGCTCTTCATCAGGGAATGGTTTTGTTTGGCCGTTATATTTGCACGGCAAAAAATCCAAAATGTGATGAGTGTTTTTTAACTGAGTATTGTAAGACAACTGATACTTTCAAAGTTTAGTAACTTGGTATAACAAATGCTTGCATCTAGACATGATTAAAATAACATTACTAATTTTAGCAACACTTTTTTTTAGCGGATGCGTAAATAAGCACGGAATATCTGCAAAATACTATAGCGACTGTAAAGAATACTACGACCTGCAAGGTTACTACCATAAAGAGTGTGGAGAAGACGATATAGTTACATACAAAGAGATAGGTGAAGCCGGTGGAAAAGTTATTGATACATGGACAGGTAATAAACCTAAGCCAAAAGGTAATGTCTGGTAAAGGAAGTGCCATTTGTTGCTAGAAATTAAAATTGTAAAATAGTTCTAGGCAGTTGATTGAGGATTGGCTAATGCCAATTGAAATCAACTAACGACGAAATATGAAACAAGTTTACTTTATAGCAATAAATGTGGCGAAGTTTGCCCAGCGAAATACTACTTCACAGTGTGAAAAACCACAGTTTTTAGCCATCTTAATATTTTCATCTTCACTATATGGAACTAAAACATTTTCTAAAGCTTCTCTTTTTTGCATGATCTCATATTCTGAGTAACCCTGCTCTTTTTTAAAATCATAATAACACTCTATAAGATCTTTATTTAATTTTGAATGGTGTGAAATTACTTTTTCACTAAAAATAAAGATACCTTCTTTTTTAAGAGAATCTGCTATCTTTTTTACTAGCTCTTCACGAACTAGAGGACGAATAAACTGCAGCGTATAGTTACTTACAAAGACATCTGCTTGCTTATAATCATATTCTAATATATCTGCATTTTGAAGATCTATTGTAGCCCCAAGTGCTTGACATTTTTTTCTAGCTTGCTCTAACATTGCATCTGAATTATCAAGTCCGATTAAAATTGCTTCTATTTTTAACTGCTTTGAGATGCTTATAAGCAGAGATGCAGTTGAACAGCCCAAGTCATAAATAAGTCCGCCATCTTTAAGCTGCTTTAGTGCAAAGAACTCTGTAATCTTTTGAGACTCTTTATAAAAAGGCACACTGCGGTTTAGCATATCATCAAAAACTACTGCTACTTCTTCATTAAACTCAAACTGTTTTTCTATTGGTTTTGTAAATACTTTATCATTCATAATCGTATTTTAGCTAAAATGTTTATAATTCAAAAAATAAATAATGAGAGAATCGTATGGAAATAAACACTTCGACGTGGATGCTGATATTTTTTATAATATTATTAGTAGTTAGTATCTGGAAAATTTATGTTTTTTTGCCAAATAAACCATTAGCAGATGATGACACTACAAAAGAGTCACAAGAAGATCTTTTAAAAGTAATTCTTAAAGTAATAAAAGAAAGTGATGGAGAATTAAGCCACAGTGAGCTTTTTATGAAAGTACAAGATGATGATACATTCAATAAAGAAAGATTTTGGAGGTTTAATCAAAACAAACTAAACCAACTATTAAACTACTATCATTTAGAAAACTCTCATACTAGCTCTATTAAAGATATTTACCATGATTTAAAGGCTTAAGAGCCTTTAAATATTAGTTTTTATTCAATGCATTTAAATCGGCAAATGCTTCTTCGACTCTAGCTACTAAAGTTTCTTGTCCTGCTCTTAACCATTTTCTAGGATCATAATATTTTTTATTTGGCTTATCTTCACCTTCTGGGTTACCTATCTGACCTTGTAGGTACTCATTGTATTTTTCAACATATTGCTTTGTACCAAGCCAAGTAGCCCACTGAGTGTCAGTATCTATGTTCATTTTGATAACACCATATTCGATAGCTTCAGTGATTTCTGAAGGAGCTGAACCTGAGCCACCATGAAAAACAAAATTTACAGGTTTAGCAGATGTTCCAAACTTATCTTGAATATATTTTTGTGAGTTATCTAAAATAGTTGGAGTTAGTTGAACATTACCCGGCTTATAAACACCATGAACATTTCCAAATGAAGCTGCAATTGTAAAGTCAGGTGACACTTTACTTAACTCTTCATATGCATATGCAACTTCCTCAGGTTGAGTATACAGAAGAGCATTGTCGATGTTAGTATTATCAACACCATCTTCTTCTCCACCAGTTACACCAAGCTCTATTTCAATACTCATTCCAATCTTACTCATTCGCTCTAAGTATGATTTACAAATTGAAATATTCTCTTCTAAAGGTTCTTCTGATAAATCTAACATATGTGAAGAGTAAAGTGCACGGCCAGTATGCTTAAAATGTTTCTCTCCAGCATCTAGAAGAGCATCTATCCAAGGAAGAAGTTTTTTAGCAGCATGATCAGTATGAAGTATTACAGGAATGCCGTAAGCTTCCGCCATCAAATGAACATATTTAGCACCAGCTACTGCGCCTACAATCGCAGCTTTTTCATTCTCATTGCTTAAACCTTTACCAGCAAAATAAGATGCACCGCCATTACTAAATTGAATAATCACAGGAGATTTAACTTTTGCTGCTGCTTCTAACACAGCATTGATAGAATCATTTGATACAACATTTACAGCAGGAATAGCAAACCCTACCTCCTTTGCCATGTTGTAAACTTTTTGCACGTCATCTCCAAAAAGGACACCCGGTTTTACAATATCTAATATGCCTTTGCTCATTACGCTTCCTACTTTTTTTATTATATTTGTGATTATATTATAAGCTTTATTTGAAATAACTTTTTTTGTAAACTTTTTATGTTAAAATGGTTAAAAAACATAGAGTTTGCTATGCCTATTAAAAGTAATAATGAGTGGATAACAGATATCGTTCTCATTGATATCATCAATTTTTCTAAATTAGATGCAAAGCATCAGTTAGAGATTATTAACTTTTTAACTAAAAGCTACACCAAGATGATAGAAAAGATGTTAGAAAATTCAAACATGTCGCTTAAGAATCTTATACTTGGCTATATCTCTACCGGTGATGGCTTTTACTGTATTTTAAACCCTAAACTAAAGGGTTATGGAATTATCTTAGGTCTAAGTTTTAACTATTTTTCTGAGCAAATATCATCAAAATATTCATATTTTGAAGGCCTTAGAATTGCGGTACATACAGGTAAAATCTATGAATTTACAGATATACTTGGAAATAAAAACTATATAGGTGATGGATTAAATGACTGTGCTAGATATTTGGAGATAAAAGATTATAAAATCTCTACTATAATGGTTTCAGATACTGCTTATGAAAGTTTAAAAGCTTTTTTAGACAGATATAAAAATTTTAATGCACTATTAATTGAGAGAGAATTTAAATATTCATCTCCATACACTTTTGAAGATAAACACGGCAATAAAAAAGAGGGTCGCTTAGTGTGGCTACGAAAGGCTGGTATAATTAACCCGCCAAATACAAATTTTAATTCTATGCTTACAAGGACATGAAATGCAACTAACGATAGACGAATATTCAAAACAATTTAAAATGTCAAAAGAGATGATAAACTCAAAACTAAGAGCAAAAAAACTAAACTATATTATAGATGACTCTGTGACATACATTCAAGTTGATGATATTCCAGTGCAAAAAGAAGAAAAAAGTGAACCTGTTCAAGAAAAAAGAGCCTTAACTAAACCAAAAACAACTGTTGCAACCGTTATAGCACTTTACCAAAGAGAAAACACTCAACTCAAAGAAAAAATCATGCAGCTTGAGAACAAAATAGACAAGTTAATAGATGACAAAGAGCAGATGCTTCGTGATGAACGTGATAAAATTGAGCAGTTATATAGTAAAAAAGATGAGCAATTAAAAAATATTTTAGAACTTGTAAATACAAAAATGATGCTTGAGCATCAGGACCAGACTATTCATGAAGTTGAGACTTTAGAAAAAGAAGAAGAAATTCCAGAGACTGAACCAGGTATTGTTGAACTAAAAGAGTATCTTAAAACATTAAACTTGAGATCTTATCAAAGAAAAGTAATCAAAAGAAGATTTCTTTCCGTTTATGATAATGATATTAGAGTAGTTCAGAAAGATGGCAAGCTATACCTAGACTTTTCAAAGTATGACTATAGTGATCTTCTTTCGTATTAATATAACAAGGTAACTTCATGAGTGAAATACAAAATACAATAATAAAAACAAAAAATATTAAAAACTCGATGACAACATTCGCATCTGATAATTTTATACCTCTTAATGAATGTGATTTTAATATACAAAATGTTGCTACATATATTAAAACAAGCTTCGATGATGATTTCAGACTTTTTAATGAAAATATAAATGAACATTATAAAGATGAAAAAAACCTTCTAAATCAACGTGTAGAATTCCAACAGCTCTATACTATTGTGGCCATTCAGACAAAAGAGATAGAGATGAAGCTGAACTACACTTTGGAACTTGACGAGCACGAATGTATGCCAAAACTTGTTTTACACCCAGATTCACATATTTTATATAAAACCCATAAGCCTATAGAGACTTTTAAACTTCTACTTAAAGAGATAAATAAGATAAAAGCTAAAAATGGAATTCTAATCAATATATATGATGAAAAAATGATGAAAAATCTAAAAGCTTTTACAAAATACTTATATGAAGGTAAGTTTATAAAGAAAATAAGAATTCCTCTCTTTGAAGGGATAGAACCTCAAATAACTAGAGCTGGTAAACTAATACTTTGGTTTAAACACAAAGAATCAGAGCAGAAACATCAGATAATAGAAGTTGAAAAAGATGAAGTGCTTGTAGAGTTTAAAAAACCAGTATATGGAAAGAGCGGATTCAACTCTCATGGCAAACAGATAGACAAAGACTACCTGCATAATGCAGACGATCTTCAAACACCAGTAGATGACAAAAGTATCTACATTGAAGAGAGTGATGATAAAAAATTATATAAAAGTAGAGTAAAAGGTTTTGTTCACTTTAGTGAAACACTGCTTAGTATTGATAATAAAGTAAGAATGTCAAAATTATCAAGAGTACAAGATTCTCTTGCAAAAGAAGAAGCAAATAATATAGAAGTACACATCTCTCAAAATGACACTACAAAAGACAGTATTGGAGAAGGTGTTGAACTTACAAGTGAAACCATACACGTAAATGGTCACATAGGTGCCAACAGTATATTGGAAGCTGTAAACATGCAGATAGATGGAGCTACTCACAAGGATTCATTACAATTTGCAAGGGTTGCTAAGATAAATAGACATAAAGGAACTCTGAGATGCCACGATGCCAAGATAGCGCTTTTAGAAGGTGGAATTGTCCATGCAACTAATGTTGAGATTGAAGCCTCTCTTGGTGGAGTAATATATGCTCAGAATGTAAAGATAGGACATGTAAAAAGCAACTTAAAAGTTTATGCCTCTGAATCTATAAGCATAAAACTTGTAAGTGGTGAGGATAACATTTTTAAAATCAACTATAAAAATATTCCTATTTTATGTTCTAAAATAGATCTTATAAATGAAGATATTGAAGAGTTAAAATTTTCTCTTGAGGAAGCTAACAGGCATAATAAGTCAGAGGTTGAGAGTATCCAAGATGAAATAAAAAAATTAAAAAGTGAGATACAAACTATAAAAGACTCTGCTTCAAGAGCCACAATCACTATAGAAAAACCTCTAAAAGGTCTAAATAACATTATCTTTGTTCTTGATAATGATGAAGAGATTGTTTACAAGACTGATGCACAGAGCTACGAGCCTTTTTATCTAGAAATATCTGAAGAAAAAATCACCCTACAACCAGTTAAAAAATCCATCTTCCTTTAAAAGCAAAAATCAAAATTCAATAATTTTTTTATATCCTCCTATATGAGGATATTTCTATGTAATTAGAATACGGTTTTCCGTGTAAATAAATATATAAATAGTGTTTTTAATCTTATATATTGTGTATTAAATATCTTCAATTGCATATAAACATATTTATATAATACCTTTTGTTAAATTAAATGTATATTTAAGTATTTAATCCGTATACTTCTCTTTATGCAAATTGATGATCTATTTAATATTCTTCATAACTCGCTAGAGTCAAAAAACAATGGGAAAAAAGTATCTCTCAAAGATATGGCTGATTCACTTGGGATTTCTATGCGTACATATCAGGACTGGAAGTTAGGCAGAGCTAAACCTCAGGCTGCTTCAGTAGTTATGAAAATGTTAGGAAAGTTAGATGATGATGAGATTATTAGAGCTGTTAGAAAAATCAATAGACTTGAAGAGGTATAGTAAATGAGCACACTAACTAAACAAGAGAGAGATGGATTAGAAGATATTTTTTTGTCCATTGGCAAGAATAGTGATAAGTATTCAAAATTAAAAGATTTTTCATCTTTAATTTTGTCTAAGAACATAAGCCTAAACACATCACAGTTCTTGGAAATGGCTAAAACAGGACTCAAAGAGTCAAAATTATCGCAATTTATCACACTTTTCATAAAAAAGAAGAAAAATTTAAGCAAATAAACTATAAAGTATCCATAGCTGAATTATTTTAGGCACAAGGCTTTCTGGTGCTTATGCTTAATAATTTCGGAAATCTTTATGAATCTAAGGGTCAATATATGAACAAAGCTCAATTCGTTGAATTAGTACAGGCAAATGGTGGTTACAAAACTAAAGTTGAAGCAGAACTTGCGATTAAAGCATTTACTGAGGCTGTGACAGCTGCTCTAGTTAAAAAAGAAGATGTTTCTTTAGTAGGTTTTGGTAGTTTTGCTGCAAACCTTCAAAAAGGCAAAAGTGGTAAAGTTCCAGGTACAGATAAGACTTATACTACTCAGGATAAAATGGTTCCTAAATTTAAAGCTGGTAAGGGTCTAAAAGATCGCGTGGCAGCTGGCAAATAATTGCTAGAAACTCATTGCGCCCAAGGCAATGAGTTTTTTTATATTTTATGAATATATCTTCATTTTTCTCTCTATTTAAAACAAAACAGAAAACTCTAAAACTTCCAGATTCACTATTAATCAAAAAATTAAAAGAAGTTAGTAAAAGAAATAATCTAAGCGTTTACGAAAATATAACAATATATCATCATACCCAAAGCTTTTATATCCCTCTACTTATATTAGATCCAGCTAGAGGTATCTATCTGTTTGAATATAAAGAGTGGTCATATGATGATCTTAAAAATGCAACAGTATCAAAAGCTACAAACCAAGACTCAAGTAATAAAAGTCTTGCTTATGAAAAAACTCATGAGTTCATAAAACAGAAGTTTAATGAACTCACACATCACGATGGTGTGCCAATCTACAACTATCTGCTGATGGAAAATCTAAACAGTGATGAATATAAGCATCTAGACAACTCTTTTAAAGAATTGCTTCCTTATAAAAAAATCATGTTTAATGACTCTTTAGAATCAGAAATATTGCATAAATTACAAGAAATACCATTCCCATCTTTACCTATGCCTGATGAAGTTAATATTATAGGGAACTTGCTTGTTCAGTATCTTATATTTTCAAAAGATAAAACTATGCATATTGCAACACAGGAGCAGATAAGGTTTATAGAGTCTGCAACTACTGGACAAGAAACATTAAGCGGCAATGCATACTCAGGTAAAACAAGTTCTATTCTTTTAAAAGCTATTTTGGAAAGTTTACGTAACCCTGAACTTAAAATCATTATAATTGAACCAACAACACTAGCCTGCGATATACTAAAGCAAAAACTGCTTAACATCATTGAGTATGCAATCATTGAAGTGGATATCACCTTAATAGAGATAATTACACCAATAGATTTAGTTAACAAGCATCTGGCTAAACTCAATAAACCACAGCTAGAAGTTATACTAAACATTGATGACAAACTAATGAATAAAAATTTCAATGTTGCAGATTTAATAATCTGCGATGACTCTAATCTACTATCTTTTGAATTTATATATTACTTAAAACATATACAAAAAAAATCTTCTCTTCTTTTAGTAAATGAACACAGTGATGAAGAATCAACATTCAGATTTAATAAAAGTTTTAAAACTAAAGAGTTAGAAGTAGTTTTTAAACGAGCAAATCAGCACGCTAAAGCTCTACAGATAATTTCAAGCCTACTAGAAGAAAATAAATCACAGGATATATTGGTAGTAAGCGACAACTTAAGTAAAAGAAAATTAAAAGACGACTTAGAGTATTTTATAAAAGATAAAGCAGTTTTATTAGATAGTTCCAATAATTTAATATCCCAAGACTTAGATAATTTACTTTTATGTTCTTACTCTCAGATTAGTTCTATGAACTCAAAATTTATCATACTTATGGATGTAGCAGATGCCTCACTTAATGAAGTAGAACATGCTGTTAATTTAGCTGAGGACAAAGCTTTTGTTCTTTATGAAGATGATTGTGAAAATGTAGAGGCTTTAAAAAAACTTAGTCATACTATGATATAATTTCCGGACATTATTCAAGGTAATTACATGATAAAACGCTTTATTCTACTACTATTAATCCCACTAACAATTTTTGCTGCTAAGGATATCGATAGATCATTTAAGATGATGAAGATTGAGCAAAGAGTAGCTTTAGTTATAGGTAACAACCAATATGACAGTAATCGTCTTGGAAAATTACAGAACCCAATAAATGATTCAAGAGCTATGAAAGATAAATTAAAGGACCTTGGCTTTAAAGTATACTATGGTGAAAATCTAACAGTACGCGAAATGCGCAAAAAGCTCCGTGATTTTGGGGAAGAACTTCAAAAAGGTGGTGTTGGTCTTTTCTTTTTTGCTGGTCACGGAATTGAATCTCAAGGACAAAATTACCTTATCGGCAAAGACTCAAACCTTATTTCAGAAGATGAGATAGAAGATGAAACACTTGAACTTAGTAGGGTTATAAATAAAATGAACAAATCAGGCAATCGATTAAACATCGTTTTACTTGATGCATGTAGAAATAATCCATTTTCTCGCTCTAGTGGAGGTGGTCTAGCAAAAGTCCAGAATGCTAAAGGTATGTTCATAGCATATGCAACAAGTCCAGGAGAAGTTGCAAGCGATGGAAATAAAAATAACGGTGTTTTTACAGAACAAATTATAAAACATATAGACACGGAAGGAATTCCAATAGGTCGAATGTTTAAAAGAGTAAAAAAAGATGTATATGAAAAAACAAATCAAAAACAAAGACCTTGGACACATGATGACATAATTGGTGATTTTTACTTTAAACTTCCTACTAAATCAGATGATAAATTTGCAGCTTTAGAAAAATCACTAATTGCACCAATAAAACTTGATTCATACACAGAAAAAGCAGCCAGTGAAAGTAACACAATTGTTCTAGAAACTACTCAAGGCAAAATTGAGATAGATTTATATCCTGATATAGCACCATTAGCAGTTGAAAACTTTAAAACACATATAAAAAACGGTTACTATAATGGTATAGCTTTTCATAGAATTATTAAAAACTTTATGATTCAAGGCGGAGATCCAACTGAGAGTGGTAGGGGTGGTAAGAGTATCTGGGATAAATCATTCAAAGATGAATATAAAAATAAAACATTTGACAAAGCAGGAATCCTTGCAATGGCAAACGCAGGACCACATACTAATGGAAGCCAATTTTTCATAACAACTGCTAAAACTCCTTGGTTAAACGGCAGACATACTATTTTTGGCCAAGTAAAAGAATCTTCTATGGAAACAATTATGAAGCTGAATAATGTAGATACTTTTGGCAGAAGTGGTGCAGATAGACCACAAGATAGACAAGAAATAATAAAAGCATATATCAAATAGTAGGACTTATGAATGGTAATTGGACTGGGATAGAAGGGTATTATAAAGCTTTGTAATATTCTCGTAACCTTTATCTCGATATAATTCCAAAAAATATTACAAAATGGTTACAAGAGGAAAATTATGGAAATTCAAACTATGAATAAACTTGAGAAAGAAGCACTGAAAAAGAGTGGAACAGACTTTACAAGATTAGGTTTTGCACTATTTTTTATGATAGGTGTTTTGACATTTAGTTTTTTAAGTAATGGTGGGATTTCAAATAATATGTTCCTAGCTGTTGCTGCACTAATTGGCGCTTATATGGCAATGAATATTGGTGCGAACGATGTTGCTAACAATGTCGGACCTGCTGTTGGCTCAAAAGCTATGACACTAACAACTGCCATTATAATTGCTGCAATTTTTGAAGCTGCAGGGGCTATTATTGCTGGTGGTGAAGTTGTTAAAACTATCAAAAAAGGTATCATTGATATTTCTGCTTTTGGTGGTAATGCAGATCCTTTTATATGGGCAATGATGGCTGCACTTTTAGCAGCAGCTCTATGGCTTAACTTTGCAACTATGGTGAGAGCTCCTGTTTCAACAACTCACTCTATTGTTGGTGGTGTAATGGGTGCAGGTATTGCAGCAGCGGGGTTTAGTATTGTATCATGGAGTACAATGGGTAAAATTGCAGCTTCATGGGTAATATCTCCTGTTTTAGGTGGAGTTATCGCAGCAGCCTTTCTTTTTTCTATTAAAAAATCTATTGTATTTAAAGATGACAAAGTAAAAGCTGCCAAGAGGTATGTGCCTATCTTTGTAGCAATAATGTCATGGGCATTTGTAACATACATAACACTAAAAGGTCTTAAAAAAATCTGGCCACAAGTTGTTGAATTATTAAATATGATTCCTTTTGTAGCAATTGAAATGACTAACAAGCCATCTCTTTCTACTGCACTTACTCTTGGATTTGTTATTGCTGTAATGGTTTACTTTTTTGTTAAAGCTAAAGTCAGCTCAAACACAACAAAACTTGAGAATACTAAAGCTTCGGTAAATACACTATTTACAATTCCTCTTATCTTTGCAGCTGCACTACTAAGTTTTGCTCACGGGGCAAACGATGTTGCAAATGCAATTGGACCCTTAGCAGCTATTAACGATGCTGTAGTAAATGGTGGGGTATCTTCAAAAGCTGCTATTCCTCTATGGGTAATGGGAGTTGGTGCTCTTGGTATCGCTCTAGGTCTTGCTCTATATGGCCCAACACTAATTAAGACAGTTGGTAGTGAAATCACTGAACTAGACCAAATAAGAGCATTCTCAATCGCTATGGCTGCATCTATCACAGTTATCATAGCATCTCAACTTGGTCTTCCTGTTAGTTCTACACACATTGCTATTGGTGGTGTTTTTGGTGTTGGTTTTTTAAGAGAGTGGCTGCACTTAAATGATATGGGAAGAACTCTAGAAGATGATAAGCAGTCTATTATTGATGAAAGAGAAAATCTTCACGCCTTTAGTGCTGAGCTTAAAACTTTAGAAGCAAAAAATTCAAAATCTCAAGCTGACTATGAGAGAGTTGTTGAACTTTACAAACAAATCGCATATGAAGAAAAGCAGATTAAATCTGCTAAAAAGAGCATTAAACATGCTAAAAAAGTGGAGTTTGTAAAAAGAGACGCTATTAAGAAAATTGTCACTGCATGGGTTGTTACAGTGCCAGCTACAGCTACTCTCGCTGCAATATTATTTTATATGATTAAAGGGATTATGATTTAATCCATCTCGCATTTAACACAATTACGACCTGAGTCTTTTGCAAGATATAGAGCTTTATCAGCTCTATCTATAGCGTCTTGCATCTCTTCGCCTTCTCTAACTTGAGAAACTCCAAAACTGGCTGTTACGTTTCCAACCACATCTATAGATAACTCTTCTATTGATACTCTTAACTTTTGAGCAATAAATATAGCATGTTCCATATCAGCAGTTGGTAGCATTATAAGAAACTCTTCCCCACCCCATCTGCAAACAACATCAACATTTCTAAGTATTTTTAAAAGTGTATGTGCAACTTGCACAAGAGTTTTATCTCCTGCATTATGTCCATAAACATCATTAACTTTTTTAAAGTAGTCTATATCTACTAGTATTAAAGACATATAATTATGTCTTTGAACCATAGATGTATATGATGATAGATATAGCTGAAAAAACTTATGTCTAGTATAGAGTCCCGTTAGAGCGTCCGTAGATGCAATATTCTCATACTCTATATTTTTATTTTGAAGCATCAAGTTTATTTCACTTAATTCATCCTGATACTCTTTCATCAACATAGCCCATTTAGAGTAGGTTAAAGAAATCAGCTCTTTTTGTGAAATAATACCAGATAGACTTCCTTCATCATCTATAACTATAACTCTTTTATAGTGTCTCTCTTTAATAAAAGCAAGTGCTTCTCTAACTGATGAGTTTTTATTGATAGAATCAACAGGAGATGACATATACTCTTTTATTGCAACATCCAAATCAATTTTATTTTTAATTAGACTCATTATATCTTTTGTAGTAAAAATACCTATTGGCTTTAAATCTTCAACTACAACTACATTATCATAAAAATTATTAACCATATCCTTAAGTAGAAATACTATTTTTTCATCTTTATGAACCCACTTCATTCTACGCCCAAGCTTTAAAAAGTCCTGCAAACGATAATTGTCCATTAGCGTGTCTGGATCTATGTTGCTAGTGATATCCGTATGTGTAACTAATCCATAAAGAGAATTATCATCATTAATTACGCAGATATATTCTATAGAATTATTCAAATATTCTAAAGTGTCTAAAATATTTTTATCTTTATTTATTGTTGGAATTTTAAATAGCTGTAAATCGCATAGAGGTATATCTGTGTTAACCTCTTTGGTTTGTATATTTAACACATCAATAATACTCATTATATAAAAATCATTTATATCTTTTACTATTATATTCCTATGTTCATTTTCTAGCATCTTACTCATAGCTTCGTTAAATGTACTTTTCATATCAATAGAGACTACTGATTTGGTAGCAATGTCGCCTATATTTGGAAACTTCATAAAACTCCTTTATATTGCGTCTAGGGCCTGCTTAATTTTAATAGCTTGAATATGTTCTGCCACATCATGAACACGAATTATTGAAGCGCCATTTCTGATTGCTTCTAGATGCAAAGCCAGAGTACCAGCAAGTCTATCTTTAGGTAATGACTTTGATATTTGATCTATCATAGATTTTCTCGAAGCACCAACTAAAATTGGCTTATTTAGAGTTAAAAAATGCTCCAGATGCTTTATGAGCTGCAGGTTTTGCTCTAATGTTTTTCCAAAACCTATGCCAACATCTAAACTTATATCTTTAACACCAAAACTCTCAGCTTTTTCTATTCTCTGCTCAAAAAAAGTATACATATCACTAATAATATTTTCATATTTAGGTGCTATCTGCATTGTTTGTGGCGTTCCTTGCATATGCATGATTATAGCTCTTGCATTATAGTTTGCAACTAACTTACAAATCTCATCATTTGCTAGTCCAGTTATATCGTTAACTATTTTAAAACCACTATCCAGCGCTTGTTCTACAACTAATGGCTCGTAACTATCGATGCTAAAGTTAACTCTTTCATATAACTTTTGTTCTTTTATTGCCTGAAGTATTGGTTTAACTCTACGCAACTCTTCTTTTGCATCTACTAGTTTTGAATTTGGTGCTGAAGATACTCCGCCTATATCTATAATATCTGCACCATCTTCTATCATCTTCTCTATTGAGAAAATAGCATCACTATCTACAAATCTGCTTGAAGAGAAAAAACTATCATCATTTGCATTTATAACACCCATAATCTCTATTTTTTTTGCTTTTTTTATTTTAATAAATTCATCTAGTTTTTTTGCTAGGATTTTTAATCCAAATGGCTGTGCCAACTCTTTTTTACTCAGAGTCTTTAACTGTGCAGTTGTAGCTATCAAAATACAATCAACAAGAGGTGTCTCGGCTACTATTGTTCCTTTTGGAACAGCTAAATCAGCACCGATAGAGAGAGCATCTTGCTTTAATATATTTGCAGCACCAACATGTAAGTCTCTAATATAGATAATGTGATTAGTCATTTTTGAAGCTAATATGTTAACTCCAGCACCATCTACACCTAACTCTGTTAAATATTTTTTCGTCTCTATGTTATTTGATAGTTTCTCAATTTGCATCTATAAATCCCATAAGAATAAGTGCTAAAACACTCTGCGGTCTTGAGTTCAACTCTAAAAGTCTATATGCCATATCAAAGTTATCCAGTTGCTTTTGAGAAAGGATTAACATATCCACGACTGTTGCTCTATTGTAAAGAGCTTCAACTGTTGCCTTCGCTTCATTTCTTGTAATTCTAGAATTTGTTTTTAAAAATGAAAATACAGCATCATAATCCAATCTGGCAAGGTTAAGTTCACACTCTTTCTCAATTTGTGACAATTGACCTTTTATTATTGGAAGTCTAGAGCGAACTGTTGGAAGAAGATTTGATTTTGTTGGGGAGATTATTATAAATTCTATATTTCTTGGCGGCTCTTCTAAAACTTTTAAAAGAGAGTTTTGAGAGACTGCATTAAACTCTAAAGCGCCTAAAATAATATACTTAGTTTTAGATTCACTTATGTAAGCTTCTGCTACAACAGCTTTTGCATGTTCAATAAGAAACTTCTCTTGCACAAAAGCAACAACTCTGTTTGATTTTAGCAACAGTTTTAGCTTTTCAACCTCAGCTTCAATATCACTGGAGATTAAAATATGCCCTTTTATAGTATCAGGATCCAACATCCACTTCTCCAAATATTGTAGCATTAAGCGACGCGTCAAAAAGTTTATAAAGTTGTAAAAGTTTGATATCTATAATTGGGTCGTAAGATTTCAATGTAAAACCATTGTGAAACTCTTCATCAAAAATCCAAAAATAGCTGTTATCTTTCCTTTTAGCAATGTCAGCTCTTTTGTCATCACCCTTTCCTATATACCAAAAGAAGTAATCATCTTTGTAAGAGAGTGAAATCATATCTTCAACTACGTCTATCATCTCTCCACCACTAACGTGTTTATAGTGTTGGTAAAGGCTATCCATGCTTACAATTGGTAATAGCGGTCTATCAAGATTCATAGCATTGATTGAAGATAAGATATACGTCTCCAACCATTTTCTTTTTTCATCAGTTATAAGAATAATAGTTTTACCGTTTAAAATCTGCTCTAGAGCTAAGGATAGAGGGTTAGTCCAGTCAAATCTTTGCTCTTCTAACCAACTAAGGGATGCTCCATCTTCTCGAATAACATCCAAACTCCACTGTGCAAAATCCTGCATTAACTATTACTTGTCCAGCTCATACGCATTATGCAGACTTCTAACAGCAAGCTCCGCATATTTTTCATCTATTACCATAGAAACTTTTATTTCTGAAGTTGAGATCATATTTATGTTTATATTATCATTTGCCATTGTTAAGAAAGCTTTTGCAGCAACACCAGTATGTGATTTCATGCCTACACCAACAATAGAGACTTTACAAATTTGTTCATTGTAAGAATCAGCCTTAATTTCACCACTTTTTACGAAGCCATCTACAACATTTTTAGCATCATATAGGTCACCTTTAGCAACTGTAAAGTCAATATTTGTTGTGCCATCATGAGCTTTATTTTGAATAATCATATCAATGTTTACATCGCTTGCAGCTAATTTACCAAATATATCTGATGCTATTCCTGGTCGATCTGTTACACCCATTAAAGAGATACGAGCCTGATTTTTATCTAATGCTATTCCGCTTACTAATGGTTTTTCCATGATATTTTCTTCCTTTGTTATTAGTGTTCCCTCTTCATTTGAGAAACTTGTTCTTGTTACTAGATTTACATTTAATTTTTTTGCTAACTCTACTGAGCGATTTTGAAGTACTTTTGCACCTAAAGATGCTAATTCCAGCATCTCATCATAAGATATAAGGTCTAGTTTTCTAGCCTTTGGTTCTATACGAGGATCAGTTGTGTAGATGCCACTAACGTCCGTATATATCTCACAAAGGTCTGCTTTTACAGCCCCAGCAATCGCAACAGCACTTAAATCACTGCCTCCACGACCAAGTGTAGTAACATTACCTTCAAGCGAGACTCCCTGAAAACCAGCAACAACAATAATCTTGCCCTCTTTCAGAGCATTGTTCATAGTTGTAGGATCTATCTCCTCTATACGTGCTTTAGTATGAAGATTATCTGTAATAATTCCAGCTTTTCTGCCAGTCATAGAAACAGTATTATGCCCCATTTCATTTAAAGCAATAGATAAAAGAGAAGCTGTTACTCTTTCTCCAGAACTAAGTAACATATCCATCTCAGCTCTTGCTGGATTAGATGAAAAATGTTCCGCATATTCAACTAGTTTATTTGTCTCTCCACTCATCGCAGATACAACTACAATCACATCATTACCAGCTTTTTTAGTCTCCGCTACACGATTTGCCACATTTTGAATGCGTTCTAAATCACCGACACTTGTTCCACCAAATTTTTGAACTATTAACATCTAAAGATAACCTTCATTTTTGAAATGTTTAATCACAGTCTTATAGACTGCCTGCTTAAAAGATGCACTTAAGTTTAAAGCTACATCTACACTAACAAATTTATAATCACTAAATTCAGGATGAGCAGTATTTATATCTATCTTCGCACTCTTTTTTAATTTTACTAAAAAATATTTCTGCTTTTGTCCCTTATAGGGTTTCATATTCTTAGCTATCTTAGGAGGAAAATCATATGATATCCAGGTAGGATATTCAGCGATAATCTTGACTTTATCAGTACCTATCTCTTCTTCTAGCTCACGAAAAAGTGCTTCATGTACTTCTTCACCTTCATCTATACCACCTTGAGGAAACTGCCATATATCAGTTAAATCATTTCTTTGCGCTATAAAAATCTCTTTTTTTTGAGGATAATTGTTTGAAACAATAATCATCGCAACATTAGGACGATATAAATCTTTTTCGTTCATTTAAACACCTAAATTTATAATAAACGCGATTATACTAAAGTAGCTATTAAAAGAAGTTAAACTATATCGTAGCTTTCTGCACTCTTTGGCTCACCATATAAATAACCCTGTATGTAGTCCACTCCAAGCTCTCTAACTTTTTTGTCTAATTCTTTTGTACTTACAAACTCAGCTATTGTCTTAATACCTGCATTTTTTGCAAAAGATAAAAGTGCTGTTATCATATGTTCAACATTTTTATCTATGTTTAATTTTTCTATTAGAGAACCATCCAGTTTTATATAATCAATGTTAAGCTTTATTATATTGGTAAAGTTTGAGTACCCTGAGCCAAAATCATCTATGGAAACCTTGCAGTTATACTCTTTTAGCATTAGTATAAAATCTTCTATGAGCTCATAATCTTCTATATCTTCTGACTCTACAATTTCAAATGTTATTCCATCTCCACCATATTTTTCAAGTCTATTTTTTATATATGCCTGCATACTTTCTGAGTTGATATTTTCGTATGTAATATTTATAGAGATATCTGTTTTCTTTTTAGCATAAATATTAAATACTTTTTGCATCATTTGTCTTGTAAAAAACTCAAAAGTATTGTCTTGTTTTGCAGAGTCCAAAAAGTAGTATGGAGTTACTATCTCTCCTGTGTCAGTGAGTAGTCTAGCCAATGCTTCATATTTTAATATCGAGTTATCTCTTACATCTATAATAGGTTGAAAATAAGGGATTATATTTCCGCTATGTAGTGCTTTTTTGTAAACTCGAAGCCTATTTAATGTTGACTTCTGAAGCTCTAAAGTAGTCTGGTTATTCTTATATATTATTAGATTCTTTTTAGCCATAATAGCTTCTTGCAAGACTATATCTGCTTGATTAAATATGTTCAACATTCCATAAGATACACCGGCTGTAAAATCTGGGACCAAATAATTCTCATCATCTGCATAGTAAATATTTTCATCACTATTTGTTAAAATAGAGTACTTAAGAAGTGCCAAATATTTATCGAAAAGAATTCTTGAAGTTACTAAGATCGCAAACTCTTGCATATTTAAACTATAGAGAGTCACATTATCATCTATGATAATCTGACTTAACTGTTTTGCCTTTTGAGAGACCATATCACCAACTGCTTCAATTCCATATAAATCTTTAATAGAGTTAATCTGATTTATATGAAGAAGAACTAACATAGCTTCTTCTTGAATTAGCGAGAGGTCATGAATGAGAGATTGTCTATTAGGTAATTTTGTAATAACATCTAAGTTCTTAAGTGTGTTTATTGAAGATGTATTTACATTATAAACCACTCTGTTTCGTCCACCTTCTTTTGCTTTATAAAGGTTGTTGTCTGCTAAATTATATAAATCTTCATTTGACATAATATTTTCAGAGCCATCAATATTTACAGCACCGATAGAGATAGTTATAAATTTTGAGACTGAGCTCTTTTCATGTTCTATTTCTAATAGTTCAACATTTGTGATTAGTTCTAATGCTATTTTCTCTACTTCTTTATCTGTAGCGTCTGAGATAAAAACAGCAAACTCTTCCCCACCAATTCTAAAAACATCTTCTACTGAATCACTTATATTTTTTTTAATTTCTGTAGCTACCATTTTTAAGACTTTATCGCCTTTTACATGTCCGTAAAAATCGTTATAATCTTTAAAAAAATCTACATCTATTATAAGAAGTCCAAACTTCTCTTTTCTCCATATTGCACTCTTAAATTCTCTTTTTAAAGAGTAATCAAAATATCGTCTGTTATGGATTTCTGTCAGAGCGTCAGTAATTGACAGAGATTCTAGTCTTTTAGTGTTAGTAATATCTTGCACAATAGCTGTATAACCTATTTTTTTATGGTTGATATCATAAAGTGGACTTATTGTTGAACTAATCCAATACTCTTCACCTGTGTATTTATTATTTTTTAGCTTTCCTGTCCACTCTTTATCTGCCAAGATTGTTGCCCAAAGATTTTTTATAATATCTGGATTTGCTCCCTCATTCCTAAAGATACTATGATTTTTTCCAATCACTTCATCTCTAGTGTACCCTGTAAAATTCATGTATGCCTGAGATATATCTATAATTTTTCCGTTTAAATCAGAAACGGTCATAAAAATATTTTCATCAATAATTCTATTTTTTTGCTTTAATAGAAAATCTCGTTTATTGAATTCAGCTTCTAGCATGATTTTCTTAGACAAATCTATCAATGGATTTATTAAGTCATCTACACTTATTACAGGTTTAGTGATAAACCTATCAATCCCGGTATTGATTGCTTCCATCAAGTACTCTTGGCTATCATGTGCTGTCAGTAGCACTAGCAGTTGATCTGTATTTATCTCTTTAATTTTTTTACACATATCGACGCCATTCATTTTTGGCATCTCTATATCACTAACAACTATATGAAAGTATGAGTTTGTTGCTTGATAAGACTTTTCGTAAAGCTCAAACCCCTCTTCTCCATCTCTTGCAATCGTGATATCTTTAAAATAATATTCTAAAATTTCTAGAGTTGACTCTCTTACATCATCGTTATCTTCAACATATAAAAGTTTGATGTTCTTTAATAATTTTGTATCTTGATTCATAAACCATACTTTTTTAGTTATATTATAATAATATTTAATGACCAATTATATATCTTTATTCTTTTAGTAATATTAAACTTTGCTATACTTTCATGCTAAATAAGGACAATAAAGAATGCTACTATATATTCATATTCCATTTTGTGATTCTAAGTGTTCATACTGTGCTTTTAACTCTTATGTAGACAAGTTTCATCTTAAAGAGCAATACATGGATGCTCTCTTAGCTCAATTAGATTTTGAGCTTAAGAGATTTGATGCAAGTTCTAAATCAATAGAATCTGTCTTTATAGGTGGAGGTACCCCCTCAACAGTTTCACCACAACTATATAAACCTATATTTGAACTGATAAAACCATATCTTCAAAATCATATAGAAATAACAAGTGAGGCGAATCCAAACAGTGCGACAAAAACTTGGCTGCAGGGGATGTTTGACTTAGGTGTAAACCGCATCAGTTTTGGAGTTCAGAGCTTCAACGACAAAAAATTAAAACTCCTAAATCGTGCTCACAATGTCCAAGATGCAAAAAAAGCAATATTAAACGCACATAATATAGGTTATAAAAATCTTTCCTTAGATTTGATATATGCAACTCTTGGAGATACTAAAGAACTTTTACAAAACGACCTAAAAACAGCTTTTTCACTACCCATAAACCATCTTAGCGCTTATGCTCTGACCATAGAAGAAGGCACACCGTTTGAGTCAAAGCCTTATATGTCCAAAGAAACATTAGAACTTACAAATTGGATTTTTGAGACAATAATAACATCAGGGTTTAAACAATATGAGATAAGTAATTTTGGAACATACAAAAGTACTCACAATACTGGATATTGGGAATATAAAGACTATATAGGCTTAGGAAGTGGAGCAGTTGGAAAACTTGGACTACAAAGATTTTATCCAACTAGCGTTGTAGAAGATTATATAAAAAATCCTTTTGACATAAAAGTCGAAGATTTAACTATTGAAGATAAAAAAATAGAGCAAATATTTCTAGGTCTTCGCTCATTCATTGGTGTAGAGACTAGCATTTTAAACTCTAAAGAACAAAAAAGAGCTGATATTCTAGTAGATGAAAATAAACTTTACTTTGAAAATGCTACATTTTACAACTATGACTACCTTTTAGCAGATGAGATTGCACTTTTCTTGACTTCTTGAAGAAAATTTAATCATTGTTTAGCTAAACTCATGCTCTTAAATTATAATTTTGAAGGTTCAATATGTTTGGTATGGGGTTTACAGAGATACTCATTATTGCTGTTATTGCCATCTTGTTTCTAGGTCCAGATAAACTTCCTAGTACCATGGTAGAAGTAGCTAAATTTTTTAGAAGCGTTAAAAAGACTATCGTTACAGTTAAAGATTCTTTAGAAGAAGAGTTAAATGTAGCAGATATAAAAGAAGAGGCATTAGCTTACAAAAAAGAGCTGCTTAGTGCAAGTGGTGAACTCAAACGTGTAACTGATGTTTCTCAGATAGGAGCTTCTCTTACAAACTTAAGTGATGATTTTTTAGATGATGAGATTGAGTCGAAAACAAAAAAAGAGAAAAAAGAGCCTGTTAAACCTGAAAAAGTAACTTTTGAGAAAAAAAGTACAAAAATAGAAAAAGAAGATGCTGCTGATGTTTGATGATTTAAAACCACACTTAGTTGAACTAAGAAAAAGATTAGGGATATCCGCAGGCAGCCTGATAGTTATGTTTTTTGTTATGTTTTACTTTCACGAACCAATCTTAGAATGGATGGTAGAACCTCTAAATGTTGCACTTTTAGAAGTTGGAAAAAAATCTGTTCATGCTGCAGAAGGTATGATTACAACTTCTCAGGTTGGTGGAGCGTTCTTCGTTGCATTAAAAGTTTCATTTTTTGCAGCTATTGTAGGCGCTCTTCCTATAATTTTAGCTCAGATATGGCTATTTGTAGCACCAGGTTTATATGCCAACGAAAAAAAGATGATCATTCCTTTTATAGTTGGTGGAACAGTAATGTTTTTAATTGGTGTTTTGTTCGCCTATTATATCGTTACACCTTTTGGGTTTGATTTTCTCATCACCTTTGGTAGTTTCAAGTTTACACCGCTTATAAATATAGAAGATTATGTAGGATTCTTTACAAAAATCATGTTTGGATTTGGACTAGCTTTTGAGCTGCCTATATTCGCATATTTCTTGGCACTACTTGGCATGATCGATGACAGAATGATGAGAGACTTTTTTAAATATGCTGTTGTTATCATATTTATCGTTGCAGCACTTTTAACTCCACCTGATGTGCTTACTCAGATGCTTATGGCAGGACCGCTAATCATACTTTACGGATTTTCAATTATAATTGTTAGACTTGTTAACCCTGCTCCTCCACTTGAGGATGAGGACGAAGATGAGGACGAAGATGAAGATGAAGTAGTTATTGCACTAGAGAAAAAGAGTGAATAACCCAGAGTTACTTACATCTAGCTATGACTTCATTCTTCCAGATGAACTCATAGCAACCCATCCAGCCTCTCCTAGAGACCATGCAAAACTTTTAGTTTATAACCGCAGAACAAATGAAATTAAACATTGCCATTTTTACGATTTTGAAAAATATATCCCCAAAGATTGTGCACTTATTTTTAATGACACAAAAGTTATTAAAGCAAGACTTTACGGACATAAACTTAGCGGTGGTAAAATCGAACTTTTAATTAACAAACCCCTAGATGCTAATAATATAAATGTATATATAAGAGGCAAAGTAAAAGATGAGACGAAAATCTTGTTTGATGAAGATTTAGAAGCTGTTGTTCTAAAATTAAACGATGATGGAAGCAGAGTTGTAAACTTTTTTCAGAAAAATAAACTTCTAAGATTTGAAGATATTTTACCAATCATTGATAGAATCGGTCATATACCACTTCCTCCATACATTCAAAGAGAAGATAATGCCGAAGATGCTTCGGAGTACCAAAGTGTTTTTGCACGCCAAGAGGGAGCTGTAGCAGCACCAACAGCATCACTACACTTTACCGAGGAACAACATGAAAGAGTCTGTAAAAACCATGATCATGCATTTATAACTCTTCATGTTGGAAGTGGTACATTTAAGCCTGTTGAGGCCCAAACAATTACAGATCATCCAATGCATTCAGAGTATTATGAAATCTCTAATAAAGCTAAAGAATTGCTTGATTCTGACAAACCAATACTTAGCATCGGTACAACATCAACAAGAACTGTTGAGTTTTATGCCAGACACAAAGAAATGCAAAGAGGAGAAGCAAACCTTTTTTTGCATCCAAACAATAAACCAATAAGAGTTAATTACCTTCTTACAAATTTTCACCTGCCAAAATCAACTCTTTTAATGTTGGTGGCTTCTTTTGTAGGCGTTGAAAAAGCGCAGCAGCTTTATGCAAATGCAATAAAAAACAACTATAGATTCTACTCTTATGGCGACGCAATGTTGATACTATAAGCTAGAAATAACTCTTCCGTTTTCTATAATTATCTCACCACTTAGTTCTGCTTCAAATATTTTGTTTGGATACTTTTTAAGAGCATCATCATAGGTAGGATTTGTTTGACAATAATTTTTAAAATCATCTATCATTACTGATGCATTAATTTCATGATTTGCATATTTAGATACAAACTCATCTATGTCATATATAGCTTTTGCATTACCTGTTTTTAAAAGCTCATTCGTCGCACTACTCTCCCCTATTCTATGGGCAAATACATATATCTCTTTATTCATCTTTAGAGCAAATTCTATACTTCTCATACTTCCACTATTTAGCTCAGCTTCCGCTACAACCAAAACATCACCAAGGGCAACTACAAGCTCATTTCTAACTACAAAACTCCAAGGAGTAGCACGGAAATTTTCTTCAAACTGACTAAGCAAAAGTCCATCATTTTCAATTGTGCTTAATAAATTTTTATTTATAGTTGGATATTTTATATTTATTCCGCATGGAAGGACAGAGATTGTATTTGACTCACCTGCTCCTTTGTGTGCTATTGCATCGATGCCCATTGCACCACCGCTAACTACGCAGATGCCATTTTTTGACAATTTAGCTGAGAGTTGATGTGTAAGTGAGCGAGAGTATTTTGATGGTTTTCTACTGCCTACGATAGAAATTTTAGTTTTTTTCAATAGTTCAAGATTGCCACTGAAAAAAAGCTCTTTAGGATAGCTTTTCATAGTTTCTAGTTCGCAAATATGTTCTTGAACTATTTTCATTCTAATAAAGCCTATCTATATAAACTAACTCTACATCTTTAAATAATTTCTTCGACTCATGAAGAGCTAAAAGTGTGTTTGCATGTGGATGCCCTATAGCTATTGCAGTTCCATGAAGTTTAGCAACTTGAATGGCTTTTTTTATCTGAATAATTATTGAAACTTTATCCATTGTATGATCTAAAAAGACATCCCTTGCAACATAATTAAGACCTAAATTTTTCATAACCGTTGGTGCTTTTGTGTCAGCTGTTGTTCTGCTATCTATAAAATTTATATCTTCTGATTTTAGCGCATAAATCAGTCTATTCATTGCTAGTTCATTTGATGTAAATTTACTTCCTGTATGATTGTTAATATATGAAACTCTTGGAAATTCTTTTTTAATATCTTTAACTCTTTGAGATATTTTAAAGTCTGAATCACTTATTCTAAGTGTCATAGGCTCTTCTGCACTAAAGTTCTGTGCTTCCATTGGTAAGTGAACCATATAAACATTCTCTTTATCAGCAAGTTTTGCAGAGTTCGGACGAAGTTTACTAGGAGGTAAAAATGACATAGTCAAAGGTATGCCCAAACTCTTAATTGCGTTTACATGTGAACGTACACTAACATCATCTATAATAATTGCTAATTTTGGCTTAGAAGAAGTTCTAATAACATCTCTTTTTGGTGCTTCTGGAGGTTCAGGAAGAGTGCCGTCACCATATTCATGCGCAGCAGCTCCAGTGTCAATTTTACTCTCTTTTTTTAGAACATCTTTTAACCTTGTATTAACACTTGACTTATCTTTTTTAGAAGTTGCTATTTCAAGTTTTTGAAGCATAGAGAGTCTTTTTTTCTTATCAATTGCAGTTTGATTTTCTATATCGTTTTTAGCATCTTTATAGCCAATATAATAGCCTCCAATAATGGAGCTCAATACCAGTGCAATCACTGCTAATGTCCATGCTACGTATGTTAAAAAATTATTACTGCTTGATTTTTGTCTTTTTCTTTTTGCCATATAAATCTATAATCTCCAAAATTTTCATAACTATATCCAAAAAAATAAAAATATAGCATATATATGACAATTAGCCATACTTATAATATAACGAGCTTTTTTTAAGCATACATTATGTATAATCCCGCGTTCCTTTCTCTTTGTATTACTAATAAACTAGTGATATATACACATCCGAAAGGGAAACAATGACTTTAAGTCAAATACCAAAAGGAGATTATACTCTATGAGAAACTACGAAAACTTAGTTATCGTTAAACCAACATTTACAGCTGAAGAAATTCAAAGTAGCATCAAAGCTATTGAAGAAGTAATAACTTCTAACGGTGGCGAAATAGCTACTACAGATTCAATGGGAATGAGAAAATTAGCATACCCAATAAATAAAAACGAGCGTGGTTACTACCATGTTATCTATTACTCTATTGCTCCATCTGCAATTAGTGAAATCGAAAGACGTTTCCGTATTAATGAAGATCTTCTTCGTTTTGTAACTATCAAATATGACACAAACCGTGAAATAATTGCATGGAACAAATTAGTTGAAAAAGCTCAGAGAAAAGCAGCAGCACCAGCTAAAGAGGAAACTCCAGTAGAAGAAGCACCTGTAACTGAAGAAGCTCCAGTAGAAGTAACTGCAGTTGAAGAAACTCCAGTAGCAGTTGAAGCGGCAGCTGAGTAATCAGCAAAGCCTAATAAATTAAGGAAAGCTCATGTTTAATAAAGTAATATTAGTTGGAAACTTAACTAGAGATATCGAACTTAGATACTCTCAAGGTGGTATGGGAATAGCAAAAACTGCTATTGCAACTAGCCGCAAATTCACTGTAAATGGTGAAAAGAAAGAGGAAATATGTTTTGTAGATATCACTTTCTTTGCTAGAAGCGCAGAAGTTGCTAACCAATACCTTCGTAAAGGGAGTAAAATCCTAGTTGAAGGAAGACTTAACTTTGAACAATGGGCAGATCAAAATGGACAAAAACGCTCTAAACACTCTGTAACAGTTGAAACTATGCAGATGCTAGACTCGAAAGGTGACAATCAAGGTGGTGGATACCAAGCTCCTGCACAAAATAATGATGCGCAGAGCTATAATCAGCCTCAAGGTCAGCAAACACAAAGTTACCAACAGCAACCAAGCTATGGTAATAATGAACCTCAGAGTCAACAAACGCAAAGCTATAAGCAACCGAGTGGTGGAAATGGTTATGGACAACAACAAGCGAATGCTCAAAGTCGCCAGATGCCAAGTAGTGATTCTGTTCCTGTGATCGACATCGATGAAGATGAAATTCCATTTTAGAAAATAGATAATAAAGGAAATAACATGGCTGAAAAAAGAAAATACAAAAAAAGATATTGTAAATATTGTGAATCAAAAGTTGATTTTATGGACTACAAAGAAGTAGGAGCACTACGTTTCTCTCTTTCTGAGCGTTATAAAATCATGCCTCGTCGTCTTACTGGAAACTGTAAACGTCACCAAGACATGATTACAGTAGTAATTAAAAGAGCTCGTGCAGCAGCATTAGTTCCTTATACTGTAACTAGAAAAGCAGTTGTAACTGCACCATTCGAAAACCTAAGATAGGTTTTTTTGGTGCAGTTTCTGCACCACTTTTAATTAAATTCCTTTAATAATCTATCAACACTAACTTCTACTAAAACTAGGAATATTTTTTGCTTATACTTAGTAAAAAAGTAGTTATATGCGCATTTTTATCATTTTATTTTTACTACTAACTTCCCTCTATTCAAAAGGTTCTGATTTTTCAGTTGTGATAAACAAGCCATTTAATGATGCTCTGCTTGATATCACTCAAGACTATGATAGACAGATAAGTGCTGTTGGTTTTTCCAGAGAGTACAAACAATCTTCTAATAACCAATCTAATACATACACAAATGCTTTTGATTATTTATCTAGTGTAGCTGATGCACATGGCCCTCAGATGCAGCTAGTGAAGATAGATAAATATGCAAACCTAACACTTAATAAAGCAACAAAGATGTCCAGTTTTAGCGAAGCTATTGCTGTAATTAAAACACCCTCAAATGGATATTTCGTTGGTGGATATACACTTGATGGCTCACTTATAATATTAAAACTTGATTCTAATGGCAATATTATTTTTAACAAGTCATTTGGAACAAAAAATTATGACAGAATGAACAATCTAGTTAAACTAAGCGACGGTGGTGTTTTAGCTATCGGTTCTTCAATCACTTCTCGCTCTACACATGACGGTTTATTTGAAACTGGGCTTGGACTTAATGACATCTACTTAACACGCTTTTCAAAAGATGGAAGAAAGCTTTGGAGCAAAAAGTATGGTACCCAATATGATGATAGAGGAATTGATGCCGTGGAGGCATTTGATGGCTCTATATTAGTTTTAAGCACTACTAGTTATGAGAATAACAAGAATGTTACTCTTATGCGTATAACTGAAAATGGAAATAAGGTTTGGCTTAAGCATTATATGGCAGATGAAGTTATTACTCCATATAAAATTATTAAACTAAGAGATAACAATTTTTTAGTTTCTCTTACTCAAAAAGATGAGATGAAAAAAGAGCAGATTAGACTTATTAAATTTGACTTGCAAAAGAATGTACTTATAGATCAAAAAATTCATACGGCATATTCAAGTGGCCTCAAAGATATTAAAGAGTATTCAGATGGCTCTCTTGTCGGAGTTGGCTATGTAAATGATACATACAATACTGATGCATTAGTTATGATGCTAGACAGTGGACTTGATATGCTTCATCAAGAGCACTACGGTGAAGAAAACTATGATATTTTTAATGCCGTTACGATACTTCATAACTCCCAAGCTGCAGCGGCTGGAATATATACATATAAGGACTCACAAGAATCTAATATGTGGGTAGTTAAATTAAATAGAGATGCAACCATCGCCCAAAAATCAATAAATAGCGTAAACATATACGAAGAACTTGTAAAACTTTTTAAAGATGAGATAGCATCTGGGAAGATGATAATCAAAGAAGATTTAAGCATAGAGTTTATGGATAGTGCACTCTACTTTAAAGTTTCTCAGTATGAACTAACAGATAAACAAAAAATCTATTTAGATAAGTTTTCAACTAAACTAATCCCGTTTCTACATAGGACACAAGAGTATATTAATACTTTAGAGATAAATGGGCATACATCTAGTGAATGGAATGGTGATAATTTCACAAGCAGATATCTTAAAAATGAAAAGCTATCTATGAACCGTTCTTACTCTACACTTAGTCATATATTTAAAAATCAAGATTTGAAAAAACAAATTTGGCTTACAAATATTTTAAAAGGGAGTGGTCTTAGTTACTCTAAAAAGATTATGAGAAGTGAGAATGAGAATAGAGAAAAATCTAGAAGAGTCTCATTTAAAATTATTTTGAAGTAGTTTTACGCGCAAAGCGCGTAAACAAAAGTTTAGTTATTTATTAAGCGCTTATGCGTCAAATGTTAAAGCAGATTCTCTAAAACTCAAACGAACTTTATCTTGTTTTAGTTTCTTATATAATTTAAATTTTGCCTTTTCAAGCTCTTCATCATTTAAAGAAAGTTCAGATTTAAGCTCATCATTTTCTATCTGTGCGCTATCCATTGCAAAAAGTTTCAACTCTTTTTTTGTAAGTTTAGCTTTTAAAACTCCATATAAGAGTTTATCATCTTCAATAAGTATTTCAATATCCATTTTACAAAATCTTGCAATCATCTGTCTAAAATTATTTTCGTTATTGTACTGTCTCCACACTGAGCTTTCTAGCATTATATTTTCTCCAATATTAGTGTTAAATTTTTTTCTTTTATTATTATATTTGCTTCTTTTTCTAAGATTTCTCTTGCACAAAAAGCGACTCTTGTTCCAGCGTGTGCAAACATACTAAGGTCATTTGCTCCATCACCACATACTAATGTTTCTTCTTTACTAACACCTAAGATGCCTTGTAATCTTTGCAACATATCACCTTTAGAGAAGTTAAACATCATATCTCCTCCAACAAGTCCAGTAAGTTTTCCATCTTTTTGGTGCAGTACATTTGAGAAGTCTGCATCGTAGCCTAAGATATCTTTTGCATAGCCTGTTGCACTTCTAAAACCACCACTAAAACATACTACTTTTATGCCTCTTTTTTTAAGCTCTGCGATAGTCTCTATAGCACCTGGCATATATGGTAGATTTTGACTTATTTTCTCAACAACACTATAGTCAAGTCCCTTTAAAAGTCCAACTCTTTGTTGCAGAGACTCAAAAAAATCAAGTCTTCCGGACATCGCTTCTTCGGTTATACGGCTAACTTTTTCACCTAGTCCTAACTCCTCAGCGAAGAAATCAATTGTTTCTCCATCCATTAAAGTTGAATCAAAATCAAATACAGCTAGTTTTAGCATCTATATCACTCACTTTTGTTATAATGTCGCAATTATACCCACTTAGGATTTTTTTTGTTTGATAAACTGATAAATAAACTAAAAAACGACACATATATTACACTTGAGACTACACCTGGACATTCACCGGTCTTCTCTCCTATCATAGACAAAATAGAAGAGTTAGAACTACAAAATTATGTAGATGGTTTTTCAACGACGGACAACCCGCTTGCTAAATTAAAATACAACTCTCTTTTTGCAGCAAAAATGCTTCAAGATAGATTTAACAAACCAGTTATTGCAACTATGAGCATGAGAGATAGGAACAAGATCGCACTTCAGTCTGATCTTCTTGGAGCAAATGAAGTTGATATTAGAGCTATATTAGCACTTACTGGCGATCCTGCGACAATCTCCGACCAACCTCATGCCAAAGGTGTGTTTGAAGCAGACAGCTCTCTTTTACTTGATATCATAAGTGCTTTTAACTCAGGTATGGACTATGCTGGAAAACCTCTCGCTTTTAAGCCAAGAGAGATTTATCCATTTGCTGTTGTAAATTCTTATGCAAAAAATCCAAAAACATTACAAAAAAAGATGCAGAAGAAAATCAAACACGGAGCAATAGGAATAATTACTCAGCCTGTTTATGATTTAGAAAATGCAAAACAGTTACTTGAACTAAAAGAAGCAGCAAATCGTGAATTTGGCAGTGAAAATAAGAGTGCTGAACTTATTTTAGGAATCTTTCCTATTACTAAACTGCGCACTGCACAGTTTTTATCCGCACATGTTCCAGGAATCAATGTTCCTGATAGTTGGATAGAAGCTTTAAGGATCGCTAATGAAAAAGGCGTAGAAGAAGAGTATAAAGTTGGATTTGAGCTTAGTAAAAATCTATTCGATTCTCTTAAAGCGTACCATCCAAAGATTCATTTAATGACTGCAAACCAATTTACACTGGCAAAAGATATTTTAAAGTAATTCTTCTAAATCATGGATATTTTTGATATCTTTTTCTCGCATATCAAAATGTCTGTATGTTATTGTAATACCTGTATCAATTAAAACTTCTTCTAAATTTGATATGTAACTTTCAATCTCAATTTGTTGTTTGTTTAAAATTACAAAATCATCGCCATAAATTCTAAAAACTAAGTCATTACGACCACTACCATCGAGTATTTTTGCAAATTTTTTAAGAAGTTTATCACCCTCAGCCCAGCCATATTTTTTATTGTACTGATTAAAACTATGTAAATAGACTCCGCTTGCATACTTCATATCAAACTCATCTGAATGATTGTACGCTAAAACAAATTCCAAGTACTCTTTATTATATATACCAGTTACTTGGTCTTTATAAAAGTATGCAAATCGCTCTCGTTCTATTTTACTTTTTGGTCGTTGTGTTATTGACATCTCAATTTCAATATCTTCTAGTGCTATAGTAGCCGCATTGACTATCTGTGTGCTGAACTGTTTAGATGACAATGCATTCAACTCTTTGATAGCTTCTTTTACACTTTTTCTAGGTTTATATATTCTGTTGGTAGTCATAGCATCAAAAGCATCTGCAACTGTCATGATTTGAGAGAGTATTGGAATCTCATCACCTTTAAGACCTTGTGGATAACCGCTACCGTCATAGTGTTCGTGATGATGACGAACTATTTCAGCAATTTCTTTATATATATCTACATTACTTAAAAGCTCATAACTAACAACAACGTGCTCTTTAATAATTTCATATTCTAGAGCATTTAACTTGCCTGGTTTTAAAAGAATAGAATCAGGCGTTGAAATTTTTCCTATATCATGGAGCATACAAGCTCTATACATATCATCTACTTTTTCTTCATTAAAGCCCATCTCTTTTGCAATTAGAACTGAGTATTTTGCCACTCTTTGTGTATGCCCAGCCGTATAACTATCTCTCGTTTCTATGATATTTACTAAAGAAAATATATGTTGTTCATAATCTTTAATCTTATCCTCTAAAATTTCTCTTGTTTTTCTTCTTCCATAAAAGATCACACCTAAGCCCAATAAATATATTATGATAATTACACTCGCATTAACTACTGAATGTGAAAATGCTTCTTCATAAAACTTTTTCATTGGGATAGAAACAGAGACACCACCACGAATATCACCAATTTTATAACCTTGAAATGCATGACACTTCAGACATGATTTCTCCGTTACAAGAGGACTTAAATAACGAAAATACTCCTCTGAGTCAATAATCGCTTTTTCATACACCGCCTCTCTCGTTATTTCAACATCTTCCAATGCTTTTTCTTCCCAAGAGTCTGGCTTATTTTTAGGATTCATAAGAATTCTACTAGTGATATGTCCTTTAGTTCCATAAAGTTCTGAGTAGTCTTTCATCATTTGAGATAGAGTATATGCTGGGTTCATAAGAGTTAATTGCTGAGATGCTGACGTGTTTACATCACGATTTTTTATGTGTGAAAGATATGTGTTTGGAAGGGTTTTATCTGTTATTGGCACATATACTCCACCGTGTGAAGCCACCCAAGATCTATATGCTAAGTCTTTGTTAACACTGACAACAGCTTCATGTTTTGCTAAAACATTTGCATAAGCATAATCTTGATACATTAAAACAACTGCTGCACTTAACATTAAAATAGTCCACACCAGAATAACAGCATAAACAACTTTATTTATAAAATGTGCCCTATACCCCATCAGATGTCCTCATATTGTATTATACAACAATTACCAGGAAAGCGTTATATGAGGTTTTGGTTTATATTTTGATATAATCACACTATTATTTTATGCCAAATTTATTAGGAAATATATGATTGATTTAAAGTTACTACAAAAAGATTTTGACACGGTTAGTGCTAAGCTAATTCGTAAAGGTGTAGGTGCTGCACTAATTGAAAAATTAAAGACAAAAAATGAAGAGTTAAAAAAAGCAAAATCAAGCTTTGAAACACTTCAAGCACTACAAAACTCTATGAGTAAAGAGTTCGGTATTTACAAAAGAGAAGGTAAAGATATAAGCGAACTCAAACAGAGAGTAGATGCTAATAAAATCGTAATAAATGAAGCACTAGAAATTCAAAGAACTTGCCAAGAAGAATTAGAAAATATAGCTATGTCCATTCCAAATATGCCAGATGATAACGTTCCAGACGGTGAAGATGAAAATGACAACATAGAGATAAAAAAAGTTCTAACTCCTAAAGAGTTCAGCTTTACACCTAAAGAGCACTGGGAGTTAGCTGAGGAAAATGGTTGGATAGACTTTGAACGTGGTGTAAAACTAGCTACAAGTCGTTTTAGTGTATCTTTTGGAATGGGTGCTAAACTTGAACGTGCACTAATTAACTTCATGCTTAACTTCAACTCTAAAAGAGGGTTTGAAGAAGTTAGTGTTCCTGCACTTGTTAACCGTACAGCATTAGAAGGAACAGGTCAGCTTCCTAAGTTTGAGGATGATCTTTACAAGATTGATGGTCAAGAACTTTTCTTAATCCCAACAGCAGAAGTTCCAGTAACAAATCTCTATCAAGATGAGATTTTATCAGCAGACGAGTTACCTAAAAAGATGACTGCATATACATCATGTTTTAGAAAAGAAGCAGGTGCTGCGGGTCGTGACACACGTGGAATGATCAGACAGCACCAGTTTCATAAAGTTGAGTTAGTTGCTCTGTCAAAACCTGATGAGAGTGAAGTTATATTTGATGAGATGGTAGAGTGTGCATCTGATATTTTAACTGCACTTGAACTTCCACACAGAATTGTTAATCTTTGTACAGGAGATTTAGGTTTTTCAGCTGCTCACACTACAGATATTGAGGTCTGGTTGCCAGGACAAAACCAATACAGAGAAATCTCTTCAATCTCAAACACTAGAGATTTTCAAGCAAGACGTGCAAAAATCCGTTTTAAAGATGGAAATAAAAATTCTATTGTCCATACACTAAACGGCTCTTCTCTAGCTGTAGGACGTACACTTGTAGCTATTATGGAAAATTACCAAAACGAAGATGGTTCTATAGATATTCCTGAAGTTTTAAAACCTTATTTAGGGATGTAATTTAATATTTTAGAGGGTATTGTGCAAAGTGGCTGTCTATTTTCAGCCACTTTTTAATTTTATTTAAAAAAAGATTATTATATAATTTATGCTTCTGCATTTTTCCTATCTATTTCATATTCAGTATTAACAAATAATCTATTTACATTTTCAAGCATTCCATATAAATTCAAATTACGATCACAAATATGCTCTAAAATTCCTCCTTGACTATCAATAAAAATAAAAGTCTCATAGTCATGGTTTTTTTTATCCATAAATGGAGAGTATATAACACAATCTGCATATTCTAATTTAGGATACTTCTTACATGCTTTTGCATAAGTGGGGCATGTATAATTAACCTTTTTAATCTCTAAAAATTCATTTTGAATAGCATTGCATAATCCATCCTGTAAGTGAGGAAACCTATCTGTTAAATTGTCATATTTTAAAATCTTATTCATAACATCCTCCTATCAATTGATATTAATTATTAAAATTATCTAAATAGTTTATTAAAAAGATACTAATAACTTTATTAGTTTAAAATTAAGTTTATAAGCTTAAGTTTTATTGATGATTATCTTTTTGATCCTCAATATAATTTGTAATTGCTTCTTTAATGTTAGTTAATTTATTCGGATTTCCCTGCAAATTTTTAAAATAAACTGATAAATCTTCACTTTTTTCCACTTTTAAATCTGCAATTTTTGAACACACCTGGAGAAAGACATCATAGGGAACATCATCACCACGTTTTAAAAAGTAAATAGCACGCTGAAGTGATACGAAAGGGTTAATACTTACTTTTGAGAGATGATTTACTCTTGTATTAATATAGTTAACAAACTCTATTCTCATATCGCACCCTACAATAGTAAAGAGTCTTTTTTTTGTGTCATAGTTACATTCAAAGGCTATCTTGGTTGAATCAAAATCAAATCCGTCCACAAGTTCTTTTAGAGAAGCGTCTTTAAATCTTTCTCGAAAAACAAGCTGGTAAAGCTCACTTTTATACCTGTATGTATATGAGTTGTTCTCATACTCAAAATAGTCTTGATTCATGGCGCTGTTAACAAGTTCTCGATCTTCATTAGATGGGAAAAATATATCCAAATCTCTGAACGTGTCAGCTTTCAGGCAGGAACCTGCTAGAAAAAATTTAATCTCTCTTTTTTTTATATTTTGTATGATCAATCGCTGAAGAAACGTATTTAGCTTGATTGCTATATTATCTAGTCGGTAATCAAGAAGGGATGCTTGTTCGTAGGAAAGCAACTCCTCATAATCTTTCCAAAAATCGTAAATCATAAATTCTCCAAATTAAAGATACTTAAATTCAATTATTGTACCATTTAATTATTTAAAGGATTTTATACTCACCAATTGCAAGATTTTCTATACTGTATTTTCCAAAACTTACTCTATGCAGTGCGGTTACTTTGTTGCCTACAGCTGCAAACATACGTTTAACTTGGTGGTATTTTCCTTCACTAATCTCTAAGTGAACAACAGATTCACTGATAACATTCATTTTTGCAGGAAGAAGCGGTTTTTTTTCACCCCTTAAGATAAGCGTTCCGCTTGTAAATATTTCTGCTTCATTCCCTTTCAACGGCTGGGCAAGTGTAACTTCATATAATTTTGATATATCACTTTTTGGACTTGTTAGACGATGATTTAGAGCTCCATCATCTGTAAGTAAAATTGCCCCTGTTGTATCACCGTCAAGCCTTCCTATAGTTGATAGCTTAGGATTTCTTTTTTGCCAACGCTCTGGTAAAAGAGAGTATATAAGGACTCCAACATCATCATGAGAGCAGATTATACCACTGGGTTTATGCATCAAAACAGTTAATGTTTCAGGGTCAAGAACTATTTCATCAATGATTATATCATTATGATATACCTTTTTGTTTGTATCAAATACTCTCTCTCCATTGACGCGAACTTGAAATATCTTTAGAAATTTTTTAGCTTCACTTCTTGAGCAATATCCCAAACTTGAAAGATGAGCATCTACCCTCTTATAACTATTTTGCATCTATACTACTTTTTGAGAAATCTTATCATGTTAAAGCAAAATTATTGTTGCAAGTCCTAGAAAACTAAAAAAACCAACTATATCTGTAACTGTTGTCAGTAATACAGAAGATCCGACAGCTGGATCAATATCTGCTTTTTTAAGAAGCAAAGGTATTAATGCTCCAAAAAAACCTGCGGTTATAAGATTTACGACCATTGAAATTGCTATAACAACACCAAGCAATGGTATAGAAAACCACACCCATGCAATAAGACCTATAGTAACTGCAAAGATACTCCCATTCATTAGCGACAAATAAACCTCTTTTTTTATTGTCTTTTTCGCGTCATCATCACTAATATCTCCAAGTGCCATTTGTCTTACTGTTACTGTAAGTGTTTGTGTTCCAGCATTACCACCCATAGATGCAACAATTGGCATTAACACTGCTAAGGCGACAAACGATTGTAATGTTGTATCAAACAGCCCAATAACAACAGATGCAGCAATAGCCGTCAGAAGATTTATGCCAAGCCAGAATGCACGATGCTTACCAATGTTAAGCAGACTCTCTTCCTGTTCTGCCTCATCACTAACACCGGCAAGATTATAAAGCTGCCCTGTAGCACGATCTTCAATTATGTCATAAATATCATCAGATGTAATACGTCCAAGTAGTTTACCTTTTGAATCTACTACAGCAATAACACCCATATCATAGTTTGAAGCCACCTCAACAACATCATGAATATCATCTAACGCATTTACTGCTACTGTATTTACACCATCTTTAACAAGCTCTTCATAATATACATTTGGCCCCAGTAGAATCAAGTCTTCTAATGGTATTGAACCAAGAAATATTTTTTTTCTGTTTATTACATAGACCTGATAAACACTATCTAACTCTTTTGCAGCTTTTAAACTTTTAAGCCTTCTTATAGAATCACCGACTTGCTCATCTATAAATGCTGAAAAAAGCTCCGTTTGCATATATGAGCCAGCTTCATATTCTCCAAACGATATTAATGTTTCTAAATTATCACGATCTTCTTTTGGTAAATTTTGTAAAACTTCTTCAGCAACATCCTCATCAACCTCTTCTATATTACGAATAAATTCAGCTGCATCATCTGTATCAAGAGTGTTAGTAATATCTGCAAGTTCATTAGTTGTAAAATGCTCTACAAACTCTTCATGGCACTGCTTTGGAAGTTCAATAAGGACAGATGCTTTAAGATCTTCAGGAAATTTTTCTAACTCTTGTAGATAAATATTTTCATCATAATCACGTAACTCTAATAATATTTCAGCAATATCATATGGGTGCACATTTGTGTCAAAACCCTCTATATATCTTTGAACTTTATATTCAAGTATTTCAATAAGTTCTATCAATGATGATTTCATTTTATCTCCCTGTGATTTAAAGGTTTATTTTTTCATTTAATAATGTTTTTTGTCTCTCTATAATTGTCTCTTCTGTTTGAACAATCTTTTTAAATTTTGCATATAACTTATACTCTACAAATATTGCAAAGACACCAAGTATTGCAAGTGACAATAGTACATATTTGAAATCTACATCAAAATAGTCAAGTATCATAGCTGTCACAGCTCCACCAATAATTGCACTAGATACAACAAATGAACGTAGCATAAGGTAATCTTTTAGATTTATTTCATCTTGCATAAAATCAATAGTATGAACCCTTGAAATCTCAAATGTAATTGCTTGCAGAGTGAAAATAGTTATTATTATATATGTGAATATCAATATATCCACTTCAGCAAGCATATAACTGCATATCTGTACTAAATCTAATAGTATAACAAAAAGGTATATACGATAAATTTTTACCTTCTTAAACAGCGGCTGAATCAAGCCATCAGTAGCACCAAGAAGCATATAAAAACTTATTGCAAATACAGGAAGATACAGACCTTCCAGTTTTGCTATAAAAGGCATAAGAACCCAATCTATATAAGTAGTAAAAAACAGTACAGTTACTTGAAGCTTGAGTAGTTTACTATTTCCAAGCTCTTTAAAGAGCGCCTTGTAATTTTTCAGTGCCATATTCTAACTCCATAAGATAGGCATCACACCCATCACGATAAAAGGCTTCAAGTCTCTTTTTTACATTAAACCCTAGTCTCTTATACAAAGCTATCGCTATCTCATTATCTACACGAACTTCCAGAAGTATCACTTTAAAACCTAAAGAAACTAACTCCTTAGAAATTATTGCCATCAACTTAACTGCTATTTTTCTTCCTCTGTAATCCTCACTAACTCCTATAGAATATAGCTTAGCATTAGCACGTTTTATTAGCACTAAGACATAACCTGCGATATTCCCTTCTACTTCTGCAATATATAGAAGATTATTGCGCAAATGATATGCAAATGAGCTTTTAGACAGAGGATAATTCTCTATGTCAAAAAGTTCTTGCTCAAGTTTATAAAGCTTTACTGCATCACGAGGCTCAGCCTTGCGTATTATCATTTTTGATAAATTGTATATTTAGGCACAAGTTTAAATGGACGATAAGACATTTTAACCTTGCGAAGATTTTCA
Source organism: Sulfurimonas gotlandica GD1 (assembly GCF_000242915.1). Taxonomy (NCBI): domain Bacteria; kingdom Pseudomonadati; phylum Campylobacterota; class Epsilonproteobacteria; order Campylobacterales; family Sulfurimonadaceae; genus Sulfurimonas; species Sulfurimonas gotlandica. Next base: position 1,869,729 of record NZ_AFRZ01000001.1, on the reverse strand, counting down.
AACCCCATGTCGTCACCAACATTTATATATTTCACATCATAATGATCTTTAAGCATCTTAGAAAATTCGCGGAAGATAAACTGCGCACATCCAAGAACTTCAAAGTCTGTCTTTTCAATAATTACTGTAGCAGTATCATCATTGATTCGCTCACCTACGGTGAAGCCTTTTAACTCATCATTTATATATATTACTAGGCCTACAAGGGATAAAGCTTCATAATTTTTCAACATCTGCTTAACAGCATGTCTCTCTTGGTGAATACCTTCTAAAAAAACTTCAGCCTCCTCTTTTGGCATATATTTAACTCTGTCAGATACCCATTTGTTAAATAGGTGCATAATCTCATCTTTATGCTTAATACTATCAAGAGGCTCAATTATATGATCAGGATAAGATTTTGTAAATTTATTTATCTCCGTACGCTTTGTATGATAACTGTTACCGCGAAGCTCAATCAAACTGTCAACAGAGTAGATATAATCAACCAGTTTTTTTTCTACGATGTAATGTTCAAGCATTACAAACATACTCTCTGCTTCATCAGTAGAATGAACAAACTCTTCTACCATAGATTCTTGTACATAATCTATACGAGCATAATATGGAGAGCTGTTATTTGCATTCATGATTTCAAAACAGCGTATCATTGCATCTGTAACATATTTTTTCTTTCCCAGAGGAGGCAATAACATTGTTAACTCACCACCAGTCATTACAAAAAGACAAAAACATTTATTTATCACTGCGTAAAATCCGCTGCTGTTAGCTAGCCATATAAAATTAGCCGCGAAAGTATAGTCACTAAGATCTACATCCAGCTTAGAAAGATACTTTTCTATTATAGGTTTTGAATCAAGTGTGAAAGGCTTGAGAGTCTGTTTTTTTACTGTTAAATTAGCCATAAATTTCCTTTATAAATACAAATATAAATGGAATCATACATCTAATTTTTAGTTTTGCGGTTGCAATTTTTCAATGCCCTTAAATAGCATATTTCAGAAGTTTATTTTTTGAAAAATAGATGAAATTGAAAAATAATTTTTAAAATATTTTCACAATATTTAAAAAAAAGGATATAGTTTCATTATAAACACATATAATTTATTTTTATCTACAATGGACTGTAATATGCAAATAGAAAACTTAACTAATGAGCAACAAAAAGAGGCTCTGATAAACTATTCAGAAAATATAGCTTTAGAGCAATATCAAGCAGAATTAGTAAAACTTCAACAACATATAGAACGTTATAAGCTCAAGCTTATCATTGTTTTTGAAGGTCGTGATGCTGCAGGTAAAGGGAGCGTTATAGGCAGTGTAAGCAGGTATCTAAATCCGAAACATTACAGAATTGTAGCCTTAGGTCGTCCTAGCGAAGAAGAACGTACACAATGGTACTTTCAAAGATATGTTAAACACTGTCCACATGGAGGAGAAGTAGTACTTTTTGATAGAAGTTGGTACAATCGAGCTATGGTTGAGCCTGTTTTTAATTTTTGCTCAGAAGAAGAACATGAAATATTTATGAAACACGTAGTTCCCTTTGAAGAGTCTATGGTTGATCATGGAACGGTACTTGTAAAACTTTATTTTAGTGTCAAAAAGGAAAAACAAGCTTTAAGATTTGAACAACGCCGTACAGACCCGCTACGTCAATGGAAGTTAAGTGAAATAGACTTGCAAGCACAAAGTATGTGGGAGCAATTTACAACAACTAAGTACAATATGTTAAAACAGACGAACCATGAAAAAGCACCATGGTATGTAATACGTTCAAGTGATAAGCATAAAGCTAGATTAGAAACAATGAAATTAATTTTAAGTCAAATTGAATATGATGGAAAAAGTCGCGCAATAGATTTAACACCTGATGCTAAAATTGTTTTTACGGCAAGTCAAGAATTAAAACTAATGGATATACATAAGCTAAATAATATTGATAAATTGTAAAACATTAAAAGACAAAATTTGGTACTTTTTTTGCTTATAAAAGACTAAACAGGGTGGGTAATGGCTGAAGAACTAGAAGATATAATTATCATTGAAGAGAGTGACGCAGCTGGATCTTATGCACCTCATGAATCAGAATCTATTTTAGATGATGATTCTTCAAAAAAGAAAAAAATAATTATTTTCGGTCTTGTGGCTTTTTTACTGGTTTTAATAATTATAATTGTGCTGTTTTTCATTTTAAAAACTCCAGATGCTAAAAACACTTCCTCACTAGATTTTATTGAAACCAAACTAGAACAAAACACAACTCAACCTATACAACCTAGCAAATTAGAAAATATGATTGCAAAAGCAAATTATCTTTACTCTACTGGATCAAAAGATGAAGCTCTTTTTTTATATGAAAAAATTGCAGTTTATAGTGAAGCAATTTCAGTTTACAATCTAGGTGTAGCGCAGCTAAAAGACGGAACTTACGATTTAGCATTGCAGACATTTAAAAAAGCTATAGTTAATGATGAGAAACGCTGTGTTAGTGCTATTAATGCAGCTGTATGTTCTTTACATTTAAAAGATGAAAAGAACTTTAGATACTACATAGATTTAGCATATGCATATTTAGCACGTGAAAAAGATTCACCTCTTTACTCATACTACTATACACTTATTAATTACTATAATAATAACTATCTTGAGGCACTAAGTTCATTGGAAAATCCTACAAGTAAAGAATATCCAGTAACTCAAAAACATCTCAGGGCAAAGATCAATGCTCTATATTCTAACGACTATAAAGCTATAGAAGCTATGGAAGAGCACTTTGAAGTTGCGGACTCTTTTAGCATCGCTCTACTCTATGCTAGAGTTGGCGACTTAACACTCGCACAAAAGCATTTAGCCCAAGCGATTGTAAAGAACATTGAACCTGTTAAATCTGCTGTTGCACAAGCACTAATAAACTTAAAAGCTGGAAGAGTGGCTACTGCAAGCAAACAGATAAAAAATGTTACAGATATGTTTCCTGAAGAGGTATATAAACCATATCCTGTTAAAGTAGAACTGAAAGAGTCTCTTTTTGATTCGTTAAAAGCACAACTTAGATATAGAGACAAAATTATACATGCTAGAATGTTCAACTATCAAAAAATATTCTATTTTTCTCCATATAAAGTATTTAATGCTGACCAGACTATTAGCTCTATTCAAAAAGGAAATGCTAATATTTATATTGACAACCTTGCATCTGCAAAAGAGTATCTAACAAAAAGTGCTTCAACTTCTAATGTAAATCAGGGCATTGTAAAAGCAATTCAAAAAGCCTTATCTTTTAAATTAAGAGAGTCAAATACTGACTTACAAGAGCTTGTAAAACTTCAACCAAAACACTCTATTCTACATTACAATCTTGCTCTTACATATGCTCAAATGGGCAATATATCTAAAGCGCAAAAGCATTTTCTTCTTTCATACCACCTAGATGCAAAAAATTATTTATCTGGTATTTTTGCGATTATGACAAGTCAGCTAATTGATAAAGACAGCACGAAATTAGCTACAATTGTTAAAGACTCTATATCTTTAGAAGATCCAAGCGAAAAGATTGATCTATACAAAACACTTCTATTTATTAGTGATAACAACATTATTTCCACAGCAGACTGGCTAGATAAAGATTATAAGCAAAAACCTCTTTACTTAGCGCTCGATACGATTATTGCTCTAGGATTAAATGATATCAATGCTGCGAAGAAAGCTTCTCACAAACTGACAATTTTACTTCCAAATGAGATACTTCCACACATGATGTACATAGATTCATATTTCTCAGATCTTAAACCTAAAGAATATGCGAAGGAAGTATTAAACTATTTAAAATTACAAAATTTTGATTTCAATGATCTATATTATGGACCATATATAACTAGATATCTATACATTCAACAAAATCTTATAACAGGTAAACTCTTTTTCCTTAGAAAACAACTAAGAGAAGTACTGGAGACTACAAAAAGAAATACGCATGAGATTACTAGTGCATTAGCTCTTGCGTCTTTATACGACAAAGCTTATGAAGAGTCATATACTCTCTATAACAATCTAATTGATGATTTAAAAGTAAGGGATGCATATACACTTTTTTTAGGTGCTGTAGCTTCAACCGCTGCAGATCATCATGCCAATGCTATAGCTCTTCTTGAACTATCTAAGATGAAAGATGGAAGTTTCTTGGAGAGTCGTTATGCTTTAGGTCTGTTATACCTTGAAGTTAAAAATAACCAGGGTGCTGGAATTCAGTTTGCCAGAATCGGAGATAATGGTTTTAGTTCTGAATATTTCAACTTTGATATTGACTTAGACAAATTACTGTTTGAAAAAGAACAAGCAGTAAAATAAAGAACTTATTTTTTGCCTAAACTCTTAGGCATAAGCATCGCAGCACGAACTAAGCCATAAAGAATATAAAGTACAAATATCAGGGTAAAACCTTCTATTGGGTACATGAATACAACAAACAATGCTGATATAATAATAACAAAAAACTTCATCGCATGTTTTGGGCTAAAATCTATTTTTTTGAAACTTGGATATCTAATATTGCTTACCATTAGTATTGAAACCAAAATAGAAAGAAGCATAATTACTAATCCATAATCATTATTGAAACCATATTTTTGAAAAAGTAAAACCATAAGAGAAACAAAAACTGCTGCAGTAGGGATAGGTACTCCAATAAAAACAGATGGTTCAGTAGTTACAGTCATAACATTAAATCTAGCTAATCTAATAGCTCCAAAAATTACAAATATTGCAGATGCAACAACACCAAAACGCCCAAATTCATAACCAACAAATAGATACATTAAAAGTGCAGGGGCTACACCAAAAGCAACCATATCTGCAAGAGAGTCAAACTCTACACCAAACTTAGAACATGTATTCGTCAGTCTTGCAACTCTTCCATCTAAACCATCAAATATAAGAGAGAGCATTATAAGCCATGCAGCTTTTTCAAAATTTCCATTTACTGCACTTATAATGCTAAATACACCAGAAAATATGGAGGCTGCGGTAAAAAGATTTGGAAGGATATATATTAGATTAGCAGGTTTTTTTGTCATAGTTTATGAAAAATATCCTACTAATGATTGAGATGCATTTAATTCTTGCCCTACGCTTACATTTACTCTGAAATTTTGAGGTAAATATATAGTAGTTATACCGTTTACCATTAGACCGTATCTACTACCTTGAACCAAGTTTTGTTTAGTTATTACATCTAGTTTAATCTCATCAAAACTCTGTTTTAAGATATGAGATACTTTTACTTTATTATCATGAGTATCTTTAAATATAAGCTCAACTCTTTCATTTATTTCTCTTGATAATGGTGATGCATGGGATAGTCTAGCACCATGTTTAAAATTGATATTCTCAATGGCACTACTAAGTGGTGCACGAAGAAGAGAAACATTTAGGTAGCTACTGTTTACTTCTAGTTTATATGCATACTCTTCACCCTCTACTTCTTCTATAGAAAGTAAAATTCCATCAACCGGACTTACAACACTCATCTGCTCAAGGTTAGGTAACATTCTCTCCGGATTTCTATAAACAAATACAAAAAACAAAAGTGTTAAAAATGATAAGAACTCTAAAAGATTTAAATCTAAAATAGCAAAAATTATAAACGCTAATATAGTAAAACCTATACGACTAAAACCCTCTTTTGCTATTGGTAAAAGATTATTGTTCATCTTTGCTTTCACTTTCTTCTATTTTACTATCTTTTTTAGACATTGCAGCGTCTTCTTTTAGCTCAGCCTCAATATCATCAACAGAAGCAGCAACTTTTGATTCCATATTATTATCTTTTTCAAAATTAATAATAATATCTCTAACTTCTTCACCCGTAATATTTTCTTTTTCGTAAAGAAGAGCTACCATATTTTCTATAGCACCCTTATAGTCTTCAAGACGAGCAAGAACAGATTCATATCTCTCAGCTAAAGATGATTTAATAAATTCATCCATCTTTTCAGCCATCTTATCACTGTATTCACGAGTTGCTTGTTGTCCTCCACCTAGGAAAGATTGTCTGCTTTTTTCTAAAACCATAAGCCCTGCAACATCACTCATACCATATGTTTGAACCATAGACTTTATAATATCTGTAGCTCTTTCTAGGTCATTTCCTGCACCAGTAGAGATTTCACCAATGAAAACTTGTTCAGCTGCACGACCACCAAGCAATACATCTACTTCTGCCCATAACTCATGCTTTTGCATCATAAACTTATCTTCTTCTGGTTTATTTAAGGTGTAACCAAGAGCAGCAAGTCCACGTGGAACTATAGAAACTTTTGAAACTTTTTTAGCCCCTTCAGTTGTCTCAGCAAGAAGAGCATGCCCACTTTCATGGTATGCTACAATTTTTTTCTCTTTAGGGTTAATCCTACGAGATTTTTTTGCAAGTCCAGCAATAGCTCTCTCTACTGATTCAAACAAGTCTTTTTGCTTAACAGTTTTCTGACTTTTTCTACCCGCTAAGAGAGCAGCTTCATTGATAATATTTGCTAAGTCTGCACCAGCAAGACCTGCTGTTAATCTAGCAATTTCTTCAATTTCTACATCATCATCCATTTTAACATTTTTCATATGCACTTTAAGAATCTTAATACGACCTTGAAAATCTGGCTTATCTACTAGAACTTGTCTATCAAAACGGCCTGGACGAAGTAGTGCAGCGTCTAGAACTTCTGGTCTATTTGTAGCAGCTAAAATAATTATAGGAGTATCAGTTCCAAAACCATCCATTTCAGCTAAGAGTTGATTTAAAGTTTGTTCTCTCTCATCATTTCCGCCCATCATTCCACCTGCTGCACGACTCTTACCAATAGCATCTATCTCGTCTATAAATATAATACTCGGAGCATCTTTTTTAGCTTGCTCAAACAAGTCACGAACACGAGCGGCACCAACTCCAACAAACATCTCTATAAAACTAGAGCCACTTACAGAGAAAAAAGGAACATCTGCTTCACCTGCAACTGCTTTTGCTAGAAGTGTTTTACCAGTACCTGGAGAACCTACAAGTAAAACACCTTTTGGAATTTTTGCACCAATTTCTACATAACGAGCTGGATACTTTAAGAAATCAACAATCTCTTGAACTTCTTCTTTTGCTTCTTCAACACCAGCTACATCATCAAACTTCGTGTTTGGTTTCTCTGAGTTAACCATTTTCTTAGAATTACCCATACCAAGAATACCACCACCCATACTTTTTTGCATTCTTCCAGCAAAAAACATCCAAATAGCAATAATTATTAAAAATGGAAATAGCCATCCAAACATCTCAGTAAACCAATTTGTTTCACTAAATCCTGTATATTCAATTCCTTGTTTGTCCAATAGTTCAACAAGGTTTGTATCACCTCTTACTATTCTAGTAGTATAAACTGAACCATCTGTTGAAACTGCTTTTATATAGCTCTGTCCAATACTTACTTTTGATACAGTTTTGCTTTCCACTAAACTCTTAAGCTCTGAGTAACTAACTTGTTTTGTTTTTCTATTAACTGTATTGTTAGCACTGTCTAGATCTGTACCTTCACCAACAAGTACTTTAAATAGTAAAATTATTACTACTGAAAATATTGCAAAAGTTATTAATGGGTTATTATTAAAAAAATTATTATTTTTATTATCATTATTGTTTGAATTCTTATCTGACATTATTTATCTCTTTTTTATTTTCTTTTTAAAATAAGCGTTACCCACTCATCTACTGCTATTCTTTCAATGATTTCACAATCTTTGTAAAAACCTAAAACTTTACTCTCGTATTTATCCAAAATACCTGATAAAATCAATATACCATTATCCTTTAAAGCATTTTTCAAATCTTTTGCTATAAAAGTAAGTACATCCGCTACTATATTAGCCACGACTATATCATATTTTGCAGAGCTTAGAGAGCATGAACCTTCCCATATTTTTGTAAATTTCAAATTGTTTAATTTAGCATTTACAATACTATTTTCAACAGATACAGGATCAGTATCACAAGCTTCTACAACTGCATTGAGCTTCATCGCTCCTATACCTAGTATTCCACTGCCACAACCTACATCTATTACAGAATCGCCTTCTTTAACATATTTAGAGATTGCTTTTAATGACGAAGCAGTTGTTGGATGATGTCCAGTGCCAAAAGCTAGTGCTGGATCTATCGCTATGTTGATTAAATCTGGATTTTCTTCATCCCAAGTCGGATGAATATAGAATTTGTCTATTGCAAGTGGAGTGATACTTTTTTGGTAAAGTTCAACCCAGTCACTGTTTGGAAGTTTTTGCTGTATACATTCAAGCTCTATCACTTCACCTATTGCTTTTTGCAGGGCTTCACAAAATTGTTCTAAACCCCACATAATAGTATCAAGTTCATCTTCACTTCTCACAATAAAACCAGATTCTGATTCTTCAAAACCTACTGGTATAGTATCGTGCAAAAAGTCAGCAAATAACTCCTTGTGAGATGAAACTTTAACTACTAGCTCGTAGTAGTATTCCTGCATTATTCGGAAATACCCATTACAGCACCAAGTTTTTCTTTCAATACTTGTGGTGTAAACGGTTTAACAATATAGTTATTTACCCCTGCTTTAAGTGCAGTAATAACCTCTGCTTTACCACCCTCTGTTGTTACCATAATAATTGGAGTATCTTTAAAACGAGCATCAGCACGAACTTTCTTAACTAATTCTAATCCATTCATCTCTGGCATATTCCAGTCAGTAATCAGCATCTCAATATCTGGATTAGAATCCATTTGAGCCCAACCTTCAAGACCATCAGCGCCTTCTAGAATATCTTTATAACCTAAGCGCGCTAAAGTATTTTTAATAATACGACGCATTGTAGAACTATCATCAACAACAAGTAATTTCAATTGAAATCCTTTTTAAAAAATATATTTTGCAAAATTTATAATCTAATAATATCTAAATTTTCGTTTTTTTACCATTAATCAAGAAGTTTAAACATCTTTGGTAAGTCTAATGTACCCTCATAATATGCCTTGCCGATGATAACACCATCAACTTCTTTCGTAGCGATAAGAGCTTCAATATCACTAGCGTCTTTTACTCCACCACTAGCAATTGTACTAATACCGCTTGCTCTTGCAATGTCTAGCGTAAACTCAACATTTACACCAGAGAGTGTTCCATCCTTGCCAACATCAGTACAGATTATCGCTTCAACACCAGCATTTGCAAATTCTTTTGCAAGATCTGTAGCTTTCATACTACTAACTTCACCCCAGCCTTCAACCGCTACAAATCCGTCTATAGCGTCTATTCCAACAGCTATTGGGTACTTTGCTGCCATGTCTCTAACAAATTGAGGATTTTTTACTGCAATTGAGCCAAGTATAATTCTATCTATACCTATCTCAAGCATTTTTTGTATAGTCTCCTCATCACGTATACCACCGCCAAGTTCTAACTTAACATTACAGTTTTGTCTGATTTTAATAATCTGCTCTAGATTTTTAGGCTCTCCTGCAAAAGCACCATTTAAATCGACCAAATGCACCCACTCTGCACCCATCTCTTCAAATTTTTTCACTAAAGACCAAGGCTCATCCGAGTAAATCTTTGCACTATCCATAATACCTTTTGTAAGGCGAACTGCTTTTCCATCTTTTAAATCAATTGCTGGGTATAACGTCACTATTATTTCCTTATAAGTTAATGAAATTTTCTAATATATGTAAACCATTTTTATGGCTTTTTTCCGGATGAGGCTGAATGCCCATTACATTTTTATGAGATACTGCTGATGTAAAATCATAGCCATAATTAGTGCGACCTATAATGTCTTCTTCATTTGTACAATTCACATGAAATGTATGCACAAAGTACAGATAATGTTCCTCATCTAAGTTTTCAAACAACGGATGCTGTGTAGTAAACATTCTATTCCAACCCATATGTGGAACTTTTAAAGGTTCACTAAACCTACTGCTGTCAAAAGCTTTTACACTTCCTTTTATAAGTCCTAAACCTTCATGCTCTCCAAACTCTTCACTGCTCTCAAAAAGAAGTTGCATTCCAAGACAGATACCAAGCATATACTTTCCACTTGCTGCATACTCTCTTAATGCTTCTATCATATTTCTATCTCTTAAATGCTCCATAGCATCTCCGAATGCACCTACACCGGGAAGAATAAGTTTGTCATAATCTTTAAACTTACTTGGATCACTCTCTATTACTGTATCTTTACCTAATTTAGCAAATGCATTTTGAACACTTGCCAGATTTCCCATATTGTAATCAACTATTGCTATCATGAGTCATTTTTCACTTTTGTAAATTTTATATATATAGCTAAACTAACTATTAACATTGCTACACCACCGATTATATACATCGAATATAGTAGCATCTGAGGATCTGTAATAGCAAATTTAAAAACTAACATCAGAGCTTCAATAGATAATGCAATTATAATAGAACCTAAGAACTTGACCATTGTTTTATGCGGCCCTGAAATATTTGGTTCTTTATGCCGCCCAAGTATCTCTTCTTCTATGAGAGTTTTAGCTAAATCAAATATGGCAAGAGAAAGGGTTAGTAAAATAGTTGCTTTAAACATATCATCAATAACCAGATGAGAAACAGTTATCTCATTAACAAAGAAACTCTTGATTCCATGTGAGAAAAGAAGTAGTGCAACTGCTATAAGTGCAAAGGCAAACATTGCATATGAATATTTAAATAACTTAGAAAAGAACGCATCAGATGTGTTCATATGAGCAATTTTTATAACTTCATCAAGAGGCATATCTAGACAAGCTACATATTTAAGATTTCCATCTTCACAAAAAATTGGTTGAGAAGCTGTAACCGTCAACTCTTGTGTTATTAGAGAAGGATAAGGATCTGTAATCGTACATCTTTCTTCTCTTACAGCACGGTAGTAGTAAGCACGATCTGCTCTGATTTTGCCGATATCAGAATCTATTTGTTTAGAAGCAGAGTATGTAGCGGTTACCTGAATACCTCTATTATCTAAAAGATAGATGCCCTCACACTTTTCTAAATCTGCCTTGATCTTTAACAGACGAGGCATAATCATATCTATTGTTAACGACGGAAGTCTATTTGGAATATTTTTAGAAAAAAGATAACAGAAATACGCCCTAGCTTTAGTACGACCTTCAGAAAAATCTTGAATATCAGATGCAACCATCTTTTACTTGCCTTTTTTTAAATTAGTGTGATTATAGCAAAGGCAAAATAACAAAGAGGTTAGCCTAATTAAAACCTTCTTTTTGTTTATCGATATGTGATGCTTCTGTATGTTGAGCTATACTAGGTCCAAATACTTTTTTAATAATTGACTTAAAGCCTTTTTCATTATCTTCATACTCTCTCTCAGCCTCTTGTAACGAAACTTCCCATGCGGATGAAAAACCAGGAGCTTTTAACATCATTTTTCTCAAAGCCCCATCATAGATATTTAAAAGTCTAAGTTCCGCACGACCTGGTTTTTGTCCTAAAGTCTTTACTGAAATTCTTAGATTTTCATTATCTTTTTTGAGTTGAGCTAAATCTTTTTCAAGATTCTTACTACCTTCTTCAGTAATTCTCATCTGTCTATGTAAGTGCTCTTTATAGTCTTTCAACTCTTTTTTATAAGCACTCACCTCAAATCTAGACTTTATATAACTTATAAAATAACCTACAACAACACTTGCTATAATCAATAAAATACCTAAGTAGCTTAGTTCCATAAAAATCCTTTTATTCTTTCATATATATGATTATAGCAAAATTAACCAATTTTATTTTCACTCACAAACCCATCACTTAATAAACCAACCAAAGAAGCTATTAAAAAGAAAAAACTTGCGCCAATTATCATTACCACTGCTGGTACAATCAATACATCTCCAAACATTTTGTATCCTTTTAGCTTTTATTCTATTATATTAGGAAATTAAAATGTTAAAAAAATGTTAGGAGACTAATGATAGACAATTACTTTATTAAAATAAAACATTATCTTCACCTCTATTTTTTTATAGTAGTAAAACTCATGACATCTTCACTCATTTCAACTTTTTGACTCACTTTCTTTTTTAATCCTCTGGTTGTTGCAAGGGCTTTGTTGATGTCCTTTGAGATTATGTAATAGCCACTTTGCTCGTCATACTTGCTTGACGGAAGTGAGCTTATTTTTTGGTTTGAGGCTATGACCTGAATACTCTCAACTCCAAATGGCGGTTCAACTGTAAATGCGCCCAGACTTATCCATCTTGAGGCATCGTCTGCATTAATGAACTTTACAAATTTACTATTTCCGCTTCCTTCGCCAAGCTCTAATAAATATGAAAATTTCGCTTCTCTTGTCTGCGTATAACCAATTATATAGAAGTACCCCATTTTATTTAGTTTTACAAAAAGTTCTATCTCTTCACCTTTGTTAAAAAGTAGGTTTTCACTTCCTCTGTTTGAGTTTAGTGATACTTTTAAATCACTTGAATTGATTACGCCAGCGTTTAGAAGTGCATCAAAATCTACGCCTTTTGGCTTTATAATTAAATCTTTGTAGGCTTCTGGATGTATATTTATCGTTTTTGATTTTACTACTTCATTTGTTTGAGTGCTTAAAAGTTCATAGTTTAAAACCATCGCATTTTTTGTGAGTGTGTATTCTCCGATTAGCAAGTACAAAGCATCTTTTGGTGTTTTTGCAGTTTTTAGTTTTGACTTTAACTCTTTATGAAAGACTGAACCAAACTCTGCTACAGTTGTGTTGTTTTGAAGTAGTGGAGGATACACAAAGATTTTTTCTTCTTGGAAATTTTTTTCTAAAATTCCACATGCTATAGTTATGGAGTCTATGTTTGAGTTTAGTTTTGCAAGCTCTGCTTTTACTTTTGCTTTTGTGATTGCGGGTCTTTTCTCAAGCTCTGCACCTAAAATAATTGCTACGCTTTCATATCTGTCATACTCATTTAAAAGTGAAAAAATATCTTCATATAGTTTTAATTTCAAAGATGAAGATTTTGAACTCTGAAGCTCTTTTAGTAGTGAGTTTATCTCTGCGTTTAGATTTTGGAGTTTCTTCATATAGAGTTTATTTACTTTTAATGGAGTTAGTTTTACACTTGCTTCAACCTCTAAAGCTCTATCTATAAATGTAAAGTCCGCACCTAGTATAGGCAAGTTTGAACTTATCTTGATATTTGACTTAGCTTTTGAACTTTCATCTGTTGTTGTAGACTCAAAGTTGGAACGAACTTCACTCTTTATAACTTGACTCAAATCAGCAAGTGCCTCTTTTTTTGCTTCTTTATTTGTTTGTGCATAACCTACTCCACTTATATCTGCATCCATAGAAGTAGCTAAAAAAATAGCCCCTAAAAAAACTGCAATACTAAATTTAAAATTTCCCATACATACACCTTTTACGATTTACACTATTATGCAATACAATTACTAAATATACCGTTATAACTTCTAAAAAATATATGATATAATCTGTTAATAACCATTTTTAAGGGTACTGTTTGATTCATCTTTATTATAAAATTTCTACTTCAAAACAGATATCTGAGACTGCGAATGCATTTGAATCTTGTAAGCTGGTTGACATCAGTATGGTTAAAAGTATTGAAGATGATGAAGTTTACCTGGTAGAAATAGATAAAATTGAAAAAACTCTTTTACTGCATATAAAAAAACTACTTCAAAGTAAAACGCAAAGTCTAGTATACTTTTTTATAAATGATTCTCATAATTTAATGCTTTTTCAATTAGCTTCTTTATTAAATGTAAAAAGTATTATTACTCCAAAACATGATATTTCCAAAGTTATCTCAAATATTCAAACAGAACTACTGCTTAACAAAACATCTCAACTAGAAAATGCTATAGCAAAGACTCAAGTCAATGATTATTGCTTTATGATTTTCAATTCCAACTCTCTCATATTTGCAAGTCAAAAGCTATATAATGATTTCAATTGTAAAGATTTAGATATGGTTAAGTCCTTTGTTTGTTCGCAATTTAAGCTAGATGATTTTTTAAACAGTGATATGGTAGAAAAGAATAGTTTTTCTTTTACCGGATTTCCAAAATTATATAGCATCAAAAGTATTACGTCTAGTTTTAACAATGATAAATACATATATATAGAAGATATTTCAAATGATAAAACGCAAGATATATCGGGCGTTGATTTTATAAAAAATCGTATATATTTCATAGAAATTTTAAAAGAAAAAATTTTAGAAAAAAGCATATCACAAGGTTTCATTTCAATAATAACTATTCAAGTTGAAAACATGTCTAACTTAAAGCAGTACTGGAGTGAATATGAAATAGAGATGGCAGTTCGTGACCTACTTTTACAAGTAGAAATTGAAATAGAATCCCACACACTACTTGCTCAATATGACAATAACCTTTATTTAACACTTTTTGAAGGACTAGACTTTGAATCTACAAAACAAAAAGCCAACTCAATACAACATCATATATCATCTTACACTTCAAAGCAAAAGATTAAGCCAATCATCGGACTATATGCTTTAGATATAAATGATTTAGAATTAAACAATATTTTAACAACTGTTTCAGACATATCAAGAGAAAATATATCAATAAAAGATATAGATTCTAAAAAACTATATAGAGTTATAAATATAGATAATGAACTAGATGATGTCAGAGCAATAGATATACTTCTTCAAGCTACATTTACTAATAAGATACCTATAAAACTTCTAAATATATACAAAGGTCTATGTATAAATACGGCTTCTACTATTGTGAAAAAAACTGATCAAGAGATATATGTTACATATGAACAGCTTCAGGGTACTGTATTACATTTTGAAAAAGAGACGGTAATTCAGTCTTCAAATTTCATAAAAGATATAGTTGCAGATGTAAAATATATAGATACTAAAAAGAAGCTTGCACTACTTAAAAACTTTCGATTTGTTCAAGGAAGTGCAAATGCAAGAAAGTACTCTCGAGTAACTTGCTCACAAAGAACTCCAATATCAATAGTTCATAACAAAGGCACCTTAAATGGAGAAATATTAGATATATCTATGAACTCTATAGCTGTAAAGACAAGACTATATCCACAGATGGAAGCATTAAAACAAAATGAGGTTACTCTAAACTTCACTCTTCCCGTAAGCAGCAGTGAAGAAGGTTATATGAAACTATCACTAATAGCAGAAGTGATTTTTACTATGTGTGATGAAGAGTTTTGCAAAGTTGTTGTAAATTTAGATGAAGACCAAGTTCATGAAGCTATTCTCATGGAATACGTTTATAACAGACAAAAAGAGATTATTGTTGAGCTAAAAAAACAAACAACTATGCTAAATTAGGTATAATTCCGACAATGAAAAAAGATATAAAACGTATAGCTATAGTAAGACTCTCTGCTCTTGGAGACATAGTAAATAGTGCAGTAACACTGCAGTTTATCCATGACAAATATCCAGATGCAAAGATAGAGTGGATAACTGAAGAAGTTTTTGCTCCACTGCTAGAAAATCATCCCCTTGTTTCTATTGTTCATACACTAAACCTAAAACAGTTGAAGAAGTCTAAAAGCTTCTCTCTTTTAAAACAAACTTTTTTAGAGCTACGTTCACTTGGTGAGTTTGATATTATCATAGACATCCAAGGGCTTTTGAAATCTGCGATAGTAGCAAGACTTATCGGAAGTAATACTCATGGTTTTGACAAGAACTCTGCAAGAGAAGGTATCGCTTCATATTTTTATAAGACTACTTCACATATAGAGTATGATGAAAATATCGTTAAGAGAAATACATTTCTTGCATCTGATGGTCTTGGATTTAATATTAGTGATGAAATGCTGCTTAATAAAAAGCCTATATTTGAGACAACTGAATATCCACTAGACAATAGTGATAAGAAGAATATAGCTATTGTAATAGGTGCATCTTGGGAATCAAAAAAATACCCAAAAGAGAGAGTTGCTGAACTTTGTAATGAGTTGAAAGAAAACTCTATAATCTTATGGGGTTCAGATGCTGAAAAAGAAGATGCCCTTTGGATATGTGAAAACTCTGCTTATGCGACTATAGCGCCTAAACTATCTTTAATTGATTTGGTCTCTCTTATCTCCAGTGTTGACCTACTCATAGGCAATGACACCGGCCCTACTCATATGGCTTGGGCTCAGAACATTCCTTCTATCACTCTATTTGGCCCAACTACTACTAGAATGATTTATGAAACTCCTATAAATATAGGTATAAAATCAAGTTCAAAAGTAGATATATATCATATAAATAAAAATGACTTTTCTATAAAAGATATAGAAGTTCAAAAAGTTGTTACTAAAGCAAAGGAGCTACTAAAATGATCGGTTTTTACGCTTTTTTAATTCTTGAAAAATTCTTAATGCTTCTACCTAAAAAAGTAAGAAGAGCATTTTTTATTAGCCTTGGTTTTTTAGCTTATAAACTTTCAAAAAGGTACAACAAAGTCATAAGACAAAACCTTCAATTTATCTATGGGGATAATGTTGATGAAGCGTTCGTTCAAAAGATTGCTAAAAATTCATTTAGACAACTGCTTTTAAATTTTCTTCATACAATGGAAATAAGATACTACTCCATCGAAGAGTTATCAAAAAAAATTACTTTTGAGAATGATGAAGTGCTAAAAAAAGTGCAAGAGCAAAATAGACCTATTGTCTTTGTAACTTCCCATTATGGTTCTTGGGAGCTAGCTGGAGCAATGCTAAGTGCCCTAAGAGAACCGATTATGATTGTATACAAAAGAATGAAAAATAAATATTTTGAAGATTATCTTTTAAGTTCTCGCTCAAAATCTCGCATGCAGTATGTAGAGAGAAATGGTGCGACAAGAGGTATACTAAAACAACTCCGCTCCGGTGGGGCAATAGCGATTTTAATAGATGCAAATGTAAATAAAAAAGAAGCCATCACTGTTGATTTTTTAGGTAAACCTACAAGCCAAATTAAAACAACTGCTTACTTTGCAAGAAAATTTAATGCTGCTTTGATTCCGGCACTTATACATGCTAACGATGATGAAACATATACTATAAAATTTTACGATGAGATTATACCGCCAAAAACAGATAACGAAGAAGAAGATATCAGAGTATCTACTCAGATGCAGACTGATTGGTTAAGTGCAGAGATTTTAAAAGCTCCCCAACCTTGGTTTTGGCTACATAGAAGATTTAAAGATGACTATCCAGAGGTTTACAAAAAATAAACCTCTAATTAGATTTGTTTTGTTTCACACTCTTTTGTTCTTGCCTCAAACAGTTTTAAAATCGTTAGGAAAAATGCAGTAATTGCAGGTCCTAAAATCATTCCCCAAAAACCAAATGTTGCAAGTCCGGCAATAATAGCAAAGAAAATCACAAGCTCATTTATTCTCGTATCATCCTCTTTTAAAAGTCTATTGTTGATCTCTTTTATGATTAGAGGCTTTACAAATGTATCAGCGATTATTGAAATTACAATGACCGAATAAAGAGCTATAAATATCGCACTTGAAGAATCCCCGATTGAAAACTCATAAAGCATAAACGGAAGCCACATAAGAACTCCACCAACGACAGGTATAAGAGATGCAAAACCATACATGATTCCAAAAAGAAGACCGTTATAACCCATAAATGAGACGGCAACACCAAAAAGTACACCTTCTAACATTGCAGTCACAATGATAGAGTAAAAGACTACACTCATAACACTAGAGAGTTCTTTTGCAAGTGTTGTAGTCTCTTCAACAGACATCTGAACTACACGTTTTAAAAATTCTATTATATTAGTTCCATTATATTGAGCGAAAAAATAAAAGATAATAATCAAAAATGCATTTTTCAAAAATCCTGCACTAAAAGAACCGATTGTTCCAGTTAAAGATATAGCCTTCGATGTTAGTGCATTAACATTTAAATCTTTAAGAGCATCTACAGCATATGGCTTTATAAACATAAGATATTCAGGTGGATTTTTTATTAATTCTCTAATATAAACTTCTATTCCAACAAAAACTTGAGGGTCAATACTATTTAGTTTTATAGTCAATGTTGCCAGAAAATAACCAAGTGGAGCAAAAAACAGAATTGCCATAAGAAAACTAGAAATAAGTGCTGCTGAGAATCTTGATTTAAAAAGTTTAGATAGTAATTCTTGAATATTTGAAGTTGATACTGCTAGTAGCGCAGCTATTGTTATAGTAAGTAAAAATGGAGCATAAAGAAGATACATCCAATAAAGTGAAGTTGCAAATAGAATTGCTACAAAGTACTGCGGTTTCATTAAAAAAGACTCCCATCTTCATGTGTCATTGAAATATTCAACACTTCATAAGTACTTCTTGTAGCCTTTCTTCCCTTTGCTGTTCTTTCTAAATAGCCGTTTGCAATAAGGTATGGTTCTAGTACATCTTCAACAGTACCTTCATCTTCACTAAGTGCTGCTGCGATTGTACTAAGCCCCATTGCTCTTCCATTTGCAGCAACTAAAAGGTTTAAAAGTCTTATGTCCATCTCATCAAAACCGTGAGAGTTTATTCCAAGCTGATCCAGAGCATACTGAGTACGAGAGTGATTTATACTCATCTCTTCTGCAACCTCAGCGAAGTCTCTAACACGGCGAAGAAGACGAAGAGCAATACGTGGAGTCCCACGACTTCTTTTAGCTATCTCTACAGATGCTTCATGAATTATCTCTTTGTCTAGTTTAACAGAAGCCTGAACTATAATTTTTGCTAGTTCATCAGAAGAGTAAAACTGCATTCTAAAACTCATACCAAATCTGTCTCTAAGAGGATTCGAGAGCATTCCGGCTCTTGTTGTAGCACCAATAAGAGTAAAACGAGGCAGGTCGATTTTTACAGTTTGTGCAGCTGGTCCACTGCCTATAATAATATCTATTCGAAAGTCTTCCATTGAAGAATAAAGTATCTCTTCCACCGCTGGTGAAAGACGGTGAATCTCATCTATAAAAAGTATATCGCCCTCTTCCAGATTTGTAAGTATTGCAGCCAAATCTCCGCTTTTTTCTATCATTGGAGCAGCTGTTACTTTAATGTTTGCACTCATCTCATTTGCGATAATAAGTGCTAGAGTAGTTTTACCTAACCCTGGAGGTCCATAAAAAAGGACATGATCAAGTGCTTCATCCCGTTTTTTACTAGCTTCAATAAAAACACCAAGGTTTTTCTTTATCTGTTCTTGTCCAATGTATTCACCCCAAGCATCTGGACGAAGAGTAACTTCTGCACTCTCTTCTTCAGTGGAAAAAGTCTCTATTTCTACTAATCTATCCATTAAACTTTGCCATTAATAAGTGTGTTCCTCTTTTGGAAATTCTCTTTTACTAACTTCATCTGCGTAGTTTTTTATTGCTTCTTTAACCAAAGTTGCGCCATCCATATATTTTTTAACAAATTTAGGAGTGAACTCTTCAAATAGTCCAAGCATATCCGAAAATACTAAAACTTGACCATCAACATCAGCTCCGGCGCCGATTCCTATAACAGGAACTTCAACACACTTTGCTATTGCAGTAGCTACATCAGTTTTAACACCTTCTATAACCATACAGAATGCTCCAGCTTTTTCAATAGCTTTAGCATCTTCGATCAGCTTCAGTTTCTCTTTCTCACTCTTACCTTTAACCTTGTACCCACCCTCACTTCTTACTGACTGAGGAAGTAATCCGATATGACCACAAACTGCAATGCCGTTAGATGTAAGATGCTCAACTATATATGCTTTATCTGCTCCACCTTCTATCTTTACACAATCAGCCGAAGTTTTCTGAAAAACTCTTATTGCATTACGAAGCGCATCTTCTTTATTTGTATAAGTCCCAAAAGGCATATCACATACTACAAAGCTATTTTTTGCGCCATTACACACGGCATTGGTATGATATAGCATTTGCTCCATTGTTGCGCTTAGCGTATCATTTTTACCGGCAAAACTCATGTTTAAACTATCGCCAACTAAAATCATATCTGAGCTAGGTTCAAATAGTTTTGCAAACAGTGCATCATACGCTGTAATCATAACTAGAGGCCTTACACCCTTTGTTTTTTGTATAGAAGTTATTGTCATTTTTTTATTCATAAAAGTATTTTAACTAAAAACTGATACAATTGCACTAAATAGGAGAATTACTTTATGGGCATAAGAAGTGACTTAGATAGTAACTTTGATTTTGAGATCGTTGATGAATTTTTGGATCACTACTCTATGATGGTTGAGAGTATGGAAGTAATGATTTTAGATCTTGAAAAACCTAATAAGTACAGCAGAAGTATCGATGAACTTTTTCGTGTATTTCACAATATTAAGTCTGCATCTGGGTACTTAAAAATTGCACCGATGGCTAAACTATCTGCTTTTGTAGAAGATGTACTTGAAGAACTGAGAAAGACTCATGAACTTCCTAACGGTGATATTGTCACCTGGTTACTTGCGATAAGTGATATGTACTCTCAATGGCAAGATGATTTAAAGCTTGATAATAATTTGAGCCATATCAAGTATTCTCTATTAAAAACACCATACTTAGAAAAATAACAAAACTGGAAAAAACTTGAAAAAACTTGTAGCTTATATAACTTCTGCTTACCCGGAAAAATCTTTTACAATAGACCTAGCCTTAGCACTTGGTGATAGCGGTGTTGATACACTTGAACTTGGTGTTCCTTTCTCAGATCCTGTTGCAGATGGTCCTTTAATTGAAAAAGCAAATCATAAAGCCTTAGAATTAGGCTTTAAATTTAAAGATCTACTAGAGATCTCAGAAATTGTCGCACCAAAAGTTGACACTCTATGGATGGGTTACTTCAACAGCTTTTACCAGCAAAATATGGACAAACTAATTCCTTTAGCATCTAAGCTCGGAGTAAATGGTCTTATCATACCAGATTTGCCGCATGAAGAAGCTCTGCCGTACAGCGATCTGTTTAAAGCCAACTCAATGAGTAACATTAGTTTTGTAGCTCCTACTGACTCTGAAGAGAGAATCAAAGAAGTTGTAAATGATGCTCAGAAGTTTATCTATATGGTAGCGTACACAGGAATCACAGGTTCTGGTCAAGCTGAAAATCTACAGCCATTTTTAGGCTCTATAAAAAAGTACTCACCTACTCCTGTTTATGTAGGCTTTGGAGTAAATGCAAAAACTGCTAAAGAGAAAGTTGAAGGTGCGGATGGAGTTATTGTTGGAAGTGCGTTCATTGATATACTTTTAAAAGACTCTCTTAGCTACTCTGATAAAATTAAGCAGTGTGGTGAGTTAGCTAAAATAATCAAAAACGAGATTAATTAAAATAAGCTTTTTTTATCGATGCTTTATAGTCAACTTACCAAATAATGAACCATCTATATTTTCAACACTAAGCGTAGCATCTATGGGTGACTTTCTATTTTCTAAGACATTAATAAGATCGTGAAGAACAAGACCATAATTTCTAAACATAGGAAAAGAAACCTCTTTTACTAAAGCGTCATGAATCTGCTGAGATAGAGCTTGAAGAGCGCATCCATATGCACTATCGTTTGTCACAAACTGAAGATAGTAATTACGCATTAGCTCTATGTTAGCTAACCAAGCTTTTTTTTCATCTTCACTAAGCGTCTCGTTTGTCTCTACTCTATCCATTAGCTCTTGTACTAAATTATGCGCTTTTTCATCTCTAGATGCTATAACTTCATTAAGATTCCCTATATGTTTTTTTAGAGCTTCCATAAGTTCACTACTGCTATACTCTTTACCTTTTGTATTGTAAAGATGCTTTGTAGCTTCAGTGGGACCATAACTCAAAGCTTCTAGCAGATCAATAGCAGGACTGAGTAAAATATATTTATCGGGCTTTGTATCATCAAAACTCACACCTTTGCTTGAAACCCTAGGCATAGAACCTACATATTCTAATTTCATAAAATCTCCCTATTTATGTTTTAACTATTTTAACATAAATTATTGGAGTTGTTCATATGGTGATTTCAATGAACCTGCATCTTTTTTAAGCTCGGTAAATATCTTTTGAATCCACTCTCTATATGAATCTTTCATAAGTTCTTTAAGAGATTTTTTTTGAGCGTCAATCATCATCTTAACACTAAGTTGAAAGTCATCTTCGTTAAAGGCTTGATCTACTTCAGTCATAGCAGCATCTACACCGACCCAACTTGCAGTTCCGGTTACCACTCCACATAACAAAGCCCAAGGACCACTCGGTGCACATATAGTTAGTCCTGCAACTGAACCACCTATAAATGAAGAAGCTTTTGCGGCTCCCTTTGCTCCAAACTTTAGCAGCATTTTAGACATTACACTCTTAGATATCGCACCACTTATCAGTAAAGTCCCAGTAGCACTTAGACCTTTTTTTGCCACATCTCTGGAGTTGGCTTGAAATATATCATCAAAATTTGACTCCAAAAAGCCAAGTTCAGTTTGGTGCTGGGCTTCTAAAGAGTTTAGGCTCTCATTTAACTCATCTTGAAAGTTAGTCATAGACTCTTTTATACTCTCATTGATTACATTAGAAGCATTATCAACTCTAGCAGAAAAATCATTTTTATCAAACAAGAAGTAGTTTATTTTTGATTGAATCTCACTATCTAGCATCTGAGAGTCACATTGCTTAAGCTTATAGCCATTTGGAAGGTACTGGTTATAGTATGGAACCAAATAGTCATTTTTGTATCCACAGTAGAGACTATAGCCCTTTAGAATGATTCTTGTGTACTCACCTTTTACAGAGTAGTAATAATCACTAAGCTCAGGGATAGAACCATATACAGGTTCAAAGGCAAGGTCAACCTCAGCATCTATTACACTATTTATTTGCTCTATTAACAACTGTTCACTTGAGTTTAGTTTTGTATTTAAGACCTTGTCAACTTCCTTGTAGGCTCTATTTATTTGAGTCTGTACATTTTGCATGTGCTGTCTCTCATAGAGATGATTTATGCTCATAGTGATTATGAAAAGTAGTAGTATCGTAGCTATAAAACCAAAGATGAAATAGTTTCTATGCTTACCCTCTTCTTTGTAAATAATTGACTTTGACACGGAGACACTCAGAAGAAGTTTTGAGTAACCCCAGGCAAATACTCCCTGAGATACAAAAAGATATAACAGCCAAACATAGATGCCATTAGCACTCTCAAGATTACCGACAGATGCACTCATAAATTTCCACTCAAGAAGTTCTTTGTATCTAAGAGTGGAAGATAAAAAGTTTAGTATTTCACAACTAAATACTTTTATCTCATAGGTTGGTGTGCTAAAGAACTGATACAACACAAAAGTAATAATTAAAAAGAGCGTGTTTATCCATACAGCCCATCTTCTGGCAATAGCATCTAAAAATCCCTCTTTTACTTTTAAAGAGAGCTTCTTTTTCACCTTGGAATATATCAACCAAATGAAAAGAACATCAAGACCTAAAATCAAAAATATCACTGCATCAAGATATATACTACCAACAAGAATTATGACAGATACACTAAAGCCTACTATTAGTGATAAGAAAAGAGTCAGCCATACACTTTTAACGATGCTAAAGAGAGATGTGTTTTCATGAAAAAGAGTCTCTGCTATTGCATACTTCTTTATAACTTGCATCTCTGATAGAGCAATCATTAGAAGTGTAGTAAATGCTAAAATATATAAAATAAATACTATACATGATGAAAAACCTACTATCAAAGACCAGACAAATAAAAACAGAAATATCAACAGGCTTTTTAACATATAGATTTACCTGAAGTTTAGTTTTTTATTGCCAACGACTGTAGGCTCTTGTAGATGCATATCTCCCATCTTAAATGATTCATCTTTTACATTTACATAGACTTCATTGTATAGCATCTCTACATCATCTCTGCCTTTTAAGATAGAGTCCATCACATAGTATGAAAAGAGTCTATGTCCTTTTTGCTCATACATGTTGGAGTATTGAGTCCCTCTTCCTGCAAATAAAATTACCATTTTTTTCTTATTAAAGCTTACTTCTTTAGGGACAAGTCTCGTAGCTGCTACACCTTTTATCAGGTGTGCGCCATCATTACCGCCACTAAAACAACTGTCTATTATTGCTATTACCTTATCTGCATCTGTTTGAGAAAGAAGGTTATATATATTTTGCATTTTAAAAAACTTATCATCACTTGCGAACTCAGGTTCCACATCATTTGGTAATAGATATGGCTCATTTTTCTGACTAGGAACAGGTATGCCATGTCCATTATAATAAAAATATATCGTATCTCCGGCTTTAACCTGACGAAGCAGTCTTTTCATCTTGTTTTTTATTCTTCCCATAGTCGCTTCACCGTCTACTAAGACTAAACTATGGTGATCTTCAATGCCGTACTTTTTCTGCAACAACTCACTAAAGAGTTCTGCACTTTTTTTCGAGTATTTTACATCTGCTGTGTACTCATAGTTTTCTATGCCTATTGAAATCAACCACTTAGTAGAATCTGCAGGAGCTTTTTGTATTTTTTTAAACCTATCTCTTAAAGTTGCTTCATATACTTTAGCTTCTTTTTGTGCAATATTTTTATTTCTAAATCTCTTACTTAATGTTTGTATTCCATAAGCCTTTGCTAGATATTTTTCATCAAATATAGCTTTATTGTTTAAGTAATCTTGGGCTGCTTCTAAAACTCTGTCATATCCATCAACAATATCTGCATCTATTTCATAATCCGGCTTTATACCGATATTATGAATACTCTTGCCGTCTGCTAAAAGATACTCAGCAACAGTAAGCTTCACTGACTCTTCTTCATCTATAGGAAGAATAGCTTGTACATAGCCTTTTCCAAAACTTCTCTCACCCATTAGAGTTGCACGATGATGAACTTGCAAGGCACCACTTACAATTTCAGATGCAGAAGCACTTCCTGCATTAATCAACACAACCAAAGGTGCCTCTGTTAAAGTTTTTTCTTTTGAAGTGTCATATGACACTTTATCAAAACTTGAGCGACCTTGCTGAGTGATTATATTGCCTCTGTTCATAAACATATCAACCACGTCTACTGCTTCAGAAAGCAGTCCACCAGGATTGTTACGAAGGTCTAAAATAATACCCATACCGTTCGTTTCATAATTTTTAATCGCTTTAGATAAATCATTTATAACTTTTTTGTCAAACGTTGATATCTTCAAATATAGTATATCGTTAGGAAGTTCTCTGGCATCTACAGATCTTATTTTTATGAGTTCCCGAACAATAGTAATAGGAATCAATTCACCTTTTCTACTAATAGTAAGATTTATAGAGGTGTCAACCTTTCCACGCATCAAACTTACGGCTTTATTTAGTGACATATTTTCACAAGGAAGCTCATTGATTTTAAGAATAATATCACCTGCTTTTATACCTGCTCTAAACGCAGGCGTATTATCCAATGGGGATACAACAGTTAATTTCTTTTCTTTTTTACTTACAGTGATTCCAAGTCCACCAAATACACCTTCTGTTTGAACCTTCAACTCTTGCATATGTTTTTTATCTAAATAGCTAGAATGCGCGTCTAAGGAGTTCATAGTTGAATGTATCAATATGTCATAGACTTCTTCGTTTGAAAACATCTGTTGTAGTAAAAACTCTATGATTGTTTTTATTTTTTCATATGCACATTCTTTAGAATCAGCGCCATATTTATTATCATAAAAAGTAAATTTTGTATTGATTTTTTTCTTAGCATCTGCATTTAAAAGGGATGTAGATGCTAAAAACTCAGCTATACCTTTATTTATTATTTGATCTTTAGTAAATGCTATATAGTAGTATTTTTCTACACTTGAGATTACCTTATCGTACTTTACTTTAGCATCAAGTCCAAAGAGAGAAGTAGTAAAAATAAAAAAACTTAAAACTGCAATTATAATTTTCATCTCACTCCCTAAGGTATCAATTTTAGTTATTTTATCACTACCTTACTTAATTCATTTAAATGGGAGGGAGATAATGAATTTTGCTCAACGCTGTGTATTGACTACGTCTAGTTTATCTCTACAATGTTCTTCAATTATAGTTTTAGGTATATAAAGAGCTAGTCCTGTGCCATCTTAAATCAACTTTGCACTAAAGTAAAATATGCATATTTCTATTTTTTAGTAATAATAAAAAGGTGTAAGTATCCGTAATACTTTAGCAGTTTAATGTTTTTTTCTACATTCATATCATTTTGAAGTTCTAAAAAGAAGGCAGTTAATTCATCATCGTCTAAGTCACCTAGGTATGAAAAATCGCTATGATCTTCACAGTTAAGACGTACCAGACGATGGCTTGGAGCTTTTGTATCTAATATCCATATTTTCATACTGGCATTATATACAAATATCTCCCAACTCTATTTTAAAACAGACTCCATCATCTGTATTTGTTGCATTTATATTTCCCGCATGATGCTTTTCAATAATCGTCTTAGCCATATATAATCCCAACCCTGTTCCACTTTTTTCGTCTTTGGTAGAGAAGTAAGGGTTAAATATTTTATCCATTAGCTCTTCTGCAATACCTCCGCCATTATCACATATTGAGATTGTTTTATCTTTAGTGCTAATTTTAATATATCTTTTTTCTATATCTTTTTCATTAAAGTTATCTTGAGCATTTTTCAAGATATTTAGGATAACCTGAATCATCTCATTACTGTAAAGTTCTATATCAATATTTGAATTATAGTTCTTGATTATTTGGATATTGTCATTTAGGAGTGAGGCTTGGATTATATTTAATGACTTTGAAATCACCTCGTCTAGTTTTACGCACACTGATTCTTTATTTGGTTTATAAAAATTTCTAAAATCATCTATAGTAGCTGTTAGATTTTGTACATACTCATTTATATCTTTTATTTTATGAAAAAAATACTCTCTATATTTCTCTCTGCCATCTTCTTTTGTCAAATCAAAAGATTCCAGTTCCATCTTTATCTGTAGATCTATAGAAGCTGATGAAATTGCACCAAGAGGTTGTCGCCACTGATGAGCAATCATACTTATCATTTCACCCATTTGTGCCATTCTCGTTTGTTGTGCAAGTAGTTTTCGATTCTCTTTAAGGCTTCTTTCTACTTCTCTAATATCTGTAATATCTTTATCGATACCTTGATATCCAAGTAAGTTTCCATTGTTGTCTAAAATGGGAATAGCACTTGTCAATACAGTAACTTTATGCCCATCTTTATGAGTATGCGTATTTTCCATGTTTACTATATTTTCTTTTTTTTCAACATAAGCAGCAAATACTTCCTTAACTCGGATAGCTTCTTCTTCACTCATAAAGTCAAATGGTGTCTTGCCTTCCACTTTGTCAGCATGGTAACCCAAAAAATTATAAACATTTTCACTACAATAAGTATATACACCACTACTGTCTACTTCCCATAGCCAGTCACTAATATTTTCGAGTATTTCTTTATAACGCAGCTTTTTCATTGGTTATGTTATTATTATTTTCTTTACGATAATATTAAATATAGCAACAATAATAATAGATTATAATCTAATTAAACAATCTAAGATCTTAAAATCTGTCACTGATCAAAGGCAATGAAATAGTAAAACAACTGCCAGATTTAATATTTTGCACGCTTAATGCACCTTTCATTCTTGTTTCAATAATATTTTTGGCAATATAAAGCCCTATTCCCACTCCATGTGAGTGATACTTAGTAGTAAAATATGGATCAAAGATTGAGTCTATTATGTCAGCATCTATGCCATTGCCATTATCGTATACTTCTATGATTCCTTGATTATTTTTACAACTTAGTGTGATAGTAATATTACCTTGTTCTATATTCTTTTCTTCAATATTTATCTTAATAGCATCTACTGCATTGTTTAGTAAAATGAACATTACCTGCTTAAACTCATTCTCAACACCATAGAAAAATATATCACAGTTAACAGTTAAAGTATGAATAATTTTATTACTCTTAAGTTGAGCATTGAGAATCGTTAAAACATCCTCAATACTTTTTTGCGGAGAAAAGCTGATCATTTCTCTCTCAGGATTGAGAAAATTACGAAAATCATCAATTGTCTCAGACATATAGTTGATGTTAAGAGAGACAATCTCCATTTTTTCATGAAACTCTTGCTCACTCATCAGACCAAGAGTGTACTGAGTTTCTAAGTTGGCTGTTGCTAATCCAATAATATTTAGAGGTTGTCGCCACTGATGTGCAATTGACTCAACCATCTCACCCATCGCAGCTTGACGAGACTGATGAATCATTAAACGTTCTTGATTTTGCTGTTTTTCAATCTCTTCTTTAACTCGCTTTTCAAGATTAACATTAAATGATTTTAGCTGTTCTCTTTGTTGATCTAAAATTTTAAGACTTTCTTCTAAATCTAGTTGTATTTTTTTAAGTTTTGTTATATCACGCCCTGCACCCACTGTCCCTATTATATTTTCATCTTTATCATAAAATGGAGCCTTATATACTTCTAGGTAAAGTAGCTCTCCCTTTACATTTCCGTACTCTTCAAATTTCATAGCTTTATTGTTATCTATGACAACTTGATCAGAGTTAAAACATAGTTCACCAAAAGTATGCCAATCTGGACTTTCTTTGTGGGCTTCTCTCTCTCGAAGAGCAAAAAAGACATCATTTTTGCCTATAGGTTCATCTGTGTCTTTTGCCATTAGTAAGCCGTCACATATAGATTGATTTGCATAAAGATATATTCCATTTAAATCTTTAACCCACAACATATCTGGTAGATGCTGAGTAAGAAGTTTTAGCAATTCTGAATTGTGCTCTTTTAAATCTTTAATTTCAAATGGCATAATTGTCCCTTAATTGTTCTTATAAAATATAAATACTATTTAATATTATGACGTAATGTAATAAAGAAGTACATAAAATTGTAAATATATTTTAAAATCTGAAGATTTATAAGTAACAAATATTAAATACAACTGGTGATTATATAGAACTAACTATGGATATTTGCAGCTCTTCTCAGTAAGTTTATATTTAAAAAGCTGTATTGTAAAATCTAATAATTTAAAGTGTCAATTAATTTTACATATTTTTTGTATAATAAAGAACAACATATAATAATTTTATAGAAAGAAAACACAAATTTATTAGGAATTAAAATGAAAAATCAGCATAAAAACAACATTGCAATGTTTATAGATTGTGATAATGTAAGTTCTAAATATATAGAAAGTATATTCGATGATTTATCTCAATACGGAACTGTAAACATTAGAAGAGCTTATGGAGATTGGAAAGATAAACAACTTTACGGCTGGGAAAATATTTTACAAGATTATAATATTAAACCTATTCAGCAGTTTGCTTACACAAAAGGCAAAAATGCAACAGATATAGCTATGATAATTGACATTATGGACATCTTGTACACAAAAGATCTTGAAGCTATTGTTCTAATAACTAGCGATAGTGATTTTACTCCTATTGTCACAAGAATATTATCTGATGGGTTAACTGTGTATGGATATGGAGAAGCAAAGACTCCCATGGCATTTGTAAATGCATGTTCACAGTTCATATATGTTGAAAAATTAAGTGTATTACTTAATGATGAAGCAGTGGAAGACATTTCTAGAAATAACAAGCATCAAGCTATTACAGAAGCTGTTACAAAATATGTTGGAAATAACTATGATATACGAAAAGACTATAAACTTATTAATTTGCTTAAACAAGGTGTTGATGTAACATCAGATGAGCAAGGATGGGCAGATGTTAAAGATATGTCTATGTATATAAGAAAAAATTCTTCTTTTTCTCAAGTTAACTATGGAT
This sequence comes from Sulfurimonas gotlandica GD1, assembly GCF_000242915.1. Lineage (NCBI taxonomy): Bacteria > Pseudomonadati > Campylobacterota > Epsilonproteobacteria > Campylobacterales > Sulfurimonadaceae > Sulfurimonas > Sulfurimonas gotlandica. The sequence goes on along the minus strand of NZ_AFRZ01000001.1, from coordinate 1,839,873 downwards.
TTAAAAAAATGGGCGACCTTATCAAAGCATTGGACTTATTTGATATGGAATATGTAGGAGACAGAAAAACTCAACTAATGATAAGAATAAAAAGATAATGCCATGGGAATTCATATACAACATAATCAACTCGGTGACTTAAGAGAAAAAATAATATCACGAAAAAAACAAATTGAACGTCTATCTGATACCACTGGTCAAGCAAAAAAAATGTTCGAAGATTACATTCAACCTATTATGAATGTATATCAGCCAATTATTTCACCATTAGCCAGTCATAACACTAATCTATTCTATCGGGCACGTAAGTGCCTAAATAATGAACCTTTTTATCATATTAAACATTTATATAATCCGCCAAACCCATCTGGAAGAGCATTTTCATCTTTAAGTAAACCAACTTTATATGGCTCGTCTTCTATTCAAACAAGTTTAGCAGAAATAGAAGTAAAGATAGGTGACTTAGTAAATATTGCCATTTTTGACTACACTGAGATAATGAAAGATGATTTTTGGTTTGTTGGTCAACTTGGAACATTCTATAAATCACAAGAAGAGACACGATATCTAGAAAATTTAAATGTTTTACATAAACCATTTCATACAGATGAAGAAGTTCTTATTTCACTCGTATTTAAGGATTTGCTAATTAATGAAATATTTTCAACTCTCTCTAGTGATGAAGATAGATATGAACTAAATCAATTTTTGATAGAAAATGTTGAAAAGTCTATTTCGAAAGATAGAAGATTTAATGGTGTTGTATTTATTAGTACAAAAGATGCACCTGGTGTAAATTTCGCAATATACGGAGAGGCTATTAAAGATTTGAAATTGAGTATAGTTAACTTAATTGAAATTACTAGTATTGATGACTATGGATGTATTGGCTATAAACACTTACAAAGTTTATCTTCACAAGACGGTAACTTGCATTGGAGTAAAGACATATAAGGAGTAGAAGTTTCCTTGGTCAAATTCAAGCCAAATCCACAATATTGTCTTTTAGTTTTTCCAGTTATTTTTAATTACATTAGACAACTCTTTTGTTTGTAAATCGTATCCCTCTACAAAATATGATTTATTGACAGCTTTTAGATCATCACAAGTTTCTAAAGAGTTATCATATACTTCTTCCGCTGTATAATTAAAGCATTCATAAGTATTACCATCCATATCTTCCCCTCTAGCGTATTTTCTACCTATTCTAATATCAATTAAACGATTATGTATTTCTACTTTAATTTTTTCTTTTTCTTTTTCTTTAAATAATCTAAACACTTAGTTCCTTTTATTCATTGGTCTCCCTACGTGGACTCGAACCACGAGCTATCCCTTAGGAGGGGACTGCTTTATCCAGTTAAGCGATAAGGAGAGTTACATTAAATCAATGCCGTGAGTGTCATTAATTTAATTTGTTATGTAATTTTTAGAGGATTAAGTTCTTAGTTTAAAGATAAGAATTTTTTTGTTACTTCAACATTAAGTCCGGCTTTACTACAAGCTGTTTCAATGTTCTCATGATTATCTAATAATCTTAAAAGTACTTTTACTCTTTGTGTCTGATTTATATTTATAATTGACATTTGTTTTCCTTTTTGTTTTAAATTTTCATTAAATCATTTAACAATAGGGAGATAACAAGTTGACGGGTTCTAAAAGTGTTTAATGTGGCTTAATGATACGATACGTAAGTCTAGTTAAATTGTTTAAAAAGTGTTGTTATAAAACCTATAAATAAAGGATTTAAAATTGGTTGCGGAAGCAAGATTTGAACTTGCGACCTTCGGGTTATGAGCCCGACGAGCTACCGAACTGCTCTATTCCGCGACATTTGTAAGATTAAATCAAGATTTTAAAAAATGAAGTAAAATTGTTTCTTCGAAGTAAATATGGTGCGCCCGACACGATTCGAACGTGTGACCGCTGGTACCGCAAACCAGTGCTCTATCCAGCTGAGCTACGAGCGCACACCATCTCTTTTTTGAGAGGCTGAAATTATAGCACCTTTAACTTATAGTATCCTAAATTAAATACTAAATTTCCGTTTTTCTTAAAATCTTTTCTATTTCCTTTTCTTGTAGAAATATTTCATGAGTCTTTTTTACATATGCATGAAGCATTTTTTTTAAATCATTATTCCCATCAATGTTGAAATCTTTAGCCATGTTCTGCTCTAAAAATGGTGCAAAATCATCTTCTACATCAACATCAAAACGACGCCCACCTATGTGTAAACCTATTTTTTTGCTCATAAAACTTTAGCCTAAAATACTTTCTATTTTTTCTACTATCTCTTCTATCTCAATATCTTTCATTATATTTTCTTCTCTAAGCTTTTCTATTTCTATATCTTTTACTTCATTTTCAGCTTTTAATGTAACCACTTCTATACGAAAATTTTTATTCTCTTCTTTCAAAGTGTTATAGTTTTGTAGTATTTGTGATACTTTATCGTTTAATTTGTCTAAATTTGTTTGATTTTGCATTAAAATCCCTATCTATGTTATATGGGTATAATTCTATCACAAATATTCTAACCTTAACTTTACTCATCTGAATAATTGCTTTGTTTTTTAACTTATTTTTACTGTTTAGTATTTGATTAGAAAAACTTTAGTTATAATAATTTTTTATACCTACCATGGAGATGTAACATAATATGCTAGACAATATGAACTTTTACAACTTTATGCATAAACAGATTCTTATCTTAATAGGACTCTTTGCAAGCACAGGACTATCTTATGTCTTTATAGGCAGTCTATACTCCTCATATCTTCCTGAAATATCATGGTATCTACTTATTATTTTAGTTTCTTTTTGGGGTCATAAACTATACAAATCATATTCACATAACAACTATTCAATAGAAGAAAAAGAGAAGTGGCTGATGCAAACCAGATATTTTCTTTTTACTTATTTTTCAATATGGACTATCATATTTTTTGTATATGTTTCTAGAGATGCAGTAGAACTTCACTACATAGCTATAGCAACACAACTTGGCGTTTCAGTAGTTTCTACCACTATATTAGTATCAGAGAAAAAGCTATCTCTATTTATACTATCTTCTTCTATGCTACCAATTACAATCTATCTTATTCTTGTCGGTGAGCCTTACAGTTATCTTCTGGCAATTTTAACAATAGTTTTAGGATGGGTACTTCTGTATGCTTCGAGAAACACTTATAACTACTTACAAAAAAGTAAGTTTCAAGCCTATCATGATTACTTGACTAAACTTGGAAACAGACGCTACTTCATAGAACTACTTGAAAATGCAATAAAACTTCAAAAGAATGACCATAAGTATGTATATCTTTTACTAATTGATTTAGACCATTTTAAAACTATAAATGATACTTTAGGTCATGATGTTGGAGACTTATTACTCTGTGAAGTTGCCAACAGAATGTCTATGATTTCCAAAAAGCATGGGGCACATGTATCTAGACTTGGTGGGGATGAGTTTTGTATATTAAGTTCAACATGCAGAGATAAAGATGTATGTCTAAACAATGCAATAGCCTTTGCAAATGAACTATTAGACTCCATTAAACAGACTTATGTAATCCAAGAGCATCATATGTACATTAGTGCAAGTATCGGTGTAAGCATTATAGATAATCCAAAAATGAAAGCTGGGACTTTTATAAAAGAAGCAGATATTGCTATGTACGAAGCAAAATCTCAAGGAAGAGATGGAGTAATGATTTTTAATGATGAACTTTCTATAAGAGTTGAGAGAAAACTTGAGATAGAAAGATTTCTTCATTTTGCTCTAGAGAACAATGAAATTACTCTACAGTATCAACCTCAACTTAATTCCAATTCAGAAGTTATAGGGTGTGAAGTACTTGTTAGATGGCATAACGAGCATCTAGGTCAAGTTGGTCCTGATGAGTTTATTCCTATTGCGGAACAGACAGGTTTCATTGTAGAGTTAGGATACTTCATACTAGAAGAAGCTTTTAAAACTTTTAGCGATTGGGATAAAAAAGGAATATATTTAGAGCAACTTTCTATTAATATCAGTATGCGTCAGATGTTTCATAACACTTTTACTGATGATGTAGCCAAGTTATGTAAAAAATATCTTAATCCAAAACTAAGTTCAAAGCTAATGTTTGAGATGACAGAAACAAGTGTTGCCGAAGATATAACTAAACTGATAAACACTATGAATAAAATCAAACAGTGTGGTATTCGCTTCTCTATGGATGATTTTGGAACAGGATATTCATCTCTTAGTTACTTAAGGCAGATACCAATAGATGAGTTAAAAATAGACAAATCTTTTATATTTGAATTAGATGACACAAGTAAAAGTACAAACATGGTAAAAACTATTCTAAATATTGCTAAAAACTTGAACTTAAGTATTGTTGCTGAAGGTGTTGAAACTCAGTTGCAAAAAGAGTTTTTAATAGAAGAAAAGTGTGATATTTTACAAGGCTACCACTTTTCAAAACCAGTTGATAAACACGAGTTTGAAAAGTATGTTCAAGTCATAGAAGTTACTTAGCTTCTATGACTTTCTTTAGCTCATCTTCTGAGCTAATTGTTACGATTTCTGTAATTGATTTATTATCAATGTATGCAACTACAATTTTTTCTACATTCATATCTACTCTATATGGGGCAGCTACTTTTTTATCATCTAAAAGTAAAACTGTATGTTTAAAATCTTTTAATCCTGGAAGAATAAACATACTTCTAATCAGAGAAGGTGCAGCACTTACATCTGCTACAAATTGAGTATTGTTTTCACTTAAGTATGTAGGCGACTGAGTAACAAAATAGTCATTACATATATGTGCTATATCTTTTGAAAATGCAAATATTACTTTCTTTGTAGTTGCATCTAACGGTTGAGCTTTTTCAAACTGATCATTCAGATTCATATCTGATAAACTTTTACCAACAACTATCTTTGGTTCTACTGCTTGTTCTTCAACATCTTTTGAACTACACCCTAAAAATAGTAATGCAACAATTAATCCAACAATGATTTTTTTCATATTATCTCCAACTTTATTTTTGACATACTACAATATGCAAAGTTGGAATTATGATACTAATAAAACTTAGTTATAATTATTAATAATTTTCAAAGTAGCTACTACTTAAATATAACTCTATTTCGTCCACTTGATTTTGCTTGATATAGAGCTTCATCCGTGCGCTTTAACAGACTCTCTTTTGTATCATTTTCTCTATATATACTAGCCCCAACGCTTACTGTAATCCTTGAAAGCTTATTAAACGGATATCTTGAGACAAACTCTCTTATTTTATCTGCAACTCTAATGGCTTCATCTTTGTCAACCTTAGGAAGAAGAAGCATAAACTCCTCTCCTCCCCATCTACCGAACCTGTCACTCTCACGTATATGCTTTAAAACAACGTCACTAAACTCCTTTAGTATATCATCTCCGGCATCATGCCCATACGTATCATTAACATCTTTAAAGTGATCAATATCAAACATAACTAGAGCAAACTCTTCATCATATCGTTTAGCTTTTGCCAATTGTATTTCTATCTCTTCATTGGTTTTATGGCGATTATAAATACCAGTTAGACTATCTATTGTTGCTAACTTTTGAAGTTTATTCTCCATCTCTATACGCTCTGTAATATCTTGACTTGTTGCAACAAAATTTTGAATATTTTTTTTGGAATCAAAGATAGGGGTTATTGTCTCTTCTTCATAAAAAATATTTTTATCTTTTTTTCTATTTATAAAGACACCTCTATATGTCTTACCTGATAAAATAATCTCCCACATCTCTTTATAAAATGCATTATCATGTTTACCTGATTTAAACATGTTTATCTTTTTACCTATCAACTCCAATGGTTTATATCCAGTATGAGCTACCAAGGCATCGTTAACAAAAGTGATAACTCCATTCTTATCAGTAATTCTGACCATTTCATCTGTTTGCTCTATGGCTTGAGCTAAAACTTTTAACTTATCTTCTGTTTCTCTAATATCTGTAATATCCATAATTGTTCCAAGACCTGCATAACTATCTTCATATTTAATAGTTTGTGTCATAACTCTCATAATTCTACATTCACCATCTTTTCTGTTAACTTTGAAATCACTATAAACTCTAGGAAATTCTTCTCCTTTTAAACGTCTATTAGCTATTGCCCGTACAGTTTCTCTTTGTGACTTATCTACAACACTCCAAGGATCGATTTCATATAACTCGTTTATGGTATACCCGCTCATATCTACAAAAGCTTCATTTACATATATAAAACGTTCCTTGTAGATAAAAATACCCATCAAAGAAGTCTCTGCAATCTTTCTAAATTTTTCTTCACTCTCTTGAAGCTGAATAAGTGATTTTTTTCTCTCGGTGATATCGTGAGCAAACACTACAAACTGCTTTTTGTTTTCTAATGTCATGAGTTCTAAACGTATCTCTACATTATATAGTTCACCATTCTTACATTGATGCACTGTCTCAAACACAAAATGGCCTGTTTCTCCATTTTCTAAACGCTTTATTAATCTTAAAAAATTACTCATTGTATATTCTGGTTTAATGTCAACAGGTGTCATTTTTTGCATCTCTTCAAAAGAGTAACCGATGTGCTTTAAGGCTTTTTTGTTTAAATACGTAAAGTGCAGAGTATCGGTATCAAAAATAAATAGTTCACTGTTGCTATTATCTAAAATATGTCCTAATGATTTTAGTTCATTAGTTTTTCTGTTTGTCTCATCTTCTAAAGATTTATACTCGTTCAAATCTTTGTAAAAAACAATCAAATCACCATTACTGAGTTTTCTGATACTATTATGTCTCCAGCCACTAATGCGTTTATCTTCATAAAATCTCATATCTAACTCTTGGGAGCCGCCATCTCTATTCACTTTTAGTAGTAAATCATATAAACCGAATTTTTTTACACCAGGAAATATTTCTGTGAGTTTTTTTCCAATAATTTTTTCTTTAGATGTATTTTCTGTTTTTTGTGCACTTTTATTCAAATCTACAAATATAAAATCATCATCCTCATAGCGATATATCACAACATTATCTGGGAGTTCATCTATTGAGATATTAATCTTTAATATTGAAGTATCCGACATAATAAAGCCTTTATTTTATATCTTATTGTTATATTATAGCTTATTATCAGATTGATGATTAACAATATTTTAGGTTTCCAATTCCTCTTTATAAGCTGAAATAGAGTACAATTGCTGAGAAATAAGTCACGCTAACGATAAACAGATATTTCACTAACACCGAACCTTCTCTTTCTTGAGCAGCACCAATAAATATCTTGGTACATACCGCTTTCCTCTTGAGGAAACCTTATACATATTATGATTCTGAGTTTGAATACATTCTAATTCAAGATGCATCTTCTTCTCTACTTAATAAGGTTAACATGAAAATAGAAATTATAACAACACCAAATTACTACTTAAAAGAAACAGAATTTGTAACGCTTGATGCGTACAATAGTGTTTTAGACTCAATTAATAAGATGGATCATGTAGTTGAACTAACCGTATGTAAATCAATTGAAGATCTAGAAAGTGTAGTGCAAAGAAAACCTGATCTTGTTATCTTGGCAGTAAAGTATATTGCTATTAAAAACGAAGAAGATATTTGGCTATCTGAATATTTTGCAAGAAATAATATCAACCATTCAGGTTCATTAAGAGAAACTTTAAAATTTGATTCTGACAAAATATTAGCCAAAACTTTTTTAAGGAGTAAAGGTATAAATACTGCAAAATATTTCACTGCTGTTCCTGGAGAGTACAAATCTACTTATGCTTTACCAATCGGATACCCTCTTTTCTTAAAACCATTAGATGCTGCAAATGGAAAAGGAATTGACAATTTATCAATTGTAAATAGTTTTGCAGAATTTCAAAGTAAAGTATTATCTTTATATGAAATATTTGATACTCCTGTCCTGGTTGAGGAGTATATAGATGGTCAGGAGTTTGCTATTGCTATTATCCAAACAAAAGATGCTAATTTATTAGTATCAGCTCTTGAAGTAATACCACCAGAATCAACAAAAGCTCTAAGAATTTTAGGAGAAAAAGTTAAAAAAGACGACACTGAAGTACTTAGAAAAACTGAAGATAATTTTCTTATGGATAGAATAAAAACACTTGCCATAGACGCCTATATTGATTTAGAAATTAGGGATTATGGATTAATTAATGTTAAAACAAACAAGTATGGACACTGTTTTTTCATTGGAATAAACCTTACTCCTGATATTGGAAATACTTCAAGTTATTTTCCTATTGCATGTGAAATGGCGCATGATTTAAGCTACGATCAGGTTATTAGCCTCATCGTAGAGGAAGGCTTGCATAGATTCCCGTAAATGTTCCTTTAGCCAAGGCATTATTAATAGACTAAGAATTATCTCATCGACTGCCTAATGGCAGTCATATTCCAGAAAATAAAGAATATTCACAATATAAAGCTATAATTCCACCAATGAAAAAAGAAGCTAACTTTAAAGTAAACTCACCTTATCAACCGGCTGGAGATCAGCCTACTGCTATAAAAGTCTTAAGTGAATCAATTCTAAAAGGCAATAGATATCAGGCTCTTGAAGGTGTTACTGGCAGCGGTAAAACCTACACTATGGCTAAGGTTATAGAGAATGTAAAGATGCCTACTATCATCATGACTCACAATAAAACTCTTGCTGCTCAGCTGTACAGTGAGTTTAGAGAATTCTTTCCAAACAATCATATTGAATACTTTGTAAGTTACTACGATTATTATCAACCTGAGGCTTACATACCACGACAAGATTTGTTTATAGAAAAAGATAGTGCTATAAATGATGAGCTAGAGCGTATGAGACTCTCTTCAACTGCTAATCTTCTCTCTTATGATGATGTTATTGTTATTGCATCTGTATCTGCCAACTATGGGCTAGGTGACCCTGAGGAATACCTCAATATGGTTCAAGCTTTAGAAGTTGGAGATGAGATTCCTCAGAAAAAACTTCTTCTTCGTTTAGTTGAAATGGGATACAGCCGAAACGACACTTATTTTGACAGTGGACATATACGAGTAAATGGAGAAAGTCTAGATATCTATCCTCCCTACTTTGAACAAGAAGCTATTCGAATAGAGTTTTTTGGAGATGAGATAGAAGCAATATATACTTTTGATATTATCGACAATAAAAAACTCGAAGAGCATAAAAAATTTACTATCTATGCGACTTCACAATTCAGTGTAAGCCAAGAGAAGATGGCGGTCGCTATAAAACGTATCGAAGAAGAGCTTGATGAAAGACTTGCATACTTTCAATCAGCAGGAAAACTTTTAGAGCACCAAAGACTAAAACAGAGAGTTGAATTTGATTTAGAGATGCTACAAACTACAGGCATGTGTAAAGGTGTAGAGAACTACTCAAGACTTCTTACAAACAAAAAACCAGGAGAGGCTCCATTTACTCTTCTTGACTACTTTGCCCTTAATCATAAAGACTATCTGGTTATAGTTGACGAGTCTCATGTTTCTCTTCCGCAGTATCGTGGAATGTATGCAGGAGACAGAGCTAGAAAAGAGGTTTTAGTTGATTATGGTTTTAGACTTCCTAGTGCCTTAGACAACAGACCTCTCAAAGCTGATGAGTACATAAATAAAGCTCCTCACTATCTTTTCGTATCTGCTACACCTGCTGAGTATGAACTGGAAATGTCTAGTGTTACCGCACATCAGATTATTAGACCAACTGGATTACTTGATCCAATTTTAGAAATTAAACCTTCAGATAATCAGGTTGAAGACATACATGATGAAATAAAAATAATTGCTGCAAAAAATGAGAGAATTCTAATAACAGTTCTGACAAAAAAGATGGCTGAAGCTCTAACAAAATATTTAGCAGACCTAGGTATTAAAGTTCAGTATATGCACTCTGATATTGACACTATTGAACGTAATCAAATCATTCGCGCTTTGAGACTTGGTGAGTTTGATGTTCTAATAGGTATAAATCTGCTTCGCGAAGGTTTAGACCTTCCGGAAGTATCTCTTGTAGCCATTCTAGATGCTGACAAAGAAGGATTTTTAAGAAGTGAGACTGCACTCATCCAGACCATAGGTCGAGGAGCAAGAAACTCAAACGGTAGAGTTATACTATATGCGAATAAAATTACAAAATCGATGCAAAAAGCAATTGACACAACAACTTCCAGGAGAGAGATTCAAGAAGCATATAACAAAGAGAATGGAATCACTCCAACTACTACTATCCGCAAACTAGATGCAAATCTAAAAGTAGAAGATCATGGTGATATTTACCAAAAACACAAAAAAATGGATAAAATGCCAGCATCAGAGAAGAAAGTTATTACAAAAGAACTTATGCTTAAAATGAAACAAGCTGCAAAAGAGTTAAACTTTGAAGAAGCTGCTAGACTTCGTGATGAAATAATGAAAATAAAACAACTTTAGGATACAAAAAAATAATGGAAGATACTTTTACTAATTTAGCAACTTATGGATATATAGGACTTTTTCTATACTCACTTGGTGGTGGGTTTGTAGCACTCATCGGTGCTGGTGTACTCTCTTTTATGGGTAAGATGGACTTAACTACATCAATAGCCATAGCATTTATAGCAAATGCTATAGGAGATGTTTTACTTTTTTATATGGCAAGATACCAAAAGAGCATGATGATGGAAGGACTACGTAAACATAGAAGAAAATTAGCTCTTGCTCATGTTATGATGAAAAAGAATGGTTCGTGGATTATACTTATTCAAAAATTTGTTTACGGAATTAAGACACTTATTCCTATCGCTATCGGATTAACGAAATATGATTTTAAAAAGTTTGCTATTTTGAATGTACTTAGTGCCGGTGTTTGGGCTTTAGTATTTGGACTTGGAAGTTATTACTCTGGAAGTGCTTTGGTCAAATTTGCTGAAATCATAGGTGATAAACCTTGGATTGCACCAATCATTTTAGTTATTTTCGGAGGAGCTTTATGGCTTTATATGGAAAAAGCTACAAAGAGAAAAGTTTAGTATATTTATCATTCCCAAGTAAAACTTGGGAATATGAGATTGAAACTATAAGTTTAGCTTCCTAGTATTGGGCCAAATGCAGAAAAATCAGGATGTTCTCCACCTTGGTATTTAGCATAGTTTTCAATAAACATTTCTGCTAGATTATCTCTAGTTTTATCAAAAAGTTCTTTATCTTCCCATGCATTACGAGGATTTAAGATATCAGGGTTAATATCACCTAGTGTTTTTGGAACATGAAGTCTAAATGTTTTAGTAGTATCAAATTCACTCTCTTTAATACTTCCATTTAAAATAGAATTAATACAAGCACGAGTATCTTTAATGCTCATTCTCTTACCAACTCCATAACCTCCACCTGTCCAACCTGTATTAACTAGATAAACATTTACACCGTGTTCATCAATCTTCTCACCAAGAAGCTTTGCATAAACAGTTGGATGAAGAGGTAAAAAAGCTTCACCAAAACATGCTGAGAAAGTGGCAACTGGCTTAGTAATACCACGCTCAGTTCCAGCAACTTTTGCAGTATATCCACTTAGGAAATAGTACATTGCTTGTTCTTTAGTAAGTTTAGATACTGGAGGTAGAACACCAAAAGCATCTGCAGTTAAGAAGATGATATTTTCTGGATGACCAGCCATTAGGTCTAGTTTATGATTTTCAATATGTTCAATTGGGTAAGAAACACGAGTATTCTCTGTTTTAGAGCCATCTTCATAGTTAACTTCACCTTCACCATATATAACTACATTTTCAAGGAGTGCGTTAGTTCTAATAGCATTATAGATTTCCGGTTCACTCTTACCATCAAGGTTGATAACTTTTGCGTAACATCCACCTTCAAAGTTAAATACTCCATAATTATCCCAACCATGTTCATCATCACCAATTAAAGCACGATGAGGATCAGTTGAAAGAGTTGTTTTACCAGTTCCGCTTAGTCCAAAGAAAAGTGCAGTATCACCTCTCTTGCCAACATTTGCAGAACAATGCATAGGAAGTTTACCCTCTAGTGGTAACCAGTAATTCATCATTGAAAAAATCCCTTTTTTCATTTCACCACCGTACCAAGTACCACCGATTATAGCTATATTATTTTCAACATCAAAAAGTACAAATACTTCTGAGTTTAGTCCATGCTCTTCCCATTTATCGTTTACAGCTTTACAAGCATTTAAAACAGTAAAATTTGATTTAAAAACTTCTAACTCAGAAGCAGTCGGACGAATAAACATATTTTTTACAAAGTGTGACTGCCAAGCAATTTCAGATACAAAACGAACTGATCTTTTTGATGCAGCCGAAGAACCACAGAAAACATCTGTAACATATAAATCTTTTCCAGAAAGCTGCTCTTGTGCGACTACTAGCAACTCTGCAAAAATATCAGCAGAAACTTTTTTATTTACATCACCCCACGCTATATATTTGTTTGATGGATCACGGTCTACAAAGTACTTATCTTTAGGGCTACGACCAGTAAAAATACCTGTGTCAACAGCTGTCGCACCTTTTTTTGTTTGTGCACATTCGCCATTTTCAAGCTCATGTTGAATTAATTCATCATAACTTAGATTATGATGAACCTTACCAATATTTTTTAATCCTAACTCTTCTAACTCAGTTAAATGCATAACTTACCTTTTGGGTACTTTTTTTAATATCGAAATTATACACTCACTAAACATAAATTAAATATAAATATTGAGGCTAAATAGAGAAAAATTGTTTTAAGAATTTTTAGATAGAATTATGCTCTTTATTTTACTATGATAACTTAGTTTCTAGGCTATTGCCTTTAGAAGGAATAAAGAAAGTAAAACATGCTCGATTAACTCAGTGGTAGAGTGCTTCCATGACATGGAAGAAGTCACTGGTTCAAGCCCAGTATCGAGCACCATCCTCATATTGTCTCTTTATGAACTAACAACACAATTTCTGCCTTTTTCCTTTGCTATATATAATGCTTTATCAACCCTTTTAAATATGGCTTCTTTTGTATCTCCAGTTTGATAAGATGTCACTCCAATGCTAGATGTTACATTGTAGTCTTTTTTGTAATTATTGCTTTCAATTAAAGAACGTATATTTTCTGCATGTAATGCAGCATCTTTAGCTTCTGTATTTGGACATATAATTAAAAACTCATCTCCCCCATTTCTTATAACAATATCATTACTTCTTGAATTATTATTTATCACTTTTATAAACTCAACAAGAACTTCATCTCCAACAGCATGTCCTAACGTATCATTAATCTCTTTAAAATGGTCAATATCTAACATAATCAAAGATAGTGGCTGTCCATATAGTTTTGCAAGGTTTATTTCGTGGCTCATGACATCCTCAGCCTTAGAGCGATTATATACACCGGTTAATGGATCAGTTAGTGATTTTTTATGATATATATGAGCCTTCTCTTCATATATTTGTCTCCTGCGCTCAGTTTTAATAAGATTGTTCTTCCCTATTTTAAGTTCACTGACCATCTTGGTAAAATTTGAGTTTAACTTATCAATCTCTTCTATATTACTCTTCACAAATGGCTCTGTCATTTTATCAGTTCCTACAAATGTTGTCTGTCTTGATAACTCTCTAATTGGATTTGTAATACGAAGGGCAAATGATTCTGATCTTTTCACTGTATATAATAAGAACGCCAAATAAAACAATATTGCAAATACAATTGCGCTGTATCCTATGATATCAGCATAAGATTTCAATTTATAGATATCGTGAAAAATAGAATTCTTTTCAATAATAAGTATTAATCTCCAGCCAGTTTCTTTTACTGTAGTTTGAAGTAATATATAATCTATAGAATTAACAGTCAGTTCAAAAATCTTTGTTTTATTTTTATAATACTCCGCAAATTTATAGCTAAAAGGTGTATTTTTATTTTTAATAAGATTATACTCCTCTGGTTTTTCAATTGTTCTATTGATATTTGTTGTGTATTCATGATAAATTAACTCTTCTATTTTTACTATCTTTTCTATTTTTTTTGGCATTGCTAAAATACTACCTTTATCATCTAACATAAAAAGCGTAGCATTCCATGGCATTTTACTCTCCAAAATATTATTTATAAAACTCTCTAAAGTAATATCTATACCAGTGACACCTTCTAAAAAATCTTTATTATAAATAGGAGCGATGCAAGAAACCATCCAACCATTACCAGCTGGATCTAAATAAGCTCCGGTCCATACAGATTCCCTTTTAGGGTTATGTTTTGCATCTGCAAGATAATAAAAATTATAATCAGGAATTTGAATACTTAGACCAAATAAATTATATACATTATCTATATATGGGTAGATTCTATTCATATTATCCCAACTATTAAAATATGCGGCTACAATGTTTGGATTACTTTCTACTATATTTTTAAAGCTTATATCCATCGCTTCTGAACGTAGAGCTTTATTTTTTTCTTTATCTGTTATTTTTGTATCAGAAGAGTAGTAAAGACTTGAACCTGTCTTATTTGATTTATAGTAGACACCATTGTGAGCAACTTTAAATATTGGTGTTCCATATGGAAGATATGTCAGCTCAGGGTTTGCAAAAAAATGTTTATGCTCTTTTTGAAGTATTTGACTCAATCTTGAGACTTCACCTAGAGTGTTTCCAATATATTTTGACTTTTCAAGAAGCATATCATGACCGTGAGTTTTCACTTTTTCAATTGAACTTGATTTTATTAAATTGTAGATATATGTATTTGCAGAAAAATAAAGAATAAATAGCAATACAGCGATTACGAAAGTTGGTATTAATACTGTGTGTTTATGATGATTAAAAAGTAATGTATTAAGATTTAATTTACTGCCATAATCCATCAGAAATCCTTTAGAAGCTTATTTATTATTATAAACATTTATATATTAACTCTCTTATATCATTAATTATATAAATAAATTGTTTAAGTTTTATGAAGTAAAAAAGATTGAAAGAGTAGTAGTTATGGGCTAATGCCCATAAACTTATATTTTAAAAGTGAATGATTTATGAATGGCATTAGAACCTTAGAGAACTTTTTTTACCATCTTGTTCAACTTGAATTGCCGATCTAATTACATAGAGGTAAACACCTGTTTTTTTATAGATGATTTTTTGATAAATCTCTTGCGAGTTTGTAGGGTCATAACCTACAGCTTCAACATTATCTCTTTTATCTATAATCACACAGTCATTTGCTATAGCATACATACTTAAATTCATAGAGTTTTCAGCGCTCTCAACTGGCGCTTTTTGCAACTGAATAACACTAGGGCAAGCCAGTGTTTTTTTCTTCATTATATCTGCATTTGCGACACTTAAAAAAAGAAGGATTGTTAAAATATATCTCACTGATTAATCCATTTGGTATTTAAAAATAATACTTGCATAACCAGTTACAATATTATCAAAGTCATATGTAACTGCACCATCTGTTGCACTCGCATTTAGACTCATTAGCCTAGCTCCAACTTCAAAGTCTGCACTTTTACCTAAATGTACATTTACACCAACATCTCCACCCATGTAACCATTACTCAGCTTTACAGTTTTATTGTTTGTTTTGTCTGCAAATCTCATATCTACTTTACCAGCATTTACACCAAAGTAAACATTAGCCATTTTTGAAAAATTCAAAAGGTATTGAACTTCAACACCATATGCTCTAGCATAATCAAAATCACCACCATCAAAAGCTCTTGCGCTTAAAAATAGTCTATAGTTTTCTGACTCTGCACCTATCTTAATACCACCATGATTTATATTGACAGTTTCTCTGGCATCTGTTACGCCTGAAGTTGTACGTTCATAGTCAAATCCACTATAACCAGCCTCAAAACCTATTAGAGAGTTTATATTAAACTTATACATTGAGTTGTCTGTTAACTCAGCTGTAAGTGACGAAGCTACTAAAAGAGTAGCAACTATTACTTTACTTAATTTTTTTACCATTCTATCATCTCCCTTATATTTACGACCATTATACCTTGTCGCTTTTGAAGCAAACTTTAAAGATATTTATTTATCCCTCTTGCACATATTACACCACTACTAAAAGCCCATTGAAAGTTATACCCTCCAAGCTCACCAGTTACATCGACAACCTCACCTATAAAATGTAAGTTTTTAACAGTTTTTGATTCTAAAGAATCAAAATGTAACTCTTTTGCACAAATTCCACCTCTACTAACTTCAGCTTTTGAAAAACCAAAATTACCTGCTGGAGCAAATTCATAATTGTGAATTGCCAAGAGTTTCTCTTTTGCTTCATTAGTTAGTTTTTTACACTCAATATCATTTACACCAATGGCTTCTAATATCGCAACTGAGAGCCGTTTTGGTAATGGAATCACTGAACTTACAAGTTTTTTACTGCCATTTATTAGCTCATGTATATTTTTATTTGGTAGAAAATCTATGGATATATTACCTTTTTTCCAATATAGGGATGCGGATAAGACTGCAGGCCCACTTATTCCTTTATGTGCAAACAGCAAGTCTTCATCTAATATCCTGTCATCTACTTTTATATTTACATAACAACTAAGGCCACTTAATTCTTTCATCCAAAACTGATCTTTTTGCACAGTCAAACCAACAAGGGCCGGAGTGAACTCTTTTATTTGTATATCAAAACTTTTTGCAATATTTAGTCCAATATCACTTGCGCCCAAGGTATTAAAACTTTTACCACCTGTTGCAACTATGAGCCTTTTAGCTCTAAGAGTGCTTTTAAGTGTTTTAATATCAAAAATATCATCTTTTTTTACAACTTCAAATATCTCTGTGTTTAAGATAAGTTCCTGATGTTTAGTAAGTTTTTTTAATATATTTATTATTTCATCAGAAGAGTCTTTACAAAAGTAATAACGATTTTTTCTTATAACTGGTGTAAGAGAATTTTTTTGTAAAAATTCCAATAAGTCTTCTTTAGAAAAACGCTCTAGTACGCTTGATACTAATTCGCTCTCACCATCAAAGTTTTTATGACTGACACTTACATTTGTAATATTACACTTCCCACCGCCAGAAACCTTTAGTTTCTGTGCAACTTTAGCATTTATATCAATAATACCAACACTCAATTTTTTACTTAACTCGGAGGCACACATCAGACCACTAGCGCCTGCACCTAAAATTAAAACATCATATATTTTCATACTGTATTATACTTTAGATATAATACGAAAAATATTTAAAAGTAGTAATAATGAGCAACAAACTTCACATAGTCTCTCTTGGCTGTACAAAAAACCTTGTCGATACAGAAGTAATGATGGGGAAACTTCAAAACTTTGAGCTTACAGATACTGAGTCTGAAGCTGACGTGATCATAGTAAATACTTGTGGTTTCATAGATGCTGCAAAACAAGAATCTATAAATACTGTTCTTAACCTTCATGAAGCAAGAAAAGAAGATTCTGTATTGGTAATGGCTGGTTGTCTTAGTGAGAGATATAAAGAAGATTTAGCTACTCAGATGCCAGAAGTAGATATCTTTACCGGGGTTGGTGATTATGACCATATTGATGAACTTTTACGTGAGAAAAAGAGCCGTTTTTCTGATGAAGTATTTTTAATTGACGGGAGTGAGAGAGTTGTAACCGGCTCAACTTACCACGCATATATTAAACTATCTGAGGGCTGTAACCAAACATGTAGCTTTTGTGCAATTCCATCTTTTAAAGGTAAACTAAACTCTCGTAATCTGGATTCTATTGCTAAAGAGGTTGAGGGTTTAGTAGCCAAAGGTTATTATGATTTTAGTTTTGTATCACAAGACAGCTCTTCATACCTTAGAGATCAAAATATCAAAGACGGGCTAAGTCTTCTGATTCAAAGAATTGAGCTTATAGAAGGCGTTAAAAGTGCAAGAATCCTCTACCTTTACCCATCAACTACAACTATCTCACTTTTGAAAAATATAGCAAAAAGTGAGATCTTTCATAACTACTTTGATATGCCGATCCAACATATAAATGATGATATGCTCCGTATGATGAAACGTGGTTTTGGAAAAGACAAAACAATAGAACTTTTAGACTTTATGAGAGGGCTTCCAAACTCATTTGTAAGAACTAGTTTTATAGTAGGGCATCCGGATGAGACTGAGGAGATGTTTGAAGAGATGTGTGAATTTGCAGCATCTTTTGGGTTTGATAGAATCAATGTTTTCTCATACTCTGATGAAGAGACAACTCCTGCATATGATATGAGTAATAAGATTTCTGTTGAGCTTATTGCGTCTCGCGCTCAGATACTTGGAGACATAGCATCTGAGTGCACACATAAATCTCTACAAAATGAAGTAGGCAAAGATATAGAGCTTATAATTGACGGAGAGAGTAATGAGCATGAGTATCTTTTAAGTGCTAGGAAAACTATCTGGGCACCTGAGATTGACGGTGAAATATATGTTAATGACAGAACTAAAGATGATGAATTAGAGTTTGGTAAAATCTACAAAGCTAAAGTGACTGAGCTTGTTGGGAATATCTTAACTGCAACAGTAGACAATGCTTGAAATTTCATCGCTAGAACTACTTAAAAATAAAAAAAACCTTCTAGCCTTCTCAGGAGGTGCAGATTCCACTGCCCTCTTCTTTCTGCTTCTCAAACAAAACATAAAATTTGATATTGCTATTGTCAACTATAACGAAAGAGTTCAGAGTATAAAAGAAGTAGAGTATGCAAAAGAGTTGGCATCTAAATATAACTTAGAGTGCCATACACTTGTATCTCCAAAAATTAGCAAAAACTTCGAATCAAAGGCAAGAGAAATTAGATATGATTTTTTCGAAAAACTCATATCAGAATATGGCTATGATAACCTTCTAACGGCTCATCATCTTGGTGACAGATTTGAGTGGATGCTCATGCAATTTTGTAAAGGTGCCGGCTGTGCTGAAATAGCAGGAATGCAAAAGGTTCAACAAAGAGAGTTTTATACTCTAGTTAGACCTCTGCTTCACCTGGACAAACAAGAACTATATGAATATCTAGGTAGAGATAATATTAAATATTTTGAAGATGAGACTAACTTAAATGAGACTATAAAGAGAAACTCTTTTAGACATAACTACTCAGCTCCTCTACTAGATAAATATCTTAGCGGAATTAAAAAAAGTTTTGACTATCTAGACGATGATAGAGAAACCCTTATCCCAGAAGTTGAGATTAGACATATAGATGATTTATCATACTTTAAAAGTATGCAAAAACAAAGAGCTGATATATTTATCATAGACAAAATATTAAAATCAAAACTATATATGCTTAGTGCAAATGAGAGAGAATTATTAAAAGATGAAAAATCTCTGGTTGTTGGCAGAAAATTTTTAGTTAGTAAAAATAAAGGCTTTATTTTTATAGTACCATATTCAAAAGATGATGCTGAAATAAATATGTCTCATGAGTTTAAAGAAGAGTGTAGAATTTTAAAGATCGAGCCAAAAATTCGCCCATATCTTTATAAGAATGAAGAACTTTTTAGAAGCGTAAAAGAGCTACTTAACTGAAACTTTTTGCGTGCTGTAAATTTTCATCGTAAATGATGAAGTTATTAACTCAGAATCTCTTTTAAAGTTTATAGGAAAATTAATTCCAATAATCCAATCACCTTTATTTATAGCATCTAAAAACTCATAAAAACTCTGTGGAGAGTTAATTGATGAAGTTGTATTCACCTCATAAACAGCAAATTCGTCTTCATTTTCTAAAGCCTCAATCTTAGATAATTTGAGTGAAGTAAAATAAGTACTATGCTGTTTCTCAAACCTTTCGCTGTTAAACGAGTTGTCAAGCGCAGTAATAATATGTGCATTATCAGCTTGAAGTTGCTTAAGTTTGTCTAGGGTTGAATTGCTGAACTCTTCATACCTTCTATACTCAAGTGTGTCTTTATTTAACAAGCTTCTTTGCTCTCTGTACTCTTTTCCTTTTGGAATCAATACAAGAAATGAAAAAAGAAGTACAAACAGAAGTAAAAACATAGATATTGACAGCAAATAGATACTTTGTCTTGATATATTAATTTTCATTATCAGACTCCTCTTCTTTTTTATCTATCATTTGAGGTTCTAATTCTAATTCTAATTCATCTTCATCAATATAGTTTGTGGACACAAATTTAAGCCATCCATTTGGTGCCGGATAAAAACTACTATATGTTCTGTGAAATATAGAACGAAGAGGTGCCTGAAGCATAAAGTTATATACATCCTTGTTTGGAGTAATACCATAAAGTATAAGCCCATTTTTTAGTAAAGAAGCTTCAGAGAGAGTGATTCTTTGTGGTACCAAATCAAAAAGGTTTGCGATTGAATCTTTAAGAACTGTATTCTTAGTGTTGATTCGCTCGCATAATAGAACTTCTTTTTCTATAAAAGTAATCTGAGCTTTCATATTAATTATTCCAGATTCTAACTCAGCTCTTTTTTCAACAATTTCCTGCGTATTTTGAATGAATCTGTAATCTTTAAAAACTAAGAAGAGATATGTTATAAAAAGCATAAAAAGAGTAATGCTGAAAAAACTAAAAAGAAGTTGCAGCTCTGATGATAAAACATGCTTTTTACGAGGTTTTATATAGCTATATTTCATTTTAACTCTGCCTTTGCTATCTCACAAACTTCAGCACCAAGATCTAATTGTCTAACAAAAACACTTAAAAACATCTCCTCTTCCAAGTACCTCTTTAAGTCCCCACTAACACCTACAGCATCTGCGATATAAACACTTTCTACAAATTTACTCTCATATTTAGAATCTTTATAAAATCTGTTTATTGAACTTTGAATAAGTGAAAATCTCTGATAATCCTCGTTAAAACCTCTAATATTTTCTACAGATGGTTCATCTTCTTCATCTCTAAATTCTTCTTTATCATCTTCTTCTTCTGATTCTGCGAATTCATCAATTTCATCAATAGTATCTAAGTCTTCGATATCTCCAAAATCATCTAATCCTTCAATATCATTCATGGCATCTATATCATCTAAATCTATACTGCCGTCTAGGTCAAGATCCATATCATCTTCGCCAGTCTCATCTATGAGCATATCCTCATGATCATCACCATGTTCCATGTCTAAATGCTCACCAAAAAGAAGTCTTGAGTTATCAAAAACACATATAGTTATATAGTTATCTTCCAGAAGAATATATAGTGCTAGATTAGTATTTATCTTGTCTTTAAAAAAATTTGAGAGAATAACAAATGGGGAAAATATAAAGTCTACACCAATTTTTGCGTAGTTATGTTGAATAACATCAAGATCAGCCTTTGATGTGTAGTATGCCCATTGATTTTGATGACAAATATATTTTGATGATGTTAAATCATGAAAGATAGACATATCTCTACTTGAACAAGTAGGTAGTGCCCCTTGAGCATCTGACGTATCTAAAACAGAAATATAATGAAATGGAGATTCTGAGATAAAAGAGTTAATATACTCATGCATTTTATTACTGAGTTCAGTGGTGCTGAAACTCTCTGAATCGCTGTTAATCATACCTTTTTTATTGCACTCTTCTACATATACAATGCTTTTTGAACGTTGGACAACTATATTGACAAATACTTTATGATATAAAGCTTCAAAAAGCTTACCTATCACTGCTCATCTCCGCAAAGGGGATGTGCTTTGTTATAGTTTTGTTGTTTCAATGCACTACCTAATTTTGTATATATTTGTGTTGTCGCCATGCTAGAGTGACCTAGTAATTCACTTACATCAGCTATTGGTGCACTACTATTTAGAAGTGCTGTCGCGTAAGAGTGACGGAGCTGATGAGGCGTTACTTTGAGACCTACTCTTTTAAAGACTTTATTAACTGTATATCTTAGACTGTTTTCGCTTAATCTTTCATCATTTGCTTCAAAAAGAAATATTTTTGGACAATTATTGGATAAATATTCATCTATTAACTCTCTAGTTGTGCGCAAAAGTGGGACATCTCTATGTTTGTTTCCCTTACCTAAAACTCTAATCCATTCATCAGAGATATCACTCAACTTTAAAGATGCAAGTTCTGATATTCTTAGTCCCAATGAGTAAAGCATTGTTACAACAAATCTCTCGTAAAACTCTGCATGTTCTAGTGCTTCAAGTATATGCTTATGTGAAATTGGCTTAGGAAGTGTTTTTGCCACTTTAACACTCTCATCTGCTTTTAAATAAATTTTTATTTTATTGTCATTTAAGTACTTTACAAAAGTTCTAATTGCACTGAGTTTTTTACTTATTGTTTTTGGATTTAATTGTGAAATTTTAATACGGTATGGCATAAGATTTATAGTAGTGTGGGTATCTTCTTCTATGATTTCTACATATCGAAGTGCTTCCGTGATTGCCTCATCATAGCTTTTTATTGTAAGCTCAGAGTAACCCCTAAAGTCTTCTAGTGATTGTAAAAATTCTACTCTTTTGCTATTTATTAACTTTTTCAAGTAGTTTCTCAAAGTTATCATGATATCTTGCGGCTTCATCTACTAAGTCTGTATCGGTAACGACACTAGGAGCAAGTTTGATATATGCACTTAACATTATGTTACACATTGTTCTTATCTTTGCTTTATCAGCATCTGAAATAACATCGTGAGTGGCAATTTTATTTATATCATGCATGTATTTTTTAGCATCATCAATGTAAGAAACATATTTTAAAGAAGTAATAGACTGCGCCATGATAGTTGAAGCCATACGATTGTAAACATCAATGCTAAATGCCTCTTTTGCAAGAGCTAACGCCTCTTTGTACTCCCCAACTTCATAGTAATACTTTGCTTTGAGTGATTTTTCATATGATGGATTTACAAGAAAGTATCCACCCATTACAACTAACATTAAAAAAGCTACACTTGGAATCAATATTCTAGATCTCATATTTGTCTAACCTCTCTTTGAGTAAAGTTCTAGCATCTTCTATATCCATATCACTTATATCTATAGAGTCACTTGCATAATAATGTAGAGTACCAAAGGGCTTGGGAATTATAAATTTATCCCAACTATTCAACTGCCAATACTTTGTAGGTCTTATTCTGATAATAGATACTTTTGCCCTAGTTTTTTGCGCCATTATCATTATACCATCTGCAACTTCATGTCGTGGCCCTTTTGGTCCATCTGGAGTAATGCCTATGTCATAGCCATCTTTTAGACTCTTGATCGCTTGTATAAGCACTCTTGCTGCATTTCTGTTTGTAGAACCGGCAATAGTTCCAAGCCCAAAAAACTTTATAGTTTTTGAAATTAAAAGACCATCAAAATGTGAAGATATTAAAACATTTGCATGTGGAGTTTTTCTATAATGGAAGTATAAATAAGGTAACATAAGCAATTCACCATGCCAGCATGCAAAGATTGTCGGTTCTTCCCCTATTGTCTTTGGAGCATGAAATTCTTTTTTATTTGTAAGGTAAATAAACCTAATAAGTAATGAGGCTATGAAAGGTAGAAAAAGTAGAGCAAGATAGCGAGAAATCTTTTTACGCAACTACTTCACCTGTTAAAATTGTTCTTCCAATGGAAGTTATCTTAACATCTCTAAATTCACCTAAAAGCTCATCCGAACCTTTTACTTTTATGACAATATTATTATCACTTCTTCCACTTACAAAGTAGTCTTTAATCAATTCTTCAAAGTATACTCTATAGGTCTTACCAAGTGATGTAGCATTGATTTCATCTACGATCTCAGTGTTAAGACTTTGTAGTGCTGTTAATCTATCAGAAGCTACCTCTTCATCAACAGTATTTGTAAAATGCTCAGCCTCAGTCTCTGGACGAGCCGAATATTTAAAAGAGAATATCTGATTGAATCTAACTTGACGCATAACATCTAAACTATCTTCAAAATCTTCATCACTCTCACCGGGAAAAGCAACGATAATATCAGTAGAGATGCTAACTTGAGGACACTCAGCACGAAGTTTTTCAACACGATTCAGGAACCACTCTTTCGAGTAACCTCTTTTCATGTCTTTTAAAACTTTTGTAGAACCACTTTGAAGCGGCATATGCATTGATTTACAGATTTTAGGGTTAGACGCAAACTCTTCTATAAACTCATCATCCATATGAAAAGGATGAGGAGAAGTAAAACGAAGACGCTCTAATCCTTCTATTTTACTTAGTCTTCTTAGTAGTTCTGAAAAGTTAACTTTTTCATGTTCGCCTGAAAAACGACGACCATAATTATTTACATTTTGTCCTAAAAGAAAAATTTCTTTTGCACCACTATCTACTGCTCTCTCGGCTTCACGAATAATAAGTGCATCTGGAATAGATATCTCATCACCACGAGTTTTAGGAACGATGCAGTAAGTACAAGCCTTGTCGCAACCAATAGATATATTAATGAAAGCTTTGTAAGGAGATGTTCTAAAATCATCAAATGCAAATTCACTCTCATCATAATTAATATCTATTTCAACTGCTTTGTCTTTATGTAAAACTTCAGTAATTTTAGATACGTTTCTCGCACCTAAAACAAAGTTTACATATGGTGCTCTTTTAATAATTTCTTCACCTAAATGAGAAGCTGTACAACCACAAACACCAATTTTAGCACCTGGCTTTTTCTTTTTATTAAAAATACCAAGTTCCGAGAAAAGTTTTGAGACTGGTTTCTCTCTAACTGAGCATGTATTTATTAAAATAAGGTCAGCTTCTCTAAAGTCACTAATCGCTTCATAACCCTCTTTTTCAGTCAATTGAGCAATCATATGCTCACTATCACGAGAGTTCATAGCACAACCTAATGTCTCAATAAATAACTTTTTGCTCATTAAATAATCTCTAGCTAATTATGTGTACTTGGTACATATATTCGTTATCAGAAAGTCCGAATTTAACTTCACTAAGGTAAAAACTCTTACCTTTTTCTTCAAAATAATCTTGAAGTTCTAGTAAATCTTTGTGAGAGTTTTCTCTATCGAAGTAAAAAATTACACTTCCTTCTTTTTCAACGCTTGCTTCGATTTTTTCTAAATCAGCTTTTTTTGGTTTTGTATCAATATCTGTTCTAGCAAATTTTAAATCCATTATGTTTCCTTATTCTTGACTATATAAAAGTCTTGCATTATATACAAACTCTACTAAAAGTCATATTAAAGTTATTTTTGCTATAATTTCACCACTTCATAAGAAATCCCACAATTATTGCAGCTGTTTTTTATGAGATTACCTTCACTAGGACATATTAATGGAAAAAATTTTAGATATTGTTGATGCAATTGCTCACGAAAAAGGGCTTCAACCAGAGAAAGTTTTAGAGGCTTTAAAAACTGCTTTTGTTCAAACTGCAAAAAGAGTTATTGATAGAAATTTTGCTTTTGAAGCAAGTATTGATGAATCTACAAAAAGCATCGAAATTGTTCAAACTATTACTGTTTTAGCAGATGATGACCAAAGACTTCAAGATGAAGAAGTTGCCCCTGCGTACATATCTATTACAGACGCTAGAGAATATGATGATCAAGTGGAACTTGAAGATCAGCTACAAGTTCCTCATGACCTCGAAGAATACGGAAGAACTGGAGCTTCTCAGCTTCACCGTGAAATTGAGTACCATATTCAAAGACTTGTAGAAGATGAACTTTTTAACAAATATAAATCAAAAATCGGATCACTTGTAACAGGTCGTGTAACTAGTGTCGATTCTCATAACGCTACATATATAGAAGTAGATGAAGTTCGTGCTATATTACCAATGAAAAGCCGTATTAAAGGTGAAGTATTTAAAAAAGGCGATCACTTAAAAGCTGTAGTACGCCGTGTTAATCTGGATAAAGAAAATGGCATCCAAATAGAACTTTCTCGTACAAGTCCTAAGTTTTTAGAAGAACTATTAGCTCTTGAAGTTCCTGAAATTGCTGATGGTGTTGTTATAGTAGAGAGAAGTGCACGTATTCCTGGTGAGAGAGCCAAAATCGCACTTCTTAGTACTCACCCTCAAGTAGATGCTGTTGGTGCTACTGTCGGTGTTAAGGGTGTTCGTATTAATGCTGTTAGCCAAGAGTTAATAGGAGAAAATATTGACTGTGTAGAGTACACAACAATTCCTGAACTTTTTATATCTCGTGTTATGAGTCCTGCTATTATCTCTCATGTTGAAATCATTAGAAATGAAGATGGAGAAGCTGAAAAAGCAATCATCACACTTCCAGCTGATCAAAAATCAAAAGCTATTGGTAAAAGCGGTATTAATATCCGTCTAGCTTCTATGCTTACTGGATTAAATATAGAGCTTGTTGAAAACAACACTGTAACTACAGAAGATGGTGAGATCGAAGAAGCTAAAGATGGTGTTGACGCACTTGAAGCGTTGTTTAATTAATTCAATAAACTAACCTCTTTTCATATACGGATTTAATCTTAATAGGATTAAATCCGCAATCATATTCCCCAAAAGTGTTAAAAATGCTGTTATCATTAGAGTACCCATAATTATTGGATAATCTCTGCTTAGAGCAGACATAAAAAATAGTTGTCCCATTCCCTCTATCCCAAATATAGACTCTAAAATAACGCTACCACCAATTAATCCTGGGAGTGATAAACCCAATAGAGTAATAATAGGAGGTAAAAGATTTGGAAGTATGTAATAGCGAAGTAATTTCTTTTTATCAAGTCCTCGGGAAAGTGCAAAATAATAGTAATCACTCTTTAGTATTTCTAATGTTAAAGAGCGTATATAGATTATCATACTACCAAGTCCTACAAATATCATAACTCCAACTGGAAGCACTAGATGCCAAGCCATATCTATGTAGTAATCCAAACCTGTTTTTTCTTCTATTGAGTGAAGTCCGGCTATTGGGAATAGGTCTAAATTTAATGAAAGAAATATTATAAAAATAAGTGCCAAATAAAAAGAGGGCATCGAAAAAGAGACCAAAGAAATTTGACGAATAATATAGTCTGTCTTTTTCTCATACTCTAATGCTGCTTTTACACCTAGATATAATGATAATACAAAGACTGCTACAAGAGCTGTTATATTCATTATTAATGTAATAGGAAGTCGTTTGAAAATCTCTGCGCTTACATCTTGTCCACTTACAAATGATATGCCAAAATTAAGAGTAGCTATATTTTTTACCCAGTCAACATATTGTCCAAGAAGTGATTTATCTAAGCCATACACAGCTTTTAACTGCTCTATTGCCTCTTTAGTCATATTTGGATTTAACTCTCCGGCTGCAAAGAAACTATTTGGTGCGGCATGAATAGCTAAAAAAGAAATTACTGAAATTAACAGTAACATAAATAGCAGATAAAAAAGTTTTTTTGATAAAAGTAACATAGAGAAGATTATATCAAAATTTAACTCCCTAAAAACAGGAAAAGAGAGTTAAATATTTAATTAATTAGAAACTTGCAGAAACAGTTGCTATAACATTTTCTTCTGTTTTAGTTGTAGAAGCTTTATAATCCATAGCACTATAAGCTACAGTAAATTTAAATTTATCAATTTTTTTACTAACTCCAGCAATGTAATATACTCCTGTGTTCTCATAGTTACCTATAGTTGCATCTATACTGATATCCATAGGAAGAGGTACACTTACACCACCTTCATAAGCATTTTCAGGATCTATAGTATCTGTTTTAATACCTAGATTATATTTTGCACTAACTTCAACTACTTTAAAATCATAACTTAGTCCGATGTAAGCCTCACCAAAATTTAAAGCCTTAGAATCATTAGGATATGCATATTGGATATACCCTATGTTATAACCTATGCCTGCAATTTCATTTTTATAACCAGCATAAGCATCCAGTTCCATTGAAGCATCACTTCCTGTAAACTTTACATTAGACCCCCATGCCCCAACATATAGTCCCTTGTAGTCTAAGTCAATTCCACCTTGAATCGCTGGTGAATCAGCACTTTGAGTCATACCTCTCCATACATAGTTACTTGCCATAGCAACATTAGCACTAACACCTAAATCAGATTTTTTTTCTTCTGCAAATGCTACAGATACAACAAGAGCTGCTGCTAAACTAAGTTTAATAAATTTCATTTTGTTTCCTTTGTTTTGATGAAATAATTATTACATATATTAGATATAAAAGATATAGACTATTGATTAATTTTTCATCATTTTATTGATTGTTATTTAAATGGGGGAGGAATAGCAAGAGAATAAACTCTTACTATTTATATATATTTATTAGTCTTTCATATCCCATGAAAGAACTGTTTTACCTTCTGCAGTTGTCTCAGCAGCTGCCATACCCATAATATTGTATCCACTGTCAACATAATGAACTTCACCTGTAACACCAGATGCTAGGTCGCTTAAAAGATACATAGCTGAATTACCTACTTGCTCAGTCGTAACATTTTTCTTTAATGGAGCATTGATTTCATTCCAGTTTAGAATCTGTTTAAAGTCGCCAATTCCTGCAGCAGCAAGAGTTCTAATTGGACCAGCAGAGATAGCATTTACTCTTTGACCTTTCTTACCTAGATCAACAGCCATATATCTGACAGTTGATTCTAATGCAGCTTTTGCAACACCCATTACATTATAGTTAACAATGTATTTTGGTCCACCAAGATATGAAAGAGTTAAGATTGAAGCATCGTCAGTTAAAACAGACTCTAATCGGTTTGTTAGGTCTATTAAAGAGTATACAGATATATCCATAGCAATTTGGAATGCTTGTTTTGTAGTTTTAATAAAAGGCTCGCTAAGTGCTTCTTTTGGTGCAAATGCAACAGAGTGAACCAAAAAGTCAATCTTTCCAAAATCTTTCTCTATTAGTTCTGCAATTCCTGCCATGTGTTCTTCATTTGATACGTCTAGTTCATAAACTTTATCACTCCCAAACTCTTTAGCAATTGGCTCAACTCTTTTTTTAAGTGCATCATTTAAATATGTAAATGCCATTTCTGCACCCTGGTCAGCACAAGATTTTGCGATTCCATAAGCTATTGATTTATTATTTGCAAGACCTACGATTAGACCTTTTTTACCCTTCATTATCATACATTTTATCCTTAGTTTTTATTTTCAATTTTTTGTGCATATTCACACATTGTACAAAAGTGCTCTACATAAAGTGCTGCACTTCCAACTAGTATCCCATCTACGCTCTGCAACTCTAAAACATCATTTGCATTTGTAACTTTAACACTGCCTCCATAAAGAAGCGGTGCAGGTGATTTTTTCTTTAAATCTTTATGTGTTGCTTCTATCTCTTCTAGTGTAGGTGTAAGACCTGTACCAATCGCCCAGACTGGCTCATAGGCGATAATTAGATTTTCATAATTTGTATCTATACCTTCATACTGATCTGAAATGTACTCTATCATTGGTTCATATCCAGCTTCTCGTACGTCTAAAGGTTCACCAACACAGTAAATGATTTTGTAGCCTAACTCTTTATAGTAGTTAAACTTTTTTACAAGTTCTTCTTGAGATTCACCTAAGATATGACGTCTTTCACTATGACCAATCAGAATAGTTTTTATACCAAATTCATCTAAATGGTCCTGCCCTATTTCACCGGTATATGCTCCATTTGCGGTAGCATAAGCATTTTGAGCGCCAATTATTACTTTTCCACTGTGAGCATTAAGTGAAGATGCTGCAGGAAAAACTAAAACTTCTTGAGAAATATTGTTTTTATTTAAAAAATCCTCTAATTCATTTACATATTCTAATGTTTGTTTACGAGTTAAATTTGTTTTTAAATTTGCAGCTATAATCATTTTATGCCTTTTTTTCAATTACTAATGGTGCTACACCTGGTAAAATCTTGCCTTCCAATAGTTCTAAAGAAGCTCCACCGCCAGTAGAGATAAAACTCATCTCATCATCAACACCTACACGTTGAACAAGGTCAGCAGTGTCACCACCGCCAACAACAGTCGTAGCATAGCTATCTGCAACAAAGTGAGCTATTTTACTAGAACCTCTTGCAAATTTCTCCATCTCATAAACACCCATTGGTCCATTCCAAAGAACTGTTTGGACATCATTAAGCCCTTCTCTGTAAAGCCTTACTGTTGCAGGTCCAATATCCAGACCCATCCAATTATCAGGTATCTCTTGTGCTGTAACAATTTTACTAACTGCATCTGCAGAAAATTTTTCAGCTGCTATTACATCAACCGGCAGATAAAATTTAACACCAAGTTTTCTTGCTTCATCCATAACATGCTGAGCATCTTCAAGAAGGTCATCTTCTACAAGAGAAGCACCTATGTTATAGCCCATCTGCTTCAAAAATGTAAATGCCATACCGCCACCGATAAAGATCTTATCAACTTTTGGAAGTAGGTTTATAAGTGCTTCTAGTTTACCTGAGACTTTTGAACCGCCTACAATCGCAGCAAACGGACGTACAGGGGCATCAATGAGTTTACCAAAGAAATTAATCTCTTTTTCCAGTAAAAAACCGGCTGCTTTATGTTTGTTGTCAAATAAATGGGTAATACCTTCAACAGAAGCGTGTGCACGGTGACTTACACCAAATGCATCATTGATATAGAAATCTGCCATAGAAGCAAGCTTTTTAGAAAATTCTGCATCATTTTGAGTCTCACCTGCTTCAAAACGAAGATTTTCTAAAAGTAAAACTTCTCCATCTTTAAGTACAGAAGCTTTAGCCATTGCATCTTCACCAACAACATCTTTAGCCATCACAACATCTCTTTTTAGTAGATGCTGAATTCTTCTGGCTACAGGGACTAAAGAGTATTTTTCATTTACTTCACCCTTTGGACGACCAAAATGAGATGCTAAAATAACTGCACAATTTTGATCTAAACAATAGTTTACAGTCGCAATTGCTGAACGAATTCTTCTATCATCGGAGATATTTCCAAACTCATCCATCGGTACATTAAAATCACATCTTATGAAAACTTTTTTACCTGCTAAATCTAGGTTTTTAATATTTAATAGTTCCAATTTTTGTCCTATTTACTAATGTGAAGAGCCATATCAATAAGTCTCATTGAATAACCCCACTCGTTGTCATACCAAGCCATAATTTTAACCATATCGCCACCAATGACTTGAGTTAAATCTTCTGCAACAATTGAGCTGTATGTAGATCCAACAAAGTCTTGAGATACTCTCATCTCTTTGTCCATCAGTAAAAGGCCTTTTAGTTTAGTATCTGCCATCTCATTAAACACTGCCGTCACTTCTTCTTTTGTAGTTTGTCTTGATATGACAACGTTTAAATCAACCATAGAAACATCAGGAGTTGGAACACGAACACTTTGTCCATGAAGCTTACCTAGAAGCTGAGGCATTACAAGGCTTATTGCTTTTGCTGCACCAGTAGTTGTAGGAATCATATTAATAGCACCTGCTCTTGCACGTCTTTTGTCTGATGAGTGTTTAACATCTAAGATATTCTGATCATTTGTATATGAGTGAATAGTAGTCATAAGACCCTTTTGAATTCCAAATGCATCATCTAAAACCTTTGCTACAGGACCTAAACAGTTTGTTGTACATGAAGCATTTGAAACGATTTTTTGACCATCGTACTCATTTTCATTTACACCCATTACAAATGTTGGAGTCTCTTTATCTTTTGCAGGAGCTGAAAAAAGAACTTTTTCAACACCGTTATCAATGTGAACCTGAGCAGATTTTTGAGTTAAGAACACACCTGTACATTCTAAAACCATATCAGCACCACAATCAGCAAAACTTAAGTTTATTGGATCACGATCACTAAAAATTCTAATATTTTGTCCATCAATACTGATGTTGTTTTCATCAATTTGCTCTATCTCACTCTTAAATGTTCCGTGAACAGAATCATTCTTTAATAAATAAAGCATCATGTCCATGCTAGCCATGTCATTTATAGCTACAATTTCAACATCACTTCTTGTAGCTGCTATTCGAGCTACACAACGACCAATTCTACCAAATCCATTAATTGCTATTTTAAGTGCCATTATATTTCCTAAAATTAAAAAAATTGTATTATTTTATCTAAAACTAGCTATAATTCGCTTTAAATTTGGGAAGCCTATGGAAACTATTGCACTATTTGGCGGATCTTTTGATCCACCTCACATCGCTCATGAGGCAATTGTCAGGGCTTTACTGAACATAAAAGAGATTGACAAAGTCATCGTCATGCCAACATATTTAAATCCTTTTAAATCACAATCTTATGCCCCTTCTGAGTTAAGACTAAAGTGGCTAAGAGAGATTTTCTCTGATTACAAAAATGTTGAGATTAGTGATTTTGAAGTCTCAAAAGCTGAGAAAGTCCCAACAATAGAGAGTGTAAAGTATCTTTTGAAAACATACAAAAAGATATATCTCACTATTGGAGCTGATAATCTTGAAACTCTTCATAAGTGGACGGACTACCGTGAGCTAAAAGAGTTAGTAACTTTTATAGTTGCTTCAAGAGAATCTCTAGAAATACCAAAGGGCTTTATGAAACTAAGTGTAGATGTAGACATCTCATCAACCACTTTAAGACAGAAGATAGATAAAAGAAAATTGCCACAAAAATGTGCGATTGAAATTGAAAAATATTATAAGGAACAAAATGCAAAATAGAATTGATAATATCACTAATTCTTTAGACAAAAACAAAGCTGAGGGAATAGAGGTTTTTGACTTAAGAGCCAAAAATTATTTCGTTGAATATGCAATCATTGCTTCATCACTGGGACCAAGACATACAGCTGCTCTACTAAATCACCTAAAAGATGATCTTAAACCTGCTGAGAAATTTAACAATGTTGATGAGAGTGGTGATTGGATAGTTGTTGATTTAGGAGATATACTTATTCATATTATGACTCCAGAGTATAGAGTAAAATATGACATGGAAAGTTTTTTAAGCGCTCTTGCAACTGGTAAAGAGGGTGAAGATGGTGAGGTACTTTAAACCTCAAAACAAGAGAGAGGAAAAACTACTTTTTCTCTTCTTCTTCATCTTCATCTTCATCTTCGTCTTCATTAATGTTTTGTAAGATATCTCTGTAGTCATATATTGAATCAACATACCGAACAGGCTCACTTCCTCTTGCATACCCATGTTTTAATTTTTGGTAATATCTCTTTTGAGAAAGAAGTGGTAAAGCTTGTTTCAAATCACTCCATATATTTTGGTTCAGTCCCATCTTTTTAGCTAGATCTTGCGCATCTTTTATGTGTCCCATTCCAATATTGTAAGCAGCAAGTGCAAATTTTAGGCGGTTTTCACCCTCTACTTCTTTGGGAACATTAATTAGCATCTGATTGAGATGTCTTGTTCCACCTTTTATACTTTGCTCAGGATCTAGACGGTTTTTTACACCAAGTAATTTCGCAGTACGAAGAGTCAACATCATCAAGCCTCTAACTCCTGTAAAACTTTTTGCTTTTGGGTTCCAATGTGACTCCTGATAGGACTGTGCTGCCAAAACAGTCCAAGGAATTCCATAGCGTGTTCCATACTTTTCAAAATATTCTTTATATTTTGGTAGTCTTGATTTTACACGTTTATAAAACATTTTGTTGTCGTAATAGTCGAAGAAAAGTACATAGCTGTAGTAATGGTCTTTAAGCTGTGCTAATTTACCACTTTGATTAAAACCATTAAACCACGAATACATATCAGCTGCTAATTCTTTTGAATTTTCCGCTAATACCCATGCCAACTGTTCTCTTTCACTTATAACAAAAGCTTGTGTAATCCCTGAAAAATATCTCTGATTTAGTGCGTAAATATTTGAATCCGCTATAGTACAGTCTATCTTATGAGATGCTACCTGTTCTAAGAGCTCTTCTGTTGAGAGCTCTGAATCAAGTGTTGCATTTATGTCAAAACCATCTTCTTGCAATGATTTTATAGTTTCACTATAACTAGTTCCATCACCTACTGTGATACTAAGTCCGGCAAGACTTTCCACATCTCTTGGGAACTTTCCGCTACCTAGCATCCCACGATTACAAATAACCTGTTCTTGAACTTCAAAATAGGAGGGTCCAAAGTTAAAAGTTCTCTCACGAGCTTTAGTTTTAGCCAGAGATGCTGAAGTAATATGTATATGTGGAAGTTTAGAGAACTTTATAGCCTCTTTTATTGTATTTGCAGTAGTAATATTTAGAGTCACACCAAGATGCTCAGCATAAGAATGAAGTAGCTCATACTCAAAACCCTGTGCCCCATCAGTTCCTATGTAATAGGTTGAAGGGGCATTTAATAAGACAACATTAAGAATTTTTGTCTTTTTTATCTCATCTAAAACTGATGGCTTCTCTATTCTGTTTCCAGGCTTATAAGCGGAGTGACTAATCCAGCCAAAAATAAAGAACGAGAATGCAAAAAAAACAATAAGTAAAATTTTAATATTTTTATCTACTTTATTCATTACAATAGTTTACAGATAAAAACTTATGCAAAAATAAAACGATTAACTCCATTATCATACTCATGCGCCAAAACCTGCTCATGCACTTTTAAAATAGAGTCAACTAGATAAAGTCCCAAACCAAAGCTATTTTTTGATGGATTTTCTTTTGTAAAAGGTTCTATATAGTATTGAAGTGGATGCGCTATACACTCACCCTTGCTCTCAAAACACAATTCATTATTTATTATCAAAATTTTTACATGAGAATCTGGGGAGTATTTGATACCGTTATCTATCATATTTTTTATCGCTGTTGTATATAATCTGTAGCTGACTATCAATTTAGGCATGGCATCTATATCTATCGTTACACTGCTTCTATCAATCATAGCCATATCAATAGCTCCGTCTATAATGTCAATAAGTCTGTATTCTTTAAAGTCGCTCTTATCATGCACACTTGTTACTTCTTCAATAAGAGCAAACTCTTCCACAAGCGTCTCCAAACGGCCAAAAATAGAACTAAATCTATCTCTTTCTTTTGTAGTACGAAGCATCTGAGTAGCAATAGTTCCCTTTGCAATTGGTGTCTTTAGCTCATGCATAATATTTCTCAAAAATAGTGTTCTAGAATCTAGCAATGAATTAATCTTCTCTCTTGTTGATTCAAGTTCATTTGAGACTAGTGCTATCTCATCACTTCCTGAAGTTTTAAAAGAGATATTCATATCTCCGTTTCCAAAAAGAGCAATCTTTCTTCTTAGGCGAATAAGTGGTCTGAGTCTTTGTAAAATAAGTACAAATGAGATAGAAATAATTAATATAATTGTCAAATATGAGTATGCAATTGAATAGTATTTATATGGCTTTAACTCTTCATCTTGAATCATAACAGAGCCAATAGGAGACTCTATATAAAAGTATATAGTCTTGCTTAATTCAACCATTGATATTCTAAGATCACGAACAACTTTTTGAGTGTAAAGACCTTGATTGTTTAACATAATAGCTTCATCGACTCTTTTAAAATTTTTATGTTTTAATAGTTTTGAATTTTCTAAAATTCTTTTTTTTTCATTCTCATCATTTTCTATTACAAACTTATAGACTGCCAAGTTTGCTTCAAGCATGATTTGTGAAGTATTTTTCTGAAGGTGTTCACGATATATCTGAGTAATTGTTTCGTGTTTTGAGAAGATATGGTCTATATATTGATGCTTATTAAGTTTGTAAAATTCCCAGAAAACTGCACTAACACTAACAAGTGTAACTGCTAGTGCAAAAAGTACAGTTATGAGAACGGCGTGTTTTTTCATTATTACTTAAGTAACTTGTATCCAACACCACGAACTGACTCTATAAGAGTTTTATCGCCTAGTTTATTTCTGATTCTTCCAACCATAACATCTATACTTTTGTTTGAAGAGTCTTCATTTATAGCATTTACGTTATGGATAAGGTCTTCTCTTGAGACCACCAGTCCCTGTTTAGCAATCATATAAGCAAGTATTCCAAATTCTGCGTTTGTAAGGTCTATATTTCTGCTTTTATATGTAATCATCATAGATGAGGTATCACATTTAAAGTCACTTTTAGACTCTTCTTTTGCTTCAGATTTTGCCGCGTAACGTCTAAGAACTGAGTGAATTCTTGCTTCTAGTTCTCTTGGGTCATATGGCTTTGGCAAGTAGTCATCAGCACCAAGCTCAAGTGCTTTTATTTTATCTGTAACATCACTTCTTGCTGATGATATGATTATAGGAATATCCTGTCTCTCACGAATTGCTTCACAAACTTCCAAACCATCCATTCCTGGAAGTGTCAAGTCCAAGATTACTAAATCAAATGGCTCCAATTTTAATATACTTACAGCTTTAAAAGGGTCATCTTCTGTGATAACCTCAAACTCAAACTGCTCAAGATACTCTGTTAGTATCTCTGCTAATTCTAAGTCATCTTCAATCATTAATATTTTTTTCATGTGAGATTTTAACAGAGATAAACTAATAGCTGGTTAAGAGAACATCAAAGCTATATTGTATGCTATAAATGAAAGTGAATAAGCTACAACAGATGTAAATGCAAAAAGGTAAAAGAAATACTTTATCCCTCCTGCTTCACGAGTAAAAACAATAGATGCTGCTAAACATGGCAGATAAATCATAATAACAACAATAAATGCTATTGCAGATGCAAAAGATATATTTTTACTAATAGCATTAATAAGAGAGTTATTCTCTTCATCTACATCATCTCCAAGAGCATAAAGTACACCTAGAGTCGATACAACAACTTCTTTTGCAGCAAGCCCAGTTTGAAGAGCAACACTCATCTTCCAGTCAAAACCTAATGGTGCAAAAATCGGTTCAGAAAATTTTCCGATCTGCCCAAGATAACTTTGCTCTAGATTAGCTTCAGCGAACTTGTTTGAAAGTATTTTCTTTTCATCTTCTTGCACAGCCATTTCTATCTTAGCTGCATACTCTTTTTCTAAGTCCAGATTATGTGGGTAGTTACTTAAAAACCAAATTAGCATAGATGCAGCTGCAATAAAAGTACCTGCTTTTTTCAAATACATCATCGTCTTAGTCAAAACTGTGTGCCAGATTAGTTTGGCAGAAGGAAGCCTATACTTTGGCATCTCCATTACAAACGGCTCATCAGCACCTTTAAACGCTGTCAGTTTTAAAATTTTAGCAGCTATAAGACCAATCATAGCTCCACCTATATAGATGACAAAAAGGATATTTCCCGCCATCTCAGGGCTAAAAAATGCACCTGCAAAAAGTACATAAACAGGAAGCCTCGCCCCACAACTCATAAAACCGATTATGAAAAGAGTTAGCAGTCTATCACGATCATTTTTAAGTATTCTTGCACTCATATATGCGGGGATAGAACACCCGAATCCAGTAACTAGCGGGATGAAAGATTGTCCGTGCATTCCAAACTTATGGAAAAAACCATCAAGTAAAAAAGCAACCCTGGACATGTACCCTGTACTCTCCAATAGTGCTATACCTATAAATAGGATGATGATATTTGGAACAAAAAGGATAACAGCTCCAACACCGGCAATTATTCCATCAACGATAAGTGATCTAACATCATCGTTTGCTATTGTAGCGCCAACAGTATCACCGAACCAACCAAAAAACGCGTCTATCCAATCCATAGGGATAGAACCAATCTCAAAAGTCAGTTGAAAAAGTGCCCACATGAAAAATAGAAATATTGGGATTCCAAAAAATGGATGAATTAAAATATTGTCTATTCTTTCAGTTAAAGTTTTTTGCTCTTCTCTTGCATCTTGCTTAAAAACTTCGGCAATAATACCTCTGTTAAACGATGCATATTCCTCTGCAAAAGCTTCTTTAATATCATCACTGTCATGGTGAAGTTCTACGTGCTTTGAAGAGTCAATAAGTATTGGTTGAAGCTCTGTCCAGATAGGGTCATCATGAAGTTTAGCATAGGTTTTTTTATTGTTTTTCAGTAAGTTTATTGCTACATTTCTATATGAGTTTACAGCATCATATTTATGCTTAGAGAGGTAGTTTACTATTGTTGATATCTCTTCTTCAACTGGCTCACTAAAGATTAATTTTGATTCTTGCTTTTCTTGTTCACGTACAGATATAACGGCATCTAAAAGATTTTCAATACCAATTTTTGTTACAGCAGATACTTTTACACAAGGGATGCCAAGAAGTTCTGACATATAAGCTGCATCTATTGACACACCCTCTTTATCTGCCTCATCACTCATATTTAGAGCGATTACAATACTCTTACTCATACTCATAAGCTCAGACGTAAGTTGAAGGTTTTTCTCTAAATTTGTAGAATCAACTACATTGATTATAAGGTCATAACTCTCTGCACAAAGATAGTCATGCGTAACTCTCTCTTCAATAGTATAGTCAGTGAATGCGTAAGTCCCGGGAAGATCTACAACAGTAAAATGATAATCTTTATAATCAAAAAGTACTTCTGTTTTATCGACCGTTACACCCGAGAAGTTTCCTACATGCAGATGCGCGTTTGACACAGAGTTGATAAGCATACTCTTACCAACATTAGGTTGTCCTACTAGAGCTATTTTTATATGTTTAGCAATGACTGGACAAGCTTTTACATCTATTCCCTTCATATCTGTTCTACCTCTATTAACTGAGCTTCTTTCGCACGCAGAGCTATTCTCATCTTACCTACTTTAACTTCTATTGTACTCTTTGCAGTAGAGTATTCTAATACTTCTATAACTGCTTCTTTCATGATTCCAAATGATATCAATCTCTGTTTCAAATCTGTCTCAGCGTGTAACTTTACAACTTTTACTATACATGCTTTGTTACAATCTTTTAATGTTTTCATAAATATATTCTTTATTTTTTATAATGATAATAAATATCATGTTAATACTTGATTAAAACTTGTACTCAAGTCTCACAAGAGCTCTATCAAAAGTATTTTTGTTACTTGTTGATGTGTAATTTGTGTAGGTAGCTTCTAGATACCATTTATCAGTTATGTCATAAGTTATAATTGCGTCTTTTTCTATAATTCTGCCATTATCACTGTAAAGCTCACCATAAACAAGTTCAAGGACTAAACCCTCTATTGAAACTGCTTCAAACTCGTAACCTGCGCCAATTCTAAAAGATTCAGCATTATTATTTGCTCCACCTGTATACGATGAACCTGCTTCTGAGATTGAAGAGATAGATGCTTCATCAAGTGAAGTGTAGTAAGGACCACCGCCAAAACCATTTGTTACGTATTTTCCATTATCTGAAAGTGAAATATTGTACGCTCCTCCAAAAAATGCTCCATTGTAATGAAAGATAGACATTGCACCAAAAACATTCCCACCAACATTTGAGCTTTCTAACTCTTGTATATTGGTAGCTTGAACTCCATAATCCAAGTGAATATCTTCACCATCAATAAAATATATTCCTACTATCTCAGCATATGCAATAGCACTCATCTTATCGATATAGTTATACCAAAAAGAAGTCTCACTGTTTTTCGCATATTCATACGCTATAGATGCTCCAAGCATCCCAAAACTATCAGAGCCAACCAAGTCTTTAAACTCGTTTTGAAATGCCCCTGCGCTCTCATCTTGAGAATCATAACCAGCCCATCTGTTAAAGTATAAAAGTTGAGTTTTTACTTTATCGTTATAATCGATATTTGCCCACGCACCCTCAAATGTATTTGGAGCCATTCTTATATCATCACTGTTTGCAAAAGGTGTCTCAACTCTTACACGTCCAATTTTTGCTTGAAAGTATTCGTTACTATAGTTGATACTAGCCTCTGCAATGTAAGCGAAAGAGCTTAAATCTTTTGCGAAAAAATCTTCATTGAGATCATTTTTATCTGGATTTATAAAATCAAGACCTTGTGACACATAAGCCGCTACATGTGCTTGAAGTCCATGAAATTCAGCAGTGTTAAAACCAAATTCACCACCCAAAGATGTAGCACTTTTTTCTGTTTTATTAGGGAGGGAACTGATCTTATGTGCACTATTTATATAAGAGAGTCTAAACTTACCAAAAGCATCAGCATAGTCGAACATAGTGTCAAAACTATCTGCTTCTTTTGGAAGTATTTTTACAACATCATATCTTCCTGCTACTTTAGAGTGAATCATACCGCTTTGCTCTATAGCCGTAGTCATTTTTTCTGTAACTATAGGAGTTTTTGCTTTAGCAGTAGTTTCATCAGCATGCGCCAAATAAATCATATCTATCATTTTTAGTCCGTCTTTATATTGTCTTATTCAAATGATAATAGATATCAACTTAGAAGCATCTTAATAATGATAAAAGTTATCATTATTAATAATTATTATATATTTACTATTTTACTACAAATTAAGATATAAAAAATTGATTAATAGCATGATAAGAGATATAATTACGCCAGAACTTCACTCAAGGTAATTTATGAAATTTTTATACCAAGCAACTTCTCACTTTAATCTGGCAAATCTTTTTACTTTTGTAAATATTACAGCCGGTCTTCTTGCAACTTACTTCATTACTCAAAACAATTTTATTTTAGCAATTGTTTTAGCATGGATTGGCGGTGCTTTTGATATTTTTGACGGTAAAATTGCCAGAAAATACAAATTATCAAATGAGTTTGGTGTTCAACTGGACAGTTTTGCAGACTTTTTAAGTTTCGTACTTGTTCCTGTATTTTTAATCTTTCAAGCAGTTTACTCTACTTCACTCTCTGGCATCTGGACAATTCTTGCTGCTGTTGTTAGCATCTACTATGTTATATCAGGACTTAGAAGACTTATACATTTTAATATTAATACAGATGCTGGAGAAGTATCTAAATATTTTACAGGCGTACCAACTCCTCTTGGAGCGATTTTACTCTGGTTAGTATATCTCACACACGCTTATAATATTTTACCTGCAATAGCAGTTATTGTTTTAATGGCTATTATTGGATGGAGTCTAAACTCTAAACTGAAAGTTCCTCATCCTTAGAAGCTTTTTTAAGCTACTACGACGCAGTTTCGCCCACTGCTTTTTGCAGAATATAGTGCTGAATCTGCTGCTCTTAAAAGAGACTCGAAACTATTGTGTTCTTTATTTAACTCACTAATTCCAAAACTGGCAGTTACTTTTATATCAGCCGGATTTAACTCTTCAATCTTTTTTCTAAGAGTCTCTGCTTTTTCTTTTGCGTCTTCTTTTGAGCAGCCATCCAGAACGACTATAAACTCTTCTCCGCCAAATCTTGCACTAAAGTCCTCAGTTCTATTATCCTGAATAAGCAGAGATGCTACCTCTTTTAAAACCAGATCTCCAGTTAAATGTCCATGAGTATCATTTACTATTTTAAAGTGATCTATATCAATCATCATAACACTCAACTTATCATTTTTTCTAAATGCTCTTGAGAATTTTCTCTCTCCTTCTAAAACTAAGTGATTGCGGTTATAAAGACCTGTGAGTTGGTCATGCACAGCATTGTAGATAAGCTCATCTCTCTGTTTTTTAAGTGTTACCTGAGTTCTAACTCTCGCTTTTACTATAGCTGGATGTATCGGTTTTTTAATATAATCAACTGCGCCTAAGAGGAGACCTTTTTCTTCGTCTTCTTCAGTATCGTTGCCTGTCACAAAAATAACTGGAACACTATCACTCCCAACACATCTTTTTAATTCTCGTAGTACGTCGTATCCATCCATATCAGGCATATTTACATCAAGTAAAATCAAGTCAGGGTATGGCTTTTTAGTACTTAGTTCTATCGCACTTCTGCCGTCTACCGCTACTTTTATATGGTACTCATCTTTCAATACTTCAGCAAGTATTTGTACATTTGATGCCACATCATCAACAATTAATACAACTGCTTTTTCTTTCATTCATACCCTTTACTTAATTTTTATAGTGTAAAGCTTACTAGGCTTACTCTTAATAGTTTCTTAATCAAATATTTGAAAAGTATGTAATTACATATTGCTTACAGCCATTTAAGAAGTATATTTTTCAACAATTCTTTATCTATTGGCTTAGCAAGATAATCACTCATACCGGCAGACCTACACTTCTCTTGATCACCTTGCATAGCATTTGCAGTCATAGCGATAATCGGTATATTTGTATATCTCTCTCCAGCCTGCTCAGCTCTGATAGCTTGAGTTGCACCATATCCATCAAGCTCTGGCATCTGACAATCCATAAAAATAAGGTTATATTTTTTAGAAGAGCTATTTAACATCTCTAAAGCCTCAATACCATTATTTGCTATGTCTGCTTCAAGTCCAAAGTCCTCTAACATCCCATTTGCGACAAGCTGATTAGTGATGTTATCTTCAACTAGTAATATATTACTTTCAAATATAGGGTCTTGCTCTTCTTCAATATTTTCACTGCTGAAGAAATTATCATCTTTAAAAAGAGTATCAAGAGCTTTAAAAAGATCTTTAGTAGTAGCAGGTTTTGGGAAAAAACCATCTATCCCAATATTACGATAGCTAATGGCATCTACTCTATCTATAAGCGAAGTCATCATAATAATTTTCATACTACTATATGCAGTGTTCTTTCTAATTGTTTTAGCAAGTTCTTCGCTATTCATATCTGGTATCACTCTATCTATAAATGCTATATCAAAACTATCATCTTGTAACATTTTTAATGCTTCTTTGGAATCAATCGCGCTGTAAACTTTCATTCCCCAGTGTTGGAGTTGTTTTTTCATGGCTTCTATACTGAATTTTGAATCATCTATAATTAAAATCTTTTTATCTTTAACCGAGTTATGAGGAATAGCTAAAGATCTGTCTTGACTAAGTTCTACACTAATATCTATAGTAAATATACTTCCTTTTCCAAAATCACTTTTAACTTCCACTTTACCATTCATTAGCTCACACAATTTTTCAACAATAGCCAGTCCAAGCCCAGTCCCGCCATACTTTCTTGTAGTAGATGCATCTACCTGGGAGAAAGAGTCAAAGAGAGTATCTATTTTATCTTCTGGAATGCCTATTCCACTATCAGACATCTCAATAATCAATCTTGCATCTGTAGGTTCTGTAACATCCAAGATTGCTTTAATCGCAATAAATCCTTCGGATGTAAACTTAATGGAGTTACCTACTATATTAGAGAGTATTTGTCGGATTCGTCCTGGATCTGCTTTTATCATATTTTGTTCAATATCTGTAACTTCTAAAATAAGTTCAACACCTTTTTCCTGTGCTCTAAAAGCGATCCCTTCTGCAAAGTCTCCAAGCTCATCACGAATGTTAAAATCAATATATTCTAAATCCATCTTTCCAGCCTCAACTTTTGAAAAATCTAAAATATCATTTATAAGACTAAGAAGTGCTTTTGCACTACTTTTAGCCAGAGATGCTTGGTGCTTCTGAGTGTCATCCAATTTTGAGTTCATTAAGAGACCAAGCATCCCAATTACACCATTCATTGGAGTTCTTATATCATGAGACATACTTGCCAAAAATATTGCTTTAGTTTTAACACTCTCTTCTGCTATCTCCTTAGCTTCAACTAATTCTCTGCTTAGTGTATTAATATTATTTTTAATCTTCACAGCAAACAAGTAAAAAAGAGTAGCCATCAGAAGAATAAAAATAGAAGCATATATGATTAGTTGAAGATATTTATAATCAGAATTCACCTTTTTTTTGTATGCAAGAGCTAGCTGAAACCTTATATATTCATTCAACTCAATATTGGCATAACTAATAATATCTTTTAGTTTTACAATATTTTCATTATGTTCTTCATCATTAGCACTCTCGTTGTTTTTTAATATTTTTACAATCTTTATAAACTCTCTTTTTGAGTAGGCAAAAAGTTCTTTTTCTTCATCGTCTATCTCTTTTAGTGCAAACTGATTCCATTTTTTTTCTAGTAACTCTTTAGCCAATGTCAAGACTTCAATTGCTTCATCTTTTGAGATATTACCTATTTTTTCTTCATTAATTGTGTCAAGAATATTGATATTGTATATATCTTTAATCTCTTCCAAGGTCACCAAAGGTTCAATATGGTTTTGATATATACTGTCTGTTATATTTCTATTTTCATAGCGAATATAAAAAGATAGAGCAGTGACTATTAAAATAGAAAAAGCAGTCATAAATATAAGTATGTTAAGTTTTACATTAAGTGTTAATCTATCTAAAAAATTCATCTACTTCTTTTCCTCTATTGCTACTAGCTCACCATTTTTAAAGGTTGTAAGATAGATGCTATCCATAGCTTGATGATCATTTGGTGAAAGACCAATCTCTATACCATGTAAAGCATTATTTGGCAACTGCTCAAAGCTACGTATAAAACTCTTTCTTGTTAGTGACTCTCCATTTAACTTAAGTGCTTCAACGACAAGCTTCGCACTTAAAAAACCTTCTAAAGAGATAAAATTACAACTCTTATCAGGAGAATACTTTTCAAGTATCTCTTTATACTCTGCAACTGCTGCGTTAGATATATTACATGCTAAAGGAACAACTTGTGAAATAACGATATTATCTGTATTACCTTTTAACTCTTTAGCTAAAATCTCGCTTCCTATGGCAGAAATAGCTGCAAATATTGTATTTACAAGTCCCTCTTTCTTGGCACGTTTTATAAATTTGATGCTAGGCTTATTCACTCCAACCATAATAACAGCTTGGGGTTTCACTCTTTTAATAAAATTCAAAGCTGTCGTTATTGAGAGTGTATTTCTCACATAAGCTCCTTTTGCACTAAGCCTCAATCTTC
This sequence comes from Sulfurimonas gotlandica GD1, assembly GCF_000242915.1. Taxonomy (NCBI): domain Bacteria; kingdom Pseudomonadati; phylum Campylobacterota; class Epsilonproteobacteria; order Campylobacterales; family Sulfurimonadaceae; genus Sulfurimonas; species Sulfurimonas gotlandica. The sequence goes on along the minus strand of NZ_AFRZ01000001.1, from coordinate 1,795,167 downwards.
TTTTTTTTAGCGCAATCTCTGTCCCTCTGAGTCCAGCCTTTCCATAACTGTCATTTTGATAAAATACTGCAATATTATTCATCTTAAGGTCATCTACTAAATACTTCACTAATGCCTCAGTTTCTGCATAGTAACTTGCTCTAAAGTTCACTACTAAAGGGTTGAAAGGTTTTCGTAAAAATTCTGCTCCGCTATATGGGGTTAAAAAAGGAACTTTGTATTTATTGACTACGTCTAAAACAACTTTTGAAGTAGGAGATCCCATCTCTCCAAAAAGTGCAAATACCTTATCTTTTTTGATGAGTCTTAAACTATTTTCTTTAGCGAGTGAAGGTTCATACTTATCATCATAAGTGATTAGTTCAATTTTTCTGCCATGAACTCCACCTATTGAGTTTATATATTTAAAATAAGCAAGTGCTCCATTGTGAATTGATCTTCCAAGGTCAGTTGCTGAGCCAGTCATGGCACATGATTGACCAAGGATTATCTTATTATCTTCAACACCGTTATCTTTCTTTAAATAACTGCTATATATCACAAAGATTAATATCATAAAGAATAAAACAGCAGTAATCTTAAACATTAACTTCATAATTTACATCACTTGATTTAAAATATCATCTATTGTCACTAATGCTTCATCTGTCAAAAAACTGTCTATCTCTTTTTTTAACTTCTTCAACTTTAAATCTCTTGCTTCATCTATACTTATGTTAAAAATATCCATACTGCCAGTATCAATATATGAGCCTTTTTTCAACTCTTCTTTTAGGAATAGCATTATTTTAATTATCTCTAGTTCGCTAAGTTTTTTTTCTATATTGTGCAAACTGGCATCTTTTTTAATATACTCATCTAAAACTCTCAACAATTCAGATGCATTTTTTTGCAGTTCTTGAAACTTTTCGTGAAGTTCTTCTTCTTTAAACTCAGACTCATTTAACTCTATCTCTCTAGCCATTTGCTCCATCTTCATTGCACTCACATTTCCACATGAACCTTTTATAGAGTGTGAATGAAGTTTTATACCTGAGTCATCTTTTTTCTCTATTGCCTCTTTTAGAGATTTTAGTGAGTTTTGTATATCATCTGCAAAGATCAGCAATACTTTTTTTAGAAGTTTTTCAGAACCTCCAAGGCGATTTAAAGCATTTTTCTCATCCCATAATAAGAGCTCTTTCTTGCTATTGTTTTCTACTTTATCTTTTTTCAATAACCACTTAGCGAGAGTGCTTCTGAGTAACTCTGGATCTAAAGGTTTCGATAAATAATCATCCATCCCGGCAATACTGCACTTTTCTTTATCTCCAGCCATAGCATTTGCAGTCATTGCAATAATTGGTATTGATATATATGCTTTTCCTGCTTTTGCATCTCTAATAGCCCTTGTTGTATCATAGCCATCTAGTTCTGGCATCTGGCAGTCCATCAAAACAACATCATACTTTTTAGCAGAGTCTTTTAGTAGTTCAAGAGCTTCTATACCATTATTGGCCACATCCGCATTTAGCCCAAAACTATTTAAAATTCCTTGTGCGACAATTTGATTTGTTTGGTTATCCTCAACCAATAAGACTTTTGTGTTTTTATCGAACTCAATATTATCTGCAATTGGTGTTTTTACCAACGATGAACTTTTGCTAAGTTTTACACCAATATCAACAGTGAATGTACTTCCATGTCCTAAATCACTTTTAACGTCTATCTTGCCACCCATCAAAGAACATAACTTTTGCACAATAGCAAGACCAAGTCCCGTTCCCCCATACTTTCTTGTGGTAGATGCATCTACTTGAGAAAATGATTCAAAAAGTCTATCCAGCTTATCGTTAGGTATACCGATTCCAGTGTCTGACATCTTTAGAATTAACCTTGCATTTACCTTGTCTACTAGAGTCAAACTTGCTTTTATAAGAACATGACCTTTTGATGTGAACTTAACCGCATTACCTACGATATTAAAAAGTATTTGACGTATTCGACCTAAATCCGCATTTATGATATCTGTTTTTATATCACTTGTATCTAGGATGACTTCAATACCTTTTTCTTGAGCTTTAATTGCTATAGTATCTCTAAAAGTTTCCAGTTCGTCACGAAGGTTAAAATCAATATTATCTAGCTCCATCTTTTCTGCTTCAAGTTTAGAAAAATCTAAAATATCGTTTATGAGAGTTAGAAGTGCTTTTGCACTGCCCTCAGCCAAAGATGCTTGACGCCTTTGAGTCTCATCAAGTTTAGTATTCATAAGTAAACCAAGCATACCTATAACACCGTTCATTGGCGTTCTTATCTCATGAGACATAGTTGCTAAAAACTCTGATTTTGCTTTTACACTTTCCTCTGCAATCTCATTTGCTTCTATAAGTTCTAACTCTGCAGCTTTTTTATCTGTTATATCAGTTCGAATTGCTACATAACTCTTTGGTTTGTTATTTTCATTCATAAATGGAACTATAGTTGTATCTACCCAGTAAAAATGTCCATCTTTTGCAATATTGCAAACTTCATCATGCCAAATTTTACCGCTTGAAACTGTTGCATACATATTATTCCAAAACTCCATACCATGAAGCCCTGAGTTAAGCAGGCGATGGTTTTTTCCTATCAACTCTTCTCTTGGATACCCGCTGATTTCTATAAACTTTTCATTTACAAATGTTATGGTGCCTTTTACATCTGTAATTGCAACAATAGAGTGTGCGTCAAGTGCAAACTTCTGTTCAGCAAGCTCTTGTAGTGCTTTTTTAGCCTCTGAAGTCTGTTCTTTTAATCGTTCTTCATTCTCTTTTAAAGAATAAATCATTATGTTAAATGCAGATTCCAGCTCTCCTATTTCCCCTTTACACCCAAGATTTAGACTTACATCTCGCTCACCTCTGGAGAATTTTATACTGGCATCCAATAGAGATTTAATAGGCTTAACTATACGACGGGATATAAAAAATGCGACTATCACAACGATAATCATAGTTATTATAAAGAAAATAAAAGCTTTATATGTTGCCTTATTTGCAATTTTATAAATACTTTCTTCATTAATTTCACTAAAAAGTATCCATTTTACACCTAGAACATCAACATTATCATACGTTCCTATTACGTCTTGTGAAAATGGATTTTTGTAACCAGACATAGTCTCTAGAGACTCTTCATTCTTGTGAGATATATACCACTCTTTTAAAACCAAAGCTTCAACTTTAGATCTATCGGTTAGAGATGCCATATCACTTATAAGTAATCCATCTGAGCTGAGAAGATAATTACTCGTTCTATTAACTCCATCATTAAAAAGTGAAGAGATACGCTCTGCTTTTAACTGAACAGCCATCACGCCAACTCGATTACCTTTATCATCAACTAATGGTGCAGTTAAAAAGCCTGTGATTACATTATTTGAAGGTTTGTAAAGTTCTAAATCAGAAAAATTAATTTTTCCGTCTTTAATTGTTTTAGAGTAAGACGCTGCAAATTTTGTTGAAGAATATTCACCTTCTAGCAGATTAGTGCCAAGGTCATCTTCTTGAGCTACTGTATAGAGAATATCACCTTCGTCATTAATCAAAAACAGGTCATAAATATAGTCATAATGTTTAACTAGTTTTAGCAGGTCATTCTGATTTTTATTCCGGATATCTACATAGTTATAAGTTTTTACAAACTCACTTAAGTTATTATTACTATTTTTATATTCCGATATAAGAAGAGTTAAAAAATCTATATTTGCTTTAGTTTGTGACCAAATTGATATATCAACTTTCCTATAGTAAAACCAGTTGTCAATAAACTTTTTTTCTAATTCTACTGAATGTTTCAGGTCTTCATAAGCAGCTTCTTTAAAACTTTTTACACTTATTGCATTACTCTCATACGAGATAATAAGCAGAGGAACTAATGATAAAAGTAAAAACCAAAAAAGGATTGAAAAGCCGAGTGATTTATACCAGACAACTCCACTTATTTTTGATTTACTTAACATTTGTTTTCCAAGCCTTTATATAAATAAATTTTATATAAACTCTACAGTAAAAAGTATAAAATATTACTTAGAATTAACGCTATAACGTCCTGAACCAAGTAAAAATACAGCTACTGAAAGTATCAGATAAAACAATGGAAGTTCAATAACAGGTGCGCCATGTTTTCCTAATGCAAGTAGTGATCCTCCATGAGCTAAAAAGATAGCCATAAGCATATTTAAAGCTAAAACTACTGAAGCAACTCTAGCATATAGTCCAAGGATTATAAAGATAGGCACTACTACTTCACCTACATAAACTCCATAAGCTAAGAACTCAGGAAGTCCTGCGTTTGTTGTAAGATACTTTACGCCACCTATGCCATTTATGATTTTGTCAACACCATGAAATAACATCATGATACCAAGACTAAGTCTAATAATTAACTTTGCTATATCGCTATTTTGAAACACTATCTTCTCCTAAAACTCTAATCTCTCTTTGAGGGAACGGTATTGTAATATCTGCACTGTTTAATGCTTTTAAGACTTTTATATTTACATCATATTGTGTTTTAAAAAAACTCTTTGTAGGAGCCCAGTATCTGTAAGCTATATCTACTGAGCTGTCGTTAAATCTCTCTACTCCGACAATCGGTTCATTTTCACTGCTTACATCTTTTTGAGAGAGTACAACATCTTTTATCGTACTTATTGCTTTTTCAACATCACTGTCATAAGCCACACCGACATTTCCTTCAACTACACGATAAGAAAATGAATTTACCAAAACATCACCTATCATATACTTGTTTGGTATAGTTATCTGCTCACCATCTTCATTTCTTAGTGATGTATATGAAAGTTTTATATCTTCCACTTCTCCATAAACATCGTGTACAGTTATTGTATCACCTATCTTAAATGGCTTAGTAAGAACAAGCACAATACCAGCAGCAAAGTTTGAGACACTTCCTTGAAGAGCCAGTCCAGCTGTAAGAGAAATTGCACCAAGAGCAGCTATGAAAGGGGCTATAGAGATGCCCAGTTTTCCAAGGGCCAATATTGCCATAATTGCAACAACTAAAAATCTTACAAAATTAGCAACAAATCCACTTAAAGTCTCATCTATCTTATTGTTTATCATAACTCTTAAAACAAATTTTTGAACATATCTAGAGACAAAAATACCAATAATAATTATTATTAAGGCACCGAGAATCTGAAAAGAGTAGTTAGCGATAAACTCTATTACTATATTGTAAAACTTATTGACTTCTTCTAGTTCTTTATCCATTATTTACTCCTATTTCTCTTGTCTAAATCTACAGCTGCCCACAGTTATAGTCTTTCCACTTTTTATAGCCTCTTTTACATACAGAAGCGTACCCTTTGGATCTGCATCTCCAATCTCCTCTTCTATCATCCTAAGAAGATCAGCCTCTTTTGTTGTTGTCCATGTTTTTTCGTAGTTGTATTGTGTTTGTATATTCATAGTAGTATAATATCTAAAAATAGGTTTTAGGGGCAACAGATGAAAGATATGTTAAAAAATTTCACCGTTCTTTATGTCGAAGATGAAGATATGGTCAGAAAAAGTGCTGTTGAGTACCTTGAACGCGTTGCTAAAGAAGTACTCCAAGCAAAAGACGGCAAAGAAGCTATTAAAGTTTGGAGAGAACATAAACCTGACATCATAATCACTGACATAAGCATGCCACGCCTCAACGGCATTGATATGGCAAGCTATATAAGAGCTCACGATAAAGATGTCCAGATTATTATAGCAACTGCTCATTCTGACACAGAATACCTGCTAAAAGCTGTTGAACTTCAGCTTGTAAAATACATCATCAAACCTATAACAAAAGAGAAACTTATCGGTGCATTGGAAAAATCAATAGAACTTATAGAAGATAAAAGTAAGTTTAACCTACCACTATCTCCAACGGCCCAATATAATGCTTATGAAAAGATTATCTATGATGATGGCAAAGAGATTAAGCTAACAAAGAATGAGACTCTATTTTTAGATCTTTTAGCTCATCACCATACAAGAGTTGTTAAGTATGAAGAGATTGAGAGTTCTATTTGGGCATATGAAGGAATGAGTCAAGATGCTATTCGCTCATTAGTGCGTGGGTTAAGAAAAAAAGTACCACAAGATTGTATCGAGAACATATCCGGAAGCGGATATAAACTACATATATACAGTGAGTAATTTTAACAAAACATAAAAATATGTTATAATATACTTATAAATACTATAAGGAGGACTTTATGATTAAACAATTTTTAGATTTAACAGATATGTTTTTGTGCAATAGCGTAAGAGATATATTTGAAAAAGTTGAAGATAAGCACAGAAATAAAAATGTGGATGTTAACATCTCTCAAGAGCTTAAAAACTTTGAAGCCAATCCTCTTACTTGTGTGGTTGGTTGTGATACAAAGTTTGAGACAAACATTAAACTTCAAGTGAAAATGATGCTTGGTATATTTTTTGTAGCTATCCCGCTTTTGGGATTTTTAGCACTTTCATATATCTTGGGTATGCCATCTAGTTATGCGTTTGTATTTACGTTTATTGTGGCGATGCTCGCAACTAGCAGAATTGATGAAATTGCTAAAAGATATGTTAGCACTAGAGCATTATAAATAGCTCAGTAATAAACTTTTTTTCGCTTATCAGTAAATCTGATAAGCGAACTTCTAATATCTACTCGCTCTTTTTCAAAACAAACTTATGATACAAAATTGGCAGTAATACCAGAGTCAAAAATGTAGATGACACTAAACCGGTTATGATAACAATGGCCAGTGGTTTTTGTATCTCAGAACCTGGACCTGTTGCAAAAAGCATAGGAATAAGTCCAAGCGCTGCAATAGATGCAGTCATAAGAACGGGACGAAGTCTTCTAATCGAACCAATAGTAACCAATTCTAAAGAGTCTTTTACACTCTGTTTTAAATAATTAAAATAGTTGAGCATAACCACACCGTTTAAAACCGCTATACCCATTAGAGCAATAAATCCAACTGTAGCCGGAACACTCATATACTCACCAGTAAAGTAGAGTCCAAATACCCCACCAATCAAGGCAAAAGGAATATTTAGAAGAACTAAAAATGCCTGTAGAGATGACTTAAATGTAATGAGCAATAATATAAACACAAGTCCTATGCTTAGTGGTACAATTATAGATAATCTTTTTGAAGCTCTTTGCTGGTTTTTATATTCTCCTGCGTACTCAATAAAATAGCCTTGAGGTAAATCTATAGAGGTTTCTATCTTAGCACTTAGTTCATCAACAAAACCAACAAGGTCACGACCCACAACATTTGTCTGCACCAAACTTTTTCTCATACCATTCTCATGATTTATCTGAACAGGTCCTTGTGTCATTTTAAAATCAACCAACTCATTTATCTCAACACTGTTTCCATTACTCAGTACATATTGTAAGTCTATATTTGTACTCATGCTAGTTTGAAGATTTTTATCGCCCTTTATCATAAGAGGTATTCGTCTCAGCTCTTCTTGTATAATGCCGACTTCAATACCATTTACACTTGCCTGAAGATAAGATGAGAGTTCATCTCTGCTAACTCCATACCTAGCCATAGCTTCATCTTTAAACTCTACTTCCCAATACGCAACACCATCATTTGCTTTTTTATAGACATCGCTGCTTCCTTTTATGGACTCTGTGATTTTTACCACATCACCGGCGATGCTCTCAAGCTTCACGGTATCTCCTCCATAAATATTTACAACAATATCACCGCGTGAACCACTTAACATCTCTGATATTCTCATAGCAATAGGCTGAGTAAATCCATACTCTATACCAACAAACTCATCAAGAACTTTTCTAAACTCATCAAGAAGCCACTCATTTGAAGGAACCCTCCACTCATCTTTTGGCTTTAAAACCAAAAACGTATCTGTATCATTTAGACCCATTGGATCAAGTCCAATCTCATCACTACCGCCACGTGCGACTATTGATATAATCTCAGGGACTTCTCTCATAAGTGACTGCTGAATCTTAAGATCAATATCTTTACTAGCATCTAATGAAATAGATGGATTTTTTTCTATACCGATAATAACATTACCCTCATCTAGTGTCGGCATAAAAGTCTTACCTACTTGAGTGTAAGCGCCAACAGCCGCCAGCCATAAAACAGCAGCTACTATGAAAACAATCTTCTGATGTTTTAGAGACCACTTTAAGATAGTCTCATATCTATTTTCCAAAAATACCATAAGTGGTACTTTTGCATGTGGAGTCTGTTTTAATACATAAAAACTTACTACCGGGATAAAAGTAAGCGCTAAGATTAGTGATGAAGTTAGAGCGAATACTATACTAAGAGCAACTGGTACAAAAAGTTTACCCTCTAGTCCTTCTAGCGTCAACAGTGGTAAAAAAACTATGATGATAATTAAAATACCTATAAAAACAGGGCTTGCAACCTCTTTTGCGGAACTCATCACCAGTCTTAATTTAGGCTCATTTTTATACTTTTTATCATATAGATGCTCACTAATATTTTCAACCATTACAACTCCTGCATCTACGAGCATTCCAATTGCAATGGCTAAACCACCAAGACTCATCAAGTTTGCAGTGATTCCAAAGTAACCCATTGCGATGAACGTCATCATCCCTGCAAAAGGCAGAATTATTGCAACACTAAATGCAGATGCAAAGTTTCCTAAAAACAGGTACAAAATAATCACTATTAAAACCAAAGCTTCTAAAAGTGCCATTGAAACAGTATTTATAGCTTTAGAAACTAAGTCTGAGCGATCATAAAATATATTTAGAGTTGTACCCTTTGGCAGCTCTTTTTCTATCTTTTTAAGTTCTTCTTTTACTCTTTTTAAAACCCCTGATGTGTCAACACCTTTTCTTGAGAGTATAAGACCTTGAACAGCTTCTTCTTTGCCATCTTTTGTCACAAAACCAGCTCTTGTAAGCGAACCTATCCTAACTTCTGCAATATCTGAAACTCTGATATTTCTGCCATTTTCATATTTTAGAATTAAATTTGAAATATCTGGTATATCTTTAAGTCTTCCTTCTGAGCGGATAAAAAGACTTTGTTCACCAATAGATAATCTTCCTACTCCATCATTTTTATTGTTCTCACTAAGAACTGCTTGTAATGACTTCATATTTATTTTATATAGTTTCATTTTTGCAAAATCTGGAACGATTTCATAGGTCTTTACATATCCACCAAGTGCATTTGTATCTGCAACACCATCAATAGAACGTATTCTTTTATTTATAACCCAGTCAAGAAGTGTTCTCTTTTGCATCAGATCAAGTGTATCAGACTCAATCGTAAACATCAAAACTTCACCAAGAGGCGTGGTAATCGGAGCCAAGCCACCTGTTACATTTGAAGGAAGTGAATCTTTCACTTCACTAAGTCTTTGTGCCACCTGCTGTCTTGCCCAGTAGATATCTACTTTATCTGCAAAGTCAATTGTAATGTCACAGATGCCATATTTTGAGAGTGATCGCACAATCTTCTGATCTGGAATACTCTGCATATTCTGCTCAACAGGAATCATTACCCGTGCTTCCATCTCTGCAGGTGTCATACCAGGAGCTTTTAAAATAATTTTTACCTGTGTTGGTGCAACATCAGGGTAAGCATCTACGGGTAATTTTAGCATTGAATATGCGCCAAAGAAAAGAACTGCCGTTGCTACTAAAAGGACTAATACTCTCTGCCCTAGTGCAAAGCTAATTAATTTTTCACTCATCTGGAGTTTCCATAGCACCTAGAAGTGCTGATGTTGAGCTGACTGCTAAAGCATCTCCTGCTTTTAAATCAGAATTAACAATATAACAAGAAGGCCCCTCTTTAATAATAGTAACACTTACAACTTCAAATCCGCTAGCCACTTTTTTAAAAACATAAGAGCTATTTTCTTCAAAAACTAAACCACTTTTTTTTATTTTTACTGCTCCGCTAATCTTTTTTGTAATCTCTACAGAGTAGATTCTGTTTATCATAATATCTTTGGCACTATCTATCATAGCTCTTACTTGCACTGACTGTGACTCACTGTTTACTACATTTCCTATTGCAGTTATTGTCGCGCTATATGATGAAAACAGACACTTGTCTCCAATAGAAATATTGTTTATAGATTTAACAGGAACACTAAGTTCTAAAAATCTTTTTCCATCTGCGAAGATACTCATCATACTACGGTTGGATTCTACAGTTTCACCAATATTTACATCTATTTTATTTATGATGCCATCTCTTGGAGCAAGAATATTTATCTGCATGATAGGCTGATAATTTTTCTGGATTCTTTGTAGCATTTCTACGCTCAAGCCACTTGCAAGAAGTTCATTTGCACTGAGTTTAACTCTTAAATCTATACTCTGCTTCTCTTGAAATGATTCTAAAAGTTTTTTGTGTGAGATTATTCCTTCATTCTGAAGTTTTTGATTTCTTTCATAGTTTTTATCTATGTTTTTACTCTCTATGAGTGCCTTTATATATTTCTCTTGAAGATTTAAAAGCTCATTACTCTTAAGAGTTAAAAGTTTTTCTCCTTTTTTTACATGATCTAACTTTCTTACATATATATTTGTTACAACGGCTTCTACTGTTGAACCGATAGATATAACATCTCTTTTATCTAGTGCAACAATTCCATTATAAGGTCCAACAGTGATCGAATCAACAATTGTGACTTCTTGCGTTTTTACACCCAAATCAGCTTGTTGTTTTTTTGATATCTCTATAATTTGAGCCCCAAATAGACTCAGACTAACAACTAATAAAGTAAATAATTTTTTCATAATTTTTCTCCTAAATCTAAGTCAGCTTTTTTATAAAGTTCAAAAAGCTCATAGTAGTAATTTTTTTTGATTTCTAGCATCTCTAACAAGTTTTCTGAATAAGATCTTGTTGCATCCAGGTACTCCATTATCGTACCCTCTCCCTCAGACAAAGCAGATTTTGCAAGTTGTCTAAGCTCTAAACTCATTGGTAATATCTCTTGATTTAACAGAGTATATTCATCATATAGAGTTCCTACTTTTAGTTGTAAAGACTTTGAAGCGTTAATAATTTCTGAAGTAAGAGCATCTTTGGCAGCTGAAAGTGATGAGTTTTTATGCAGATACTCAGCTTGTTGTTTTTGAGTTTGTGAAGTCACCGCACCAAGTGGGATGCTAAGCCCGAATGTATAACGCGTTTTATCTAACTCTTTTTCATATAGAACTTCATAGCCAATAGACTTAAATGATGAGTTATAAACATCATAAAAAGATTTCACTGAGTTTTGTTGATACGTGATCTCTTTTATTTCACCATGTTCATCGATGTTGTTTAATTTTACATCCTTAGATATTTTAAGTAAATCATCACATGAGAGTTCGTCAATTTTCAAATTATCAGCAGCCTCTTGAAGATATGACAACTCTGCTAAATAAGATCTCTTGTGAGAGACTACTTTTTGTTGTAGCTTTACCAAGTCTAGCTTATTAAAAAGAAGACTTTTTTTTGAAATTTCTCCTAAATCATAAGCGCGTTGGAGTTGATTAAATCTACTGCTCTGCTCTTTAAAAAGTTCCTCTGCCCTATCACTCATCTCTTTTGAAGTACAAGCTGAGTGATATCTTGAAGAGACTTCTAATGTAAGAACATGAAGCTCATGTTTTGATTTTTGCTTTATAGCTTTTGTTAAAGAGTCAGTAGCTCTATCTTTACTGGAAGATGAAAATGGATGAGCCAAATTTTGAGAGATGCCAAGAGAGTACTCTACACCATCATTTGCTGTCTCATCAGCGTGAGAGATGCTAAGGCCAAGTTCAGGTGCTTCTTGTGTTGAAAACAGCTCATTTTTAGCTATATCTGAATAAGTTCTTTGTGTTATGGAAAGTGTTTTTTTGCTCTTTTGCAGTGAGTCTAAAATTTCTGACAAGTTTTGAGCATCTGCATTTAGCGCAATAAAAAACACTAAAAATAGTTTTAGTTTCATGGTTTAACCTTTTTTTTAAATAATATATAAATAGAAAAAAGTTAGCTTAGAGGGGGTCTTTGTGGAACTTGGTTAACATTGGAGATTAATGTTAATAGTAAGTTTGAAGGTTTTATATCTGATAATTTTTCTTGCATCGTTAATTCTGCTTCACAATTAAAAGCCAGTATTGTGTGAATAGCATCATGAATATGAGCCTGTGCTTCCATTGAAGTCTCATCATGGTCTAGATGATAAACTTCATACTTCATATTGATATGATGATCTACAACGACGTAGTCATGCATCACAAAAAAAGCGAATGTGAAAAGTAAAACCGATAATATCTTATTTTTAATTGACTTCATATATGCGAATTCTATACTAAAATAAACAACAAATAATTAAAAAGTAAAATTAGATCTCAATCTTAAAACAGGCACCATCTTTAGAGTTACTTACACTTAACTTACCATCCAAATGCTCTTCTATAATCATTTTTGACATATATAGCCCCAAGCCTGTTCCACTCTGCTTATCTTTTGTAGAAAAGTAAGGATCAAATATCTTATCTTTGATTTTCTCATCCACTCCACCACCATTATCACACACTTCAACAATAAGTTTGTCTTTCTCACATCTGGATGTGATTATTATTTTTGGATTTTCAATCTTTTTATCGACTAATATGTCTTTTGCATTTTTAATAAGGTTTAGCATTACTTGAATGAACTCATTTTTATATATATGAGTTAGATCTCTTCCGTATGATTCTAGCTCTACTTCAACTCCACTGACTTCTAGTGACTTTTGCATAAGAGATACACTCGTATGTACAACATCACTAACAAGAACAAACTCTTTATCTTTATCTGGTCTAAAGTAATTTCTAAAATCATCTATAGTTACAGACATAAATTCTAAAAGAGTATTTCCTTCTTTTAGCTTCTCATCAAGATACTCTTTTGTCAATTCTTTATATTCATAAGCAGAGTCAATATTCATAAACAGATATGACATCTGATTCAGTGGCTGCCTCCACTGATGGGCAATCATACTTAGCATATCTCCCATTTCTGCCATTTTAGACTGCTGTATAAGCATTTTGTCTTTTTGCCTATGAGCTCTTAATCCATCATATACTCTTTGCTCTAGTGACTCATTTAGCTTTTCGAGCTCATCTGTTCTTTTTTTTACTTCAAGTTGATATTGAGAAAATATTTGATTAATTTTTCTTGATAACAATAGTGAAAGGATTGCAACAAAAATAACAATAGATCCAGAAGCCTTTATGATAAACTTTAACTCATTATCAAGAATCTCTTCCAGCTCAGTCTGTTTTTTTAACTCTTTTTTACTCATTTTAGAAATTTCAAATCCATATACCAAGTACCAATCAAGTGGTTCATAATACTTTGAGTAGTAGTAATAACCATCTAATTGATCTTTGTACCAAGTAGGTTCTTTAGATAGATTTTTACTTATAACCTCCAGAGATTCATCTCCTAAAAATGTCCGCATTTTCTTAGATAAAAAGATAGGCTTTCTATCATCATAAAGCCCCATAAAATCTACACTGTCCATAGGTACACTTTTCACCATTCCTAAAAGCGATGTTTTGAGAGCATCTCTTTTTTGTACAACATTTGTAGATGATCCTATATACCAGTCGTACATATCTAAGTTTTTAACTAAGATAATCTGCTTTCCGGCACCTGTGTAAAAGTTGCTTTCTAAAAATCCTTCACCCTCTTTTCTAACTTTTTGTATCTCTTCTAAAACTATAGACCTTCCATCAACATCTTCATATGCACTAATATTCTTTTGATTTAGTAGTGAACTTCTTGAGAGTATAGTGTTTCCATTAAAATCAGCTATAAAAATATAATCTTTTTGTGTATTGTAAGTCATTTGATTAAGAGCATCTACTATACGCTCTTTAATCTCATGGTTTGCTTTTTTACCTTCATACTTCTCATAGATAAATCTTGCACTTTTGTAAGCCATATCTACTCTTGCTTGTAGTTGTACTTTTATATCTTCATCCACTCTATTGTTTTTGTAATCAAAAAGAAGGTTAAGCTGTTCTACCCATATCTCACTCTTTGCTTTTTTGGATTCAACATGCTCTTTTATAGAACCCTCTTTTACCTTATGAAAATACGCATTTACTTTCTCTATATAAAAGGTAGTGATAAAAAAACTTGCAGTTAATACCAGCGCAAGCGGAACTACAACAATAAGATAGGGAATGATTCTTTTTTCATTTATTTTCATGATTCATCTTCACTTGAAATATTTAACAATTTTTTTGGTTTAAGACCAAGTTCAACCATATTTTCAGCACGCTTTATTATATTGCCCTTACCTGTTTTTAATCTTTTTATAGAAGTGTCATAAGCATCTTGAGCTTTTTGCAAATGAGTACCGATTTTATATATTTCTTCACAAACAAAACAAGTTTATCATACATAGCTTCTGCCTCATTTGCAATTTTCTTTGCATGCTCCTCTTGTCTTTGTGTACGCCAGATATGTTCTATAGTTCTTAAAGTAACTAAAAGAGTTGATGGAGACACTACTAGTATATTACTATCGTATGCTCGTTTAAAAAACTCTCCATCTGCTTCAAGAGCTAGCAAAAAAGCTCCCTCTATCGGCATAAACAAAAGTACAAAATCAAGAGTGTTAACACCTTCTAATCTCTCATATTCTTTGGAACTTAAATCTTTTATATGTCCAGCAATTGAACTGATATGCTCCTTAAGTGCTAATGCTTTAGCATCTGGATTTTCTTGGCTCATAAATCTTTCATAGGCAACAAGAGAAACCTTCGAATCTATTATAATATCTCTATCCTGCGGCATGTGAATAATTACATCAGGACGATATATTTTTCCATCTCCTGATTTTAAAGTAGCTTGTGTCTTGTACTCCATCCCTTCACGAAGACCTGACTCCTCAAGTATTCTTTCTAGGACTATTTCACCCCAGTTACCCTGTGTTTTATTCTCACCTTTTAGAGCATTTGTTAAGTTTAGTGCTTCTTGAGATAGCTGAGCATTCATCTCTTTTAGACGAACAAGTTCATCCTTTAAAAGATGTCTCTCTTTAGCCTCATAACTAAACTGTTCACGTGACTGAGTTGAAAAATTTGTAATCTGTTCACGAAATGGACGAAGAAGCATCTCAAACTGCTCTTTATGGGTATGGTTAAACTTTTTTGATTTATCTTCAAATATCTGATTTGCAAGTAGTTTAAACTCTTTAGAGAGCTCCTCTTTTGCATTTTGCATAATTTCTAATTTTTCTTTAGAGGATCTTATCTCATGTTCATAACTGCTGCTCAATACTGCATAGCTGAGGCGTAAATTATTTTTCTCTTGAAGAGTTACTAAGTAGAGATAGAGCAAGATTAAAATAATTACACCACCAGATATTAAAAGTATTAAATACAGATCCATTAAACCACCTATTTATTTTTTAGGAAAAATTATACTACATTTGTATTGCCTCATGCCATATAACAGTCTATCTTTACATAATTATGTTAAAATCATGTTATGATAGAATGGAATGAAGGTCTAAGCCTTGGGATAAAAGCCCTTGACGATGACCATAAAAAACTTTTAGATATTATTAACGAACTCTCACATGCAATAAGTAATGATGAAGCTAAAAAATTTATAGAAAGCATCTTTGATGAGTTACAAAACTATGCAACAGATCATTTTCATAGAGAAGAAGAGCTACTTAAAAAATGTGGGTGTAAAAAACTAGATGAACATATAAAACAACATCTCATATTTAGCAAAAAGATTCCTGATCTAAAAGCAAAATTTCTTCTCTCTAAAGAGCCTTATAATGCAGAAGAAATAAGTTTTTTCTTGACAGACTGGTTATTTAACCATATTATTGAAGAAGATATTCCTGCTATAACTATGTTTGAGAAATGTGGTCTAACTAAGGAAAAAAAGGAAAAAAGCAATTTTCTAACAAAAATCATCACAAAAACTACTAATAAATTCAGCTTCACAAGAAGAATACTTTTATCAGCATTAACTCCATTAATAGGAATGCTGCTTTTTGGAACAATTATTTTACTTAACAATTATAATAAATATGAAGATATGAGAAAAACTTCTGCTATTACTAATATCATCTCAAATATAGATGAGTTAGTTCATACAATTCAAATAGAAAGAGGTTTAAGTAGTGGTTTTCTAACATCAGCACAAGATAAGTTCAAAGACACTTTAAATGTTCAAAGAACTATTGTTGATATGGCAACAAATGAGTTTCTTGAAAAGATAAAAACTACTGAGATAAAAAACATCTATGAGATTCAACCATATATAAATACTTTTAAAACTGATATCTCATCTATTAATAAACTTCGAAAAGATATTGATGGTAAAGTAATTTCTCAAGCTAGGACTATAGACAAATATACAAGTATGATTGGAAATATTCTAAGCATTACTCCAAAAGTGGCATTCTTAAATCTTGATAGAGAAGTTTCTTCTTCAATTGCCACATTATCATCTATTCAGCACTTAAAAGAGTCTCTTGGGCAAGAGAGGGCTTTTGGAACAATGATAATTGAACAAAAGGACGCAACGTTAAAAGAGTATATAACTTTCACAAGACTCATCGGTACGCAAAAAGCTTTTTTAAGCACCTTTGCACATACAGCTAGTGGATCGCAAAAACATACAAATAAGATGTTAAGAGATTCAAATATTGCCAAACAGGTAAGATTATATGAAGATAGCATTGAGATTCATGACTTTAAAAATTTAGACACAGAGATTTGGTTTAAGTCAATGACTACATATATAAACAAAATCAAACTCTTTGAAGATGAACTTCTTTCAGATATAAACATTTTAATAGAAAAAAGAATTAATGATACTATCAGGAATCTTCTTCTATGGCTTTCATTCACAACAGCTATTTTGGTTATTACCCTTTCAATTTTATATACATTCAAAAAAAGTACAAAATTTCAAATTTATCAACTAACAAATGCTATGAAAGATTTAGCAACTGGAGGAAGATCTCTTAGACTCTCTCCTATACATGTAAAAAGAGATGAACTGGCATATATGTACGATGCGTATGAAACAACAAGACAGAAACTTCTCAAAGGTGATATATATACACAACTCTATTTAAATAAAAAAGAAATGGAGATTCAAAGCCATCAAAGAGAGAATGTAAAACTTGAAGTGATGGCATTTATTGATCCTTTAACCGGAGCAGTAAATCGTCGTAAATTTGAAGAATTATCAATGCAAGAGTTAGAGCGCTCAAATCGTTACAATAGTGATTTAAGCTTTTTAATGCTTGATATTGACCACTTTAAAAGCATAAATGACACCTACGGCCATGCTGCAGGAGATGAAATACTTAAGCATTTTGCGTCTATATGTTTAGATATGGCTAGGAGCCTGGATATTGTTGCAAGAGTTGGCGGTGAAGAGTTTGTAGTCATGCTACCAGAGACTACTATAGATGGTGCTTACATATTTGCTGAGAGATTTCGTAAAGAAATTTACACTTCAGAAGTAACCGTAGATGAGCAAATAATAAAATACAGTGTAAGTATCGGTATAGCTATTTTAGACAATGATAAAGATGTGAAAGATATTCTACAAAGGGCTGACAAAGCTCTATACAAAGCTAAAGAATCAGGAAGAAACTGCACAATTGTCTACAAATAAAACATCCTTTTTTTGCTTTAACAACTCTATGATATTTATTACAATATAATCTACTATGATAAATTGGAATGATGGGTTAAACATTGGCGTCAAAAAGTTAGATGACGACCATAAAAAAATATTAAATATAATAAACACCCTCTCAGTAGCAATAAGAGATGATGAAGCAGAATCTGTCATAGACAGCATCTTTGATGATTTAGAAAAGTATACGAAAATACACTTTGACAGAGAAGAGATTTTTTTAAAAAAATGTAATTATCCAAAAATCAAAGAACGGATAGAGCATCATAGCGCTTTAATCAAGAAATTTCCGGAGCTAAAAACTAAGCTCACAAATTCACTAAACACTGAAAATGCACAAGAGGTCAGTTATTTTTTAACAGATTGGCTATTTAATCATATTATCGAAGAAGACATTCCTGCAACAGATACTTTTGAAAAATGTGCTCTATCAAAGAGGCATGTACTCAAGCAATCAATACTAAAGCGAATAATCAATAAAACAACTAAGGCATTTAGTTTTACAAAACGAATATTTTTATTGTCTGTTATTCCACTTACAGGAATGCTGATTTTTGCCTTTATTCTTCTTTTTAATGACTATAGCAGATATGAAGATATTAAAAAAACATCAAGTTTTACTCATATTATCTCAAATATAAATGAATTAGCCCATTCACTACAAATTGAAAGAGGTTTAAGCTCCGGATACATATCTTCATCTCAAAGTAAATTTAAAGACACTCTCAACAAACAAAGAATAATTGTTGATAAATCAATAAAGTCATTTAATAATAAGCTTATGAGCGTACATGGTGATAAACTTTTAGTTATTAGTCCTTTTATAGAAACATTTATAAAAGATATAGATAGTCTCAATAATTTTCGAAAAAAAATTGATGCCAATACTGTGTCTCAGAGCAGCATAATAAATTTCTACACAGAAATAATCAGAAATATTTTAGGCATAACCTCTAAAATGGCAATTTATAATCTTGATAAAGAAATTTCTTCATCCATATCTTCTCTCTCGTCACTCTTACAGTATAAAGAATCCTTAGGTCTAAAAAGAGCATATGGAACGATGCTTATAGAAAATAATGAGATATTAAATAAAGAAAAATATATCAAGTTTATTCAACTATCAGGTTCGCAAAGCACTCTTTTAAACAATTTCAATCATACCGCTACAGCACTTCAAAAAGATAAACTAAATTCAATAATAAACTCAAATATCTCCAATAAAATTTATAATATTGAAAATAGTATAAAAAATCATAATTTTCAAGATGTAAATTCTGTAATTTGGTTTGAATCTATGACAGAACTTATAAATGGTATGAAAATATTTGAAGATAAACTTACAAATGAAATTAACATGCTTATTAGAAATGAACTAGAAGATGCTACAGATAAGCTGTTTAAGTGGATTTTATACTCTAGTATTATTTTCGTTTTAACTGTTATTATAATATACGTGTTTGAACAGAGTTCAAAAAATGAAATCTATCAATTGATAGATGCTATGAAGCATTTGGCACGCGGAGGAAGAACACTTAAACTCAAATCTACAAGTACAAATGATGAAATGGCTAAAATGTACAGCGCTTATGAAACAACAAGGCAAAAACTTTTACAAGGTGATATGTATACCCAACTCTACTTAAGTAAAAAAGAATTAGAAATTCAAAGACATCAAAAACAAAATCTAAAACTGGAAAAAATAGCATTCATTGATATTTTAACAGGAGTTCTAAATCGTCGCAAGTTTGGTGAAATATCAAACAAAGAGATAGAGCGCTCTACTAGATATGGAAGGAATTTGAGCTTTTTAATGCTCGATATCGACAATTTTAAGTCACTTAACGATACCTATGGCCATGCACTTGGAGATAAGGTTCTTCAGCATTTTTCTTCAACATGTTTAAATATGGCCAGAAGTATAGATGTTATTGCTCGTATTGGCGGAGAAGAGTTTGCTATTATGCTTCCGGAAGTAGATGCTGAAGGTGCTTACTTATTTGCAGAGAGATTTCGTGAAAAAATTTATTCTTCCCAAGTGCATATAGAAGATAAAATTATCAAGTATAGTGTTAGCATCGGTATTGCTACTTTAGATGGAGATAAAGATAAAGAAGTAAAAGACATTTTACAAAAAGCCGACAAGGCTCTATACAGAGCTAAAGAGTCTGGAAAAAACTGTAGTATCATCTATACCTAGACTTTTTGTATTAGCTTTTTCTACACAATATAAACTTAAATTATTTTAAGTTTTACCAACTTCAAGATAAACTTTGTTTTATTTGGATATAATTCGCGAAATACTTTAAGGGGAAGATATCCTTGCGTTTGGCAAGCTTGTATCATCTCCTTGACTATTAAAGGATTATGATGCAAGAAAATGCACAAACAGAAGAAAACACACCAGTTGAAGAAAATCTACTCACATTTGATGATTTAGGTTTAAGCCAAGATATACTTAGAAGCGTTAAACAAGCAGGTTTCGTTACTCCAAGCCCTATTCAAGCAGCAGCTATACCTCTTATACTTCAAGGTAGAGACATTGTAGGTCAGGCACATACAGGAACAGGTAAAACTGCAGCTTTTGGTCTTCCAGCACTAAACAACATCGATGTAAGAAATGGTGTAGAGATTTTAGTTATCACTCCAACTCGCGAGCTAGCTACTCAAGTAAGTGATGAGCTTTTCAAATATGGAAGAAACATTAACGCTAAAACTGTTACAGTTTATGGTGGTAGCTCATACAATAGACAGATTGACCTTATTGATCGTGGGGCAAGTGTCGTTGTTGCTACACCAGGTCGTCTTTTAGACATACTTAAAAAAGGTTTAGTTAAAAATTTCACACCAAGTATAGTTGTACTTGACGAAGCTGATGAGATGCTAGATATGGGATTTTTGGATGATATCAATGAAATTTTTTCATACCTTCCAACAAAACGTCAAACACTTCTTTTCTCAGCAACAATGCCTAAGCCAATTAAACTCTTAGCTGAACGTATCTTAGATAATCCGGAATTTATCTCTATTACAAAAGGTGAAACTACAAATTCAGATATTGAACAACTTTACTATGTTATAGAAGAGTCTGAAAGAGATGATGCAATCATCCGTCTTATGGACTCTGAAGATACAAAAAAATCAGTTGTATTTTGTAGAACAAAAAGTGAAGTAGATAGATTATCAAATGTTTTATCTAACGCTGGTTACTTAGCTAACGGTCTTCATGGAGATATGGAGCAACGTCAACGTGAAACAGTAATTAAAGGTTTTAAAAGTAACTCTGTAAAAGTTCTTGTTGCGACTGACGTTGCTGCACGTGGTATACATGTTGATAATATATCTCATGTTTTCAACTACCATATTCCTTTTGATCCTGAGTCTTATGTTCACCGTATCGGTAGAACAGGTCGTGCTGGTACTAAAGGTAAAGCAATCACACTTTTAACTCCACTAGAGTTTAAAGAACTTCAACGTATTAAGCAAAAAGTTGGAACTTCAATGGGTCATGCTTACGTTCCAAGTAAAAATGACTTAAGAGAATCAACTGTTGAAGCATTAGTTAAAAAAGTTGAAGATCATAAAATCTATGATGAAGCTCATAAGGTTTTAGATAGATTACGTGAAGATATTGATGAAGAGCAAATGGCATATAAACTTATATCAATGCTACTAGACCAACAAGATATAAAAGGGCCAAATAATATTGGTATCCCTGCTGATAGAATTGAAGCTATTTTAGCTCGTGCTGCTCAAAGAGGTAGTAGTTCTAATGGTAGAGGTGGTTCTCGTGGAAGAAGTGGCGGCGGCGGTGGCTACCGTGGTAACAAACCTCGTTCAGGTGGTGGTGGAGACCGTAATCGTGATGGCGGTGGAAGTCGTGATGGTGCTCGTGATGGCGGTGGCTACCGTGGTAATCGTGATAAAAGCCGTTCATCTGGAAGCTCTACTAGACATAGAGACTAAGCTACTGAATTCATTTCTCACACCTGAGTGTGAGAAATGAAAACTATTTAATAAATATACGTAAAATACAGCATAGCACCGGATAAAGTGTTCTCTACCTCAAACTTTTTTGCTCCATCATCAGCTTCAATAATAATTTTATTTATGTTGTAACCAATACCGACACCAACATTTTCCATAAACCGATATTCAAAACCTAAAGCACTCGTAACTAGAGAACCTTTATAATCATCAAACTCTATAAATAAATAATCAGCTTTATAATTTACAAAAAGTTTCTTATCTATAATTGTATATTCACCCTTAAAACCAAAAACTGGTAATGGTAGAGTTGCTCCTCCAGATGAACTATATGCTTGACTAGACACGCCATCAATCGTACCTTGTGCAGCGATTCCTATATCTAAAGTAGTTATATGTAAACCAGCACTTACAAGAAGCTCTACTTTTTCATTATGATAAAAAGAATACCCATAGTTTAATTTATAGATATCCATATTAAAAAAACTATCTATTCTTGCACCTGCGGAAATGGTTTTGTTATCCCAAATAATATCTTCATTTATTGACTTGTAGCCATTACTTTTTACACTAAAATATGTAAAATCTATACTGTGAGAATCTGTAAAACGATAGTAACCATCTAAACGAAAGACATTAGTATCGGTTTTCATATCTAACTGATCTTTAGTATTAATTCTAAGAGCTAATGGAATATTTTTTGGACTTAATTGCATATCTGTTTCAAAATCTGTAACGAACATAGTTCCAATATTTATTTTCCACTTATCTTTTACATCTGCTGATAAACTTACCCCTAAAAGAAGTAGAAGTAATAACAAATTGATTTTATTCATTAATTTTCCTTGTAAGATATTAGAATATAGTACACTTATCTTACTTATGATATTATATATTTACAAAAGGACTTTAAATGCATATGCTTATTTATGAAGATAATGAAATATATATAGAAAAACATGATAGTGAAATTCCTTGGTTAAAAATATTTACAAAGGAACCCTATAGAGAGTTGGGTGATGTACCAAAAGGTTTAAGAACTAGACTTTGGGATATATATGATATTTTAGAGTATGAGATGAAACACTATTACAATCCTACAAAAATAAACATGGCTTCATTCGCAAATATGCTTCCAAGAGTTCATATACATGTTATGGCTAGATTTAAAGAAGATTCTCACTTTCCAAACCCAATGTGGGGAGAAAAATTAAGAGATGGTAATTTGGAGTTACCGCCAGCAAAAGAGTTTTACAAAAGAGTATTTAACGCTCTTCAGTAAAATTATTTATTTCATTATGTCTATTTTTCTAAAGGGGAAAAAGGTACTAGTGCGCTACCCCAAGTTAGTCCACCGCCAAAAGCGTCTAAAAGCATTAATTCACCACTTTTAAGTCTGCCTTGCTCGTAGATATCATTTATAGCCATAGGAATAGAGGCTCCAGAAGTGTTACCATATTTAGCAACAGTTAAAACAACCTGCTCATCTTTTAATTTGAGGGCATCACCAACCGCTTTAATAATACGGTAGTTTGCTTGATGTGGTACAAAATGTTTTATTGCATCACTCTCAATATTATTTTCTTTTAAAATCTCAACTACATCTTTAGTAAGTGTACGAACAGCAACTTTAAAAGTTTCATTCCCTTTCATCTGCATAAAGCAGCTTGAAGCCTCTTGGTCTAGTGAATCATGAATTGAACCACTTCCACCATTTGGAGTCATTAGCAGGTCTGCATATTCACCATCTGCACCAGTATGCACATCTATGATAGCTTCATCTTTATTATCAGTTGCACTAATTATTGCTGCACCTGCACCATCGCCAAAAAGGATACAAGTCCCTCTATCGCTGTAGTCAGTTATTGCAGATAATTTTTCAGCACCAATAATAAGAACATTTTTTTTCATTCCTGATTCAATAAATGCTTTGGCGATAGATAGAATGTAAACAAAACCTGTACATGCTGCAGAAATATCAAATGCAGTAACATTTCTAAGTCCAAGCTTATTTGAAATAATTGTAGCAGTTGATGGCATACAGAAATAATCTGGAGAAATAGTAGCACATACTACCATATCAATATCTTCTTTATTTATACCACTTCTTTGGATTGCTTTTTTTGCAGCTTCAACGCCCATATCACTAGTAGTTTCATTTTTTGCTGCTATACGACGCTCTTTAATACCTGTTCTTTTAGTAATCCACTCATCAGTAGTATCAACCATTTTAGAAAGGTCTTCATTAGTCAAGATATCAGCTGGAGCATAAGCACCAATTGAACGAAATGCAGCATAAGCCATTAAACTTCCTTACTTTTCAACTCTTCAAGTCTTGTAACGATATGCTCATTAACTCCAGTGTCCACATAATTGATAGCTTGGTATATTGCATTCTCAATTGCTTTAGAATTACTTTTTCCATGACTAACAATTACACAACCCTTGATTCCGATAAGCGGAGCACCGCCTATTTCAGCATAATCAATTTGCTTTTTAAGAAGTTTAAATACTTTTCTCATCAAAAGTGCACCAGTAATTGCAATTGGAGATTTTCTTATATAATCTTTTATTAGCAGGCTTATTGTAGATGCTACACCTTCACTAGCTTTAAGCACAAGGTTTCCTACAAATCCATCACATGTTATAACATCGCAAGAACCATTAAAGATATCACTACCTTCAACATTCCCTTTGAATCCTGGATATCCGCTAAGGATTTTAAATGCTTCTTTTGTAATTTCATTACCTTTAGAAGCTTCTTCACCATTTGCAAGAATACCGATGCTAGGATTTTGTATTTTTAACAAATCTTCTGCGTAACATCCGCCCATAACTGCAAACTCTGCAATATGCACAGCTTTTGAATCAACATTTGCACCAGCGTCCAATAGGATTGAACGACGACCTGATCTTGTTGGCATAAGAGTAGCAAGTGCTGGACGTGAAACACCTTTTAGACGACCAAGTCTAAGTGTTGCTAATGTCATAGTCGCACCACTGTGTCCAGCAGAAACTACACCATGAGCTTCACCATTTTTTACTAACTCAATAGCTTTATAGATAGTGCTCTCTTTTCGCTTTACTGCATCAGTAGCAGCATCGCTCATAGAAATAACATCATCCGCTTCAACTATTAAAATTTTAGCTCTATAACGTTTCGGTAACAGAGCTAAAATTTCATCTTTATTACCTACAAGTATAGGCATAAAAAGTTTTTTCTTAAGTGCTTGAATACAGCCTTTTACAATTGGTTCGGGACCGAAGTCCCCTCCCATTGCATCAATAGCAATTTTTACCATTGATTACTTATACTCACCAGTAGTTGGGTTGATGTGGTGTGGTAGTTTGTATGTTCCGTCTTTATCTTTAACTGGTTTAGCCAAAGTTATTTTATAGTGAGTTCTTCTTTTCGCTGAACGTGAATGAGATACTCTTCTTTTAGGTACTGCCATAATCTATATCCTTTCGTTATTTTATTTTATTTTACAATTTTCGCAACTGTGATAGTCACTTTTTATAAGCTCAATCTCAGAGTTTAATAGCTCATCTAAATCAGCTACCGAATTAAAAGACTCAACAACATCGATTTCTCTGCTGTTATCACCTTCATAAATACCATCAGAAATAAAAATTTCTATCTCTTCATTTACCGGTAGTTTAAGTTCTTCGCCACATTGACTACACTCTGTAAGAGCTACGCCATCTAGATTTGCTTTTAGCAAAATTAATTTGCCAGAATCATACTGTAAATAACCTTTAAAAGTTATTTCGTCTGATTTAACTTCAAAATCTACTGGCGTTTTGCCTACTTTCCTAAGAGTAACTTTCATAGTTTACTTATGAAATTTCTCTTTCTGAGAAAAAGAATGCAATTTCGATAGCAGCATTTTCAACAGAATCACTTCCATGAACTGCATTAGCATCAATATTTTCAGCGAAGTCTGCACGAATTGTACCAGCTTCAGCTTCTTTAGGGTTAGTAGCGCCCATTAAATCACGGTTAATTTGCATAGCATTTTCACCTTCTAAAACCGTAACAACAACTGGTCCGCTGATCATGAAATCAACTAGGTCATTGAAAAAAGGTCTCTCTGAGTGAACAGCATAAAATGCTTCAGCATCTCCACGAGAAAGTTGGATCTTTCTAGTTGCTGCAATTTTTAGGCCATTGCTCTCAAAACGATCTAAAATTTTGCCAATTACGCCCTTAGCTACGGCATCTGGTTTTATTATTGATAGTGTACGTTCCATTAAATCTCCTGTATAAGTTTAAAATTAGGGTGGGATTGTATCCAAAAAATTATGTGTTTAAGTTTAAATTTAAATATTTTTAAATGAAAGAGGGATCATAAAGCGCTAAAGTGGCACTTTATGATTAAAAGAAAAGAGAATTAGTCTACGATATTCTCATGGTTTGAGCGTTGCTCATCTGTAATATCTTCACGATGCGCTGGACTTTCGCCGATAGCATCCCAAGTAATACAGCCTTCAGTAGGACATGCAGTAGCACAAGCTGGTTCATCGTGATGACCAACACATTCTACACATTTATCACCATAAACATAATAAATTTCTTCATCTTGTGGATTATCATCCTCGTCTACGATTGCTTCTACTGGACATTCATCGATACATGCACCACAATTGATACAAGTGTCATTAATAATTACTGCCATAAAATTCTCCTAAAATTAATTTTCGAGATAAGTTTATCACAAGATTTTTAAAGATAGCTAAAATATATCGTTAAATATCCAAATACTGTTTAATCTCATCTACTCTGTTCGTTTGCTCCCACGTGAAGCCCTCTTCTTCTCTTCCAAAGTGTCCATATGTAGCTGTTTTTCTATATATTGGTTTTAAAAGGTCAAGTGATTTAATAATTCCCTTTGGAGAAAGATCAAAAAGCTCTTTTACACACTTCTCAATCTTCTCTTCATCTACCTTGCCAGTTGAATGTGTATCTACCAATATAGAGACAGGCTGAACTACACCTATGGCGTACGCAACTTGGATAGTAACTCTGTCACAAGCCCCTGCAGCAACCAGATTTTTTGCAACCCATCTAGCAGCATAAGCAGCACTTCTATCAACTTTAGTAGGATCCTTTCCACTAAAAGCACCGCCGCCATGAGGACAACTGCCGCCATATGTATCTACTATAATCTTTCTACCGGTTAGACCTGCATCACCCTGAGGGCCACCTATTACAAATTTTCCAGTTGGATTGATATGAAAAATAGTGTTTTCATTTATCATATCTGCTGGAATAACGTGTTTAATGACTTCACTAATCATATCTTGGCGAATTTGCTCTTGAGAAACATCTGGAGCATGTTGAGTTGAAATTACTACTGTTTCAATAGAAACAGGTTTATCTCCAACATATTTAACACTGATTTGTGCTTTTCCATCTGGACGAAGATAAGGAACAATTCCTTCTTTGCGCACCAGAGCTAATCGCTGCGTTAATCTATGTGCTAAATAAATAGGAAGAGGCATTAGAACATCCGTCTCACGACAAGCATATCCAAACATTAAACCTTGGTCACCTGCACCTATTTCACCATCCTCTTGATCAACACCTTGGTTGATGTCCGGAGATTGCTCACCTATTCCATTTAAAACAGCTGCAGCACGGTAATCAAAACCATAAGTTGCATCTGTGTAACCAATCTCTTGGATAACTTTTCTAGCTATCTCTTGCATCGGGGCATAAGCCGTTGTTTTCAGTTCGCCTGCAATTACACAAAAACCATTTGATACTAATGTCTCACACGCTACGCGTGCATTAGGATCATGCTCAATAATATAATCCAGAATTGCATCACTGATTTGATCTGCCATCTTATCAGGGTGCCCTTCTGTTACAGACTCTGAAGTAAATATATACTCTTTCGTCATCGATTTTTCCTTATTGAAGTATAGAGTCGGGCTCCATAAATCGAACGAAGTATATCAAAGTATGTTTAATTTTCAATTATCAGAAGTCAACAAATATAAAAGATAAAAATTATCCTTAAATAATTTTATTACTTCTTTTCATCTAAGATTTGTTAATGTTTTTGTGTTAAAATTTCACCAACAAAATAACAAACTCAAGGATATTTACATGTTAGTAACAAACCCAGCTCCAGATTTTACAGCAACTACAGTTTTAGCAGATGGCTCAATCGATGAGAACTTCAAATTATCAGAAAACTTTGGTGAGAAAGGTACTGTTCTTTTCTTCTATCCATTAGACTTTACATTTGTATGTCCATCGGAAATAATCGCTTTCTCTCATAGAATCGAAGATTTCAAAAGCCGTGGTGTAAATGTTATCGGTGTATCTGTTGATAGCCAATTTTCACACTTTGCTTGGAGAGAAACTCCAGTTAACAATGGTGGTATCGGTAGAATTAAATATCCTCTAGTAGCTGACCTTACAAAACAAATCTCTAAAGATTACGATGTACTTTTCGGTGAAGCAGTAGCACTTCGTGGTTCATTCCTAATTGATGGTAAAGGTATTGTACGTCACGCAGTAATCAATGACTTACCACTTGGTCGTAACATTGATGAGATGATTCGTATGGTAGATGCAATGCAATTTACTGATGAGCATGGTGAAGTATGTGCTGCTGGTTGGCAAAAAGGTGACGAAGGGATGAAAGCATCTACTGAAGGTGTTGCTGAGTATCTTGCTAAGCACGAAGACGATCTATAATCAAAACTTAAAATAGCAACGCATCTTCTGCGTTGTTAATTCCTCACACACTACTTTTTACCATCTTTTTGCTAATATATTAACTATGAAAAGAAAAGAAAATTCTGATGAAACTAGAGCGAAGCAGTACTTACAGACTCTGCCCCATACAAAGATAGAGTATGAGCCACTTGGAAATGTTACTCCTGACTTTTTGATTGATGGAAAAGTAGCTGTTGAAGTAAGAAGACTAAATAGAAACTATAAAAGCAAAAGCAATGGTAACTTAGTAAGCATAGATTCTCCTTTGGTTGATAATATAGATGAACTACATAAAAATATTCAACTTCTTATAGATGAAAAAAATGAAAAGATTGATAAAAACTTTCCGGTTTATAGTCAGTGGTGGTTAATTTTAGTGGATTATATTACTAATGGAATGGATACTCAAGCTTTTGAAAAAGTAAAAAAAATACCGTTTAAAAAACATAAATTTACTAAAGTAATTATTCTATCTCATGATGGTAATTTTAGAGCATTTAAACTCTAATACTAAGAATCTTTTACAAATCCCAAAGCTTTATTATTTACAAAAACAATTTGGTGCCACTGACAAGCAGGTGCTATAAGATTCAGTCTTTTAGGATTTGAACTTCTTGAAAGTGCTACATAAAACTGAGACGGTGCAAATATCTCGTTTGTCTCTATAATCAAATCTTCAATAGACATTCCCTGTGATTTATGAATAGTTATCGCAAAAGCTAATTTTATAGGAAACTGATAAACACTCAATTGAGCCTCTTCTACCATCTCTTTTTTTCCATTTATACTTTTTTCACTCCATTTAGCTTTACTCTGTGCAACTGCTTCGAGTTTTACCACTTTGGCATCTGACTTACGCACATAAACAAAACTTGTATCAACATTTTCAACAACTCCACGTTCCCCATTAAAATAGTTCCAAGAATTTCTAGTAAAAAGAACCGGTGCTCCAATTTTTAGTTCAAGTTCTTTATCTATACGAGAATCATTCATAAAACGCTCAATCTCTGCATCTGCTACACTTTTAGCGTGTTTTATTATTTGCGCTTCTTTTACAAAGACTTCACTATCTATGTAAGCTAACTGTCTTTTATTGTGAAGAGATGCTGAGTGATTTTTACCAAAAAGAAAAGTAAACTCACTCAAATCCTCTGGAAGTGGTTTTATATATTCGTTCAAATGATTATGAACGTCTTCATCTATAAAACCATCTCTTACGCTTCCCAAAAGTTCTATAAACTTTTTATCGTCTGTTCTATATATATGTGTAAGCTCTATCTTATAGAAATTAAACTCAGCCCACGCAGCTGATTCAAAGGCGAATTTAACCTCTGCACTTCCTCTTACAACAGGTGGAAGCTGTAAAAAATCTCCTACAACAAGAACTGTACCGCAAAATTCAGCTTGTTCAAGTCTAAGTTGTATCATTTCTAAAAGTGTATCGCTAACCATAGAAATCTCATCTATGACTATTAAGTGCATACTCGATATAAGGTTCTTTATCTTCTTTTTTATCTCTAATCTACCGCTTATCTCTAACTCTTTTATGTCAGATGCGATGCCAAGGTCTAAAAAGCTGTGTAGAGTTTGTCCATCTATAAGTGTGGCTGCCATACCTGTAGATGCAAGCTTTGCCACTTTTTTGGCTTCACTCTCAAAATACTCTATAACCTGTCTTGTTATTGTTGTTTTTCCGACACCTGCTCCACCTGTTAAAAAAATATTTTGTTTAGTTAGCAATTTTTGTGTGATTTCTTCTAGATAATTCATAAAGAAATTATACTAAAATAGTATAATAGCCGCATGAAAAGAATATTAATCGTCGAAGACAATAAGACACTCGCAAAAATTTTGGCTAAAAAAATAGAACTATCTTTAAAATATGAAGTAGATGTAGCTTACAAACTTTCAGAAGCAAAACTATTTTTAAAAAAGTATGAATATTTCATAACCTTACTCGATATCAATCTTCCAGATGCTCCAAATGGAGAGATTGTTGACTATGTGCTAAGCAAAGGCAATCATGCCATTGTATTAAGTGCAAACATCGACAAAGAGTTTAGAAAGAAGATGCTTCAAAAAAATATTATTGACTATGTAAACAAAGGTGGTGTTGATGATATTAACTACATTATTCAAACTATTCAAAGACTAGAAAAAAACCAAAAACATAAAGTTCTAGTTGTTGATGACTCCATGGTGTTTAGAAAAATGATGAAAGAGATGCTAGAGAATCTTTTTTACAATGTTATAACGGTTGCCCATGGTGAAGAAGCAGTTGGTATGCTGACAGCTCATTCTGATATATCTTTGGTTATAACCGATTACAATATGCCCGTTATGAATGGACTAGAACTTACCAATGAGATTCGAAAAGATTATAAAAAATCTGAATTATGTATCATCGCAATATCCTCAAACAACGATGAAGAGGTAAATGCTCTGTTTTTAAAACATGGTGCAAATGACTACATCAAAAAACCTTTTTCAAAAGAAGAGTTTTCTTGTCGTATAAATAACTCAATTGAAGCACTAGAAAATATCCAATTTATTACAAACCATGCAAATAGAGATTTTTTAACAGGTCTCTATAACCGTCGCTACTTTTTCCAAAACATGCAAGAGTATATTGAAGATACAAAAGAAAGTGGTGAACAATTTGCTGTTTCAATGATAGATATTGACAACTTTAAACATATAAATGACACTTACGGTCATGATATTGGAGATAAAGTTATAACAAGCATCTCTGAGATACTCAGAACAAACACTAGCTACAGAGATATAGTCGCAAGATTTGGCGGTGAAGAATTCTGTGTAGTGCTTAAAAATATCAATAAATATAGCGCGTCAGATATACTTGAAAGACTTAGACAAGAAGTTGAAAAATTCAACTTTACGATAGATGCTAATAAAAGCATCAAGTTTACTATATCAATCGGTGTATCTATTCATGACGATGATGATACTCTTGAAGAAACAATCAACCAAGCCGATATGATGCTTCATGGTGCAAAACAAAATGGTAAAAATAGGATTGAGTTTAGTTAATCATCCAAAACTATAACTTCTCCAAAAGGAGTCTCTAAATCTTTTGGAGCTATCCATTTTACATCATACGATGGTGCATTTTTTGGGAAAGTACCATCCAAATCGCTAAAGTACAAAAGCAATTTTGTGTCTTCTAACTCATTTTTTATAAGTTCAAAAACGGGCCTAAAGTCAGTAGCACCACCACCTTCGACACTAGCTTCTAAAATATCTCCACTATAAAAAACTCTGTGTGAACGTATCTTGTCATCACAAACAATTAAGTTTATTTCATATGAAGGTATGGTATTCATAAGAAAGTTTAACTCACTCAAAAACTCACCGAGAAGCTCATCATCTACAGAGCCTGAACTATCAACTGCAACTACTAACTTAAATCTTTGAGAGACACTAGATGGCAGGTAAAATCCCAGATGCAAAAACTTTTTGTTTGGCGGCATCTGAGTATAATCATCTTTATGAAATCTTTCTAAAGCCACTCTAAGTTCGTCACGCCAATCAATCTTTGCATTTTGCTCAATTTTAAAAAATCTCTCCAGACTTCTCGGAAGCTCACCCCTTTTTTCCTCAGCTTCTAAAACTGCTTTTGCAAACTCTTCAAAGAGTTCCTCTGAAACCAAATCATCTTGCTGAACTTTTTCACTCTCTTGTTGATTGTCCTGTGAATCATTTTTATCTTTTTGAACATCATCTACATCATCCGATTCATACTCTAACTCATCACGTAAAATATCATCTTTTAGCTCAGCATATATCTCTTCTGCATAAAGCCCATGAAATCTTTTAGAGTAATGTGCCTGATATGGTCTTTCCATCCCATTTTCTACAAGCATATCATTTACGGCATAGTCTGTTGAGAGTTGCCACAACCAACCGCTTCGTCCATTTTTACGTGACTCATGAGCTAGAGATGCATGCATCGCACCATTGGCGAAGACAAACTCCATCTCATTTATAGTTATCTCGTTAAAAAAGTCACTGCTGTACTCAAGTGTCGTACCGTTACTTTTAAAAGCTTGGATATCGTCATTTTTTATGAGTTGAAGTTTTGAAGCGATAGTTCCAAATAGTGGATACTCAACTAGTAGTTTTGCTTTTGCACGGGAGATTTTTTGCTGAAGTTGCATCTATCAGTACTACGCCAAAAGATAAGCAAACTTCTTTACCCACTCTTTAAAAACATCAGAGTGTTCCATCTTTACGCCATTTCTTTGCAGGTCTTGTACACACATAACAGCGAATTCACTTTTTAACTCTAGAGTATATTTTAGTATGTTATCCAGCATCTCATCATTTGGCTCTTTTAGATAAGCACTAACGAGAGCTATACTTAGTGCGTAAAGCACATCAACTTCTTCGCTATACTCACCTTCTCCAGATGCCAAGATAGCCTGAATATCAGGAAGCCTGTTCATAACCTTAGTAAAACTCAAAAAGCCAACAGCCACTTCTCTAGAAATTGCACCGCTTATAGCATCAAGGAGTAACTCTTTAGAAATATTGCTTTTTAAGATGCTATCTACATATTCCCAACTTCTAGGAGTAGCAAAGCTTTTTACATCACTCTTTGCATCAAAGGTAAAGAGATGTTCATTTATATAAGAGATGTAAGAGATTATTCTATCATCTATCCCTTTTTTATAAGCCCAATATTTCCAGTCATCAACATTAACTTCCATCTCAAAGTGAACAAATCTATTAGCAAGAGGAGAAGGCATTCTATATGTAACACCTCTATCACTCTCACGATTTCCGGCAGCCACTATTGCCCAGCCATCTGGGAGTTCATACTCACCTACTCTTCTGTCCAAAATCAACTGATATGCAGATGCTTGAACACTTGGGGCAGCAGTGTTTAACTCATCTAAAAATAGAATTCCTTCACCGCTTTTAGGTAAAAAAGCAGGTGGTGCCCAAAGTGCAGTGTGTGACTCTTTATCATAAAAAGGTATGCCTTTTAAATCAGTTGGATCCATAAGAGCAAGTCTTAAATCAATAAAACCAACGCCGTTACTCTGAGCAATTTGCTTAACAATTGATGATTTACCGATGCCAGGAGCGCCCCATAAAAAAGCTGGAACTTTTTGCTCTACTAATGCGGTTAGTGTACTTATTAATCTAGAAGCTTTCATCTATACTTCCCACCCTATATTTTCACTCATTATGTGCTTACCAAAATTTGGATTCTCTTTTACTATTCTTTCAAAACGTGAGTCAAGTTGAAGTTGATAGAGAGTCTCTATTGGTGTGCTTGGGTTTTTTGCTAATGATTTGAGAACTTTTGCATCCTCACTTTCAGCCAGTAGTTCTAAAATATGCTTCGGAGTATTCTCATTATTTGCAAGAGAAAAGTGGTTTAAAACACTGTTATAAGCTTCCACTAAACTCTCTTGTGGTGTGGCATTATTTTCATAAAGAGCAAGGTTAAGTTCAGCATAATCCTCACCTAGTAAATCAACTACTACTTTTTTATCTATATTTTCATTTGTTGCAAGCGACATCATTACTTCTTGAGTGCTATTAGCAACTAACTTCTTTTGCATCTCAACTGATATAAACTCATTTTTAGCAACTTCATTTGGATGATTTTTAAAAAATATTTCAAACAGTTCATTATTTAAACGAAGATTTTTAGCCATATTCTTTGCAAGCGGATTGTTAAAAAGTAGCTTTTTTACTATTGATTTTGACAAATTAGGGTTATATGAGAGTGCTTTTAGTACATCATCTTCTTCACTCTCAACAAGTTTTAGTTGCATCTCTTCATCGCAATCTTCTCTCATAGCTATAAGCGTTTTAATATAAGAGTTTGCATTTTTTATTAACATATTTAGAATATTTTTTGGTGTTGCGTAGTTTGTTGCAATCGCTGATATAATTTTGTTGTTTGCTATATTTGTATCTTGAAGCATAGTCTGTTGTATTGGTTCTAAGTACGCAATCGCTTCTAAAACTTTTTCATTATCTGATTGAGTTGATAGGTGCATAATTCCCAGTGCTGCATATTGAACATTATGATTTCTTTCTATATTTTGATAGAACCTTACTATTAAAGCGGCACTTATATCTCTGTTATCATCATTATCAAAAAAGTTATCACCACCCCATTTGTACATCTTTAAAAGTCGCAGGTAGAGGTCATCGTTAATCATAGAGTTTGTTAAAAAATCTTTTAGTCTATCTTTATCGTGAGATAGTTTTAGACTCATCATAAGAGTATCTGCATCTATGTACTTTGCCAACTCTTTTTCAAGAACATCAATATCAACAAAAGTAGCATCAATTTTCTCTTCATATAACTTATCGCTGTCATTTTGCTCATACGGAGTCATCATCTTGCCGTCTACGACTAAGACAACATCATCGTTATACTCTTTTGTAATATTAATTTTATGGTATTTTAGTTGTGCATTGAACTCATCAGCACTAAAAGCGCGGCTCTTTCCAAATAGAAGTATTGTTTTATTTTGTAGTTCATATAGATTCATAAGCAGATTATACACATTTTTTTTAAGTTTTCTCTTCTTAGATACAATAGGGCAATTAATTCAAGGAAATTTAATGAAGATATATGCTCCATGGGAAAAAACTTTTAATAAAATAGCTACCCCATTTGAACACTTTTTGCATGCCCAAACGACAACTGGTTTAATATTAATGGTTATGACTATTATTGCTCTTATACTAGCAAACACACCTCTAACTGAAGCATATGGACACTTTTTTCATGCTAAAATTGATTTTAATGTTGGTTCTTGGCAACTATCTCACACTATTCATCACTGGATAAACGATGGCTTAATGGCTATCTTTTTCTTCTTAATCGGTTTAGAGATAAAGCGGGAGATTTTAGTAGGTGAGCTCTCAAACATAAAAGTTGCTATTTTACCAATTTTGGCTGCTATTGGAGGTATGGTTCTACCTGCTCTAATATATCTTAGCATCAACAATGGCGGGGAAGGTTCAAATGGCTGGGGTATCCCTATGGCTACAGATATCGCCTTTGCTATTAGTGCTCTTGTCCTACTTGGGAAAAGAGTCTCTACTGCACTTGTTACATTTTTGGTTGCACTTGCTATAGTTGACGATTTAGGTGCTGTTGCTGTTATTGCTCTATTTTATACTGATGAAATACATTTATTACCACTTGCTTTAGCAGGTGCTTCTTTTTTATTTTTAGTTCTGTTTAACCGTTTTGGTATTCACATGATTTTACCTTATTTCATAGTTGGATTATTCATGTGGTTTTTCATGCTTGAATCTGGTGTACATGCTACTATTGCCGGTGTTATTGCTGCTATGGCTATACCTTCTAAACCAAAACAGACTCCCATTGATTTTACAGGTCATACCAAAAATCTACTCGATGAGTATGACAACTATCCCGTAGCTACAGACCATATGATGCATGAGAGACAAAAAGCAATACTTCAAAATGTAAAAGATAGAATAGATGCTGTTAGCTCTCCGGCTGCAAGACTAGAACATGATTTGCATCTTCCAGTGAGTTTAATTGTAATTCCACTTTTTGCACTTGCAAATGCCGGTATTTCTATAGATTTTTCCTCTATAGGACAAACTATAGTAGAGCCAGTATCTCTAGGTATAATCGCCGGACTTGTAGTTGGTAAAGTTCTTGGTATAGCTGGTATAGCATGGCTGGCTATTAAACTTGGTATTGCACAACTTCCACAGGGCAGTACAATGAGCCAAATTTTTGGTGTTGCATTTTTGGGTGGTATTGGTTTTACAATGTCTATATTTGTAGCTGATTTGGCATTTTTAGGCAATGATGATCTAATCTTTCAAGCAAAAGTAGGAATCCTCTCAGCTTCACTTTTTGCTGGTTTATTTGGTTTCTTTTGGCTTAAGTATATAGCTAAAAAAGGCGAGTAATATTTGCCTAAGTTATTTTAGTTATTATTTCATATAATCTTAATATTTAAAAGGACTAACATGAAGTTCATTTTTTTACTTCTACTTTTTTTAATCTCTGTAATTGCTAACGATGCAGTACACACTTACGCTAAAAGCGAAGAGTGTAAAGCCTGTCATACTCAAATATACAAAGAGTATTACGGCTCTATGCATGCAAATGCCACTCCTCAAAAAGATCCGATTCATAAAGCTGTTTGGGACAGACATCCTAAAAACCTAAAGTTTGAGCAATACTCATGCGGAAAGTGCCACACTCCAGCTGCTGATGACTTAGACAAGATGCTGACAAAAGGTCAAAAAGCTCTTCCAGATGCTACAAATGAAACTCATCAAGAAGCCATCAGCTGTGCTTATTGTCACCGAATAAAGAGCATAGAACTTCATAAAATAAGTAACACAAATATAATGACAAATACTGAAAAGAACTACTTTGGAACTATGCTTGAACATATTGAATCGCCATTTCACGGCATCGTTTCAGATGGTAATGAGCATATGAAAAACGGTAATGTTTGCATCGGATGTCACTCTCACAAGATGAATAAACATGGCCTTAATGTATGTTCTACAAATATTGACAATGAGTTAAATGCTGCTAACTGTGTTAGTTGTCATATGCCTAAAGTAGATGGAAGCGTATCTCTTTTACATGAGACAAAAAAACATGCTTTTCACGGTTTTGCAGGTGCTCACTTTCACTCAGAGATGCTAACAAAATATGTTGATATCTCAATTCTTAGAGAGATAAACAGCTTTAAGATAAATATAGACAACCAAACTTCTCACGCTCTACTGCTTCACCCGCTAAGAGTAGCTGTTTTAAAAGTAAGTGTTACAAGAGATGCAAATGTAACACAACTAAAAAATGAAACTTTTGTAAGAGTCATAGGAGCAGATGGAAAACCTGCGATGCCATGGGCTGCAAAAACAGACATCAAAAATACTATGATTAAAGCAAATGAAAAAAGAGTTGTAAAGTATGATTTTAAAATACTTAAAGGCGATAAAGTAGATGTAGTTCTTGGCTGGTTTTTAGTAAATCCTAAAGCGGTTAAAAAACTTGGACTTGAAAATGAAAAAGTTGCTACAGAGTTCAATATCTTTAAAAAACAGAGTTTTAACTTCTAAAGACAACCCTGTTTCTTCCCTTTCCTTTTGCTTCATAAAGAGCAGCATCCGCTCCTTTTAGAAGCAAATCTAAGCTGCATATAGCTTCCCCCGCTTTTGCTATACCATTACTGATAGTAAACTTGATAACATCTCCGTTACTTGTTGAGACTTCTAATTTTTCTACACTTTGTCTGATAAATTCATTTTTTTCAATAATCTCTTCTTTTGAGTCACAGTGACAAATAATTGCAAATTCTTCTCCACCTATTCTTGCAAATAAATCTTCTTTCGAAATAGATTCATTAATGCTTGTTGCGACAGCTTTTATAACCTCATCACCAACTGGGTGTCCGTATGTATCGTTTATTTTTTTAAACTTATCTATGTCAATCATTACAGCATATAGATCTTCTTTTGAATTCTTAAAGATTATCTCTGCTAATTCAAAAAATTTTCTTCTGTTATATACTTTTGTAAGGTAGTCATATGAAGCGATAAAATTCAGATCACTCAAAAGATTTTTCAGTTTTATCTGAGTCTTTACACGAGCTGTTAATTCACGCGGTTTAAAAGGTTTAGTTACATAGTCTATGCCACCAACTTCATAAGCCCTTTCTATAGAATCTTCATCCGTATTTGCTGTTATAAAAATAACGGGTATATCTTTTGTATGCTCTATACTTTTAAGTCTTTTGCATACTTCGTATCCATCCATACCAGGCATCATAATATCAAGCAAAATTAAGTCAGGTTTATCTTCATAAGCTATCTCTAAAGCACTCTCTCCATCTATGGCTACTACAATATCATATGCGCTTAAGAGCTCTAGTAAAATGTCGATATTTGTCTCTGTATCATCTACTATCAATATTGTATGTTTTGTTTGTGGCATCTATCTGTCTTTCAATACTTCTAGAGCATCTTTAAATTTATATCTTTTAACCAACTTATCTAGAGTATCAAATAACTTTTGATCCTGTGAACTTAATTTAGACTCTCGAAGTTCATTACTAGCCAATTCACAATTCTTTGGCCTCTTAGTTTTCACTGCCTCTTTTAATTCTGAGAAGAGTTCATCTATTCTAGCATCTGAAATCTCTTTTTTATCTTCGGCTAATTGTAAGTCAGGATTTAATGGTATATATTTCAATAGAATTGCATAAAGCTTTTCAATATCTATCGGTTTACTTATATGCTCATTTATTAAAACTGTCTCACTCTTTTTAGAGTCTTCTTTCATTGCATTTGCAGTTAAAGCAATAATTGGTATCTCTTTATTTTTTTCTCTAATGACTTTAGTAGCTTCATAGCCATTCATTACCGGCATCTGTAAGTCCATCAAAATAAGTTCATACTTATCCGGGTCTTGATTATATTTCTCTATTGCTTCTTTTCCGTTATTCGCAATATCTATATTGATTCCACTATGCTGTAAAATCCCTAAAACAATTTCCTGATTCATAGCATTATCCTCAACAAGTAAAATGCTACTTCCTGCTAAAGTCTTTACATCTATACTTAATGGATATTTCATTAGCTCTTTTTTATCACTAAATAAGTCACTCTCTTTCTCTTCCAAGTCTATCTCAAAGATAAACTTGCTTCCTATATTTTCTTTACTTTCTACCCAGATTTTACCGCCTAGCAGTTCAACTAACTGCTTAGAAATACTTAATCCTAGCCCTGTTCCACCATATTTTCTTGTGATGCTTCCATCTGCTTGTGAAAATGATTTGAATAGTTTAGATTGTTTTTCTTGGCTCAAACCAATTCCGGTATCACTTACTTCAAATCTAAATCTATCTTTAGATATTTTTTTTAGAGAGATAGACACCTCTCCAGAATCTGTAAACTTTACTGCATTACCTAAGAGATTAATCAGTATTTGCCTAAGTCTAAGACTATCTCCATAAAAATATTTGGATATATTTTTATCATAATTCACAGTTAACTTTAGATTTTTCTCATCAGCCTTCAACTCTACTACATGGATAACATTTTCAATAACTTCAGACATGTTGAAGTCTGCTTTTTCTATTGATAATTTTCCAGCTTCTATTTTACTAAAGTCCAAGATATCGTTGATTACTCCAAGAAGAGATTTTGCGCTGTTGTCTATCTTTTGTATGTAGTTTCTCTGTTTATCATTCAGATCTGTTTCTAGTGCCAAATGAGTCATACCCAGTATTCCATTCATAGGTGTTCTTATTTCATGGGACATATTTGCTAAAAATTCCGACTTTATTTTTGTTGCGTCTTCTGCTTTCTTTTTTTCTATCTCTAACTCTTTAGTTCTTATTTGTATCTTCTGTTCAAGATTCTCGCTAAACCCTTTTAGTTCTTTGTAAGATTTATCCAGTTTGATGCTCATATCTTTAAAAGTACTTGCTAAGAGACCAATCTCATCATTACTGTCTATAGCAGCTAACTCCTCACTTATATCAAGATTTCCACCAGCCATCTCTTTAGCAGTCTTTGTAAGTAGTAAAATTGGTGAAATGAATTTTTTTGCAAATAAATAGCTTAAAAGTATTAAAAACAGTGCTAATAGCATCGAGGTGTAAATAGCTTTAAGGATACTAATCTTAATCTTATTTTTTATATTCAGTTCTGTTTTATATATCTCTTTTTTTAGCTCTACTAGAGAGTATACTATATGCATTTCTCCCCATTTAGCACTCAAATATATAGGTATTGATACAACAAAAGAATTTCCATCATCTATCTCTTGTATATCCAAATATTCGACATTCATTTTTAGCAATATTTCTTTGTAACGACTATCTCCGGCAATAATAATCATTCTATTATTCAAATTAAATAACATTACACTATCTATATTTTCACTCATCAATAGCTTTTGAAATGAGATATCAATATTTGAAAAACTAAAAGAAGCTATGTCATTTTCTACTTCAGATTTTAAAGATTTAATAACAAGTTTTGCATTTGATTCTAGATTTCTTTTCATAAGAGATATTCTCTGATTTAATTCAGCATTTAAAATATCTTTTTGCTCATTTATTTGAATAATTGTAAATATAGAAACTACAAACAAAACAATTAGAAAAATGGCAAGCACAAACTTTTTAATCAGATTCACTCAATTACCTCAGTCGCAATAGCTGTAATGCTATCACTGTATTCTATTCCAAGCTCTAGCACTACTTTTTTGTTAAATAAAACTTTTGTTCCGGCCGGATATTGAATCTCTTTTATATCTTGTATTTTCGTTTCAGCATTTATCATAGCAGCTATCTGTCTTCCAATCGTTGGATTGTCTACTGAAGTTATTAAAGCAGCTCCATACTCAATAAAGAGCTCATGATAAGCAAAGACTGGTTTTTTATACTCTTTTGAGAGTTTAAACAGTTTTTTAACAATTTTATCATCACTCAGAAGGATTGGATCAGGCAGAATAATCATCGATTCTGTATGTTTAACAAGTTCATCAAAATTCTCATTTGAAACAGATTCTTTGTTTACTTTATAAGAAACTATCTCTATCCCTAGTTTTCTTGCGTTTTGAGCAAAATCTAGCATTACATCTTCTGTATATTTACTATATATAATTCCCACTGTCTTAATATTTCTAAAGATAGATTTAATAAGTATTAGATGCATCTCAGAGTGCAGCTCATGAGAAATACCATTTCTCTCATCGCTCATCTTTAATCTTTTCCAGTTCATAATTGAAGAGAAATATATTTTTTTCTCTGGTATATACTGATTTGCATATTGATAAGCTTTAGCACCTATCGCATAAACTATATCTGGATATTCATTATATAAATACTCTTTTATTTCAGCACTTTTCATCTGTGCTATGTCTATTATTTTAAATGGTCTGTTTATACTTTTAGAAAATCCTTCTTGGGCTTCTTTATATTTTTCAATTTTAGCATTTGAATTAATCACCAATATCTCTTGAGCTTCTATGAGCAGCATAAAACTTAATAATAAAAATAATAATCTCATTTCAGGCCCCCTAAATTTTCTAAGTCATTTGAACTCAGAACTACTAATTTATCCACACCTATCATCTTTAAAATGCTTTTTCCACTCTCAGTAAAGCCCATCTCTTGAAATACAGACACAAGTTCATTTTTTTGATTATCTATCTCACTGCAAGTTAAAAGCATTCTATATTTTGGCTCTGATTCATGATAAATTTGTAAACTTTTGGACAATAGCGGATTAATTTCTTTTAGTAGTTTAAAGCTGTCTTTAGACACAAGTGCAAATTGGCTCATCCCAAAACCTACGCTCATAAGAGCATCTATCTCTTTTGGAACAATTAAAATAGATAGTTTATTAGATTTATTATTTGCTAAAGTTATTAGTAACTCATTTGCATATTCATTATCGTAAGCAGATGCAACTACACCATTTAAAGAGATATTTTTTTGCCCAACAAGTATTTTGGTGTCTGTAAATGTATCTTTTTTTTGAGCTACCAACTTTGCTTCTAAGTTATACTCTTTTGCAATCTTTTTATAGTGCCAACTCGATAAAATAACGATTGAGTTTTTATCTTTTAAATATTTTTCAAAAGTCTTTTTATCGTTAAATGGCTGAAACTCATAATCTCCATGATCTCTCAAATAAGCGTCAAAACTTACCTTTAAAGATTTATAATTATTTATATTTGCCTCTGTAGTATAAAAATATACTTTTAGAGTATCCCCAAAAAGGATGTTAACAAATAATAAAATTAAAAATATCAGTTTCATTTTTTACATCCTAAAATTTATAACTAAGTTGAGCCATATAAGTTCTACCACCCAATGGATAATCGTATGGTGAGTAAGAGTCATAGCTTTTTTCATCAAATAGGTTGTATATTGAAAATTTCATCTCTAAATCTTTAAGCATTATATCTTTAGCCAAGAGTGTAGCATTACTTGTTATACTGCTCTGTACAGCTTCTCTTGTATCGGATGTACTTCTTGTTTGTTTGCCTATGAACTTAGCATCTGCGTAGAGGTTAAAGTGTCTATCTATCCTGTAATTCAGACCAAGATATGCTTCATGATTGGAGATATTTTCTAACTCGTCACCTGTAAGTTCATTCTCTGGTTTTTGGTATGTATAGTTAGCTAAAAGATAAGAGCCTCTTCTAAGATTGTACTTTGCTTCAAGCTCAGCACCTTTTGTGGTTACTTGCCCCTTGTTGGTGTATATAGTGTTTTCAAGAATTATGATATCTTTTATGTCAGTGTAAAACAGTGTTATAGATGCCTGTAGATCATCAATAGAGCTATTTTGAAAACTAAGTTCATGTGTTTTTACCATTTCTGGGTTTAAATTAGGATTGCCTTTAATTGACGGATTGTTTTTATTGTGTAACTCTGCAAAAGTCGGAGCCCTAAATGCTTCACCGTACATAAACTTAAAAATATTATCCTTATTAATAGCCCATGTAGCACCAACTCTTGGATTTAGAGTGCCTCCAAAGTCACTATAGTAATCATATCTAAGTCCAAAATTTATTCTTATATCTTTAGTAACATCATAAAGAAGTTCACTGTAAACTGCCGTAAAACTTCTATCAACTTCATCTGTAAAATTTGTACTTGGATTTGAAAAATCTTGTATACTGCCTACAGGAGCCCCTGTAACTGGATTCCAATTCATCTTTTGCCAAGGATTTTGAAGTTTTTGCTGTTCATACGACAAACCTGTAACTATCGTATATTTATTATATTTGAAAGTTAAAAGTGTCTCAGCACCTAACTTATTTGTTTCATACCCTACATAACCTAGCATTCCATTTGTAAATGCAGGGGCTGGAGATCCGGCTGGAAATACTCTCCATGTATTATCAACTTTAAAACTGTCATAGTATGCTCGAATATGTAAATCAAGATATTCATTTAGTCTGTTTTTATATCCAAGTTCTATAAAATAAGTTATCTTTTTTGAAATATCTTCATTATTTAGTGCATGTGCAACACCATATCTAGGTCCATCTTCTGTAGTATTAATATTTCCAGTAGCGTAAAATCCATTCTTATGAACCAAAGACAGATATCCATTAAAACTATCTAATGTTGGATTGCTGTATCCACTGTTGCCAACTGCATCACTCGCTATAAATCTTGCATCACCATCTGATTTTATAT
The DNA here is from genome assembly GCF_000242915.1 of Sulfurimonas gotlandica GD1. NCBI lineage: Bacteria > Pseudomonadati > Campylobacterota > Epsilonproteobacteria > Campylobacterales > Sulfurimonadaceae > Sulfurimonas > Sulfurimonas gotlandica. The sequence continues at coordinate 1,751,505 of NZ_AFRZ01000001.1, read as the reverse complement.
AGTTAAGATTTGCAGTTAACTCAAAATCATCATAAGTTTTTCCATAAGATAAATTTGCAACTTTTGTGTTGTCACTTCCATATTTAACAACAACTTTAGCACCGTCAATATCTTTGGCTTTTTTTGTAATTATATTTATGAGAGCTGTAAAAGCATTTTCACCATACAAAGCAGATGCAGGACCTTTAATAATCTCTACCCTTTTTATAAGCTCTATGGGAATATTTTTATACGCTCCTGTAGCTCCACCATTTAGAAGATCGACGTTTAAGGAGTGCCCATCTAGTAGTATTAACACTTTTTCTGAGAACCATGTTTCAATACCACGAACAGTTATTTTATCTACATAAATATTACTTTGTGACACACCCAAACCTGGAACACTTCTAAGTACATCAAATATATTATTAGCTCCCATATTTTCTATCATCTCTTGGGTAATGACAGTAACTGAAGCTGGTGTTTTTTTGATATTTTCTTTTACTTTGGAAGCTGAAGTAACAAATGTTTCTTCTTGCAGATAAGATATCTCTTCTTGCAAAGCATTTTGTAATGAACTAGCAAATATAAAACTAGGTAAAACCAGTAATAGTAACTTTTTTTTCATACACAACTTCCATATATTATTGGTTTTTATTATAACTTGTTGAAACTTAAAATGTTGATTAATATAAACACATTATAGGTAACGAAAGCCCACTATAACGGGAAACATGATAGAATAGTATATAATAAAAGTTTATGACGGATTATTACAAGTGGTTATTTAATTATATACTTTATGCGTAAAAGGAGTTCTCATAAAAAATATACAGACAGTATTAATCGTTGACGATGTTAAAGAAAATATCGATGTGTTGGTTGAACTGTTAAAAAAGTATGACTTGATTACTGCCATAGATGGAAAAACAGCACTAGAAGCAGCTAATAGTGAGGATATAGATCTCATTCTTTTAGATATTATGATGCCGGACATGGATGGCTTTGAAGTATGTAATATCTTAAAAAGCAACAAAAAAACTTCTAATATTCCAATCATATTTTTAACTGCTCTTGATAAACAAGAAGATTTACAGCAAGGGTTTAAGCTTGGAGCTGTTGACTATATAACAAAGCCATTTAATCCGAAAGAGCTTTTATCTCGTGTAAATACACATCTAACACTAAGAGCTTATGAAAAAAATTTAGCACTTAGAATAGAAATAGAACTAGAAAAAAACAGACTTAAGCAAGAGATGATTTATCAAAAGTCAAAACAAGCAGCTTTAGGTGAACTTCTTATGCATATTGCTCATCAATGGAAGCAACCTCTTGCTTCTTTATCAGCTCTAAATATTAGTCAAAAAATAAAAATTGAACAAGACTTAGAGACTACAAAAGATGAAAATCTAGCAAGGATTGAAAAGTCTCAAAACTTGATTAATTTTATGTCAAATACAGTTGAGACTTTTAGAAACTTTTATCTCCCCTCACACTCCAGTGAAACATTTTCTCTTACTGACTCTGTTAAAAAAGTTTTAGACATCTCAGATGCGACTCTTAAATATAATAAAATAAATATCTTAATTAGTTCAGATGAAACTGGGCAAACTTACGGAAATGAAAATGAGTTTACACAGATAGTCTTCTCCATAATAAATAATGCAAGAGATATATTTAAGAAAAGAGAGATTAAAAATCCTGAGATAAAGATAGATATACAAAATAATGTACTTACAATAAGTGATAATGGTGGCGGAATTGACAATGAGATAATAGACAATATATTCTTGCCGTATGAAAGTAGTACCAATAGCAGTGGTATTGGATTATACATCGCTAAAGAGATTGCAGAGAAAAATAATGGCTATATCTCTGCCTCAAACGATGAAAAAGGTGCCGTATTCAGAGTTGAGTTCTTAAAGTGAAGCGAAGAACTTCATCTCATGCTCTCTTAAAATACGGATCATATTCGTAGAACCCGCTACTCCGACAGGATCTCCTGCTGTTAGTATATAGCTCTTATCCAACTTCAAGACTTTTCTCTCTATTCCTTGGTTCATCACATCGCACATCATCTGTCCAAGTGAACCCTCCTCAACCATAAACGCAGGAACCACTCCCCAACACATAGTCAAATATCGTGCAACTTTTTCATCATGCACAACCGCATATATATCACGACGAGGACGATAACGTGAAATCTTTCTGACAGATGATCCTGATGCAGTCAAACCAATAAGTCCCCATGCATCTATATCTTCACATAGTCTCACTGCTGACTCGTTTATACTGTCTGTTGCATCTGATATCTTAAAAACTGAGAACTTATTATACGGGTAGATCTTCTCGGCACCGATAATAGTCTCCATCATAGTCTCCACTGCTAAAACAGGATTATGTCCCATTGCACTCTCTTCTGAGAGCATAACAGCATCTGAGCCGTCTAAAACAGCGTTTGCAACATCACTTATCTCAGCACGTGTTGCAGTGTCGTTTGTAGTCATAGAGAGTAGCATCTGAGTAGCTGTAATAACAGGTTTTGAAGCTTCGTTTGCTTTTTTTATCAGCATTTTTTGAAGAGCTGGAACTTCATAAAACGGCACTTCTATACCCAAGTCTCCACGAGCGACCATAAGCCCGTCACTTACTTCTAAAATAGCATCTATATTCTCTACAGCATCAAACTTCTCTATCTTTGCGAAGAGCTGAACTCTTCCATTATTGTCTGTTATGATTTTTCTGGCATCTATCATATCTTGTGCATCTTGAACAAAAGAGATAGCCATAAAGTCAACATCATTCTCTATTCCCCAAAGCATATCTACTCTGTCTTTTGGAGTCAAAACATCGATGCCAAGTCTTGTGTTTGGAAAGTTTACACCTTTTTTAGAACTTAGCACTCCTCTGTTTCTTACCTTTACTTTTACAGACTCAGCTAAAACCTCAACAACCTCAGTACGGATTATCCCATCATAAAGATAGATAAACTCTCCTACTTTTAACTGTTTTAAAATAGTCGGCTGATTTATACAAGCACGATATTTACCTTCTTCAACTTTACACCCAACAATCTCTTCTTTTACAAACTCGACGATGTCATCAGCTTCAAGTTCAAAAGGCTCTTCCAAGTGACCTACACGAATCTTAGGGCCGCTGATATCTTGAAGTACTCCAACAAACAGACCGCTCTTTTTCTCAGCCGCGCGTATACGTTGCAAAACTTCATAGTGATACTCATGTGTACCGTGAGAAAAATTCAGACGAAATACATTTACGCCGGCTCTCATAAGAGCTTCTATCTTCTCTTGTGAGTCAGATGCTGGGCCTATAGTTGCTAAGATCTTTGTTCTTTTTTTCATTAAAATTCATCCTTTGAAAAATTGTAACATTGTGAAATTACCAAATTATTACTTTATTTTCTAGTTATCTCACAGCCATTAAAATCGAATTCTAACTCATTTGATGGCTCTTTGTAAAGTAGTGGAGAGTCAAGGTCTATATAGGCTATAACATCACTGTATTCCATTGCCAGATTTAAAGCTGCATTTATAGAGATAGGACCTTCAAGCATCGACCCTAACATACATTTAATGTCATTTTTTCTGGCAAACTCTAAAATTTCTATCGCCTTTGTAACTCCACCGCACTTCATAAGTTTGATATTTATCATATCGGCACAGGCATACTCTATGATTGCTTTTGCATCTTCGAGTGTAAAGACCGATTCATCCGCAAGTATTGGCACATGTGAGTAGTTAGTTATGCATCTAAGTTCATGTAATTCATCTGCTTTAACGGGTTGTTCTATAAGCTCAAGTTTAACATTTAGAGTAGCTTCTAGGTATTCCATAGTGTCATCTTGCGTCCAAGCTTGGTTTGCGTCTATGATTAGTTTGGCATCTAACTCTGAGAGTCTATTTGTGACTTCTATGGCGTGTTTTATATCACCACCGAATTTTACTTTTAATATATTCATACCGCTTGCTATAGCTTGCGTAGCATCTGAGATCATCTCATCTGAATCTTTTAGGCTGATAGTTATATCTGTTTGAAGAGTAAGGTTTTGTTTTTCTTTTGTTTGTGGAAGAAGATAAAAAAGTGCCATATCCAAAGCTGCTTTTGCACTGCTACCCATCTCAGCCAGATGCAGAGACACAATAGCATCTTTAGGAGTCAAACCTATAAGTTCTTCTTGAATAAACGCAATATCACTCAAGATGCTATAGATATCTTCTCCTGTCACCGCCCGAGTAGCAGGTGCCTCACCATAGGCTACACTCCCATCATCACAAACAACTTTAACTCTTACAAACTCAACTGCATCTACTCGTCTAAGAGCTGTTATAAAAGGAGTCTTTAGAGCTATCTCTTTAACCTCCGTTGATATGTCAAGTATCTTCATAATATGAGCCTAGTGTCGATAAGATTTTAGATATTTAATATGAAGCAAGTATATAATAATAAGCTGTGATTTGAGTTTTTTATATCTACTTCACAATCCATATCAAAACATTCCCAACAAGCAAACCGCCAAAAGTTCCTATGAGATAACCCATTATCGCCATGAGGACGCCTACACTCACAAGTGACTTGTTGTAAGTCGCTGCAAGGATTGGTGCAGATGCAACTCCGCCTATGTTTGAGAGAGATGCTACAGCCACACTGAACAGGTCAAGCTTGAATATTTTTGCTCCTATGACCATTATTATGGCATGAATAACCAAGATGCTAAAACCTGCAAGTACGTAAACTCCGACATCGCTGAAGTTATCAAAAACAGCTTTTGAACCTATGAGAGCTATGAGTATGTAGAGCATAGTAGATGCCACTTCGCTAGAGCCGTTTATCTCTTTTAGTTTTGTAAATGAACCAATTACTCCAAGCGTAGATGCTATGAGAACTATGGTCGTTGTTTTATTGAGTATCTCTATATTTTGAGCGATTATTTGAGAGCCTAAAGATGCTACAAGAGCGAAAAGTATAAGCAGCCAGTATCTTGGTGCTCCCATGCTACAAGCACAACCTATCTCACCCAGATATGCCATGTTTTCATCACTCTTTGTAAACTTGTTGAAGATAGATGCAAAGGGTACTAAAAACAGAAGTAACATTACCCACAAAGTGTAGTTTACGCTGTCAACTATAAGTGCATAACCAAAGGCCTCTTGTGATACACCAAGAGCAGAACCAACAGCAATCATGTTAGCAGTTCCACCCATCCAGCTTCCAGCCAAAGCCCCAAAAGCCGCCGCTGAGTCTTGGTCAAAGTTAAAAACAAACGCGACTATAACAAAACCAAACGCTAAAGAAGTTACTGCTAACACATAAGAGATAAGCAGAGATTTTCCAAGCTTGAAGAAGTGTCTAAAATCCACTTGCAAGAGCATAAGAAAGAGCATCGCAGGAAGCAGGTTTGTCTTTGTAAGTTTATAGATAGCGTCTATCTCTTCGTTTTTATCAAAGAGTCCCAGAGATGCAAAGAGCATAGAAAAAGCATAGATGAAAACAACGGCCGGAATGAACTTAAATACTTTCCAAGTAGTTCTAGTGTCAAGCAGATGAAAAATAGTTGCTAGAAGTGCTATGGAAAATAGATAAATTAAGGGAGATTCAATCATAATTACCCATTATTTTTTTTGATAGTGTAACATATATCCAAAGGATTACCATGAAAACTATATCTTTAACTCTGTCTGCATTTATACTTTTATCTTCGTCTTTATTTAGCGCATCTCTAAGCCCTAAACCAAGCTCTTCTTCACTCATCGTTTACAACGGTGGTATCGGGCTTGTTCATGAAGAGAGAGAACTTAACCTCGATAGAGATGATAAACAAATAATATATGAAGGTGTTGCAAGTACGATAGAGACTGACTCAGTAAATGTAGCTCTTCCTAACTCTGTGACTCTTTATTCTCAACAATACCGTTTTGACAAACTAACTATGTCTAAACTCCTAGACGCTCATATAAATAGGAAAGTAAAAGTAGGCATAAACCGTGCGACCCTACTTTCTCATAACGGCGAAAATGCACTAGTCAGAGATGCCAGTAATGAAATTGTCTCAGTTTTAAGTAAAGACATAATCTTTCAATCTATTCCTGACTCACTTCTCACTAAACCATCTTTGGTTTGGAACATAGAAGCTAGAAAAAATCTAAACACTAAAATGGACATAGATTATCTAATAAACAGTCTTTCATGGAAGAGTGACTACATCTTAAACCTTAACGGCGATAAAGCAGACTTAACAGGATGGATAACTATAGATAACCGCTCCGGAAAAGCCTATGAAGGCACAAACCTTTATGTTTTAGCAGGTGACATCAATAGAGCTCAAAGAGCACAACCCCAACAGCGATACCAAAAGGCAATGGCAATGATGGAAGCTGCTCCAGATGTTTCGCATCAAGCACATGAAGGTTACCATTTTTATACTATACCGTTTAAAGTAAATCTGGCTAACAACGAAAAAACTCAGATAAAATTTATAACTCAAGATGCCATTGACATAAAACGCAGATACTCTAGCACTACTTCAAATCCACTCTATCTACAATCAGAGCAAAAACACAATGTGACTCAGTACATAGAGATTAAAAAGCTTGATTTAGCTCTTCCAAAAGGTGTAGTGAGAACTTACTCGAAACTAAACTCGAACAATATTTTACTGGGAGAGAGTTCACTAAACCACACACCAAAGGATACACCTGTAAACTTGGCTCTGGGTAAAAACTTTGATTTAAAAGTAAAAGAGACTATAGAAAGTCGTTCGGACACTAAAAGTTACCTAGAAGCAACTGTGCTCTACACTCTAAAAAACAGCTCAGATGATAAAAAGACTTTGGAGATTCTCATCCCTTTTAACAAGAATACAACAAGCACTATTGAGACATCAAAGGCTTATACGTTTAAACGTGGAAACACTCTTTCATTTGAAGTAGTTCTAGATGCTAAAAAAACTGAGACTTTTAGAGTAAAATTTAGAAGCAAAAGGTAAATTTTGGTAGAATACTAGCACTATGAGTTTACATGAAATAATAAAGCAGAAGTTATTACAAGAACCATTTGATAACGATGCTCTAAAACTTGCTCGTGCCATTTACAACACTTATCTGGAAAACGATAAAGAGCTCTTTATGGATATCAAAATAAACACTGTTTTGAACCTTTTGAAACTCCAGTCAAGTAAAGAAGCTCTCAAGTATATTAGATTTCTTTTTGAAGAGTTAAATGAGCCTCTATGCGTCAAAAATTTTAAATACTATGCTAACACTTACCCAATGAGGTTTGTTGTTTTTTGCAGCTACAAAATCAAAGATGAAACCATAGAAATAGAGCTTAATGAAGAATTTTTGCATGTGGAAGAGCACTATATGTTAGACCCATTTTTAAAAGGATAATTGTTGGCAAAAAAATATGTGATTTTAGATACTGAAACTACTGGTGTAGGTGAGAACGACAGAGTAATTCAACTAGGCTACGTAGTACTTGGTGCAAAAGATGTAGAAGTGCACAACGAGTTTTACTCATCTGATGTGCCTATCAGTTTTGGAGCTATGGAGGTTCACGGAATTACTCCTGATATGCTGGAGAACAAACCTGCCTGCAGAGACAGTGTTGCATATAAAAGATTGTGTGAGTTAAATGTCAGCGAGAACTATATGATTATACATAATGCTCCGTTTGATCTTGGAATGCTTGAAAAAGAAGGCTTTAATACTCAGATGAAAGTTATAGATACTCTAAGAGTCGCTAAGCATATTTTACCTGATGAAGATGCTCACAGACTTCAATACTTTCGCTACAAGATGGCTCTTTACAAAGATGAGCAAAAAGAAGCAGATGCTTTAGGTGTAGTTGTAAAAGCTCACGATGCTATCGGTGATGTTTTAGTTTTAAAACTTCTTTTGACAAAACTAAGAGAGGCTGTTTCAGCTGCATATCCGAGTGAAAATCCTGTTGAGAAAATGGTTGATCTTACAAACACTCCGATACTTGTAAAATCATTTAGATTTGGAAAGTACAAAGGTAAGACTCTTCAAGAAGTAGCAGCCTCAGATGCAGGATACCTTAGATGGATGCTGACAAGCATGGAAAATCTGGATGAAGATATGCGCTACTCTATAAATAACGCTCTAGGAGCTTAGTAAGCTCCATTTACGACTAACCTTTAGTCGTATGTACAAAAACTCCATTAAAGTTCTCAGGCGGCAACTCTACATAGTGTTCACAACGTTCTATGTATATGTCACATATTTTGAGGTTACTTTTATTTTCTAAGTTATTAAGCTCTTTAAATATTACTAATGCATCTGCAAACTTTTGGAGCTTATAAAGGTCTATCGCCTCATGATAACGTTCAAGTTCTTCTAAAAGTTCTTCCCTGCTAGAGTAAAAGATAGGCTCTTTTTCATCTCTGTCAAAATCATGTATCTGCCATATCTCAATAGGTTCGCTTTTACCCTTTACTGTCACAAGATCTAAAAAACGGTAAATATATTTTCCCTTTAGCTGACTTTTTGTAAAGTTGGAAATATTTAGTCTTGAGTTGTAGTACTTACACAGTGACTCAAGTCTGGAGCCTAAGTTAATAGTATCACCGATAACAGTGTAGTCTGAACGTATCGAAGATCCCATCTCTCCGACAATAGCAACTCCGCTGTTTAGTCCTATACCAATATCGACTATTGGGATGTTAGAACTATCTGCCATGTTTGTGACATTTACAAAGTCTGGGTTTTGTCTCAACTCATCATTTAAACTTTTAAGTTTGTGAAGTTGTCTAAGACTTGCACACACTGCTCTGTCTGCATGATCTGTAACATCAAGCGGTGCATTCCAGTAAGCCATAATTGCATCGCCGATATATTTATCAACTGTACCTTTTTCATTTATGATTATCTCTGTCATAGGCTCCATAATCTCATTCATAAACTTAATCAGACGCTTTGCATCTCCCATAGCTTCAGAGATATTTGTAAAGCCTCTAACATCAGAGAAAAAGACTGTAATCTCTTTTTCTTGTCCTTCAAGTGCATTTGAATCAGCGTGTTGGAGGATGTCTTCCATAACACTGGCACTTACTTTAGTGGCAAACTTACCTTTAATCATATCTTTTTGTCTTGTCTCAAAAAAGTAGTTAACCCCAAGAGTCCCAACAAGAGATAGAAATATAGAAACAAGTGGAAAGATAGAATTTATTATCACATACTCTGTAAATAGCAGATAGTAGTTTGCATACATCAGAGCGAAAAATGAGACTAGATAGACCAGACTCAATATCAAAAGAGAAAATCTTGAATATATAAATATAACTATAAAAGCGATCAAAACAATAGCAGTTAAATCTGCCACTTCTGCCCATGAGGGCTTTCTCATCATATCGTCATTTAAAAGATTGTCAATCATATTTGCGTGAACTTCAACTCCGGCTATTACGCTGTCCATAGGAGTAGAACGTAAATCCATAAGCCCATAAGCGGATGTCCCGATAAGTACAAATTTACCTTCTAAAAGTTTTCTATCTATAGTGTTATTAAAAACATCAACTGCCGAGATATAGCGGTAACTCTTAAACGGTCCTCTAAAGTTTACATATAGTCGTCCAAACCTATCACTTGGTATGACTTGTTTACCAACTTGGACATTTTCTATACCTGCGTCCGAATATGTAGCTACTACTTTTCTGCTTTGAGTTGCTACACGGTACATCTCAAAAGCAAGTGACGGGTAAAGTTGTTCTTGATACTTTATCATCAAAGGAACACTACGAATAATTCCCGATTCATCAGGAATATTATTCATATATCCGCTTGAGTAGGCTGAATCTTGGATGACTTTTAAATTTGGCAGAACACCACGAGCCAAGGGGAGAAACTCTATCTCTTTTTTCCCTTTTTCTATAAATATTGCAGGAACTTGCGGAGCTTCATTTGTATTATCTGCATCAAAATCAAAAACATAACCAAGTATTGTAGGAGTAGATGCTACTGTTTGTGAGAGTATAAGATCATAGTCAGGCATCTTCTTAGCATCTATACCCCACTTCTTGGCAAGACGCTTTGGACTTGTTTTGTCTGCTTCACTAAAGACAATATCCAGCCCTATTATTCCGGCATCTGATGCAGTTAAATTGTTTAAGATGCGAGCGAATTTATCTCTCTCCCAAGGCCATTGACCAAGTTCTTTAATACTTCGCTCATCAATATCAACAATAACAATATCTTCACTAGCCTTCTGGGGACCGCGAAATTTAAAATAGAAGTCTCTTACTCTGTTGTCAAGTGATTGAAAGTGAGTAGGTAAAAAGAGGTATGCACTAGAGAGGAGTAGTGAAAGGAGTATAAAGAGAGGTATGAGAACTTTATACTTGCCTTTCATGATTTAATGTAGTACCTGCTCAGTTGTAACTGTGTATGTACCTTTTTCATCACCACTACCACCAACATCTGCAGAAAAATTTCCTGTTACTTTGTTTCCTGTTGCACCTTCAAATGTACCATTAACAATATCGCTTCCGTTATTACCAATTAATTTTAAACTAGTTCCTTCAATAGTAGTAGTTCCACTTACAGTAAAGTCATTGTTTCCATCGTTGAGAACCAAAGAAGATACATCATTTCCAAAATCAACATTTAATGTTGCAGTACCTCCCTCAGCACTTCCCCAATCTCCGCCACTATCAACGGTAGTTGCATAAGTTCCACTATATACAGCATTATCCATACTATATGAAGCTATTAAAGAAGCAAGATCAGTTGTTTGTTCAGCATCTACAACGCTTTCAGAAATGTCTTTAACGACTACATTATCAAACGCTTCTGTAGTATTATCAAGCTGTCCATCATTGTTCGCAGATGTATCTCCATCTTCAGAAGCATTACCTTTCTTAGATGTAGATTTTGCAAAGTTTTTCTTCTTCATCTCTTTTAAATCTTCTGGCGTAAACTCTTTTACTTCTACATTTCCATCAGGAGATATAGAGAGGAAAAAACCTTGTTGAACTACATGTTCTGTCCCACCTACACTCACACTAATAGCTCCAAATGTACAGTATGCCTGATATGAACCATCTTCACCGACAAGGAGGCTAAAGTTCGTCCCGCGTATCCCCATCGTTGCTGTTTTAGTCTTTACCATAAACTTATCAGGTGCTACTTTTCCAATACGACCAGTTATAGCTCTCATCGCACCTTTTAACATACCAAACTTTGCAACCGGTTCTTGGCTATCTTCAAAAAGATACTCATTAATAGAAAAGTTAGAGTTTTTTCCAATAGTGACTATAGTCTCATCTTTAAAAATAATCTGAACTTTAGCTTTGTCATTTGTAACGATAGTATCTTTTTCTTGAAGCTTGTCACCTAAACTAAGTTCTATCTTACTACTGTCTCTCTCCACAAATGCTTTTCCGTTTAAACCGGTAATCGTTGCAACATCTTTTGCAAAGAGATTAAAAGCTAAAAATAAAATCAGTAAAATCATTTTTTGTAAAAATTTCATAATGTTTCCTATTTACTGTAATGTCTGCGTTGTTGTAACGTTAAATGTTCCTATAGCTTTTTGTGAGGTAGTATACCCATCTGGAACATAAGTAAAATCACCTTTTGCTGTATTACCTGACTGACCATAAAATATACCACTTGCTGTACCTTCTGGTAAGCCTCCACCAGGGCTACCTTTATCTACACTAAATGTATTCGTATTAAGTCCGGTGTAAGTTTCATTATATGTAGCTGTTTCACTTTGACCAAAACCAGGATTTAAAGTCAATGTAGCCGTATCAGCTCCAAAATTTACATCAAAATTTGCAGTACCACTATTAGGAAAAGATGGTGTGTTATTACTTGTAGTAGAAAAAGTACCTGTATATTGAGCATTAGTCATAGAGTAACCTGCAATAACGGAATTTGCTGTAGGACCTTCACTAGATGTTTGTTCAGCATCTACAACACTATCAGATATATCTTTTATAACAATATTATCCATCTCTTCAGTAGTAGTGTCAATCTGACCCTCATTACTTGCTGTTGCATCATCAGTTGCATTACCTTTTTTAGATGCACTCTTTCCAAAGTTTTTATCTTTCATATCTTTTAAGTCTTGTGGACTGAACTCTTTTATCTCAACTTTTCCATCAGGAGATACGCTGATATAAAAACCTTGTTGAACTACGTGTTCTGTGCCATCAACTGTTACACTGATAGCTCCATATGTACAATATACATTTACAGAGTCATCTTCGCCAACAAGGACACTAAAGTTAGTTCCACGTATACCAATTAGTGCAGTTTTTGCTTGAACTTGAAACTTATCTGGTGCAATTTTTCCTATCTTACCAGTTATAGTCCTCATCGCACCTTTTATCATTGCAAACTTTGCAACAGGTTCTTGAGAGTCTTCAAACATATATTCGCTAATTGAAAAATTAGAGTTTTTACCTACTGTTACAATAGTCTCATCTGTAAAGATTATCTGTACCTTAGCTTTGTCATCTGTTAATATTGTGTCTTTTTCTTGCAGAGATGCGCCAATGGTAATCTCTACTTTTGTGCCCTCTCTCTCTACAAATGCTTTACCATTTAGAGCAGTAACTGTCGCAACATCTTTTGCAAACATAGCAGCACTCAATAAGAAAACCAATAGAACAATTTTTGTTAAAAGTTTCATCTTCTTGCTCCTAGAATGTTTTATTCAAGCCGGCAGTTATTGTATATTTTTGATAACTGAATCTGTCTTGATTTGATTCAACTCTATTGTATGTACCTTTTAGATGCAGACGCAGGGTTTTTAAAATTCGTGCGTTAACAGTTGCTGCTGCAGTTGCACCGTTGTCAACTCTAGTATTACCAAAAAGTGTACTATGATCTTCATAGTTTCTTCTTCTATACTCAGCAAAAAGTTCTGTACCGTAAATCGCTGTAAATTGATTTGCATAGACAACATTTGCTCTATACTCATCATAGTCTACATCGATTCTTGTACCGTGATGTTTTCTCTCTCTAATACCAGTTATATTGCCTTGAATATATGAGCGTGGAGAAAGAATATTTTGCAGTGAATATGCTAATTCATAATGATCTGAATTTAAATCATACTGAGCACTTTGAGAAAAGTATTTTTTCTGATACTTTATATGACTTATACTTCTAAGTGTATTTGTGTGGCTATATTCAAATCTAGGAGTAAAACCCACCGTACGAAGATACTCTTTATCAGCAAGGTTTAATACATCTAAGCCAAGTACAAATTCTACAAGATACTTAGTCTCTTTATAAAGAAGACTTGGAGAGTAACCTATATACGCCACATCAAAAGCATCTAGTTTTTGATAATCTTTTAAAAATAGAGTAAATCTATTTTTAAATGCAAAACCATTCTTATCACCCAAGTCATAAATATTTACTATATCAGCATAAACTTGTAAGGCTCTATCTGATTGTTCTGGAGTTCCTGGAAGAGTTCCTGTATTTATGTTATATTGACTATCTATTGACCCATAGTTTACATTTGAGTCATACACCCAGTCAAGGTTTACAGTCGCATAGGTAAATGATTTTTGCTGAACCTTTGTAACTTTAGATAGATACAGCTCTATATTTGTTCTAAGATTTTGAGGTATATTTGGATTTTCCAGCACCTCTTTAAATGCCAGTTCAGAATCTTCATACATCTTAAGCATAAAGTATGTTCTAGCCATTTCAAGCTTGTTGCCAAGATTTGCAGGGTCTAGCATCTCGACTCTCTCAAAAGCAGCAAGTGCTACTTCATAGTTCCCTGTTTCAAATGCAGAACGACCAAGATAAAAGTTAAGTTTTGCATCTGAGAGTTTTGATATATATATCTTTGACAAGATCTCATAACTATTTTTAAAGTCTTTTTCTTTATAAGATTTTACAGCCTGTTCATACTTAGAATCTGTACTCTCCATAAGCTCACTTCCAAATAGAAAAACACTAAGCCCTACCAATAAAATTACAATCTTTCTCACTTAATCCACCCTTAATCTAATCTTCAACTAACGAAAGTCAATACTGTTTTAAAATATTATATCACTTTATATTTTGAATGAATATTAATTAGAGATGAATGCAACTAAGAGAAACAATAAAAGGGCAATAAGTCCACTAATCAAGGCATACGGAAGTTGAGTTTTAACATGTTCAATGACTTCACACTCACTTGCCATTGATGAAATAATTGTAGTATCAGAGATAGGTGAACAATGGTCTCCAAAAATTCCTCCTGATATCACAGCACCTATTGCAAGAGCGACATCAGCATCCATTGCAACTGCCATTGGTACAGCAATCGGAATCATAATACTAAATGTTCCCCAACTAGTTCCCGTAGAAAAAGATATAAGTGAACTAAGCAAAAATATCACAGCTGCTGTAAGATAGATGCTAAGATTTTCACTCGCTAGTGAAGCCAGATATTGACCAGTGCCAAGTTCACTTGTAACCTCCCCTATGGCAAAAGCAAAAAGTAAAATCGCTGCAATAGGAAGTAGATTTTTGGCTCCCTTGACAGTAGTCTTGCTCCAAGTCTTTAGAGTCATATTTTTCTTGCCCACATAATAAAAGAGTGTAAATACAAGAGTAGTCAATACTGTGTAGAAAATAGCACTTGAACCGCTTCCTTTTAAGATATTTCCATCACCGGTAATATATAAATAAACAAATACAAAAAAAACCATCAATAAAATTGGTAATAGCATATAATACATACTTTGAGGATTAGGGAGGTCTATTTTAGCGTCAACAGCAATATATTTACTATGCTTCATTGGTCCTATGTCTATATTAAACCATACAGCAATAAATGTTACAGCCAAAGCACTCATCGCATAGAAATTATAAAAAATCGAGTCTATCAGTAAGTCAATAGCATTTGCTTCTATAACACCTTGTGTTATCTGCGTTGAGATAAGGCCAAGAAGAAGTGCACCCCAAGCATTTAAAACTATTATGGAGCTAATAGGTGCTGATGTAGAGTCACAGACAAAAGCAAGTTTGGCCTGTGGTATTTTGTACCTAGCACAAAAAGGTCTTCCAACTGCTCCTGCTATTAATGATGTTATAGATGACTCTATAAAAATAACAACACCAATCATATAGCTTAGAAGCAGAGCTGATTTAGCTGAACTAATAACTTTTGCCCTGTTTTGCATAAAATCTACAAAACCATCAATACCACCACTCTTATCTATCAAAGCCATAATACTTCCAACAAGAATAGCAAAACCTAAAGTTTTCACTATCCAAGCCTGCATAAGCAATGAACTAAATAGTTCAAAAGTTTCCTCCGCAGATGCAAAAATAGCGAAGTCATTCAGAATTAATAGACCTAAGACTATCCCACTAAAGAGGGATAGAAGAACACTTCTAGTATAAAGGGCTAAAGCAATCGCAAGGAGTGAGGGAAGAAGAGAGAGGACTGATGTCTCTATGATTAAAACTCATATTCTAAAAGTACTAAACCAGCTCTACCAAACTTTTCTTTGTAGAGTTCACACTCTTTTTGTTTTACTTCTTTAAAGCCTAGTTTTTTATAGTAAAGCAATGTCTCTAGTGAGCCTATCTCAACCATTGTTTGAGCTATACGATAACCTTTTAGCCTTGCAGTTAGAAGACTTTTTTGCATAAGTGATTTTAATATTCCAACATCCATATGTCCTTCTATCTCTTCCATAAAATCAAATACTAAAGTTCTATTGTTTAGTTCAAAATCACAAGAGTTTAAAACCTCTAAAAACTCTTCTACATTATCATCGCAATCTATCTCTTTAAGTGCATCTAAAAATGCTTCTCTTGTTGCTATTCTTGGCTCATAACTACATAATGATCCAACACTTTCACCATCAATCTCAGCAATCAAAAAATTACTATAATGACAATGATTTTTCGCTGTTGTTGTTGTTAGTTTTTCTATATTTCTTAAAGTGTCTTCACTGTTCTTTGATCCAAAAATCAAGTCGAACATACAAATCTGTTTGTCCGCACGAGAGCTTTGCAGAATCATCTGTGCCAAAAAATGGGCGTCGGTACCTAAAGCTTTTCTTATTTTCATACTCATAATATTTTCCAAAAATTAATTAAATTCATATCTTAGTAATAGTACCATACCTTATGATAAAAACTTTCTTAATCCTCCTTATTTTGCAAAATTTCCTATATTCTTCACAGCAAATAATCTTAGTTGTTAGTGATAATTTTAATTCTTCAAAAGCAAAACTCAGCTGTTATGAAGATGGGAAAAAAGTATTAAATACGATTGATGTAAACATAGGTACAAATGGCTTAGCATGGGGAATAGGAGAGTTTAAACTAAAGCAAAAAAACAACGATCCAATCAAAAAAGAAGGTGATAAAAAAGCACCTGCAGGCATCTTTAAACTCGTATCTACTTTCGGTTATTACGAAAAACAAACTTTTAACTTAAATTACATTTTTCTATCAAAAAAACTTATTTGTGTTGATGATTCTGATTCCAAAGACTATAATAAAATAATCCAGATGCCAAAATTGCGGCCAAAAAGTTTTGAGCAAATGAGAAGAAAGGATGATCAATACGAATTGGGAGTAGTTGTTGCACACAATAAAGATCAGAAAAAGCAAGCAGGTTCATGTATATTTTTACATGTTCAAAAATCAAAAGATGCTTCTACAGCTGGATGTACTTCGATGAGTTTAGCCCAGATGAGGGAGATAAACTTATGGTTAGATGGGAGTAAAAATCCCATCCTGATTCAGGTTCCAAAAAGTTCTCTAAAAGAGATAAAAGAACTTTTCCCTACTCTTCCTCTTTAACCATCCTGTCTTTAGCTTTGATGCCTAGAAGTGAAAGACCTGTTTTTAACGATAATGCAACCACTAAAAGAAGTTTTAAAAGTTTTGCTTCATCATCAGTTCCAATGATTCTGCAATCATAATAGAACTTGTGAAGTGAAGCCGCAAGTGCTTTTAAATAATCAGTAAGTTTTTGAACTTGACGAGAACTAAATGCATCTTCTATTATCTCAGGGAGCAAAAGAGCATCAAAAAGAAGACTATCCGCATTTTCATCAAGTCCTTTTAATGAAGACGCAGATATTTCTTCTCTCGAGTAGTTACTTTTTGAGAGAATAGTCTGAATTCTAGCGTGAGCATACTGAATATAAAAAATAGGGTTTGAGCTATCTTGCTTCTTAAACTCTGATAAGTCAAATTCTAAAGCCGTATCACTCTTCTTAGATGCAAAGATAAATCTTAGTGCATCTGAGCCTATCTCTTCAACAATATCACTCATAAGAATAACATTACCTGCACGCTTACTCATCTTATATGGTTCACCATCTTTAAGTAGACTTACCATTTGAGAAAGCAGTGTTTCAAGCTTGCTTGAGTCATATCCCAGATATTCCACTGCTGCGTTAACTCTTGGGATGTAACCATGGTGGTCTGCTCCCCAGATGTTAATATAGTGATCATATCCGCGCTCAAATTTTTGATTGTGATACACTATATCTCCAGCTAGATAAGTTGGTCGGCCATCTTCACGTACAACAACTCTATCGTTGTCATCGCCTTTTGCCTCAGATGCTATCCAGACTTTGTCGTCTTTTTTGTAGATGCCATCACCCATCTTTTTCATAACTCTCTCCCAGTCATTATAAAGAGATGACTCATTTACAAAAGTGTCAAAGTGAATGTTTGTGTCTGCTAAAGTATTTACTACAATATCCATAACACCGTCTTTAGCCCAAAGTGCAAGCTCTTTTTGACGAGATTCATCACTTAAAATCTCTTTACCAAACTTCTCAACAGCACCTTTTGCAAGACCTTCTAGATATTCTCCGCGATAATAACTCTCAGGATATTCAACACTCTCTTTAAGTATATTTTCACGTCCATAAAGCTGGATAGAAAGACCAAGTAAATCAATCTGATTTCCTGAATCATTTACATAATACTCAGCTGTAATATCATAACCTAAATGCTTTGCAAGCTTGTAAAGTGTATCTCCATAAACAGCACCACGTGCATGACCAATATGTAGAGGACCAGTAGGATTAGCACTAACAAATTCTAGAAGTATTTTACTTTTTTTCTCTTGTTTACCAAACTCACTCTGGTTTTGCAGTGCCCAATCTCCATACTCATTTAAGAAGTCTTCACTAAGACGAAAGTTCAAGTAACCTTTTACTGATTCGACACTAGAAAAAATTTCTGATTCATTAAATGAAGAGGCTAAATCTTCAGCTATGACCATAGGAGACTTCCTAAGTTCTTTAGCTAAAGAAAAAGCAATTGGTGTAGCAAAATGACCGAAAGTACGATCTTTAGGTTTTTCTAAAACAACTTCACGACCAAACTTTTCGCGCAAGAGCGCCGATACACGTTGTTTCAATTATTATGCTTGTGTTGTAGTTTTTGGAGCTTCAGTAGATGCAACTTCTTCGCCACTCTCTACTTTTTTTGGAGCTTCAGTAGATGCTGTTTCAATCTCATCTGTCTCTTTCATTTCACTTTTAAAGTTTTTGATTCCCTTACCAAGACCTTTTGCTAAGTCAGGTATCTTTTTAGCACCAAATAAAAGTACGATAATTCCAAATATTATTAATAGTTCTGTTCCACCAGGCATTCCCATGATTTTTCCTTTTTTTTATAAAATTAATGCGAGAGTATATCTACACTTTGCTGTAAATACTCTTATCATCACTGTTTTGTAACTCTACTGTTCTATATCTTCCCATTTTTGTACGAAATCATTAATTTCATTATTTGGAGTTTTCATTCTTGCAGTTATAGCTATCTGTCTTAATAAATTTGCGGCTCTTTGTAAATCATCATTTATGATTAAAAAATCGTATTCACTTATTCTCTGTATCTCTCTCTTAGCCATCTTTAAACGTCCGTCCATAACTTCTTGTGAATCAGTTGAACGACCGGCAAGTCTTTTCTTCAACTCTGAGAGAGTCGGTGGTGTAATGAAAACTGAAGTAGTAATATCGCCAAGTCTGTTATTTACAGCTGTATTTCCCTGAACATCTATATCAAATAAAACTAATTTACCGTCTGACAATGCTTTACGAACTGGTTTTATAGATGTCCCGTAGTAATTTCCATGAACAAGCGCATACTCTAAGAAATTGTTATCTTCAATATCTTGTTTAAACTCTTCTACGCTTACAAAATGATAATGTACACCTTCTTCTTCACCCGTTCTGATAGGACGAGTTGTTGTAGAAATAGAAAAATAACACTCTCCAATATCATCTATTATTTTATTCAATAAAGAACTTTTTCCGGCACCACTTGGGCCTGAGAGAACTAAAACTGCTCCGCTTTTATTCACTATTTGTCACCTAATGTTATATTTATATTTATCTTCATGCCCTTCATAGAAGCTACCACGTCTTCATTTGAAAGTGCTGCTAATAATTTTTTCAATGATTCTACACCGTCGTTGTCAGGCGTGATTTCTGTATCTTTTGAAATAGTTTCTACTTCACCTAACTCTTCAAGATCTACATCTTCTGTAATTTCAACTTCATCCAATTCATCTGTATTTACTTCTTCATCTCCAACTTCTTCACCAATTGCAAGTTTTATATCTCTTGTATTTAATGACTCTAGCCCATTAATATCACTCACAGCTATATCTAAAAGTGTATCCTCATCAAGTTCACTTTCTAAGTCTTCATCACTTAATTCAAGAACAGCACTTTCTATCTTACTCTCTAATTCTTCATCGCTGATATCATCAATGTTAAATTCTTCTTCTGCTTCTAAGTCATCGCTAATGTCTAGCTCATCTTCAAAATCCAACTCTTCAGCAATCGCTTCTGATTCAAGACTTTCTTCTTCTTCATTATTTTCTTCGGCTTCGTCTAACTCATCTGTGTTCACTTCTTCAAGAGATTCTTCTTCATCATCCAATGACAAGTCGTCAATATTTAAATCATCGTCATCGTCATCTAAGTCTAAATCCCCTAAGTCCATCTCATCAAGACTTTCATCTTCATCACTTATCTCATCTTCAGGCAATTCTTCTGGACTTGCTTTTTTAACTTCTTCTTCAGTCTCATCATCATCCAGTGATAAGCCATCGAGATCTAAATCATCATCTAAAGATAGATCATCAAGATCAGTGTCATCTCCTAAGTCCATGTCTAAGTCCAAATCTTCTTCAATATTTTCTAACTCATCACTTATAGCATCGTCAACAGATTTTTTATTATCCTCATCGTCTAGTGATAAGTCGTCAATATCTAAATCATCTTCTAAGTCTAAGTCCCCTAAGTCCATATCATCAAGCTCTTCATCATTAATGTTATCTGAGAATAACTCTTCCGTGTTGTCTTCTGTCTCTTCCAAAAGATCTTGCACCTCTTGTAATTCATCTTTGTCTAAAACACTTTCACCTAAATCGATATCATCTAAAGAAAGCTCATCGATTTCTTCATCATCTTCAAGTGAAATATCACCTAAATCTAAATCCATGTCGTCAAGATCTTCTTCTTCATCATCTAGACTAAGTCCATCTAACTCTTCTGCATCTTCTTCCAAATTTAATTCTTCCCCAAGTTCAGAGTCTAAGTCCATATCCATGTCATCAAGGTCGTCTAAATCATCAATATCACCTAACTCACCAAGCTCTTCAATATCATCATCAGCCAACTCTAAAAGTTCACTATCATCTATTACTTCTTCTAAGGAGTCAGTTAAGTCTAATTCTTCTTCATCAGTTCCTAAATCGATTGTAGTTGCGTCTTTACCTAAACTAGCAAAAAGTTCAACTAGGTCAGTTGGTAAAAATGGTTTTCTTAATGTCGCTGTAAACCCCTCTACTTCTTGGGCATCGCGTGAACATATATATAATGACTTGCTAAATTTTACTTTTTCTTTTATCTCATTTAGTATTTCTTCACTATAAAGAGTATCATCTAATACAAATAATTCGTAAGTTCCAGCTTCTACTTCTTCAACACTGCTAACAATATCTAGTTCATCAGAAGTTTTTTGTGCACTAAGTGTTACTAGTTTTGTAACTACTGGATTATCATTTAAAAGTAATATATTCACGTCTATTCCTTTGAGGGCATAAGTTTTATCATTGTATCAAAAAAAAACTAAAAAAACATCTCTAAATAATTAAAAGCTTCGAGCATTTGCGATTTTAAAATCAACATTGTCGCACTAAAAGTTGCAATGAGAACCATAAATGCAACCATGATTTTAATAGGAAAACCAATTACAAGAAGGTTAAACTGAGGCATTGTTTTCATAAGCATTCCAAAAATAACATCTGCTAACCATGATAGTGCGATGATTGGAAAAGCTATCATAAAACCAACTATAAACATATTTGATGTGGCTTTAATCATATAGTTAAAAAGATCTTCAGTCAATAAAAATCCACCTAATGGTATAGCACTTAATGAACCGTCTATAAAAAGCAATAACCAGTGATGTAAATCAATAGCTAAGAGAATCATCAATCCCATGAGAGATAAAAATTGTGAGATGATTGGCATTGATACACCAGTTTGAGGGTCAATTGCACTAGCCATAGAAAAACCCATCATAAAAGATATTTGTCCACCAGCGAATGTTATAACATTATAAGCAAGTAGTAAAACTACTCCTATTGCCAGACCAAATAATAATTCACTAAGTATTGCCAGCACAACAGTAGGTACATTTATATCTATCTGAAGCGGTGGCATTGAGGAATAAAAGACTATTGTAAAGAAAAATGCCATTGAAGTTTTTATTGTCATCGGAATATTTTTGTGAGAGAATATTGGAGCTGCCATAAAGAGTGCTGCAAAACGAAAAAACAGAAGTATAAAGCCGACTATATAAGTGTCGCTAAAAACTTCTGCCCAAGATACCATTACATTTTACTCACTTAACTGCTACAAGTTTTTTATTTTCCAATCTATAAACTTTTTTACACTTAAAAGCCAACTCTTCATCATGCGTTACTAGCACCATACCTGCACTGTTTTTTTCAATATATTCAAAGAATATCTCCATCACTTCATGTGCAGTCAACTTATCTAAGTTCCCAGTTGGCTCATCTACAAAAAGTATACGAGGCTGTTTTGTCAAAACCCTGGCTATTGAAACTCTTTGCTGCTGACCACCGGAAAGTTCTGTAACTTTTTGATTAATTGCCTCATATATGTTAAGTCTTTTTAATATTTCATTATCTATATCTTGGCCTGATAAAATTGCAGCTACTTCTAAATTTTCTAATGCACTAAAGCCTTTAAAAAGATAGTGAGACTGAAACACAAGACCAAGAGAATCTCTTTTTATCTTTGCTAGTCTCTTTTTATTCATCTGTGATACATCTTCAGCAAAAAGACTAACACTACCGCTATCAGGGGTTAAAAGGGTTGATAATATATGAAGCAATGTAGATTTACCACTTCCGCTTATTCCAATAATTGCTATTGATTCTTTTTCATCTAAATCCATAGATATATCGCTAAAGAGCTCATATTCAAATGTGTGTGATAGGTTTTTTGCTGATAATAAATTCATGAAGTGATTATATCAAATCTAACTAAAGATTAGTTGTTAACAGTTAAAGATTTTTTTGCATCCACGGTTTGATCTATAGTCCAATCTTTTTGCATAAACTTTCTCTACTATTTTTTTAACTATATGGGCAATATAACCATTAAAATACAAACCAAAAAGTTTAGAAACAGCGTAACCTCTGCCTAAGGCAATTAATGTACCACGAGATTTTATATTATGTTTAAGAAGATGTTTATCCAAGATTAAATTTCTTATATTTTTTGCACAAATATCTGCCATTTGCTCTGCTACATCTGCTGTCGGTGATACTCTCTCACCATTATTATAAATAGTAGTACAGTCTCCAATCGCAAATACTTCATTGTATTGGGGAACTTGAAAAGAGTCATTTGTGACTATATATCCATCTTCATTTTTTACAAGATTTAAATCATACACCAAACCATTTGGTTCAACTCCACCTGCAAATATCATAAAGTCCATATGTAGCTCTTCTCCACCACTCAACTTTACACTATTACTACTGAGTTGAACTACTTTTCTCTCATGTTTAATAACTATCTCTAAGTCTAATAATCTCTCTTGTGATTTCTTTACTAAATGCTTATCCATCCCTTTGAGTATTGTTTTTCCAGAATTTATTAGAACTATATTTAGCTTTCTGCAAATAAAATTATTTCTGCGATAAAACTCTCTGGAAAATGATGCCATTTGAGCCGCAATTTCAACACCACTAAGACCTGCACCAGCTATTATTATATTTATTGGAGTACATACAGTTCCACTCTCATCAACTTTGTTAAAGAGGGACATCTCAAATTTCTGCTTAAAGTACATAGCACGATGAAGTGCTTTTATGCCATAAGCATACTCTCTAAGTCCTGGTATACTGGGCATAAATTTTGTTCTTGATCCAACAGCTATCACAAGATAATCATATGTATATCTCTGTATTTGTGTAATTATTTTTTTATTTTTAAAATCAATATTAGTAACTTCTTGCTTGTAAAAAACCACATTACTATCAAAGCCCATACAGTATGTAAAAAGGTCTACTGTTACTTGTGCGAAATCTTCTTCATTTGCTATGAGATCATAAACATCTGTTTGCATAAAATGGTATGGATTTTTATCAAATAGTGTTATCTCATTATTTGGATTTTTAGCTAGTTTTTCAACTGTACGCAGCCCACCGTAGCCACCGCCAATGACGATAATTTTATTTGTTTTTTGATTTGACATAAGATAAGTATATCATTTTTTATTATAAAGCAAAATATTTTATAATTAATAAGAAAAGCATTTGCTCCCTTGGGAGCACAATGCTAAACTTGTGTTCCTAAAGCTTCTTCTTCTAAAACATCTGGTCTTAACTGTTCTAGATATTCGATAGGTAGTTTACCGGTTACAACACCTGGAATATAGCCTTTTACAGCTGCAAACATAGAGTAAACGGTTTCAAATGTAAAAAAAGAAATAATTGCACTTCCTAAAAAATGAAAAAACAGTATAAATCTTTTGAACTGAATAACTTCGGCATGTGTTGCCGAATCTGGTACTATGTACCAAATAATAAATCCACTAAAAACTAGAGTAGCTCCAAAAGCTACATATGCATAGTAGTTTATTCTATCCATTGGTTTATATTTTCCTCTAAGGAAAAAATTATTCCATGTTTTTGCACTTGGCCTTGCAAAATACTTATGATCCTTAAAAGCAATTATTGTCATAATAAGCCAGATTGGCATCCAGCCAAGTCCAACTATCTCATGTGTTGCTCTCATATATCTAGCTATTAATCCACCGCCGGTTACATTTCCAAAAGTGATTGAAAACCCTGTTATAAAGAGATAAATCATAACTATAATGTTTAATAAAATAACCACTCTTTGAAAGAGTGAATATACTTGAACTTTTTCACTACCTCTAGTAATATTTGCTTGTTTTCTTCCTTTAGCAACAATAAACATAGTCAAAAATAGGAAGAACTCTACCAAAAAAACTAAAGGCAATAGATGCTGTCTCTCTTCGAATGCACGAATAACTTCAGGTGCTATCGCATCATAGTTTGGTCCAAAAAGTCCTACTTCCATCTGCTGATAGTGAGTTAAACTATCAAATGGCACTAATTGTCCGGTAAAATTTCCTTGTAAAATTTGCAAAGTAAAATTAAATACATAACCTAAATCAGCAATTGTTGCTAAGAAAAAATACCAATATGTTAAAAGGACGAATAAAAAACCTATAATTAAATAGGCCTTATATTCGCTAAGAAAACTTTTATTTTCCATAAGCTTTATCCCAACCATAAGGCGCGGATTGTACCCCATGTCCAGCAGACATAACTCTTTGTCTAAAAATATTAGAAACATCAGCAGAATCACCGACTAGCAGTGCTTTTGTTGAACACATAGAAGCACATACCGGGACCTTGCCTTCAGCGATTCTATTTTGACCATAAAGTTCTCTCTCTTTATGAGAGTTAGTCTCTTCTGGACCACCGGCACACATAGTACACTTATCCATTACACCTTTGGTTCCAAATGCACCATCTTTAGGAAACTGTGGAGCTCCAAAAGGACAGGCATATAGACAATAAGCACAACCGATACATACCTCTTTATTATGTAAGACAATACCGTCTTCTCTAATATAGAAACAATCAACTGGACATACTTGCTCACAAGGAGCATCTGTACAATGCATACATGCAACAGATAAAGAGAACTCCATTCCTTGGATGCCTTCATTGATTGTTACAACTT
The DNA here is from genome assembly GCF_000242915.1 of Sulfurimonas gotlandica GD1. Taxonomy (NCBI): domain Bacteria; kingdom Pseudomonadati; phylum Campylobacterota; class Epsilonproteobacteria; order Campylobacterales; family Sulfurimonadaceae; genus Sulfurimonas; species Sulfurimonas gotlandica. The sequence goes on along the minus strand of NZ_AFRZ01000001.1, from coordinate 1,726,217 downwards.
TTCTTCTATTGATTCCAACCGGTAATTCATGCGCTTCAGCACATGCAACGGAACAGCCATCACAATGAATACATCGATTTTCATCACAATAAAATTTCATTCTTGAAACATCTATTTTACTCATCATGCTCTCCTATGCTCGCTCAACTCGACATAAACCACCCTTAGTCTCAGGAATTTGGGTAACTATGTCATAGCCGTAGTTTGTTACTGTATTCGCACTCTCACCAGTTGCGTAAGGTTTAGTACCTTTTGGATATTTGTGAGATAAATCTTCACCTTCTAATACACCTGCAAAGTGAATAGGTATAAATACTCTATCTTCAGAAACCGAATAAGAGAATTTGGCCTTTACTTTAATCTTTGTACCTTGTGGTGAATGTATCCACATCATATCTCCATCACGAATTCCATGCATCCCAGCTAAATTAGGGTTAATATCACAAAACATTTCAGGAGTAAGCGCTGCTAAATATTTAGAAGCTCTATTTTCCATACCTGCACCATTTAAATTTACAAGTCTTCCTGTAATTAGATTAATAGGGAAGTCTTTAGACCAATCCTGCTTGCTCTGTTCAGAAATATATCTTGTATCAACTCTAAAGTGGTTAGGTTTATCTGCAAAACTTGGATACTTCTTCACTAAGTCTTGTCTTGGGGAGTGTAAAGGCTCTCTGTGCATTGGAATCTGGTCAGGGAATGTCCAAACTTTAGCTCTCGCTTTAGCATTTCCATAAGGAGCTATACCGCGTTGCATACATTTCTCAGCAATAATATTAGAAGTATCAACTTTCCAGTTTTTACCAATTTTACTCTTCTCATCAGCACTTAGCGTAATGCCAAGAACTTTTTCAATATTTTCTGCAGTAATCTCTGGGTAACCGTCTTTATTAGCAGAATCTTTAGGTGCAGAACCTTTGCCTGATAATAAATCATGCCCTTCATGCTCTAGCCCAAATCTGTTTCTAAATCCCATACCGCCCTCAGCAACACTTCTGTTGATGTTGTATAGTACTGCTGACCCTGAATGTTTTTCAGTCCAACATGGCCATGGCAAGCCATAATATTCACCTTTCATCTCGCCATATCCACGACCAGAAATCTGATCAAACATATGCCAATTTTCTTGGTGTTTCTTTAATCTTTTAGCAGTCCAACCAGTTAAACCGATAGTTTTAATTATTCTTGCTATTTCATCAGTCGCATCTTCTGGCCAAGTGAAATCTTTTTTATTCTCTTTAATTTTCATACCTGCCGTAAGTTCATCATAAAAACCTAATCTTTTAGCCAACGCAAACATAATATCTTGGTCAGTTTTAGACTCATACATCGGTTCAATGATTTTACTTCTCCACTGAGCAGATCTATTTGTTGCAGTAACTGAACCTGCTGTTTCAAATTGAGTAGCAGCCGGTAAAATATAAACATCATCTTGCTTATCAGTAAGAATTGCACCTTCATTAACAAAAGGGTCACAAAATACTGCTAATTCTAGATTGTCTAAGGCTTCTTTTACTTTTTTAGTTTGAGCTGTTGATGTTATACCATTGCCCATAACAAACAGTGCTTTTAGATTTGTGCCATTATTATGAATAGCATCTTCACCTTCTTTACCAGCAAGAACACCTGCCCACCATCTAGCTAATGTAAAGCCTTTTTTGCCCATCCACTCTTTAGATTTGAATCTTCCGGCTAACCAATCATAATCAACACCCCATGACTTAGCAAAATATTTCCACGAACCATCACTTAAGCCATAGTAACCAGGAAGTGTGTCAGATAAACATGCCATATCAGTAGCACCTTGAACATTATCATGACCTCTAAGAATATTACATCCGCCACCTTCGATACCCATATTTCCAAGAGCAAGTTGTAGGATTGGAGCCATTCTAGTGTTAGATGAACCATTACTGTGTTGCGTAAGTCCCATAGCCCAGATTAAAGTACCTGGAGTTTCTTTCGCATACGCCTTAGTAATTTGAATAATCAAACTGGCATCTACTCCTGTAACATCCGCAACTCTTTCAATAGGCCAATTTTTAGCCTCTTTCATTATGTCTTCCATTCCAAAAACTCTATCTTTGATAAAACCTTTGTCATGCCAGCCGTTTTCAAAAATAATGTTTAACATTCCATACATAAAAGGAATATCTGTACCAGGTCTAATCTGTGCATATAAATCTGATTTTGCAGCAGTCTTTGTATACCTAGGATCAATAACAATTATCTTTGCATTGTTTCTCTCTTTAGCTTTTAAAAAATGTTGAAAACCAACTGGGTGATTAACCGCAGGATTCGCTCCAAAAATTATAATTGCCTTAGCGTTTTGTATATCTCCAAGTGAATTTGTCATAGCACCATAACCCCATGTATTTGCCACACCGGCAACTGTAGAGCTATGTCAAATTCTTGCTTGGTGATCTATATTATTAGTTCCAAACATTGCAGCAAATTTTCTATAATAGTACGATTGTTCATTACCAAATTTTGCTGATCCTAAAAACATTGTTGAATCTGGTCCAACCGTTTGTCTTAGGTTTTCTAATTTTTTAGATATACCATCCAAAGCCTCATCCCAAGAAATTCTTTTCCATTGGCCGGCTTGTTTTACCATCGGGTACTTTAGTCTAACTTCTGATCTGACCATATCAATCATATCAGAACCCTTAGCGCAGTGACCACCAAGAGAGACCGGATGATCTTGTGCGACATCTTGTCTTACCCAAACGCCATTTTGAACTTCAGCAATTACACCACATCCTACAGAACATGCTGTACAAATAGATTTAACATTTTTAGAGCCTGGAAAAGGATTTTTCACTTCCTCTTGTGTCGCAGCTCTTGTTATACCATCATTAGCGAAGCTATTTGTAACACTTGAAGCTGTAGCGACAGCGGCCATTTTTAAAAATGACCGTCTACCGATTTGAGCTTTTAACATATCAAATGCACTCATTTTCACTCCTTATTCACTATAAAGCTTGTTTATAGAAATCTTCCCAAGCTTGTGTTTTTTTATATAGAATCTCTTTTTTTGTTGAGCTCCCTACAACTACTCCATGCGAATTGGCTTCAAGAGAAACTTCTTCTTTATTAGCAGCTAACGCCGTAGCACCGACAGCGGCGGTACCAACAACCAATGCACTATTTTTTAGAAAATTTCTTCTACTTTCTTGCATAGTTGTCTCCTTTAACTTGTGATTAGCCCCAAATATATGAGACTTAAGTAAAATAAAAAAATTATCTTATTTAAGTCTCATATCTAACGTGGCTAGATATCCACTTCTACATCAGAAGCTACATCTACAGAACAGCTCTCTTGTTCTATTTTTGCGCCTGATTCTCTAAGGAGTCTGTTTCTCTCTCTTCTAGCAATCTCTTCTTGGGAAATCTCATCTTCTTGAGACTCTCTTTTGAGTATTCTTTCTTTAGTAACTGGAGTAGAGACTTCTAAATAAATTCTTTCAAACTCAACAAAAGACTTCAGTAAAACAACTATATTTTTAAAGATGACTGCACTTTCATGTTCATATAGTTCTCTAGAAAACTCATCAACAAATTCATTTAGAACTTGCTCAAAAATACAGTGTGCTGTATTTTTATATTGATCTTCACCATTTGCAATCAGTTCACACAGTTCACTCATTACTGTAAAAATAAATCCAACATTATCCTCATAGTCACAATAAGCTTTTTCATCTCTTCTGATTTTTGTTTTAGCTAAGAAGTTTTGCATCTGAACTCTTTTTTTGCCACTTTCAACTTGTTCATCATAATAAGAAGCAGTATTTCTTATATTTGTTGTCTCCGGTGAGTGGAATATTTCATCATATTCACGCATAAAAGCTATATTTGAGTCAGATTTTATTAGCTCTCTTATATTTAACAAGGCTTCTTGGGACATCTTATCCAACGGGTTTTCTTTTAAGATATCAATAAAATTCACTAGTTCAAAATATCTTGAAGTATCAGTTGTAAACACAAAACATCTTGAAAACATTCCATAGTATAAAGCCCTGGCTTTATTTATATTTTTTTCATTCATAAAGTTTGTCCTTGATTATTGTATAAAGCTTTATTATCTGAATATGATTGCATCATAATTTTTGGTTTACAATCAGCACAACAGTAGAGAGTTCTTTCTTTGATTGGATCTTTGGAAAAAATAGGAGCCATTAGAGTGGCGATTTTTTCTACTGCTTTTGTAGTGGCAAACTCTTTACCGCATTCCACACATGCAAAGAGAGTGTCTTTTGCAAGCAGTGACTCTTTGAACCAAGTAGGATTTAGTTTGATTACATTTTGCTCTATTGTTAAACAATCAGCTTCAGGACAAGATACTTCACAGTAGCCACATGCTGTACAGATGCTAGGATTGATTCTCAAAGAGTTGTCATCTATGTTTGCAACAAGTGCATTTACATTACAAGCACCTACACAAGCTAAACAAAGAGTACAGTTCGCCTCATTAACCTTGACTTGAGCATAGTGAATGTGTTCACCTGTTGTAACTTCTCCAAGATCATCTTCTCCTACTATATTTCTTAGACGTAGAGAGAAGATTTCTCTTTTTTTAGAACCTGGTTCATTAAATGTATAACGAGAGTCATCAACAAATCTTACTTCTTCAAGAACTTTAACAAGTTCTTCTTCATTCATAGCAACCAAGATTGCATCTATGCCGTATTTACTTTGATAAATCTGATTAAGAATAGAGATAGCATCTCCGCTGCCTTTAGAGATAAAATCAGAATAGAAGATTAGCTGTGAGCCAGACTCTTGTAGTATAGTTAGAAATGTTCCTTCATGTAGAAACTTTTCACCTTCTACTGCAAATGGTAAAACATTTTCTTTTAGTGATACATTTAGAGTTTTCATATCCATATTTCTAGGAATGATAAGAGGCATATGACCATTATAAAATCTTGCCATTTCAAAAATTGTCTCTCTGTTTGAAGGTGCATAATCAAGTGCCCCTGATGGACATACCGAGATACAGCCACCGCATCCGTGACAATCGATTTGAGAAAACTCCAAATGTTTCTCTTCATCAATCTTGATGATTGCTACAGTTGGACATACCTCTTCACACTTAGAACATATCTCTTCACGTCTTTCGTGGTATTGACATATAGTCTTATCATATACTGTAAACTTTTTATATTCATAGTTGTCTATATTGTTACGCAGTGTTGCAAGAACATCATCAATTGAGCTCTCCTGCGGATCAAACGAACCACTCTGAGTGATGGCTATTGCTTCTTGGTCAAACCATACTATTTGAGAAACATTTAGTGTTATATCTTTGAAGTTGTCATTTGCTATAACTTTTAAGTTTCCAATATGTCCGATAATAGACTTAACAGCATCTGGATATACATGAAAAAGATTAAACTCATCAGGAAGTATTGCTCTTAGAAATGCTTCTTTTTGCTCTTGAGTCGCTACTAGTAAAACTTCTTTAGACACTTCTTGTGAATAAGTTATATCTTGAGCTAAATCAAAACGAATCGCATTTACTTCATAGAGCTTTTGGATGTTTTTAATTTTATTTGCTATTGAATCTTCTGTATTGTTGATGTAGAAATCAATTTCGTTGGCTAATATTTCTGAAGAAATACTATTTGAATTTGAGACAATAAATTTTTCTTCAATTATATTTGAGGAACTGTTGACAATATAGATGCTTTCATCTAATGGGAAATTAGGGGTTTCATGCGAATAGTATACAAATTCTTTCATCTTCTAGCTCCTTTATATTTCAGGGACATTTGATTATAAATTATTATTTTTTATACTAGCATAATTTTTTTTAATATATGCAATAGTATTAATATTAATATTAGTTATATGAGAAGAATATGTATTTTGTTATTATTATAAGTTTTTTTGAAAGAATGGTGTAATGAGAAAGATGAAGAGAAGTGTTTTGTTATGCAAATTGGCTAAGGAAAAATCCTTAAGCCATTTGTGCCGCAACTTCAGCAGCGAAGTCGCCTACAACTTTCTCAATTCCTTCACCTACTTCTAGGCGAATAAATTCAGTAATTGTTGCAGTACCACCTAATGCTTTAGCGTGCGCTTCAACAGCTTGCGCAACTGTTAATTTGTCATCTAAAACATAAGTTTGGTCTAATAGAGCTTGCTCTTTGTCAAGAGTCGTATTGTCATCAACAAAACGAGCTAATTGACCAGGAACAATTTTGTCCCAAATTTGTTCTGGTTTACCTTGAGCTTTTAACTCTGCTTTGATATTTTCCTCAGCAGCAGCCATAACCTCAGGAGTTAATTGACTCATAGAAATATACTGAGGTACATTTTTAAGAGGTTTTTTAAGACGAGATAGCTCTTCGTTATCTTTTTTAATAACTTCGATTCTACCTACAGTCTCAGAAGTAACATAATCAGCATCAAAATCTTTATAGCTAAGTGTAGTTGGTTTCATTGCAGATGCATGCATAGCAACTTGCTTAAGTACAGCTCTCATACCTTCTGCAGTTTTTTCACTGTCACATTTAGCAATAACAATAACAGCTATACGGTTATTTGAGTGAATATAACCATTTAGTGCCGTTGTAGCATCTGCAGTTAATGTAGAAAAACGACGAATTTCTATCTTCTCACCGATTTTAGCAACAGCAGCTGTAAAAGTTTCTCCAAAAGAAGAAGCCATTAAAGCTTCTACATCAGCAGGTTGATTATTGTAAATCTCTTCTGTTGTAGCTTTAACTAATTTTTGGAAACTTTCATTTTGTGCAACGAAGTCTGTTTCAGAATTGATTTCAACTACAGTAGCTTTAGAAAAGTCATCAGCGATTTTGAAACCTGCAAGACCTTCAGCAGCAACTCTGTCAGCTTTTTTAGCTGCTTTAGCAATACCACGTTCTTTTAAAAGCTCAGTTGCCTTAGCCATGTCTCCATCAGCCTCAACAAGAACTTTTTTACAATCCATCATCGGCGCATCAGTTGCTGCACGCAACTCTTTTACCATTGTTGCTGTAATTTCCGCCATAATTATACTTCCTCTGCTGATGCTTCAGTTGCCTCAACAGTTTCTGCTACTACTACTTCTTCAGCAACTTCTTCTTCAGCAGGTGCATCTCTAAGAGCTTTACCTTCATTAATAGCTTCAGTCATTTCACGACAAAAAAGTTGAATTGAACGAATTGCATCATCATTACCAGGAATTGGATAAGTGATTAAATCCGGATCACAGTTAGTATCAAGTGGAGCTACAACTGGAATACCAAGACATCTAGCTTCTAAAATAGCGATGTGCTCTTTTACTGCATCTACAACAAATAACATATCTGGAAGTTTTTTCATATTACGGATACCACCGAAATATTCTTGTAGCTTTTCTTTTTTACGAGAAAGCATTAAAGCTTCTTTTTTAGTTAAAAGATCAATTTGACCATTTTCTTGCATTTCAGTAATTACGTCAAGTTTACGGATAGATTTTTGAATAGTTGGGAAGTTAGTAAGCATACCACCTAACCATCTGTTATCTACGTATGGCATACCACAAGCGATTGCTGCATCTCTTACAGAGCTACGAGCTTGTTTTTTAGTACCAACGAAAAGAACTGTTTGCCCTTCAGCAGCAGCATCCATAACGATTGTATATGTATTACGGAAATAACGAAGAGTTTTTTGTAAATCTATAATATAGATATTTTTACGAACACCGAATATATATTTTTTCATTTTCGGGTTCCAACGACGAGTTTGGTGTCCGAAGTGTACACCACATTCTAAAAGGTCTTTCATAGTTACCATAGGTAATCCTTAAAGGCTATTATTTCAAGCCAGAGTTTTGTTAGTTAGCTTTGGCAATGTCGAACAATTTTCTCTTAAAAAAGAGGTTGCACTAACTTTTGACACATACCTGTTAATGTTTTCTTGTACTTTGTAGAAGAAAAATCCGCGAATTATACTCAAAATATTTTTAAAAATAGCTTTTACACGTCTTTTTAGACAATATTAAAAGATTCTATGCTTAAAGTTGTTTATTGTCTTGTCAGGTAACAATATAATAATTTTTTATACTATTAAATGTGTAACTTCAAAAAAAATTTATCTTATCTACTGTATAGTATCACAAATATATTATAAAAAAGTGTTATATTTGTAACAACTATTTATATAAAAAAAGGGAAATAGCATGAACAAACCACTCCTATTATCTTTAGCAGCTGCTGCACTTCTTACTACAACTAACGTAAGTGCAGAGTCTATGTTTGAAAGATTTCAAGCAATGGAAAACGAGATGGCTAAGCTAAAAAAAGAGATATCTAAACTCAAAGCTCAAAAAGGTGAAACAGAAGATTCAGAAAAAGCTGATGAAAAAGAAGATTCTGAAGATAAAGATGAAGTAGCAGATAAAGAGAAATCTGAAGCTGATGATGAGAAAGAAGAGAAAGAGGAGATGGATGTTGAAGAAGAGATAGCTGAGATTCAAGAGAGTATCTCTGAACTAAACAAAGCTACTTCTGGCAACCATTTAAAATTTGGTGTTGATTATAGATTTACACTGGAAAATCTTAACTACAAAATGGCTGATGGTTCTGAGGCGAATAATGATGCTTTTATGACAAACCGTTTATGGTTAAACATGGACTGGTTGGCTACTAAAAACCTTAGTTTTAATGGCCAACTAGCGTATAACAAAGCTTTTGGTCAACGTTCAGGGGCAAGCACTCCTGCAAACGCATCATTTGAAGGATTTGACTGGATCTCAAATGAAAATGCATACGATGATACATTGAGAGTTCGATCAGCATATTTTCTATACAGAAATAGCACGTTCATTGGAACTTCAGTTCCATGGACGTTTAGTGTTGGTCGTCGCCCATCAACAAATGGTCACCTTATTAGTCTTCGTGATGATGATAAACCCTCATCTCCAATGGGTCATACTATAAATGTTGAATTTGATGGCCTTAGTTCAAAATTTAGTTTTGATAAATGGGTAGATGGCATGTACGTTAAACTCTGTGCCGGTCGCGGTATGAGTAATGCAGCGCCAAAGTTTAACTCTACACCTTACACTAGTGTTACAAGTGATAACACTAATATTGATCTAATAGGTCTAATCTTCGCTCCATATAATAATGGTCAATATTCCGTATCTACACAGTACTACTATGCGAACAATCTAATAGATGTAAAAAACACTGCTGATTATACGCAAGGTTTTGACACGGTGGGTGGTTTACACAGTATGACAGCAAACTTTGTTATAAATGGCATAGGACATGAGATAAGTGATTTTCTTGATGACACTACATTCTTTGTAAGTGGTGCGATGAGTATTACAAATCCCAACTCTGATCAACGTATGCTTTATGGTGCAATGGATTCGAATATGGTTGCCACTGCTACTGGAGAGTCAAAAACTGGTTACTCTTACTGGATTGGGACACAATTTCCTTCACTTATTACAGATTACGGAAGATGGGGACTAGAATATAATCACGGTTCTGAATACTGGAGAAGTATTACTTATGGTGAAGATACAAACATAGGTTCTAAAGTAGCAGCTCGCGGTGATGCTTATGAAGCTTACTTAACAGAGTATTTAATTGAAGATATCTTGTCTATGCAAATCCGCTATACATATATTGATTATTCTCATAGTGGAAGTAACGGTTTCTTTGGAGGAACTTCAGGAGCTTCTATGAATATGAATACTGCTATAGCATTTGGTCAAGGTGCTAACGTAGTAGACACGGCTCAAGATATCCGCTTCTACCTTCGTTATAAATATTAGTAGTTATTCAGGCTTAGAGAGATTGTAACCTCTCTAACTCAGCTTGAACTTTAGCAACATGATCCTTCACTTTTACATTTTCAAAAAGAGCTTTTACAACTCCTTCAGGATTAATTATAAAAGTAGTACGAACAATCCCCATATACTCTTTTCCATAGTTTTTCTTTAGCTGCCAAACTCCATATTCTTGCATCATAGATGTGTCTTCATCACTTAAAAGTGTAATACCCAAATCTTGCTTCTCTATAAAACTACGGTGTTTTTTAGTAGTGTCTGCGCTTACCCCAATTATAATAGCATCTAGCTCAGAAAAATCCGGTGCTGCCTCTGTAAACTCACAAGCTTCTGTCGTACAACCTGGAGTATTATCTCTTGGGTAAAAATAAAGGACTATCCATTTTCCCCTTAAATCTCTTAAACATATCTCGATATCATCTTGGTTTGGTAAGCAAAATGCAGGGGCTTGTGTCTCAATTTTTAACATATATATTCCTTTGATTTTATAGTAGATTTAATAGACAAACATCAAAAAGTAAACCCAGATGCCAGTAAGTGAAGTCAGCACAACTCCGCTGAATGTCATAAGTCCTGCTTTTTTATGCTTTTTAAGTTGTATCTGTTTTTTTGCCATGAAAATTGTAGTAGCCCAGATTATAAGTGTGATTACTGATATAGCTATGTGAAAAATAAGTACTATAAAAGCGTAGTTATGTGACACCCCGCTCTCTTTCATAAAATAGTCAAATCCACCAATCATTCTAACACCAGTCTCAAAGTAACCAAGTACTATAACAGAAAATGCAAAAATAAATATCTGTGTGTACGCATGAGTTTTATATCTTTTTGTCTTAGCAAAATAGATAGCACTCGCTACTAGCAGAGGTAAAAGTGCAACAATTAAAGTAACCAAATCCATAAAAAATGGTGCACGCGTACCGAAAAAACCTGGATGAAACATATAATCTAAATTACTCACTCTTAACTCCTCTATTTTTTTGATAATAAATATACCAAGAACCCAATAAAACTAACATTACTAAAACACTCATTGTGATTTGTTTTAAATATGTGTCAATCAACTCCTGATTTTCTCCAATAAAATAACCTAACATTGTTAATATCAATGCCCAGATGCCAGCACCAAGCGCTGTATATGTTGAAAATACTACCAAGTTCATACGAGCAATACCCGCAGGTATAGATATAAGCTGACGTATGCCAGGTATAAGCCTTCCTGTAAATGTAGAAATATGACCATGCTTCTCAAAAAAACTATCCATTTTATCTAAAGCATTCTCTTTTATAAAAAAGTATTTTCCATACTTCTTTAGTATTTTTCTACCCAGACTAAGAGCAAGATAGTAGTTGATGAATGCTCCTACCATTGAGCCTCCCAATCCACTAATCATTATCATAGTTATGCTCATCTTCTCCTGCGAAGCTAGATAACCAGCAGGAATCAGAATTATTTCACTAGGAAAAGGTATAAATGAACTCTCTACTGCCATAAGACAAAAGATACCAACATATCCCCAGTCAAAAATAAGGTCTACTAAATCTTGCGCTAACTCTCTTATCATTTAATACTCTCTTGTACATCTTTTATCATTTTCTGTGCAACATCACTATTTGAATACTCCATAAGTTTTTTACTTTTTTCTATTATAGACTCATCTAATATATGTAACAATTTACTTCTTAAGTCTTCACTCTCTCTCTCACACCATCCAAGTTCATTCTCAACTATAAATCTAGCATTATGGTATTGATGGTCACCTGCTGCATGTGGATATGGTATATAAAAAGCTGGTAAAGCATTTGAAGTTGCTTCCCAAAGTGTACTAGCTCCTGAGCGACTCACTGCTAAATCTGCTCTTTGAATAAGAGATTCCAAATCTTTTGTAAAACCATATAGTTCAACTTCAACACCTAAAACTTCGTACTCTTGTTTTACTCTCTCATAATCACTCTCACCAGCTTGGTGGACTATCTTTATATCTCTCTCTTTTAATTTTCCAGCTACACTTAAAGCCAAATCATTTATAGCTTTTGCACCGTGAGATCCACCAAGAAAAATCAATGTTTTAATACTTTCACGAATTCTGGCATTTTTATAAAAAACTTCTTTTACTGGATAGCCTTTTATATAAGAATTTTTGTCATAGGCACAGATAAATCTTTTAGCATAAGGTTTAAGTATAGAATTCAGTCTTCCTGTAACAGCATTTTGCTCATGTATAAAGAGTGGAATTCTTTTACTTAGAGATGCAAAAGATGCAGGAGCTGCTGAGAATCCACCTACACTGTATGTAGCTTGAATTTTATGCTTTTTTAAAATTTCTCTTGATTTTAAAAAAGCTCGAAAAACTCTCCAAAGAGCTTTTAACTTGCCAAATCTTTTTTGGTTCACAACACCGGTAGTCTCTAAAAAATAAACATGAGAAAAGGAACTTCTATCTTCAAAATATTTTCTATCCTGACCACTTATTGAACCAATGAAAATAGCTTCATGCCCTTCTTTTACTGCGGCTTCTACTAATGCCTGTGCTATCATCAGATGCCCGCCAGTTCCACCGCCAGTTATGCATAATTTCAACTCAACACCATCCTATACTTGCTCCATCTTCGCTTTTTTTGAAGCCATTAGCACCATTCCAATAGCGATAGATGCTGCTATAATCGCAGACCCTCCATAACTAAGAAATGGAACTGAAATACCTTTAATAGGTGTAATCCCACTTATCCCATAAGCGTTAATCAAAAAGGCAAATGCCAGAAGTAATCCTACGCCTAAAGAAAAGAGGTACATACTTGTATCATCTGAGCGATTTGCAATTTTAAAAATTCTTTGGAGTATCCACATAAATAGTCCAACAACAAGCAATACACCTACAAAACCAAACTCTTCAGCTAATCCTGCTAAAACAAAATCCGTGTGAACTTCACTTAAGAACCCTAGTTTAAAAGTTCCACTTGCTAGTCCTGTACCAAACATTCCACCATTATTGATAGCATTTAGTGAGTGACCTATCTGATAAGGTTCAATCTCTGTTGGAACTCTTAATTTCTCTGCTATAGCTGCAGGAAAAAGCTCTAATACACTATTTTGTGCCAGTGCCCACCAAGATTTTATACGTATAATTCTATGTTCTGCTGTCATTATAAAAAATATAAAGAATAGCAACGTAATTGATAATAGTGAGAGGAAAAATCTAAAACTGCTACCTGCAAACATAAGCATAAAAAGAAGTGTCATCCCAAGAACAACAACCTGCCCTAAATCATTTTGAATAAAAGCTATCATAAACATAGCTCCGACGAAAACGAGCGCATATGGGATAAAACGTTTAAACTCTGCACCAATCCCCATACCGGCGTGATGACCTAATTTTCTAGAAAAACTCCAAGCTAGAAAATATACAAAACCAACTTTAAAAAACTCAACAGGAGCTAATGAAAAACCAAATACTTTTATCCATCTTTTTGCTCCACCAACCGCTGATACTAAAAATTCCGGTAAAAAAGGCATTGCGATCATCAGGATAGTTGAACCTATAAAGAGTGTAAAACCAATTGTATTTAGCCATTCATCAGGGTCTAGTTGTGCTAAAGACCACATAATTATTATTCCAATAAAACCAAATGCAGCTTGTCTGATTGCAAAATGAAACTCACTTACTCCAAAAAGCAGAGTTGTATATGCAGATAGTGAATAAGTAAGAACTGTACTTACTAAAATCAATATAGCTACTAATGTAAAGAGTTTTCTATCTGCCATTACAAAAGATCCTATTTGATTTTATTTATTTTTAGAACAAACTCAACTTCTGCTTTTGAGATATGCAACTCTTTTGAGATAGTCTCCAGCGAAACTCCTTGTTTAAAGAGTGAGATAATTTTTTCATCATCATTGCCATGAACTGATGTTGGAATAGATATCTGCTTAACACCACTCTCTAGAGATGCAATTCTTGAATTCATCTGCTCATCTATTGTTATTAGAGTCTCTTCAAGTCTCTTAACCCCTAGAGATAAAGGCTTAACCATATCGTATGTAGTTCTCTCTACCTCTTCATATATCTCTTCATCACTCATACGACTGCTGTTACTTTTGATACTTTTCTTAGTCTCTGTTAGTTCTTTTTTTAAGTAAAAAATCTCTCTATTTAAATCTTCAACTACAGATGCTACGGAACGAATATTTTTGTTAAACTCTGAGTCTTTTGTAAAAACATAATAAAGCAGATACAAAATCATAGCCGCCATTGCAACTACAATGTACTCTATATTTATTAGTTTAATGTCTATCATTTAGCTTTTGCCTCACGAATAAGGACTCTCTCTCTTGCCGTCAAATAAACACCCCACTCTTTCTCATCACGTTCATGTATTTTTATAATCTTTGCTAAGGACTTATCAACCGCCATAAAAAATATTGGAACATCTCTTTTTGGATGAACGGGCATCTCTACTCTCGCGTAATATTCCTTGCCTTCTTGCAAAACATCTTCACTAAGCTTAAAATGCTCAAAACCAATAGACTCTATCTCTGCTTTATTTGTAAGTGACAATCTTTTTGGAACTTCGTTTTTTAAAAACATCTCTAATGCATCTATTTTTCTGTGAAGCTCAACAACCAAGTTTAGTAAGACAGGGTCCGTATCTGAAGTCTCTCCTCTGCCCTTTGCAAGTTTAAGCCATTGGCTGATTGGATCATCATCGCTCTCACTCAACTGAGAATACTCTTTCAAATATGCCTCTTTATCAATATCGGTTTCGCTGTAGACTAAACTGATATGTGCTGAGACTAAGCGAGTACTCACGCGAGCACCTTATCTAAAATTATAAATACGAAGAATGCCACTCCAAGATAACCATTTACTGTGAAAAAAGCACGGTCAATCTGAGTAAAATCTTTTCTAACTATTTTATGTTCATATCCAAGCATCACAGCACTTAGTATTACAGCTGCATAAGCGAATATACCAAGTCCTGCTATCCAGACAAACAGCGCCCAAAAGATAACACTTAACATATGAAACAAAGATGATATAAAAAGTGTAGCATCTGCCCCATAACGAGAGGGAATAGAGTAAAGGTTATTCTCTTTGTCAAAATCTATATCTTGCAGGGAATATAACAAATCAAATCCGGCAACCCAAAAGATTACTCCAAGACTTAATATTACAGACCAAGCAGGAATGCTCGCCTGAACTGCAACAACTCCGGCAATAGGAGCGAGACCAAGAGATACACCTAGCACAATATGTGCAAGATGTGAAAATCTTTTAAAGTATGAGTAAGATCCAAGAACAAAAAGAATAGGAACACTAAGATAGAGCGCTAAATCATTTATCATGTATGCTATAGCTATAAATACAAAAGCATTTACAAGCACAAAAATCATAATACTTGTAGCGTCTAATCTACCATCTACATTTGGACGAGACTCGGTTCTTGGGTTCGCTGCATCTATATCTCTGTCCGCATATCGGTTAAGACCCATTGCAAAATTTCTTGCACTCACAGCCGCTAGAGCACCCATTATCAATAACCAAAAGCCAAACCATCCATCTGCTGCAACAATCATAGCTATGAATATAAAAGGAAGTGAAAAGATAGAGTGTTCGAACATTACAAGCTCGTTAAAGTCTTTTATTTTACTGATATATCTTTGCAACTTTACACCTTATTTTATAATTGGTCTTATTTTATCTAAAGTTGATTTAAAATGATATAATTTTGCTATGAATAAAGCTATAAAGCAACTTGCTATAATAGGACCGACAGCATCTGGGAAGAGTGATTTAGCTATAAAAACTGCTCTAAAAACAGATGCATATATACTTTCAATAGACTCTCTAAGCATCTATAAAGAGATTGATATCGTCTCTGCAAAACCTTCAAAAGAAGAGCTAAATCAAGTCAAACATTTTGGCATTGATGTACTAAATCCAGATGATTATTTTAGTGTAGATATTTTTATTGATTTATACAGAGATATAAAAAAACTGTGTGAAAAAGATGGTAAAAATCTAATCATTGTAGGCGGAACTTCTTTTTATCTAAAGTCACTTCTAAGTGGACTATCATCTATACCAAATATAGATGCCAATGTAACTTTAAAAGTAAAAAAAGAGCTACAAAACCTTCAAGAGTGCTATAAGTTATTGTCTGATGCAGACCCTGAGTATATGCAAAATATAAGCCAAAACGATGCTTACAGGATAGAAAAAGCGCTGCTAATTTACAGAGCTTCATCACTTACTCCAACTAAATGGTTCAAACAAAATCCTCCAAAACCAATCATTGAAAATCTTGATATATATAATATCGATGTTGATAGAGATGTACTTAGAGACAGAATCTCAAAAAGAACTCACAAGATGCTAAATATGGGTTTAATCGATGAAATATGCTACTTAGAACAAAAATATACAAGACTTCCTCATTCAATGGGTTCTATAGGGATAGTTGAAGTTTTAGAGTATCTAGATGGAAAGACTACACAGGAACAGATGTGTGAGCTCATCTCAACTCATACAGCACAACTAGCAAAGAGACAGCAAACTTTCAACCGTACACAGTTTGAAAATATAAGCTCTGCCAAATTAGAAGATCTAGAAAGAATACTCACATGAAACTATTTTTTATCCTACTGCTAAGCATTAATATATATGCCCAAAACACTCTCTATTTTTTTCCTCAAGATTCACTAGAAGCTACAAAAGATATTGAAAAATTAATTACAAATTCCAAAGAAAATATAGATATTGCAATGTACAATTTTGGACATAAAAAATTTGCTAAACTTTTAAATGAAGCACAAAAAAGAGGAGTTAATGTAAATGTTTTTTATGATAAAAAAGATGTAGATTTTAAAGATATTAAGAGCAAAAAAGTAGACAAAAAACTCCACACCAAAATAGCAATTTTTGATAAAAGAATTGTAGTTTTTGGAAGTCCAAATTGGACTAAAAAAAGCTTTAACAATAACTATGAAGTTTTATATATTACCGATGACAAGAAGCTAGTCTCTAAATTCAATGAATTTTTTAAAACTTTAGACTAGTCTTCTTTTGCACCCTCTGCTAATTTTGCCCATGCCGAGCTTGGATCTGCTTCTATCGACTCGTTATACGCAGCTTGAGACTCTTCACCTCTCCAAAGTTTCTCATAAATTGATCCTAAAAGATATTTCTGTCTAGATCTGTTAGCTTTAGAAAGTTCAACACTATCTAGTGATTTTATAACTTCCAGTGCTTTATTAAAATCCTCTTTATTGATGTATGCCTGGTACACAGAGAACTCTACAAATGGACTTTGTGCATTAGAAGATGAAGATTTTTGTATATTCATAATTTCCTGTCCATATTGAAGTACAAGATTATCATCATTTCTATCACTTCCAATAGCCATAACAGCAACATATCTCTCTATGTCTTTATAGCTGTTTTCATATACCTTTTGAACGTTTGCAATAGCTTCAATCATCTTATCTGCATTTTCCAATCTGCTATAAGTATCAAAAAGAACTCGATAAACATCTTTATACTCAAAACCCTTATCATCAGCTATCAGAGAAATAAGCTCCTCAGAAGCTTTAACAACATCACTATAATTTCCAGTCGCAAAATCAACTTTTATATAACGATATAGCCATTTTTTTCTCATATCTATATTATCTGACTTAAGGTTTTTACTTGCTGTTTCTTTTGCAAGTGAAAAGTCTGCACCTTTCATCGCACATGCATAAACACCATCATCCCACTTGTCAGATAGTTTAATAGAGTACTCACTAGATATTTTTAAAACACTATTACACTCTTTATTTTTTAGCGCAAGTTCCATTGCCCCTAATGCAGCATCATTAACTATAGTTTGCGTATCAGGGTAGGTGGTGGCATCAAGAGCAAGAAGTGAATCCTTAAATTCTAAAACATCATTGTACATGCCATTATCACACATAAGTTTTGCTTTTTCATATATTGCTCTTTTACCTATACTATCTTCGGCATAAGTATCTATAAGCTTATTATAGTCAACTATTTTTGTAGATACATTTGAATCACTCACATAAAAGAAGAGTGAGTCTTTTGCAACTTGTACCTCTGCATCATAAAGTCCATCAGGAAATTTTTTCAAATACTCATTTAAAGATGCTAAAGCTTCTTGTTTTTTTGGTGTTTTTGCAAGCCATATACCTATATTTTTAACTAATGATTCATACTCTTCATATTCTTCATCAGTTTCATTTACAATTGCTTGAGCAATAGCTGCAGCAGTTTCATATTCACCCTCATCTACAAAAGTTTCTATCAGCTCTAATGATTTTTTATATTTAGAAGCAAAAAAGCTTGGTTTTGCCTTAATTATCTTCATAGCATACATACTAGCTTCTGCTTTATTTGCTGTATTTATCTTGTAAAATGCCAATCTATATGCTGCAGTAGCTGCAATATCTATGTCGGCAGTTTCATTAAGAGCTTTTAAATAGTAGTCCAATGCCTTAGATGCGAGACCTGATTCTTCTAGCATCTCACCCTTGTATATATAACCCCACTTAGCGTATGGGGAATCTTCATGTTCACTAAATAATCTGTCAAAAAAGTAATCTGCCTGCCCGCTGATCCCTGAAAGAGAGTATGCTCTAGCTATCAGTGATAAAACTTCGGCCACATTGTCATCTGCTGAATACTCTCTGAGGTATACTTTTGATAGTTCAATTACTTCATCGTTTTTTTCTTCAAGTTTAGAGTTCACTCTTATTTTATAGTAGAGTAATTCTGCGTTAAAGAGTGATGATGGGTACTCTAGCATTACCTCGTCAATAAGTTCTAAACATTTCTCGTAGTTTTTCTCATCGTAATAACGTTTTATCTTTAAATAGTCACTTACGTCATTTACTTCCTGAATGTAAACAGGGTTACCCTGCATATCCAAGCTCCCAACATACGGCAGCTTATCTTTATCAAGCATAAATGGAAAGTTTATTGCTACATCTGATACTTCATGCTTTTTAATGTATGGTAATTCTTTGTTGTATCCTACTATCATCCAGTGTAGTGCAAGCTTTGCATTAGCTTCATATACGCTGTCATCTGCACTTAGATTAAATACAACAGGATATAGTTTCATGTTTTTATATGGAGTTATTATAATAAAAAATGTTTTATTCTTTATTTGAGTCTCTATTTTAAAAAAATCGTTTTGTAGTGTTTTAAGTTTTTTAGATGGAGATTTTGAAAATGCACAGATAATCTGTGTTATAACATCAAAGTCATTGCTCATCTCTTGGCATAAAAATTTATCTTTATCTTTTATATGAAGTGTTGAGTAATTTTCGAAGTTCTCTTTAGCCCCTTGAAGTGAAATATCAAGTGCTAAAAGAGATGTAGTAGAAACACTAGTGAGAAGCAGGAACGAGAGCATCCATTTAAACAAGTTCTCTTCCTTTTTCTCCCTAAATTTATAAGGTGTTATTAATATCCACTTTTAAATACTAAAGCAGTAATAAACTCTAGTACAGGGTTTATAGCTAGAAAAGCAAAAATAGTTCCCACAGCAGCAAAACCAATGATAGTTCTCAGTGGAGTTGTTGCATTTGCTACAAATACATGGCCGTCTTTATTGATTACAGGCTCTCTCATAAACATATAAACTATAAGTTTTAAGTAGTAGTAACCTGCTATTGCAGAGTTAAGTGCCATAATAAGAGCTAATACTGTATATCCACCTGTTACAGCAGAAGATATCATATATAGTTTACCCCAAAACAGTGCAAATGGAGGAAGACCAGCTAAACTTAGCATGAAAAGTCCCATGATTGTTGCAGCAACAGGTGCTGTTTGAATCATTCCAGAAAATTTATTATAACTATGGTCTGAACTTTGGTGGTCTGGAAGATGCTTCTGACGAGAAATCCAAAGCATACTAAATGCACCTAAGTTAGTAAAGCTAAATACAATCCAGTAGAGAAAAAGTGCACTGTTTGATTGAGTGGTACCTATTAAAATAGCAGCCATTACAAAACCAGCGTGTGAAATCGAACTATAAGCTAGCATTCTCTTTACATCTGTTTGAACAAGTGCCCAAATATTAGCCATTGTCATTGTTACAACAACAACTATATAAAGAACTATCTCTAACCAAACTACGCCACTGTGAATTAAAAATTCAAACATTCTCATAGCAACAATAAATACTGCTATTTTAGGGACAATAGACATAAATCCAGCTAGTGATGCAGAAGAACCTTCATAAACATCAGGCGCCCAAGTATGAAACGGCACTAGTGAAAGTTTAAACCCAAGTGCAGCTAAAACAAATACAACACCTACAAGAACAAAGCCCATATCAGCAAAACCATTTCCTCCTAATACTGCAGCGATTTGATTAATCTCTACAGAACCAGTCAGTGCATAAAATACCATTGCACCGAAACTAAAGAAACCAGCTGCTAATGCACCCATTGTAAAGTACTTTACTGCTGCTTCAAATGATTTATCGCGGTTATGCATTGCAATCATTGTGTATAGTGCTAAAGATGCTGTTTCTAATCCAACAAAGATTAAGATCAGGTTGTCTGTTGCAACCATAAACTGGAAACCACCAAGCATAAATAAGAATAGTGCGAAAAACTCTGGATAAGAGAATTCATGGAATCTTTTATGAGTTAATGCTAATGGAATAAATAGTAAAGATGCTCCAACAATAATTAATTGTGAAAGTATCGCTAAACCATCTATTAACATTACATCAAACACACCCATAATAGTGCCACCTGCAGTAAACTGACCTGCAGTCTCTGCAATAGCACCTAAGTCTAGTAGTAAGAAAAGAATACTTATCATTACATACAGAGTTTTATCTAAGCCACCTTTGATAATATCAATAACTAAGATTAATAACGCACCGATGATAGGAATCAACATTGGTGCAAGAGTCATTAAATTTAATGACTCCAATGAAACATTTACTGGCTCTAACATTAGTGTGCCTCCTGCGCTGAAGTTCTAGTAATCTTAACACCGTCTATAAGGTTAGGAATTCTAGATTTAGCTTCATCAGTTATAGATTTATCGTGCATTAGTTGAACAACTGACTCTACTGAGTTGTTAATCGGTCCTAATAATGGTTTAGGATAAATACCTAACCAAACTGTAATAATCACTAAAGGAACCAATGCGATAAGTTCTCTTTTGTTTACATCTGGAAGATTTCTATTTTTCTCATTTGTAACTTCACCAAAAAACATCTTTTTATAAGCTGCTAACATATAAATAGCACCAACAATAATAGCAAGACCTGCTAGAAGAGTTAAGATGTGTGATTGCTGATAGAATCCAAGAAGACTTAAAAACTCACCAACAAAGTTGATTGTAAGTGGAAGACCAACTGAAGCCATCATCATTATTCCAAAGATAGTTGCAAATCTTGGCATAACAGATGCTAGACCTCCAAACTCACTCATCATCTTAGTATGTCTTCTGTCATAGATAACACCTACAAGTAAGAACAGTGCCCCAGATACAACTCCGTGAGCAATCATTAAAAAGATTGAACCTGTGATACCTTCAACGTTAAGAGCGAATGTACCAAGAATGATAACACCCATGTGTGATACTGAAGAGTAAGCAACAACTTGTTTTACATCTTCTTGTGCGTATGCAACCATTGCTGTGTAAACAATCATGATAATAGCAAGAACTGCTATTGGGAACATGAAAAACACTGCAGCATCCGGGAACATTGGCAGTGAAAAACGGATAAACGCATACGTACCCATTTTAAGTAAAATCGCCGCTAGTATTACAGAACCGATAGTCGGTGCTTGACCGTGAGCATATGGTAACCATGTATGGAATGGAAACATTGGTACTTTGATTGCAAAACCAAAGAAAAATGCTACGAATAACCATAATTGGAAAGTCTCAGGTAAAATCAGACGATACCAATCTAAGATTGCGAAACTCCAAGTACCAGTTGCTTGGTAGTAGAAATATGCCATAAAAAGCATACCAACTAGCATTACTAGAGAACCTGTAAATGTATATAGGAAGAATTTTACTGAAGCGTAAATTCTAAGTGGTCCGCCCCACGCACCAATGATATATAACATCGGTACAAGAGATAACTCCCAAAACACATAAAACACGATAGCATCTAAAGCAACAAATACACCTACCATAGTCATCTGTAAAAACAGAAGTGTGATAATCATATTTTTTACATCTTTAGTATCAGTAAGTGAAGCTATACCGATTAATGTAAAGAATGCTGCTAGTATAATAATAAATAGTGAAATACCATCTACACCTAAAATATAGTTAATTCCAAATGACGGAATCAGTGGAAGTGTTTCTATAAACTGCATCCCAGATACATTTGAATCAAATGAGAACCATAACATTAAAGATAAAGCAAACTCAATGAATGCTACAGAAACACCATAAGCACGGATACTGTCTTTTTGAACTGCGAAGCCAAATATACCTGCTACAGCTGGAAAGAAAATTAAAATCGATAAAATATTATCTAACATCTATTAAACTCCTAAACCTGATAAAATTGCTTTAATTTCATCAGAATGTCTAACTGCTAGTCCAAAAACAACAGCTAGTGATAACAAGGCAACAGCACCTGCTACCATCCACTTAAGCATTGTAGATAAGTTACCACTCTGCATTGTTCTTGTACTTTCACCTGTTGCATAGAATATATTTGCTATTCCATCTACAGTTGCATCTACAACTTTCTGGTCAACCTGTTTCCATAAAACTGTAGATAGTTCTCTATATGGCTTCGTAAGATATTCTTCATAAAAATATGGAATATAGTACTGGTTAATTAGTAACTTATATTTAAAGCTATTTTCCATTTTACTTGTTCCGTCTGGGACTTTGATATCTTTGCTCATGTATTTTTTATATGCAAACGCAATAGAAAGAATAACAAATAGTTGAGTACCTATTGTCATAATCCAGTATGTTGCTGCTGAATGTACGTGATACTCTGTTCCTGGAAGAATCATTGTTACATAATCAAAATAAGTTCCTTTGAATGAACCTGCGATTATTGCTAAGATTAACAGTGGAGTCATTGCAACAAGCATAAACTTATAAGCTTCATGTGGATGAAAACCTAAAGCTGTGTGACGATCTTCACCATGGAAGATTAGAGCAATAATTCTAAATGAATAAAATGCTGTTAAACCGGCAGTAAGTAGTAAAACTGTGTAAATGATAAAGTGATGATCTACAAATGCAACCTCTAAGATTAAATCTTTTGAGAAGAAACCTGCAAGAGGAAAAATACCTGCAAGTGCAACAGAAGCAAGAGTCATAAGAACCATTGTACCCTTCATAGTCTTACCAAGACCACCCATCTTAAACGGATCAAGCTCATCATGCATTGCATGCATAACATTACCACCACCAAGAAATAGTAGTGCTTTAAAGAATGCGTGAGCCATAAGGTGGAAAAGTGCAACCCAGTAAGCACCAAGACCAGCTGCTGCGAACATATAACCTAACTGAGATAGAGTAGAGTAAGCGATAACTCTTTTTATATCACGATTAACAAGGGCCATTGTCGCTGCAAAGATTGCAACAAATGCTCCAAGGCTAGCGATAAAAAGACCAACATTTGGAATAAGACTGTATAACTCGTTTGAACGTACAACCAAGTATACACCAGCTGTTACCATTGTTGCTGCGTGAATAAGTGCCGATACTGGAGTAGGACCTTCCATCGCATCTGCAAGCCAAGTATGAAGTGGAAACTGAGCTGATTTACCCATTGCACCAATAAATAAGAAGATACCCATCCAAGTAAGTACATCAGTATCTAAACCTGGCATTGCTGCAAAAGCTTCGTGGTACTGAAGTGTACCAGTGTTCCAATAAACAAGAAAGATACCGATAAGCATACCAAGGTCAGCAATACGGTTCATAATGAACGCTTCATTAGCTGCCCAAGTAGCACTCTCTTTGTGGTACCAGAAACCGATTAGTCCCCATGAACATAGACCAACACCTTCCCAACCAATAAAAAGACCAGCAAAGTTATCACTCATTACAAGAACCATCATTGAAAAAACGAATGCTGATAACCAAGCAAAGAAACGGTTAAACCCTTTATCGTGATCCATATAACCTATAGCGTAAACGTGTACGACAGTCGAAACTAATGTAACAACCATCATCATAGTTACACTTACCTGATCAACTATAAAACCAAAAGGGATATAAAGATCACCAGTAGCCATCCATGTCATCATTTCTACTTGTACATGTTGCCCACTTGTAAGTACAAAAACTAAAAGTATTGTACTAGCTATAAGTGATAAACCAAGCAGAGCACTTGTAACTACACCAGTAACAAGTGTCTTTGGAGATGCACCAAACAGTGCAGCAAACATAGAGCCTACTAGTGGTGAAAATAGTGCTGTATATAGTAATATTTCCATATTTCTATCCTCTCATCGTTGACATTGAATCTAGGTCAATATTATTGTGGCGTTTATGCCAAACAACTAATAAACCAAGTCCTACAGCAACTTCTGAAGCAGCGATTGCAATTACAAAGAATGCAAACATCTGACCAGTAAGGTCACCGTAATAATGTGAAATCGCAGCAAAAGCAATATTTACAGAGTTTAGTAATATCTCAGTTGCGAAAAACAGCATTAGAAGGTTCTTTCTTCTCATTACACCTATTAAACCAATAGCGAATAAAATTGTAGAAAGTACAAGATAGTGGTTAAGTCCTATTTCCATCATGAAAGTACCTTTTTATTTATTTCTTTTTTCATATCTGTAATCTCAGCATCACTCATAAGAGTAAGAGATAGATCCATTTTCTTACCAGCTAAAACAATACCTGAAACCATAGCTACAAGTAACATAACTGCTGCAAGTTCAAAAGGAACTAAGTACTTGGTGAAAAGGACTATACCTATTTCTTGAGTATTTCCAGCACCTTCAGTCACAGGATAAAGAGCTGTAATATTGTCTCCAACAATTGGAGCGGCAAAAATTAAAACAACTAAAATTGCAGAGATAGTAGCTAAACCAGTAACAAGATACTTATTTCCATTTTTCTCTTTAACTTCTCTAGTTGTATCAAAAAACATCATACCAAATGCATAAAGGGCCATTACAGCACCAGAGTAAACTACGATCTGTACCGCACCTAAAAAGTCAGCACCCAGAATAAAGAAAAATGCTGATATAAAAATCATCCCTGCTGCTAATGCTGTAAGAGCATATAACGCCTGTGATGTTGTTACAGTAATGTAAAACATCGCTATAGTCAGAAAAGCAAACAAATAAAAAGCAATCGCTTCAAACATACCCAAACTCCTTAATATGAGAGAGGTGTTTTTTTAACACGCTCATCTTCATGTGGTGTGATAGCACCAAAACCTTCAAACTCAACTTGAGTTCCGGCCTTCATTTTATCCAGTGGTGTTAACATTGCTGCATAGTCAACAAAATGCTCTCTTTGATCAGATGCGTTTTCATACTCGCCACCATGAGTAATCGCTAACTCAGGACAAACTTCAGCACAATAGCCACAAAAAATACAACGACCAAGGTTAATTGTATATTCACTAACTTCTTTACGAGAATTTTCATCAATTTTTGTTTCCATTCTTATACAGTTAGAAATACAGATCTTCTCACAAAGTCCACAACCGATACATCTTTCAGCATCTGATTCCCATAGTCTTTTCATCTCATGCACTGCACGATATCTTGGACCTATTGGCATCTTCTCTTCTGGGTACTGTACAGTGTGAATATCAAATCTAATCATTTCACGCATAACAACCCAAAGACCAACAAATAGCTCGCCTCTGAATGTTCTCTTAACTGCTCTCTTAAACTTACCCCATGGGTCAGTCGGATAATCTTCAATGCCTACTAAAAAGTATTCATTAGAAAAATCTCTGTTATTAAATTGTTCATTTTTCATCATTACCCCCTTACATCAATACTATTGCAGTAATTAAGATGTTTAAAACTGCGATTGGCATTAATACTTTCCAACATAACCACATCAGTTGATCCGGTCTAACATCTGGCCAAGCAGCTCTTGTCCATAAGAAAAAGAAGAAGAAAAATGCCATTTTTCCAAGTAATCCTAGTGCACCAAGAAGACTTCCATCACCGTAACCACCTAAGAATAATAAAGGTATTACAAATGATATAAAGAACATATTTGCATACTCACCAATGAAGAAAAGTCCCCATCTCATACCAGAATACTCAGTACCAAAACCATCAATAATCTCATGATCATTAGCAATTAAATGGAATGGAGTACGACCTGTCTCAGCAAAAGCAGCTATCCAAAATAGAACAAATGCAACTGGTTGAGTCCATACAATCCAATCTGTAATTCCACCTGCTTGATACTCATTAAAATCAATAAGTGATAATGAGCCAACCATCATAATCGGAGCTAAGATAGATAATCCTGTAACAACCTCATAAGAGATAAATACAGCAGCAGCACGAGCAGAAGATAGTAAAGCGAACTTATTAGCTGAAGCCATACCACCAAGTAAAGGACCATAAAGACCAACACCCATGATTCCAAGAATATATAATATACCAATATTAATGTCCGCAACTATTGGATGAACTTCATATCCAAAAATCGTGAACGATGGTAAAAATGGAATCGCAGCAGCAGCCATAAATGCTGTAGCAGCAGTGATAACCGGTGCTATCTTAAAGATAGGAGCTACTACGTTAGTTGGGATAATATCCTCTTTTGTAAATAGTTTTACACCATCTGCCGCAACTTGTAATAATCCATAAGGACCGACATACATTGGTCCAAGACGACGCTGCATAAATGCAAGAATTTTACGTTCAAAGTAAGTTCCTATCCCCGCAAGTGCAGAAAATACAAGTAAAACTACAACGATTTTTAT
This sequence comes from Sulfurimonas gotlandica GD1, assembly GCF_000242915.1. NCBI lineage: Bacteria > Pseudomonadati > Campylobacterota > Epsilonproteobacteria > Campylobacterales > Sulfurimonadaceae > Sulfurimonas > Sulfurimonas gotlandica. The sequence goes on along the minus strand of NZ_AFRZ01000001.1, from coordinate 1,699,494 downwards.
AACCGTTTCAATTAAATATGCTGTTTCCATATATTACACCTTTTCAATCGAAGCTGTAGCAAAGCGGTAACCGCTAAACAGAGCCTCTGAATTTATTTTAGAATCAAATGTTGGTAGAACTGCTATATTGCCAGCAATTTTATTATCACTCACTATATTAACAACAATTTCTCCATTACTACTCTTCACTCTCACACTATCCCCTTCATTTAGTTCTGATTCTGCTAAGAATTCTTCACTCATATAAAGACCGGCAATCTCATCAAGATTAGTAGCTTTATTTGTAAAATCTGTAAACTGTCTTACAGGATTTGCAAGATAAATTATTGTTCCCTCTAATTTATCTTCACTAAATGGTTCTACATTTTGATTAGTACTTCTTTTAATTTTTACATTTTCAAGAAGGTATCCTCTAACTTCTGTTCCATCATTTTCATAACGATTTGGCAAGTTGTCAAATTTTTCTGCTTTAAGCCCACTGCAGTTGGGAGAGATGATGTATAATCATTACATTCTCAGCATTCATTCCAAGCTCGTTAGCTATGTCATTTAACTCATAACCTTTATACACTAATGCAGCATTTGTAGGATTAACTCTCTTATTGATAGAAGTTAAAGTTCCCTCTTGCTGATTAATAGCCGGCATATCTAAGTCACAATCACCTAAAGCAGATAGAGTAAAATCTCCCTTTGTGTTGTAACCTATACTATATGAGCCTTTTTCATCATCTAGTTCACAGATAAGTGCCACACCTAAAGAGTTAGTTAGTGGAGGAATCATAGTAAGTTCGATATCACTACATTTTTCAACAAGACCAACTAATCTTGCAATATTTTTAGCATTTGGATGGTTGTAAAGGTCCGCTCCAACTACCATTGCAAAAGTATCTTTTTTACTTAGATTTTTGTTTAATGCGTCCATAAAATCGTCATCCGCACCTAAAATTTCTAAAAGACGGTTGTCATCAACTTGAACCTCTTTAGAAACTTTTTTAGGAACTACTTTAGATTTTTCTACTTCAACTTCTTCTTCTTCACCAGTTTCTTCATTTACTTTCATCTCTTTAACAATTTCAACTATTGTCTCTTTAATAGTCTCTTCAACTGTTATAGTTTTCTGGGAGTGAAAAGTCTCTAAGTACTCAACTACTTTCTTAGGTAGTTTTTCTTTATCTGCAAACAGGTCCAATATAAGATACAGAGCAGCTTCTTCTTGAAGTGGTGCATGTTTAACTGTTATGATGCTTTTACCAAGACCTTCAATAATTGGGTCTTGTAAAGGGTGGAAGTAAAGACCAGCACCTTTGTTTACAGTCATTGAGTTATTTAGTGCATACCTAGCATTTGGGTTGTCACTTTTTAGTGCAGTTCCTAAAGATATAACAAAGTTTGAATTATGAGTTGCTTTTAGGTCATTTCCGTAAAGCATAGTTCCACTTATTTCACTATAGTTACTCAAGAATGTTTGAAAAGACTTAGCCTCGTTATTTATAAGTTTATAACCATGCTTCTCTTTCAAAGTTTGAAGTACATACGCTTCTTCATTTGTAATAGTTGAAGTAAATTCAATTGTATCAGCCTTTTTGAAAGCTTCTATCGCAGATGCAAATGCAACTTCATCTTTAGCTTCAACTCTATTCTCATAATCAAATCCATATCTTCCTGCACCACAGAGTGAAACGTAGTTCCATTCATTCATAACACGGTAGATTTTATCTGTGTCATCAGATACGCTTGTGTGTTTAACATCGTAAGAGATTTGACATCCAGCAGAACAGTGACCACAAGTTGCAGGAACTTGATTAAGCTCCCATGCATTTGATTTATACATAAAGTGAGTATCAACTAAAGCACCAACTGGACAAACAGCAGCACACTCACCACAACTTGTACAATCAAGAACATCAGTTCCATTAGTTAAACCGATTACTGACTTGTTAAGCTTATTCCACATTGCATAAGCATCTTTAGGCATTGTGTTTTTAAACTCTTCGTCTAGTGCATCTGCTCCACGAGGAATAGTTTTTAAAGAGTTGTCACCTATCATATCTTTACATGCAGTAGCACATCTTTCACAAACTATACATAAGCCTGGATCGTAGTGAAGATGACCCCAGTCATGAGAACTTCTATTTACATCTTTAACTGTATAGCTCTGTGAATCTACACCCATTTCTAGCGTATAGTTTTGTAATTCACACTCACCAGATTGATCACAAACACCACATTGAAGAGGATGATTTACATCATACACTTCCATGATAGCACGGCGTTCTTTTTCAATATTTTCAGTTTTAGTTGTTATATTCATACCATCTTTGCTTTTCGCATTACAAGCATAAACCTGTTTGCCATCAGCTTCAACAAGACATATACGACAAGCAAGTGTCGGACTACATCTTGTTAAGTAACATATGGCTGGTATGAAGATATCGTTAGCACGAGCAGCGTTGAGAATAAACTCACCCTCTTGTGTTTCGACATCTTTACCATCAATATTTATAGTAATTTTACTCATTATACTACTCTCACTATTTTGGATTTTTCAAATCTATATCTACTAGCATCTACCACATCATCAAATGTAGGATTTAATGCTATTGTCCCTTTTAGCTCACTATCAAGTTTAAACTCTCTTATTACAGACTTAGATCCAAAAGTAATTTCAATTTTGTCTCCATCAGAGATTTTTGCAGCTGCTGCGAATTGAGCTGAACCTCTAAGTGTACAGTCACGCTCTAGTTGTGCAGCCTGATTTGTGTAAGCGTTAAACTGTAGAACTGGGTTTGCATGATATATAATTGTACCATTGAATTCTGGTAAATCATCAATTTCATCAAGTTTACCATTAGTATCGCATGTTACTTCATCAAGTAAGTAACCTCTATTATCATCACCATAAGGAGATAGATAGTTTTCTAAGTCATCAAAACCTATATTTTTAAAACCAGCACTTTGCTTTAACTCTTTAGTATAATCAATTGTGTTAGCACTACTAACTCCACAAGCTGAAGCAACATCATTTAGTGAGTAACCATCAAAGCTAACAGCAACATTTGTTGGAAGTACTTTGTTATCTACATTAACAAAAGTTCCCTCTTGCTGGTTTAGAGATGGTACTGCTAAATTTGCAAATGGCAGTGATGAGATAATAAAATTACCTTTTGCGTTGTAACCTACTACATCAATTATATCTTCATCAATATCTAAATCACATATCAGAGATGCACCAAGAGTATTTACTTCACTTGGAACAACTACCAAAGAAAACGAACTATATTTCTCTATCATAGCTGCAAGTTTTGCAATATTTTCTGAACGATCATGCGCTATTAGGTCATTACCTACTATCAATACATGATTTTTTGCTCTCGAAAATGACTTCATCATTTGAGCTATCTCTTCATCACCGATATTACTCTCAGCAGCAAGATAACCTAAATCTAAGTCGTTAAAAAATGCTCTCTCATCATCAGAAAGATCAGCACTACCAATAATTGCGTTTGCTAAAAGTGCCATTACACCTTCTTCTGTACCAACTTCATATTTCATAAGTTGAGTAACAGTGTTTTGCATTAGGGCATCTTCCATCGGATGAGCATAAACTATTCTAGCACCATTATGTTTAGCTGCTGTTGTAAGAGCATATCTCACAGCAGGATTGTCAGTAGAAATTCTACTTCCAATCACTATTGCAGCATCTGATTGCTTGATTGCATCTAGAGAACCACTATGGTGTAATTTTCCACTTACACTGCTATATGATTTCATAAACTCTTGAAATTTTCTTGCATCTTCGTTAAATAACTTAATATCAAACTTCTTTTTTAAAAGTTGTAAGATATGAGCTTCTTCATTTGTAATCATTGAAGAAAAACGAATAGCTTTTGCTTCTTTTAGGGCTTCAACAGCTTTATGAAATGCTGATTCATCTCTAGTCTCTTTGTTATCAAAGTCAAAACCAAAACGACCCGCGCCACAAAGCGATGTATACTCAAAGTTATTTTTTACTCTATAAATAGCATCATTACCATTGATTCCTGAATGTCTTGTTTCATACTCTAAAGAACAACCTGCAGAACAGTGAGCACATGTAGCAGGTACACGACTAAGCTCCCAAGCATTTGCACTATATTTAAAGTTTGAACTCACTAATGCACCAACCGGACATACCGCAATACACTCTCCACAGAAAGTACAATCAAGAACATCCGAATTTTTAGGAATTATTGTTGAACTATATCCACCAAATTGAACATCAATAGCATCGTCACCGATTACTTCATTACATACATGAACACACTTCTCACATAGAATACATAGAGATGGGTCATAATTAATCAATCCCCAATCTTTAATCTCACGTGATTGATCACGAGCAGAAAAGTTTTGTCTGCCAACATTAAACTCTAAAGTTTTATTTTGTAGATCACACTCACCAGACTTGTCACAAACACCACACTCTAATGGATGATTAACATCATAAAGCTTCATAATATTTGTACGTTCAGCCTCTAACTCTGCTGTATTAGTTGTAATCTCTATACCCTCAGTTGGAGGAGTATTACAAGAAAGTACAAAACCTTCAACTCCCTCAGCCTCTACCACACACATACGACAAGATGCACATGGTGTAGTTTTAGAGATATAACACATTGTCGGGATGTAGATATCATTTTTACGAGCTACTGTTAAAATAGTCTCGCCTTTTTTAGCTTCTACAGAGATACCGTCAATTTTAAAACTAATTAAATCACTCATATATCCCCCTCCCTTATGTTGCTATCATTGCGATGTAGTAACAACGCATACAGCGATCAGCTTCATTCATCGCTTCTTCTTGTGTGAAACCTAAGTTAACTTCTCTGTTGTTATCTTTACGAACATCAACCCCAAGTTTCTCACTCTCTTGTCTTGGCAAGCCAGGTAGCCAACCTTCAACTTTCTCTTTCTTATCATAAACCTTTAGTTTACGAAGATGATCTTCCATAATCTCATCATCAGTAAGAGATATTTCACCAGTTTGCATGAATCTTGACATAACAGATGCGCCACGCTTAGCTTGACCAACTGCATTAACAATAGTCATCGGACCATATTCACAATCTCCAGATGCAAAAATACCTCTGCGAGATGTCATATAGTCTTTACCATTTGTCTTAATAGTTCCCCAAGATGTCATTTCCATTTCCCACTCTTTAGGCAAAAGAGCAAGATCTGCTGACTGAGAAACTGCCGGTATTAAGAAATCCGTTTCTATAGTATAAGAAGCACCTTCGACTTTTTCTAAACTAGGACGTCCACCATCTGGATCTGGTACTAATTCAAATTTATCAATAAGAAGTGATTTTAAAACATTATTTTCATCAACCATAGTATTTACAGCTGAGTGGAAAAGGAATTCAACACCCTCTTCTACTGCTTCATGATACTCTTCATAGGTCGTATTTCTGATGATTGTTTGCTCATCACGACGGTAAATCATATAAACTTTTTTAGCATTTGCTCTAATTGAACAACGAACAACATCCATAGATGTAAATCCTCCACCAACACAAACAACTGTCTTACCTGTTAAGTCTACTGCTTCACCAATTTCATACTTATCCCAAAGATTGATCTGATCTAACATCTCGATAGCTGACCAGTAACCTTCGATTTCAGGTCTTTCATTATCACAATGAACTTTTTTTGAGATACGAGTACCTGTTGCAACCATAGTTGCATCATACTCAGCTTCAAATCTTCTCATATCATCTGCATTGATTTTAGTGTTAGTTATAAAATTAACACCCATATCTCTTACACATTCTATGTCTTGATTGTATTTGTCAATCGGCATTCTATATTCAGGAACTCCAACTGCAACTTCACCGCCAAGAACTGGAAGCTCTTCAAAAACATCAACCTGAGTCCCCTCAGCAGCAAGATAATAAGCTGTAGTTAAACCTGCAGGACCTGCACCGATAACTGCAACTTTTTTACCATTGCTTGGTTGTTTTTCCATTGGATGAAAAAAACCAAAACCATGATCTGTTTCATAATCTGCACCAAGACGCTTAAGCTCCATGATAGCAATAGGCTCATCAAGATTTGTTCTTCTACAAGCATCTTCACATGGGTGAGGACAAACACGTCCACAAACATGAGCTAAAGGCATTGTTTGACGAGTTGCTTGAAGAGAATCATCAAATCTTAAATCTCTTACACCCTCTATATATCCTGGGATGTCAACATGTGCAGGACACATATCAGTACAAGGTGCTGTAATTTTTGCAATATAACCAACTTCATCGTTATAGTGTTTAGACGGTTTTTGATTGTTTATACAATCCATAAACTCATCTTCAAAATGAGTCATTAAATCAATAATAGGATTTGGAACAGTTTTACCAATCTCACATTTTGAAGTGATTTGCATACTTTTACCGATCTCTTTTAAGTGGTCCATATCAGCTATAGCACCTTCACCACGAGCAATCTTATCTAGTTGGTCATATAGAATACGTCCACCCCATCTTCCAGGTGCACATCTTCCACAAGCTTCTGAGTACACTTGGTACTGCGCAGCATATTCCATAGCTAAACGGATTACGTCAACGTCCTCATTGAACAGTGAAACACCATCCCAGCCGATAAAGGCTTTTGAGTCACGATGATCATCGTAAGTTGCAGGTAGATTATAAGCTGATTCTTCCCACTCTTCTTGAGGTTTGCCGACGTTATTGACCAGCTCACCATTCCAAGTAGAAAAATATACTTTACTCAAAATTAATTCCTAACCTTTTTTTGCTACGATAGTCCAATCGACTTCGTTAAACTTTAAAGAGTTCATCAACTCATAACCACACTCTTTTACTAAATCTGCTGATTTTTGAATCGGAGTAAAATCTCCAATTTCAAATAAAAAGATTGCTACTTCGCCTGCACTGTGAGTTCCAAGAATTTCTTTCATTCTAGGTTCGAACTCAGTTTTTAAGTGTCTTAAATCATATCTTTTCATTATCTATCTACCTCACCAAATACAATATTTGTAGTACCAATAATCGATACAACATCCGGGATATAGTGTCCAGGAAGTAAGTCAGTTAAAATACCTGTATGCCAGAAAGACGGAGCGCGAAGCTTCAGTCTGTATGGGTATGGTCCACCTTGAGAGTTAATAAAGAAACCTAGCTCACCTTTTGGTGATTCAGTTGCTACATAAACTTCTCCAACAGGAGGTCTCATACCTTGTGTTACAAGTACAAAGTGCTGCATTAAAGAGTAATTTTGTGTCATGATATCAAGCTTTGGAGCTGATACATATTTTGGAGCGTGAGCCATTAGCTCAGTTTCTCCATTTTTAACACACTCTTGATACATATCTATTGTTTGATAAAGAATCTTCGCAGTTTCTCTCATCTCTTCCATATAGATACGGTAACGAGCGAAGTTATCGCCCTTGTCTGACCAAGGAACATTGAACTCTACTTCATCATATAACTCATACGGCTCTTCTTTACGAATATCCCAAGCTACACCAGATGCACGAAGCATAGGACCAGTACAGCCCCATGATAGTGCCATCTCAGTAGAGATAGTACCAACCTCTTCCATTCTCATTAACCAAATACGGTTAGTGTCAAGAAGATCTTCATAATCTTTAATGTTTTGAGGTAACTTGTCTAAGAAAGTTTTCAACTGAGAGATAAAACTGTCTTGGACATCTAAAGGTACACCACCGATGCGAATAGCAGCATGTGTAAGTCTAGCTCCACAATAACCTTCGATTATGTCCATCAGATATTCTCTTTCACGGAATGCGAATAGAAAAACTGTCATCGCACCGATATCCAGAGCAGTAGTTGCTAACCAGAAAAGGTGAGACATAAGACGGTTAATCTCTAGAAGCATCATACGAATAACTTTTGCACGACGAGGAACTTCTAAACCGATAAGCTTCTCAACTGATAGAGCAAATCCATAGTTGTTTGAAGATGAAGCAATATAATCCATACGGTCAGTTGTCGGCATAAATTCATTGTAAATCATGTTCTCAGCCATCTTCTCCATACCACGGTGAAGGTACCCAATATCAGGATGAGCCTTTACTATTTGCTCTTGTTGAAGGTGAAGCATTAAACGTAACTGACCGTGAGCAGATGGATGCTGAGGACCAAAGTTTAGGATAAGTTCATTGTCATCTCTATCAAAAGTGATATTTTCAAAAAACGGTGTTAATCTATTTTTTATTTGTGCCATATTTTACCACCTTATCTTTGCGGATCATCAATAACAACTGATGACTTTTTATCTAATTTTTTAATCAAGAACACACCACTATCTTCTTGGTAGTTTTTCTCTACTCTTGGCTCATTTCCTGTAATCTCTGTTCCTTTAGGTACTTCATGTCCTAAACGAGCAAATCTTTGTGAGTCATAACGGTCAATTCTTGCAGTGTCACGAATTTCAGGTCCAATCTCTTCTCTAGCTTCTTTTCCATAGATCTTATCAACTTCATACCAAGCAGCAAACTCATCACCTTGAAGTGGGTAAGTTTTAAGAAGAGGATGTCCTTGCCAATCATAAGGCATAAGGATTCTTTTCATAAATGGGTGTCCGTTAGCTTCGATGCCGAACATGTCAAACATCTCTCTTTCAGACCAATCAGCAGAACGGAAAAGTTTCTCTACAGAGTTTACAGCCTGTCCATTTTCTATGAAAAGCTTAATACGGATACGCTTGCGTTTAGCCATGCTTAACATTTGGTAGAAAATTTCAAATCCACCTCTATCTGCTAGCCAGTCTATAGCACTCATCTCAGAAAGCTGAGAATAACCTAGTTCATCTCTCATAAGCTCTAAAACACCATAGTTGTCTTTAGCGTTGATATAAACTACCATTTGCTCTACTTGGATGTAAGCATCTAGTACTTCAAATTTTGCTTTAATAGCCTCTAAATCAGCATTAAATACTTCATCACTCTCAGGTGCATGTTTAGCAACTTGAGGAGATTTATAGAATCTGTCTGTGTAATACGGCTTTGCCTGTACATCATCTTTAGGTGTATATGCTCTCATTACATTAACCTTTTTGCTTTTTGTGCTTTAGACGCGTGGTTAGCACGAATCTTTTGCTGTAATAACATAACTCCGTACTGAAGTGTCTCAGGACGAGGTGCACAACCAGGAAGATATAAATCAACAGGAATAATTCTATCAACACCTTGAACAGTTGCATAAGTGTTAAACATACCGCCCGTATTTGCACATGAACCCATAGATATAACCCATCTAGGCTCAGTCATTTGGTCGTAAAGTCTTTTGATAAATTCTGCATGTTTCTTTGTAAGAGTTCCAGCAACGATCATAACATCTGCTTGACGAGGAGATGCTCTAAAGATTGTTCCAAAACGGTCAAAGTCATATCTTGACGCACCAGATGCCATCATCTCAATACCACAACAAGCAAGACCGTAAGTAAGTGCCCAAAGTGAGTTTGAACGACCCCAGTTAACGATTTTGTCTATACTTGTAAGTGCTACAGGTAAGCCGGCGTTTTGTGTATAATTTACTTTATGTTGTGCCATTCAAGTGCTCCTTTTTTCCATGCATATACGAATCCAATTGTTAACAGTAATATAAACATTAACATCTCAGCAAAACCAAACCAACCTAATAGCTTAAAGTCTACCGCCCATGGAAACATAAAAATAATCTCTACATCAAATAGTAGAAAAAGTAACGCAAATAGATAAAACTGTGGTGATATTCTATTTGGTTGTCTAGTTACCTCTGGTCCACATTCGTAAACTGAGAGTCTAATCTTTTCACTATCTTTTGCTGCCAAAGCGCGACTCGCTAAACGAGCAATGATAGTCGTAGCTGTGAATGCACCAAATGTTACAACAAATAGTACGAATACCCCAAAATACGGATTTGCAGTGCTAATATGCTCCATATAACCTACCTTTAAATAATTTTTTCATTGTTTTCAAGCATTATCCTAGAAAAAACAGTTAATGCACTATATCAAAAAGAGTATTAAATTTACGAGGCTAGAAGGTGAAGAATTTTATAATGTCACCAAACGCTACATGATTTTTAGCAGTTGGTAACATAGGTGTAAAATTGTAACATACTGATTTATTAAGAGTGAAAAAGAACTAAATAACTGCTTAATAATTAGATTAGATTTTGTGTAATTTATTATAAGAGTGTGGAATAACTCTACGGAACAAGAGAAGAGTCAACCAAGATATGACAATATGTAAACTGGCTTATTCTTGGTTATTTTGCAAAACCAATATTTTGTCCAATCTTTACATCATCACCTTTTTTTACGGAAAATTCTTTGATGACATCAGGTCTGAAAATAAGACAATATGATGATCCTCCAAATTGGAAATATCCAAGCTCTTCTCCCTTTTTGATTTTATACCCGGGCTTAATTTTTTCATTTAGCACACAAGAAGAAATTTCTGCCATGCCAACGGGCATAACAACCATCAATCCGATTGGATCATCTGCTTCTATGAAGATAATTGCCCGTGTTGCTACGTGGCTTATATACCCTTGTGAATAATTTGGACTCCCAGGGTCAATACCTTGAGACTCTAAACCAGAGTAGTAGGTTCCTTGTTTTATATATGCCTTTTTAATTGTTCCAGACACAGGGCTATGCCAACGATGATATTTAAAGGCAGACAAAAATGCCTGATAAACATCCCCTCCAACAAAAGATTCGGCCAATTTATCATTATTCAACATATCATTTAAGGAATATGGCTGAGTTTTTATCCAAAAACTGTCCGTTTTTTTTACCTTATGTTTTATAGCAAAAACTTCTGAGTCGCAGGCACTAACTATAGCTTTTGGATTCTCTTTTTCTTCAATTGGGCGCATACCATCTTTTAATTCCCTTGTGAAAAAATCATTCCAAGACTTAAATCCCCAATACTTGTCATTTTTATTATATTTATATTCTTCCATATGCAGTTTTTTCTTAGCGGTCTCAGATTTCCAGCCTGTGGGTCCATCATTTAGCGAAGACAATGAAGCTTCACTGTTCAAGTAAGATGAATAATCATCTAATATCTTTTTAAACATTGTGTTTACATTATCATTGCGAAAAGCTGCATATCCTGCCGGAACATTCATTGTCCAATTTAAAATGCTGTTAATTCTGCATCCTACTAAATCAGTGTCATTATATTCTGGTGCCATTCTTAAAGCATCGTTTATCAAATAAATCATATGGTCAATATTTTCTAAATATACGTTTGGCAGAGGATTTTTTTTATAATACTGAGGAACTTGTTCTATCATTTGAGTAAAATACATTCGTGCAATTGCATCTTCACTAACAAATTTTTTAAACTCCTGCATAACAGGCAAAAGTTTAGTATTTTGAATTTTTACTGTTTCTTTGGTCGTTATGTCATTTGCAAATAAAGAAAAGAAAGTTAGAAACACTATACTCAATAATTTAATATATAAATTTAATATTTTGTGCATAATATCAACCTTAATTTTAATTCTTACTTATTTAAAAACCCCATTGATTTTTCACTGTCGAAGTTTGCATCTTTTTCTCTTTTTATCTCGCTTATGAAGTCATCCAGAGTAAAAAGTGGTTCTTCTGTAACAGCTACTTTATATGCTGTATTTTTTATGATTAGATTAATCTGTCCGCCTGTAAGAGAGTATTTAGCAAGTTCTTTAACATCAAACTTTTCATCATACGGAGCTACAGAAGGTAGCATCATTTCCCAAAGCTGTTGTCTCTGCGCTTCATCAGGTTTTTTAAACTCTATCTTGTAATTAAAGCGTCTTGAGAATGCTTTATCTATATTTTCCAACAGATTTGTTGTCGCTATTAACATACCTCTAAACTTCTCAATCTGTTCTAAAAATATATTTTGCATTTGGTTATGCATCTGCTCTGATCCACTTGTTGCACCACTAGAACGGGCACTCAAAAATTGGTCTGCTTCATTTAGAAGGAGGATAGGTTCAGATTTTGTTTTTTCACAAAGATCATAAAATGTATCAAAAATCTTACGAACATTTTTCTCACTCTCACCAACATACATAGAAAGAATCTTTGAACAGTCAAATGCTAGAACTTGACGTTTTAGTGATTTTGCAAGTGAATATGCTGTCATCGTCTTACCAGTACCTGCATGCCCGTAAAAGATTATTCTGGCATCTATACCGCTTTTTTTATCTTTTATGCCCCACTCGACAAGACGACTTATTACCTCTTTATCAACTTGACGCATCAGGTTTTCAAGTGTAGTCTGAGTCTCTTTTGCAAGTACCACATCTTCTAAAGATGTTTCTGGTTCTATAAGCTCAAAAATATCCTGCTCTTCTATAAGAGCATTCAGTTTTAAGCGACGAACTTTTTTGTTCTTTTGTGGATGAATAATACTTTGAAGAACATCATCTACAATATAAAATGCTCTTGAAATTCCACCAAAAGGATTCAGCATCTCTTCATAATCAATAATATTTTCATTAAGCAAATTTGAACCATCTTCTAAAAGTGAACGATTTTTAATACGATCATATTCGTCTAAAGATATTAAATCTATCAAAGTATTCATCTCACGAAGAGAAGAATCTGTAGCACTATACTCCTCACGAAGAAGTGCCAAAAAGATAACTTCTTCTTTTGGCTGAAGCTTTTTTTGCTTAAAAAACTTATCTAAGACTAACTTCTCTGCAGTCTGTTCGACTCTTTGAGTAATTCTTTGCTCTAATAGTTGTAACTTATGCTGAACTCTATCAATACCAAGAGAGTGTTCATGAACATTCTGACGAATCGTACTCATCTTTTGATAAAGCTCTATTCTGAAAAACTGATCTTGAAGATACTCAAGATGGTCAGTATAAGGCTTAATATCTGGCAGTTCAATATCTGCTGCACCATCTTGAAGTAGTTTCAAAAATGACGGAGTAAGACCAACTGCAGTATTTAAAAGTTCAAGAGGAGTAACCTCTGAGATTTTAACAGGAGTAAAACTTTGCTGGTGCAACCAGCCAAGTTCTAGCAAAATCTTTACTTCTTGAAGGTGAGATAGATGCTCAAAACTATCACCTTCATAAAGCTCAGCAAGTAACTCAAGAACTAAGACATCGTCTTGTCCTTCAAGATACTTTTTTGCTAGATTTTGAAGCATTAAAGCTTCATTTACACTACACTTTAGTTGTGCAAATATTTGAGACTCTTCTATTTTTTTTGTTTGTAAAAAATTAATTAATATTTTCAATATTATCCTTAAAATTTGTAGCTAACACCAGTAGAAATCATCAATACATTTGCATTTGTGAATTCACCTACTAAATTATTATCATTAGCGTCGTTTGTTTCTATTTTTCTTGTTTCACGCATAGAGTAAAGGGCTGATAAACCAACCTCTATTTTATCGTTTATTTCATAACGTCCACCTAGCGATACAGAAAGACTATTTGAATCAGGAAGCTCAAAACCTAATGTTTTACTTGGGACAGGAGACTCGTCATACACCATACCAGCCATTAGAGTCATATTGTCTAGCTCTTGAGTCAAACCTAAACGAAATGCGTTTGTATCTTTCCAATCTTTAGATTTTGAAGTACCAAATACAGCTTCTGCTGAAGCATTTGTATAATCAAAATCAAGATTCTTATATGCAGACCACATATTTCTTTCATACACAAACTCAACTGTTGTTTTTGAAGGAAGCGTATATGCTAATGCTGCTGAGGCTGTTGCTGGAAGCGGTATGTTAACACTTGCTTCATAATTACCTTTTGGTACTAATCCACCTGGAGCATAATATAAGTCTGCACTTCCCTCTACAGTTAAGTTAACTTGTGAGCGGTAAGTTAACGCTACATCAATATCTGAAGTCGGCTTATAAGCTAGTGCTAAATTATAACCATAATCTATAGAATCACCTGTCATATCTTGATAAACTGCTCCAGGAGAAGGAGTAGCTTTTACTACACCCTCAGAATGAACGATTCTAAATCCAAATGCTAGTGCTACTTTCTCACCCACAGGAATAGCAAATGTTGGATTAATCTCTATAACTTTGAGAGTAAATTCTTCAGCACTTTTGCTTGCAGGAGACTCTGTCCATCTCTTGGATAATCCACCAGGAGAAACTATGCTAAGTCCTATACGAGCTTCACCTGCCTTACCTGATACATAGTGAATTGTAGGGACAATAAATGATTCACGTTCTGAATCTAAATCAACATTTGTAGCAGTAACTTTTCCATTATAGCTAACTGGATCAAGCCCAATATAAGTCAAGTCAAGCTCAATGTTGTTTTTATCTTCCATAAAAACCATATTGGCAGGATTGTAGTAAGCTGCATCTGCACTCTTGTTATGTGCAATGTTTGCAGCACTTAGAGCAACTCCATTAAGTGAAGTCTCTGGGATTTTATATCCACCAGCCATCAACATTGAGCTTGCGATTAACGATAATGAAAGTACTCTTTTCATTTATTTTTTCCTTAAATGTCTGCTCAATGTTACATAAATTTAGCTTAATTTTCAAAAGAGTAAAGAAGTTCTATCTCCTGTTTCCAGATGCTTTCATCAATTGTTTCAAGCACTAGGGGGATATCATTCATTCTCTCATCATTCATCAAAAATCTAAAAGCATCTAGACCAATCTCACCTTCTCCAATTGAATGGTGCCTATCTTTTTTTGAACCCAGTGGCGGCTTTGAATCGTTAATATGCATACCCATTAGGTAGTTAAAACCTACAATCTTTCCAAAATCATCCCATGTTTTATCATAAGCTTCTCTTGTTCTTATATCATAACCTGCTACAAACATGTGACAAGTGTCTATACAGATGCCGACTCTACTTTTGTCTTCTACTTTATCTATTATTTGTGCTAATTGCTCAAAAGTATATCCAAGGTTACTTCCCTGTCCCGCTGTATTTTCTATAACAGCTTTAACTCCGCTTGTTTTATCAAGAGCCATATTGATTGACTCAGAGATTATACTGAGACACTCATCTTCACTTATGAGCTTAAGATGGCTTCCCGGGTGGAAGTTTAGTCTATCAAGTCCAAGCTGTTCACATCTTTGAAGCTCATCTACAAATGCTTCTCTTGATTTTTCAAGTTTATCAGCTTCAGGATGACCAAGATTTATAAGATATGAGTCATGTGGTAACACATGCTTTGGAAGTATGCCACTATCATCAAGTGCTCTTTTAAACTTATCTATAGTCTCAGAATCTAGATCTTTTGCAACCCATTGTCTTTGGTTTTTTGTAAATAGTGCAAAAGCCTTAGCCCCTATCTTTTGAGCGTTTGCTACGGCATTGTAAACACCTCCGCTAGCTGAACAGTGTGCTCCTACAAATTTATTACTCATTTTGTATCCTTGATTTTAAATATTATTTTGTTTTTTCTATCTTTAAAAAATGTTACGTTTGTACTCACTCTATAAGTTATATTTACATTTTCGTCTTCTATATTTTGCTCAAAACCTTCAGAAGTCTGAACTCTATTTTTACCATTATATATCTCACGCCCAAGAAGTATATTTTGTAGTATTTCCGATGGGTATGCATCATTTAGATAGTCTTTATTAAAACTGCCCTTTGTCATACAGCCTTCACCTGTGCAAATAAGATGGTTTATAGTTATTTTCTCTATTGCTTTTCCAGCGACAAAAAGTTCCAACTCAATTGATTTTTCGGAGTTTCTAATGTAACCAACATCTGCAAATTTTAGTTTTGGTGACTTTATGATGATGATTTTTGTCTGTGTTACTTCATAGTTTTTTGTACTACAAGCAGTTAATAAAAGAGCTAATGCTATTAGTAAATATTTCATGAACATGATTATAGCAAGAAATTTATTTTCAATCTGTCATACTTTTTATAGATGCAATAAAATTTATATATAATTAAAAAATGAAAATCCATATAGATATAGATTGCTTTTTTGTAAGTGCTGCACGCATAAAAGATCCATCACTTGAGCATAAAGCAGTTGCCATTGGAGGAAGAAGTGATACTAAAATCTTCAACAATGACGCTAAAAAGCAGACTGTAAACTTTGAAAATTCAGGCTCTTTTGTACCGACTTTTTACAAAGCTTATGAAGAGAGTGATGATGATTTAGATGCATTTAAAGATGATGACGGGAGAGTTCGAGGTATCCTTACAACCTCTTCTTATGAAGCCAGAGCTTATGGAGTGAAGACTGCCATGAATATAAAAGATGCTCTTGGACTTTGCCCTCACTTAATCATAAAAGCACCAAATATGTCTCTGTATCAAAAGCTCTCACATGAACTTCATGAGTTTTTACAATCTCGCATCCCTCTTGTAGAACAGGCAAGCATTGATGAGTTTTATGGAGATTTATCTGGCTGGGTGGAAGATGATGAAGTAGAGCAATTCATAGACAACCTGAGACATGAAATAAAACGAGTTATAAAACTTCCGGTATCCATAGGAGCTGCAAAAACTCGCTACATTGCAAAGCTGGCAACAACTGCCGCTAAACCTTTTGGATGCAAAACAATTTATCCATACGAACTAGACGCGTTCATACAAAATATTCCTGTTGGAGAGTTTGCAGGAATCGGACGAAGTATGAGGGAGAGACTGCGCTCGGCACAGATTCACACATTAGGAGATTTAAAGAAAAGACGTGGAACAGTTGAATCATGGAGTCCATATGCAAAAGAGTTATACAAAAGAGTAAGTGGGCTTGCAGATGCTCCCATTGAGACAACTCACAGAAGGAAGTCTATTGGCATCTCTCGTACCTTTGATGCACTTCATGACAGAGCTGAACTTAGACGAAGAGTTCACATACTCGCGCGCCATCTTAGTTTTGCCATTTTAAAACTAAATGTCATTCCGACAGTTTTTCATCTTAGCATCTCTTATGAGATGAGCCAAAGCTCACATAAAAACATCTCTCTAGCTGAGATTTTTACAGAGAAAAAGTTTGACTCTCTTTGTCTTAGCCTTTTTAATGAAGCAGACAACCAAAGAAGACTACATGTCATAAGACTGAGCATAAACTGCTCAAGCTTCACAAGAGACACTAAAAAAGAGCTGTCACTCATAGGCTTTGCTGATGAACAGAAAATGAAAAGACTAACAGAAAATACACAAATCCTAAGAGAAAAGTATGGCATAGATGCACTCAAATGGGGGAGTGAACTTTAGGTAATAATTTTATGATAAAATATACTTAATGACAAATACAAAACTATTAGAACAATTTCGTTCATTTTATTTTAGAAACTTTCCTGATGATATGGAGATTCAAATCGAGTACTTTGCCATCTTCGGTGGTCTCGGCTTAGAGATAGACACGGCCAAACCAACAACCTTTCTTATAGAAGAGCATATACTTCAAAATTTTGATTCACTCAATGAAAAAATAGAACAACTGACACTGAATGATACAAATAACAAAAGGCTCTTAACTGCCCTTGCTGTTGGAGATAGAAGAATATTTTCTGCTTTTAAACGTGCAGGACTAAACAATGGAAATGGTGGAGGCGCACTAAATTTTCTACAGGAAAAAGGTCTCATACAAATAGAATACTCAAGAGAAGAACCTGCCAAAAGTCTAAACCCTAAAGGTAAACTAAAAAAAGAAATAGCACGTCATAGAATCTCTCATAAAGTTCTTTTTACATATCCGTTTATAAGATTCTGGTTTTATTTTATCTACCCTCATATTAGAGAGATTAGAAATGGTGATTATGATAAATTATTTAAAAACTTTGAGAGTAAGCAAAACAGTTATACAAGCTTAGTTTTTGAAGAACTCTCAGAAGTACTCTTAAACTACAACCTAAGAGATGCCCAGATTTTAAGTTCTGGAAGTTACTGGGATGCTAACGTAGAGATAGATATACTTACTGTTACGGACGATGAGAGAGTTTATGTAGCTGAATGTAAATGGACTAACCATCAAGTAAACAAAAGTGAGTTACATAAACTTGAAGAAAAGTGCGAAAAGCTCGATATTGAGCCTTCTCAAGTGATTTTATTTTCAAAAAGAGGGTTCTCAAAAGAGTTGAAACAAATGGAAGGTAAAGACTTAGCACTCTATAGTTGCGAGGACTTTAAAGCACTTGTAAAAAATACTTCAAACAGTGAACTTTTAGATAACTTGTTTAGCTCCAATCATTAACTTACTATTCGAAGTGCCGTATATGCCTCTTGCAGAAGTTGAAACTTTTGCGTGTAGTGCTTTATCATATTTGGATTCTCGTGTATAATCTTGTCAGGATGATAGACTTTTGCTAGTTTTTTATAACTCTTTTTGAGTGCATCTTGACTTGCTCCAACCGGACATTCTAGAACTGTATAAAGATGCGTATTGCTATTGTCATCTTGATCTTTACAAAGGTCGCCAAAACTATAATTAGCAAAATCACTGTAAAGTTTACTCATAAAACGATTGTCATAACTATACTGAATCTGGTAATGCAAAATATGTCTTTTGTTGAGTGCGCGTTCTAATCTGGACTTTGCTTTATAGTCACTAACATCTACAACTAAGGAGATATCAGTTCCTCTCTCCACATAAACTTCTAACTGTGAACGCAAATAGTTTAGTACCCATAGATTAGGCTGATCAAGCGAAATCAAAACGGTATTTTTATCATAAGCATAAAGATTTACTTTTATAGTTTGGGGGTCTTCAAGTTTTTCTAGTTCTATTTTTATGGGTTGTGTTCCATACTTTAGCATTGAACGAAGAAAAAATTTATGGTCAAAGTCATGCGTTTTTGCATGGTGTTGAGAGAGTTCGTGTAAAAATTCTTCTCTTACTTCAGTGAGAGTTTCATTTCTAAATACTAGTACTGCCTTTGGTAAAAAGAGCATACCTCTTGCGTGATGATTTAGAAAATCTTTCATCCAGGAAGTATTTAAAGTATCAAATCCTGTAGTGATAAGAATAAGATTATTGCGAAGTACAATTTCCATAGACCTACCTTTATTGAGATATTTTCACATTTAAAAGCAAAAAAAGTTCCAATTAATATTATTTAATAATAAAAGTGTAATACTCTTGTCATCATCATAGGTTAAGATGCAAGTTCAAAATATTCATAATAGGATTTACAATGGGTGTTAAAAAATTTATCGCTAATGTAGTAAAGTCTCTGAACCTCGAGAATCACGAAGCTTCTGGAAAGAAGAAGTCTATAAAACATCTAATTGAAAAATTAGAATTACGAGAAATAAAACTTACTGAAGATATTGAGAAAGAGTCAGATAGTGAAAAACTTATTCAGCTCCAAGAAGAGCTTGACATAATCTCTTTGTACATAGAAAAAGCCACTAAAAAACTAGATAAGCTAAACTCTAAAAAGTAGTAATTATTCGCATAAAATCTTATACGCTTTTGGTTTTCTATCTCTTATAAGTCCCCAATACTCTCTTTGTTTGGCGTTATCTTCCAAATCAAAGTCAGCGTAAATGATCTCTTCTTTATCTCTAGATGCTTCGGCGATTTTTGTACCAGTATAGTCAGTTATAAATGATGAACCGTAAAAAGTCAAAGAGCAACTCTCGCCAACTTCTTCTCCTATTCTGTTTGCTACTACAACTGGAACTGTATTTGTTGCTGCATGTCCCATCTGAACACGTTGCCAATGCTCTTTTGAGTCAAGATGAATCTCAGGCTCACTTCCTATGGCAGTAGGATAGAAAATAATCTCAGCGCCCATAAGTGTCAAAGCTCTAGCTGTTTCACAAAACCACTGATCCCAGCAGATGCCAATACCAATTTTCCCATAAGCTGTGTCATAAACTTTAAAGCCTGTATCTCCAGGTTTGAAGTAGAATTTTTCTTCATATCCTGGACCGTCAGGTATGTGAGTTTTACGGTAATTATCCATAATTTTTCCAGATGCATCTACGACTACTAAAGAGTTAAAATAATCTTCTTCGCTCTTTTCAAAATAACTTACTAATATAACCACACTTAACTCTTTAGCAAGTTGTGAAAAGCGTTCTATTAGTGAGTTGTTTTTTAACTCTTGAGCTAAAGAAAAGTACTTTTCATCCATATCTTTACAAAAGTAAAGGGATGAAAAAAGTTCTGGTAAAAGTATGATTTGTGCACCGTTTGCGTGAGACTCACGAACTAGGGCTTCTGCCTTTGAGACATTAGAATCTCTGTCATCACTCATTTGCATCTGGATAGCACTTACTTTTACCATAATCATTAACCTCTGCTTGTTACTTCTAGAAGGTGGTAACCAAACTGTGTCTGGATAGGGCCATAAAGAACACCAACATCACCGCTAAATACAGCTTTATCAAATTCAGGAACCATTTGACCTGGACCAAACTGACCTAAATCTCCACCTTGCGCACCAGATGGACACTGAGAATGAGCTTGCGCTACGCTTTCAAATGAAGCTCCATTTTCTATTTCTGCTTTTAAAGTATTACACTCGTCTTCACTTGCTACTAAAATATGTCTTGCTGTTGCGTAAGCCATAAATATCCTTTTTTGTTTTAATAGCGCAATTCTACAATAATTTTTATAATAGTTTTTAAATCTATGCTCTCTGCTATATTTATTATAACTTAACAATATATATATTATAATTCAATCAAATTTTTGCCAAAGGAATAAAATGGAAACTGCAATGCCATTTAACAAAAGATCACTAGAACATTTTCCTGTACAGCTCTTTGCTATAGTTATGGGGCTTTCAGGCTTTGCAATAGTTTTTGCAAAAGCCTATCATCTTCTAGACTTCTCTTACTGGTTATATGCGACTATACTTTTCATAGATACAGTTGTGTTTTTAGCAATCTTTACAGCCTACATGCTTAAACTACTTCACTATACAGATGCAGTAAAAAAAGAGTTTTACCATCCCATTAAAAGTTCTTTCATGGCTGCAATCTCTATTAGTTTTTTACTACTATCAATTGCCTACTATGATTTTGCTCCGACACTATCCATTCTTCTATGGTACATCGGTGCACCTCTTCAGTTAGCATTTACACTGATAGTTATCAGATACTGGATACACAACGAGCTAAAAGTAGTACACAGTAATCCTGCGTGGTTCATCCCTATCGTAGGTAATGTTTTAGTTCCCATTATAGGAGTTGAAGCCGCACCTGTTTATGTATCGCTGTTTTTCTTCTCACTTGGGATGTTTTTTTGGATAGTTCTTTTTACTATCACTATGAATAGAATCATCTTTCATCATCCACTAGCACAAAAGCTTGTACCGACTTTTTTCATATTTATAGCACCACCTGCTGTTGGGTTTGTTAGTTATCTCAGAATCACTAACGGCTCTATAGATATGTTTGCAATGTTTTTATATTTCATTGCACTCTTTACGCTTTTACTGCTTTTGTTTATGATGAGGATGTATGACACAAAGGTTTTTTACATCTCATGGTGGGCATACGCCTTTCCACTTGCAGCCATAACAATAGCAACACTTATGATGCAGATGATATTTCACAACACCTTTACATATCTGGCATCTATGAGTTTAATAGCTCTTACAACGTTGGTCGTTGGCTTTGTTGCCTTCAAAACTATACAAGCATACAGAGCTAAAAGCATCTGTATTTCAGAGGAAGAATAATGAATAAGTTATCAATTTTAGTAGGCGCAATCTTAGGTTTAGTTTTTAGTATATTTGTTATGGGCATAGGCTTTAAAATTGCTGCTCCGACTATGCTTTTAAAAGAAGTAAAATCTTCATACGAGTTTGACAAAACAGTTGAACTTATTAAAAGTAGAATCAACAAACAAGATGGCTGGCATGTAACAAACGTTATAAATCAGCAAGAAGAGATTATCAACCATGGCGCAGCTGATATTGGCAAAGTAAAGATTATCAAGTTCTGTAATGCTAAATACGCTGCAGAGATGCTAAGTGCAGATGAAAGTAAAATAATGGCTACTAAAATGCCTCTTAGCATCTCAGTTTATGAAAAGAGTGACGGTCGTGTTATCATCGGACTAAGTAACGGTTATGTTATGGCTAGACTCTTCTCTGGAAGAAGAGAAGGCGTTATAATGGAGAAAGTCATAAAAGATATGGAAGAGGTTTTAAGCTTTACACACTTTAGATTTACATTATTTTAAGAAGATGATCTGCAACTCTAAATGAGTTTGCATAGATTGTCCATGTGTATGGGACGCTTCCACCCGTTGGCATAAAGCTGGCATCTGTGACGTAGAGGTTCTCTAAGTCATGTGCCTTACAGTTTTTGTCAAGCACTGAGTTCTTAGCATCACGACCAAAACGACAACCACCTGCGACTAAGTTTGGTGGTGGTGAACTTGAGATTCCGATAGATATCTCGGTAGCTCCCATTTTCTCTAAAATCTTCTCAGCCATAGATGCCAGATGCTCTCCAACCTCAACATCTCTTTTATGTCCATAAAGATTTATAGCTCCAACTGCTACACCGTATTTATCTTTTACCTTATCATCGATGCTCACATATGTGTAGTCAGTCGGCAGCCAGTCGTTAAATACTTCAAATGTCAAAACTCTTGAAGTTGTAAGGGTGTTGTGAATCTTCTCTTGGAGTTTTTTACCCCACATGATATTGCCATCATTATCGTAGAACTCTCTAGATGCACGCGAGATAATATTTGAGTGTTCAAACAAAAAGTCTATGGTTCCACCCTTATACTTTTTACCACCCTTTTCATACTCATACCAATCTTGAAGTGAGCGGTTAAAAAAGAGTCCGGGAGTCATAAGTTCTTTAAACTCTTCTTCGCTAAAGTCTTCTTTGTTTAGACGACCTGTTCCTGCACCACCACCTGAGAAAATCAAGTTCTTTCCAACTTGCCCTGAGCTATTTGCCAGACCATTAGGAAAGTGCTTATTTTTAGAGTTTAAAAGTAGTCTTGAACTCTCTATAGCCTGAGAAGCTACTACAAATATTTTAGCATCTATAGAGTGGCTTTTCATATCTTTGTCATAGTAGTGTGCTTTAGTGATTTTACTCTCATCACTATCTAGTCTGTATACAAATGCTTCGCTGATTATCTTGGCATCACACTTTTGAAGCAGAGCTGCTCTTGCACTTCCCTTCGCCCCAGTTGCACAGCCGTAACTTCCACAAAAATCACTATATGAACAACTGTTCCTACCTAATGCTGGGCTTGAAAGTATGGCTCTAGGAGTTGCAAAACTTTTATAACCTAACTCTTTACAGCTCTTGTCAAACCATTTTGTTGCACCATTTACTTCCAATGGTCTGTATGGCATCTCATCACCTGATACTCCAACAACCATTTTAACTTTCTCATAGTATGGATCTAAATCTTCAAGTGAGATTGGCCAGTCAACAACATTTGCTCCCTCTATCTCTCCATAAGCACTTTTGAGTCTAAAGTCATTTTTTTGCATCTTATGAAAATATCCACTCATAAGATTTGATGAGCCTCCGACCATAGAACCATTCCAAAAGTTCCAACCGCTTTTAGCACCTTCATATCTCTCCATGCTTCCATCTTCTTCCCTAGTGTTTATAACATGCTGTTCATCTTTAAGCAGAGGCGTAAACTTATCTCTACGTGAGACTGCAAGTTCATCTTTTGAGAAGTCTTCTTCTTTGTAGTACTTTCCTTTTTCTAAAACTACTACATTAAATCCAGCGTTTGACAACTCATACGCTATGGGAGATGCACCTGCTCCGCTTCCGACTATACAGACATCATACTTCATAGTAGAGGCTCCTTTGGACGAGGCAGACCTGAGACATGATTTAACCACTTCCATCCGCTTGAGTCTTTGTTAATACCATAGATAGGATCACCTAAAACTGCTTCGTATATAAACCTAAGCATCGCATCTATCCATGATTCTCCCCACTTGTATGTAGCTGTAGACTCTAGAGTTTTTTGACGTTCATCATAGCTTAGAGAAGTATATGGGGTTTTATAAAGTGTTTGCGCTTCTTCTTCTAACCAAGTAGCACCATTTGTTATGAACTTTTTTGAATCTTCACCAATGCGAGAGTGAGTTAAGATGAGACTCAAATATGCTCTAGAATTTATCTCTTTAAAGCCTGGAGCACTCTCTAAGTCTCCATACAAATCTCTTTGAGCCAAGGCTAGAGTATCGAGTATGGTTGCAGATGCAAAGAGTTTTGTGTGAGGAAGAATAAGGGCAGTAGTGCTAAAGGCAGTACATTTTAAAAAAGTACGTCTGGTATTTAAAAACATGGGATTATTATACTACACTAAATTACTAGATAGGGCTAACTTTACAAAATGTAGCTTTGGATTCTTCATCTTCATACTTATTTACAACATTTATAAAACATCCTATATTTAAAAGAAATAGCTTTACGATTTTAGGATCAAAATGTGTACCTGCATTATTTTCAATATATGAGAGAGTGTCGTCTAATGTCCATGGGTCCTTATATACTCTTCTATTAACTAAAGCATCAAAGACATCAACCAAACCAACTATCCTCGCATGAACAGGTATCTCTTCTCCTTTTAGTCCATCAGGGTAACCGCTTCCATCCCATTTTTCATGATGGTGCATCGCTATTTCCTGTGCAACTTTACTAACTTTAGGATCACTGTTAAATGCTCTCTCTAGTAGTTTTTTACCATTAGCAGTGTGAGCTTTCATATGTTCAAACTCTTCTTGAGTTAATTTACCCGGTTTACATAGAACATTATCAGCTATTGTGACTTTTCCTATGTCATGAAGAACCGACATTTTGGATATCATCTTTGCCTCTTCATCAAACATACCAAGCAACTTTGCTAGAAGATATACATACTCACTGATTCGTTTTATGTGAGATGAAGTCTCTGAACTTTTAAACTCTGTTACCTCTGCGAGTAATGCGATTATATCTTCATTAAACTCTGAGCGCATAGATTCAAAAAGTTCTACCGTCTCTACGTTTTGATATATCCTAGAATAGAACTCATCTCGAGAGAAAGGTTTGGTAATATAGTCATTTGCACCATCTTTTAAAAAACGGCTTGTTGTGTAGGAGTTTGTATCTGAGGTTAAGATAATGATGCTGAGATCTTTTTTGGTTCTTTTTTTACGAATCGCTCGTACAAACTCTAAACCATCCATAACTGGCATATGATAGTCAGTGATTACTAAATCTATCTCTGGATGAAGTTCTAACTTTTCTAGAGCCTCTTTACCGTTAGAAGCACTTATGACTTTAAAATGATGAAGCATAAAATTCTGTTTTAAATAATTTGCATAAAGAGCTGAGTCATCAACTACAAGTACTGTTTTTTTCTTGTTGGCTTCTAGCTGTTTAAGCTTTTCAATTACATATATAACGTTTTCAAAACGCTCTTTTAGTACATAGTCTACAATTCTAGCGGTTTCAAAACCCTCTCTAAAAGATTCATCAAATATGGCAGTAAAGACTATTGGAGCAACATTATGTTTGTTTAACAGAGCGATAATTTCGCCATTTGGTGCATCTGGGAGATTCATATCAGCTACTGCAAACTCATATCTTGTTTGGGATAGAGACAGTCTTGCCTCTTCATAGGTCATGGCTATATCGAAATCAAAGTTGGTATATTTATTTAGCAGTTCATCAAAAACCATACAGAGGGTTTTAGAATCCTCTATTATTAGTAGCTTTGCCATCTAGACCCACCTTCAATAATTTTAGTTGTGTATTTACGTCTAAATATAACTATAAGTAATCATATCATCTTTTTTCTTAAGATATTTATGCTTTTATGCCAGTGGAAGTTTAACACTGAAACAGGCTCCATCATCTAAATTTTTCAAACTTAAATATCCGTGCATATTTTTTTCAATTATGATTTTTGACATATAAAGTCCGATGCCTGTTCCTTGTCCTGTAAACTTAGTTGTGAAGTAAGGGTCATATATCTTTGCTTTGATATCCTCAGGAACTCCACCTCCATTGTCACCTATATGAATATAAGCATTTTTCTCATCAGCTGTTACTTCAATAGTAATCTTCTTATCTTCTATAGCATTTATTATCATTGCATCTTTAGCGTTGTTTAAAATTATAAGCAGAACTTGCTGTAACTCATTTTTAACATTACGGACATTAACTTCATAGTCAAGTTTTAAAGTCACTTGGATACCAGAGTGTTCCAAAGTTGGTCTTACGATCGATAAGATACTCTCAATTGCACTGCTGAGTTGATAGGTCTCTTCTTCTTTATCGCTTTTATAATAGTTTCTAAAGTCATCAATAGTATCCGACATATATTTTATAGTACTATCTATACTATTATGGGTTTTTATAAAATCATCATCTTCCAAGGTACCAAGCTGTTGTTTAAAGTAAAGGTTTTGATTTAGCAGACCTAAGTCATTTAGAGGCTGTCTCCATTGATGTGCTATTTGCTCTATCATCTCACCAATAGATGCAAGTCTTGATTGCTCAATCAAGATCTTATCTTTTTTTCTCTCTAATTTTAGCGCGTCAGTTACGGCATTTTGTAGATTTTTATTATGATTTTTAAGTTTATATGTATATTCATCTTGTAGACGCTTAAAACGCTCCGCCAAAGCTCCTGATAGAAGAATCATATCAATAACAGATGCTATCTGTTGGGCATACTTCATAATAATATAACCCGACATCAGATTGAACTTACTAAGAGTAAAGAGTATAGTCCCTATCAAAAATATACCCCAACCAAGTACAAAAAGTCTGATAGAGTAGTAGTCTTTTTTAATGACCATAAGACCGGCTATAAAGAGTGCGGCAGGTACACCTGTTGCAAGAACAGCTCCAAGGATTATAGTGTTGTTATATGGGAGAACTATAGAAGCCAAGATTCCAACAGCAGAGATATATCTTAATGGCTGAAGAACATATTTATTATAACGTGGAATATTTGTTTTTGCTTTTAAAAGCGTCTGAGAAAAGAGCATAAGTAAAAAGGTACTACTGTAAATAAATAGAACTGTGCTTTTTTCCTTCATCCACTGGCTGTCTTGCCAAAGATAGAGCATTCCCAAACCATCAAAAGAGAGTTGCCACAAAGCATAAGAGATTACAAACGATACATATAGGATATAAATTTTCTCTCGTGTATAGATATAAATAACACTATTGTAAAGAATCAGGATAAATAAAATCCCGTAATACATCCCAGTCAGAGTCTGGTTTAGATGCGTAGTCTCTAAAAGTGGTTTTGAGCTGATAATCTGCATCGGGACAAACATAGAACCTGTTGTTTTTACTTTCATGTATAAAGTATAAGTACCTAGTGACTCTGTTGGCAGAGAAAAGAGTAACTTGTTTTGCTCTACATCCCTTTTAGCTTCACTATTTAAGTCCCCACTCTCTTTATGAATTAGTAAATTTTCTTTTTCATCAAAGACATAGATATCTACAAAATCCAGAAGCGCATAGTCAATATTTAGCCACCACTCCTTACTTTTCATCAACTCAACGTAGTTATATTGTAGTTTAAACCAATATGTCTGTGTTGAAAATCCGAAGTTTGGGATAGGCTCATGATGAGAGATAAATTTTTCAGAGCGGATATCTTCTAAAGTTTGATTGCCTTTTTCATCAACATAGTAGTCAATACTTTGTCCAAGCTCATAAGCCGTCTCATTTTGATTTATAGTTAAGACATCATTAGAAAATAAAAAAGCTGTTAAAAATAGTAATATAAAAATATGTTTCATTACGTCTCCAAGAGTAAGGAGATTATACATTAATATTATTAAACCATTTTTAATTATTCATATTCAGAACTATACTGGCTATTAAAACATTATGCCATTAAGCAACATTTATTTTAATTTTTATATACGTAACAGTGTAGATTAGCACTTCCATAACCATAACCACCGTTGTTTTCTAATGCTGGAGCTCTTCCTGTATAACTGAAATAATCTAACACAACATTGATTGTATTCATATGAGCACCTTGAATATATTGTGCTCTTTTTATACACTCTTGTTCTGCTCTATGGGTTAGAGAGCGATAAACCTTACCATACTTATCATTTCCAAAATTTTCTGCAAAAATCACACCGTAGTCAATATGCATATATCCGTTAAATTTGCTAAAATCATGATTTTTATGATCATCTTTAACTACTAAATATAGTGTAGGATGGATATTAGTTGCATTAGCGCTACCTTCTTGTGAATCTTGAGAATCTTGGGAATCATCATTAGAAGAAACTGCAACTTTTTTTTGCTGCATCTTCATTGGTTTTAGACTATCTAGTTCTTTGTCCACTGAATTAAAACTACTATTTGCACCTGCTCCAAACAAACTTATCGGCATACACAAAACTAATAAAACGTATAAAACACTTCTCATCACACACCTCCAATTTTAGCTATTGATCTATTTTACATCTTAGAGGATTAAAATTATATAAACTAAATTTAACAGATATAACAATTGACATCTTTTTTTAAAATTGATATCATACCGTTATATATTTTATTATACAGAGGTGTGGTGTGGAAATAGAAGGTCGTATCTGGTTTAAAAAAGAGGGAAAAAATCTACTGGGCAATGGTAGAGTTGAACTTCTTGAAAAAATAGATGAGTATGGTTCTATATCCAAAGCATCAAGAGCTATGAAGATGAGCTACAAGGCTGCCTGGGACATGGTAGATGCTATGAACAACATATCTGATAAGCCTCTTGTTCAAAAAGTGACAGGCGGAAAAAATGGTGGCGGAGCACAAGTAACCAAAGTCGGTAAAGAACTCATCAATACATTTAAAAAGTTCAAAGAGTTTTATAACGCTCTGTTGCTTGAAGTAGATGAAAATGAGCTAAACAGTGACAACCACCTCTCGCTAATTCGTAAACTGCATATGAAAAGCAGTTCTCGAAACATGATTACCGGACATATCAAAGAGTTTAACACAGCTGAATACAACACCAAAATTGAGATTGGCATCTCTGAAGAGAGCTCCCTTTACGCTATCATCCCAACTGCAACATTTATAGATATGGACCTAAAACAAGGTGACAAAGTCTTTGCTCTTATTCAAGAGAGTTCTATCATGCTTTCTACTCATGAGCTTCATGGAATCAGTGCCAGAAACATCATCAAAAGCACTATCTCAGCGCTTAAAACAGATGCTGTAAGTACTGAAGTGAAACTATCTATTGGTAAAAATACTCTTACATCTGCCATAAGCAATGAGTCACTAAAATCACTTAACTTACAGATAGGTCAAGAGATATATGCGATCATAAAAGCTACAGATATAATTGTTAGCATCTAAGGAAATTAAATGAAAAGATTATTTATATTACTACTTCTTGGCATCTCATTGGTAAATGCTGGGACTATAAGCATAGCCGTGGCAGCAAATGTAAGCTATGCAATAGAAGACTTAAAAAAAGAGTTTAACAAGACTAATCCAGAAACAAAAGTACGTGTAACTCTTGGAAGCAGCGGAAAACTTACAGCGCAAATAAAACATGGTGCACCTTATCAGATATTTATGTCTGCAAACATGAAATATCCACAAGCGTTATATCAAGAAAAAATAGCGATTACGGAGCCTGTTGTTTATGCTTTAGGTTCATTAGCTATTTTAAGTAACAAAAAAAGAGATTTAAGTGATGGCATCTATATACTTCAAAGTAAGGAAGTATCCAAAGTAGCCATAGCAAACCCAAAAACTGCCCCTTATGGAATAGCGGCTATGCAAGCAATAACAAATGCTAAGTTTGAAGATGATGTGAAGAGTAAGTTTGTCTATGGTGAGTCTATCTCCCAAACCGTCTCTTATGCTGTAACTGCAGCAGATGTCGGGATAATTGCAAAGTCATCACTATACTCACCTAATATGTCACAATACAAAGAGAACATAAACTGGATATCCATAGATTCAAAACTATACACTCCCATCCAACAAGGCATAGTCATGTTAAAAGATGACAAAGAGGTAAAAGCTTTTTATGACTTTATCCTCTCAGATGATGCAAAAAAAATATTTAAAGAATATGGATACTTACTACCATGAATAAATTCACTGCGACAATAACAAAAATACAAAGTGTAGAAAATCTAAACATAGTTAACTTTGACTTTTGCTCTCAAAACTTAAGTATGATGAGTTTGGATTTAAACGAAAAAGTAGATGTTGGATGCCAAGTCATACTCACTGCAAAACCGACTCACATAGCAATAGCAAAAGAGTTCAGTGGAGAGATAAGCTACTCAAATCAGCTAGATGCAAAGATAATAGAGATAAACAATGGTGAGCTTTTAAGCAGCATAAAACTAAATACGGGAGATGCTACTTGTGAGAGTATCATAACTAAAAACTCATCCCTCAGAATGAACCTAAAAGTAGGAGATAGTGTTACTCTCTTTATAAAAGCAAGTGAGTTGTCAATAAAGGAGATAATAGAATGCTAGAGATGCTTCAATTAATTGAGTTTGCTCCTTTTGCACTATCTTTTAAACTGGCTGGGATAACTACACTTATACTCTTTGTATTGTCTATGCCTCTTGCATGGTGGCTCTCTCAGACCCGTTCTAAAAGTAAACCAATTCTAGAAGCTATAACTGCTCTTCCAATTGTTCTGCCTCCATCTGTTTTAGGTTTTTATATCCTAATAGCTCTTTCTCAAAACTCTCCTATCGGTGCTTTTTTTGATGAGTATTTTGGAATAAAACTGGTTTTTAACTTTACTGGTCTTGTCATTGCAAGCTCTTTTTACTCTCTTCCATTTATGGTTCAACCTCTGCAAAGCGGTTTTGAATCCATCAACAAAAATATGCTTGAAGCCTCTTACATAAGTGGTAAAAGTAAGTTAGAGACTATCATAAAAGTCGCACTTCCAAATATGAAACCCGCACTTATAACTGCTATCATCGTGACGTTTGCTCATACTGTCGGAGAGTTCGGAGTGGTTCTTATGGTAGGTGGAAGCATTCCTGATGAGACAAAAGTAGCATCTGTAGCCATCTATGAAATGGTTGAGATTATGGACTACTCTTCTGCACATATCTATAGTGCTCTAATGGTTATTATGAGCTTTTTAGTTCTACTGAGTGTTTACATCTTTAACCATAAAAATAATAATAAATTTGCTGGATTTCACCGATGATTAATATAAATATAAATAAAAAACTTCACGGTTCAAATGCTGATATGAACTTAGATATAGACCTCAGCATCCAAGAGGGAGAGTTCTTAGCATTAAGTGGGAAAAGTGGAAGCGGAAAGACTACACTTCTTCGCATCTTAGCAGGTCTTGAAGATGCTACTGGAAATATAAAAGTCGGTGAAGATAGTTGGTTAGATGCGAAAACTAAACTGCCGCCGCAAAAAAGAGCCATCGGTTTTGTTTTTCAAGATTACGCTCTTTTTGATAACATGAGTGTTTTAAACAACCTTTTATATGTAAAGAAGGACATAAAACTAGCAGAGCATCTGCTTGGCATCACAGAACTTAGTGAGCTTAAAGATAGACTTCCAAACACTCTAAGCGGTGGACAAAAACAGAGAGTCGCACTCTGTCGTGCCATGATGAATAGACCAAAACTTTTACTTATGGATGAGCCTCTCTCTGCCCTTGATCCTGCTATGAGAACAAAACTACAAAACGAAATACTGACTCTACACCGTGAGTTTAATACAACTACCATCATGGTAAGCCACGACCCTAGCGAGATATATAGACTTGCATCTAGAGTAGTAGTCTTAGAAAATGGGAAAATTACAAACGACGGAAAACCTATAGATATTCTTCTAAGAACATCGGGAAGTCAAAAGTTCTCTTTTAGCGGTGAGCTTTTAGACATAAAAAAAGTAGATGTTATCTATATTGCTATCATCGCTATAGGTCAGCAACTCGTGGAAGTAGTTGTAAGTGAAGATGAAGCACAAAACCTAAATATTGGAGATGCTGTAGAGGTCAGCACTAAGGCATTTACTCCTATTGTTAGTAGTGTATAGCTAACCAGACAGTTTCTTCGTCCGGTTTAGTCCAAGAGACTTTGTGTTTTGTGTGAGCGGGGATGTTTAGGTAGTCACCCTCTTTTAGTCTAACCTCATCAGCATCTTCAAACTCCAAAACAGCTTCTCCTTTAAGAACAATAACCCATTCATCACCATTTTGATTGTACCACTCAAACTCTGTTGTTGTATGACCTTTTGAGACTATTCTCTCTATTTTTATTCCATCTTTTGAGATGATATCTTCGAAGAGTTCTTCGTTTATCTCAGTCGGAATATTTGCAAATATATTAGATTTTTTCATATAAAATACGCACTCATATATCCAACAACCCTACTCTCATCTCCACTAGCATCTGCACTTGTTCTATAGTCAAGTATGTGAGAGTTCAGAGAGAGCTTTTTAGCACTTAGCATCATCGCCTCTACTCCTATCATCCCACAAGCCTCGCATCCAGTATGGAGTTTTTGTGTATCTAACTTGTCTACGGCTTCTAAACATATATTGTCAAGCTTATTTGCATCTTCGAGATTGTAAAAATGGCTTAAATCCGTACTGATAATAACTCCGCAATCATTTTGTGATAAAACAAAATCTATGATGTTTGAGATCTCATTTGCTCCTGCTCCGCTGTAAACCAATTCAACTATCTTGGCATCTGGCATATAGAATTTTATGAACGGAAACTGCACCTCCGTGCTATGCTCTTGATGCGCGTTTTCAAAACGAGTCAGTGAAAATTTTTCTCTTAGTCTTTGTGCCACATCTATTGCCGCTTTCAAATCTTCAAAAGGTGTCTCATAAGTAGTAAAATCACACATGCTTACACCATTGAAGGCCACTCTGTGAGAGGGTCCTATAACTACGAACTTTCTAACATCGCTACGCTGTAAAACCCTGTAAGCTATATTTGCCGTATAGCCAGAGTAAATATAACCTGCATGAGGAACTATCACTGCTCTGCTTTTTACATCAGGCAGAGTAAAGTTTTCTTCATAAACTGTATTGAAATGCTCAAAATATCTCTCAATTTCAACTTCTCTTGCCGGATAAAAGCTTCCTGCAACACTCATCATTCTTTTCATAACTTCTCCTTTTAAAGGGCTTGAACCTTATCAAATTTTTCTTCTATATGCTCTACGCCATATCTGTATATAGTTGGGTGTTCTTGATATATTGAGGGGTTTGCTCCGGCTTTCATACTCAGATGCTCTAAAAACAGTTCCGCAGAAGGAAGTTGTTCCCAGACTTGAGGTAAGAAAGTACCTTGATATCTTCCATGCTTTAAAATAAGCCCGTCAATATTTGGCCGAATTTTTTTAACTAAATCTTTATAATTCTCATACTCTAAAACCTCAGGCTCACTCAAAACTGAGACTTCAAGGTTTAGATGCGAAAGTTCCTCAGGGCTCAGAGGCTTAAATCTGGGGTCACCAAAACCGGCAGATATTGCATTGTGCATAACATCATCCAAAAGTCTAGTGTGTGCGATTATAGAACCTATGCATCCACGCAGGTTGCTATCATATTTCAAAGTAACAAAAGCAGCACCGTCTTTAGCCAAAAACGGATACTTATTCGTAAGACTATCTTCATCAAATTTATATTTATCATCGAACCGACTGAGAATTGCACTTTTTGCAATTCTCAGTAAAATAGAATCTATCATGTAAACTCCTAATATTAATCGCTAAAGCGTCGTCTTTTCTTCAAAGAATCTTTTAATTCCTCTCTGGTACACTCTCCACTCTTTTGCAACGCATACTTCGTCATAAAAGGCCCTAACAACTCATGAATAAAAGTAGTAGCAATAATAACATTTAAGATTAAGGGTGCAATACTTTCAAGCTGCGGGTGGTTTTGTATAGAGAGTGCAAGACCTATTGCTACGCCTGCTTGGGGAAACAGAGCTATCCCCATATATTTTTTTATGGCATCTGAACTATTTGATACCACTGCTCCTAAATAACTTCCGCTAACTTTGCCGACAAACCTTAATATTGTATATAAAGCTATGATAAGAGGTACACTTAGCAGTGCTTCTAACTGCAAATACATAGCAGATATAATGAAAAAAAGCATGAAGATAATATTTGCCAAATGCTTGTCAATCTCTTCTTGTATCAAGTCAAAATTATGTGAAGTATTTGCCATTACAATACCCATAGTCATAGCACTCAGCAGTGGCTCAAGAGCATAAAAATTACTCATGCTGTAAACCAAAAATATCAAACCTAATGTAGCAATAGTCTCCATAGTTTTAGAATCAACAAAAACTCTCTCTAAAAGAGTGTTTATTAATCCGGCTATTGTACCAAACAAGATGCTAAAAAACAGAACCTTTGTTGCATCTACGATATTAATCCACTCTAAAACTCCACTTCCAACAAGCGAAGTTCCTATAGTCAGCGCTAGACTAAACAACATTAAGGAGATGACATCATCAAGAGCTACAATGGCTAATAAAGTTGAAGTAAAAATACCTTTTGCATGAAGTTCATTAACTATCGCAAGAGGTGTAGCTGGAGCGGTTGCAGTTGCAATGCCGGCTAGGAGTAAGGACATTAGCACTATTTGAGTAGTTTCAAACTTTAATACATTAGCAAATAGAATAAAGCCGATTGCTACAATAATAAATGTTCCTATTGCTTGATAAAGAGTAATATATATGACTTC
This sequence comes from Sulfurimonas gotlandica GD1, assembly GCF_000242915.1. Lineage (NCBI taxonomy): Bacteria > Pseudomonadati > Campylobacterota > Epsilonproteobacteria > Campylobacterales > Sulfurimonadaceae > Sulfurimonas > Sulfurimonas gotlandica. The sequence continues at coordinate 1,664,873 of NZ_AFRZ01000001.1, read as the reverse complement.
TTTGTGATGTCCATCAAGCGATGAAAACTTAAGGGTAGCGCCGACCAATACAGCGATAACAGATAGGGAAATATCAATGATTAGATGTGAATGTTTGACAAACTCTGCAGGTATTATGCCTAAGAGTCCTGGTCCTATTACTAAGCCAAGGAGTAAATAACCTACTACACGAGGAATACCAAACCCTGGACTAAACCATCCAACTATACTTCCTAAGACAAAGATGATTCCTATATTAAATAGCATCTCCATTACTTTTCCCTGTTTTATTATGCTTATATGATAGCACAAATAAACTATAAAGATATAGCTTTATATCAGCGGAGTATATCTTTAAGGGCTTCTTCGAATCTATCAAATCTAAACTCAAAACCACTATCTAAAAGCTTTTTAGGATATACATCTTTTGAGTCAAGCATTACAGTTGAGCCTTCACCAAATGCAATTTTTAAAGCAAACTCTGGCACACTTAAAAAAGTTGGACGATGCAATACTTCGCCTAGTATTCTGGTTTGTTCTATGTTTGAAAGAGTATGAGGTGTTGTAAAATTAATCGGGCCGTTTAACTCTGGAGTCTTTACAATAAACTCAAAAGCGCGAACCAAGTCATCTATATGTATCCATGAAACTATCTGGTGACCACCTCCAATTTTTCCGCCTACACCCATCTTAAATGGCGGAAGCATCTTTTGCATCGCTCCACCCTCTTTAGCATAGATAACTCCAAACCTTGTCTGAACACTTCTTACACCATACTCCTCTGCTCTTCTGGCTTCTGCTTCCCAGTCTTTACAGATATGAGATAGATAATCATCTGCATATTCCGTAGAATAGTCATCATGTTTTGATTCAGAGTCATAGATTCCAACTGCAGATGCAGAGATAAATAGCTTAGGTTTTTCAACACATAGAGCTATGGCATCTACGAGTTTTCTTGTTGTATCTATTCTGCTGTTGTAGAGTATGTTTTTATAAGTATCAGTCCATCTTGCCAGGATAGTTGTACCGGCTAGATTTATCAGTACATCACAACCAGATATCTCTTTTGCGACATCTTCTATTCTTGTGTTTTCTCTGATTTTTATGCCTATTACATCACTATGCTTAGATGTGAACATATCTTCTAATTTTGATCCAACAAGTCCACTTTTGCCACAAATAGCTATTTTAATTCTGTATCCTCTAGACATGTCAAACTCCTTTAAAACTATAATAAGTGATTATATGTTAAAAAAAATAAGGAATTGCTTTGATTATAATTCTAGTAGTACAGTATCTCGTCTTGTAATTTCAAACTTTTTGCATGCACTCTCAAAAGCACCGCTCTCACCTATCAAGATGCACTTATGTTTTGCTCTTGTTATGGCTGTATAGATAAGCTTAGTGTTGTGCATGATGAAGTGGGAGAAAGTCATAGGAATAACTACGATATCGTATTCCATACCTTGGACTTTATGAATGGTAAGAGCATAGGAAAGCATTAGATGCGACTTTATCTCTTCATACTCGTAAACTACCACTACGTCTTCATTTGGATAGAATACGAACACTTGTTCATCATCCTCTTCTATCTTAAAAAGAAGTCCACTCATACCATTAAATATTCGTCTCTGGCTTGAGTCTTCACCCATCTTAAAACCTTCACTGCTCCATGAAGTCATATTCTCGTTTTTTGTGTGAACGACCTTATCCATAAGTCTAAATTCACTGCCGCCTTTTTTGACACATTTTTTAGGATTTGGATTGAAATACTCTTGCAAAACTATGTTTAGATTGTTAGAACCGAGTGTTCCACCCTTCATCGGAGTAATAACCTGAAAGTAGTTTAGGTACTCTTTAATCTGTTTATTGTTTAGTCTGTATCTGGCTTTTTCTATGGACTCTACAACTTTGTGTACTATCTCCGTAACAATGGAAAGAGAGTTAGCCTCCCTTAGGTCTTGTTGTTCTTGCGAGGAGAGCTGATTTTTTATAGCATAATAGTTCTGGATGCTAATATCTATAAACTCAAAATCCTCATAAGTCTGTCTATAATCTGGAACCATACCTTTACGGATATCATTTGCTATAAGCGTTATCGCCTGATCTTCACTCTGTCTATATATCTTTGTAAGTTTTACAATAGGTGCCAACTCCAAAGTAAGAACATCACTCAGAACATTTCCAGCACCAATAGGAGGAAGCTGTGCATCATCACCAACCACTATAACTATGGCATCTCTATGCACTTTTGCCATTAATCTTGCAAAAAGAGATGAGTTAATCATAGATGCTTCATCTATAAGAACAACTCTAAATGGAAAATCATCCCTATCTTCATACTTTACTAAAAGAGACTGGATTGTCGCACTCTCATAACCTGTGGTATCTGCAATTCGTTGAGATGCTATACCGCTTAGGGCACAAGTTATTATCTCTTTTTCTTCATATCTAGTGTTTAGCAAATCAAGTATAGTCTTTGAAGTTGTACTCTTACCTGTTCCTGCATAACCAACCAAAAAGAGCAGAGATGCACCCTCGTTTATCTTAGCAACTGCTTCTTTTTGCTGATCTCCAAGTTTTAACTCTTTAGTGGCTAAAAACTCGTCTAAGTTCTTTACAAATCCACCACTATCTTTTTCAGCTCTTGTTGTAAAAGTATCATGCAGGTATTTTTCTGAGTCATAAAGCCTTGCAGGAGAGACTCTGTCATTTTTCATAATGACAATGCTCTGCTCACTCACTCTCTCTATAAGTGCTGCTTCATAAAGATGATTTTTGCCGTTAAATCCTAGAAGTTCATTGAGTCCTGAGAAAAGCAGCTCTTTTGCGACACAACTGTTTCCCTGTTGTTCGCAGTAATTCATAAGAACATAATCCATCGCCGAAGAGATTCGGTTTTCATCTTCACTTTTTACACCCATCTTGAGCGCCAGCTCATCAGCTCTCTTAAAACCTATGGAGTTTATGGAAGTAAGGATGTATGGATTTTCTTTTATCTTAGTACAAGGCTCATCAACATCTTTCATAGCAGATGCTATGGTAGTAAGAAGAGCTTGTGAAACATCATAAGGGCTTAAAAACTCACCGAGTTTTCTCATGGAACGAAACTTCTTCCAAGAAGTCTGGATCTTTTTAAGACGCTTCTCTTTGATGCCGTTAAACTCCAGAAGTCTCTCTATATCATTATCTAAAATATCTATGAGTTTTTCATTTCCGAAGTGTTCTATAAGGTCACTAGAAATCTTTTTTGTAAAACCTTTTACAATTTTGTTTAAGAAGAAAAATAGTTGATTTTGATTTACTTTAATGGACTCAAATTTGAAAGTTTTTCCGTACTTTTTATGCTCTTCCCACTGACCGCTAAGAGTTATGGCTGAGCCTTTTATATGCGCGACCTCACTCTCTAAGTAAGTACCGCTAACTTTCTCACCTGTTTTTAAAACTGCGATGAAAAAGCCCTCATCTTCAAATAGAATACGGTCTATTTGACCGATGAGTGTGCTGCTCAAGGATTAAGCCTTTACTCTCTCTATTCTATCAGCTTCTTGAGCTTTATAAAGTTCTGCACAACCACGTGAGAGTTCACGAATTTTAAGAATATAGTTTTGTCTCTCTGTCTGAGAAATAGCTTTTCTAGCATCAAGTACATTAAATGTATTTGCAGCCATCATACATAAGTCATAGGCAGGAAGAGGAAGCCCAGCGTCAAGTGCTCTTACGCACTCATCACTTTTTGCTGTAAAATCAGCAAATAACATATCAGTATCCGCTACTTCAAAGTTATACTTTGAGAACTGAATCTCACTCTCTTTATGAACATCACGATAGTAAGTTTTTCCATGCTCATTCTCTCCCCAAACTATGTCAAAAATATTATCAACACCCTGAAGGTACATTGCCAGTCTCTCTGTTCCGTAAGTAATCTCAACAGCTACAGGATTACACTCAATCCCTCCAACTTGCTGAAAGTATGTGAACTGAGTTACTTCCATGCCGTTCAACCAAACTTCCCAACCAAGACCCCAAGCACCAAGTGTTGGAGATTCCCAGTTATCTTCTACGAAACGAATGTCATGTTGAGATACATCAAGACCAAGGTACTCTAATGATTTTAGGTAAAGCTCTTGGATGTTATCCGGAGATGGTTTGATAAGAGCTTGAAACTGATAGTAGCTTCCAAGTCTATTAGGGTTTTCTCCATATCTTCCATCTGTTGGACGACGTGAAGGTGCTACATAAGCAACTGACCAAGGTTGTGAATCTAGTGAACGTAAAAAAGTAGCTGGGTGAAATGTTCCTGCACCTGCTGGAATATCGTAAGGCTGAACTATATTACACCCTTGTTTCATCCAAAATTCTTGAAGTTTTAGTAACATCTCGCTAAAAGTAATCATAAAAAAGTACCTATATTAAATTTTTTGGCATTATACCATTTTACAAACTATATCGCCTACCTCTTTACCCAAAGAGTTTGCTACAACATTACATTTTACTTTGAGAAGAAAACATATATTTTTTCTGTGAGACGAGCTCATACACTCGTAGTTTCCCATGCCTTTAGATATAACCAGATCAACACTATCAAAAAGCTTTTTTGACTCATCATTTGCACGGTTATATGTAAACCCAGGAGTATTTACACCACTATCTACTAAAGAACAAAGCTTATCAAAGCCAGCATCTTTTGCCTCTTTCATAGTTACATCGTTTATGATTGGGTTTCCTCTAACCATATATGAGTACTTAGCCTCTGGATATAACTCTTGGAGAGTCTCTATAAAAAGGTAGTCAAAAATATGCTCACCTACATTATCACCTATAACTAAAACACTCTTAGCATCTGAGAGTTTCTCTTGAAACTTATCAAAATCATTATATGCGAAATCTGTGTGAAAAACTTTTGACAACTCCTCTTCTAAGTCAAACTCTACTGCCGCTGCAAGGTCTATAACATTTCCTGCAACTGCAGTTTTTGTAGCTGTTAAAAGTTTATTTGTAGATGAAGAAATTTCTTCTTTTACAAGAGGTACAAATGAGAGTGCTTTTTTAGTTGAGAGCTCTTTTACTTCATCATATAAATCAGTTTTATTTGCTATCTCAGCCATTTTTTCATAAACATAAGAAGCGATTTCAGGAGGGTTGTCATCGTAAGAGAAGTTAGAGCTCATATCTCTAACTGTAGAAGTCATTTTTTCTTTAATAGATTCAGATGCACCAATAGCATCTGCGACTTTAACACTTTGGTTTATTATACAAGCAACACAAGCTTCATCAATTGTCATTAATTAGTATGTTCTTCGATTGCTTTGTTCCACATAAGTTTATATTTTCTTCTCATAAACTCAACTTCTTGTTGAGAAAGCTTTAGTTGTTCTTGAAGTGTGTGAATAGTTATTCTGTCTTCATCGTAAAGTTCTTGCAGAGATGCTAATGCCTCTCTTAAAAACTCATTTTCATTCTTAATAGAAACAATAGTCTCATCTTTAGCATCTAGGACTTTTTCATGAAGGTTGATGATAGTGCCTATTGTTTTTTCAACAAATTCTGGCTGAACTAGCATCTCATGAGTGTTACGAGCAGAGAGCTCTCTTAGTTGAGCTGGAACCACTTCATGTGAGCCTTTAGACGGGTCAATCATTCTGACTCCGTCTTCTACTTTTACAGTCAGTTTTCCGCGATCACATAAATCATCGATCGCATTCAAATCTAAACCTGTAAGTTCCATATACTCTTCATCACTCATCCACTTCATTTTAACCCCTTATGTAGGAAAAATTTATATGCTGATAATTGTCTCTATCTCTAAAGAATCCATTTCAACTTTTTTAGCTTTGGCAATTCTATCTTCTTTTAGTTTGATAGATAATTCTTCATTATCAAGTGCTAAAATCTGCATTGCTAAGTAAGCAGAGTTAATAGCTCCAGCTTTTCCTATAGCTACAGTAGCAACTGGCATTCCAGCTGGCATCTGAACAGTAGAAAGCAGTGCGTCTATTCCGCTTAAAGCAGATCCTGACATTGGTACACCTATGATAGGCTTAACAGTTTTAGAAGACAAAACACCAGCCAAGTGTGCAGCCATACCGGCAGCAGCGATAAATACTTGAGCACCTTTTTTTTCAGCTACTTGAATATAAGTTGCTGTTCTCTCTGGTGAACGGTGAGCTGAAGAGATAATCATCTCATAGTTAACACCAAAAGACTCTAGTGTGTCAGAACAAGACTTCATTACTTCATAATCACTTTTTGAACCCATTACTATTGATACAAATTTCATGTTGTTTTTCCCTCAAATATTTTTTTGGAATTATACACTTTTTTTTATTTCTTTGGATATGTTCCCATATCTGGATGTGCCCCAACTCTAAAAAAAGTATATGAGGGGAAGCTTGTCGGTAGGGTTATAGGGTTTATATTTCCGCTATGAACTTCTTCCCAAATTTTTCCATTTTGAGCTTTTAGCTGTTTTAGTTTTAGATAAAATCTTCCATCTTTTTCATAAGTGCTTCCTATTTCATTATCAACTATTTCAACTTTTGAGCCTAAAGGAAATACTACTTCCATTTCATCATTTGGCAGAGTTTTATACTTACATAAAAAATGTGTTCCCGCTTCATTTACTTGACCACAAACCTGATGGGTACCAAGTTGCATTGTAAAGTCTAGACTTTGAGTATCGTGCTTTTCAAAAGGTCTTGAAATAAGATAAGCATCTGTATAGCCGCGATTTTGCAGTGATTGCAGTTCATACTGGTACCTGTCAACATCTACTGTACCATTAGCGTAATCATCTAAAGCCATTCTGTAAGCCTTAGCTGTTGTAGCGGCATAGTAAGATGTTTTAGTACGACCTTCGATTTTAATAGAATCTACAACTCCGCTATCTAAAATCTCTTGTATATGAGATGCAAGGTTTAAATCTTTAGAGTTCATTATGTAAGTTCCAACACCTTCATCTTCTTCAAGCTTAAAGAGTGTTCCAGTCTCAGGATTTGCTGCATACATCTCATAAGGAAATCTACAGTCATTTGCACAAGATCCGCGATTTGGCACACGACCACTTTGAAGTGTAGATATAAGGCATCTTCCACTATATGCGAAACACATAGAGCCATGTACAAAAACCTCAAGTTCCAAATCTGGAAGTTCAGTTTTTATAGCGACAAGATCTTTGAGCGAAATCTCACGCGCTGTAATTATTCTGACAGCACCCATGTCGTAAAAAACTTTTGCATCTAAGACGTTCATAACATTTGCTTGGGTTGATAGATGCAATGGGATTTGTGGAGCCAACTCATGAGCCAATTTTAAAACACCAGGAGTAGCAACAATGAAAGCATCCGGACCAAGTTCTGCCATCGCTAAAATATGTTTTTTTAATAGAGAGAGTTGAGAATTAAATGGAAACCCGTTTATAGTTGCATATACTTTTTTCCCACGAGCATGAGCGTAATCTATGCCCTCTTTAAACTCTTCCATACTAAACTCTTTACCAGAGCGAATACGAAGTGAGAAGTGGCTTACTCCACCATAAACAGCGTCTGCTCCAAAATCAAGTGCAATTTTTAATTTCTCAAGCGTTCCCGCCGGAGATAGAAGTTCTATTTTACTCATTAACTTCCAAACTGTTCTAATAGTGCTTCAATATCATCTGTTGAAGCTAAATCATTGTGTGTATCACCAGCAATATGTGTTGCAGATGAAACTCTTTTGTCATCATCTACTTTGCCTTCAAAAAGCGTGTTCATATATTTTGAAAGTGCACGCATAACATTTATAACACGTTCTATTTTTTGACGATGAATATCTTGATACTGCATAATATCCATAACGCTCATAATAGAGTCTCCGCTGTTTTGAAGCATCTCTATAGTTTCATTAATATCATTTAATGCAGCTTCATTTTTTTCCAGTTGAGTCTTAAAAGCTTCAACATCAGGAAACTTTGAACTTAATGTAGTAAATAGCTCAATGTTAGAAGCTATAACTTCTGCAACATTAGCGGCATTTTCCTCTTTCTCCATCAAATCATTACTAATAATTTCAATAATATCAAAAATTTCAGTAGCTTTTTCTTCACTTTCTTTTGTTACATCATCAAGCTGATGTACCATCTTGTTTTCATCTGTAGCAGGAAGAGGCCAGTGATGTGAAGTCTCATCACTGTAACCAGCAGGAAGACCAGTATTTGAAGAGTCATTTGAAGCAGCAGGCTCTGCAGAAGCTACTTCCTCATCCAAACCTATTTCATCTTCAAGCCCATCAATATCGTCGATTTCCCCATTCATCATAGCATCTAGTTCTTCTTGAGTCATTTTAATTCCCTAGCCAAATTTATTTATTGTCACTATAATAGCATAAAAAACTATAAGATTTATTTTAGAGGTACATTTATGATAGTCGATTTACACAACCATACTTCACTTTGTAATCATGCTGAGGGAGAAATATTTGAGTATGTTGAAAAAGCAATAGAATCCGGTACAAAATGTTTTGGTTTTTCAGACCACGCACCCATGGATTTCGACCCTAAATATCGTATGAGTTTTGCTCAAATGCCAGAGTATGAGAAAGCGGTACTTGAAGTGAAAGAAAAATATAAAGACAAGATTGAAATACTACTAGCTTATGAGGTAGATTATCTAAAAGATCATATGGATGAAAGGGTTCTAAACGCCGATGTTGACTATCTTATAGGCTCTGTTCACTTCATAGATGAGTGGGGCTTTGACAACCCTGAGTTTATAGGTCACTATCAGCATGAAGACATTGATGTGATTTGGCAAAAATACTTTAATGCGATAGAAGAGATGGCAATAAGTGGTCACTTTGATATTGTAGGGCATCTTGACCTTATAAAAGTGTTTAAATTTATGCCAAGAAAAGATATAAATGAACTTGCTAAAAATGCTCTTTTAGCCATTAAAAAAGCTGATATGGTTATAGAATTAAATGTTGCAGGTTATAGAAAACCTGTTGGTGAGGCCTACCCTTCTGCTTCACTTTTAAAGAGAGCATTTGAGTTAGAAATTCCCATCACATTTAGCTCAGATGCTCACAAGCCAGAGCAAGTATCACTTTTTAATGATGAGATTGTAAAACTGGCACGTGACGCAGGTTATACAGAGTGTGCCTTTTTTAGAAAAAGAAAAAGAGAGATGATTAGTTTTTAGTCATCTACTTTTTATGAAAAGGTACGACTCTTCCGACCATAGCTTCTAATACTCTTAGCTCATCATCACTATGATTCTCCATAGTTTTAGCAGCTTTTATCTTATCGTTTGTAACCCATATCATCTTGTGATGAGTAGCTTTTAAATCTTTTGTCTCTCCATGCGCGCCAACTTCAGTATGACCATAACATGTACAAAAATATGTTTTAGCATCTCTTACAAGTGTATATGTTCCAGTTCCACGAATTCCGGCAGTCATATTTGGAGTAGCTACACCATGATTGCCTTTACCAAAGACAGCCATAACTCCACCATTTAGTACATTGAGAATTTTTTTATTACCCAATTTTTCTAGTTTAAATTTTGACTTCTCCTTTGCAGAGAAAGCATCATTTGCTACGTTAAATCTTATACTAGAGTTGGCTTTTGTCTCTATTGTATCGCCATGTTTTATCTTTGTTGTTTTACTCAATACTTTTCCATTGACAAGAACTTCACCACTACTAACTATCTCTCCAGCACTCAGCACACCAACCAAACTTAAAAAAATTAGATACTTATTCATAATATTCCTTTTTCAGTATATTCACATGAAAAAAAGTATAACATAAAATTATGCAAAAAAATCACATTTTACCTATACTGATTCTCCTTATATTCGTTGTTATGGAGTTTTCATATATTAACTTCGAGTCTATCTATAAAACAACAGACGATAAGATTACATCTTTTTTTTTAAAATCTAAAAAGCCAGAAGAAGCTTCTAAGCATATCACCATCGTAGATATAGATGCTAAGAGTATAGAAAAGCTAGGCCAATGGCCATTTCCAAGAAACCTCATCTCAGATTCAATCACAAACTTAACTAACTCCGGTGCTGGTATTATTGGGTTTGATATTGTTTTCTCAAACCCAGACAGGCTGAGTCCTCATGCGATGGCTAAACATTTAGATATAGAAGGAAATTTTACTAACAATGACTTACTCTTGGCATCCACACTAGAAAAAACTCCTACTATTCTTGGCTATTTTTTTGACATGTCAAAGCAAAATGAACAATTGCCACCAAAGCATCTGGCAAATATAATTGTTCAAGGTTCAAAAAATCTAGAGAGTTTCAACCATGCAATGGGTGTAGTTGACAACATCCCTCCACTAAAAAACTCAGCATATTCCAGTGGCTACTTTAATCTTACTAATATTACAAGTGGAGTAGTTGATAGTGCCCCTCTTCTTATAAATCTAAATGATAAACTATATCCATCTCTAGTTTTAGAGATGGTTCGTATTGCTTCATCGCAAAAAAGTATCGAAGTTATCAACTCTGACTTGGGTGTAGAAGGAATAAAATTAGGAGATTTAAATCTTCCAACAAACAGACATACTGAGATAAAACTAAATTTTCGAGGAGCTGGATTTAGCTATAAGTACCTATCTTTTTATGATGTTTTAACAAATAACTTTGATCCAAGAGACGTAAATGGAAAGTTTATCTTAATAGGTACAAGTGACATTGGACTAAATGACATGGTTACAACAATATACGACCCTGCAATACCCGGAGTCGAAGTTCATGCTACAACTATTGATAATATTTTAAATGGCGACTTTTTCTACACACCTATTGATAGTTATACTTATGGCATCTTACTTATATTTTTCTCTAGCATCGTTGTTGGACTAGTTTTATATTTTTTGCCTGCTAGTTTTAGTTTAGTAGTCTTCTTAGCATCTTTGGGAATTCTAATCTTTACAAACTACTACCTCATCTTTACAAAACAGATCATAATAGGTTTTAGTGCACCACTTATCACTCTCTTTTTTACAACAGGATTTTTCGCCCTTCTCTCTTACTACTTTGAGAATATTCAACGTAAAAAAATATTTAACAAACTCAGTTCAAAAGTCTCAAACAGTGTTGCCAAGGAAATTCTAAAACATGATGAAGGCATCTTGAAGGTAGAAAAAAAAGAAGTAACTGTTCTCTTTAGTGATATACGTGACTTTACATCTCTTAGTGAAGATATAAAAGATCCAATAAAGCTCATAGGTATTTTAAACAGATATATGTCACCAATGGTTGAATCTATTACGGAGTTTAACGGAACTGTAGATAAGTTCATCGGAGATGCAATCATGGCTTACTTCAATGCACCATTGCCACTAAAGAATCATGCAGATATGGCTTTAAAATCAGCACTAAGACAACTCGAAAGATTGGACACCTTGAATATTGAGCTTAAAAAAGAGTTTAATATTGAGCTTAAAATCGGTATCGGGATAAACAGTGGTGAAGCTATTGTCGGAGAGATGGGAAGTAGCGGTAGAAGTGACTATACACTTATCGGTGACACCGTTAACGTAGCTTCAAGAGTTGAATCTCTTACAAAAGAGTATGGGTGCAAGCTTCTCATAACTCAGCAGACAAAAGATTTGCTCAAAGATAGTTACAACATAAAAAAGTTAGATGTTCTTAGAGTAAAAGGGAAAAAAGAAGAGACTACTATTTATGAAGTAATCTCTTAGCTTTTAGTGTTTATAAGCCACATTGAGAAAATATTTAGATAATCCCAAAAACTTTGAATATATTCTTCTGTTATGCCTTCTTCAACAAGGGCTTCTAAAAGTGGTGCATAAAGAGCCAACCAAGATTTACGACTCTCTTCATCTATGCGAAACGGTGCGTGTCTTCCAACCATTCTCGGTTCACCGCGACTTTGCTCAAAGTATCTAGGCCCTCCGGAAATCTGAATAAGAAAATCAAAAGCGTGCTGCTTTGCATCATCAAAATCTTCTTCATCATGAACAGGAAATAGGAATGCTATGTCACTATCTTTGATTAAATCATAGTGGTCAAAAACTAATTTTTTAAATCTCTCTTCACCAACTTCATGTAAAAATCCAGGATGTGGTTTAGTTACTGGTGGTCTCACACCGATTTGTCCATCACTAATTGTTAATTTCATAATAAAACCTTTAAAAATTTGTTAGAATTGTACAAAAATATAATTAAGAAATGTAAATGAATGTATCACCTGATTTTTCTCCATCTATAAAAATAATGAAACCATATTTTATACTATCTGGATTTTTCTACCTACTGAGCATGATCTGGCTGTTTTTCATAAATCCACTAGACACACTTGATAACTTTTCCATTATTGCTTGGGTTCACATCTATATGCTAGGCTTTGTTATGATGGCTATATTTTCAGCCATGGCTCAACTAGGTCCTGTTGTTGTTGAGACTAAACACTACAATGTAAATGTTTTTAAGTACATTTGGATTTTTCTAACAATCGGTCTCATTATAATGATCGCAGGTTTTTATATAGATATGAAGCTGCTAACTTATGGAGGAGTTTTAGTTCTTATCGCTATGAGCATCTACGCTATTGAGTTCTTTTTAACTCTTAAAAATGCAAGAAGAAAGACAAGCATTACAAATGCTATGAAGATGAGTAGTATATTCTTACTTCTTGGAATCATTAGCGGTCTAATCATGGCTTCTGGTTTTAACGGATACGTAGATATAGATCCTCACTCAATTTTAAAGACTCATACATTTGGACTGGTTGTTGGTTTTGTCATACTTTTGATAATGGGGATATCAATTGTCTTAGTTCCTATGTTTGGCTCTTCTAAACGCATAAGTGATAATGAGTTCTCAAGCAGTTTCTATACACTAAGTGTAGCAGTAGTTACAATGCTTCTATCGCCATTCTTTTTAACTATATATATGGAGTACTTAGCGTACGCTCTTACTATATCAGCTATTTTACTCTACTTTTATCAACTCTTTAAAATGACTAAGTCAAGAAAAAAGGCAGTTCATGATATATGGGCAAGATCTATGTATGTCGGATTTAGCTCTTTTATTATCTCTTTTATATTGCTAGTCTCTTACATATTTACAAATGACGCCTTAAGCCTAAAGCTGAGTATGTGGATTATGCTTGTTGGTTTTTTTGGTTTTTTAATCATTGGAAACTTCTATAAGATAATTCCATTCTTGATTTGGTTTCAGATTTACTCACCGCTTATTGAAGAACAAGAGGTGCCGATGCTACATGAACTCATACCAAAAAAGCTAACAGATTTGCAATTTATCTTTTCATCAATAGGTCTTGGAGTGTCGGCTCTTGGCATCTTAATCAACACATATACAATATTTTATGCAGGGGCTTTATTACTGAGTATTGGGGCAATCCTATTCTTTACATCTATATATAAAATGTTCGAAAAAAATTTATAAAGCGATTTTAAAGATTAGCTCTGTATAATACTTCCATATTAATAATTTAAAAGGAAATTGTAATGGGTAAATATATAGAATTAACTGGTGCAGATTTTGAAGCAACTTTAAGTGAAGGTGTATCTCTTGTAGACTTTTGGGCGCCATGGTGTGGACCATGTCGTATGATCGCTCCTGTGATCGAAGAGTTAGCTGAAGACTATGATGGAAAAGCTAAAATCTGTAAAGTAAATACTGATGAAGAGCAAGATATTGCTGTTAAATTTGGTATCCGTTCTATCCCTACAATCATGTTCTTCAAAAATGGAGAAATGGTAGATCAAGTTGTTGGAGCACAATCAAAACAAGCTCTAGCTGAAAAAATCGACGCTCTTTTAGCGTAATCTTAAAAGGAGCTAAGTAGTGGCAAAAAGGGGAGGCAAAAGCCTCTTTTCTGTCTCTACTCTTTTAGCTTCTTTCTTTGGCGCCGCTATGATAGCCGGTGCCTTTGCTTACTTCAACTATAAATTCTCAGAATACAAATTTATTGACTTCAAAGAGTGGGTCTTTTATGAAAAAAGTAATGTCTTTTCTCCAACTGCAGATAAGTATGTTGTAGTCTTCTACAGTTCTAAAGAAAACAATACCATGAAGCTCTTATCTGAAACAAAACTTAAGCTTCCAATCCTAGCTATTGACTACTACAATGAGGTCATTGAAAACAGCTCTGGCACGACATTCCTAAGGAGTGGTACAAAGAATTCTCTTAGCTTTATTCAACGCTTTAATATCTATGAATCCCCATCTATTTTTTTTATAAAGAAATCAAAAGAGTCTCTTTATAAACAAGATAGTATGATACGGAAATTAGATAATTTAAAAGAATTAGCTTCGCATATAGAAGCTCTATAAGGAATAAATAAATGATATTAGATTGTGCAATTATTGGTGGTGGTCCTGCTGGTCTTACTGCTGGACTTTATACAACTCGTGGTGGTTTAGAAAATGTTACAATGTTTGAAAAAGGTATGCCTGGTGGTCAAATTACTTCAAGTTCTGAAATAGAAAATTACCCTGGTGTTACTGGTGAAATAAGTGGTATGGATCTTATGATGCCGTGGCCAGAGCAGTGTCAAAGATTTGGTTTAAAACATGAGATGGTAGAAGTTCTTCGTGTTAGTAAAGATGGTGATATTTTTAAAATTCACAAAGGTGATGGAACTATTAGTGAAGCACACAGTGTAATAATCGGTACTGGCTCATCTCCACGTCGTGCTGGCTTTGCTGGAGAAGATGAACTTTTCGGTCGTGGTGTAAGCACTTGTGCTACTTGTGATGGCTTTTTCTATAAAGGAAAAGAGGTTGCAGTTATCGGTGGCGGAGACACAGCTTTGGAAGAAGCACTTTATTTAGCTAAAATATGTTCTAAAGTTTATCTTGTTCATAGAAGAGATACATTTCGTTCAGCTCCAAACACTATAGAGAGAATAAAAAAAGCTGAGAATATTGAACTTGTTTTAAATTCAGTTCCCGATGAAGTTTATGGGGACAATATGGGTGTTACTGGCATCCGAGTAAAAAACAACAATGGTGAGCTTCGTGATATAAAAGTTCCTGGTGTTTTTACATTTGTTGGAAATGATGTAAACAATCAAGCTCTTATCCAAGAGGATGGAAGCTTTTTATGTGACATGAACTCTGCAGGTGAGGTTATTGTAGATATTAGCATGAAGACTTCAGTAGAAGGTTTATATGCTACAGGTGATATGAGAATCGCTGCTCCAAAACAAGTTGTAAGTGCAGCTGGAGATGGTGCTGTTGCAGCACTACAAGCTATCTCATATGTAGATGAAAAATTAAATTAAAAGAAAAGTTAGGAAATATAATAATATGGTAAGAGTTGGTGTATTTGGTGCGAATGGTAGAGTTGGACAATTAATCATAGATGATTTAAAAGAGAGTGAAAATATCAGCTTAAGTTCGGTTTTTGTAAGAACTGAACTTAACTTCTCTATTGACCCTTCTGTTTTAGTAAGTACAGATATAAAATCGTTTTTAAATGCCTGTGACATAGTAATAGACTTTTCACTTCCAGAGGCTTGTGAAGCTCTTTTAGAAGCGGCTATTAAAACTCCAAAACCTCTAGTTATAGGAACAACTGGACTTAGCGCACACCAACTAAACCTTTTAAAGCAGGCTAGTGAAAACATGCCTGTACTATATGCTACAAATATGTCTTTGGGTGTAGCACTTTTAAATAAGCTTGTTTATCAAGCATCATCCGCACTCGATGGTTTTGACATTGAAATAGTTGAGATGCACCATAAACATAAAAAAGATGCACCAAGCGGAACAGCACTTACTCTAGCTGAATCAGCGGCTGCAGGTCGCGGTCTTGATTTAGATAAAGTTCGTGTAAGCGGTAGAGATGGCAATATTGGTGAGAGAACAGAAGATGAAATAGCTGTAATGGCTATTCGCGGTGGAGATATAGTTGGTCGTCATACTGTAGGTTTTTACAATGATGGTGAATTTATAGAACTTAACCACACTGCAACTTCAAGAAGTACATTTTCTAAAGGTGCTATCAGAGCTGGAGCTTGGTTAGCAGATAAAGAACCAGGTTTATACTCTATAAGTGACTGTTTAGAGTTGTAAAAACATTATAAAAGATTTAGGACAAATTCAGTATAATTCGCAAAATGGATTAATTGAAGTTTTTTTATTTATCTAAAAAGCTTCATATTTGCAGAACAAGGAAAATAATTTGCTAGAAGATGTTAATGAAAAATGTGCTGTTGTAGGAATTTATGGTCATCAAGAAGCTTCTAAATTAGCTTACTTTTCACTTCATGCACTTCAACATCGTGGACAAGAAGCAGCTGGAATCAGTTCTTCCGATGGAGAGAAACTACATACTATCAAAAAACGTGGTCTAGTTATGCGTGTTTTTGATGAAGCTAAACTAAAAACTTTAAGTGGCTCAAGCGCTATCGGTCACACTCGCTACTCAACTGCAGGCGATGATTCAATTCTTGATGCTCAACCGGTATTTGCAAGATATGATTTAGGTGAAATGGCTATAGTTCATAATGGAAATCTTACAAATGCAGAAGAAGTTCGTAACAAGCTGATTGAAAAAGGTGCAATTTTTCAAACTTATATGGATACAGAAAATCTTATCCATCTTATAGCAAAAAGTGAACAAAAAAAACTTCTTGACAGAATAATAGATGCTGTGCAAAGAATTGAAGGTGCTTTTTCACTTGTATTTTTAAGCAGAACAAAAATGTTTGCTATGCGTGATCGTTTTGGTTTTCGTCCTCTTAGTTTAGGTCGTCTTCCAAATGGTGGTTACATCGTAGCATCTGAGACTTGTGCATTCGACCTTGTCGGTGCTGAGTTTATCAGGGATGTTGAACCTGGTGAATTACTTATATTTTCAGAAGGTAAAGAGCCTAAAAGTATAAAAGTTTTTGAACCAACACCTAAACACTGTATATTTGAATATGTATATTTTGCGAGACCTGACTCTGTTGTATTTGGTCAGTCTGTGTACCAAACAAGAAAAAATATGGGTAAAGAACTTGCTCATATTAAACCTGTTGAAGCAGATGTTGTTATCCCTGTTCCAGATGGTGGTGTTCCATCAGCTATAGGCTACTCTCAAGAGAGTGGTATACCATACGAAATGGGTATTATGAGAAACCACTACATTGGTCGTACATTTATTGAACCTACACAAGAGATGCGTGACTTAAAAGTTAAAATGAAACTCTCTCCAATGACTGATATCATTAAAGGCAAAAGAGTTATTGTTATAGATGATTCTATTGTTCGTGGAACAACTTCAAGAAGAATTATAAGAATGCTAAAAGAAGCCGGAGCGAGTGAAGTTCATATGCGTGTATCTTCTCCTCCAACTACAGATCCATGTTTTTACGGGGTAGATACACCTGATAAGAATAATCTAATCGCTGCAAACATGACAACTGATGAGATATGCAAATATATAGAAGCTGATTCTTTAGCTTACTTAGATGAGGCTTCACTTCTTAGAAGTGTAAATACAAAAGAAGACAACTATTGTACTGCTTGTTTTACAGGTAAGTATATCGTTTAATGCAACAAATTTATACTTACGGCAACTATCTTAAAAATAAATTTGGTTGCAAGGTTTACAAAGTTGGGATCAATATATCTGGCTTTACCTGCCCAAATATAGATGGTACAGTTGCTAAAGGCGGCTGTACATTTTGTGAAAATGACTCTTTTAGTGCCAGTACAGGTGAGACTCAAGAACTAAAAGGTTTTCATCTTAACCTCGAATCAAAATCAAATCCAAATCTTCAAAAACAACTAGACCAACTTGAGATGCAATTTAATGCTATTAGCAAAAGACAGAGTGAAGAATATGGAGCCAAAAAGTTTTTAGTCTACTTCCAATCTTTTACAAATACTTACGCTCCATTTGATACTCTAAAAGCTCTTTATGAAAAAGCTCTATCATTTCCTAATGTTGTTGGATTAAGT
Organism: Sulfurimonas gotlandica GD1; assembly: GCF_000242915.1. Lineage (NCBI taxonomy): Bacteria > Pseudomonadati > Campylobacterota > Epsilonproteobacteria > Campylobacterales > Sulfurimonadaceae > Sulfurimonas > Sulfurimonas gotlandica. The sequence continues at coordinate 1,646,951 of NZ_AFRZ01000001.1, read as the reverse complement.
ATAGGTACTCGTTCTGACAGCATAACAGATGAGACTCTAGAGTATCTCGCACTATTAAACAAAGATAAAGAGATATGGATAGAGTTTGGCATACAATCAGTTTATGATGAGACACTGCAGAAGATAAATCGTGGTCACTCTAGTGATAATGTTAAAGAGTGGATTGTAAAGTCTAAAGAGAAGGGTCTTAACGTCTGTGGACATTTAATCTTTGGTCTGCCTGATGAGACCGAGGAGATGATGCTAGAGACTTCTAAACAAGCCTATGAATGGGGAATAGACTCTGTTAAATATCATCCACTGTATGTAGTTAAAAAAACAGCTCTTGCAAATGATTTTATAAAAGGATTGTTTACCCCTATAAATGAAGCTGAGTATCTTGATGTTTTAATAAAATCTATTATGATGAAACCTGAAAATGTAACAGTTCAAAGAGTTACTGCAGGTATAAACAACTCTTCTTTACTATCTCCAGATTGGTGTAGAGATAAAAATATACAGATCAAAAATATTAATAGTGCACTAAAACCATTAGGACTCAAATACTAATAGAAATCACCTCTATTAGTGCCCCATTATTTTTACAAACTCTGCAACACTTCTAAAATATGGCGGCCATCCAAAATATACTCTAAAAGCCTTAGCTTCACCAGGCTTTAAATTTGTCGCAACAACAAACTCTTTTACAATAGTTTGTGGCTTATATAAAATGTCTGCTCCACCACTAAAAAAATCTAAAAAACCGCTTGGCTTATAAAAGTTACCGCCTTTTACATTTCCTGTTGCGTGACCTTTATTTACCAGTTTAATCTCTATAGTAACTGTACCAATCTCATGATTGCCTTCATTTTTTACTATACCCGTATATACAATTTTTTCAATTGAAAGAAGTCTTTTATTTTCTAACTTATATATTTTCGGGATTTTTGTGTACTTATCAACAACAACTATTGAGAAACCAGCCATAAGTGCAGTAATTAATGAGACTGATATCAACATAGGAAAAACAAGTTTTTTATTTGTTTGTTTAAAAGCAGAAACAACACCACCAATAAATATAAAAAGAATTATTGCAAGTATTATATAGTGCCAGTAATTAAAGAGTGTTGTCATTTGCATTTTGCTCCAATTGAGACGTTAAAGTCTTTTGAGTATGTAAAAGGTTCAATAATTATCTTAAACTCTCTTGTTTCACCAACTGCTATATTTTGTTCCATGATCGACATATTGGCAAATGATTTAAATGAGTACAAATAGTTTTTCAACTCATTATTACTTACTTTATTAGCACTTGCTGTGATATTACAACTATTAAAAAAACGCTTAGATTCATTGGTTATTTTTCCTTTTACAACAACAGCTTGTGTAAAAGATAATTTCTTTTGACTTGTTAATTCAGTAGTATTTTTGAATATATAATCATGCATCTTAACATAACCAATGGTTGGACCTGCTAAAAGTATAGTAAAGGCTAAAAGAATTAGGAGTATGGCTAGAGCAATTTTTTTTCTAAGAACTATACCTAAGATGATAAATAGGATAAAGAGTCCAAAAACACTACCAAAAAGAATGTAATCGTATGTAATCAATTCATCTATAAAGGCAGTTATTTTTGCTTTCATCTATCTACTTATCTCTTGAATTTTTCTCAGCTATTCCACTCATATCAAATCTACGAGCTAGCTCTTGTTTGATGCGATCAGGAGAGATATTTTTAACAGCAAGTGCTACAAGCATATGGTAAGTCAAATCAGCAGCTTCATATATCATCTCCGACTCATCATTATCTTTGTATGCAAAACTAAATTCACCTGCCTCTTCTACAACTTTTTTCAAAATTGTATTGTCACCTTTAGAGATTAGCTTAGCTGTCCATGAACTCTCCGGATCTGCATTTTTTCTCTCTTGAATAGTATGATAAAGAGTGTCTATCACGCCATATATAGCATCAGTATTTACTTCTACTTCTGAGTTTGTAGCGCCAGATTCTAACTCAGTAAAAAAACATGTGCGACGACCTGTATGACAAGCAACACCCTCTTGAGTGACTTTTATGAGAAGAGTGTCATTATCGCAGTCAATGCTAAAAGAGTGAATTTTTTGAATATGCCCACTGCTCTCACCTTTTTTCCAGATGCGTTGCTTTGTACGTGAAAAGTAATGTGCCACTTTTGTAGTTAATGAAAGTTCTAAAGCTTGCTTATCCATATAAGCCATCATTAGAACTTCGCTATTTGAGTTATCTTGAACAATAACAGGCAAAAGTTCACACTTTTGCCAATCAATTCGATTTATTGCATCTTGCATATTTCTACTTACTGGCCTGTAGATGTTTTAGTCTGATGACCATTTTTCATATCAACCCAAATATTTGGAGTTGAACCGCCAGGTGTTAAGAAAATTTTAGCATCTTTGTTTTCACGAAGTGCATCATTAAATTGACCTTGAACTTTCATTTGCTCCAACTGAAGCAGCTGAGTAGTCAATGATTTTGAAATCAAATAATTAGCTTTTGATTTTGCATCTGCATCAATTGTAATAGCATCTGCTATACCTTGTGCTTCAATTCTAGCTTTTTGTGCCATACCTTCTGCTTCAGCAGCACGCTTAAGAGCTTCCTGTTTCGCACGCTGTACATCTTGTTCAGCTTTTTGAACTTCTTGTTTTGCAACTTGAACACGCTCGATCTGTTCTTTTACCTTGTTTGGTAAACCAATCTCACGAAGCTGAACTGACTGAAGATCTGCAGGAGAGTTTTTAAGACTTGTTACACTAGCTCTTACACCTTTGTCAATTTCGTCAGCTATAACATTTCTTTGTTGTGGAAGTGATTCTGCATCATACTTACCAACAACATTACGAACAACATCGCGAACAACAGGATTTATAATCTTATCTTCCCAAGAGAATCCCCAGTTAGAGATAGTCTGTGCTGCGAACTGTGAGTTAAGTCTGTACTGAACAGTCAGCTCAATAGAAACAGGAAGACCACGCTTATCAAGAACTGTAATAGCAGGTTTAACATTGATACCCGCTGCATTACCACCACTAGCTTCAATACGAGAAGCATAGTTAATAATACGAACTTTAGTATCTACAACATAAACTTTCTGAATCACTGGAATAATAAAGTGAAGTCCTGGAAGAAGTGCTTGGTCTTGGTACTTACCATTTGTACTCAAAATACCACGCTCACCCTCTTGAATGATTGTGAACGGTTTTGCTAAAACTAACATTACAACAACAGCTACAAGAAAATAAACTATCCCTGCTTTACCGCCACCGAAATTCATATCAATCTTTGGCATTTGTGGACCACCACCGCCAGAACCACCAGTAGGTTTTTTTCCAAAACCACCACTTTCACTTTTTTTCTTGTTGAAATAGTCATTCATATCTGAAGCCATTAAATATCCTTAATTTATATTTTCGTCATTATAATAGTTCTTTATAAATGAATTACACAATATCTATTTAAAACGTGAACTAATCTATATACGTTAAATAATGCTCATACTTAGCATTTCTGCCAAACACTATGTCAAAGTAAGTACTTTGAATTTTTTCTGTAATCACACCACGAGAACCACACCCAATTTCTCTTGCATCAACTATACGAACTGGAGTAATCTCTGCAGCCGTTCCAGTTAAAAATGCTTCATCTGCAATATAAACTTCCTCTCTACTAATACGACGACGTTCAACCTCAATGCCCATATCCTGAGCGATTTCAATAACTGTTTTTTGCGTGATAGACACAAGTGCATTATCACTTGGAGGAGTTACCAGTTTTCCATCAACAACCATGAAGAAACTTGCACCGGAAGCTTCTGCAACATAACCTTGGTCATCAAGTAAAAGTGCTTCGTCATATCCACAGTCTATTGCTTCATACTTAGCCATTTGAGAGTTTAGGTAATTTGCAGTAGCTTTCGCTTTCCCCATGTTAGACGTGTTAGCAGGTCTTGTCATTGATGCAATTTTAAGTTTAATTCCTTTTTGCAGGCCCTCTTCACCAAGATAAGCACCCCATTCCCAAGCAGACATTACTGTCTCAACTGGAGCACCTTTATGGTAAACACCCATTACACCATATCCTAAAAATGCGAAAGGACGAAGGTAAACATTAAGACCTGTAAACTCATTCTTTCTAATTAGCTCTATTTGAGCTTTATTCATCTCTTCTACTGAATATGGAATATCTATAAGAGTCATTTTTGCAGACTCTTTTAATCTTTTAGTATGCTCATTTAAGCGGAAAATAGCATAACCTTTTTCTGTTTTATAAGCCTTAGTTCCTTCGATTACACCATTTCCATAATGAATTGTGTGTGAAAGTACATGCACCTTGGCATCATTCCAAGCTACGAATTCTCCATTCATCCAAATATATTTGGCTGCGTCCATTGATTCTCCAATAATTATTACTTTATAAATTCTTGATATTCTATCCAAAATGCTGTTTATTATATATTAAGGTCATTTAACAAGTACTTTTAAAGCATTTTTACTTATAATACGAATTATAATTATATGAAATAAAAGGGAAATTTTGTCAGCTAGAGAAAATAAAGTATTTGAAGATATATTAAACGCAAGAGAATCAATAATCTCTACCGAAGAAGCAGAAGAACTTTCTGCCCAAGAGAAGATTTTAAAACATGAAGCAGAAATAGCAATTCAAGAGTTATCTACTTCATCAGAACCAATAATAAAACATTTAAAAGAAGAAAAGATCTCTTCCACGCATGTTTATGCAAAATATGAAGATGTTGATAAAGAAGAGCTTCAACGTGATTTAGAAGAGATAAAAGCTAATCTTGGCCCGGTAGGTGAAGAAGATTATCAGCATCTGTTAAAACTTGAGAGATGGGGAAGAGGAGCAACACTAAGCGGTTTCTTTTTAATTTATATGGCAACGGCACTAGAAATATCCATAGGTTTAAGTACATTTGGTTTTTGGACTTTAGGTATTGTTGCAGCTATTTTAGTCGGTGTTGGAAATGTAGCTAGATGGGCAAATGTGGCTCATCCTATTTTACATGGCGCTTATGATAAAGTCCCTAATATTCCCAAACAATACACAAAATCTGGTTTTGCAAGAGGCAAACGAAGATATATTGACTGGTTAGATTGGATAAAACCTGAAGCTTGGGAGTATGAGCATAACATTATGCATCACTACCATTTAGGTGAAGATGATGATCCGGATAATGTTGAAAGAAATCTTCAATGGCTCATCCAGTCAAAGGTTCCAATGTGGCTTAGAAGAGTAATTGTTTACATGTTTGCAGCAGTTTGGAAACCGGTTTATTATGCGCCAAACACACTTAGAATTTTAGAAAATAAAGAGCGTAGAAAAAAGAGACTTCCAGAGATTACAGAGTATCAAATTTCTCCATTTACAGAGAATGGAAAAGAGTTATGGAAAAATTTCTATCTTCCATACGCTCTTGTAAAGTTTGCTCTACTTCCACTTCTGTTTTTACCACTAGGAACTAGCGCAGTTTTTAGTGCTTTAATTATCATGCTTATGGCTGAAGTATACGCAAATCTTCACTCATTTTTAGTGATTGTACCAAACCATTCTGCGGGAGATATTTACCAGTTTAGCGAGCCTCACAAGTCACAAGGTGAGTTCTACCTAAGACAGATCATGGGTAGTGTAAATTACAGCACTGGTTCTGATCTGATTGACTTCTCACAAGGGTTCTTAAACTATCAGATTGAGCATCATCTTTTTCCAAATACACCACAGAGTTATCAGCAAAAAATGCAACCTCTCGTAAAAGAAGTTTGTAGAAAACATAACATAGAATATAGACAAGAGAGTGTGTTTAAAAGAATCGGTATGACTATTGACCTGATGGTTGGAAAGAGTAAACTACTTCGTGTAGATGGGATTTAATCTTTAGTAAAGAAGTTATACCCATCCTTCCCATTTGACTTAGCTTTATACATAGCAACGTCCGCATAGTGAAGTAATACTTCACTGTCCTTGGAGTTATATGGAGAAAGTGAGATACCAATACTGGTTGTAACCTGATAATTGTCTTCATTAATTATTATTGGTTCTCTTAACTTATCTAATATTTTTTGTGCTACTTTTGCAGCTTCATCAGCACTATGAATATTTTCTAAGAGTATTGTAAACTCATCTCCACCAAATCTCGATAAAGTATCTCCTTTACGAATAAGACCTCTTAATCTATGGGCAACTTCTACCAGGACTTTATCACCTGTAGCATGTCCTTTTTCATCGTTTATGACTTTAAAGTGGTCTAAGTCTATAAATAAAACAGCATGAACATTAATATCTGATTCTCTTTGTTTTAGGAGTTGAGATAAGCGTTCTAAAAATAGTGTTCTATTTGCTAAACCTGTCAATGCATCATGACTTGCATATATTTTAAGTTGCTCTTCATGCTCTTTTCTTTCATTGATATCATGCGCTATTCCTAAAATTCCTATGAGGTTGTTTTCATCATCGTACATAGGTACTTTTGTAGTCTCAAACATACCTCTATATGAACCGTCTGCAAAAACAAGATACTCTTCATTTCTTCTTGGAGCATTTTCTTCTAAAGCTTTTAAATCATTCTTACGAAAAAAGTTTGCAAGATCTGCATCTACAAAATCAAAGTCTGTTGAGCCGAGTATTTCTGCTTCTTTTGCACCGAAGAACTGCTCAAATCTTGGATTACAGTATAGATAAATACCATCAATATCTTTTAGCCAAATAAGGTCTGGGATTATGTCAAAAATAGTACTTAGAAGACTTTTTTGTATATTTAATTGTTTTTTGATTTCAACTTGAACTGTACTGTCTTCATATAATACTATTAAATTTCCATCATGGAGTTTCTTTATCTCATTTCTACGCCAACCGCTAATTCTACTGTCTTTATAAAATGATGTCTCAAATATTTCACTTCTTCCACTCTCTTGAACTTTTAAAAGTATATCAAAGAGACCAAACTCCCTAACCCCAGGAAACACTTCAGTAAGTCTTTTACCTAAAAGTTCATTGGCATCTACATCTTCTGTCTTTTGAGCCATCTTATTAAAAGCTACAAAGATGAAATCATCATCTACTTTTTTATAGATTACTATATTAGTGGAAATAAGATCAATATCTAATAAAAAAGACATATATACCCCTTAATAAGCAAATAAAAACTTTGCACAATAACAGATACTAACACATAAAACATAATATGTACTTTAAAAATGATTGATTTTAAATATGAGAAGAATGTAAAGCCCAGTTCAAGTGGGCTTTACGAAAATAAGGAGAATAGAATTTTTAGAATTTAACTTCAGCAGTAAGCATGTAAGCTACGCCGTTATATTTTTCTCTATCACTACCTGCTTCATTATCAGTAACAATAGCATTAGCAACCCATTGAACATTATGGCTTTGTTCCCAAACACCACCAACGATATATGCCTTATCTGCTTTCTCAGCTGAACTTGTTGCTTTTTTATCTGTCCAACTATCATAACGAGCGATTGCTCTATACTCTTTCTTATCTCCAAGACGGTATTCACCATTTACACTGTAACCTGAACCAGCTTGCTTAGAAACATAAGTAGAGTTTTCAGCAGTATCATTAGATAATACATATTGAGCAGATATTAAGAACTCTGGCTGATTATATACTGTATGAAGTCCAGTAAAGATTAAATCATCAAAGCCACTTGGTGCAGCTGCATTAGCTTTATGTTCTTGGTTGTATTGACCAAAGAAAGAAGCATCAAGATAAGTTTTAATAGTTTGTTTATCTTTACCGTTTACACCAAGTAAGTGAGCAGTTGCTCTCCACTCAAGACTCATACCAGTACCAGTTGCTTGTGTAGCGTGATACCCTTCACCATTAAATAAACCAATTTCACTATCAAAATATTTTGTTTTAGTTTTAAAGTTAACACCATAGTCAGCTGAATTACTTAAATCACCAGCATTTTTAGCTTCAATTAAAACTTTTGAAATATTACGGTAGTACCAAGCATTATGTTCTTCATAGTCATGCCATGGACGGTGAACTAAACCAATTTCTACACCAGTAAAAGGTAAAACTTCATTTAAATAAAGATATGCATATTTAGCACGAACAACCATATCTTTCTCTGTATTTTGGTACATGTCAAATGTAACACGGTAATAAGATTTAGGATCATCTAAAAGGTATGCTTTTAGTTGAAAATAAGCTCTTCTTAATTCAAATTGAGATGTGTCACTTTGATAAGCTGTTACGTTATCAGATGTCAATCCATCTTTGTAGTCATTATATGTATAGCCAATATAAGTTAAACCACTGAATTTTAATTTATCAGCATGAGAAAATACTGGAGTTTTTTTACTTTTTATCTCAGTACGACCTTCACCAGCAGTAGTGAATACTTGACCATTGCCGTCTGTATAGAATTTTACATCGCCAGCAGATGCAGCTACTGTACCGATTGTTAATGCAGCTAATGCTGATAAAACTATTTTTTTCATTATTTTAATTCCTTTTTTTTGTTGAAGAAATTATAAAATAGTTTGGTTACATAGAGATTACATTGGACTTATGCTTTTTTAATGACAAAACAGCTGTATTTTTGATCTGTATTCTTTGGTGTATGATGTATATATTTATCGTACTCCATAAGCTCTAGTCCAGAAGGTAGTTCTTGTAACATTTTTTCTTTGTCGTACTGAACTATATCTAAGCCTGCGCATTGAATTGGACCATCAGTAGCAAATGTATTTATTATTGCGATAGCGCCTGATTGTAATGAATTTTGCAGAACTTCAAAATATTTAGCTCTTTCTTTTTTGAGAACTAAGAAGTGAAAAACAGCTCTATCATGCCAGATATCAAACTTTTTTGAACTCTCATAGTTCATAATATCTGAACAAATATACTCTACAATATCAGCATGACTCCAGAGTCTTCCTTTTACTATCTCAAGAGAAGTAGCGGATGTATCAAGAAGTGTAATATCTTTATATCCATCTTCTACTAACTTATCAACTAAATATGAAGCTCCGCATCCTACGTCAATAATCGAACTTTTCTTTCCTATGTTGGATTTTTTTATTAGATCTAAGGACTTATCAGGAGAGTTCTGATGCCATAAAACCTGTGTATAATCCTTTGTTTTAAAGATATTATCCCAGTGAGCTTCTCTTAACTCATCCGATGCAATCTTTGCAGCTTTAAAAGTTGCGCCGCATGTAGTATCTGATGTTTTGTAGTGTGTTAATCCTGTACACTCTACATTTCTAAATCCAGCTTTAGAGATTATCTCTATTAGCTTATCTTTTTGTAGTGTTCCAGCCACACAGTTAGCCCAGTCTTGTGACTCAGATATACAACAAGAGCTTTCATCACTACAAGAGTCATCATTCTCAGATATATCTATCATATCTGCAAAATAAATTTTCCCATTCGGTTTTAATATTCTGTAAATTTCAGCAAAGACACTCTCTTTACAAGATGTAAGATTTATAGCACCATTAGAGATAACGACATCAACAGACTCATCTTCTAAATCAATATCATCAAAACTGCTCTCTAAAACATCAACATTTATAAAACCTGCTAAAGCTGCATGTTCTTTTGCTTTTTTAACCATTTTAGGAGTGATATCAACACCTATTGCCTTACCATTTTCACCAACAAGTAGAGCGCTCACCAATAGATCTACACCTGCTCCACAACCTAGGTCTACAACAGTAGAACCTTCTTGTATATCCGCTTGCTCAAACGGATTTCCAACAGCAGCACAATAGTCCCACACTTTAAGCGGTAGTTTTTCAAACCACTCTTTAGAGTAGTTATGTGCTTTGGCATTTTCAATTCCCTTATCCCAGCCAAAATCTTTATTTGGTTTATCAACTAACTCTGAATAAAGTTCTATTATCTGTTTTACATCAGCCATTTAATGTCCTTATATACTATTTAGCTAATAAGCTAAATTTATTTCAAAATTGTATATAGTTTTTACTTATATAAAAGTTAATTGTCTAAATTGCTAAATAGCTTCACTTTATATATAATCTTTCATCAAATTTAGAGACTATTAATTTGTAGAAAATTTATATAAAAATTGTAAAAAAACTTTTGATGTATCATTTTGGGCAATATCATTAGCGGTAATAAAATCCCCAGATTTCATATATGCACCAATAGCCAACAAGTTTAAATCTTTTGTAGCTTTATATTTGATAGTTACATCATACTCATCTCCAATATGAGTGAAACTATTTCCAACTTTATTTTTATATCCAAAGATATACCATTTATCAGCAGCATCTGCAAGATTAAAATGATGGTATTCAAACTGTAAATTCATATTTTTCATTGGTTTAATAGAAATTTTTGCTTCTAAGTCACTCATATTTGCCCATGCCATTACATCCATACGTCCATAATGTGACCCATCAGTAGAACCAAAAGGTGTAGTGAATGTTTTTACTTTATTGTCGTCTAAATCATTATCACCAGAAGCATAAATATAAGCCAAGGTGAAAGTAGGTTCATATTTATTTATAGACTTATAACCACCCTTTAAAACATAAGCGTATGCATCTACATCTTTAGTACTGTAACTTCCTATCTGCTTGACTCCTGTTATGTCGTAAATGAAACCTTTTGTTAAATCATAAACCCTTGCCCCGCCATAGTAGTAATTAAACTCATCTGAGACTTCTGTATGGAGATTGTTTTTCCATGCTCCAAAAGGCTCTATCTTCATTGAAGAGAATTCATAGTGAGAGTATAATCCCACTCCTTGATATCGATGTTGTTCTAGTATACTAAAATCATCACTATCTTTTATACGAGTCTGCCCGTACCACAGGTCTATAAAATTATTATCTTTTTTATATGATATATGAGTGCCATCCCAAAGCCAACCAATTGTGTTTCCCCATTTTCCAGGGCCAAAGATTCTGCTATCTCCATACCCCAACTGTTGACGGCCAACAGTAAAAGTTAGATTTTTGCTTAAAAAATTGTGTTTTTGGATATAGGTTTCAAAAAGTTCAAAATGATCATCATAAAAGGACATCCCGTACTCATCAGGAGTTCCACCATTTTTAATAAAATCATCAGCATCTAAAGAGGAACCCCAAGAACGTGAATCATACATATAAGCTTTTATTTTCCAATCAGTGTTAGGTTTGTATGTAAAGCCGGCAATAATTTGTTGAAGGTATATCGTATCATTAGATTTACCTCTGCTATTTCCTTTTGCATCTATTGAGTCATCTCCATAGGCTGCTTTATTTACACCATTATATATATCAAAACGCCCTCTGTATTGGCCATCAAAACTTAATGATGAGTTTTCAAGAGCATCTAAGGTGGATATAAATAGAAAAAATATTAAAGTAAAAGTACGCATGTTACTGGTAAGATTCCTTTACAATTTGGCTTATAAGCTAAATGATTCTTTTCATTTTATATTATAATAACTTATACTAGCGTTAATTGTCTAAATTGCTAAATAGATTTACTTTGGATATAATCCTTTCTAAATTATATACAAGGTTATTAGATGCTAGATATGAATGATAAGATTAAGATTTTCAAAGCCCTTGGTAATGAGACAAGGTTTATGATTTTTAAAAATATTTTCACTGGCGGATATGCTTGTTCAATTGATGACTCTAAACCAAAAGATGATATTATCGCTCAAGCCACTTGTGTTACTAGCATCGCAGAACATTTTGATTTTGCACTTCCTACAATCTCTCGTCATTTAAAAGAGTTAAAAGATGCAAAAATAATTACTATGACAAAAAATAAAAATAAGATTTATATAGAACCAAATATAGAGACTATGAAAGAGATTGCAGGATGCTTCAATATTTTAGTAGAAGATTATGAAAAAGGTGTTGTCTATCAGTTTGACAACACCAAATAAGATTATTTTTACTTTGGTTAAAAACTTATAACTTTATCACTCTCTATAACCCAGTCAGCAAGCACTTGCATAGTTGAAGTTACTTTTTCATCAAAATATGGCTCATTTTTAAATATGCCGCAACGAGCGTTACATGTACCGCATACTTGAAGGGACACTCCATTGGCATACATCTTCTTTAGCATCTCAACCAAGTCATAATCGTAACTATCTGGTTTAGTTGTTTTATCACGAGCTAAATCAACAGCGTCATTCATTAAAAATAAATTGACTTTTTCTCCACTTTTAAAAAGTGTCTTAGCCAGTCTTAGTGCATTCCATGTTATATCAGTACCGTCATAGGGCTGATGATTTAAAATAATAGTAGTCATTCCTTATCCTTTACTAATTTTGTTACTCCAAGCCCTGTCTCAATCACATAACCGGCTTTTGCCCAAGCTTTGAGACCACCCTTTAGACTTGTAGCATTTTTATATCCAAGTTTTCTTAATGTTTGTGCTGCGAATGCACTACGAATCCCGCCTCGACAGTAGCTAACGATAATAGCATCTTTATTTTCAATTATTTTCATCGTCTGAAACTCTAAATTACAACGAGTTATAGCATAGCTGTCATCCGCATAAATTTTACCTTCTGCTCTTTGTTCAATCTCTCTTACATCAAGGACTATTACTTCTTCTTCACTATCGATCATTTTCTTTAATTCTTGAGGTGTCATCTCACCAACCTCTCTTTTAGCTTCTGAGAGTAATGCTTCTGTCTCTTTAAACCTAGCCATCAATGATGTAGCTGATAGAATTGATACTATCAAGATTAAATTTATTATTTTGCTTCTCATTACATTCCTTGTTCACTTGAAAATTAAATATCCTTACTATGTTATGATTTTAAAACTCTTATGTCAAGAATAAAGGTAAAATATACAAACACTTAAAGGAGAAGTATGAGATACAAAGATTTTGAAAAAGCTCTTGAGACTTTAAATATAATGACACGAATAACTCATGCTGACCTTAAAAACCAATATCAGAGATTATCAAAACAGTATCATCCAGATATGCCTGATGGTAGTAATGAAAAATTCAGAGAGATTAATGAAGCATATAAAATCATACAAACATATATGAAAAATTATAGATTTTCTTTAGATGAAGAGGAATTCCATAGACAAAATCCGTTTTCAAACAGACCGGATGATTGGTTTAAAAGTTTTAACTGTTAGGAGTGTTCTTGCATTGTCTCGATGCAAGAACTTTTAAGGAGAATGAATGAAAGTTATAGAAATAATTATTTGATATTAGCCGCCCAATATTCTCTAATCATTTTTTTAGTTGCTTCTGGAAGTGGAATATAACCTAGCTTTTTAGCTGAAGCGTCACCATTTTTGAAAGCATAATCATAAAACTCTGTTACTTTTTTATTCATAGCAGGAGTCTCAGTTGGAAGTAAAATAAATGTAGCAGCAACAATCGGGTAAGAAGTATCACCAGGCTGTAGAGCTAACATTGCATAGAAGTTATCTTCTTTAGTCCAGCTTGCATATTTAGCAGCAGCTTTGAAGTTATCTTCAGTAGCTTTTACCCATTTACCATTTGCAGTTTTGAGTATAGCTGCACTTAAGTTATTTTTCTCTTTATAAGCGTTTTCAATGTAACCGATTGAATAAGGAGTCTGCTTAACTAAGTTGGCAACACCCTCGTTACCTTTCCCACCGATTCCAACAGCCCAGTCAACAGCTTTACCAGTACCAAAACTATTTTTCCAGTTCTGTGAACTTCCACTTAGGTAATAAGTAAAGTTATAAGTAGTACCACTTCCATCTGAACGGTGAACAACGATGATTTTTTGATTTGGAAGTTTTAGACCGCTATTGTTAGCAGCTATTTTCGGATCATTCCAAGAAGTGATTTTACCTGCAAAGATATCTGCAACTACATCATTAGAAAGTTTTAAAGTTTCATCAGCGATTCCATCTACGTTAAATGCTACAACGATTGAACCAATAACTGCTGGGAACTGTAAAAGTTTTGCTGCACCAAGTTTTTTAGAATCAAGAGGCTTATCAGATGCACCAAAATCTACAATACGTTTAGTAATCTGTTTGATTCCACCGCCAGAACCTATTGATTGATAGTTAACAAGATTTTTAGTCTCTTTTTTATAATTAAAAGCCCAATCATAATATAGAGGAGCAGGGAAAGATGCGCCAGCACCATTTATCTTATCGCTTGCGATAGATGAACTAACAGAAACAGCTGCAACTAATGCAACTCCAAGTATTTTCTTTAACATTTTCATACCTTTGTATTTTTTAAGATACGAAATTATAAATGTGTAATGTTACAGAGTGATTACAAGAGTTTGTAGAAAGAGGTTATTTTTGTAACCTCTTTGTAATTTTTATGTCTAACTATTTTTTTTCCGAGAACTTAAACATTTTCTCCATAGATATGGCCTCATCTCTTCCGTATACTATGATATCGCCGTCTACTTTTATATTTTTGTTAGATATTTTATCTGGATAATCAACAAAATTTAGTATATGTTTTATGCAGTTGATTCTAGCTTTTTTCTTATCATCACTCTTAACAATTGTCCATGGAGCAGATTCTACATGAGTTGCGCTAAGCATCATGTATTTTGCGAGAGAGTATTCATTCCAAAGTTTTTGTGATTCTTTATCTACAGGTGATAGCTTATACTGCTTTAGAGGATCTGTCTCTCTTGCTTTAAATCTTTTTTCTTGCTCATCTTTAGATACTGAGAAATAAAATTTAAATATCTGTATATCTTCATCTACAATCATTTGCTCAAATTTCGGTGCGTCTTTTAAAAATTTATGATGCTCTCTCTCTGTACAGAAACCCATAACAGGCTCAACCATTGATCTGTTATACCAACTTCTGTCAAATAGTACAATCTCACCCGCACTAGGCAGATGTTTTACATATCTTTGAAAATACCACTGAGTACGCTCTTGATCACTTGGTTTTTCAAGGGCTACAACTCTTGCTCCCCTTGGGTTTAGATGCTCAGTAATTCTTTTAATAGTTCCACCCTTGCCAGCAGCGTCACGACCTTCAAAAATCATCAAGATTTTGAGTCCTTGTTCTTTTACATGGTTTTGGAATTTTAAAAGTTCTACCTGTAGCTTTGAGAGTTCATCTTCATACTCCAGTGTTTCTGCTTTAACCCATATTCTAACTTTACCATCTTTCTTTTTTTCTCTTCTGTCTCGGTCAAGCTTTCTTCTATCTTCTTCTTTTCTTATCTCTTTTTTTGACATCTTTTCTTCTTTCACTATATTCCCCTTATTATCCTATAAATTTACCTGTACTTGTAATTTGTGCGTCCATTATCTCAATCTCTCTAGCTCCCGATATTACAACAGCTGGATTTAGTGAATAATTCAAATGCTCATCACGGCCTTCATAATCAACAGCATTAAGTATTACTTTTAAAGATTCTAGTCTTGCTAGTTGTTTGTCTTTTGATCTTATAATTGTCCAAGGAGCACTGTGAGAGTGAGTCTGCTTTATCATATTGTATTTTGTAGTTGTGAAGTCATCCCATCTCTCTTGAGCCTGTAAATCTATCTCACTAAGTTTCCACTGTCTTAGTGGATCATTTTTACGTCTGGAGAATCTTCTTGCCTGTTCATCTTTTGTTACACTATAGTATAGTTTTACAAGTATTGTTCCTTGACGAACAAGATCATTTTCAAACCCTTTTACGCCATTCATAAAGTCATCAAACTCTTTTTTAGTACAAAAATCAAAAACAGACTCTACCATTGCTCTGTTATACCAACTTCTATCAAAAAGAACTATCTCACCACCTCTTGGAAAGTGTTGAATATATTTTTGGTAAAACCATTGAGTTTTTTGCTCCTCTGTAGGTTTTCCAAGTGCAACTACACGATAATGTTTTTCATCCATATATCTCGTAACTCTTCTTATGGTTCCACCTTTTCCAGCAGCATCACGACCTTCAAAAAGTATAATCATTTTTTGTGAAGTGTCTTCTAAATATTTTTGAAGTTTAATAAGTTCTGCTTGGTAAGGCTTGAGCTTCTGCTCATCATTTCTCTTAATTTCTGCCTTACTTCTTATAATTTTTTGATTTTTTGATTTTTTATATTCTTTTATCAACTCGTCAAGTGTAACCTGTTTTCCATCTACGTCAAACATATTTGTCTCTTTTGCTGCCATTTGTATCCTTATTTAATTCTTCTTTTACTCAAACTATCTCTAACAAGTATACTACTACTTATCTTGATAGTTTCTTCAATATATACACATTTTAAGAGTTGAGTTTTTCCAGTATTTTTTTACCATTTTTTATTTGTAACTCAATAATCTCAAGCTCTTCATTTAACTCTTTTTTATCTTTTTTATCTAACTTTTTCTTCAAGGATTTAAGAATCTTGTTTTCTCTCTCACGTAACTTCTTTAGTAAGTTTTTAACAGATTTTTTTTTACCAGACTTCTCATAATCATCAATACTTAAAGACTTTCTAACACTCTCAATAAAGTTTTTTATACTCATGTACTCTCCTTTTTTTCTAAGATTGAAGTAACTTCATCATCACTGATAAGCATCTCTTCACCAATGTTTTTCATATCATTATTATTATCAATAAATATCACATTTGCCATAGCTATAAGATGTTTACTTATATTATAAGCGTAAGCGCTGTCATTCATCAATGAAGTAGCCATCTCATTTGTAATCAAACCTTTTCTAATGAGGTTATCCAGTGTACCATTAGCAATAATGTCATACTTTTCAATATGCAGTTTAGCTTTTGAAAGTAACATAAGTATGATATCTTCTTCATCTGTTGTTGCAATAATATTGATATTTCTCAAAAGTTCTGCCAAATCTTTTCTCATAGTATTGTATTGCATTTTTATATGCTCATTCGTACTTTTTGAATATTTGACTAAATTCTTTTGTAAATGTTTTGTGTCTTTTACAGCTTCTACTATATCTCTATTAGCAAGCTTTAATTTGTAAAGAATCTCAATATCTTCTGGTTCCATTTGAGACTGGGCTCTAGTAGAAAAATCTATAATCTCGCCATATATACCTTTTATTCTTCTATTATAAAAATCATCAATGTCGATTGCTTCTTTAGAATACTCTTCTTGCACAACCTCTTCCAATGGCATAGACGAGACTATATTATGTCTTTTTATATTCAATCCGTGAGTGATAATCTCAAATGCATTTTCATACAGATGCTTTGTCTCTCTAACAATAGCTGCCATAGAAGTTGCTGAAAGTCCTAATACTGAATCATTTAAGTATTTAGCATTATCCGAACCTGCATCTGATTCTAATGTACTTGATTTAAGTGTATTATTAAGAAATTTCACAAGCTTATCAATAAATGGTATAAACATAATCACACCCATTATTTTAAAGAAACTGTCAAAAACTGCAAGTCTAAGTGTGTGATTGTCGCTAGCTATTCCTATCGAATCACTTATAATCGCTACAAATTGCATTATTTGATTCATAAAAGCAATAGCTACTAGAGCAGTCACTACGTTAAAAATAAAATGCGCTCCTGCGAGTCGTTTACCATCTATATTTGAGCTCAATGAACCAATAACGGCAGTAATAGTTGTACCTATGTTTGCACCAATTGTAAGCGCTAGAGCATTTTCATATGTTATTTGACCAACAGATAAAGCAGCAAGAATAAGAACTATAGTAGCATGTGAGGATTGCATAACTACAGTTGCTAAAATACCCACTCCTACAAAAATAAGTAGACCTTTAAAACCATCAACTGAAAAACTTGCTAAATCAACCGTGTTTTTAAATGCTTCAAATCCATCTTTCATATAATGGATACCTAAAAATAAAAATCCAAGTCCCGCTAATATATACCCTATACCTTTTAAAGATTTAGCTTTTTGGAAAATCAGTATCACACCAAAGGCAAGCATTGGCATTGCATAAGCTGATATTTTTACTTTCAAACCAAATCCGGCCATTAACCAAGCACCGGTTGTTGTTCCGATATTGGCACCCAAGATTATTCCAATACCCTGAGTAAGACCAATTAGTCCTGCTCCTATAAATGATATAGTTAAAACTGAGACCAAAGAACTTGATTGCATTATCGCCGTAGCTACAAATCCAAAACTAATGCTTTTATAAAGTTTATCTGTAGATTTTTTTAAAATCTTTTCTAAAGTACCACCAGAAAAAGCTTTAAAACCTTCCTCTAAAGTTAACATACCAAATAAAAAGATAGCAACACCGGCTGCTATCTCTTTAAAATCTGGGCTAATCCAAAAGCCGTAAGCAAGAATGACTAAAATTGTCGGTAATAATATTTTCTTTAACATTAAAGCACAATTCCTTTAATCATAAAAAATATTGCTGCAGATAAAAGAGCGGCTGCAGGAACTGTTATTATCCAAGCTGCTATAATTTTCTTAACTGCATCTCTTTTTACGTATTTAACTTTTTCTACGCTTTTAATATGTTTTTTAGATGATTTAATCTTATTCTCTTCTTCATCAATCATTTTATATAGATTAACAATTCTCTCATAATCATCTTTAGTTTTATCACTCTTATCTTCTAATGTTTTTCTCTCACTAGTATATGCTTTTAAAACTTTTTTCTCATCTTCAATACTTAATTCCTCTTGGTGTAAAATCTCTTCTTGATTAGTTGAAACCAGATACTCTCTTAAAAAACCAACACCAAATATACCACCAATAGCAATATGAGTAGAAGAAACAGGAAGACCAAGCTGTGAAGCTATAATCACCGTTATAGAAGCAGCCATTGCTACTGAAAATGCTCTCATCTGATCAAGTTCTGTTATCTCACCACCTACAGTTTTAATCAGTTTTGGTCCATAAAGAGCTAGTCCAATTGCAATACCTAAAGCTCCTACTGCCATTACCCAAAAAGGTATTCCGGCTTTAGCAGAGATGCCACCTGTAGTAACAGCATCACTGATCGCAGCTAATGGTCCAATTGCATTTGCAACATCATTTGCTCCATGAGCAAAACTTAATAGTGCCGCTGCAAAAATAAGAGGTACTGTAAAAAGTAAATTTATTCCAGCTCTAGTGTTATCAAGTTTAGCAGCTCTGGCTGTGACAGTTTTTTTAACTATGAAGTAGACAATTGCTGCAATGATTAATCCAAAAATTGCTGCAACAATAAATGAAGGTTTTTTCTCATCTGGAAGAAAAGACAAGACATCAACAATCGAAGGCCAAATCTTTTTAAGACCTTTTAAAGTTAAGTAAGTAACAAATGCCCATGACATAATGGCTACAAAGATAGGCACCCATATCTTGGCTGCGGTTATTTTATCTTCTTTATAGACCATTGTCTTTTTAATAGCAAACAAAAATGTTGCAGCAATCACACCACCTAAAACAGGTGAGATAATCCATGAAGATGCAATTTTTGCCATTGTACCCCAGTCAACTATACTAAACCCTGCTGCCGCAATACCAGCACCCATAACACCACCAACGATTGAGTGTGTAGTTGAAACCGGTGCTTTCATCGCAGTTGCAAAGTTTAGCCATAATGCAGCTGCTAAAAGTGCAGCCATCATCGCCCAGATGAATGGATCTACATTTCCACCAAATGCATTTATATCAATAATACCTTTTTTGATTGTTTTTACAACATCACCACCGGCGATAAAGGCACCACCAGCTTCAAAAATAGCAGCAATAACTATCGCTCCACCCATAGTAAGAGCTTTTGAACCAACAGCTGGTCCAACGTTGTTGGCAACATCGTTAGCTCCGATGTTCATTGCCATATACGCTCCAAAGAGCGCTGCAATAGCTAGAAACATACTATTTGGAACACTACCCAGACTCAAGAAGCTGTAAGCAAGAACTGCCACCATAAAAAAGAGTGCGAACCCAAGTCTCATAAAATCTATACCGCTGCCCTTAAGCGCCTCTTTTTCCATCTTCTTAACTGTCTGAATTTCCATGTTTTCCTTTTCTAAGAGCTGTATAATATCTCTAACTCATTTTCTTTTTATCTTAAGTTATTTATCAGCTACATGGAGTCAGTATACTCCTACTATTCTTGATTTTTTCTTCAATTTTAATGATTTTCTTTAGATTATTTAGAAGATTAAAATAAATTTACTAAAATACACTTTTTAATACCAATATTATTCATCATAAAATTAATTTTAAATGCTCTTAAAGAGATTTATATATGATTTTAACCCCAAAAGGTATAAATTAATAAAATTTTCTTTTTAAAGGCTATTTATAATTTGAACCACAAAGCTAGAATAAAATAAATAAATAGATAAAAACAGAAGTGTTGATTTTAATAAAATATCTTCTAAACAATTCCAAAATGTAACCTCTATGTAACCAAACTTTTTTATAATTGCGAACTTAAAAAAAGGGGTGAAAATTTTATGAGCATAATAATAGATAAACTTTTTGCTAACGCTACAAAAATAATCGCTATTGCTATACTTCTTATTGTTGCATGGATTTTTGTAGTTTTATTTCAACACTCCATCGAGTCAATTAACGCTTTTGGCTTTGACTTTATAACTGACACAAAATGGGCACCGAATTTAGAAAAATTTGGAGCACTTCCTGCTATTTACGGTTCTGTTGTCTCAACGTTTCTAGCAATGATTTTAGCGGTTCCACTAGCTATTGGGGTGGCAATATTCTTAAGTGAGTTGGCACCTGCGAAGTTTAAAGCACCAGTTGGTGTATCAATAGAGCTTCTTGCTGCTATTCCATCTGTTATCTACGGAATGTGGGGACTTTTTTATTTTGTGCCTATCGTTCGTGATGTTTTTGGAGGTATAGGAATAAGTATGTTAACAGCTGGTATCGTACTTTCAATCATGATTCTTCCATTTATGGCAGCAGTAACAAGAGATGCTATGAATACAACACCAGATATATTAAAAGAGTCTGCTTATGCACTTGGTGGAACCAAATGGGATGTTATAAAAGACATTATCATCCCATACGCTAAAGCCGGAATTATAGGTTCATTTATCTTAGCTCTTGGTCGTGCAATCGGAGAGACTATGGCTGTAACATTTGTAATGGGTAATGTGCATAAAATATCTGCAGATTTAACACAACCTGCGACTTCGATTCCGGTAACACTTGCAAATGAGTTTACTGAAGCAGATACTGAGCTTTACTACTCATCTTTGTTTGAGTTGTCACTTTTACTTCTTGTAATTAGTTTTACCATTATCTCAGTTGCAAAGTTTTACTTCCTTAGAAGAAAAAGGTTAGTCTAATGACTCATACTAAAAAAAGAATTATTATAAATAATATTGTTATGGTCTTATCTACGCTGTCAGCTCTGATTGGAATTGGATTTTTATTTTGGATTTTAGGTGTTTTAATCATAAACGGTGTTGATGCACTTACATGGAGTATTTTTACTCAAGAAGGTGCACCTCCTGGCAACGCAGAAGGTGGTTTAAAACATGCACTGATTGGACAGTTAATGATTGTTGGAGTAGCTACACTTGTTGGTGTTCCTTTAGGTATTATGGCGGGGACATATCTTAGTGAATATGGTCAAAAGTCAAAACTCTCTGAGGCTATACGTGATATCTCAGACATTATGATGTCTGCTCCGAGTATTGTTATCGGAGCTTTTGTTTATGCAATCATTGTTGCACCTATGGGTCACTTTAGCGGTTGGGCAGGTTCAATTGCTCTGACTATTATAATGTTGCCTATCATTCTTAGAACTACTGATGACATGTTACAGCTTGTTCCATCAACGCTAAGAGAAGCTGCTTTTGCACTTGGTGCTCCTAAATACAAAGTTATTATACAGGTAGTTTATCGTGGAGCAAAGGCTGGAATACTTACAGGTATTTTACTTGGTGTGGCTCGTGTTGCAGGTGAAACTGCTCCACTACTCTTTACATCATTTAATGACAATTTTTTAAATACAGATATGAATGCGCCTGTAGCATCTCTGACTGTAACAATGTACAACTATGCAACTAGTCCATATGAAGATTGGCAAAAACTTGGATGGGCTGCAGCATTTATTTTAAGTATGTTTATTTTATCTCTAAACATAATTGGACGACTATTTATTATGAAGAAAAAAGGAAAGTAATGGCTACGATTGTAGATATAACAGAAGAAAAAGCACTGGAAGTTAAAGACTTTCAATTCACTTATGCATCTGCTGATGCTCCAAGTATTAAAACACTAAATATGCCTATTGCTAAAAATAACATTACGGCACTAATCGGGCCTTCAGGTTGTGGCAAAACCACACTTCTTAGAAGTTTTAATCGTATACATGATTTATATCCTGGGAATAAATATGATGGTGAAATTATATTTAAAGATAGAAATATATTAACTTCTAAAGAAGATCTTATAAGCCTTAGAATCCAAATAGGTATGATTTTCCAAAAACCTACTGCCTTCCCTATGAGCATATTTGATAATGTTGCCTATGGTATGAGGCTTCAAGGTATTAAAAACAAAACAGAGCTTCAAGACAGAGTTGAGAAAGCTTTAAAAGATGCAGCTGTATGGAAAGAGACTAAAGATAGACTTAAGCATGATGCAAACGGCCTATCAGGCGGTCAACAACAGAGACTATGTATTGCAAGAGCTGTAGCAGTAGAGCCGGAAGTTTTACTATTTGATGAACCTACTTCTGCACTTGATCCGATTTCAACTGCCGGTATAGAGGAGTTAATCGTTGAACTTAAAGATCGTGTTTCTATTATTATAGTAACTCACAATATGCAGCAAGCAGCAAGAGTAAGTGACTACACTGGTTTTATGTATCTTGGTGAGTTAATAGAACTTGGTCGCACAGAAGAGCTTTTCGTAACACCAAAAGAGAAGTTAACTGAAGAGTATATTACAGGAAAATTTGGTTGATTTTAGCTTTACTAAGACTATATGAGATTTAAGAATACAAAGGAAAATGATGTCGACAAAATATGATAATAAAATTGAAGAAATTAGAGAGATAATGTCAAATCTACTAACAAGTATAGTAGATGCTAACACAATATCTCTTGAGGCCTATAAAAATAGTAACGACGAGCTTTACAAAGATGTTCAAAGCAGACTTAGCAATATAACTGTTCAAGGTGATATTATTGATAATGAAATTATAAAAACTTTTGCTCTATATGGACCTGAGGCAAAAGAGCTTAGATCATTAGTTGCTTACTTAAAAATGACCAACGAAATCGTACGGATAGGTGAAGGTGTGAAAAAATATGCCCTTCGTATGAGAGACCACTCTTCTAGTAAGTGTAATTTAGAGCCTTTAAACTCAACTATTATACAACTTCACAAAAGTACTATAAATGCTCTTGAGTACATTTTAGAATGTTTCAAGCAACTTGACAATTGTAATATAGAAGATTTTTTCACTAAGGTAATGGTTGAGGAAAGTAAAAATGACGATCTTTTTTCTATCTTAGAAAAAGAAATTTTAACTATGATTATAGGTGAAAAAGAACTATCTATAGAGTATGTCAAGGTATTAGGGACTCTTCGTAAACTTGAACGTGCATGTGATAGAAGTGTTAATATTGCAAATCTTATGTTATTTGCTTCACAAGGTGGAGAGATTCGCCATTATAGTTAAAGAGTTAAACTGCAAAATATGACTTTGCAGTTTTAAACTAAATGACTAAACTTATTTTTTCTTTGAAGACTTTTTAGCAACTTTTTTCTTTGCCGCTTTCTTTGCTACTTTTTTCTTTTCTGCTTTTTTAGCTACTTTTTTCTTTGCAACTTTCTTTGCAACTTTTTTCTTATCTGCTTTTTTAGCTACTTTTTTAGCTACTTTTTTCTTTAATTCTTTTGCCATTGGTGGCTCCTTGATGAAGTTTTTTACTACTAATAGTAATAAATTATAGTGATTATATATGTTTTATGCCTATATGTCAATAAAATATAGATATATGCTATAATTTGCATATTGATTTTTATACCAATTAGGACAAATATGACTTTTATAGATTTTAAAAAACTACTGCTAGATGCAGAAATTACTATTCCGAAATTCAGTAAACTAATTAAAGTAAGTGAAAAAAACTTACAAGCTTATAAACAAAAAGGTGTGGTTCCAAACACTATTGCCGTTATTGTCACTTGCTTTTCGCAAATGAAAAAAAATGGTATGGATTATCATTCAATTATAGATTCATTAGAATTAGAAGCAAAGACAAAAAAAGGTGCAGGTTTCTCAAAAAAAGAGAAAGACAACTCGCACAAAACGAAACAAAAAATTAATATTGATTAAAATATAAGCAACATAAGAGATTCAATTAAATATAAATCAGATATACTAATGGCAATTTAATTTCAGGAGAGAATGAATGGGAAAATTTGTTAATAATACAGAAGAGTTTTTTACTTTTTGTGAAGAGAATGATGTTCAATTTGTAGACTTTAGATTTACAGACATTAAAGGAACATGGCACCATGTTACTTATAGAATGAGTGCTGTAAACGCAGGACAACTTAATAATGGATTACCATTTGATGGTTCTTCAATCGATGCATGGCAGCCAATCAATAAATCAGATATGCTTTTAAAACCAGAGGTTGAAACTGCATTTTTAGATCCATTTACTGCTGATCCAACTATCATCGTATTTTGTGATGTATATGATATTTACAAAAATCAAGCATATGAAAGATGTCCACGTTCAATTGCAAAAGCAACACTAGCACATGCTGATTCTTTAGGTATTGCAGACACTGCATACTTTGGTCCTGAAAATGAATTTTTTATGTTTGATAGCATAACTTTTGTTGACAATATCAATGAAGCTGGCTACAAAATAGATACTGAAGAGGGTGAGTGGAATTCAAACAATCCTTATCCAGATATGTATAACACAGGTCACAGACCAGGGACTAAGGGTGGTTACTTTCCAGTAGCTCCAACAGATTCTGCTGTTGACATCCGTGCTGAGATGATGCAAGTTTTAGAGCAAGTTGGTCTAGAAGTTATTCTTGGTCACCATGAAGTTGCTCAAGGTCAACACGAAATTGGTATCGTTTTTTCTGATATGATTGGTGCAGCTGATAATGTTCAAAAATACAAATATGTTATTAAAATGATTGCTCACCTTAATGGTAAAACTGCAACATTTATGCCTAAGCCAATGTTTGGCGATAATGGAAATGGTATGCACGTTCACCAATCACTATGGAAAGATGGTAAAAACCTTTTCTATAAACAAGGTAATTATGCAAACGTATCTGAGATGGGTATTAACTATATCGGTGGTATATTCAAGCATGCTCGTTCAGTTGCTGCATTTACTAACCCATCAACTAACTCATACAAAAGATTATTACCAGGGTTTGAAGCACCAAGTGTTTTAACTTACTCTTCTCAAAATCGTTCTGCATCTTGCCGTATCCCTTATGGTGCTGGTGAAATGGCTACTCGTGTTGAGATGCGTTTTCCAGATTCAAGTGCATGTCCTTATTTAGCATTTGCAGTAATGATGATGGCTGGTCTTGATGGTATCCAAAACAAAGAGATTCCAATAGGTCCAATGGATGAAGATTTATATGAATTATCTTTAGATGAGATTCGTGAAAAAGGAATTCCTCAAATGCCTCACACTCTTCGTGGTTCACTTGAAGCTCTTTTCCGTGACAACGACTACCTAAAACCTGTATTTACTGATGAATTTTTAGAAGCATACAGACATTACAGATTTGAGCGTGATGTATGGCCAGATGAAGGTCGTCCAACTGCTTACGAGTTTAAAACAACTTACCAGTGCTAGTCGCACATGTCCTCCTTGGTTGAGGGCTTTAAATCTTTTTTCCCGCTTTTTGCGGGAATACCTTTCGATTACATTTTTTGCTATAATATATGAAAACTATTTAACTGGTGAAAAATGTCAAATAAAATCACTCAAATACTTCTAAATGAAATTGTAAACCTATCCAAAAAATCAGATAAAAAACTCGCTGAAAAAATTCAGACAGTACTTGATTTTTACATTACTGAACAAAAAGAAAATCAAAAAACTATCAAACAGAACGAGTATTTCTTAAAGCAATGGGATAAAAGAAATATCATAGCTCATGAGAGAGATGCCAAAAAAGACAAACTACTAGAACAGCAATCAAGACTGGCTTCTATGGGTGAGATGATAGATGCTATTGCACACCAGTGGAAGCAACCTTTAAACTCTATGAGTATGATGAGTGATATGATGCAAGAGGACTTTGAAAATGGCTTAGTTAATTCTGCCTACGTCAAAGAGTTTAATGATACAGTACATATGCAGATAGATCACATGGTAAGCACGTTACATGAGTTTCGCACTTTCTTTCGTCCATCAACTAAAAATGAAGAGTTTACTATACAAGATGCAATGAATAGCGTTGGAATACTCATGAAAGATGAACTTATCTCGCAAAATATTCTTCTAGATATAGACATCGATTCAGAGATTAAAATATTTGGAAATCAGAATGAATTTAAACACCTTTTTATAAACCTGATAAATAATTCAATAGATTCATTTAATGACAAAAATATAAATCATAGAAATATAAATATCAGATGCTATGAAGAAAATACAAATATTTACATTGAAGTCGAAGATAATGCAGGTGGCATTCCAAATGAAGTAATCAAAGATATTTTCAAACCAAACGTAACTACAAAACCAGAGGGTAAAGGCACAGGTATTGGGCTTTATATGAGCGAACAGATTGTTAAAAAGAACCACGGAACTATAAATGTATATAATACAGCTGCTGGAGCTTTCTTTACAATAACTTTACGACAAGCTACTATTTAATAACACCTACTTTTACCCTAATCATAAATTTGCTATAATTCCGAACTTAATAACTATATGTAAGAGTGTGTTATTAAAAATTTCAAGTTAAGGATTCGTAATGAATCAAGTAAAAATGGGCAAATATCGCCCTTACCCACAAATAGATTTGCCAAACAGACAGTGGCCAAATAAAATAATTACAAAAGCTCCAAAATGGTGTAGTGTAGATTTACGTGACGGTAATCAAGCACTAATCAACCCTATGGACATGAATAAAAAACTTGAACTTTTTACACTCTTACTAAAACTTGGTTTCAAAGAAATTGAAGTTGGATTTCCATCTGCCTCAAAAGTCGAGTTTGATTTCTTACGCCGTTTAGTTGATGACAAATTAATTCCTGATGATGTAACGATTCAGGTTTTAGTTCAAGCAAGAGAACATTTGATAGCTAAAACCTTTGAAGCACTTAGTGGTGTTAAAAAAGCGACTGTGCATCTATACAACTCTACTTCTACTGCTCAAAGAAAAATAGTATTTGGTAAGAGCAAGGAAGAGATTGTTGTTTTAGCATTAGAGGGTGTTGACTTAGTTAAAAAATATGAAAAAGAACATGATGGAGAGATATTTTTAGAGTACTCACCTGAGAGTTTTACTGGAACTGAGCTAGAGTTTGCGGCAGAGATTTCAAATGCTGTAACTGCAAGATGGGGCATTTCGTCCACAAGAAAGGTTATTATCAACCTTCCTGCAACAGTAGAGATGGCGACACCTAATGTTTATGCTGACCAGATTGAGTGGATGGCCAATCACTTAGATAACCGTGAGAATGTAATCATCTCAACTCACACTCATAATGACAGAGGAACTTCTATCGCTGCGACTGAATTGGCACTTTTAGCAGGTGCAGACAGAGTTGAGGGAACACTTTTAAGTAATGGTGAAAGAACTGGTAATGTCGACATGATTACCCTTGCTCTTAATATGTTAACTCAGGGTGTAAACCCAGAGCTAGACTTTTCAGATATAAATGAAGTTTTAGATGTAGTTGAGAGATGTACGGAAATGGTTACGCATGCTCGTCACCCTTATGTAGGTGAATTAGTTTATACAGCATTCTCCGGTTCACACCAAGATGCCATAAACAAAGGTCTTGCATATCAAAAAAATAGTGTAGACAGCTTTTGGGAAGTTCCATATTTACCGATTGATCCTCAAGATGTGGGAAGAACTTATGAGAGTATCATACGTATTAACTCACAGTCTGGAAAAGGCGGAATAGCATTTATCTTAGAGAAAAACTTTGGTTATCAGCTTCCAAAAGCTATGCATCCAGAGATTGGTCGTATAGTCCAAGCAGTAACTGATGAAAAAGGCAGAGAGCTTGAAGCAGAAGAAATATTAGAAATATTTAAAGATACATACTTCAATATAAAGAAACATATATCTTTAATTGATGTAACACTGTCTACTAATAAAAAAGTTTCGACTTGCACTTTAACTTATAAGTACAATGGAGAAAAAATAGTAGCACAGGCTGAAGGCAACGGTCCTATTGATGCATGCAAAAATGCTTTGATGAAAGATTATAAAAATGAATTTACTATAAACTCATATTCTGAGCATTCGTGTGGAGACAAAAGCACTGCCAAAGCTGTTGCTTACATAGAGATTCAAAGTAAAGATATTCTCTCTTGTTATGGTGTTGGCAAAGACAACGATATTGCTACTGCTTCTATCAAAGCGATGTTTTGTGCTTTAAACAGGGCTTTTAGCTAAAAACAAATGAATGAAGATGAAAATCAAAAACTCATTGACGAAATAATAGTTCTCTCTAAGCTCTCTAATCATAGGCTTAGAGAGCAAACCCACCACCTCATAGAGCTCTACGAAGAACAAAAAAAGAAAAACTCCAAACTCCAAAAAAACCACTCCGCTTTTTTAAAACAAGTTGATAAAAGAACTGTAGTCATCAACGAGACAAGTACCCAAAAAGACAAGATGCTTCGCCAGCAGTCAAAAATGGCCGCTATGGGCGAGATGATGGATGCAGTAGCTCACCAATGGAAGCAGCCTTTAAACTCTCTGAGCATGATGAATGATATGTTAAAAGACGATTTTAAAGATGGTATAGTTGACGAAGCTTATATAGATGATATTACAGAAACTGCTCATACTCAGATAGAGCATATGGTTACTACTCTAAATGAGTTTAGAACTTTTTTCAGACCTTCAAAAGACAGTGAAGAGTTTTTACTTGAAGATTGCATAAACAGTGTAGAAGTTCTTATGAGAGATGAGCTTATAAAAAATACTGTAAACTTAAAAACTGATATAAAAGATGACATCAAAATATATGGTTTTATAAATGAGTTTAAACATCTGTTTTTAAATCTTCTAAGTAATTCTATAGATGCGTTTAACGAAAAAAATATTTCCAATAGAGATATAACTATAAAAACTTATACGGATGAAGATAAGAGCATCATAGAGTTTGAAGATAATGCCCAAGGTATTTCAAATCATGTGATTTCTAGAATATTCAATCCACACATCACAACTAAACAAGACTCTAACGGGACAGGAATAGGTCTATATATGAGTTCTCAAATCGTTAAAAAACACAATGGCACTATCAGCGTAAAAAACACAGACTCCGGTGCACTCTTCAAAATCATCATCAAACACTAAAACTTATCTATCTTAACGTTAAGTTTGACTTAACGTTATGTAGAAAATTACACTATAATATCTCTTACCCAATTATTTAGGCGGTTAAAATGGATAGTGTCGAGTCTCAGCTAAAGCAGACTGTTAATGATCTGATGTCAAAAAAGGAAGAACTTCAAGCTGTCTTTGATATGGCGGCAAACGGTATCTCTATTCTTGACCACAACGGAATGTTTCTTTACGCAAACAAATTTTTTCAAGACATGATGGGCTACACGATGGAAGAACTATATACTGAGTCTTGTATCTCTTTATCATCTCCAGAATATGCCGCTGCTTCTGAGACTGCAGTCCAAAAGGCCATAAAATATGGAAGTATTCAAAACTTTCGTAAAGTCTGTATTACAAAATCAGGCGAACACCTAAATGCAAGTATGTCACTTAGTTACCTAAAAAGTCGTAATGAAATCGTTATGATAACTTCAGATATCACACAAGATATAAAGTATCAAGACGAGTTAAAAAAACAAGTTGAGATTGAAGTAGCCAAGCGGACTGAGCAGTATGAGATCATGTGTCATCAGTCAAGACTGGCCGCTATGGGTGAGATGATTGACTCTATAGCCCATCAATGGAGACAACCCCTCAACGGCCTAGGCCTAATCGTTCAAGGCTTAAGACATATATCTGATAACAATATGCTAAACAAAGAGATGCTAGAAGAGATTGAAGAGGAGATTATGGAGAAGATTAACTATATGTCTCAAACCATCGACGACTTTAGCAGTTTCTTTCGCATCTCAAAGATAAAAGAGTCCTTTGATGTTCTAAACAGCATCGAAGATGCTATTCGTCTTATAGATGTTCAGTTAAAAGCTAACTCTATTGACATTAAAATCATACTTGAAAATGGAGTTCCAAGAAATGTTGTCGGATTTCCAAATGAGTTTAAACAGGTAATTATGAACATAGTTCATAATGCTATGACAGCTGTTGTAGCAAAGAACAAAAATAATGCTCTAATAGAGATAAAGCTAACTTTTTATGATGGCAGGTTAAATATCTGTATCTTGGATAACGGAGGTGGAATAGATGAAGAAAATATTGAAAAGATATTTGATCCATACTTTACTACACGTGAAAATGGAAGCGGAATAGGCCTCTATATGTCCAAAGTAATCATTGAGCATCACATGCAAGGGTACCTAACTGTACAAAATCATAATGATGGTACAAAATTTTGCATAGAATTAAAATGTCAGGAGTTACAATAATATGCAAACTATTCACAAGCGTTTAGCATCTCACACTGTCTTGGTTGCGGAAGATGACCCAAGTACACTAAAATGGCTTGTAAGAGTACTTAAAATTTATTTCAAAGATGTCAAAGGTGCTTCAAATGCTATGGATGCTTTAGATATCTTTACTTCTTCACCATGCGATATAGTCATAGCCGATATTCAGATGCCAGAAGTTGATGGACTAAGCTTTTTGCAAAAGATATCCGTTATCTCACCATACACTCTAAGAATTGTTATGACAGCCTTTAACTCTAACCCCTACTTAAATCGTGCAGTTGAATCAGGTGTTCACTTTTATCTGAAAAAACCTATAGATATAGATGAACTTCTTGTAGCCATATCTTCACACATGCCAGATGCACAATCCATAAAGCCCATCTCAAATCTTGGAGAAGGTTTTTACTACGATGCTCAAAAAAGAATGGTCTATAAAGAAGAGTTAGAGCCTGTAAAACTCACAAAAAAAGAGTTACAACTTCTTGAACTCCTGCTAAAAAATCCTCACAGCCTTGTAGGATTGGAGATGATTGAGCAAAATATCTATGAAGAGCCTGTTAGTGCAGATGCTATACGAATGGTAGTCGTAGGTCTTCGCAAAAAGATTTACGGTGATTTAGTTGAAAACCTCAAAGGACTGGGCTACCGTCTAAATATCTCTTAAAAACCTTATTAAAACCTTATACACTCCTTATTAATACCTTTTGATTATCCGTTACCATTGTTAAGTGCAAATAAAAGGAGTGATATATGAAAAAGCAAATTCTTATAGTTGGTGGTGGTACAGCAGGAACCATGACCGCTAACAATCTTGCAAATAAACTTATGCCAGAGATTAATCGTGGAGAAGTAGAAATAACAATGATTTCTGACTCAAAGATCCATGTATATCGCCCTGGAGCAATGTATGTTGCATTTCATAAGGCTGCAGGTCATGAGTTTATCCGAGATCAACGTTCTCTACTTATGTTAGAAGTTGATTTTATAGTTGACAAAGCTGTTGAGATCAATGCAAAGTCGAACTATGTAAAAGGTAAAAGTGGTACAAAATATAACTACGACTATCTTGTTTTAGCTACTGGATGTGAAGTTGCCGCTGACAGAATTCCAGGGCTACAAGAAGGTGGTGATTGGTTCTATAGTTATGAAGGTGCTAAGAAATTAGCTAAAAAGTTTGCAGCACTTAAAAAAGGAAGAGTTCTAGTTACTGTAAACTTTCCTAAGACTCCAAACATCCCTCACCAGTGTGGAATCGCACCAGTTGAGACAACTATGATGTTACATGATTACCTAACTGAAAAAGGTATCAGAGATGACATAGAGATTATTTATACTTACCCTACAAAATCTCAAGCAGTAGAAAATGGACTTTTCTTACAAGCTCCGACTTCTGATGTTCTTCCAATGATTTTTGACAGTATAAATGTAAAACATAAAACAAGTTTCACACTTGCAAAAGTTGATCCTAAAACTAAGACTGCTTATTCTGAAGAAGGCGAAAAAATGGAGTTTGATATCCTTATGTCAACACCACCATTTATTGCAGCTGAAGTGATTCGTAAGTCAGGTCTATCTAAAGCTCTTGATGATGAAGGTTGGTTGCCAACAGACAAAAAGACTCTTAAAGTTAAGGGTCTTGATAACGTCTACACTCTTGGTGACACTGTTGATTTATCTGTTTCTAAAGCAGGTGGAACTATTCATAATCAAGTAGATGTTCTTGTAGATAATATCGCAGCAGAGATGCGTTTTGGATATCCAACTGAATCTTATGACGGTAAAGTAATCGCTATCGCACAGATGGGATTACAGTGTGGTATGCCACTTTGGTATGACTACGAAGAAGATGTTAAACCGACTCCTTGTAGTAAACTAGGTAGTTTTGTACGCTTAGGTTTTAACAAAAGTTTATATTGGGCTGCCGCACGCGGTATGTTATAGGAGGTTACTATGAGCGAAGTAATACAAACAAAAAAAAGTGCTGAGATGCAAGAGATTGAAGACAAGATGACAATGTTAGTGCAAACAGGAAGGATCGATAATCTTATTGATTTGCTTGCTGTAGTATCTGACCAGATAGAGATGACTACTACTCCGATAGTTGAGAAGATGGTTCACTCTATAGATAATATAGCAACAGCCGGTTTTGTAACAGAAAATGCAGTTAGATATGCAAAACGTGAAAGTGCCAAAAATGAAATCCCCAGCCTTTTTGGTATGCTAAAACTTCTTAAAGATGAAGACACTAGAAAAGGATTAGCATTTATGTTAAACCTTACAAAAGGCATCGGTAAACAGATGTAAAGATTTTAGTAGTGGTCACTTTGCTTCCTCTTTGTGGCCACTACTATCTTAAGAAAACAAACCTAAAATGAGAGTGCATACTTAAAATAATATGTATTTTCATAGTCTCCAAAATCACTTCCGCTAGGACCATTTTGAATCATCGCACCAAGTACAAATGTATTGTAATCATTCATAGTATATGTAAGAGTCGGTGATATAAAACGTGAATTTTTATCATTAAAGCTCTCTATGTAAACAAGCCCTCCGTCTAAAAATATATTGAAAGTGTAAGTCGCAGAAATTGCTGTGTAAAAGTTTGAACTAACAAGATTTGAGAGTATCTCGGAGTCTCTGTTTAGAAGTATCTCACCACGTGTAAATTTCTCAGATGAGTAAAGTGCTTCACCTATAACAGTAAGACCATTTACAAAACCATAATCAGCTCCAATGATTCCTTGAAAAAACTCTTTTTCATCTAAACCGGATAAGGTCTTAAGAGTATTTTTTATATATGCTCCCTCACTTCTAACCTCAACTCCCGTGTCACCTAGATTTCCTTCAAGTTCCACTCCCAGCATCTTAGTATCATCAGAGCTTACAGCATCTATGGCAAAATCTGCAAAGTCTAAAAAAGCTTTATATCTAGCTCCATACTTGAAAGTGTAGTCAGCATTTTGGGATGCCACTGCACTTAGATGCGAAGTATCGTTTATGTGTCTTGTATATGAAAGAGCTGCTACTCCAAATGTCTCATCAGGTTCAAGTGAGTAGATGTTTTTAGGATTAAAAAGGTTCGTTGGAGTCCAGATGCGACCTACTCCCATGGAGATATTTTGCAGACCTACAACTGCTCTGTTTTTGTTGTCTTCATAACCGCCATAGAGTCTATATAGCTTTGCATAAACACTTCCCTCATAGTAGTCATGATGATTAGTCTGTGTACTAAAAGGTGTATCTGATTTTATCTCTTTCACATAGTTAAAATCATTTGAACTTACATAGTCATGTCCAAAGTAATTCACTCCATCACCTATTAAAGTAACAAAATAATTTCCCTCTGTGTAGTCTCCACGAAACCTCAATCTATCGTAATTGTAGACATAGGTCTTATCTGTGTTTGGTTCTATACTACCTTGTGAGATTGTAAAGTTGGTATTGTCTACTCTGTACTCAAACTCTGCAAATAGTGCAGGTGTAAGTAAAACTAAGAGTAGGACTATTTTACGCATCTACCAAAGCACCGTCGTTTAGTCTTATGATTCTCTTTACGCTCTGCATAACCATATCGTCATGAGATGCAAACAAGATGCTAACACCCTCTTTCTCGTTCAACTCTCGCATCATATCCATCAAACTTTGAGAATTTTTCGAGTCCAGATTTGCTGTAGGCTCATCCGCTAAGATAATCTTTGGTTTTGCAGCGACAGCGCGGGCAACTGCGACACGTTGTTGCTGTCCACCGCTTAGAGCATTTGGGAGTGAGCTTAGTTTGTTGTCTATCTCTAACATAGATGCTACTTCAAAGACTCTTTGTTTTATCTCGCTATCGCTAAATCCACGAAGCTTCATAATAAAACCTATGTTCTCTTCAACACTCAAAACAGGAACAAGATTATATGCCTGAAATACAAAACCCATTTGAGTAAGTCTAAGCTCTGTACGCTGCTCTTCACTAAGAGAACTTATCTCTTTGTCGTCCAAGTAAATCTCACCGCTGTCTATGCTGTCAAGTGCACCAATGGCATTTAAGAGAGTAGTCTTTCCGCATCCAGAAGGTCCGCTAAATAGCGAAAATTCACTATCTTCTATAGTTAGATTAATATCACGAAGAGCATGAACCTCTCTAGGGTCATCTTTAAAAAAGTACTTGTTAACATTTTCAAGTTTTATCATTTCTCAGCCTTTATAACTTCTATAGGATTTAGTTTTTTTATTTTTCTTAGTGGTATCAAAACACTAAGAAGGGAGGCCGTTATTATCGCAATAAAAGTGTTTGTAAAGTAGGAGACTTTTATAGTTCCATATATTATTGACTCATATCCCCACATCTCTAAGGCATCAGAAAAAGAACTTAGATCAAGACCGTTACTTTGGATGTAAAGTAGCAACACTGCTCCCAAAACTGCACCGCTCAGATAACCAAGAAGTCCAACTATAACTGACTCCATAATTATCTGAAGTCGTATGTACTTGTAGTGCATCCCGATGCTAAGAACAATACCAAACTCACGGATTCTATCTAAGATTGAGACATACATAACGCCAAAGATACCGATGAAAACAACACTCATAACTATGAAAAAAGTTATGGAGTTAAATATCACCATCAGATCTTGCATCTGCTTCATCATAGGTTGCAGTTCTAAAAAACTCTTCACATCATAGTCAGAATATTTTATTTTAAGAGCTTCATATAGTTTTTCATCATCGCCCATTATGGCTATCTGAGTAGCTTCACCGGAAGCAGTTGCTAAGAACTTGTGCAGGTATTTGATATCTACAAAGATAGCATTCGTATCTAGTGAGATGTTTGTTGTCTGAACTATCGCTCTTATTCTTACCGAGATAGAGTTTATTTCACCTGTACTGTCTTGAGTTGAGAAGATGAGTTTTGAGCCTACACCTACTTTAAGTGTTTTTGCAAGTTCTATTCCTATAAGTGCGCCTCTTTTTTTAAGGTCTATTTTGCCCTCTTTTAAAAACTCACTAAATTTTCCAAATGCTTCTTCATCTTTTAAGTCCATCCCGACTATAGATGCAAAAGATGACTTTCTAGCCGTAGCGGCAAGACCTTCTGTTTTTAATCTCAAAACAACAGCCTTTACTCCAGGCATCTGCTCTATCTCTTCTTTTATCTTTTGTGCATTTTTAACACTATGCTTTATATCTTTGTCTATTCTATACTCTTTTGCATAGATGCTGATATCTCCGCTACCGCTTCTTTTGTTTTTGTCTAACATATTAAAAGCCATACCGTCATAAAGACCCTGAATACTAAGCATCATACTCATACTCACAGCTATCATTATTATTACCAAGAGTGTACGTGAAATCCGTAAAAATGAGTTTTTCCAAGCCATTTTAAGTATTAGTTTAAACATGTCTACTCGCTTCAATCGGTTCAAAAGAGTTTATAAACAGATATGGATATACAATACTTAAAAAATTCAGTATATATATAAGAGCAATATTCCAAGCAATTGTATACATGTTAAAATTAAACGGCATCTCATCCGAGACAATCCCGTAATCTTTGTACATCTCAGCTATTCCTTCTATTACGATAGGATTTATACTGTAGTAGTAACAGATATATGTTGCTATTGGTACAGCTATGATGAAGGCTGCGCTTGTGAGTATAAATATCTCATAAAACAAAAGTGCAAATATCTTAGACTTTGATAATCCAACACATTTAAGAACTCCAAACTCTTTTATACGCGAACTCACATTTATAAAGCCATAAATCATAATAACAAAAAAGATTACTACCAAGAACAAAGAGAGAGAAATATATCCAAATATGTTATCAACCTCCATCGCTTCAACCATGGTTTTCATCAATGTCTTCCATGTAAGAGACTCCAAGTTTTCATCATCCAGAACTTTTAAAATTTCACTGTTTACTATCTCAACATTATCTAAATTCTCTACCTTGATTGTTATATATGAAGCCATGTTTTTTGCATACATCAGCTCGTCAAAGTATGCCCTGCTGACAAACGAAGCACTGGAATCAAACTCAAATGAACCGGTTTTAAATGTTCCGCATAACTTGAAAATATCAGCCGCAAAGGAATTATCACTGGCACCGCCTATAAAAGTCACCTCATCACCAATACTTAACTTGAGTTTATTAACTAATTCACTACCCGCGTAGAGGCAATTACCTGAGTTAACATCCAAAAACTCACCCTCTTTAAGTGCTATAGCGATGGAACTTAGAAGCTTCTCTTTTTGAGGCTCTATGCCAGCTACCATAGAAGCTGCAGAGTATTCTTTGCTAGACAACAACCCATAAGTCTCATATCTTGTGCTAAAAGCCTCAATGCCATTAATGTTTGAGAGTTTATCTGTAATTGTTTTAACGTCACGAATAAGATACTCATTCCCTCCAACATCACGATAATCTTTATGATAAATCTCAATAGCCCCTGTATAAATTTTAAGTGAGTTTTCAAGCATAGCATTGTGGGAGCCGTCCTGCCATGATACAAATACTACAAATAGCATTGTAGATACAAGAGTAAGGATGAAAGTCGTAATAGAACGACCCTTGTAAAAAAAGATGTTTTTTAGGGCTAGGTTAAACATCTAGCTACTACCTCGAAAACCGTTTCAAAGCACTCTTTTGAAAATACTGTGCAGATATTTCCGTGTCGTACTTTACATCTTCAAGTAGCATCTCAGTGTAGTTGTCTTTCTTCTCTAAAGGTTGGATTTTCCAGTATGTAGGAATAAAATATTTTCCGTATTTTTTTACATCTTTGTAGAGAAAGATTCTTACCTCTTTCATATCTTCATCGTAAAATATATCTTTTTGGGATGTGTAAGTCTCTGTGTCTATAAGAGAGACTATCTTTCCCCAGACAACAGCTGCATCTTCTTTTGGAATGAGTTCTATGGTGACAAGCTTGCCATCTTTTTTTAGCACTTTTGCATCGTAGTCTTGGACTACTGAACTCTGCTTTACTACATCATCGTTTGTGATGTCACTTCCCATCCAATTTTGAAGCATCATAGATGCTGGGATTTTTATGGTTCTTTCTATCTTTGGTACATACTGCCACATCTGGTTGTCAAGAGAGAGGAAAGTGATTCCTTTATCTTTTGGCGGATAGAGAATTTTTGTAAAACTTTTCTTTGTCCCATCAGACCAGCTCTGCATCTTCATAGTTCTCTCATGCCCCATGGATATTATCTTCATAGTAAGCTTCATAGAGACGTTTTCACCGCGCATGTTTTGGTCTAACTTTTTAATAATCTCATCTGCTTCATTAGCAAATAAAATACTGTAAATCATAAAAAACACTACAAAAATCTTACTCATACAAATCCTTTTACTATACTACTTCTACTCTGTTTCTGCCATTAGCTTTAGCTTTATACATCGCCTGATCTGCTCGCAGGATAATAGACTGGGCATTATCCCCTTTTTTAAACTCACTGATGCCAAAACTACAAGTTACATTGCCTACTACGTAAAACTGCTCTTGCTCAATAATCTTGCGAAACTTTTCTGTAACTTCTTTTGCTAAGGCTAAAGGAGTCAAAGGCATAACAATGACGAACTCTTCACCACCCCATCTAGCCAAGGTGTCCGTACTTCTAAGGTTTTTCTCGATTAGTCTTGCCATGTCTCTGAGTGTGTTATCACCCTCTAGATGACCGTATTTATCATTTATATTTTTAAAGTGGTCTATGTCTAAAAAGACAAGAGAGAAGGTATCTGTTGTATATCTCTCTATCCTCTTTATCTCATTTCTAAGTTCCATCTCAAATTTTGATCTGTTAAAAATACCTGTAAGATTATCTATAGTTGAAAGCTCTTCATATTTCATTGCGCGAGCAGCCAAGAGTTTGTTTATCTCTCTTAGTTGCGCGTCATTATCTCTCATGTTTTCGGCCCATCGCGAGTAAACCTTTGCTACTATCTCTTCTTGGGTTACTTGACCTATTATCTTACTGTCATAGTTTTCTACTATAAGTCTTTTAAAATGTTTTTGCTGTATAAAATCCAGAGCTTCTTTTATAGAAGTGTCATAACGTACGGTTTGAAGTGGAGATGACATATATTGTGAGATTGGTTTAGTTAAGTCTTCCTTGTTCCCTAACATCTGCATAACATCTTTCGTAGTTACGATTCCTACAGGAGTCTCTTCTTCATGGACTATTACGCAGTCATAAAGTATGCTGTCCATCATTCTCACAACCTCAGATGCAGGAGTAACTACATAAGCCTGTTTGATGTGTGAAGTCAGCAGTATCTCACTCACGGGACGTTTTTCCAGCATCAGCTGAGGGTCTATGCTTGAGACTATGTCATAGTATGATACAAATCCGGTAAGGTTATAATTATCATCCACTGCACACAGACAGTTGTTGACACTGTCTATCTCCTTCAGACAATCAAGCACTGATTCATTATCATTAACTGATGGCACTATGTCATACTTTATAGTTTTTATTTGCTGAGAAAAATCAATATCTTGGAGCTTAAGGCGGATTACATCATTAACTTTCAAAAGTCCAAACTCTCGCTTGTCCTCGATTTTTATGACGATATCCCTATGATTGTTTTCGTACATAAGCTCAATAGCTTCTTGAATCGTTTTAGAGTCCCTTATACAAAGAACATCTTTTGTAGAGATATCACTTACTGTGGGAAATTTCATCATATGCACTCCTCTTTATAGTACCTATATACTACTATTGTAACACCATAATTATTTAAAAATGATGAAACTAGAACAAGGACTATTCTAGTTTTTCAAGGAACTCGTTGAGTACTCCAAGCTGTTTTTTAAAATCTTCTTTCTCATCAGCATCTTTTGCTTTTTTAATCTTCTTTTTCAGAGATGTGATCTTCTTTTCCAATGAGTTACTCAGTTTATCTCTTTTGTTTTCTTTTTTCTCTTGCTCACTCTCTTCTAGTGCAAAAAACTTCTCTACTTTATTAAACAACTTTTCTATATTCATGAACTCTCCCTTAAGTCTTGTATATCACTATCTTTTATCCAAAGTACTGATGCTGTATGAATCAGGTTTTTAGATATATCATAGGCAAACGAACTGTCATTTATAAGCGATGTCGCCATTTTTTTATTTATCTGATTAGTTCTAATAAGTGAATCTATTTTACCGCTCTCTATCAAGTTCAATTTATCAACTTCTTTCTTTAAGAGTTCAATTCTAGATAGAATGTCTAAATCATCTTCAAAATTTCTAATCTTGTTTATAGAGTCTATTGTCTCGGCTATTTCTGTTCTTAGAAAGTTATATTCATCTTTCATTACTTCATTGCTTGAATTCAGATAAATTCTAATATTTTTTTGTAACTCTCTAACGTATTTTATGGATTCAACAATATCCTTACATGATACTTTTAAATCATATACTTTATGCTTTTGTTCCTCGCTCATATTTTCTTGAGCAAGAGTTGCATAGTAGATTATCTGACCATATACCTCTTTAATGTTTGTGTCATAAAAAATGTTTATATCTGTATTTATATCCTTATCTGAGTGTTTAATAACACTAGACATGTCTTTACATCCCAAATACTGATGTCTATGAAGGAAGAGAGCATGAGAAAGTACTTCTACGGCATTATCATAAAGATGTTCGACCTCTTTTTTTATTGCTTCTAGGGCAGCTTCTGGAACATTTATTACTACATCATCAAGATATTTTGCCTTGTCAATATTTTCCACTGTAACAAAGATAGACTCTAAAAACTTAACCAGATAGGAGGTAAATGGAGCAACAAGAAGTATGCCCAAAACATTAAAAATAGTATGAAACAGTGCCAACTGCATTGCGTAGTCTTTGGCATCTATGCCTATAAAACCAGAAAGAAGAGTAACCATAGATGCTAGTTGATACAAGAAGACTATGGCCACAAAAGCTGTAACAAGGTTAAAAATCAAGTGTGCAACTGCTAGTCTTTTTCCATTTGCATTGGAGTTGAGTGATCCAAGTACGGCGGTAACTGTTGTTCCAATATTTGCACCTATTGCAAGTTCTAAGGCATTAAAATACTCAATCTGCCCTGTAGCAAGTGCTGTTATAATCAGAGCCATAGTCGCAGCACTAGATTGAATAACTACGGTTGCAACGGCACCTACAAGGACATAAACTAAAACACCTAAGTAACCATCCATTGCATATGAGGCCAAGTTGATGCCATTGCTTAAGGCATCAAATCCATCTTTCATGTATGCGATACCTAAAAACACAAACCCAAGTCCAACTAAAATAGTTCCTAATCCCTGATATGACTTATTGTTATTGAATCTAAAAACTACACCAAAGATTATCATAGGCAGAGCAAATTGTGCAATTTTTATTTTTACACCAAAAGCTGCTACTATCCAGGCTGTAGTTGTGCTTCCAATATTTGATCCAAAAATAAGAGCGATTGCACCACTAAGGGTGATAAGCTCTGCACTTA
Organism: Sulfurimonas gotlandica GD1; assembly: GCF_000242915.1. Taxonomy (NCBI): domain Bacteria; kingdom Pseudomonadati; phylum Campylobacterota; class Epsilonproteobacteria; order Campylobacterales; family Sulfurimonadaceae; genus Sulfurimonas; species Sulfurimonas gotlandica. Next base: position 1,605,783 of record NZ_AFRZ01000001.1, on the reverse strand, counting down.
AAAATGAGATAACAATAATTGTGAGTAGAGAAGAACTTTGAAGAATTGCAGTAGCTAAAAACCCTGCACCAATTGCCTTAGGTACAGAAGAAGTAGTTTTTTTTAGAACTTTCTCCATGACTCCGCCGCTAAAGAGTTTGAAACCATCTTCCATAAAAACCATACCGATTAAAAAGATTGTAATTCCAGCGACAATCAACTTAGCATCATCGCTCGAAAATAGGAGATATGCCAAAGCAAGTAAAAAAAGTGGATAGATATATTTTTTGAAATCCATGTGATAACCTAAATCTTTTCTTTTATTATACCACTAAATCTAACTCTTGTAGTGTTCCTACTCCACCTTCTTCTTTTAAGTAAATAGAACTTTCTCTTATAAGTGCTTGCATAGTTCCGTTTGAACTTTTCAACTCAAAAGGGGTTTTTTCTCTACCAAGATAGAGTGCTCCTACATCTTTATCTTTTAGTGAGAAGAGATGTTCTGTAGAGTCTGCATCTTTTGTCCAGATAATTAGCTGCTCAAAGACCGCATCATTTTCATCTATCCAGCCATTGTTGTCACTGTCATAAGCTTTTAAATCGTTAAATCCATTACCGCTTTTTGGACCAAAAAGCTCACTACCGTCATTTATGATGCCGTCTTTATTTTTATCCAGTGCTAAAAAACCGCTTCCGCTTCCAACAAAAGAGAACTCATCACTCTTGCCATCCAAGTCCAAATCAAAGTTATGTTTTACATCGCTGATAGTCACAATATTTGAGCCGAAGTTAAGTACCAATGGGTCTATTAGTGCATCTCCGGCTTTTATGCTAATACTCTCGTGTGATTGAAACTCTTGTTTTATACTAAATGCAAGTGCAAACTCAGTTTCTCTGCCGTCGGCTGTTTTTACACTGCCAGATACTGAAAAGTGCAAGGACTCTTTTTTAATCTCTGTACGTTCGTAATGATAGTTTATTCCCCAGCCTAAACGTTCTACTTCATTTTCCTGCACTTTTTTACCATCGTCCGTAGCTTCTACTGACTCACTAGCTTTTAGATTGTGCATAAATGATATATTTATTTTTCTGCCTGTCAACGCTTCAAGTGCTCTGACTATCGCCATAAGTTTTGGATCAAGTGACTCATCAAACATCTCATCTTCAAGTTTTGCTACCTCACTCATAGGCTTGTGAAACTTTTTAAAATCTTCTGTAAGTTCCAGTCTGTCACCGCGACGAAGTCGCTGTGGTGCATCTTCTTCCCTGTTCCACATCTCTAAACTCTCACTCTCATAAAGTTCATGACTTTTTCTGTGAGAAGATAAAAAGGAGACTTCTGATTGCTCTATTTTCATAATACAACCTCCGTGTTCTTATAAAGAATATATCGGCATTAAAGATAAACAGTATGTAAAAATAGTTATAATTAAAAAAGATAAAAGAAGGAGTTTAGATGCAAAACCTCCCGCCAAAACAGATTCGTTTCGGTGACTATACACGTGATGTTCAGGCTAACTATACTCAGATAAGTTATAACGACATAACCAACCAAACAAGCAGACAAAGAGAAGAAAAAATCCAACTCCGCTCACTTGATGTCTATCGTCTGGTAAAGCCATACGTGAGTGTTCGTTTTATGGAGCAAGTCTACGGGCTGATGCCTCTAGCCATCTACTTGGTTCTCTTTCAGATTTTTATGCTCAGACAATCAGTCACAGATGCTTCCACTATCTCAGCGGGTCTTTTTGCCGTCATACTAGGTCTGATGTTTTTTATGGAAGGCATCAAACAAGGGCTGATGCCATTTGGCGAGATCATAGGAAATACTCTTCCAAAAAAAGTCTCACTTAGTGTTGTTCTTCTCATAGCTTTTTTACTTGGCATCGGAGTAACTTTTGCCGAACCTGCCATCGGAGCACTTAAAGCTGCAGGTTCACTTGTAGAAGTGCAAAAAGCTCCATATCTATATGCAATGCTTAACGACTACTCAAACGCTCTTGTTCTCATTGTCGGCATCGGAGTAGGACTTGCCGCAGTTCTTGGAACTATGCGTTTTATCTACGGCTGGAGCCTAAAGCCATATATCTACATCTCACTTATACCGACTATCTTACTTACTATCTATGTGATGTTTAACTCCGACTTAGTTTCCATTCTCGGGCTTGCTTGGGACAGCGGAGCAGTTACTACTGGACCTGTGACAGTCCCTCTTGTTCTTGCTCTTGGTATAGGGATAGCAGCAGCATCTGGAAAAGGTGACAGTTCTCTCTCAGGCTTTGGCATCGTGACTTTGGCATCTATATTTCCTATCATCGGAGTTATGAGTCTTGGCATCTACCTCTCTTTTATAATCACTCCTTCTGAGATTATTGCTTTGGCACAAAGTAGTGGTGGAGTTGTAGAGACTCTAGCTTGGTATGAGACGACTCCAGGTGAAGAAGTAGTCCTTGGCATCCGAGCCATTGTCCCATTAGTATTATTTTTACTCTTTGTGCTTAAAATCGTCCTAAAAGCAAATGTTCCAAATGCTGGTACTATTTTTTATGGAATCATACTAGCAGTTTTAGGAATGATAATCTTTAACGTAGGTCTGACTTACGGCTTAGCAAAACTAGGTTCACAATCAGGAAGCCTAATCCCCGCGGCATTTAACACCATCACCACAGCGGATGGGAGTATCATAGATGCTCTCTATCCTTATGCTATAGGTCTTAGTGTAGCCATTTTATTTGCTTGGATACTCGGCTTTGGTGCGACTCTGGCAGAGCCTGCTCTAAACGCTCTTGGAATGACTGTGGAAAATCTTACTCAGGGTGTATTTAAAAAGCGTACTTTGATGTATGCGGTATCTCTTGGAGTGGGAACAGGTATAGCACTTGGGATTGTCAAGATTATCTTTAATCTTCCACTTGGATATATCATCATCCCGCTCTACTCTGTAGCTGTACTACTTACCTATATGTCTGATGAAGCCTATGTAAATATAGCATGGGACAGTGCAGGTGTTACAACCGGACCTATTACCGTTCCGCTTGTTCTGGCTATGGGGCTTGGCTTTGGAGATGCAGTCGGGTCGATTGAAGGGTTTGGGATACTCTCTATGGCATCTATCGGGCCAATTATCTCAGTTCTCATAACTGGTCTCTGGGTAGGACAAAAACGCAAAAAAGCTATTAAGGAAAATGCATGAACAGAAATATAACCATCTTAACGGATGTAGAACTTATAACATGTATCTTACAAAAAGGTCTCGCAGACAAGATAACAAAAGTAGCCGTGGAAGCTGGAGCACAAGGTGCGACTATCCACTATGCTCAGGGAAGCGGTGTTCGTGAAAGACTTGGAGTACTTGGCGTTGCAGTTGAAGCTGAGAAAGAAGTACTTCAGATAATCGTCTCTACCGAGCAAGTCGACCGCATCTTCGATGCTATCTACTTGGCGGCTGAGTTAGACACTCCTGGTATGGGTTTTATGTATGTGACAAGACTTGAAAAAGCAGGAACGTACATCCCTCAAGAAGTTCTAGAAAAACTAGAGTCGAGAGTATCATGAGTAGATATAAACTTATAACCTGCATCTTGACAAAGCCTGTAGCTATTGAGATGATAACGAGACTAAAAGAAGAAAAAGGAATCATAACTGCAAACACTACACATGCCAGAGGAACAAGCTCTAAGTCAGAGTATATGATGAAAGCTGAGGAGATTTTGACTGTTTTAGTAGATGCAAGTGAGGCGGATGATATTTTTTATTTTTTATATAGTGAGTTGGAGTTAGACCAGCCACATCAAGGTATGATATACCAAGAAGCTGTAGCTAAGTCTACTAAATACTCTTTGCCGGATTTATCTTCTTCCGTTTGAGTTGCCTCTTGAAGTGCTACCACCTTGTGTAGGCTTATTTCGGGGTCTGTTTCTCGAGTTTCCACCACCCTTACCTCTTGAGCCACCGCCTTGGTTGATAGGCTCTGCTTTTATAGAAGGGTCTGGTTTGAAGCCTTTTAAATGTATTTTCGGTATATCTTTGTTGATTAGTTTTTCAATATTTGCAAGATATTCAAGCTCATCAACACAAACTAGAGAGATTGCTTCACCCTCATTTCCGGCACGGCCTGTTCTACCGATACGGTGAACATAATCCTCACTAACATTTGGAAGCTCATAGTTTACAACATGAGGGAGCTGATCTATATCTATTCCACGAGCAGCGATATCTGTTGCGACAAGAACTCTAACTTCACTTTTTTTAAAGTCTGCTAGTGCTTTTGTTCTTGCATTTTGGCTTTTGTTTCCGTGAATTGCCGCAGATGTGATACCATCTTTTTCAAGCTGATCACTTAAACGATTTGCTCCATGCTTTGTTCTAGTAAAGACTAAAACCTGTTTCCATTTTCCATCATTAATAAGATGAGTAAGAAGTTCACGTTTTCTCTCTTTGTCAACAGGATAAACAGCTTGTTTTACAGTCTCAGATGCAGTATTTCTGCGAGCTACTTCTATAAGCGTCGGAGAATTCAAAAGGCGGTCTGATAATTTTTTTATCTCATCTGAATATGTTGCTGAGAAAAGCAGGTTTTGTCTCTGCTTAGGAAGAATCTCTAAAATCTTTCTGATATCATTTATGAAACCCATATCTAACATTCTGTCCGCTTCATCCAAGATAAGGAAGTCAACTTTAGATAAGTCAATAGTTTTTTGAGAAATATGGTCTAAAAGTCGCCCCGGAGTTGCAATTACAATATCTATTCCTTTACGGAGTTGTACTATCTGAGGGTTTATTTTCACCCCTCCAAAAATCACACAAGACTTAAATGGAAGATGTTTTCCGTATACCTCAACGCTCTCTGCAACTTGTGCAGCTAACTCTCTTGTCGGAGTTAGGATAAGTGCTTTTACATGGTGCTTACCCGATGTATGTTTTGCACGACTTAATAACTCTAACATCGGAAGAGTAAAACCTGCTGTTTTACCTGTTCCCGTTTGTGCACCCGCGAGGATGTCTTTTCTATTTAATATTACAGGTATAGCCTGTTTTTGAATTGGTGTAGGTTCAGTATAACCTTGCTCTTTTATAGCTTTAAGAAGCGGAGCTGATAATCCGAGTGTGTTGAATGACATAAATTTCCTAGTCTTAATATTGTTCCATAATAGCATAATTTATGCTAATATGAGATATAATCCAAACTATAATTACAAATTGCCTCATTAGGACCTCTTATGTCATCAAACCAAACTGCCATCAAACCAAACAACCACCGCGTTCTTCCATGTCCTAATGATAAGAAATTATCTCTAGTTAACAAGCTAATATCTGAGAATAGAAACGATAAAATCATCGTAGTCACATCTACAGATGCTAAAGTTGTTGAGGAATTTTTACAAAATGAAAACTCTCAAGCTCTAGAGAATGTACAAGTTTTAGATGACAAAACTCTTATCAAAGATGAAAGTTTAACTTGTGACTTTCTAATAAGTCTTGATGTACCTTCTAAGGCTATTATCTATATGGCTAGACTGGCTCACACTACTAAAGCTGTTTTACTTATTAATGAGAGTGAGCAAAAACTACTTTATCCAATAGAAACTCTTTTAGGTCGTGTTATAAAACAAGACATTATAGAGGGTTTTGAATATGAAGTTAAAGAAAAGCCAAAGACAGATTCAAGACCAGCTATGAAATCAATGTCAAAAAAAGACATCAAAGATGAAGCTAAAAAACGTTATGACGAACAAACAGGTGAACCAAAACCAAAATCTTTTGACAAACCAAAGAGAGATTACAAGAGTGATGACAAAAAATCTTTTGACAAACCAAAAAAAGATTTCAAGCCTGGTGACAAAAAAGATTTTAAGAAAGATGACAAATGGGCAAAAACTAAAAAAGAGCCTAACAAATATCTAGGAAAAGATGAAAACGGTAAAGCTATCTTCTCAGGGAAATCTGGAGAAAGAAATCACCGTCATGACGGAACACAAAGAGATGCAAGTTTTCCTCCAAAAAAAGTTGGAAGAAAAATCAATATCAAATCTCTTAAAAAACCAGAAGATAAAAAAGACTAATAATCCTTCGTTAACACTCCGCTAATACTCATATCTTATAATAAGGTATGAGCAAAAAAATACTACTACTTGAAGATGACTTATTATTAGCACAAACTCTGCATGAACTCTTAGAATCTGAGGGTTACGATGTCACGCTTGTGACATCTGGAAACTCAGCAATAGATGAGAGTTATGAGCATAGTTTTGATTTATATATATTTGACATCAACGTACCTGATATAAATGGCCTTGAACTTCTCAAAAGCCTCAGAGATGCTGATGATAACACACAAGCTATTTTTATCAGTGCCTTAGTTGATTTGAACTCAATTGCAAAAGCCTTTGAGATTGGGGCCCAAGACTACATAAAAAAACCTTTTTTTCCAGAAGAGTTACTCATAAGAGTAAACGCTAAACTAGCAATTAAAAGCTCAAATATCAAATACAAAACTATAGAGTATAACCCGCAAAAAAAACTGCTAAAAAAAGATGGTCATGCTCTTGCACTTGGTGAGACACAGGAAAAACTCTTTAGTATCTTCATACAAAACATTGGTCAAGTTTTAGATAAAGACATCCTCATGGAGTGTTTAGAAAAACCATCTCCAACAGGACTAAGAGTAGCCATAACAAAACTAAAACAAACAACAGGTCTGAATATCAAAAATCTTAGAGGCGTAGGATATATTCTTGAATAAAGTTGAGAGAGAATCATTTTTAAAAAGCTTTTTACTTTTTTTTATTTCACTTGGTCTGCTCATTGCAACTCTTTTTTATATAAACTTCACAAAAGAAGTACAGACACTTGATGAGAGACTTTTGTCTGAAATGCGGGTATGTAGTTTTGATCTGAAGTGTGAGCAGTTTCACATAGACTTTGTAGAGCACAAAGATGAGAAACTATACTCTTTATATAAAGATGAGAGAGGATTGACTAGCTACTACCCTATACCAGGTTCTACAAAAAACATCATGCTTTTACAACTTGACAGCCAAAAATACAGCGCAGAAGTATATGAGCTAAAAAAGAGTGATATAGGGTACTTTATAGCAGTTCTTGGAGTAGTTCTTATACTATCTATCCTTTTTTCCTTCTACGCTCTTTATCCTCTTAGAAATGCCCTGCTACTAACGCAAGAGTTTATCAAAGATATACTGCATGATTTTAACACTCCGCTTTCAACTTTACGCCTAAATAGTTCCATGTTAAAAAGAGAGATAGGTAAAAACGAAAAAGTAGACAGAATCGAGCAAAGCGTAGAAAATATACTCTCACTTCAAAAGCATCTACGCTCATACTTGAAAAACCACGATATGCAAAAAGAGGAGTTTGAACTAGGGACTATACTAAGAGAGCAAATCTCTTTAGTAGAGAAAAACTATACTGACATAGACTTTAGCGCAGACGCCAAAGGCATAAAACTCTTAACAAACAAAGAAGCTTTCACAAGAATAATAAGCAATATAATCACCAATGCAGCTAAATACAACAAGAAAAATGGTTTTGTGAAAGTAGTCTATGAGAAAAGTTCTATGATTCTAAATATCATCGACTCAGGAAAAGGTATACAAAATCCAAAAAAAATCTTTGATAGATTTTATAAAGAGCAAGATAGAGGCATCGGAATAGGTCTTCATATAGTTAAAAAACTATGCGATGAACTTGGAATCAAGGTAGGTGTCGAGAGTAAACTGGAGAGTGGTACAACATTCTCTCTTGATCTATCTAAACTAACACTTCGCTAACAATTGACTTACATATGACTAACACTCTTATGCGACAATAACAGTATCAAAAAAACAAATGAAAAGGATTTAAGATGAGAACTTTAAAACTTACAGCGACTTTGATGTTGCTAGGAGCATTGACATTAGGTGCAGCTACTATAGATGAGCAAATAGCTGCGATTGGAGCTGCTGCAACTCCAGATGAAAGAGTAGCACTGGTAAATGAGTTTAAGGAAACTATCTCTGCTCTAAGTGCAGATGAGAGAGCTGCTGCTATAGCAGAACTTCGTGCAACTATGAGTAAAGACGGTGAACAACTTCAAACTCAAACAAGAGAGAGAACAAGAGAAAGAAGCCGTGTAAACCAGATGGAACAAACAGAGGAGATGCAAAGAGTGCAACAGATGCAACAAAAACAGGCAGGCTCTCAAGCTATGCAACAGAACAAAACTGGTGCAGGCGGACAAGGTCAAAACAGATTTATGGGTAATAAATAAATGAAAGCTATCGCTGCTAAAGCAGCGGCAGCAAAGGATATATAATGACTAAGATACTGCTTGTCCTTCTAGCCATATCAATATCTCTTATTGCCTATAGTGATTATGATATGGATGGAGTGGACGATAAAACTGACAAATGTCCAAACACACCCTTTAGTGATCTTGTTAATACAAGCGGATGTACCGTCAAAAGTTTAGAATCACCGCATCACTTTGATATTATATTTGGCATCAACTACTCACAGACTAGCTATGAGACTCTTGAAAATTCAGATACTATCTCTCAAAGCCTGCAGATAGACTACTACTATAAAAACTTTTCACTTCAAGCAAGTACTTCATACTACAACTCTCAAAGCGCAACATATAACAACAGTGGGACAAATGATTCATTTCTAGGAGCTTACTATAAACTAAATCCTGCAGATAATCTGACTCTTCGTCTAGGTGCTGGTGCAATCATCCCGACATATAAATCTGACCTAAACAATAACAACACAGACTTAACTGCATCTGCGAGTCTTAGTTATATGATGAAAAATGCAAATATTTTTGGAGGGTACAGTTATACGGTTGTAAATGATGATGATATAGTTGCAGAGAATGTAGCGTATCAAAATACTTCATCATATAATTTTGGTTTGGGGTTTTACCCAACTTCAAAAATATATATAAGTGGAGCTTACAACAGCAGTGACAGCATCTACAAAAATGTAGAGACTATCAACACCGTCTCGATTAATGCTTTTTACAACATAGATGCTCACTGGTTTACAACTCTAAACTACGCTTATGGACTTAGCGATACAGCGAGTGACAACTACGCATCGCTAAGAGTTGGCTACTACTTCTAAAAAGAGAAAGCGAACACAAACTCAGGGTATGTTCTTGAGCAACTATCTTGCCATTTAGAGCAAGATGATTGGTGTTCGCTTATCATCCCCGCACCGATATAAGAGTTCGGAGATAAAATCATAGCCACACCAAGTTTTCCACCATACGACTCAAAATCTTCATAACCATCACTTACATAAGTCTTTCTTACAAATGCTCCAACATATGGACGCAATTTTTCATTTAGAGGTATGTAGTAAGTAACCGGAACTGTAATTTGGTTTAGTGTAGGAGTAGCACCTAACCAACTCATAAAACCAATACCTACAGACAAGTTATCTATTACGAAATAATCAGCATTAACACCAAGTATTGTGTAGTTTTGCTGTCCGTCTCTAACCGTAGTTACAGTACCACCACCGATAGCTACACCTACTCCTACATTTGACTTTTTAAACAGTTCTGCGCTTGCCATACTGCTAAGTAGTAACAAAGCTAGTAATATATTTTTCATCAAAACAACAACTCCTCTTCTGCATTTGCTTCTTTTTCTGCTCTTGGTGGCTTAGAAATATCACTAAAATATTCTTTTCTACCGCCAATATCAACTTCGACAATTCCCTCAGGAGCTACAAACTCTCTTTGTATTTGAGGATATAATCTTAGTACATTTTCGTAAAACTGTGAAAATGCAGGACCTGCTATTTTACCGCCGGTTTCCCATCTGTGCATTGGGGTATTATCATCGTTTCCGAACCATACTATAGTCTCTATTGTAGGAGAGTAACCGGCGAACCAACCATCTATATTATTATTTGTAGTTCCTGTTTTCCCTGCTAGCTCAATGCCTTTGGCTCTAGCATTTCTTCCAGTTCCTCTGTTAACAACATCTCTTAAGATTGTCGTCATTATATAGGCTTGAGTTGGTGCTGTTATATAGTTAGTACTTTGTGTTTTTTCATATATAGTCTTAGCATTTTTGTCTATCGAGATAATGAGATGCGGTTCTACCTGCAAACCATGATTTGCAAAAGATGTGTAATATTTAGCAAGCTCTAAAGGTGAAAGTGTAATCGTTCCAAGAGAAATTGAAAGGTTATGAGGAAGATTTTCTATGCCGAATTTTTTCAACTCTCGTAGTAGTTGCTCCAGTCCTATATCATTTACAAGATTGATTGTTGCCAGATTTCTAGAATGGATGAGAGCCTCTCTTAAACTAATTAGACCCTTATAGTTTTTTTCATAATTATTAGGCTGCCATTTCATCTCTTCACCATCTTTTTCATAAGTATAAGTTCTGGCAATATCTACAAGTTCAGTGGCTCCTGAGTAACCAAGATCAACAGCGACTTGATAAATAAACGGTTTAAATGCAGAACCTGGAAGTCTTTTTCCTTGAGTTGCACGATTGTAAGATGAAGTCTTATAATCAACACTTCCAACAAGAGCCAAAATATCTCCTGTTTTTGAATCAAGTGAAACCAGTGAACCATTTAAAAGAGTTGTGTTTACATCCTGAGATATTTCGTATTCTGGATTTGTTTCTAGTATCTTTGCTTCTCTTACCTTGTAACCCTCTATGCGCTCTAGTGAATTATCATAAGCATTCTTCAGCGCATCTCTTGCTGCTTCTTGAAGTCTGATATCAATAGTTGTATATATCTCATATCCACCTGTTTTCATATCCTGGATGCCAAGTCCAGATGCACGTCTGGCAACTTCATCAACTATAAAAGGAGCTTTGTTTTGAGTAAGTGTGTCATCGAAAACTTTAGGACTTTCAAGCAAAGCTTCTGTGTATGTATCTTCATCTATCCAGCCAAGTATGTGCATTCTGGATATTACACGGTTTGCTCTTCCCATAGATATTTCATAATTTTTTGTAGGTGCATAAGTACTTGGTGCTTTTGGCAGACCAACTAAAATGGCCATCTCTTTCAGAGTCAAGTCATCTAGTTTTTTATGAAAATAACCATCAGCAGCCGTTTTGATGCCGTAGTATCCATGTCCATAATAAATCTCATTTAAGTAACACTCTAAGATCTGCTCTTTTGTAAGAGCCCGTTCTATTTTTAGAGCAAATATAGCTTCTTTTATCTTACGTGATAGTTTTTTCTCTCTTGTTAGCAGTACGTTTTTTACAAGCTGTTGAGTAATTGTACTTGCTCCCTCTACCGCTTTTCCGGCCTTAATCACTTTAATACCCGCACGAAAGATAGCATCTATATTTATACCTGGATGTTCAAAAAATGTTGTGTCTTCTATGGCTACAAGAGCTTCAATAACTCTTGGAGGAATCTCTGAAAAAGATGCATAATATCTATGTTTTTCGTCAAATATGTTTGCTATTTTATCGCCGTTTTTATCATAAATTCTAGTTGTTACATCTGGATTATAGTTTGTAAGCGGAGAGATATCATAACTGTGTGCAGTTAAAAAATATCCCAGTACCAGAAATGGAGTTAAAAACCCCAGCAGTAAAATACTAAAAAAAATATTTTTTAGTTTAGTTCTCATCATTTTCTAAATTCCCTGTTTGCAAAATTTGCATCAATTAAAGTTTTTGTATATTCTTCTTGTGGAGCATTTAAGATAGTTTCCATGTTTCCGCTCTCTACTATTTTTCCGTCTTTAATCACACATATCTCATCGCAGATAAGTTTTGCCGAGTACATATCGTGTGTGACAAAAAGCATTTTAAATCCATGCTTCTTTTGCAACTCTCTTAACAAATCTAAGATTAAAACTCTAGTCTCAGGATCTAGTGCTGTAGTCGGCTCATCTAAAAGGATGAGTTTTGGATCTTGTTCAAGCGCCATGGCAATAACAACTCTTTGAAGCTGTCCGCCTGAGAGTTCAGGAGCAAATCTATCAGCTAACTCCATGTCTAAATCAACCTGAGCGAAAAGTTCTTCTATTCTTTTTTCATCTACAAAAAACTGTTTTCTGATTCTCGTCAATGGAGAAAGAGCAGTGAAAGGGTTTTGTGGAACAAAGGAGATGTTCTCTCCAGCTTTTACCTCAAAGCCTGCTTCTACTTCTAACTCACACGCCATACTGCTTGGCAACATTCCCAAAAGTGCTTTTAATGTCAAACTTTTTCCACTTCCACTCTGCCCTACAAGAGCTAAAGATGAAGATATGTCAAAGGCTATGTCTACTAAAGTTTTATCTTTGAAAGTAATATGCAGCTTGGAAATATTCATTTTTTATTCTATCCAATTTCTAGTAATACTTAACTTACTCTTTGCCTTATCGCATCTGCGTACTTTTTCTCACGCTCTATTGCTATATAATTTCTCTTGTATTTTTTAGCTATAAAAGGTGTTGTACCGCTACCGCCAAAAGGGTCTAGTACTAGGTCGCCCTCATTTGAAAATCCTAAAATTATTCTTTTTAAAAGTTCTTCTGGTTTCTGCGTTGGATGCAAAGCTTTTTTCCCATCCGCATCACGCAATCTCTCTTTACCCTGACAAAGTGGCAATGTCCAGATATCTCGCATCTGCTTATCTGTTCCATCTTGACGTTTCTCAGGATTTAACTCTTTTAAAATATCGTAGTTAAAAATCCAACCCTTGCCTTTAACAGCCCAGATAACGAACTCTGTAGTATGCGTCAGAACTCTTCGTGTTAGGTTTGGCATCGCATTTGATTTGTTCCAAGTTATGATATTTTTTATATCAAAACCATTCAACTTCAGACTCATAATAGACTCGCCCATGTTGTGATAAGAACAGGCAATAAAGATAGAACCGTTTGGTTTTAAGATATCCTTACAAGATTTCACCCATTCGTTAGTAAAAGTGATAAACTCTTGTTCTTCCATTTTGTCCCAATCTTCATTTACCATAGTAAAATCACCACCGGTTTTACTACCTGTAGACTTCAAAGCATTTCCAGAGAGATTGTAAGGAGGGTCTGCAAAAATAAGCTGAACACTCTCTTTTGCAATCTTTTTTGTATCGTTTAAAGTTTTGATGCAGTCGGCGTTATAAACTTGGTCTAACTTCATAAAACTTCTCTCCTAAATTTATTTATTGACTCTGGTATGGCTCTTAGCCAATCATCAGAATTATTTACACTATCTTCATCTTTTAAGGCGACGATTTCATCTAGTATATTTTGAAACTGCAAATGCGAAAAGAGCTTACCTTTTTCTTTTAACTTTTTAATAACTTCTAAAATTTCTATTATTTGATTTATCGTAAATGGAACTATTTTTTGCTTGGTTCCTTCGTATTCGTATTTTAGCGAAAACCAGAAAGTATTTATAGTATCCCTATGAAGTTTTGGAGCTACAAACAGACAGTAGTTAGATTTATTAGATGAAGAGTTCTCAAAATCTCTAAAGTGTCTCATAACAGGTTGACCTTCATTATGCCACTGATCTCTTCCATTTAACATCGTAACTTCACAGATACTATTGAAACTCTCATAGTAACACTCTATATCAGGCTTGTTTGCGGGAGCTGTAAATATAAACTCATTATCATCACCAACCAAAGAATTTGCTCTTATCTCTTTCGCATCGTTGATGATGTTTAGAGCCATCGTTATGTACTTCTCAAGAGCTATACTAGGCTTTAAATCTAAGTTTCTTATGTTGTTTAGTGCATCTATGGTCTCATCTATTTTAGAGAGATTTTGAAGCTCTTTTTTTATCTTTATATTTTGGAGTTTTTTTCGGTATTCTCTAAGTTCTTCTACACTCTTTGCATCTAGAAATTCTTGCATCTCTAACTCAAACTCTAAAGCTTCTACCTCCACTTTTATCGCATCTGATATCTTCTTCTGCTCTTGCTCACTCTGCCACGGTAAAACAGGTAGATTAATATCTGATATATAATCTATATAATCTTTCTTACTAAACTCATCACTGCTTCCATCATAAGTCTCTAAGAGTGCATTTATCTCTACCATTCTTCTTGGTTCAAGGTCTATGTAAAAACCATTACCACGAATGTGAATGAGTCTTGTAAGTCTAAAGTATCTTATAGTGTTATCTGCATAATCACTTAGATTATTGTTATCTATATTTGTAAAATCTGCTAAAAATTCTTCTATATTTTTTTGAATGAACTCTTTTTTTTCTTTGTGAGGTTTAATCGCTTTTAGTGCCAATCTAAACTCAACTAAAGTCTTAGCTTGAGTCTCTAAATCTTTGTAGTTCAGAAGTGTCTGTCCAAAAATCTCAAACTCTGTTTTAGAGATGCCAACCTCTTTCATATCTTTGAATCTGCAAATTTTGTTTACTTCATTTATAAGATGCAGAGTCAAGATGAACGGCTTTAGATTATAAATCTTGGCATCTCTGAAATCTCTGTCCACTGGGTTTGGATACTGCCATTTTAAAAAGCTTTTGAAAAACATTTCACCTAAATCATAATCATCTTCTAATAAATATTTGCCAAGTGAGGTTAATTTTATTTTTCTATCTACAATAGAAGCTAATCCTATTTTTTCAAGAGGCTTATATGATGTTCTGCCTCTTATAGCTATTCCCTCTGGATAATTTCTTTCCTCTAAAATATGTACAGCTTCATCCAAAGTAATAATATGATTAATATCTTGAATATGCTCAACAAGATGTGATGGTAAATTATTATAAAATTGAGTACTCCCAAATCCATAATATCTATTTTTAACAAGTCTAGCTTGAAACTCTATTTGTGTTTTATGATTCCACTCTTCATTTTCAATCTCTTTTAGAGTTATTAGAAAATTACGCAGTCTTTCTGGATTCCGTACAGTCGTTGAGATAGACCAGGCTTTTCTCAAACTTTGACCTTAACAAAAAACACTCTCTCTTTATTGTCGCTATGCTTACTTTTTCCTGTTGTAAAAGCCTTATAATCTTTCTCGAAAATCTTGACTTCACCACGCTTAGACATACTTTTTATGATATCTTCATCACTTATTTTAGCGTTACTTCTGGAGTTGCCTTTTTCTCCCATGTTGTTGTATGAAAGTAAGATATATTTGCACTTTGCGTTTTGGATAAGGTCATCAAAACTCTCTGCTGCGCTAATCTTTGAGTAGTCGCTTTTTATCTTAGTTCTGTCAAACTTTTTCGCCACTCCAAAGACCTCAGGTTTATTCCATAAAGAGAGGTTTTCAAGAAGGTGATAGGCATCACAGTATTGTCTAGAGTTGTACGGTGGGTCAAGGTATAAAACATCACATTCTATATCTCTTACAAGAAGATTTGCGTCTTTGTTATGTACTTCATTTTTACTGTTTTTATCATTATAAATTTCAAGCATCTTCATAACAAGTTCTTGCTTTTTTATATCTTTTTTTATGTATGCATCATAGTGTCCGACAGTATTGGCAATTCTATCAACTGAGTACATCAAAGATGTTAAAAGTATATTTTTTTCTTTTTGGCTAATAAAATTATTTACAAACTGGTCTCTGATATTTTCTCTGATGTAGCCTATCTTTTTAGCTACTTTCATTGAGAAATATCTATCTCCAAAGTTATCTGAAAAGTAGTTGCTCTCATCAACATCAAGCTTGTTAAAATCATCTATAATTTTTAGGAGTTTTACTTCATTGAAAGGCTCTGGATTTAAAAAAGCGTTTAGTGAAACGTAGTTATTGTAAAGAAGATCGTTAGAGATTATCTTCTTGTTTTTTGTATTAAAATACTCTCCGACGACACCTGTTCCAGAGAAGATATCGCATAGAGAGTTAAAATTTCCGACTTCTTCTTTTATGATCTCGGCTATAAAATCCAAAATTCTGTTTTTATTGCCTAGGTATCTTCTTTGCGATATTTTATACAAGAGTTATCTCCAACTTTTTATTGGTACAATTGTACAAAAAAAATGCGCCTCTCTTGTTAAATATTTCAAACTGTCATACTTTTTATTGATTTACACAAAGCTCTTAGTTCCTCTTCACTCTGTCCAAGTCTGGCAATAAGTCTGATAATAGCACTCTTGACAGTTGGCTGTCTGATGCCACCGACTGCATAACCGTTTGCAAAAAGTCTGTTTTTAATCTCTACTACCTTTGCATTATCACCGATTAGTATTGGGACTATTAGACCCTCAACACTGATGCCAAGCTCCTCACTAACAACTCTTTGACGAACTGCTATTTCGCCCTTTAAAGAGTTTATGTTTGAGAGTATGTACTTCAGAGAATTATGAGCCAGTAAAGTATCATAAAGAGATAGTGACGTAGCGTAGATGATCGGTTTTGCACGGTTTATAAGGTAGTCAACTATATGCTCAGATGCTAAAATGTATGCACCGAAACTTCCGTATGCTTTACCAAGAGTTCCCATCTTTATGTGGTTTGGTTTTGCATCTATGTTGTAAAGATCAAAAACACCCATAAGTTTATCTCCAACAACACCGCTACTGTGCGCTTCATCCACGATAAGAATAGCATCTTCATTGTCGCAGATGCTAAAAACCTCAGAGTCTACTAAGTCACCATCCATAGAGTAGATGCCTTCAACTGCGACTACCTTTCTCTTAGCATCTGAAGATTTTAACATCTCAGATAGTTCTTTCATATCATTATGTTTAAAATACTTTACATTTATACCGTTTATCTGAGATGCTAGCACTCCTGAGGCATGATAAAGCTCATCCATAAAAAGATCATCGCCACGTCTGACAAGTGCTTCTATAAGAGCTATATTAGCATTAAAACCACTCCCTAACACTACTGCATCTTCAAATCCATTTGCCTCTTTTAAAGAGTCTTCAAAATCTTTATGTATCTGATGGTAACCATTTACCAAAAGAGAAGCTTTTGAACTGTGAATGGGGAGTTCTGATAGTGTTTGGCAAGTTCGGTTATGCAGTTTTTTGTTGTGTGAAAGACCTAAGTAGTCATTAGATGCAAAGTCTAAAACATTGTTGTCCACTACTTCTCTAGTTCTATATCTAGCCGAGCGTTTTAAAGCTTTTAATTCATTTTCATAATACATATCTACCCAACAACAACTATATTTCTTCCGCTCTCTTTAGCTTTATAAAGTGCGTCATCTACTCTTTTAAAGATAAACTCTATTTCCTCACCAACTATGTATTCAACAACGCCAAAACTCATAGTAATCGGAATAACTTTTTGACAAAACTCTATCTTAGCTCTTAATTTTTCAGCAATTTTTTGTGCCTCATCTCTTAAAGCGTGTGGAAGTATGATTATAAACTCTTCACCACCAATTCTACAAAACACATCTCCTTCACGAAGAAGGGAATTTATTAGTTTAGTGTACTCTATAAGAACTTCATCACCAACACTGTGTCCGTGCTTGTCATTAACATGCTTAAAAAAGTCAATGTCAAACATGATTAAAGAGAGTGGATGCTGATATCTCTTGGCGCGATGTATCTCTTCTTCTATCTTTTGATGAAAATATCTGCGATTTCCGATGCCAGTGAGGGCATCTGTAACACTCAGATGCTCGAGCTCTTTTTTATAATTTTCTTGTTCAGTGATATCGGTTAGTACGATGCTATAGTAATTTTTCTCTTTTAAAACCTTAGAAGCACTTACAGAAAAATAATAGACCTTACCAAAAATATCTATTTTTATTTTGTGAACTTTAGAGTGGTTTTCTACAAGATAATCAACCCATTTAACGCCATCCATATCTGCCTTGATACATCCTTCTTCTTCTACAAAAAAGTCACAGATGCACTCATTATCTTTCTTGAACTCTTCAAGAGTCTTATATCTGTCAAAATATTTAAAAAATATCATATTTACATCTAAGAGTGTTTTTCTATTATTTATAAGTACAATATTTGTAGCAGAGTTTATAATATTGTGAAAGTATTTTTTCTGTCTTCTGTTTGCAAAAAAGAGCATTGTACTTACGATTATAGCTATACTCATTATAACGATAATGCCAAGTGTAAGCCACTTAAACATAAAAAAGTCTAAATCCATATTTGAGATAGTATCTATTTTCTTAAACATAATGTAGTAACCAACAGGGTTTTCATCTTTGTTTTTCAGCTCATAAGAAGCTATTATTTGGCCGTTTTCTATCTTATATGAATTATTGAAATACTTCTCAATTCCATTTTCTTTTAAGTAATCACGAGCTTCATGTGGTGCGTCAAAGTTTGCTACGTAGTAGTCATCAATAAATAGTTTTGTAAATGGATACTCAAGCTGTTTTTTAAACTCTTTTTTGAGTACTACTACAGAGTCTATATTTGATTTTTTTAACTGCTTTGAGATAGAGTTAAAGTGTGAAATTACCTCAATAATACCTATAAATTCTTCACCTATAAAAAGTGGAACTATAGCTTTGATGGTTAAATTGAACTTGCCGACACTTACAGAGTAAGCCACCTTTTTAGTTAAGGCAACATTTACTAAATCTTGTCTAATATTTTTAAGACTGTCACCTCTTTTTGGGCTCCAACTTCTGTAGAGTGAGTTGATATCTTTATCTAGAAGTTGTATCCATATATTTTTATATAGTGTATTTTCTCTAAATTTCTCAATAAGCTCTTTGTAATAATCTCTTTTAATATGCCTATTTTTAATATTCTCTGCTAAATACCGATCACTTGCTATACTCAAAGCCATAGCAACAGTAGACTTTTGCTTTTGTAAAATCATACTACTTACTTTTTCATGCATAGAGAGTGCTTGGATTTTGTGCTTTGATGCAGCCAGAGCATCTCTTTTAGATTTTAAAAAATCTATATACTGCCAACTAGTATATAAGAGTAACAAGAACACTGCCGATATTAGTAGATATAATTTATAGTGTTTTAAAATAGCTAGCCTTTTTTGTTACTATTTTATCACTAAATAGTTTTATCCTAAATAAAATCTTATTTTATTCTGTGAGATATATTACAAAGTGCAAAGTTTAATGACTTATCAGGACATTTGTACTACAATTGAACTAATTACATATCAGGTGCTACATGAGACTATTTTTTATTTTATTTTTTACCGCTTCTGTCTCTCTTTTTGCCAATGAAAAAGTAGCCTTACAACTAAAATGGTTACACCAATTTCAATTTGCAGGTTACTATGCTGCAAAGGAAAAAGGTTTTTACAGCGAGCTTGGGCTTGATGTAGAGATACGAGAGAGAAATAGAGTAAAAAATAATATACAACAGGTTATAAGCGGTGAAGCAGAATATGGCATATCTGATTCTGTACTGCTTCTTTATAAGGCAAAAAAAGAACCTGTGACTATTGTAACACCTATTTTTCAACACTCTCCAGGTGTAATACTTACACTCAAAAGCAGTGGCATAGATTCTCCATATAAGCTTAAGAATAAAAAATTAATGTTCTACAAAAAAGACACAGATGGTTTTGGAATTTTGTCTATGCTTGAAAACATCAGTGTGACTCCTATTCTTGATAGAGTCAAGGACAAAGAAGACTATACTTCACTGATAAGTAAAACAACAGATGCCTATGCTGGCTATCTTACAAATGAACCTTTTTACTTTAGAGAAAAAGGGGTAGATATAAACATTATAAATCCTGCGAACTATGGTCTTGACTTATATGGCGACATGCTTTTTACAAATTTACAAGAGGCAAAAAATCATCCACAAAGAGTAGAAAAATTTAAACAAGCAACTATAAAAGGCTGGTATTACGCACTAGAGCATAAAGAAGAGATTATAAAAATCATTAAAGAAAAATATGCAAAAAACAAATCTATAGAGCACCTTAGATATGAGGCAAATGCTATAGAAGAAGTTATACAACATAAATCTATTCCTATCGGTACTCTGGATAAGGGAAGAATAAAATATACTCTTCAAATATATAAAAGACATGGATTGATTAAAAATGATATTCCTACAAATGATTATATCTTTGAACCGTTCAATGAAAATTCTGTTCTAAATGATACACAGAAGAACAAGCTTTTCACAGATGAAGAAAGCGATTATTTGAAAAATAAAAAAGTAATCACTATGTGTATTGACCCTGACTGGATGCCATTTGAAAAAAATGAAAATGGAAAACATATCGGGATGAGTGCTGATTATATTGATGTGTTAAAAGATGAAATTAACATACCTATAAGAATGATTAACACAAAAACATGGGGAGAATCTCTTGAGGTCGCTAAAGCAAGAAAGTGCGATATTTTTTCTCTGGTTATGCCAACTAAAGAGAGAAGAGAATGGCTGGAATTCACTAAACCATATTTGAGTATTCCATTGGTAATCGTAACAAATTTAGATGAGTTTTTTATAAGTGATATTAGCAAAGTTATTGATAAAAATATAGGAATTGTAAAAGGTTATGCTTATGGAGAGATTTTAAGAGAAAAATATCCTACCATGAATTTTGTCGAAGTACAAAATGTAAAGGATGGACTTGAGCAGGTAAAAGAAGGAAATATTTTTGGCCTTATAGGCACACTGGCTACTACCGGTTACCACATTCAAAAAGATTATATAGGTCAGTTGAAAATTGCAGGTAAGTTTGATGAAAAATGGGAATTAGGGATTGGAGTCAGAAATGATGAGCCAATATTAAAAGATATATTTGACAAAGCCATAGCTCAAATCTCACCCGATAAAAAACAAGAGATTTTAAATAAATGGATTTCTGTAAACTATGACAGAAATGTAAACTATAAACCTATTTTACAATGGCTAGCTGTGATTATGCTTATCTTTAGCTCTATCCTGTTTATAATTTTGAGAATAAATAAAAAACTAAAACTAGAAATAAGAACACGTAAAGAGACTGAGAGAAAACTCCAAGAGATTTCTATAACTGATGAGTTAACACATCTTTACAATAGAAGATATTTCAACAAAAAATTTCCACAGCTCATCAACAGTGCCAAACGTGAAAAAAAGCATGTATCTTTTGCTATTTTGGATATAGATTATTTCAAACTTTATAACGATACATATGGCCATATCAGTGGTGATGAAGCCCTTCAAAAGATAGCTGAGTCTATGCAATCATCTCTAAGCAGAGCAGACGATTACTGCTTTAGACTTGGGGGAGAAGAGTTTGGTATTTTGTTTAAAGGCTTGGATAAAGAACAATCTTTAGAGCTAATAGAACAGGTTAGACAAAACATAGAGAATCTAAAAATTGAACATGCAAACAACACTGCTAGCCAGTATGTAACATCTTCATTTGGTTTAGTAGTAAAAGATTCAGCTATAACGAACGAAGAAGAGCTTTACAGAGAAGCAGATGACTTACTCTACAAGGCTAAAGATGGTGGTAGAAACAGAGTTTGCGTAAACGACTAAATAAAAGCTTTTAAAACTTCTGTATTTAATCCCATTGCAGTACTCTCAAAGCCTCTAACTTCTTTTATGTAGGCTTTGCAAAAACCCTCAACCATGCAAGCTCCGGCTTTTCCTCTCCACTCACCACTTGCCAAATAAGCATCTAAATCATCAAAATTGAACTCATCAAATATATAGTCAGTTTGAGATATATCTATAATTTTTTTCTCTTTTGAATGGTAGATCATACATGTAACAATAGAAGTTATATTTCCACTTTGGGTCATCAAAATATTTCTGGCATCATCAGCGCATTTTGCTTTTCTAAGGATTTGACCTTTTGCAGTTACCACAGTATCGGCAACTAAAAGTGGATAATCTTCATATCCGAACTCTTTTAGATTTACCTCATACTTTCCGAGTGTAGCTTGATATACAAAGTTTTTTGGAGAAGTTGCTATGATAGAGTCTTCATCGAAGTCTATTGCTTCTTGAATAAACTCTATTCCGGCCGCGCGTAGAAGTTGAGCACGAGTTACAGAACCTGATGCCAATCTTATCATGATAATAAGTGCTTTAGAAAATAACTATTCTTCAAGTTTCTTAGCTAAATCAAGTTTGTCATTTTTAACATACAAAACAACTCTAGTTATTCCTTCTTCTTGGGAGCGAAGCTTATCATATTGATTTTGCACTTCTATCTCTTTTTCTCTTGAAACAGGTTCTCTAACAGATTTATATTCTACAGGTTCTCCATCTTTCATAACAGTTGAAACCCTAGCATATACCCAGTAATAGCCACCATCTTTACGACGATTTTTCACATAACCATGCCAAATATCTCCTCTTTGAAGAGTATCCCACAAATCAGCAAAAATGGACTTTGGCATATCTGGATGTCGTATGATGTTGTGTGGATGACCAATAAGCTCATCAGGCTCATATCCTGAAATATCCGCAAAAGTCTCATTCACGTAAGTTATTATTCCCGAAAAATCTGCACGAGATACTATAAGTTCATCTTCTGGTACTTCTGTCTCATAAAACATATCAAATTTTGTTTCCATTGAAATTCCTTTGCTCTAATTATCTATTATTCTAACCAAAAAATGTTAAAGAGTAGAAGAAAAATACGTTCCAATAAAAATAGCAATTACACCTAAAATGATATTTGTCGGAACCATATATTTTCCAATAAGTTCTAATTGTCCCTTAGCGCCAGCAAAGTTACCATCATTTAACATCTTATCAGCTCTATTTCTTCTCTTCATCATTACAACAAGATTGATAAACATAATAGACCAGATTCCCTCTTTAGCATGTGAAAAAACACTATATTCACTTTGTGAGAGACCATAGCCTTTTATCATAACGACAGCAGTTAGAATCAGAATAATTACAAAAGGAAGAACTATAGTAAATAATCTCTTCAGTGCATGCGCTATACGTTCTAATCTTTTAGCTGGAGACTCTATCTCCATAAATGATGGATGAGCAGCGTAACGCATAGCTATCATGCCACCAACCCACACTACAGCTGAAATAACGTGTAAAAAAACTATTATAGTTTTATAATTTAAGAAAAAATCTTGCACTAAGAAAGAACCTCTGTAATAAATTTTAGAGCTTCAACTTTCGCTTCAGGTAATTTAGTCTTATCTTTTCCGCCAGCTTGTGCAAAATCTGGACGACCGCCGCCACCGCCGCCTAAAATAGGAGCAATTTCTTTAATCCAATCACCAGCTTTAGCATCTGCATTTTTAATACCTGCAGCTATAAGAACCTTATCGCCTTTTACTTGAAAAAGCATTGCACAAAGTTTCTCATTTTGGTTTTTAAGTTCATCAATTTTTTCTTTTATATCGCCAGATGCAAGCTCTTCAACTACAACGGCTACACCATTTATCTCATTAGCAGTTATTTCTACTTTTGAACTCTCTTGAGCCTCTTTAAGCTCTGTTTTTAACTCTGCTATATTTGATTTTAGTCTTGATATACCTGCTAAAACATCAAGGTTTTTAACTTCAGCTTCTACTTCTTTTACTAAGCTTCTTTGCTCACAAAAGTATTTGTATGCAGCTTGACCACAAACTGCTTCGATTCTTCTAACACCGGCACTTACACCACTCTCTTTTGTGATGATGAATGAGCCAATATTTGCAGTATTGTCAACATGGACTCCACCACAAAACTCTACAGATGCTCTGTCAAAACTAACAACACGAACTTCATCACCGTACTTCTCACCAAACTGAGCTTTAGCACCACTATTTTTAGCATCTTCAATACCCATAACTTGAGTATTTGCAGGTATTGCTCTTAGAACATCATTGTTGACTCTTGTCTCAATTTCTACTAACTCAGTCTGAGTCAAGGCTTTTGGATGAGAGAAGTCAAATCTAAGTCTATCAGATTCAACAAGTGATCCTGCCTGAGAGATATGATCTCCTAAAACATCATATAAAATTGCGTGTAAAAGGTGAGTGGCTGAGTGATGTTTAGTAATTTCATTTCTTGAAATATCTACCTTAGCATCTACAACTGTACCAATTTTCAACTCGTCAATCACAGAGATTTGAGAAAGGTTAAGACCAAAGAATTTTCTTGTATCTTCTACTTTTGCAAAACCTTCTAGCTCTCCACAATCTCCTGTCTGCCCACCGCTCTCAGCATAAAAAGGAGTGATATCTAAAAGAACCCAGCCTTTTGTGTCAGGTGATAGTGAGCTCACACTTTTAAAATTTTCATCAAGAAGTGCTTGTACTTTACATGAGTGAGCCATAAACTCATAACCAACAAAAGTGTTTTCACCAAACTTCTCTAAAAGTTCTTTAAAGTCACCATGAGTATCTGCATCTCCACTACCCTTCCAAGCAGCTTTTGCACGAGTTCTTTGCTCTAACATCAACTCTTCAAATTTAGCAGAGTCAAGTTTAAGGTTTTTACCTTTTAACATATCTTCTGTAAGATCAAGTGGGAAACCAAAAGTATCATAAAGTTTAAAGGCTACTTCTCCTGAAAAAGTCTCTTTAGTGCTTAAAACTTCTTCTTCAAATAGAGCGATTCCAGACTCAATAGTCTTAAAAAATCTAGCCTCTTCAAGTTCTATTTGCTCTTTAACAGCAGTAGCTTTAACCGTTAAGTAGTCATATTCACCACCCATAATTTCTACAACTGTGTCAACAAGCTTGTACATAAATGCTTCTCTAAATCCAAGAAGGTAACCATGTCTTACTGCACGGCGAAGAATACGACGAAGTACATAACCACGACCCTCATTTGAGAAGTTGATACCTTGAGCTAAAAGAAAAACTGTAGTTCTGATATGATCAGCAATTACACGGTATGAAGCACCAGATACATACTCATATTCTTTGCCAATTAGTTTTTGTACATCAACAATGATTGGCATAAAAAGAGATGAACCATAGTTACTAAGAGCACCTTCTTTAATAGCTACAACACGTTCAAGCCCCATACCTGTGTCAATAGAAGGTTTTGGAAGTTCTGTCATTGTTCCATCAGCACTTTTTTCATACTGCATGAAAACGAGATTCCAAATCTCTAAAAATCTGTCACCATCGCCACCAAGATAATCTTCTTCGCCTGAGAAATTCTCAGCACCTTGATCATAAAAGATTTCACTACACGGTCCACATGGCCCAGTATCACCCATCTGCCAGAAGTTATCATCATCTCCAAGACGAAGGATTCTGTCCTTACTTACATGTTTTTGCCAAAGAAGTTCAGCTTCATCATCACTCTCATGGACTGTAACCCAAAGCTTGTCAACAGGAAGTTTAATTACCTCAGTAATAAATTCCCATGCATAATCTATAGCTTCTTCTTTAAAGTAATTACCAAAACTAAAGTTACCCAGCATCTCAAAAAATGTATGGTGTCTTGCAGTGTGCCCAACATTCTCTAAATCGTTATGCTTTCCGCCGGCTCTTAAACATGTCTGACATGAAGTAGCTCTTGGGTTGGCAGGTCTCGGGATTTCACCTGTAAATATTGACTTAAAAGGCACCATACCAGCGTTGTTGAAAAGAAGCGAAGCATCATCTGGAACCAACGGTGCCGATGCTATTCTGTCATGGTTTTTTGACTCAAAAAATTTTAAGTACTCTTCTCTAATATCCATCTATTATTCTCTTTTATAAAATTACGCGATTATATCTAAAAATGGGGATAAAATTAGTTAAAGGTAAGAGTTTTCATCTTCTATTTTGGTGTTTATGTAGTTATTTTGGAATATTTGAGCAGCAATTCCATTTGAGTAATTTAATATCTCTCTTTGTTCATTTAAAATAGGTGTAGTTCCAAATCCGCAGCTTGGACTTTTTGACTTTAAAATTATATTATGTGCATCTGGATATTTTTTTATAAACGAGTTGATTTCATCCTCTAATTTTTGAGTTACATCTTCGTTTGTTTCATCAGTGATTATTAGATTTTTTCCATCAATTTGGACTACTGATATTCTTTGTCTTGGAGTACCAAAGATAGGTGCTTCAGGACAAAAAGGAATGATTTCATAAGCCTTAAATGCTTCTACGATTTCATTTGTTTTTTTGGTCTTACCATCATAACGGCATAGATGCCCAAGCAAACATGCAGATATTATGACTTTTTTACGCATTAGCAGATGATAACGCTTTTTACTTCTGTCATCTCTTCTATTGCAAACTTAGGTCCTTCACGCCCTACTCCACTAAGTTTTATACCGCCATAAGGCTGAATATCAAATCTAAGTGTAGGTATGTCATTTATAACTATCCCACCAGCTTCCAACTCAGAAATTGCACGCTGAGTTATGCGTAAATCATTTGTAAAGACAGAGAACTGAAGACCATAAGGTGAGTTGTTCATACGAGGAAGAGCATCATCAAAATTATCAACTTTTATCAAAGAAACAATAGGGGCAAAAACCTCTTCACAAACTATAGACATATCATCTCTTACATCAGCCATTACACAAGGATTAAACATTCTTCCATCACGCTGCAAAGGAAGAAGAGGTTTTGCACCTTCTGTCATGGCACTTTCAACCCAGCGCATTGCACGAGAAGCAGATTCATCATCTATAAGTGGGCCTAAAAATGTATCATCATCATAAGGTGAACCGACAACGAGTTTTTTTGTTTCTTCTGCCATTCTAAGAGCAAACTCATCATAGATATCAGTATTTACATATATGCGCTGAAGAGATATACAAACCTGACCGGAATTTACAAAAGCACCAAAGGCACAACGAGCGGCTGCAAGGTTTAAATCAGCACTTGCATCTATATAGGTTGCTGCATTTCCGCCAAGCTCTAGCGATACTTTTTTTATTCCAGCAATTTTCGTAATGATGTTCCCAACAGGAACAGAACCTGTAAAACTGATTACCCTAGGTATATCACTGGATATTAAAGCACTTCCTACCTCAGCATCTCCGTAAACAACACTTAGAGCATCTTTTATTGCATACTCACTATCTATGAATAGTTTTGCAAATTTATATGCAGTTAAAGGTGCTTCTGGAGTAGGTTTCAAAACTACCGCATTACCTGCAACAAGAGCTGGTGCAAGTTTATGAGCGACAAGGTTTAGCGGAAAGTTAAAAGGAGTTATCGCGACAACAACACCGGCCGGTTCACGAGTAAAAAATGCTGTCGTCTTTTTACCGCTAACCATAGCATCCGTGTTTATAGTCTCACCATGCATAGTACGCATAGTTTCTGCAGAAAGTGTTACAGTCTCTATACATCTGTCAACCTCGATGCGAGCAAAAGCTATAGGCTTCCCTACTTCATCTGTAATAGTTTGAGCCATATCTTCTCTATTTTCTTTTAACTTACTTGCAACATCTAAAAGCCAGTTACATCTCTGAGAAAGAGTTGATTTTTTCGCTTCTTTTGCAGCTTTATCAGCTATATTCAGTGCTTTTATTGCATCTTCTTGAGAACATACACAAGCACGAGAAACAACTTGTCCACTGTAAGGACTTTTTCTTTCACTATAACTGCTACTTGTAAGCTCTGTTGAGCCAAAAAATATATTTGCATCCATTTAGTTTCCTTACCAAAAAAAGTTAAATTATCTTTAATTACTTCATACTATCTGTAATTTATTTTTAAAAATTATATCATTTTAAATATTATCTTGTAGAATACATCTATGAAAATTCTAATATTTACTATATTTTTTATATCGTCTCTTTACAGCTACGAACTTAACTGGTTACACGACTATGATAAAGCACTATCTCAGGCAAAAAAGGAGCACAAAGATATTTACTTATTTGTTGGTGCAGATGAGTGCAGATTTTGCGATAGGTTTAAACAACTAACTCTCTCAAAAAATGAAGTCATCAGTAGGCTAAAAAAAGAGTATATACTTTTATACCTCTCAAGAGATCAACATAAAATCCCTAAACAGTTTGCTATTAAAGGTGTTCCAAGACATTACTTTCTTACTCCACAAGGTAAAATAATTCATGATGACAGAGGCAGCAGAGAACCCGCTGGCTTTTATGATATGCTTGATGAAGTTGAACTAAAAAAAGAGCCTTAAAGAATCATCACATTTAATCTACATAATATTTTGATATTTTAATAATAAAGAGGAGGTATGTATGAAAAAAACAATATTATTGATACTGATTTCTTTAACTCTGTCGGCTAGTAGCATAAAGATGGACTATGTGGGTGAGTTGTCCCTGTTTGGCAAGATTGCAGATGCTGAAATTACTTATGCAAATAATGGGCAGGAATATAATATTACCATTATTGGTACTGGTTCAGGTATAGTCGGTGCACTCACAAATCATAAGAAGTATGTTATGCAGAGTATCGGTCAAGTAAAGGATGGCGTGCTTATTCCTCAAAAATATATTAACTCTGAGTATGCTCAGGATTTTAAAAAGATAAAAACATATACGTTTGACTATGCTAAAAATAAAACCTATGTGAGTGAGTATAAGAAAGAGAGAGTGGAAACATCTACATTCAATCTTATTCGTGTGTGCTATGATACCAGTTATGAAGATGTTGAAACTAACAAAAAAGAAGTTTTGGATACTATCTTTGGTGATGATATGATAAGTATGTTTTTCAACAAAAAAAACAATCTCTTATCAATGAAAAAAAATGAACTAAAACGTATGACTGCTCTTGGAAGCAAGGACACTCAGGAGGGTGTAATTGTAAAACACATCAAGCACGAAGAAGACAAGTATATCTATACGGTAAGTGTAGAAAAAGATTATCTTAGTGGCGGCTCAAACGATGCTACATTTATTTTAGATGCAGACAACATTCTCCAAGAGAGTAGAATCGATGGCATATTATTTTTTGGAAATGCACGAGTCAGAAGAGTAAAATAAAGCTAAATAGTGATGTTTTCGACAATCTCTACAGTTTTTGGTGTCACAACAATGGCATCATAAACAAAGTTTACATCAAGCTTATTTTTCTTCATATAAACGTTGCCTGTTCTTATAAGTCTTGATAATTTTTTTGGAGTTATGTTTTGTATAGCGGACTCAAAGTCAAGTCCGCTTTTTACTTCAACGAAGTGTAGAACTTCATCTTTGGTAGCAATGATGTCTATCTCGCCAAAACGAGAGTAAAAGTTTCTATCTACAAGCATAAAGCCGTTTTCATAGAGAAATTTGCACGCTCTGTCTTCGGCTAAATCTCCCTTGGCTCTACTCATATTAGCAGTTAATTACTTCTACTTTTATAGTTTTAAATGCGGCAGTCATAATAACTTCGTCTCGTGCATCTCCAAAGAGTGCATTGATTTTACTTTTTGCATGATGGAATGTCGAAAACAATGTTTTTGGTTGAACTTTATCTGTTATTTTAATAGTCAGTGGCGTTGTTTCTCCAAATTCACTTCTTAAAATAACTCTGTCACTTGTAAAGTCCGCAGCATCTTCTTCACAAACCAGTAAAACATCTTCATCATAACGTTTCATTAAGCTTTCACTTCTTGAAGTTTGTGCTGCATTATTATAGTGAGCGATTGTTCTACCTGTACTTAAATGATAACCTGTAAGTTTTTTCTCTTTTATCTCTTTTATCATTCCACGAAGTTTATACTGGTTATAGTGAAAATGACCTAATCCATCATCTGTACGGAAGTCTAGTTGATGAAGTATAGGTGTGTCTTCGGTATGTACTGGCCACTGAAGTCCACGTTTACGATGTTTCTCAAGTCTATGATAGTCTGCTCCAGAAAAACGTCTATAAGCTACCTTTTGAACTTCTCTCCATATCTCCTCAGAACTAACATATGAGGCATCTCCGCCCATCTTGTTATCCATTAACTGTATTACTTCCCAGTCATCTGGAAGGTCTGATTTTACAAGTGGTTGAGAAAGATGCAGACGGCGCATAGCATTTATGTATACACCTGTTTTCTCATACGCTGATTTTACACCAATAACTATATCAGCTCTCTGTGCTACATCTGTCATAAACAAATCTTGAACCATTAAAAGTTCTAACTTTTCAAAAGCCTTATTAACTTTGTTGAGATTTGGATGTATATGTGTTAAATCTTCACTAATATTTAAAACTGCTTTTACTTTATCTTCAAGCATTTCATCAACTAACTGAGGAGTCATAAGACCAACCTCTTTTGGTTCTTGATAATCTGGATCAAAATATGGAAGCATCCCCATATCACAAGCACCTTGAACATTATTTTGACCGCGAAGAGGCATAAGACCTGCTCCACTTTTTCCAATATTTCCAGTCATAAGTGCAAGGTGCACCATCGCCATAACAGCGTATGAACCATCAATATGCTCAGTGATACCAAGTCCCCAGAAAATCATGGACTTTTTAAGTGCATACTCCCTAGCCACTTTTCTTATCATTTTAGAAAGATACTCATAGCCTTCTATTTCGTTGTAATAATTAGGGTTAGCATAAGGGTCATTCATGATTTTTTCTTTAAAATCATCAAATCCTTTAGTACGGTTTTCTAAGAAAGATTCATCATATAACTCTTCATCTATGATTACATATGCAAGCATATTTAGAGTAAGTAGGTTAGCTTCATGTGGCATGATACCTTTGTACTTAGAAAATCTATGTAGCTTTATCTCACGAATATCAAAAACTGCTAAATTATCATGATCACGTGCAACGTCTATTATACGGTTTGCAATGATAGGATGAGCTTCTGTAGTGTTTGAACCTATAACTATCATAAACTCAGCATTATAAATATCGTTGTAAGGGTTAGTTGCAGCTCCCTCACCTATAGTACGTTTCATCCCACTAAGTGATGGAGAGTGACAAACTCTAGCACAATTGTCCACATGAGGGCTATTTAGCGTATGTCGTGTAAATTTTTGAAAAAGATAAACAGACTCACAAGATGTTCTAGCTCCACCAATAGACGCTATTGATTTACGACCATAGTTGGCTTGAATCTCTTTTAATTTCATAGATGCCGCTGTAGTAGCATCATCCAAGTTTGTCTCATACCAAATATCATCTAACTCAACAAGAGATGAACCTATAGCATCTTTAATTGTCGGATTTTTTTCTAAGAAACTTTTACGGATACGAGGAATACGAAGTCTATCTGGAGCATCGACAAAGTCAAAGCCATACTTACCCTTTATACAAAGTTTACCTTGAGAAACTACACCATCTGGATGTGCAAATATACTCTTAATTTTATTCTCTTTGGTATCAACGTTGGCTGCTATGTCACAACCAACCCCACAGTAAGTACATACGCTGTCTATTGTCTCAATATTTTCCATAATAGTCCTTTATACTATCCTAATCATCACCGGAGTCATGTTTACAAATTCTAATGCTTCAATACTTTTTATCATATTTTGAATATCTTTTTCTAGTGCAATATGCGTAGAAAAAAGAAGATTTGCTGAGGCTGCTGTAGCTGGACGCTGAAGCATAGTCTCAACAGAAATATTATTTTCTTCAAATACTTTAGTAATTTTTGCAAGCACACCTGTACGGTCAGAAACATTTATACGAATATAGTATTTTGAGTTTATATCTTGGGTTGCTTTTAGAGTTAATTTGCCTTCTAAAGGTTTATCAAATCCAAGCATTGGTCTAGATTTGCCACTTCTGGCAATATCAATAATATTAGCGACAACAGCACTTGCAGTAGCATCCCCACCAGCACCAGGACCATAGTATAGTGTTTCACCAACCTTATCTCCAACAACAGAGATTCCGTTCATAACACCATCAATCTTAGCAATCATTTTATCTTTAGAAATTAGACAAGCATGAACTCTAAGCTCAACTTCATTACCATCTTTCTTTGCGATTCCTAAAAGCTTAATCGCATAACCGAACTCTTTTGCAAATGCTATATCATCTGAAGTTACATTCTCAATACCTTCGATTAAGATATCTTCAGGTTTTGCATCTATGCCATAAGCAATAGAAGCAAGAATGAGAAGTTTATGCGCCGCATCAAATCCACCAACATCAAATGTAGGATCAGATTCTGCATAACCTAGCTCTTGTGCTTCTTTTAAGATAGCGTCATATGAAACACCTTCATTTGCCATCTTTGTCAACATATAGTTACAAGTACCATTCATAATTCCCATAATGGACTCTATATGATTTGCAGATAATCCATCACGAAGAGCATTGATAATAGGGATACCGCCAGCAACACTAGCTTCATACTCAAATGCAATATCATTTGCCAGACTTTGAAGCTCATAACGGTGATATGCTAAAAGTGCTTTGTTTGCAGTAACTACCGCTTTACCACTTTTTAGTGCACGTTTAACAATTTCAAACGGCTCTTCAACTCCACCCATAAGCTCTACTACTATATCTATTTCAGGGTCATTTAAAATATCATCAACGTTGTCTGTAAGTGTTATATCTATACCTCTATCTTTAGAAAGATTTTTAACAACTCCACTCTTAACAACTATGTCTTGACCGGCACGAGCAGAAATAACATCAGCATTGTCTTTTAAAATATTTACTACACTTGTTCCAACAGTTCCAACGCCTATTATTCCTACTTTAATCATTCTACTTCTCTTCTTCTTGAAACTGTTTTAAAAACTCTTTGATATTTCTTGCTGCTTGACGAATACGGTTGTCGTTTTCAATTAGAGCAATACGAACATATCCTTCACCAGCCTCACCGAAACCTATTCCAGGAGCTACTGCAACACCAGCCTCAGTTAGAAGTCTTTTTGAAAACTCTAACGAACCTAAATGCGCACAACATTCAGGCAATTTTGCCCAAACGAACATACTCGCCTGATTTTTTCGCATATGCCAACCTGCTCTATTGAATGCTTCTAAGAGTATTTCCTGACGATGGTTATACTTATCGGTAATATCTTTCACACATTGCTGGTCTCCATTTAATGCAACTGTAGCTGCAACTTGAATAGGAGTAAACATTCCATAGTCCAACCAAGATTTGATTTTTTGAAGAGCACCAATTAGCTTTTTATTTCCAACAAAGAAGCCAACACGCCAACCCGCCATGTTATAACTTTTTGAAAGAGTGAAACTCTCAACAGCAACATCTTTTGCTCCTGGAACACTCATAATTGAAGGTGTTACATAACCGTCAAAACTGATATCTCCATATGCTATATCACTTATAATATAAAATCTTTTCTCTTTTGCCATAGCAACTAAACGAACATAAAATTCTTGTGTCACTGTTGCTGTTGTCGGATTATGAGGAAAGTTAACTAAGACATATTTTGGTTTTGGTGAGCATTCTCTAAAAACTCTTGTTAAATCTTCAAAAAATTTATCTTCTTTAACTTTATAATCTTCATCAAACTCAATTGCAAACTTAACAACATTACCACCTGCTAAGATAAAAGAAAATTCATGAATAGGGTAAGTAGGATCTGGCATAACAGCAACATCACCTGGGTTTGTAATAGCATAAGTTAAATGTGCATAACCCTCTTTAGAACCAATCGTAGCGACACACTCTTTCATTGGATCTAAATCGCAGTCATATCTTCTTTTATACCAATCTGAGATTGCTATAAGAAGTTTAGGAATACCTATTGAAGTAGAGTAACCATGAGTTTTTGTTTTTTGGGCAGACTCAATAAGCTTTTCTCTAATGTGTTCTGGGGTATCTCCGTCAGGATTTCCCATTGAAAAATCAATAACATCTGCACCTGCTCTACGTGCAGCCATTTTAAGCCCATTTACCTCAGCAAAAACATACTCCGGTAACTTTTTTATTCTGTCAAACTGTATTTCATCAAACATCAAATATTCCTGGTTAAATTATTGATGGTATTTTAGCGAAAAATGTTTATACTTTACTAATATAATTTATCTATCTTGCACCTATGGGAGTTAAAACGAGGTCATCACGTATATTTTTGAGAGTGTAAATATCTGAAATTTTTACGTAGTGTACATTATCTTTAAATTTTAGTGATATATTACTTCTCTTACTATCTCTTTTTATCACCTTTAATAGATGCAAAGAGCTGTCATAAAGAGCAATGTACGGATACCAACTATTTCTTGGTGAAGATGTAATTAATAGCTTTTTAACTTGTGAAACATTTATCCATTTAGCATATAGAGATCTTTTTAATTTTACTTCCATACCATCCATAAGAGTTTCAACATTTAACTCACCATCTCTCATGTCAACCACGTATGTCCAGTCTGTTGGAGAATTTCTATATATATTTACAATATTACAACCACTTTTAGAAAGTTCTTGTTGAAGTATAAGAGGGTCAGTGGCATACTCTGAAGTTAAATTGATAGTCCAAGTAAACTCTGAGCTATTAAGGTTTGATTCCTCTGTTACATATCTGTAATAACCTATGTTATTTAGAGTATCACCCATAATTTTTACAAAAAACAGAGGTGAGCCACTCGTTTTAAAATGCAGTGTCACCTCACTTGGTTTTTCAAAAAATAGATTTAAAAGTCCATTATCTTTTAGTGTCTGTATAATTTTTACAGCATCTACTCTATCTCCTGAATAGTAGTCTGATTTAGGAGAAAATATAATATCTATATATGCACTGTTTTGCTTATAAACTTGTGGTTCTATAAGAGTTTGTATTTTTTGTGTTAAAAGATCTACTTCTTTTACTTCATCACCTAACGATATAGAAAAAGCGAGTAGGATGGCAAAAAAGACTTTTACCATTTACTACCTTTGTTTAATTCTTTAAACTCTTTAAAACTTATCTTTGATAATTTCGAATCTTTGTACAGAAGTCTAATGTTTAATTTTTCTTTGAACTCTGTGACCTCTCCGTTTAGCTCAACTTTAACATAACCGTGTCCAAGTGTTAATATCCAGTCTTTATTAGGATCAAGATCTAACTCACCCGTAAAAAGTTTTTGATTTTTTTTATATGTTGATAAATCTATATAACCTATCCAAAGCTGTGATGAAGTAATAATTTTAAAAGATTTTACAATCTCTATTGGTTCAGGTTCTGTCTCAACAACCACAGGTATAGTAGCATTTATCTCTTCTACTGTAGCATTTTGAGACATACTGTCTTTGGCATGGTTTATTGCTCTATTATCAATTACATGATTTTTAGACTTGTCTGATGCAGTTGATGTTAGGTCTAGAGTAAATGAGACAGCTACTGCAAATATTACTGCAACAACTACTATATAAACAAGTGTATAATTTTTTTTCTTTTTAGGTGATACGAAAACTTTTGTATCCTGCTCATCAGATAAGTTCTCTCCAGCATAAAAAATTTTAGCTTTTTCTTTTAGATCACTCAAATCTACGCTATATTCTCTCTCTAAAATTGAGATAAAACCTAAAAGATGAATCTTAGTAAGATCATCAAAAGTTTCATGAAGCACAGCTTGAACATGCTGTCTTGCTATATGGGTTTGCTCATGTATCTTTTGAGCACCAATACTTTTTAACTTACTAAGTCCATCACTCATATTCTCATCCTATCCATCAAAATAGCTCCTGCCACACTAACATTTAAAGAATCAAAATCATGTGACATTTGTATACTAACAACTTCATCTAGTTTTGAGACTATACGAGAAGTTAAACCTTCTCCTTCATTTCCTAAAACTAAAGCTCTCTTTTGTTTTATCTTCACATCTCTTATGTCTGTTCCACCCATATCTGCACCATAGATGCAAAAGCCGGATGTTTTTAAATCATTCATAACATCATGTATATTATGCTGCAAGGCAAAAGGCATATCAAACAGAGCGCCGGTGCTAGTTCTCATGACAGGTTCAAAGTTTAATTTTTTAATTCCACACGCTACGATTGCTTCTACACCAAGCGCATAAGCAGTTCTAACGATTGCACCAATATTTCCAACATCTGTTAAGCCGGAGAGAACTAGAACGAAATCTTTGTCCAAAAAAGAGTTAAATGGGTGTAGTTCATAATCATCCACTTCAGCTAGGATGCCTTGATGATTAGCATTCTTACACATCTTACCTGCAGCATCTGCAGGTATACGTTTTACTTCAAAATTCATCTTCATTAATTCAGAATACTCTTTTTTATCAACGTCTTTTGCAAGATAGAGAGTTCTTATCTTATTTGGATAATTTTTTATTATATATTGGACTGGTTGTTTAGCATAAATTAACATGAAGACATTTTAGCAAAAAAAAGTGATAATAGAGTTAGTTTATTATTTTTATTGTAGTTTTAGCAGTCTTTGGTAACAAGACTTTGTATTTTCACCTGTTATTTTAGAAATAAGTTTTGCTTGTATTTTTTTTGGCAAGTCAAGTTCCAAAATGTCAGTTTGTGAAACAGCACTGCTGTTATGTATCTCGCCGGCTTCAATTACAACAACCCACTCACCACGAATATTGTCATTTAACGCACTTAAGATTTCTTCTGCTGTGCCACTAAAATAGTTTTGATACTTTTTAGTTAGCTCTTTTGCTAAAAATATCTTTCTAGAAGGCTCTTCTTCTTTTATCTCAAGAAGCAGCTTCTCCAATCTATGTGGTGATTCATATAGCACAGTTGTATATCCACTATGAAGTGCACCTTGAAGTGAAGTAGCTCTATCTTTCCCCTTGTGTGGTAAAAAGCCCCAAAACAGCATCTGTGTCTCTACAAAGCCACTAGCAACAAAAGCTGTCAGAAGTGCATTTGCCCCAGGAAGTACATCATATTTTACATCATTTTCCAATGCATATTTAATTAAGAGTTGTCCAGGATCGCTTATACCTGGCATACCTGCGTCTGAAGCGTAAACAATATTTTGCTCAAAAAAAGATGGTTCTAATTTTTCAACAAAAGATTTTTCATTGTGTGAGTGCAAAGATATAAACTGCTGATCTTGTTTAAAAACAGTGTTGTATCTCTCTTTTAGAATATGTATAAGTTTTTTTGTAACGCGAGTATCTTCGCAAAGTAGAGTATCAGCGTTACTTAGAGCTTCGATAGCTCTAAGCGATATATCGCCAATGTTTCCAATCGGAGTTGGAACAAATTGTAGCAATTACTATTTCTTAGCGTAACGTGCGTTGAATTTCTCAATTCTACCAGCAGTATCTACCATTCTCTCAGAACCTGTGAAGAATGGGTGACACTCATTACAGATATCAATACGCATTGCGTCAGTTTGGCTTTTTGTTTCAAAGCTGTTTCCACATGCACAAGACACTGCGCAAGTTACTAAGTTAGGGTGAAGATCTTTTTTCATTTTATTGCCTTTTGATACTCGTTAATGTGCGAATATCTATATATTTTTTTAATCCGTATGGGTGCGGATTTTTGGAACCCGAATTATATCAAAATATTTCTTAATTTTAAAGTAAAATCTTACTTGCTATCGCTACCGCAGCACTTTCAGAACGAAGAACCATAGGAGTATCAAGTCTAAAGTTTTCTTTCTTTGATAAAAGTTCTCTCTCAACTTGTGAAAAGCCGCCTTCACAGCCGACTAATACTCTCTCAAAATCAGCATCTGAGTCTAAAATATTGTCGCAAAAATCAAAAACTTTTACATCTTCAAACTCTGTTATAAATTCTTTGATGCTTTTATATGTATCAAACTCCATATAGGAACTTCGCCCACACTGTTGCATCGAAGCTTCTAAGATTCTCTCAAACCTTTTAAAGTCTAACTTTATATTATTTTGACTTCTGTCACAATAGATAAAAGAAATCTTCTCAACACCTATCTCATTTAGTGATGGTAAAACTTTTTCTATTGATTTGGCGTCTATTACACACCAAGCAATATGCAGCTGCTTGTCACTCTGAGTTATCTCTTCTTTGGAAGATATCAGTTCTAGCTCTACAGCTCTTGATTCAACCTGCACTACTCTATATTTATGAAGAGTTTTTATATCATCTCTGTTTCTGAAGTTTAACTCATCTCCTACACTATGACGACGAATTTTAACAAGATATTTATGCAGTTCACCCTTGATGCTAAGACTTTTCTTTGAAGCCTCATCATGAAGTATATATATCAAATCCACATCCATGTAGATATAGCAAGAACCATTAAAACTTCTATCTTAAATATTTTATATGCTTCAGACTTGTAGTTGCTAAAGACATTTTCTTGGCTTTTATCTAATTGTTGTAATTTTTTTGATCTTATATTTTCTAAAATTATTAATGCTGTAGCAAACATTATCATTAGAATATTTTCTATTGTAAACTCTAGATGCTTAGCTGCCATCATTACGATTCCAGTAAATATAACTGTGCCAATTACTGTCATAACTATAGGCATAAAAAGGCTCATAGATCTTGTATATTTTGTAATATCTTTTGCTCTGACAAGCATTAATATATTGACAAAAATCGTTCCTAAAATTCCAATAACACCATAGTTATGTGTTACAATACTCATATCATACATTTCATTCATGCTGAAATATTACAATAAATTAAATAAAAGAAGAGACATGGCAGTTACAATACTTGAAGCACTAGAATTAATACACAAACACACTAGAAAAAAATCATTAAAAATTTTACCAATCGAGCAAGCTTTAAGCTCAATACTAGCCGAAGATATAATTGCTACACACAATCTACCACCATATGACAACTCTGCTATGGATGGTTATGCTGTAAAAGTTGCAGATGCTGATAATTGTGTAAAAGTAACTCATACTATCTTTGCCGGAGATAATTCTGATGAAGTTCTTACTTCAGGAAATGGTATCAAAATAATGACAGGAGCTAAAATCCCTGATGGTTGTGAATGCATTGTTCCGGTTGAAGATACAACTGAATGTTACAATGGAGTAACCCTACCTAATAATTTGTCAGATGGAAGACATATTCGTCTATGTGGTGAAGATATCAAAAAAGGTGAGCCTCTTTTAAAGAGTGGACAAAAACTGCAAGCTCACCAAATAACTCTTCTTGCATCTCAGGGTATTAGTCATATAAAAGTTTATAAAAGGCCTCACGTTGCACTCTTTGCATCTGGAAGTGAACTTAAAATGCACTTTGAAAATGTAGAAGCTTATCAGCTATACAACACAAACACTCCTACCCTGCTCTCGCGTGCTCAAGAGCTTGGATGCGAGGTTGATTTCATCGGTACTGCACAAGACACTTTAGAAGATTTAAAAGCGCACGTAAAAAGTGCATTGAATAGTGACCTTATTATTACATCCGGCGGGGTAAGTGTTGGAGATGCTGACTTTACAAAAGAAGCATTTGGCGCATTTGGTATGGAGACTTATTTTGATAAGGTTGAGATAAAACCAGGTAAACCAACAACTTTTGGAAGAATCAATAATACACTGGTTCTGAATCTTCCTGGCAATCCTATGGCAGCAGCGCTAAACTTTGAACTATTTGGACAAAATATAATATTAGCACTAAGTGGTATCAATGAAAAATTTATCAATCCCATTGAAACAAAGATGAAGAACGATTACAGACTAAAAAAAGGTCGTATTACTTTAGTTCCTGGAAGTTTTGATGGAAGTTGTTTTGAACCGTGTAAGAAGTTCGCACCGGGGATGGTTTCTCCACTTGCATCTTCAAACTCTTATATCATGGTAAATGAAGGTGTTGAGTTTATAGCATCTGGAGATATCGTAAAAGTTATGCCTATTAGATTTTGCTTTACTAACGAAAAAGAGATGAATTTAGTAAGCTGTTAAAGCAGCTGCTAAACACTTGTAGGATTTATAAAACTATCTCCTCTTTTAGCTCTCTCCCATAACTCACAATCAGGCCAACTATTTTTAACTTCATCAGAAAAGATTATAGAATCTAGCTCTATATAACCCATATCTTTTGAATAAGCATCATAACTAAAGGCTTGCGCATAACCTGTATCAGTTTCATGAACTATAACACTGTTTAGTTTTACTTCTCTTTCGCCGTTAACACTGTTTGTAAGTTGTAAGAGTCTGTCTATCATAACAAATATAACACGTGAAAACTGCTCACACGATGGAGAAACTGGAAGTTCTACCCATCTATCGGAATGTTTTTTCATACTGTCTAAGTATTCCCAGCTATCTCCACTCCAAACAGTAACTCCATGATCAAAACTCTCAACTAAGGCTTTCATATTTTGTTTCATTAGTCCAAAGTCATAAACCATTTGACCATTATCCAAGAAGTTAGATTCAAAAAGCAGCTCAACTTTGTATGAATGTCCATGCAGAGAACTTCTACATTTTACAGTAGAACATCCACGAACAATATGAGCATTTTCAAATTTAAAAAGTTTTCTTATTATCATGATTTAAACTCCCTTGTTCTGATCCCAAATTCTTATGTGAAGTCTATCAGAAAAATTATAACCTTTAGCTTTACAAAATTCTATTAATGGTTCTGTATTAGCCTCTACTTCAGCTTTGTTCCCGCCAAGTGGCATGCAATAAACTTGCGTTCTTGGAGAGTGTAGAGTTATGTTAAATATTTCCTCATCAAGACCTAGATTAATCGAGTCAGCATCTATTGAGAATTTAAAAAAAGCCTCTTTCGCATTTGAAGCAATAGAATAAATAACATCACCGTTAACTCTTTTTCTAAAAGGCTCTTTTGAGTTTGAAAGCTTAACAGAAAGAGCAAATATACACTCTTTATAAATTGGATATTTTTCAAAATCTACTGCTATTGAGCCATTTGTCTCAAAAGTAATTTTATGACCCTCTTCATGAAGTTTTTCAAGGAACTCTACAAATATACCTTCATTCGCATATATTAGTGGTTCACCACCAGTTAAGACTATGTCTACAGGTCTTTGCGGCAGTTCGTAAAGATCCAAGACGTTAAGAAGCTCTTGAGTCTTTTGTATAGGGCTCCAGTTAAAAGAGAAATGCTCTTTGTTTACTGCATAAACAGTGTCGCATCCAAGTACTTTGGTTCCATCAGATGCTTCTTCTTCACATCCAAAACCTTCGCACTTCATGTTACAGCCACCAAAACGAAAGAAAAGAGAAGGTACACCTGTATAACGACCTTCACCTTGAATACTATAGAAATGTTCTACAAGATATAGCAACTATCATCCACCAGTTTCATAAAAGGCTCGAGATGAGACTTCACCATCTTCTCCACCCCATCTGTTCTTCTCAGGCTTAGTTCTAACAACTTCCCTAAGCACCTCTGCAGCAGCTTTAATATCACCAGCTTTAATGGCTTTAGATATACTCATAGCTTCATCAAAATAAAGACATGGGATAAGATTACCCTCTGCAGTAAGCCTTATGCGATTACATTTCTTACAGAAATCATCTTCATACGGTTCAATTATTCCAAATCTGTAGCCATCTTTCATAGTGTAGTAATGAGAAGGTGAAGAGCCATCAAAACCATCATCGCTAAACTCATACTTTGCACTTATGATTTCTAAAAGCTCATTTGATTTAAGGCCCTTTATATCTTTAGATGCAAAAGAGTTTTCCATATATTCAATAAAACGAATGCTCATATTACGTTCTTTACAATACTCTAAAACGTCTATAATTTCATCCGCATTTACGCTCTTCATTGGAACCATGTTAACTTTAACTTTAAGTCCAACTCTTAAGGCTTCATCAACACCTTCAAGTACATTCTTTAAAACATCTTTTTGTGCAATTTGCTGCGCTACTTCAGGTTTGAGAGTATCAATACTTACATTGATACGCTTTAGTCCAGCATCTTTTAACCTCCGTGCAGTACCTTTTAAAAGAAATGCATTTGTAGTCATTGCAAGATCTACATCATTTTTATAGTCATAGATCATTTTTATAAATTTATCTAGATCTTCTCTGAGAAGTGGTTCACCGCCGGTAATACGGATTTTATTTACACCCTCATCCATGGCAATTTTCATAAACTCAAAAAGTTCTTCAAAGCTGAGTAGATTTTCTTTTGGAACCCAAGAAAAAGGCTTCTCAGGCATACAGTATTGACATCTAAAATTACAGCGTTCTGTCACTGAAACTCTTAGATAGTCAACTACTCTGTCATAACTGTCAATTAGCATACTGTTTACTTGTTTAGTATATTAGTTTTCAGAGCCTTGAACTCTTCATCACTAATGATACCTTTCTCTTTTAAACCATAAGCTTTCATAATCTCATCAGTTTTTGACATAGGCGCACTCAGGCTCTGAGCTGGTGTAGAAGCTTGTGGAATAGCAATAGGAGCTACAACTGGAGCTACTACTGCCTTTACTTCAACAGATTCCGTCTCTTTAGGATTTACAAACTCTGTGATTATATTTTCTTGTGATTCTTCAGATGAACCTGCAAGCCCAGTTTTTATTATCTCTTTTGAACCAATAGAATTATTTACTTGTTGAAATTCAAATGCACCATTATCAAGGTCATCTTTAATTTTAAGATAGTATATATGCCCAGTTTTAAAGTCCAGCGTTAGTACTTTCTCTTCTACTTGTTTTTTTGTAGCCGAAATTGTCATAGCTTGTGGCTTTAAATTTAACACAATATATTCACCTTGTTTAATGCGTTCCATGTAAGGTTTATTATTTATACGTATGTTGTAATCACTTGCTGTACTAGATTCACTTGAACTAACATTGTCAAGTGCATAGATATAGACTAAAGCTGCATTCTCAAGTGGTTCTTGTTTTTTAAATGGTGTTCTATTTCCGCATGCTGTTACAAGAAGTAAAGTTGCTGATAAAAGAAGTATTTGGATTATTTTCATGGAGTTCTCTCTCTTTTAAATTATAGAGATTATATCATAAAGTTTTTGGATTAAAATTAATATCAGAAGTATTCCCACGCATAGGCGTGGGAATGAGGTTTTGTTCTACGACGTGTCGTCTTTCTTATAAGCTAAATACTTATTAGAAATTTAAACGAGCCCAAAGACGAACTATATTATCGTTATCCATTGTTGCAGCATTTGCTGTTGACCAAGAACGGTTAACGTAAGCTGCGAAGTATTGAACGCCACTAGCTTTGATTTTATAGATTAAATCAAATTCACCGTAATCAGTACCAGTAGTATCACGACCAGTGTTCATAGCATTAGATTTACCAGCAGTTGTGCCAGCATACTGAGCAATAATTTTACCATAATCACCAGTGTTGTAAACACCTTTAACCATAAAAGTATTTGCATCTACTTTAATAGCATCTTGATTATATACCATTTGAGTATATAAAGGAGTTTTGATACCACCAGTATTTTTGATAGCCATTTCAGCTTTATTATCATCACCATCAACTGATGTATATGCTAAAGCAACAGTTAATGCGTCAATTGGAGCTAAAGAAACTTCTGCACCAAGTGCTGTAGTTGAAGCCCAAGCGCTATCTTCTGGACTCATCATACCACCTTGAAGACCTATTTTAAGTCCCATTGGTAAATCTTTACCAGCTACTTTCGCATCAGCCCAATAAGCAGCTAAACCATTTTCACCAGCAGTAAATGCAGTTACATTTGCTAAGTTATAGTATGTAAGAGTTATAGCAGTCATAGGAATCGACTTATTAGCTACAGTTAGCATATAAGCAGTACCATCAACCGCTCCACCCTCAAGGTCAGTAAGATTTTGAATGTTAGTACTTGAATTACCACCACCAACGTATGCACCAACTACAGTAGTATCTGGAATATCAGTGTTTACTAATAATGCTGCATCAAAAGTATTTTTAAATACATTCCAACCTTCCGAGAAAGCAAATGGAGAAAGTGATTTAGGAAGCTCTTGACGACCTAATTTAACTGTTGTATTTCCAATTTTTTTAGCAACAAAGATTTTTGTTAATGCTATTTGGTCACGTGCATCTGAAGTAGTTGTAACACCACCACCCTGCTTAACAGCACCAACAAGATTTTTTTCTAAACCCATAGTACCTAAGTATGTAAGTTGAGAACCAAAAGTAAAGTTGTTTTTAAGATCAGCATCTAAGTTTAACTGAACACCAACATTTGCATTTGAACTTTGTTGATCAAATAATTTAGTATCACCAGTTGCTGGAATATTATCATTTGTACCATTTGATTGGTGAGTTTCATAGTAAACCACTGCTTGACCAGTTGTTACGATATCAATACCTTTGTCAGCTGCCATTGCAGATGTAACGATTAACGACGCTGCCGCTAAAGAAACCATTGTTTTTTTCATTCTAATTCTCCTGTTTTTTTTAAATGTTATCACCTTATTGAAGTGATAGCAGAGTAACAGCATCTGTTATTCCACTATCACTTCTCATTGTGTGATACATTTTGAGACTACATATTGTACAGAGGTAATTTTTAAATTAAGTTTAAACCATAGCTTTTATTAGCTAATTGTTTACTTTTGGGGTCTTATAGAGCAGTTTATTTGCATTTTGAAGACAATTAGTAGAAAAACTTATATAAAAGCTTATAAACTTAAGCCAAAGAATTAATTTGATATAATCAGCTCATGAGATTCAGAAATATAAAAAAACGCCAAAAACAGGCTGTTGACGCATCCAAGCCAAAATATGTATATGCAAGGTATGTAGATAGAGTAAAAGCATTCATTACAGATATGTTTA
Source organism: Sulfurimonas gotlandica GD1 (assembly GCF_000242915.1). NCBI lineage: Bacteria > Pseudomonadati > Campylobacterota > Epsilonproteobacteria > Campylobacterales > Sulfurimonadaceae > Sulfurimonas > Sulfurimonas gotlandica. Next base: position 1,561,513 of record NZ_AFRZ01000001.1, on the reverse strand, counting down.
TGATTTATGCTCCAATACTATACGTTACGGCTTACATGATAATGGATGGTAAGGATGATTTTCAATCATCTGAGATAGCACCACTTCTAGGTGTTGCACTATATGGTGTAATATATGCTTTACTACTAAGTAAATTTGGCCATACTCCTGGTAAAAAAGCTTATGAGATGAAAGTTGTAGATGATAAGAGTGGAGAATATATAGGTTTCTTCAAGGCATCTTTTAGATTTATAGCATTTTTATTTACAGCTACTACTCTTTTAGGATTGCTTCTTCCATTTTACAGAAAAGATAAAAAAGCTCTTCATGATTTGATATGCGGCACTATTGTTGTAGTTGAGAAGAAATAAGATTATATAGATTCCACCTCAAGAGAGGGTGAACAAAAAGTCTATCTAATCTCGTCACACCTCTCCCGAGGTGTGACGCATTATGTTTATTTACTTCGGTATGTGTTTCATCTCAGAAGAGATGAAACCAGAGATAATTATCTTCCACTAATACATCACTAACTAGAAGTTTAAAACAAGCAAGGCATATTGCTTACATTAATATATAGAAGATTAAGAAAATTTTGCAAAAAAAAAGGGCTAAGACAAAAAGTCTCAGCCCTTAAATTAAAGTGAAGCATTCGCTTCACCCTTTAGTGACCTCAGCGGTCAAAGCGGAGCAAAAGAGATTACTCTCTTTTGCGGGACTTACTAGTGTAAGTCTCTCCATACTTGTTTTTTCCAAAGAAGTGCAAAGATAGCGAAAATAACGATGTAAATCATTACATTCATACCAACTGATTCTCTTTCGTGACGCTTAGTATCACCAGCATCTTTCATATACTCAATAACTTTATCTGCAGTATCTGCAGTTACACCAACACGTGGCATAGCAGTTCCAGCTAAGTGATTTTGAGGATTTTCAATTAAAGTACTGATAAACTGCTCATTACGAGAACGAATATACATACTTAAATCTGGTGGTAATTTACCCATATATGCTTTAAGTGAATCTTGATATTCTAATACTTTAATATCAAATGCTAACTCATCTTTTTTATGTTTGAATGCTGGTTTTGAACCAACCTGTGTCCATTTTTCATAACTAACAGAGTGGCATCTACCACAAGCATTTTCGAATGCAATTTTTGGAGTTACATCAGCAGGGCTAATAGCAATAGACTGTAAGTAAGCTACCATATCAGCAACTTCTTGGTCCATATCTCCACCCATTCCATAAAAAGGAACCATAGGGTGCATTTTACCTTGAGCAGCATCATACTTGTGCTCAACTTTTAGAGCGTGTGCAGGGTTTTTAATTAAATCTGCTAAAAATTTAGCATCATAAATTGCACCGGCATCACTCAAATCAGGTGGGTTAACACCATAGCTTTGTGCTGCCATAACTGCGTCCATTGGAGCAGGCATTCCAGCTTTTTCTATTGAGTGACAGCCAGCACAACCAGCATTCATCACTAACTCTTTACCATTTGCTGCATTTCCAGTTTTTGTTATTGCCGGTAAATCTGCATATGCAAAATTTTCACTCTCTACGTGCTTGTGCATTACATGGTGAGCGTAAGGCTCAACCAAATAATAAGTTACAAGTGAAAAGAATACTACAACTGCTAATATTAATGGTTCTTTATTTTTCATCTTTATCTCCTTATAACTTTTTTTCTAATGATGTAATAATTGGTAATGCAATCCACATAGCTATAAATATAATAGCTGCAACAAGACCAATAGTACTAAACATACCTTCTGGTGGTAGTTTACCCATAGCCGTAAGAACGATCATTACAATAAGCATTCCCCAGAACCAGTACTTAAATGCTCCACGACGAGACGCAGGAACTGAATTAGGACTTCTATCTAAGAAAGGTAAGAAAACAAAAATAACTTGTGCAAATCCAAATAATGCTAAACCAAGATCAATATTGAAAGGACGTAAAATCTCATAAGACCATAGGAAATACCACTCAGGGTAAATATGCGCAGGTGTCTTAAGACCATCTGCAGGGTCAAAGTTTACTGGATCCATTGCGAAACCATAATTATAAAATACTAGATAAAAGAAGAATACTAAGTAAACTCCAACAACCATCATATCTTTTGACATAAAGTCATTAGCAAATCTCATAACTTTTGAACCAGCTTTGTCGCCATCTAAATATTTTTTAGATTCAGCTTCAAAGTCAATCTCATCACCATCTTGGTTATTAACGTGTGGTATACGAAGAGCTGCGAAGTGAAGCCCTATTAAACCCATGATTGCGATCGGTACAAGAAGAACGTGTAACATAAAGAAACGAGTTAAGAATGCTTGAGCAGGAACATAATCCCCACGAATCCACTCAACTAAACCGTCTGCATGTAGTGAACCACCAGAGAATAGATTAGTAATAACCATACCAGCCCAGTAACTCATTTGTCCCCATGGTAACATATAACCTGAAAATGCTTCAGTTGAAAATGCAATGAATAAAAGCATTCCTGAAATCCAAATCATCTCACGACCTTTTTTATAAGAACCGTAATATATACCCGTAAACATGTGAATATAGATAATTAAGAAAACAACAGATGCCGCAACACCATGTACATGTCTCCATAACCAGCCAAAACCAACTTCTCTCATGATAGTGTAGTTTACACTATCAAATGCCATACCAACACTTGGTTGATAATACATCAATAAAAATATACCTGAAACTAAAAGTAGTACAAATGTGATTACAAGAACCATACCCATTGCCCACAAGAAGTTAATATTTTTTGGAATCCAATATTCAGATGCCATAACTTTTTCAACTTTTTCAATTGCCAATCGTTGGTTTAACCAATCTTTAACACTTGTCGCCTTTGTAAAATGTGCCATTTACTTTCCCCTTTCTATAGCGTAATGCCAGTTTCTTTCATCTTAGTGTATTCTGGACCAGCTTCACCTAAAACCAACTTGTTTCCGTCAATTTTAAATGGAGGTATATCAAAACCACGTGGTGGTGGTACTTTTGTTACAGCACCTGCCCAGTCAAACTGGCCACCATGACATGCACATAAGAAACCATCTTTTTCGCCCTTGTACGCCGGAATACAGCCTAGGTGTGTACATAAACCTATCGCTAGCATAAAATGCATACCATCAACTACAACATCGCGCTCTTTTTGTGCGTCTGTTTGACTAGCAACCATTGCAGCAGTTTTCTTAAGAACAAAGATTGGCTTCCCTCTCCACTTCTCTGTTATTAACTCATTTTCTTCATATGTTGACATATCAAGAGTAGTAAAACCTGCAGCTTTTACACTTGGAAGCGGATCCCAACTACTTTTCATTGCAACCAATGAACCTACTGCACCTACTGCCGCGACGGCACCAAACGCTTTCCCCATAAAACCTCTACGGCTATTACTTTCCATATTTGCTCACTTTAGTGTGAATTTTAAAGCCTGATTATACCCCAAATTACTTTTAATTATTTATAAATTTAAGTTCTCTTTTATAAATTCTTTTAAATAGTTACTATTATGTTCCACTTTGTAATACTCATGATTATAGAGGCCTTCTAATATTGTCAGTAATTGCCTATTTTCATAGTTTTCTACGGTTGGAATATTTAGTTTCTTAAATAATTCTTGGGAATCTCTTGAATAATCTTTCCTTTGAATATATATTGGTTTGCCACCTGAAGCTAAATTTTCTAAAGCGGCTTGTGGAGATGCTGTAATTAAAATCTTAGATTTTTTTATCACATTGTCATAATCTTCAAATTCATGATTATTTTTAAATTTCTCTTTTAGCATATCTTCATAATCAAAAAAGTAATAAAAGCCTAAAAGTAAGTCAGGATTTAATCCATCTAAAAGAGAGAAATTTTTTTCAAACTGCTTGTCATAGTCATCATCTCCGAAAAAGAAGGAGAGTTCTATAGTTTTTTCTTCTTTTTCAAAATATTTATCATCTATTACAACTACATTACATACATCAGCTTCATTTAAGTATGGAGAGACAAGAAACTCTCCATTCTCTTTTTTATCATCCTTATTATCTGTAACCCTTATAAACTTAGAAAAATATTTTCTCATTTCATCTAACATTATTGGATTTGCTTCATCTGAATCAAATATAATCTTATCACCATTATGTGATATTTGTGGAATATTTCTAACTACATCGATTCCAACACTTTTTTCAACTCCAAACTCAGATGCAACTTGTGCTATTCTAAAATCTGAACAAAGCAGAGTAATATCTTCATCTTTTAAAAGACGCATAATTGTACAAGCTCTTCTGAATCTATCCAATCCTATACGGTGACCTGTATGCACATAGTAGTATGTATTCATTGTTTATTTTTCTTACTAGCCATTCTTATATATATATGCAGTATCTCTATAGCAGCTGGTGTTATCCCACTTATTTGCATCGCTGATTGAAGTGTAGGTGGGTTAAACATCTCAAGTTTCTCTACTATTTCTTTAGATAAACCACTTACTCCTTTAAAATCAAAACCTTCAGGTATAGCAATTTTAAGATATTTTTTCATTCTCTGGATCTCTTCACTCTGCTTATCTATATAACGGGCATATTTACCTTCTACAAGTATCTCTTCTTTTATGTAATCATCATACTTATCTAATTCTGGGACTATTTTAATCATCTTATGGACATCAAAACTTTTTCTAGCCACTAGCTGTTGAGCTGTAGAAATATCTTTGATTGGTACCTCACCCATTGATTCCAAGAATGCTATAAACTCTTTGTTTGGAGTAAACTTTGTCTCTTCTAACAATAGCGCACCATCTTTTATCTGTTTATCTTTTATTTGAACTTTCTCATACATCTCATCACTTAACAGTCCAAGCTCGTGGCCATAACGGGAAAGTCTTGTATCTGCTGATTCTTCACGAAGAAGAAGTCTATACTCTGCGCGAGATGTAAACATTCTATAAGGCTCATTTGTTCCCTTCGTTACAAGATCATCAATCAAAACACCAATGTAAGCCTCATCACGTCTTAAAACAAGAGGCTCTTTTTCTTGTAGAGAAAGTGAAGCGTTTATACCAGCCATAAGACCTTGGGCTGCAGCTTCTTCATAACCTGTTGTTCCATTGATTTGCCCTGCTAAATAAAGACCTAATATTTTTTTAGTTTCTAAAGAATGCTTAAGTTCACGTGGATCTACAAAGTCATATTCTATAGCGTATCCATAACGAACTATTTTTGCATTTTCAAGTCCTTTTACCGACTTTATCATATCACGTTGCACTTCTGGAGGAAGAGAAGTTGACAAACCATTTATATAGCACTCTGTATTATCCATAGTTTGCGGTTCTATAAAAAGGTGATGCCTGTCTTTATCTGCAAATTTACTTACTTTATCTTCTATACTTGGGCAATATCTCGGACTTTTACCTGCTATCTGACCCGTAAAAAGTGGTGCTCTATAAAAATTTGAAGAGATTATTTCATGTGTTAACTCATTTGTATAAGCTATAAAACATGGAAGCTGTTTTTTGCTAGCTCTAAATTCTTCTCTATCGGTACGGAAACTAAAAGGACTAGGAAGTTCATCACCGCCTTGTTCTTCCATAACAGAAAAGTCAATAGTTGAGCTGTCAATTCTCGCACAAGTTCCTGTTTTAAGACGTGATAAATTTAAACCACAATCATTTTTAAGTGAATCACTTAAGCCCTCACTTCTCTCTTCTCCATAGCGTCCACCTTTTTTTTGAACTTCACCTACATGAATAATTCCATTTAAAAATGTTCCTGAAGTTACAATTACTTTTTTAGCTTTATATTCATTGAGTAAATCAGTTTTTACACCTTTAACTGTTGAATCTTCAATGATTAAAGACTCTACTGTTTCTTGTGCTAAATGTAAGTTTGGAGTGTTAAGCACTACATTTCTGGCAATAATTCTATATTTATCCATATCTATCTGAGCACGACTGCCACGAACAGCCGGGCCTTTTGTTTGGTTAAGTATACGAAACTGTATTCCAGCCTCATCTGTAATAAGACCCATCTCGCCACCAAGAGCGTCTAGCTCACGAACTAAATGCCCCTTTGCTAAACCACCAATTGCAGGGTTACAACTTGTAGCACCTACATTTTCAGCCAGCATCGAAATCATAAGAGTTTTATTACCCATTCTAGCAGAGGCTAGAGCTGCTTCAACGCCAGCATGTCCTCCACCAATAATTATTACATCATAATTCATATACTTATCCATATTTATTTAGCGGAATTTTATCATATTTGAGTATCATTACCATAATATATATAGAATTACTTGAGGTTTTTCAAAATGAGTGAAGATAAAAAAGATTTATTTAAAGATTACGTTCCAGAAGTTTTAGAATTTGATGAAGAGATTGATGGAAGCGATGAACATAAAATTAGAGAAGAACATCTAAGTACAAAAGAAGATCTTCTAAAAAAACTTATGGATAAAAACTCTAATAAAAGAAGTTATAGACAACCTATTAGAACTGAGAATGAGAAATAATGATAAAAAAAGCACACGACGCTTATAACAGCGGTGATTTCGAGAAAGCATTAGAGTTATATACACAGCTAGCATCTGATGCAAATGCAGATGCTTTGACATCTTTAGGTTATATGTATCAAAATGCTCAAGGCTGTGAAAAGGATGAAAAAAAAGCATTAGAGTATTATGAAAAGGCTGCAGAGCTAAAACATCCCTATGCACTTTTTAATTTAGCCATTTTATATATGAATGGCTTAGGTGGTGTACAACACGATCAGTTTAAAGCACACGAACTTCATATGGAAGCTGCTACAAGAGAAGTTCCTCCTGCTATGTATGAAGTTGCATTGATGCTGGAACGTGGTCTTGGCTGTCTTCAAAACTATTCTGAGGCTGCTTTTTGGTATGAGGAGGGAGCTAAGAGAGGCCATCTTGAGAGCTTCAACAATCTTGGTGTTCTTTATAAAGAAGGTCATGGTGTTCCTCTTGATGAAGCTAGATGCTTTATATGTTTTAGTAAAGCTGCAGATGGTGGTTTAGCTGAGGGCCTTTACAATCTTGGGCAACTATATGATCAAGGTTTTGGCTGTGTTCAAGACCATGATAAAGCACTAGACCTATGTAGAAAAGCCGCTTATAAAGGTCATGTTAAAGCAAAAGAGATAATCAAAGGCCTACAAGAAGAAGGTAAAATTGTATTCTAAATTAAAGGATAGCACTTGTTTACAGGATTAATCAGAGAAATCGCAACAGTTAAAAGCTTCTCAGGAAGTGAGTTGAGTATAAAATCAAAACACAAGGCAAAACTTGGTGATTCTATTGCAATAAATGGCGCATGTTTAAGTGTTGTAAAAGTTTTAAACGATGGCTTCAGTGTAGAGTTATCTCCTGAATCTAAAAAACACCTTGCTTTAGAGAACTATAAAAATGAAGTTCACATAGAACCTGCGATGATGATGGGTGATAGATTTGAAGGTCATATAGTACAAGGTCACATAGATGCAATTGGAACAATCAAAGAGATAAGAAACAGTGGAAACTCTTTTGATGTTTTTATAAATGTTGAGAAAAAATTCATCCCATACATTGTGCCAAAAGGATCTATAACAATAGATGGAGTTAGCCTTACTGTAAATGATGTAGATGCTGATAGCTTTAGACTTACAATCATTCCTATTACCATGAAAGAAACTCTATTTAAAAACTATCGTAAAGGCTACAGAGTGAATGTTGAAACAGACATGTTTGCAAGATACGTTTCACATATAATATCTCATCAATCAAAGAATAATTCTAATATAACATGGGATGATGTAGACTCCATTACAGCGAGATATTAAAAATATAAATTTTATTTTATTTTTGATATACTTAATGAAATTTAATCATATGGGTATATTAAATGAACATCAATAAAATAATACTTCTACTCACTCTACTATCAATTTCTGTTCTTGCAAAACCAATTACTCCAGATGCTGACACTGCTTTAAAGTATAACGTCAAACTATTAAATACTAAACAAGCCCAAGAGAGACAGAAGAGTGGTGCTATTTTTATTGATACAAGAAAAGTTCCTGAGTATGCGATTGAGCATATAGAGGGTGCAATTTCTGCCTACTATGATGAAAAAGGCGGTAATGAGAATAAAATTGTTGACTTTGACAACTCCAATGATATTTATCACAATTCTAGGCTCCCAAATAATAAACAAGCAGAACTAATTTTTTACTGCAACGGTGCAAAGTGCTGGAAGTCATATAAAGCTGCAGTAATGTCAGCTAAAGATGGATACACAAATATATACTGGCTTCAAGATGGGATTGGTCAATGGAAAAAAGATGGCTTTAAACTTGATGGAATCAATATTATGCCTGTATTAAAGATTCAGGAAACTGATGACAGTATTTCAGCTCATATTACGGCTAGAGTTATTTTAGCAGTTCTTCTTTTTATTGCTCTGTTTTTCATATTTAAAATTCTAATCAATAAACAAGATTTACTAATTTCTAAAAAACTACTTAGTAATATCTTTGTTGTATCTATCAGTATGCTAGTTATCGGCTACTTTTCTCTCAATGCATCTAATGATGGAAAAAAAGCAATCAATGTTATTTATGAGGAAAATTTCAAACCACATAATGAACTGCTTCATGCTATTTCTGACTTTAATTCAATTTCAAATAATCTATCAAATTCACTGACAGGTCTTATAGCTTTTGAGGGAGCTAGAATTGCGCTAGAACAGACAAGAAGTAATATGCAAAGAGTAATAATAAATGTTGAAAACAGCTCATTTTATAAAGATGAAGATATCAAAAAAAACTTTCAAGTTATTATCAATGAGTACAAAAATTCGGATGCTCTGCTTGATCAATTGAAAATTGCTTATACAAAAGAAGATCCAATAACTTTAAAAAAGCTAGCATCTAATGAATGGGCTTTGTCCAGTGCAATTATAAATAAACAGTTCAATATAATAGAGCAAAAAGTAAATCTGAAAATTAGAGATATCTACAATGACACTTCTTCTAATCTTTTAAAAACATTTTACGATATTTTAATTTTAATTATATTTTTTGTACTTGTTTCAACTATACTAAATCTTCGACTCTACGGCTTTATAAAAAAATCTATTAATACAATTAGAGACAACATTGTCTCAACGTTACAGTCGCTTGACCTTTCAAATGAAAGTATTAAATACAAAAACCAAGATGAATTAGGAGAAGTATCTGAAGCATTTACTAAACTTCTTCAAGAAGTTAAAGAAGTTTTAAATGAAGCAAAAGCTTCATCAGATAGAAACACATCACATACAGAAGATATGAGAAGAAGTGCTTCTTCTATTAGTGATGGGGCTGAACATGAGTTCGAATTAGTACATGAGACAAAAAATATGAGTGATGAGATGGAAGAAAAACTTCTCACAACTACAAATAATGTTCAAAAGACTCAGGAGGTTACTACACAAGCAGAAGACAATCTTCAAGAGTTACAGGCCAATGTATTAGATATTGTAGACAAGATTCAGGAAAATGCACAAGTTGAAGAGGATATTGCTAGCCACTTAAATCAACTAACCAACGATGCACAATCTGTAAAAGATGTTCTAGGAATCATAGAAGATATTGCGGATAAGACAAATCTCTTAGCACTTAATGCAGCTATTGAAGCCGCTCGTGCAGGTGAACATGGCCGCGGCTTTGCTGTTGTAGCGGATGAAGTTAGAAAGCTTGCAGAAAGTACACAAAAAGCTGTTGGGGAAATCAACTCTACAATCAGTGTAATCACACAATCAATCATGGACGCTAATAATCAGATGAACTCAAATGTCCAAAAGACAAGAGCTTTAAGTAGTGACTCAGAAATAATGAGGGATAAGCTACAGTACACTAAAGATATTATTACAAGCACTGCCGACTTAGCTTCTTCATCTCTATCAAGCACTCAAGCTGTTCAAGTAAAAGCTCAAATTGTTCTTAATAATATTGAAAAAATAAATACAATTGTTGAGCAAAACAGAGAAAATGCTATAAATATTTCTACGAGCTCAGACGAACTTCACAGCATAAGTAAAACACTGAAAACTCAGTTAGATAAGTTTAAAACTTAGTCCATTAGTGGCTTGGCATTAGGGTTACAAGATATTTTGTGATTCATGTCTACTTTAACACACTCTTGTATCTCTACCTGAGATGCTAGAGTCGAATCTCTTATTCCTTCTATATTATTTATATAAACAATAAAACCATTGCTAAAGAGTCCCAGCCTAACACTCAAGGCAATTGAGTAAGTTGTTAAAACTCCATCTTTTTTCATTGCTTCTCTTATATCACTAAAATATTCCAAAGTCCAAAGAGCAGGATTTGAACTTGGTGAAAATGCATCTTGATAAACAATATCAAACTTATTTTTAAATAATCTTACATATTCTCTTGCATCTCCTACGAAAATTTCTATATAAAAAAAGTCATCGGAGTAAACACCATTCTCAGATAATTCTAATACAATATACTTGAACTCATCGAATTCTTTTGGATAAGTAAAGTTTTTTAGTGAAGAAACAAGAGTAGCATCTAACTCTGGAGAATAGATATTTAGTTTTGAAGTAAGGGAATTTTTTTTATAATAATAAAGCGTTGCAAGTGTGTTAAAACCTAAGCCGTAACAGATATCTAAGATATTTATCTCGTCTTTTTTTTGCATTATTTTAAAAGCTGGAAAAACATGCTTTTGCAGTGACTCTTTCATCGCTCCATCTTTTGTAGAGTGATAATGTTCATCATATTCTTTAGAGTAAGCTGTAAACGAACCGTCTTCACTCAGAACTATTTCATGTAGCTCATCATTAAAATTATTCACTAAAGACCGTTACCCCACATATGCATCTTTTTTGCCATTACTAAATCATACCCATCCACGATATCTATCTCATTAGGTGCACGGAATTCAAACTCTTCTAAAAGAGCTTTAATAGCTTCTATGTCCATAATTCCCTTTTTTTCCATGATTATTACATGGGCAGTATTTGCAAGAGTTAAATATGCTAATTTTAAAATCATTTTTGGGTTTTCGTGTTTGTGAAAAATATCTTTTAGTATTACCATGTCATGATCTCTTGGCATAGCTCGAAAAGGTTGTGAAAAGTTTAGATTGTCATCATTGTATAAGGCTACATTTAAAACACCATCAACGCTTTCAATCATAGATGCTAGTGCTGTGGTTATATCATCTTTTTCCAAACATACTTGTAAGTAATGATTACCTGGCAAAGGATTAAATAGCTGCAGAAATTTATCTAAGCTCATATTTCTAGTAAGCTAAATCGTGTAGCTCTTTAAATATATAAGCTTCAACTATATCATCTATACTTCTCTGAGTGTGTGCAACTAATACCATCATATTTTTTTCCATAAATGGCCATACATATTCATTGTCATTTACAACAACTGCACACTGACTAAAATTCTCAAAAGCATCTTTGTCTGCAGAATGGTTAACTTCTACAAGTTGACCATTTTCTACAAGTATCTGAGCCCAAATTTTTACATCATCTAACTTAGTTAATGAAGCTTCTTGAACTTCATCACTATCCATAGGTAGTAAAATATACATCTACTCTTCTACTTTTGATAAATCCAATGCTAAAGCGTCATTATCCATGATGTCAATATCTTTACGAAGTACAGCAGATGCTATATCTTTTGCATCAGAGAGCGAATGCATTTTATATGTTCCACACTGGTATATATTAAGCTCTGGAATATCTTTTTGCTCTTTAACTTCTAAAATATCTCTCATTGAAGCTTCCCATGCTTGAGCTACTACTTCTTCTTCAGGTTTTCCAAGTACGCTCATATAAAAACCTGTTCTACAGCCCATTGGCGATATATCGATAATCTCAGTCGTTGTAGAGTTTAGATGATCTCTCATAAATCCAGCAAAAAGGTGTTCTAATGTATGAATTCCTTCTGAAGATAAAATTTCTTCGTTTGGTTTTACAAAACGTAAATCAAAAACTGTAATATCATCTCCGCTTGGAGTTTTCATTCCCTTAGCTTTACGAACTGCCGGTGCTGGCATAATAGTGTGGTCAACTGTAAATGAGTCTAATAATGGCATCTTTTATATTCCTTAATTTAATTAAATGTATTGTAGCAAATTTTTTGTTATGTTTTTTGAAGTTTGAATATTAATAGGAAAAGTTTTAGATTTGGTGTAGATTGTGTTTAACTTAGACTAAGGCTAGGCTAATAGCCTGCCGTGTCTAAGTTGGACGAAAGGGTGCGCCGAAGCTAGAAGTTTTATTAAACTCTTGCTTCTTCACGTCTTTGTAGGTATGACCAATTGTCATCAACACGATCTTGCCACTCTTTGATTAAGTGTTTGTACTCATCTTTGAATAGGTGTTTGAAACGACCTTGTGCAGCTAAATACTCTTCAACTGGAACAACATTTTTAGGACGGTAAGTAATATTTAATTCTCTGCCATCAATAATTTCATATAAAGGGAATACTAATGAATCAGTTGATAAATCAGCTAATAGCATTGTGTCTTTAGGATCAAATTTCCACTCAGTTGTACATGGAGATACAGCATTTATAAATACTGGACCATCTACTGAAAAACCGTGTTGGATTTTCTTAACCATGTCTTTCCATTTATTTGGAGAAACTTGAGCTGAATATGGAATATGGTGAGATGCCATAATTGAAACCATATCTTTTTTGTTTTTCTTTTCACCATAGCTAACACGACCAGCAGGAGCAGTAGTAGTACTTGAACCAATTGGAGTTGAAGATGATCTTTGACCACCAGTGTTTGCATATACTTCATTGTCAAGAACAACGTGCATCATGTTATGACCACGTTCCATACAACCAGAAATCCATTGGAAACCAATATCGTAAGAAGCACCGTCACCTGCAAAAGATACAAATTTAGGGTTACGATCAGGTTGCTTTAGACGACCTTTGTTTTTAAGTGCTTTATACATTGCTTCAGCACCTGCAACAGCAGTAGAGCCATTCTCAAAACCGATGTGAATCCAAGAAGCATCCCATGATGTATATGGATAAACAGCAGTACATACTTCAAGACATCCAGTAGATGCTGAAAGTACTAAGTCATCATTCGTAGCATTTAATACTTCACGAACAATGATAGAGTGCGCACAACCAGGACATAAAAGGTTTGCACCTTCAAAACGGTCAGCTGATGTTGAGAACTCTTTTAAGTTTTTAATTTTTTTCATTTCACTCACAGTATTCTCCTATAAATATGATAGTTTCGGTCCGCGAACACCGATAAATTGTTGTAATGGAGTTGTTATTTTACCAGCGTCAACATTTGCCTGAAGCTCAGTAAACAATTCTACTAAATGTGCTTTAGTTAAATCACGACCACCTAGACCATAGATTTTTCCACAAAGCATAGGACGTTTTTCTAAGTTAAACATACAACCTGCCATCTCATTAAATAACATACCAACTGTTCCACCAGGAGCTGAACGGTCAAGAGTTGCAATAGCTTTTATATCTTTAAGTGCTTCTGCTATTTGCATGAATGGGAATGGACGAATAACACGAATTCCAACTACACCAGCTTTAATACCTTTTGCTCTCATCTCAGTCGCAACTTCACGAGCAGTCTCAACTGAAGTACCCATACAAACTACAGCTACATCTGCATCTTCTGTATCATACTTTTCAACGATGTTATATTTACGACCTGTAAGTTTTTCAAAATCAGTAAATACTTCTTCGATCTTAGGGAAAACTTTTGTCATAAGATCATTATGTTGACGAGCTTTATGCTCAAAATGCCAATCTTCTTCTGTTTGTACACCGTGAGTTACTGGATGTTCGAAGTCAAGCATATCATTCATAGGTTTAAAATCACCAACAAAGTTATAAGCGTCATCATCACTTATAGTATGTACACCTTGAGCTGTATGAGAAGTCATAAAGCCATCTTGATGTACCATAGCTGGAAGTCTAATTCCATGATCTTCAGAAACTCTAAACGCTATAAAATTTAAATCATAAGCATTTTGAGGGCAGTAAGCGTCAAATTGAATCCAACCGCTATCACGACCAAGATACATATCTGAGTGGTCACCATTAACATTTAGAGGAGCAGCAAGTGCACGGTTTACAACGTTTAAAACGATTGGTAAACGCATACCAGATGCTTGGTATAGAGTCTCTACCATTAAAGCAAAACCTTGAGATGATGTTGCAGTTGCAACACGACCACCAGCAGCAGCAGCACCGATACATCCTGACATTGCAGCATGCTCAGACTCAACCATTACGAATTCACCCTCAACATAGTTATCTGCTAAGAATTTTGCATAACCTTCAACAATTGGAGTTGATGGAGTAATTGGGTAAGCAGCAACAACGTCTATTTGACACTGTCTCAAAGCTTGAGCTGCTGCAAAGTTACCATCCCATACTTCAATATCTTTTAATTCCATTTTATCAAATGCCATTACTATTTCTCCTCATCTTTTGCAGGCCATGATGCTATCTCTGCCTCTTCTTCTGCTTGTTCTGGGAACATTAAAAGTGATTTAGGGTTTGTCGGACAAACTTCTACACAAATTCCACAGCCTTTACAGTGATCCATGTCAACACCAATCATTTTCTTGTCTCTAGAAATGATTGAAACATCTGGACAATATATCCAACAAAATTGACAATCAATACAGTAATCTTTATTAAATACCGGTTTGATTAGTCTCCAATCAGCTACACTTGCAGTATAAGAACTATTTTCTGAGTAAGAACGATCATCTTGACTTGTTCCAGCTATATCGTTAATACTTCCATCGAAAGTACGAAGCATAGCTCCGATTTCGAATTCATCCCATCCTTTTTTAATCATCATAAATCCCTTATTTCACTTCATCGTAAGCGCGCTGAATTGCGATCATATTTGAGTCAATTATCTTTTGTGGTAATTTTCCGAGAATTCTTTTCATACTATCTTTAAAAAATTCTATATCATACATCTCGGAGACTTTCATAAATGCACCAAGCATCGGTGTGTTTGGAATTGGGCGACCAATAGTTTCATTTGCAATTGTGATACAATCAACAGTATAAACTTCTTTACCTTCTAGTTTTGGTTGAGATTTAACAAGCTCTTCTTTACTTAGGTGAGTAGTAATAATATATTTTGTACTCTCTTTATGATTTACAGTAACATCACTTGTATAAATTAACGCAGGGTCAATTACGAAAACGAAGTCTGGTTCCATATACTTTTCATGATTCATAATCATCGCATCATCAACACGATTATATGCTGTCATTGCAGCTCCACGCTTAGCAGATCCATAAAATGCGAATGCTTGTACATGCTTACCTGTTGTAGAAATAACATCTGCTAAACCTTTTGCTCCTGTAACAGCACCCTGTCCAGCACGACTATGCCATCTAATTTCTAGCATAAATTCTCCTTCTTTTAATACATAAGAATCTTCAGTTCTAATTAGATGTATTTTAGGGAAGTTGCTCTTAAATATAGCTTGAAATAATACACTTTATTACGAAGTAAAGGAAATGTGTGTTTTTTTCCTCTTTTGGAGATATTTTACAGCTTCAAGCACATCACTAAATATCACATCTGTGTGTTGTTTTAAAATATCATAATTATCATATCCACTCAAAACACCTATGGAATTTACCCCTGCATTTTTTGCTGAAATCAGGTCTAATTTTGTATCACCTATCATCCATATTTCTCTATTAGTAGCGTCCAATGCCCTTAATGCTTTATTTATAGGCTCTGCATCTGGCTTTGGTTTTTCAACATCTTCTCGACCGATTAATACTTCAAAATATTTCATCAAATCAAAATGCTCCATTAAAACCTTAGAATACTTTCCTGTTTTTGTTGTGACTATCCCTAATATTGCAAATTCCTTAGCTTTAATCACTGCTTCCTTAGCATTAAGTAATAGAGTAGTTCTTTGTGTAGATATTACACGATAATACTCTTTATAGGTAGCTACATAGTCCCAAACATACTCTTCATCAACCCCCAACTCTCTATACATAACATCCAGAGGGTAACCTATTAGGGCAGTTATATCTTCATCTTTTGGATGTGGATAGTCATGTGCTTTAAAAGAATGGTGAAAAGTCTCTAGTATTGCCTCTGTAGAATCAATTAAAGTTCCGTCTAAATCAAAAAGTATTATCAAAACTCTAATCCAATATTTCCATCATAAACAGGAACCTGCTCATAAGAAGCTCCCATCTCATAAGACTTATCTTGTACATTTGATTTTATATAATCATAAAGTCTTTGAACATCATTATTATTTTTAATGAGTCCTCTCATCAGATAATAAGAAAATAGTCTGTTAGCTTTGTCATCATATTTATTTGAATATTGAGTTCCACTTCCAGCACTAATTACTATCATTTTACTTTTATCAAATGTTACTTTTTTAGGTACCATCCTTGCAGCAGCTACACCTTTAATAAGGTGTTCGTTATCTGTACCACCACTGAAGCAACTATCCATAAAGGCTACAACTTTTGCAGCTTTTGAATCGCTAAGTGATTTATAAATATTTTGAAGTTTAAACCTTTCATCTGTTATGTAAGCCGGATTCATATCTTGTGCAAGCATATAAGGAGCATTGTTTTGAGATGCAACTGGAATACCGTGACCACTATAGTAAAAATAAATTGTATCTCCTTCTTTAACACGACGAAGCATATCTTTTAAATTATAATCTATCTTAGCACTTGTTGCACCTTGATTGATTAGTGTTCTTGTATTTTTCTCTGATATTCCAAGTCTCTTTTGCATTACAGTTTTAAACTGTGAAGCACTATTTGCTGAGTATACTACCGGGCTTGTATATTCATAGTTTTCTATAGCAATTATAAAGAGCCATTTTGTATTATCAATTTTTTGAATTTCTGATTTTTTCAACAGTGATGATATATCATCTAATCCACTGTTTTTATCTTCTGAAGATGCTATTTGTGTCTTGAGAGGAAGTTGCTGTTTTTCAAGTTTTGCTTTTCTCTCTTTTTGTATATTTAAAATTACAGGTATAAAATACCCATATCCACTCTCTTGTAATTGCGTAATAGTGTTTTTACCGAATAAATTGTCAGCAACATATAATTCTGCACCTTGTTCTGCTAAATATTGCACAATATTTAAACGCCCTTGTAAAGCTGCCGCAAGAACTGCATTCCTACCATACCCAGTTTGTTTATTAACATCCGCACCATTTTTTACTAAATATTTAACCATATCTAGATTGTTACCTGCAGTCGCCATAATAATTGCTGGAGGTAAATCATAAGTACCCCCTTTGTTATAGTTAATATCTGCCCCGTTTTCAAGCAGATACTTCACTTTATCAAATTTTCCATAATATGCGGACCAAGCAAGAAGTTCCTGTTTATCTTCTATACTTTTTAACTCATTATGGATAGTATCAATATTTCCATCTTTAGCTAATGTCTTAAACTTAGATACACACCCTGTAAAAATCAAACTGACAAATATAGAGATAATAAATATGTTAATATATTTTAAAATCATGCTACTCTTTCTCCCATTTTATATAGTTATGCCAGATGCCACTCAGGCTCGGCTCTACATTTTTTATATTTTTATTTACAGTTGTTATTGAGTTAGGAATGTACAAGAACAGATATGGGTTATCTTCAACAATCATCTTAAACATATCCTGCCAAAGTTGTGATAACTTTTCTCTGTCTATTATACTCTGTGATTCTTCTATCATCTTGTCTATTTTTGGATTTTTATATCCTATGAGATTAAAGCCACCTTGCTTGTCATTATCACTATGCCAAAATAGATATGGATCAGGCGTTGATGAGAGTCCCCAGCCCAAAAGGACACTGTCAAACTTATTTGGAAATACTACCATGTTTAAAAATGCCTGCCACTCCATTACTCTTAATGTTACAATGACTCCTGCTTGTTTGAGCTGATGTTGAAGTATTTGTGCAGCATATGGCCTAACTGCACTAGAGTTTGATGTAACTATCTCAAATGTAAATGGATTTTTCTCGCCGTAGCCAGCTTCACTTAAAAGCTTTTTAGCCATTTGTATATTTTGAATAGGTGCTTTTACGTCCGGATTGAACGCTTTAGTTCTAGGAAGAAATGGCCCGGTACAAACCTTTGCATGTTTAAAAAATAGAATATTTACTATCTCTTGTCTATCTATTGCAAGTGAAAGTGCTTCTCTAACCTTTGGATTTTGAAATTTTTCACGTCTAAGATTAAAGCCTAGATACGTATATGAATGGCTAATTTCTTCATAAATATTGAACTTATCAAAAAAGTCTGGGTCCAATTGTCTCTCATACTGCATCGGTTCAATACCGCCGACATCTAAGGCTGATGACTTTAACATCAAAAAGCGAGTCATAGGGTCGGCTATCACATGAAAAGAGATTCTATCTATCTTCGTTCTTCCTTTAAAGTAGTCATCAAAGGCAACAAGCACTATATTTTTTGAGTGTTCTAGTTGATGAAGTTTATATGGCCCTGTACCTATTGGGTCTATATTAAACTTTGCATTCATCAAGTTTTTTTCATCTTTTAAAATATGTTCAGGCAAGATTCCCATCATCCATGTTTCTAAAGCTTTAAAGTAGGGATGCTTATATGTTACCCTTAGAGTATATAAATCTATCACTTCAACACTTTTAACAAATCTAAACTCTGAACTGTATGGCGAAACTACTTGTGGTGATATTAAAGTCTGATATGTGAAAAGAACATCTTTAGCACTGAACTTAGCTCCATCGTGCCAAGTAACATTTTCATGAAGTTTAAAAATTAGTGTCGTATCATTTTCATAGTAAAACTCTTTTGCCAAATCACCAATAATCGTCGAAGAGTCTTTATCAAACTTAACAAGTCCGTTAAATAAAAATCCTGCTATCTCAGATGAACTAGAATCAGTTGCTAAAAGTGGGTTTAGCCTAGATGGGTTTGCCGACGTTGCAAGATGCAATGTTGAGGCAAACAGGTTTATAGATAAAAAGAGCAGTAATATATACTTCACTATCAAACTCTTAATTTATAGCTTTTTCATTAACAGTCAATTTCCCGTTATTGAGTTTAATCTCAAAAACAAGGTTATTGCCATCTTCTCGTGCTAATCCACCAGCCAAACTAGTGATTGGTGCTTCCTTGTTTACAAGAGCGTAAAAATCTTTTGAGAACTTGATAGTAGATGCTATGTTAAGATTGTTAGCTATACTCATCGGAGAAGATTTTAACTTTTTAGCTAAATCAGAATCTTCTTTTAAAACTATTCTTGCCATAATACTAAACCCATCAATTGTTTTTTTGTTCTCTATCAATATCTTCTTCATTGACAAATCAGCGACACTAAGTGATAAACCTTTTGATAATAACTTAGTGACTGAAGCTTGAATCTTCTGCTCAAAATCAGGAGAGTAATTTGCATTTACATGAGAAGTTAATATTCTAAACTCTTCATATGAATCTTTATCTACACCATTTAAAGACAGATCATAATTAAAGCCAGATGCTACTATGTTTGCATCTTTTGAATTTATTTTCATCTTTGCTAGTGAGCTTTTTACATAAAACTCTGCTTTTTTACCCTGAGTATTTGAAGATATATTTACTTTTATATCTTCAATAGCAGCTTCCACTTTAGAACTCTTAGCGTCTTGAACAACAATTGACATACTCTTCATTGCAGCACTAGACGCATAAGTACTTTGTGATTCAAAAGTGGAAGCAGATGTCAGATCATTAATCTCAAAAGTTATACCTTTCCCAGACTCATCAGCTCTAATAAGAATTTTTGAGATGCTAGTCTGTAAATTTTTTGGAGCGATTAAAGTGCCATCTCCATAATAAGTAGCATCTAATAGTTGAAAAATCATCTTACTGCCATTATCAAAAGTATACTCTGCATCTATGTTTTTAATATAACCGTCAAAAAGTCCATCAGCTATATAGTAGTTCATATGGTATAAAACTCCTTTTCCTTGGAGTAGCTTATCTATGTAGTTATAGAAATCAAGATTTTCTTGTTTTAGTTCATCTGTAATAGTTGTAGGAAGTGTTAAAGGATATATATCTACTAACAGTTTAGAGCTAAGAGGGAAGTTACTGTGCTCGATATCTACACCAACAACTACACCAGATATCATTGCTTCTATGTATGGAGGTATTTGAGCATCTGAGTATTGATTTAGATACTCTATAAATTTAGGAGCATCTGAGAGTAAAAACTCATAGTGTTTTTTAGTACTAAGATATGAAGACTCTGTAACGTCGTTTTTTAACTCCAGTCCATTAGAAGTTAAAAGTGATACTCTCTCATTTAAAACCTCATCTGCAACTTTATTACCTACTATTGGAAGAAGTGCTATTACTCCAACGATTACTATGAGAGCAATGAGAATTTTTTTCATAAATGTGCCTTGTTATTAATTAAGGGCATTATATATAAAATAAGTTTAATAGATTGTTTTTTGTGAAAATAGAGGGAGGATTTTACCAATGCCGAAGCATTGATAAAAATGTATAAATTGATTAACGTTTAGAGAACTGACGAGAACGACGAGCTTTACGCTTACCTGGCTTCTTACGTTCAACAACACGTGAATCACGAGTCATCATACCTTCTGGCTTTAGTATAGCTTTTAACTCTGGGTTAAAAGCAACTAGTGCACGAGAAATACCATGACGAAGAGCATCAGCTTGACCACCGAAACCACCACCTAAAGTGTTAGCAACGATATCAACTGAAGTATCTTGTTTAGTTAAAGCAAGTGGTTGCTTAACACGAAGTTTTTTAGCTTCAAGTCCACCTAACCATGCGTCTAAAGAAAGACCATTGATTGTAATGTTACCTGTACCTGGTGTTAACCACACTTTTGCTATTGAAGCTTTACGACGACCTGTTGCGTATATTTTTGCCATATGTCAATCCTTACTTAGCAAGTTGTGCAGTGTGAGGATGCTCAGCACCTGCATAAATTTTTAATTTTTTAATCATTTTAGCACCAAGCTTAGTTTTAGGAAGCATACCACGAGTAGCTAATTTGTATAGTTTCTCTGGATTTTTCGCTAAAAGCTCAGTCATTTTAGTACTCTTTGTACTACCAAAGTATCCTGAGTAAGAAAAATATTCTTTGTTAGCTATTTTACCAAGACCGTTAAATTTAGCCTTAGAAGCGTTGATGATAACTACGTAGTCACCACAGTCAATGTTCGGTGTCCAACAAGTCTTATTCTTACCACGAAGTATAGTAGCTACTTCTGTAATCATACGACCAAATGTCTTACCTTCTGCATCAATCAAAATCCATTTTTGATCGATTTGTTCTGAAGTTGCAATTTTTGTAAATTTCATATCAAGAACCTTTCGTTTTAATTTAGTGACGGAAGTATAACCGCATAAACTTATAAATAGCTTAATTTATGGTTCTTTTAAGGTTTATATTTTAGCTTTTTTTCTTGCTTCTCTACTCTTTTTACTCTCACTCCATTTCTCTTGTTTGTTTTCTTCTTGTTTAAGTTTTCTCTCTTTCTTTTTTTCTTGGCTCTGAGTCCATCTTTCGTATCTGTTTTCTGTTTTATCTTCTTTTCTAGTTTCTCTTACTTCTCTCTTTTTATCTTTTCTTGCTTCTCTAGCTTTACGAGCTTCTCTAGATTCAGATTTTTTTTCTGCTTTTATTTCTTTTTTAAGTTCTATTTTTTTACTCTTTTGTGTACTTGAGATTTCTTTTATCTCATTTGCATTTGCCCATACTAAACTTAGTAAAAGAACTGCTACTATTTTTTTCATCTTTACCTCTCTTTTTAAATTTACGAAATAAGTTTTATGATCATCACTGAACCAAAACCAAACAAAATCACAGCAGATGCTATGCTGATCCAGTGTGATACCCTGCGAGATATTTTATGCTTAGTCCTATGTACCAGATAAGGCATTAATGTTATCCATAGTAAAATTGCACTAAGCATTCCAAGTAGTGCTATATAAGGGTTTAACTCTTTGCCTGCTATATAACCTGACACACTTAGCCAAAAACCTATAGTGTATGGATTTATAGCTGTTAATATAAAACCTTTTGCATAGAGTTTTACACAACTACTCTCTTTTACTTCTTCTTTTGGTGCACCAATCTTTGTATCTCTATTTTTAAAAATAGCGTATGCAAGATATATTAAAAAAGCTCCACCAAAAAGTGAAAGTGAGTTTAAAATATATGGCTGATTAAAAAAAGCTATCAGTCCAAATATGATTAAAAACAGATACATAATGTCAGAGCTCATCGCTCCAAGTCCTATCATAACACCATTTTTGTATTTTTTAACAGCCTCATTCATAATAAGAATATTTATAGGTCCCAACGGCACAGCCGCGCCAAGACCTAATAAAAAGCCTTCTGTAAATGATAAAATCAATCTACTAACATCTCTAACATCTTATATTTATTTAATCCTCTTCATATTCTATAAAATCATCTTTAGTCGTTCCACAATCAGGACAAACCCAATCATCAGGAATGTCTTCAAATGCAGTTCCAGGTGCTATATCACCATCTGGGTCACCAACTACAGGATCATAAATCCAGTCACATACTTCACATATATATTTCTTGGCCATGATATTTCCTTTGTTTGTAATTCCTATATGGTATCTAAACTTTAGTAATCTTTACAGAGTCTTCAAGCATATAGGCTATATAGCCTTTTACCTCTGCTCCTGTTATCTCTTTGATAGCTTTTACGTAGTAGTTTACTTGTTGTACATGCTTATCAGAATAACTCATAGAACTCTTATAATCAATCACAACCCATGAGCCGTCATCTTGTTTTACAAGTAAATCAATATAACGTAGATTATCTTTATATCGTAGTGCTTTTTCTTTGTAACGCTCTCCAGATGCTAGAGATATAAACTCCGTATTTTCTAGGACTCTTACAACTCTTCGTTCTATGTCTTCTATCTCAGAATTTTGTAAAGAGTAGCCATATTTATTTATCATCATATATTTTGCGTTTTGAACACTTTTAATAGAAAAATCACCAAGCATCTCAAGCATATAGTGAAGAGCCAAACCAAAGTTTATGGCTTTTAAATCTTCGTCACTGCTATCTTCAAGTTTTAAAATATCACTTTGCGTTCCATAGTATAAATCTTTGTAGTTTAATTCTTTAGAAGGAGCTACTGCCTTTATCTGTGCATTTGTATTTTTACAGATAAGCTCTCCACTACTCTTTGGCTCAAGGTTTAACATATCAAAAGTTGAATCTTTAGGTTTTAGAATTACGAACAAGTTTTCTCTTGCTCTTGTAAAGGCTACATAAAGTGCATTTAATGAATCTTCTTTTGCTAAATATTTCTCTTTTGCAAGCGCCTCTTCATACTCAGCATCTATAGCATCTCGACCTTTTATACGAAGATATACATCCTCTAGCTTAATTCCGTCATATTCATAAATGATGGCATCTCTTGCAGGAGGAGCTTTTTTAAGTCTGTCCATAACTATGACATGCTCATATTCCAGACCTTTTGACTTGTGGATAGTTAAAACCCTAACACCGTTAAGATCAGATGCAGCACCACTTGCATCTAGCCTTTCATACTCAAACAAAAGTGCTTCTATATCTTCATACTTTCCTACAACATCTAAAAAACGTATAAGATGAAAGTCATCACTAAATAGTCTATACTCAGCTATGGAATTTTTAATAACTCTTAGTAGCTTTGTCTTAGTCAAATTAACTCTTGATATATCTCTTACTTCTTGATTGATAAGAGCGAAAAAATTGTGTTTATATATCTCTTGGCCAAAATATAGATACTTCAAGTATTCCAAAACAGCCTTAACACTCTTTTGGTTTATAAGTTTTGTAGTCGTCTCTGTAACAACTTCAATATTTTCCTCTTGTAGCATCTGCTTGATAACTTCACCATCACCGTTTGTCGCACAAAGGATTGCTACTTCATTGATATCTGCACCAAGCTGTAGCAGTCTTTTTACTTGGCTGATACTCTCTTCTAGTATCTCTTCACTACTGATGACTTCAACATATCCTGCATCTGCTTCTTCTCTTACGTGTTGTGGTGCGTAGTTGTTTATCTTGTCTATAAAAGTTCTGTTTACAAACTCTATGACCTCTCTTTGAGAGCGATAGTTTGTGAGAAGTGCTTCGACCTCAGTATTGCATTCCTCTTTTACAGCTCCAAAAAGAGCACTGACCCCACCTCTAAACCTATAAATAGACTGCTTAACATCTCCAACGAAGAAAAAACTTCCATCTTCACTAACACCGCTACCTGATAGTATTTCATCTATTAGCGGTTTTAAAATCTCATACTGTAAGATGCTCGTATCTTGAAACTCATCAAGGAGTATATGCTCTATAGCCGAGTCAAGTCTAAAGTATAAAAACTCACTGTCTATTCGCTCTTTTAAGATGTGGTATACCAAAACTGTTACATCGTTAAAACTAAGTTCACTATCTTCTGTGTATAGTGCTTTTTTTGCTTTTTGGTAGATGCCGGTTAATTCACTCAAAGCATAAAAAAAGTTTTGTTCTTTTGCTCTGTTTTGGTTTTTAACCGCATCTTGGATTCGAGTAAGTAGAGAGTTCATATCTGGAGTAAAACACTTTGAAAAAGTTCTATAGTCTAAACTCTCTCTTCCTATCCAACTCTTGAGAGCAAGTTCTTCAAAGTCATCAGCTTCTACAGCTTTTTTAACCGTTGCAGATGCACCCTCGCATCTATTTATGATATCACGTAGGTAACCTAGATTCTCCATAGCTTCTTGCTCAAAATGTAGAAACTCTTGTTTTTCAAACTTTAGATGCGAGAGCTCCTGATGCTTTATGTAAAACTCATCAAGTAGAGTAAAGATATCACCAAGTCTCTTTTTTGACTGAAGTGAAAGAGTGATAAGAGTATTTTTTTTACCAGCTACACTTACTTCTTTTAAAAAGCGTGAAAGCAGTTTCAACTCGTGCTGAGAACTCATAGTAGTAAAGTCTGGCATCAGAGATGCGTAAAGTGAAAACTTACGAAGTATCTGAGCAAAGAACTTATCAATAGTCATTATTTTAGAGTTTGAATTTAAAAACTCATCTAAGATTCTTTTTCTCTCATGTAGCAAAAACTCACGAGAAAAGCCTGTAACTTTAACTATCTCATCAAGCTCACCACGATGCTCCAACTCTTCTAGTGTAAGAACAATTCTCTCTTGCATCTCAAAAGCTGCTTTGTTTGTAAAGGTAAGGGCCAAGATTTTATTAGGAGTTGCACCCTTAAACAAAAGAGATAGATAACGCACAACAAGCATAAATGTCTTACCACTTCCCGCACTCGCTTCGTAGGCTAGATTGTTTTTAAACATTACCCTCTCCCACACATAATCTTATACTCACAAAAGAGGCAGTTCTTAGCATCTTCCGTCTTTTCAAAGTTTACATCTTCTATCATCAACAAGTCTTTTATATTTGACTGTAGTATTTCGAGTTTCTCTTCTAAAAAAGATTCAGGAACTATTTTAGAATCTTTCAAGTCGTAGTACCCACATGCACTTACTTTTCCTAACGTAGATGCTAACAGATAATAAAACTCCAACTGGAAGTCTGTAGCGTCCGGGAATGTCTTTGCAGTGTAGAGAGGGTATGAACCTGTTTTATAGTCAAGTACAAACATATCTCCATCTTTGACATCGACTCTATCTATAACACCACTTAGTTGCATACCAGCAAAGTCACAACTCAGACTTTTTTCACACTCTTTTACTTGCCAACCATCTGCAAAACGTTCTACCTCTTTTTCACAAAATGTATCTAGTCTTCTCTTTTGCATCTCTATAAGATATTTGTCTAGCTCACTAGCACCACAAACATCATCGAGTTCATTGTTGAGATCTCTTTTTAAGTCATCTACAGATAAGTAAGAGTTTCTCTTAGTGTATAGCTCTTTTAGTGCTTCATGAACAGCTGTTCCAACTTCGTACTCTGCAGGCATATCTTTTGGAATCTCATGAGAGTTTATATGTTCTATATATTTATGATAATACTTTCTCTTACATGTCAAAAATGTTTTTAGTTTTGTGGCTGATAGTTTTACATCTTTGAAACTATACTCCATTGCTATCTTTTTTTCTTCTTTTAAAGCAGGCGCAGACTTATCAAAAAGTACCCCAGCATAATCTAACTCTTCATGCTCATTTTTAGCCTTGATACCTAGATGCTTTAAAAACCTCGAAGCACTGCTCTGCTGGGATTCTACAAAAGAGATTGCCACTTCTTTAGAAGAGTTTATCAGCATCTCATAGTAGTGCTTTTGTAGGTTTTCTCTATCGCTCATAGTCGGTAGATTTGCCATTTCTCTTATGTTTGTATTTAAAAACATATCTTTGTCACTTCGTCTTGGAACATTGCCATCATTAAAATCAACTATAACTACAGCATCAAAATCAATAGCACGAGTCTCAAGCACTCCCATAACTGTAACCTTACCACCTCTGACATCATCAATAGTCGCAGATGCAAGACGTTGTAGGAAAAGAGATATAAGAGATTTCACACTCATCTCTTTCATACTTAGCAGTATGTTTTTTAGAGTATATACTTGTTCATTAAATATTTTTTTTTCTACTTTTGTAACTTCACTTTTTTCTAAAAAACTATACAAATATTTTATAATGTCAACTTCTTCTACTTTTTTGTAGTAGATGCTATAAAGCTCTTTATATATCTCATCACCGACTCTCTCCAGTCTTGCACTGTTTTCTTGTGAAAGTTGTTCTATTGCTTTACACGAAGAGTTTAATTTCTCATATATATTAGTTTTTGAGTATGGCTCACCCATAGCAAAGTTGAAGTTTGACTTGTTATCAAAGGTCTTAAGGAGTGTAGCAAACTTTTCATCGGGAAGTATTACAGCTATTCTCTCAGGCTTATATCCACTCTCTATGTAATCATAGACTTTTTTCTTCACAAACGCCACTTGAAGCATTGTCTCACTAAATGACTCACAACTAATGTTTGTGTTTTTATCCCTGCTCTCTTTTACTAATACTTCTTTAGTGTTTAAAGAGATTTTATACCTGTAACCTGATTCAAGCTCAAAGCCCAATAGCTCTGCAAACTTACTCTGCATCTTGGTGTTGAATTTGGAAGTCTCAAAGATGATATTAACACTGCAAAACTCACTACACTTTTCTAAAAGTTCAAACTCAAAGTTTGTCAGATGCCCAACTGCATAAAGGTCAATATCTTTATGCGAAGATGCATACTCCTTATTAAATGTATAAAGCTTTGGCAAAAATATCTTATCGA
Source organism: Sulfurimonas gotlandica GD1 (assembly GCF_000242915.1). NCBI lineage: Bacteria > Pseudomonadati > Campylobacterota > Epsilonproteobacteria > Campylobacterales > Sulfurimonadaceae > Sulfurimonas > Sulfurimonas gotlandica. Next base: position 1,534,151 of record NZ_AFRZ01000001.1, on the reverse strand, counting down.
GGATTTTTCTTTCACTACAAAGTGTCTCATATCTTCTATACAACTCCTGAAGTATTGTTATATGCTCTTCGTACTCAGCATATATATCTGAAGTATCTAAATCATTAATATCATATAACTCGTGCGCTAACTCTTCAAAAAATTTAAATATATATGATGAATTTTTAGTAAAAGTAAAAAAGTTTCTCTGGATTTGCAAAGAAGAAAATGAGTTAAAATCAGAAGCCTCAAGAAGAAGTAAAACTCTACTGTCTTCATCTATCATTTTAAAATCTTCAACTATGCAGAGTTTAGAAATAAACTCACTCATAGTTATATGATTTGGCAAGAATAGAGTCGAGTGCTCTATTTTGAGTTGCTCATGCCTAATAGCACGCGCTGATGGAAGTATTATTGTAGTTTCATTCATGCGTGTATTATTGCATAATTTGGATTAGTATTCGTAAGCGCCTTTTGCTCTTGTATCAGCTTTTACATTGTAGAATCTTTGAACATCTCCAACATTAACTTTAGCCATAATATCCCATCTGCCTTCAACTGGTAACTTAATTGCAGGAAATGTATATACGCCATTTTCATAATTTGAAGATTTTAAAGTCTGATCATGCTTGTGGTTATTTGGTCTTGTAACTACAACTTCTATCTTAGCATTCGCAACAGCTTGTGAGTTTAAATCACTAACCTTATATTTTACAACACTACTATCTAAACTTAGACCATCTGTTACATATTCAATTTTATATTTTTTATCAAATGCTATACGAGCTTCAATGAGTTCATTAGCTTTTGCATCTGCTTCATGATAACCCATCATATATGTATCACTCTTCTCAACCGGAAGCGTAGATGTAATTATAACGGTAGCCACACAAGCACCAAAAACTAATACTATCGATGTACCAATTGCGTATGGCCAAATCAAGCCTTTATTTTTCTTCAAGTCTCTGCCTTCTTGCATATAATCTTCTTTTTGTATAAAGGAATATACCATAAACAATGAAACCGTAAAATAACACTTTCACAGCCAAGATACTGTTTTGATTAGCACTTCCTACAGCGTTTTCTAAAACGACGCCTTTAGAATTCGCTATCTGTTCTGCTATATCTGCATAACCGTTAAACATAGATGCTGAGTACTTACCTAAGACTTCACCTTTCTTTGCTTTACCTGCAAGAAGAGGTAAGATAGTTCCACCACTTGTCATGTCACTAAAATCAAAATTTAGAAGAGCTATAACAAATGCTTGAACAGGTGAAGATATTGGGCTAAGTATCTGTTTCTTGTCAAAATACTCATATAAAGAAGTTGGATAAGCAAGTATATCTACTTTTGAATCCATTTCAGAAAAAGTAAGAAGTATAGTCGGTGTAGAAAAGTTCTTCAATAACTCTTGTTCATACTGAACTATATTAGTGCCATGCGGTAATTCTTTAAGCATAACAAGTCTTACAGCGATTCCTGTTTTTTCATAAAGCTCTGATCCAAGTTTATTTACTTCAGCATTAAATGCCGGATTAAATATTACTTCGTCTTTATATAAATATTCTGCAGTTAGTGACGTTTGAAAAAATATTGTGAGGACGAGGGCATAAAGCCCTCTACTTAGAAATTTCAAAAAAATTCCTAACCTATGTATAGATGATTTGGTGTAAGTACAGCAAACGCAGTATAAATAGCCGAAATAATTAGGCCAATTGTAATTAATTTATCCATAATTTACTCCCTTACTTTACATCAACAATATGATCGGCTCTTGAAGAACCGAACATTTTTATTGTATTTTCATTTTTAACTTCGTAATAATTAGCAGCATTAGCATTCTGCACACCAAGACCAAGCACTGTTAGAGTAACAAGGATAGTTAGCAATAATACTGTTGCAATTAACATACCAGTTATACCGTCAAGAGCAAATACGCTTCTATTTTCATTCATACCTGACTCCTTATTTACTTAAGCTAGTGATGTATGCACCAACAGCTTCTTTTTGCTTAGCATTTAATCTATCAAATGCTGGCATTTTACCGATAACACCTTTTTTACCATGGTTAAGAACGTTAGTAACAAGTGCTGGAGTAAATGTAGCGATACTTGGTGCTACGTATTCCATACCCTTACCATCTTCACCGTGACAAGCTGCACAAGTTCCAACAAATATGTCAGCGCCAGCGCCAGTCATACCATTTGCAACATAAGCAGAAACTGCATCGATCTCAGCATCAGTAATTAAAGCGCCTGTGTTACCATTGAAAAGACCATTACGATCAGGCATTGGCATTTCAGAACCTAGTAAATGATTATTCGAACCATTTTCTACAGCAAATTTAACTACCTTAGCTTCAATTCTTTTATTAAGATTTGCAGCTTTACCATCAATACCATCAGCCTTAAGACCGTGACAGATTTTACACTCTGCAATAAATACTGACTCACCCATTTCAACTAATCTGTCACCAGTAATAGAACCATACTGTGTTTCAAATTTAGCATTATGTGCTGCCGTATCTTCATTATACTCACCGATTTGTGAATATGAATTTACAGGATAACCAGCTATCATATACCACATACCCCAAACAATAAGTAAAAAGAACATAATTGCCCAACCCATAGGCAACTCATTTAAATACTCACCAATGCCATCCCACTGCTCATCAGCAAGCTGACCATCAGCAGTATCAGTTTGCATTTGACGAACATACTTGATAACTACAAAAACTGTAATTATTACAAGTGCAACCGCCCCTGTAACTGCAAGCATATTGACGATATCACCATTTAAACCACCCTCAGAACCAGCTATAGACAAGTAAGTCAATAGTAGCATTAAAGCAGCAAAGATAATTCCCCCAAGATAAAGCTTATTCATATATCTCTCCTATTTCTCTTTATCATCTGATTTAGACAGTACCGGAGTATCATCTATATCATCGTGTAGTGCCATATTGCTATACTTCTCATAGTCAATACCATCAGCATCTTTTCTTTTAGTGTACAGATGGTAAATATAACCATAGAGTCCAACTACCAGTAAAAGTACTAGCGTAAAATAACCATAAGCCTGTAATTGTGCAATATCCACTATAATCCTTTACTATTTAAGACAGTTTAAATATGCAATTAAAGCAACTATTTCAGGTATTTTACCATTAGCTACTGCATCTTTAACATCTTGATCTTTCATGTCTGCTGCAATTACTTTTGCTTCAGCTAAAGCTAAAGCATTTGCTTCTGCAACACTAGAACCCATTTTAACAACCGCAGTAGACCCATCTTTCATAGGAACTGGTTTGTTATAAGGAACTGAAAAGAACTGTGCTATTGTTAATTGTTCTGCAAAAGCAGTGTCAATATCAGCAGCATTAGTAAACATCCAACGGTATGCAGGCATAATAGAACCTGGAACAACACCAGCTGGATCTTTCATATGATTCTCGTGCCAGTCAGTAGTACGGTAGTTACCTACACGCATTAAATCTGGACCAGTTCTTTTTGAACCCCATAGGAATGGACGATCATATGCATACTCACCACTTAAAGAGTAGTGACCGTAACGGTCAGTTTCTGATTTAAATGGACGAACAAGTTGTGAATGACATGCATTACAGCTGTTCTTAATGTAAACGTGACGACCTGCTAACTCTAAAGTAGAGTATGGAGTAGTACCGATTACTGGACGAGATGCTTGAGCAAAGTTTGGAAGAATTTCAACTAAACCCGCAAACGAAATCACTAAAAACACACCTACCGCAAAAAAGAACGGATGTTTTTCTAACCAATGAAACATATTAAATCCTTTCTATTATGCGCCCATAGGCGTAGCATTTTGTAGCTCAGACTCTTCAACAGGGCGAGCAGACATAGTTTTATAAATGTTATAAGCAAACATCAAGAAACCAACTAAGTATAATAATCCACCGACACCACGAATAGTGTAGTAAGGATGTAAAACAGTAACTGTATCAATGAATGAGTAAGCTAAGTTACCAAATTCATCGTGAGCACGCCACATCATACCTTGAGTAATTCCACCGATCCACATAGAAGTAAAGTATAAAACGATACCTAAAGTTTGAATCCAGAATTGTGTAGCCATTAAAGACTTAGAATATATCTCACGCTTGAATACACGAGGAGCCATATGGAAAAGTGCAGCCATAATCATAAAGCCAACCCAACCAAGTGTACCATCATGAACGTGACCAACAATCCAGTCAGTAAAGTGTGCAATAGCATTAACAGATTTAATTGCTTGAATAGGACCTTCTAATGTTGAGAACATATAGAATGTTGAACCAAGAACCATAAACTTAATCAATGGAGAAGCTGCAACTTGCTGCCACTCACCCTTCATTGTAAGAAGCATATTAATCGCTGAACCCCATGAAGGAAGAATCAGAATTACTGAGAATATTGAACCCATAGTCTGCATCCAATCTGGAACAGTTGAGTATAATAAGTGGTGACCACCAGCCCATAGATATACGAACATTAATCCCCAAAAAGAAAGTAATGATAACTTATATGAATAGATTGCTTGACCAGACTCTTTTGGTAAAAAGTAATAAATCATAGCAACAATAGGAACAGTAAAACCAAATGCAACTGCATTGTGACCATACCACCACTCAACTAGTGCATCATTTGTACCAGCATACATAGATACTGAATGATACCATGCACCATGTCCACTTGTTCCATCAGCAGCAGCACCTAAAATTGTAGGTATCTCCATGTTGTTGAAAAGATAAAGCATTGCTATACCTAAGAAAGTAGCAATATAGTACCAAATTGAAATATAAAGTGATTTTTCACGGCGAATACCAATAAGACCGAATACACCCATACCCCATATTACCCATACGATAACGATAGCGATATCGATTGGCCACTCAAATTCAGCATACTCTTTTGAAGTTGTTACACCAGCAAACAGTGAAACAACAACAGCTGCAACACCTACTAAATATAACCAAAAGTGTAATTTACCTAAAACCATCAACAGTTTTGACTCTGCCATTGATACTTTTAGAACACGCTGACCAACATAATACCAAGTAGAAAAAATACCACTTAGTGTAAAACCAAATATTATTGCATCTGTATGCAATGGACGAAGACGACTAAAGTTAGTGTATTCAGCTAAACCTTCACCTAGAACTGTATTTAGTCCTGGATAAGCAAGTTGAAAAGCTAGAATTACACCGATGAGCATACCAACAATTCCTAAAATAATTGTTGTGAACATGAACATCTTTGCAACCGTATAGTCGTACTCTAATGGACGATTCTCCATATATAGCCTCCTTAAAGATTCAAAGCAATTAAGACTAATTAAATAAAATTAAATAATTAGACTAATTAACAGTGCTACTATAGCCATAGAAAAGTTTAAAGTATCTTAAAAAGTGACTATTTCGTGACAAATTCGTTTTTTTATTAGTTTTTTGTTTACTTTTGTAATTTTATATAACTTTAAGAAAGTGTTTTAGAAAGATGTATTGTTTTGTGTACTAATAGATGCCAAGAGGCATCTATATTATCTTTTGATTAGAGATAGAAACTCTGAGAAAATATATTTACTCTCTTTTGGCCCAGGACTAGCCTCTGGATGGTGTTGAACTGAGAAGATTGGTGAATCATTATATCTTAAACCTTCTATAGTATTATCGAAAAGATTAGTGTGTGTAACTTCTGCGATTTCTACAATATTATCAGGTACATTATAATTATGATTCTGAGCTGTAATTTCAACTAAACCTGTTTTTATATTCTTTACAGGGTGATTTCCACCGTGATGACCGAACTTAAGCTTAAACGTGTCATAACCGTGAGAGATTGAAAGCAGTTGATGACCTAAACAGATACCAAACATAGGAATTTTAGCAACTATTAGTTTTTTGATTTGTTCTTGCTCTTTTTTTAAAACAAGAGGATCACCTGGACCATTTGATAAGAAGACACCATCAATTGATTTATCGTTATATTTAGCAATTAAGTCATCTGCACTAAAGTCATTTGGTATAACTTCAACACCAATGCCTGCACTAACTATTTCATTTAAAATATTACGCTTAACACCAAAATCTATTACTGCTATATTTGCTTTTGCAGTTGGAGCTGCTTCATATTCAAATTCACGATAAGAGTAAGTTGAAGTTTCATGTTTATAGGCTTTTTTTGTACTTACCTGCTCTATGTAGTTGACATCTTCAATACGAGGAGAGTTTTCTAAAATTTTCTTTAGTTCATCTTTATCGCTGATACTTGTAGAAGCTACCATCATCATAGCACCTTCGTTTCTAATCATCTTTGTTAAGAATCTCGTATCAATGTCGCATATACCCATAATGTTATGCTTAATTAAAAAAGCGTTTAATGATTCCTCTGCTCTAAAGTTAGAATACCTTGCTTGATATTTTCTAACTATCATGCCTTTAGCGTGTGCTTTTGAGCTCTCCATATCTTGATCATTTACACCAACGTTACCAATCTCTGGCATTGTAAACGTAACGAACTGACCTGCATAAGATGGATCAGACATAATCTCTTGGTAACCACTCATAGATGTATTAAAAACTATTTCACCGACTACTGTATCATCAGCACCAAAACTATTTGCTTCTAAAAAGGTTCCATTTTCAAGATAAACATATACTTTTTTTGACACTTCACTCATTTGCATTTACTCCATACCTCTTTTTATTAACTCTTCTCTATAAATTTTTTCATATAAAATTTCAAACTCGTCAGTTCCCGGAATATATCTCTTTTTATATGATCTTATCTTATTCATAACTGCTTCGTCTAGCTCAGAAGCATCTGCTATAAAAGATGTTATTGCACCGTAGATAATATTTTTAATTCTATTTTCTGTAACTTCAAAATGAATCAGATCTTCTTCATAAAGTTCATCTAAAATTTTATGAGAAATATCTGAGTATCTCTCTTCATAGTTTAGTATTACACCAAATTCAGGAGCAAGTTTTTTCTTTATCATAAAGAAAAGCTGTCTCTCATCAGCAAGCATAAACTCTATCTCTTCTTCATTATCATCACAGATTTCACCAGCTTTATCTTCTAGTGCCATCTCTTGTTTCACATTGTGAATAAGTATTTTTTCAGCCTCATGTGCGACAGCTTCTAGCCCTTTTGTCATCGTAACAACACCACTCTTATTTAAATCAATTGCGATTTTATTAGATATATGAGGTACAGCTTTTAGTGATATTTTCATCGATAGACCCTAGTTGTTAAAATAATTTATGCATTTTACAGTAATTATGATTAGAGTTTGATTATGCCTTGTATCAATTAGCTAAAAGTAGTGTCAGCTCAGATGCTTTTTTTGGATCCATTTTTGTCAATATTTTTCCAACTGTTTTTGGTTTAAGAGAACTCAATATAGACGCGGCTTCTTTAGGATCCATATCAGAGAGAATATTGGCAGCAGATGCATCTTTCATTTTAGCAAATGTTTGAGCAATTTTATCCATCTTTATGCTTTTTGTTTCTTTTAAGACTTCTTCATTTCTGTTAAGCATTTTTTTGATTGAGTCTTCTTTTGTAGTAATCTCATTTAGCTTTTTGTCTACTACTTCTTCTTTTTGACTTAGCCTAGTTTCTTTCTTTTTTAACAATTCTTCTGTGGCAGTTTTTAAAGCACTTAGAGCTTGTTTTTGTTCATCTATTCGTTCTAGTTCAACTAAAAGCTCGCTCTTTCTCTCTTTAAATATCTCAGTACATTCAAAAAGCTTATCACTAGTTTGAAGTGCCATAAGAGATGTAAAAGTAAAAATAACTAATATAAATAGTCTCAAATATTTCCCTTGTAAGCGTGAGTCATTAGAGCAACTTCGTCTAAGTCTTTCATCTCTTTTAGTTTTATCTTTTTTATCTCTTTTTCAATCTCTTGAAGTTCTAAATGCTTAAACTTTTCATGCTCAATCATATCAAGTTTTAGTTTTTCTTTTGCTTGATTTACCTGATTTTTAGCAAATCCCACCCATTCTTTGTTGTGATCTATCATACCGCGTCCAGATGAGAGAAGAGTTCTGTTTGCTATAAACTCTTTCATATTGCCGCTTTGTGGAGGTGTTATATCTTGGATTGATTGGTATGCTATTTCTAGTGCCATGGCGGCACTATTAAGGTCTGCATTGGCTTTTTGAACGATTCGCTCACTCTTATCCATTGTACTTTTTTTAAGTTTAACCAATGAACTAAAGCGAGTTTTCACAGCTGTTTCCTTATAAAATTATTGTGTCATCTCTCTCAGGAGAAGTAGAAATAATTCCTACTTTTGTTTTTGAAATTTCTTCAATAATTTTAACATAATCTTGTGCAGATGCAGGAAGCTCATCAAAAGTTCTAGCTCCTACAGAGTTATCCCAACCTTTGAAAGTTTTATAAATTGGTGTAACATCTTCTAAGTTTGATGGAAGGTAATCTATTTCTTTTCCGTCAAGCTCATATGCGATACAAACTTTAACTTCATCAAAACCGTCAAGTACATCTAGCTTCATTAGAGCTAGTTCATCACAACCGTTTAAACGACTTGCATATCTAGTTGCTACCGCATCAAACCAGCCACATCTTCTAGCACGACCAGTTGTTGTTCCAAACTCATGACCTTGCTTACCTAGTCTTTTACCAGCTTCACCTAAGTCTTCACTTGGGAATGGCCCGTTACCAACACGAGTACAGTAAGCTTTAACAATTCCTATAACTTTACCAATATCTTTAGGGTTAATTCCAAGACCTGTACAAGCACCAGCACTAACAGTTGCAGATGAAGTAACATATGGATATGTCCCATGATCTATATCTAGCATAGTTCCCTGAGCACCCTCTAATAGGATTCTTTTATCTGCGTCTAAAGCATTCCATACCATCTGAGTAGTATCAGTGATAAATGGAGCAAGTTTAGCTTTGTAACTTTCTAATTCTGCAAGAAGTTCAGACTCAGTTGGAGTCGGAATTTCATATATATCAAAAATAGCTCTATTTTGCTCAAAGTACTCTATGATAGATGCACAAAGTTTTGCAGGATTTAAAAGTTCACCAACTCTAAAACCTGTACGATTTATTTTATCAGAATAAGCAGGCCCGATTCCTTTACCTGTTGTACCGATAGCTTTATCGCCCTTTAATCTCTCTTTTGCTTGATCTATCAGAGCGTGGTAAGGTAGATTTAAGTGTGCTTTATCTGAGATATAAAGACGACCTTCTAGCCCTTCGAACTGAACCATTTCTTTGATGATTGACTCTGGCGATAAAACAACACCATTGCCAACAACATTTATAGCTTGAGGGTTTAGTACACCTGAAGGAATTAGGTGAAGTGCAAATTTAACACCATCAACCCAGATAGTATGACCGGCATTATGACCACCTTGGCTTCTACAAACCATGTCATACTCTTTAGCTAGTCTGTCAACTATTTTACCTTTTCCTTCGTCACCCCACTGAATACCGACAATTAAATCTGCTTTCATAAATCTTCCTCTTTCTTTCTAATATTTATTTAGTTAATGTTTCACAAAGTGCATCTGTATAAATTGCAAATCCAACTGAAGTCAGATCTTCATTTTTATATCTTCCACCTCTAGCGTACACTTCATTTTTATCTATTACTCTGAAATACAACTCATCATAGTAAAGCATTTTTGCATAGTACATAGGTGCTAAGACCGTATTGTCGTATGCTGTCTCAACACTCAATTCTTTCATTTTAAGTAATTCAATCTTTATAGATTCTGGGACAATCTCTAATAATTCATCAATCTGTTCAACATACTGAAGATATATAAGCTTTTCAAACCACTCAACTTTTAGATTTAAAAATTTCTCAATATTTATATGTCTAAAATCATCAAGAGTCAACTCATCAAACATCCCTACTAGAATCTTAGGAATTTTTATGTTTGATATTTGAACTAAAGGTTTTACATCCAATTTACTCAAAATTTCATTTGCAATATTCATAACAGACGATAGTTTTTTCTCACCCATAAACTCAGCACCTATTTGGTTCTGCTCTGTTGTAGGGTAAGTAAAAACCGGTTGTATGTAAAACCACTTTCTGTGTTGTGTATTTCTGCCAAGTCTTTTCTCGATGATACGAACAACATCTATTGTTGAGTCTGCACGAATAGAAATAGAGTTATTTTTTGCATCATTTACTTTTATCAACTTTTTTTCATCTGCAATACTTAGATGCTGATGATAAGAAAATAGTGGAGTAACTATTTCTTCAAACCCATTAGCATCTAATATATCACTTGCAATATTCTCTATATCTCGCTTAGCTTTGGCACTTTTACCGAAGTAAAGTTTAGAACCATTTGGAATTTCGTGCTCAAGTATCATCTATAGTCTCTTTATTTTTGAAATAGTATTTCATTAAATACTTTGTTAGCCGTTCCATCATATTCTCTACGGCCAAGCTTAGAAAGAGTTAGCTCAACTGCATTTACAACCCAAGCCATCTCATAAACTGGGATAAGTCCCATCTGATTTATACGGAAAATTTTTCCATTTAAGTGATCTTGTCCACCAGCTACATTAACTGAAAATTCAACTTTTAAAAGTTTTCTAATCTCGGACGCATTCTCATCATCAATTGTTGTCATTGATTTAGCAGGAGTACTCGGATAAACATGTAATCCAATCGCTTCAAGTGAAGCTTGTACAGCTGTAGCTCTAAGTTCAGTGTCACTGTAAAGTTTCTCTACTCCACCATCATTTTCTATAGTCTCTAGAACTTCTAAAAGACCGATTATGAGTGTAGTTGCCGCCGTATAAGCAGTTGTGTTTTTTTTCTGATTTTTTATCTCAGATGCAAGGTTAAAATAGTAACCTTTCCCAGCTCCAATCTTAGTAATTGCAGCAGTACTTAGTCCAAGAATTGAAAGACCAGGAGGAAGCATAAGCGCTTTTTGACTCCCTGCAATAAGACAATCGATGTTAGTAACGTCAATCTTCTCAACACCAACAGCAGTAATACCATCGGCAATAATCATAATATCAGGGTTTATCTCTTTCACTGCTTTAGCTAATTCTTCAACTGGATGACGAAGTCCACCGGCTGATTCACTTATCTGAACTGCAATAGCATCAATGTTACTATTTTCTTTTACAGCCTCTACAATTGCTTCAATACTTACTGGTATATCCCACTCATTTTTTATTTCTACGTTTTTTAGTCCATTAGCAACTGCTATTTTTCCAAATCTCTCTCCGAATTTTCCAGAGTTTACATTTAAAAGTGTGTTATGGCAGAGGTTGATTACCGCTGCTTCCATTGCACCAGTTCCACTAGATGCAAGCATAATCACTTCATCAGTATTGAAAAGATTAAAAAGATGCTTTCTTGTTTTTTCAAAAATTGCTTCAAATTCTGGGGTACGGTGATGCATTGTCTCATCACTCATTGCATTTCGAACATTCTGAGGTACTGGTGTTGGTCCAGGCGTAAAAAGTAGCATGTAAAAATTCCTACGAGATTATATTTATAATTTAAAACCTCGTATTGTATCGAAATAACTTAAATTTTGGATTATTTAGGCATCCGCGCAGTAATATTAGCTAGTGTTTTAAAAATATTTTCTTCTTGAAATGGCTTAACCATATAGCCATTAGCACCTTTTTTTATCATCTTTAAAACATTTGCTTTTGCACCCTCTGTTGTAGCCATTACTATACGAGTTTTATTCCAATCTTTATTCGCTCGAACTGCTTCTACAACTTCTTCTCCAGTCATATTTGGCATATTCCAATCTAGTAGCATGATATCTACTTTCTCTTTTTTCATCTGCGCCATAGCTTCTAATCCATCTTCTGCTTCAAACAGATTCAGTTCATTCCATTCTGGTGCTTTAAAATAGCGACGTACTGTATTTGATAAAACACGCCTTACTATTTTACTGTCATCTACAATCAATACATTCATATCTTCTCTTTAATATGCTAAAATTTCGTTCGAATAAGTCTATCATAGTAAAATAAAATTTTTCTTTATAAAGGTGTTTTGTGACAATATTTGATTCGATAATTCTAGGTGTAATAGAGGGCTTTACGGAGTTCTTACCAATCTCATCTACAGGGCATCTGATTGTTGCCAGTGAGTTCTTAGGGATAAACCAGACAAGTGTAACAAAAGCTTACGAAGTCATCATTCAATTCGCTGCAATTCTAGCTGTTATTTTCAACTACAAAGATAAATTCACTATCAAAAAAATAGATTTATGGAGTAAAGTTTTTCTAGCTTTTCTTCCTATTGGTGTAGTTGGTTTTATATTTTCTTCACAAATAAAAGCACTCTTTTCAATTGAGATTGTAGCTATCATGTTTATCATTGGCGGTGTGATATTTTTAATTGTTGAGAAATTTTTTATACCAAATGAGACAAAGTTGATTAATGATGTCGAAGAAGTAACTTTAAAACAATCTCTCATTATTGGTTTTGCTCAAATATTTGCACTTATTCCTGGAACAAGTAGAGCAGGTTCGACAATCATTGGTGCATTACTAGTTGGACTGAGCAGAAAAGCCAGTGCAGAGTTTAGCTTCCTACTCGCTTTTCCTGTTATGAGCGCTGTTACTGCTTATGATTTATTAAAACATTATCATGAATTTAGCGATGCAAACTTGATGACTTTAGCAGTTGGTTTTGTAGTCTCATTTTTTGTTGCATATTTGACTATAAAACTCTTTTTGGTATTTTTGGAAAAATTCACTTTTGTTGCTTTTGGCATCTATAGAATAATCTTTGGTGTATTACTTCTAATTCTATTTAATTAAAAAGGAATAGTATTTGCTTTGTCTCCTTTGACATTGTTAAAGGAGGTATTATGCAAACAATAAGCAGATACAACGACCACTTACATAGTTTTATGGAAAGACTGGAAATTTCTTTTTATATTCTAAGTCAAAAAATATTATAAACAACGTTACAGACGAGTCTAAATTAATAAATGATCAACGGATGAATCATCGATTTATGACCTTAGAAATATCCAAGGATGGATTTTAAATACTTTGAAGAATTTTCTTCGCTAAGCTCAGTGCTTTCGCTCTATGAGACAACTTCTTCTTAATCTCATCATTTAACTCTCCCAATGTTTTATCATATCCAAGTGGAATAAACATAGGGTCATACCCAAATCCACCATCACCAATTGCTTTAGCTAAGGCAGTTCCATGCATCCATCCATGAACACTATATTCACCGTTCTTTGTAACTATTGCTATTGCTGCAGTATAGTGAGCAGGCGAAGATTCTACATTTTCAGCTTTTATATCTTCTATTAACTTATATAAATTGTCTTTATCATTAGCATCTGAACCTGCATGTCGTGCACTATAGATACCAGGCTTACCATCAAGTACATCAACACTTATACCACTATCATCTGCTAAAACAATTACATCTTCATTATTTAAAGCTTTATAAACAGCTCTTGCTTTTATAAGAGCGTTTTCTTTAAAACTGCTACCATCTTCTACTATTTCAAACTCTTGAATTAGTTCACTATATGGAATAACTTCATAATCTTCACATAGTGCTTGTATCTCTCGAACTTTGCCTTTATTAGATGTAGCTAAAACTAATTTCAAATTTTATTCCTTATAGTGTATGTAATAATAATTTATATATAATCTCGAAATTATACTCAAATTATTAAGGCAATTCATGTTTAAAAAAGTTTTCCCTCTCTCAGCTATCCTTTCACTTAGATTCTTAGGTCTATTTTTAGTTTTACCTGTTATCTCTATCTATGCGGCTTCTATGACAGACAACCTTCTTTTAGTTGGTATTATTGTTGGTGGTTATGCACTTACACAAGCTATTTTCCAAGTACCATTTGGAATAATGAGTGACAGAATAGGAAGAAAACCAACTATTCTTATCGGTCTTATTATTTTCTTAATAGGTTCTTTAATTGCGGCATTTGCAACTGATATCTATACACTAATGATAGGACGTTTCCTTCAGGGTGCTGGAGCAATTGGTTCAGTTGTTACTGCTATGATTTCTGATCTAGTAGAAGAAGAAGTTAGAGGTAAAGCGATGGCAATCATGGGTGCGACTATTGCCATAAGTTTTGCTATTGCAATGGGTCTTGGGCCAGTAATAGGTGCTTCTTATGGTGTTGACACTCTTTTCATTATAACAGGAGTTCTTGCGATACTTGCAATGATACTGCTGTTTACAAAAGTCCCTACTCCCCCAAGAATCAAACACACTTATCACGAAAATGCAAAAACTTCTGATATTTTAAAAGATTCAAATCTTTTAAACATGATAATTATCAATGCAATGCAAAAAGGTCTTATGACCGTTGCTTTTGTTCTAATCCCGATTATCTTGACAAGTGATGCATTTGCTTGGGAGAAGAGTGATCTTTATATGGCTTATCTTCCAGCTATGATACTTGGACTTATTGCTATGGGGCCTGCTGCAGTATTTGGAGAAAAGCATAACAAACCTAAACAGATATTTTTAATATCTATCGTTCTTTTTATTGGCTCATTTCTGCTTATGGGGCTTACTGTGTCTAGCACTCTCTTTATTGTTGGTGTGTCGATGTTCTTTATCGCATTTAATATGATGGAGCCACTTGTACAGTCCATGATAACAAAGTTTGCTAAAGTTCACCAGAAAGGTGCTGCACTTGGTATTTCTAACTCTGTAGCATATTTTGCTACATTTATTGGTGGTACACTTGCTGGTCTTATGCTTGATATTAGTGACAGAGGAACTATCGGCATCTCTGTCGCAGTCCTTGCGACTATCTGGCTATTATGGACGCTTAAATTACAAAATCCTACTAAGCACTCACATTTATTTCTTTCACAAGATCTTGTAGACACGGCCAAACTAAGCGAACTTGAGCATGAACATATTGCTGAGTGGTATGTAAACGAAACAGAAAACTTAGTTGTAGTAAAATATGTAGCAGATGCAATAAATGAAAACGACTTAAAAGCTAAAATCTCTTTATAAGATTTTAGCTTTCCCTTCTTCCTCTTTTTTTTAAATATATTTACATTATTTTTACACTTTATTTTTATATTTTTCTACACAAGGATGGAGAATATGAATGACTTATATATTGAATATCTATTAAGTTATGAGGAGATCGGTACTCAAAAAGAGAAAAAGATTGAAATAGGCTTTTTAGATAAATTTGGGGAAGGCAAAACAGGCGAAGACGAGATTATACAAAATCTCATCTTTACATGTGAAGAGGGAATTGACTACAGAAAAGTATAATACTATTTCTGAGGAGTAACGTACATATTAAAGTAGCGTCCTTCGAACTTAGGTGGTTTTTCCATTATACCAAGATCTTCAACCATTGGCCAGACTCTTAGTAGAACTTCTTTACCTGCTTCTGGATGTGCCATTTCACGACCTCTTAAGAATACACGAAATTTTACATGAAATCCTTTTTCCAAGAACTCGCGAGCATGCTTAACTTTATAAGCAATGTCATTTTCAGCAATTTTTACAGATAGCTTAATCTCTTTTACAACGATTTTTACCTGATTTTTTCTTTGCTCTTTGAGTTTTTTCTCTTCTTGGTATCTGTATTTACCGTAGTCCATGATTTTAGCAACTGGTGGTTTTGCAGTTGGAGCAATTAGAACTAAGTCCATTCCTAACTCATTTGCTTTACTCATAGCTTCATCAGTAGAAATAATTCCTAGTGACTCCCCTCCGTCTATACTACATCTTAACTCTGCTACACGGATATCGTCATTCATTATGACACGGTCTTTTTTACTCAAAAATTTACCTCATTTATTTTAGTTTGTATAAGCTTCAAGAATTCATCTTCGCTTAAATTATATTGTTCTCTAGTTCTTCTGTCACGAATTGCAACAGTCCTACCTTCAACCTCTTCATCACCTATGATAACAAGCATAGGAACTCTTGTCTTTTCTGCTGTTCTGATTCTTTTATTTAAAGAATCATTCTTAGAGTATATTTCACTATCGGCATTTATGTCGATAAGTTTATCAGCTAATTCCTTCGCATAACCGTGATGTGTATCAGCGATTGGAACGATGGCAACTTGCGTTGGAGCGATAAACATTGGAAACTCTCCAGCATAATGCTCCGTTAATATACCAATAAAACGCTCAAACGAACCTAAAATTGCTCTATGAATCATAACTGGTTGTATTTTCTCGTTATTTTCACCATTATATTCAAGCTCAAAACGCTCTGGAAGATTAAAATCAAGTTGAATTGTTCCACATTGCCACTCACGACCAATGGCATCGGTTATCTTAATATCAATCTTCGGTCCGTAAAATGCACCACCACCTTCATCGATTTCATATGGCAAATTATTTTTGTCCATTGCATTTTTAAGTGCCTGTGTAGAAACTTCCCATACCTCATCACTTCCAACAGCTTTTTCAGGTTTAGTAGAAACCATCATCTTATAATCAAACTCAAATGTTGACATGATCTTATCTACAAAATCAACAACTTCAATAATTTGCTCTTCTATTTGTTCTGATGTACAGAATATGTGGGCATCATCTTGTGTAAACTCACGAACACGGAAAAGTCCATGAAGTGCACCAGTAAATTCGTGACGGTGAACTACTCCATACTCAAAATATTTAATAGGAAGATCACGGTAAGAACGTAATTCATCTTCATATACTTTAATATGACCAACACAGTTCATTGGTTTTACACCGAACTCTATGTCATCAATCTTAGTGAAATACATGTTTTCACCATAGTTTTGGTAGTGACCAGACGTCTTCCAAAGATCTGAACGTAGCATCTCTGGACCACGAACAGGCTCATAACCACGTTTACGGTGAGCTTTATAAAGTAAGCTTTCAAGTCTTGCGCGAAGTCTACCACCGGCTGGAAGCCAGATAGGAAAACCCGCACCAACTTCTTCACGGAAAGTGAAAAGGTTCATCTCATTACCGATTTTTCTATGGTCACGTTTTTCAGCTTCTGCAAGCATCGTCATATGTGCACTTAAAGACTCTTTATCTGCGAAGGCTATACCATATATACGAGTTAGCACTTCATTTTTAGAATCTCCACCAAGATATGCACCGGCAATCTTTAGCAGTTTAAAGTATCTGATAAGACCAATATTTGGTAAGTGAGGTCCACGACAAAGATCTTCAAACTCACCTTGCTTATAGATGGTTACTCTATCTCCTGGTATTCTTTCCATTACTGAAAGTTTCAGATGATCATCTTTAAACTTTTCTTTTGCTTCATCCATAGAGATCTCGTATTTTTCAATCTCATATTTTTTCTTAGCAAAGGAAAGCATCTGCTTCTCAATATTTTTTAAATCACCTTCACCCACTTCTGATTCAGTTTTAAAATCGTAGTAAAAACCTTCTTTAACTGTTGGTCCTACATAAAACTTTGCATCTGGGTAAAGTGACTTTACAGCCTGCGCCATTAAGTGAGCTGTTGAGTGACGAAGAACTTCTAAAGAGTCGCTAGAGTTATCTAGATGAATCTGTTCACCTTCAAACCCAAGCTCTTTAGCAGTTTGTAAATCAATAATCTCGCCATTATGTTTTATTGCAATTGCATTCACTTATAATTTTCCTTTTTTATAATTCAGTTTTTAAAACAGCACCGCTTGAAGCGTTTGAAACTAGTAACTGATATCTTTTAAGCCATTTCGATTTAACTTCATTTTTATGAGGTTTCCATGCAGCTTTTCTCTCAGCCAAAATCTCTTCACTTACATTTAATTGTAGTAAATGCTTGTCTGTATCTAGTTCTATCTCATCTCCGTCTTCGATTAAAGCGATCATACCACCTTCTGCAGCTTCTGGAGAAACGTGACCTATTGATGCACCCTTTGTTGCACCACTAAAGCGACCATCGGTTATAAGTGCAACACTTGAACCAAGACCCATTCCTTGGATAAGAGCAGTCGGAGCTAGCATCTCTTGCATACCAGGACCACCTTTTGGACCCTCGTAACGAATAACTACAACATCACCGGCTTTAACTTTGTGACTCATTATCCCAGCAATAGCTTTTGGTTGAGAGTCAAAACAAATCGCAGTTCCTTTGAACTGTCTCATTGTCGGATCGATTCCTGCAGTTTTTACAACAGCACCTTCTAAAGCAAGGTTTCCAAAAAGAATTGAAAGTCCACCAACTTGAGAGTAAGCATTTTCATTTGTATGAATTACATCTTCATTTAAAATCTTAGCATCTGCTATTCTCTCACCAAGGGTTTCACCGGTCACTGTAGGATTATCAAGATAAAGAAGTCCACCTCTACGGCTTACCTCTTTCATTACTGCGTTAACGCCACCAGCCTTATCAATATCATCCATATGAACAGTTGTTAATGATGGGGAGATTTTAGCAATGTGTGCTACGTTGTCAGCGATTTCATTGATTTTCTCTATTGGGAAATCAACTTCAGCTTCTTTAGCGATAGCTAACATGTGAAGAACTGTATTTGAACTTCCACCCATTGCCATATCTACAACAAATGCATTATGAACAGCTTTTTCATTTAAAATATTACGAAGATTATTTTTTGCTGGATTATCTTCTATTGCCAACTCAACTATACGTTTTGCAGCTTTTTTAACCATAGCAATTCTCTCAGGAGTCATAGCTAAAACAGTTCCGTTTCCTGGAAGTGCAATACCCATAGCTTCACAAAGAGTATTCATAGAGTTAGCTGTAAACATTCCTGAACAACTTCCACCACTTGGACAAGCATTGCACTCAATGTCATAAAGCTCTTCATCACTCATTTTACCTTCAGCATGTTGCCCAACAGCTTCAAACGCAGTTGCAAGGTCAATAGGAGTACCATCTTTTTTATGTCCAGCTGCCATCGGCCCACCTGAAACAAAAATGGTAGGAACATTAACACGAAGTGCTCCTATAATCATACCCGGAACGATTTTGTCACAGTTAGGAATACAAATCATTGCATCTAGCTGATGAGCATTCATAACAGTTTCTATAGAGTCTGCAATAATCTCACGTGAGGGAAGAGAATAAAGCATACCTTCGTGACCCATTGCGATGCCGTCATCAACACCAATAGTATTGAAAACAAATGGTACACCACCAGCTTCACGTATAGCCTCTTTTACAATTTCTCCATATTCATGTAGGAAAAAGTGTCCTGGAATAATGTCTATATAACTGTTTGCTATTCCAATGAACGGTTTGTCGAAATCTTCATCTTTAAGACCAGTTGCTCTTAGTAGTGATCTGTGAGGTGCTTTGTCAAAACCCTTTTTTATAATGTCACTTCTCATAATAATCCTTCTGTCTAGTTGTTAGTTTAATGATACTACTTTAATATAAATGCGATTATACCATTTTATTTGAAATTTTTTCTGAAAACTCTTTACAAACAAAAATTAAATGGCTATAATTCCGCTCACTTAAAAAAATAAGTGTGTTCTTTAATGCGGGAATAGCTCAGTGGTAGAGCACAACCTTGCCAAGGTTGGGGTCGCGAGTTCGAACCTCGTTTCCCGCTCCATTTATAAATTGTTGAAAAACACCCGTTGCCCGGGTGGTGAAATCGGTAGACACAGGGGACTTAAAATCCCCCGGTAGCAATACTGTGCCGGTTCAAGTCCGGCCCCGGGCACCATGGAAAATTGATTGACTGGTGCCATCGCCAAGTGGTAAGGCCGCAGCCTGCAAAGCTGCTATCCCCAGTTCAAATCTGGGTGGCACCTCCAATTTATAATACTTACAAATACAAACGTGGATCTTTGGCAGAGTTGGTCGAATGCACCGGTCTTGAAAACCGGCGAGGGTTATACCTCCCAGAGTTCGAATCTCTGAGGGTCCACCACCTATTTATACAATCTCCTTATTTACGATACTAACAGAGATTTTTCATAATTAATTCTTATATTATTCACTTTATACCATTAATCAACTTTTTCAATATTTTTTTGCTTTTATAACAATTTTAGTCGCAGATTTGACTTGCTATTTTTGCTGATAATTCGATGATAAGGGCTTTTTATGGGTGGATACTGAATAAGCTTGACTCGCCGGTCTACGTTATCAGTGTATTGTAGTTTTATGGTGAAATTGGTCGCACTTTTGACTTGGACTTTTTAGATCAACTCTTGGCGAATGACTGTTGCAAAACCTACAACTTGTTGAACTTTACATCCAAATACTTAATTAATTCACACATGTATCATTTAAATTCATTATTAGATACAATAATAAAGAAGAGAATAGTTTTTTTTAAAAAATATTTAAATATCAATTATACTGAAGTCATATTGCACCAAACGAGGGGTTAAGTTGCTTAAAACTTTCAAGCGTTTTTTGAATTTTCCAAAAATACCAGATACTGCTATTGCTGAATTTATGGATTATAACATTGAAGCTGACAAATTAATGCTTCGAGTATTTGTTTTTCAATGGTTTATAGCAACATTTATTACATCGATATTATATGACACATATCTATATGGTTTTATAAGCGGTGGATTAGTTACACTAATGATGTTTATTACTTATAAATACTATAAAGGCAGACACACAATGATGATACTCTCTAGTATCGCCATGATGCTGTTTTCACTAATTTTTATTCAACAGCACCTTGGTCGTATCGAGATGCATTTTCATGTATTTATTGGTTTAGCTATATTAACTATCTATAAAGATATTATTCCAATTACAATAGGAGCTATAACTACAATAATACATCACTTCTTTTATAACTATTTGCAAACAAATAATGTAAGTATATTTGACACTCCTATTATGATTTTTAACTATGGGTGTAGTTATGATATTGTAATTCTACATGGTGTTTTTGTAATTTTTGAATTGATTGTTTTAGGTTATATTGTTAAGAAGCAGGTTAAGCATACAGTTGATTTAATAACTACAAAAAAAGACTTAGAATACATCTCAATGCACGACACCTTAACAAATCTTCCAAACAGACATAGTTTAAATACAAAAATAGAATATATTACATCTAATGCTAATAGGCACAAAACAAAATTTGCTGTAATATTTTTAGACTTAGACTACTTTAAAAATATCAATGATACACTTGGTCATGATGTTGGGGATGAACTACTTAAAGCAGTTGCGAAAAAATTAACATCATCAGTAAGGGAGAATGATATTGTAAGCCGTATTGGTGGCGATGAATTTATAATAATCGCTGTTGATATTATGAGTGAAAATGATATTCTTGAAATAGTTAAAAATATTCTAAATATTTTTAGAGAAGATATTATTGTTTCTGGAAATACTCTAAGATTATCAGCTAGTCTAGGTATTTCAATTTATCCTGATGATTCCATAAACTTTATTGAGTTAATGAAATTTTCGGATATTGCTATGTATAAGGCAAAAGAACAAGGTAGAGATAACTTTAATTTTTTCAAACCAAAATTAGACGTAGATATACACTATGAAGTTGAAATTATAAATGATTTACAAAAAGCTCTCGATAATAATGAGTTTAAATTATATTACCAACCAAAAGTTGATGCTATAAGTGGCAAGATTATTGGAGCAGAGGGATTAATTAGATGGGAACACCCATCAAAAGGAATTATTCCACCAAATGAATTTATTCCTTTTGCAGAAAACACAGGTTTCATATTAAAAATTGGTGAATTTGTTATTAATGAAGGGATAAAGTATATCTCAAAACTTAACCTGCATGGATATGATAATATTCACGTATCTATTAATATCTCTAACAGACAGTTTCAACATTCAGATATTTATAATCAAGTTAATTCAGCTTTAAAAGTGCATATGGTTAAAGGAAAACAACTTGCTCTTGAAATCACTGAAAGTCTTTTGGTGGATAATGTTGAAGATACTATTGAAAAACTCCATAAGATTAAAAAGCTAAATGTTAAAATTTGTATGGATGATTTCGGAACAGGTTATTCCTCTTTGTCATACCTTAAACTTTTTCCTATTGATTCATTGAAAATAGATAAAAGCTTTGTCGATGATATAAAGGATAATTCAAATAATGAAAGAATACTTTTAAATACAATAATAGCAATGGGGCAGACATTAGGGTTAGACGTAATTGCAGAAGGTATAGAAGAAGGTTATCAGTTAAGATACTTACAAAGCAAGAACTGTCAATATTATCAAGGATATTATTTTTCTAAGGCTGTTACAGAAGATGAGTTTATTGCATTACTGAAAAATCAATAAAAACCTCTAAGTTTTGGAGCAAATTTTAGTAACGGAAATATTGTTCCAAATAGAGTTGAATTTTGGAACAATATTTTATGGGCTACTTCTTTTTAGCTACATCTTTAATAGCTCTATAAATCGTATTACGAGCAACATGAAAAAACTTTGAAAGCCATGCAACAGACTTTCCTTTTTCGTGCTGTTTGCATATGACCTTTTTATCCTTGAAAGATAAAATAGCTCTTCTTCCAAACTGAACACCTTTTCTTTTTGCAGCCTCAATACCTTCTTTAACACGTTCATTTATTAAATCACGTTCAAACTCTGCAATAGCACCTAACATGGTAAATAATAATCTTCCTGCTGGTGTTGTAGTATCAATGTTCTGTTGAATGACTTTGAGATTAACATTTTTATCTTCTAAAAACTTAGCAATATTCTGAAGGTCTATTACAGACCTTGCTAATCTATCAAGCTTTGTAATAAATAGGATATCTCCCTCTCGAACGAAATCCATCATGACATTAAACTGTTGACGATCAGCTTTATTTTTACCAGATTTTTTTTCAGAGAAAATCTTTACACAGCCAGCATCTTTAAGTTGATCAATTTGATTCTCAAGATTTTGGCTGGAAGTTGAAACTCTTGCATAACCTACATACATAATAAATCCTTTTTATTGAACTTACTATTTATCGCATATATTATGAAGAATTGTAAAGGGTAGGTTTGCTCCACAAGGTACAGGCTAGAAGAATATAAATATTGTATTTATATGTCAAACTTCTTCCAATACTCTCTAAATTTAAGTGTGTAATATTTATCGGCCTCTTCTCTAGACATTCTAATTGGTATCTTTATATTTGGCTTATTAGCCTTCCATACACCATCTTTTAATTTCATGTCATACTTAACTTGATAGTGATACTCGCCATATGTCATGTAAATTCCTATAAAAAAATTCAGATGAATTATAACATTTCTCTATTATTTACAATTGTATCTGTCGTTATATGTATTTTTGAACAATTATACTTGCTCCACAAAGTACAGGTTTAGTAATTGTCTAGTTTATAGGGGACATTCCAATAGCTAGAAAGTCATTGTTTATGGTCTTATATAGTTTTAAATCTTATTTGTTCTGAGATTGTATCCAAAATATATTAAATTTATATAATAATTAGTTATATTTCTTAATTCTAATTTATGCATAGGTTCTATAAACTAGCGTAACAAAAAATTATGGAGAAAACTTTGGATTATACTTATAACATAGGAACCGATAAACCAGATGTATCTCCAAGTATATATGAGAATTGGCAGGGTATAGTGGATTCAATTGCAACTATTGCTGATGTTTCTGCTTCTCTGGTAATGCATGCGCATACCGATAAAATTAAGGTTGCAAGTTGCTAAAGAACACGACCAAAAGAAAATCCGTATGAATTTAATGCATCAAACTTTTGGGTGTGATGTTTGTTTTACGATAATATTAAATATGTAGGTGCACAATGAAACATATAATTTTAATACTGTCTTTAATGTGCTCTAATTTATTTGCACAATCTGAACAAACAATTAATTTACAACTAAGCTGGAAACACCAATTCGCTTTTGCTGGATATTATATGGCCAAAGAGTTAGGGTATTATAAAGAAGCTGGTATAGATTTAAACATCAAAGAGTTTGAATATGGTACTGATTTATATAGCACTATAAAAAATAAAGAAGCAGACTTTGCAATAGGAAGGTCATCAATACTAATTGATAGAGCACAAGGCAAAGATATAGTAGCTCTTGGAGCGATGTTTCAACACTCTCCATTAATGTTATTAGTTCGTAGTGATAGCGGTATATCTAAAGTAAAAGATCTTAAAAATAAAAGAGTTATGATTACTGATGATGCGAAAGATACTGCATCGATAGTAGCAATGCTAAATGCTAATGATTTAAAGTTAGAAGATATCAAAATACAAGAGCATAGTTTTAATTTAGATGATCTCATTAATAAAAAAACTGATGCTATGGCTTCTTATACATCAAATGAACCTATAAGATTACAAAGCAAAAATATTGATTATAAAATATTACATCCAAAAGATAATGGATTTGATTTTTATAGTGACATACTCTTTACTTCTTCATCTTTTATTGCAGACAATGAAAAACTTAGTGAAGCATTTTATGATGCTACAATAAAAGGTTGGGAGTATGCCTTTAATAATATAGGTAGAAGTGCAGAAATAATACACAATAAATATAACTCGCAAAATAAATCACTTGTCCATTTAGTAGCAGAAGGTGAAATTTTACGAAATTTAGCATATCATGAAGGAAGCACTAATATAGGTTGTTTAGATAAAAATAGACTGCAAAATATAATCAATGTTTATAAAGTAATGGGTTTAATTGATAAGGATATTGATTTAGATAAATTTATTTATAAACATAATCATCATGAAGAAATCTTAGTTGCGCTTTATCATAATGATATATACTTGTATATAGTCATAGGAATTCTAGCATTAGCTGGGCTACTTAGTATAATTTTTTATTTGAGTGTAAAAACAAAATGGCTACATACGAGAAAATCATTAGAGATAGAAATAGATAATAAAACTCATCAAATAGAAGATATGACATATATTGATTCACTTACGAATTCCATGAACAGAAGAGCATACAACATAAAAATTGAAGAATTATTGTCTTTATATTCCAGATACAATACAGTTTTTTCAATAGCTATGTTAGATATAGATGATTTTAAAAAAATAAATGATGAGTATGGACATAGGGTAGGCGATAATGTATTAATCAACATAGTGCTACTCATAAAATCAGAGATTAGACAAAATGACTTTTTATATAGAATTGGTGGCGAAGAGTTTGTAATACTATTTGCACAAACATCAATACATGAAGCTATAATAGTTAGTGAAAAAATTAGGCAAAGTGTTGAAGCAGAGTTAAAAACTATAAAAAGTAAAACCATTACTGTAAGTATAGGTGTCTCTGAAGTTATGCAAAATGATACAGAGAATGAAATTTTCACAAGAGTAGATAGGCTTTTATATAAATCAAAAACAAATGGTAAAAATCAATTAACTTATTAGATATGAATTATATTTTCGGTGCTATTTATTACTATTAAAGAAGATTATTTTTCTTGCTATTGACTTTGAAAACTTCTAAAATATGGTATTATTTAGTATGTTAAGTTAGCTGCAGTGTATCCGAAGCCACACTAAACTTAAACCTCATAACCTCTTACATTTGGAACAGTTTTTAGTAACTGAAAGATTGTTCCAAATAGAGTTGAATATTTGAACATACTCCAAAAGGTACTGGTTCTTGAACACTATCGTTTTAAACTCTATCTTTTCTATATCCCCTAATTAAGCTATTTGTGTCTAAGCTGTTTTTCTTCATTAAGCATAGCATTGAGACTCTCAATTACTTGTATAGAAGCTTTTTCTGCATCATTAAAATAAGTCATAACATTTTGAGACTCCTCTGTACAAGTCCCTTTTTGAACACAATCAACAGCTTTTTTGATGCTATCATGTACTAGTTTATGTGGAGTGGACATTTTAGAGTAACTTGTACATTTACCAAACTTCTCTTTACCAGTTCCCTCAAAGTACCATTTACCAAGTCTACACTCATTATCAGAAGCGAAATGCCCAGTAGCTTCACCAGTAAATACTGTTTTATATCCATTTGCTTTAAATAACAGATGGTCTAACTTGCTTAGAACCATAAAGATTGCATATGTAACATCTTTATTTTCTTCTGAAATTATAAGTGAGTTACTTGTTAAGACTTGCATTTTATCTTGGAAAATATCCATTTGCTCATTTGAGCTTTGAGATAATTTTTCCATAGCTTGTGAATGTTCATGTACTTCTTGTGTATTTTGTTTTAAAGATGATACGGATATTTCAACTTCACTTGTGGCTTTTTGAGTTCTTTCTGCTAGTTTTCTTACTTCATCAGCAACAACTGCAAAACCTCTACCATGTTCCCCAGCTCTTGCTGCTTCAATTGCAGCATTTAGTGCAAGTAAATTTGTTTGGTCTGAAATATCTTTAATGAGTGTAATTACATCAGCAATACTAGATACATTATCATTAAGTGTTTCAACTTGCTCATATGTACTAGTAATATGTTCGAGTAGTGTACCCATCGTAGTCGAGAGTATATTTATTTCATTCGAACAATCATTTGTATGTTCATTATTTTCTGTGTTTTTAGAATCAACATCTTCAAGTGCCTCTAGGTTAGATTCTAAATCAGTTTGAATTATTTTCAAATCTCTATCACAACCATCTGTTAAACC
The DNA here is from genome assembly GCF_000242915.1 of Sulfurimonas gotlandica GD1. Taxonomy (NCBI): domain Bacteria; kingdom Pseudomonadati; phylum Campylobacterota; class Epsilonproteobacteria; order Campylobacterales; family Sulfurimonadaceae; genus Sulfurimonas; species Sulfurimonas gotlandica. The sequence goes on along the minus strand of NZ_AFRZ01000001.1, from coordinate 1,507,599 downwards.
ATGTGTTAGTGATTTTATTAACTCATTCATTATTTTATTAGAATCAGCATATCTTGCTTGTTTTTCTAATTCAGAATTTTTATGAGTTAAGTCTTGTATCTCTTGCTTTAAAGCTTTAATCTCTTCAGTTTGTGTTTGTAACTCTGCTTCTAATTGCTTGTTATTGGAAAAAAACATACACTACCCTCATTATTATTTGGACATATGATATCATAATATTAATTATAAATAATAATGTTATTATTTTCAAAACACTTAATAAATCGCGTTAATAACTCTTATATTTGGAACAACTTTTTAAGCTTTCTTTAAAATGAGCTAAAAACTCCAAAACCTACAGGTTTTGGAACTGCCTAGTTTATAAAGGGACATTCTAAAAATCAATTCAGCTACTATATCGCATAATAATAATAATAATAACTCTTTGAGGTGTATTGATGAGAAAATTAAAATTAAAAATTATTTTCTTGGCATGTGGATTGATATTTCCACATGCCATAAGTGCGGACATAAGCGGAGTAGGTTTTGCTCAGTGAAGATGTTATGAGTTTTGCTACTATGAATAAATAAGGAATACAAGATGTTTAAATTTCTCGTTAGTTTAGTTTTTGTTTTGAGTTTTATGGTTGGTGATGTAATTGCTGATGAAAATCAAATTGGAAAACCCTTTGTGCAATCACAGCATGCTAATAGCATAATTTATAGCTCATTCAGTAAACTGCACAATATATATATAACTGGAGCACAAGATAGATCAATGAAGTTATGGGATGCCAATACATTAAGGCTTATCAAGACATTACCAATAAACTCTAATGGCGACCATATCATCTCAAGTGATGGAGATTGGTTAATTACTTCAAATGGATATAAAGGAATAAATCTTATTAATTTAAGTACGGGAAAAATAATAAATCATAAGACAAAGCAAATTGGTGACATACGCTCAATAGCTATGAGTAAAAATAATGAACTAATAGCTACATGCCTTTGGAATTATGGAAATGATAGACAAGATGCAATTGAAATATTTGATATAAAACAAGAAAAGGTAATTAACGTTTTAGATGCAAAATGCCCTTCAGACTTTCAAAGGAATATGATTTTTAAAGATAATGATCATTTACTTCAATTTGGTCAAGATGCAGGAATTTTTACAGAAATTACAGTCAGTGACGGAAAAAAAGAAATAAAAGAAAAAAAAATAGGGGTAGGAAGCTTTTTGGGATTAAGCGAAAATCTCCAATATGCTTTTTTTGATGAAAGTAACACTATAAGTATGTATGATTTGGAAAATAATAAATTTTTTAAAACTTTTAAATTTAAAGGTTCTATAGTTGCTTTTAGAGATTTGAGTTGTGACTTGACAAATAATATTTTTGCTGTACTTGGCTATGGAAAAATTCTATTTTGGGATATACGTACAGAAAAATTAATAAAAACACTTAAGGTATCGAAATATACATCTACAATAAAACTTATCCCCGATAAAGATTTTTTTCTTATTGATGAGGCAAGTATCATTAAAAAATATGCTCTAAAAACATTTAAAGAGGAAAAATTACAAAGAACAATTGAAACAGTACCTAGGTACTCATTTTTTATTAATAAAAAACTAGTAGTTAAACAAAATCAGGAAAGTTTTGAGCTTTGGAATCTTGATGAAGGAAAGAGAATAAGTTATGTAAAAAACAAGTCTGATGGCTTAGAGTTAAGCCCTGATAAAAAACAATTAATGACTCATTCTAAGAACGATATAATCCTTTGGGATTTAGAAGGTAAGAATAAAATATTACCATTGAATGTAGAAGGGGAAATTAAAGAGATAAGTTACACTAAAGGTAAAAGTAATGTTCTAACACTTGTCTCGCGTACGCGTAAAAATCATAAATATATACTAACATCATGGGATATCAAAAAATCCAAAGTACTACAAAAAAAAATATTAAATTATGTACGTCTTTATTCAGATAGTATTGCTATGGAAACACAACGGCAACCTGAAGGGACAGATATTAAAATTTACAATACCAGTAATAATTTTAAAGAAAAAATCATTCATATAAATAATCAAGAGTTCCTTAAATCCGTAAGTCAAGATTCAAAGAAGCTTCTTATCTATGGAGATAATTCAATATTAATTGATTTGGAATCTAATCAGACACAAAAATTGAGTTTTTCACCTAGCTTATATGATGGTAAAACTTTTGGAATAAAAAGGGCTACCCATGTATTTTTAAATCATGACAACACTATTATTGCATTAACAAGTGATGGAAATGTTGAAATTTATGATGTGAAAAATAATAATTTTATTCATAAAATAAATGTGTCAGATACACAAATTAGTCATGTTAGCTTCAGTGATGATGATAAAAAAATCATAGCACTGAAGCGCGGAGCTGTTAAAGTTTTTGATATTGCATCAGAAAAAGAACTCTTGTCATTGACATCATTTGACGATGGCGAATGGATTTCAATGACTCCAGAAGGCTATTTCAACGCTTCACCAAACGCAGCCAAACACCTAAACATCCTAATAGGACCAATGAAAGTAAGCTCAATAGACCAATACTATGAAACATTCTTCAGACCAGATATAGTAGCATCAGTTATGAGTGAAGATAAAAACATTCAATATGCAACAGCTAAACCAACGCTAAAATTAAGCGAGGTCAAACCAGCTCCAGAAGTAGCCATAATCGACACTAAAAAATCTATTGATTCAGAAGAACTACAAGTAACTCTGAAAATAACTCCAAGCTCAGGAGGAATCGGTCAAATAAGACTTTATCTTGATGGTGTTCTTGTAAAAACAGATGGAGACCGTGGACTTCAAAAGAAACAAGATAAAAATGTAGTTTTAAAAACATACACGCTTAAACTTCCAAAAGGTGAACACACTGTAAAAGCTATAGTCTATAACGAAGAAAATACTATGGCTTCACGTGAAGATATTTTAGCTGTAGTTTCAACTTTTAACCCGATAACTAAACCAAATATCTATGCAGTAGTTGTTGGAATAAATGAGTACAAAAACCCAAGCATATCTTTAAAATATGCAGTGGCAGATGCGGAGCTTTTCGCACAAACTATAAAAGATAAAACTAAAGGTCTTTATAGTAATGTCAAAGTAGAACTGCTTACTTCCAAAGATCAGACTTCAAAAGAGAACATAACTAAAACTCTAAAAGCATTAGAGAACATATCTCCAAATGATTTGTTTATATTCTTTGTAGCAAGTCACGGAATGGTTGAAGATGCAAAATACCATATGATAACTTCAAATGTAGGAGCCCTCTCAAGTAGAGGTATAGAAAAAGAAGCTATCTCTCAAAATGCTCTAAGAGATATGATTGCTAATATCCCAACTACTAAAAAGTTTATTGTTCTTGATACTTGTAACTCAGGTGCTTTAGGTCAAGCTATAGAAGTTGCACTTTTAACTCGTGGACTGAATGAGACAACAGCTATGAAAGTACTAAGCCGTGCAGTTGGAAGTACAATCATCTCAGCTTCATCTTCTTCTCAAGAAGCACTAGAAGGTTATAAAGGTCATGGATTACTTACATATGTTCTTGCAGAGGGACTAAAAGGTAATGCAGACAGTGACAGAGATGGCTATATAAAAACACTTGAAATCGCAAACTTCGTAGAAGACACAGTTCCAGAGATTGCAGAGAAAGAGTTTAAACGTGCTCAATATCCGTTTGTGTCTCCGTTAGGTCAGGGGTTTCCTTTGGTGAAAGTAAAATAGAAAAATTGTTCAAAATAGAGTTGAATTTTGGAACATATTCCAAAAAGAACAACATAATGAGTATATTTTATTTTGTTAAGAGAATGGTAAGTTGTTCTAAAGTATAGTTATTATTAAACACTGAAATAAATTATAAAAGGAACCATATATGAAAAAGTTAATTTTATTAACAGTCATCTTATCAGGATTTTTGTTGGCAAATGACCTAAACAAGGGTTTAGATTACTATAATAAAGGTGATTTCAAATCAGCCTTTGATATTTGGAAAAAGCTTGCAGATGAGGGTGATAGTACAGCACAAAAGAATGTGTCTTATATGTATCAGGAAGGTCAATATGTACAAAAGGATAATCTAAAAGCTGTTGAATGGATGAAAAAATCAGCTTCGCTTGGTAATTCATCAGCTCATAGAGAGTTAGGATATATGTATCAAGTTGGCACTGGTGTTGAGAAGAATATTCATAAAGCAATTGATTGGTACACTATTGCTGCTGATGAGGGAAATGTACAAGCTATGACAGATCTTGGAACTGTTTATTACAATGGTCTTGGTGTAGCTCAAAATGATAGTATGGCAGCAATATGGTGGGAAAAAGCAGCCGAAGCAGGTCAAGAAGAATCTGTAAACAATACAATGCTTAGTTATTGCTATCCCATTGGAAGAAAACAAGATTTAAAAAAGTGTGCTTATTGGGCAAAAATTAGCCGTAAGAATGGATTTAACGTTGATAATATTTGGAATGAATATCAACTCTCGAAATATGAATAAGGGGCTTATAATGAAAATATATTTATTAATACTTGGGATTTTTTTTAGTTTAACTTTACATGCGGATAATATGCAAGAAGCAAATCTTGCATATGACAATGGTAATTATAAGAAGGCCTATGAACTATGGTTGCCATATGCTGAGAAAAGAGAAATCAGAGCAATGCACAATATAGGAACTATGTCTTTAAAAGGACAAGGTATAACTGCTAATGATTATGAAGCTTTTAAATGGTACAGCATGGCTGCTGAAGCTGGTCTAGCTGAATCACAATATGCATTAGGTTTATTATACAAGTCAGGAGAAGGAACTAATAAAGATTTATCAGAAGCTTTTAGATTATTTTATAAAGCTGCGAAACAGGATGTTATTGAAGCACAGGTTGAACTTGCAATTATGTATAACGATGGATACTATTTTAATGAAGGATTTAAGTTATTAAAAAAAGCAGCAGATCAAGGTAGTGCAAAAGCTCAATATAAGTTAACAATGTCATATTGTTTTGGTTTAGGTACAGATAAAAATTTAAAAGAAGCTCTTTTCTGGGCAGAACAAACTAAAGATAGTGGTTTATTTAGTCAAGAAATCATAGATAAACTTTGGAAAACATGCAAACTATAAAATGAAATTACTTTTACTTTTATTTTTCTTTTTTGGAGATCTATTTGCTTATAGCGATGTTATATTTGAATTAGATACAAAAGCGCATACAAGTGAACTTAAAGATATCATCATTACTAAAGATAAAGACATTATTACTGCTTCAAAAGACACAACAATTAGGGTTTGGGATTCAAATGGAAAGTTAAAAAAAAAAATATTGGGACAAATTGATACCGTAATAGAAGGTAGAGTATATACGATAGCGTTAAGTTATGATGAAAGATATCTAGCGGTTGGTGGATATATGTCAGAAAAAGGGACTGCTGGAGTTGGTAATATACGAATCTATGATTATCAAACAGGTAAACTCTTAACATTACTTAAATCACATAAAGATGTTGTTTTATCATTGGACTTTAGCCCTGATGGGAAATATTTAGTTTCTGCTTCTGGTGATAAAACAACTAAAATATGGAACATAAAAGACAATTTCATATTAGAAGATACTATCGCATTTCATCTAAATCCAGTTAGAGCAGTTAAAATAGTAAAAAACAATGGTGATTATTTAGTTGTATCAGGCAGTGATGATGAGCAAATAGCCATGTATAGTTTAAATCAAAGAAAAGTCATAAATAGTGTTAAAACGGAGGCTTGGATATTTGGACTAGCAGCTTCTGATGAACATATAGCAGCAACAAATGGTAAAAATGGAATAATGATATATGACTACAAGTTAAATCTTGTAAAAAATATAGTCACTAAAACTCAACCTACCAAACTTGCCTATTCAAAAAATGGAAAATATTTAATATCTGGATGTTTTAATTTTCCAATAGAAGTAAATATTTATAAAGCAAAAGCACGCTACATAAAGAAAAAATCTTATAATCATCACTATAATGCAGTTGTGAATGTAGGATTCCTTGATGATGAAACTGCAATTACTGTCGGGGCTGAAAAAAATGAAATTTATATATGGAATATAAATACAGGTAAGATAATTAATAAGATAATCGGAGATGGGCAACCAATTTTCAGTCTAGGAATTAAATCAAATAAAATTGCATGGGGAAATAGTGATTGTAAAATTGTAAATTGTAAAAAACTTGAAAAAAGTATAGATATTGAAAAATATAAAATTAAAAGAAGTTTATTAAAGAGTGATGATTTTAATACCATTAAAGTTGACAATGGTATTTATTCTTTACAATTAACAAGCGGTGATGTAGGCAAGGTAAAAGATGTAATAGGTGCAAAACTGATAATTAAAAAAGACAATAAAGAAGTTGGGTATATTTTAAAAACAGAAGTAGATGGTTTTGTACATAAAAGTTATGGATGGTATAAAAATTATGTTATTAGTGGTGGAGGGGGAGGAGCCTTAAATATTTACAATATAAATGGTTATAGAATAGCTTCTCTCCATGGTCACACTGGTGATATATTATCTTTAGCCTTAGATAGAGATAGGCTTATAAGTGCAGGAACAGACCAAACAATAAAAATTTGGGATTTGTCTGAAATAAAAGATAGTAGTAGAGAATTAAAAATTAATGAAGAATATATATCTATTATTATGAATAAGTATAAAATATCAAAAGAGAATGTTTTAGTACAGGCTAAAAAGTTAAATGATACCAATATTTACTTAAAACCAAAAATACAAAAAATTTACCCAACACTAACCCTTTTTATCTCAAAAGACAACGAATACATAGCCTACACAAACGAAGGTTTCTTCACCGCTTCAAAAAATGGTGGACAATACATAGGTTATCATATTAATCATGGACCAAATAAAGAAGCAGAATATGTAACAGTGGATGCACTTTACTCAACATTCTACAGACCAGACCTTATCCAAAAAGCCTTAGCAGGTGAAAGTCTAGAAAAGTATGCTAAAAATATCAACATCCAAAAACTTTTAGAAGATGGTCTAGCACCAGAAGTACATATTCTCTCAAGTGCTACAAAGACTGATAAACAAGATATGGATTTAAAAGTTCAAGTATGTCCAAAAGCAAAAGGTGGTTACGATAATCTTACTCTGCTCATAAACGATATGCCAGTATCAGTAATAGATACATCTCGTGCGTTAAAACTAAAAAAGAAATCTCAACGAGATGATTGTTTTATCTATGATCAGACTATCTCTTTAGCAGGTGGTAAAAACACAATTGGCTTTCGTGCTACTAATAAAGCTGGAAATATAGAATCTAAACCTGACTATTTAGAAGTAACATTTGATGACACAAACCTAAAAAAGAAAGTAAGAAGCAAACTTGAACAAATCTCAGGTTCTCAGAATGTAAATGATTTACATATACTAGCCATAGCTGTCAATGAATACAAAGATAAAGACTTAGCACTAAAGTACTCGATTAATGATGCTACAGAGATGTTAAAGACTATTCAAGATGTAGCTAAACCTCTTTTTAACAAAGTGCATACATATAAACTCTTAGATAAAGAAGTGACTAAAGAAAATATTAAACAAGCCTTTAAAGATATCAAGTCAACTCGTGAAGATGTATTCTTGCTTTATATTGCAGGGCATGGTATAACAGATGAATATAATGGTAACTATTACTATATTCCTTATGACTTTGAAGATAAAGATAATACATCAGCAGTACAGGTTCAAGGCGTAGGTCAAAAAGATTTAATGCTTGGACTATCAAATATAACCGCTCTAAAGTCACTTGTTCTCTTAGATACATGTAACTCAGGCTCATTCGTAGAAGCTAATATGCAAAAGACTACAACCAATAGACTTGCTCGTGCAACAGGAAGAGCAACTATAAGTGCAAGTAGTAAAAGTCAAGTTGCACTTGAGGGTTATGAAGGTCATGGAGTATTTACATATACATTGATTGAAGCACTTAAAGGTAAGGGTTATAAAGATGATAAAAAAATAACTATTAATGAACTTAATGATTATGTAGAAGAGACTTTACCAGACAGAACAGATAAAAAGTGGGGATACAGACAAATGCCTCAAAGTTCTATGTATGGTGTTGATTTTAATATTGGGGCTAAATAGTGCAAAGAATTTCCATTCTTTTTTTTGTACTTTTTATGTCATCGAATATAAAGTGGAAGTGGAATGTCCCCTATAAACTAGACAAACTTTAATTCAGTAATTTAGATAAAATAATGTCAATACATTATGAGATTTAATAGGGTTGAACAATGGTTACAGCATCAATCATACAGCAGAAAGATTGGTATCCATCCAGATTCACTCCGAAATTGGATAAAAAGAGTCACCGAAGAGAGGGACATTCCAGAGTTAAAATTCAATCCTTCTCAGGTACAAGCATCGGAAATAGATACGATGCCATAGACGCACCTATTTTAAGTCTTATTGCTCCTGCTTTAGTATCAGACTCTATAAAGTTTCTTTTTAAGAGTTCTGATATCAACCTTGAAGCTGTTCTTTCTTTCATTCCTATAATCTCAGGAATTTTTCCTCTTGCACACTCACCACTAAGTAGTAAATATTTAAATATCTTTTCACTGTGCTTGGGTAAAGGTTCAATATCAAGCAAACCGTCATTTACCCTTTGTACATATAGCTCTATTTTTGATGTAAGAGCATTTAATTTTAGGTGCTTATTCATATACGCTACTTGATCTAACGAGATATCTAACATAAAGTTTACATATTGTGCCAACGCATTGGAAGATAAAGCACCTCTTCCATCTCTCTCACCTTGTCGTGGCATATCAGCATAGGAAAGGTTATCTTTATATTCAGTAGAATTTCTTGCAAGTCCACGAGAAATATTCCATAAACCATATCCACTCATTTTAATACTAGCAAACGCTCCATCTAATGCCAACCTAGCCGTTCTTCCATTTCCATCTAAAAAAGGGTGTATCCACATCAACCTATGGTGAGATGCTAATATATGAATAAGTTTCACTGCATCATTGGAGACTAAAGATTTATTATAAAGGTGTTCAAACTCATTCATCATGCTATCAAGTTTATCTGCACTTGGTGCTATATAATTTCCTACTTTAACATCTCTTTTTCTAATAGCACCAGGGGCTATCCTATCTTGCATACCATCATGAGTAACATCTAAAAAAGGCTCCATACCCTCTTTAGAATAAAAACTCTTATGGGTACCTAGTATAAATTCTTTGTCATATGCTGATGCAGATGGATTTGTTTTAAAATATTCTTCACACTCTTTTTGAACTGCTATATGAGTAAGTGATAGTATCTGTAAGTTTCTTTTTTTAGTATCTTGGGAATATTCCTGTTGCATTGCTCTTTCTATATCAATAATATGAGTACCTTCAGACTCTATCTTATTTGAGTAGTAGCTATTAACTGTATATAAAAGATTTTTAACGGCTTGGAGTATCTGAGGAGTATGGGAACCTTCAAGTTTAGCAGCTTCTAATAATAACTTATCTGCTTTTTGCAAAAGAGACGAATCTATATTACCTTTTATATCAGTTGGTGCTGTTGGTGTAAAGTTCATATGATCCTCCTTGTTTTATTTAACTATCATTATATCATAAATAAATGGCGAGTTGATTGGCGTTAATATACTAGTAACAATACACGTAATATAGGGAGTCATAGATATTAATAATTTAATTACTAGACATAAGATGGCGGTTATATTTGCGATATCTTTTACTTTCTTCTATCATGCTATTTAAGCTACTTATATAGAATAAAACAACATCACTTAAGTTTAAATCTTGTACGTTATTTGTACGTTCATTACTATGCAATAGCTATGTATTAAGTATTTATTATGCAGACCAAGGAGCATAAATTGAACAAATATTATCTCTTGAAAGTCCATATTTCATGGACTAAACCTCTATATTAGGTGCTTTGTGCAGAATTTAATAAAACTACAAGGATTGAATTCGAATCTCTGAGGGTCCACCACCTTTTTTACACAATCCCCTTACTCACTATACTTACGGAAATTTTCATTACATCATAAATTCACATACAAACAATACCCTTTCAAACAGAAAAACATTTGATGATGCAGATATGCATAAGCTATTCAAGATATTTAATTTGTTAGATAACAAAAGAAGTTTATGCTCAGGGATATACCCTATAAGCAACTTCAAGAAGTAATCAACAATCTTCCCTATTAATTTGTCTTCCTCTAAAAAATTGAGAACAGAAGAATAGCTTAGAAACTAAAGTTATTTAGTTGTTCTCTTTACTTCAAATATATCTTTTCTTCTGTCTTTTAAGTTTTTAACACTACCAAATTCATGTAGTTCAGTTAAGAGGTCTATGTCAACATCAGCTATTAAAACCATTTCTGTATTTGGTGTTGCTTCTGCTTTTATTCCATTTGTCGGGAAAGCAAAATCACAAGGTGTAAATACCATAGACTGTGCAAACTGCATATCCATGTTGTGAACATTTGGAAGATTGCCTACACTTCCTGCAATGGCAACATAACATTCGTTCTCAATCGCTCTTGCTTGAGAGCAATGTCTTACTCTTGAATATCCGTTTTGAGTGTCTGTTAAAAATGGAACAAATAAAATATCCATTCCATCTTCTGCAAGCAGTCTACTGAGTTCTGGGAATTCAGAATCATAACAGATAAGAATTCCTATTTTTCCGCAGTCCGTATCAAATGTTTTTATTCCATGTCCACCTTGCATTCCCCATACTTTTGCCTCATCAGGCGTTACATGTATTTTCTCATAACGGTCTATTGTGCCGTCTCTTCTGCACAAATATCCGACATTATATAAATGCCCATCTTTTATCTCAGGCATACTACCTGAGATGATATTAATGTTGTAAGATATAGCAAACTCTGAAAATTTTTGAATGATAGCATGCGTATGTTTTGCTAACTCTCTAATTGCATCAGGTTCTGATAGATGATTGTTTTCAGCCATCAATGGTGCATTGAAAAACTCTGGGAAAAGAGCAAAGTCTGAACGGTAACCTGAAACTGTATCTATGAAATATTCAGCTTGCTGAATTAACTCTGCCAAGTTTTTATAAGGTCTCATCTGCCATTGGATTAAACCTAGACGAACTATTTTTTTCTTTGCCGAAGTTATTTTACTTGGTTTTTCATAATAAATATTATCCCATTCAAGTAAAACTGCAAACTCTCCAGATGCTTCATCACCTTCTAAATATCCTTTTAAAATTTTTGATGGGTGAAAATCATTAGATATTTGAAAATTGAGAACAGGATCATGAATCTCCTTTCTTTTTACTTTTTCAATATACTCTTTTGGTGAAAGCTCATTTTCATATTTATGATAATTTGGAATTCTTCCACCAAAAGCTATCCCTTTTAGATTAAGTTTTTCACATAACTCTTTTCTGTAATCATATAAACGTCTTCCTAAGCGAAGACCTCTAAATTTAGGTTTTACAAATACATCAATTCCATAAAGTATATCTCCTTTATCTGTATGTGTATCAAAAGAGTAGTTGCCAGTAATTTCTTTATATGTGTGATGATTTGCGAATTCATCATACTTTACTATGATTGATAATGCACATCCAGCTATTTCTCCATCTATCTTTATGATAACCTGGCCCTCTTGAAATTTATCAATTAAAGATTGATATTGAGACTCTTTCCAGTAAGCATCAGGCATAGTCTCATAAGATAAAAGCATGGCCTCTTTTAATTCAGCATAGTCATCCATACTTAGATATTTTAGCTCAATATTTTCTTTTATTTGTGTTTCCATTTTTTCCAACAATTCTTAAAATTTTTATTCAAAATTATAACCGAATTAGATAGTATATTGACTATAAATAAAATAACGAGGAACAGATATGCTTCACTCAGATGAAAAATACAAAATAGAAGAAAAAGAAGTTGACGGTATATTAAAATTTCATGTAGAATTTGATGAAAAGATTAGAGCCTTTGATACTCTTCTAGAGGCGAAAATGGCTATAAAAACATTTAAAATGGGAAAAGAATATCAAAAACATACTGGCATGGAACTGTTTATTGAAAAAGATTAAGAAAAGTGATTTAAATCTCAACTTCTGTGGAATGAAAATCCATCGAAGTTGAGTTTTAGTTTCTTTTAGCAAGATGGAACGTTACCGCTATCGTTAGCATACTCATGAAAGAAATCATAGTAGTGCTCAAGATATTTACTGTCTAAAGCTTTACTTGGAGCTTTTGGACAGATTTTTTTAAGTTCATCCGCAAGCTTGCCTTCTTCTTTAAAAGTTTCCCATTCACCTTGAGAGTGTAGAGTAGCCATTTTGGCACCATTCATGTTGCAAGAACCTTTTAGTTTTTTGAGATAAAGTTTTTGCCCCTTGGCAACATCGGCAGATGCAACTGTTGTGCTCACTGCCAGTACCATCACACTAGCCAAAACTAATTTTAATAACTTATTCATAATTTACCCTTTACCTATTTTTGTGCTTCAATATATTTTGCTAAAGCTTCAATCTGTGAATCATTTAAAGAATTAACTTGACCTTTCATTAAACCTTTCATCGCTCCGCCATAAGTTCCCGCTTTGTATCCGTTTAAAGCTTCAACTGTTTTTGTAGCTTCCCAACCTTTAATCACTGCTGATTTACCTAAAGCTTTTTTTTCACCTGTTGTACCATGACATGCTGCACATTTGTTATATAGGCTTGCACCGTCTGCTGCTGCTACTGTCAATGAACCTACTACCGCTAAACCTAATAACACTTTATTAATTGTTTTCATCTTATTCTCCTTAGTTGTTATAGAAGCAGTATATAAAACAATTGTGGAATGATTGTGAAATTTACCAAGAGATAGAAACTTCTGTCCAGTTGTCTAATTTTGATGTTATGTTTATAGTTAAGTCATACTCATTACAAATCATTTTTACGATATTTAAGCCAATACCAAAACCACCGACAATCTTATCAAATCTAGCATATCTATCGAACATCGAATCTATATGCTCTTCTTTTATACCTTTGCCTGTGTCTTTGATGGTAAGTTTATTTGCATCTAGATCTATATTTATTGAACCGTTTATCTTGTTGTACTTTATGGCATTTGATAAGATATTATCCACTAGTTTTGAGAGCTTTTTGTTGTCAATATTCAATACTGCATCTGCATCCAGGTTTGTTACAACTTTGATTTTTTTTATATTTGCTAAAGTTGAAAAGTACTCAACTCTCTGCTCTATAAGTTGTTTCAGATTTATATCTTGATTATCTGATACGATTTTATTGTTTAACACTAAGTAGGTCAAATCATCGTATATATTAGATATAGTCTTTGCCCCTATATCTATTCGATTGATACTTTTTAAAAGGTATTTATCTTGGATGCTCTCTTTATCTATAAGCTCAATATTTGTCATAATCGTACTTACTGGAGTATTTAACTCATGTGTAGTATCTTTTATAAATATATCTAGTAGATGCAGAGCATCCTTCATAGGCTTTAAAAACAGGTTTAGTAAAAAATATCCAACTACTAACATAAAGATGAAAAATATAGAACTGTATATGACGATGGTTTTAATAGTCTCATTCAGCCACTCTTTATCATCCATCATCTCTACTATAATATATTGAGTATTTAAATAGTATTTTTCTGGTTGGGCTACGTATCTTATGATTTTATTATTTGTATATGTCACTTCTGTGAGTAGGTTTTTAGGGTTAGTCAGGGTTGAATATATAAGTTTATAATCCTTCCCATAAAGAGAAGTTTTAAACTTGGCATCTGTTGGGTATAACAGAGTGTCTGTTTTATCATTATGAAGCTCTTCTAGTGCTATTAAAAACTCATTTGCATACTCATCTAAGACTATTGTTCTTTGACTGCTAGCCAACTCTTTTTGCAGAGTATAGTATAGGGATATGGTTAAACCTAAAATGACAATGGTAAAAAAAACATATAAAGATAAGAACCTATATAGTGTCTTTTTTTCACTTTGTGGTAAATCTATATCCAAGTTTTTTAATACTGACAATTTTTTCTTTCCCTAAGTGTTTTCGTAGATTTTTTATATATGTTCGTAAAGCACTTTCACTTATCTCTTCTCCATATTCCCAAAGAGTCGAATATATAACCTCATGAGTTACAAGAGTATCTTTATTTTGTAAAAAAAGTTTTAACAGTTTTGCGTCTTTGTTGTTTAGTTGCACCTCATCATTGTTGACAGTTAGCAAGTTGCTATTTGTATCATAGTAAATGTTTGCATCTATCTGTATTTTACTGCTCTCGTTATGAAAAAAATCCCTTTTTAAAATGCTCTCTACTCTTAACTTTAACTCTTTGAGCGCAAATGGTTTTCGTATGTAGTCATCACATCCACTATCATATCCATTTTCCAAATCACTCATAGAGTTCAGTGAAGTTATGAAAATAGCAGGTGTAGTAGAACCTTGTTCTCTTGCAGTTTTTAGTATCTCAAAACCATTTATGTCAGGAACATTAACATCTAGCAGTAAAAGGTCAAAGTTATTCTCATAAATAGCATCTAGAGCACTATTACCATCATATACAGGGGTAACACTAAACCCAAGACTCTCAAAGTAATCAACAACAGTCTCATTCAAAGCAAGGTCATCTTCAAGCAGTAAGAGTTTCTTTTTCATGAACTATTATATCCTATATCAACTCTACACAACTATACAAACTAGGTCGAGATGAAAGTTCAATTTCTCTAACGATGTGTGGGATAGGATCATCTAAATTTTCAACATCATCTATGTATAGAAGCTCGGTAAACTCATTATCTACATAGAGATAGATTCTATTTTCCATTAAATGTGCATAGCAATTTGAACATATCTCTACTTGTTTCATAAACCATACCTTGCATGTTTTGTTCCAAGGAAATCTGCCATTGGAGTATCCATCGCTTTGATGTGCTGGTCTAACCACGTGAGTATCTCTTCTTCAAAGTAAGCTTTTAAAGCATCTATTTCTTTTCTGTTTCGCCACTCCATCTCAGCATATCGTGTTTCATTGAGCACTTTGTCATGGTCTGCTTTGTGCATACGAAAAGAAGGATAGTGAGCATCTTGCATCATCTTCTCTTCAGTGGCAAAATGTTCTTGCATATGCTCAAGAAGTTCTTCAAAAGTTTTAGAAATAACTACAAAATCTGCTTTAGCTTGGAGTTGAGTCAACAAAGTGTTGATTATCTCTACCTCTTCAAGATGAGTTTCATTCATACTATCAATAGGCACGAGAGGTATGGTGTTAAGTTCAATCATATAAAACTCCATTTTTATCTTCTGCTACAAGCATTATACTAAAGATATAAATGATGAACTCATTGAAAACTATCAATAATCTTTTTTCAAACAATACTTAGATAATTATTATAACCGAATCCCATAAACAGTATGAGACTAATCCATGCCACAATAGCATATAAAGCCTACTTGAAATTCTTGTGCTATAATCCGATAAAAAGAGAAGGATGATTATATGGAAATAGCTAGAAACAGACTTGTGCATATTGAGTATACTCTACATGATGCCGATGGGATACATCTAAATCCAAACGAAGGAGAACTGATTTACCTTCATGGAGGATACGGTCATATATTTTCAGAACTTGAAAATGCTCTTGATGGAAAAGTAGTTGATGACACTTTTAAAGTAACACTTTCTCCACAAGAAGCTTTTGGAGAGTTCGAAGAAGAACTTCTCTTTACAGAGGAACTCAGCGAACTTCCAGAAGATATTTATGTTGGGATGGAGCTTGATGGAGACAGTGATGAGCTTTCAGAAAAAAATATAATATATACAATTATGAATATCAACGACGAGTATGCTACGCTCAATGGAAACCATCCTCTTGCTGGAAAAACACTCACTTTCGAAGGGCTTATAACAGAGATTCAAGAACTTAACGAAGATGAAGTTCAGGCTATTCTTGAACACGATACACATCATCATGACTAAGTCCAAGGAAAAAAATGCAAATAGTTACAAAAAAATTATTAAAGTTAGGTGTAGATGAGGGTAAAGAGATAAATGAATCTCAACTTGTTTTACTAGACTTAAAAGAGGATGAAAAGTCTGAGTGGAGAGCCTTGTCACTTAACAAGCAACTCTCAGATGCCAGAGCAGAACTCTTTATTTTACTAAATGGCGTTGAAGACAAAGAGATTCAAGACAAAATTATTTTTAACTACAAAGCTTTGCAAAAGTTCCGAAAAGAAGAGAATGATAAAGAGTTAGAAGTAGAGGTGAAAATTCAGATGCCAACTTCTGAGAGTGGCAATGTAACCATATATTGTGACGGTGGATGTACTCCTAACCCAGGCAAAGCAGGTTCTGGAGTGGCTGTATATAGAAATGACACACTATCCGAACTTTGGTATGGATTATATGAAGAGATGGGCACAAACAACACTGCGGAACTTGGAGCACTTTATGAATCTCTGTTACTCGCTCAAAAAGAAGCTGTAAACGGGAATACCGTTGAGATAAAATGCGACTCAATGTACTCCATAAACTGCATAAAAACATGGGCTATATCGTGGGAGAAAAAAGGATGGACAAAAAAAGGCGGAGAGATTAAAAACTTAGAAATAATAAAACTCTCATACCATTTATACAACTCCATCAAAAATGATGTAACACTCTCTCATATAAAAGCGCATTCAGGTTTTGAGGGAAATGAGTTAGCCGATAGAATGACAATGTATACAATTCTAGAAAAAAGTGAATCTTTTGTGAAATATGACAAAGAGATAGTTGTTGCTGATATTTTAAATATGAGGGCTGGATAAAATAATTCATAACACTGAAAAGTTATTTTCGGTTATACTGCTTATTCATTATCTTAACAAAAGGAGAACTGGTGAATAAGCTATTTTATGTTTTTAAATCAATTGAAAAAGATGAAGTTCAACCTTTATTACTCTTATTTCTCCACTCCTTTTTAAATGGATTATCTTTAACTTTTTTTGAAACAACTGCCAATACTCTTTTTTTAATGAAATACGATACTTCTCAATTACCATATGTTTACATTATAACTGCTATTGTCTCGGTTATAGCCGGATTTTACTATAGTAAGCTGGAAAATAAATTGAGTATTCAAAAGCTACTTAAAATAACTCTTCTATTTGTTTTATCCATCTTTATCATTTTTTTAGTTCTCATAAAGTTTAGCGATTCCAAGTTAGCTTTTATGGGCATAATGGTCTTTAAAGACATGATGTGGATGTTTGTTGGACTAGAGTTTGGGATTTTAAGCAGTTTTTTGTTCAATATTCGTCAAGGAAAGCGGCTTTTTGGACTTTTAATGTCAGGAGAAATTTTTGCCGGTATTATAGGTGGTTTTTCTATTGGCATACTCTTAGATTATATAGAAACTATAAATTTACTGTTTATATCAAGTATTACTCTGATGGCATCCTTTCTTTTACTGCTAAAGATTTTAAATAAATTTTCAAGTAAATTCAATATAGAAAAACCACTATATGAGGAATCAAAAGAAAATGATATTTCCTATTCCACTCTGCTTAAAAACAGGTATTTCATCCTTTTTTTTACTATTTCTGTTTTAGCATTTTTTATATTTTATTTTATCGACTATGTTTTTTATTTCAAAGTGGAGGAAAAGTTCACTAATGAAAAAGAGCTGGCAAGCTTTTTTGGGATGTTTTTTGCTCTCTTAAATATTGTCAACTTATTTTCAAGTTTATTCATTTCCGGGGCGATGCTGAGTCGTTTTGGTGTTGCTTTTGGATTATTGGCGATTCCGATATTGGCACTTGTTGGGACATCATCGCTTGTCATCACTGCCATGCTTTCTTTGGGAGTTGGTTTTGTAGTTCTATTGGTTTTAAAACTTTTAAATGAAGTACTGGATATCACGATTTTAAATCCAAGTTTCAAACTTTTAAATCAAGCAATAGCGAGTCATCAGCGAACGAAAGTTTTGGCTTTTAGAGAAACAATTATCGAACCGATTAGTATGGGAGTAGCCGGAGTATTTTTACTTGTTTTGGCAAAATTTGGAGATCTCAGTATTGTCTATTATCTCATTATTTTTATGGCTGTCATTTGGTTGATTTTGGGTAAACGTCTAAAAGAAGAGTATGTGAAATCATTAGAAAAATTACTTATGAAAAGAGAAGTTTTTTCCGATGATTTACTCTTAAGTGAGCTTGATGAAAATTTCATTTTAAATGGACTAGAGAGTGAAAATGATGTAGAAATTCTTTACTGCTTAAATGCTCTGGTAACAATGAATTATGAACAAATCAATGAAATACTCAGTAAATTATCTACACATAAAAGTGATGTAATCAGGCTTAGAGTAATAGAGTATATTGGACAAAAAGAACTTAAAGATTTTGTCACTGTATTGGAAGATAGAATTGAAATAGAGAATAATCCTGCGATTATCAATAAATTATTGAGAACATACTGTCAGTTGGCAACATATAAATCTATAGAGAGGGTTTCAAAATTTATTGACAATAATAATGTAATAATAAAAGAAGGCGCAATAGTTGGTATGCTCGAACATACTGGTGTAGATGGAATCTTAATCGCAGGGTCTGCTTTAAATAATCTTTTTGAATCTGATAAAAAAGAAGATAGGATAATCGCTTTAAATATTTTAAAACAAATGAAAGTTCCTAGTTTTTATAAAGCGATAGAAGAGTCTTTGCAAAGTACTGAGCTAGATATTAAAACTATCTCAATAACAGTTGTAGGTAATTTAAAAATTGAAAAATTTCTGCCAAATCTCTTTAAAACTCTGGGTACAGACGAGTACAGGAATGAAAGCATAAAAGCATTGATTAAATTTGGAGATTCAATTTTGAAGTTGCTAATCGAGTACTTTAATGCATCAGAAAACTTAAATACCAAGTTTGGTCTTATTAAAGTAATTTCTTCTTATAAAACTGAACAATCTAATGAATTTTTATTAGAAAAAATCAATGAACCTTTGCTACATGACATTATCTTGGAAAAACTTTTTGAAACGAATTTTATATCAAGTAATCAGAAACTAATCAAGTTTTTGCTTACAAACAATGTAAGAGAGATACTGGAAAACTTAATTATTTTAGACGTATTTGATAAGATAAATTATCCAAACAGTTACCAAGTATTAGAAGAACTTAGCACAAAAAAAATCTCAAATCTATTTTTAATAATGGCCTATGCCTATCCTAAGGAGATACTTTTACAATGTAAATACAACTACAATAGCCAATCAAAAGATAGAAAAGCTTATGCTGTAGAGATGCTTGACAATATTGTATCTACAGAGATAAAAAAAATAGTTCTACCTATGCTCGATGACCTATCGTTGAGTAAAAAAATCCTCAGTTACCCTAGCGAGTTTGTAGAAAAAATGATTGAAGATACAGACTTTTTCAAAAACACACTCGAAGATGATATGAGTTATCCAATTTTAAAAATTTCCATTTTATATGAGATGGGTAAAAACAGGTGTAGTGATTATTTTCATTTAATACAAAATCTTTCTCAAGATAAAAATATCACAATCCAAGAGACGGCCTTATGGACATTAAGCCAATTAAAGCAGAGGTAAAACATGCTATTAACCATTGAAAAAGTAATTATTTTAAAATCTATTAATCTATTCTCAGAAATATCTGAAAATGATTTGTTGGCAGTTGCTATGCAACTTCAAGAACTTGAATATGATGAAAACAGTGTGGTCTTTAATCAAGGCGACTTGGGAACATCTCTGTATATAATAGTTAGAGGCGAAGTTGAAGTAATTATCAATGAACAAGTGATTTCAATTTTAGGAGAAAAAAATATTTTTGGAGAGCTTGCAGCTTTGGATCCTGAGCCCAGAAGTGCTACGATTAAAACGACAAAAAATAGTCTGCTATTTAGATTGGAAAGTATTGTTATGTACAACCTCATTGCAGAGTATGGTGATGTAGCCAGAGGTATTATAAAAATTTTATGTCAAAGAATCAGGCAAAGTAATAGTTAATTTGTAGAAATTGGTCGTACTTCTATTGAAATTCTTCAACTATAAAACACCGTTTAATATATCTTCATCTTCAATTCTAGTATAAGAATTTCTTCTTGTTTCTTTTAAAATCTGTGTCAATCTGTTCATAACTTCTTTAGCCGAATTTAAAACATTAAAAGTATCAATTGCTATACAAGTTGTTCTAGAATTAAAGTGATTATCTAGATACATTAAAAGATTTTGAGAAGCTTTAAAAGCATCTTCTTGTGTAGTAAATGTGAAATTTATAAAACAGTGATTTTCATCAATTATTACAAATTTATCTGATATCCTAACAAAAACTGCAAGTTCCTCTGGAGTTAGTGCTTTTTCATGATAAATAAGAGCAAAAGTTGATTTAGAGTTATATCTTTCATGTGTATAGTATGTTCTTTTAATCTCTACATTAATTCTGTTAAAAATACTCTCTATCATCTTTTACCTTTGCTAAGTAATAATTCTTGATGTATTCTACATTAATTTTATAAAATTCTCACTAGATAAAAGTGATTTAAATTTCTAAAAAAAGATTTTTGATTTGAAGATTAACATCTGCTACACACCGATTATAAATTACAAATTTATTACGATGCTGACAGAGTTGTTTTTTCTTTTTTTCGATAAACTATAAGATGATTAAGTTGATGAGATGCTGAAATACGCAAATATAAGGTAAATATGTTGAGAAGAATTATTTTTCTATCATTTATGAGTTTGTTTATTCTCACAACAAGCGGATGGTCAATATTAGCTATATATTATCGCGTTGAAGAAAGTGATATACTTCGCTTTGGCTTAATTGGTATTTTTATATCTATCGCTTTATTTGCATTAATTTCATTAAAATCAAGACCATTACGTCCTATCTTATTACATTTCATCACTTTTTTGATTACATTATTTTGGTTCTTCTTAATTAATCCTTCAAATGAAAGAGAGTGGCAGACAGATGTATCAGTATTGGCACATGCAACTATAAAAGGCAATTTAATCACTGTCCATAATATTCGAAATTTTGATTATCACAGTGAAAATGATTATGAAGCTAGGTATTACGATAAAACATTCGATATACAAGCACTGGAAGGTGTTGATCTAATTGCCTCTTATTGGATGGGTCCTAAGATTGCACATATTTTTCTAAGTTTTGTTTTTAAAGATGGAAAGAACCTCGCTATCTCTATAGAAACACGAAAAGAAAAAAATGAAGAATATTCAACGATTAAAGGTTTTTTTCGTCAATACGAGCTTTACTATGTAGTAGCAGACGAAAGAGACGTAATACGTTTGCGTACAAATTATCGTAAAAATCCACCTGAAGATGTCTATCTTTACCATCTAAAAGCTCCATTAGAAAATGGTCGTTTACTATTTGTAGAATATATACATCAAATGAACTCTCTTTATCGAGAAGCAAAATTTTATAATACCCTGACAAGTAACTGCACCATAGATATATGGTTCAATTCTCTTGTCATTCCGGACCATTTACCATTTAACTGGAAAATTCTACTTAGTGGATATCTACCACAATATATATATGATAATAAAACTTTAGAGACATACGGACTTTCGTTTGAAGAGTTACAGAAAAAATCATATATAAATGAACGGGCACATAAAGCAGGTCACAGTATTGACTTTTCTAGACTTATTCGTGAAGCAAATCTTACTTTGAAACATTAAAATATAGTTTAGATACCCAATAATCACTTCCACGCTTTGACACTATGATCCCAACTAATGAATACGACCAATAAGCGGCTAAAATAACTCTTAAAAAAGGCGGTACATGAGTTTGATCGTAAACTTCAAAATATACAGCGGTTATAGATAATAAAATCAACGTAATAAATGCAAATGAAAAAAGTTTCTTTCTTTTTTCTTCAACATCTATCCGATCTAAAGTAGAGGCAGGCGTATAATAATTTTCAGTCACTTTTGTATTGTTTGGTACATCACATGCACGAACAGCTTCTTTAGGTGCAATCTCTATCTTACTGATTAGCCCACTATTAAAACTATTTAATACAGTCAATACCGTTTCCAAATTTTTATCTTCTACTGAGAGTTTTATTTCATTCATACATTCCCTTTTCCATATTCTTATTATCTATGTTTGAATCCTAAAATAGATACATTATCAAGATTTTCCAAAAATTCAATATTGTGTTGATTTGCCCAAACAACAATCTCCACATCTAACATAAGCAACTCATCTTCATTACACAAATCATTCCTAATCTCTATTAGATCAAAATCATCTTTTAATGATATATAAAAATCACTGTGTTGCAAATAAGGCTCAAGATCAAGCAGTGCTTCTACAACCTTGTCAAATTCAGAGTAATTTTTCTTAATCTGTTCTACTCTATGAAGTGAACTAGAGTTTTGCGTATAACTGCATAATCTTAACAACTCTTTAGATCTGTCCATTTATCTTCCTAACATTACAATAGTCTACAACTATTCTATAACTACTTGTATTAAAAGTGTCTTATTGAAAGTAATATAAAATGAAGAGTGATGTTAGTATATTTCTTGCTATAGCTGCACTCTTTGGCGTGGACTTAAGGCAGTTGTGATAAATATTCAACTACCTCTTCACTTGAGCCTCTAAACTCTACTTGTTTTGAACGTTTTTGAATCTGGTAGTCATACATTGGGTCGTAATATTCTCTTAAAAGATACTCTATCCACTCTTTATAGGCTTCTTGTGAGCCTCTTTGCATCTGCTCATCGAAGGCATTCTCAAATATATCACAGACCTTTTGGTACCGCTGAGAACCAAGCCTTTTCTTTATTCTACTCATAGCACCTAATATTTCATCCCTCCACTCTACAAGATTGTTGCCATACATTTTTTGTGCTTCAAAAACATACTCATTAAATGTTATTCCTATTCTCTCTACTATATGTGTTTCAAGTATAATAAGAGGAGCAACTAAGAGGTAATCTGCGAAAATTTTCGGGATAAATACGCTTCCAATACGATTTCCTTCATCTTCAAAAACTAGGTACTTCAAACCCTTATCAAGTTTTTGAATGAGATCATAAGCCAGAGCATTTTCAAAATTTATCTGCGAAGGTTGCGGAGTAATCTTTCTGCCAAAAGAAGAACCTCTGTGATTTGCCAGTCCCTCAAAGTCAATTGAATTATCTAAATTATTAAGTAAAATAGTTTTACCAGAACCGGTACGACCACCAAGTATAATTGGTTTAAAATGAGTGCACGACTTTTCTATTTCATTTATAAGGTAATTTCTAAAGGCTTTATAACCACCCCTAAAGCGGGTAATATCATATCCTGATTGGCTAAGCCACTCCTGTGATATCTTAGAGCGTTGACCACCTCTAAAGCAAAATAGCTTAGCATCTGAATTTATTTTTATAAATTCTGACCATGCTTTAACACGCTCTTCTTTTACTGCACCGCTAACTAATCTATGTCCAAGTTTTACAGCTTCATTATTGCCATATTTTTTGTAACAAATTCCTATCTCATGTCTCTCTTTATCATTTATAAGTGGTAAATTTATAGCATAAGGAAATGAGCCTTTTTCAAACTCTATAGGAGCGCGAACATCGATAAGCCGTGTAGAATTTAAAACAATAGATTTAAAATCATTGCTAAACATGACTATATTCTGTAAGTTTTATTTGTTGTATGTTTTGCATGTGTGATTTTATCTAAAAAGTGCTCTACTTCTTTCTCCATCTTTGTTGATAAGCAGTCGATTAGCATATGTATTGATGATTATCAATACGCTTTTTTTTCAAAGAGGTTATTATTTCATCAAAAATCATCAGGATATAAGATGTCAGATATTAAAGATTTTATGACTCAAGAGCACAGAGACTGCGATGAGATTTTTGTACAAATGGAAGATGCTGTTGCTTCTAAGAGCGATGAGACTTTATTAAAATTTGAATCATTTCAAGATGCTTTGACAAATCACTTTAAGATGGAAGAAATGGTACTTTTTCCGATGTTTGAGCAAAAAACGGGTATGAGTAAGGGTCCGACACAAGTTATGGTGATGGAGCATGAGCAGATGAGAGAGCTTCTATCTAAGATGCAAGATGCTGCTGAGTCAAAGGAGAATGACAAATTTTTCAGTCTATCTGAGACACTAATGATACTTATGCAACAACACAACATGAAAGAAGAGCAGATGCTATATACAATGATTCAGCAACACCTTGGTGATGATGCAGACCATATCATCTCACGTATGAGAAGTCTGGTTCACTAAGGAACTTTGTTTCAATAAATAATATATTTATGATTTAATCTTAGGTAATTATTATAAATTTTACATTACAATTCACAAATAAAACATTTTAGGAGTGAATTTTTTATGTCTACTATTAGCACTAGCTTAAGCAATATCTATAGTATTATGGACCAACCAGGTTATTCTATGAAAAATATCGATTCTCAAAAGTCTTTATCAAATGGTTCTGAGATGCAAAAAGAAATTCAAGACACTCAGCGAGCAGCCGAAAAAGGTACTACAGAAGGTTTTAAAGAAACGCTACACCAAATAAATTTGTTAGTTTAGTCACTGTGTAATCTGTATTACTTCTTCTTCAGCCTTTGTTTATAAGCAAGCGGGCTAATATACTTCCCACTGGAGTCATTGACTCCTGAGTCTTGCTCTTTGATTATTCTATTTGTTTTAGGTTTATATTGAGTGGCTTTTACTTTGTCTACAGATAGCTTAATCCATTTCTATAACATCACCATCGTCTGAGTAATCAATATCCATTTCAGGCATTGATTTTAAAGCATCGGGATTTACTTCAAAACTTTTCAGATCATACTCACTACCTTGATAAAAAGTTTGCTCTTTTGCATACTTTTTTTCTCTTTCCATCTGTTTTTTTATCTCTATATCTGTCTTTGTCTCTTTTTTCACATTTGAAGCTAGCAAAAATGTGTTCAGGATAAGTATCAGTATTAAAATTCTATTTTTCATATAACATTCCTATTGAATAATTCAAGTTAATAATTATAATATAATTATATTATCTATCAGTTGATTATTCTCAAAAAGTTATTTCAACTTTTATCTATCATCAGCAGGATCTTTGTAGTCTATAGTAGGAAGTAGATATGCTGTAATTAAAAGAGTTGCACTTAAAGCAAGTGTTATTATCAAACCATAACCATCAAAATAATCTGTGATTCTTATCTTTCCCAGATTTGTTCCTAGTAGCTCTTTTATCCAAGGATATCCCAGCGTAAAGAAGAGTCCACCGAACATTCCTCCTACCACTCCAACAAGTGCATCTACTCGTCCCTCAGATACTGAGACAAAGAATGCCGATGGGCACTTTCCAAGTATAACTAAACCTATACCAAAAAGAATAGCTCCGACAATAAGTCCACCTAATATTGTTGGTTTTACATCAAATGTTGCATAGCCTGATTGCACTAAAAAGTAAAAACCAATACTAGAAAGAGCAACTGTTGTCATTGCCATTCTTGGCACCAATGTATCTTCAAAGATCATGAAACCAGCCATTTTTTCAAATTTATTAAGACGAGAGTACAGGATAATAGCACCAAAAACAAAGCCTATAAAAAGGACAAGCCAAATAGAGCCATGTCCTCCCTTAGCTACTATGTCAAACATATTTGCGATTCTATCTAGCATCTTCTACTCTCCTTTTCTTTTGTAAAAAAATCTACCTGTAATCATTCCTGTGCCTAATGCTACAACGGCAAATATCATCCCGCTCACGGCAAGCTGGCTTCCACCTGAGAGTATATGTCCGGCATTACATCCACCGGCTAAACGAGCGCCAAATACTAGAAGAAATCCAGCAATAAAACTCCATATCATACGAGACTTTATAGATTTGTTTTTTCTCTCTTTCCATAGTGTTGGGATGAAGCTGATGTGAAATGTTTTTGTAACAAACACTGACATAAAAAGCCCTCCAAAAAAAGCACCGACTAGCATTACACCTTCCCATGCACCTGATTGCTCAACAATCGCTGCATATTCATAGTTCTCCGGATCAAGACCAAAAATCATGTTAGCTATGTAAGACATACCGGTAGATGCACCAATGGGACGATCGGCACCCCAGACAGAAAATGTGAAGTAAAAAAGCAGGCTCATAGAGATTCCACCGAGCCACCAAGGTATTGAACGAGGCATATTTATCCTTTAATTTCAAAACGTCAAGTAGAGGTTAACGTTTTGAAATTATATGCTAGAATACTTAATTAAAGATAAATAAGAATTTATAATTAAAATAGAAGGCAAGTATTAGATGCAGATAATAAAGATGATTAGCTTAGTAATGTATGTTCTATCAGGATTTTTAGACCAATCCCAATTAAAACTATCCCGCCTAATTTCTCAGCCTTATCTTCTAAATATCCGCCACCTCTTGAGCCGACAAAAACTCCGAAGTAGCTAAATATAAAAGTAACTATACCAATAATTATCATGGATATATATGGATCAAGCAGCAATAAATTCAATGTGAAACCTGCTGCCATGGCATCTATACTTGTAGCTATAGCCAAAATTAACAGTACTTTATTTGTAATGATTGAAATTTCATCTTCTACATTTTCACCAAAACTTTCATAAAGCATTTTTCCGCCTATAATACTCAGTAAAACAAATGCAACCCAGTGATCAATAGATTCTATAATGCTTCCAAGACCAAGGCTTGCGAGATAACCAAAGAGTGGCATCAGACCTTGAAACAGACCAAAGAACAGAGCAACTTTAAGCGCTAAAGTTTTATCAAAAACTTTATTTTTAACACCAAGACCAATTGACACAGCAAAGGCATCCATACTAAGAGCGAAAGAGAGTAGAAAAACTTCAAACATTATTTATTACCTATTTTAAATTTCTTTTTGGTCCCGTTTTTACATGTGTTGAATAGAGAGTTAGTCCAGTAAATGTAAGTCCGCCTATTAAGTTTCCAAGCACTGTAGGGATTTCATTCCAAACTAGATAATCCACAATTGTAAAATCACCACCTAGAATCATAGAAAAAGGAAATAAAAACATATTTACAATAGAGTGCTCAAAACCCATATAAAAGAATAGCATTATCGGCATCCACATAGCGATAGCTTTACCACTTACAGAAGTAGAGACCATAGCACCAACTACACCCATAGAAACCATCCAGTTACATAACATACCACGGATAAATATAGTCATCCAGCCCGCTATACCATGTTCTTTATAACCTAGAGTTCTGGCTTCACCTATAGATGCTATCTTATCTCCGACAATACCTGGTTCTATAGAGTAGCCGTAAGTAAGCACAAATGAAATCATAAATGCAACAATAAGTGCACCGGCAAAGTTACCTACAAAAACTAGACCCCAGTTTCTAAGAACTTGATTCAGAGTAACTCCAGGTCTCTTATCAAGCAGTGCTAAAGGAACTAGAACAAATACTCCTGTAAGCAGGTCAAAACCCATAAGATAGAGCATGATAAACCCGACAGGAAACAGCATCGCACCAGCTAGCGGTGAGCCTGTTTGTATAGAGACTGTAATGGCAAAGGCTGCAGCCAGCCCAAGTATAGCACCTGCCATAAAAGCACGTATGACAGTGTCTTTGGTTGACATATAAACTTTAGACTCACCTGAGTCAACCATTTGAGTAACAAATTCACTAGGTGGTAAATAAGACATATAATATTCCTATATTTAATATAAAGTATATTATATGTCAAAATCACTGTTTATACTATCAAACTACACTTCAGAGCTTTAATCTCCCACTTTTATATAAGATACTTTCTTCTCTCATTTGCAATATCATACAATTTATAATGCTTAAAAACATATAGCTATACATACTCACGAATATTCATATTTAAAATCATTTCTTATATTAATTATAACTTCATCTTAAATATAAATTAATTAATTATTCTAAACTTATAATTTACATTAAAATTTTTCAACTATATAATAGAATAAGATATCTATTTTAAAATAAGGGGAATAAAAAATATGCAACATATTTATCTTTCAGAAACAATTATTGATGAAGCTTTAAAGAATAATCAAATTACACAAAGAGAAGCTAAAAAGCTTAAGAAGAAAATTGATTGTCAATTGTTTATATTTAAAACTATCAATAGATAGATATACTTTATAAAGGTAGAAGATACTTTCTACCTTGTTTTTTTTACTTTTATATTTTAGTCTGCATCAACATACAATCTTTTTAAAACAGTTATCATACTTTCAACAGCTCTAATAGATGTTGTTTCATTTGCTGTGTGATATCCAATGGTAGGCAACTGAAGTGTGCTGCCCTGAATAGAGCCCTTTGTTGCTTTTATTAATCTTCCTAATTCTGTTGTACCAAGAGATCCTGTTGTTTTAGTTTGAGACATTTTATTTTTCAAATAAGCATCTTTAAAATGATATTTTATATTCTCTTCAATCGCTATATTTTTGATTTTGTTTTTAAGTGGTGACCTAAACACTGCATTTGAATCTCTATTTCTTAGTACTATATCTAGGTTATTAATATCTTCCAAACTCGCATAAGGACTGGTATCTAGAACAAGTAACTCATCTGTACTTATGTTAAATCTTCGAAACCATTCAAGTAAAAATCTCCAACTTTTCCCAGCTTCTTCAGATGCTGTAAAAAAAGCTGTACCTTTGTAGCCAATATGGTACATATAGATCATAATGGCGACAGAAACGACATTATCAAGTTGTGCAGAGATTAAATTATCTTTAATTTCAAGCTTGTCAACAAATGCAATAGGTGTACCTGGAAACAGGTGATCAAAACCTTCAACTTTAAAGATGATATTATTTCTTCTCTGACATAAAAAAGCTTCTTTGATTACACCCAGTCCTAAATAATTTCCAGACCAAGGCTGATAAGCTTGAACTTTCTCATCAACAAACCTTGATGTAAAATTATGTAGCATTTGTTCTGAGTTAGAATCACCAGTCAAGTCAGCTCTATTTTTTGCAATAAATGCAGCATATTGGAATTCATTGTGTCCAGTACAGATTAGCCCATGTCTATCTGCATGAGCTGACATATATCCGCTCTGTGGTTCATCACCTTTTGCTACTAGTACACCGTCATAATACTCAACTTTTATTCCAATCTCTTCAAGTTCTCTTTTTACAAACATAAAAAAAGAGTGCTCAGCTCCAACAACACTAGGAATGCGAATAAGTTGTTTTAAAACATCATAAAAAACTTCCATAATTATTCTATACTCTCCTCATCATTTAATTCATTAAATTCACTCATCTCAATTGCATCTTCAAAATATCCAATCTTATCTTCTGCCATCTCAAGGTTGCTAAATTTTGCAATATGAAATACAGCATCACCTTCTTGAACAAGTGGAATTTCAGATTTACCGATAATTACACCATCAAAAGGCGACCTAAGCTCAAAAATATCGTCACCCAAAGGCTCATCTATATATGCAATAATTTCATCTTTTTCTACAGTATCACCAAGTGCTTTTATGGTTCTTAGCATTCCACTTTCACTTGAACGTATCCATTTGCTGCTTCTTGTGATTATTGGAATCTTTCTAGCTGTTTTTCTCACTACTTTAGGCAGCATATCATTTGCCCTTAATACATTTACGATTCCATTAACTCCAATCCTTATACAATTTTCATCAAAGCGTAAAGCTTCTCCTGCTTCATAAAGCAAGATAGGAATTCCTTCATCTTGTGCGACAGCACGAAGTGAACCATCCCTAAGCTCAGAGTGCAAAACTACAGGAGCCTGAAAAGCTTTTGCTAAGTTAAATGTATACTCATTATCTATATTAGTTCTAACTTGAGGCAAATTAGATTTATGGATAGAAGCTGTATGTAAATCTATTCCTAAATCACATTTTTTTACAATCTCATCAAAAAATATATTTGCGACCCTACTTCCCAATGAACCTTTAACACTTCCTGGAAAACTTCTGTTTAAGTCTCTTCTGTCAGGTAAATAACGAGAAAGGGTCATAATCCCATAAACATTTACAATAGGAACCAGAATAACAGTCCCCTTAAGCTTTTTTAAAATATTTAACTTTCTAAATCGCCTTATAATCTCTATACCATTAAGTTCATCTCCATGAATTGCAGCACTTATAAAAACAACAGGTCCGCTTCTCTTTCCTCTAATTACTCTCACTGGTAATTGTGTCGGAGTATTATAAAGTTTTGGGAGATCGAGATTAATTGTTACATTAGTCCCTCGTGGTATTTCCTGCCCACCTAAAATAAATTTTGGACTAGGCATTTAGGCTCCTATGCTATCTCTTTTGATTTTTCGTTTTTTAAGATTAGTTTCACTTCGTGGAGTCACATTTTTTTCAATATATTCCATAATTTTCCCAGCTATATCTATATTTGTTGATTTTTCTATTCCCTCAAGCCCAGGTGAAGAGTTTACTTCCATTACCAGTGGTCCTCTTTCTGATGGTATCATATCAACTCCACAAACACCAAGACCCATAGCTTTAGCAGCTGCGAGTGCTGTTGCTTTTTCTTTTCTTGTAAGTTTATGCGCTGTTGCGCTTCCGCCTTGATGCAGATTTGATCTAAACTCTCCGGCTGCACCTTGACGCTTCATAGCACCTACCACTTCTCCACCAACGATAAATACTCTAATATCAGCTCCGCCAGCTTCTGCTATAAACTCTTGAACAAGTAAGTTTACATCCATACCGTAAAATGCATCCAGAACCGACTTTGCAGCTTTTTCAGTGTCTACTAGTACTACACCAACACCTTGAGTACCCTCTAAGATTTTTAAAACTAAAGGTGCTCCACCACTTAGAGCGATAACATCTTTAGCTGTTGACTTGTTTGATGCAAAAACAGTTTTTGGCATATCAACATCATGTTTAGAAAGAATTTGTAAACTTCTTAATTTATCTCTACTTCTTGCGATAGCTAAATTTCCAGACGTAGAAAAAACATCCATCATTTCAAAGTGTCTTACCATCGCAGTACCATAAAAGGTTCTACTTGCACCTATTCTAGGGATAATTGCATCTGGAATCGGTAATTGCTCACCTAGATAGTTAACATGTAGCTCACCCTTCATAATCTCTATAGTACATTTAAGGTAATCGATTACTCTAACTTCCCAACCCTTTAGTTGAGCAGCTTCTACTAATCTTTTTGTTGAATACAACGCTTTATTTCTTGATAATACATAAACTCTCATGGTTTTCCTTTTTATACTTGTTTACTTAAATACTCTTTTGATACATCTACTAAAAACTTACCAGATAAAAATTTTCTTCCAATCAACATAGGATATTTCATACTTTCTCGATTAGTTAAAGATATAATAGTTGTATACTTTTTACCAAAAAAATCAACTTTAACTTTAATTGATGGTCGATTTTGAAGTGTTCCGTTTGAACTTTTTATTTTTCTCATTTCATAGAGAGGCACCTGCATATGTTTGCCGTGGTAAGCTTCATGAACCTCATCTAAAAGTTTAAAGTGTACAATATTGTCATCATCTACAAATATGTCATCACAATGCAAAGCATTTGAATCCGCACCCGTATCAACTTTTGCATCTAAATCATACAACCCTAAGTCTATAATTGAAATTAATTCTTTTTTACCGACTACCTTTTTTCCAGTCATTATTCACTCCATTAATATTACTAATTATATCATTGTTTACAACTATTATTTACATTCTAATTGGTTAATATTTTCATCAATTGATTGTATAATAATATATAAATTATTATTTATATGGAGCTATTATGAAGTTTATACTTGGTTACGTAGTTAGTTTTTTTTTACTAACAGCTATATCTTTTGCAGATGACTTTAGCTATCTTGAAAAAGACAATAATAGTTGGCTTCAGATTTACGCTAATTCACTTAGAGCACAGGCACTCGATGATGAAATAAAATTATTAGAAAATATAGTAAAAAAAGCTATCGGCAAAAACAAGGTTGAACTTACTCAACTCCTAAAGCTTCAAACAAGTAAAAAGAAAATACTTGATGAACTGCCACAGTCATTTGACACTATGCTTGAAAAAATAACAACTGGCAATGAGGCAAAAGAAATAAACATCGTAGAATATTTATTTACTAATCAAAAAAGTAATTTTGCTATACAAACTAAAAAATTAACTCTTTTACAACAAGATTACACGAGGGCTCTTGAGCATCTCAATAATGAACTGTTACTTATTAATAAACAAGAACAAAAAGATACTGCAAAAGAGTATCAATTAAAAATGGCTATAGATTTTTTTAGTAGTGCAGAAGGTCTCTTAGATCACAAAGCTGAAGTAATTAAGCACATGAAAGAACTTTATGCACATGAATTAAAAAGCTATGAGAGAACACGCTTACCTAGAATTGTTTTAAATCTAGGGATTCTGTTTTTTATATTTATCTTGTTTCATGTGGTAAAATATTTCATCACAAAACGTATAGAAAATGAAGATCGGCTTTTTAAAATCAAGAAGATTTTAAATATTACCTTTTTTCTAATTTTACTACTTGTGATTATTGTATTTAATATAAATAATATTATCTATGCAGCTACACTAATAGGTTTTATTGCCGCAGCAATTACAATTTCTATGAAAGAATATCTTCAAAGTATTGTTGCATGGCTTCATCTCTCTTTTGGTGATTTTATAAAACAGGGCGACAGGATTCTTATAAGTGTAAATAATCAGCAAGTAATCGGCGAAGTAATTGATATTTCACCTTTTAAGGTCACACTTTATGAAAGCATTAACAACACTACATCGCTACAGTTAAAGCGAGCCGGAAGAGTAATATTTATACCAAACAACTATTTTGTAAACAACTATGTATATAACTATACTCATGACAAGATGAAAACAATTTATGATTTAATAGAATTTAGAATAGCTTTTTCAGCAGACACTCAAAAAGTTGAGGAGATAGCCTCTGAGATTACTTTAGAAAATACTGAGCGCTACATGGAAGTTGCATCTAAACAATTCATTAGTTTAAAAAAGCGATACGACATGCGCAGTAGAGATTTTAGACCACGCATACATTTAGTCCCAGATGCAACAGAACCATGCTTTATATTGTATATTTGGTATGTAACACCATATCACCAAATAATGGAATTCAAATCACAATTAAGCCAGAAAATTGTACGCAGATTTCAAGAAGAAAACATTAAGTTTTATGTAAAAGAATAAATCACTACACACTAAACTATAACTATCTGATTTCTACCTAATTTTTTTGCTTCATAAAGTGCTTTGTCGGCAAGAGAGACTAACTCATATATGCTAAGCTTATCTCTGTCTTGTGCCATACCAAAAGAGCACTTTAGCTCTATTTTATGATTATAAATTTCAAATATCTGATCTTGTAACATCTTTTCTATTCTTTTAAAAATCGTCATTGTCTCTTTGGCATCTGAGTAAATGAAGAAAACAAACTCTTCTCCTCCATATCTAGCAACAATATCGTATGCCCTTATATGTTCTACAAAAAGCTTACTTATCTCTACTAAAACTTCGTCACCTACCTGATGTCCATATTTGTCATTAATCTGTTTAAAGTGATCAATATCAGCCATAACTATAGTAAAGTCAGTTCTTGTGCGTCTTGCTTTTGAAAAGTCATACTCAACTTTTTCGAAAAAATATTTACGGTTAAATATATTAGTCAGACCATCAAAGTTCTTCTCATAATTCTCACTCTCAATTACTAAAGCAGTTAATTTTTGTATAAACTGAAACTCGACAACTGCAAAGTCCTCATATGTATTTTCACTTACTAAACCATTGTTTTTATACTCTACCAGTACGCGCTCTTGTAACTGATGCAAACGTTCATGTAGGTTTTCAAACTCTAAAATCTTCTCTTTTTTATCATCTATGTTTTTCACTTTAGAATCTAAAATTGCATTTAACATATGTGTTATTTCGCAGTTAGAGTATGAATGGAGCTTAATCATTTTTTCTAAATCATCTATTTTATGGTTACATACAATAACTTTAAATAGTGCTATTATTTTTTTAAGGTGTACATCCAAGTTTGATTTTAAACTCCCAGACAAATCTTTATGTATATCTATCCTGTCATCACTAGTCATTACACACCTCTAAAATATTATTTTTTATGATTATATCTTATCATATTTATAAGACATTTAAACTCCAATTATTACACAAATCTTGCTTTTTGTCGATTATAGAGTATAATAAATTCTAATTTTTATATTTTAAACAATAATTTTTTTAAGAAAAGGGTTGGGGTATGCAGAAACCTGTTGATGTCGTTACAAATAATGTTGCAAGAGAACTACTGCGAATTGCAGCACAAAACTCCATACCTATCTCTAGAATCTACATAGAAATAAACGGTGTTGAAACTTTTTATAAAGATGCTAACGCGAATCTTGTTGAGATACAGAATCATGAACTTAGCAAATACGCTTCAGAAGCTTCACTAAGGGACAATACGATAGAGTTTGAACAACAGTACGATATAACGGTAAAACCTTACTACAAGGGTTACCCATTTGAGAAAATGATTGCTAAAATAGAGTTTGAAGAAAATGACTCTCTTGCATATTTCGTAATAAAAAAAGGCTCAATACTAAACTATTATGATGACTTATATGATGAATTTTTAGACTATATTGATGAGCAAAAACTAAGATCAAATATCATGCTTTATCTGTTTGATGCAGATTATGAAGATACCATTAGACAGTTTGTAGACGTCATCAAACAGATCAAATCAATAACATTTAAAGAAGATAAAAGAATACTTGTTGCTCAAGGTGTTAATTCTATAGAGTCAATAAACTCAGAAGTTTTTATGACCATTGAAGAAAATAATGACATCGGTGCTGAAGATAGTGAGGGAAGAGTTGATTACTCCAACAGAGGTTTTTTACTAAGCTGTGTAGAAGGCGAAGAATTATTTGAATTTATAAAACCTCAGCAAGGAAAACATGGTAGAACTTGTAGAGGGAAAATTATCGAAGTTGAGACTGTAAACCTAGATGCAAAACCAACCTTCACAGTTGAAGGTGGCATTGAAGTTCAAGACAGTTATGAAAATATAAAATATTTATCCAATAAAAGTGGTTACCTTGTCAAAAAAGGAAACCAGTACGATGTATCAAACAGCATCGATGTAGATGAGATATCTTTTAAAACTACAGGTACTATTAACTCTGATTTAAACTCTGAAATATCCATAAATGTAATCAAAGATGACCCACTAGAAGATGCTGTAGAAGAAGGAATGCGCGTAAAGGTACAAAAACTATCCGTAAAAGGAAGTATAGGCCCTAATACCGAGATAGAAGCACGGGATGTCTTAATTGACGGTCAGACTCATGATGAATCATTCATAAAATGTGTGAATGCTAATATTAGCCTTCATAGAGGTAAAATAATAGCTCGAAAAGTCGAAGTTGAGACTTTAGAGGGTGGTGAGATCATTGCTGATATTGCAATAATTAAAAATGCAGTTCGTGGAAAGATTAAAGCAAAAACTATCCAGATAGAGACTCTAGGATCACATGTTACAATGGAAGCATCTGAGTATATTCAAATACAAAAAGTAAGAGGTGAAGAGAACAAATTTATATTAGATCCTTCAGTTGACAGCGGATTTAATGCCAATAAGGCAGATGACAAAGCTTACTTCAAAAAAATAGAAGAAGAACTCAAAGAATTGCTAGAAACATTTAAAGCCACTACACTAAAATTAAAAAATAATTTAGAACCATGCGAAAAAATAAAAGCAGCGATTATTAAAAGTAAAAATGCAGGTGAAGAGATCTCTGCTGCACTGATTAAAAACTTTAAGATGTGTAAAATCATGAAGGTTCATTATAAAAAGCAAAAAGAGAATGTTGAATATAAAAAAGAACAGTACAACAAACTAAAACAGAAGCTAGTTAGCCGTGGTCCTGATATCTTTGATGCAAAAATCACACTAAGTGAATCACTGCGAGGCTATAACCATATTACATACAGACTAAGCAACCCTCAAAGAGAGATAGAGCTAAATACAAATGAAAGTATGAACAAAAAAGTATTCAAGCTTGAAGAAGATGAAGACGGCATCTTGAAGATAGTCAATCTTAGTTAAGCCGCTTCCGCTGCGAATATCTCAGCTATCAAATCAACTATCGCTTCTTCAAACAAGTTCCTAGGAACTTGTTCATATATTACTATCATAGCATTCTCATGTGACATAGCTGCTCTATATGGTCTTGTTTCTACAAGAGCCTGATACATGTCAAGACAGGCAAGTATTTTAGCTTCAAAACTAAGCTCTTCCTCTTTCATGCCAAAAGGGTATCCGCTTCCGTCATTTCTCTCATGATGTGCAGAAGCCCACTCATGTATCTGTTCAAACCCATCAATAGCTTTTAAAATCATGTGTGCTAAATAAGCGTGTTCTTTTACTATTTCAAACTCACTTTTGCTTAATGGACCATTCTTTTCTAAAATAGATCTCGGTGTACTAAGCTTTCCAATATCATGAAGGTTTGCAGCTACTTGAAAAAATACACTCTTGCGCTCATCCCACCCAAAGTACTCAGTAACCATTTTAGCTTTTGACGTGAGTTCATTTGAGTGTAGTGCTGTAAATTTAGATTTAGAATCTATTATATTTGAGAAAACAGAGGAGATGCTTAGTAAATCTTTTAGCTCAATCGTAGAATCAATAACAGGAAGATATCTTTCAACAGAATTTAAAATATTTTCATCATTTAAATCACGCCAAAAAGATATCTTACTACTAAGTCTTAAAAACGCTTCTACTATCTCTTCATGGTAAAGATTACCTTTGTTCTCTTTAGCGTATGTATTAATCCCATTTAGTGCCGTAATACTAGAATCCAGTAAATCAAACTTCATATCAATGTCATCTGCAAAACAGATTACTTGAGACATGATAGGGATATCACCTTCTTCTAAACCATAAAGTCCACTACCATTCAAGTACTCATGATGATATAAGATTACATTTTTTGGCGATGTTAAAAATGGAAAATTTCTAACATTTTTTTCACCTATTTTACAATGATCAACCAATTTTTCCATGATTTCAAGACTCTTTTTTTCTCCTGCTTCTAACCAATTTTGATTATAGAAAGCTTGAGTGACACCATTATCATGCATCAGAGCAAGAGAGCATAAGTCAAAGCACTCTTCTTCACTTAAGCCAAGTTCTATACCGATACGCAGAGAGATATATGCACAACGCTTACTATGGTGTGTTGTTATGTGCATAATCTCTTCTTCCGCGTGATCTAATGCAGTTGATGTAGCCAGTAAAAAAGAATTTAGATTAAACTTCATATATTGTCCTTGTAAATTAATGTGATAATTTTATCACAAGTAATCATAAATATTTCTTATAACATATTTAGTTAAGAACATAATATAACTATGGAATATATAATGCTGTATAATTTAAAATATTTATAATTAAGAAGTAATAAATGTCTATAAACTACAGATACATATTTTGTTCCTATAATCTTTTTGCCTTTAAGGACTCACAGACTCAAGAACGTTTCAATGAGTGGAGAAGACCATCGAGGTTAAAACATATATCAGCAATTAGCATCTTAACAGCATCTTTGTATTTAATCTTTGCATATATAACAAGGTCTTTTATTCCTGCTGATATTTTACCTTTGGCAACACTAGTCCATGTTTACTTAGTTCCATCTATACTAATTCTCATAGCTCTACTAGCATATTTTAAAATACGTTACTTCTTAATGACTTTTTTACTAATAATAGCCCCAATAGTAGCGGCTATTGGCAATATGCTAATAGTCTCGGAATTTGAAGGATATACAACTTATCAGACTGAGCTTTACCTCATAATATTTTGGGTTTTTACTGTCTCTGGCTTAAAATTTATTCATGCACTTCTTAGCGGATTACTTATATATATCAGTGCAACACTTAGCGCTTATCTGATCTATCCAATGAATACAGAAGCCTTTGTATTGCATAGTTTTTGGATGATAGCTGCTCTTTCTTTTGGTATTTTAAGTGGATACCTTTTAGAATCATCACAAAAAACAATCTTTTTAAAAAAAGAAGAACTTGAAAAAATTGCGATAACCGATAAGCTTACAGGTCTTTACAATCGTACAATGTCTGATAAAGTTGTTAAAGATGAGTTAGAAAAATCTAAGAGATACGGGCACTCTTTTGGATTAATGATGCTTGATATAGACTATTTTAAAAATGTCAACGATACATATGGTCACTTGGTAGGAGATGATGTTTTAGTAGAGTTTACAAATATCTTAAAAAAGTATACACGCTCAACTGACACACTTATTAGATGGGGTGGAGAAGAGTTTATCATCATCTCTTTGGAAGTAGATAAAGATGGTTTAATGACTTTGGCTGAACATATACGCAAAAAAGTAGAAGGACACAACTTTAAAACTGTTGGCACAAAAACTGTAAGTATTGGTGTTACACTAAACAAAGATAATGATGATATTAATTCTATTGTTCAAAGAGCCGATCAAGCATTATACAAATCCAAAAATTCCGGACGCAATAGAAGCAACTTTTTGGATTAAGAAGGTTCTAAATCAAAAGATACACTATAATTTTTCTCATCTTGACTTATTTTTAACTCTGTGCCATGAAGCTGTAAAATATCTTCTACAATATGTAGTCCATATCCTATAGATTTATAAATACCATCATCCAAACTATCGACTCCATCACTGCTTTTGATGTTTGAAATATAGCATCTGATATGGCTATCTTCTTTATAACAATTGACTTTTATCTCACTGTCAGATGCAGAGTATTTAAAGGCATTAATTAGTAAGTTATGAAAGACTTGAGATATTCTTGCTTTATCGGAGTAAACTATTAAGTCGCTATCTATCTCTAAAACAATGTTTAATTTCCTCTCTTTAATCAACAGAGAAAAAGCATCTAAAATATCATTGATAAAATTCAAAAGGTTAAAGTTACTTTTCTCAAGAGTTATTTTTCCGGAACTCAAAGCGGCCTGATTTAAAATAGTGTTTACAAGTTCTAAGCCTCTAGCACTCGTATTCTCAATACTCTCAAAAAAAGATTTTATTTTTTCTTGACTTAACTCTCTTGATAATGCAATCTTTGAGAGCCCATTGATACTTCCAAGAGGATTTCTCAAGTCATGAGAAACATAACCTATAAGCTCACTAATGCGTATATTTTTCTTCTTTAGTTTCTCTTCTTTTTCTTGTAAAAGTATGAAGTTACCGATAGATGCAGCCATCATAGATATAAGATCATTTTCATGTTCTGAAAAGCCGTGTTCTCTAGGAATCAAAGATGTAAAATTCAAAGTTCCATATAGTTCATCATTTACAAATATTGGAGCCGAGAGATATGCCTCAAGCTTTAGATTTACATATACAGGATGATCTTTTAACTCTTTTATATCTGCCACACGAGGAAAACCAATAGTCTCACCTGTTTGATAAACTTCACGACAGTAAGTACCTTCAAGTTCATACTCATCACCTGGGTGTATAACCTCAAGATCAGTTACAACATCTTTGACAGTATATTTTTTATCTTCAGAGATATGGCTTACTATTCCTGTTTGCATCTGAAATATCTCGATGCCGCTTTTTAGATAGTCAGCTATGAGCTGTTCAAAACTATCATAATGTTTTGCGGTAAGGAGATGCACAGCTTTTAAGTTCTCAGCTATAGCCACTAGCTGTTGCAAATCACTCTTAGAATTGTCCATATGGTAAAAGTTACTATTACTTACAAACTTTGGATATTGCATTATATTTTTCCTTTACGCATCTATAAAATAATCTTGTAAATCAAAAATATTATAGCAATTTTTACCAGAGAGCTTTGCTCTGTACATAGCCTGGTCCGCTTGTCTTATGATTTGGTCAACATCTAAGAGTTCTTTTTGTGGGTAAAATGTAACTCCTATACTCGCTGAAACATTCAGAGATAAATCATCAATCTCAACTGCTTGTGATGTGACTTCAAGCAGACGTTTCAAAAAGGATATAACAGATTCTTTATCTGAAATATCAATCAAAAGAGCAACAAACTCATCTCCACCGACACGAGAGATGCTATCACCTTCACGAAGCAGATTACTCATACGCTCCGCTAAGAGTATAAGTAGTTTGTCTCCAACATCATGTCCATATCTATCATTTACCTCTTTAAAGCCATCAAGGTCGATATATGCAACAGCTATTTTTTGTTCTCTTCTAGCAGTTTGTGCTATCGCTTGATGCATTCTGTCAGAAAATAAAACACGGTTTGGCAGATTTGTTAACATATCATAATGAGCCATATGTTCGAGTCGTTCCTGCTGAGCTTTTTGCTCTGTAATATCCGTAAAAATGGCAACATAGTTTTGAACTTTTTGATTATCATCATAAACAGCACTAATCGTCAAGTGCTCAGCATACTCTTCTCCGGCTTTATTTTTATTCCACAATTCACCTTGCCAAGAACCATCTTGCATAAGGCACTTCCACATTTTTTTATAGAAGTCATCATCATTACGCCCGGATTGAAAGATTTTTGGATTCTTACCAAGCACTTCAACTTTAGAGTATCCTGTTATTGACATAAATGCTTCATTTACATCAACGATATTATTATCAACATCTGTGATAACAATTCCTTCATGTGAGTATGTAAATACACTTGCGGATAGTTTCAGTCTGTCTTTGTTCTGCTTATATTCAGTAGTATCTCGTGCAAAGCCTACCGTGCCAAAGAGATGTCCCTCTTTATTCAAAATAGGAGCTTTATATGTTTCAAACCATTTTCTCTCACCATCATATTCGATGAGTTCCTCTAGCTCTTTCTTTTTCAATGTACCCATAACTGCTTTATCATCAGCACGATAAGCATCTGCCAAATCTTTTGGGAAAAAATCTAGATCATTTTTACCGATAAGCTTTGATGAGTCATCAAGTCCGGCTGCTTTGGCGAAAGATTTGTTTACAGCTAAAAAATTACTCTGAGTATCTTTTAACCAGACAAGAAAAGGGAAGCTATCCAAGAGTGCGCGTTGATAACTTTCACTTTTTTTAAGTTTCTCTTCATCTTTTCTAGACTCTGTGATATCCCTTCCTGAAGAGAGTACACCTATTATATTTCCATTTATGTCTTTGATATGCTCATTATTCCACTCTATTAGCCTGCTTTTTCCATCAATAAAAAGAAGTTCATTTTCGTATGTTTTATAAGGCATGATGTTTCCACCAATAATATCTTGAAAAAGTTCCTTAACTGTTTCATATACTGAATCCGGTAGAGATTCCTTAAACCAGTTTTTCCCTAGTAAATCATTTTCTGATTTATATCCAAGCGCTTTACATGTTTCTTTGTTTGCTAAAACAACATTAGCATCTCTATCTAGTGCTACAATCATTGTCCCGGTAATATCAAGGTACTGACGTGCACGTTCTTTTTCAATGTGAAGTTTATCCTTAGTCTCTTTTTGAAGAAATAGAATTTCATCTTTTGAATCTTCTAAATTCTTAAGATGGGATATTAAATAAGCCATCAAAACGAAAATAATAAATCCAACAATCGCAGGAGTTATAAAACTTATCGTTAAAAGATTTGTATCAAAAAACTCACCCGTCAGCCAATAACTTTGAATAATCGCCATTATTTCTGAAAAAATAATAGCTAAAACAGTAAATCCGATTACAAACGGCCAGAAGCCAAGG
The DNA here is from genome assembly GCF_000242915.1 of Sulfurimonas gotlandica GD1. Lineage (NCBI taxonomy): Bacteria > Pseudomonadati > Campylobacterota > Epsilonproteobacteria > Campylobacterales > Sulfurimonadaceae > Sulfurimonas > Sulfurimonas gotlandica. The sequence goes on along the minus strand of NZ_AFRZ01000001.1, from coordinate 1,465,728 downwards.
TTTGCTAAAAAAGTGATTGTTTTTTTCATAATAAATTATTATAGCACACTCACATAATAATTAAATTGTTTTACATCTATCTTAAAACTTTTCTATGCCTCTTTCCATCTCTCTTGTGTAATTATTACACTGTTTTCATCGTCAAGAACAGTAAGTTCTTCATCACTCATATTGCATGAGAGAGTCATTGCTCTTTTTGTTAACATCTCTATGTCACCATCAATGTTTAGATAAACTACAGAGAGGTTTTTAAAACGATTTAGAAGTTTCTGAGACTGTTTCCACCATGCAGATGCACTTCCTTCCTGATAAGTATAGATGATTACTTTCTCAGAACGACCACAAGCTTTTTTAATCCGTTTCTCATCAGGCTGACCTAAATCAATCCAGAGTTTAATCTCTCCATCTAAAGCCTTTTTCCACAAATCAGGTTCATCATCTTGAGCAATTCCTTTACAAAAAACCAAATGTTCATCAGCATTAAGAGCAAAAGCTACCAAGCGAATCATCAAACGAAAATCATTTTCAGAAGGATGTTGAGCTAGAGTAAGGTTGTGCTCACCGTAGTAATGACAATCCATATTAGCGATATTAAGTGAGGCTTTGTAGATAGTTGCATTTGCAGCCATAATCTTCCTTGAGGTAGTTATACTTATTAGTTGTGAGAGTATAGCGCAAGAGAGAACAGCCTACAAGGGCTGTAGACTGCTTTTGTATTTATTTACCTGTGTAGTTAGCACCTTTTACCATACCATTTCTATTTACAAACACATATAGTGTCTGTCTATTTTCCTTTGCTATCTTAGTGTTTTTAAAACTAACTACCCAATCTTTTTTGTAGTTGACTTTAGCCAGTTCCATCTTATCTACAGGACTATTTACCCAACTTTTAGCTATTTTTTTTTGTTTTACCAGAGTGTTTACTTTTTGTTTTGCAATATCTTTTATATCAGCTTCACTAACTGCTGCTTGCTCATGTGCGTGAGAATGTCCATGCTCGCCATGTGAGTGTCCTGAACCTGCAAATAGTGATGTAGATGCTACAAATGCTGTAACTAATGCTGTTTTTATTAATCTTTTCATTTTTATCCTTTTATAGTGAGTCGTAAATATACTCTTTTTGTTTAGCTTCCATATCCATATGAATATGCTGGTGAGCATCCTTGTTAAATCCAAATTCCTCTTCATTTGTTGTATGAAGGTAACCGTGTAGTTGCATAAGTAAAAGCATAAAACCTGCAAACATTAGAGCATGGTTTGTAACTTTACTAAGTCTAAGGAAAGATTTTCTCTTTCTCCACTGTGTAAGTACTACCAGCATAAAGATCAGAGCAATAATCTGTCCCAGCTCAACACCTACGTTAAATGAGATAATTCTTAGTAACATATCCCAGTTTTGCTCACCTAATGGCAACTGTTGCAGTCTTGTCGATAGTCCAAAACCATGTATAAGTCCAAATAAAAGAACCATAACCAGTAAGTTTGGAGACTTAACCCCAAGATAGTTTCCAAAGCCTTTGTTGTTGTCAAATGCTTTATAAATAACACTAATCGCAATAACTGCATCTATAAGATAGTAATTTGCATTAATACCCATAAAGGTAGCAAATATTAGCGTAATACTGTGTCCGATTGTAAATATGGTCACAAACTTAATAATATCCTTTGTAGTTGTCAGAAAAAAGACAACTCCAAATAGAAATAGCAAGTGATCATATCCACTCAACATATGTGTGGCGCCAAGCCAGATGTAGCGAAGGTTTCCGCCATCTATCATCGCCTGCTTATCTGCTTCTGAGATGCCATGTGCATAAGCAACAGCACTAAAAAACAGAGATGCAATAAGTAGAAAAAATATTTTCATTTAGTTCCTTGATAATTGTAAAAGTAATAAAATAATCATTAATTTTTTTTTCATTCCAAAAGCATAGCATAGTATATTCAACCGCTAGTTTTGTAGAATCTAAACATATCACAAAAGAAATATCATTTAACATTAATTATCACATATTTTTATAGAATATTTGAGTATCATATAATATATTATTATTTTAACTCTGGAGTTTAGCATGAAATTAGTCATATTGGTATTGGTATTTGCATCTGCATTGTTATCAGCAGTTATTGAGACAAATGAGGGAGTCTTTCTTCAAATATTTTCTGAGAAGAATCCTCAATCAAACATCGTAGCAACCGTCTCTCTAGACAAAGGCAAGGTTGAGACACAACACTGTTTTAACACTCACGATGATGCCCAGTGGTGCAAAATTGTATATACTCAAAACGGTGTAAATATCAATGGTTTTTCAGATAAAAAATCTTTAGATGCTATTGCTCAAAGAGCCAACACAAAATCTACGTTTGAGAAAAGCTATGGAGGAAGATATAGTGAGGAAGGAAATGCTATCTTGCCATTAAGCGATGGATTTTTACTTGTTGGAAAGACTGAGAGTTTTGGTAAGGGACAAGATGATGCCTATGTTGTTAAAGTAGACAACTTCGGCAACAAGATTTGGAGTGGAGCTTATGGCGGTGGTGGAGTTGACTCAGCTAAAGCGGTAGTTGAAGTAGATGATGGTTTTATACTTGGCGGGACTACTCGCAGTTTTGGAAACAGAATCCAAAGTTTATATCTTGCCAAGATATCTAAAGATGGCAACCTAAGATGGCAAAAAGGTTACTACTCTGACAAAGATGATTACTATATCGGTAATGACATGATAAAGATAAGTGATAATAATCTGCTAATAGCAGGGTATGAAGATCATGTGAAATTCTTCGACTCAGAAATCAACTTTTACCTCAATGCGATTAACACAGATGGACAAAGAAATGGTATCAAACGATATGGCGGAAACAAGGTAGAAAAAGCCAACTCTATTATATCTGTCAGTGACGGTTATGTTCTTGCAGGAGAAACTGATACTTGGGGTAATGGCGGAAAAGACTCTTATGTTATAAAGCTAAATAAAGATGGAGACAGAATCTGGCACAATGCTTTTGGATTTCGTTATGATGAAGTTGCAAACCAAATAATTCAGACTAAAGATGGCGGCTATATAATAGTAGGCACAACAGACAGTGACCACAGAAACCAAAAAGACATCTATGTTGTAAAGATAGACAAAGACGGAAACAAAGTTTGGCAATACCACTACGGTTCAAAAGAACATGAAGAGGGTAATGGCATAGTTGAAGTAGATGATGGTTATGTAATCGTAGGCTATACAAATGAAACTCATAGCTATAACAGTGATGTTTATCTGCTAAAAATAGACAAAGTCGGAAATGTAGTTTGGACTAGAAATTATGGTGGAGATAGAGACGATAAAGGACATGCCTTGGCAAAAGTCAAAGATGGTTTTGTAGTGACTGGCTATATAACATCTAAAGATAACAACAGCAAAGATCTATACCTACTTAAAGTTGATAACAACGGAAATATCAACTAAGAAATAAAATTTGCTATAATTTTAAAATAATAAATTTTAAAGGCGCACTATGGGTTGGACTTGTCAGCATGATTATAAAGGCGAATGCAAACTTGTAAAAAAACCTTGCGTACCTGGGATGAAAGGATGTACTCTAAAAAGCAGTGAGTACATCTTTAGCACAGGAAGTTTTGAAGAAGACAAAAAAGCTAAGGAAGAAAAATCCCAAACAATTGACTTTGCAGCCCTTGCAAGAAGTAACTAATTCTATTTATTTAGCAATATTATGTGACAATGCCGAAATTAAAAAATCACACAATCATAAGGCCAAAGTATGAACCCCTCTCCTAAAAAAAACTACAATAATGCAAAACCTTTTCCAAAAAATAGTAATAACAACAATAGCAGAAGAAAATCTTCTCCTAAAGAGAAAAAAATAGACGTAGCTCCTAAAAATGAAGTAAAAGATATGTTTATGGCTTGGTTTAAAAAGAACAGAAGTATTGGTCAAATTATGACAAAAGGAGATGTAGTTACAAATATTATAAAAAAACTAGACTCTAAACAAGACAGTGCTTTAGCAGAAGCGATGAAAGAACTAAAAGATTATGGTTTTATAGAAGTACAAGAAGATGGTGTAACTCTGGTACTTACTAAAAAAGGTTATGATTTCATCTCTTAAATAAACATTATTTTTTAAGTCGCTCATGTACCTCTTTAAATGCTTTTCTAACATACTCAGGACAGCTGATGCTTTTTTTGCTAAATACTACGATTGCTATAGATGCAAAGATAAAACTCGGAAGCAATTCATAAAGATCAAATATACCGCCTTCTAACTGTTTCCATACTATTACACTTATGGTACCAGTTAGCATCCCGGCTATAGCCCCTGTTCTTGTAATCGTACTGCTATAAAGACTAAAGAGTATCAGTGGACCAAAAGCTGCACCAAATCCAGCCCAAGCGTAGGAGACTAACTGTAAAACACTTGAATTTCTATCGCTAGATAAATACCAGGCTATTATTGCAATAACAATAACCGTCCCACGTCCAACCCAGACCAACTCTTTGTCTGAAGCATTTTTTCTAATCACTGCATGGTAAATATCTCTTGTAAGCACAGAAGATGAAACTAACAGCTGAGAATCTACCGTACTCATAATCGCTGCCAATATCGCGGCAAGTAAAAAACCTGCAATCCATGGATTAAACAGCAGTTGAGAAAGAGTGATAAATATCTTTTCACTATCTTGAATCTCTATTCCACTTGCCAAAACATAAGCATAACCGAAAAAACCAACTGAGAGCGAACCAATTATAGAGATACCCATCCAACTCATACCTATAAGCTTTGCTTTTTCCATCTCATCTTCATGTCGAATTGACATAAAGCGCACCAAAATATGTGGTTGCCCAAAATATCCAAGTCCCCATGCCAAGAGTGATAGTATGCTTATAAATGAAGTTCCGCTTATTATATCAAGATGACTCGGATTAGCCTGTTCTATTAAACTTAATGCTTCACTAACTCCACCGATTTCATATATGACAACAATAGGAGTTACAACTAAAGCTAACATCATCAAGATACCTTGAATAAAGTCTGTCCAGCTTACAGCGTTATAACCTCCCAGAAATGTGTATGAGACTATAATAAAACTCCCAACAAGCAATGCCATAGAATAATCAAGATGAAATGTGGCCTCAAAAAGTTTTGCACCACCAACTAAACCAGAAGATGTATAGAGAGTGTAAAATAGTAAAATCACAACTGCTGTAACTATACGCAGAGTGTTTGCATCATCTTTAAAACGAGATGAAAAATAATCCGGGATCGTAATAGCATCATTTAAGTGATGAGTATATACACGTAGAGGTTTTGCGACATAGTGCCAATTTAAATAAGCGCCAATTACCAATCCTACAGCTATCCAACTCCCGACAATTCCATCACTGTACATCATCCCTGGCAGTCCTAAAAGCAACCATCCGCTCATATCTGATGCTCCTGCACTCAGAGCAGTTACTCCAGGTCCCAAGCCACGACCACCCAGTATGTAATCACTAAGGTCAGAAGTTTTAAAAAAGAAGTAAAGACCAATTCCAACCATGACAAGCATATATCCTACAAAAGATACTAGTACGGGTATTTCCATTATTTTCCTTTTTTACTTTGGCAAACCTATAAAACCTAAATTTCCATAACGATGATAACTATTTGATATGCTTTGCTCAACATAGTAGTGCATAAGCTCTATTCTTCCGTGTGATACAAAAGGTTCAGATGCAATATGAAGTGCTTCATCAACAATCTTTTCATATATTGTATCTTGCACTGAGCTAGGTTTTAGAAATCTAACTCGTTTGGTAGTTTTAATATGAGCTATAAGCTTTTCTTGATCTTCAAAGCTTACAATATCATTATCATCAATTAAAGTATCAACATACTTTTTAATCCAATCAGATGCTTCTACTCGTATATTTTCAGCAATTGAAAGCTGCAACTTTGCACCACTCATCTTAACTGCGCAGATAGATGAGAGCATCTCATAAAGAGAGTCACTGTTTTCAAATCTAAGAATAATATTCTCAACACTTAAATACCTTATGATATTACTCTCACCACGAATATTAGTATAATCATGCTCTTTGCTAAATTCATTCTCTATCCAGTAAGCAAATCCTTTAGCTGTCTCATATACACTCTCAAGAGTCATCTTATACTGCTCTTCTTTTTGTATTAGTTGTTCAAGTCTTTGCAAATATGGATGATTGCTTTTTTGAGTGAGTGGCGTAATGTCATGAGCTATATCCATAAATTGAGCCACATAGTTGAATCCGCCTGCTTTTTTACCACTTCCTATAGCTGACTTACCCATTCCGCCAAAAGGCTGACGAGTTACAATAGCCCCTGTTGTCATTCGGTTTATGTAAAGATTTCCTGCTTTTATCTTCTCTCGCCAAATTTTCTGTTCTCTCTCATCAAGACTCTCTATCCCGGATGTGAGTCCATATCCCGTTTCATTTACAATCTCAATAGCCTCATAAATATCATCGGCACTCATTACACTCAGAACAGGTCCAAAAAGCTCATTTAGATGCGTGAATCCTCCAGGGTGTGTGCCCCATCTGATGGAAGGCTTTAAAAGATATGGATTATTCTCATCTGCATACGAAGGTTTTAGTAACCACTCTTCATCCTCACTAAGAAACTCTAATGACTTAGCTAGATTTCCGCTTACTTTAGAACTAAGTGTTCCTATTTTATTTTTAAAATCCCAAACCGAGCCCACTTCAAGTGACTCTGCTGCATCTAGGAGCATCGCCCTAAATTTTTTATCAACATATAGTTCTTTTTCAAGAATTAGCAGAGATGTTGCAGAACACTTTTGTCCTGAGTTGTTAAATGCAGACTGAATCACATTTTTTACAGCCTGATCTCTATCTGCAAGAGATGTGACTATAGTTGCATTTTTCCCTCCGGTCTCAGCACTTAGATGCAGACTTGGACATTTTTTCAGCATCTCATATGCAGTTGACTCTCCACCTGTAAATATTACAAAATCAATATCAGGGTTTGGTATCAGATGCTCTCCGGCTCTTTCTCCATCAGTTATGACTAATTGAAGAGTGTTTTTACTAATACCTGCCCTCCAGAAACACTCACATAAACGGTGTGCACATAGTACAGACACAGATGCAGGTTTTAGTATCACCGTATTACCACTAGCGAGTGCAGCAGCAATTCCACCAACAGCAATAGCAATAGGAAAGTTCCATGGACTAACTACCAGCCCTACTCCTTTAGCTGATAGTTTGACACCTTCAAGTTTTGAGATTTTTTGCACACTGTATGGATAAAAGTTTAAAAAGTCTATGGCCTCAGAAATCTCAACATCAGTCTCTGAAAATACCTTTCCAACTTCTGCAGCCGCTATACCGATCAGGTCAGCTCTGTCTTTTTTAAACTCATTTGCCACACTCATCAATATTTTTTCTCTGTAGTTTATGCTTGTTTTTCTCCATCCATCAGGATCATCTTTTGCAATTTCTACAGCATCTTCAAGATCCTGTATAGCTGCTTTTTTATAACTCCCGAGCACTACATTTTCATGGTATTGTGATTTATCAATAACTTCTATAGCATCTCCATGCTCTAGAGTTTTTCCGCCTATCACAGAGCTTGCGTGATAACCGCCATTTGCTCCTATGTTTTTCCATTTATCTCTGATTTTCTCAGCCCATCTAATATTACTGGCAAGTGCAAAATCTGTATCAGGCTCATTTTTAAACTCATAAACCTCATCACCTATAGCATTTATAAACTCTTCGCTATTTCTGTCTTGAGTACGATGAGGAATAAGTTCTATATCATCTAGCATCTCGATGGACTTTTTATAACTTCCTACAAGTCTTTCCCACTCAGGAGTATCGACTTCAAGTCCAAAACTATGACGCAGAAAATTTTGCTCTGCCGTGTTCTCATCAAAACGACGAACAAGGTAGGCTATGGCATTTGTAAAAGTTTTTGTAGTTGCTGTAGGTGCATATAAAACTACATTAAGACCTTCATTTTTTAACATTCTATAGGCTGTTTCACTCATACCTTCGAGCATCTCTGCACTATAGTACTCTTCAAGTAATCTCTCGCGAGCGAGTAACATTCCAAGAGCTTGGTCAAAAAGGTTATGAGATGCTAAACCGGTATGAACAGATGGAGCTATATCAGGAGAGAGAAGATAGTCAAGAACTATCTTATAATTAGCATCACTTTGTGCCTTTTCATCGTAAGTTACGCAATGCCATCCTCTCAGACTAGCCTCAGTCATCTCCATCTCTTGGTTTGCACCTTTAACTACTCTTATCTTAATAGGAGCCCCGCCTTTTTTTACTCTTAACTTTGCCCAAAGAGAGAGTTCTTTTACAAGTTCCAGTGCATCTGGTATATATGTCTGAATGACAATACCTGCATATAGTGAGAAATATTTTTCTTTAGAGAGAGTCTCTTTAAAAACATCTATAGTCAGATGCACATCTTTATACTCTTCCATATCCAAGTTTACAAACTTTTGCGAGATCTTGCCGTCTCTGTCAGTGAAAGTGTTTTGCATTGCTTCATCATATATAAGTTCTAATCGACTTGAGAGTTCTTTAACACTCCACTTATGAGCCAAAGGATTTATTTGTGAAAAAATTGTAGATATTTTTATAGATATGTAATCAATCTCCGGATTACGAAGTGCAGTTTTATATTTTTCAATACGCTCGTTAGCCTCTTTTTCACCAAGAACCATCTCACCTATGATATTGATATTTACTCTAGTACCTTCTGCTTTTCTTTTTTTTAGATGCCCCATCAGATACTTGTCTTCACCCTTGATAACTACAGAACTGATATCATTTCTTAAGTAGAGTATAAAAAGTGGTACAGAAACACTAGGCATATATATACCAGCATGTCTAAATAACCAAACAAGTGCTTCTTCAAAATCGCTAAAAAATGAAGTATTAGCATATTTCTCAAAGATGTATTCAAGCTGATTTGCGATGCGATGTGGATTATTTGAGCGAAAACTCTGATCTAGCAGTTCAATTAAAAATATTTTATTTAAAGGATCTTTTAGCATTCGAGCCATAGTCTCATGAAACTTTTTCTCAGACTTTACTCTAGTTTTAGATATCTGCTTCTGCCACTCTTTTGCTATATCTTTTGCATCTGAATATTGCTTATTGCTTATGCTCATACTTAACTTAAATCTCTGGGACTTTTGTAGTAAAGAGTGTACATTCAGTATGCTCACCTTTTATTAGATAGTCACTTGCTGCTGAAAGATCAAATCCATTACATAAAAGCATCTCTCTTCCTTTTTTCATCATAAGGTTAGCTGCTAGTAGTTTTGTGACGATGCCGCCTGTTGCAAACTCATTGTTTGGAGTTGAGGCATCTTCTAACTCTTCTGCTGTAAGTTTATTTACGATTTTTCTAAGTTTTGCATCATACTTTTTTTTAGGATTTGAATCATAATATCCATTGATATCACTTAAAATAACTAAAATATCTGCGCCTATAGCAATTGCCACACTTGCTGAGAGTTGGTCATTATCACCAAAAAGCTGTTCAGGAGTCGAAGTTATATCATTTTCGTTTACTATAGGTAATATGTCATTTTCCAGATGGGCATTAATAATCTCCTGAAACATATGTGTGCGTTTTCTAGAGTCAAAATCATCTTCAGTAAGCAGTATTTGAGCTGTATCAATTTTATAAACATCAAATTTCTTTTTGTAACTAGTCATTAATATTGGCTGTCCTGCTGCTGCGAGAGCTTTTTTACCAATTTGTTTACGCTTATCTAGTTTTAAAGCAGAGTATCCAGCAGCTACAGCTCCTGATGTTACTAAGACAACATCATAAAGATTACTCAATTCAGCTATAAACTGTACAAGGTTCCTCATACGCTCTTTTGCTATTTGATTATTCTCAGTTAATACTGCACTTCCAACTTTTATTACAATTCTTTGTTTATTGTTTTCTATACTCATAAATAATTATTTTTCCTAAATTTTAGTTAATTCAATTTATCTAAAAACTCCTTTGATTTACATTATACATGTAAAATATAAACATTATTTATGTATAATATTATCACATAATATAAAAAATATAAAGAGAAATGATGGCACTTTTAGACAATAATATAGATATTCTACCACTTAGCAGCATAGCTGAATTACTAAGTGCTAAGGTTAGAACACTGAAAATATACGAAGAAAAAGGCTTACTTCCCAAGAAAGAATCTGCCAAAAAACAATATTCTATTAACGATATAAAGCTGATTGCATTTACACATTATTTAGCAAGTGTAAAAAAAATCAATGCTAATGGAATTTTATATATACTGGATATGTTTCATAAAAATATGGATGATTCACACAAAAATGAATTTTTAGAAATACTTGAAACGAAGATGGCCTCCATCTCAAGTCAAGATGTTGAAGAGATTGATTTTTAGCCTTATAAAGTAAAAGGAGATAATATGCTTCCTACTATTCATAGAGCCACTCAAAGAGGTATCGCTGAACATGGCTGGCTACACAGTCGTTTTAGTTTTTCATTTGCGGAGTATTACCATCCCGAGCGTATGGGGTTTGGAGCACTTAGAGTCATAAATGATGACATAATAGAAGCAGGAAAAGGTTTTCCAATGCATCCACATAAAGAGATGGAGATTATCTCTGTTGTAACTAAAGGTTCTTTGGAGCATAGTGATTCACAAGGTAATCATGGAGTTATAAATGAGGGAGAAATACAGTATATGAGTGCTGGTTCAGGAGTTCGCCATTCCGAATACAATCCATCTCAAAGTGAAACTACAGAGTTGTTTCAAATATGGATACATCCTAATCAAAAAGGCGGAGAACCTTTATATGACCAACGTGATTTTAATACTATTGAACAGACAAATCACTGGGTAGTATTGGCATCTGGAGATGCAAGAGAACATTCTATTAAGATGAGACAAGATGCTTTGATCTCTACTACTAAACTTAAGTCTGGAGTAACTATAGAGTTATCAACTCCAAGTGATGGAAAAGGTCGATTACTTTTTGTAGTTGATGGAAGTATAGAGATAGCTGGTAATGAGCTTAATAAAAGAGATGAAATTCAAATCACAGACAAAAAGTCTTACACGATAAAAGCATTGGCTGACGCACATCTTATGTTATTTGAAGTACCACTCTAAAGAGAAATAAATTAGGGAAATACTAGTTCCAAAACTCTAAAGGGTCTGGATGCAAAAAAGTATAGTTGAGCTTTTTGACTATTGCATCCGAGGAAACAACTCTAGAAGTTTTGCCTTGAAAAGTTCCAAGTTCAAGACCAAAAGTCTTAGAGTTTTTTTTGTGTACTTCTGAGCGGAGCGGATGCAGTGGTGCTACGAGATTGAAAATACCATTTTTAACATCATATTCTAAAATCTTTTTAGTAATGTCTATAACATCATCACGACGTATGTAGTTTACCTCACCATCAGTAAAAGCAGATACACTCTTCCACTTTCCAGAAATCCTGTCTTCACCCATGAGACCGCCAAGACGTAGAATGACTAACTTCTCACGTAGCTTTTGCATCAGCTCTTCAGCTTCTTTCTGTCGTCCTATTTGTGTTATAACTGCACTCTCATCTACCTCTGTGTCAAACTCTCTATATACAGAGATAGAACTCATTAGTATGATATTTGAAGACGCAGATGCAAGTGTTGCAATTTTTTGAAGTGTAGCAAGGTAGTTGTCTTTTGTATTTATGGCAACGATGATGGTATCACGATGCCAAAATGAAGAGTCATCACTAGTTGTCTCTCTTGAGAAACACTCTACATTAAAAGCGTCAGAGAGAGTCTCGGCTAGTGGTTTACCAAGCCAGCCACAGCCTACAATCCCGACACTCTTTTTGTCTATCATTTTTTAGGATTATTTATCTGATAACTTTTTTTGATGCCCAGCATCTCATATACAGAGACTTCATCACCAGCTTCTTCTATTAACTGATCCGTGTCAGCAAACTGACCCTTCATCTTTTTGATATCTTCATATCCAACAGGTTTTATCTCACTCATAGCAATATTTATTGATCCTGCCCACATAAGAACTATCATAATCCAAACAGTCTTTTTTGCCTCTGCATAAACACCTACAAAATGAAAAGCAATACTTAAAATTATTCCAACAGTTAGTATAATACTCAAACTCATCTGGTTAAATCTTCTCCTCTTGGTTTCATCGGTTCCATCTCAACACCTGAATCTTTAAGCATCTTATCTCCAAAACTCATAACACCCATAGTTCCAGCGAGCATTAAAACTACAACAATAAGAAGAAACAGAAGTGCTAAAGAGTAACGTTTTAATATAGCTAGCATCTACTTAGGTACTATCCCGTCAAATTCTATACATCTTGAAGAATGGAAGTCTCTTTCATAATCGTCATTTTTAAATTTATCACCATCAAGTCTCCAACCTAATTCCTTAGAAAGAAGAACTGACCTTGAGATTGTTCTACGCATCTTATTTTCACAGATGATAGTTTCGCCATTGTTAAAGATCTCTTTTACCCCTGCCATACGAGAAGTAGTCATGAAGTAGTGTACTGAAATCATAGTAGCAAGAAGCATAACTACACTTATCATCCCGCGCATAAAAGCAACTTTAGGCATAAACTCTCTTGTTGTTACAACAGCTGTAACAGCAAGTATAAAAATTCCTATAATTATATATACTATTTCTAGTTCAAAAAAAAGTTCCATTATGCTTCTAGTCTCCCGTACTCTGATTCCCAAGCTTCAATAGCCGGTGTAAAGTACTCAATTCGTATCTTTTTAAACTCTCTAGAACTGTAAAGAGGCATATGTGATTTAGCTTCTATCTCAGTAGCCATCTCAGCGATGATGCTGTTTGTCTCTTCTTTAGTTTTTCCATGAACCATTGTAAAAAGGTTGTAAGGCCAGTTTGCATATTTAGGACGTAAGTAACAGTGACTTACAGCACTAAATGCAGCAGCAGTTGCCCCAATGTCTTCACCATTTGTCTCATCTACATCCCAAACAACCATAGCGTTAGCATTAAAGCCGGCTTTTCTATGATTAAGTATAGATGCAAATCTTCTCATGATTCCAGCTTCTTGAAGCTCTTGAAGTATTGAGAAAAATTTATCATAATCAATATTCAGTTCATCAATAATCTTTTTGAAAGGCTCGCTTACCATGTCTATATCATACTGAGCAGTACGAACAATTGCATGATGAAGAGGTGTCATCTCTATCTCAGTGTGAACAACTTTTTTAACTTCCTCTTTTTTATCATCTTTTCCAGTAGTGTTTAACTTAACATTAATTTTGAAAAGTTTAAGAGTTGGAAGCATAATGTAGTCATCTGCCTCTGTAAGCTCTGCAAGTATCTCAACTGTTCTGTCAAGTCCTAGTTTAGAGTCAGGTGCAACACCAAGAGTAAACCAGATGTTAAAATCGTGGTTTCTCTCATAGTTATGAGAGATTCCAGGATGCGAGTTAATGATCTTAACCGCGGCGCTTATCTTCTCTGGAGCGACTTTAAACGCTACTAAAGAAGATTTATAACCCAATCTTTTTGTATCAAATATGGCAGATGTCTGGCGAATGATATTGCCTTTTTTCTGCTCTTGAAGAATTTCTAAAACTTCATCTTCACTCATACCTAACTCATCAGCAATAACTTGAAAAGGTTTTGCAACTAAAGGGAACTTCTTCTGTATTCTAGATAGTATTTCATCTTTCATATTTACATTCTTTATGGATTATTTTGTTTGAAGATTGTAATCTAATTTAAATTAATATCTGTTGATGTACATCAAGTTTGTCATTTTCGAGATTATGCTATTATGTCAACAAAAATACGAAAGAGACACATGGCTTATTTTCCAGCTTTTTTAAAACTAGACAATAAAAAAATTCTTATAGTCGGTGGTGGCTATATAGCTTACGAAAAACTAGACCATCTTTTAGATTTTACTAAAGACATCTCAGTTATTGCACTTGATCTTTCAGACGACATGGCAAAAGGTATAAAAAACAACAACTTAAGTTTTGAGCAAAGAGCTTATAAAGTCGGCGATATAAAAGAGTATGCAGTTGTTATAGTAGCAGTTGATGATATTCCTCTTCAAGCAGAAATATTTGCTGAGTCAAAACAGTATAACTGTCTTTGTAACTCTGTTGACTCTGTGGACTACTGCGACTTTATTTTTCCATCTTATGTAAAAAAAGATGACCTTACAATCGCCATATCAACATCTGGTGCTTCTCCTGCGATGGCTAAGCACCTAAGAATATATCTACAAAACCTTATTCCAACTGGAATAAGCGAGTTTTTAAAAGAGATGAAAGACCTACGTCGCACACTTCCTAAGGGAAAAGAGAGAATGAAGATGCTTGATAAAAAAGCAGAAGATTATATTAAATCATGGAGCAATAGATGAGCGTTAAAAAAGGGTTAATATTTGGACTACTTTTTGGATTTTTAGTATTAGGAATACTGTCAATGCAAAGAGCAATGCCACAAGATAAAGAAGAGAGAATATACAAAGCTATTAAAGTATATAGTCCATACAAACTGGAAAAGAGAATCGGTGGACTTACTATCATAAACTCTCAAACTGGTATAAAAGAAAAACCAAGTGCGGCTGAAGTTCTTCACCGTTTAGACGAGCTTAACAAAGAGTGGGGGAAAAATCACATAGTAATAAAAGATAATGATGCAATCATTCTAGGTGATAACAACCAGACTGTTGTAAAAATATTTATCGAAACAGAGAAAGAAAGAACTTTTCTTAAAAACTTTTACGGCATCTAGTAGATGCTAATCTTTTAGCTTAAAAGAATAGTATAACGACAAAAGTAGCATTGCAGATGCAGTGCTATAGAGTACTGTGTAACTAAAAAAGTGTAAAATTACTCCCCCTACTATAGAGAAAAACAATCCAAACGAAACAACATTGATATGAAGAGCTACATAAACAGGTCTCATTTGGGCAGGTGCAATAGAGAGTATAAGGTTTCCAGATGCGATGCGGTTTCCATCAAGAGCTGCACCGACCATAAAAAAGACTGCCATATACTCATAAAGTGAAGACGCATTAAACGCTACCAAGATAGCGATAATCTGCAAAGATATAGAGATGTTTGCAGTCAGTTTGTTTAACCCACGTCCGCTAAGTCTTCCCCACAAAAAGTTACTAAGCATAGCACCTACCATCTGTGTAGTGATAAGACTACCGATAGCAACACCATCAAGCTCTATTTTAGTCTGTGCATCTAGGATGATAAAAGGAAGCGCAATAAGATAAGCATAGGCTAAAAGAAAAGTCTTTAGCTGTATTTGCAAGGCTTTGTCACCTTGAAGAGTTATCCAAGAGTTATGAAGAAACTTTTTAAAAGAGTTCTCTCTCTTAGCTACTTCTTCTTTTACAGGCTCATCGATAGTTCCAAAAGATAGATAGCCAAAGCCCATGATAAATGAACTGATGATAAAGAGATATCCATAACTGTATGGTGCTTCAAAAGTATGAATAATCCAACCAGCCAAAGCTCCACTAAGAAGTCCACCTGCCCCACTGAAAAACTGTCTATAAGCCATAGTCTTTCCACGGAACTTATGAGAAAATATCTTGCCTATAATATCTTTAAAATAAATCGCCCCGAATCCTGCACTAAAAGAGAAGATGAAAAGACCGATACCGATGGAGAAAAGTGTCAAGTTCGGAGAGTTCTCTCCAAAGAGTATGATAGCCACACCGATAAAAAACCATGCAAAAAACCTAGCTATAAATACACGTCTAAGGTAAGGCAACATAAGAGAGTAACTCTGTGCCTGAAACGCTGCAAATAGTTGAACCACGATAGCACCACCACGAAGCAGAGCTGCAAAAAAACCAACCAGCATCGAGCTACCACCAAAGTAGTTAACTATAAGAGGCAAGATAGTAGAAGGCTCAGCTATCGTAGTACCGATAGTGAGAAAAAAGCCATGCAGTATGTTTCTAATATGGTTGGAAGTCTTATCCATTTCTGGCCTTTAAATATGTTTTTTGTAATTATAGTGGAAAGTTTACCAAACTATCATACATACTACTTTTGCATTAATAAATTTTATTAATTAAGGTTATTTTATATAAAATGCACTTGATTAAATAGTTAGCTTTAATATTAAGTAACTAAATTAAAAGGAGAGAAGATGAAGAAAGTATGCAGTATATTAATATTTGCTATATTACCAATTGTGGTTTTTGCAGATACTTCTAAAAATAGTAATAAAATAGATTCTGTTGGAAGGTACCAAATAGTTGAAATTACTACTCCTGTAAATAAAAATTATCATAGAGCTTGGGTAGTAGATACAACTACAGGTGAAGTTAAAGTATGTGAAAGAAGTGCTACAAGCTCTGGTAATCTTACTTCTATTAGTTGTTCAAAATTCTATTAAGCCAACAAAACTTTAAAATCCTCGTTCCCATCGTCCTCGATGGGAACGCATATTAAAATCAAATCAACTGAAGTATGCGTTCCCAAGCGGGAGCTTGGGAACGAGAGAGAACCTTAATTCAGTTTTTCCCAAGCCTCATCAATACTAGCAGCATTTTCAGTTACAAAAAGATAAACAGCTGCGTTTAGTTTTGCGAGCTTCATGTACTCATCAGATGGATTGTTTAGCTGATTTAGAGAATCTTCTAAAGTTATAGCATCCCATGATTTTGTGTAGTTGATTCCGTAGTTTGCAGGGTCAACTATTATCTCATCTACATCACCACCATTTGAAATCCAAAGTCTTCCTTTACTAAATAGCTCAGGTGTTCCTTCGTTTCCTTGGATAAGTGCAAATCTTTTATATCTGTCAGAGAATATCTCTACATATTTTTTTACATACGGTTTGTGAAACACACCTGTGATAGCGTACTCACTGTTTGCAACACGAGGAAGTTTTTCTATAGTGTTAAAACCACTGCGAAGACCTAGTTTCATACGAAGCTCAGTCAGGTCACTCATCTTAGGAAAAAAGTCTGCACGGTCAAAGTAGTGAGTATTTTTATTTAGTTCTATCTTAGTACAGATGTCTTTGATAGTGATTCCATTTTTTGCCGGAGTCAATTCATCACCTATTAGAACTAAGTTAAGTCCCGACTCTTCAAGAACCTTACCTACTAGAGGAAAGATGTAAGGATTTTTTGCTTTTCCGTCAAATGGATAACCAAGCTCTAAAGAGTTAGCTATAGTAGTTTTTTCTATATATGCATCACAAGCTTCTATAGCTCCACGAAACTCTGTAGTAGTCTCAGGTTTTAGTCTCCAACCTAAAAGAAATGCAGCCGATTGTTCACTAGGGATGCTCTGATTTAAAATCTGGTCCATCATGTCTTTTGACTCTTCTAATGTTAAATCTCTATTACCTTTTGGTCCCGTTCCCACAGCATGAATATACTTGAAAAAATCCATATTAATCCTTGATATAAATCTATTTTTTTTATTGAGTGATATGATATACTCTTATACTTAAGTTTGAATTAGGAGAAAGCATCAAAAAGATTGTTCTTATTACAGGCTCTAGATCCGGTATGGGCAGAGCTACTGCTGAGTATTTGGCAAAGGGTGATTTTATTGTTTATGCCGGTAGTAGAGATGCATCTAAACTCCAAGATTTAAAGCAAAAAAATATCATCCCTTTAGAGTTAGATATCACCAACCAAGACAACATCCAAAAAGCAGTTGATTTTATCTACTCAGAGCATAAACGTATCGACATTCTTGTAAATAATGCAGGGTACGGTTTAGTCTCTACAGTTGAAGATGTTACAGAAGATGAGATGCTCGCACAATTCAACATAAACGTATTTGGAACGCTTAGAGTCTCTAAGGCTATCATCCCTCTTATGAGAAAAAACAGAAGCGGGATTATTATAAATATTAGCTCATTTTTAGGCAAGATAGGTCTTCCGCTTCTTACTATGTACAACTCAAGCAAGTACGCGGTTGAAGGCATCACAGACTCTCTTCGTTATGAGTTAAAAGACTTCAACATAAGAGTTCATTCCATTATGCCCGGTTTTTTTGACACAAACTTTGCTAGAGATAACCTTGTTACAAACCAAGATACTTTTTCTAAAGAATCGCCTTACTCGGCTCTTGTATCTAAACTCGCTCCTGTCATAGTAGATCAGATAAACAACGGAAACGCTCCCTCAGAAATCGGCGAGATGATTTTAGAGATTATAGAAAACGACAAGTTTCCTGCTCGTGCGACCATTGGCGATAAAGCTAAAAAATTCATCCCGATGCGAAAAGAGTTAAGTGATGAAGATTTTGAGCGAAGAGTCAGAGAACACTACAACTTATAATGGCAAATCATGGATAGCTTTTTCTTTAACATAACCGATACAAGCTACAAAATAACCAAGAGTTACGAGAACAAAGAAGAGCATATAACCAGAGTTGATATCTCAAATGGCATAGTCTTTTTTGACATATATCTAAACTCGCAAAAAGAGCAAAGCATTCATGTAAAAAACCTAGACAGAATGGTAGCTATCCCAGTTACTAAAAAGGGAAGCTTTAAGATAGAAGACCACATAGGAAAGAAATGCTTTGATGTAAAAAATGACAGCATCAGCATCTTCACCTCATCAAGACAAGATATAACCCTTACTATAAATGAGACAAAAGAGACGGAAATATTTGTACTTTTTATAGCCGACTTTATTTTTAAACGCTACCTCAGTTCGAGCCAAAGTGAAGTCATAAACTTCTTGTACAACAATGTCCAAGAAGAAGTCTCATGTGAACTCATCGACACTCAACCCATAGATGCACTCAGCCTTTACATAATAGATAAGATAATAAATACTAAGTCAGATACACACATGAACAGCATTAGATGCGAGCATAATGTCTTGGAATTTATGATTCACAGGTTTGATCTGCTTGATATGATAGACGATGAACTAAGTGATGATGAAATCTGCATTTCAAGGTCTTCAAAAGCCATTTTACTGCGTAGTTTTGCTTCTCCCCCGACCATCGAAATACTAGCGCATCTATGTGCTACAAACGAGACAAGTCTGAAAAAGATTTTTAAAAAAGTGTACAAAACTACCATTTATGGTTATGTCCAAAAACTACGCCTTGAAAAAGCCAACCTGCTTCTAAAAGAACAACTACTTAACATCGGTGAGATTGCCAAAGAAGTAGGCTACAAACATCAAGGACACTTTTCCAAACTCTTTTACGAGCACTATGGTGTCTATCCAAAAGACCTGCTTAAAAAATAATTCCTCCAGTGCTAAAATAAAATTCTTCTACTGCTAAAAAGTCATTGAAGGTAACATTTGATTTCTATATACTTGATGTAAATTAATTATAGGAGTTCAATATGTCAAAAGTAGTTTTAATAACAGGTGCAAGCTCAGGAATGGGAAAACTAACTGCAGAATTTTTGTCTGATAACGGTTATACAGTATATGCAGGAACAAGAGATGCAGATGCAATTAACTTTGACTCTTCACTCAAAAGTATTTATATAGACGTAACAAAGAGTGCCAGTATTGACCACGCTGTAGAGATGATTATGCATAAAGAAGGCAAGATCGATGTTCTTGTAAATAATGCAGGTTACGGTCTTTTAGCAACAGTTGAAGATGGAACTGATGAAGAGATGTTTAACCAGTTTGATGTAAATGTATTTGGTCTGCTAAAAGTTACTCGCGCCGTTCTTCCACACATGAGAAAGGCAAAAAGCGGAGTAATCATAAACATATCTTCTTTCTTAGGAAAGATGGGTCTTCCTCTTTTAGCACACTATAATGCTTCAAAGTATGCTGTAGAAGGCATAGTTGACTCTTTAAGATTTGAGACTCTTCCATTTAACATCAGAGTTCACTCTATTCAATCAGGACTTTTCGGTACAAACTTTGTTAAAAATGGGCTTGTTGCAAATGCACAGACGACTGCTGAAGACTCTCCATACAAAGAACTTGTTTCTCACTTTGTGCCTATCGTTGCAAAAGCTATTAACGAAGGACCAAGTCCTCAACCAATAGCAGACGCAGTTAAAAAAATCATCGAAGATGAAAACTCTAATATTTTCATACCTGTAGGTGGAGAAGCTGAAACTTTTGTTCCTATGAGAAAAGAGTTAAGTGATGAAGCATTTGAGCTTAAGGTTAAAGAGACTTTTGGACTCTAAGCTCATAACACAATTGAAATGGTAAAATTAATTTTACCATTTCAGTTTATGTTAATATTATTTCAGTTAAACTTTTTCTCATAAAAGATCTGCGTGTCAGATAAACATCTTAAGTTGTTACCGATTTAAATGGTGTTATTTCAAACTATTTTGGATACACGACATGAACAATTTAAACAACCACTCAGGCGTCATTTTTGTTGGAAATTTACCAATAGGTAAAGCACTATTTCTCAAGTTAGAAAATGCTTTTTTATTTGTTAAAGAAAACGAAACAATAGAAATCGTCTCAACAAACCCGAAAATTGAGTTGGAACTGCAAGGCTGGTGTAATCTCAAAGGGTATAAGCTTCTAGAGAAAAAACTCCTCAAAGATCAATACTGCTACAAAGTATTAAACACAAAAGCTTCTCATTTTAACCAACACTCAATGTCTGGATTCACAATGAAGGGTATAGATACAAATTCTCCAAAGATGTCCGATTGGAATCCTCATGGTAATGACTCTATATTGCCTAAAGCTCCCCCAAATCATGGCTTAATGGGGCGTGGCACTATCATAGAAAATGGAAGCATAGAGTATGATTTTGGCATAAATCATAAAGAACAACTCTGGGCGGAGCCTGTATCAAAACTCTATGAAGAAGCAAAAAATGCCCAATGGAATGCGACTTCGGATATTGCTTGGAATGAAATACCAGATTATGACCCAAAATTTGAGCAGGCGATTTGTCAAATTATGACCTATCTTATTGAAAATGAATTTTCTGCTCTTTATATTCCTGGTAAATTCATTTCACAGATGAATCCGTACTATACGGAGATTCCACTGTTTCTAGGTTCTTTAATGAATGATGAAGCAAGGCATATAGAAGTTTTTACAAAACGAGTACATGCTAATGGCGGTGGTATGCAATACTCATCTAGCGTAACACAAAGATCTCTTTATTCACTTTTTAACGAAGACGATTATGTTAAATCATCATTTTTACTACATGTAATGGGAGAAGGTACTTTTATAGATTTACTGAAGTTTCTTGAAGAGTATATGCCAGATGCTACAACAAAGAAAATACTGCAATATGTAAGACGTGATGAGTCAAGACATGTGGCTTATGGAATGGCACATTTAAAATCTGTATTAGAACAAAACCCTAAAAAGATAAATGCTCTCAAAGAGGCAGCATTTAAAAGAAAAGAGTTTATGGATGAGTTAAATGGAGAATCAACGCTACTGCTTGAAGCAATGTCTACCCTTGTTGGAGGAGACGACTCTATAGCAAGTTACAAAAAAGGCTATGAAGCTGTAACAGAGTTGAAAAAAAGAATGGATATTAATCGTGTTAAACGCTTGGTTGATATTGGAATAGATGAAGATTTGGCGCACGATATTTCAAAAGTGCATACACCAAATTTTATGTAAGGATTACTATGAAAAATATATATGAAACAACAATAGAATTTGCAAAAGAGAATATTGCAATACATACATTAGAAGCTGATTTAAAAGCAGAGTTTCCAAGCAAAAGCTATGATGCTTTAAAACACAATGGTTATATGGGTCTTCTTGTACCAAAAGAGTTTTCTGGTCAAGGATTAGGTCTGGTTGAGCATGTGGAAGTTATACAAGCCATAGCAGAGAGTTGCGCAACGACCGCTCTTTCTTATATGATGCATAATGTTGCAACGATGTGTATTGTTCTGCATGGTTCAAAAGAACTCAAAGAAGAAATTCTTCCTAAAATTGCAAAGGGAGAGATTACTCTTGCCTTAGCTTATAGCGAAACAGGCACAGGAACACATTTTTACCAGCCAGAGATTGAGTTAAGTAAGAGTGGCGATTCGTACATCTTAAACGGCAGAAAAAGCTTTGTAACAGCCGCTGGATTTGTGAACTATTACCTTGTGTTATCATCAACACTTAACAAAGATGGATTAGATAACTGGTTAGTTCCACATACCAACGAAGGTGTGAGCTTTGAAGAGAATGGTTGGGATGGACTAGGAATGCGTGGAAATGTTTCTATGCCGATGAATTTAAATGATGTTCGTTTAGGTGAAGATAGCAGAATCGGTGTTGAGGGAAGTGGATTGGAACAAGTATTCAGTGTTGTTGCTCCATTTTTTATAACAGGTTTAGCTTCTGTTTCTGCAGGTATTTCACTAAATGCTTGTGAAGTTGTAACAAACCACGCGATGCAAAGAAAATATACAAACGGAGATAGTTTGAGCCTTCTTCCAACTGTTCAAAATGATTTAGCAAAAATATATTTAAAAGCACAAAGTGCAAAACATTTTACAATGGCTGCTGCAAATTCAGGAGCTTCTGCTAAAGCAGATGCCCTGACTCAAATAATAGCGGCAAGAATCAATGCATCTGAACTAGCGATAGAAGTGTGTACTATAGCTATGAAAATTGGCGGAGGAACAGCTTATGCAAAAAGACTACCAATAGAAAGATTGCTCAGAGACTCTTTGGCTTCGCAGATAATGGCACCAGGTGTAGACGTTTTATCTATTTGGCTTGGAAAAGCAATTACTAATCAACAAATTCCTTAAGGATAAGAAAATGAAAAAAACAATAATGCTAGGGGCAGTTGCTTACGATGCGAAAGTGGTTCCTATATGGGATATTATAAGAGACTATTCAAATGAGTATGGAGTAAGATTGGACTATGTTCTGTTTTCAAACTATGAAGCACAAATCGAAGCTTTACAAAAAGGGATGATAGATGTGGCCTGGAATACAAATGTAGCATGGATTCGAACCTCACATGCTACACAAAACAAGGCTAAAGCTTTAATTATGAGAGATACTGATATTGATTTTAAATCAATTTTTGTTGCAAAGAGTAGTAAAAATATTAATTCAATTGAAGATTTAAAAGGGAAGAAATTTGGACTTGGTAGTTCAGATTCTGCACAAGCTTCAATCATTCCTTATGCATTTTTACAAAAAGAGGGATTGAACCCGCAAACAGATTTGGAGTTGGTTCGATTTAACTCAGACTTAGGAAAACATGGAGACACTGGAAGAAGTGAATTTGATGTATTAAATGCAATTATGAACGGTGATATAGATGCAGGTGCTATAGGAAGTACGACATGGATAAGAATCATTGAAGAAGGTCTTTTTCCAGAGGGTGAAATAGAATCTTTTTACCAAACTGACGGATATTGTCACTGTAACTTTACAGTTATGCCAGATGCAGATGCACAGATGTGTGAAGAGTTTACCAATATGATTTTATCGCAAGACCCGCGTGAGCCTATCATCAAAAAGATGATGATTATGGAAGGTCTTAACAAATGGGTTAAAATCACTCCAGAAGAGCTAAAAGGCTATGACGCTTTATATGAAGCTATGCAAGATCAGAATTTGTTAGAAAATAAAATCTAAATAAAAATCTGACCAAAAACTTGCTTTAATTTTGAAACCTTTTAGAGTTCCATTGTACTCAGATGATTTAGAAAGATATCCTGTAATTACCAAGAATATGATAAAATTTCATTTCAAATTCAGTGGCTATTTAAGGTTAATATAATGAGTATTTTTGCTTTGCAATCACCAGCAGGCGGTTTTTTAGACGAAGAATTAAACCGATTCAATAAAATATTTGATGATTGGTGTGTACAGTTTGACAACTATGAAGATGCTAGTCTTATCGCTCAGAGCTTAGAACATAGAACAAGCATAAATATTGTTGAGATTACACCATTGAGCTATCCAAAATATTTTTTTCATAATTTACAAGGTAATATCTATGCAACACGCCAAATTAATCAGAAGATTATTTGTATAATCGAGCCATATATGGGATCAAATTTTAGGATAGCTGTATGTGATTTAGAGACTAAGAATGTAAGAATTACAAATACACGTTATAAAAATGTACTAAGTGTTGAAGGTGCTTTTGCACATTTTGAGGAATGATTTAGCTAAGATTGAATTTAATAAATATATTGTCACAATTTTGCTACTAAAAGCGGTTTCAATAAAATTTTTAAACCCCTAATTTTAAGGCTTTTTAGCGATATCTCAGGCCCTCTAAGCTTATAAGTACAAAATGTATATTAGTCTTCCAATAATTCCTTTTGTGCTAAAACAAAATCCTTCTGTTGCTAAAAAGTCATTGCTATCTTTTTTCATTTATCCTATACTATACAAGAATAAAATAATAGGGAATTATTATGAAATTTTTTGTTTATGTATTTATATTTATAATACTACTTTTAACTACTGTATCTTTTCTTTTGCCGACAAAAGAAAAACGGCAGTTCAGCGATGAGAGCTTAAGAACAGCTGCGTTATCACGAAATATGTCTAGTACACCTGCTACTTATGAAGATCTTTTAAAGTTAGTTGATACTCCCAAAAATAGATTGAGTAAAGAGAAGATTGATCTCGGTCGTGACCTTTACCATGAAAAGATGCTCTCTAAAGACAAAGATATAAGTTGTGCAACTTGTCACGTTTTGAGTAAAGATTTAAAAGACAAAAACATCTATCTCAAAGCTCTTACTTCTAAAACAAATGACAAGACTGACTGTGTTGTTTGTCATCTCTCTGACCAAAGTGGAACTGACAGATTTGAGACGGCAGTTGGACATGGAGGAGCAGAAAATCCATTCCACTTAAATACGCTTACAACTCTAAATGCTGCTCTTGCAAAATTTCAAACTTGGGATGGTCACATTAAAACTATAGAAGAGCAAGTCGGACTCTCTATACAAGATCCAACTCAGATGAACCTCTCAAAAGAAGAAGTTGAAAGAAGACTTCTCTCAGATGCCCAGTATGTAAAAAAGTTTGCACTCTCCTTTGACAAGGTGAGTTTTGAAAACACTCAAAAAGCAATCGCTGCATATCTTAAGACACTTGTAACTCGCAGTGGTTACGATAGATTTTTAGACGGAGACAACGATGCTATGAACCAAAAAGCCAAAAAAGGTTTAGCTCATTTTTTAAACTTCGGCTGCAAAGGGTGTCACACAGGTGTAACTGTCGGCGGACAGAGCATACAGAAATTTCCTCTTAGGGACTATAACAGTATAGTAGACGTTACTAACTCTTTTAACGAAACTGCTAAAGGTAGGGAAGTCAGTGACTTTGACTTCAATCTTAAGATGTATCATCCATTTCCATTTGAAAACAAGGGTGGATTTATGGGTAAAGAGGGTGAGAGACTTTTCAGAGTCCCGATGCTTCGAAATGTTACAAAGACTTCACCATACTTTCATAACGGTGCAATAGCGAAGCTAAGAGAAGCTGTATTTCTTATGGGCAAACACCAACTTGGTATGCATCTTACTGATGATCAGATTGATGAGATAGTAGAATTTTTAAAAGCTCTAGAGGGCGATGTAGTAGATTATAAAGTTACAAATAAGGGCGCACTATGAAAAATGTATATATGAAAATACTTATAATATTGATGTTCTTTAGCGGAATATTTCAACTTAGCATCTTCAACTTGAGCTGGGAATATTTTAGAATAATTCAAGCAGTGCATGTTTTAAGTTCTGCCTTTATAGCTATCTTTCTTCTTTTGCCATATGTAAACCTGCATACCTATGAGTACATGATAGTTAGACGTGCAAAAAGTACTAGCGGTGTGATACTTGGAATTCTGCTTTTTTTCATAGTAGCTAGTGGATTTTACCTTTTCTTTGTGGGAAATCCTGGAGGAGATGCCATAGGACTTGTTTCATACTATATTCATCTATTTGGATCATTTGTTTTACTATATTTTCTCTTTTTACATGCAAGAAAGAAAATTGACTTTAACGCCAAACCATTTGTTGTAGTCGCTCTATTAATTGGTATCTCATATCCAAGTATCTCTTACAGTTCCGAGAAACTTACTAACATACAACTTGAAGATGGTGCAAGCAGATATCATAATGAAGACTGGACTAACTCTGCTAAGTGTAAGTCTTGTCATGAAGATATCTTCAACCAGTGGGCAGACTCAAACCACAGGCATATAACCGGCAGCAACCCATACTATATGGTTATGGAGAACTTAGCCGGAGCAGATATGGGAGATGAGTTTAGACAGTGGTGTATGGGATGCCACAACCCTAGTGCAGTTACTACCAAACAAAAGAGATCTACACACAGAATGGATATGAACTCTATGCCAAGTTCTCTTTTTGAAAAAGGCTCACAAAGTCTTATAGATGAGTTAAAGTCTCACGGTAATTCAAGACTAGAGCAAGGTGTTTCTTGTGTGACTTGTCACAGGATTAAAAAAGCAGATTCTAAAGGAAACAGCTCTTATACTCTTGATATTACAAATAGAAAAAAGTATGTTTTTGAAGATAGCAACTCAAAAGTAGAAAAGTGGCTTAGTGAAAAGTTTATAAACTCTAATCCAGTAGTCCACAAAGAGAGTTATTCAAATAAACTTTATAAAGAAAGTGCTTACTGTGCATCTTGTCATGATGAGTTCTTGCCGGATGATTCAAAAAGATCAGTAGTTTCTACTTTTAAAGAGTGGGAAAAATCACCTTTTAACAATCCTAAAGACCCTAGCAAACATAAGAGTTGCATCGATTGTCATATGACTTATCTTAAAGATGGAAAATTAGCACCTCTTAAAGGTCAGTCTACTACTGGTGGAACTGTTAAAGAGAATATTAAAGTTCACTACTTCTCTGGTTCAAACCACTTCCTATCAGGTTTAAAAAGTAAAGAGCATGAAGATCAGTCTATACAACTGCTTCGCACTTCTGCAGATATAGATGTAGATATAAAAAATGGCAAAGTCTTAGTCGGCGTTAAAAATGTTGGAGCAGGACATCACCTCCCGACTGGAGTCTCTGACTTTAGAGAGCTTTGGCTTGACATAACTGTAACTGACAAAGACTCAAAAGTTGTCTTTAGCAGTGGTAAACTCAAGAGCGATGGAAACCTTGACACAGATGCAAGGCCTTTTATGAAAGTATTTGGAGATGAGAACTTAAAACCGGTAGGACTTCTCTTTTGGAGATACAAAAAACTTATTAGCGACACTAGAATTCCAGCTGGAGAGAGACGAGTAGAATCATACGATATCACAGATGCTGCAAGTTTGAAATATCCTCTAAAAGTAGTTGTAAAACTAAACTTTAGAATCTATCCTCAATGGGTAACTAATGCAGTGCAAAGAGCATTTCCACAACTTCCAAATCCACCTGTTGTAATGCTAAAAGAAATTCAAAAAGACTTTTAATATAGAGGTTAACAAATGCGTTTTATACTACTTTTTACACTACTTTTATCAACGCTCTGCGCCAACCATGTTAGTTGGCAAGGAGACTTCGACAAAGCCCATCAGCAAGCACTTAAAGAGAAAAAAAAACTTATGGTTCTGCTTATAAAAAAAGATTCTCCTGAGTCTACAGAAGCTCTAACTAAAACTTTTATGAATCAGCCCTATATAGACAAGATAAATCGTGAATTTATTTCGGTGTTAGTTATTAAAGATCAAAAGAGCAGTTATCCTATTGAGATGCTATATACATTGACATATCCATCACTCTTTTTTTTAGACAATAGAGAACTCTTTGTGTGTAAACCTATAAGGGGAGAAGTTACTCCAAATAAACTAAATAGTTATTTGGAGAAGTGTAAATAGTCTAGTGAGCAGAAGCTTCTTTGCTTAGTTCATCTTCAATTGCATCACGAAGATCTGAAGTTGCAGAATTGTTTGAAAATTCTATATGCCCTTCAGAAAATTCAACTGTTGATGAGATAGTATTTTCACCATCTACTTTTTCAGCAATTACTTCATTGCTTTTAAACTCAGTAATTTTCCAGCCTGTTTTTTCACCGGCCTTTTCTATTGCATGCGCAATTTTTTTATTTGTCATGAGTCTGTACATACAAAGCATCTTCAGATACTTTTGCATCATGAGATTCTGGTGATGGTGATGTTCCGCCACATCCAGTTGATAAAACAAGAGTAATTGCAGAGATTAAAGTTATCGATAAGATTTTATTCATTCCAAGTCCTTTTTTTTAACTTTCTTAATAAAATATAAACTTTACAAAGAAATTTAATTAATCAATGATATAATAAGAATTCGAAAAAAAAATTGATGTATATCAAGATAATAAGCGACTATTCAAAGAAGGTAAATAATGACTCAAGACATCGTAATAATACTAGCAATGGCAGTTCCCATGATACTCTTTGGTGTCTATCCAGGCCTTAAACTAGGCGAGTTTCTTGAGCGTAAGTACGATATTGATGAAAGCATGAAAAGAAAAGTAATGATTATTACAACTATAGTATTTACTGTAACTTTGTCTTCATTGTTATACTATTTGTAATATAATATATACTAATCTATTTTTCTCTCTTGTTTCATAAAGTTACATAGAATATAAAACTTTCCTTAAATTTTAAATTAATCTAATAAATTGATTTATGTCAATTCTTTTTCATCCAAATAGGAATAAACTACAATTGATTCTGAAAAATTATAACAATACGAAAGGAGATACAATGATTGAAGAAGTAATAATGAGACAAGATATACCTCTAGATGACTTCTTAACTATTTTTGTTTCATCTGCGCTTGTTATGGTATTTGGAGGATTCTATGTTGGTATATATACAGCTGTAAAAGTTAATCTACTGAAAAAATGGACTATGCCTTTGGCATACATGTTTTGGATGTTAACTGCCTATTGTTTGTATTTAATGGGAAGTTTAATGCACGTAGGTGAATTTACAGCTAAGGCTTTAGTAGTTGCTGCAATTGGATTATTATTACTTCCACACGCAGTCTATTTTATGCAGCATCGAGTTCACGAAGAGAATGAACATTGATATACTGTATATATGTCAACAGTAATTTATAGGAGGGCACAGTGGCTAAAACATCCGTATGGAGTGACAACCGTTTCTGGCAACGTTCAGCAGCATGGATCACAGGGTTTGCAGCAGTATTACTAATTTGGTTAACATTTGACACAGCAGGTCAAATTTCAATGGGTACTGACGCAGACTTACAAAACAAGGTGACTAAAAGGGTTCCAGGACCTACAGTTATTAACTACAAAATCACTTACGAAATGAGCACTAAACGTGGTCACGAAGTTCCAGTGATAGGGGAAAAAGAAAAGTTTTTTGGAAGAGATGACTGGTCTGAAGAAGAGGCTGGTGCCTTACTTCACCTAGGTAAACTAGGATCTCAAACTAAAAATTGTATGAATTGTCATACACTTCTTGGTAATGGAGCATATTATGCACCAGATTTAACTAAAGCTTGGTTAGATCCAGCATGGCAAAATGATGGAACAATGCAAGCAATGACAGGTAAAAGTACGAAAGAAGAAGCAATGGCTGAATTCTTACAACATCCATCAACTTACCCAACTCATGCTCGTATGATGCCAGATCTTGGTATTACTGCTGAAGAGGCTAAAGGTTTAGTTGCTTTCTTGAAACATATGTCATCAATTGATACAAATGGTTTCCCAAGAAACTTTGGAAAAATACAAGGAGCAGTAAATGGCAAGTAATCACTTAACAGGTATTGGAAGTGAATCAAAACAATTAGCAACATGGTATTTCACTTTTGCTGCTATTATTTTTGGTGCACAATTACTATTTGGTTTAGTTGCAGCAATTCAGTACGTTATGCCAGGCTTCTTATTTGAATTATTAGATTTCTCGGTTGCTAGAATGTTACACATTAATGCACTAGTTGTATGGATGGTTTTTGCAATGTTCGGTTCAGTTT
Organism: Sulfurimonas gotlandica GD1; assembly: GCF_000242915.1. Lineage (NCBI taxonomy): Bacteria > Pseudomonadati > Campylobacterota > Epsilonproteobacteria > Campylobacterales > Sulfurimonadaceae > Sulfurimonas > Sulfurimonas gotlandica. The sequence continues at coordinate 1,435,793 of NZ_AFRZ01000001.1, read as the reverse complement.
ATTGGTTATTACCAGATGAAACTGGAATTGAGACTATTGGTATTAAAATTGGTAAATTATTATACTGGGTATTTGTAGCAGCAATCGTTGTTGTTATACTAGTATATCTATTCATTCAAGTTGGACCGGCAGATGAAACATCTATCTGGTTTATTCATGAAGGTCGTGAGTATATTGAAGCTCCAAGATGGGCTGACTTTGGTATCGTTGTTGTTGCTCTTGGATTTGTTGCTAACCTTTGGTTAACAGGATTTAAAGGTAAGAACTCTGGAATAGTTACAGTACTTATGGCAGATATGATCGCTTTCGCTGGTCTTTATCTAGCTGGTATGTTCTTTACAGACAACATTACAGTTGATCAGTACTGGTGGTGGTGGGTAATTCACTTATGGGTTGAAGCTACTTGGGAAGTTTTCGTTGGTGCGATTGCTGCTTATGGTCTTATAACTATGATTGGTGCACACCGTAAAGTTGTTGAAATGTGGTTATGGATTGAAGTAGCTATGCTATTTGGTTCAGGTATCTTAGGTATCGGTCACCACTATTTCTGGATTGGTACACCTGAGTACTGGTGGGAAATTGGAGCATTATTTAGTGCACTAGAGCCATTACCACTTGTTGCTATGTTTATTCACGTACTATACGACTGGGGTAAAACTCAAGGTGCTCAAGATGCGACTGGACAAGAAGTTTCAGTTATTAACAATAAGCCTGCATTTACATGGTTTGTTCTTAATGCATTTGGTAACTTTTTAGGTGCTGGTATTTGGGGATTCTTCCACACATTACCACAAGTAAATCTTTATACTCACGGTACACAGTTTACTTCGGCACACGGTCACTTAGCGTTCTTTGGTGCTTATGCAACTATCCTTATCGGTATGATGTATATTGCGGTTCAAGGTACAAACGGCATTAAAATCATGAAAAACACTAGAGCTTCTCTATGGGCTGTTAGTTTAATAGTTGGTGGTGTTATGGGTATGACTATAGCATTAACAATCGCTGGTTACGTTCAAGTTCTTGTTTCTCGTGCACAAATGGGTGCTACTTGGGCTGGTTACTTTGATGGACAAAGCGGTATGTGGTTTGCACAAGCTATGGATTGGAGACTATTTATGGGTGCGATTACGTTCCTAGGTTTCTTATTCTTAGTAAAAGATTTACTTTCTACTGGTAAAAACCCAGTACACGAAAGATAAGGAGAAATATTATGTTTGAACCGTTCACAGATATTGTACCAAGCTTTTTTGGTTGGTTAAATCAGGGTCCATTAACTCTTACTATCTTTCTTCATACTGTTATTATACTTCCAATGATTTGGATTTATAAACAAGAGAAAGCTCGTTTAGAGAAAGAAAGTTAATAAGTAAGTTTGTCGGCGGGCCTTCGGGCCTGCTTTATCGAAATTTTAGGAGGAAGAATAAAATGAGATTAAATAAATTAGTTATGTCAGTTGCTGCATTAGCAGTGGTTAGTTCAGGTCTATTTGCTGGTGAGTCAAATATGGATGTTGAAAAAGTATTTGAGAAAGAGTGTCAAGGTTGTCACGGTCCTAATCTTGAAGGTGGTGTTGGTTCGGATTTACGTCCAGCTGTAACTGCAAAGAAAAATGCATATATGCTATCAGAAGTAGTTCTTAATGGTCGTGCAGGTACTGCAATGCCAGAATTTAAAGCTAAATTCACTAAAGATGACGCTGATAAAATGGTTGATTATATTCAACATTTTAAAGGTAAAAAAATGGCTGTATTAACACTTGATAGTGTTAAAGCTGGCTGGAAACCTTTAAATGACAGAATGGCATTTTTCAAAAAATATCCACATGCTGTAGATGTTAAGAAAAATACTGATATCTGTTTCGTAACTGAAAGAGATGCTGAGCGTGTTGCATTTGTTGATGGTACTTCAGGTAAAGTTTTATCTAAGCACCCTGCTGGTTTTGCTGTTCACGTAACAGTTACTAACAAGCGTATGCCTCGTTATGCTTACTCTATCTCTCGTTCAGGTCTAGTAACAATGTTCGACCTTAACACTCCGGGTCAGCAAAAAATTGCTCAAACTCAAGTTGGTTCTGATTCTCGTGGTCTAGCAGTTTCTCCAGATGGTAAATACCTAATGGCTGGTAACTACGTTCCAGGTGGAGCAATCCTTATGGATGCAATGACTCTTGAGCCATTAAAAGTTTACCCAACTTCGTCTGTAATTAAGCCAAATGGTGACATCGGTTCATCTCGTGTTGCAGGTATCTTTGATACTCCATATGGTCCATATATTGCATTCGCACTTAAAGATGGTGGTCACGTTTATATCGTAGATTACTCTAAGCCTAATTTCCCAATCGTTGGTGATATTCCAAATATTGGTGATATTCTTCACGATGGTTTCTTAAATGAAGGTAAAGAGATTGGTAGATACTTATTTATCGCATCTCAAGGTTCTGACGTTGTTGGTGTTGTGGATTTCAAAACTAAATCTTTAGTTACTAAAATCTATACAGGTCCTTCAGCTAAGCCACACCCAGGTCAAGGTTCTTCTTGGTACAATGAGCAACTAGGTCAACAACTTGGTGCTACAGTTAACATGAATCTTGGTCAAGTAACTATTTGGGATGATAACTTCGATGTTATTCGTCAGATTCCAATCGGTGGTGGTGGTCTATTCATCGGTACTTCTGAGCATACTCCTTTTCTTTGGGCAGATAATGTACTTGGTGGTGAATCTAACTGGAATAAAGTTCACTTAATTAATAAGCAAACTTTAGAAGTAGATAGAATCATTACTGTTGGTACAGCTAAAGGTACTGTTATAGATCCTGTAACTCACAAAACTCTTTACACATGGGATGTTCCTACTGTTAAAGATAAAGATGGTAAAGCAATTACTCCACGTATCTTACACGCTGAGCCAGCTAATCACGGTTATTGGACTATGATTTCTGAGTGGAATTGTGGAAGAATCGGTATTTATGAAGCTAAAACAGGTAAATTTGTTAAATATATCACAGGTTTAACAACTCCTACTTTTACTTATTCAATCGAGCACAGACAAACTATTCCAGGTGCATAATTTCTAGCACTATGGTATAACTTCTCTCCTTCGGGAGAGAAACCTTCTATAACACTTCAAACTTCTCTAAACTACTTCAAACTTTTATAAATTATGACAAAATTGACTAATATCAACGACAAATAGATAATAAAAAGCTATTCTTTAACTATAAAAAAAAATGACAATATTCTAAATCTTATAAGCTTTTATTCAAGCTTCTTTTTGATAGAATAATGTATCAAATGAAAGAATAAATATGAAAAAACATATACTCTTAACACTTACTTTGTCCTCTCTTTTATATTCTCAGGATTTCGAGGGCAAAAAAGTCTTTGAGACCTACTGTTGGGGCTGTCATCACCAATCAGCTGTAGCTTTTGGTCCTCCATTTACAGAGATAGCTTCTAAACGAACCCTTGATGAAATAGAAGCTTATATTATAGATCCCAAAGCAATGTATAAAGCTTTTGGTTATAAAAGAACAGTTATGACCGAATTAAAATTAAATGACAAAGAGAGAAAAGCTGTGGCTAAATACATACTCTCATATAAAGGTAAATAATGTTTAGACTATCAAACCTAATATCCTCAGTTGTTGAAGACAAAAAAGAAAGAATTTTAAATGGCTCTATAGCTATATGGAACTTTACAAACCGTTGCAACCTATCATGCATGCACTGCTATTCAAAATCAACTCTAGATGAAGTTGACACTCTGACTACTGAACAAATTAAAAAAACTATTTTAGAGATGAAAGAAAATGGTGTTAAGTTCATCATTTTTTCTGGTGGAGAGCCACTGACAAGAAAAGATCTTTTTGAGATAGCTGATTTTTGTAAAGATAACGGCATTATTACTTACCTATCTAGTAATGGTCTATACTTTACAAAAGGAAATATAAAGCGTATTGTAGACACATTTAACTATGTCGGAGTAAGTATTGATGGTGATGAGCCAACACACGACCACTTTCGTGGTCTAAAGGGTGCATTTAGAGAGACCCTAAAAGCTGTTCAACTTGCAAATTCTACAGGTGCAAAAGTTGGTATACGATTTACTATAACTAAAGAGACTATAGATTCTCTAGAGTATATCTTTGATTTAGCAGAAAAAGAGAATATCCCTAAAATCTACATCTCGCATCTGGTATATTCTGGCCGTGGCTTAGATAACCTAAAAATGGATTTAACTAAAGAGCAGAGAAGAAAAAGTGTTGAGTTTATTATAAACAAAGCATTTGAGTACTACAACACAGGTAGAGATATAGAGATAGTAACAGGAAACATGGAGCAAGATGCGATTTTACTACTAGATAAATTTGCACAAGAATACCCAGATCTAAAAGAGGCTATGAGAGATAGACTTGTTACTTGGGGTGGAAACTCAGCTGGTAGAAAACTTCTAAATATCAACAGCGAGGGTGATGTTAGACCAGATCCATTCTTTCCACTTACTGTAGGAAATATTATTAAAGAAGATTTTGGCTCTATCTGGCAGAGTGGTGAGCTTCTAGACCAATTACGTATTCATCCTAGACATCAGATAGGTGGAATCTGTGCAGACTGCGAACAGATTGATATATGTAACGGTGGCTCACGGGCTCGTGCTTATGCAATTACAGGTGATTTATGGAGTGAAGATCCATCATGTTATCTAACTGAAGAAGAAAGAAGGAAACATTAATGAAAATAAATAAACTACTACTTAGTGCAACGCTAATAGCATCTCTATTTGTAAGTGCTGAGGCAAAAGGTGTAAACCCTGTTCTTAGAATGCTAAATACAAATGAAAAAGTTTTTGTTGTAGAGAGAGAAAGTAACTCTTTATGCGTTATTGAAAAAGGAATGACTAAGGGTCATATTGAGGGTATGCACAATATGAATCACGGTGTTGTCAAGTTTGATGGCAAAGATGGTTACGTAATCAGCCGTGACGGATTTGTAATAAAATTTGACCCTGAAAAAGAAGTCATCATAAAAGAGCAAAAGACTAGTGATAGTGCTATTGGTTTTACAATAAGCAAAAACTACCTTGCAGTTGCTAACTACGCTAAAAAAAGTGTAGATATTCTAGATAGAGATCTTAACCCTCTTCAATCATTTGAGACTGGTTCTAAAAATGTTGGTATTAAAATCTATAAAGACTATCTTATCTTTTCACAAATGGATAATGACAAAATCACTGTTTTAAAAGATAAAAACGGTGGCAAAGGTCTTCCAAACTTTGAGATATACAAAGAGTTTGAAGATGTTGGAGTTATGCCATTTGATGCAATGATAAAAGATAATAACTTTATCACTGGATTTTTCAAGAGTGACTTTTTTGGTGTTGTAGATTTAGATACAATGAAATACAAAAAAATACAAATACTGCTTGAAGACAGAAAACCTGTACTAAAAGTTCCGCACTTCGGTTTTTGGAGTATTGGCGGCGGATATGTATTTATTCCTGCTGTTGGAAACAACAAAGTTTTAGTTTACACACCTGATTTTGAATTTGTTAAAAACATAGAAACTGAAGGCTTGCCAGTATTTACAGCTCTATCTCCTGATAAAAAATATTTAGCTGTCACATTTAGTGGAAAGAAATTTCCGGTAATTCAAATCATAGACACTAAAACTCTAGAAGTAATTAAAAGATTTGAATTTGATGGCAAAGTACTACATGTAAGATGGTCAAATGTAAGAGAAAACCTTTATGTATCTGTAAATGATACAAACAAGATTGCAGTTCTAAACACAAAAGAGTGGTATTTAAGTAGAGAGATATTTCAAGTTAAAAAACCATCAGGTATATTTATTTATGAGGAAAAAGAATAATGGGCAGAGTTTATTTAACGGGTGCTGGACCTGGGGACGTTGAGTTATTAACAGTAAAAGCACTTAGAGTTATCAGAGAAGCTGATGTAATTATTTACGATCGTCTTGCTAACCCAGAGTTGTTAAAAGAAGCCAAAAATGGCTGCGAGTTCGTTTATGTAGGCAAAGAAGATGGCCGTCATATCATGCCTCAAGATGACATAAATGAAGTTATCTATCAAAATGCACTAAAACACAAGAGTGTAGTCCGTCTTAAAGGTGGTGATCCTTTTGTATTTGGTCGTGGTGGAGAAGAAGCTCTATATCTATTAGAGAGAAATGTAAAGTTTGAAATAATTCCAGGTATTACTTCTGCAATTTCTGCTCCTGCGTATGCCGGTATTCCAGTTACTCATCGCGGAGTTGCAGTAAGCTTTAGAGTTGTTACTGGGCATGAATCACCAAATAAAAAAGTATCTCAGATTCCATGGGAAACATTTAAAACAGATGACACAATTATATTTTTAATGGGTCTTCATAATCTCCCAAAAATCAGTAAAAAACTTATCGAAATTGGAAAAGCAGCTGACTATCCAGTAGCCGTTATCTCAAAAGGAACAACAAAAGATCAAAGTGTTGTTGTCGGGACTCTAGAAAATATAGTTGAAAAAGCTAAAGATGTACCTACTCCTGCACTTATAGTTGTAGGAAAGGTAGTTGAACTTAGAGAACAACTAAAATGGTTTGAGGGAAATGCCTAAGTCGCAGCACGATTTCAAACAGCCAATCGAGATTGCTAAGAGCATCTACTGGGTTGGCATGTACTTAGAAAATGACCCCTTCCAATGTCACCCTTACTTCATAGAAAATGGTAATGAATCTATATTAATTGACCCAGGCTCGATGCTTGAATTTAATGAGACTGTACGTAAAGTGAAAAGTATAGCGGATATTAAATCTATCAAATACATCATACTACATCACCAAGATCCTGATTTAGCGGCGGCAGTACCCGAGATAGAAAAACTAATAGACAGAGATGATCTGCTTATAGTAACTCATTCTAGGATGTCTCTATTAATCAAACACTACCTTGTGAGCTCAGACTATTATGAGATAGATAAAAATGAAAATCAGCTTGTTACTTCAAGTGGCTTCAAACTAGAATTTCTAACTACTCCTTATTGTCACTCTCCGGGTGCATTTGTAAGTTATGAGCCTAGCAGTAAAACTCTCTTTTCCGGAGATATTTTTGGAGGCATTGAAGAGTCATGGGAGTTTTATGCAGATGAAACATACTTTGACAAAGCAAAGCAATTTCACCAAGAGTATATGCCAAGCAAAGACATATTTAATTATGCGCTTAGTAAGATTGAAAAACTAGATATCGAGCTTATTGCTCCACAGCATGGTTCGGTAATACAAAAAAGATATATAAAAAACCTCATAAATGATATGAAAAATCTAGATTGTGGACTCTACATAGAAGAAAAATATAATCGAGAACTATTAGATACAATTAATGAACTTCAAGAAAAAGAAAAAACAATCCAAGAGAGAGACAGGCAACTATTTGAGCAGTCAAAAAGAGCTGAAATGGGTGAGATGATAGGCAATATTGCACATCAATGGCGCCAACCATTAGCTATTGTCAATACTATCTTAGCAATACTAAAAGAGAAAAATAGTGCAGACATGCTAGATAAAGATGAGATTTCTACAAAGATAGACACAATGGAGAAAAGAGTTGTTTATATGTCAGATACGATAGAAGACTTTATGAACTACTACAAACCAAACAAAGACAAATCACTCTTTAGTATATACACTGCACTAAGCAAAGCTCTAGAGATCACTAACTATACAAACGAGAGTCAAAAGATAGATATAAATATTAGCGGAGATAAAGAGATAAACATCTATGGACTATTAAACGAATTTGTTCAAGTAATAGTTTCCATTTTATCTAATATATATGATATTAGAGAAATTAGAGCTATTCCTGATATAAAAATAGATATTTCCATGCAAAGAGATGAAGATGATTCTATTTTATCTATTAGCGATAATGCCGGTGGAATAGATGTAGATATTCTGCCAAAGATTTTTAATCCATACTTCACAACTAAACATCAATCAATTGGAACAGGGCTAGGTCTACACATTGCAAAAATGATTATTGAAGACAATATGGGTGGCTTACTTAGCGCTTATAACAACGAATATGGTGCAACATTTACAATAAGGATGAAGAATGAAAAGTAATGAATTAATTGAAGATATTTCAATTCTCATAACCGAAGACGAATCAGAACTTAGAGAATATCTTCAAGAATATTTACAGTTATTTTTTAAAAAAGTATACGTCGCAAAATGTGGACATGAGGGATACATACAGTACTTAGAAAAAAGACCTGACATTATTCTAAGCGATATAAATATGCCAAATTTAGATGGGCTATCTATGATTAAACGCATCAGAGAGCGTGACAGTGAAACTGATATAATCATTATGAGTGCACACTCTGAACAAGAGAAACTTCTTCAGGCAATAGAGCTTAAACTTGTTACTTATCTCATAAAGCCTATTAACTCACAAAAGTTAAAAGATGTTTTAATATCTCTTGTTGATAAACTAAGAAGTTCTAAAAAAAGAATTTACCTAAGTCATGAAATTTTTTGGGATAAAGCGTCTTCTACTCTGTGGAATTCTGAAAAACAAATATCTTTAAAAGAAAAAGAACTGATGCTGTTTAAACTACTATGTTCTAAAACAAATCATGCCTTTACAGCTGAAAATATCTTTTACCATATCTATGGAGAACAAGGAGAAAAAGAGTTCTCTGAGTACTCTGTAACATCATTTATAAAACGTCTTAGAGCCAAGTTACCAGAGAACCTAATACAAAATGAATATGGCTTAGGTTACAAGATAGTGCTTAAGTAAACTGACTAAATATGACAAAGTCTTAGATTATAATTACTGTTGAGACTTTTTAATATCTCCTTGATTCACAAACATATTGTACAAAATCAGAATTTATAATTCTGATTTTAGTATACATATAATATCTCTTCAAATAATTAATATTTTTCTAGATTATACTTAAGCCAGAGAAGCTCAGCATCTTTATTTCCACTGTCTTTAGATTTCTTTGCCCATTTTTTTGCTTTTTCAAAATTCTCATTTGTACAATAAATCTCTGCTAACAAATAATATGCTCTTTCATCACCCATCTGTGCATTTTTTTCTAACCACTCTGCAGCTTTATCAAATTTAAGAAGTTGCATATAAACAAGACCTATATTTTTAATGGCTTGTTCATTGCCTTGAAGTGCAGAATCTTCTAAGAGTTCAGATGCTCTCGTAACGTTCTGATCTGCCCCATCACCTCTGTAATACATAAGTGCCAAATTATACTGAGCATTTTGATTCTTTGCATCTGAGGCCTTTTTAAGCCATTTGAATGCATTCTTAGAATCCTGAGCAACATTCTGTCCTGTTAAGTACATCATACCCAAATCATTTTGTGCTCTGGCATCTGAACTATTAGCAGCTTTCTCTAGCCAGTTTATACCTTTTTTTGTATCTTTAAGCACTCCAATACCGTTTAAGTACAAATAACTAAGAGCGTTTTGAGCTGTTGTATCACCAGCTATAGCACTCTTTTCATATAACTTAAATGCTTTCTCATAATCTTTTTTCTTAAAAGCTTCAAGAGCTTCTTTAGTATCTGCAAATAATGATACTGACATTAACAACAACAGAGATAATATATACTTAAACATTAGAATCCTTCTTATTTGGGTTTACAATTTTTCATCATCTCTAACCAATTTAGAGAGAAGTTTTTTAGAGCATAGGCTTTATGGTGTGGAACAGTGCATGATGAGCAGTCTTGGTGAATAACGCCTTTACCTGCAAACTCTTCACCATTGTCTATATCACACGTGCTTAATATTTTAAACTCATTATATGTTCCTAGTCCATCGTCATTAAATCTAAAGTTTGGACAAGCACATGTATAACAATTTAACTTCTCCATGTTATGACATTTTTTATTATCTTTATAAAGAGGACAAAAATCCAACTCTTTTTCTACCATGTTATCAAAATCAAAATACTCAACTATCTCTTCTTTTGAGTAATCTGATTCTACTAATTTATCTATAATTTTTTTATGCTTAAACGCATGGGCATCGAACCATTTAGTATAACTCATAGAGTATATTACCTAAAAAAGTGAAATGATTTAAGCTATAATGCCAAGAAAATAGCAAAATATTGCAAAAGACTAAACTTTGAAAAACTCACACTTTACCTACCTTCTTATTTTGGCAATGTTTTTATGGGGCGGAGGCTGGAGTGCTTTAAAAATTCTTACTTACGACACATCAATAGAGATCATAATTTTTTGGCGTTTTTTTCTTATGAGCATCTCCTTTCTTCCTATTTTATATTTTATGAAAATACCGCTAACTCTCAACAAATCCAGTTTGAGCTTTGTAGCATCTAGCTCTGTTTTAAATATATCCTTTATGATATTCTCATTCTTGGGTGTAAAGTATGGGTTTGCGGGAAATGGCGGGGTAATTATTACAACACTGGCACCTCTGATGACTTTTTTATTGGTTGCCATTATTTTTAAAACTAAATTATTTACTTCTCAATACATTGGGCTGATAATTGGTTTGATTGGCGGGGTCATTATCTTAGAGCTAAATGATTTTAGTATATTTCTAAATAGCTCAAATATATACTTTGTTATATGTGCTATTATCTGGGCTGGAGTTACTCTACTCTCACAATACTCAAACAAGCATATTCACCCTGTACACTATAGTTTTTACATATCTGTAGTAGCAACAATTGCATCGTTAATATATGCACTCAACAGTGACTTGATGAGTGTCTTTGATCAAGGAATAAAATTCTGGATTGCTATGATTTACTTAGCTGTTCTAGGACAAACTATTGCCACTACTATTTTCTTTGTAGCATCTGCAAAATTAGGTAGCCAAAAAACAAGTTCGTTTATGTTTTTAGTTCCAATATTCTCTCTTCTAGTAGCTTGGGCTGTCTTAGGAGAGAGTATACAGTCCCACATACTTATCGGTGGCTCACTTAGCCTTATTGCCGTTTATTTTATAAATAAAAAGAATTAATAGAGTTTTAATATCACTTGTTGTAATATTTTTTATTATTATGTTTTATACAAAGGTACTTATGAAAACTGTTTTAATTATTGGGGGTGGCTTTGCTGGTCTTGAAGCTGCAATCTTTTTAAGAAAATCAAATTATGATGTCACTTTAGTAAGTGAAAGAGATTACTTCTTCATCTACCCTACTTCAATCTGGATTCCAACTAGAGAACAAATTTTTGAGGATGTTTGTATAGATTTAAATGCACTAAAAAAAGTACACGGCTTCAACTTAGTGGTTGATGCTCTTGTAAATATAAATGCAAAACAAAACTTTTACACACTGGCTTCTGGAGAAGTTTTAAAAGATTACGACCATGTTATACTAGCTATGGGTGCTTCAAAGATGAAGCATAAAGGTATAGAAAATACACTATCTATCTGTGGTGCACCTGAGCAGTCTATACAAATTAGAGATTCTATTGAAGCCCTTATAGAAAAAGGAAGCGGTAAAATCTGCTTCGGTTTTGGAGGAAATCCAAAAGACACTTCTGCTGTTCGTGGAGGACCAGCATTTGAGCTACTTTTTAATATTCATAACCTTTTAAAGAAGAAAGGGATTAGAGATAATTTTGAATTGACATTTTTTGCACCAATGCCCGAACCTGGAAAAAGAATGGGTCAAAAAGCTCTTAAAATGATGGCAGTATTTTTTAAAAAACTTGGTATTAACCAACATTTTGGTAAAAAAATCAAAGCATTTGAAGCTAATGGTATTATATTTGAAGATGATACAAAATTAGAATCAGACTTTACAATGTTCATTGCTGCCGGAGATGGTCATAATATTGTAAGAGAGTCAGACCTTCCAACTAATGAAGCTGGATTTATAACTATTGACGATCAGTGTCATGTTGTATTTAATGAGAGTGATATGCCAACTAATATTTATGCCATAGGTGATATTGCAGCTTTAGAAGGAGCAGACTGGAGAGCTAAACAAGGTCATGTTGCAGAAATAATGGCTAGAAATGTCGCTTTTAATATTGCGCAAAAAGATCAAGGAAAATCAGAATTCAAAGGTTACCAAGAGCACATAAATATTCTTTGTATCATGGATAGTGGCAATGGTGCTTCATTTATTTATAGAGATAATAAAAGAGCTCTTATGATTCCTCTTCCTATAGTTGGTCATTGGCTAAAAAAAGGATGGGGTGTGTACTGCAAACTATCTAAACTAAACAAGATACCAAGAATACCAGGTATCTGATATAATGTTCATAACTCACACTTTATCCACACTTTTTAACTTTACAATACGAGTCAAGAAAGAGAAATATAGGACTTTATGTCCTCATGAAGTATAGATTTCTTTCGGTCACTTCCCTTAGATTCAAAGCAATACCGTACTACTTTCCCCTTTAGGGTGCGGTATTACTTTTTTATATCTGTAGACATGTTAGTTGCTTCATACCTCAAGGCATTTTCTTTAGCTTCGCTGTTTGCCTTATTTTTTCTTTTTTGTTTCATTCTTCTTTTTGCAAGTTCGCGCATATCTTCTGTAGTATCACTCTCGTCTACGATCTCTACACCTAAAATTGTCTCAACACAATCTTCTAAAGTAAGTATTCCTTCTGTTTGGTCATAGTTATCTATTACTAAGAACATATGATCTTTTTTAGATATAAATAGGTCTAGAGCCTTTGAAACTGGAATGTTTTCATTGATGGTAAATATATCTTTTTTTATAGAACCTACACTAACACTATCATCTTTCAATGCTTGTTTAAATATCTTTTTAGTTAAAACTATTCCCGTCACATCTTCAAGAGAACCATTGTATACAGGAATACGAGAAAACTTAAATATAGCGCCTTTTGTCTCTAAAATCTCTTTAACACTCATCGTTTCATCAATTCCAAAAACAACACTTCTAGGGGTAAGGACATCTCTTACTTTTATTTTGTTCAGATTTAAAATATTCTCAATAAAATCAGATTCTTTTTCGTCAATAATACCGTCATCTTCACTAAGAAGCATACTGTGAAGTAGTTCTTCTTTCGTTAAACTATTTGCATTTTGCTTTCCTCTAGATATTCTATTTGTAACAAAAAGTGTACTTAAAATGATTGGATAAGTTATAAAGATAAAAACTCTAATAAATTGAGCCGACATAGGAGCTAACTGCTTCCAATAAATTGCTCCGATAGTTTTAGGAATAATTTCTGATAGAAATAAAATAGCGAATGTTAAAACTATTGATACATAAACTACTGCTTCATTTCCAAAAAGAATGGAAGCTTGTGCTCCAACTGCTGCTGCACCTAATGTATTTGCAATTGTATTCAATATTAAAATTGAGGCAATTGATTTATTAATATTTTCTTTATGAAGTCTTAAGTATCTTCCAATTTTTGGCTTCTCTTTCTCTAACACCGAAATATATGACATATTTACCGATAAAAGTACAGACTCTAAAATCGAACACAAAAACGAAACACTCACTGACAAAACGAAAAATAGAATTAATAAATCCATTTATTTTGAATATCCTTTAAATTATAATAAAATTAGTGTTGCAAGACCTAGAAAACTCAAAAACCCTACAACATCTGTTACAGTTGTTAAAATAACTGTACTTCCTATGGCTGGATCAATATCCATTCTCTGTAAAAATAGAGGTATTATTGCACCAAAAAAGCCTGCGGCAAGGAGGTTTATGACCATACTAAGGGCGATGACTACTCCAAGCATTGACATGTCAAACCATGCAGCAGCAACAAAACCCATAATTATAGCAAATAAGATGCCATTACCAAGAGAAATACTTACCTCTTTTTTTATAATCCTCATTGCATCGCCTTGTGATATTTCACCAAGTGCTAATTGTCTTACAACAACTGTTAAACTTTGAGTTCCAGCATTTCCACCCATAGATGCAACAATTGGCATAAGAACAGCAAGTGCAACCATGCTCTCAAGCGTATTTGAAAACATACCAATTACCAAAGAAGCAGCGATAGCTGTAAAGAGGTTAAGAGACAACCAAGTAGCACGCTTACGTCCAGCTTTTAATATCTCATCATCCTCTTCCGCTTCATCATCAACCCCGGCAAGGTTATACATCTGTTCTGTTGCATGTTCATTGATGATGTCATAGATATCATCTGAAGTAATACGACCAAGTAAAACACCATAAGCATTTACAATTGGCATAACAGAGAGGTCATACTCTTCAAAGTAGTGAACTACTTCTTTTATATCATCTCTGTCATAAGCTATTTTTGGCTCAAAACTATCATCACTATCTTCAATATTTTCTTTTAATGTTTTAGTAAAATCAAATATCAACAAATCATCTAAACCAACTGTATATCGAAGCTTATTCTCTTTATTTGTAATAAATAGATTTTGAACATTTTCAAGCTCATTAGCCTTTCTAAGAGCAGCAAATCGTTTTACTACATCATGTACTATCTCATCTTTCAAAGCAGTGAAAACTTCCAGCTGCATATACCTGCCGGCTTCGTCTTCGTCATATGTTTGAAGCTTCGTTATCTCTTGCCTGTCATCTTCATGCAAAGTATCAAAAACCTGAGATGCTACATTCTCATCAACTTCTCCAAGCCCCTGCATAAACTCTAACTGATCATCAGATTCAAGTTCACTAACAGCGTGAGACAACTCGTCTACACTAAGAGACTCAACAACATCATCAAAGTATCTATCAGGAAGGGCAAGAGCAACATCACCAATCAAATTTTTTGGAACTAGTTTTATGGCGTCAGTAAACTCGCTATCATCTAGCTGCTTTAAAATTTTAGCAATATCGGATGGGTGAATCTCACTAATCTCATGAGAATTTAAATACTCTTTTAACTTATTCATATATTGGAATTATACCCTAATTACTTAATTGTCATGATACGTTAAATTCAAATCAAAGTAATATTTAAGATGCCTATACCATTACATTCATAATTAAGTTAAAAGAGTAATAATGTATAATATATCTTCATAAAAGGAAAAATTATTATGGTAAATATTGAAGATTTAAAAAACAAAATTATTCAAGGCTTAAGCCTTGAAGATATTAGCCCAGATGAGATAGAAGATGATATGCCACTTTTTGGGGATGAAGGTCTTGGACTAGACTCCGTAGATGCTATTGAGCTAACTCTGATTTTAGAAAAAGAATTTGGTGTTAAAGTTACTAATATGGCTGAAGCTGAAAATATATTCGCTTCTTGTGAATCATTAACAGCATACATAAATGAGCAATTAAAAAATTGAGTAAAACATACATAACTGCTTGTGCCATGCAAAGCGCTTCAGGAGACACTAAAAAGACTTTAGACGCTGTGTTTCATAAAAAAAGTGCTTTAAGCGTTTATGATAATATTGTCAGTGAAAAAAAAGTATGTATAGGAAAGTTTGAAAAAGGTTTTAACTTCGATGAACTTCTTATTAAAAGTGTTAAAGAAGTTCTAAATGCTTCTAACTTAAAAGATTTTTCAAACACCCTTCTGCTTGTAGGCTCATCAGTTGGTGGTATGGCAACAACAGAAAAGATCCTTTTTAAAGATAAAAACTACAAAAATATCAATCCGCAAAAACACACTATAAACGTCATAGCTTCTACTTTAGATGCTAAGTTTAATTTCTTATCACATCGCTCATATTCAACCGCTTGTACCTCTAGTGCAAATGCGCTAAAAACTGCAAAAGAGCTTATTGCTATAAATGCATATGAAAATATTTTAGTAGTAGGTGCTGATGAGATATGTTCTACTACTGTTTTTGGTTTTAGTTCTTTAGGCATTTTATCTGATGAAATTTGTACACCTTTTAAGAGTGAGAGAAAAGGGATGAATGTAGCCGAAGGCATCGGCGCTTTACTGCTTCAAAATTTTCCAACTAAAAACTCTGTGGAGTTATGTGGTTGTGGTGCAAGCAGTGATGCTTACCATATTGCGAATCCAGATCCAACTTCAACTGGAGCAATATCTGCTATAAATAAAGCACTATCAGATGCTAATATAGAAGCAAATCAAATTGGCTATATCAATGCTCATGGAACTGGCACACAGGCAAACGATGAATCAGAGGCAAATGCAATACTTGAAATATTTGGCAATGAAGTAGCTGTTAGTTCATCAAAATCAAACTTAGGCCATACTCTTGGTGCTGCCGGAGCCATAGAAGCAATAATATGCGTAGAAGCTCTAAAAAAACAACTAATGCCTCCTCAACTCGATTGCACACAAAAAGAAAAAGATATAAACCTAATATCAGATGCAAGAGAATCAAAGATAGAGTACGCACTCAGCAACTCTTTTGCTTTTGGCGGAAATAATGTTGCACTTGTTTTTGGAGTTGTTAATGAAAGTTAATGTTGAGATCATAAAAAAGGCTATTATTCATCACCCTTTAAAAATTGAAAACCTCAATGAAAAAGAGCTTGTCACAAAGATGATGATCAGACGTAGGCTAAGTCGAAGTTCAAAAATACTGATTTACCTTGCACATGAATGTGACTTTCAAAAAGGTGCTATAGTTTATGGAAGTGCCTATGGAGAACTTGGAGATAGTGTAGCTATATTAGAAGCTATAAATTCTAAAGAAGCAGTAAGCCCAACCGCCTTTCAAAACTCTGTTTACAATACTGCTCCCTCTTATCACTCTATAGTTGAGTGCAATACAGATGAAATACTTACTTTATCATCTGGTGACAATACTTCATACACTGTTATGCAACAAGGTGCTTTAGCTCTGCAAAGCAAGACGCAAGTTTTTGTATGCGCAATTGAAGCTATGAATTTTGATGGTGTTGATGTTTTAAACAAGTGTAAAGATGAACTTGAATACGGTATAGCTTTTGTCATTAAAAAAACAGAAGATTCAGCAAACTTAATAATACAAAATAACGCTCTTGCTGGTGTACCAAACTCTTTAGAATGGATGAAAAACTTATATGATTTGTGTAAAGAAAATGATAGATGCATAATAGAAGTAGAGCTGTGAAAGAGTTAAATCTACCTCATCAGGCACCTGTAAGATTTGCAAAATATATTATCTCAAAAGATGAGACTTCAGCTCTTGTAAGAGCTGAGTTTGAATCTTTACCAACACTTTCCATGCTTGTTGAAGCAGCCGCACAAAGTAGTGCTGCATTTAGTGATGGCGAAGGAAAGATGGGGTTTTTAGTGACTCTAAAGAATGTCAAGCTTATAAAAAAAGCAGAATCTTTAGAGTACGATATTAGAGTAACTTACCAGCATGCTCTAGATGCATTGACTTATTTCAGTTTTGAAGCAAGTCATTCTAAGAAACTTATAGCATCTGGTGTTTTTGTTATAGCCTTGCAGTAAATTATCTAATCTTTATTGCATACGTAGAGTAATCATACTCCTGTAACAAAGATAGTAACTTCTCAAAAGCAAAGTTACTATCATCAAGAAGACTGTGACCAACATTTTCAAACTGATTGAGATCTATAGGTTCTTTCGAATAGATTGCTACATAAAGTTCTCGTATAGTTTTACCGTATGGATTTGCTATTTTAAAAACATCTTCATTTTTTGCATCAGGATATTTAAAAGATTTGTCTGATTTTTTATTTGATAAAAGAACACCTACTTTTCCATTATGCTCAACATATAAAATAGATATATACCCACTCTTTTTGTGCTCCAATTCAAAGAACATCTCATCATGAGTAACATAAATCTTTTGATTTGCTTTCATTGAGATAGCTTTAGTTTTTTGATTTGAAAATAGTTTATAGAAGTTCACTTGGTTTATCGGAACCAGCACATCTCTATACTTTAACTGCCAAAGGTTGTCTTTTCTGACTACATTATAGTTAAGCTTATGTTTTAACTCAGCATCTATGCTTTTACCAAGAGGAGTATTTTTTAAATATCTGTTTTGATTTTCATCTTTAAAAGTCTCAGGCAAAGATTTTCTAAACTTTATCTCAACAGGAGAGTTGTCATATTTTGCAGCTACCCACCATAAATCTTTGTTTTGCTCGATTTTTATAAATTCAACACCACTCAATATAGCTTTTGAGCGAGTGTGTAAATCTACAGAAGAATTATTGCTGGCTTTACCGTTGTTGTCTTTTGTAGATATATCAACATTTGACTCTACGCTTACAGATATGGAATGTGTGATATCCATCATAGCATTCTGCTTTGCTTTTTCAAGTGAAGTATCCATTCCATACCCGATAATATAATTTTTATCATGTTTTAAATTAAACATCCACGCAGGTGATGCAAAAGACAAAATTGGTACAAGAAAAAGAAAAAATATTTTATTCATTAATATAACAGCACCGATTTATTTCCGTAAATTTGAGGAACTTGTTTATAACCAATTCCCTTCATTAACGATGATCTCTTAACACTGCTTTTTATTTCAGGATAAATCTTATTTAGATTAGTTTCGCCATCAGACAACTCTTTTATAAGATAGTAAGAAAACATTCTTTGTCCCTTGTCTCTATAGTCATTTGCGAAATCAGTTGATTGACCTGCTGTAATAATAGTAATGTTATCCGCATCTATAACAGTTTTTTTGCTCTTAAGAACTGGTGCTACACCTCTGTATAACAAGCCTCCCTTATCATCTTTCCCGCTGAAACAACTATCCATAAACACAAATACATTTTTTACATTTAATGTTGATAGTTTTGCATAAATATTATCCAGTTTCAAGCTTGGCTCCAAATGTATGCCATCTGCAGTCATATCATATGGCAACATATATGTGCTACCATCTTTACCAGGAACACCATGTCCGGCAAAATATATATAGATATTGCCTCGTTTATCTGCAAGCTCTTTTAATAATTCAATCTTTGCTTTTAACTGCCCAGATGTAGCCTCATCATTTACAAGGGTTATAATATTTTGTTTTGGTATACCGAAGGTTTTATTTGCCAGTTCTGCAAAAGCTAGAGCCGATGTATCTGCGTATTCAACCGGAGTATTTTGTTGATACCTGCTTATCCCTATTACAAGTGCGAAAGAATCTTCTTTTTCTTTGACAGATTTTTTAAATGTATATGGGTAACCTGAAGAACTGCCATTTTTTGCTTTATGATTTCCATTTACAGCCAATGGAGTACCTATCTGTGCATTAGAATTATCCAATGCTAATCTAGCATCTATATTTTTTTTAAGGTTTGCCACCCAAGAGTTATAAGTTCTATGTACTTTTGTTCCATCATATTTTAGATTTTTACTATCCATATAACTTATACTGTAATTAGTTGTATCATAATTTATTTTTACTTTTGCCATATAGTTTTTAATTACTATCTCAGCCTCAATCTCTCCTGGTTTTACTACTCTAGTAGTCCAACCCTTTTGGAAAGCACCTGCCTGAATTGCTTTTGTTACGTCTTCCATCGGAACTTTTTGTTTAATAGGCACATTGCTAAGATTTAAAACCTGCTTAGTACATCCCTGAAAAAACAATCCGACAAATAGCACCGAAACTAATATTTTTTTTAACATGAAAAAACCCTTATTTTTGTTTTAATTATATCATTTTATTTTTATTTTTAAAACTATTGTTTATTAATTTACTAAAATTACTTCACTATATATTCAGCAACACAAAAGAATATTTTAAATACCATGATATTAAATTTTTCAAGGAAAAAACAATGAAAAAAACACTTTCGGTTCTAGTATTATTTTTTACAACACTTATTATGCTTGGTTGTGGCCCGGCCAAACTGACACCTGCACAGCAAACTTTAGTAGATTCTCAAGCTTCACTATACACACAGGTGGCTATGTGGACAGAAAAAAATAAAGTACAAGGTCTTAACTTTTCGAGAGGTTTGCTTATACCAATAAACGCACAAGTTAAAATTATAAGTGCCAGTAATAATGGCATTGTATTTAAATATCTTGGTGCTGAAATAACGTATACTACATCAACTAAATACACAAAGATTGATACCTCTGAGATGTTAAATAGATTGTTTGCTAAAAGCACAGTAGATTTATCTAAATATGATGAAGCTGTAAAAGAAAATATTAAAAATGGTAAAGTCGTGGTAGGTATGACAAAAGACGAGGTTTTACTGGCTCGCGGTTATCCACCTTTACACCAGACCCTTTCTCTAAAAGCTGATTTATGGAAATATTGGGATCACCGATTTAAAACTTCTCAATATAAATTTCAAGATAACAGAGTTGTAGAAATTATTGGTGGGGCTACTTAATATCTACAAGTAAAAATGTAAGGTTATCCCTTAACCTTACATATCATTAAAGTATGACCAAAGCCAAGACCATTTATTTCTTCTTCGACCTCAAGACCAGCTTCATTTGCAAACTTTTTCATTTCGCTTGCTCTATACATTTTACTTGTTCCATTTGCAAGAGCCGTAAAATATGGTGATGTGTTTATGAGACAGTATGAACCAATCTCATGACTTTGTCTATCCCAAAATGGTTCAACTATATAAACTCTTCCATCCTTGTTTAAGGCTTCTTTGGAACGTTTTAAAAGTGCGATTATATCTTGCGGAGCAAAACAATCCAAGAACTGACTCATCCAAACACCGTCAAACCCATTTGGAAAAGGTATGCTGTGATCAAGCAAGTCTATAGCAATACCATCAACTCTCTCACCAACACCGTTTGCATCTGCATTTTGTATAGCAACGTCTATTTGACCTTGATGATCAAGGATTGTAACCGTAGTATCAGGTGATACTTTAGTTAATGCGATAGACCATTTTCCAGTATTTCCACCAGGTTCAAGAAGCTTTTTAATACCTTTTTGACTCATAATATCCACAAGCTTCACAAAGGCAGCATCTGAGTAGAAGTGATCAAAAGCGAACCAACTCTGCTTTGCCTTTGGCGGTAGTTCAGATAGTATAGGATAAATCGTTTCCTCTTTTGAAAATGTTTCGTGTAGTCCTGATGGTTTTTGTGTTTTAAGTGCTTCATCTAAGAAGAATAGCCCTTGATAATTCACATCATGATTAAAGTCCATATTAACTCTTGTCATCTCATCATTTAGTAGGAAATAACCAATTTTTGTTAATGTGTAAATATCATTTTCTAACTTCAATGCACCCATACTGAAACCTGACTCACATAAGATTTGTGCCGCATAAAGCGTTAAGCCAAGCTTGTTTGAAATAGTTTCTACACTAAAGCCTTTTCTGTTATTTTGAAGTAGTTCAAAAACTCCCCAATCACGAAGTAATCTTGCCGTTTGAAAAACTACTGGACCAAAAGCAATTTTTTGAGCTTCTAAAAGAGCTTTTTCTCCGCTTATGTCATCACTTTCAAACATTAGTTAGCTTTAGTTGTATTAGTGTCTTTTTTCTTATTCTCTTCATACTCTTCTGTAGACTTTTTAAAATCTTTTTTGCCATCATTCCATCTCTTTGATGTACCATCTTTTACATTATGCCAATTTGTTTTAAACTCTTTTTTTGTACAGCCTGTAGTAAGTAATAATGCTGCTATTAATATAAAAAAATATTTCATGATTTTGCCTTTTTAAAATTGTATCAATTGTACTAAAGCTTTGTTTATTTTTAGCATAAACAGGGTAAAATAATTTATAAATTTTAAAAAGAGTAATATGCTAATTGATAAGTTATACACGCTCTTGCACAAAGACGAAGCAAGTGCTATAGTGGAATTTTGTGATGAAAATCACCCGATTTTTAAAGCCCACTTTCCAACTCAACCAATTTTACCTGGATTTGTGCATTTTGAAATAGTTGCAGATGTTTTTGACCTCGATATCACTACGATAAAAAAGGCAAAATTCACTAAAATAATCACTCCTTCTCAGACAATCAAATATGAAAGAAATGACAACAAATTCAGAGTATTCTGCCAAGATGCAGAAGTAGCAAGTTTCAGCCTGTGAATTTTTGTATAGTTATTCCAGTTTACAACTCTCCATACATCAAAGAAGTCATTGAAGATGTTTTAAGTTATGGCTACAAAGTTATAGTTGTAGATGATGGCTCAGACAAGCCCGTAGATGCTGAAAATTTGGATATAGAATTAGTTACGCATCCTATCAATATGGGTAAGGGTGAAGCAATTTTAAGTGGGGCAAAGAAAGCAAAAGAGTTGGGTTATGACTCTTTTGTGAGTGTAGATGCAGACAAACAGCATCTAAGCTCACAGATTCAAAAGCTGACAGATGCATACGAAGATGAGACCATTGTTATAGGAAACCGTAACTTCGAGCAGGAAAATATTCCAAATAGTTCAAAGTTTGGCAGAAAATTCAGTAACTTCTGGATTATGCTCGAGACTCTAAAATCTCTAAGTGATACACAGAGCGGTTTTAGAATGTACCCTGTTTCTATACTGGAACTCCCACTTACGAATCGTCGTTTTGATTTTGAAGTTGAGATATTGGTACATCACTCATACAGGGGCGGGAAGATTAAAGATGTAGAAGTTGAGTGCTACTATCCACCGCACGGAGAAAGAGTTTCTCACTTTGATAAACTTTGGGACAATGTACATATAACTCTGCTTCACATAAAACTGCTTATGCAGAGATATCTTCTACTTAGAGGCTGGTTGTGGAAATAAAGCAACGAGGAAATGCATATGGGTATAAACTGCTACTCTTTGCATATAATATTTTTGGCTATAACTTAGTTGCTTTTATACTGAACTTTGTCGCTCTTTATTACCTCTTTTTTGCACCAAGTGTAAAAAAGTCTATGAAAAGCTATTATGACAATCAAGGGATAAAACTAACCAATAAAAGCTATTTTAATCACTTAAAAATGTTTGCTATCTCAATCTTTGATAGATTTGTCTCTCGTATAAAACCTGAAGATTTGACTTTTTGCGTACACAATAGTGACGTCATAAAACTACTCAATGAAAATGGTGGCATTATATTGCTTTCTCATGTTGGAAGTTGGGCAAGTGCCGCTCACTGTCTAAACGATGAACTTCCACCAATGAGCATAGTTATGCGTGAAAACACAAAAGAAAACATCCAACAAGTAGAGAAAAACAATGAAAGAGAGAATGAGCAAAGAGTAAAGATTATAGACCTAAATCAAGGTGCAATCTCTGCAAATATTCAAATAGCAAATGCTCTAATGAACAAAGAGTTAGTAGCGATGATGGCAGATAGAGCTGTAGATAAAACTAAAACTGTAAAAGTAGAGTTTTTAAATAAAAATGTACTAATAAATAAAAACCCATTTGAAATTGCTCTTAGAGTTAAAAAGCCTCTTGTAGCTATCTTTGTTACAAATTATTCACTAAATAAATACGACATAAACTTAGAACTGATTGAAGATGGCTCTATAGAGCAAATGTCTCAAGATTATACGAATATCTTACAGAAAACAATAAAAAAACATCCTAATCAATGGTATAATTTTTATGATTTTTTTAAAAAGACAAATGTATGAAAAAAGTTTTAGTACTTTACTACTCACAAACAGGACAGCTTAAACGCGTTATTGATAGTTTTGTATCTGATTTATCAGATGAAGAGATAAAACTGGACATAAAAGCAATTACACCAAAAGTAAAGTACCCTTTTCCTTGGCCATTTTACCAATTCTTTGATGAATTTCCAGAGTCAGTTTTTATGGATGGTTGCGAGATTAATGAGCTTGAAGATTTAGAAGATGATTATGACTTGATTATCTTAGGATATACAGTTTGGTATATGGCTCCATCTATTCCCATCACTGCTTTTATGCAATCAGCTCAAGCAAAACAAATCTTTAAAAACAAGCCTGTCGTTACACTCGTAGCCTGTCGTGACATGTGGGTTTTAGCTCAAGAAAAAATCAAAGATATGCTACAAACAGTTGATGCAAAGCTCATAGACCATGTAGCTTTAACAGATCAAGGAGGCAGTGTTCTTAGCCTTGTAACACTTCCAAAATTTCTTCTAACTGGCAATAAAGAATCATTTGCATTTTTTCCACCTGCGGGAATCAAAGAGTCTGAAATACAAGAAGCTTCGAGATTTGGTAAAAGATTAAACGAAGCACTTCATCAAGACAGAGAAAAAACTGGTGAAGCACTCCTTAAAAACTTAGGTGCGGCAACTGTAAATGGAAAACTTATAGCTACCGAGAAAATAGCAGACAGAAGCTTTAAAATCTGGAGCAAACTTATAAAAGCATCAGGAAAAAAGTACTCACTTGGGAGAAAGATAACGATAACAATATATGTAACTTTTTTAATTACTCTGATATTAACAGTTATACCAATAAATATAATTGCTAGAAAAATTTTAAACATATTTCAAAAAGAAAAACTTAAAACGATGGAAGAACATTATGAATTACCAAGTGGAAGATAAGGGCTTATGTTGAGAGAAGTATATATAAATAAGATTTCAGCATTCCTGCCAAATGATCCAATTGACAATGAAAATATTGAAAAAGTACTTGGACAAGTTGGAGATAGACCATCTCGTGCAAGAAGAATAATACTTAAATCAAACAAGATTATAAACAGATATTATGCGATTGACCCAAAGACTAGAAAAGCAACTCATACTAACACTCAGCTAACAGCCCAAGCGATAAGAGGGCTTCAAAAAGATGGTCTTGATTTAGACAGTGTTGATGTTTTAGCATGTGGAACAACACTGCCTGATCAACTTATGCCAAATCATGCCATTATGGTTCATGGAGAGCTTGGATGCGAGCCTCTTGAAGTTGTATCTACTGCTGGAATCTGCCTTAGTGGGATTACCGCTTTAAAGTATGCTTACACCTCTATCAAATCTGGTGATGCAGATGTTGCAATTGCAACTGGCAGTGAAAACTCATCAGCAATTATGAGAGCTGAAAACTTTACTCCTGAGATTCAGAGTAGCGTAGAGATGCTGGAGAAAAATCAAGAGATTGCATTTGAGAAAGACTTTTTAAGATGGATGCTAAGTGATGGCGCTGGAGCTATGGCACTTAGTGCTAAACCAAATGAGACCTCTCTTTGTCTTAAAATAGATAAAATTTTTTCTATATCTTATGCAAATGTTTTAGATACCTGCATGTATGGCGGATGCGAGAAACTTGAAGACGGTTCACTAAAAGGCTGGGGACAATATACTCCACAAGAGTGGTTGAACAAGTCTATATTTTCTCTAAAACAGGATGTAAAATTATTAAATGACAATATAGTTGAATACACGGTAGCAAAACCTCTGACTCAGATGCTGGAAAAAAAGATGTTTAAACCAGAAGAAATAGACTGGTTTTTACCTCACTACTCATCAAATTACTTTAGAGATGAAGTCTATAAGAAAATGATTAAAGCTGGTTGTGACATACCACAGGAAAAATGGTTTACCAATCTCTCATCAAAGGGAAATACCGGCTCAGCATCTATATATATCATGCTGGAAGAACTATTTAATTCAAACAAAGTAAAAAAAGGCGATAAGCTTTTATGCTACATTCCTGAAAGCGGACGATTTTCAACAGCTTTTATGCTACTGGAGGCTGTATAATGGATATAAATAGTGTTCCACAAGACGATAGTTCAACATATGCAAACAACAAAAAAGCCATTTATGCAAAAAGCGAAAATGGTGAGATAAAAGTAGTTGGTTCTACTGGCTGGAATGTTGAAGAGACTGTAACAAAACAAGCGCTTGAAGATTTAGAGCATAGTGCACATACAGCATACTGTGAAGTCAAAAAAGGCATTAAATCGCCTCTATATTATTATATGTATAAAGAGAGAATGGATTTACAGCTTTTGCACGAGACAACCAGTTTTTTTAAGTGGACCATACGCCGTGATTTCAGACCAGAAATATTTAAAAAGATAAGTAATAAAAGATTGTCTGTATATGCAGATGCTCTAGGAAAAACAATAGAAGAATTACAAGTATTGGAAGATATAGATTATGATTGCAACTGATTTTAAACACACACACTCTGCACATTGTGAGAGTGGTGTAATGGCATCACTTCTTAGGCACTATGGACTAAATCTTAGTGAGCCTATGATTTTTGGTCTATCTTCAGCACTAACCTTTGCGTATCTTCCCTTTGTTAAGATTGGTGGTATGCCTCTTGTAGCTTACAGAACTCTACCAAAATCTATCATCAAAAATATTCAGAAAAATCTAAAAATCAAGATGAAACTTGAGAACTTCTCAAACAAAGAAAAGGGTGAAAATCGACTTAATGAACTCCTAGATGAAGGAAAAGTTGTAGGAGCACAGTCTTCTGTATATTGGCTTCCATATTTTCCACCTGAGATGCGCTTTCATTTCAATGCTCATAACTTGGTAATATTTGCTAAAGAAGCTGATAACTACCTCATCAGTGATCCTGTTTTTGAACATAGTGTTGAGTGTGACAGAGCATCTTTGTCTAAAGCCAGGTTTGCAAAAGGGCTTATGGCTCCAAAGGGTCTTTTATATTATCCTACTGATGTCCCTACAGATATTGACATCAAACCTGCAATTATTAAAAGTATTAAAAAAACAGCCAAGTCTATGCTAAATACTCCTGTTCCTATATCTGGATTAAAGGCTATGAAATCTCTGGCTAAATCAATTTTAAAACTAGAGTCAAAAGATACAAGGTATGCAAAACTATACCTTGGTCACATCGTACGGATGCAAGAAGAGATAGGTACAGGTGGAGCTGGTTTTAGATATATTTATGCCTCTTTTTTACAAGAATCAAGTCTTTTATTTGAGAATGACGAGACTCTGATAGAGGCTTCAAAAATGATGCTTGAAGTTGGAGATAAATGGAGAGAGTTTGCACTCATGATTGCAAAATCAATTAGGTCTAAAAAAGAGATAGACTTCAAAGCTATCTCTAAGATGCTACTTTTCATCTGCGATGAAGAGTCAAAAGTCTATAAAAAAATGCTAGAGTTTAACGGCAACAAATAGATGATACGAATATCCAATATCTCAAAATCATATGCAGATATAAAAGCCTTAGACAATCTCTCTTTAGAGATTAAAGAGGGAACTATTTTTGGTCTTTTGGGTGTAAATGGAGCAGGTAAAACAACCCTCCTCTCTATTTTAAATGGTCTTGTAGAGATTGACAGCGGTGATGTAGAAATCTTTGGTTTAAATCTTAAAAACCAAAAAAGAGAGATTAAGCAGATAAGCTCTATTATCCCTCAGCATCTGGCATTTTATGAAAATCTTACGGTTAAAGAAAATCTTGATTTTTTTGCAGATATACAAAATGCAAAAAAAGAAGATTATAACAAAGCTGTTGAGATCAACTCTCTTGAAAACTTTCTAAAGCAAAGAGCAGCTACTCTTTCTGGTGGACAAAAAAGAAGATTAAACATAGCCATAGGACTGCTAAACAATCCAAAAATTATCTACTTTGATGAGCCAACAGTTGGGCTTGATCCAAAGAGTAGAAATGAGATACTTGATTCTATTAAGGAGTATAAAAAACTCGGTATCACAGTTATATATACAAGCCACTATATGGCAGAGATAGAAAAAATATGTGATGAAGTAGCCATTATAAATCATGGACAACTTGTTGAACAAAACACTCTTGATAACCTACTTTCAAATAAAACAAGCGATAAAATCACCATAGAGATAATAAGCAAAGATTCTTCTTTTATTCAAACAAGTGAAGATAAGCTTTTTGATACACTTAATTTACTGAAAAAACAGAAAGTTGCAATAAAGCAGATTAGATATGGCTCTACAAATTTAGAAAAACACTTTCTAGACATAACAGGTTTTGAAAATGCTTAGTGCTATGATTAAAAAAGAGCTTTTACTTGTTTTAAGAGACAGACATGCACTTTTGGCTCTTTTTGTAATGCCCGCTATATTTATACTCATAATGTCTGTTGCCATGAAAAATCAATTTTCTACAAATGAGCTAGAATTTAGTTTATATATTAACAATATTGAGAACTCTAAACTAAGCCAAGAGTTAATTTCAAAAATCCAAGAAGATAAAAATATACTACTTGTAACAGATAAAGAAAATGCACAGTTTTTACTTGAGATTCCTAAAGATTACTCTCCAAACACAACAACTGCTTTAAAGCTTATGGTCAAAGATGCTTTAAAAAGTAATCAAATAGAGATATTCAAATCTCTCTTGTCAAAGCATATTTTAAATATAAAATTTGGAATGTTTGGAGAACTTGGTGAACTCTTTGAAGTAAAATATAATAACAATGAGGCAATACCAAACTCTACTCAGCAAAGTGTACCAGCTTGGATAGTCTTTGGTATGTTTTTTATCATTATCCCTATGTCAACTATATATATAAATGAGAGAAAACAGAACACTCTCTCTCGTCTGAATTCAATGAATGTGTCTATTCTTTCCATGACCCTCTCAAAAAGCATACCCTACCTTGCGATAAATCAAATACAGGTTTGGATAATGCTGGGAGTCGGAATTTTCCTGGTACCGCTCTTTGATACTCCGGCATTAGAGATTAATGGCTCAATTGGAGCGATAATAGCCATTTCACTCGCTTTAAGTGTCTCAGCCATTGGTGTATCATCCCTTATAGCTGTAAGTGCAAGTTCTAGCGAGCAAGCCACAACTATAGGCGGAATTTTAAATATTCTCCTAGGAGCTATCGGTGGTGTTATGGTTCCAAAATATATCATGCCTGAATCCATGCAAAGAATAGCAGACTTCTCCCCTATGTCATGGGGCTTAGATGGGTTTTTAGATATATTTCTAAAGGCCGCAGATGCTTCAATGATAATAAAAGATGTAGCAATGCTCTTTACCTTTGGACTCATCGCTTTAATAGCATCTATGATAATATTACAGCAAAGAATAAACAAAGGTCTTTAGTGGATATAGAGCAATTAAAACATGATTTAAAAGAGATGATTATCACCGAGTGTGAAAAAGAAGATATTACACCAGATGAGATAGAAAATGATGTTGAGCTCTTCTCAGATGAAAGTGGTTTAGAACTTGACTCTCTTGATGCACTGCAAATCTCAATGTCCATACAAAAAAAATATGGCATAAGACTTGTTGACCCTAAAGAGTTTAGAAGAGTAGTAACAACAATAGATGCTTTATCAGAGTTTATAAAAGAGCAAAATGAGTAGTGTTGGCATCTCAAAATATGTTATAAAATCTTCGCAAGGCAATCTCCAGCAAACACTAAACTCCATAAAAAATGAAAATATTAAAATATCTTCAAAAAATATCCCTGCAGTTATGGAAACCATCACAGCTCCCTACTTTTTATTTGAAGATGAAGTAAAAGACAATCAACACAGCATCTACGCAGAGCTTAAAGAGTTAGTTTCTCAGCTTGTATGCGAACTTGATGAGACACAAAGAAAATCAACCGCTATAATCATAGGTACTTCTATCATAGACTGGTATCTGGTAGATGCAATAGAAGCAACACTCTACAGTGAGCCTAAAAAAGAGTACAACTCAAAAAAAAACAGCATAGACTCTTATGCTAAAGAGCTCTCCAAAGAGTTCGGTTTAAATAATTTTACAATGACAATAAACACCGCTTGTACTTCAAGTGCAAATGCTCTTCTTGAAGCTTCTAACCTTATAAATGCATCACTTTTTGAGAATGTAATAGTGCTTGGAATAGAAGTCTTCTCACAAATAATGAGCAGAGGCTTCAATGCTATGCAGCTACTCTCACAAGAAAACCAAAAACCATTTGATAAAGAGTGTGACGGCATGGTATTAGGAGAAGGATTCGCTGGTGTTTTACTTTCAAAAAAAGACACTTTATGGTCACTTGAAGGTGGAGCGAACTGTTCTAATTCTTTAAATATAACTGCAGCCAGCCAAAGTGGTGATGAGTTCGCAGAGGTAATGAACTTAGCTTTAAAAAACACACAACTAAGAGCAGAAGATATTTTAGCCCTTAAAACTCATGGAACTTCTACAAATTCAAATGATTTAGCAGAGATAAATGCAATAGCAAAAGTTTACGACAAAGAGATAGTATTTACCTCTCTTAAACCTTATGTCGGTCACACATTAGGTGCTTGTGGTGTTTTAGAACTCTCCCTTTTTATGGCTTGCATTGATGATGGTTTTATTCCAAAGACACTTTCTTGTACTAATCCAATAATGGAGAATTATATACCGATAAATGCACATCAACAGTGCAATAGCGGAATCTTTATGTGTAACTATTTTGGTTTTGGCGGTAACAACACATCACTTATAATCAAGAAAGAATCACTATGAAGTTATATATAACTGGTATCAGTTCTTATAGAAGTGATGAGAATGATATAGATATTAAAAATGAATTAAAAAAGAAGTACAAATTAGATACTAGACGTCAAAATGATTTTATTCACCTTGGAATATTCGGTGCTAAAAAACTTCAAGATGAAGTAAACATAAACGTAAATGACGAACTCTATATCACAAGTGGAGTCGGCAATATCGACGTAGTTCAAGAAGCTACAGAATCTATTCATAAAAATGAATTTATGAAGATATTTGACTTTATAAATATGCTTGGAAATACAACAAGTTACTACATTTCTAAATCACTAAACATTAAAGGTAAAAGTCTCTTTCAAATCTCAGATAATTTTACCTTTATAAACTCTCTAATATCTATCTACGCTTCTCTGTACTCATCTAAAAAAAATGCAATTTTAGGCTCTATTGACTTAGTAAGTGAGCCTGATGAGATTATAAAAAGAATACTTGGAGTCAGTGAAGATTGTAATCTTGTCAGTAGTGTTAATTATCAAAAACTCTCACTATCAAAAGAAAAAGCTATTGCAGAGATAGAGTTTGATACAAAAATCTATTCACAAGATGAAATTAAAACCTTTCTTGATGAAAACAAAACAAAAGTAATTTTCTCTAGTAGATGTAAAGAGTTCTACAAAGATAATGAGATTGCGTTTTGTGAAACAATTGCCAGTTCTATAATAAACAAACATATCAACAATCGCGTAAATTTAGTTTATATAGATTTTTATGATAAAAAATATAAAGTATTAAAATTAAACTTACTCACTAAGATAATTTGATAGAATCTCTTAAATAAATTGATGAAGCTCAGGAACACAAAACATGACAGTAGACAACAGCACAGTATCTTATAAGGACTTCATAAAAGAAGGAAATATCAAGCTAAATGACTCTCAAGAGTTTATTGATTTTATAAATGCTGGACATGAGTTTTTAATCGAAAACATTCGTAATGGTCGCCCAATTTATGGTGTAACTACAGGTTATGGTGAAGCTGGGCAAAATTATGCAGCTTTTGAAGAAGCAGAAGAGCTTCAGTACAATCTTTTTTCTTTTCACGGTTGTGGTGTTGGTGATTATCTAAGCCAAGAAGTATCACGTATAATGGTAACAATCCGCATGATTAGTCTTTCTAAAGGCAAGAGTGGAATCAGTTACGATTTACTAAAGAGGTTTGAGCTTTTACTAGATAAAAAAATCTATCCACTTATCCCATCTCAAGGTTCTGTTGGTGCTAGTGGAGATTTAACTCCACTCTCATATATAGCTGCCGCGATTGCAGGAGAGAGAGAAGTTATTTATAATGGTAAAGAAAGACCAACTAGTGAAGTTTACAAAGAATTAGGCATCACTCCTTACAAGTTCAAACCAAAAGAAGCTCTGGCAATAATGAACGGGACTGCAGCGATGAGTGCTATTGCCATAGATGCTATTGAAAAATTTGAAGTTTTACTTGATACTTCTGAGAGTTTTGTAGCATCTATCTTTGAGCTTTTACTCTGTGACATCACTCCGCTTGAGCCATTTGTTCATGACTCTAAACCTTTTGAAGGTCAGAGACGTGCAGCAGCTAATATACTTAAAAAATGTGAAAACTCATCTCTTACACATGAAGCATTCAGCAGATATGAAAACTTTCATTTAGAAAAAGAACAAAACATTCAAGACAGATACTCTATCCGCTGTTCGCCTCAGGTTTTAGGTGTAATACACGATAACCTAGAGATTGCAAAAAAATGGATAGAAACAGAGATAAATGGCGTTAATGACAACCCCCTTATAGACCATATCGGTAAGAGAATCTATACATCTGGAAACTTTTACGGTGGCTATATTGCTCATGCTATGGATACTATGCGCATCTGTGTTGGAAACTTAGCTGATTTGCTTGACAAAGAGTTTGGTCTTTTGGTTGATCATAAGTTCAACAAAGGTCTAGGTGAATCTCTAAAACTAAATGCAAAATCAACTCACCACGGTTTTAAAGCGATGCAAATAACTCTTAGTTCACTGACTGCAGATGTAATCATGAACACTGTACCAGCATCTCTACACTCTCGTCCTACAGAATCATTTAACCAAGATAAGGTAAGTATGGGAACAACCGCCGCTCTTCACTTTGCAAAGCAGTTACCAGACTTAACAAACATGCTAAGTATCGCCCTTATGGGAATGGCACAGGGAGTTGACTTAAGAGGTAAAGACAAATGTTCTCTATTTTTACAAAAGAACTATGAGACTATCAGAAGTGAAGTAGAAAAACTTACAAACGATAGAAGAATGGATTTAGACATTAAAGTAGTTAATAAGATGATTAGAGAAGGGCTTTTCTCGTGAAAAAAGTTCTTGTAACTGGTTCAACAGGCGCGATTGGTGAAGCTTGTGCAAGATACTTTCATGACAATGGGTATTTTGTATACCTTCATTACCGCTCTCAAGAGGCAAAAGCGAAAGAGCTATACAAAGAACTTAGTAACTCTCAAATAATGCAGTTTGACATCACAAAAAAAGATGAAGTTGTAAGTGCCCTAGCAGAACTAGAACTTGATGTTTTAGTAAATAATGCAGGTATAACTAAAGACAATCTCTTTTTTTGGATGACTGATGAAGAGTGGAGCGATGTAATTGACACCTCTGTAAATGGAACTTTTTATGTAACAAAAGCAGTTCTTAAAAATATGATTGCAAACAAAAAAGGCTCTATCATAAATGTTGCATCTGTCTCAGGTCTTGTTGGAAATGCAGGACAGACAAACTACTCCGCAGCAAAGGGTGCTATGATAGCTTTTACAAAAGCCCTCTGTGCAGAAGTTGCAAGATACAACATCAGAGTAAATGCAGTTGCGCCTGGGCTGATTGAGTCTGAGATGACACATAGCTTAGATCTTAAAGAGATGAAAAAAGCGATTCCATTAAAGAGAATCGGCAAGCCTGAAGATGTAGCCGAATGTGTATTTTTTCTAGGCGACAAAGCAAGTTATGTAACTGGTGAGACTATTAATATCAGTGGTGGAATGGTTAGATGAACATTGCCATAGTTGGAGGAGGTCTCAGTGGGCTTCTATGTGCTTTTCTTCTGGAAAAAAAAGGCTACTCACCGACTATTTATGAGAAGCTTCCTAAAGTTGGAGGAGTCATTGACTCTTTTAAAACTAAAAAAATCATGTTTGATGTCGGTTTTCACTACTCCGGTTCACTAGCACCAGGGCAGTTCTTATATGAAGAGTTTAAAAGATATAACCTTTTAGAAAAGTTTGAGCTTTATGAGTATGAGAGAGATTTTGACACTCTGTATTTTGATGATACAGAATTTGGCATCCCAAGCAGTTCTATAGAGTTTAAGCAAAAACTTCAAGCATTATTTAAAGACGAAAAAGACGCTTTAGAGAACTTTTTTAACAAATGTTATGAAGCTTCAAAAATAACCCTAGAACTAAAAGATGACTATACAAACATAGACTCTCGCTCTTTAAATAGTGTTATGATTGATATTAAGAATCCAATTTTGAGAAAAATACTTCTGCACTTTACTATCTTCTACGCAGATGTACAATACGAAGATGCATCATTTGAGATCTATGCGAAAATCATGATAAACATGCTTGATGGAACTAGAAAAATAAGAGGAAATGGTCGAGCAATTGTGGATGCTTTAAAAAGTGAATTGCATAAAACAACTATCATAACAAGAAATGAAGTATCCGAAATACTCTATGATGAGAATGGGGCTAATGCACTTAGATGCAAAGATGGAGTTAAAGAGTATGACGCTGTTATAAGCACTCTGCATCCAAGAACAACAATCTTTCTTTTAAATTTAGAAAGTAAAAAGCTCAAAAGATATGCTAAACATGTAAGAGAGCTTGAAGAGTCACCAACATTTTTTTCAATCTTCTGTCTTGTAGAGACGGACATAAAATCAAATCTTTACTTTTATGGTGATGACTGCATCTCTGTTTTACCATCATCAAAAGTAGATGGAAAAAGTACAGTAACCGTTATAGCAAGAAGCAGGTATGAGGATTACCAAGACCTTGATAAGCAAGAGTATAAAGCACTTAAACAAAAAGAGTGTGAGCAACATATATCTGCACTAAAAAAGCTATATGACTTTGGCAACATCGAAGTTATAGACTGTTCTACTCCACTTACAAAACAGCACTATTCAAGTGGCTATAAGGGCAGTGCTTATGGTATTTTATGCTCTGCTAAACAAAAAAGTCTCTCTATGGTTATGCCAAAAACAAGGGTAGAAAACTTGTACTTAGCAGGAGAGAGTGCCTTAGCACCAGGTCTTTTAGGATGCTATCTTGGCGCTCAAAAAGTAATGAACTACTTTAAGTAAGGCTTGATAAAATGAGCGATATCATATTTATAAATCCTCCTTATGAACAAATCGCACCTGGGAATGACCACGTAAAACATGTCATAAACAGATCTCCATCTTTAGGACTTTTGCTTCTTGCTGCTCAAGCTAGAAAAGATGGTTACTCTCCTCAAATCATAGAGAGTGACTTAGAAAACTTATCAGCACAGACTGTTGCTGATATGGTTTTAGAGATTAACCCAAAATTTGTAGGAATTACACTCTTTACAGTAGGTGTTTTTAACGCTTCTATCATAGCCACTCTTATAAAAGAGAAAAATCCTGACATCACGATTATGGTTGGTGGACCACATATCTCTTCTATGGGTTATGAGACTATGAAAAAGTTTAATAGTTTTGATATAGCTGCTCTGTATGAGGGAGAGATGATACTTAATAAACTACTCTCTAGCATTGAAAATGGAGATCCCTTAGAAGATGTTCAAGGTATTATTTATAGAGATACAGATAACTCTCTAAAAACAACTACTCCACCTCCAAGCATAAAAGAGCTCGATAGCCTACCTATGCCTGCATGGGATCTTCTGCCTAACTTTCCAAAAGGATATCTTCCTGCTATTTTTGATTATCCTAGAGCTCCTGTGGCTACTTACTCAGCTTCAAGAGGTTGTCCTTTTAAATGCGAGTTTTGTGACACTTCTACCTTCGGCTCAAAGATAAGATATAACTCTCCTGGGAAAGTTTATGAGATTATGAAGCACTTAAGCACAGAGTATGGAGTAAAGCATCTACAGTTTGTAGATGATCTCTTTGTTGCAAACAATGCACATGTTTTAAGACTTTGTGAACTTTTAATAGCTAATAAAATAGATATGACTTGGAGTTGTACAGCTAGAGTTGACACGGTAAAACCTGAGACTCTGGCTATGATGAAAAAGGCTGGATGCTGGGAAATAAGTTTTGGTCTTGAGAGCGGTTCTGACGAGATGCTGAGAGAGATGAAAAAATCAATCACAGCAGAAGTCTCTGCTCGAGCTGTTAAGTGGACAAGCGAAGCTGGCATCAGAGTCAAAGGACTCTTTATGCTTGGTTATCCTGGAGAGACAAAAGAGAGTGTGCAAACTACAAAAGAGTTTATAAAAGGTCTGCCACTGACAACTATGAATCTCTCAAAGTTCACTCCATATCCAGGCTCTCCAATCTATAAAAAGCTATACGGGACATCTATTAGAGAAGAGGACTGGGATAGGCTAAACGGCATGAACTTTGTATATAAAGCAGAGGCTTTTACACAAGAAGAATTGGACAAAGAGTACAAAGAAGTAATAGCCACTTTTTATAAACGTGTTAAAATACTACTTCACTATCAGAATATGGCGCTTTCAAATCCAACTCATATAAAAAGACTTTTACTCTTTTTTCTAGGATTTATGAAGACAAAAATAATGCAAAAGGTTAGAGCATAATGCGAAGAGTTGTAATAACTGGTGTAGGACTAAACTCACCACTTGGAAATAGTTATGACGAACTGTACGAGAGTTTAAAAAATGAGAAATGCGGAATTGAATATATACCTGAGTGGGAAGAGATAGACCATCTAGGTACAAAAGTTGCCGGCATCGTAAAAGACGTCGATCTGAAATCAATCCCAAGAAAGTACCGCCGTTCTATGGATAGAGTTGCTCAACTCAGCGCAATCTCAACCGCAGATGCAATAGCAGATGCAAATCTGGCACAAGAGATTATCAGCTCAAAAAGATGTGGCATCGCCTTTGGCTCAACTATGGGTGGAAATGAGACTCTTTTTGAATATGTTCCAGAAGTAAAACAGAGTATGAGCTTTCGTGGACAAAACTCAATGGCCTTTTTAAAAATAATGAGTCATACAGTAGCTGCGAACTTAGCCCAAATGTTCTCAATCAAAGGGCGTAACATTCCAACTTGTTCAGCTTGTACTTCATCAGCTCAAGCAATAGGCGCTGGCTATGAAAGTATTAAATACGGCATGAGTGACATTATGATATGTGGAGGGGCTGAAGGTCTTCACTATTTGGCAGCTGGTGTTTTTGATGTTATGGGAGCTGCTTCTACGAAACACAATGATGAACCTGAACTGGCTTCTCGTCCATTTGATGAGAGTCGTAATGGTTTAGTCTTAGGTGAAGGAAGCGGTGCTGTTGTTTTAGAAGAGCTTGATCACGCTCTGGCTCGTGGAGCTAAGATATATGGAGAAGTAATAGGTTATGCAACTTCATGTGATGGTGAACATATTACAACTCCATCAAAAGAGGGAATGATGCAAGTAATGGAGACATCTTTAGAAGATGCCTCTATAAATGCCCAAGATATTGATTATATAAACGCTCACGCTACAGCGACTCAAATGGGAGATATAGCAGAATCTAATGCTACCTTTAGCCTTTTTGGTTCTAAGACTCCTGTTAGTAGCACAAAAGGTCATATGGGACATCTTCTTGGCGGGTGTGGAGTAGTTGAATCTATTATCTGTCTCATCGCTTTAAATAAATCTCTTCTTCCAAAAACAATGAATTTTAAAAACTTAGATAAAGAGTGTGCTAATATTAATGTTTTAGGAGAAAATATGCAAAAAGATATTACAATTGCGATGAATAATAATTTTGCATTTGGTGGGATAAATAGCTCACTGATTTTTAAAAAATATAAAGGCAACAGTTAATGACTCAAGAAGAAGTATATGACAAAATAGTATCTGTATTAGTTGAAGAATTTGAAGTTGATAGTGATGACATCAATGTAGATGCCAACCTGTTTACAGATTTGGAACTTGACTCTTTAGATGCTATCGACCTTATGGTAACTCTAGATAAAGAGTTAGGAATAGAGATTAAAACTGAAGAGATGAAAGATATACGAACAGTAAAAGACGTGTGTGATTTTGTTTTAGCTACAAGTAATAATGAGTAGTGTTTTTACACTACTTTTCGCACCAACCTTTCTAATATTTCTACACTACTTTGAATTTGAGGTAGTCGTTACTCTATACATTGCGCTATCCCTTCTACTTCTACTTTTTACATATATCAAATATAAAATATCAAAAGAGTTGATAGTTCCAATAATCTACTTTTTACTTCTAGTATTTTCTTTTTTTTATGCCAGTTTCGCAATGGTTAAATTTATACCAGTCTTAGTCTCACTTATGTTTTTGAGCATTTTTATAGATGCTACTATCAATAAAAGAGAATTTATACTAAAATTTACACAAAAATTTTATCCAAAGAAGTTAAGTGAAGGAGAGATTGCTTTTTTAAGAGATGGAGATAAGTATTGGATTTGGGCTGTATCTATATCTACTTTAATGCAATTTGCTTTAACTTTTTATGATGATGTATTATGGGCATTCTACAGCTCTGTTGGCTGGTACATCTTCTTCTTTTTAGCTCTAATAATTCAAGTACTCTATGGGAGGCTCTATGCGATTAGGATGCATAGCAAGTAGTTTTGCCTTTATACTGTTTTTTGGTCTTATAGGATTATTTGTAATTCCATCACTACTCATCTACGGCATCTCTTATCCATTTGTAAAGTACCCGCAAGACAGATTTCAGTATCTATCAAGTGTTATCTATAAAATATTTTTCTTTTCTATACCAAGAATAAAATTAGATATAAAACTACTTGAAGAACTCCCAAAAAGTGCTGTATATGTATCAACTCATCAATCAAACTTAGACTATCCAATCCTTGGATATTTCATACAAAAGTATCTCATAATGACTACGATGAACTTTAAAAAAATCCCTTTTATTTCACAAGTCGGGCATCTAATAGGCATAAGACATTTAGACAAAAATAACCTTGGCAACATCAGTGATACCTATGGTGAGTTTGAGCAGATGCTCCAAGAAGATAGAAACGTAGTCTTCTTTGCAGAGGGAACTCGCGGTAGTGGAAAAGGACTTGGAAGATTTAAAAAGGGTGCATTTAGACTTGCAATGAAGACTAATAAACCAATTATCCCAATCGTAATCGACGGCTCAGCAGATATACTTGCAAAAGGTAATTTTTGTTTCTCCGGCACTAAAAAAGCCAATATAAAAGTCCAGATGCTAGAACCGATATATCCTGATAAGTTTTCCAACGAGAGCGATATGTTAAAATACACACACAATATTATGAGTGAGTCATGTCAAAAATAATCATCCTAATTTTAAGCTTTTTAATTGCAAATGCAGATAGCTTCAACTTCACAGAACTAAGATATAGCGATGCTCTGGGTAGAAGCATGGAGCTCAATGGCGAAATAAGTTTCTTAAAAAATGGACTCTCTATCAACTATAAAGAGAGTAAAAAGAATCTGCGTTTGCAAGATTCAAAACTTACATATAAAGAAGATGGACAAGAGATAATTCTTGATGAATCACAAACCCAACATATAATTCAATACCTTGAGACAATAATCCTACTTCACAGTGGAGATGGCAAACTACTAAAAAGTATGTTTGATGTTGAGATTCATGCTGATAAAACTCTGCTAAAACCAAAGGGAAGCTTACGTCACTTCGTCAATTCTATTGAGCTAGAAAAAAGTGAAAAAAAGCTCAAAGAGATAAAACTATTTTTAAAAAATAGTGACAAAATAACTATAAAAATAGCTGATGAAATACGCTAATTACATAATCCTAACCCTCCTTCTTGGGGCAGCTTTCTTACTAAAAGAGCATATAAACATCTCTACAAATCTACTCTCGTTATTTGCTTCAAAAGAGTCCATAGAGAAGTTAAGTATTGCATCTAAACTTGGTTACTCAAAAGAGATGCTAATCGCCATAAAGGGCTTTGACAACTCTGCAAAAACAAAAGTTTATTCCCTCTCACAAAAATTAAAAACTATTGACGGGATTAAAAGCGTTCAATCAACACTGACGCCATCAGATGCACAACTACAATACTACAAAAATAACTTTGCACTAATTGCTTCATTTGATGATAAGGAACAGAGCGTTCAAAGCGTAAAGCGACAACTCCAAGAGTTATACAACTCAATGACTACAAATATTTTTTATACAAGTGTTGACAAAAATGATCCTCTAAAACTTTTTAACATAAGTAATACTCACCAATCAAACCTTTCTCATAAGGGGGATTTTTTAGCACTAGGAGATTTTGGTTATCTGATTCGTGTTAGCACAGATGTATCTGCATCTCAAATGAACGAAGCTAAGATTCTATATGAAAAAGTACATTTAGTTCTAAAAGAGTATCCAGATGCAGTTGCCTTTGCTCCATTTTTTTATACAGTTGAAAATTCCACAAAGATAAAAAATGATGTTAAGTGGATAATTATACTCTCTAGTTTAGTTCTAATTCTAATCTACTACATACTCATAAAAAATATCCGTCTGCTATCACATACACTATTGGCCCTTTCCTCGTCAATGCTCTTTGCAACGCTTGTAAGTACTCTTATATATTCGAATTTCAATATTCTGTCTCTAGCCTTCGGGATGAGCGTAACAGCTGTGAGCATTGATTATCTGCTTCACTATTATTTTCATAACTTTTTTCAAAGCGGTAAAAAAATAGACAAAAATGTTCTTTATGGATTTTTAACTACAACTGTCGCTTTTGTGATTTTCTCTTTTATCCCTATTCCTATCATTTCACAAATCAGTTTTTTTGCAGTTGCTTCGCTCTCTTTTGCTTATCTACTATTCACATTTATATTTCCAAAATTACAAATTCAAGAGTATAAACAAGAAACTATCATAAAAAAGAGTTCAAAAAAACTCTCAGCATCTCTGTTTTTTACACTCTCTATCTTACTACTGAGCTTTAGTATTTATAATCTATCTTTAGATAATAATATCAGAAATCTAGACTATCAAAACACTAAACTTATGGACAAAGAAGAGTTCTTTAAATCATCTATCAAAACAAATCTAAAGCCTATTATCGTCCAAGCAAAATCAAAAGAAGAACTCATAACTAACTTGCATCTACTGCATCTAAGAGTGCCAAATAGCTTTTCACTTGCTACATTTGTTCAAGATAAAGAGAGCTGTGAAAAAAAGAGAAAACTGCTCACTAATTATGATTTTTCAAGACTCAATTCTATTATTAATGAACACGCTGCAAAGATAGGCTTTAAAAAGGGCTATTTCAAGGAGTCATACAGCTTTACAGAAAATCTAGCAGAGTGTAAAATACCTAAGCTAGATATATTTAACTCCTACAATCTATATGCTTATAATGATAAAAACTCTTACTCTACTATAGCTTTAGTAGATAATATATCAAAAGCTTCATCATTTAATTTTGTAACAAACATAGATGCAAAAGAGATGTTTAAAAAACAAGCCAATAAGATGTATGATGATCTGGCACTCTACTCTAGCTTAGTCATACTTGCAGTTTTTGTACTTCTTTTCTTTAGTGTTAAAGCTAAATTTTTATATGCACTTAACTACATAATATTTCCATCAAGTTTAGTGCTGGCTGTTTTAAGTGTTTTTTACACCATAAACTTAATGCATCTATTCTCACTTATCATACTTATTGCCATCGGTATTGATTATGGAATCTATATGAGTAACACAAAAGAGCAAGCCAATACAGTCTTAGCCATCAGATACTCTCTTCTTAGTACATTTGCCGGTTTTGGAGTATTAGTCTTTAGTTCAATTGTAGCTTTAGAGTCAATCGGAATGGTTATATCTTTAGGAATTATTTCTATTTTTATACTTATTAGGAGCATGAAGTGATTATTGAATACATCAACAAAGACTCTTCAAGAGAAATCATAGATATATCTCTAAACAAAGAGACATCAGATGAGTGGATAAATATAAACTCAACTTCAAAAAAAGAGTTTATAAAAGAGTTTTTTTCAGCTTTTTCAAGTGGACAGAAAATAGTTCTATTTGATAAGAACCACACTAAGCTTCAAAAGTTTTACGAAGAAAATGATTTGAATAATTTTGAAGACATTGATGAAGTAAACAAAATAGCTCAACTTCTTTTTTTCACATCAGGTAGCAGCGGATTTCCTGTAGGTGCATTTAAAAGTAGACAAAATCTTTTAGAAGAAGTAGAAGTATTAAAAGATTTGCTTAAGAGTTTTAATATCGAGCGCGTTGTTGTAAGCGTACCTTTTGTTCATATATACGGAATATTAGCGGGTCTTCTTCTACCTCTGCATCTAAATGATATAACACTAATAGTTAAGGATGATTTTTTGCCTTATGAGATATTAGAAGAAGCTTCAGTGGATAATACACTTGTCATTACTACTCCGCTATTCATAAAAGCACTTGCAAAAGTTAGTGACAACAAAGAACTAACGAAGAGCCTCTTTATATCTTCTACAGGACCTCTGCATCTAGATGATGTAACTCTATTTCAAGAGAGATACAAAACAACTGTCATGCAACTATTTGGCTCTACTGAAACTGGTGGCATCGCTTATAAAAAAGGAGTGAGTAACAAGTGGAAAAGTCTAAAATACGTTAGTATCCAAAGTGAAGATGAGAGACTGACTCTTAGCTCTCCTTTTATATCAAAATACCTTTTAGAGAATAAAATCATAGAATTAAAACAGCCCTTTAAAACTCAAGACATTGTTGCCATAAATGGTGATTCTTTTACCCTTCTCGGACGTGCGAATAAACTTATAAAAATTGCAGGAAAGAGAATATCTGCACTTGAGATAGAATCAATTATCGAGACGATAGAAGATGTAGAAAAAGCGGTTGTAAGTTTGATATATAAAAAAGAGTTACTAAGAAGTGAGCAGATATTAATTACTCTACAAGCAAAACAGAAAATAGACAAGCGACTTATAAAAGATAAAATAGCACAAAATTATGGAACACTAACAATACCATTTAAAGTTGATTATGTAGATAATCTTAACTACTCAGCGATGGGAAAAGTTATTTTTTAAAGATATATAATAAAATCTTTTTTATAGTATCATTGATAATTCAAATTCTTAAAGGATGAGCTATGAAAAGTTTAAAATTACTTCTTTCACTAACGATTGCAGTGCTAATGTTGTCTGGGTTCTGGTCAGGTAAAAGTGACAAAGATGTTAAAGCTGAAAATAATGAGGCTAGAAAAGAGAGACAAAAAACAAGTAATGAGACTTTAAAAAAGCTCTATAAGTATGCGCCTAAGTCTAAGAAAATGATTGAAAACTCTTATGGATATGCAACTTTTACAAATGTTGGTGTAAATCTTATTATCTTATCTGCTGAAGGTGGAAAAGGTATGGCTCATAATAACAAAACTGGAAAAAATATCTATATGAATATGGGTTCTGGTGGTGTTGGCTTTGGTCTTGGAGTTAAAGATTTCAGAGCAATCTTTTTGTTTGAAAACAAAAAAGTTTTTGATAGTTTTGTAAACTCTGGCTGGGAAGCAAATGCACAAGCAGATGCAGCGGCTAAAGCTGGAAAAGAAGGCGGGGCAGTAAATGCAGCCATTACAGTTGCTCCAGGTATTAGACTCTATAAACTTACTCAAAATGGTCTGGCAATTCAAGCTACTATACAGGGGACAAAATACTGGAAAGATGGGGATTTAAACTAAATCTATATTATTTTGATTATATTAGAAGGTGTTTAACGTAGTTTAAAAGTATACCCATCAGAAACTTTTTGCATCTCATATCTGTAGAGTCCGTCAAGTTCAACAACAGCTCTGTAATAGCCAGAATGATTTCCGACTCTAACCTTACAAAAGACACCTTTTAGGTTCTCTTTTTCATAACTTTTTAGGTTAGTATCTCTTTTAAAATCAACAACTATTCTATGTGGTTTTACAAGCATAAAGTTTCTGATTATTTTATCTTCTGTTATGATTTTGAGAGTTTTGTCTGATGATAAAAACTTTGCATGTTTAACTGAAGCAATTTCTTTGTATTTAATAATTTTGTTTTTCTTAGGCTCTGTATCTACTTTTTGTACATTATCCTGAGTCTTTGTCTCTGTCTCAGTTTGGGCATAATTTTGAGATACGAAAATAGGTAGATGCCAGTCTATAGAGTTGTCAAGATCAATACTCTTTTTTTCAATAGTAGCATCTAGATTTTCATATTCAATAGTGACTTTTTTAATCATTCTAGCCGATGAAGGAAGAGTTATCGATGAACGCTTTAGAGGTGTAGCAGGTTTAACTTGGTTTGAAGTGTAGGGAATATCTTTTTCACCTTTTGAAGGGAAAAAAGGGTTTTCACGAGCTTCTGAGATGATTAATAAATAAAATAAAATAAATAAAATTCTAATCAAAACTACCCCTGAATTAATTTACAAGCATTATATCAAGTTTATTTTGATTTGGGGCTTACTGGTGCAGAAATCTCTTTTAGTTCAAAATACTCTCTTTGAAGTTCTGCATTTTCATTTTTTAATCTATGAACTTCATCCTGAAGATAATTTTCATAATCTTCAAGTCCAAAAAGAACTTCTACAGAGTTAGTTCCATACAGAAGAACACCGAGATAAACCCCAAGTGCTAAGACAATTAATAATAAACTTAAGAACTTTGCTAAAGAGAGTCCCAAGTATCTTTGAGTGATACTTTGAGAGTTGTCTATATCTTCATAAAGTTCTTCTTGGTTCATCAGAGTATGACCTAGTTGAAAATTGCTGAACCTAAGTATTCACCATAAACAACTTCGTTTTCAATCTCTAAAAGACGGTTATATTTAGCAGTTCTCTCACCACGTGCAGTTGAGCCTGTTTTGATTTGACCACAGTTAAGCGCAACAGCAAAATCAGCGATAAAAGCATCTTCACTCTCGCCAGAGCGGTGACTCATAACACAAGTGTAACCATTTCTTTGAGCAAGTCTAACTGTAAGCATAGTCTCAGAAACTGAACCGATTTGGTTTGGTTTGATAAGAATAGAGTTAGCGATACCTTTAACGATACCTTCATTTAAAATGTTTACGTTTGTAACAAAAAGGTCATCACCAACAAGTTGAACTTTAGTGCCAAGCTTTTCAGTTAAAATTTTCCAACCATCCCAATCATCTTCACTAAGACCATCTTCTATAGATACGATTGGATATTTAGAACATAAGTCAACATAGTAGTTAGCTAACTCTTCGCTTGTTACTGTACGGTTTTCAGAGTCTAGTCTATATCCGCCATCTACAACAAGCTCAGATGCAGCTACGTCAAGTGCGATAGCTATTTGCTCACCAGCCTTGTAACCAGCTTTCTCGATTGCTTCCATGATTATCTGAATAGGTTCTTCATTTGAGCTTAGGTCTGGTGCGAAACCACCCTCATCACCAAGTGCAGTGTTATGTTTTTTAGCTTTC
This sequence comes from Sulfurimonas gotlandica GD1, assembly GCF_000242915.1. Taxonomy (NCBI): domain Bacteria; kingdom Pseudomonadati; phylum Campylobacterota; class Epsilonproteobacteria; order Campylobacterales; family Sulfurimonadaceae; genus Sulfurimonas; species Sulfurimonas gotlandica. Next base: position 1,390,917 of record NZ_AFRZ01000001.1, on the reverse strand, counting down.
AAAATAGCTTTTAGGTTGTGATAAACTTCAGCAGAAGCACGTAAACCCTCCGCAAAATCTTCAAATCCAACAGGGACAATCATATACTCTTGAAAGTCAACTGAGTTATCAGCGTGAGAACCACCATTGATAATGTTTAACATTGGAGTAGGAATAACCATAGCATTAGCACCACCAAGGTAACGATAAAGTGGCATACCTAAACTTTTAGCAGCCGCACGAGCAACAGCCATAGAAACACCTAGAACAGAATTAGCTCCTAGGTTACCATAGTTATCAGTACCGTCAAGTTCTTTCATTGTAGCGTCGATAACTGCTTGATTAAAAGGTGATTGACCGATTAATGCATCAGAGATTTGAGAGTTTACATTTTCAACTGCCTGCAAAACACCCTTGCCCATATAACGATCTCCGCCATCACGAAGTTCTAAAGCCTCGCGTTTACCAGTACTAGCACCCGAAGGCACGATTGCACTTTCAATTGTCCCGTCACTTAACTCTACCGTCGCCTTAACCGTTGGATTTCCACGAGAATCCATTACTTCGATTGCGCTTACGTTTTCAATATACATTTATAATCCTATATGTTACATATTATTGCCGCAATTTTATCTAAAACTACTTAAGATGAATATTATTTATGGTTTAGAAGAAAGGTATAATACTTAAGTTGCAAGAGAGTGTTCCCAAGTGCAACTTAGGAACAAGGGAAGGTTATGGTTATTCGTCTAAGTCTTCTATATCAGTAGTGTCCATAATCATGACATTACTTACGCCCATAGCTACTTTGATTTTTTCTTCTATCTCTCTTGCCAATTCAGGCTCATCTTTGAACTTAGCTTTAACATTTTCACGTCCTTGACCAAGTTTAGTCTCTTCGTAAGAGAACCAGGCGCCACTTTTATCTATGATATCCAATTTAACACCATAGTCAACTAGCTCGCCCTCTTTTGAGATACCTTCTCCAAACATAATGTCAAACTCTGCTTGGCGGAATGGTGGTGCCACTTTGTTTTTGATAACTTTAGCTTTAACACGATTACCAATCTGACTTTCGCCCTGCTTAAGAGAAGCTATACGTCTTACATCAATACGAACTGATGCATAAAATTTTAGAGCATTTCCACCAGTTGTTGTCTCCGGAGAGCCATAGCCCATCATACCAATTTTCATACGAATCTGGTTTATAAAAATAACGGTACAGTTCATTTTACTGATAACACCAGTCAGTTTACGAAGAGCTTTTGACATAAGACGAGCTTGAACACCAACATTTTGATCAGACATTTCGCCTTCAATCTCAGACTTTGGAGTCAAAGCTGCAACTGAATCTATTACTATTAAATCAATTGCTCCACTACGAGCAATAGTTTCAACAATGTCTAAAGCTTGTTCGCCATAATCAGGCTGAGAAACAAGCAGATTTTCAACATCTACACCAAGATTTTTAGCATATACAACATCAAGAGCGTGTTCAGCATCTATAAATGCACAAACACCGCCATTTTTTTGACATTCTGCAGTTATCTGAAGTGCTAAAGTTGTTTTACCAGAACTCTCAGGTCCATAAATCTCAACAACTCTTCCCTGAGGAACACCACCTATACCAAGCGCTAAGTCAAGCCCAAGAGAACCTGTACTTATTGATTTAATTGGCTCTATATCTTTGTCTCCAAGTCTCATTAAAGCACCCTTACCAAATGCCTTGTCGATTTGTTTCATCGCTAAGTCTAATGATTTTTGTTTATTTGCGTCCATCTTGGGCTCACTTATTTTAAATTTTGAGTAATTATAGGTAATTTTTCGATGCTTTATAAATAATATGACATATTGTCATATTATTTTGCCAACTTCTTTTTATACAAAATATTCTATATACAAATTAGTGAGATTTTATCCCTTTTTGGCTAAAATCAACTTTATGAAAAGAACTTTAATTGCACACTCCCCAGATGCTGATGATATCTTCATGTATTATGCTATCAAATTTGGCTGGGTTGATATGAAAAACACCCTATTTGATAACATTGCTAAAGATATCCAAACACTAAATGAAGATGCACTAAACGGTGTTTATGACATTGTTGCTATAAGCTTTGCTCTCTATCCGCACATAAAAGAAGAATATGCACCGCTAAGAACTGCTGTAAGTTTTGGTGAAGGTTATGGACCAAAACTCATCAAGAAAAAAGGTGTAAAACTAAAACGTAACTTTAAGGTTGCACTTAGTGGAAAACACACTACAAATGCGATGCTTTTTCGCATAGCTTATCCTGACGCAAGAGTTACTTATATGAACTTTTTAGAGATTGAGCAAGCTGTTCTTGATGGCAATGTAGATGCAGGCGTTTTAATTCATGAGAGCATTTTGACTTATGATAATGCTCTTGAAGTAGAACGTGAGATGTGGGATATCTGGCAAGAACTAGCCGGAGATGAACTTCCTCTTCCTCTTGGTGGTATGGCAATTCGCCGCTCACTTCCTCTAAATAAAGCTATTGAATATGAAGCAACTCTTACTAAAGCGGTTCAAGTTGCAAGAGATCACAAAGATAGACTTTCTAAAATGCTAATTGAACGTGATTTAGTACGTATAGATGCTCCGACACTAGATAAATACTTAGAGCTTTATGCAAATGACGACTCAATCACTCTAAGTGATATTCAATACAAAGCAATAGACAAACTGTTTGAACTTGGACACAAACATGGTTTTTATGACTCACAAGTTAAAGTAGAAGATTTTATGATTCCTACTGAGTACAAAGAGCTTAGGAACTCATAGCGTCATGGAAGCCAAATTAATTGCACTAGGAATTGAAACATTTAAGATCGCTCTTTTATTAGCTCTTCCTGGTCTTTTAACAGGTATGCTCGTAGGTTTGGCAGTTAGTATATTTCAAGCTACAACTCAGATTAACGAGATGACTCTTTCTTTTATTCCTAAGATTATTGGTGTTGTTATAGTTATAATCTTGACTATGCCTTGGATGCTAAACTCTATGACCGACTTTGCGACCAATATCTTCAATATGATGCCAGAATTCATAGAGTGATGAAAACGAAAAAAATAGACTTTTCCAAATTCTCTTCCATAAATATTGGAGATACTCTTGAAGTTTCTCTTTTAGAAAATCCAAATGACTTGACCCCACAACACTTTCTCATAGGATCTTGTAACAACATTCTTATGGGGACACAACCTCCAAAACTCATGAAACTTTCAAAAAGTTACGACTATATAAAAATAGAAGACAGCGTACTTAAAATTGGCGCAGCAACCCCTTCAGGGAAAATAGCCTCATTTTGTAAAAAACACAATATCGCAAACTTTGAATTTATTTCACATCTACCTGGAACTCTTGGCGGTTTGGTATATATGAACGCTGGACTTAAAGAGTATGAAATATTTAACTATCTGATTAGCATTAAAACAACTAAAGCCGCCCTGCACAAAGATGATATAACTTTTGGGTACAGATTTACAAATATAAAAGAGCCTATTTTAGAAGCTACCTTTGCTCTTGAGTATGGTTTTGATGAAGAAAAAGTAGCGCTGTTTAAAAAGATGCGTTCAAACCAACCAAGTATTCCAAGTGCTGGAAGCTGCTTTAAAAATCCAGAGGGTGATTATGCCGGAAGACTAATAGAAGCTGTTGGATTAAAGGGAAAAAGAGTTGGCGGAATGGAGTTTAGCACTGAACATGCAAACTTTTTAGTTAACTGTGGAGGTGGTATTTTTGAAGATGCCATCTTTCTAATTGAAGAGGCTCAAAAAAGGGTGCTTGATGAGTTCGGTATCTCACTAGAGTGTGAAGTTGTAATCTTAGACAAGAGGTATTTAGGTTAAGATTTCGTTAATATTAACATTATAAAATATGCACATATAGATAAAAAACAAGGAGTTTAAGATGAAAACTTTACTTATAGTAACATTAATAGTTACGGGCGCTCTAGCTATAGTACCGGCAAATACAATGCCGTCATATTCAGATTTTGACACTGATGGTAATGGTAAAATCACTCAAAAAGAGTTTAACTTTACTCAAGAAAAACGTATGCAAAAACAAGCTGAATCTGGTCGTATGATGCGTAATGCCGATAATGCACCTAAATTTAATGATATAGATGCAAACGCTGATGGGAACATTGATAAAGAAGAATTTCAAACCCACCAAGCAAACCGAAAAGGTGGACGTGGTCAAGGTATGGGACGTGGTCAGGGAAGTAATCGCTAAATGGACAATAAAATTGTAATGAAAAAGATTATCTCATTAACACTTGCTTTTTCGTTTCTTGTTATGAGTATCACTGGCATAATGCTCTATATTGTTCCAAAGGGCAAGATTGCTTATTGGGCTAACTGGCAGATGTTTGGACTTACTAAGACTCAATACGGTGATATTCATATAACTTCGATGATTCTTTTTTTAGTTGTAACAATTTGGCATATATATTACAATTGGAAGCCGCTTGTAAGCTACATGAGAGATAGTGCAAAGAAGATTACACTGTTCAAAAAAGAACTTTTAATCGCACTTGGCCTCAACATACTTTTTGTAGCAGGGACATTAAGTGGCATCCAGCCTTTTCAGAGTGTACTTGATTTAAATGATGATATCAAATCTTATTGGGAGAAAGAATATGGTTCACCGCCATATGGACACGCAGAAGAATCTTCTTTAAAATCTTTTTCAAAAAGAATAGGTGCAGATACTGATAACGCTGTAAAACTCTTAAAAGACAGTAATATTAAAGTAGATTCAATAGAGCAGACACTATTGGAAATATCAAAAGAAAATGGAATTGCTTCAAAAGTAATTTATGACATAATAAGACCAAAGCAAAATTCAAATGATGAAAAAATAGATTTTTTAGGACGCAGAACACTGGATGAGCTAGCAAGTCTTAATAAAATAAGTTTGGAAAAGTCTATAGAATTTTTAGAAAAACAAGGCTTTAAAGCATCGTCTGATACTAAAATGAAAGAAGCGGCAGAAGCCTTAGGTGTAACTCCGTATAAACTCTACGAAAAATTAAAAACACTATAATTAAGAGGCTTTTTTTAGCCTCTTAATTTAGACTATTTTTTAGAAACGAAGCATTAAACCTGCATAAACACCTGAAAACTCTAAATCAACATTTAAAGAACTATCATCTGCAAGATCAATTTTTTGAACTCTATAGCCAACTTCTATTGCCGGCTGAACTACAGGTATAAAATCTAAAGTATAATCAATTTTTGCACGAGCATCATAGACAGTACTTGAACTATATGTCACATATTTCACATCTGCTTCAATACCAATATTAGTTGAAGGAATCTCAACACGACCTCTAACATAAAGAAGTGGTAGAGCTATTGTCTCACTGCCGCTATAACCAGTAAAAGGAGTTTGTGGAGCTGCATTGTATGACGCTTCAACTACTTTAATATCTAAACCAAGATCAAGAGTAATCCATGCAGTATTATCCAAGATGTTGTAGTATGGAATAATATCGTATTGTTTCATGTCATAAGCCATAGTAGTACTAACCCCACCGATATTAAAATCTTTAAACTGACCAGTAGCAGTACCTTTATCTTCTAAAGCTACATATTCCAATCTAAGGTTAGGAACAACTGGTATAGGATGTTTTATTAGTGCCCATACATAAAGCTGAGAAACATCTTTTTCGCTTGATGTATATGTACCGTTTGCTCCATTATCAGTGTAGCTAATCTTACCACTAGTTTTTTGTGCCCAGGCACCAACACCCATCTCAACTCTTCCAAAATCTGCACTAACAGTTGAGGCTAAAAGACCTGCACACGTCAAGGCTGTAAAAATTTTTTTCATTTAAAATCTCCAATGTTGTTTTATACAATTATATCAGAGTGTTTTAGTAGTAAACTTAAAGAGATAAATATTAGGGCCGAAGCCCTAAAAAAGGAGGAAGAATAAAATGAGTTATCGGCTCACTTCGTTTTGGCACCAAAGGCGCCAAAAGCTACTACAGGGGAAGAAAGTAGCTTTTGAAAATTACCTAAAATGTCTAAGGAGTGTTGATTAAAGTGCAGCTTTTGCAGCAGCGATAGCTTCTTCGTAGTTAGGCTCAGTTGTAATTTCTGGAACAACTTGCTTGTAAGAAACTTTTCCATCTTTACCAATTACAAAAATAACTCTTGCAGTGATACCAGCTAAAGGACCATCAGCTAAAAGAACACCATAAGCGTTAGCGAAATCTTTGTTTCTGAAGTCAGAACAAACTTTTAAGTTTTCAATTCCAGCTGCTCCACACCATCTAGCAGATGCAAATGGTAAATCCATAGAAACAGTAATAACTTCAACACCTGATAAAGCTGCTGCTTCAGTGTTAAATCTTCTTGTTTCAGCGTCACAAACACCTGTATCTAAAGATGGTACTGCTACAACTAATTGAACTTTACCTTCTCCACCGATTTGCTCATTTTGAAGCATTGGGTTACAGTTTACTACTGTTGTTACTGGTGCTGTATCACCTACATTGATTTCGTTACCTGCTAAATTACATACGATGTCGTTTTTGAATGTTACTGTTGCCATTTTGGCTCCTTAATTTTTTTATTTTTTTATTTTACTTTGTTACTTCAGTTTTGCTGAGTAAAAAGTTAATCACGTTTTCGTGATTTATTAATTGGACAAGAGAATTATAAGTCAAATCGGATAAAAATACTCTTATTTAGATTTATTGTGTTTTTAACTAAGTTTCACTTAAGATTATCTCTCACACTAACTCTCTTAATCTAACCTTGCTAAAGGGTTTAAATGCTTTAGTCTGTAGTATTATATACTACTTCTTGGAGATATATCTAGGTCTTGCATATTACTAAACATTTTTTTATCATACATTTCAACTGCTACTCTACCTATCATAGCTGCATTGTCAGAACAATATTTTAGTTCACTAAGAAGTAAATCTGCTCCATGAGGCCTTAAAAGTTCTTGAATCTGTGAGCGAAGATACAAGTTAGCACTTGCTCCACCGACTATTGCAAAAGTTTTTGGTTGAACAGTTTTAAAATACTTTTTTAATTTCTGAGTCAGATGCATAGTCGCAATATGCTCAAATGAAGCGGCTATATCTTTATAGTCTTCTTCACTACCTTTTTCAACTGCAAGCCTAACTGCATTTTTAAGTCCTGAGTATGAGAACGCAATCAGTTTTGATTGCGAAAGAGGAATTGTAAAATCATACTTTTTTCTATCTCCATCTTTTGCCAATTCTTCTATAAGCGGTCCACCAGGGTAGCCAAGCCCCATCATCTTTGCACACTTGTCAAAACTCTCTCCAAAACTGTCATCCATACTTTTAGCAACAGTTTTTATCTCTTGCAATGATTTTACTTCCATAACTTGAGTATGTCCACCCGATACTAAAAGAACAGTCAAAGGGAACCGTGTTTCTTTATCTATAAAAAGAGAGTAGATGTGTCCCACAAGATGATTAACCCCTATAAGGGGAATGCCTAAAGCAACAGACACAGCCTTAGCCATAGTCACCCCTTCGACAAGTGTTACAGCTAAACCTGGAGTTGATGTAACTGCTACTGCTTTTAAATCTTTAAAGTATGGCTCACACTCTGCAAGTATCTTTGGTAGTGCTTCAGCATGAAGTCTGGCAGCTAGTTCTGGAACAACTCCACCATAAATAGAGTGCTCAAGTTCTTGAGATATTTTTTTATGAAAAAGAAGTTTTTTTGTTTTTATATCTGTAATTGCAATGGCGCTATCATCACATGAGCTTTCTATGCTTAATATCATAGCCCTATTCCTTTCTACTTTTTATATCCCAAATAGCTAAACCTGCAGCTACTATCACAAGCAGACCAAACATTATGCCCCAAGTGAGTAAGTCACCACCACTCGTAGCTTTCTCAACTTGATTAGTCATTATTTTCTTTTCCCAATTTCTCTACGAACTTGAGCATCTATGTCAAATACATCATCAACATTTTTTGGCATCTCTGTAAACTTCTCAAAAGCCTCTATTATAGTCTTACTGATATCCATAAAGCCTATCTCTTTATTTATAAACTTCTGGATCGCTGCTTCATTTGCTGCATTTACTACAACCCCACGAGATGGATTTTTAAGCAACTCTTCTCTAATCTGCCAAACTGGATATCTATCAGTAGTGATTTCACGAAACTCTAAAGAGCCGACTTTTAGCAAGTCAACATGCCCTAAGATATTCTCATTCATCTTTTCATCAAGTGCATAAGCGATTGGAAGCTGCATAGAAGCATGAGCAAAGTGTGCCGTAGTTGAGCCATCTTTAAAATCAATTAGTGCATGAATAAGCGACTTTGTCTCAATGATTGCATCGTACTCACCCTTTCCAAAGAGCCATCTGGCTTCTAATAACTCAAACATCTTATTTACCATAGTGGCAGAATCTATTGTAATCTTTTGTCCCATTGACCAGTTTGGATGTTTTTGAGTATCTGCTAGAGTAGCATTTTGAAGTTTATTTATATCCCAATCACGAAATGCTCCGCCAGATGCAGTGATAATCATCTTCTCAACAGGTCTATCTTGCATCAGGTACCAAAGACCAAAGTGCTCAGAGTCTATTGGCTGGATTCTACTTACATCTATAAAATCACCGCAAGCGACTAATGATTCTTTATTTGCAAGAGCTATTTTTTTACCGCAACCCAGAGCTGTGAGTGTCGGACGAAGACCCAAAAAACCAACAAGCGCATTTACAACTAACTCCGAACTTGAATCTTCTATAACTTTTAAAATAGCATCTGAGCCTGAAAATACATTAGAGTGATTTACTTTGTGTATGTCATGGGCATCTGCGATTACAACAACTTTAGGAGAGTGTTCTAAAATCTGTTTGTTTAATAGTTCTATATTTTTTCCACAGACTAAGACTTCAACATCTATGTTAAATTTTTTAGCTACTTCGAGTGTATTTACACCTATAGAACCTGTTGAGCCTAGCAGTACCAAACTACACAAGTCCTCTCAGAAGCACAAGCATAACAATAGCACCAAAGAGGTAACCATCTATTCTGTCAAGAGCACCACCATGACCTGGAAGTATATCTCCACTGTCTTTTACACCGGCAGCTCTTTTGAGGCTACTCTCAAAAAGATCTCCAAAAATAGAGCTAGTCGCAACCATAAAAGAGATGATAAAAGCAACACCTAAGTCAACAATACTAAGCCCTACAAACATACCACTGAAAGTAGCAACTATAATGCCACCGACTACGCCTTCCATAGTCTTGTTTGGACTAGTCTCACAAAAAGGAGTTTTTCCGATGCTTTTTCCTACAGCGTAAGCCCCGACATCAGTCATTGCAACAACTACTAAAAGCCACAATAATGAAAGTACTCCGTATTCTTGATACATTGTGAAGATAAACAGCATTCCTGCTGTGGGGTAGATAAAAGGAAAAAAGTCATTCCATTTAAGTTCTTTGTCAAAAGCCACAGCACTTGCATAAGCAACACCGGCCAAAACAAAGAGGTCATCGCCATAGGGATAGACACCAGCCAGAAGCCAGATGCCAACAGCATAAATCGTCAATGAGTCTTTTTCAACTTGAAAAAGTTTCACCGCCTCGCCAAATGCTACTAGATAAACAGCTCCAAGAACTGCCCACATAAGAAAAAAATTATCAATAAAACCAATAATTAAAACGACTGCTATCAGCGAAAGACCAGTAACAGTTCTCTCTTTACTTGAGGTAAGTGCTTTTAAAAATCCCATGAGTTTCCTTTGAAAGGATTATACCAAATCAGACTTTAATATCTAGTTTATGAATTGGAAACTCACTCTTTTTTTCCTCTTCTTCACTCTCATGTTCTTCATGTTTACTTCTGGCAGTCTCTTGATCAGCTTCATTTTTTTCATGTTCACGATCTGGATCAACTTCATGATTTTCTTCAGTTGGACGGACTTCAAGAACCTTCTCGTCTTTCTCTTGAGCAGCCGCTTGCGCAACCATATTTTGAAAATCCACACGATTATTATGAGCATTTTGCACAGAGGACACATTAGCAGTCATCTGATTAGTAAAAACAGCACTTCCTATCGCTCCAATTGACATAACATCCTCCTCACTTTAATCTACTATCACCGTGTATCTATCTCGATAGTTTTATATTTATTATAAAGCACACTCGCACCACTTTGAATAGTAACTTCTCGTCTAGGAGTATAATCGACCAAAAACTTATCTTTTTGAGCTATTGTAAAATCAACACACAATCTTCCAGCCCCTTCGATGATATTCATAGGGATATTTTGCTTATCTGTTGTGATGATTACGTGAGCTGATGGTCTATCTTTCATATGAACCCAAATATCTTTTGCTCTTGCATTTTTAAGGACTTCTACATTACCCTTTTCATTTTTGCCAAGCTGAATTTTATAACCATCTATCCAGAAAGTCTCTATAGAATCATTTGTTTTTATCTTTTTCGATTGAATCTTTTTTGGGAACAAGAGTTGTATCTTGGCTATATCTTTTGCCTCTTCTACAGCAGACATAAATAGTTTCATATGCTCTATTTTAGAATTAAGAGACTCTTTTTCTATATGCAGATGCGATACTTTTTGTTTAGCTTTTTTACTTCTTGTAAATAGAGAATTTGCCATCTGTGCGGGGCTTGAGAAGTCTTTGTGAAACTCTATTGTAACAGGAGTTCCGTCATAGTCACTCACCTCTATGCTCTTTTTATATGGCTTAATATTATGAATATTTGCTAAAAGTAAGTTTCCATGATGCTGACACATTTGCACCTCAGCTTCAAGTTTTTCTTCATCTTCAAGCACATCGTACAATTTTTGCAATTTTTTTAGCTTTTTACCAAGAAAAGAGAGTTTTTGCTTTTTTAGAGATCCTAGTTTATCCTCAATATCTTGAGCATACTCATCATGCAAAAACTTTTCTACATCTTCTAGCGGGTACTCTTTTGCTATAAATGGAGCAGTTGGGACATTCAGTAGCTTCTGTCCAACCCTTACTTCACGAAATGAAGAAAAGAGATCAACATGACGAAGAGCTTCAAGTACCACTTCATTTTCATCTAAAATGATTACATTTGTATATTTACCTGTAAATTCAAACTGCAGTAATGTTGTTTCCTCTTTGTATGCAGAACTGATTGAGGTTTTAAATCTTAAGATTTTATCTTCATTTATAAGTTCTACACTCAAAATATTTGCACGATTAAATCGTTTTGCTAAAAGCACATCAAATGGAGCATTATAAACTTTTGAGCGGGCATAAGAGCTGCATCTAAACATCTTAGAGTTTGAGCGTTGCATCTCAAAGAAGATTTCATCGTCTCTATCGAATGATACTTTGACTATTGTGTCACTTACTCTATATATTGCTGAAATTTTTTGAAATTTTTGTAGATAGTTTTTTATTTGTATTAAGTGTGAGAGTTTCATAAATGATAGTTTAGCAGATATAAAACAACTTTAAGTACAACATATATATAATGCCTCACTAATGAAGATAATGAATAAAAAAATAAACTCAGCACTAAAAATTCTTCGCGATAGTAAAATCATCACGCCTATCATATTAGCCTCTCTTGCCACTTATATAACTGTTTTCTTTTACATTCCATATATTACAGAAAAAAATTCTATTAAAATGGCCACAAAACACTCTATTACCGCTGTTGAGCAGATGAAACTAACACGTGCTTATTATGTAGATGCTGTTGTAAAAGATATTAAAAAGTATGCACCAAATATGCAGTTTAGTTATGACCACAAGGGTCTAAATAACTCTCTGCCACTTCCAGCAACTGCTCTGCATGATCTAAGTAGAATATTTAGCGATAACAGTGGAATAAAGTACAATCTTTACAGTGAATACCCTTTTGCCTTTAGAAAGATGAGAGAACTAAGTGAATTTCAAAAAGAAGCAATAGAATATACTAAAAATAGTGATGACGGTATCTACATAAAAAAGGATTTTATAGATGATAAACCTGTTTTAAGAGTTGCAGTAACTGACTTTATGACTGACCAGGCTTGTGTAGATTGTCACAATTCACATCCCCAAAGAACATGGACAGAGGACAAATGGAAACTAGGTGACAAAAGGGGAGTAATCGAAGTTATAACTTCTCTTGAGGATGTTATTGAGTCAAACCTAGAAGCTAGAGACAACATGCTTATTTTCATCTCCATCATAGGCTTTGTTTTAGTAATATATTTATCTTATATTTTAGCAAAGAGAGAAAAAGAGTTACTTGATGCGAATGATCAACTTCAAGATGAATTTATAAACCTAAAAAATGAAACTTCAAAAGCAATAACTCAAGCTAAAGAGAAAGAACTACATATGCTTCAGCAGAGTAAAATGGCACAAATGGGTGAGATGCTAAGTATGATTGCTCACCAATGGAGACAACCATTAGCCGCTATCTCTTCGACTGCATCTACACTAGAGTTAAAGCTTATTATGGATGATTATGATCAGCCTGTATTTACTGCAGGCATAAAAGATATTCAAGCATATTCACAGCATCTTAGTCTCACTATTAATGATTTTAGAAACTTCTTTAAAGATTCCAAGGTGGTTACAAAAACAACTTTTGAAAATATTATAGATGACACTGTTCAAATCGTTAAAACATCTCTTCAAGATCACGACACAATCTTAGTCATACATAATGATTTTAAAGATGAGCTTTGCATCTATGAAAATGAGTTTAAGCAGGTTATTTTAAATCTGATTAAAAATGCTGAAGATGCGATTATAGAAAATGGAATCAGCCATGGCCTAATAGAGATTAAAACATATAGGCATGGTACAGATGCCATTTTTGAAGTTTCAGATAATGCCAGAGGAATAGATGTAGAAATATTGTCCAAAATCTTTGATCCTTACTTCTCAACAAAAGATAAAAAAAGCGGAACAGGTTTGGGTCTATATATGAGTAAAACTATCATAGAGAACCACTGTTTAGGGTCCATAGAGTGTTTTAACACTCAAGAAGGTGCTAGGTTTAAAATAACACTAGACCCAAATAAGTTTTCTTTAGCTGATTAATACAGCCTCTGGTTTACCTATATAATAACCTTGAGCATAGTCAATACCACACTCTTTAATAATGTTATAAATATCTTCATCTTCTACAAACTCAGCAATAGTTTTAATACCTAAAGTCTTAGATAGATTTACGATGGCTTTAGTAATAGTCCTGTTTCTAGCATTTTCTTTTAGATTTCTTATAAAGACTCCATCTATTTTTATGAAGTCTAAATTTATCTCTAAAAGTCTGCTAAAGTTTGAATTCTCAATTCCAAAATCATCTATAGCAATTTTAAATCCCATAGCTCTTAGTCCGTTTAACTGCTCTGTTATTTTTGCATTGTTTTTTACTAAGGTTATGTTTTCAAGTATCTCAAATGTAACTCTATCTGCAGAGATGTTATATGTCGCCATCTTCTCATTTAAAAAATCCACCAGATAGCTCTCCAGCAGATCTCGTTCTGTGATATTTATTGAAAATTGATGTGTTTTATCTTGAAAAAATGCAAAACTTTTATTTATCATGATTCTGGTTATTGAGGTAATAAGTCCAAGTTTTTCAGCTGGAGGTATAAAGTATATAGGAGATACTATTCTATCGCCTAAGATACCTCTGGCTAAAACCTCATACTTTAGTATCTCATTAGTTTTTATATCCTGTATTGGTTGGAAATATGGCTCTATCTTGTCTTCTAAGATCAGCATTCTTGTTGTTCTTAACCATCTAATAGCCTCTTTTTCATCTCTAAAACAGCTGATTTCATCATCAAATACTTCGTATCTTCTACTTCCAAGATCTTTAGACTTATCTAGTGCATATTCGCAGTTGATAAGAGTCTCTGTTATATCATCTTGTATTTTTGCAACACCGATATTAAAGGTGATGCTTAACTCAGCCTCATCAACTTTTACATTTTTATTATCAAAAAATGCAACTATCTGATTACAGTACTCATGCACATCTTCTGAGGTTGCATCTTTTAACATTATGACAAATCTGTCTGATTCTATTTTATAGAGTTTTGCTTTTTTATGTATATGGTACTCTAACATGCGGGCTGTTCTTACTAGAACATGATTTGCAAAGACTTTTCCATACTCTTTATTTATAGTAGAGAAGTGTGAGATATCTAAAAGCAGAATATAACTAAAATCTTTTTTCAGTATATCTGCTTGAAGTTGTTGAGAGTTTGGCAGGTCAGTGTGAAACTCATGGTAACATCTGTATCTAAGCTCTCTAGTCTTCTCTTCTACTTTTTGCTCTAAGTTGTTTTGGTACTCTGAAAGAGATCTCTCCAGATCTATTCTCTTTACTATCTTTGAGATGATAGTGTTAAACTGTCCTAACTCTACAGGCTTTAAAATATAGCCGTCTACACCAAACTTTATACTTTGCACAAAATAGTCTCTGTCATCATAAGCTGAAAGAATTAGGATAGGGGTAGATGCATCATGTTTGCGAATTTTTTCTATAAGTTCTATACCATTTAACTTTGGCATATTTATATCTGTAATGATTATGTCATATTTTTTTAGCTGTTTTTTTGCATAGGCCTGTTCACCATCTACTGCAATATCTATCTTTAAAAAAAATGTTTCTAAAAATTTTAGCGTAGAGTCTCTAGCAAGTTTATCATCTTCAACATAGAGTATACTGAGTTTTTTAGTACTCTTTATTAGACTATCAAAGTGCTCTTTATTCATGCTGCATACCTACTGTTGTTTTTAGTGTCTTTAGATTGTATCTCAAAAAAAATAAATTTAACATTCATTTATCCCCTTTTCATTGAGAATTAAAAGTATTTGACTACAATTAGATGAAAATTCAATAAAGAGATAATAACGCAGATGCAACCTAAAGGTTTTGGTAAGAATTACTTCTCACTAGCAGCAATACAAGCCCATGTATCACAACAAAAAATTGTGGCGATGTGTGCATCTGCATCAACTCTAAGTGGAAAACCGCTAACTATAAAAATAGCCTCTCCCCCCGCAGCTTAATCTTTCTACACAATATACAAAAAACTATACAAAAGATTAAGGTCGACAATGCAAAATACTATAAAATTTTCAATAATTCTAGTTGCTTTTTTAAGCTCACTTCACGCTACTGATGCAAAAACAGTTGTTCTGGAACCCCTGAGCATCACATCAACTGCCATAAAAACTGATGAGTTAAAATCTACAGATGCAGTAGAAATATATACACAAAAAGATATAGAAAAAGCTCATGTAAGAAATGTCTATGAGTTTTTAAATTCTCAGACTTCTGTTATTACTATGCCTGGATATGGAAATCCTTTTGCCCAAAAGATAGATATGCGCGGATTTGGCATTACTGATGGTTACCAAAACATAGTCATCAATGTAAATGGCAGAAGACTAAACAACGTAGATATGGTGTCTCAACTACTTTCATCTATTTCTCCGGCATCTATCAGCCGTATTGAAATCATAAAATCAAGCGGTATCGTTGTTGGCGGAGACGGTGCAAATGCGGGTGTTATCAACATCACTACTAAAAAAAGTAATGACAAAGAGTTTACTATTTATGGCGGAAGTTACGGAACTTTTGACGGTTCATTTTATCTTGGTCACAAAGGCGATAAACTAGCTATTTCTGCAAGTGGTGAAGCACAAAAGAATGATGGTATCCGTAACATTGACTCTGCAGGGAACAAAGATGAAAGTAAACTCACTACCGGTACATTCAATCTCTTATACAATCCTATAGAAGCCTTGGAACTAAGAGCCGGAGCGACAAGTGCAAGAACAAAGATGATCTATGCAAGTGGACTAACTGAGGCTCAGTACAATGATGACCCTACTCAAAAAGGTGCTTATTCTGTAAAACAATCTTATGATACAGATGCATTCAACGCTGGTTTAGGCTATGACATAAGTGATAAACTAAACTTCAATGCAGATGCCACAAGAGAGAACAAAAAATCTAAATATGGTACATCTAATCCAGCTTATTATGTTTACGACTCTATCAAAGCAAAAATAAACTATGAGAGTGACTTTTTAAAACTCTCTGTAGGTTATGACAACTACAACAACGACAGAACAAGTGCTACTAACGAAATTACAAAGAGAAATAATGCCGGATACATTATGAGTAATTTTGAACTTGGCAACAGTGTCATAAAAGCAGGTTACAGATATGAAAAAGTCTCATTTGAGAGCAGAGGAGGAGATAATCAAGACGACACGCTTCATGGTGCGGAACTTGGATATAACTACTCTTATGACAAAGAAAAATCTCTCTTCATTAACTATGCTCACTCTTATCAATCAGCGGACTTAGACAGACTCTTTAACTGGACTACAGGTGCATTTACAGGTTATGTTAATCCAGCTCAGGCAAACAATTACAGCATTGGTTTTAATCATATTGTCTCAAATAACAAATTTAAAATATCTGCTTTTTATATTGATCTCAAAGATGAGATTTACTATCATAAAACAGGTCCTTGGACAGGCGACAATACAAACATAGACAAATCACATAAATACGGCCTTGACATATATGACAAATGGCTCATAACAGAAAAATGGAATATTGCTCTAAACTACAACTATATTCAAGCCATTATAGATGAAGAAAAAGAAGGTTCAGATAACTATGCAGGAAATCATCTTCCCGGTGTTTCAGATCACAACATAAAAGCGACTCTAGGCTTTTTACCAAATAAATTTAGCACTATCTCTGTGACTCAGGTTTACCGCTCAGAAACTTATGCGGCAGATGACTTTAACAACAACTTCTCTCAAAAGCAAGATGCTTATATGAGCACAGACATCTCTGCAACATACACAATGAAAAGTTGGGAAGTTTTTGCTAAAATAAACAATCTTTTTAATCAGAAAAATGGTTTATGGATAGAGAATGACAACATCTACCCTATAAACTTTACAAGAACTGCTATTGTTGGATTCAAACTAAAATACTAAAGGTTGTGTTATGAGTATAAAAACTTTTCTTTTCATACTGTTTTTCACACTAAACCTATGGGCAAATGAGAGAATCATCTCTCTTAGCCCATCTATCACTGAGATAGTTTATGCACTGGATAAGGGAAGCTCTCTTGTGGGAACATCTACATATTCCCTGCATCCAAAAGAAGCACAAAATCTTCCTATAGTTGGAAACTATTCAAATCCAAATATAGAAAAGATTCTCGCCCTTGCACCGACTGTAGTAGTTGGTCAAGACTTCAATCAAGGTACTTTAGACAAACTAAAATACTTTAAAATCAAGACCGTGATGCTAAACCTAAATACTATAGAAAATATAAAAAAATCCATAAATGCAGTTGCAAAAGAGATAAACTCTAACTCAAACATAAAACTCATTAAAGAGATAGACAATGAGATAAAAAACGCTTCAAAGAACAAAACACCTCACTCTGTCATGATAGTCTACGGACTTAGAGACGACCTGCGTTCATCTATTTATATAGCGGGACACGGTATCTTTTTTGAAGATATTATAAGACTTAGCGGAAATACAAATGCTTATATAACGACCTCAACTGAACAGCCTGTTCTAAGTTATGAAAATATCATAGCAATTAATCCAGATCAGATTATCATTTTGCATTCACATGCGACAGAACCAAATGTAGATGTAATAAAAGCACTCAAAGCTTGGCAAAGCATTCCGACAAATGCTTCGAGAAACAACAATATCTCCATAGTAGATGAAAACTACCTGCATATCCCATCTCACAGAGTAGCTCTAACTATAAAGAAACTTTCAACTGAGATGAACAAAAATTACAGACTAGGAAACTAAGTATGAAAACGCTCAATATATTTACAAACCAACCAGACTCTCTTCCAGAGGGAAAGGCAGACTTTTTACTAGCTGCTTCTGTTACACGAACATGTGAGATAGAGGGCATTACACAAGCCGGTATTCCAGGAAAGATTCCTCTTACACCGACTCTAGATGCTGAGTTTATAACAAATGAAAAAGTATTCTCTATGCCTGAGCTTGCAGAGACTCCAAAAGGTGTACCGACTCCTGCACTTATTACTAGAGCAGTACATAAGCTTACACCCTACTCTAACATAGAAGTATTAAACCTTGGTCTAGATGCGGTTCCGCAAAAAACACCTATTCAGAGCTTTGACATCTATCCTTCAGGCTCAGTTGCATCTGGAGCAAATATAGATGCAAGAACTGTGTTCGAAAAAGGGATGATTGCAGGAAAAAACTACGAGCTAAAAGGAAACTATCTCATCTTAGCAGAGAGTACTCCTGGCGGAACTACTACCGCTACCACCACAGCATTAGCTTTAGGATATGACTGTAGAAATGATTTCTCTTCGAGCTTTTTAAACTCTCCAGATTCTATCAAAGAGAAAACTATTAACGAAGCACTTTCTCTCTTGGATGAAGATATGACTAACTTTGAAAAGCTCTCTCTTGTTAGTGACAATATGCTTATCTTTTATGCAGGTTTTCTTCTAGAAGCTTCAAGAAGATTTCATGTAGTTTTAGCCGGTGGAACTCAGATGGCGGCTTGTCTTTTAGTGGCAGACAAACTAAAAGAAGACGTTCTTATGAGAATAAAAAGCGACAATATTACACTTGCTACTACCTCATGGGTAGCCAACGATGAAAACTCAGACATCAAACATATTCTCTCTCTTCTAAGTTACACTCCTCACGCTGTTCATACAAGCTTCTCATTTGCAGATACTGAGATTCCTGTACTCAAACTCTATGATGAAGGAGAGGCTAAAGAGGGCGTTGGAGCAGGTGCTGCTCTTGCCTACGCCAACACAAACGGTACAACAAACAAAGAATTATTAGATGCGATTGAGCTTCTGATATACAGCATGTAGGTTAAAAATGAAAACTCTATTTATCGGTGGCATTAAAAGCGGAAAATCTATAAACGCTCAAAAGCATATACTAAAAAACTCTATTACAAAACCTACTTATCTGGCGACTACCGAGTTTGTAGATGCAGGGATGAAAGAGCGTATAGATGCCCACATAGAAAATAGAGGTGATGACTTTGAAACTCTTGAAGAGCCTTTAAAAATCTATGAAGTCATAAAGACTAACAAAAATCCAGTGTTAGTAGAGTGTGTTAGCATGTGGATAAATAATATGTTCTATCACAGTTTTTCACTTGAAGATATGAAAAAAGAACTTACAAAAATTTTGGAGCTAAACCAAGATATTGTCTTTGTTCTAAATGATGTAGGTAGCGGAATCATACCTGACAATAAACTTTCCCGTGACTTCATAGATGCAAGCGGAAAACTCTCTCAACTAATTGCTAGTGAATGTGATGAAGTCTATCATACCATTGCCGGCATCTCAACGAGGATAAAATGAAAAACTTCTTCAAAGGTTTCGCTCTAGCTGTCTCAATGCTAACAAGCATTCCTTTTTTCAAGGTTCACGATTTTAACAAGGGCATAAACGGTTATGCGGTTTTGTTTTACCCGCTTGTAGGTTTTTTACTAGGTCTCATTTTGTGGACAACTCACTCACTTTTAGAAGTACACATTACAGACTTACATCTGGGCATCATCATCTTTACTCTCTGGGTAATACTCACAGGAGCTTTGCATCTAGATGGTCTGAGTGACACTATTGACGGTTTATTTGTCTCAAAAGAGCGAGCTTTAGAAGTCATGAAAGACCCAAATACCGGTGGAATGGGCATGATATTCACAGTGACTTTTCTGATACTTAAAGCCTCATCTTTAGCTGTTTTTGACGCTTTTTATCTTCTGCCTGTGGTTCTTCTGCTTTCTCGTTTTAACGCAGTATTGGCGATTTACTTTTTCCCATACATCAGCCAAAACGGGATGGGAACTTTAGCAAAAGAGGAACTAAAAGGGAAGCAGGTTCTTATAGCTTTCATATACGTGACACTTCTTAGCATCTCAACACTTGGTCTTTTTGTACTTAGTCTTTTAGTTTTGTCTCTTATCAAAACTTTTTTCATCAGACGCTACGGTGGTTTTAGCGGTGATATCTACGGCTTTACTATTGAAATAACTGAGCTTATTTTACTAAACGCTATCCTCCTTGGTCTTGCTCTATGACTATAACTCTTGTACGCCACGGAGAAGTCAAAGAGCCTTACATCGGATGCTACAACGGGCATCTAGATATCGGGCTATCCGAAAAAGGTTATGCAGATGCCAAAGCTTTAGCAAAGCACTTCAATACATCTGATTTTGATGCCATCTTTTGCTCTGACCTTATTCGTACTAAAGAGACTCTAAAACAGTTTATAAACTCTGACGATGTTATCTACACAAAAGAGCTAAGAGAAAAATCATGGGGCAAACATGAGGGACTTAGTTTTGATGCTATTATCGCCCAAAACGAAATACAATATATAAATTTTGAGCAGTGGCTAAATGCTTTAGATGGAGAAGATGTTGAGGAATACACTTTAAGAGTAAAGAAGTTTATCTTTGAGTATCTTCCAACGCTAAAAAAAGAAAATATTTTACTTGTTACTCACAGTGGTGTAATTAAAACTTTTATCACCACTCTAAAAGATATAAGCCTTGAAGAAGCCTTTGGCATCTCCATTCCCTATGCTTCGTATGTTGTGTATAATAGTGAAACTAAAAAGCTGGATATTCATGATTAGACTAGATGCTCTCAGTGTTAAGTATGACGATAAAAGCATACTAAAAGATATCTCGTTAAGTGTTGATAATCATCTAAGCATCCTTGGAGCAAATGGTTCTGGAAAAAGCACTTTGGCAAAGGCACTTTGTAACCTCATAGAGTATGAGGGAAGTGTTAGCATGAATGATAAAAATATCAAAGAGATGACACTAAAAGAGCGCGCGCAAGTCGTCTCATATATCCCTGCAAAACTCGAAGTCTATGACCCTTTTATCAGTGTTGAAGAGTTTGTACTTCTTGGCAGATTTGCTCACAAAAAGAACTTTCTTGACTACTCAGACAAAGACAAAAAGATATCTCAAAACACTCTGGAATTTTTAAAGATCTCGCATCTGAAAAAGCACACTCTAAACTCTCTAAGCTCGGGGGAGGCTCAACTCGTCCTCATTGCAGGAGCACTGGCAGCGCAGAGTAAAATCATCATCTTTGATGAACCGACTGCTAACCTAGACCCACATAATGCTAAGATAATCGCGCAACACATAAAGGGTTTAAAAGATTATCATCAAGTTATACTCATCACACATGACTTGCATCTGGCATCTTTCATCGACTCTCCTACACTTTTCATAAAAGACTCGGATGCGACTTATTTTGCGGAGAAAGAAGAGTTCTTCAACTCATCTACTTTGCAAGAGCTTTACGGTGTTGAGTTTGAAGCTTTGGCGGTGAAGTATGAGTAAGTATCTTGTTTGGTTTTTACTATTTTTGGTACTTATGGCATCTCCGTTTATCGGCGCAGTCTCACTAAACTTTAGTGAGGTTTTCACATCTGGAACACTTCAGCACTCTATCTTTTTTGACCTAAGAGTTCCACGAGTTTTGTTTGCATTTGCTGCTGGAACTATATTAGCACTTAGTGGTCTTCTTTTTCAGACACTATTTAGAAATGCACTTATGACTCCATATACTCTGGGCATCTCGAGCGGTGCAGTTTTGGGTGCAGGAGTTGCCATAAAACTGGGACTCGGAAGTCTTGTTTTTGGCATCGCTGCTGTTAGTATCTTTGGTTTTATGGGAGCTATGCTAACCGTGTTTCTACTCATCTATCTAGCGAAGTTTTTAAAGCACTCACACTTTGAGTCACTTCTGCTTTTAGGTATCGCTCTTTCACTCTTTTACACCTCTGCACTTATGGTAGTTTTTTACCTTGGCGACACGATGCAAAACGATATACTTCTGCGCTTTACCATGGGTTCACTCTCCATCATCGGCTGGATGCATCCCATTAGTGTGGGCATCATAGCGTTCATACTTTTCTTGGCTATCTATCTCTACCGCTACGAACTACAACTTCTTAGCATCTCAGATGAGAGTGCCACGCTTCGCGGGGTAAACACAAAAAAGACGACTTTGACACTTCTCATAGTCTCATCTTTTGCCATAGGAACACTTGTGAGCATCAGCGGTCCTATCGGTTTTGTGGGGCTTGTAGTTCCTCATATAGTCTCAAAACTTCACCCCGAAACTGTCAACAAACGCATAGTTAAAACGGCACTATTTGGTGGTTTTTTCTTAGTCTTTTGTGACACTATCACAAGAGGTCTGCAGACTCAAAGTGAACTCCCTATCGGGATAGTTACAGCTCTTATCGGTGGACCATTTTTTATCTACCTGATAATCTCTAGGAGCAGAAAGTGACCTTTACAAAAGAAGATGCACAGACTTTGCTAAACATCATGAAAAGCAGACGAGATGTTCGCGGAAACAGATTTTTAAATGAAGCCATAGAAGATGAAAAAATAGAACTCATCTTAGAAGCCGGCATCTCAGCTCCATCTGTGGGTTACTCTCAGCCTTGGAAATTTGTGCTCATAAAAGATGAAAATATAAAAGAAAATATACATCAAAATTTCGTGTGCGAAAACACAAAAGCAAAAGAGATCTTCAAGGACAGCCAGATATACAAAAGCCTAAAACTAGAAGGTATCAAAGAAGCACCCATAAACATCGCTGTTTTATATGAAAGCTTAGAAAATCCTACGCTTGGAATGACAAGTATGTATAAAATGGGTGAATATAGTGTCGTCTGTGCAATTGAGAACATGTGGCTGATGGCAAGAGCTTTAGACATCGGGCTTGGCTGGGTTAGCATCTTGGATGAAGAGAAAGTTTTAAAGACTCTAAACGCTCCAAGAAACACTCAGCTCATAGCCTACCTCTGTCTTGGTTATGTAAATGAATTTTGCCAAGAACCTGAACTAAAAACTCTAAAATGGAAAAAAGAAAAATCATTAGACGAATGTGTAGTGGAGAACTCATGGGCGTAAAGACACAACTCTCACTTCATGAGTTAAACCAGCTTTTCCCATCTTACGGTTTCACAGAAATAAAACCAACTATATCTGGCATCATCGACACGACTTACATAATTCACAACGAGACAACTGGTTATATTCTAAAAAGATATGAGCGAGATATTACGCGTAAAATAGAGCTGGATATAAAACTGCTTAATGAGTTAAAATCAGTCGGGCTAAATGTTCCTGCCTGTCTTGATAGCAATTACGGCTGGTACATCTACGAAAAACTAGAAGGCAAACAGCCAACAAATACTAAAAGCTATCACATCCAAGCTCTTGGTAGATTTTTGGCAAAGATGCACTCTCAGACTTCAAAAATGAGATGCGACTCCAACAGAATCATCGAAGATGAAGTAACTCAATCTTTAAAGTATGTAAAAGAAAATTTCTTTGCTTACTACAAAAGATTTGAGTTCCTGAAAAATTTTACTCATAAACACGAGGCTATCATTCATGGAGATATTTTTAAAGACAACACCATTTTCAACGGCAGAAAAATCGGAGTAATAGATTTCATAGATTCATCATGCGGAACTTTTGCTTATGACGTTGCAGTTACACTTGTAGGTTTTGATGCAAGAGAGCGTCACGATTACTATATAAATCTTTTTTTGAAAAACTACAACCAACACGCACCTAAAAAACTGAGTAAAAAAGTTGTCAAAGAAAAGATGAAATTTGCTGCAAATTTCTTCGCACTAAAAAGAGTCCATGAGTATAAAAACACTTCAAGAGCAAAAGAATTACTAAAATGAAACACGGTGCAAATATTTATAAATACGCAAAAGAATTAGGCTGTAAATCTGGGGAGATTATTGACTTCTCCTCAAACATAAACAGCTACCATCCAAGCATAACCATAACACCTACAAATAACATGTTAGTTAAGTATCCAGACTCAAATTACAGCTCTTTAAAAAAAACAATTACAAAAAAGTACGAGATAAAAAAGTCTCAAATCACTCTTTACAACGGAGCAACTTCTGCTATTTTTGAGCTGTTTAAACACTTGAGGGAGAAGAGAGTTTACCTCTATGCGCCTCTGTATGGAGAGTATGAAAAAGCAGTACCAAATGATAAGAAAATCATCAAAATAAACCGCTTTAAAAACCTCTACAAAAAGCCAAAAAAAGGTTCCATAGTAGTCTTTGTAAATCCTTCCACCCCCGATGCAAAACACTACTCTTTAGCTAAGCTTTTTGGCATCTGGAAAAAGCAGAAGTGTACAGTTGTTCTTGATGAATCGTTTTTAGAGTTCCAAAACCTCAAATCTTTGAGAAACCAAATCGATTCTTACAAAAAACTCTATATAATCCAATCATTTACTAAATTTTATGGCTGTGGCGGAGTGAGAATTGGTGCAATATTTTCAAATAAAGAGAATGTTCAAATGCTAAAAACACCAATGTGGAACCTCTCAGCATACGATGCAGAATTCTTAGAAGAAAGACTTAAAGACAAAGACTTTGACGAGCAAAGCAGGAAGCTTCACAAAAGACACAAAAAAGAACTTCTTCGTATTTTGATAGGTTCAAAACTTTTTAGTAAAATCTACAAAAGTGACTCTAACTTTGTAATGGTAAAATCAGAAAAATCCAAAGAGATATTTGAGCATCTACTACATCATAAAATACTAGTGCGGACTTGTGGAAGTTTTGACTTTTTGACAAATGACTATCTACGCTTCGCAGTCAAAGACTCTAAGGCTCATAACAAACTAAAAAAGGCACTAAATGAATTCTGTTAGCATATTCGGAACAAGCAGTGATGCTGGAAAATCTACTCTCTCTTTTGCCATAACTTACTTGCTTCACCATCGTGGTGTTAGCGTTGCACCTTTCAAAGCTCAGAATGTTTCTAACAATTCACAAGTTACAGATGCTGGTGGTGAGATTGCTATTCCTCAGTATTTTGCCGCACGAGCGATTGGACTGAAAACTACTCCGGATATGAATCCTATTTTACTAAAGTCAGGTGGAAAGTCAAAAGCCCACATGATTGTAAATGGTAAGAGTGTTGGGGACAAAGATGTTTGGGATTATTACCGTGATATCAAAACTCTTCGGCCACATGTCAAACGTGCATTTTTAAAACTTCAAAAGCAATACGGTTGCATCGTAGCTGAAGGTGCAGGTAGTCCAGTTGAGCTAAACTTGATGGATAAAGACCTATCTAACATTTACATTGCAGATGAGTTTAACACAAAAATCATCTTAGTTGCCGACATACAAAGAGGTGGTGTTTTTGCGTCCATCTATGGGGTATATCACCTACTTCCAAAAAAACTGCAGAAGAATGTCATTGGTGTCATCGTAAACAAGTTTCAGGGAGATATGAGCCTTTTTGATAAGGGTGTTAAAATCATAGAAAAAAAGTTTAAGATTCCTGTTCTTGGAGTTGTTCCTTTTAAACCTTTTAACCTTGGGTTTGAAGACAGCGAGTCGATTATGAACTATGTTCAGGATACTAGAGATGCTATCATCAAAGTCGGAGTTATCAAGCTTCCTCACATCAGTAACTTTACAGATTTTGAGCCTCTCGTAGTTGATAGAGAAGTAGAACTCTCTTTCATCTCAAACGCTGGAGATATGGCGACTTGTGACTTAGTTGTTCTTCCAGGAAGTAAAAGAGTTGTGGATGATTTGGCTTGGTTACGTGAGCGTGGTTTTGAAGAGAAACTTAGTTCTACGGAGCAAAAAGTAGTTGCTATCTGTGGTGGTTACGAGATGATGTTTGAGCGTATTTTAGACCCAGATAAAGTTGAGTCAGATGCAGAGATTACAAAAGGCTTCGGACGACTAAAAGGCGATGTGACTTTCCAGAAAGAAAAGATTGTAAAAAAAGGTAGTTACAGAATCTTTAAATGTATAGTCGATGGCTATGAGATTCATAACGGCATCGCAAAGAAGAGATGCAAGTCTAAAGAAAATCTCTATGGAACTTTCATCCACGGTCTGTTTGATAGCGATGAAATAAGAGAGATGCTCTTTAGCGAGATAAATCCTAACTACAAAGGCTACAACTTTAAAAAGTTCAAAGCCAAAGCCATAAAAGAGTTTGCATCTCATATTGAGGAGCATATAGATATGGACAAAATAGTCAAAGAGTTAAATAGCTAAGATTGTAAAATCAGCTTTCTTGATATATAATATACTTATATAGCTACAAAGAGGGGTGTTCTTTTGTTATCAAAACTGATTCCTAAAACAAGTAAATATCACTACCGTTTAGTCCTTATCATGCTATTTGTGGCTGTCGGTTTTATTATTTCGACTATCTCAATAGTTGTTAGTGGATATTACCAGTTAAATACGATTCATAAAGAGTTTGATGTTTCAGCAAAGAGAACTCTTGCTTACAAAAAAGACTTTATACACACACAAACTGATAATTTCAGAAATTATCTTAGGGCTGTGGATAGAACAATAGAATTCGAACGTTTTATACAAAGCAATCCAACAGATTCTACACAAGAAAAAAAACAAATTACTAGCATTATGATGGCTATAGCTCACTCCGATTCAAATATTATGCAGTTTAGATTTCTTGGTAAACATGGATGTGAAGCTATAAGAATTGACCGAGACTCCATTGCTGATTCTCCTTATCAAGTAGATGAAAAAGATCTTCAAAATAAAGCAGATCGTTATTACTTTAAAGATGTTAAAAAGATGACTAAAGGGACAATATGGTTTTCAAAGATAGATTTAAATATGGAACGTGGGGAAATTGTACAGCCGATTAAACCAACATTACGTATAGCTAAGCCATATTACTTTAATGATGAATTCAGAGGTATGCTAATAATCAATATTTTTATGGAGAAAATTTTAGAAGAAGTTATGGAATCTGAACTTTTCCATGTAGCCATAATAGACAAAGATGCTCATATACTTACCAATAATCTTAGAGGATATAAAGAAAATCATGGAGAATGGACACGATACCTTAATAGTGCAAAAGATGTAAGATACGCAACCGATCAAGATGAATACACCTTTCTTTTTAACCTATTTTTTCAAAAACAACATTCTAATATTGAGCTCTCTGACATCATTAAAAATGATGAAGGCTTAAAAATTCTCCTCGAAGAGAAAACAGAAAAGCTTATGGAGTATACAAAAGATATAGTAGATTACATGATAGTAATGAGCTTAATCATTCTTCTTGTATCTTTGCCTATTGCTATAATACTCTCTCGCTATCCACTAAGACTACATGACGAATTAAAAATATTCAAGGATGAGCTAGAAGAACAACTAAAGATTATTGATAAATATGTTTATATGACAAGTACAGATTTAGATGGTAATATTACTGATATCAGTACGGCCTATACAAAACTCTCCGGTTATTCCAAAGATGAGCTTATAGGAGAAAATCACAGAATTTTAAAAGACCCAAATACTCCTGATTCATTTTATAAAAAGATGTGGCTTACTATTTTAAATGGTAAGAGTTGGTCTGGTGAGATAAGAAATATTCGTAAAAATGGAGAAGTGTTTTGTATCATAGCTCATATATCTCCCATACTTGATGATGGTAATATTGTCGGGTATACATCAATCAGAGAAAATATAACAGACCAAAAACTAATCGAAGAGATTTCTATAAAAGATGAGTTGACTGGGGCTTATAATCGTCGTTTCTTCAACCAAATATTTACAAAAGAACTCAAGCGTGCAAGACGTAAAGGCGATATATTTTCTATTGCGATGCTAGATATTGATTACTTTAAAAAATATAATGATACTTATGGACATATAAAAGGAGATGAAGCTCTGCAAAAAGTTGTTAAACAGGTCTCTAGGAGACTACAACGTGCAGGTGATTACCTTTTTAGAGTCGGGGGAGAAGAGTTTATAATTATTTGTTCAGGGATGAAAAACTTCGAAGAAGCCAAAACCTTTTCTTCTAAAATAGTTAAATCAGTTGAAGATATTGGGCTTGAACATAAAACAAGTGAAGTGAGTGATTTTGTAACTATTTCTTTAGGCCTTTTAGTCTTAACACTTTCATGCAGTATGGATGAAGACACTGTTTTAAAACGTATTGATGAGTTACTCTACAGTGCTAAAGAAGGTGGACGAAATCAAGCTATTTCCCAAAGCTGTTAGCAACAAACTATATGAGTAATATTTTAATATCCCTTTTCGCCTACTTCACAGACAAACTCTTTGGTGAGTTTAGGTTTATCAAACATCCGATTATTATCATAGGTGAGATGATTACTTTTTTTGAGAAGAGATTTTACAAAAACAGTATCCTCAGAGGTTTGTTACTTGTTTTGTTTGTTTTGAGTTTGGTTAGTTTTATATCTATTAGCATCTATCTATATCTGAGTGAGATGAACGATGCTGTAAACATAATCATATCTTCATTTATAGCATCTATGTTTCTAGCTCATAGAATGCTTTATGACTCTGTAAAAGATGTTTTAGTTAGCCAAAACAAACAAGAGGTTATAGCAAAGTTAGTTTCTCGTGATGTAGAGCAGATGAGTGAAAGTGATATTTATAAAGCTTCCATAGAAACATATGCTGAAAACCTAAGTGATGGAGTTATCGCTCCTCTTTTTTATCTCTTACTCTTTGGACTTCCCGGCATCATCATCTATAAAGCCATTAACACTATGGACTCTATGGTAGGCTACAGAAATGACAAATACGAGAACTACGGAAAAGTTGCAGCTAAACTAGATGATATTGCAAACTACATCCCTTCAAGAGTGACTGCTGTTTTGATTATGCTTCTTTTTAAACAAAAAGATATATTTTCTTTTTATGAGAATGGAGCGAAACACGACTCACCAAATGCAGGACACCCTATAACTGCTATGGCTATGAGTTTGGATATCTCTCTTGGCGGAGATACTTACTACTTTGGTAAGTTAAAAGAGAAACCCTATTTTGGAAGTGGACGCATTGAGATAAAAGAGAGTGATGTTAGAAAAGCTCTCTCTTTAAGAGGTAAGGTAGATTCTACGGTAGCCGTTTTGCTACTTGCTATTTTAGTAACTCTTCAAGTCCTATAAACTCCAAGCCCAAAACTTCAGCAACAGCCCTATTAGTCACACTGCCTTTATAAACATTTACACCAAGAGCGAGTGATGGACTACTTTTTAAAGCTTCTACAGTTCCTTCATTTGCCAATTTTCGCACATAAGAAAAGGTTGCATTACTAAGGGCAAGCGTTGCAGTCTTTGGGTAAGCTCCAGGCATATTTGCTACACAGTAGTGAATAACACCCTCTTGCACAAATGTTGAATCTGTGTGAGTTGTAGGTCGAGATGTTTCAGCGATGCCACCTTGATCTATGGCTACATCTACCATGATACTGCCATTTTTCATTTCACGAAGCATGTCACGTGTTATAAGTTTTGGCGCACTTGCTCCACCGTGAATAAGTACAGTACTTATAACTATGTCTGCATCTCTAAGCAAGTCACGAAGTTTTTGATCAGAGTAGATTTCAGTTTTCACATCAGGCAGAGTCTCTAAGAGTTTTATTAGCTTTGGTGTTGAGCGGTTTAACACAGTAACATTTGCACCCATTCCAGATGCTATTTTTGCCGCGTTATATCCCGCATTTCCAGCACCAATGACTAAGACATTTGCAGGCGGAACTCCATCTGCACCGCTTATCAAGATGCCCTCTCCTCCCTCATAGCGACTCAGATGCTGTGCACCAACCATAGGTGCCATTTTTCCGGCTATCTCACTCATAGGTTTTAGTAAAGGAAGTTCATTATTCACTGCCACTGTCTCATAGGCGATAGCACAAACACCATTCTTTACCAAAGCAGAGACAAGTTTAGGAACAGGGGCAAGATGCAGAAAACAGAAGAGGGTATGCGTCTCATTTAGCAACTCATACTCTGCTGGCTGCGGTTCTTTTACTTTAACTATTAAGGTTGCACTTGCGTAGAGTTCTTTTGCAGTTGGGACTATCTTTGCACCGGCATCTATGTAGTCTTTATCAGAAAAACCGCTACCTTCTCCCGCACCACTTTCAACTACGACGCCATGTCCCTCATCAACAAGAGATGCAACATTTTGTGGAGTTAGTCCAACACGAAACTCATCAGTTTTTTGCTCTTTTACAATACCAATTGTCATATTTTAACCTCTATATTTGTGATGCATTATTTAGGTAGTATACTATTTATGACTATAATATTCAATATGAAAATATTTCTCTAAAAGGATAGAGTATGAAGTTGACATTTCTGGGTACTAGTGCTGGAAAACCTACAAAAGAGAGAAATGTTTCTGCTCTTGGATTTGAGCTAGACCAAGACAACAAATGGTATCTTTTTGACTGTGGGGAAGCCACACAGCATCAACTACTACACAGCCATCTCTCCGTCGCAAAACTCGACACTATCTTCATCACTCATCTTCACGGCGATCACTACTACGGTCTTCCTGGGCTTATCTCTTCAAAAAAACTAGATACCTGCTTTAAACCTCTTAGCATCTATGGACCTGTAGGTATACGAAAATTTTTAGAGTGTTCAGTTGGAACTTCAGAAGAAAAGCTCGGGTTTAAGCTAGATATAGTCGAGTTTAAAAGTGGGGATGAGTTTAAGTTTGATAAGTTTTCCCTAAAAGTACTGCCTCTTGTTCACTCCATAGATAGTTTTGCTTTTTATATCAAAGAAGATGATATAACTAATAAGATAAATGAAGAGAAACTAAGAGCACTTGGAGCAGAACCATCAAAACTATACGGTGAGCTAAAAAGAGGAAACAGTATTGTGTTTGATGGTAAAACATTAGAGCCAAAAGAGTTTATGCATGAGCCTACTATTGGTAGAAAAATTATCATCGCAGGAGACAACTCACAGCCTGATATACTGGGTGAATATCTACGAGACCTTGACCTCTTAGTACATGAGTGTACCTACACGCAAGAAGTCTATGACAACTTGGCGGTAAAGGTTTTACACACGACGGCAAAAGAGTTAGGTCTTGCAGCAGAGCAGATGCAAGTCAAGCATCTCATAGCTAATCACATCAATCCTAGATTTAACAAAAGCTCTCATATGGATATAGATGTCGTATATAATGAGATAAAGAGTAACTACAAGGGAGAGCTATTTATAGCAAATGACTTTGATGTTTACCATTTAAACAGAGACTCCCTTGTCAAAGTCTAGACTTACTTCCAGACACCCTCTAGCTTATAGCCACACTTAGGACAAGTTCCCTCAGCATCTAACTCATTTGTTACAAACTGACCGATATTGCCACTTCTGTCTATTACTCTCGTTTTGCAACTTGGACAGTAGGTAGATTCATGGTCTTCATTGTCAATATTACCTACGTAGAGATACTTAAGTCCCTCTTCTTGTCCTATCTTATAAGCACGAAGCAGAGTTGACTCTGGTGTTCGCTCAACGTCAAGCATCTTATACATAGGATGAAAAGCAGATAGATGCCAAGGTATGGAAGTATCGAGATCTGCAATAAACCTTGCGATGCTTCGTATTTCTTCATCTGAGTCATTTTTTCCTGAAATTAGCAGAGTTGTTATCTCCACCCAGATGCCTTTTTCATGTGCATACTTTACAGCTTCTAAGACAGGTTTTAATCTTGCTCCGCATATCTCTTTATAAAACTCATCACTAAAGCTTTTTATGTCTATGTTCATTCCATCTATATATGGCTGTAAAAGGTCAATAGCTTTTTTTGTCTCATATCCGCTGGTCACATATATGTTTTTTATGCCCTTTTCATGTGCAAGTTTTGCAGTGTCATATGTGTACTCAAAAAAGACAATTGGTTCATTATATGTGTAGGCTATGGAATCACACTTATTTTCAATCGCTAGCGCGACAATCTGCTCAGGAGGAAGTTCATGACCGGCGATTTTGTGATTATTTTCTTTGGAATATTGAGAAATTTCATGATTTTGACAAAATTTACAAGAAAGATTACAGCCAACTGTCCCAACTGAAAATGCTCTGCTTTTTGGTAGGAAATGAAACATAGGCTTCTTCTCTACAGGGTCAACATTTACAGCAGCAGCAAGTCCATAGACAAGTAGTTTCAACTCACCATCTTCTACTCGCCTAACACCGCATATACCGTACTCTCCATCATCAAGCTTGCAAGCTTGCGCACATGCCTGACATAAGATTTTTCCGCTTGAGAGTTCTTTGCTTAGCCATGCTGTTTGAGACATTTTTTCCTCCTTATAATTCTATAAAAAATCGGCCTTAGTGTTATCATTAGAACTAATAATAACATATAACGAATATATATTCACAAAAATAGAATAAACATAATAATATTAAACAACCATAAAGGGAATTTAAGTGATTCTTCTGCTATAATCTTAGATTAAACTATTTATTAGAATCTGCAATGCTCAAAACAGTCAAGTCAAAAGTAATTACTTCCATTATTTCTTTAAGTATAATCGGTCTAATAAGCATAACATACTATCTATCTAATACTCTTCAGCAACTATCAGAAAAAACAGCTAAACAATCTCTTGCGATGCTAAGTGAATCAATCTTTCAGACTATGACTGGAAGTATGATGATGGGTGATGCTGCTATAGTTCAAGATGCATTTAAAGCAGCGAGAAAGATAGAAGGGATCGAGAGTCTGCAAATTGCTAGATCAAAAGCAGTTATTGAAGTATACTCACCAACTCAAGCCTTTACAACAGATGATCTTATTAAAGAGGTTATCAACACCAAAGCAACTAAAGTTATAGAGACTAATGAAAATGATCATCATACAATCCGTCTGATCAAACCTATGATTGCAGAGGCAAAATGTCTTGCTTGTCACTACAATGTAAAAGAGGGTTATGTTCTGGGGGCTATGGATTTAGTAATATCACTCGATAAAAATGACGCAGATAATGAAGCAACTGAAGCGACTCTTCTTATAGTATTAATTATTGGCGCTATTTTATTTACTATAGGTGCAAGTGTATTTTTCACAAAAGAGATCTTCACTCCTCTTGGAAACTTAAAATCTCGCATATCTGAACTTGTTGGTGGTGATAAAGATTTAACTAAAAGGTTATCGCATAAACATGACAACGAGTTTGGTGATGCAGCAAAAGAAGTAAACAAATTTATAGAGATGGTTCAAGGCACCGTAAATGAAGTAAAATCACTGGGTGCCAAAAACTCATCTATTGCATCTGAGATTGAACAGTCTAGCCATGTTATACGTGAAAGCACAAATCAAGAGCGTGAGATTGTTGCTAAAACAAATGCAAAAAGTGTATCTATCAAAGATCTTCTTCGTGAAAATATGGAAGCATCTGAAGAGACGCAGAAAAATGTTAAAGTTGCTCACGATGAACTAAGCACAGCAAAAGATTCACTAAGTGCGCTAAGCAATGAAGTAAATGCTTTTGTAGAGATTGAGAATGAACTATCAAGTGAGCTAGTTGGTCTTAAAAATGATGCTGACCAAGTTAAAGGTGTTCTAAATGTTATAAAAGATATTGCTGAACAAACAAACCTTCTAGCACTTAATGCTGCTATTGAAGCTGCTCGTGCAGGTGAACATGGACGTGGTTTTGCCGTTGTTGCCGATGAAGTAAGAAAGCTTGCTGAGAGAACACAAAAATCTTTAACAGAGATAGATATCAGTGTTGGTACTATTGTTCAGTCTATCAACGATGTTAGTGACAAGATGCATATAAATGCAAAAAATATTGAGAGCTTATTAAACATCTCTGATGAGGTTGAGCAAAAGATCAGTGCAACTTCAGATGCTATCAGCAACTCAACTAAAGTTGCAGACAAATCAGCGCGTGATACAATAGAGATATCATCTAATATTGAAGAGATTATTGAAGATATTCATAATATTGATGTACTTTCTACAGCGAACAACACTAGCATCTTAAGTATCGAGAACGATCTTAAGAAACTTGTTTCTGTAGCTCAGTCACTTCAATCTACAATTGATGAGTTTAAAAGTTAAAAAATAAAGAATTAAAAAGGAGAGCTCATGATCTCTCGTACATCTATTCGCATAAACATTTTAACAAACTTCATAATCCTAATACTCCTGGTAACAACTCTGTTACTGGGACTTCAATACTACTTTAGTGATAAACTAGCTATCGCAGCCGTTAATAAAAGCTTTCTTCAGACTTCTAATAAGATTGTAAACTTTATAGAACATTCTGAAAGATCTCTAAAACAAACACTCGACATAGTCTCATTGAATTCAGATTTGAGTAAGCCTCCCAAGGCAAACGAAACTCACCCCGCTCTAAATGACTTTATCAAGATAATGAATAATGCAAAAAATATGAATAGTATCTATCTAGGTTTTGCAAATGATGAGTATTACCAAGTTATAAATCTAAAAGATAATGAGTTACTCAAAAAACTTCACAATTCACCTAAAGATTCACATTGGGCAGTCGTTAGTGCTATTGGAGAAGGAGATAGTAGAGTCAAGTCTGCAGAGTTCCTAGATAAAAACCTAAACATACTCTCTACTCGCTCAGTAAAAGCTACTTTAAGGCCAACTACACGTGATTGGTATAAAACTGCGATGGCCAGTGATGAAGTCATAAGAACTGATGTTTATAAATTTAACTCTACAAAAACTTATGGTCTAACATTTAGTAAACGTGTCAGAGACACAGGAATAGTTCTTTCCACAGATTTTACACTTGAGAGACTGAGTCAGTTTTTAAGTACCCAAAACTTTGATAAAAATTCTTACATCATGTTATATGACAACAATGGAGAAAAAATTGCTAGTTCGAGAGCTTTAGAGATAAATATTTGGAATAAAGTATTTTCTATATTTAAAACGCTACCTGCAAATAAGACTCATACCATAAATGAAAAAAATATAGACTACTTTGTATACCATACACTCTCAAATATAGACGAAAACAATAACATGCACATAGGCATAGTAATTCCAAGAGATGATCTTCTAGCACCTTATATGAAGATGATTACATACTCTATTTATGCAGCAATAGCTTTTGTTCTACTCACTATACCTCTAGTACTTTACTCTACCTCTTTAATAGTTAAGCCGATCCGTGCTCTTATGGCTGAAAATGAAAAAATTATAGAGAGAAAGTTTGGTGAAGTTATTCACATAAAGACAAACATTACAGAGCTAGATGAACTCTCAACATCCTTTGTAAATATGTCTCAAAGTATCCAAGAATATCAAAAAGCACAAGAGAAACTACTTGACTCAATAATACAAATAATAGCAGATGCGATTGATGCAAAATCTCCATACACAGGAGGGCATTGTAAACGTGTTCCTGAGATAGCCGAAATGCTCACAAGAGTAGCATCTGAGACTAATGATGGTGTTTTTAAAGAGTTCTCATTTAACACAGAAGATGAGTGGAGAGAGTTTCACTTAGGTGCATGGTTACATGATTGTGGAAAGGTTACAACACCTGAATATGTTGTAGACAAGGCAACAAAACTAGAGACGATAAACAACCGCATCCATGAGATAAGAACTCGTTTTGAAGTACTCTTTAGAGATACACAGATAACTTACCTAGAGTCTCAGCTAAAAGGCGAGAACAAAGAAGAAGCCTTAGAAAAAATGCAAAACACTCAAAAACAACTCATGGGAGATTTCAACTTCATTGCCACTTCTAATATTGGCGGAGAATATATGAGTGCTGACAAACAAGAGCGCATCCGAATTATTGGCAAAAAAGAGTGGATAAGAAATTTTGACGAGAGACTTGGGCTATCCGATGTTGAACTTCTAAGATATGAAGGCATTGAAGAAAAACCTGCACCGTACAAAGAAAAGCTCCTAAGTGATAAAAAAGAGCACCTAGTAAAAAGAGAAAACTTTGACTTTGAGAGTTATGAAGCTGATGGATTTAAAGATGAAGTGCCTGAGCATCTATATAACTATGGAGAACTTTACAATCTCTGTCTTGAAAAAGGAACTCTGACTCATGAAGAACGATTTAAAATAAATGAACATGTGATCATGAGTATTAAAATGTTAGAGCAACTCCCCTTCCCATCACACTTAACGAAGATTCCAGAGTATGCGGGAACTCACCATGAAACTCTTATAGGGACAGGATATCCTAGACGTCTTACAAAAAATGAACTCTCTATTCCGGCTAGAATCATGGCGATTGCTGATATTTTTGAAGCATTAACTGCATCTGACAGACCTTATAAAAAAGCAAAAACACTATCTGAGTCTCTAAAAATCATGACTTTTATGGTTAAAGATGAGCACATAGATTCTGACCTGTTTGACCTGTTTTTAGAGTCTGGCATCTACTTAGATTATGCCAAAAAACATCTCAAACCTGAACAAATAGATGAGATTGATATTAATAAATATCGTTCTAGTTAGTTTCTTTTTCCTCGTCTGTAACCACCACCTGTGTAGTTCTTTTTAAAACAAGATTGACAGATGCTATATTTTGAGTTTGTTGGAAGCGGTGCTGTACAGATTCTACATCTCTGCACAAAATGGCTTTGCTGTAGTGACTCTTCTATATATTTGTTTAAAACACCTCTTGCTTGACGAGCTTTTTCATCATCTATAAAGTAATCTTTAAAACGGTAACTAAGCCATAGATAAAGAGATATCTCTTTAACCATATCTTCTGCTCTTAAAAGCTCATCTGTTGTACCTGCGAAGCTTCCAACCAAAAATGGAGGAGTATAGATAACGGGCAGTTTTTTCTCTAAAGCTAAGATGTAACTCTCAAATGATGCAACAATATATGGAGACTTAAGAGTTAGCGGAGCACACGCCAAGTGATACTTTGTAGCAATATCCAAATCAAAACCATCAACTATCAGAGCAGCTTCAAGCATATCATCCAGGTTAGATGCACGAAAAGGCCCGTTGAACTCCATATTTTCTACAAAGAACTTTAGTATTTCACTAAGAGAGTTCTCTTCCAAGATGCTAGAGACTAGCTTGATATGTTCTAAGTTTGCCATTACGTTAAACGGTATGCTAATCTCTCTTGGCTCTTTAAAAAAGTTCTTTTTTATGATGCGAAGGGTGTCCATATCCAAAGCTCCGACAAACCCTTCTTCTTTCATACCATAGCGACCTGCACGACCTGATATTTGAAGAATCTCAGATGGAAAAAGATTTCTTTGAGTGATGCCGTCAAACTTCTCAGCTTTTGAAAAAAGTATGGTTTTGATTGGCAGGTTCATACCCATAGCAATAGCATCTGTCGCTATTAAGATCTGCGTATCACCCTCTCTAAATCTTCTAGCCTCTTCACGTCTAACCTCCGGAGAGAGATTTCCATAAACAACGCTAACACTGAAAAAACGGGAGAAGTCCTGTTTTAGCCTAAGTACATCTTTTCTGCTAAAAGCGATTATCGCAGTTGACTCTTCTACATCTTTTGAACTTATTGGAAATTCTAAAAGGGTTAAAGGATTTTTTCTCTCAAACTCGATGATTTCAAGCTCTTCTCCAAGATACTCAGCAAGAGCAATAACTGCTGCCTTCACATTTGAAGAGCCTGTCATGATTATCTCTTTTGCAGGTGCTCCGATGATAGCATTTGCCCATGCCCAACCACGGTCACGGTCATCTAGCATCTGCACCTCATCTATAACACAAACATCTACATCCACATCAAAGTTTAGCATCTCTATAGTCGAGCTTATGTGAGTAGCATCTTCATTTATGAGTTGTTCTTCTCCTGTTATAAGAGATGCTTCTATACCCTCAGCTTTTAAGCCCTCATAACCTTCAAGCGCTAAAAGTCTAAGGGGTGCGAGGTAATAACCCGTATCGGCTTGCTCTAGTCTCTTCATGGCACTATATGTCTTACCGCTGTTTGTCGGACCTATGTGAAGAGTTAGTTTTCTTCTCATATCTCTAGCTATTGGAAAGAGATTTTTAAAATCGCGGATAGTTCTAGCGAGAAGTGCCTGTCTTTGCTTTTTGATGATCTCATCGTGAGTATCTCTTACAAAAGTTCTAACTGTCTTTCTAGCTATTTTTGGAGTAAGATTTAGAGTTGCCCCAAGTCTATCAAGAAGAGCCACATAAACTTTTTTGTGCAACTCTTTATCGCTTAAATGCAGAAGTGTTGCGTAGTGTTCACACTCTTTTACAAGATCATCCAAGGCAAGTAAAAAATCCTCTTCCTGATGTTTTTGGGCATCTTCTATAACTGCGCTAAAGTTAAGTGTTTTAGACTCCCAGATATCTTGTAAAAGTCCATTTAACTCTATGTGAAGTTCTAAAATATAGTTATGGTTTATATCTGAGTGGGGGAGCAAAAAATTATGATCAATACGAACCAATAGCTCCTCATCATGCAATTCCATATCTATGACATCGAGAGCCGTTGACATAATGGACTCTAAGACACTTTCTTTGATAAGAGGGTAAGCTGTCTTAGCCTTTGGAGGAGATGCACGCAAGGCTGTTGCTATCTCTTTGTGAGTAAGGTATTCATGTTTTTGGGGAAGATTTTTTATAAAAGCATTTATCTCATCTTGTTTAGCTTTTACAATTTTTTCTTTGTCATCTGAAATCTTTGCAATAAGTTCATCATCTTCATTATTTTGTATGTATTCATCACCGTATGCTTTTGTGCTAAGTGTTAATATCTTGTAAAAGCTTTGTCCATAAAGGATATAGTGCAAAGATGCATTGAACTCCAGAGTATCATCTGTGTCAAAAATACCATCTAGAGCCTTTTCCAGTCTCATTCTTTTTTGCTCAAATCTTATATGTTTGAGTTTTGATTCTAGTTTAGCAACGGAAATCTTTTTACTTCTAACTTCCATAAAAGCATCATGAAGTAAAACTGCTTCTTCTGAACTAGCGTCGAGCTCTTCGAGCATAGCATCTATCTTCTCTGACCTATCTAAGTTTGGTTCTTTTTCTCTATCTAATTTGTAAAACTTGTTATCTCTTGCAAAAAAGTTTAATATGTCTGAACGATAACCTGCATCTGCTTCACTCCAAATCATACGAGCTGCTTTGACCAGCACCTCTTTAGAGTGTTCTATATCGTAGATACCGAGTGTTGAGAACATCTCGCTAAGAGTCTCAGCGCTTACTCTCTCAACCCCAACATCAAAAGGATCACCGTCAAAATATTGTTTAATTCTATGATTTAGTTTGCTATTTTTTTTATTTTTATGTCCCATGTGAAATTGTAGCTAAAAGTTTATATCTTTAAGTAAAGAAGCGTCACGTCATCTTCGAGTTTCATCGCACTCATAGTACTCTTGGCACTATCTATCAGGAGTGGCTCTAATATCATATTTTGAGGCGAAAACATATTTAGCTCACTGTGTTCATGTTCAACAAGACCATCACTATAAAGCAGGATAGACTCAGCATCTTCAATATCCATATTGCTCACTTTTGGTGGCTCTGAAAAGTTCATAAACGGTATATTGTTTGCCTTGACTTCTTTAATCTTCATCCCTTTTTCTTTTATCAAAAATGGATACATTCCCGCAGAAACATAAGAGAGTTTTTTAGAATCGGGACATATCTTAATCATGATGTATGAGAGTTGTTCTATCTCACCCAAAAAAGATTTTATCGTTGGAAAGAGCTGATCTGTCAACTCTTGTAAATCACTTGCTTGCTTAATGAGCTGATTCATAGTAGATGATACAGCGAAGACTGTTAGAGCGGGAGATACGCCATGCCCTTGACCGTCTATAATGTACAAAAACCTGGAACCGTCTTTACCTCTATAGAGCGAGTAAAAGTCACCGCTAATAATATCAGAAGGAGCATAAAGGACTTTGCACTCTTTGTCATCAAAGTCATTTACAATGCCCATCTCAAGTTTTTCACGGGCAATATGCTGCTGCTGCATATCATAACTATGAAGAGCATTTATCTCATCATTTAACTCTTGAAGCCGCGTAATATCATGACGGATAGCTATATATTCTACTACATCACCTTTGGCATCTAATATTGGAAAAATAGAAGCTTCAACAGTATACTTGCTGCCATTTTTATGAACATTTGTTATAACACCGTTCCAAATCTGCTTAGATTTTATGGTCTCCCAAAGCTCTTTAAAAAAAGAAGCATCAATATCCGGATTTCTTAAGATGTTGTGATGCTTTCCAATAAGTTCTTCTTCTGAGTAACCTGATATCTCTACAAACTTACTGTTTGCGTATGTTATAACACCGTGGATATCTGTCTTGGAAACAATATTTGTTGCATCTACGATATGTCGGTACTGATTTTTTAAAGAACGTTCATTAATCAGCATATCATCAGTAATACAGTAAATAGTGTTGTTTTTCTCTTTAGAACTTTCTTCCATTTAACTATAACTCCATCTGCATTTGTAGTTTAATATTGAATTATAACAACTGCATATATAATATCTACATAAACAAGGTTTGTTATGGAGATAAAATCATGAAATATATACGTTTTTTCAACTCACTTACTATAAATGACATAGCTATTGTCGGCGGTAAAAATGCTTCTCTTGGTGAGATGCATCAGGTGCTCACGCCTAAAGGCATTAATATTCCAAATGGTTTTGCTACTACGAGTGACGCTTACTGGTTGCTATTGAAAGAAAATAGCATTAAAGAGAAGATTGAAACTTCTCTTAGCGGTCTAGATATCTCAGACACCAAGAACCTTCAAGAGCGTGGGCTTGCTGTTCGCACGCTTATCTTAGACTCAACACTCCCTAAAATACTTGAAGATGAACTCCGGAAAGCATATACAACCCTCTCAAAAGAGTATGCTTCAGATGCAGTTGATGTTGCAGTACGCTCATCAGGAACGGCAGAGGATTTACCTGATGCTTCATTTGCAGGACAGCAAGAGACTTTTTTAAACATCTCTTCGCCTGATGCTTTGCTTCAAAGTGTAAAAGAGTGTTTTGCTTCACTCTTTACAGACCGCGCCATCAGTTACAGAGAGAGCCGTGGATTTAACCACTTTAAAGTTGCTCTTTCCGTAGGTGTGCAGAAGATGGTGAGAAGTGACAAATCATCAAGCGGTATCATGTTTAGCATCGATACTGAAAGCGGTTCAGAAGATTTAGTTCTTATAAACTCAATCTGGGGTCTTGGTGAGAATGTTGTTAGTGGACGAGTAAATGCAGATGAGTTTTTTGTCTTTAAACCTACTCTGAGAAATGGACTCAACACTATTTTAAAACGCTCACTCGGTAGTAAAAAAGAGAAGATGCTATATGCTAATGATGAAACAAGCACTCTCAATGTAGAAACATCACAACAGGAACAAAATAACTTCTCTATAACAGATAAAGAAGTTATAGAACTCGCAAAACAAGCCCTCATCATAGAAGATCATTACAAACGTCCTATGGACATAGAGTGGGCAAAAGATGCGCTTGATGGAAAACTATACATTGTCCAAGCGCGCCCTGAGACTGTTCAAAGTAAAGAGCAAAACTCAACGACAATAAAAAAATACTCTCTAAAAATCAGCTCAGATGCCAAAATTTTAACACAAGGAAGAGCAGTTGGGGAGAAGATAGGCATTGGTAAAGTCAATATAATAAAGGACACCTCAGAGTTTGAGTTTTTTAAAGCAGGCGATGTCTTAGTCGCGGACACTACAAACCCTGACTGGGAACCAATCATGAAAAAGGCTTCTGCAGTTGTTACAAACCGAGGGAGTCGTACCTGTCATGCAGCCATAGTCGCACGTGAGATTGGAGTGCCTGCTGTTGTCGGATGTACTAACGCTACAGATGTTTTGCAAAATGGTGTTAGTGTTACTGTTAGCTGTGTTCAGGGAGATGAGGGTTATATCTATGATGGTGAGCTTTCTTACGAAACTGAGACTATAGATATGAGTAAACTAAAACCAACCAAAACAAAACTCTACATGAATGTAGGAAATCCAGCAGAAGCATTTAACTTTGCCAAGATGCCAAATGACGGTGTTGGACTTGCACGTATGGAGTTTATTATGAGTCACTCCATAAATGCTCACCCGATGGCTCTTGTTAATATGCAAAAAGAAAACTCAGTAAAAGATGAGCAAAGTATCCGCTCTTTCATGTCTCCACACGTAGATGCAAAAGAGTTTTTTCTAGAAAAACTAAGCGAAGGTGTCAGCACAATTGCAGCTGCTTTTTACCCAAGACCTGTCATCATCAGAACAAGTGACTTCAAAAGTAATGAGTATAGAAATATGCCCGGCGGTCTTAAGTATGAAGCAGTTGAAGAAAACCCGATGATAGGTTTCAGAGGTGCAAGCCGTTACTACGATGATAGCTATAAAGAAGCATTTGAGTGGGAGTGTGAAGCACTTAAGCGGGCTAGAGATGAGATGGGTATGACAAACATAAAAATAATGCTTCCTTTTGTCAGGACTCCAGA
This sequence comes from Sulfurimonas gotlandica GD1, assembly GCF_000242915.1. Taxonomy (NCBI): domain Bacteria; kingdom Pseudomonadati; phylum Campylobacterota; class Epsilonproteobacteria; order Campylobacterales; family Sulfurimonadaceae; genus Sulfurimonas; species Sulfurimonas gotlandica. Next base: position 1,348,540 of record NZ_AFRZ01000001.1, on the reverse strand, counting down.
GGAAGGCAAAAAAGTCATCGAGATTATGAACAAACAAGGACTAGTGCAAGGAGTAAACGGACTTGAAATCTACGCTATGTGTGAAATACCTGCAAATGTTATCTTGGCTGATGAGTTTTTAAAAGTCTTTGACGGCTATAGCATCGGCTCAAATGATTTAACTCAGCTAACACTAGGTGTAGATAGAGAGAGTGCAAAAATAGCCCACATATTTGATGAGAGAAACGAAGCGGTTAAGCGTATGTTACAGATGGCTATAGAGGCTTGTAAAAAAGCTGACAAATACATCGGCATCTGTGGGCAGGCTCCATCTGATTATCCTGAGATAACAGAGTTTTTAGTAAAACACGGCATAGATTCCATCTCACTAAACCCTGATTCTATTTACAAGATGCATAAGGTTGTAACGGACTTAGAAAGTAGATTAGAACAATAATAAACATTTAAGTACAAGAAAGATAAAATATTTTCAAAAAGGAGTCTATGATGCTAGTATGTGATTGCAATGATGTAATGTATGACGTTATAAAAGAGGCTGTAAAAAAGCATGGTAACAATCAAGAAGCTATCATGGAAGAGACTGAAGCCGGAACTGTTTGTGAGTGTTGCTTGGAAGTTGAGTGTGACAAAGTAGATTTACCTCTCCCTCTAGCGATTGAAAAGGCTTTAGAAGAGTTAGCTAAAACTTAAGAACCTTACTTAGATATGATATCTAAATCTAAATTTGATATAATTGCACTTATGAAACTAAGACTGCTGATATCTATACTATTTATCATTGCTACAACTGCTACAGCTATACATGAACTAGAGCACATTCATGGAAGCGACAGTTCTTCATGTCAAGTATGTATAGTAGATGATCACTCAGTATCTGCGGATATTGTAGATGACTTTAAAGAGATAGTAGTTTTCAGATTTGAACAAATAGCAGTAACCAACATAGTTTACTCACTTCACAAAAAAGATCACTCTTACCAAAACCGCGCACCGCCTTTCATTTCCTAAATACTCAAAAATACAACAAACAACTATTACAAATATAAAAATATTATTTAGGATAATTATGAAAAAAATATTACTAACAAGCACATTTTGTGCGACTATAGCCTTTGGTGGAGCAGATGTGCTTCAGCCAGAAAATAGAACTTTTGCCCAGTCAAAATTCATGCCTGATATCTCTTTAGTTATGGATGCATCTTATGTAAATAGAAACATTGCTGATGATAAAGTAGCTCACTTAGAAGTTCCTGGAGTTGCTCACGGTCTTTTAGGAAGTCATACACACAATGGGAAAACTCACACTCCAAACAATGCAAAGAACGGTTTTAACCTAAACTATGCAGAGCTTGTACTCTCTAGCTCAGTTGATCCTTTCTTTACTATGGATGGTGTTTTTCACTTTAGTGAAGATAGCGTTGAGATAGAAGAACTTTACTTTACTACTACAGCTCTGGGACATGGTGCTAGAGTTAAAGGCGGTAAATTTAGCTCAAATTTCGGTTACTTAAATGAACAACATCACCATGCTTGGGACTTTGCCGATATGCCTTTAGTTTATGAAGCATTTTTAGGGATGCACGGTATCAACGAGACTGGTCTTCAGTTACAGTGGGTTGCTCCAACTGACACGTATCTTATGATAGGTGCAGAGATCCTTCAAGGCGAAAATACTCAAATGTTTGGAAAAGACAAGATAGGTACATATACCACTCAAGCAGACGCTCCAGCACTCTTTGTCGGTTACATTAAAACATCTTTTGACATAGATGACACGACTATCTTAGGTGGACTCTCTTACGCTCAAGGAAGTACAAGAATCGACCACTCAGGGGATGAAGCACCTCATGTAGTAAGTGGTGATTCAAAGCTTTACGGTGCAGACTTAGTTATAAAACACTATTTTGATTCATACAGCTTTTTAAAATTCCAAAGTGAACTACTTAGTAGAGAGATAGATGGAACGCAGTACAATCTAAACCCTGCTAATACAACAGTAGTCTTAACAAGTCCGGCTATTAACAAAAAACAGACAGGTGCTTACGCTCAACTTGTTTACGCTCTTAACAAAAGCTGGCAGATGGGTCTAAGATATGATACTATTTTTATAAATGACATCACTTCAAACGGTGTAACGGTAGATAAAGGAAATAACTTTGATAAGTACTCAGCGATGGTTGAGTACCACACAAGCGAGTTTGCAAGATTTAGATTACAGTATAATCATAACAACTCTCTATATGATGAAGATGGAAACAGACAAGATATAAGCACTGTGATTCTTCAAGCAAATATATCAATCGGGGCTCATGGAGCTCATAGTTTTTAAATAGTCCGCAAAAGGAAGAACAAATATGAATAAATTTTTAATATTATTACTTTTACCGCTAACACTCTTTGCTCACATGAACATAGCTGTTAGTTATCCTTACATCGGTGCTATTACAAAGAGCATCGGTGGTGAGCATATCAACACTGTAGTTTTGGCAAAAGGAAACTGGGATCCACACTTTGTGGTTCCCCGTCCTTCGCTAATCTCTAAGATGAGAAATGCAGATGCTCTTATTATGAATGGTGGTCAGCTAGAGATCGGTTGGTTGCCCGCCTTGCTTCGCAGAGCAGGAAATCCAAAAACAAATGTTGGGTCTAATAGTTTTTTAAATCTCTCTCATCATGTTGAACTCATAAACAAACCATCAAGCGTTGATCGCGCAAATGGAGATATCCACCCAGATGGGAATCCTCACTTTCATCTTGATCCGCAAAATATTATAGTTTTGGCAAAAACAATACAAAAATTTCTTATCTCACTCGATAGTGAGCATGCCGATGTTTATAACAAAAATTATGAGCAATTTTCTGCATCTTGGAAAGAGAATATGAAAGTCTGGCAAGAGAAGATGGCTAATAAAAAAGGTATGAAAGTTATACAGTTTCATAATAACCTAGCCTACTTTAACAAGGCTTACTCTCTTAATAACATCGGGACAATTGAGCCATTACCTGGTATTCCGCCATCATCAAGACACATCATTGATACTATCAAACTCATAAATGATGAGAAGCCTTGCTGTGTCTTACATGATGTTTATCACTCTACAAAAACAGCTGAGTTTATTCGTGAAAAGACAGGTATAAAAATCGTTCTAATGCCTCATGACATCGGAGCTTTAGATAATATAGAAGACCTTACTTCTCTGTTTGACTATCTGACTGGAGCTATAAAATGATGGATATTCTTTTAGTACCAATCGCTCTAGTTATCATACTTGTTATGATGCACGCGTGGTTTGGGATAAGAATTCTTCAAAAAGGAATCATCTTTACAGATCTAGCAATTGCGCAGTTTGCAGCTCTTGGTTCTGCTATTAGTCTTGGTTATTTTCATTCCGAGTACTTTTACGCTATAACTCTTGTCTTTGCTCTTTTTAGTGCTTTTATCATCGCAATAGCATCTCAGAGGAATATAAAACTAGAAGCCTTTATAGGGCTTTTATATGTTCTGGGTGCAAGTGGAATCATGATGGTCTTATCTCACTCAGCTGAAGGTATGGAGCACTTCAAATCACTACTAGCAAGTGATATACTTTTCACCCCTGCCGATGATGTAATAAAGAGTGCTGTTATCTACGCTTTTATAGCTTTGATTCTTTGGAAAGTCTATCCAAAACTAACAGGTTTTTTAAAAGAGCTGATGTTCTTCTCTTTGTTAGCACTGACAGTTACTTCATCTGTAGCCTTAGCAGGTGTACTTGTAGTTTTTGTACTTCTTATCGCTCCGGCACTTGTATCTACTTCACTTAAACTAAACAAATCACTTCTAAGTAGTTTTGTTTTTGGATGGTTTTTTAGTATAAGTGCCATTATAATATCTTACTATTTTGATCTTCCAACTGGCTACACCATAGTATTTTTAGGTGCGCTTCTTAGTTCGATAATAGTATTGTTTACTTCAAAAAAAGTAGGATAGATATGCAGTTTGCGAACGAGTGGACACAAAAAGAGTTTCTAGAAAATAAGAGAGACCTAGAGAAAGAAGGCATCAAAGTCATTCTGGTAGATACTATACTCTCTCCTATAGAAAAAGCTGACACTGTTGTATATAACCCTTATGAGCTTTCAAAAGAGCCTGAGGGAAGTGTCTTTGTATTTTATTGCGATAGCGGAAAAGCTACACTTGACAGATTAAAAGAGTACAAAGCAAAGTTTCCAAATCACCACTGCATCTCGCTCAAAGGCGGTCGTGGCTACTGGCGCAAAAATATGATGTTACTCTAGATTTTTGAAGTTACGAGGTTTCTACCTGCATCTTTAGATGTGTAGAGGGCGTCATCTGCTCTTTTCACAGCCACATCTGAATTTGAATCACTCTGCTTATATTCTGAGACACCAAAACTGCCTGTTATCTTTCCAATGACGTCAAACTCATACCTTTCTATAGCAACTCTAAGTTTTTCAGCTACAGTGTATGCTTGATCGATATTAGTCTTTGTACAGATAATAAGAAACTCTTCTCCTCCCCAGCGTCCCAAGACATCTATATCTCTAATATGGGATTTTAATACCTGAACTATATCTATTAAGACCTGATCGCCTACATCATGGCCATAATTATCATTTATAGGTTTAAAAAAATCTATATCCATAATAATTATAGAGTATGTATCTCCATACCTTTTTGCTTTGTGTGTCTCTTGTGCAAATATGTTTTCTAAATGAAGTCTGTTATATGTTTGTGTTAGTTTGTCAGTTATGGAAAGTTTTTGAGCACATTTTTTATCTGTAATATCTTGACGTATTGCAGTATATCCTTCAACATCACCCTTCTTATTTATAAGAGGAGTTATAGTTGCTTCTATCCAATACTCTGAACCGTCTTTACTTCGGTTTTTGATCTCACCTTTAAAAGTCTCACCTCTTGTAATAGTGTCCCATAACTCCGTAAAAACTTCTTTTGGAGTGTCTGGATGCTTAAAAACCTTATGATTTTTCCCGATTAATTCTTCTTTTTTGTATCCTGTAAATCTACAGAGTGCTTCACTTACATCAGTAATCTTACCATGCTTATCACTATGTGAGATAAGTACGTGCTCATCTATTATATTTATATTTTTTTGAAGGTTTTGACTATATTTATCAATTATTTTATATCTGTAAAGTACTAGAAATAGAATAAAGCTAAGAGCAGTTAAAGTGAACCAGTGAAGCTCTACTGGTGCTTCTTGGAAGTTATATGCATACAGAGGAGTTAAAATAAGTAGTAATGGTATTGATTTCAACATATAATCATATATTCTCATGCTGTATTCTACAGCTTATAATCATAAATTTACTTTAATCCTTCAACTACATATTATAATTATTTCATATAATATGAGAAACTTTGGGTACAAAATGAACGAACAAAAACATGCTGAATTTTTAGAAGAGTTTATAGAGTGTTTGAATAGTAAAAGATACTACGATGCACACGAAGCTTTAGAGCATATATGGTTTCCTAGACGTTTTGAAGACAGTGATGAAATTAGACTCTTAAAAGGCTTTATAAATGCCTCTGTTAGTTTTGAGTTAGAAATGAAAGGAAGAGAAGAATCTAGTAAAAAAGTATGGAAAAATTATATAAAATATAGACAACTTTTGTATAAAGTAGACTCTCCTCACTTAAATATGTATCATTCTATAGCAAGATATATAGATAGTGTGAAAATCTAGAACTTATACTTCAAAATACTACGAAACAGTTGGGATTGATTTCCTGACTCTAACTCTCTGCCGGCTATAATCACCTTAAAACTGAGTTGCTTGTTATAATCATAATCAGTCTGAATCCCATAGGCATGCATATAACCATCACCATTAGGCGTATTCTTTTTAACATTTATCGTATAATCAGAATTTAAATCATAATAAGCATACTTTAGTTTTATACGCAGACCATTTATCATAGTTGATAAGTCATGCTTGCTTGTTAAGGCATAAATATTAGCATCTCTTAAATATGTATCGAAATAACTCACTGCCATCCCAGATGCAAACTCCGGATATCCACCCCATGAACCAAAAAAGTGAAGACTGTCATCATCACTTACACCGGTATAGGCCAAATCTAAATTCCATTTATCATTAATATTGCCGCCAACTCTAGCACCATAAACATCATAATGAACTCTATAGGCTGAAGCATCTTTGAGCTTTCCAACCTCACGTTTTGTACTATATTGAACCGCTGCATCGAAATACTTGTTTTTATAATTATACTGAGCCATAATAGTATTAAACATCTCATGAGCGTAATTATCCCATAGCTGTAGTTTATGAGCATCTTTTTCATAACTAGCACCAAGATAGCTAATACCCTGATCTCCAACAATCGCATAAACAGCATCAACCGGGTAGGTATCTTTAGTACCATCACTATAATGAATCCATGCCTGCCTACTCATAGAATGAAAATCTGCTCCATCATAAGAAGCATCCCATGGACCACTCATCTTATCAACATAACCCGCGTGTAAAATGACTTCTTTTAATGGTCTCAATTGCAAAGTTATTGCCTCAAAGCTATTTGGAGATATATAATAATCGTCTGTATCAATATATGGTGTCAGCATCTCTTGTCGTCCGATTTTCAAAGATAGAAGAGAGCTTTCATACCCTATGTAAGACTCTTGCAAAAGCGTATAAGAGTCATTAACCCCTTTCCATGTTTCAGAAAAGATATAAGTCATAGCCTGCTTATTTGAATCGTGATCAATACCTTGCACAGTTGTAAAAGAGACTTTTGCATAAATATCTCTATACTTCTTTGTTTCAATAGAGAGTTTAGCACTAGCTACACCTGCGTATGAATCTGGAAAAAAACTATCATCATATTTGTAATCTATGTAAGCTAATCGCACATCACCGCTTACCTTAAATAAATCATCACTTGCCAAGAGTCTAAGGACAGTGAAAAATAGTAAAAACAATAATCTCATTATTACCTCTTGTTATCATTTGAGTATAGTGCATTATACACCAACTAGAATTCACAAAATCTTTATGCCTATTTTGTTATAATTACACAAATTTTTTAAAGAGGTGTTTATGATGGAAATGTCAAAATATACAGATATGGCTCTGCTATATGTAAGTCAATATGGACTGAAGATTATTGCTGCAATACTTATTTTTATAATTGGTAGGTGGGCTGTCAAAAAAATCACTGCTCTTTCTAAAGATCTAATGCTTAAGGCAAAAGTTGACAACACATTTGTTGAGTTCTTAGAGAGTATTGTTTATTTTGTTTTAATGATTGTTGTTATTTTAGCTTCATTAAATACTTTGGGTATTAACACAACGTCTTTTTTAGCTATTTTTGGTGCAGCTGGCTTAGCTATTGGTTTAGCTCTAAAAGATTCTCTATCAAATATAGGTGCAGCCGTTTTAATAATCATATTTCGTCCATTTAAAGTTGGAGATACAATAGAAGCTGCCGGGACTATAGGAACAGTAAAAGACATAAATCTCTTTTCAACCATCTTGGAACCTATAGACAAAAGTATAGTCATAGTGCCAAACTCATCTATTATCAATGGAAATATTACAAACTTTTCACAAAGAACACAACGTCGTGTCGAACATGTTTTTAGTATTGGATATGACGATGACCTGAAACTTGCAAAAGAGACTTTAATGCAAATCATCCTCTCAGACGAAAGAGTTCTTAGTGAGCCTGCCCCACTTGTAGCAGTAAGTGAGCTAGGTGATAGCAGTGTAAACTTTGTGTTTCGTGCATGGGTAAATGTAGATGACTACTGGGATGTACATTTTGACATGCTCGAAAAAGTCAAACTTACATTTGATGAAAAAGGCATTTCTATTCCTTACCCTCAAATGGATATTCATACAAACAAAATAGAAGGATAGAATTGAACAAGATAGTACTAAGTCTAGTAGTGGCAAGCTCACTGCTAATGGCAGCAGAAGTAGCAATAGACCAAGAGCAACTAAAAAAAGATATAGCACAAAGTAAAGCGGAGGCTAAAGCCTTAAGTGCAAAGATAAAAAAACTAGAAGCACAACTTCCTCCAAATGAGAAACTGATGACTCACACAGAGTTGGGTTTTATCCAGACTCAAGGTAATACTAAAACTGACACTTTCAACCTAGAGCTAGATGCGAAAAAAGGTTGGGGAAAGCATCTTATAAAATTCTTATTTGATGCTCAATATGCGCAAGATAGTGCAAACGAGACTAAAAACAAATATGCTACAGAGTTAGAGTATGGTTACTCGTTAACAGACAGGTTATCTGCTACATATCTAATTGGTTTTAAACAAGATAAGTTCTCAGGTTATGATTACCAGGCTTACACAGGTCCAGGTATTAAATATCTTCTGGTAAAGACCACAAATCATAATCTAACTCTTGATGGAAGTATTTTATATTCTCAAGATGACATAGAAGATACAAACTATGATGCAACTGGTACTATTATCGCGTATCCAAACCCAAATAATCTCGCTACTGCAAGCACGACTAATGGAGCAATCAATAACTATGGTTCTTACAGAGTTAAAGGTGTATATGCTTGGCAAATGCTAACAAACCTAAAATTTGCTCAAGATCTTTCTTATAGATCACAGTTTAAGGATTCAACTATATTTTTTGTTACATCTAAGACAGCATTTTCAAGCAAGATAAACAGCACATTTTCTGCAGGTATCAGCTACAAAGTTGACTATGTTAATACTCCTCCAACAGGGAAAGAGAACACAGACAAAACTTTTACTGCTAACTTGATAATCGACTATTAACAATGAAAAAAATTCTACTAATCGGCATCATAACAACACAATATCTTTTTGCTCTTATTTCTATTGCTCCTGTGGAACTTGGTGAGAAACCTGGAATATCAGGGAAATTTGAAGCAGGACTTGAGACAAAAAGAGGAAATACTGATAAAGACAATTACAAAGCTTCCTTCAGACTTACATACGACAACAATTCAAGCTATGCAATGTGGGGAGAATTTTCCGGTGAATACGGAGAGTCAAACTATGTAAAGGACACAAACAAAGCCTTTTCACATGTCAGGTATATTCACTCTCTTACTAATGATGAAGACTTAAGATATGAGCTCTTTGGACAGCTTGAAAGTGATGAGTTTAGACGAATAAACAGCAGAATCTTAGGTGGCTGTGGGCTAAGATATAGAATATTCAACTCTCCAAAAAATGGTAAAGGTTTTTTTGGCCTTGGCGGATTATATGAAGATATAAAATATACTGATCCGCAAATAGACCCTTCGGAAGACAACGCAAGATTAAACTCGTATCTCGCTTACAGTGTTTCTGTTATAGACATATCAACATTTTCATATGTTCTATATTATCAACCAAAAATGGATGATTATTCAGATTATGTATTCTCAAATCAACTTGAGCTAAAACTAAATATAATAAAAAAACTATTTTTAAAATTCAATGTTTCATGGAGTGAAGACAGTAATCCACCCGTTGGTGTAAAAAAAGATGATTTTACTCAAACAACTACATTTCTTTTTAACTTTTGACTCCAAAGATATAAAGACCAAGATGCCATAAACGCGATAAAAGCCGCGCTTAAAAAGAGGTATCTTGGGAACAACTCATAGACGTAACCTGCATAGATGGCTCCAACAAACCCACCTAGTCCATAAGTAATTCCAGAGAAAAACTGCTGTGCCAAGGATTTATGTTTGTATAGATAATACAAATAGCTGATTGCAGCAGAGTGAAACAGTGCAAAGCTAAGTGCGTGAAGCGTCTGTGAGAAAAACAGTATCATAAGATTTTCTGGAAATAGAAATAGTAAAAACCATCTTATGGCTGTTACAAAAGTTGTTATCTGTAAAATCAAAAGAAGATTTCCACGTAGAAGTCTGCCTTGAAAAAAAAGCATAAATATCTCTGCTATAACACCAAAGCTCCACAGATATATAGTCATATCCATGCTTATGCCATAATCTGTTTCATAGATGGTAAAAAAATTGTAAAAAGCTCCAAAGCTAACCTGCATCAGAGTAAGACCAGCCCACAACTTCCAGTCTGATAAAAGGCTGATATCGTTGTCTACCTCCTCAGCTTTTTCACTACTGGCATCTGCATTTTTCGCAATCACAAAAGCTACCATAGCAGTTAAAAATGTCAAGACTAGAAGGTAGCTCAGAGCAATATCAGCACTACTTAAGAACTTAACTAAAACAAGGGCAACAAGGACAAAGCCGACAGAGCCAAAGAGTCTTATCTTTCCATATCTCTCTTTTCCTATAGTCTTTAAAGAAATGACTTCTATGTAGGGAAGTATTAGACTTAAACCTATTCCAAGACCTATATTTGAAAACAAAAGTTTGTAAAAGTTATCTATAGAAAAATAAAAAGAAACACTGCTTAAAAGCATGATAACTATTGCAGTATTAAAACTTTTTATATTAAGTTTCATACCTCTTGTAAATGCAAACGGGAGTATAAACCTAACCAATGGTCCGGCTGCGAAAATCATTCCAATATCACTGGCAGAGTAGCCAACCATTGACAAAACTTTCGGCATGAAGATTATGTAAACACCAACAATGGCAAAATAAAAGAAGTAAAAAGAAGCTAAGAGTATTGGCATTTAGTGATAACTCCTTGATATGATTCAAGAATTATAGCAGACAAATGTGTTATACTAATGCAACAGAATAACACAGCACACACAATAACATTCGAAAGGGACATTTCATGCTCAAAGAAATGAAAGAAGATGATTTTATCGTCTCTAAAACGGACCTAAAGGGACGTATAACATACACAAACAAGATATTTATGGATATGGCGGAATACAGTGAAGCGGAGCTACTTGGCAAGCCTCACAGTATTATTCGTCATCCTGATATGCCAAAAGCCGTTTTTCGCTATCTATGGGATACGATAGAGAATAAAGAGGAAGTTTTTGCCTTTGTTATCAACAAAACAAAAGATGGCAATGCATATTGGGTATATGCAAATGTGACAGCTTCATTAGATGCAAAAGGGAAGATTATAGGTTATTACTCTGTTAGAAGAAGACCTAATCCTAAAGCTCTCGACATCATCATACCTCTATATAAAAAGATGCTAGAAGTTGAAAAAAGCAGTGGCGTTGATGCTTCATTTAAAATTTTAACAGATATTTTACAAGAGAAAGGGGTAGGCTACGATGAACTTATTATCGCTATTCAAGAATAATCAGGCTGTTTTACTTTTTGCTGCACTTGTTGGCGTGGCAATATTTGGTGTAGTTAGTGCAAACTATATTTTTAGTGGTGCTATAGTTGTTGTTTTAATAATTTCACTTTTTGTTCCCTCTGCTTCAGCTTCAGCAGGAAAATCTGAATCAGAATTATCAAAATCAATGTTTAGGGTTATTATGAATGCAGCATCCGGTAATTTAGAAGACCGTGTTACACATATACCTAATGACAACTCACCTCTTTCAACTCGTGCATGGGCTCTAAATGATCTCCTAGATCAACTCGAAGCCTTTATGAGAGATACTGAGACAACTATAGAGTATGCTGCTGTTGGGAAAACTTATAGAAGAACTTATCCTGCAGGTCTTCACGGAATATTCCGTAAAACTTCTGAGAGTCTAAATAATGCTATCTCATCTATTGCCAGTGGTTATGAGACTAAAATCAGAGGTGAACTTGCTCATAACTTAAGCACTTTAGGTGGTGGGGTAAGCTCCGGACTAGTTGTAATTCAAGAAGATATTAATGCTTCTCAAAGTAATGCTACAGAGATTGTTGAAGTTGCTAAAAAAACAGCCCAAGAATCATCAAAAAGCTTAGACAGTGTTGTAGAGATTGGAGAAAGATTAAGCAACTTGGTTGAGCTTATCTCATCAAGTCATGAAGGAATCGTTAGTCTGGAGCATCGTTCAAAAGAAATTTCAGAAGTTGTTAATCTCATTAAAGACATTGCAGACCAGACAAACCTGCTTGCTCTTAATGCTGCCATTGAAGCTGCTCGTGCGGGTGAACATGGACGCGGCTTTGCTGTTGTTGCCGATGAAGTTCGTAAACTTGCAGAACGTACACAAAAAGCAACAAACGAGATAGAGATAAATATCTCCACACTTCAACAAGATGCAAATGATATGAGAACTAACTCAGACAACATCTCCGAAATCGCACAAAGCTCAACTAATGTTATACATGAGTTTGAAAGCACTTTCTCAGAACTTAATTCTTTAGCTGAACACTCGTCACATTCAGCGATACAGATTCAAAACCGTCTATTCACAACACTTGTAAAAGTTGACCATATTATCTTTAAATCAAATGCTTACTCAAGCGTTTTAGAATCAGATAAGACTAAAGTATTTGCAGATCATAAGAATTGTCGTATGGGTAAATGGTACTTAGGTATAGGGAAAGAAAGATTTGGACATACTAAAGCCTTTCAAGAGATGGACGCACCTCATGCTCTTGTTCACGACTCAGTATTCCAAAATCTAGAGTTTGTTAAAAATAATTCAACTCTGAAATTTGAAAATCCAAAAACTATTGTTAAAAACTTTACAGTGATGGAAAATGCTTCTAAAGAGCTATATATAAAACTAGATAATATGATAGAAGAGTTTAATGCCAAGAGCTAATATTTTATATTTACTTGACATTAACTTATAATTAATATAATTGTATATCTCAATTGTGTTTCCCCCTTTCATGAGAGAGAAAATATACTCCTATAAATTTTAAACAGACCAGGTTACTTCCCCCTTTTTTTTACCTTGGTCTGTTTTATCCTCCACCTTTATGATAAAATTCTAAAATGATAATCCTAACAACTCTTAACTCAAGATTTACACATAGCTCTATCGGTCTTAGATATCTATATGCAAATTTAAATGAACTACAAAATGCCTCAAAAATACTAGAATTCAGTATCAATGATGCCGTTCAAACTATAGCAGAAAAGCTACTCATACACTCTCCAAAGATAATTGGTATCGGAGTTTATATCTGGAATGCCAGAGAGGTACAAGAACTTTTACATATAATTAAAAAAATATCTCCTCAGACTAAAGTAATACTTGGCGGACCTGAAGTCACACATGAGCCTTTTAGAGTTAACTTTGACGAAGCAGACTTTATCATCCAAGGTGAGGGAGATATAGCTTTTTACGAACTGTGTAGAGATATAATAAACGATACTCCTATACAAAATAAAATCATTAAAATGGCTCTTCCCTCATTAAAAGAAATTGCTCTACCCTATGAGTACTATACAGATGATGATATAAAAAATCGCTACCTCTATGTGGAAGTATCAAGAGGTTGTCCTTTTGAATGTGAGTTTTGTCTCTCTTCAATGGATGAAAAAGTTAGGGCTTTTGACTTAGATGCAGTCTTGATAGAGTTTGAAAAACTGTGGCAAAGAGGAGCTAGAAACTTCAAGTTTGTAGATAGAACTTTCAACCTTAATATGCTTACTGCAAACAAAATTCTAGATTTTTTCTTAGAAAAAGACGAACAATATTTTGCACACTTTGAAGTAATCCCAGATCATTTTCCTTCATCTATAAAAGAGAAGATAAAACAGTTTTCCGAGGGAGCACTGCAACTAGAGATTGGCATCCAGACACTAAATCCTGAGATAGCAAAAAATATCTCAAGACAACTAAAGCTCGATAAGATTAAAGAGAACATTAGATTTTTAGAAAATGAGACTCATGCACATATCCACTTAGATCTCATAGTCGGTCTTCCAGGTGAGTCACAAGATAGCTTTGGAGCGAACTTGGATGAGCTGGTAAGTCTGAGTAGTTGTGAGATACAAATAGGCATATTAAAAAAACTATCTGGAACATTCATCAATAGACATGATATAGAACACGGTATGGTCTATAGCGATGTACCACCCTATGACATACTTAAAAATTCAAAGCTTAGTTTTAATGACATTCAGATTATGAAGAGGTTTGCAAGATTTTGGGATTTGACATACAACAGTGGAAACTTCAAAAAGAGTGCACCTCTGCTTTGGAAAGATTCTACAGAAGTTTTTAAAAACTTTTATGATTTTAGTGCATGGATGTATTCTCAAACAGATTCTACATGGAAGATATCACTTCAAAGACTTGGAGAACTTCTCTTTTCATACTTAAAAGATGTAAAAAAACTTGAGCCTGAGTTTATAGCATCTGTAATGCTAGAAGATATGATGAAACTAAAGGGAAGAGCTATTCCAGCTTACTTAAAGCCTTTCAGTAAAAACTTTACTACAGATGCTAAAAGCGGAACAGCAGGATTTAACAAAAGACAGGGCTAGTGTCTTTGTGCTTTTTCCTCTACCAGCATTGAACTAAGAAGTGCTACAACTTTTCTAGAAGCTTCTTCGGCTCTATTAAAGTAAGTCATTACATTATCACTCTCTTTAGAACAACTGCCTTTTTTCACACAATCTACAGCTTTTTGGATATTATCATGAACTTCTTTGTGAGGCGTTGCTAGTCTACTATAACTAGAACATCCGCTAAAGTTCTCTTTACCTTTTCCTGTATGGTACCACTTACCTAAACGACACTCTGTATCACTTTTAAAGTCACTAGTTACCTCACCTCTAAAAACAGTTTTGTAACCGTTTGCTTTAAAGATAAGATGATCTAACTTACTAAGAATAATAAATATAGAGTTCCCAATATCTTTACTCTCTTGCTCTATTGCTGTAGCATTGTCCGCCAATGCGTGCATCTCTGTACTAAATAGATCCATTGAACCTATCGAGCTTTGAGACAACTCTTCCATAGCTTTAGAGTGTTCATGAACTTCTTGAGTATTTTGTTTTAGACTCTGTACTGTAATCTCTACTTCACTTGTAGCTTTTTGAGTGCGTTCTGCAAGTTTTCTTACTTCATCGGCAACAACAGCAAAACCACGACCATGTTCACCAGCTCTTGCAGCTTCAATAGCAGCATTAAGTGCAAGAAGATTTGTCTGGTCTGAGATATCTTTAATAAGATTTATAACATCAGAGATGCTTCCAACATTTTCATTCAGAGTGTTAACCTGATCAAATGTACTTGTAATATGCTCAAGAAGTGCATCTGAAGTATTATGTAACTTGTCTAACTCATCATTTACTTTCAGAGTAAACTCTTTATTTTTATCTTCATTTGAATCCAATAGCTCTAAAGTTCTTAGATTATTTTCCAAATCACCTCTTATCTCTACAAGATCACTGTCACAGCCAGTTATAAGCCCATTTGTAAGTGCTTTTGTCAGATCAGCCATCACCGTGTCATCACGATGTGAAGAGTTTTCTCTTCTTAACTCTTCTATTTGTGAGCCTAACATCTGCACTTCTGATTCCAAAGAAGCAATGCGTTCGTCTCTCTCTTTTAGCTTTAATAATATCTCTTTATTTTTGTTAAATAACATTTTTCAACCTATATAATAATCACATAATGAATTATATTAAACATAAGCTTAAATTATCTAAAGATAAATGTTAGATTTGTGTCAGATAATTTTAGTTATAATCATTCCATGAGTAAATTTAAGCTGCTTTTTTTTATATCACTACTATTTGTCAATATCTCATACGCTTTGGCTGAGCCTTATGTAGATAAGGAGTTACTAGAGAGGATTGGGGAAGAGTATAAAGTATTTGCTAAAAAAAGATTTTTTTTTCAACAAAAAACTTTTGATTCACTAAAAGATAGTAGTGACTTTGAAAAGTTGGATGCTGTAAATAAATTTTACAATGATGTCAGGTACTCAAGCGATCAAAATACATACGGCATGAGTGACTATTGGGCTACTCCGTATGAATTTTTAGGCAGAGATAGAGGTGACTGTGAAGATTATGTAATTGCGAAATATTTTGCATTACAATATCTGGGAATGGATATGAAAAAACTATTTTTCTTCTATGTTAAATCTACAAAATTCAAAGAAGCTCACATGGTTTTAGCATACTATGAGAAACCATCAGCAATGCCACTTATATTGGATAATAACAATTTTAAAGTTCTAGCAGCTGACAAAAGAAAAGATTTACAACCTATTTACAGGCTTCAAGCTGGACAAGTTGAGAAAATATCAACTGGTAAAAAGGTGAAAAGTGAAAAAGTTGGTCGCCAATGGGATCAACTTATAAAAAACATCGAAAGGAAAAAAATATGACACTCTTTAAGCAAATAGCATTAATGCTGTCCACGTTTTTAATCATCATCTTAACAACTGTTCTTGTTTTAAACTTTAAAAGTGCCAATGAGTCTGTACGAGACAGATTATACACAGATGCTAAAAACACTGCTTCTTCACTTAGTCTATCTCTTGGAACTTCACAAGGTGACATCAGCATAATGACTACAATGATCAATGCAAGCTTTGATAGTGGTTATTATCGCTATATCACTCTTGTGGATATTGAGAACAACCTTATATACAACAGAGAAGTAGAACAAAAAATCATTGATGTACCGCAATGGTTTATAGATGCTCTTAGTATTACAGCACCTGTAGCATCTGCAAATGTTTCTGCAGGATGGTCTCAAGTGGGGGTGTTAAATGTTCAAAGTGATGCCGGCTATGCTTATAAGCAGTTATATACAATCTTGATAAATCTTCTAATATCTTTTGGCATCATCGCAGTAATAGGTTTAGCAATACTAAATCTACTTCTAGTAATTATCTTAAAACCACTAAAAGAAGTTCAAAAACAAGCTGAAGCTGTTACTAGAAATGAGTTTATTATTCAAGATAATATCCCTTATACAAAAGAGTTCAAAGATGTTGTTCTTGGTATGAATAATATGGTCTCAAAAGTAAAAGCCATGTTTGACAAGGGTAATGAAGAGCTTAAACGCCAAAAAGAGCTTGAGTATATAGATAAAGCTACAAAACTAAGAAACCGTAAATACCTTATTGATAAACTACCTGAATATTTAAAAATTGATGCTACTTCAAAAGGTGGTATCAATATGATGATTGCACTTAGCGGTATCATTGAAGCTAATGAGAAGATTGGTCACCAGCAAGTTGATAAATTCTTTTTAGCTATTGCAAATATTTTTGATGCGCATGCTAGTAACTATGATAACTCTATAGTCGCTAGAATGAATGGCACAGAGTTTTCTATTTTACTTCCAGATTGTTCAGATAAAGAAGGAATAAACTTGGCAAAAGGCATCTACTCTTCTTGTAAGAAGATTGCGAAAGGTTTTAATCTTGATTCGTCTGAGACATTTATATCTCTTGGCTTATATTCATATAACTACAAAGAAAATATTGGTCAACTTCTTTCTCATTCAGACAATGCTCTTGCACAAGCAAAATTCAGTGAAGATAATATTTATTTGGCAAAAGCTGAAGACACTGTAGAAGTTATGGGGAAAGAAGCGTGGAGAAAAATAATCAATGACGCTATTGAAAAAAATAGTTTCAACTTTGTTTCATGGACAGCAGTAGATGCAAAAATGAGAAAAATTGCACACAATGTCCTTAGCCTTACACTTAAAGTTGATAAGGATACTACATACTACTACGGTCAATTCATGGCTCCTGCTAATCAAGCCGGGCTAAGCTTTAAAATCTATGAGAATGTTCTAAACATGATGTTCAAAACTCCGGATATGAGGCTAAAAGGTTCTGCTTGTTCACTTAGACTTCCTTATGACTACTTAACTCTTGAAGGCACTTATGAAAACATGAGTAATATTTTTAGCATCTACGCTTCAGATCTTCCATTTAAGCTTATCATAGAGATGCCAGATAAACTTGTTCGTCAAAACTCTGTTCTTATTAAAAAGTATAAAGCCCTATTTGAAAAATACAATATAGATATGGGTGTATTTGAGTTTATTGGCGAGAGTGTTGATTATCAGTACTTACAAGATTTACGACCGGTATATATAAAAGGTGAAACCGATTATTTCCTAAGTCAAAGTGATCAGGCACTATCTGCTCTTAGACTTATAACAGATACAGTTGGCATCTCACTTATAGCTGCAGGCGTTATGGATATGGAGACTCTAAATAAACTTCATGAAAAAGACATTCATATAATCCAAGGTAGAGCTACAGAGATGATAGAGCTAGTGTAGCTCTATCATTTTATAAATAAATGTAATAAACATATCTTTATGAATACAAATTCAGTACTTTAATGTCTCTGTAATATTCTACGCTGTAATATACATCTAAACGATGCCAAACTAAGGATATTATATTATGTTATTTGGAAACAACAAGAAGCTTGAGGCTGAGCTAAAAGCAAAAGAAGAAGAGATAAACTCTCTTCAAAATGAACTCACGACTGCTAAGGACAAAATATCTCAGCTAGAGAAAGAAGTCAGCCACATAGATAATAGTAATCAGATGAATGAACTGATTAAATCACTAACACATAGCCTGACTGATGCTTGTAACAGAGATCTTAAAATCTTACAACAGGACTTAAGTGACAATCTTAATGCACTTGAAGATGTTGATGCCAGAAACTCCACTAACAACAATCATACTGACAATTGTTCTACTGATGTAGATATACTCTCAAATACTATGACTTCCCTGCTTGAACATATCACAAGTACATTTGATCAGGTTAACACTCTGAATGAAAATGTTGGAAGCATCTCTGATGTTATTAATCTTATTAAAGATATCTCAGACCAGACAAATCTTCTTGCACTTAATGCTGCTATTGAAGCTGCAAGAGCTGGTGAACATGGTCGTGGTTTTGCTGTTGTTGCCGATGAAGTAAGAAAACTTGCAGAACGCACTCAAAAAGCTACAAGTGAAGTAGAGATTACAGTACAGAGTCTAAAACAAAATACTCAAGAAGTTCATGAACACTCTAAAGCTATGGAAGAGTTGTCTACAAGCTCAAATGAACAAATGGATATTTTTCAAGATAGAATGCGAGAGCTTTCACAAAATTCACAAATGATCTCGATAGAAAATAAAGATGTAACTTACGCTATCTTTATGGTTCTTAGTAAACTTGATCACCTGCTCTTTAAAGCAAATGGCTACAAAACAGTCTTTAGCGGTGAGGCTCAAGGTCACTTTGCTGCAGATACAGAATGTAGACTTGGTAAATGGTACTTTGAGGGAGCCGGTAAAGAAAAGTTCGGCAACTGCTCAAGCTACTCTAAAATGGCTGAGCCTCATAAAGCAGTTCATGACAACATCAAAAAAGCAGTTGAATGTGTTAAAGCTAACACATGTACACAAGAGTCTCAAAATGTAATGACTTACTTTAACAATGCAGAAAAAGCCAGCCAACAGGTCGTAGAACTACTATCTAATATGCTTCAAGAAGAAAAAGCTACTCGACACAAGGGTAAAAACTAAACTCTTCTTGAGTTTAGTCCTTTTGTAATAGCCTCATTTATCTCTTGCTTATAATCTGGATTTAGTCTAGCTAACTCTCTGTCAAACTTAACAACTATATCTTTATTTGTATTTGGGTGTCTGCATATTGTAAAAAGTATATCCATATATATATCAAAATCAGGATGTGTTCTAAGACCAAGTTTTTCGTGAACAATGCCATGATATCTTATAACCATTTCCAAAGCTTCTTTAAGTTCTTGTGTTGTTGATTTTTTCTTTTTTATAATTGATCTAAGATATTCTAAATCTGTGTTTGGAGGTCTTTGCTGTGTGGGAGTAATATTTTTAGGTGCATTCTTTTCTTTTTCTTTTTTTTGATTAGACGGTAAAAATAATAAAAATATTAAAAGGGCTAAAATTATAACTAATCCCATAATAGATTTAAGAAGTAACGTTATCTCCATGACTCATGGCCTTATTAATTAGTTTATTCAAGTATTATATCGGTAAAAACTAGTTTTGACTTTAAATGGTGGACAGCTAGGGATTCGAACCCTAGATAGGTTACCCTATACCCGCGTTCCAGGCGAGCGCCTTCGGCCACTCGGCCAGCTGTCCATTTGTAGGGTGAGATTTTACCTTTATCATTCTTAAAAGTACACTATATCATCTTCTTTTTTTATAAGTTTCATATTAATATATTTCAATAAATTCCCATAAGCTAAAGCATAGAAACAATTATGTAGAATAAATTCTATGTAAAGTAGCCCATTTCCATATTTCACGTTACTTTTAACAATATTAAGATAATATTTGATTATAATTTTTATAAAGGGTTTAAGTGTTAAGCATTGCTTCGTTTTTAAAACTGTTAAGAGAGTCTTTTAGAGACTTATTACCTATCATTCTTGTTATTATGTTTTTTCAGTTAGCAATCATTCAAAGTGTGCCGGAAAACTGGTTAAGTACAGCTATCGGACTTGGAATAGTCGGTGTTGGTCTTGCTGTATTTCTTCTAGGTCTAGAGATCGGTATCTTTCCTGTTGGAGAGGGTCTTGCAAGTGAGTTTGCTAGAAAAGGCTCAACAAAATGGATAATCATTTTCGCCTTTATGATAGGTTTTGGTACAACTGTAGCTGAACCTGCACTAATAGTTATCGCACAAAAAGCGGCTAGTATCAGTAATGGTAGAATCGATGCTAACACACTTAGAATAGTTGTCGCATTTTCTGTCGGTTTTGCCATTGTTTTAGGTGTTTGGAGGATTATCAAAGGTCATCCTATACACTATTATATCATTGCCGGTTACGTTATGGTTGTTGCAGCAACAGCTTTTTCACCTAAAGAAATTGTAGGACTTGCTTATGACTTAGGTGGTGTTACTACTTCAACGGTGACGGTTCCTCTGGTCGCTGCTCTTGGTATTGGTCTGGCGTCTACTATTAAAGGCAGAAACCCTGTTTTAGATGGTTTTGGACTTATCGCTTTTGCATCTCTGACTCCTATGATATTTGTTCAGTTTTATGGAATTTTTGTATATGAATTTATTGATGTAAGTACCTCTATTGTTGCTCCTGTTGTGGAAGCAGCCAAGACTCCTGCTGTTTTTGACTTTAAGATTCTTGATATTTTAAAAGGTTTTGTTGGCGTAGTAATAGATGTTGTTCCTATTTTGGCAGTAATTTTATTTTTTCAGTACGCTATTTTAAAGAAACCAATAGATAATCTAAAAGAAGTAGTCATTGGTTTTGGGCTTGTTATTATTGGACTGGATGCATTTATCGTCGGTTTAGAGATGGGTCTATTCTCAGTCGGTGAGACTATGGCTTTTGAGCTGACTCAGTATGATAACAACATCATCATATACTCGTTTGGTTTTCTAATAGGCTTCTCAACTACTATGGCTGAACCTTCTCTGACTGCTATTGCAAAAAAAGCCAAAGAGATTAGTGATGGCAAGATAAATGATTTCGTACTTCGTCTATTTGTTGCACTAGGTGTTGCTATCGGTATCTCTTTGGGTGCATACAGAATCGTTGTTGGTGGAGAGATTGTTTACTACATCATGTCTGGTTATCTGTTTGTTATAGTCCTTACTTTTATGGCACCAAAATATATCGTACCTATTGCTTATGATAGTGGCGGAGTTACAACTTCAACTGTAACAGTTCCTTTAGTTGCTGCACTTGGTCTTGGTCTGGCGACAAACATACCTGGTCGTGATCCGCTTATTGATGGATTTGGTCTTATTGCCTTTGCTTCACTTTTCCCGATGCTAACAGTAATGCTCTATGGGATTATTACAGATAGAATGGGTGTTAAAGGTGAGCATGAGCTTGAAGAGTTACACATGGATGAGCTTCGTCAGGCTATTGAGCATGCTAACGATATGGGGCTCTCAACTGTACAGATTCACGGAACAGGGCAGAGACACTCATACAAAATGCCTTTCTCTGCTGTTCACATCATAGTACCTAGAAAAAATCAGGATAAAGCTCTTATTGCCGCTCGTGATGCAGGTGCCGGTGGCGTAACTATCATGGATGCGCACGGAATGGGGCTAACAGAGATGGATAACTTTTATAACCGTCTTCATAGTGATCCTACTGATGTAAACCTAATGTTCATAGTTCCAACGAAAAAAGTTGATAATATCATATTTAGCATTATGCATAAGCTTGATATTGTCGGTCGAGGAGATGGAATATCTTATTCATATCCTATCTCACACCTTAAAGGGTTAACCTTAAAAAGTAGCGATTTATGACATACAGTTTTTCAAACATATTTCACAGCGACTGTGAAGAGATCCTAGATGAGTTTATAGATAAATATACTTCTTGTGTAAACACTTACAATGATGAAAAAGCATTTGTTGTTCGTGATTACTACAAAGATATTCTGACTATATTGAAATCTGGTTTCAAAAAAGATGAACTTCTTACAATGTTTGAAAAACTGGCAAAATACAAAATATCTTTAGACGTTCCCTATATTTTAATGGTAAACGAGATTAACGCTTTAAAAACCATCTTAATAAGCAAAATGAGCGAACAAGAGATAAGCTCTAATATCATTAATGTTCTCTCTTTATTTAAAGATGTTAACGACAAAGTTGCACACATATATCTTCATGAATACGTAGATGAACTTTTAAGACTAAATAATCTACGAATAACATCTCTATCTGATTTGTTAGAGAAAAACATCATCTCTCACTATGAATCTCATCTGTTATGGCTTACAACACTTGCACGTCATATTAAAGATGAAAAAATAGAAGATTTTCCACAGCTAGATGACAAGTTGTGTGATTTTGGCAAGTGGTTACATACAGATGCTAAAAATGTAATACAAAACAATTCAAAATTTAAAACAATAGATGCTCTTCATAGCAACCTGCATCTCTTTGCAAAAAAAATATATTCACATCTAGGTGATTCTGAGCATCATATACAGATTACTTATCTAGAAAAATGTGAACTTATCTCTCTTAGCATTGGCACAGAGTTAGCTCTAATAGATAACGTTATAATGAATAAAAGGGTTACTAAAGACACTCTAACAGGTGCACTTAATAGAAATGGTCTTAGAAATGTTTTTGAAAGCCAGTACGAGCTCTCACTGGCTACTAACAACACTTTTGTTCTAGGTATTTGTGATCTTGACCATTTCAAGAAGATAAATGATACTCGAGGTCATGTTGCAGGAGACAAAGTTCTTAAAAGCTTTGTGGATGTAGTAAAAAAACATATTCGTAATTCAGATGTAATCATTCGTTATGGAGGAGAAGAGTTTGTTATTATTCTTCCTACTGTAAGCAAAGAAAAAGGTTTTGAAGTTTTAGAAAAGATTTGTAGAAATTTCGAGAATAACACCTTAGAGTTTGAGGGCAAGGATTTGAATGCTACAGTAAGTATTGGGATGATTGAAGTAAGACCGGAGAAAATGTTTAAAAACTCTTTTATAGATGAGTACATTATGATTGCCGATCAGAAACTCTACACAGCTAAACACACTGGTAGAAATAGAGTTGAGTCCTCTTAAGACGGACTACTCTTACTAAAGACTAATGTATAAGATCACTATAGTCAAACTTGGCTGTATTGATATAGTACTTATTCCCAACAGTTACAATCCTACTATCTTTTTTAGCTGCTTTTTTAAATCTATCTTTTATCTTTTGACTCTTTTTATCTGTATAATTACCATCTTTTAGGTATTTTTTTAAAGATATAAGATTAGCGGATGACTTTTCTTCAACTTCTATCTCTGCTTCAACAAGCTCTTCACTCTCAACAATTAACTCATCACTTGGAGCATTTAGTAAAAACTTAGAAGATATGGCATTTAGTATGTTTTTTAACTGCTCATCTTTATCTTTATAAATTTTTTCTATTCTGATTCTCTCGGAGACAAGCATCTGTTCTTTTTGCTCTCTTAGAGTTTTTGTCTCACCCTCTAATTTATCAACTTTTTGTTGAAGTTTCTCATTTTGTTCTTCTAAGAGTTTGTAGTATCTTGAGTCTGGCTCAGATGCCACCTTTGTGTTAGTTCTTTTTGGAGCTTGTTTGTTAGCAGGAACACTGCCTTCTTCGAGTAGAACATACTTTACACCATCTTCTACAACACTTTCCAAAGAACCTCTTCTAATACGATTGTGAATCGCTTCTTTAGAAACTCCAAGTCTTAACGCGACATCTGTTATACTCATCTTAGACATTTTCTAACTCCTTATCTCATATTTTCAAAAACAAGTGGAGCTTCCCACTCACGTTCACGTATCTCTTTTATAACTTTTTGCAGATCATCAAGTTTAGCACCCTTAACTCTGATTGAATCACCTTCTATCTGAGCATTGACCTTAAGCTTCATCTTTTTTATCTCTGCAGTTATCTTCTTAGCTTCTTTTGACTCTATATAATCAACAATCTTAAAAGTCATTTTTCTATTGTTACCAGATGAGTCTTCTACGCGTAACTCTTCTAGAACTTTAGATGAGAGTCCCTGCTTTAAAAACTTAGCAACGACTATATCTTTTAAAGCATCTAGTTTGTTATCACTAGAAGCGATTAAAACTAAAAGTTTTTCTTTCTCTTTATAACTAACTTCATAAGTTGTTCCTTTAAAGTCATAACGATTAGCTACTTCTTTATCAACCATATTTATAGCATTTTTAAAGTTTTGCATATCTATCTTTGCACTTATATCAAATGAGTATTCTTTTGCCATTTCCAAGCCCTTTAAAATAATAACAATGATTATAACATATTAAAATCTTGTTATAGGAACTTCAATGTAACAAAAATGCACATAAATTTATTTATATGATATAATCCACTCATGCATATTATAAATACTAATAAGTTAAAAAGAAAATATCTTCTCCTTATAGGTGTGATTTTTTTTATTGCCTTAATTGTCAGAGCATATTATGATGTAAAGCATCATGAGGTTATGATTGGTACCAAAATGAGTAAACTTCATAAAAATGCTCTTTTGCAATATGAAGATATGATTATGAACCTAGAAGACAAATACCTCCCTGTAGGTGCCCAGTTTATGAACATACATGACACTTACGATCTTCTGAAAAATAGAGACAGAGGCAAACTGTACAACTCCCTGGAACAAGACTATGAAAAACTAAAAAAACATAATCCAAACTTACATGTAATGCACTTTTTAGATACAAAGAACACCACTATACTTAGGATGCATAAGCCTTCTAGTTTTGATGATGATCTTACTAATATCCGTCCTATAGTTGCCAAAACGAATAAAGATAAAAAAACTAACTTTGGATTTGAGACTGGCAAGAATGGTATAACATACCGTGTAACTATTCCGTTTATCACTAGAAAAAATGAGCATTTAGGAGTTTTAGAGTTTGGTATTAAACCGCAATATTTTGCTAACAGACTAGATAATTTACTTCATGTTGAGTCAGAAATTTTAGTAAAAACTTCTACAATGAAAAACTTATCATATAAAACAAACTTCGATAGAATTGGAGACTTCTCTGTTATTTCAAAAAATTCTATCTTTAAAAACTTTAGAGATAAAATAAACCTAAATAAGAAAGAACAAATCATACAAGACAAAAATAAAACATATATCCTCTTCAATGATTTATGCTTAAGAGACTACAATAATGAGATTGTTGGAAAGGTTATAATCGCAAAAGATATAACAAAAACAGTCATTGAGAATAGAAACTCCCTTATAATGCTAAACTCTATCAACATAATGATTTTATTTATTTGTTATCTTCTTATCTATTTCATTTTCACACGCTACTCTAACAAACTAATCAGTGCATATGAAAATATACAAGAGCTTGAAATCGCAGTTGATACAGATGCCCTAACCGGAATCAACAACCGAACATCACTAGATTCATTTCTAAAAGCAAATGTAAAACATGAAAATAAGTATGCGATTATATTTTTAGATATAGACCATTTTAAAAATATTAATGACACTTATGGCCATGATGTTGGAGATACAATACTAAAAGAGCTTGCAAATATAATCTTAAAAAGTATAAGGCTTGATGATTTTTTTGCTAGATGGGGAGGAGAAGAGTTTGTTATAGTTTTAAAAACAAACTCTATACAAAATGCAGTTAAAATCACTAAAAATATAAGAGAAAATATACACTCTACTCTCTTTCATAACTCCATTCCGGTTACTTGTAGCTTTGGTGTGACGATGATTGATAGACCTGATGATTTAGATATGGTTTTAAAAAGAGCCGATAAGCTCTTGTACGATGCTAAAGATGCAGGTAGAGACTGTATAAAAAGCAGCTCTTAAAAGCTTGGACTTCCATCAAACGATGAACCTCCGAATCCTCCACCAAAAGAAGAAGCAAAATTAGGGTCACTAAATCCAGACATCACAGATTTAGAACGAAGTTTTTCTATATCTGCTTTACTTGAGATATCTTGCGGACAAACAAGAGTACACTCATTACAAAGAGTACAATCCCAGATGCCATTAGTTTGAATAGTTTCTATCTTCTGGCTTGAATCTTCTTCTCTCACGTCACTAACATATCTCCAAACACGAGTTAGAGAGAACGGTCCTATAAACTCTTCATTTACAGCATATACAGGACAAGCGCTGTAACATGAACCACAAAGAATACAGTCACTCTGTATCTCGTTAATTTTCTCATTATCTTGTGTTAGATTAGTCGATGGACTCAGTGTGCTCTGCCAAGCTTTCGCTTTAGCGTTAAAAGAGTAAGCCTTGTCCATATCTACAACTAAATCACGAATAATCGGAGAGTTCTTCATAGGTTCAACTAAGTCACCGTCTTGAACTTTATAGGCACAGGCTAAGACTTCTCTGCCATTAACTCTCATAGAACAGCTTCCACAAACACTACTTCTACATCCGCTTGCATATGTTAGTGAAGAGTCCTGTTTTGTTTTAATCTCATTTAGAACTTCTAGGAGTGTGGCATCTTGCATCTGTACTTCATACTCTAAAACAGCCTCTGTAATTTGTGGTTCTGTTGTATATCTTGCTACTCTGATTTTCATAGTTTACTCCATAAAGTCTGCACAAAGCACACTATCTTCTTTCCAAGTTATTGTATGAGCCTTGTATGCCATATCATTCTCTTTTGGTATGTCACTTCTAAAGTGAGCGCCTCTGCTCTCATTTCTACTGATTGCACAGACTAAGATAATCTCACTAAGCTCAACCATATTTCCAAACTCTATAAATTCAACAAGATTTGTGTTATATATTTTAGACTTATCTTTTGGACCCATAAAAGGAACTTCTCTTTGAATCTGACGAATAGCTTCAAGAACTTCTTTTAGTCCCATCTCATCTCTTGAGATTCCTGCATTGTTATAAAAAATATTTCCTATAAGTGATCGTTTTTCATAAAAGTCTATCTCGTTAGTAAAATGTTTTACACCCATAACAAAGTTGTTAGTACTTTGTGTTTGGCTAGATGCGTCTATGCTTTTGTCAAAAGTTTTTGCATACTCTGCCGCATTTTTACCCGCTTCACGTCCAAAGACAATAAGCTCAAGCAGAGAGTTTCCACCAAGACGATTTGCTCCATGAACTTTATGATTCGCACACTCTCCAACAGCATATAGCCCTTTTATCTTAGTTTGAGAGTTTTTATCGACCTCTATTCCACCCATAGTGTAATGAGCAACTGGTTTAATAGGAATCAGGTCATAAACAGGATCTACATTTTCATAAAGCTTTGCAAGCTTTCTCTCTTGAGGAAGCTCTTCATCTATAAACTCTTCACCTAAATGTCGAATATCTAAAAAGACATCTTCACCTTTTTGAATCTCATCATTAATAGCACGAGCCACCTCATCACGAGGCGCTAACTCATTTGTGAATCTCTCACCTTTTGAGTTTAGAAGAAAACCACCTGCACCTCTCGCACTCTCAGAGATAAGGATAGAAGAGTTTTTAAGTGCAGTTGGATGAAACTGTACAAACTCCATGTCACTGAGTCTAGCTCCTGCTCTTATAGCTGCTGCAATGCCATCTCCAGTTGAACCGGTTGAGTTTGTAGAGTGCTTGTCATAGATGCGGGCATAACCACCGGTTGCAACTATAACTGATGCACTCTCATAAGTCTCAACTTCTCCCGTTCTGATATTTAAAACTGTAGCTCCGCCGATGTAAGTATCTGCTTTCTCAGGTGCTTGTGTTATAAAGTTTAAAAGATATCTCTCATTTAATATCTCGATGCCAAGACTAAGACATCTGTCATATAGAGTATGAAGAATTTTCAGACCTGTATAATCCTGTGCATAACAGGCACGAGGAGCAGATGCACCGCCTAGCGTTCTTTGAGCTATCTTTGCATCTTTAGTACGAGAAAAACATACACCGATGCTGTCCAACCATTCTACTGCATCTGGTGCACTTTCACACAGAAGTCTAACAGCTTCTTCATTTGCGATTCCGTGTGCAGATTTGAGAGTGTTTTGAACATGTGCTTCAACACTGTCTTCGCCAGCATTTCCTAAGGCAGCATTTATACCGCCTTGAGCCATACTAGTTTGACTTCTTGTTGGGTACTCTTTTGTTATCACTCTAACTTTAGCACCACTCTCGTGAGCATTTATGGCAGCAACTAAACCTGCTCCACCTGCTCCAATAATTAAAACATCACTTCTCATATTTACACCATTAATCAAAAAATTTCCAAATTCTACTCTTTGTGGCTTAAGAAAGATTGTAAAACTTCATATAGTTCATTATTATCAATTGGTTTTGCTAGATATCCATCCATGCCCGCTCTCAAAAATTTCTCTTTGTCTCCACTCATAACATTTGCAGTTAGTGATACTATAGGAACATCTGTCTTGTAAAGACTGCGTATTTTATTCATTGCCAGCACTCCACTTAACTTTGGCATATTCTCATCCATTAAGACCAAGTCATACTCTTCTTTGCCAAACATTTCAACTGCTTCCACACCATCATTAGCCATCTTGTATGTTAATCCGAGCTCATCTAACAAAACACCTATAAGCAACTGGTTTGTTATGTTATCTTCTGCTACTAAGATATGCCCGTTTAATATACTTTTTGACTCTTGTATACTCGCTACCTTTTCACTCTTGCTTTCACCCTTATTTTCATACTCTTTGATCGGTATATTTAACTCAAATGTACTACCATTTCCATCTTCACTCTCAAGCTTTATCTGGGCATCCATTTGTTTTAGTAAATTAGAGACAATACTAAGTCCTAAGCCTGTTCCACCAAATTTTCTGGTTGTTGAACTATCAGCTTGCTCAAAAGGCATAAATATTTTTTCTTGAACCTCTTTACTTATACCTAAGCCATTATCACTGACTATGATTCTTAGATTATCATCGTTATGGTTCGCACTCAGACGCACTTCACCACCTGCTGGAGTAAACTTTATAGCGTTTGATAAGAGGTTTGTAATGATTTGGGAGATTCTAAGCCAATCTCCATTAGCAACTATTTTTAAACTATCATCTAAATCTAAAACAAGATTGAGGCTTGCAGTTTCTATGTTTGGGCTAAAACGCTCGACTAAGGAATATATATTTGAGTAAGGCTCAAATCTATGATAATCTAAGATAAACTTTCCACTTTGTAACTTAGAAAGGTCTAAAATATCATTTATTAAACCTATAAGCTGTGAAGAACTCTCAAGTATATGCTCTATATACTTTGATTGTTTTTCATCTTTTATCTGTCTTTTTAAAAGACTGGAAAAGCCATTTATAGCATTTAGTGGGGTACGAAGCTCATGAGACATATTTGATAAAAACTCATCTTTAGCTTTTTCTGCCATCAGAGCTTCATCTCTACTATTAATAAGCTCTGTAACTTCATACCTAACGGCTAAATACTCAACTATCTCATTATTAACATCTAACATAGGAACAATTACACTATCGACATAGTAAGCTTCACCGGATTTCTTACAGTTTTTAATCGTCGCTTTGAAGATCTTTTTATTTCTAATAGTTTTCCATAACTCTTTAAAGAGTTCTGCTGGCATATCCGGGTGACGGATAATATTATGACCCTGACCAATCAACTCTTCTCTTGAATATCCGGATATCTCACAAAACTTATCATTCACAAATGTGATTAGACCTTGAGTGTCACTTTTTGAGACTACAGCACTCTCATTTAAGGCATCAACAAACTGTTGTAGTTCTTTTTTAAGATTATCTGCCTCTTGTCTGGTTAAAACCTCTTTTACATATACTATCAGACCAAATATAATTAAAAACAGGGTGCTCATTAGTAGAGCTTTTACTATTGATGAAGTCTCTTTTTTTAGTTCTTCAATTACATCATTTACATAGGAAGTTACTTCATCTAAATCAATATATATATCATTTTCTATAAGCTCTGTATTTAACTCTATAAGGCTTTTTCTCTTTGCATATAGTAAGTTTAAATGTACTCTCAACTTATCTTGATTAAAAATTTTACTATCTATATCAAGAGGCTCTAATTCTTCTAATTGATAGATATTGTTTGCATTCACAATATTAAAGATATATCTCATTAACTCAGGCGTAATCTCTTTGGATGTTTTGATATCTTTTAAATATTTTTTATAACTCTTTGATAACCACATTTTTGAGTTTTTTATTAGCGCAGTATCAGACTTTATATCTTCATATACATATTCCAATCTCTTACTTTTTGTTACTATCTTTGCTGCTAATTTTTTTAGAACTTCATCATTACTACGACTCAGAATCGTAGTATATTTTTCTAAAGCACTTCTAAAAGATCTGCCAGATGCAATAATCGCATCATAATTAACTTCTAAAGTGACTCTGCTAAGTAGCAATTTATGTTTTTGATTTTGTATCTCAAGCTCGTAGGACAACTCTTTAATTGTAGCACTCTTGTCTGTTGTAGCTTTTATCTCATTCCACCTAACTAAATAGAAAATGATTACACCAAGGAGTATAAGAAATATAGGTACAATGATTATATATTTTTTCATTGCTTTTTCTCATTTAAAATAGAGGGCATCTCACCCGTTAAAGTTCTAAGAAATGCCTCTATATCATCTAAGTTTTCTTTGTCTGATTCCAGTCCAAGCTGATGCTCTCTCATCTCAAAGATTGCATCTTTTAAGGTTTTTACTCTTCCATCATGAAAATAAGGTGCTGTTAGTTCTATATTACGCAATGTCGGTACTTTAAATACATTTCTATCACGTTCTCTTTTAGTTATATCATATCTTCCATTTGATGGTTTATCTTGTTTATAGGGAAGTATAACACCAAGTTTTTGGTACATATTTCCGCCTATATTCACTCCATTGTGACAACTTATGCAACCGACTGATTTAAAGCTCTCATAACCTCTTTTTTCTTGTTCATTTAAAGCTTTTCTATCACCTCTAAGATATTTATCAAATCTTGAGTTTGGAGTAATTAAGGCTTTTTCAAACTCAGCAATAACCTCCATAAGGTTTTCCTCTGTTGCTCTTGTTCTATAGATTTGAAAAAACTCTTTTTTATATGATGAGTTATTTAACTTATTGAGGGCATCTTCCATCGTTGTAGCCATTTCAAGAGAATTTGTTATAGGTCCTCTAGATTGATCTTTAAGATTTCGCTCTCTTCCATCCCAAAACTGTGCAAAATTAAACACTGCGTTGAGAACTGTTGGAGAATTTATAATACCCTCTTGTGAGTCTACGCCAAATGAGTATGGAGTATTGTTTGCTCCACCACCTGGGAGGTTATGACATGTAGAGCACGAGATAGTTCCATCTTTTGATATGATTGGATCAAAAAATATTTTCTTTCCAAGCTCAGCTTTTTGTTTATCATACTCTATACTTAGAGGGATTGGTGTAATATCATCAATTGCAAATATTACTGTGCATAATATATGAATAATGAGTAACTTTAGCATCTATATCTCTTCAGATTGAATTTTTATAACAAAGACTGCACCATCTTTATCATTTTTAACACTAATACTACCATTATGATAGTCCTCTATGATGTTTTTTGACATATATAGTCCTAATCCTGTACCATTTTTTTCTAATTTTGTAGAAAAATATGGGTCAAATATATGTGAGATTATCGATTCATCAATTCCACCTGCATTATCACTAATCTCTAAAATAGCGCTCTTGTCTTTATCAAAGCTTCTAAGTTTAATACGTGCATTTTCTATATTTTTATTTAGCAACTGATCTTTTGCGTTACTTAAAATATTCAGTATCACTTGCATAAACTCATTTTCATGAAGTCTTAGTAATAACTCAGAGTGTAAATCCAAAGACATTCTGATGCTGTTTACATCCATATTGTCTTGAACGAGGTTGCATGATTTAATAATCACATTATCTAAAAGCATAACTTCTGATTTTTTATTTGGTTTATAGAAATCACTGAAATCTGAGATTATCTGACTTAAATTCTGAGTATTCGCACCAATCTTATCTAGCTTTTGATGCAAAAACTCTATAAATTCTGCTCTTTGCTTCTCGTTATTTAAATCATACTTTTCAAGCTCCAATGCCATCCTTATAGCTATCTGCATTGCAGATATGGAACTAAGTGGTTGTTTCCACTGATGAGCAATCATACTTAGCATCTCACCCATTTGAGCCAAACGAGACTGATGAAGAAGATAGGCATCTTTTTTTACTATCTCACTAACTGCATCTGCAATCTTAGACTCAAGAGATTTATTTAACTCTACCAACTCACCCTGTAGTTTCTCCAACTCTTGGTTTTTCTTGTTTAAAAGGTACTGTCTATATAAAAATACAGCTGTCAAGACAAACATAAGGATAAATATTTTTTTTATATACTCATAGTTTGAACCATTTGTATAGTTTATGGAAACCCATTCATTTAAAACTTTTTGAACATCACTAGGCTTTAAATTTTTTACAATTTTTTCAAATATTTCAAATAGCATTTCATCATCATTTCTAATACCAAAACTGATTTTAACATTATCTTCAAACTGTCCAGATATTTTCAAATCAACACTAGAGTAATGTTGCATATAGTATGCAGCTGCCATCATTAGGTCAATATGTCCATAATATTTTCCATTCTTAACACCTAAAATACCTTCTTTTCTGGAAGGAACTACATTTAGTTTAATTCCTGGATATTTATCTCGTAAAACTTCTATAAAAGAGACTCCGGAGACAACAGAAAACTCTTTATCCAAAACAGTTTTTATATCTAGTATGTAGTTTTGAGATTTGTTAGTTACAACGACTAACGGATCTTCATAGTAGGCATCTGTAAATTTAAAATACTCCCCCCTAGAAGGAGTAGCTTGCATAACAGGAAGTAAATCACACTCTCTATTTTTTGCTTTTTCAATTGATTCTTTCCATGATTTAGTTTTTACAAGCTTAAATGGAACGGGTATATGTTTGCTTACAATCTCGAGCACTCCTGCACCTATTCCGACATATTTATCATCTTCAATGCCACTATATGGCAAATATGAAGGCAACACACATATCCTTATCTCTTTTTTACTTTTTAAATACTGTTGCTCTTTTGCACTAATAACATTTGAACTATTATAAATTACCAACTCATGGACGTCAATAGTATTTTTTGCAAGTCCCATAATCTTGTATACATCAAAGATTCTTAGTATTTTTTTTTCACTAATATCTCCAAGTTTACTCTCATCTGTGTAGGCAAGTTTTTTCAACTCTATCGCTTCAAAGAGAAGTGCATCTATAGTCTTGTTTTGTGGGTTATATTTTTTATGTATTAATTTAACTGTTTCATCAATATTGTCAAAAGCATATTCCCAACCTTTTAGTGAAGCTTTTTTAAACTTCTCTACTCTTTGAGGGTTAACTTGAAACTCTTTTTCTGAGGTGAAGAGTATGTCACTGTAAAAATCAAAACCTTCATTTTTTGGGGAAAAAATCTTATATGGTATGCCTCTTTTTTCTAATATATATATCTCATTTGAAGTATATCCAGCATAAAGGTCAACACTTCCATCGAGTAGCTCTTCAAAGTCAAAATTATGTTCTTTAAAAATCATCTCACTTTCATCTGCACCGCTTGACATTATCATTGCACGAATAGATGCAGATTCAACTGCATCCTTTGTAAGCATTAGTCTTTTGGTTGCAAAGTCTTTTACACTGTTAATATTTGAGGATGCTAGACTAACTAACATAAAAGGAGAGGATTGAAAAATAGCAGATAAAAGCACTATCTTTTTACCTTCAGAACGTGATTTGATGAGACCTGAACGACCGATACCATAAGTAGCTCTTCCATTTAGAACTTCTTCAACCGAGTCCATGCTATATTTGAACTTTTTTATATCAACATCTAAGTCAACTTCTTTATAGAAACCTTTTTCTTTTGCCATGTAGTATCCGGCAAATTGGAACTGATCTAACCACATAAGTTGCAGAGATACTTTCTCTGATGGCTTTTCGGCTGCACTGAGGAGAGTAAATATAAAGATTACTAATAGTAAAAGAGCTTTCATGATATTTATTATACCACAAGAGTTAGAAAGTAATACCTTGCAATTCTTAGGCTACCGGCTACTATAAGAAACCAAACAAACTTGAGTCTAAGAACACCTGCAACTAGTGTTAGCGGGTCTCCTATGACAGGAAGCCATGTAAACAAAAGTATAAAATATCCATGCTTATGTCCATACTCTAAACTCTTTGTTCCGGTTTTTGAAGATGAAAGTTTGTTTTTAGTTTTCTCATAAAGCCAGAACCCTAGCCAGTAGTTTACTATGATAGCTAACACATTCCCGCTTGATGCAAAAACCATTGCATTTAAAACAGGCATATCATTTGCCAAAGCAGCAACAAATGCTACTTCAGATGAAAAAGGAAAGATTGTAGCTGCAAGGAATGCAGAGAAGAAAAGAGCTAATTCAGTGATGAAATATTCTCAACAACTGATGCGATAAGAGTATCTCTAGCTTCAACTGATGCCCAAGCGATATGAGGAGTAATATAAAGATTATCTTTGTTCTTCACACTTGATAGTGGATGATTAGGGAGCATTGGTTCGTGATTTAAAACATCTAAACCAAAAGATATATTTTTCTCATCAATAATCTTTGCAATAGCGTCTTCATTGATGATTCCACCTCGTCCTAGGTTTAAAACTATGGCTCCATCTTTACAAGTTAACAACTGTTCATAGTCTAAAAGATTGTTAGTTTTCTCGTTTAGCGGTGCATGAATAGAGATGATATCGCAACTCTTTAAAAGTTCATCTATACTGGCACGTTGATAGTCCTCAGTTCTATTTACTCCACTAGTTGAGTAGTAAGAAACTTCCGCGCCAAATGCAGAAGCTATATTTGCAACACCACGACCGATTGAACCAAGACCTATGATTCCCCACTTTTTACCTTTGATCTGAAAAAATGATTTTGACACAT
Organism: Sulfurimonas gotlandica GD1; assembly: GCF_000242915.1. NCBI lineage: Bacteria > Pseudomonadati > Campylobacterota > Epsilonproteobacteria > Campylobacterales > Sulfurimonadaceae > Sulfurimonas > Sulfurimonas gotlandica. Next base: position 1,313,265 of record NZ_AFRZ01000001.1, on the reverse strand, counting down.
CTGTAAAAACTGGACTTTTTGAATATGCTCCACTTTTTACATACTCATCATAATATCTAGAGTGAGCCATTAGATAAAAAAGCATTGAAAAAGTATGTTGAATAACTGAGTCAGTTGAATATCCAGCTACATTTCTAACTTCAATATTTCGCTTTTTCGCAGCTTCTAGGTCAATATTGTTCATGCCTGTAGCAGCAATACAGATAAGTTTTAGACTCGTAGCAGATTCCATAAGCTTATCATCTATAACTACTTTGTTTGTTACTATAACATCTGCGTCTGTTATGCGTTCTAGAACCTCACCTGGAGATGTAGTTTGATAAACTTCAACATCACCTAAACTCTCAAATGAACTTAAGTCCGTATCTCCAAAAGTAAGCGCATCTAATAAAACAATCTTACGACTCGGCATTTAGTGCCTCCCTGCATTGAACTTTAGTTCTTATCACTTATGCGTCACTTACTTTTTTAATCAGTTCACGAGCTTTTTCCAAAGCACTTTCAACTTTATCAAACACAAGTGCTACTGCAAGTCTTCTCCCTTTGTGAGATTCTGGTTTTGAGAAAACTCTCACAAAAGAGTTATCACTAAAGAGGCTCTCATCAACATCAACTACAGGAGCGAAGTTATGCTTTTCTGATTTAAAAGCTGCAGATGCGCCATCACCATAAAATGTAAAACCTAAAGGGAGACCAAGCACAGCGCGTAGATGCAGAGCAAATTCACTTTGAGACTGAGTAATAAGAGTAACCATTCCGGTATCATGTGGACGTGGGCTTACTTCTGAGAAATAAACATCGTCCCCTTTGATGAATAGTTCAACTCCAAAAAGACCGCGACCGCCAAGACCATCAGTTATAGTTTTAGCCATCTCTTGTGATTTTTGTTTTGCGATTTCGCTCATCTGCATTGGTTGCCATGAGAAAACATAGTCACCATCTCTTTGCTCATGACCAATTGGCTCACAATAAACTGTTTCTTTTCCGTTTCTAGCTGTAAGCATTGTAATCTCATAATCAAAATCAACAAATGCTTCAACGATTAACTCACTAGCATCTCCACGAGCTTCTTTTGCAATTTCCCAAGACTTAGGAACATCTTCTTCACACTTCAACACGCTTTGTCCATGACCAGAAGAACTCATAACAGGCTTGATAACACAAGGATAACCCATTCGCTTAGATGCTTCTCTAAGTCCATCTTCAGTAGTTACAAACTCATAAGGACCAGTTTTAAGTCCAAGAACTTCTGCTGCGAATGTACGAATATTTTTACGGTTCATAGTCTTACTAACTGCACTCGCGTTTGGTATTACGTTATAACCTTTATCTTCAGCTGCAAATAAAGCATCTATAGAAATAGCTTCAATCTCAGGTAAAATGTAATCAGGTTTTTCACGGTAAATAATCTCTAAAAGAGCATCTTTATCTTGCATATTTACAACATACGAGCGGTGAGCAACGTGATGAGCGGGTGCATTTTGGTATCTGTCAACGGCTACGACTTCAAGACCTAATCTTTGAGCTTCGATAGCTACTTCTTTTCCAAGTTCACCTGAACCTAGTAACATTACTTTTTTTGAGTTTGATTTTAATGGAGCGGAGAATTGCATAAAAATTCCTTGTGAAATATTAAAGGAATTATATCGAAAAAATTATTTGTTGAAAGAATCCCCACGCACAGCGTGGGAAGAGGATATGGATTAAAAACCTATATTAGTTTTTAAGTCCAATCAGTGTCTGAAGTAGTTGGTCAGACGTGGTAATTGTTTTACCATTTGCCTGGAAACCTCTTTGAATAATAATCAGCTGAGTAAGCGCACGTGACAAGTCAACATTTGAAGCCTCTAGAGCTGCTGCCTGAATAAATCCACGACCAGCTGTTGCAGCTGTACCGATAATCGGGTCACCAGAGTTGGCAGTTTGAATAAAGATATTTCCACCCTCAACTGATAGACCCTCATTATTTGTAAACTTAGCCATACCAATTTGAGCAAGACCAAATGATCTACCATTCGAGAATGAACCAACTAAAGTACCACTCTGATCGATTCTAATACCAACTAAATCTCCACCAGTATAGCCATCTTGACTTATTCCTGATGTAGAAGATGTACTGTCAAAACTTGTCATACCATCAAATGAATTTGCAGTACCAAAACTAAGTGATACTTGCTGATCTGGTGCAGAACCATTGTTTCCTGAGAAAGAGATATTTGGCGGATTATAAGTTGCTAATGAACCATCATTATTAAAACGGATAGAACCAGTTTTTTCATCCAACGGGGCAGTTGTATCAATTGTTGCAGGTGCTGGAACACTTACGAGCATAGCCCATGAACTACCAGTTGATGTATCAAGTGCAGTTTTTCTAAACTCCATTCTAAGTGTATGCTTAGAACCAAGTGAATCAAAAATATCAATAGAGCTTGAGTGAGTAGCCGCATTAAAACTTTGTGAAAATGCTTGACCACCACTAGCTTTTGGTAAAACTGAGTTCATCGCTTCCATATTTCTAGTAAAGCGAGTGTTTGAAGTTACAACAGACCCGGATGTCTTATTAGTATATGCTGTAACTTTTAGATTCATATCATAATCATCTACGCCACTGTTTGGATTTTGAATGACAAATTTTCCTGCATCATTAACTGCAATAGTAATACCGTTAGTAGCACCACCCTGATTGTTAGCTTCGTCTTCCATCCATTTTCTTAAATCAGCCATAGATGTAAAAGTTTTATCACCACCAGCAAGACTTGCAGCAGAAGATGTATTGTACTGGTATCTATGTGCTGTAGTACTAGTTCCTGTTGCCAAGCCTGAACCAGAAGTAACTGTGGCAAGGTTTATATTATGAGAAGCAGATGATGATCCATTATTATTTATTAAAGTTATAACCTGAGAAGCATCAACAGATGCTGTAATACCGGTGATAGCAGTTTGAGCATTGATAGCAGATACATAATTATTAGCCGTCTCTGCTACTGTTGCTCCTGCCGCTGCTGTGATATTAACTGCATTACCTGCTATACCTAGTTCTGGGTCTATGTTAAAAGTTATATCCATAGCTGTATTTGCAATAACTGTACCTGCTGTTAAACTAGAGCTTAGAAATGAAACCCAGACACCTTGATCTTGTTGCAGAGAAAAAGCTTCTCCAACTTCGTTAAACATTACACCAATATTACCGGCTGAAATTGCATTTCCATTTGCGTCAATTGCAGCAGGTTGTACATTTGTTGTTCCTGTTTTAATCTCATAAGCAGGAGAAAAACTCTCAACGTTAGGACCAGAGTTTAAGTTTGCCTTTAAAACAACCTCTTGACTCGCACTCGCCGGAGTCGTTAATCCTGGAGGAATATTAATATCAGTAATTGGGGCAGTTGAATCAACTTTTCCAGAAATAGGATCTCTTAACCATCCTTGAGTAACAAATCCATTGTTATCAACGAAGTTTCCACCTGCATCAAACTTAAAGTCACCCGCACGAGTGTATTTGTAAGTATTACCACCGTCTGGAGAAACGATATAAAAACCATCTCCTTGGATTGCAACATCCGTATTTTTATCAGAGTTCTGAACTGAACCTTGTGAGAATATACGAGTCATTGAGCTAATAGTGGAACCTAGTCCAACTTGAACTGGATTTTTACCACCAAGTGCACCTTGAGGAGCGGTAGCGATTGCTTTTGTTTGAGCTAAAAGGTCTGAAAAATTTGCACGAGAGTATTTGAAACCTGTTGTATTAACATTCGCAATATTATTTGACTCTACATCCATCGCAACTTGGTGCGATTGTAGTCCGGATACACCGGAGAAAAGTGATTTTAACATCGTAAATCCTTTTTTATCTTATAGTATAGATAAATAGCATTTAGTGTTCCAACTTTTAAGAGTATTGAAAAGATTGTGTTTGTTAGTTAGTTGTGTTAGTTGAGAGGTAAGGGTGGATGCTCTAGGCATCCATTTGTAGTGCTTTTTGCATCATCTGGTCTGCCGTTGTTATAGACTTAGAATTTGCATCATATGCTCTTTGAAAAATAATTAGATCCGTCAATCCTGTTGTCATTTGAACGTTTGAACCCTCAAGGTGAAAATTCAATATATCTGTACCTATAATATTTTCTCCACTAGAATCTTGATAAAAAAGTGGGCTTCCGCTATTTTTACCTTCAAAAAATCTAGCTCCACTTGCGCGATCAAGTCCCTGCTCATTTCTAAAATGATAAACTGCTATTTTTCCAACACTGCTTTGTAGACCGTTCGTAAATGTAGCAATTACTTCTGCATTTTTATTTACACTATAGCCTTCTAAATCCCCACCTTGTGTACCATCTGCTAAACTAGAAGCACTAATAGGAATATTAGAAATAGCTACAACACCATCAAAACCACTTCCCAAATCTATTGCGACAGGAGAACCGTTGTTATCAATACTTGTTAGTGTAGTAGAGATTAAAGCTCCTCTAGAATCAAAGCTTGCACCACCTGTTTGTGTATCATAAATAGTAGTTCCATCAAGAGTTTGTGTTGTTGCTGTTACATCCCACTGACTGCCAGGTAAAACTTGTGGAACTACTTTTGTAAAAGATAGTCTTAAGTGATTTCTATTATTAAGTCCATCAATAACTCCCGCGCCTATAGTTCTAGCTTCATCATCAGTACCGATGTTACCAAGAAATTTTGCTGTTGTTGATGCTACTGATGGATAAGTTAAAGTTTGAGGAAAACGAAGCTTTTCTTGAGATTTAACATCCCCAAGTTTAACCTCATCTAAAATACCAGTTAGTACATCATCTTGAATATTAGCACCCATTGTACCTAAAACGTAGAATCCATCTTGAGTAATAAGATCACTATCTCTATCAAAAGTAAAATTACCTCCTCTAGTATACATAGTATCTTTCTCACCTTGAATACCAAACCAGCCATTTCCAACTATTGCTAAATCTGTACTTTTATCTGAAATTTGAATTACACCTTGATCTCTATTCATAGTAGCAGCTTGAAGCTTAACACCGGCACCAATAGTACTACTTGTAGCAGAGTTCTTAGATGTAGTATTTAAATTATCTTCAAACATAGAAGCAAATTCTGTGTTATATCCACGAAAACCTACTGTTGAAATATTTGCCAGATTATCCGTTATAATATTTATACCGCCCTGGTTAGACTTAAGACCGGATATTCCAGTATAAAAAGCTTGAGTCATCATGATGAATCCTTTAGTAAACTTCTACTATATTTTCTAATGGAACATAGTTTGAGCCAACTTTTACAAGTGCACTACCATTCTCAAATCTTACAGCTTCTATAGGATAAGTTCCCATTCTTGTTGTTTGTGCTTCTCCAGCTGGATTTGTATAACTAGAAGTTACATAGTACACTCCGCTTTCAGCGGCATTTCCATTTGTAAGAGTACCGTCCCAGTCAAACTGATAAGTTCCTGCTGGATTTGGATCAACATTCATAGTGCTAACAATAGTACCTTCACTATCTAGAATTTCTAAAGTACCTGCTTGTATCTCTTGTGGAAAATAAACCTCAAACGAACTTGGCGTACCTTCATCATGTGCGATAGCATTACTACCTAAATCAGCTGTTTTACCAATTGCTGAAATTGATGAAAAGTTTTGTGAAGCAGATAAAGAAGCTGCTAAGCTTTCTAACGCTTTGTTAGTATTTTCTGCTGACTCCAAACCTGCTAGTTGAGAGGTCTGAGTTAGAATTTTCTCACTGTCCATAGGTTCAGTCGGATCTTGATGCTGAAGCTCAACCAAAAGAAGAGTCATAAAGTCATCTTTACCTAAAACTGTTTTATCTACTGCTGCTGTTGAAGCTACAGTATCTACGTTTGTTGCGGCATTTAAGCCTGTTGATGTGATTGCCATGTCGTATCCTTTAAGCGTAGTTCGGAACTACGATTTCTAAAGAGCTTAAAACCTCTTCATTTTGTTCTTCATTCTCAAAATAGTTATACTCTTCGTCAGCTCTTTTTTCATTTTGGCGATTTTGCTGTTGACCAGGGTTTGAATCACCATTTTGTGAGCTGCTGTTAAAGTTTAATGTAGCATTATTTATTCCATTATTACTAAGTTGAACTTTTAACTCATTTGCATTCATTGAAAGAGTATTGATAGCTGTGTTGTTTGAGCTGATACTAACATGTAAATTTTTACCTCTTTGAACAATTGTCAAATCAACTTCTCCAAGTTTTTGAGGATTAAGTTGAACTTTTACTCTAGTAAATGGAGACTTATAATCTTCTATAGCAGTTTTCACATCTTGTGAAATATACTTAATCATCTGCTTAGCTTCATTTAGTTTCACTTCGAAGCTATCAGCTTTTAGAGTTGCAGAATTTTCAAGTTTTGCATTAGAGCCATTATTATGTTCACTAGAAGTCTCTCCATGAAGAAGTTTTTCCAGACTTCTTGAAGCATCTGAAGTCGCATTAGGAGCAATAACTCTTGCTGTTGCAACAGAAAAATCTGCTGTTAGTCCACTACTGGAAACAGATGGTTTATCACCGCGAAGAAGCATTTTTAGCGTTTCATCGGCTTTTTCTTTTGGTGTTTTTTCTTCAATCTTGAACTCTCTAGCTGTAACTATCTGCTCAGTTGTATGCTCTTTTATATTTTGAGCTTTAAAAAGTGGTGTTTGTTTTGTAGATTCAACTTCTTTTTTTGTATTTATTTTTTTATCTTCTACTATTTCTTGATCTTGTATTTTACTCTGAGCTTTTACAACTCCTGTTTCAGTAGCTATCTTTGGTGCTTTAACACTCTCTTTAACACTACTTAAAACTACTGGAGCTGTCTTAGCTTCTGCTTTATCAGCTTTTACATCTATTTTTGCACTAGAGAGTTGACTAGCTTTAATTTGGACTTCTTCTATACTTACTTTAGATATATCAATTCCATAATTTTTTGCTAGAGTTGCCAAGCCTTTAAGTGTTTTTGGAAGTTCTTTTATTTGTGATTGTTTATATGCATCACTGTCTAAAATTTTTGACTTTAAATATTGTTTTGCATCTGAGATTAAAGCTTTTATCTCTTTTGGAGTCATATTTTGTGTGATTTTAGGGTTTAGTTCAAGTGGCTCTTGTAGTACCTTTATAGAGTCACCCTCTTTTGCGTCTTTACCTTTTAAAAGCGATAGAAGAGTATCTGTTTTTGAAGATGTTATTACATTAGACTTTACATCTTTTTCATTGCCAAGTGATAGGACTAAAGCACCATTTTGGATAACTTTGTCATCTTTTTTGCCTGCCCCTTTTAGGAGTTGGGAGAAGGAAAGTGTTGGCTCTTTCTCAGGAGTTGACAAACCGAGAGGTGAAGATGGTGTCGCATCAGTCTTTGTTTCTAATGAAATCATCTTGAGCTCCTTATATAGCCTAAAATAGGCAGTTTTTATATAATAAAGCATTAACTATTCCAATATATTTCATATAATGGATTAAATATATTTCGGACTACGTCGATATTGTGCCTATGAATAAACTGCTTTTTACTTTTTTCCCAGCACTGCTATTGGCATTTAGTCCATTTGAATCTCCAGAATCAAATAGTTTTGAGCTATCGGCTTATGAAACAAAAAAAACTATTGAGAATGAAAAAGCTGCGAACAATCCAAAAATAAAATGTAGGTTAGTATGTGATAAAAAGATTTATAAAGAGCAGAAAATATCAGATGCGATAGAGTTTTACAAAAATTCTAAAGACTACTTTAGTAAATCTAAGTAGTCTAAATCTTTTTTACAAAAGTGTTTAACACTAGTTTGCAGAATTTCTGTCAGTTCATCACCACTCTCTCCATCTACCGGGTAGCTGATTAAAAAAGAGTTTAGGAACTTGTTAAAAAATTTATCAAACAGTTTTTTAACAATGTCTGCACCATACTTATCTGTGTATGGAAGAACAAAGAAATAGTCTGTCTCATGATTGGCTATAGTATCGGAAGTTCTAAGTATTTTTTGTAGGGCTCTAGTGATTTTCTCATCTTCTACTTCACTCAAATCACAATACAATATTGTAAAACTCTCAGCGCGATTTTCATCAAGTCTGTCTGCTATACCTATATTTAAACGAAGAAGTTGTTTAAAATCTTCAAATTGAAAATGAATACCGGCCATAATAAAGTTCCTTAATTTTTTTCGAATTGCATTAGTATAACAAAGATTTATAAAATTGTAAAAGCTTGTATCTCATCTCTAGATGCATATGGGGAGCTTTGACTCTCTGAACCATCTAAACTAAGAGTATAACTGTTTTGTGGTTTTGCTTTACAGTAAGTTAAAATCACTTTTTTTGCCAACTCTTTGTCTTCATCACTAGCATCTTTGCTCAGTAGTGCATGTGGACCTGGAACTCCAATAGTTTTTACGTGATAGAACTTGTCATTATCTATATCTTGTAAGTAACCATTCTCTTCTTTGTTCCTACCTACTACAAGCTTGGCACCATCGCTCAGACGAAGGTGGCGACCAAATTTCATTACAGGAATATCTCTTACTTCAAACTTATCATACTTGATAAAATCAAGCATTTTTTTAGCAAAGTTCTCATCAGTTAAGAGACATCCGCCACCAGGAGATTCAAAATCAGCGAGACCTATCTCTTTTGCTAACTCTAACTGTCTGTCGCGGCTTCTTCCAGTGATGCCCTCTAGCTTCTCTCTGTCTACCCAGCCATTTTGCTCTGCTATAGTTGGATCAAGCATCTTTGCAGACATGGGACGAAGAAGAAGACCCTCACAGTTGCTCTCATTTAGAACTGTTTGTAGAGCTTCTTTGTTTTGACTCATAGGACGTTGTCCCATAACTTCACCACTTACCAAAAAGCTTGCACCTTCCGCTTCCATGATTCTTTTTGCAACGGCAAACATTTTAGCATGACAATCTATGCAAGGATTGAAATTTTTTCCATAACCATGTTTTGGATCAAACAATACATCTTGTAAGAACTCACTCTGAATATCAATAATTTTAAGTTCTGCACCAACTTGGTCACACATATTTTGCATATGTTCAAGTCTATCTTTTGTACTACCAAAACCTGTAGAGATATTTACAGCCAAGACATCAATTCCTTGATCTATGATTAACTTCATAGCCAAAGTTGAATCTAACCCACCACTAAAAAGTGCTATTGCTTTCATTTTTTTCCTTGTTCTAATTTTGAAATTTTATCATTAAATTAACTAATACTAAAATTAATGAAAAAACATGCCCCATTATTGATATTTTCAACACTTAGTTTACCGCCCATTTTCTCTACTATTTGTGAGCTCATATAAAGTCCTATTCCTGTACCTTTAGATGCTGATTTAGTCGTAAAATTAGCCTCAAAAATACGTTTTATAACATTCTCAGGAATTCCACCTGCACTATCTTCTATCTCCATACTCACAGCTTCTTCATTTTTGGTTGCTCTGATAAATATACTACGATTCTTCACATCATTTTCATTAAAAGCGTCTTTTGAATTGTTTATAATATTTAACACCAGATGCTTAAACTCATTCTCATTACCTTTGATAGTTATATTCGCATCTACATCAACTTCTATATTTATATCGTTTTTCAAAAACTCATCTTTAGTAAGAAGTAAAACAGACTCTATATTTTGTAAAAGATTAAACTCTACTACATCTGCGTTAGGACGAAAAAAGTTTCTAAACTCACTAAGAGTAGTTGTCATATGTGTTATTTGAGAGTGAGTGGCTTTTTGCATCTCATCTATGTAAGCACGGTCTACAATTCCATCATCGAAATCTTCTTTCATCAAATCAAGATACATGGAAATAGCATTTAGTGGTTGCTTCCACTGGTGAGCAACAGCGTCGAGCATCTCACCCATAGATGCCATTTTACTCTGCTGTTCTAGCATCTTATATTGTGCATGAATCTTTGCCTCTGTCTCTTTTTGAACTTTTATATAAAGAATCAAGACTATAACAGCTATAACAAAAAAAACACCCAAGGCTACAAAAAAAGCAGTATAATCAGGTTTTTCTACATACTTCTGCTGAATCCATTTTGATAAAATATCGTTTTGAATATTTGGATCTATATTATTGAGTGCCTTGTTCATAATACTCTTTAAGAGTGGATGCTCTGATGAGATGCCAAAACCTAATTCTGTGTACATATCTGTACGTCCTACGATTCGCAAGTCGTTTAGCTGACGCTTTGCTATAGCATAACTAGTTTGGGCTAGTGTATTTACAAAGGCATCGCTTTTCCCAAATACAACACTTTGCAGACCTTCTTTTATTGATTTGACCTCTACGAACTTTATAGCAGGATATTTTTCTTTTATTTTTTTAAAAAAACCTTCTGTAGAACTAATCGCAATTTTTTTATCTTTAATATTATAAAGCGATGAGACATAACGTTGTTTATGATTCATTACTATAACTATTGGGTTTTTATAGTAGATCTCACTAAGAAGCTCTGTCGTTTGCGTATTATAATCTTTACTCTGTGACATCATCATTACCTGCTTTGACTTCATTGTTTCTATGGAGTCTTGCCAAGAGCTAGTTCTCATGATTTTAAATTTTAAAGGGGTTATTTTTTCTATATGCTTTAGTAAATCAGCAACAATACCTACATAGTTGCCTTTATCATCAAACGCTTCAAAGGGAAGCCAATCAGGATCACCGACATAAGTTACGACTCTATTTTGCTCCATCCAAAGTTTCTCTTCTTCGCTAAAATCTATGCTAGCCGATAAAAGTTCTAAACTTATTAAAATAGCTAACCATAAAATACGCATCATCAATCCTTGAAAGCTACTAACTCGCCGCGTTTTAATTTTGATATTTTTCCACGAAATTTACGAATATAAAAAGCTTTTTGCTCAAACGACAAAGAAGCTTGTGTGTTTATCTTTCTTAACTCTCTCTCATAATGTTTAGTTAAAAATGCAATAAGTTCAGCTTTTAAGGCCTCTTCATCTCTCAGTGGCTGTATCTGTTCATCAATCGATATTGCCATCAAAGAAGGCTCGTCCAATCTGCCTTGTAGAGATAATGCAAACTCTCGTGAGTGAAACTGCAAAAGTGATGGGTCAAGAACGTCTAACATCTGGTCAACTAACTCAGGATGCTCAAGAACTGTTTTGATCAAACTTAGTTCCCACATGTCTTTATGGGTGTTTTTTTGAATAAGTGGCGTATTTTTATTAGTTGGTGCTTGAGAAAATCTAACAAGTGATGGACTAATGCCCAAGCCTCCCAAACGAGATGCAAGAAATGTTTTATACTCTTCTTGTAAAATTGGTGAGAGCGTCTTAAGATAGCCGATGCCATCTTGCATGCACTCCTCTTTCGCCTTTGGATCACGAAGGTCATACAGTGAAAGTATCTCTTCTAAAACAAATTCAATAAACGGTTTCGCAGATCTAAACATCGTAGCCAACTCTTCAACTGCACCCTTGTGTACCATGTCAGCTGGGTCAAGACCATCTCCAAAAATAACAACACCACCATTAAAACCACCGGCACTAAGCAGTCTAGATGCTTTCAATGCAGCCGCACGACCAGCTTTATCTCCATCATAGGCCATTACAATTCTTGGTTCACCCTTTCTCAAAAGTGGTAGATGCTCTTGAGTTAGAGCTGTTCCAAGTGTAGCTACAGCATTTGTAAATCCGGCCTGATGCAACATAATAACATCTAGATAACCCTCTGTTATGATTATCTCTTTTGTTTTATGAAGTGTTTGTTTGGCATGGTGATATGCATATAAAAGTCGAGACTTATTAAAAAAAGCTGTCTCAGGAGAATTTACATATTTTGCTTGATGACCTGTAATTGTCCTTCCACCAAAACCGACAATTGAACCATTTGCCGAGTGAATAGGAAAAGTTATGCGTTCTATAAATCTAGCAAAATTTCTTCCACTATCATAGCCTATAACTCCCATATCTACAGCTTCATTCACACTAAATAGTTGAGATTTTATGTAATTAATAGTAGCATTTGAATCAGGAGCATAGCCTATTCCAAATTTCTCAACACTACTCTCATAGATGCCACGCTCTTTGATGTAAGAAAGAGCCTCTGGTTTTGAAGTCAAAAGATTTTGGTACCACTCACTCAGCTTATCCATAACTTGTGAGCGAGGCTTGTTATGTTTGTTATCAGTATAAGAGAGTGTAAAATTATAGTTATTTGCTAGTTTTTCTAATGCTTCAGGATAGTTAAGTTTTTCGTATTCCATTGTAAATTTGATGCTGTCACCACCCGCACCACAACCAAAACAATGGTATATACCCTTAGAAGGGCTTACAACAAAAGATGGTGATTTTTCATCATGAAAAGGACACGGTGCTTTATAGTTTGCACCGGCTTTTTTCAACTCCACGTATGAGCCTACAACATCAACAATATCAAGGCGTGCTTTTAGGGCTTCTATGGAGTCTTGGGTAATCATAATGTGATTATATCTATAATATACTTACTTCTTTCGTCAATTAAAGCTATAAGTTTAAAAAATGCGGTGAGTTAAACAGACTCCAAAGAGTCTGCTTTAGGAGGAAGAATAAAATCAGATCTATATGATTAATATATTTCTGTACTTGGATGATTAGGTTTGCTAACTGGCTCTTTTGTATCTTGAGTGTCATAAGTCACAATACTATCTGCTTGAAGAGCACCTAATGTTAACGCGATTAATAAAATGATTTTTTTCATTTTGTTTCCTTTGGTAAGAGCGCATTACGCTCTAGTATTTTTAAATCAGACAAATTTTATCCTATTTAAAAAAATAGTGTATTGATATGAATCAATATTCACTATTAAATTTCAAAATTCTATGTATTTTAGGTTGTTGACAACAATATATCTCTTTTTTTGCAGTACAAACATTAAAAAAAATATATATAATTGATCTATTTTAAAAGTATTTTGATTGAAGCAAACTCAGAAGAGTCTGCTTTAGGAGGAAGAATAAAATCAGATCTATATGATTAGTATATTTCTGTACTTGGATGATTAGGTTTGCTAACCGGCTCTTTTGTATCTTTAGTATCATAAGATACGATGTTGTCAGCTTGAAGAGCACCTAATGTTAACGCGATTAATAAAATGATTTTTTTCATTTTGTTTCCTTTGGTAAGAGCGCATTACGCTCTAGTATTTTTAAATCAGACAAATTTTATCCTATTTAAAAAAATAGTGTATTGACATGAATCAATATTCACTATTAAATTTCAAAATTCTATGTAATTTAGGTTGAAAACTAGAAGATATACTTGTTGTAAAAAAATAAACTTTGTAATAAAGAAACATTATGTTATAATTCCGTTCCAAAATTTTAAAGAAAGTGGGTGATGTGATATGCCAGGTATCGTACTACGTAGTGATGATAACTTTGATGCATCTTACCGCCGTTTCAAGAAGCAGACTGACCGTAACTTAATAGTTACTGAAGCTCGTGCTCGTCGTTTCCATGAGACTGAAACTGAAAAGCGTAAGAAGTTCAAAATAGCATCTCGTAAGAAAATGCTTAAGCGTCTTTATATGATGAGACGTTACGAATCACGCCTATAATAAGCTAAAGCCTTCGGGCTTAGTTTATCTTCTATCAAAAACTCTAATTTTTCCATCTTTTAACAAACTTAAATAAACATTTTTTTCATTACTAAAGTTTCATGATATAATACCTGTAATTTAATTTAAGGGGTTTTTATGAGTTCTCTTTTTCTTCGCATGAGACTAGTTCACTGGATTGGTATCGTCTTACTTGTTATAAATGCTTTCGTTTTTACCGATAATCTGATTTCACAAATTGTTCAACTAATTATTGCAGTTGTTATAGTTATACATGATTTAGATGAAAAGATAAATGGTGTTGATGTAGCAAAAAAGATAATAGATAGTCTTTCAAACTTTAAATCTGGAAAGAAAATAGATCTTAAACTAAACTTCTCCAGTGAATATAAACATATGGTTGAACTTATTAATGAATTTACTGATAAGGTAAGCGAAGCAACACAATTAACAGATGCGTCAAATGAGATCTCTTCAAAACTTCATCAGCTACAAAACAGTGTTAAAACATTAGAAAGTGATTTTAACACAGGAGAAAAGCTAGCTACACAAGTGTCCAATAAGCTAGATGTAATAACTCATCAATCTGATAATAATTTGGAGTTTTCAAATGAAGTTCTTGAGAGTTTAAACAATGTTTCTAAGCAGATAAGCGAGTCTGTTGCTAAGATGGCTACACTTGAAGATCAGATTAGACATACTCATGAAGGTGAGATAGCAGTTAGTGAAAACTTACACTCTCTAACAGCAAATGCTGAAGATATTAAAAACATTCTAAATATAATCTCCGATATATCTGACAAGACTAATCTACTAGCACTTAATGCAGCTATTGAAGCAGCTCGTGCAGGTGAACATGGACGTGGATTTGCTGTAGTAGCAGATGAAGTTAGAAAACTTGCAGAAAATACTCAAAGAGCTTTAACAGAGATAAATGCAAGTGTAAATGTCATAGTTCAGAGCATCTCAGAAGCAAGTACAAGCGTAGAAGAAAATGCCAAGTCTGCACTTGAACTTGTTGATATATCAACAATACTGCAAAAAAGCCTAATGCAATCTAGTTCAGAGATTGAGAACACTCACCAGAAGGGCTTGGAAGATACAGAAAACTCTCAACTTATCAAAGATGAAGCTTACGATTCAAGAGATTTAACAAAAATGCAAATTCAAAAAATGCAAGAGACTAAGATATCTATAGAAACAATAAAAGATAATATCATCACCATAGATGCCAGTACAAAAGAGTTAATCAACAGAGTATCTAATATATAGAGGCTCTGTTTGAAGCAGGTTAAATACTCTAAAAAATAATTCTTAGCCTCATTCCTGGAAGTATCGCTAAATCCTCACTAGAGTATATAGGATTTAATATTTGGATATCTGCACTTATCTGAATACCGTGATAATAATCATACCTGTAAAACATTTCAAGAGTATTTTGTATCTCTTGATTTGTTTTTGACTCACTTGCAGAATAAGCAAGGCCAACTTTATCATCTTTATCTAAGAAATTTTTTCTACCCCAGCCAAGTGAAATGTACTGCGTAGCAGATGCTTCATTTGAGAATGCATACTTTGCAAATACCTTGTTAAGCTCATCGAGAGTTTGATTCAGTGATACAATAGCACCAGTAGCTGCGTTGCTACTCTCCCTCTCTCTATGCCAAAGAGTTAGATAGTATCTATTATTTTTTGGTGTTATTCCAAACTCGATTGCACTATACAGAGATAAGTCATTGTTTAGAACACTATCCATAGATTCACCAGCTTTTGCATCTGAATCACTCAACTGTCCAGAGATGAAAAAGCTTGGTTTTACATACTTCATGCCTATTCCCAGACCATTATTAGGCACTAAAGAATAAGGAGTAGAAGAGATAGATGAGCTAAAAAAGTAGTTGCTAGAACTCTTGAAAAACGAGTTGTCTATAAAAGAACCTGGATCAACAACCCCTAGTCTCATAGATAAGGCATCTATCTTATACTGATACCAAAACTCAGATACCAAAATATCTCTATCTGAATATGCAGGAGAAGTTGTATATAGTGAGCCTATCTCTTGTGCAAAAGTTGAACTTGAATTATCTCCAACTTGGTGCCTTGCATTTAGGTTAAAACCTACGCTTGAGTTTTCATTTGGTTTGTACATCGCGATAAGATCCATATTGCTTCCCACACCACTACTGTTGGATATTAAATCTGATTGAGCCACACCTCTATACGAAAAACCAATATCAATATCGTACTCATCTCTTAGCGCACTTAAAGCTCTTATACTATCTTTTATCCACTTTGGTACTCTTGGGTTTTTTAAAAGAGCCTCACGTATATTTTTTATCTCATTAAATTGTCCATCAACATCATCGCTTGCTATAATACTCGCAATATCTTTATCTTCTTTTGTTAACTCTTTTGTGTCTTTACTTACTTCACTTTTAATTACTTCTTTAGGTTTCTCTTCTATAGCTTGTGCGACTGGTACATCTACAATTGTTGTCTGAGTTATAGTAATAGGACGTTTTTTTACTTTGTATTTTTTAGCAATTATATCTTTATAAGCGATATAGTTTTTTTCTTTATCAGTAAAATTATGCTTTATTCTAGCGAACTCTATAATCTCTAGTTTTGTGAACGTTTTAGGAGGTTTTGTATCTTTTTGAGCCTCTGAAAGCTCAAAATATGCAAGGGAAGATATAGCTAGAAGAGTTAGGTAAAGGTACTTAGTTTGCATCTGCCATATATATAATTATATAAAGAACTATATAATTATAACTTTCCGTACATTTCATTATAAAAACTAAGAGCGTATCTATCACTCATGTGAGCGATACAATCAGCTACCACTCTATGTTTTTTTCTTGTATTTAATTGCGTATAATAAAATTTTGGCAACATCTTTTCTTCTTCCATTAATGCGCTGTATAGTCCTTTTATAGCCTGCTTTCCAGCGAACATCTTTACAACTATATCTTGATGCTGATATAGCTTGTTAAAGAGCAGTTTTTTTAACTTTTTGATATTTGTCTCTAACTCTGGGCTAAAACCTACAGGGATGCTCTCACTACTATTAAGTGTAGAACTAAGTATAGAGGTGTTGTCTATTTTATCTTTTGAGTAGTCCAGAAGTGAATATACAAGATGGTTTATGAGATGAGAACTAAAACGATAACGAAACATCTCATCTTCATCTTCTGATATACCTTCCTCTTTAACCTTCTCTAAAACTTCACAGATTAAAGCACTCTCTTTAAGATCATCAAAGCTGATAAGCCCTGAGTTTATCCCATCATCAATATCGTGACTCATATATGCTATCTCATCAGCACGATCAACAACCATAGCTTCTATCGATGGATGTGTCTCCAAGTTAAACTGCTCATCTATCCAGGATGGTAAAAAGCTTTTCTTATATGGATATGAGTGCTTAAGAATTCCCTCTAATGTTGCAAAAGTAAGGTTTAATCCGTCAAAACCTTTATATCTTTTCTCTAACGATGAGACAACTCTAAAGCTTTGAAAATTATGCTCGAAACCATTTTTAAAACCCTCTGCTTTTAAACACTCATCAAGCGTGTCTCCACCAATATGACCAAATGGAGTATGTCCTAAATCATGCGCCAGAGCTATTGCCTCAGCTAAAGATTCATTTAGTCCCAGATGCGATGTAATAGAGCGTGCGATTTGTGAGACTTCTATAGAGTGAGTCAAACGAGTACGAAAAAAGTCGCCCTCTTGATTTAAAAAAACCTGTGTCTTATATTCGAGCTTTCTAAAGCTACCTGAGTGAATTATACGATCTCTATCTCTCGCGAATGGATTCCTAAAGTCTTTATCTATTTTATAAAAACGTTCTTGTGCTTGCATCTAAGCCTCTTTCTCTTTCTGCTCTATAAGCATATCTCTCATTTTTTGTGCATCTACAGGTGGAGAGTAGTAATAACCCTGTATCTGAAGACACTCGTTTAATATTAAAAAATCTTTTTGTGCTTTCGTTTCGACACCCTCTGCAATAACACTCATCTTCAAACTCTTCGCCAAAGCTATAACTGCTTTAGTTATGGCAACATCATCTTCATCATCAGGTGTATCTTTAATAAAAGACTGATCTATTTTTAGTTTATTTACCGGTAATTTTTTAAGGTACGAAAGTGATGAATACCCGGTACCAAAATCATCAATCGCCAAAGTAATACCAAGCTTGTTAATCTCTTTGAGAGTAGCTATCGACTCATCAGGATTTTTCATAATCTCACCCTCGGTAACCTCTAGCTCTATCCACTCACTCAAACAATTTGTCTCTTTCATAGTATTTTTTAAAAACTCTAAGAAGTCACTCTTTTGGATCTGTTTCATAGCAAGGTTTAGAGCCAGCATACCAGGGTTTAAACCCTCCTCATACCAAGAACTCAGTTTACTCATAGCTTCTTGCATTACCCATCTATCAAGCTCAACTATAAAACCTGTCTCTTCAGCCAAAGGAATAAACTTTGCAGGAGAAACTCTTCCAAGCTCTGGATGATTCCATCTTATAAGTGCTTCCATTCCGATGATTCTGTCAGTCATACTGTCTATCTGAGGCTGGTAATTAAGAATAAATTCATCATTCTTCAGTGCTTTGTGCAGACTGGTTCTCATAGTCACCTGCTCATGCATCAGCTCTGTTAACTTTGATGAGTATGTCTGGTAATTATTTCTTCCCTCATCTTTTGCTTTATACATAGCAACGTCTGCATACTTTAAAAGATTTTCTGCGCTTTGACCATCTTGCGGATAAAAACTAATACCAATGCTGCAAGTTAAGTAGAGAGTATGGGCACCGACTACAATAGGCTCTGCCATACACTCTATAAACTTGTTTGCTAAGACAGAAGCTTCGCTGGCTTCTTTTAAACCACCGGCAATAACACTAAACTCATCTCCGCCAAGACGAGAGAGAGTATCTTCTTCTCTTATTTTTGAAGAAAAACGCCTACTAGCCTCTTTTAAAACCACATCTCCAGTATCATGACCAAGAGAATCATTTATTTGTTTAAACTGATCTAAGTCTATAAAAAAAAGAGCTAAGATTTCATTATGTCTTTTAGACTTTTTTATGCCCTGGGATAACCTATCATTAAAGAGTATACGATTTGGCAGACCAGTTAATGCATCGTGATGAGCCTGATGATGGAGTATGTCTTTTTGTTCACGTAACTCTTTTTGAACTTTTTTAAGCTTTGAGATATCTGTGTCAAAAAGTACGTATGCTTTTTTCTCTTGGTAGATAATAGATTGGATAGAAGCTTGAACAGTATAAGATGTTCCATC
Organism: Sulfurimonas gotlandica GD1; assembly: GCF_000242915.1. Taxonomy (NCBI): domain Bacteria; kingdom Pseudomonadati; phylum Campylobacterota; class Epsilonproteobacteria; order Campylobacterales; family Sulfurimonadaceae; genus Sulfurimonas; species Sulfurimonas gotlandica. Next base: position 1,294,398 of record NZ_AFRZ01000001.1, on the reverse strand, counting down.
TTTTCTGGTGTGTTCTGAGATATTAGATACACTATCGTTGATTGCACATGAAGCTCTTAAGCTCTCAACATGCTTTCGTGTTAAAGTCTTGTTAATATCATAAACGTTTAACTTCAGCAGTTCGTCTAGTGTATAGCCTATATTTTGCAGCGCACCATCATTAGCAAATACGTAGTCTAGTGTTTCAAAGTCTAATATATAAATTTCAGAAACAGCATGCTTTACAATATAGGCAAGCTCTTCGTTACTTTTTTTTAATTTATCAAACTCTATATCACTCATGATAAGCCTCTGGAAAAGATATTATGATTTTTTTAGAAATTTTGTAAGGATATGAATCTTCACACCGTTTACACGACCTTCAATATGCTCAGAATCATTGGTGACAAGTCCAATATTTCTAACAGCAGTACCACGTTTTGCTACAAAACCAGTCCCCTTAACATCTAAATCTTTTGTAATTACAACAGTATCACCGGCCTGTAGTATCACACCGTTTGAATCTTTATAAACCAAAGCATTTTCATCAGGTAAGCCAGCATCTGCCCACTCTTTAATATCTTCTTCCATATACATCATCTCAACTAGATCTTGACGACCAAAAGCACTCAAAAGACGGTAAGATACAACAGCAACGGCAGGCGTTTCACTCCACATGCTGTCATTTAAACAGTTAAAGTGATTCTCATCCATAGTATCTGGATTTTGAATCTGTGATGAACATATACTACATACATAAATAGCTTGACTAGCACTTCCATCAGAAGGTGCTACTTCTAAAGCGCTAAGTCCTTCACTGCTTCCACATAACTCACAAATACCGCCACTTCTTTGCTCTAACTCTTTTTCTAAACTCATAAAATTACCTTTTAAATTATTGATGAAATTATACCTCATCTTAATCTTGATACATATTAATAACTTATATTTTCCTTTATGCTAAACTTCGCAAAATCATCAATCCACAAGGTTATATTATGAAAAACTTTTTATCTTTGACTCTACTTCTGTTTATCACTTCTTTGGCTTATGCTAATGAAAGTAAAGTATGTCAAAAGTGTCATCCTCTCATCTATGAGGAGTATTATGAGTCTTCTCATCGTAAAGCTTCCACTCAGAACAACCCAATACATAAAGCACTTTGGGACAAGCATCCAAAAACACCAGAGGGTTACACGTGTGCTAAATGTCACTCTCCAAGCGATACTGAACTTATGAAGACAGGTCTATTAAAAGACAACAAGATTCAAAGAGAAGAGCCTATCTCATGTGTTTATTGTCATACAATAAAAGATGTTGAAGAAGGTTCTCACTCAAACTCTAATATAACAACTAACAAACAAAGAGAGTTTTTTACAGCAGAGGAATCTAAAAAAGGTTCCGCACAAGCTACCTACGAAACAGAGAGTTCATTTTTTGGACTTGTAAAAGTTTCAAAGAATTCACCTTATCATAAAATAGACTATAACAATGAGAACTTTTATAGCGGAAATGTTTGTATGGGTTGTCACTCTCACACAAATAATGATCATAGTTTTGATATAACAATGTTAGACGCGATGATAGATAAAAATGATAAAAACACTTGTGTAACTTGCCATATGCCTCAGGTAAGTGGAACAAAAGTTACAAATATTGAGAGCAAAACTCACGCATACCACGGGATAGCCGGCATCTATCATATGAACAATTCAATGGGTGAATATATAGAGTTTAAGGTTGATAAAAAAGAAAATAGCTTTAGTGTTAACGTTATTAATAAATCTAACCATGCTCTTTTTGGCCAATCTTTTAGACAAGGCGTATTAAAAGTTAACATCTTAAGAGATTCTAAACTAATCGCTTTAGAGCCATTTATTTTTACAAGAGTTTTAGGTAAGGATGGCAAAGAGGTTATGCCTTGGCTAGCAAACGAAACTCTTAAAGACTCTCTTATTTATGCAAAAAAAGAGATTCTATTTAACTACTCTTTAAAAGATGGGGACAAAGTCACTATAACTTTAGGAGTAAAGAGAATATCTGATGAAGCAGCAAAGAAACTAAACCTCCAAGACAATAAAGATGTAACTAAACTTAGAGTATTAAAGAGTGAGTCATTTAAATACTAATCTTTAATAACTTGATTTCGTCCAGCTTTTTTTGCCTTGTAAAGGGCATTATCAGCCCTCTTCATAACTGCAAAAGGATCTTTGTCTTTTGTAGTGTATTGAGTAATTCCCGCAGATACATTTATAAATATTTTTTTGGTACTTTGTTTGTTTCTAACACTAAACGGTGTGCTTGCTATATTTTGTCTTAGAGCATCTACATGAACAAATGATTCTTCGCTCTCTTTGGAGGGAAACAAAATAACAAACTCTTCCCCTCCATATCTGTATGCTTTACCGCCGCCGCTAACCTCTGAAAACTTTGAAGCTACCATTTTTAAAACTTCATCACCGGTATCATGTCCATAGGTGTCGTTAAATTTCTTGAAAAAGTCTATATCACACATGGCTAAAGAATACTTTCTTCCTAGTTTTGCCATATCTTCTACTAATGCTCTACGTCCAGGCAAAGCTGTAAGTTCATCATAAAAAGCGAGTCGGTATGACTCTCGGATTAGAAGAATAAAAATAATAATTGAAAAAGATAAAAAAGCAACTTCAGTTGCATGAGTAGTTTTCAAAAAGAAAAGAGCGAGGTAAAAAGCAACAAGCAGATTCAAAAAAGTTGTGCTGTATAAGAGGTATCTGCCAAACATAACAAGAGCACTCATAACAAACAAGACAAAAATCCCAATAGCAATAGAGACATCTTTTAGAGGGTAAAAATTAGCGGCAAATAGTTTTATCTTTAGATAATTCTGCAGAGTCTCATTTGGATAGTAGATAAGATACAAGACTATCGCTATCTCTAAAATGAAAAATCCTATCTTTAAGATACCCCAGAACGAGAAGAGTCCTCTCTCTTTTAAAACCAAAAATATTAAAAGATGAATCGGATAAAACATAGATACATACAGAAATAGAAGTGTTGCTTTTTTAGCACTAAAGTACTCAAATCCAAGATATATTAAAATAAGAGGCAAGATTACAAATATGAATCTGTTACGATTAAAGTGCCACGATACCCAGATGATTAGAAGGCTCAGCCCATAAAAAAGATATGGGACGATGTCAAAAAGTATCTCAGGTATTTTTGATGCATTGTAAATTATTACAGCAAAAAGAGCTGAAACAAGAAATGGTATGAGTAAGTTTACAGAGATGGTCTTGATTGGATTCACTGCTACTCTTTGCTAAACTCTACTATGTCTTCTTTGCTCTTTTGTTTGTGCTTAGTCTTGTCAAATGCTTTTTGTGCTTCTTCTTCATTGTAGTTTCTGCACTCCTCTGGCATAACAGCCTGAGGGTCAGATGCTATCTTGTCACACATTGAGGCATTAAAGGTAATATTTGAACATCCGCTAAAAATAAGCAGTGTTGCTAAAAGGTATTTGTACATTTTTACTTCTTTTTTACTATAAGATTTAGGTATTTTGTAGGAGTAACTCTCATCATCTCTTGTGCAAGCCATCGAATCTGGAAAAATGCCGCACCGCTGTCTCTAAGAGTAAAATAGTTTTTCAGACTTCTGAGATTAAAAGTTACGACCATATCAACTTTCACATTGTCAGTTATGATATGCTTAAAAGCATCTCCGACATTACGTTTCTTTTTACCATCTTGAAGGGCATCAAACATCGCTTGCGAGTTGCCTTTAAACGCTTCTAGAAAGTCAAGCGAGCTCTTTGCTACAGATATCTCTTCAAAGTTTTCTACCTTAGTCTGCTGGTATGCCAACTTATCAAACATCCCTGAAATTTCAAGTCTATTATAACCCTCATCACAAGTTACAAACATATTAAAACCTAAGATCTTGTCTATAAAGAACTCTTTGTCACCCTGAGATGCTACAAAAGCATTGATAATAGAACTCATCGTATAGCGAGTACTTCTAACACTTATGGCTTGGATGCGATGACGAGCATGCTCTTGAAGAACACCTCTCGAAGTTCCACGAACCAAAAAGCTAAGGTTTGCATGTTCCAAGATGCTGTGATGAAAATATGTCCAAGCCAAATCACCTAGCAGATTTGACTCTTGGATATCATTTATATCGTCACACATCTTAGCATCTGGCATATTGTCTTCGATGTAGTTTATAACTTCATTCTCACTATTTGAAAATGAATCATAACAAGTTCTTGCCGCTGTTTCAGCTACACCGATTCCTGTATCTTGCATAAGAATTACTTCTGGTTTTGAATACTCTATACCATAAACATTTTCCACAACTATTCCTTTTACTTATAAATACCAACAAATTTAAAATGTATTCTTTTATTAATGTTATTCTACTATAAACTTATTATAGCTATCTTGAAATACTAAAACCTATTCCAACTTTATTAATATAGTTATCATAATCAATCAAGCTTTCACCGTAACCACTAAAGGCTTTCATATACAAAAACAAATCTTCTCTTCCAAAAACAGGATAACTGTAGTTAGCTTCTATTGCCCCTGCATCGCTAAAATTATGTCTAAACAGGAGCTCTAGAAGATGCTTCTCGTACGGCAGAATAAACCTCAGATGCCCATGTCCCATGTAGTCTATAAGGTCTGGATTATAGTCAAAGTTATCGGGTAATCTGTACCAGAGTTTTAGCTCTGAGAAAATCGGTTTGTACTGAAAGTAAAAACTACCGCTTATAGAGTTCCATGATCTCTCATCAACCCCACCTCTACCGTTTGACTCATGTTCCAAGGCTATCTTTACAGCCTTTATAAACTTAGCATCACTAAGTTCGGAAGTAGGTATCTTTATACTAAACTCCGGATTATAGTTTGTTTCTCTAAAATAGGCAGATTTTGAGTAGAGTTGCCAAAATGCTATTTGGGTGTATGCTACTGAATATATCTCATTTAACCCAAGCAGATTTGCCGCAAAGTCAAACTTTATACTTAACTGGAACTCTGTTTCAATATCTTCTGCTTTATGTCCATTTGTATTAGCATACTGACCATCATGACGATAACTTGCAGGTAAAAAGTAGTTTGGCTTATATGCTTTTAGACTATAGAGTGATTGTGTAATCTGTCTTATTGTATCTTGCGTCTCGCTGTTATCTGATTTATTTATAGTGTTATAGAGCTTACGCTGCTCTTTATCAATATCTCTTGAAGTATCATGTTTTGTCTGAGCATAGTAACCTTTTGCAGAGATTTTATACCATCTGGCTGATAGTATTTCGCTAGCCTCGCAACCCTCACCGTTCTCATACATATATCCTAAAATATAAGCGGCATCATTATCTCCATCTTCTGCCAAATCACTAAAAAGTACAAATGATTTTTCAAAATCTCCATCTTTATATATTTTATACGCTTCTTCAAACTCTGTTGAAGATATAAGAGCTACTGCCAAAAGTAGCATCAATAAAAGTTGTTTCATCTATTGCCTTTTTAAACTTCTATCTCTATCGTGTGTCTGTCACTGCCAATTGTGCGAGAGAGTGCTTCTCTCAATTTTTCTAAAACAGCTTCCATACTATCTGTCTCATCTGCCTGCGTAGCACCGAAAAAGTACTCCATACTAGAGTGAACAACTTCTTGCGTATCAAACTGCTGAGAGATCTTTTCTGCTAGTATTACCGCTCCACCAAGAGAAGTGTTTGAAGTAACTATAACATACTCATCTTCACCTAACTTTCCGAAGTAGTCATTCGTACGGATATGTTCTGTGATAATATCTCCGACAATTTCAAGTGCATCTACATTATTTTCTTCATCTGTTTTTGATAGCTTTAATATTAGCAGTGAAAGATCCAGTTTATAACGGCTGGCACGTGCTAACTCATTTGTTATAATATCTTCGATAAATGCCCTGTTATAGGCTTGAGTAAATGAATCTTTTTCAAGTATATCAACTACACTTTTTGTATATTCTAGTATTCCTGCATCTGAGCTTTGCTTATCTACCTGCATATCTAAGGCGTACTCATCTTTGTTAAACTTTATATGAAACATCAACACAAAAGTATAAAAAAATGTACTTATCAAAACATTTCCTATAACAATGGCTTCAAACATATCTTTATATATAAAACTTTCAGGAATTGAGTGCGCCATAATGATGGCTAATGCTCCCTTTGTCCCTGAGAGTGTTAGTGTTTTAGCCCATCTAAATGGAAGCTTCATAGCTACTACAAGGGCAGATACACTCATAAAACGAATAAGAGTCGTTATAAGAAATACAATTAAAATCTCTTTGGAATAGGTAAGTAAAAACCTGAGTTCTATTATGTTAGCGATAATAACAAAAACAATAGCATTTGCAAAAATACCGATGAACATCGCTTCTTTTTTATACTCTCTAAACTCTCTTTTTGTTATAGCCGGAACATTTTTTATTAGCTCTAGAATAGATTCTTGATCCTTAGCACTTTGCACACCGCCGATTTTACTACGGCGCTGCGTTTCATTTTTTGTCTCTTTTTGTACAAGAGACTTAAAGGTTAGAGCAGATGCTACTATAGATAAAATACCTGCGATATGAAAATGCTCTGCTAGAAGAAATGAGATAATAACAACCAAATATATAACTACAAACTGATCAAAAGGATTTTTCAGAACTTTGATAAACAAAAATCCTGCATAAGCCACAGCAACACCGATAACAGTTGAAAGTATTAAAACTTTTAACAAAATATAGTTTACAGAAAGAAGAGTTACTTCCCCTCCCGTAATAAGTGGCAGAGCTATAAAGTAAAATATTATAAGTGCTGTCACATCATTAAAAAGTGATTCTGATTCAGCATAGATTTTCAGTTGCTCAGGAAGTTTAAATTTGGACATTATAGATGCAACCGTTATAGCATCTGTAGCCATAAGCATTGCAAAGAGTGCTACAAGCATTCCAGCAGTCAAGCTATACTCAGGAAGCAAGTAGGGTGTTACTAATGTAGCAATAGCAATGGACAGCACAACTGCAACTACGGCTAAATAAAATATCTCTTTGGCATGATTTTTCAGCTCTTTTATTGAGATATTTAAAATATCAGGGAGTAGGATTACCGGCAGCATCAGATACAAAATCTCATCAAACTCTTGAGAATTAATCTCAAATAGTTCAGGAAAGAATAGCGACACTGCAAAAGAGTAAACTATTACAGACAGTGTCGATGGAATTTTTGTCATCTCTTCCGTAACACGAGAAAGTAAAATTATCAATAATAAAAACGTTACAAGTACTAACATTTTGACAGCCTAGTAATCTTAATAAGATAAATTTTTAGAAAAAACTCTTCAACATATCTATAGCTTTATCGACATCTTCTTTAGAATCTCTTGATGTTTGAGGTTTTGGCATCTCTTGTTTTTTTGCTTTTTTAGGAAGTTCAAACTCACTATTGGCAATGCTTTTTCTTTTAAATGATTTCAACTCCATGCCATCACTCTTAATCGTCACATAACCTTTTTTGACATCAAACATATCATCTGAATTATCCATTGTGCTCATGGTACTAAAAAGAGAAAACATCGCTTTTACTGATTTTACAACATTTTTGTCATTACTCATAACAATGTCTTGCTTATAAGGCTTACCGTCATAGTTACCTTTAATGGTATAGAGTTCACCCCTAATTCCACCAACTGTTACTTTTTTTCCGGTATTTATTATTTTGTAATCTTTTGCTTCTTCTTTAGCATCTTTAACATATCCAGAGGCATCAAATCCCATAGACTTTGCCATAGACTTCATGTCATCAATATCAACTATATGTTTATCACCATCACTACCACTGACTATATAGACTTTCTTGCCTATACGGTAAATCTCACTCTTTTCACCACCACTATGACTAACTAATTTTGAATGACTGTCATCTCGGTACATAAAGGTCTGAACTTCATCACCCATCTTATACTCAGTTATATAGTCTGCTTGGAGCAGTGACAAAAACAAAAACAGGGCTATAAATAAACTTTTGTAGAACATGGCACATCCTTTTGTTTTATAATATCATTATCTAAATAAAACAGTGCTTTATGTTTGTTTATGTTATTTTTGTACTCCATCTAAAACCGGAACAAAGTCACATGCTTCAAGTTCGGTCACTTCTATACTTGAGCCTCTTTTTTTAAAACTTGTAATAACTTGCTTGGAGCCTATCTCTATTGGAGCTACCAAGATACCACCATCTGATAGCTGGTCAAATAATTTCTGAGGAACTTTTTTTGTAGATGCGGAGAAGAGGATTCTGTCATATGGAGCGTACTGTATCCAGCCGTTTTGTCCATCATCGGTTCTCGTATGGATATTATTAATCTTTAAGTCTCTAAATCTAGTTTTTGCTTCTATCATCAGTGATTCGATGCGCTCGATTGTAAAAACACCACGAAACAGATGAGAGAGGACTGCTGCTTGATACCCGCTTCCACAGCCAACTTCTAGAACTCTGTCTGCACCTTTGGGCTCTAAATACTGAGTCATCTTTGCAACCGTCAGAGGTGAACTTATCCATTGAGCTGAACCCATAGGCAGTGCATCTAGCTTATAAGCATTATGCTTAAAACCTGTTGGAACAAACTTCTCTCTGTTAGTGTTAGCGATGGCTTGTTTTACTTCATCACTAAGACTAAATTTTTGGTGGCACTCATTTGCCAGTCTTGCTGTTTTAGTTGCTGTAATTCTGTCCAAGTTATTTTATTCCCACATCCATATATTTTCTCATAATGCTGATTTCTCTTTTGCTATATTCTACTTCTAAGCAAGGCTTATTCCCGTTTCTCTCTGCTTTGCCATGAGGAGTGATTATTCCACTCATTTTAGTACAATCAGCATTTAGTGAATCACTGGCAACTACATAGCACTGATTTATAATAGCTAGTGCTTGGGTAAGAACTTCAAAGTGCTCAATTCTTAAAACTCCCCACCAAGAAGGAACGGCAATCACATCTGAGCCTTCAAGCTTTTGCCACAGATCTTTAAAACGAAGTTCAAAGCAAATTAGGATTCCAATCTTGACACCATCTACTTCTACTATTTCAATAGGTTCATTTGTTCCCTCACTCATGTACTTATGCTCATCTCCAAAACGAAATAGTCTCGCTTTTGCTCTCTCATAGACTACTCTGCCATTGTGAAAGATCTTGGCAAAGTTAAATACCTCGCCATCACGTTTTTCCATCATAGTTAAAATGATTATCTTATTGTGTGATGCTTTTTTTAGTGCCTTATTTGCTACATGAGCAAACTCTAGAGCTTCATCAAAATTATCATAGTCATAACTTGTAAGACAGACTTCCGGAGCAACGATAATGGACTTTTCTGATGTTTTATCTATAAGATTTAGCAGTGTTTGCAAGTTAGTGTTATAGTCAGGGGTAACTGTATCAAAGAGAAGCGAGCAGAGCTTATACTCACTCTCGTTATTTGCGTTATTTGAGTTAATAATCTTTCTCCAAAAATAAATTTAGATTACAATTATATCTTAACTCTATAGTAAAAAATAACTCGCTAAAAACAAAGCTAACAGTTTTAGTAGTGAGATTATACAAGTCCCGATAATATTTCCTATCTGACAAGATGTACAGTGCTTGTACTGTCTACCTTCATATTGGGCATAAAAGAAGTAGGCAACAACAAGTCCAAGCATAGATGCCATGATATAGTTTTCAGTACTCACTAAAATCGATAAGTTATCTTCACTTACAAAAAAGCCAGCCATTACTCCAAGAAGTCCAAAAACAAAAAGAAACTTAAACACTTGAAGTATTCTATCTCTCTTGAAAACTGTAGGGCAGTCATTCTTAGTGATAGCATCTGTGCCAAACTCAAGCTTAGAGTCAAAAAGTTTTTGTTCATCTTTATCTAGTCTAAATCTAAAGTGAGAACCAAAGGTATAGTCTACTTTTCTCTGAAGCGTTATCGCCAACTCTCCATCAGCTTCTAAAAACTTCTGAGTAGCATCTCTATCTTCATACATCAGAGTTATCTTCTCATACCTCTTTGTCTTAGCACTCATCCCTGGAAAATAAGCAGTAGTCTCTACAGGCTCAACACTGCCTTCTCTTTTTAGGACTCTTGGGTTTATAAGCTCTAAAAACTCTCCACCTTTTTTAACTACAATGACACTAAGAGGAGAACCTATCTGAAATGCTGCAAGTGCATCTAAGCTATTCACTTCTATCGTGTCTTTTAGGTCTTGAATCAATGCGAATAACTCATCATTAAAAAACCTAACGTTAGCACCAAACTCTAAACTTGGTTTTGTTGGATATTTTGTAATCTCCTTTACCATTTGTGACCTTCTTAATATAAAAAATTTACTTAAATGTCATAAGCGCATAACCATCATTTTGCAAGCCGATAGTATCTATGAAGCTATTAGGTGAAATATCAACGAAATCAACTACATCTTTTCTAGCTATTGCATTAGATGCAAGACTCATCGCACATACTATGACCTTAACACCTCTTTTTGTCGCCAAATCTTTTAAATAATCATGTGCTTTTTGTGTATCTTCAAGATCCTTATCTGGAACTATAAAATCAAACTCTTTAGATATCATAGGTACGCAAGAGCCATGAAGAGTAATGGCAAAATTTACTTTATCCCCACGTTCTTCTATCATACTCATAGTCTTGTCAATCAGCCACATACGAGTTTTGATGTAGTGAGCATTCCCTGAGCTACAATCAAAAACAGCTTTGTACTCTTTTGCTTGAAGACTTGAAAAAAGCACAAAAAACAGTATAAATATATTTTTCATCATAGACCTAGAGCAAAAACATTTGAAAGAGTATTTATATAGTTAAAGTAGCCAGTAATTGCTACGGCCTCAATTATCTGAGTATCACTATAACCCATATCTTTAAGTGCATCTATATCTTCTTTTAAAACCTTGTAATTATCTTTCTTAGAAGCTTTGATACAGAAGTTTAGAAGTGCTTTTTCTTCATCACTTGTGTGAATAGCATCTACGCCTTGAAGTACTTCTTCGATTCTCTCATCTGATAGACCAAGCATTTTTGCAATGCCCTTATGTACATCTACACACATCTTACAGCCGTTTTCTACTGAGATTAGGAGCGCTATGGATTCCTTAATATCGTAAGAGAGTGAAGTCTCATCAAGCAGATACTTTTGAATCATTACATCAGTTGCAAAATATACTTTCTCATCAATTGCCAAAAGTTTAAATATCTCGCCCAGTTTTCCTGTCTTTTCCAGTATAGGTCTTGCTTTATCTTGAATAGCAGGACTCATATCTTCAAATTCCGGTAGTTTAATATGTGCCATATTTTTTCCTTATTTTTGTTATTACAGTTATAATTTTAAAAACGTTAAGCTGAACTTAGCGTTAAAATTATAGGGTATAATTCTTATATCAGTATTAATAGGATTAATAATTGGAATATAAAATATCAGAATTAGTAGCATCGACAAATGTACCAAAATCTACGATTTTGTACTACATCAGAGAGGGTTTACTGCCCGAAGCTAAAAAAATCAAATCTAATGTTCACAGATACAATGATGAACATATAGAACTTATTAAATATATAAAATATATGCAAACAGAAATGGGCAGTTCAAATGAGCAGATAAAGACTGCCTTGCAACATAAAAATCAATCACTATCGAGTTCTTTTTCCATGCTTGCACCTTTGATGCAGACTCTTAGTGATATCCCTGCTGGCGCACAACACTACACTAAAGAAGAATTTATTGAGCATTACGGTTTTGAAAGTGAACTTTTAGAACAGCTTTTAGAAGATGGTATTCTTGTGCCAATAAGTAGTGATGATTATACAGACAAAGAGGCTTCTATTATTAGGCTTATAGAAAAGTTTCAAGAAATTGGTATTGAGTGCAGTATTATTAAACAATATGTACATCACGCAAAAGCTCTATCTGAACTTGAGCATCAAATACAGGGTCAGTTGTGTAGTGTGAGGAGTGATGAAAATTTTTCAACACTATGGAAGATTATGCTAGATACACTTTTTAATGCTAAAAAGTATATCTTTAGTCGCTACACCCATAAAGTGCTATTTAAAGCTCTTAAGGATGAGATGGCTAAGAACGACTAAAAATCCTCATCAAAAGTTAAACTACCCTTTGAGTAATTAGTTACAGTTCCTTCAAAGAAGTTAGTTTTTTGATCATTAAATTTTGCGAAATCATCAACCCATTTTATTGGATTAGTTACATTATAAAGTTTTTCAAACCCAACAGCAGTAAGTCTCTCATCTGCTAGGAATTTAATATATTGCTCAACTATATCGTTTGTAAGCCCAAGTATTTGCCCTTGAGTAATATATTTACCCCATTCACTTTCCAGTTGAACAGCCTCTTTAAACATAGCTATAACTTCTTCTTTTAACTTGTCAGTAAAAAGATCCGGTCTCTCTTTTCTAAGAGTGTTGATTAGATTTTGGAACAGTACAAGGTGAGTTACTTCATCTCTTTGAATAAAACGAATCATCTGCGCACTTCCTAGCATCTTACCTGAACGTGCAAGAGTATAGATGTAAGTAAAACCACTGTAGAAGTAGATACCTTCTAGAATCTGGTTTGCAAAACATGCTTTTACAAAGTTGTGTTCTGTTGGGTTAGCTGCAAGTTCTTGGTAAACTCTTGCAATTGCATCATTTTTACCCTTTAGCATCATATCACGACGCCAAAGGTCATAAATCTCAGCCGAGTTTGTAGAGATGCTATCAACCATTACAGCGTAAGATTGTGAGTGAAGTGCTTCTTCAAATGATTGACGAACAAGTATAAGATTAATTTCTGGAGAAGTCACATATGGGTTTACGTTATCAATAAGATTATTTGTTTGTAGTGAGTCCATAAAAATTAACTGGGAAAGAGCCTTATCGTAAGCTGTTTTTTCATTTTCTGTAAGATTTTTGTAGTCATTAACATCACGAGTCATATCAACTTCTTTTGGAAACCAAGTGTTGTTTAGCATCACTTCCCAAAGATTATATGCCCACTGATACTTGATGTTGTTTAACTCAAATATACCTGTCGGATCTCCGCCAAATACTTTTCTGTCATTCACATTCTCTTTAGAATCTGGATTATATATATTTTTTCTTTTCATAACGACCTACCATTTTTTATAAAGTCTATCATTATAGCCATCTGAATATTTTGTTTTCATAAATTTTAAAAATGTTCGTTATGATTTCATTATGAGCAACTTATTCACTCCCAATTTTTTACTAAAAAACAGACACGTCCAGACTCTATATGCATCTATATTTAGAAAAATTCCAAATCATACTTTTGACATAGAAAAATTTGAGCTAAGTGATGGAGATTTTATAGAGTGCTACTGGTATAACAAAAGAGATATAACAAACAGCAAACCAATTGTTTTACTTTTTCACGGTCTAACCGGTTCTTACAAATCTCCATATATATTAGGAACAATGAGGGAGTTAGATAAAAACGGATACGACAGTGTAGTTGTACATTTTCGCAGTTCTTCTGGTGTAATGAACATAAAAGCAAACTCCTACCATAGCGGTAAAACTGATGATGCAATGGAGTTTATAAAGAGTCTGCAAAACAGATATACCGACTCTAAAATCTTTGCTGTTGGTTACTCTTTGGGAGGTAATGTTTTGCTAAAACTATTAGGTGAAACTGCGGATGCATCTCCTATAACTGCAGCCGTTTCTGTTTCAGCACCACTACAGTTAGACGTTTGTTCCAATCAAATGAGCCGTGGCTTTTCAAGAGTTTATCAGCATCTACTTCTAAAAGATTTAAACAGATCACTAGAGCAAAAATATAAAACACACGATATGAAATCCCTTATCAATTTAGAAAAAAAAGATGTGAAAAAACTCTCTACTTTCTGGGAGTTTGACGATGCTTATACTGCACCCATTCACGGCTTCGCATCTGCACAGGACTACTACACAAAATCAAGCTCAAAACAATTCTTAAAACATATTAAAACAAACACACTTCTTATTCACTCTATTGATGATCCATTTACAACACCGGAAATACTTCCAAAAGAAGATGAGATTTCACCTTACGTTAAACTTGAAATTTACCAAAACGGTGGACACGTCGGTTTTCTAGAAGGAACTCCTTTAAAACCTAAATACTGGCTTGAAGAAAGAATCATCAATTATTTCCATGAGTATGTTTAATCCTAAAATCTTTATAATAGTAGTAAATATAAATACGAGGAGCACAGTATGAAGCTTTTTATATCTTTCATACTATTGATAACAACTATGAATGCAATGGATTTAAAGCCTTGGACAGGCAAAATAGAACAACTTAGCGATGAAGAGAAATATGTACTTATTCACAAAGGTACGGAAGCACCGTATAGTGGTAAATACACAAATGAGAAATCAAATGGCACTTATACATGTAAAATCTGTGAGACACCACTCTACAAATCAAGCGACAAGTTTAACTCAAACTGTGGTTGGCCAAGTTTTGACGATGCAATCCCTGGAGCTGTAAAAAGAGTTCCAGATGCCGACGGCAGACGTGTTGAGATAGTCTGTGCTACATGTGGCGGACACTTGGGTCATGTTTTTGAAGGTGAAGGTTTTACTGATAAAAACACTAGACACTGCGTAAACTCTATCTCAATAAAATTAGATACGACTCCCGATGCCAAAGATAACAATATGTCTTACGCATATTTTGCAGGTGGATGTTTTTGGGGAGTCGAGTACTACTTGGAAAAGCTAGATGGTGTAAAAGAAGTACATTCAGGTTTTATGGGTGGACATGTTAAAAATCCAGGCTATTATGAAGTAGTTAGCGGTAGAACCGGTCACTTGGAAGCTGTTGAAGTTATCTATGACAAAAGTAAAATATCTTATGAGCAGGTTGCAAAAACTTTCTTTGAGATTCACGATCCAACTCAGACAAACGGTCAAGGTCCAGATATAGGGTCACAATATCTATCAGCTGTTTTTGTAAATAATGATAATGAGAAAAACACTATTCGTAAACTTATAGCTCAACTTGAAACAAATGGTTTTAATGTAGCGACAAAAATATTAGACAAGCAAGAGTTTTACAAAGCCGATGAAGGTCATCAGAATTATTACAATAAAAAAGGCTCTCTACCGTACTGTCATGGCTATAAAAGAAGATTTTAATATATAAGCTTGAGTAATATAGTTTCAATTTTTTAATAATTACTGTAGAATGTCCTTAAAAAGTATTTTTGGAGACATTCTATGCCATTTAAACTCTCTGACCTCAAAGAACACAACTCAGAATTACTAAAACTTTTAACTCAACAACTACCCGATATGCTATGGGTTAAAGACTTAAATGGCAAATATCTATATGCTAATAAAGCAATATGTGATGGTCTTTTAATGGCAAAAGATACAGATGAACCTATTGGCAAGGGCGATGTTTTTTTTGCCCTAAGAGAGAGAGAAGCTAATAGTGACAAACTAAACTGGCATACATTTGGTGAGCTATGTTTTAACTCTGATCAAGTTGTCATAGAGAATGGTGAAGCTATGAAGTTTGAAGAGTACGGCAATGTAAAAGGTGAATTACTCTACCTAGAAGTATATAAAGCCCCTTTTTATGATGAAGATGGGAAAACAATTGGCACAGTTGGTGCCGGTCGCGATATAACAAACCTCAAAAAAACACAACTAGATCTAGAAAAAAATCTCAAAATACTTGATGAACAGAGAGAACAGTTAGAATATCAAGCTAACCATGACTCGCTTACTGATCTTCCAAACCGTGTCCTATTTATGGACAGACTGCAACAATCAATCAATATAGCGCAAAGATACGACAATAAAGTAGCTTTACTTTTTATAGACTTAGACCATTTTAAAGAGATAAATGACTCTTTAGGTCACGGCGTAGGTGATAAAGTTTTAATTGAAGTAAGTCGCAGAATGAAAAATCAGATGAGAAAGTCTGATACACTATCAAGACTGGGTGGAGATGAATTTTGTATCATACTTAATGATATTATCGATATAGAAGATATGTCAGATATTATCACAAGTGGGATGGAGGCTCTAAAAGAGCCAATGGAAATAAATGGGCATACTTTATATGTAGGTATGAGTATAGGTGTTTCTGTCTATCCAAATGATGGAAACAGTGCATCTTCACTTTTAAAAAATGCAGATGCAGCTATGTACAAGGCCAAAGGTGATGGAAGAAATACTTACTGTTTTTATGATGAGGCAATGACTGAGCGAGCATTTGAGAGAGTATTTTTAGAAACAGCACTTAGAAAAGCTCTTGAAGAAGATGAACTTGTTGTATATTTTCAACCACAGATAGATGCTAGAGAAAATAAATTAGTTGGTATGGAAGCTCTTGTAAGATGGGAGCATCCAATAATGGGCTTTATCTATCCGGATAAATTTATTCCTCTTGCTGAAATCACAGGAATGATTGTTCAACTAGACAGACTTGTAATGAAAAAAGCACTTACTCAGTTTAAAAAGTGGGACAAAGCTGGTCTTAATCCTGGAAAACTTGCACTAAACTTGGCTATTAAGCAAATAGAAGAAAATGATTTTATAGAGTTTATTGAAAATATACTTGATTGTGAAGATTGCTCATATAAAAATATAGAGTTTGAACTAACAGAAAATCAGATTATGAATAACCCTGAAGCCTCTATAGAGACTCTACAAAAATTGAGTGATTTAGGCATTTCTATTGCTATTGATGATTTTGGAACAGGTTATTCTTCACTGGCTTACCTTAAAAGACTCCCTATTGACAAACTAAAGATAGACAGATCATTTATTAAAGATCTACCTCAAGATGCTGATGATGCAGCGATAACAAAGACTATTATCAGCCTTTGTAGCAGTTTGAACCTTAAGGTAATTGCTGAAGGTGTAGAGACGGAGAAGCAGAAAAATTTTATCTTGCAAAATGGTTGTCAGTTTATTCAAGGTTACTACTATTCACGTCCTTTATCTATTGAAGATATGACAAAATATTTGATAGAACATAATAAAACAATCTAGTTACAGACTCACTTATAAAAAATAAATTGTATTTGTTAGACCAAATAAACATACATATAGATTCATGTTTGATAATTTTCATCATATTAAATGTATTTATAATGTTCTTCTAAAATCACACAAAAAATAAATTATATAAATTATACTTATAGTTATTTAATATTTCTTTTATCACATGTTAGATAGAATCGTTGATAAAGAATATTTATTTTATTATAAGATACTCACAAAAAAGGAATTTCCATGGGATTATTTTCAAACTCTGGTGTACCATTATCTGATTTTAACAACTTAAAAGAGGCTAATGAATCACTGCAAAACGATAATACTGCTCTTCATCATCGCATAAAAGAACTAGAAAGTGAGCTACATTTCAAGAGCCAACAATCTGCAAGAAGTACGGCAGACAGCTTAATGGAGATGCAAAACGAGCATCTAAGATTAAATCTCATGGATATTCAGGGAAATATGGCTGAATCAGTAAGTGCTTCTAAAAAATCACTTAGTAATACTGATAATTTAGTTGAAAGTATTTCTAATATAAGTGAAAAAACAAATAATGTTGTAGCAACACTGGATAGACTGAATGAGCTATCTGACAACTCTATGCATACAGTTCATGGATTAGCAGAGAGAACAAATGATATTACAACTATTCTAGCCCTTATCAAAGATATTTCAGATCAGACAAACCTTCTTGCACTGAATGCCGCTATTGAAGCTGCTCGCGCAGGTGAGCATGGTCGTGGATTTGCTGTTGTTGCTGATGAAGTTAGAAAACTTGCAGACAGAACAGATAAAGCGGTTAGTGAGATTAATATATCACTTCAGAGCATGAAACAAGATGTTGACAGCATGTCAGAGCAGTTTACAGAGATTCAGACAGGTATAAGTGGCTCAAATGAACTAATAACTGAGCTAAACTCTTGCCTTGAAGATGACGCACAGCAGATGAAGGTATCATTTAAAACAATTGGCTTTACAACAGATCGTATCTTTATGTCTCTAGCAAAACTAGACCATATTCTGTGGAAAACAAATACTTACTACTCTGCAGCTACAAAGGAAGAGAAATTTAAGTTTGTTGATCACCATAACTGTCGTTTGGGTAAATGGTACTATGAAGGTGAAGGTCATGAGATGTTTGCACAAACTCCATCATATTCTAAACTAGAGACTCCACATGCAACAGTACATAATGGTACACACAAAGTTTTTGATCTCATTGTTGAAAAAAATGTTGATTTAGATGCTCTTACAGAGGCATTTAAAGAGATGGAAAAAGGAAGTGATGAAGTATTTAATATCTTAGATAAAATACTTCATGATAAAGACTAAACTATATGATTCCATATGCTAAGAAGCATATGGAAGTTAGATACTCTATTTTCTAGAGTGTCTTTTTCTCTCTGCTTCAGTTAAGAATCTTTTACGAATACGAACTGATTTAGGAGTTACTTCAAGAAGCTCATCATCTTCAATCCACTCTAGAGCACGTTCTAAAGACATGTCACGAGGCGGGATAAGTTTAATAGCTTCATCAGCACCTGAACTACGTACATTTGATTGAGCCTTACCCTTAATCGGGTTAACAACTAAATCATTTGAACGTGAATGCTCACCGATAATCATACCTTCGTAAACTTCAGTTTGAACACCGATAAAAAGAACACCACGATCCTGAATACCAAATAGTGAGAATGCTAAAGTAGAACCTGGAGTCATAGAGATTAAAGCACCATAGCTTCTTGACTCAACCGTACCAGAATATGGACGGAACTCTAAGAAAGAGTGATTCATAATACCTTCACCCTTAGTATCTGTCAAGAATTGTCCACGGAAACCGATAAGTGCACGAGCAGGAATTTCAAACTCTATTCTTTGGAAACCTTGACCCATTGGAAGCATTGATTTCATCTCAGCTTTTCTCTTACCAAGACGCTCAATAACACTACCAGATAATTCTTCAGGAACATCGATAACTAGATGCTCAAATGGCTCACATTTAACGCCTTCGATCTCTTTAACGATAACTTCTGGACGAGATATACTAAACTCAAAATTTTCACGACGCATATTTTCAGCAAGAACTGTAATTTGAAGCTCACCACGACCAGAAACTTTAAATTTACCTTCACCAACAACTTCAAGTCTCATTGCAACGTTTGTATTCATCTCAAATTCTAAACGCTCTTTTAGTTTGTTAGAAGTAACGTGTTTTCCTTCTTGACCAGCAAGAGGAGAATCATTTACTGCAAAAACAACTGTTAAAGTTGGCTCTTCGATGTGCATCGGATCAAGTGGCATTGGGTTAGCTGGATCACAAATAGTATCTCCGACATCAACAGTTTCAATTCCTGCAAACGCAACAATATCACCAGCTTCAGCTTCTTGAATTTCCATACGGTTAAGACCATGGAAACCAATAAGTTTAGTAATTTTACCTTTTGTAAATTCGCCATCAGCTTTTGCAAGCATAATATTGTCACCTTTTCTTACAACACCGTTGAAAATACGAGAAATACCGATTTTACCAACATAGTTATCATAATCTAGTGTAAATACCTGTGCTTGAGTATGGTTTTCTCTATCACCTTCTGGCTCAGGAACATGTTCTAGGATAGCATCAAAAATACATGTGAAGTCTCCATCAGGATCACTCATATCCATTTTAGCCATACCATCACGAGCAGCAGCATAAATAATTGGGAAATCTTGCTGGTCATCAGTTGCACCCATTGCAGCAAAAAGGTCAAACATCTCATCAACAACACGCTCTGGATCAGCTGAAGGTTTATCAATCTTATTGATAACAACAATAGGTTTTTTACCTAACGCTAACATCTTCTTAACAACAAACTTTGTTTGTGGCATAACACCTTCATAAGCATCAACAAGAACTAAAACACCATCTACCATTTTAAGAACACGTTCAACTTCTCCACCGAAGTCAGCGTGACCCGGAGTGTCAATAATGTTAATTTTGTAATCTTTATAACGAATAGCCGTATTTTTAGAAAGGATCGTGATACCACGCTCTTTTTCTAAATCATTGCTGTCCATTGCTCTTTCTGCATGTGCTTCATGAGCTCCATATGTTCCTGACTGTTCTAGTAGTCCATCAACCAGTGTAGTTTTACCGTGGTCAACGTGTGCAATTACTGCAATATTTCTAATCTTTTGCATTTAGTATTTCTCCATTGATACTTTCCAAAATTTATAAGGAAGTAATTAATACTTCCTTTTATGTGGAAAATTTTCGCGATTATACCAAAATTAATGTTATATCTTGCAAAATCTATTAATATACTTTTAGATATCCAATATTACTATTGTAAATATGCCCAAATAAATTGATATAATAAGTTCATTATATTCTATAAACCAAACAAAAACTAAAATATGCTTATATCATATTAATAGCATAAATCAAATAATTGAGTAAAAAATGATTGAGTATCCAAATTTTTTGAATAAAATCTTTGAAAAACTAGAAAATAATGGTGCTAGAGCAATCATCATTGGTGGATTTATCAGAGACTTTTTACTAAATATTGACTCAGATGATATAGATATTGAAGTTTATAATGTCTCATCTTTTGAAAAATTAGAAAATATTTTAAAAGAGTTTGGTAGTATCAACAAAGTTGGGAAAAGTTTTGGTGTGTGTAAGCTAAAAATTGACAACTTTGTTTTAGACTTTACTCTACCAAGAATCGACTCAAAAATATCATCTGGACACTCAGGCTTTGATGTAAAAATTGAAAAAGATCTAGATTTTATTACGGCAACTAGAAGAAGAGACTTTACTATTAATGCCATCGGATATGATGTAGTAAATAAAACCATACTTGATCCTTTTAATGGAATAAATGATTTAAATGATAAAACCCTTAAAATGGTAGATACAGAGACCTTTATTGAAGACCCATTAAGAGTTTTAAGAGCTGTACAATTTTGCTCTAGGTTCAATTTAAAAATGGATAAAGAACTATTTTTACTCTCAAAAACTATGATAAAGCAAAATTCACTCTGTGAACTGGCAAAAGAGAGAATTTACGATGAAATCAAAAAAAATTTACTAAAATCTACTAAGCCGTCTTTAGGTTTTGAACTATTAAAAGAGTTAGGTGCTTTAAAATATTTTCCTTCTTTAGCATTAAGAGAAAAACAAACTTGGTATTGTTCTATGCATGCACTTGATAAAATCGTGCAGCTTAAAACTACTAACGATAAAACAAACGAAATTTTGATGTTAGCATCTCTGTGTTATGACTTTAACTCTTTCCAAATACAAGATTTTATATCTAAGTTATCAAACGATAAAGAGATACTAAATCGAGTATTAGTACTAGTAGAAAATCTAAATGCAATTAAATCATTCTGCTTAAATAGTTTTAATGACTATGACCTTTTTAAACTCTCAACTAAAGTAAATATTGAAGAAATTATTATTTTGTCTGAGTCTTTATATGGGCTAGGTAATAATATAAAAAAAAGGGCAAAAGAGTTAAATATTTTAAATAAACAAATGCCAGCTTTTTTACGCGGAAGAGATCTGATAACATCTGGAATGAAACCTTCTTGTGATTTCTCAGATATACTAGAAGATGCTTATGAAGCTCAGATGCATGGTAAATTTAGCTCTCATAAAGATGCTATAACATGGTTAAGAAGTTATTTACTTAACCACCAATAACATTTAATTTATTTTTAAATTCACTCTTTGCATTCATATTTCTAACTGCTAATGATATAGAATCTTTAAATTTTGAACAGTAAATCTGCTTATTTTCTGTGTCATACTTTTGAATAATATCTCTTGATTTTTCTAAAAATTCATTCACTAACTCAATACTGCTAACAGTAACTTTTTTATTTGTTAAAATGCTCAGAACCAGATCAAAACCATTTTTGATTTTACTATCCATATCATCAATTTCAATATACCTTTTAGATGTTTTTTCATCCACTTCAAGTAGTTTATTTAAAATTACTATTAGACCATCTTCATTTACTTGTAAATCGGGCACTCTATTATTTATATATGCTCTCATATCTGTTAGATTCATTTTTGAAATTTTTTCAACTAAATCTCTGTGTTCTTGATTTTTATCAGATGAAAAACTTTTCATCTTACCAAGTATTTTTGAAAACATCTTTATCTTCTTTCTAAGATGAAAGGAGGAACTACACTCCTATAATTTTGAGCTATCTATTTCGATAACTGTGTGAACATTTCCACGTGGGTTATAATCGGCAACTATCTTCATATATTTAGGTTTTATTTTATTTTCCAGTGTTTCATATATCTCATTTGCACTATTTTCATGTGATACATGCTTGTCTCTGAATGAATTGATATATAACTTCATTGCTTTTAGTTCAACTACCCACTCATCTGGCGTATACTCAAGATATATGGTAGCGTAGTCAGGATATCCACTTCTAGGACAAAGGCAAGAGAATTCCGGAAGAGTCATTTTTATAAGATAATTTCTCTTATGTTGATTTGGCCATATCTCTAAATCTTTTTCTATATCAAATTCATTAACTATTTTTTCACCGTATTTCATACTATTTTCCTTATCTTAGTTTTCATATTTTTTTTCAACAGGAGCCATAAAATTGCCCTGTATATAATCTATTTTTAGCTCTTTAGCTTCATCTTTAATTTCTTGTGAATCAACCATTCTTATCCATGTCTTAACACCTCTGTTGTGTGCCATAACATTAAAACCATCTATTGCACTATTATATTTTTCATCTTTTATTTCTTTTGTATAAGATGAGTCATACCTAACCATGTCTATGTCAAGGTCTCTTAGGTATAGAAAACTTGTATGAATCGCTCCTAGCCTATCTATAGCAATAATAACACCCATATCTCGTAATACTTTTAGAGTAGAATTATACTTACTTACTTGTGAGTAATAGTGTGATTCACTAAGTAAAAATATAAGTCTATTTTTTATCTCACTATTAGCATTTAAAAGTTCTTTTGCCCTAAACATAAAACTTGGATTTCTAAGTGAACTTGGAGAGATATTCATAGCAAATATCTCCTTTGAATCTGAGCAGCACTTAGCTATATTTTGTTCTAGTATCATTAAATCAAAATCAACCATTAACCCTAGTTTGTCTAAAACCTTCATATATGTTTTTTGATGAATTATTTCAGAATTTGGTGTTTTTAATTTTACAAAACATTCTTTAATAACACATACTTCATCTTCAAAAACATCTTGTGTCATTACAATAAAAGATCTGTTTTTAATTGCGCTTATAACAAAAGATTCTTGTTTTTGAGGGCTAATTTCTTGAGTATTTTGAAAAAGTAATTTTTGATTTCTATTTCTTTCTTGAATCTCAAAAAGATTTTCCACTAAATAATCAAGTTCATCAGAAAACGTTTTATCAGTAATAGCTCCGCTAATTTTAACTTCTATATCATCTACAGTAAACTCATCACTTTTAAGGCACATTAATTCTAATATAGTTGAATATTCATTTTTTGAACCCCTAAGTCCAATTACAAAATCTCCACCCTTTATGTGACCCATCGGAAAGTTAGTTATCTCTTTACTTTTAAGATATTCACTTGTCCATAAAACAACTTGTTTTAGAACTTTGTCCCCATTTTTAATACCATAACGACTATTTATGTCGCTTAAGTTATCAATGCTGATTAGAAGCAGTGTATATTCATTATTAGCTTTTAGTTCTTTTTTTAAATATTTATATAGATATTCTCTAGTAAATGTTTTTGTTACAGATTCTGTAATTCTTATATCAAAACTTTTATATATTATATAAAAGATAAAATAAATACTAAAAGCTAAAAGCAGAATAACTTCTATATAAAATGATGAATCTAAATTTTTATAACTTGTAATTAATCTATGAGAGACTAAGATAAGGACCATTGCAAAGATGGGAAGTCCCATCCTTAACGCTAATCTGAATCGGTACTCTCTCTCTTTTGTTTGTGGAAGTAGCATTATAAAGTACCGACCTGATTTTAGATGTTAAACATCTAAGTGTTTAACATCTTTAGCGTGTGTTTCTATGTAGTTACGACGAGGTTCAACTTCATCACCCATAAATAGAGTAAATGCGTCAGATGCAACTTCTGCATCTTCTATTTGTACTTGAAGTAAAACACGATTTTCTGGTGTCATTGTTGTTTCCCAAAGCTGATCAGGGTTCATCTCACCAAGACCTTTATAGCGTTGTATATATGCACCTTTTTTAGCGTACTCGTTAATATTTTCAAGAACTACTAATATATCCTCATCAAAGTTTATATTCCATTCTTGTATCTTTTTGAAAACAAAACTTGCTTCATTAAAGTGTGGTGCAGAAAATAAATCATCATTTATAAGTAACTCTTCCATTCCATCTTTTGTTTGAACAAAAATGTGAATATATTCATCAGTAATACTCTTAGTTAAAATATTATTTCCATTATCAACTAAAAATTTCTCAACTTTTTCATACATTGATTTTATATCTAAACCTATTAAGTCTGGATTTTCTATAAAGTGACGAATCAAATCAACTAATGCATATCGTCTCTCTAGTGCAACTAGTGAACCTCTATAATGATCTACCATTCTAAAGTATGAAACTAAGTCATTATCACCAATTCCTTCAACATCTAGAGACTCAATACCATTTTCAATTAGGTAATCATTCATTGCTCTGTCATCTTTGAAATAAATCTCTTTTTTACCTTTTTTATAACGATAAAGAGGTGGTTGAGCTAAGTATAAATATCCATTTTCAATCACACTTCTAAAATGTCTAAAGAAAAATGTTAATAAAAGAGTTTGAATGTGAGATCCATCAACATCCGCATCCGTCATAATTATAAGTTTATGATAACGAAGCTTTTCCTCATTATATTCTTCACCAATTCCACAACCCATTGCTGTAATCATGTTTGTAATTTCTTCAGATTTTAAAATCTTATCCAATCTTGCTTTTTCAACATTAAGAATCTTACCTTTAAGTGGTAAAATTGCTTGAAAAACACGATCACGACCCATTTTAGCTGAACCTCCAGCAGAATCCCCTTCCACCAGATATAGTTCGCAAATGCTAGCATCTTTACTTTGACAATCAGCCAGTTTACCAGGAAGGGTTCCAACACTCATAGAATCTTTTCTACGAGTAAGTTCTCTTGCTTTTTTTGCAGCTTCACGTCCACGTGCAGCCATTAGTGACTTTGATACTATAGCTTTTGCTTCTATAGGATTTTCTTCAAAATATTTTGAAAGAAGTTCATAAGTCTGTTTTTGTACTAACGGTCTTACATAAGTATTTCCAAGTTTACCTTTTGTTTGACCTTCAAACTGTGGTTCTGGAACACGAGCAGAAACAATTGCAATAAGACCTTCACTTGCATCTTCACCAGAAATTTTCGTATCTTTTTCTTTTGCTGCACCATTTTGAGCATTATAATTTGATATAACACGAGTAAGACCAGCTCTAAAACCTGCCTCATGTGTACCACCATTTGGTGTGCGGATATTATTTACAAACGATGCAAGTTTTTCTTCATAAGATTCATTATACATAAGTGCTATATCAAACTCTATATCTTCTACTTTAGCAGTAAATGAATAAACTTGAGCAATTACAGCTTTTTTATTCATATCTGCAACGTACTGAGCTATACCACCCTCAAAGTGATATTCTTCTTTTTTATCTGTACGTTCATCTTTAAATATAATTGTAATAAATGGATTTAAATATGCTAATTCTTTAAATCTTTTTGATAAATATTCATATTCAAAAGTTACAGTATCAGTAAATATACTAGGATCTGCGGAAAATTCAATAGTTGTTCCAGTTTTTCTAGTTTTTCCTGTAACAGCCAAAATTTCTTGAGGAATACCTTTTTTGAAATTTTGTTCGAATATTTCTCCCTCTCTGTAAATAGTCATTTTAAGATCAGATGACAAAGCATTTACAACTGAAACACCAACACCATGAAGACCACCGGAAACTTTATAAGTGTCTTTATCAAATTTTCCACCAGCATGAAGTACAGTTAAAACAACTGTTGCTGCACTCATTCCTTCAGTTGGATGCATATCTGTTGGAATACCACGACCATTATCGCTTACTCTACAAGTATTTTCTTTAGTAAGAGTTATATTTATTGTGTCACAATGACCTGCCATTGCCTCATCAATTGAATTATCAATAACTTCATAAACTAAATGATGTAGACCTCTATGACCTGTGTCACCAATATACATACCAGGTCTTTTACGAACAGCCTCTAACCCTTTAAGGACTTTAATATTACTAGCACCGTAATTTTCCATTAACATCTCCATATAGCCATTTTGGCATAATTGAGGATATTTTATCTAATGTTTACTAAAATAAAGTTTTATGGTAAATTTTTATAAAAAAGTAGGTTAATACTTCACTTTTTGTGAAGTATTTTTTATATCCAAGAAGAGTTAAATTACAATAGGCATAACTACTGTTTTAAAGTTATCATCAACTAAAAGAAAAGGTAGATTACCTTCATTTAATCCTATGCTAAATTCAGAAGAGTTTATACTGTTTAAAAAGTCTAAAAGATATTTTGAATTTATTGCTATTACAAAAGGTTCTTCAAAACCTGTGTTATAACTTATCTCTGTTTTTGCTTCAATATTATCATCACTTAGAGATTCAAATGTTATATAATTATTTAAAAAAGTTATTTTTACATCTGATGATATAGTAGTAATTTGTTTTATAGAATCAATCATTATTGCTTTTGGTAAAATTAATGTATTTGAAACTTCCTTAGGAACTATTCTAGAATATTCAGGAAATTTTCCATTTATTAGTTTTGTAAAAAATGTATATTGATCTGAATGAATTATTAAATTTGTATCATCATAATAAAGTTCTATATTATCAAAAAAAAGTTTTTGAATTTCAATAATAGCTTTTTTAGGAAGTATAATTGATAATTCACTAACACTTTGATTTGGAATATTAACAATTGCTAATCTTCTTGTATCTGTAGATGCAAAATTTATACTATCTTGCTTAATATCTATTAGAGCACCATTTAATTCAAACTTTGGATTGTTAGTGTCAATTGCAGGTGTAATTTTTTTAAGTGATTCAATTAGAGAGTGAGATTCAATTGAAATACGAGATTTCCCTTCATAGCTTGGAAACTCTGGAAACTCATTATAAGAAAAGGTAGGTAGTTTAAAGTTAGAATGTGATTGAGAGATATGTAACATATCATTTTTTATTTCTAGATTTATTTCACCATCTTTTAAAATTCTAATAATATCTAATAGTTTTTTACCATTTGCAGTAATACTACCAGTAGAAATAATACTAACCTTGTCAGTAGATACTTCAAAACCTATTTCATAATCAGTAGCTTTTACAGTTAGTTTAGAATCATTCACATTGATATAAACATGAGAAGTTATTTGTGAAGTATCTTTTTTTTCTAAAAAAGGTTGAGCATAAACTAATATGTTTTCTATGATTGATTTAGAAACAATTATTTTCATATAAATTCCTATAATTATATAATATTTTAGTATGTAGTAGTAGGAGGGTGTGATTATGTGAATATCACTCATTCCTTCCTATTTTAAGAGTCTTTTGGATGTGATGAACCAAATCAACTCTTTTCACATCTATTCACTTTTAAGATTATATCTTTTTTTTTAATTAAATGTGTCACTTTTAAGAGACTGAAGTTATTTTATTAGTTAATTCTTCAATTTTAACTTTAAAATCTTCATCATTTTTCATTAGTTCATTTATTTTTTTAAGTGTATGACTAATGGCAGTGTGGTCTTTCATTCCAAAATATTGAGCCAGTTGAGGCATAGTATTTTGAGTTAGTTCACGACATAGATAGATAGAAATTCTTCTAGCATAAACAAGATTTTTACTTCTGCCTTTTGAACGGATTTCTGTTGGTTTGATGTTTAAATCTTTGGCAACATTATTAGTAATTACATCTAGAGTAAGATTAGCACGATTTTCTTGTAGTTGATCTTTTAAAACATTTTTTGTAAAAGCTAAATCTATATCAATATGCATTAGTTGTGAATAAGCATGAAGCTTAGAAAGAATACCTTCTATTTCTCTAACATTACTCTCTATGACAGTAGCAATGTAATTAATAATGTCGTTGGATAGTTTTACTTTATTTATTTCACATTTTTTCTTGATAATAGCTATTTTAGTTTCAAGTTCAGGTGGTTGTATATCTGCTACTAATCCCCATTCAAACCTACTTTGTAATCTTTTCTCTAAACCGCCTATTTTTTTTGGGTGCTTATCAGCAGTTAATATAATTTGTTTTCCAGAACCTTTTAGAGCTTCAAATGTATGGAAAAATTCTTCTTGAATACCCTCTTTATTACTCAGAAATTGTATATCATCTATAAGTAACACATCACATTTACGATATTTTTCTTGAAATGAAGGCATAGTTTTATTTCTTACATGACGAATAAAATCATTTAAAAACTGCTCAACTGATGTATAAATAACACTTTTACCCTGATTTTGGAAAACATTTCCGGCAGATTGCATAAGGTGAGTTTTTCCTAAACCAACACCACCATATATAAAAAGAGGATTATAAACTTCCCCAGGAGATTCACTTACACTCTTTACTGCGGCATATGCAAACTGGTTAGATCCACCAACCATAAAGTTATCAAAAGTATGAGATGGATTTAGTAGAGAGTGTTGAAGTTTTTGTTCAGTTTTTTGTAGTTTTATTCTTTTATCTGTTGAGTTTTTTAGTGTTATTTTAACACTTACTTTAGAACCACTTTTAACTTCAAAAAGATGTGCTATCTTTTCACTATATTTACTCTTTATCCAGTTATTAACAAGAGCATTAGGTGCATAAAAAATTGCTAAGTCACTTGTAGACTTTTTAGCATCGTATATAAGTTGCTTAATATATCTATTGTATTGTACTTCTGTTATCTCTTCTTTTAATAGTTCTAAAACTTCTTGACCTATATTCACATAAAACCCTATTTAATTATTTATATGTGAATATTAGCACTAATATCCATAATATACGGTTAAAATAATGTGAATAACTAAAAAATTTAATAGTGAATAACTCTTAAAATAGTAAATTTAAATGCTTTTGTATATAATATTAAAAAATTTATAGTTGGTATAAAGATAATGATAATATTAGGAATAGATCCGGGAACTAGAAATATGGGATATGCACTTATTTCTTTAGAAAAAGGAAAAATTTCTCTTATTGAAGCAGGTCTTATAAAGATGAAAGCTGAAGAACTACAGTTTCAAATTCCTCAAATGGCAGAAGGCATAGATACAATATTTAAAAGGCACAATATAGATGAAGTTGCAATGGAAGATATATTTTATGCACATAATCCTGCAACAACTATTAAACTAGCTCAATTTCGTGGCGCTATAATGCTAAAACTTTTAGAAGTTCATGGAAAGTTTTATGAATACACGGCACTTCAGGTAAAAAAAGCTCTTACAGGTAAGGCAAAGGCAGGTAAAGAACAAGTGGCATATATGGTAAAAATACTTTTAAATATAAAAAAAGAGATTAAACCGCTTGATATTTCAGATGCTATGGCAGTTGCTATTACACACTCACAAAGAGTTACTATCCGCAAATAGTTATCTTACACAAATCTTTACATTACTCTTGCGATATATCAAAAAATAAAAAAAGTAAAGAGAGTATACTTTCGCATTATTATAAGCAATAATATATGTTGCTTAGTCAAGGAAAAAATATGAATAATTTACCAGAAGGTCATCCGGTAAGAGTATACCTAGAAGAAAATCAACTTATTCGCGGTTTGATGGCAAGTATTAATAGTATCAATATAGTAGAAAATAATGAAGAGTTTAAAGAAAAATTTGCAAGACTTTGTTTAGTAGAAAAACACTTTGCAAGAAAAGAAAATCAACTTTTCCCATACCTAGAGCAGTATGGATGGACATCACCTTCACAAAATATGTGGGCTTTTCACGATGATATCCGTGCTATTGTTAAACAGGCTAGAAACCTTGCAGAGACAAGTGAAACACAATCATTAATGATGGTTTTACAAAATCTTTTTCATAATTTAGAACATATTATGCAAGTTGAAGAGGGAAGATTACTTCCAAGAGCTTTAGAAATGCTTCAAGAAGACGACTGGAAAGAGATGCGTGATGGTGATGAAGAGATAGGTTGGATGTTTGATGAAGCTCCTGCAGCTTATCCTGCACATGTAAAAGATGAATATATTCACCCTTCACAAGATACTAAGAAAAGAAAACTTCCTTTTTCACTAGAAGGTAGAATAGATTTAGAACAAGGTCACATGCTGCCAGAGCAGATTAACTGGTTACTAAAGTTTATGCCTGTTGATATTACTTATGTTGATGAAAATGATATTGTTATTTTTTACAACCGTGGTGACAACAGAGTATTTCCAAGAAGCGCTGGAATTATAGGTCGTGAAGTTAAATTTTGTCACCCGCCAAAATCTGTTGATCAGGTATTGATGATTCTTCGTGAGTTTAAAGCAGGCAGAAGAGATGAGGCAGAGTTCTGGATTACTTTTAAAGGTCAGTTTATTCACATTCGTTATTTTGCAATCAGAGATGATGAGGGAACTTATAAAGGTGTTATAGAAGTTAGTCAAGATGTTACTCATATTAGAGGGCTTGAAGGTCAGCAAAGATTACTTGATTGGGAATAAATTTAGTTATAATTCAAAAAAACTAGACAAAATTAAGGATTTAATATGTCAAAACTTGAAAATGTTAGTGTTGTAAAAGCAGCAAATATTTATTATGATGGAAATGTAACTAGCCGTACAGTTGAGTTAGCAGATGGTTCAATTGTATCTTTAGGGATTATGTTACCAGGAAATTATACATTTGGAACTAACGAAGCTGAGATTATGGAGATGCAAAGTGGTGATTTAGAAATCAAATTGCCAGGTGAAGAGTGGAAAACTCTTAATACACCAGAGACTTTTAACGTTCCTGCAAACTCTTCTTTTGATTTAAAAATCAAAACAGTTACTGATTACTGCTGCTCATACATTAAGGACTAAAGAACAACTTAGAAAAAACAATCCAGAGTATTAATACTCTGGAGTTCTATCTTCTGGTCCAATATATAGTTGACGCGGACGTGCAATCTTTATACTATCCTCTTCTTTTAACTCAATCCACTGAGAAATCCAGCCAGGTGTTCTACCTATAACAAATATAACAGCAAACATATCTTTAGGAATTTTTAGAGCTTGAAGAATCAAACCAGAATAGAAGTCAATATTAGGGTATAAGCTTCTACTAATAAAATAATCATCGCTAAGCGCTATTTGCTCTATCTTGTTTGCAACAGCTATAAGTTCACTGTTTATACCAAGTTCTTCAATCAGTTCATTTCTAATAGCTTTTAGTATTTTAGCGCGAGGGTCAAAGTTTTTATATACGCGGTGACCAAATCCCATCAGTTTAAATGGATCGTCTTTATCTTTTGCACGAGCAATAAACTCATCTACTCTATCAACTGTACCTATCATCTCTAGTTGACGAATAACAGATTCGTTAGCACCACCATGAGCACGACCCCACAGAGCACCAATACCTGCACTGATAGCAGCATAAGGGTGAGCATGTGTAGAGCCAAGATTACGAACAGAAGTTGTTGAAGCGTTTTGTTCATGATCTGCATGTAGAGTAAAAATTGTGTCCAATGCTTTTATTTCAATAGGGCGCAGATCAACATAGTTGTGAGGATAAGCTCTCATCATATATAGAAAGTTTTCTGTAAAACTTTTTTCTATATCTGGGTAAATTATTGGTAATCCATTTGAGTATCTATATGAAAAAGCTGCAAGTGTAGGCATCTTAGCAACGATGCGGTGAGCCATTTCCATATATTCCTGTGGAGTATCAATGTCTAGATGGTCAAAATAAAATGTTGATAAAGCAGATACTCCTGCTGAGAGAATAGCCATAGGATGTGCTTTGTCTGGGAAAGAGTCAAAAAGTTTTTTCATTCCTTCGTGTATGAATGATCGTTTTCTTATCTCATCTGTAAAATCAATTAGTTCCTTTTCTGTAGGAAGTTCTTTATGCAGCAAGAGATAAGTTGCATCTAAAAAAGTTTTTTCATTTGCAAGGTATGATATATCATACCCTCTATACATCAGTTGACCTTTGTCTCCATCAATATAAGTAATTTTAGAACGACAAGATGCAGTTGATGTATATCCCCTGTCGAAGGTAAACATCCCTGTATCTTTGTAAAAAGTTGATATATCAACAACAGATGGTCCCACAGTACCGTCTAAAATAGGAAGTTCGTATGTTTTTCCGTTTCTATTATCTGTTAGCGTCATAGTATTTTTACTCATAATAATCCTTTATAGTTTTATTGTGAAATATTATATCATATAAATTGTGAAGTCAAATTATTAAGATTAACTTCATCTAAAGCACCGGAAATTCTATGAACTTCTTTGCCATTTTTAAATACAATAATTGTTGGTATGCTTCTGATGCCAAACCTGGCTCCGAGGTTTTGTTCATTCTCTGTATTCACTTTTGTATAGAGTGCTTTTAGCGGAAATTTTGCAGCACTCTTTTCAAAGTTTGGTCCCATCATTTTACAAGGTCCACACCAAGGTGCCCAAAAATCTATAATAACAGGGATATCACTATTTACTATAACTTCATCGAAGTTAGTGTCTGTTAGTTCTATCGGTTTTGTCTCAAGAAGAGAATTTTTACACTTTCCGCAGTTAGCCTTTTTATAAGACTCTAAAAGTGGAATGTTATTAACGCTTTTACAATGTGGACAAACTACGCGCATTTGTGCTCCTTAATTATAGTACTATGGCAAAAATATTGCCTCTTCTAAATATATATACTCTTTTTTTCTGCTGAGTTGATGTAGTTAATTTGAAATCGTCTATACTATTTATTTCAGTATCTTCTATTTGTACTACAATATCATCTTTCATGATTCCAGAAGTATGTGCTTCACTGTTTATCTCTACGTCATCAACTAAAACACCTCCACCAATGTTAGCATTGATCCTTAGTAGTCTTTGTAGTTCTGCTGGAAGAGCTGTTATATTCATACCTTTATAACTAAGCGTTCCAGATGCTACTTGATTGTCCAATGAACCAAGTTTTACGTTTACTATATCTACTTTTTTATCTCTTAAAAATTTTATATTTACGACTCTTGATGGTTGAAATGAGCCTACTATATTTTTAAGCCCACTTGCACTCTCTACCTCTTTCCCGTTTATAGAGATAATTAAATCACCTCTTTTTAAACCTGCTTTAGCTGCCGGAGAGTTATCCTCAATACTAATTATGAGTCCACCATAGTTATTGTCGTAAAAACTGCTCATATCCTCATTCACATCTGATATACCTACGCCTAAATAAGCACGGGTGTATTTTCCCTTATCAATTAATTGAGTGGCTATTGATGTAACCATATTTGACGGAATCGCTAAACCTATCCCTACATTTCCACCAGTTCTTGAGATTATAGCTGAGTTTATTCCAATTAAGTGTCCAGCTGAGTTAATAAGAGCACCACCTGAATTACCTGGATTTATAGATGCATCCGTTTGTATGAAGTCTTCATATTCAACAATACCGATGCCGCTTCTACCAGTAGCAGAGACTATGCCCTGGGTAATAGTCTCACCAACACCAAATGGATTTCCAAGGGCAAACACAACGTCACCGACTTTTACTTTAT
Source organism: Sulfurimonas gotlandica GD1 (assembly GCF_000242915.1). NCBI lineage: Bacteria > Pseudomonadati > Campylobacterota > Epsilonproteobacteria > Campylobacterales > Sulfurimonadaceae > Sulfurimonas > Sulfurimonas gotlandica. The sequence continues at coordinate 1,260,551 of NZ_AFRZ01000001.1, read as the reverse complement.
CTGAGTTTAAAAATGTAACAGCATTTAAATCTTTGCCTTCAATTTTGATTATTGCAACATCACTTTTTGCATCTGTACCGATTAGTTTTGCTTTATACTCTTTTTTGTCACCGGCTATACTTACTTTTATTTCATCAGCTCCGGCAACAACATGATTGTTAGTAACGATGTAACCATTTTTGGAAATTATTACACCACTTCCTGATGTGCCTTGAGGCATTCTTTCTTGTCTGTCGTTAAATGGGTTACCATACGCTCTGCCACTTGTTATTGTTTTTCTGGTTGATATATTTACAACGCTTGTTCTAACATTTTCCAGAACATTGTTATATGATAGAATAAAGTTTTGAGCTGTAGGATTTTTTCGCTGAGTGTTTTCATCAGCATAATTGAATTCTACACTATCTTTGGCATAAGCAAAAGTTAGTGCAAATAAACATATTAAGATTGTTTTTTTCATTTTTTCCTCCATGTGATAACCAAAGTTTATAACTTATTGGTTTACGAAGGGCTAACGAAGAATAAATAAAGAGTTGACGAGAGTTATTCTTTAAAAGATTTAATACTCTCTGTCATTCCAAAGTCTGGATGCCTTTTAGCATCTAAAACAGCTTGAGCTATTTTATTGTTATCGTTATTTACAACGATTGGAGCTAGAAAGTTGATAGTAGAGTTTTCAAGAGGTTTTTGAATAACAACAACGTTATAAACGCTAACGTTAGATTTTTCATTGATACCTAAAATTACTTTTATATCAGATGGTAAGTCAAATGAGTATTCTCTAAGTGCATAGGGATTAATAATTGTAAAAACTATATCTTCATTATCTGTATCTTTGATTGTTGAAAAGAGTTCATCAATTTCACTTATCTCTACTTTTAGAGTATCTTCAAAACCTAAAATACTTCCCTTAACGTCATACTTTTGCATCTGTTTCTCCTTAGAATTGGCCTTCTTCATATTTGATAGAAGAAGATATTATGTAACTTGTAGCATTTTTTATGCCAGATAAATTATGATAATCGCCTATTGCAAAAGCAAAGTAGTTGTCTTCATTTATTAGGCTTATTCCTTCACTCATATCAACGAGATTTAATTTTGAATTATCAAGTAGTCTAGCATCAGATACAGCGGAAAATTCAAAGTTTAGAGTTAACCAATCAAAACCTCTTGCACTGTCTTGACAAGCTATAATTACTTGGATAATAGTTGCAGATATAACTTCAACCGAGCGAATCTCAGCATCTACAAAGTTACCAAATCTTGAAGTAAAATTTGGCAGGTCTTTTGCAAGTAACGGTTTCACATCCAGTTCCTTTTGATGGAACCGAACACACGTTCTATTGACAACCTACACATTCCATACTTCTATCTTCAACATCGTTAGCAACCTCTGGAGATTGTGAACGTAGATAGTAAGTAGATTTAAGACCCAGTTTCCAAGCAAGCATATATATCTCATTTAAGTATCTACCACTTGCTTTGTCTAGTGTAATAAATATATTTAGACTCTGCCCTTGATCTAGCCATTTTTGTCTAATTGCTGCAGCTTTAATTAGCAGAGTTTGATTTAACTCATAAGCAGGAGTGTAGTAAGCCCAAGTTTCAGGAGAGAGGTTTGGAACAACCACAGGTATAAGACCACTGAGATTCTCTTCAAACCATTTTCTTTTAAATACTGGCTCGATAGCTTGAGTAGTACCAGTTAAAATAGATATAGAACTTGTAGGTGCAATAGCCATTAAGTAACCATTTCTCATTCCCTGTTTTTTAACCTTAGCTCTTAAATCATCCCACTCATATGTAGATGCAAAGAGTCCACCACGATCAACAAGATTTCTAACTTCAGCATTTGCATGGTCCATAGGCATAACACCCTTGCTCCATTGTGAGCCTTCAAAATCTGGATAAATTCCTTTTTCTAATGCTAAATCAGAAGATGCAGAGATAGTATTAAAACTAACAGCTTCCATAATTTCATCTATCTTATCAAAGTGTTCTTGGCTTCCCCATGTTATGCTTTGCTCAGCTAACATCTCTGCCTCACCCATAACACCAAGACCGATAGAACGACTTTTCATGTTAGTACGTTTTACTTTTTCAATTGGATAGAAGTTCAAATCTATAACGTTATCTAAACAACGAACAGCGATTGGTACGATTCTATCTATATCTTCTTTAGTATTTACGCGAGAAAGATTAACAGATGCTAAGTTACAAACAGCAGTATCACCGTTTATTTTTTCTTTTTCAACTACGTAGATAGGAAGTCCACCAAGAGAGTCAAGTGCAGTAACTTTCTTTGCTGGTTTTTCCATACCGCTATCTACTTTTACAATTTCATCTTCTTCATAAGAGATGCTTTCTCCATTTTCAAAAATGAACTTTATCTTGTAGTGGTTAGGGTTAGTGTTTTGGAAAATCTCAGTACAAAGGTTTGAGCTTCTAATAACACCAACATGGTTGTTTGGATTTGCACGGTTTGCATTATCTTTAAAACAAAGGAATGGTGAACCAGTTTCAAAGTAAGATGTTAATATCTTTTTCCAAAGGTTTTTAGCTTTTACTTTCTCTTTTACAATACTCTCATCTTCTTCTAACTCTTTATAACGTTTGTTAAATTCTTCACCATAAAGTGTAGCTAGCTCTTTAGTATCATAAGGGTCAAAAAGAGTCCAAATAGCATCTTCTTGAACTCTTTGCATAAACAAATCATTCAGCCACATCGCAGGAAACAGATCATGAGCACGACGACGCTCTTCACCAGAGTTTTTCTTTAAATCTAAAAAGTCGTTTATATCTATGTGCCATGGTTCCATATAAACAGCGATAGCACCTTTTCTAGTTCCTAGCTGATCAACTGCAATTGCTATGTCATTCGTTATCTTTAAAAACGGAACAGTTCCTCCTGCTGCATTTTTATGTCCATCAATATATGAGCCCATAGAACGAATACCAGTCCAATCCCAACCGATGCCTCCACCAAACTTGGAAAGCATAGCCATCTCAGCGTATGAGTCAAAGATTCCTTCAATATTGTCAGGAGTAGAGCCGATGTAACACGATGAAAGTTGGTGTCTAGTTGTTCTAGCATTTGAAAGAGTTGGTGTTGCAAGCATAACTTGAAATTGAGACACCATATCATAGAACTTTATAGCCCACTCATGCTTCTCTTCTTCTCTTTGAGCCAAGAACATTGCTATAGCCATAAACATGTGCTGAGGAAGCTCTATAGGATTATTTGCTCTATCTTTGATTAGATATCTATCGTAGAGCGTTTTTACACCTAGATAGTTAAATAACATATCTCTCTCAGGCTTGATATGTTTTTCAAGTCTATCTAAGTCATACATATCTGCAAGGCCCTGAAGAAGTCTGCCTTCTTTCTCGCCTTTTTCAAAGTATTTTTTTAGAGAACCATAACCAGTAAAGCCATTAACTTGATGATAAAGATTAAACATAAAGAGTCTAGATGCAACAAATGTCCAGTTAGGAGCATCTATATCTATCTTATCAACAGCGGTTTTAATTAAAGTTTTTTGTATCTCGGCAGATGTAATACCATCGCGAAAGTGAATCTGTGCATCTACTTCGAGTTCACTTTGAGATACATTGCTTAAGTCTTTAACTGCAGCAGAAGTATATTTTTGAATCTTAGTAATGTCCAGTGGCTCTGTTCTGCCATTTCTTTTTATAATTGTTATCATTAATGTTTTCCTGAAGTCTGTCTTTTTAATCATTTAGGTAATTATTAGTAAAATAATTAGATAAAAAATCATTTAAACTGTCTAGGATTTTATCTATACTTAACTTTGAGAATGATGAATTTGATTAAGTAATATTGTAGAAATTTTGAGCAATTTCAATGTATCATTGTAGATGGTGATTAGTATAACCATTCTAGTTATACTAAACCATTTCTCGCTTACTTTTTGAAGACTCTTTTAAATATACCATCTACGTTTTTCGTATAGTAGTCATAGTTAAAACATTCACGAATTTCTTTTTCACTTAATGAGTTTCTTAACTCTTCATCAGCCAATAAGTGATTTAGATACAAAGATTCACCATCTTCATTTGTTGTAGCTTTACCTTGCTGAATCTCTTCCCAAACTTTCATAGCATTACGCTGAACTATTCTATATGCATCTTCACGAGATACACCTTGAAGTGGAAGTTCTAAAAGTACACGCTGAGAAAATACAAGTCCACCAGTAAGGTTTAGGTTTCTCATCATATTTTCTGGGAATACTGTAAGGTTAGCGATTACGTTGTTCATACGGTGAAGCATAAAGTCCATAGTTATAAATGCATCTGGTAACCAGAAACGCTCAGTAGAAGAATGACTAATATCTCTTTCATGCCATAAAGCAACATTTTCCATAGCTGGTGCTGCGTATGCTCTGATCATTCTTGCAAGACCTGTGATATTTTCAGTAAGAATAGGGTTACGTTTATGTGGCATTGCAGAAGAACCTTTTTGACCTTTCGCAAAAAACTCTTCAGCCTCATATACTTCTGTTCTTTGTAAGTGTCTTACTTGAACTGCAAACTTTTCAACCGAAGAAGCAATGAGTGCTAAGGTAGTAGCAAGTCTTGCATAACGATCACGATGCACAACTTGGTTTGAGCAAGGCTCTGGTTTTAGTCCAAGTTCTGCCATAGCATACTCTTCTAGTTCAAGTGGTGCATGTGCAAAGTTACCCATAGCTCCAGAGATTTGTCCTACAGCGATAACTTCCATAGTCTGCTCAAGGTTTGTCAGGTGACGAGCCATTTCATCATACCAAACAGCTAAAGTCAAACCAAAAGTGATAGGCTCACCATGGATTCCATGAGAACGTCCAACCATTAAAGTCATCTTATGTTCTTCGGCACGCTTCTTGATTGATTCCATTAACGTCTTTACATCATCAATAATAATATTTAAAGAGTCTCTCATTTGAAGTGCAACACCAGTATCAACTGCATCAGAACTTGTCATACCATAGTGGAACCATCTTGACTCTTCGCCTAAGCTCTCTGATACACTTGTGTTGAATGCAATAAGGTCATGCTTAGTAACTGCTTCAATCTCTTCAATACGTTCAACTGAGAATGTTGCATTTTTTACAATCTTATCTGCGTCGTCTTGAGGAATCTTTCCAAGTTTTGCCCAAGCTTTAACCGCAGCTTTTTCTACTTCTAACCATGCAGCATATCTTGCATGTTGTGTCCACTTTTCTGACATCTCTGGTCTTGCATATCTTTCTACCATTCTATAGGTTCCTTATGATTATTATGTTTTGAGCACATCTAAATTTTTTCAATGTTTATAAATGAGCTTTTTATGTGTACACTTATTTTTATGCTAAAATTCGCACATAATAAAGTCACTTATTCTACAGAAAAGTTTGTAAAATATTGATTAAATGAGGATTAAATTTTGCCATTTGTAATGAAGAAAATGTATGCACCAATAAAGCAAAAAGCTTTTCTATATCTTATAAAAGAATTGGACTATACACAAAAAGAAGCACAAAGATTAATAGCTAAAGGTCGCCTCTTTATAAATGGTGAGCCTATGACTAGAACAGCTGGTGAAATAGAAGGTGAATTTGAATTTATATACTTTGAGCCAATCACAAAAGGTTTGGAGGCTACAGCTGTTTATGATGAGTTTGTTGTATTTGATAAACCAAGTGGAGTTCTTATTCATCCTCAAAATAGAAAGACACCCTACTCTCTAATAGATGAACTGAAATATCAATACGGAAGAGATGCAAACATAGCACATAGAATAGATCAAGAGACTAGCGGACTTGTTTTGTGTGCAAAAAATAAAGAAAGTGAAAGAGATATTAAAATGATGTTTGAACAAAGAGATATGAAAAAGAAATATCTCGCACTTGTTCACGGAGAGTTAAAAGAAAGTATATGTATAGAAGAACCACTCCTAAGACGTGAAGATGAAAGTGCAATAGTTAGAATGGTTGTAAAGGTTCATGAGGAAGGAAAAGCTTCTAAGACTGATATAAGACCTCTAAAGTATTTTGCGGAGACAGATATGACTTTAGTAGAGTGTTCACCATATACTGGAAGACAACATCAGATAAGAGTTCATTTGTTTCATGTGAAACATCCAATCGTTGGAGACCCAATATATGGACAAAGCGAAGAAGATATAGTTAAGTTTTTAGATAAAGAGCTAGATGCTGAAAAAAGAATAGAACTTAGCGGTGCTTCAAGGTTACTGCTTCATGCAAATGAGCTGGAGTTTGAACTTTATGATAGTGTGTATAATATAAAGAGTAAAGTGGATTTTGAGCAAATATGTTTAGAATCTATGATTACTAATTCACAATGTGAATAACATTCTCAGATTTTTAAAAGACATTCATATAACAAAATCACATTATTGTTGTAATGCTTATTAAAGCCCTATATTTAGGGCTTTAAGCTATGTGAAAGCATTGTGAATTCAGAATAGATTTATATAAAATAATTCTTAAAAAAATAAAGAATTTCCTAATTTATTTTCTATAATGCTAAAAGATATTCACAACTTAGAACAATGTGTGAATAATGCACATTATCGATAAATTTTGAAATTTCTTTTATTTATTATTCTTTTTTAAGAGAATTTTGAAATTCTATTACTATAAAGCATTACGGTTGTAAAATAAGTAATTTTTATTCTCTTGTAAAGTCATCTTAATTTTTAGAGAGTCTTGTAAGTTTGGAAGATTATTTTTCTATAAGAAAAGTAGGGTATTATTACATTTATAAACGACCTCCCTGGTGTGTTGGTCGTTTAGTATTTATACTGCGTTATATCTCTTTATGATTTTTTTCACACGATTTTTTAAATTACGCAATGCCTCAACGCTAGTTATACCATCAGCAGTTAAATTTTCAAAACCATCATCGAATTGTGCTTTTGCAATCCAACCAATTTTTTTGTGATACTTAATACCAACAAAACGTACATCACCAAAGTGCAGTTCACAAAGATCGTAAATTCTTTTAATACGGTCTGTATTTGTTTTATTTTCAGCCATTATCATCTTCCTTAATGTTATTTCATAAAATGAAAGCAAGCCTTCATTTATTTGTCCGAGAAAGGAGCAAAAATCCCTTTTTCTTCGCTTTGGTCTATAAGACCACTCATCGTGGAGAAATGCTATTGGTTAGCATTCCTAAAAGTTAGCCTCATTGAGGCTGATTGCTTACTATACTGGTATTTTATCATAAGTAGATTACAAGTAGTTTATTAGTCTTCTTTTTCGTCATCGTTTGTAGCAGCTTTTATGAATCCTATTAAACCAACTGCAAAAACTGCTATTAAAAAAACTATTTGAAATATTTCTATATAGCTCATTGTATCTCCCCTTCAGTCTTCTCTTTAAGTTGACCACATGCAGCGCTGATATCTATGCCCTTAGAGTCTCTTATAGTACATAATAAGCCATGTTTGATTAAATAGTCGGCAAATGTTACCATATCTTCTTTAGAGGGTCTGTCATAGTCTGTTCCTGGATAAGGATTAAAGTAGATTAGGTTTACTTTTGCTTTTATACCATGAAGTAGTTTAACAAGCTTCTTTGCAGAGCCCAAATCATCATTTTTTCCTTTTATAACTAAATACTCAAACATTACCCTTTTTCTAGTATCTATAGGAAAGCGTTTAACAGCTTCTATTATAGAGTTAATATTGTGAGCTTTGTTCATAGGAATAAGTTCTGTTCTTAGTTCATCATCAACAGCGTGAAGTGATATAGCTATATGAACACCTAAATCCATCTTGCCAAGCTGATCTATCTTATTGCTAAGGCCACTTGTAGATACTGTTTGACGTTTACCTGAGATACATAAGCCATCATCTTCTTTAAATATTTCTATTGCCTTAGCTAGATTATCTAAGTTATCCAGAGGTTCACCCATCCCCATGTAGACAATGTTTATTTTTCTGTTATGTTTGTGATCATTATCGCACTTTAAAGTTACTACCTGAGCTACAATCTCTCCAGCTGTAAGATCTCTCGTAAAACCACCTTTTGCAGTCAGACAAAAAGAACACCCTACTTTGCATCCAACTTGAGTTGAAACACAGATAGTATATTTAGCTTCTTGAATTACTTCAGCATTTTCATCAAGTTGAGTATCTTTCATTTTAAGCCAAACAGCTTCCATCGTTTTACCATCTTGCATCTGAAGAAGATACTTAATTGTTCCGTCAGTTGAGACTTCTTTATTTACAATAGTAAGAGGATTTACTACATATTTCTCTGCAAGTTCTTCTCTCAATGCTTTTGGTACATTCTTCATGTCATCAAAACTTTCGGCATATTGATGGTAAAGCCAACCAAAGATTTGATTGACTCTAAAGCCAGGTTTGATTAAAGTTTGTAGTTCTTTTTTTGTAAAATCAAGTAATGATGGTTTTGTGTTAGTCATTATTTAGTTAGTTCCTTGATTCTATTTTTTACATGTGTACTTAACAGTTCTTTAGCTTTTTCATGGTTCTTTAAAAAGTCTTCATGAGCATTTTGGTTTGTATAGTTAGTTATACAAAATACTCCTCCAGCAGGAATATTAAATTCCTCTGCTATTTTTAAAACACTAAAAAATTCCATGTTTTCTATTCCCACTCCAAAGCTTAAAAACTTTTTCGTAAGTTCTGCATTTGTAGATATATAGTTAGACGAATTTACTATAACATCTTTTATGGTGTTATCTATGTTAGTAGATACTACATTGTCTAATGGAGTGTAAGCATCTGAGCTAAGAAAAGCAAGTTCAATATTTGAAGCTGTTTTAGATTCTACAATATCAAATATATTATGGTTTCCATAACTCCCAGCCGAACCAATAAAAAGTAAAAACTCTGGTTTATCAAACAAACATAGTCTTGTTAGATTCATGGCAGTTTCAATTAAGCCTACTCCAGTCGAAAGAGCAAAATCAAAGTTTTCGTTATTTCCAGCGCATATTATCATCTATATATACCTCTTATAGTCTAACAGGAATGTTATTATTATGAAGGTAGTGTTTTAAATCCATTATATCTATTTCTTTGTAGTGAAATATACTAGCAGCCAGTGCTGCATCTGCGCCATGCTCAAAAGCTTCTTTAATATGCTGCATAGTTCCAGCTCCACCACTAGCAATAACTGGTACATTTACCGCTCTGCTAATTTGTTCTGTGATGTTTAGCTCAAAACCGGCTTTAGTACCATCAGCATCCATAGATGTCAGAAGTATTTCTCCACTTCCGCGATTCACAACTTCTTTCGCCCATTCTACGGCATCTATACCCGTATCAACTCTACCACCGTTTAAAAAGACATTATATTTATTGCCTGTTCTTTTAACATCTATAGCAGTTACAATACATTGAGAACCAAAACGTTTTGCGCCTTCATCTATAAGTTCAGGTCTTTTAATAGCTGCTGAGTTTACACTAACTTTATCACAACCAACATTTAAAAGTTTGTAGATATCATCTAGTCTTCTTATACCACCACCAACAGTAAGAGGAATGAAAACTTCACGCGCTACTTGGGCTACAATATCTACTATAGTATCTCTATTATCGCTAGATGCTGTAATGTCTAAAAAAGTGATTTCATCAGCACCTTCTTCGTTATATCTTTTTGCAACTTCTACAGGGTCACCTGCATCTCTAAGTCCAACAAAGTTAACTCCTTTTACAACACGTCCATCTTTAACATCAAGACAAGGGATGATTCTTTTAGCGAAATAGTTCATAATAGTAATAGCCTCGTATAATATATTGCAATTATACAATTTAAGACTTATATTTAAATATAGTTTTAAAATAAGCTCAAAATGTTTCATGTGAAACATTGTCTCATGAATATCTAATAAATTTGATTATTAATATTCATTTTATTATTAATATTCATTTTATTAAAAATCGTTATAATAGTGACAAAAAACTAAACTAAAGTATATATAGGAAATTCTTATGGATAAAGAACATGTTCTTGGGCATTTACGAGCTGCAAAATCTGCCCATATAAAATGGGTTCAAAAAGCAAAACTTCTTATCAATGGTATAGACGTTAAAGAAGACTCCATTCCGGTTGATTCTACAGAGTGTAAATTTGGTCAATGGTTTTATAGTGAAGGACAGATATTAAATGCTCTATCAAATAACCCTGTGGAATGCATGGTAAAGATTGAAAGATTACACTTTAATCTGCATGATGTATATATGAATATATTTAACATATATTTTAATAAACCAAAAGATGGATTTTTTGCAAAACTTTTTGGTAAAAAAAATAGTATTGAAGATTATGAGGCAGATAAGGCAAGACAATATTATGTAAATTTAGAAATAATATCAAAAGAACTTCTAGAAGAAATCAATAGATTAGAGAGAAGATTAATAGCAGTTCCAGAAGAGAGAATCAAAGAGTTAGTTTAGGTCTTATTTAAACAATTATTAAATTTACCAAGAATATTAACTTATTGTAAGTAAAATTACTATACACTCTTGCCCATGAATAAAAATAGCGTAGTGGCTAAGAAGAAATTTGGACAGAATTTCCTAAAAGATGAAGCAGTATTAAGAAAAATAATCGAAGCGATGCCCAAAAGCGATAATAAAGTCGTAGAAATTGGCCCTGGCTTAGGTGATTTAACTAAATATTTAGTAGATGTCAAAAGTGTAGAAGCTTTTGAGGTCGATACCGATTTGTGTAAACTATTACAAAGTACATTTAAAGAAGAGATTGCTACCAAGCGACTCCACATAAATTGTGGGGATGTTCTACAAGCTTGGCAGAGTAGCCTTATTGATGAGCCGTATGATTTAGTGGCGAATTTGCCATATTATATTGCAACAAACATCATATTGAAAGCACTCGCAGATCCAATGTGTAAAAATATACTTGTAATGGTACAGCTTGAAGTGGCAGAAAAATTTTGCGCGCATGAAGGTGAAAAGGTATTTGGATCTTTGAGTGTTATAACTCAAAGTGTAGGAGAGGCGCATATTGTTATGCAAGTTCCACCAACTGCTTTTGAACCTCCGCCAAAAATAGATTCTGCTGTTTTTCTTATACGAAAAAATGCTGATAGAAGTGATGAGGATTTTGAGGGCTTGCTTAGAGTTGCATTTAAGCAACCCAGAAAAACTCTTATGAAAAATCTATCGGCAAATTATGAGAAGAGTATACTTCAAGAAGTTTTTAATGAGCTCTCGCTTGCACTAACGATTCGTCCTCATCAAGTATCTACACAAGACTATCACCAACTCTATAAAAAAATAATATAAATAAAAGGAGTTTGGATGGAAGAAGAGAATCAAGGGAATAAGGAAACTAACCCTCAATCAGACAGCAAACCAAATGAAAACAATAGAAGACCCAATAGCAATACTAATAGAAATAACAACAGTAATGCTAAGCCAAATGCAAATGCCGCTAACAAAGGTACTAACCCAAATAATGCAAATAAAAATAAAAATCGTAGTCGTAATCGTAGACAACCTACCCCGACCGATGAGAATTTAAAAACATTTGTAGGCAAAAATCAAGAAGCTCACAAGCAGAGACTAAACCCGCATTATAAACTAGATTTAAATTCTAAAGCCAAAATACGTATAACTCCACTTGGTGGTCTTGGTGAAATTGGTGGAAATATAACAGTATTTGAAACTGAAAATGAGGCTATACTAGTTGATATTGGGATGAGTTTCCCAGATGAAGATATGCATGGCGTAGATATTTTAGTACCTGATTTTACTTATCTTCGTGAGATTAAACATAAAATAAAAGCAGTAATTATTACTCACGCTCACGAAGATCATATTGGTGCAATGCCATATCTTTATAAAGAGATGCAGTTCCCTATTTACGCTACACCACTTCCTCTTGCAATGATAGGTAATAAATTTGATGAACACCATATTAAAGAGTGTAGAAAATATTTTAATCCAGTTGTAAAAAGAGAAGTTTATGATATCGGTGAAGACTTTAAAGTTGAGTGGATGCATATGACTCACTCTATTTTAGATTCATCTTCACTAGCTATAACTACAGAAGCTGGTACAATTATTCACACAGGTGACTTTAAAATTGACCATACTCCAGTAGATGGTTACACAGCAGATTTACATAGACTTGCTCACTATGGAGAGAAGGGTGTATTATGTCTTTTAAGTGATTCTACAAACTCTTATAACACAATACCAACTCCATCTGAGTTAAGTGTTGCTCCAGCACTTGATCGTGTGTTTGCTAAGGCAGAAGGGCGTGTTTTACTTTCAACTTTTAGCTCAAATATTCACCGTGTTTTCCAAGCAATTCAGTATGGTGTTAAATATGGTCGTAAAGTTTGTGTGATTGGTCGTTCAATGGAGCGTAATATTGAAATTGCTATGCAGTATGATTACATCAAACTGCCAAAAAGTATCTTTGTAGAGCCTGATCAGATTGCTAATATGAATGACAAAGAAATTCTTATAGTTACAACTGGTTCTCAAGGTGAACCAAGTTCAGCACTATTTAGAATGTCAATAGGTGAGCACAGACATGTTAAGATTAAGCCAACGGATTTAATTGTACTTTCTTCTCGTGCAATTCCTGGTAATGAAGGCTCAATTTCAGGAATGTTAAATCACCTACAGCGTGCTGGTGCAAAAGTAGCATCTGAAAGAGATATTCACGTTTCAGGTCATGCTTCTATGGAAGAGCAAAAGCTTATGCTGCGTCTTGTAAATCCTAAGTTCTTTTTACCGGTTCATGGTGAGTATAACCATGTTATGAAGCATAAAGAGACTGGTATTATGTGTGGTGTTCCAGAGAGAAATATCATGCTTATGACTGATGGTGATCAGATAGAGGTCGCTCCTAAATATATGCGTAAAGTTAAAACAGTTAAGACTGGTAAGACATATATTGACAACCAAAATAATCATCAGATTGAAGATGATATTATTCTTGATCGTCAAAAGCTAGCATCTGATGGTATCGTTATGCTTGTTGCTCAAGTTGATGGGAAACACTGCAAAATGCAAGCAAAACCAAAAGTTACTACATTTGGTATAGTTGCAGATAAGCAAGACAAAGCTTTTGCTAAAGAGATGGAAGATATACTAGAAAACTTTTTATTACATGTTAAAGATGGACAGATTGAGAACCCAAGAGCACTTGAGAATGATCTCCGTCAAATTGTAAGAAAACATATCTTTAGAAAAATGAAGAAATATCCACTGATAGTTCCTCATGTACTTATATCGTAGGACATATCTTTAAAGGCTAAACTTTGAAAAAAAAAGAAGATATAGAGTTTGAAAATGCTGTAAAAACCATGATGCTTCATGTTAATGAAGATCCAACCAGAGAAGGTCTCTTAGAGACTCCTGGTAGGGTTAGAAAAGCTTATGAGTTCATATACGGTGGATATAAAGAAAATCCAAAAGAGATTTTGGAAAAAGCACTCTTTACAAGCTCAAACGATGAAATGGTACTTTTAAAAGATATAGAGTTTTACTCAACTTGTGAGCATCATCTACTTCCTATCATAGGTCGTGTGCATGTTGCTTATATTCCAGATGGAAAAGTAGTAGGACTATCTAAAATACCAAGAGTTGTAAATGTCTTTGCTCGTCGCATGCAGATTCAAGAACAATTGACAGAGCAGATAGCAGATGCTATTATGGAAGCTATTGCACCAAAAGGTGTAGCAGTTGTAATTCAAGCTCGCCATATGTGTATGGAAATGCGTGGTGTTGAGAAGATCAACTCTACAACTACATCTAGTGCACTTCGTGGTCTTTTTAAAAAAGATGAAAAAACAAGAAGTGAGTTTTTTTCTCTGATTAATTCACCTACAGGTACTAGATACTAACCCCTTATGCCATTTAAATCACTTAAAGATAAGATCTCATCTAAAAACTACTCAGTAGCATTTGGTGAGGTTATAAAAATCAATGCTACAATTATTACGGCCAAAGGTCTAAGTGTTAGCATAAGTGACATGGTTAAAATCATATCAAATTCTACTGCTCAAGAGACTATGGGTATGGTTACAGAGATTGATGGTGCAACTTTTTTTATTACTCCCTTTAGTTTTGTAGAAGGTTTTTGTTCTGGTGACAGAGTGTTTTTGGATCAAACCGGTATGAATATCCCAGTTGGACAAGCTCTTCTTGGAAGAGTAGTTGACCCTTTTATGCGTCCTATAGATGAAAAAGGTACTATAAGCAGCATAAAAATGTCACCAATCATTAAAGCTCCTATAGCTGCTATGAAAAGAGGAATGATTGATGAGATTTTTAGTGTTGGTGTAAAAAGTATAGATGGACTTTTGACATGTGGAAAAGGCCAAAAACTTGGTATCTTTGCAGGAAGTGGTGTCGGTAAATCAACTCTGATGGGTATGATCGTTAAAGGTTCTACTGCTCCTATTAAAGTTGTAGCCCTTATTGGAGAGCGTGGAAGGGAAGTCCCTGAGTTTATAGAGAAGAATCTTGGCGGTGATTTGGAGAATACTGTAATTATTGTGGCAACTTCTGATGATTCTCCACTTATGAGAAAGTATGGTGCTTTTGCAGCGATGAGTGTCGCGGAGTACTTTAAAGACCAAGGCTTAGATGTTCTCTTTATCATGGATTCTGTTACAAGATTTGCTATGGCTCAAAGAGAGATTGGTCTGGCTCTTGGTGAACCACCGACTTCAAAGGGTTATCCACCATCATCTTTAACTCTCCTTCCTCAGTTAATGGAGCGTGCAGGAAAAGAGGATGGCAAAGGCTCAATTACCGCTTTCTTTACAGTTTTAATCGAAGGTGATGATATGAGTGACCCTATTGCTGATCAATCTCGTTCTATTTTAGATGGGCATATTGTGCTTTCTCGTGAACTTACAGATTTTGGTATATATCCGCCTATTCATATTTTAAACTCAGCATCTAGAGTTATGAATGACATCATTTCAAAAGAACATCTGCAAATGGTTATGAAGTTCAGAAGGCTATATACACTTTTAAAAGAGAATGAGATGCTGATTCGTATTGGCGCTTATGTTAAGGGCACAGATTCAGAACTTGATGAAGCAATGAATAAAAAAGAAGGTATGGAAAAGTTCATGTCTCAGGATGCTAATATGCAGACAAATTATCAAGATACTTTAGATGAACTTACCGCTCTTATGTCTTCTAATCAATTATAAGTTTTGAATTTATCCAGCTGTCTCTAGATGAATTTTCATCATTAGGAAGAGTGATAGCTAACTTTTGACGTGTTATAGTCTCATATTTGGCCATTAAAGAGCTTATCTCACTATCTTTAGTAAAGATATCTATGTAAGAGTAAATAACGCTCTGTGCACTCTTAAATTTCTTTTTAGAGAGAAAATATTTAATCTGAACTTGAAAACTAACTCTTAGCAGATCACCAATTCTGTCTTTTCGGCCATCAAGGGTTATTAACTCTCCAAGTGCAGCTTTAATACTTTGAATATTTCCCTTTAGTGCATACTGCTCACATTCATCCATGAGTTTTAGCCAGTGTTTTTGTAAAAGTTCCCCAAGTTCGCTAAAACTTAGATGTGGGAACAGATCTATTAGCTCATAACAAGAGTAAAAGTCATCTTTTTCATACAACTCTTGAAGTTTGAGCATCTCATCACACATAGAATGGAGTTGTTTTACCCTTTGAGCAAAGCCAGGCGTTCCTTCTAACTTTGCTAAACTCTTTTTAGCTAGATCTATTTTATTCTTTTTTATATAGGCTTCGATTCGATTGACAGACTTTTGAATATCACTTTCAAGTGTTTCATATATTGGCATCTGAGTAAAGAGACTATTTTGACGTGATATTTCATTTACTCTTTTAAAATCTTTTTTATCCAATGCTCTTAAAAATTCTATAAACAGATCATTATGTTTTAGTATAAGCTGTATAATAGGTCTCTTTGCAGTAACGGTTATGTACTCTTTTAGTAGTGCTTTAGCATAGTCTGGCTTGCCAAGTAGTATATGTCTTTGTGCATTTGTAAATGTCTCTTTCCATCTACTCTCCATGCTCTCGTATTGTGTGGTAATCTTTAGTGCGGGAAATTTACTGCTCATTGCATAAGCAAGAGCATATTTTTTTTCCATATAAAGAGTTTTAAATCTGTTGTAGTTTGCAAAGGATTGAAATAATAATCTTATTGATTCTTGTTTGGAATCTACATCTCTGTATATCTGCATTAGTTGATTTGCTAATTCTTTATTTTGATTTATAAGAGCCTTAGCAGCACCTAAATATGCTTTATCATACATTTTTTCCAAAGATCTATGTTCTAATGTATCTTGCAGCATAGGTTCTCTCGCGATAAGCTCATAAGCAGCGTCTAGTGAGTTATGAAGAATGAGAGAACTTAATCTTTCACGGCTTGGAAGTTCAACATACAATATCTTTTGATTTTTAAGAGAGATAATTAATGTTTTAGAATCTAAGGCTTCAACACATTGGATATCATCAGGAAACTCAATATAGTTTTTATGAACTATTTTATAATCTTTTGAATCAATAATAAGCATAGTGTTTGTATTAGAATGTACTATTAAATATTTTGTATTAGGAATAGAGATGATTTGATTAGTTTTTCTAAATGGCAAGCTTATACTTTTTATAACACTATTATTTGGTATAGATATAAGCTGTAAATTACCATCATTGTCACCACTGATAATGGTGTTTTCATTTAAAAAACATAAAGCATTTTTACGTGATGTTCCGTGAAGAAGTACATTTTTATTTGAACCTGAATATATATCAATAATAAAAATAGCACCACCATAACCGCTTACAGCTAAAAGATTTTTGTGAAATGTAATGGCACTTACAAAGTTTTTCTGTATTCTTGTTTTTGGTCTTTGGTAAGGAAAAGAGCAGAGTCTTGATAGCTGAGAGTTTGAATTGTATTTAAACAAAAGAACTCTGCCTTCACTGTTTCCAGCGATAATGTATTTAGAAGATAGATCAAAAGATAAAATAGTCAAGCACTCATTATCAAGATAAATACTTTTTATGACTTGTTTATCCGCCATATCAGCAATATGAAGGTGTGTGTTTGTGGAATAGGCTATAAGCTTAGCATCTGGAGAGAAGCATACGGCTGTTGCGTTGAAGTTAAGATGTTCATTTTTAAAGCTTAGTTCAACACCACAATCTTGCGTATTAATAACTTTCGCACCATGATACTTTGTTGAAAAAGCAAAGGAGTTAGCATTAAATTTTGTAAAGGCTGTTACTTCTGAACGAGCTTGTTGGCAATCATTGATTATAGGCATATAAAATTATATGGAAAAAAAGTAGTTTTGAGGCTTAAGTGAGAGAGGGCTGAGTCACAAAGAGTGACTCAAGAGTTAATTAACAAGATGGAACGTTACCACTGTCATTAGCATACTCATGAAAGAAATCATAGTAGTGATCAAGATATTTGCTGTCTAAAGCTTTATCTGAAGCTTTTGGACAGATTTTTTTAAGTTCATCTGCAAGCTTACCTTCTTCTTTAAAAGTTTCCCACTCACCTTGAGAGTGTTGAGTAGCCATTTTGGCACCATTCATGTTACAAGAACCTTTAAGTTTTTTAAGATAAAGTTTTTGACCTTTAGCAACATCTGCATTTAGTGTAACAGAACTCATACCCAGCATTAACATAGCAGCAAGTGCGATTTTTGCAATTTTATTCATTTTTTCTCCTTATTTTGTTTGTACATTCTAGCTAATATATTATAAAAATTATATATATTATAAAAGTAAAATATAATATTTGATATTTATGTAACATAATAGAAAGAATTTTTAGATTTTTTTGAAAGAGGATTAAAGTGAAGCTCTTGCTTCACTTTAAAAATGGTTACGCTCTACCAGCAAGCATACCATGGATAGTCATAGGTTTAAGTGCATAAACTTTTAATAACCACCATATCCATCTTTCTTTAGTTGGATCAAGTGGGAATGAAGCAGCATTTACGCCACTGCCTGGTTTCTTAGAAGCCCAGTTAAACTCAGCTAACATAACAGTACCAATACTTGTGATAAGTGGACATACTGTGTAACCGTCATATTTACTTGGTAATGATTTACCTTCCATTGTAGCTATTAGATTGTCAACAACAACTTTGTATTGTTTACGAGCAGATCCACCAGTTTTACCCATAGGAACAGCAGCAACATCACCTAAGCACCAAACATTTTGAAATTTAACATGTTGTAAAGTTTCTTTATTTACCGGTACCCAACCTTTACCAGAGCCAACTGCTGATGAACCAACAACATCTGGAGCTTTCATTGGAGGAGTAACATGCATAAAATCATAAGGAACTTCTACACGTTCGTGCTTAACAACCATTTTATATTCGCCTAGGTCATCATCGAATGCACCTTTTTCTTCCCAGTGGTGATCAAATACAGCAATTTTACTAGCTTGATCTACTTCTACTAGATTATGCTTGTAGTGCCATTTGAAACCTCTATCTTTGAACTGTTGAACGATTGCAGTATGGTAATCTTTGATACCGAACATTCCGCCACCATTTGGATAGAAAGTTAATTCAACTTTATCTCTAACACCAGCTTCTTCTAAGCGAGCATTTGTAAGATACATAATTTTCTTCGGTGCACCACCACATTTAATTGGTGTATTTGGGTGAGTAAACACAGCTTGTAGTTTTTCAGGACCTTTGTGAGCTTTAGCTTTAGCTACTAACTCTTCAATACCTTTCCATGTTGCAGATGCACCATCTTGGAAATATATTGAGTGAAGACCGTCTTTACCTATACCACTATTTTTAACAGCAGCATTATCTTTGCCAGATGAAGTAATAACACCATCAAGACCTTTTACAGCCCCGTAGTTAAGCATAAGACCAGTAGCAATAATCATTTGGTCATAAGAAACTTCTTTTGAACCATCAACAGTAACAGAGTTGTTCTCTGGATTAAAAGCAGTAACACTGCCTTTGATTAGTTTAACACCACTTGGTAAAAAATCATCTCTTTTATATGTGATATCTGAAAGATCCCAAAGACCAGCACCTACTAGAGTTTGACCTGGTTGGTAAGATACAGAAATTGGATCTGGTTCAATTACAGTTATATCAGCATTTGATAAAGTGTTGTTAAGTCTTGCCGCAGTACTCATACCAGCTAAACCACCACCTACGATAACAATTTTACCTTTTGCACTTGAAGCAGAAGCTGAAGCAGCACCTACTGTAGCACTTGCTAAAATTGATGCAGCTAATGGAGATACTGTTAAATATTTCATAGCCTCACGACGAGACATAATCTCCGGGTGCTTATCTACTTCATTTAGAATTTCTTCTAAGATTGCGTTTTTTTTCATACTTCTTCCCCTGTATTTTGATAAAGTAAGATGATTGTACATGTTAGAGGCTTAATTTTTTTTTAAATATAGGAGAAGTTTATAACTTTAGCTGATTATATCACTGTTGTGTGATAGGATGTTTAGTTTTAGCATATTTTTGTATATAAAACTATCAAAAAATGTAGATTGAAAAAAGTAGTAAAATAGCGTAATCAAGGGGTCTGTAGACTTTTTTATTATAATTATTATAAGTTTATATAAACTTACTATTTATTTTTGATAAGGAGCTCTTTTTGAGCCCCTTAACATTATTTAATATCTGTATCTAAAATAAACACGGATATCTTGTGCAGTTTTAACAGGGTCTGAACCTTGTAGTGCCGCTGCTGCAACTTCTGTTGAACTTGATAAGTCAATTGGTGCACCGCCATTTCCGAAGAAACCATTTGAGCCACTATAATCATAATCTAAATATGTATATCTAATTTGCATAGAGAATACATCATCTATAATAGGTTGAGTCCAATAAGCTTCATAAGCACTACCACGAGTAGCCATTTTAGAACCAACCATAGTATCTTCACCATAAGTAAATGGTCTCCAGTATTTTGAACCATGGTTATACTCTAAACCAAATTTACCACCAGTCATATTTGGCATCTGAGTACCGATCCAGTATGATGTACCAGATTTTTGTTCAGTTGAGCCAAGCATGGCGTCCGCAGCATTTGTGCTATCTGGTCTTGTTTGAGACCAAGCAAATGAAGCAAATATAACAGTACTGTCCAAGAAATCATTGATTTCATTACCTATACCATCTATTTTACCAGAGATAGCCGCTCCATCCATTTCCCCAAGACTTTTCATCAGCATAGCCGGAACAGCTGCTGTAGGAGCAGCAGGCGGTACATAAGATGGATTATTTACCATTCCTGGTACATTGAATCCACGATAATACTTAGTCATAAGAGAATATTGACCGTTATCATATGGCTTAAAAATTACTCCTAGCATATCTACATTATCTAAAGCACCGCTTACTTCTGCATAGTTCGGAGATACTGCGCCCCCACCACCTGCATAATATGTTGCACTAGAAGCCCATGAAGCAGCATTTGTAAGTCCGCGACCAAGACAAAGTTTAACATACATACCAGATACATACTTATCTAGTTGAACGCTAGCGCTTGCACCATCAAATTCCATATTGATTACGTGGCCCATTGGAGATTTCGCTTTATCATCATCTCTAAGGTTGATTAGGTAGCCATTAGTTGCAGGACGACGACCAACACTTAGAGTTGTTGGGAAACCACCAACAGTAGGAGTCCATAACCAGTATGCTTCTCTTACTTTTAAAGTATCATCTGTTAGGTTTTCATTGATAACCCAGTCAAATGTATCAAAACCATGACCAGTTCCTCTTTGCGCGTAACTAGCACCGAAAGCTTTGTTAAAAGAAAGTTGACCCTTAAAAATCATAGTGTCAACTGGAGCATAGCCCATACCTAACCATAAACGATTTGAGTATAGAGCGTCATTGCTGTATTTCTTTTTGCCGACAGTTTCATATTGTATGTTATCGTACGAAGTTCTAAAGTCAACATCAAACTTTAAGTTATCTTTAGCCGCAAGTGCATTAACACTACTTATTTTTTCTGTATTTTTAGTTTGTTTTTTCTCTAAGGTTTGAACTTTTTTAGTTAGCTCATCAATTTGTGACTGCATATCTGCATTTGCATAAAGAGCTGTACTTAAAAAAGCAACCGTTGAAAGTGCGATAATTTTTTTCATGTATTTCCTTTTTTTATTATAAAGTTATCGAGCATTGTAACATAATTATAATTATAACTCTATGTTATAAGTTTTTATTATAGGGCTTTAATAGACTTTTGTTACTAGAAGTTGCAAAGATATTCTTCCATTAAATTCGTTTTTTGCAACTGTATAACTGCAAGATATTTTTCTATCAGTAGGCATCTCTAGAACTTGTCTAAACAAAATAAGTTCTAAAGTTTTTCTGTCGTGAGGGTGTTGTTTTAGAGTGATTTTACAGTGTGATTTTTCTTTTCCCATAGTCTTAATACTTACTATTTCTGCATCTCTAAGTAAGAATGATGGACGATGATTAGCTTCTCCATATGGCTCAAAACTCTGTAGTAAATTTAGTAGTTCAAAATCTATATCTTCACTTGAAAGTATTCCAGTTACTTTTTCTTTTGGAATGAAATCTTCAGGGTTAAGCGTAGAAGCAGTGAAATTTATGGCATCTCTAAAAGCTTCTATATTTTCTTCTTGAAGCCCTAAGCCGGCTGCCATCTTATGTCCACCAAACTTAGTTAACAAGCGTTCATTTGCCTTTATAAGCTCGTAGATGCTTATCTCCCCAATACTTCTGGCACTTCCTTTTGCCACACCGTTTTCGATGCTTAGCACTATCGCAGGTCTGCCAAATTTATCTACAAGTCTCGCTGCTACTATTCCAACAACTCCCTCATGCCAGTTCTCTTTAGCTACAACAATCACATCAGCATCTGGATTTGCATCTGCTATGGCTTCTTTAGTAGCTTCAGCTTCTGTCTCTTTTCTAAGATCATTAAGCTTTCCTAGAAGTTCAAACTGTTTATATGCTGTATGAGTGTCTTTTGCACAAAAGAACTCTAGAGCTATAGAAGCATCCTCGAGTCTTCCAGCAGAGTTAATTCGTGGAGCTATCTGAAATGCTATATCTTCAGAAGTTATTGTGGACTTGTTTAAAAAATCTCTGATGACTATAGAAGCAGGTCTATTTGAGTTCATTAGAACTTTTAGACCCTCTTTAACCAGTGTTCTGTTTATATCTATCAGAGGCATAATATCAGCTATGATTGCAATGGCTAATATGTCCAAAAATTGTCTCATGTCTATAGATAAACTTAACTCTTTTTTTACAAGGGCTAAGAGTAACCAAGCTACTTGTGCTCCGCATATCTCTTTAAACGGGTACTCGCAAGATGAGAGTTTTGGGTCAACTATAGCGTATGCATCTGGAAGAGAATCATCTGGTGTATGATGATCTGTTATTATTAGGTCAATATGGCGCTCTTTACAAATACGAGCGGCTTCAAGAGCGGAGATGCCATTGTCTACTGTTATGACTAAGTCAGCATCTACTCTCTCTAAAACTGTGGGACTGACACCATAGCCATCTGTAAAACGGTTTGGGATAATAGCATCTAGTGGGTATGGTATCTGTCTAAAAAAGTCCACCATTATGGCTGTGGAACTGACCCCATCTACATCATAATCACCTACAAGAGTTATTTTTTTATTATTTCTTATAGCATCTGCTATTTTTTTAGCAGATTTATCAGCATCTTGAAGCAGGGAAGGATTTGGGATTTGTGAGAGTTTCTTGTCTTCACTCTCAAAACGATTAGATAGCAGCTCAAAAAGAGATGACTTATCTAAGTTTGTTATACTATTCAGCACTCAAACTTGCTTTAACAAACGCAAGTATAGCAGGGTTTGGAGTTTGAAGTCTTGAAGTAAATTCAGGGTGAAATTGAACACCTAAGAACCAAGGGTGACCCTCTATCTCAACAGTTTCAATAAGACCATTTGACTCACCTGTAACAATCATTCCAGCTTTTTCTAACTGTTCACGGTAAGCAGGATTAGCTTCATAACGGTGGCGGTGTCTCTCAAAAATAGTTTTTTCACCGTTGTAAGCTTCTCTAAGGATTGAGCCTTCTTTTGTATCACAAGGGTACTCCCCAAGTCTTAGAGTTCCACCCATTGGTGAAGTATGCGTTCTTAACTGCATACCTCCGCTTTGGTCTAAAAAGTTATCTATTAGATAAACCATTGGATGCGGTGTGTTTTCATCAAATTCTATTGAGTTGGCATTTTCAAGACCAAGTACATTTCTAGCATACTCAACAAGTGTTAGTTGCATTCCAAGGCAGATTCCAAGGTATGGAACTTTGTTTACACGAGCGTACTCGATAGCTTGAATTTTACCCTCAACCCCACGACTTCCAAAGCCTCCGGCAACTAAAACAGAGTCGCAGTCACCAAGAAGTGCCTCAGCACCTCTTTCTTCGATCTCTTCAGAGTCAACCCAGCAAATATCAACTCTTGTATCAAGATGTGCACCACAGTGAATAAGTGATTCAGTTAAAGATTTATAAGCTTCTTTTAGTTCAAGATATTTTCCAACAAAACCGATTACTACACGATTTTTAGGCTGAACTATTTTTTTAACTAAAGAATCCCACTCTTCCATATCAGGATCTAACTCACCAAGGTCAAGTTCTTTTGAAATTGGTTTTAAGATATTTTGTCTTAAAAATGTAACAGGAATATCATAAATTGTTGCAGCATCCAACGCTTCAATTACACTATCATTTGGGACATCACAGCTCATTGCAAGTTTTTTCTTAAAAGTTTTAGGAAGAGGATATTCACTTCTAGCAATAATCATCTGCGGAGTTATACCAATACGACGAAGTTCTTGAACTGAGTGCTGAGTAGGTTTAGACTTCATCTCGCCTGCTGCTTTGATATAAGGGATTAGTGTTACATGAATAAAGAAAGTTCCAGCAACATCATCATCATGTTTCATTTGGCGAATTGCTTCCATGAACGGAAGCCCTTCTATATCACCGACAGTTCCACCAAGTTCAACAATAAGTATCTCATGACCTTGACCAGCGAGCTTGATGCGGTTTACAATTTCCCCAACTATGTGAGGAATAACCTGAATTGTTTGACCAAGATAACCACCTGCGCGCTCACGCTCGATTACACTTGAGTATACTTGCCCCGTAGTAAAGTTGCTTGACTTTAGATAAGAACTGTCAAGAAATCTCTCATAGTTTCCGATGTCTAAGTCAGTTTCTGCTCCATCTTTTGTAACGAATACTTCACCGTGTTCAAGAGGGCTCATAGTACCAGGATCAACGTTGATATATGGATCGATTTTTAGCATGCCCACTTTTTTACCGGAGTGTTTAAGTAAAGTACCAACACTAGCAGCTGTAATCCCTTTTCCAAGAGAACTCAAAACCCCACCGGTAACAAAAATGTATTTAGTCATGCAAAAACTCCAAAAAATATTTTAATAATCGCGAATTATAGTATAGAATCTCTTAAAATCTGTATAGCTGTATTTAGTTTATATAGTATATAATGGCTATAAATTAATCAACAAGGGTTTAAATGGATACCGCACTACTTTATATCGTGATGGCCTTAGGCGTTTCTACGGTTTTAAACCTGTTTTTGAAGCGCCTTGGTGTCTCACAAATCATAGGATATATCCTTACTGGTACGATATTAGTCTACGCTTTTGACTTAAGAGATATGGATAACTCAAGCACTCTAGAACATATAGCTGAATTTGGTATAGTCTTCTTAATGTTTACTATTGGACTTGAGATCTCTTTGAGAAAAATGAATAGTATGAAAATAGAGATATTCTTAAATGGTTCCATGCAGGTAGGGTTTACTGCCTTAGTTGTTTATTTAATAGCACATTATATATTTTCACTAGATGCGATTTCTGCACTTATTGTTTCATTGGCTTTTGCTCTGTCATCTACAGCGGTAGTTCTCAGTTATTTAAAAAGCTCAAAAGAGATATATAACCCTTATGGTCAACGTGCAACCGGTATACTTATTTTTCAGGATATTGCAGTTATCCCTATTTTGATCCTGCTCGGGTTTTTAACAAGTGAAGGCGATCAGTCAGTTGCGGTGATTTTAAAAGATACAATAATTAGTGCTATAGTTGTTATGGTATTAATGTTTGTTGTGGGTAGAAGAGTCATGACTTGGCTTCTTCATTTTTCTGCATCTAGCGAAGTGGATGAACTCTTCATGGGCTCTGTCTTGTTTATTGTTGTAAGTGCCTCACTTTTAGCGTCATTTATGGGTTTTACATATTCTCTTGGTGCTTTCGTAGCGGGTATGATTATTGCAGAGACTAAATATCATCACAAGGTTGAGCTAGATATTGCTCCATTTAAAGATATCCTACTTGGTACATTTTTTATAGTTGTCGGAATGAAGATAGATGTTTTCTATTTTATAAATAATATTGCTGTAATTATAGGTATTTTTATTCTTGTATTGATTTTAAAAAGTATTATTATGTACTTGTTGCTTCGTATTACTTCTTCGCATGTCTTATCTCTAAAAACAGGTCTCGCATTATCACAAGTTGGAGAATTTTCTTTCGTAATCTTTGCTGTAGCAAGTATGGGAGGCCTTTTAGATAAAGAACTAGAATCTCTTCTAACTCTTGTGGTTATCTTTTCTATGATGGTAACCCCATTTTTTATATCTAGGATAAATAGATTAGTCAGTAGTATTACCCACCATGAATATTTAGGTTTAGATACTTCTGCTTTTGTTTCAAGGGAAAATCATGTAATCCTTTGTGGATACAGTATTGTAGGCAAATTTGCTGCCAAACATCTAGATGCTATTGATGCTCCTTATGTTGTGATAGATAATAACCCAAAGCATGTTCAAGAGGCTTTATTAGAAGGCAAAGAAGCTTATCTTGGAGATATGTCTAAGTTGTCAATGCTGGAAGCTCTTCATGCTGAGAGTTCAGCTGCTGTTATTGTCACCCTTGATAATATAGATAAAAAGAAAGCTATATGTGAAGCAGTATTAAAACATACAAAAGACATTAATCTGATTGTGAAAGTTGCTACTTTAGAAGATAAAGAGGCTCTTAGTGGTTTAGATATTACGGTTGTTGTGGATTCAAAATTAGAAGTAGGGCGAATACTCGTAGAGCGAATGATGACTTGTCAGTTAAAATACAGATAAATTCTGTACTTTAACTTGTATATTAATTTCCCCTACTTCCTGGCTTGATTGCTTCGCTACCGTCTTTACATAAAGGACATGCATCTGGAGAATACATTTCAAATGTAAAGTCTGCTAATGCAAAAAATGGAATATCTTGTGGAAGTTTACAGTTTGGTTTAGTCTCTACATCACTATTTACACGTTTACAAAAACCACGGTTTGCAAGTGCTGCTACACCAACAATCTCCCCGTCAAGTTCTTTAACAACAGCTGCTGCTTCCATTGCAGATCCGCCAGTTGTAATGATATCTTCACACATTAAAACTTTTTCACCTTTACCTACTTGAAAGCCTCTACGGATGTTCATAACACCGTCAACTCTTTCAGCAAAAATAAAACGAACATCAAGCGCTTGAGCTAAAGCAAAACCTGCGATTAGACCACCAAGTGCCGGAGCACAAACTGTATCTATTTCAAGTCCACTGGCCTTGATTTGTATAGCTAACTCATCAGCAAGTAGTTTAGCTGTTTTTGGATCTTCTAAAACTTTTGCAGATTGTAGATAAAACTGTGAGTGATTTCCACTACTTAATTTAAAGTGCCCTTCTAAAAGAGCATCTGCATCCATATATATTTTTTTAACATCCATCTAATTGTGTCCTTATACTTTAAGTATTTCTGCTTCTTTATCTTTTAATATTTGTTCAGTATTTGCTGAAAATTTATCAGTGATTTTTTGAATATTATCTTGAGCAGATTTTGATTCATCAGCTGTTATTTCTTTGTCTTTTTCAAGTTTTTTGATTTGGTCATTTGCATTTTTTCTATCATTTCTAAGAGAAACTTTTGCATTTTCACCCATGCCTTTCATTTGTTTAACTGATTCTTTTCTTTGCTCAACTGTCATAGCTGGAAAAAATAGTTTGATCTGGTCACCATCATTATTTGGATTAGCCCCAACATTTGCTTTTGATATAGCTGATTCAATAGCAGGCAAAAGATTTTTTTCCCAAGGATTCACAACAATCGTAGTCGCATCAGTTGCTATAATTGAGCCAACTTGATCAAGAGAAGTCATTGTTCCATAATAATCAATTCTTACATTGTCTAAAACAGATGTTGTAATTTTACCTGTTCTAAGTGTTTTAAAATCTCTTTGCATATGTTCTATGCTTGATTTCATCTTTTTTTCACATGCGTCATATATTTCGTTTAGCATTTGTTTTCCTCTATTGTTTGAAAAATAATTACGATATTGTAGCGAGAATTTTTTTAAATGATATAAAAGTGGTTAAAAAATGGGAGTTTGAAGAGCTTAAAATAGTTGCAATAAAGCAACTATTTTGTAGCTGGAGTTTCGTCTTTAGCTGGTGCTACTACTGGTGTAGTTGCAACAGGAGCTACTACATTTGTAGTCTCGACCATGTTGTCAACTACAGAAGTTTGAGCAGTGCTAGAGTATAAGTAACCTAGAGCGATTGTATTTGAAACAAATAAAAAACCTATAAGAAATGTAGTTTTTGCTAAAAAACTATTTGGTCCTTTTGCACCAAACACAGACTCATTTGAGCCACTATATGCACCAAGACCGATGCTTGAGCTCTTTTGTAAAAGTACAGCTATTACTAGTATTACAACTAAAATTATCTGAACAATAAGTAAAAAACTAGTTGTCATTTATATATCCTAAGTTTGAAAAGTGGCGAATTATATCTAAAAAAACTAATTATTACAAAATAGGATATAATTTCAAAAAAAATTGGACAATTATGAAAGATTTTAGAAATATAATATTTGTTTTAGTAGTTGCTATTTTTCTTTTACAGATGTATGTTTCAGAGCAAGATGCAAAAGTTGAAATTAAAAATAAAAAACCAGCAGTTGCGCTCAGTACATTTGCGCTCTATGACATAGCTAAAAATATTTCGCAAAACACTTTAGACTTAGTAATGATTCTTCCTTTTGGTGTAGATGCTCACAGTTTTGAGCCGACACCAAAGCTTATGGCAAAAATAATGGGAAGTGATCTTGTCGTATATAGCGGAGCAGGGCTTGAACCATGGACTGCATCTTTTGATTTTAAATCAAAAACTATTGATATGAGCAAATCGGTTAAACTGCTAGAGCCTAAAGATGAACATGAAGAACATGCTCATCATGACCATGGACATGACGCAGTAGACCCACACTACTGGTTGGATATACAAAATATGATTAGTGCCACAAAGCTTATGAGTGTAGAGTTTATAAAATTATCTCCAGAGAATGAAGAGCTGTATAAAGTAAATACTCAAAAGTATATAGTAAAGTTAGAATCTATAGATGCTAAATACAAAAAATCACTTTCAAATTGTAAAAAAGAGACAATCATCGTAAATCACAATGCTTTTTCATATTTAAGCAACAACTATGGCTTTCATATAGAAGCATTAAGTGGATTATCTCCAGATGCACAGCCGAGTGCTAAGAATATGGTAAGACTGATAGAACACGTAAAAGAGCATGATGTTAAAATTGTTTTCTTTGAAAGTTTTGTTAGTGATAAAGCGATGAAAAGTATTGCACAAGAAGCACAAGTTAGTGTTGATGTGCTTCAACCTCTTGGAAATATTACAGCAGATGAAGCTAAAAAGAATCTAAGCTATGAAGATATTATGCTTGATAACTTAGTTAAAATATCTAAAGCTCTGGCCTGCGAATGAAATTTACACTACCAATCTTTGATGTAAAAAACTTATGCTTTAGCATTGGAGATCAAGAGATACTTTCACATATCTCTTTAGAAATTTTCGGTGCTGAATATATTGCAATTATTGGTCCGAATGGTGGTGGAAAAACAACGCTAATAAGAGTTCTTCTTGGTCTTGAAAAACCGACAAGAGGTGAAGCCAAAATTTTTGGAAAATCTATAAAAGATTTTAAAGAGTGGCATAAGATAGGTTATGTTCCACAACGAGCAACACACGTAGATGCTAACTTCCCAGGAAGCGTAGAAGATGTTGTAAATATGGGCAGGACTTCTCAGAGAAAACTGTTTTCAAGAATGAGTAAAGAAGATAAAGCTTGCGTGAAAGATGCAATGCATAAGATGGATGTTTACGACTTAAAAGATAAGATGATAGGGACTCTTTCAGGCGGACAGAGGCAAAGGGTTATGATAGCAAGGGCTTTGGCCTCAAAGCCAGAAATATTGATCCTTGATGAACCAAATACCGGTGTAGATATGACTTCTCAGAAAAAGTTCTATGCTCTTTTAAAGCAGTTAAATAAAGAAGAAAAAATCACTATTGTTTTTATAACGCACGATATAGGTGTTATAGCTGATGATATAGCAAGACTTTTTACTATTAATCAAAAAGCGATTATTTGTAACAACCCAAAAGAAGCTCTTAGTTGTGAAGAGATGAGTGCCCTATATGGTATAGAAGCACACCTTCTTCATAACCATAAGCATGAGCATTAGGGGTTGTGATGTTGGAAATGTTTGAATATGATTTTATGCAAAGAGCCTTTTTAGCAGGTATGATCATCGCAGTGCTTGCATCTGTTAGCGGCACATTTATTGTTCTTCGCCGCTACTCTATGATTAGTGAGACACTCGCTCACTCTGCTTTGGTTGGTGTGGCGGTAGGTCTTGTAGCTGGTTTAAATCCTTTATGGATGGCTGTAATTGTTTCAATATTATCAGCTTGGCTTATAGAGTATCTTCGTGCACATTTTTCACTTTACTCAGATGCTGTCTTAGCGATATTATTATCAGGCTCACTAGCTATAGCTGTGATTATAGTCTCCTTGGGCGGGGCTTTTAACAACTCTCTATTTTCTTATCTCTTTGGTTCTATTCTCTCTGTTAGCGGTGCGGACGTTATTACTATTTTAGTGTTTGGATTTTTGTGTTTAGGTATCTTATTGCTTTTTGCAAAAGAGTTTTACTTTATCGCTTATGATGAAGAAGTGGCAAAGACTAGTGGTATAAAAGTAAAGCTGTTGAATTTTTTACTTGTCAGCATCGTAGCAGTTATTATTGCTCTTTCTATTAGAGTAGTTGGCAGCTTACTAATTGGTGCTTTAATGGTTATCCCTACGGTCTCAGCCCTTCAGTACAGACAAGGCTTTGTTAGAACACTTCTTATATCTTTATTCTTTGCGTTATTTAGTGTGGCATCTGGAATGACGCTCTCTTTTTATTTTTCTCTTCCATCTGGTGCCACTATTGTCTTATCAGTTTTAGTAGTTTTTATAATTTCATTAATTGTTAACAAGCGATGAGAGTAAGTTCAGAATTTTCTAAACACGCACAACATTATGGTTCTTATAATGTTATTCAAAATAAAGTTATAGATAGACTATTGAAAAAAGTCAAACATAAACCTAAGAATATTTTAGATTTAGGTTGCGGCAGTGGAGCACTGCATAATAGTATTAAATGGAAGTATAAGCACTTTACAGGTGTCGACTTTGCTCCTGGAATGCTAGAGTTGCATCCAAAGGCAAAAAACTGTGAGTGTATTTATGGTGATTTTAATGATACTACTCTTTTTGAAAATCTATTAACATATAGATATGATTATATATTTTCAGCATCTGCTCTTCAGTGGGCAGATAATCTTGATATGGTTTTTAAAAATATTAAGAGTTTAAATGCTCCTATATCCCTCGCTATCTTCAGTGCAAATACTTTTAAGACCCTAAATGAAACAGCAGGTCTAACCCCACTATTGAGAAGTGCACAAATGATAGATGAACTTCAAAAGAAGTATTTTGATGCTGAGTTAGAAATTGTAGAATATAAATTAGAGTTTGAATCTACTAGAAATATGTTTAAGTACATAAAAAATAGTGGAGTAAGTGGTTCAAGAAAAGTATTAGATTATAAACAAACTAAGAAATTAATGCAGGACTATCCTCTAAATTACCTAGAGTTCGAAGTAGTATTTATTCACTCTCGTTAAGTACTATCTCTTTTTCTAAGTTATATAACTCATATCTTATATATTTAAAATTCTCACTATAAGTTGCATTATGAAGCTTGAAAAGCTCTTCTAAAACTCTAGAAGACTCTTGTGCTCTTTTAAAGTTCGCAATAATAATGCTTTTAATGTCTGTGCGATTAAGTTCACTTTTTGTGGTTGGACGAAGTACATCATTAATACTGTCTCTATGTGTAAGCAGTTGATTTATCTCTTCAATGCGAGATTTATGTCTAAGTTGTTTGAGTTTAGATGAGAAGTCTTTGTTATTATCTCGATATCGCATAATATCTTCAACAACGCGTATGCCTTCTTTTAAGCGGTTGAGGTTAGCATCTATCACCCGAAAAAGTTCAGGTGATAGTTGTTTGCTAGTCGTCATTACCAAAAATGCCGAATAGGTGAAGTAGTGAAGTGAAGATATTTAAAAAATCTAAATAAAGTGCAATCGCTCCATCAATAGGAGTTTCATATGCGCCTTTCATAATGTTTTGAGTGTCATACACAACTAAGATGCTAAATAAAAATACTACAGCACCAGAGATCAGAACACTAAGCATTGGATTGCCTAAAAAGATATTTACAATTGAGAAACCAATAATTACAACTAGAGCAATCATTAAGGGTTTACCATAACTCGTAAAATCTTTTGTAGTTTTAATAGCATAAAAGCTCATTGCACCAAATACTATAGATGTCATTGCAAATGCATTACCAATAATAGTACCACCACCGCTCATACCAAGAGTTTTTGCAAGTAATGGAGCAAGCATTAATCCTGTCATAAATACAAAGCCAAACATAACCATAAGATTAATCCCAGGCTTATGCTTTACAAAGTGTAGTCCTATAAGAAGACCAATCTCTAAAATAAACAGTGGTATAAACCAAGCTGCAATAGTTCCTGCAAAAGGAACACCAACGTAAGCGCCAACTGCGCCAGCCATCATTGAGGCAGCAAACAGTTTGTATGTCTCTTTAACAAAAGAGATGATTTGTGTGTCACTTTTAGACGCACTTTCATAAGCAAAAGAGTTACCTCTTGCATAATCACGATCATAAAGTCCCATATTTTTTCCTCATAATAATATTGTTTGTAAGAATTCTATATATAAAGAGTTAATGCATAGCAACAATACTTTTAATTTCTTTATACTTATGTAAGGAAATAATAACTAATGTTAAAAAGTATTGTAAAAGATAAACAACTTTTAAACTTCTCCGAAACTTCCCAACCGATTAAGATTCTTCTAAGCAACAACCCCCTATAATTCCCATCCACAAACAAAGAGACCTTGTCAAAAAGGCCTAGAGAGACTTCGAGTTGAAGCTTTTGAGATTGTTTGAGATCATTGAAAACTAAGCAAGTAAATAGACTTAATAACTAACGAAACAAGTTAGCGATTAGGCATTAATAAGTTTACTTAGAAATAACTAATTAACAACAACCGTCTATTCTATTTGAATCCAGCAATGGATCCCAATAGTATAGATACATACAAAGTCCACAGACTGTTCACGCGGTTTGTGGCAACAAAGCCAATGATTTTTAAATCTTGGGCAAAGATCAGTAATTTCACAGCAATGTGATCTTTACATAATTCAATTATGGAGAGTTTGATCCTGGCTCAGAGTGAACGCTGGCGGCGTGCTTAACACATGCAAGTCGAACGATGATTAAGAGCTTGCTCTTATGATTAGTGGCGCACGGGTGAGTAATATATAGTTAATGTACCTCGAAGACCGGGATAGCCATTGGAAACGATGATTAATACTGGATACTCCTTCTAAACTCAAGTTTAGTCGGGAAACGTTTTTTCGCTTCGAGATCAGTCTATATCCCATCAGTTTGTTGGTGAGGTAATGGCTCACCAAGGCAATGACGGGTAGCGGGTTTGAGAGGATGATCCGCCACACTGGTACTGAGACACGGACCAGACTCCTACGGGAGGCAGCAGTGAGGAATATTGCACAATGGGGGAAACCCTGATGCAGCAACGCCGCGTGGAGGATGACGCATTTCGGTGTGTAAACTCCTTTTATGAGTCAAGAAAATGACGGTAGCTCATGAATAAGCACCGGCTAACTCCGTGCCAGCAGCCGCGGTAATACGGAGGGTGCAAGCGTTACTCGGAATCACTGGGCGTAAAGGACGCGTAGGCGGGCTTGTAAGTCAGATGTGAAATCCAATGGCTCAACCATTGAACTGCATTTGAAACTACGAGTCTAGAGTATGGGAGGGGGAGATGGAATTAGTGGTGTAGGGGTAAAATCCGTAGATATCACTAGGAATACCGAAAGCGAAGGCGATCTCCTGGAACATTACTGACGCTAAGGCGTGAAAGCGTGGGGAGCAAACGGGATTAGATACCCCGGTAGTCCACGCCCTAAACGATGAACACTAGTCGTCGGGATGCTTGTCATCTCGGTGATGCACTTAACAGATTAAGTGTTCCGCCTGGGGAGTACGGTCGCAAGATTAAAACTCAAAGGAATAGACGGGGACCCGCACAAGTGGTGGAGCATGTGGTTTAATTCGAAGATACGCGAAGAACCTTACCTAGCCTTGACATTGATAGAATCTTTCAGAGATGAGAGAGTGCCCTTCGGGGAGCTTGAAAACAGGTGCTGCACGGCTGTCGTCAGCTCGTGTCGTGAGATGTTGGGTTAAGTCCCGCAACGAGCGCAACCCTCGTCCTTAGTTGCCAGCAGGTTAAGCTGGGCACTCTAGGGAGACTGCCTTCGCAAGGAGGAGGAAGGTGAGGACGACGTCAAGTCATCATGGCCCTTATGGCTAGGGCTACACACGTGCTACAATGGGGCGTACAGAGTGTTGCGATACCGCGAGGTGGAGCCAATCACTTAAAGCGTCTCTCAGTTCGGATTGGAGTCTGCAACTCGACTCCATGAAGCTGGAATCACTAGTAATCGTAGATCAGCAATGCTACGGTGAATACGTTCCCGGGTCTTGTACTCACCGCCCGTCACACCATGGGAGTTGATTTCACCCGAAATTGGGAAGCTAACCTTCGGGAGGCTACCACTTACGGTGGAATTAGCGACTGGGGTGAAGTCGTAACAAGGTAACCGTAGGAGAACCTGCGGTTGGATCACCTCCTTTCTAGAGTAAAGAGAGATCATTCGTTTGATCATCTTACAAAGAAAATCTCACAGAGATGTTAGTTATTAGTTTATTACTTGCTTAGTTTTCAGTGATCAGAGTTCATTTGAATTAAAAGTACATTCGGGCCTATAGCTCAGCTGGTTAGAGTGCACCCCTGATAAGGGTGAGGTCCCAGGTTCAAGTCCTGGTAGGCCCACCATTTTTGATAAAATCAAATATAAGTTCTTAAATATAAGAGTTTATATTTGGTTTTAAAACCAAAAAGTTCATTAAATTATAATTGTTAAAGTCAACATATATAAGAGATAAAAGAATTTATTCAATTATTAATTATATTACTAAATAACTACAAAATCAACAGGATCTGTCTTGGATGATGTATAAGTACATTAAACAAGGTAGTGAACGCAAATTAGAAAAAAAGATATTAAGGGCCATAGGTGGATGCCTTGGCTAGTAGAGGCGATGAAAGACGTATCAGGCTGCGATAAGCCTCGGGGAGCTGCCAAAGAGCTTTGATCCGGGGATTTCTGAATGGGGCAACCCAGCATGGTGCGAATCATGTTACCCTTTCGAGGGGGCGAACTCAGGGAAGTGAAACATCTCAGTACCTGAAGGAAAAGAAATCAAACGAGATTCCCAAAGTAGCGGCGAGCGAAATGGGATTAGGGCTGTTAGTGATAATATATTTGTTAGGTGAACACTTTGGAAAGAGTGAGCATAGAGGGTGATACTCCTGTAACCGAAAACATTTATATGGTACTAGATTAACGAACGAGTAGGTCGGGACACGTGTTATCTTGACTGAATATGGGGGGACCACCCTCCAACCCTAAATACTACTACTAGACCGATAGCGAACAAGTACCGTGAGGGAAAGGTGAAAAGGACCGCGGTGAGCGGAGTGAAATAGAACCTGAAACCTATGGCTTACAATCATTCGGAGCACTATTGTCGTAAGACAAGTGTGACGGACTGCCTTTTGCATAATGAGCCTGCGAGTTGTGGTATCTGGCAAGGTTAATCGAACGAGAAGCCGTAGCGAAAGCGAGTCTTAATAGGGCGAATTAGTCAGATGCTGCAGACCCGAAACTAAGTGATCTATCCATGAGCAGGTTGAAGCTGGTGTAAGAGCCAGTGGAGGACCGAACGGGTAAAGGTTGAAAACTTTTCCGATGACTTGTGGATAGGGGTGAAAGGCCAATCAAACTTAGTGATAGCTGGTTCTCTCCGAAATATATTTAGGTATAGCCTCGAGCATTAGCATGAAGGGGTAGAGCACTGACAGGGCTAGGGCTGCTTACCGCGGTACCAAACCCTATCAAACTCCGAATACTTCATGTGTAACCTCGGGAGTCAGGCGGTGGGTGATAAAATCCATCGTCGAGAGGGGAACAACCCAGACTAGCAGCTAAGGTCCCAAAGTCTTGTCTAAGTGGAAAAGGATGTGGAGTTGCTGTGACAACCAGGAGGTTGGCTTAGAAGCAGCCATCCTTTAAAGAAAGCGTAACAGCTCACTGGTCTAGCGATTCTGCGCCGAAAATATAACGGGGCTAAGACAAGCACCGAAGCTCTAGATTTGAGATTTATCTCAAGTGGTAGGAGAGCGTTCCATTCAGCGTTGAAGGTACACCGGTAAGGAGTGCTGGAGCGGATGGAAGTGAGCATGCAGGCATGAGTAGCGAGAAAAGGGATGAGAATTCCCTTCGCCGTAAACCCAAGGTTTCCTACGCGATGCTCGTCATCGTAGGGTTAGTCGGGACCTAAGTCGAGTCCGAAAGGGGTAGACGATGGCAAATCGGTTAATATTCCGATACCGACGGTTGTTCGTTTGAGTGATGGGGGGACGCATAGAGTTAATCGAGCTCGCTGATGGAATAGCGGGTCGAAGGACGTAGGTCGAGAAGTAGGCAAATCCGCTTCTCATGAGACCGAGATCTTACAGGCCGAGCAATATCTTCGGATAGCGCTTGGAATCGATGATACTGTCGTGCCGAGAAAAGCCTCTAAACGAGAACAACCGTTGCCCGTACCGTAAACCAACACAGGTGGGTGAGATGAGTATTCTAAGGCGCGTGGATGAACCCTGGTTAAGGAACTCTGCAAACTAGCACCGTATCTTCGGTATAAGGTGTGCCCTGTTTGTTAGGAGATTTACTCTCCAAAGCGAATAAGGGTCGCAGCAAAGTGTCCCTCCCGACTGTTTACCAAAAACACAGCACTCTGCTAACTCGTAAGAGGATGTATAGGGTGTGACGCCTGCCCGGTGCTTGAATGTTAAATGGATTGCTTAGCTTTGCGAAGGCATGAAATGAAGCACAAGTAAACGGCGGCCGTAACTATAACGGTCCTAAGGTAGCGAAATTCCTTGTCGGTTAAATACCGACCTGCATGAATGGCGTAACGAGATGGGAGCTGTCTCAACCAGGGATCCAGTGAAATTGTAGTGGAGGTGAAAATTCCTCCTACCCGCGGAAAGACGGAAAGACCCCGTGCACCTTTACTATAGCTTGACACTGCTATTGGGATATTCATGTGCAGGATAGGTGGGAGCCATTGATTCTACGACGCCAGTTGTAGATGAGGCATCCTTGAGATACCACCCTTGAATATTCTGATAGCTAACTCCGTACGATTATCTCGTGCGAGGACAATGTCTGGTGGGTAGTTTGACTGGGGCGGTCGCCTCCTAAAAAGTAACGGAGGCTTACAAAGTTCGGCTCAGGTGGGTTGGAAATCCACCGTAGAGTATAATGGCACAAGCCGGACTGACTGTAAGACATACAAGTCGAGCAGAGTCGAAAGACGGTCATAGTGATCCGGTGGTTCTGTGTGGAAGGGCCATCGCTCAAAGGATAAAAGGTACGCCGGGGATAACAGGCTGATCTCCCCCAAGAGCTCACATCGACGGGGAGGTTTGGCACCTCGATGTCGGCTCATCGCATCCTGGGGCTGGAGCAGGTCCCAAGGGTATGGCTGTTCGCCATTTAAAGCGGTACGCGAGCTGGGTTCAGAACGTCGTGAGACAGTTCGGTCCCTATCTTCCGTGGGCGTAGGAACGTTGAAGAGAGCTGACCCTAGTACGAGAGGACCGGGTTGGACATGCCACTGGTGCACCAGTTGTTCTGCCAAGAGCATCGCTGGGTAGCTACGCATGGATGAGATAACCGCTGAAAGCATCTAAGCGGGAAGCCAACTTTAAGATGAACGTTCCCTGAAGTACGCTTGAAGACTACAAGCTTGATAGGCTGGGTGTGTACGCAGAGTAATCTGTTTAGCTGACCAGTACTAATAGTACGTTTGTCTTTTTTTAGTTCACTACCTTGTTTAGTGTATTACATAATATACATATAGTTATTTAGAAAAAACATGTTGACTTTAGTCCTATGCTTTGAAATGGCATACGACACACGACAATCATAACTTAATGAGAAATCATTAATACCCCTTTATTGACTCAATACAGTCAAGTAAAAGAACATCTAGGTGTCTTTTTACTTGATTGTCTAGGTGGCTATAGAGAGAGGGAAACGCCTGGCTCCATTCCGAACCCAGAAGCTAAGCCTCTCATCGCTGATAATACTGATCCTTGCAGGATTGGAAACGTAGGTCGCTGCCTAGTTGATCAATTTTACTTTCTCTTCTTTACTTAATCAATCCAATTTATCTTTAGCATGATTTATTCATTTCTTTTACATTTACTTACTTTAATACATTATATAACTTTGAATAACCTATTTTATTGTATGTTTTTGATCGTTTCCATCACATAAATGTTACTACAGATAGTTTTGTTACTGTTTTGTAACTTAATTGTGATAATATTGTTACAATTGTACACAGTGCCATAAAATTATCACAAATTTTATATTTTATATATATTATACTTTTAATAATAAATCATATAAAAAACTTATAATAATATCATTAAACTATACAATAATATGTTTATATTATCTTTTACATATTATTGTATTATTATAATCTATTTTCATATAAATTTTATAATAATTTTTTATATAACTAATTTTTTTTTTAAGACTTAGTTAAATTTAACTCTCCTATAATGCTTGCAGATGAAATAGTTTATCTATTTTAAATACTTATATTACTCGTAGGAGAGAAAATGAAAAAAACAATTAAGTTAGCTCTAGTAGCTGCATTAGCTTTAGGTGCAACATCTGCATTCGCAACAAATGGTTCAAATCTAATTGGTGTTGGTGCTAAAGCACGTGGTATGGGTGGAGCTGGTATTGGTGTAGCTCATGGTGCTGAATCTGCTTTAGCAAATGCTGCTTTAATTACTTCTGTAGAAAATACTGAAATGTCTTTTGGTGGTACGATATTCATGCCAAAAGTTTCTTTTGATAATGGTGGTGGAGCTGGTTCAAAAGATAGTAAGGCAGACATGAATGTTATTCCTTCTGTTTCTATAGCAAGTAAAGTTAATGATAACTTTTATTGGGGTATTGGAATGTGGGGAACTGCTGGTATGGGTGTTGACTATAGAACAGAACAAGCTAATTTTAAAATGGTTACTAACTTACAATTAATGCAGTTTGGTGTGCCACTAGCATATACTATGAATAACTTCAGCGTAGCTCTTACACCACTTTTACAATATGGTGCATTAGATATTGATTATAATACAAACGGAACAACAGCTGGAAAATTTGGGACAGGTGTAGCTCAAGACTTACAGTTTGGTTATAACCTAGGATTAGCTTATGAAATTGCTGGTGCAACAATTGGTGCTACTTATAAATCACAAATAGATATGAATTATAATGGTGTATTATCTGGTGCAGGTACTCTTTTTGGTTTAACACTTGGTGATGAATTATCTACACCTGCCGAAATAGGCGTTGGTATTAGTTATAAAATGAAAGAGCATACTATTGCTTTCGATTATAAGCAAATTAAATGGTCAGATGCAAAAGGTTATAAAGACTTTAAATGGGATGATCAGAGTGTATATGTATTAGGTTACGAGTATGCTACAAGTGGATGGGCAGCACGTGCTGGTTATAACTATGCTAAGAGTCCAATTACTGATCAAGGTGTTGCTAATACAGCAATAAATACGTTGAATTTATTAGGTTTTCCTGGTATAGTTGAGTCTCATATTACTATTGGTGGTACATTCAATGCTAGTAAAACTACTTCTATAGATTTAGCTTATGTTTATTCTCCAGAAGTTAGTCAGACTGTAACTGCATCAAATGCTCCTAGTCCAGGAACAAGAGAAACTACAGTTAAACATTCACAGACAGCTTTAACTGTAGCTTTAAACTACGCATTCTAATCACTAGAAAAACATAAATTCTTCTTCATTCTAAATGTCGCCTTTTTTGGCGACATCCTGTTTTTACACCCTTTATAAATAATCATTATTTGACATATAAAATTTGCATATATCATAACTTTTTATGATACAATAATTACAGAAATTTGTGATAATATTGTGATAAGCTTCACAAATAATTTAATTAAGGAAATCAAATGATAAAAAAACTTCTTAAAACAGCACTAGTGTTATCAACTATAGCGACTATTGCTTTTGGTGCAGAAGCAACTAGATTTAATGTAGTTGATGGAAATGCAGAAGCGCAATACAACAGTATGATTAATAAAAAAATTGGGAGTGTAGGTTTTGTACTTTCTGATCCACACGAGAGAATTAATGATGCATATAAAAAGAAGTATGGGTCAAAAACTTTAGATGATGGCAAGCCTAACGATGCTTATGATTCAGCATGGGAAGAGACTTTAGATAATCTTGGTTTTTTCTCTATCGCCAATGATGTTAAATTAAGAGAACTTCTTATTACAAATCCAGAACTTGGTGGTTTTTCTCCTTTTAATCTTCATGTATACAAAAAGAAAAATGAAAATAAAACTTATGTTGGACATTTGGCACCAACAGTAATGCTAGATATTGTTGGCGTGAAAGATGCAGCTGTTAGAACAAAATTTGCAGCAATGTTTCCTGCTCTTGATGAGTTAGTGCAAAAAGAGATAGGCGGAAAAGTTGAGACAACTGAGTATACAACTCTTCCAGCAACTCCGATGATGAATTTTGAGATTACATTCGACAGACCTGCTGATTTAACTGAATATATTGATGAGTTTCAAGGAAATTTTGAGGCTGCATTCGAAGAGAAGAAATATATCATTGCCGGTTATAAAAATTTCAAAGAGTCTTATAATGACTTAGAATTAGACTTCGGTAAATATGACGCATATTTTGTTTACTCTTTATGCCACTTTACTTACTCGTATAATATTTTTAATAAAGGTCGTCCAGATGCTGGTGCCTTTGCTCCTTGTTCAATGTATATGTACATAGAGAAAGATTCAAATAAATTAATAATTGGTATGCCAAAGCTTGCAAATTGGACTGCTGTACTGAATATGAAAGATGAAGTTATGAATAAATCAGTTGAAGATTTAGATAAAGAGATTATCGAAATTATGATTGGTTTAGGAGCAAAAGAGATATGACAAAGACAATAGCAGCTTTATTATCAGCGACAGTATTAATTTTTTCTGGTTGTGGAAGTAGTACAGGCCCAGAAGTTGCAAAGACAGGCTATGAAGGAAAAAAAATAAATACTTACCTTCAGGGCCTACATGTAGATGTTGATACTGCCAAAAGTAAGCTTGAAGCTGCTGGTTTTGAAATAGTTGCTACGTATACTCCTGTAAAAGGTGGTACTACAGTTATATTTACAAACAGTGAACTAAAAGCTGAAGCTGCTAAACCTAAGAGAGCTCAAGCTGCTATTTTACGTCTATTTATAGATGATAAAGAAAAAACAATTAGTTTTAATAACCCAGTTTATTTTGGTAAAGCATATATGCAAGGTGAGTATAATCATGCAGTGTTTAATGCACAACTAGAGAAAATCAATGCTGCATTTCCTGATTTAAAACCTTCCGTTGATGTTTGGGATTTTGATGCTTTAGCTACTTATCACTTTATGGTAAGTATGCCTTACTTTGAGGATACTGATTTACTTGGTGAAGGTACAAATGAAGAGTTATTAGCAAAGGCAAATGCTTACAAAAAAGGGAAACTTAAAATATTTCAGATGAAACTTTCAGATAACAGTTATCTATTAGGCTATGAGCTAGGAAGTAGAACGTCCAAGTTTACTAGTAAAATCGGTAGAGCTAATGCTGGTTTACTTCCATGGACTATAGTTATTGAAGATGGCAAAGCAACAGCATTGAGTGCTAAATATCATATAGCTATTAGCTATCCACTTTTAGATATGAGTGGTTTTATGGGAATTATGACCGTACCAGGTGCAGTTGTTAATGATTTACAAAAAACTTTTAAATAGTCAAAAAGGATAATTAGATGAAAAA
The DNA here is from genome assembly GCF_000242915.1 of Sulfurimonas gotlandica GD1. NCBI lineage: Bacteria > Pseudomonadati > Campylobacterota > Epsilonproteobacteria > Campylobacterales > Sulfurimonadaceae > Sulfurimonas > Sulfurimonas gotlandica. Next base: position 1,218,938 of record NZ_AFRZ01000001.1, on the reverse strand, counting down.
GATAATTGTAGCTGTAGTATATTATATGTTTTTGTTTTTTGGAATTACTTCTGTGTCAGCAAGTGATAAGATAAGTGCTTATTTATTAGGTAGCCAAGTTGAAGTTAGTGTTGCAAAAACTAAACTTCAAGATGCCGGTTTTGAAGTTATTGCTTCTTATGAGCCAGTAAAAAATGGTACTACACTTATCTTTACAAATGATGCGCTTAAAGCAGAGGGAGCTAAACCTAAGCGTTCTCATGTTGCTATTCTTCGTATGTTTATTGATGATAAAGAAAAAACTATCAGCATCACAAATCCAATTTATTTTGGAAGAGCATTTATGCAAGATTACTATAAAGAAGATGTATTTATCGCACAGTATGAAAAGATTAATAGTGCATTCGCAAATTTAAAAGGCTCTAAAGATTCTTTAGACTTTGATGATTTGGCTACTTTTCATTTTATGATGGGGATGCCGTATTATGAAGATCCTGATGAGTTGGCAACTGGTTCAAATGAAGAACTGCTTGCTAAGGCAAAGAATTATAAAGAAGGTAAACTTTTAATCTTCGAGTTGAAACTTTCAGATAAATGTACCCTTCTGGGGTATGAACTTGGAGATAATACAAAGAAGTTTATTGAAAAGACAGGTCGTGTAAATGCTTCAGTTCTTCCATATTGTATATCCATAGAAGATGGAGCAGCAACTTCTTTAGCTGCTAAGTATTATTTGGCAGTATCTTATCCATTGCTTTCAATGGGTGAGTTTATGACTATTTCAAGTGTTCCAGGAGAAATTGAAAATGATTTGAAACAACCTTTTGAATAAGGTTCTTTCATTTAGCACAAGAAGCGATGGCTTATACCATCAATGCTTCTCTAGCACCCTCTTTAATTTCACCAATCAGATAACCATCAGTCTCAGCTAAAACTTTTTCAACATTAGCATCTTCAACAACTAAAATCATTCCAACACCCATATTAAATGCTCTAAACATTTCATCACGATCAACATGTGCTGACATTAGTTCAAATATAGGCAGTACTTTAATAGCATCTTTTTGAACTTCTGCCATCAGATTCTCAGGAAGAACACGAGGTAAGTTTTCAATAATACCGCCACCAGTAATATGCGCCATTGCTACTATTTCATTTTTTAGTGCTTTAAATGTTTTAACATAGATATTTGTAGGCTCTAAAAGAGTTTCAATAAGCGGTTTGCCGTTAAAGTCATCTTCAAATTTCATACCCATTTTGTCAAATAGTACTTTACGTGCTAGAGAGAAACCATTTGAGTGAAGGCCAGAACTTGGAAGAGCTATCAGTTTGTGACCTGCACGTACTAATGAAACTCTATCCATCTCAGATTTCTCAGCTACACCAACTGCAAAACCAGCTAAATCGTAATCATTTTCAGAGTACATTCCTGGCATCTCAGCAGTCTCTCCACCAATAAGTGCACATTCACTTCTGATACAACCCTCAGCTATACCTGCAACTACGCTTGTAGCAACATTAACGTCAAGCTTTCCTGTAGCGTAGTAGTCAAGGAAGAAAGAAGGAGTCCCAAAGTTACAAAGAAGGTCATTTACGCACATAGCAACTAAGTCAATTCCTACTGTGTTGTGTATACCGCTATCTATAGCAAGTTTAAGCTTTGTTCCAACTCCATCAGTTGCTGCAAGCATCACAGGTTCTTTAAATCCTTTTGGAAGTTCAAATGCACCTGCAAAAGATCCAATACCACCAATAACACCAGGAATTTTTGTAGATTTTACTAATGGTTTAATATTTTCAACAAAACTATTACCTGCATCTATATCAACACCGGCATCTTTATAACTTATTTGACTCATTTAGTCCTCCGAATTATTTGGCATATCGCACTTTTTACTAATGATACAAAGAGGACAGAAGTTAGCAATACCTGCAATAAGAGGAATAACTCCAAGATAGAACCAGTAGATTCCAGTAATAACGCCAGTAGCGATTAATGCTAAACCTATAAAAATACGAAAAACTCTACAAAACTTTCTTATTTTGTTATAGTCCATTTAATACCCTTAATTTTTTTGTAATTATATCTATATTAAGTAAAATTAATCCTAATATGCTAAAATCGCAGTAATTAAACAAGGAATTATTAAAATGAAAGAATTTATATACCCTGAAATGATGGTACACGTTCCATTATGTACTAGTAAAAATCCACAAGAAGTTTTAATCGTTAGCGATAATATTGATTTGCTTGCAAAAGAGATGCTTAAGCATAATGATATTAATACAAGAGCAGTAGAGTGTTCACTTGACGCTATTCGTAATTTAGATGATTCAAGTGTTGATGTAATCATCTGTGAAATGAGTTCAGATGCTGCACTTTTAGCGCACATCAATCGTGTTTTGAAAGAGGATGGTCAACTCTCAATTACTCATCCTTCTTTAGATGAAGTTGAAGCCAATAAAGCTATCTTGCATATTTTAGGAAAATACTTTAAAGTAATAATGCCGTATAATATCGGTAATGGTTCAACAGCACTTTTAGCTTCTAAAGAGTATCACCCGACAGCAGATCTAAATCTGCACCGTGCTGATATGTTAGATGGTAATCAGTTTTATAACTGTGACATTCATATAGCTTCGTTTGCGATGGGTAACTACATTCGTAAAGAGTACTTAGGAATTATAAAAAATTAATATATAAGGCATTTAATGGCATTTGAGTACGCTATCGCATTAACTGGCGGGATTGCTACAGGAAAAAGTACTGTGGCATCTCTGCTCGCCTTAAACGGCATGAGGGTTATAGATGCAGATAGCATCTCACATGAAATATTAGATGCTTCCATATCTTGGGTTAAAGAGACTTTTGGTGATAGTTATCTCAATGGTTCCAAAGTCGACCGTGCTAAGCTTGGAAGTTTGGTTTTTTCAAATGATGAGCAAAAAAAGATTTTAGAAGATTTCTTGCATCCAAAAATTAGGGATGAAATAGAAAAACGAAGCATCAAGCAAGATACATTTAAATTCCCATACCTTATAGATATCCCACTGTTTTTTGAAAAAGGTTCTTATGATATTAAAGAGAGTGTTGTAGTATATACTCCAGCAGAAATACAGCTAGAACGTTTCATGAAAAGAAATGGTTATTCGGAAGAAGAATCTTTAAAAAGGATTTCTTCTCAGATGCCAATAGATGATAAGAAAGATAGAGCTACTTGGGTTATAGACAATTCTAAAAACTTAAAACATCTTCAGCAAGAAGTTGAAGATTTTGTAGAAAATATAAAGGCTAAATACTTATGAGATGCTCAAAATATAGTGCAAATGGAAATGATTTTGTAGTCTTTCATTCAGATGTAAAAGAAGATAGAACTGAGTTGGCAAAAGAGTTATGTCACCGTCAAGACGGAGTCGGTGCTGACGGTTTAATAGTAATAGTTCCAAATAGTGATTATGATTTTGAATGGCAGTTTTACAACTCTGATGGTAGTCATGCAGATATGTGCGGAAACGGTTCTCGAGCTTGTGCTCACTATGCATATGTGAATAACTTGGCATCTAGTAGTATGAGTTTTTTAACAGGTGCAGGCATTATAAAAGCCGAGGTTGATGGTGATATGGTTTTAAGTGAACTTACTCCACCTAAGATATTGGAAAAAAATATAGAGATTAATGGTAAATCTTGGTGGTTAATAGATACTGGTGTTCCTCATTTGGTTCATCTCACTGAAAATATAGAAGAGTTTGATATAGCGGAAGCTAGAGAGTTAAGATACAAATATAATGCAAATGTTAATATTGTCTCTTTAGATGGTAAAAACTTAAAAGTCAGAACTTATGAACGTGGGGTTGAAGATGAAACTTTAGCCTGTGGAACTGGAATGGCTGCATGTTTTTATAGAGCTTACACAGAAGAAAAAGTAACTAATAATATTGAAGTTTACCCTAAAAGTGGTGATACTCTATATCTTGGAATGAATGATAAAACGATTACTTTTAGAGGAAGAGTTAAAAAGACTTTTGAAACCGACTGGGTTCTATAACCCAGCAGCCTCAACAATTTTTGCTTGATGATCAGTAATAAGCGGTTCAATAACTTCATCTAGAAGTCCACCATTCATAATCTCATTAAGTCTGTAAAGTGTAAGCGTGATTCTGTGATCACTCATACGATTTTGTGGATAATTGTAAGTACGAATTCTTCCACTTCTGTCTCCAGATCCAACTTGTGCTAAGCGAGCCTCACTATCTTTAGATTGAGCCTCTTGCATCTCTAAGTCATAAAGTCTAGCTTTGAGAACTTTCATTGCTTTTTCTTTATTTTTATGTTGAGATTTCTGATCTTGGTTGGTTACCACTAAACCTGTTGGCAAGTGAGTAATCCTAACAGCAGAGTCAGTAGTATTTACAGACTGACCTCCACAACCAGAAGAGCGCATAACATCGATTTTAAGATCATTTTCATTTATTACGACTTCAACATCATCAACCTCAGGCATAACAGCAACTGTAATAGCTGAAGTGTGTACACGCCCTTGTGATTCTGTTTCTGGAACTCTTTGAACACGGTGAATTCCACCTTCATATTTCAACCTGCTATAAACCTGGTCACCCTTAATAAGGGCAATAACTTCTTTAAATCCGCCAGCATCTGATGGAGAAGTACTTAAAAGTTCAACTTTCCAACCCTTAACTTCAGCATAGCGAGTATAAGCATCAAAAAGATCACCTACAAAGATAGCAGCTTCATCTCCACCAGCTCCAGCACGAAGCTCAACAATAATATTTCTATCATCATTTTGATCTTTTGGTAGAAGTAGAAGTTTGATACTTTCTTCTATAAGTGGAATCTGAGGCTCAAGCTCTTTAAGTTCTTCTTTCGCCATGTCAATCATTTCAGGATCACCCAACATCTCTTTAGTTTCAGCAATTTGCTTAATTATAGATTTGTATTCTTTTGCTTTTTCAACAATTGGTAAAAGTGAAGATTGTTCTTTTGAGAGAGCTGTCATCCTCTTGATGTCAGAAGTTATGTCAGGCGAACTTAGTAGTTCACTAAGTTCGTTATAACGGTTGATAAACGGATTAAGTTTATCTGAGAGCATTATTTTATGCTCTTATTATATAGCGTTTACAGATTTGTGTAGACGACTAACTTTTCTAGCTGCAGTTTCTTTTTTTAAGATACCTTTACTTACAAATTTGTGAATTTGTTTGTTAGCTACTTTAAGTGCCGCAGCTGCTTCTTCTTTATTTCCTGCTTCAACCGCAGAATTCACACCTTTTACGATGTTTTTAAGACGAGTTCTATAGAAACGATTACGCTCTGTACGAACGATAGTCTGGCGAATTCTCTTAATTGATGACTTGTGATTTGCCATGCATGAGTCCTTCTCATTAATTTTTTAGTGCGCAATTCTAGCTTAAAGATAATTAAAATTAAGTTAAAGACAAGGTAAATTGCAATAATTAAGCTATTTGCGCTAAAATATGAAACTTTAAAACTGGGAATTACTATGAAATTATTCGGAACAGATGGAGTAAGAGGTGAAGCTGGCTCTTTTTTAAGTGCTACTTTAGCGATGAGAATTGCAATGGCAGCAGGGATATACTTTAAAGCCCACTCAACGACAAACAGAATTTTAATTGGTAAAGACACTCGTAGAAGTGGATATATGATAGAGAATGCAATTGTTAGCGGTTTAACAGCAATTGGTTACGATGTTATTGAAATAGGGCCAATGCCTACCCCGGCTATCGCTTTTATTACAGAAAATATGAGATGTGATGCTGGTATTATGATTAGTGCATCTCACAATTCATATGAAGATAATGGAATTAAATTTTTTGATAGACATGGAGATAAACTATCTCATGAAGTCGAAGCAGAGATTGAAGCTATCTACGGTGATGATGAGAGAATACAAGAAGCTCAAGTTACTGCAAAAAATATTGGTAAAGCAAAAAGAATAGATGATGTAATAGGGCGATATATAGTTGCTCTTAAAAATTCTTTTCCAAGAGAACTCTCTTTAAGTGGTATGAGAATAGTTCTTGACGCTGCAAATGGAGCTGGTTATATAGTAGGACCAACTGTATTGGAAGAGCTTGGCGCTGATGTAGTTGTACTGCACAATAAACCTGATGGATTTAATATCAATGAAAACTGTGGAGCACTGCATACAAAAGATTTGTGTGAGAGTGTTGTCAAGTTTAGGGCTGATTTGGGAATAGCACTTGATGGAGATGCTGACAGACTTGTTGTGGTGGATGAGAATGGAGAGATTATAGATGGAGATCAGCTTTTAGGTGCACTTGGTTCTTACATGAACGATAGAGGTGTATTAAAAGGCGGCGGAATTGTTTCTACTGTAATGAGCAATAAAGCTCTAGAAGATTTTATGGGCTCTAAAGGACTGAAACTATTTCGCTCAGATGTAGGTGACAAAAATGTTTTAGAGATTATGAAAAAAGAGGGCATTAACTTTGGTGGCGAGCAGAGTGGGCATGTAATTGTAAATGATTTTGCAAAAACTGGCGATGGGCTTGTAAGTGCTCTTCAAACTCTTGCATTACTTATAAACACAAAGAGCAAAGCATCTGAAGCTCTCCGACCATTTAGTTTGTACCCTCAAAAGCTTGTAAATATTAACATTAAGACTAAAATGCCATTAAATAAGATTGATGGATTAGATGCAAAACTTAAAGAATTAGATGCAAAAAATATTCGCCACCTCATAAGATATTCTGGAACAGAAAATAAACTTCGGGTTCTGCTTGAGTGTAAAGATGCAAAAGAGATGAACTCAAATATGGATGACATGGTAGAATTTTTTCAAAAAGCTTTAAATGCCTAACACTACATTAAAACTTAGTGCCATACTTTTTTTTACATTGGCAGGGATTTTTATAATTGACCAAAATATAAAGATGCTCTTTGTAGATGGTTTTCGCTACTACACTGATTGTATCGATCTGATCTTGGTTTATAACAAAGGCGTGGCATTTTCTATGCTGGCTTTTTTAGATGAGTGGTTAAAGTACATTCAGTTAGTGCTTGTTATAGGCATTTTGGGCTACATTATAAATCTAAAGAAGATATGTTTCGCTTTTCCTGCAGGCTTGATGCTTGGCGGAGCTTTCTCAAATGTGTATGACAGATTTGTTCATGGTGGAGTAGTAGATATGGTTTACTGGCACTGTGGATTTGACTTTGCAGTGTTTAACTTCGCTGATGTGATGATAGATGTGGCGGTTGTATGGTTTTTGGTTTTGAATTTTAAGCCGAAGCTCTGCAAAAAGTAATATGCTATAATCTTTTAAAACTATAAAGGTGGAAAAGGTTATGAAATATTGGGTAGTTATATCAATTGGTGTATTGGCTCTTTTAGTGTCTGGCTGTACAATGAAAAGAGAAGCTAAGGTTGTTAATCCTCGTCATTATCAGGCACATTCACTTTTATATGAAGTAGAGTATGACACTGAATGCTCACTTCAAGTTGACATTGAAAAAAGAATATTTACTCTGCGTAAGGGGCAAAGACTACTCCCTAAAGATTTTTCTAATTTAAAAACTGATGGATCTGGTTTTAAATCAGGTACCACACTACAAAAAGATACAATAGGTTTACTTATGGGTATAGTAGAGCCTGCTGAGTGGTATTATATTTTAATAAGACCAGATGGTAGTTTTGCTTCAGAGTATCATCTAATGACCTCTTCTAGACCTCATGGTCTAGGGAATCATGTAGACTATCTCTCTGGTAATTATAAAGATGGAGAAGGATGTAAAATAATAGATTCTAAGCCATTATTTAAAGCTATTAGAAGATGAAAATATTAAAATCAATGATGCTTTTTTTGACTCTTTTTAGCAGTTTGATTTTTTTAACTGCTTGCCAAGGCACAAGAAAGCCAGCGTTTGCAAATTATACAGTGCCTGATAGACCTGATTATACTCCTAGCATTAGAAAAATGTCTATAGCTCCTCAGCATATTACAAAACTTTACAACGAAAGTAAATATTATGAAATAATCAACCATTATGAAAGTAATAAGAAGCCTACTAATCAAATTAATTTAACTGAACTTAGTAATCTTTGCCAGTCTTATTTAAAAGTAAAAAATTATAATAAAACATTTTCCTGTGTCGATAAGATGCAAACAAAATATGATAGTGGTGATACAACTATTGTAGTTATGGATGGCGCTTTTCTGATTTCATATATACGTTCACAAGCATACCTAGAGTTGTCATCATTTGATAAAGCAATATTAGAGCTTAAGAGAGCGAGAAATGAGTTTAAACTACCAGCAGCTTCTAATTTCTTAAAAGATAATCCAGCAGATGCCCCTTTAGTAATTGCTTATGCACATAATAATCAAGAGGCTAAAGCAAGAGAGCTTCTAGAAGTAGTCATGAAAAATCAGGCATCTGATAAAGCAGCAATGAAAAAAAGAGGCATGGGCAGTCGCATGCTTATGTCCAATTACATATGGATGCAATCATCAATGTATATGGCATTAAAAGATTACGATAAAGTCTATAATTTAATCACTAAAGAATATCCATCGCATGATTTTTCACCGGTAATTCTTGGTAAAATAAATCAAGATGTTTTTATCCTACCTACACATTTTATGTTTGCAAAAGCATTATTTGAATTAGGCAAAATAAAAGAAGCAAAAAAAGAATATTTGAGATTACTAGAAAAACCAAAAATAAAAGCAAGTGGTGAAATGCATACAATTTGCTTGTATGATTTAGGGCAAATAGCATATAGAGATTCAGAGAGTAGTAAAGCTGTAGAGTATTTTAAAAAAGCCATTGATATTATTGAAGAGCAACGCTCATCAATTCATTCTGAAGCAAATAAGATAGGATTTGTCGGAGATAAGCAAGCAGTATATAAAGATATTATTAAAACTTTATTTGAAAGTGGAGAGTATTCTCTTGCATTCGAGTATGTAGAACGTTCAAAATCAAGAGCCCTAGTAGATATGCTAGCTTCGAAGCAAAACTTTTCATCAAATATAGTAGATACAAAAGAAACTCAAAAACTCTTAGGTGAATTAGAAAAAGCGGATACTAAGTTATTGGCAATGAATACATCAGCATCTGAAGCTTATGCAAGTAAACAAAGATCACTTAAACTCATTAAAAACGAGATACAGACAGAAGATAAAGAGTTTGCTTCTTTAGTTACAGTCAATGCCATTAATGTAAAAGATACTCAGAAGATACTTCAAAATGGAGAAGTTATAGTTGAGTATTATTATCATGGAGATACTTTTTATGCTTTTGTAGTCAATCAAGATAAAATAAAAGGTTTCAAGCTTAATATAGATGCTATAGATGATGAAATAAAAAGTTTTAGAATAGCACTGCAATCAACAGATGTTGATGACTATAAGCTTTTGTCAAAGAGTCTTTATAATCGTTTAGTAAAACCATTAGAGAAAATGCTAGTTACAAAAAACATAGTAATTATTCCACATGGTAGATTGCATTATCTTCCCTTTAGTGCATTATCCTCAGGTAAGTCTTTTTTGATAGATGATTACGGGATTAGAATTTTACCAAGTGCCACCGTAATGAAATTTATTAAACCATCTCAGAAAACTAAATCTGTAAAGTTGTTGGCTTTTGGTAATCCTGATTTGAGAAATAGTGAATATGATTTGCCGGGAGCTCAAAAAGAAGTGCAAGCAATATCGGGTATTGTTCCTAACACAAAAGCATTGGTAAGGGAACAAGCTACAGAAACTATGTTTAAGAAATTATCAGGAAATTTTAACCAATTTCATTTTGCTCTACACGGTACGTTTGATACAAAAACGCCGCTGAAGTCCGGTCTTATGATGGCAAAAGATGATAAAAATGATGGTTATTTGAGTGCCAGTGAGCTGTATGACTTAAAGCTAGATGCTAACCTTATTACTCTTAGTGCTTGTGAAACAGGACTTGGAAAAGTAAGTAATGGAGATGATGTAGTTGGATTAACAAGGGGCTTTTTATATGCAGGTGCAAAGTCTATTGTCTCAAGTTTATGGAAAGTTGATGATTCTGGAACCCTATATCTAATGGAAGAATTTTATAAAAATATGAAACAACAAAATAGTAGAGATGCTTTACGACAAGCTCAGCTTACTACTAAAATGAAATATAAGCATCCTTACTATTGGGCAGCATTTCAACTGACGGGCAGTGCCTTTTAGTTTAGAAATACTATTAAAGATACTTAAAAGCAGATTTTAGATATTATTACCAAAAATAATAGTCAAAAATACAACTATAGATATAAGAAAAGGAAATTGATGGAAATCAAATCAAATAAAATAGACGGTGCTAACGCTACTATAGAGGCGACAATATTAAGAGAAGTTATTGATGTTAACTTAGAAAAGATTGCTAAAGAATTAGCAAAAACTGCTAGTATTCAAGGTTTTCGTAAAGGTAAAGTGCCTGTAGCTATTGTTAAGAAACAATATGGTGAAAGACTTGTTCAAGATGCTGAAGCTGAAGCTCTTCGTGATGTTTTAGCTCGTGGGTTAGAAGAATTAAATATTTCTAATGACGCACTTATTGGTGAACCAAATATTTCTAAATTTGACAAGAGTGATGACAAAATTGAAGTAGTAGTTAAAGTTGCTATGAGACCTGTTATAGAGCTTGGTGATTATTCTTCAATGATTAAAGAGTTTGATAAGCCAGCTGTAAGTGATGAAGCTGTTGAAAAAAGAATCAAAGACTTAGCAGAAGCTCAAGCTCCATTAATAGAAGTTGCAAGAAACCGTAAAATGAAAGATGGCGATACTGCTGTTATTGATTTTGAAGGTTCTGTTGATGGTAAAGTATTTGAAGGCGGTACTGCTGAGAATTTCGAGCTTCGTTTAGGTTCAGGTCAGTTTATCCCAGGGTTTGAAGACCAACTAATCGGCGTAAAAAGAGATGAAGCAGTTGTAATCGAAGTAACTTTTCCTGAAAACTATGGTGGTAAAGAATTAGCTGGTAAAGCTGCTTCATTTAAAGTAAAAGTTAATGGTATCAAAGTTAAAGATGAAGTGGCAATCGATGATGAGTTAGCTAAGAAAATGCTTCCAGGTGATGAAAATGCAACTTTAGCAGAACTACAAAAGCAAGTTAGAATTCAAATTGAGAATGAAGAGTTGGCAAAACTTTATAATGATGACTTAAAACCAGCTCTTCTTGAGAATTTTGTTGAAAATATTAAATTTGACCTTCCAGAGTTTGTTGTAGATCAAGAGATTGATATGGCATTAAACAGAAAAGCTCAAAGCATGAGTGAAGAAGAGATTCAAGAACTTCGTGATAGTGAAGAGAAATTAAACGAGCTTCGTGATACTTTCCGTGAAGATGCACAGAGAAGTGTAAGAGCTACATTTATTATTGATGCACTAGCTAATGCTGAAAATGTTAAAGTTGAAGAACAAGAAGTAATGCAGACTATCTACTATGAAGCAATGCAAATGGGTCAAGACCCTCAAAAAGCTTATGAGCAGTATAAAAATGCTGGTTATATTCCAGCAGTACAGATGTCAATGGTTGAAGATAAAGTTCTTAGCCAACTTCTTAACTCAAAGATAAAAGAAGCGTAAGTATGAGTTATATTCCTTATGTAGTAGAAAAGACAGGTCGTGGAGAACGTTCTTATGATATCTACTCTCGTCTTTTAAAAGATAGAATTATTATGCTAAGCGGAGAAGTTAACGATGCCGTAGCTTCTTCTATAGTTGCACAGATGCTATTTCTTGAAGCAGAAGATCCAGAGAAAGATATCTATTTCTACATAAACTCTCCTGGTGGAGTTGTTACTGCAGGAATGGCTATTTTTGATACTATGAACTATATACGTCCACATATAACTACTATATGTATAGGACAAGCCGCATCTATGGGTGCATTTTTACTTTCATCTGGTGAGAAAGGTAAGAGATATGCTCTTCCTCACGCTCGTATCATGATCCATCAACCTCTTGGTGGTGCTCAAGGTCAGGCAACAGACATAGCTATTCAAGCTAAAGAGATTCTTCGTATGAAAGCTGAGCTAAACGAAATATTGGCTAAGAACACAGGTCAAAGTGTTAAAAAAGTAGAAAAAGATACCGATCGTGACAACTTTATGAGTGCTTCAGAAGCTCAAGAGTATGGTATGATTGATGAGGTTTTAGTTAAAAACGATAAAGAGTAAGGGGATAATATGGCAGGATCTTTAAGAAGTAGAAATCGTCGTGATGTTAATGCAACAAATGAACCAATTGTTGCCGCTTTAGATATGGATGAGCCTACTAGTGACTTAGAAATATATTCTAAAGAGGTACTTAGTGCTCTTATCTCAGATAACTTGCCACCTACTCCAAATAATTTTTCACTCTATTTTGATAGACTTCTAGAAGACAAGAGTGAAAATCTTCGTAAACAGATTCAGTCTATGCTTGAACTCGAAGAGAGCAATGATGATGAAAACACTATCATGCTTGAGCAGAGTTTGAAAAAAGGGTTTGGATCTGTAAAAAGCATCTTGAGCGTTACTGCCAACCTTTACAAAAACATGGCACTAATGACAAAAATTCTTGATAAAAGAAAAAAAGAACTTCAAGCAAACACTGAGATTCAAGCTGCTGCCAGTATAGCCGCATCTTTAGAAGGTGATGTCTCGAAGTTAAATAGTATCTTGAAAAAACAGAGTTTACAAATGAAAACTCTTTACGATGAAACAGCAAAGATAGTAAAAAATGTAGAGAATGAAACTATTTTTGATAATAAATTTGGCGTTTATAACAAACGTTATTTAATGACAAAAATAGAGCAAGAAGTAGAGCTTATTACTGAGTTTAAACACAAAAGTTCACTTATCATGATAGAACTATCACGTGAGTTAAAAGACAGTGTTAGCAACGAAAAAGCAATTACTTTAATGACCAGAACTATAGCAAGACTTTTACTGAAAACTTCAAGAAGAAGTGATACGGTAGCTCACTATGGTAATGGCGTTTTTGCAATGCTTCTAAAACATACAGATATACCGAGTGCACTAAAAGCTAGTGAAAGACTTTGTGAATTGGTTTCAAACTCTAACTTTTTCTTGGCAGATCGTGAGATACAGCTAAAAATTTCTATCGGTATTACTGATATTGCTACTCTTTACACAGTTGAAGAGATAGTGGTAAGTGCTATGGATGGAATTGAAAAAGCATATAGTGATAAAAAAATAGATTTTGCAGTTTCATTGAGACAGAGATCAGCACAAAATACAGAAAAAGAGTAACAGCAGATAGATGAATTTAAGTATAGTAGAATATCCAGATAAGATATTAAAGCAGATATCTGAAAAAGTTGAGAAATTTGACAAAGAGTTGCATGATCTTCTAGATGCAATGTATCCTATTATGGTTAAAACAAATGGTATTGGCCTAGCAGCTATTCAAGTTGCTCGCCCTAAACAAGTCTTGATATTAAACATTCCAGAAGAAGATGGTGAACAGCCAATAGAAAACCTTATTGAGATGGTAAACCCTATTATTGTAAAAAAAGACGGGGAGATTGTTTATCAAGAGGGTTGCTTGAGTGTTCCTAGTTTTTATGAAGATATAATAAGATTTGAAAATATCACTGTAAATTATCAAGACAGAGATGCAAATACAAAGACTCTTGAAGCAAACGGCTTACTTAGTGTAGCTATTCAGCATGAAATAGATCATTTAAAAGGCATACTTTTTATAGATAAACTCTCATACGCTAGAAGAAAAAAGTTTGAAAAAGAGTATAAAAGAATGCAAAAAGAGAAGAAAAGCTCTAAATAGATTCTATTAGTATTTAATGTAGAATTTGTTTTCTGTGGATAGTTTTAGTTGGCTGTCCGTTTTTTGATTGAAAGCTTGTGGACCAATATATCAAACTGCCTGAGCCGTTGATTGGATCTATTTTATAATTGATGATTGTTCCTGCTAAATCCAACTTTGACTCGTTGGTATGAATGCCTACAGAAGCATCAATTACCATGTTTGTACTCATCACACTAGACTCGTTTGCAGTAAGCCCCGTTTGATTGGAAACTATTTTTACATTTTCTAAAGATGCTACAGTGTTATTGAGTTCAATACTGCGAGCACTGACATTTTTAAGCTCAACATTGCTGCAATTGTTGCGACTTCTTTTGGTGTTTTAATACGAGGAGTGTGACCGCCGTTAGACAGTACGATAAGCTTTGAGTTTTTTAAATGAAAATTGAGCATCTTTGCAGTCCTTAGAGGGGCAACATGATCATCCTCACCCCAGATAAGCAGTGTTTTGGTTTGAATATTTTTCAAGTCATCAGTAAAATCAGTTTCTATTAGATTTATTGCAATCTGTGCGTCCATATTATCTTGGAAAAGAGTTTTAATAGTTTTGATAGATGAAAATGTATCAAACATTTCTACCCATATATCTGTGAACGTGTTTAATGTGTTGACGGCGGAAGTTTTCGCTTGGTGATTATTATCAGGGCTTTTCTTTTGAGCTATTTTAGTCAGAAACTTTGTGTAGGCAGTTTTTTGCAGGATACCTGCGGCATCAATTAAAATTGCTTTGTCTACCACGTTTGGATTATAGCTTATGAAGCGTAGACCAATAGCCGCTCCCATTGAATGACCAACAAAAATGACTTTCGATTTTGCATATATAGAAACAATCCTCATAATAAGTCCAGAATAGGATTCAGGAGATGCTGGCACATCAAACAGGACTAGAGACTCTCCAAATCCAGGTAAATCAAAAGTGACGATGTGGTAATGTTTTGCAAACTCATCACTAATCGCATCCCAACTTTTAGAACCATTAGACCCAAGTCCATGCACAAGATTCTCATAGTTTTAACCTAATCCTTTGTGTTCATATATTGGCTACAAAGTTTTATTATATCTTTTTATTTTATATCTCAAAATGTGCAAATGCACCTTCTACGCTCAGTACATTTTTATAGCTGGTATTTGTAATTCTTACATTTTTTGTAGTTAAATCACACACTGCGATGCGAAAGTTTTGACCCATATGTGGCTCAACAATGCATATAATCTTATCCTCGATTTGTCTTGTTGCATGTATGATCCCTTTTAGAGTGTGAAAAAAGTACTTTGGGTAACTAAGTGGTGTAATCTCAATAACATCTGCAGTTCTTTTTTTGTCAAGACTTTGTGCAATAATATTAGCATCTTCAAAGCTGTCAAACTGGACACACCAGTCATCAAACTCCTTATTAAAGCGTTTTAGATCTTCATCTAAAAAACCACCCGCCGGTGATTGTAGGGCAAATATACTCACTTGTTAAACCTCATATGTATGTTTATGATTATATTTTACCATTTTTATTTGAACGTATAAGAAGTATGATAAAACGGAGTGTTAGATAATTTATTATATGTTATTCGTACTTTTTACCATTATATTCTAGCCAACCACCTACATGACGATTATTTGGATCATGATGTGTCCAATGCACAACTCCACCTTTGGCATTACTTTCATATTCGCCACAAAACTTTATGAAACCACCTTTTTCTATTAAATTTATTCTTGGCGCTAAATCAATATTGTGAGCAACTAATAAAGTTTGTCCAGATGATAGTTTTAGTATAAATCTTTGATGACGGCTACCTTGATTGTCATCACTAAGTAATTTAATGACCGTTCCAGAATTGCACATTTGTGTGCCAGCATATATTTCCAGACTTATAAGTAGTATAAAAAGTATTCTTTTCAAGTTAAACTCCAATCTTATTCTTCATATAACGGGGGCGCGGGTGAGTAACTGCCGTTGAAAAACCTTTAGGTTTTGCAATGGTTGCTTGCTCCTCCCGCTTGTTATCTGGCGCTGTGCGACAGATGACCAGTGGGTGTTGATGTGGCTACACTTATTCATACTTAGAAATTAAATAAGTCTAAGCTAAAATAAAAGTATGAAGAGAGTAGAAAATATGAAAAATAGTCAGTATACAAGAGAGTTTAGAGATTCAACAATACAGTTGGTGTTAAACAGTGGCGACTCAGTTCTAAAAATTGCTAAAGATTTAAATGTAAATCCTAAGACAATTTATAACTGGATGAATGAATACAAAAAGACAAACCAAGATACAACTAAACCGATAGCTCAATCTCCTAAAGAGACTTTAGAACAAGAGAATAAAAGATTAAGAAGAGAAACCAAACTCCTTAGACAAGAGCGTGATATATTAAAAAAGGCAGCAGTATACTTTGCAAAAGAAGTTCAGTAAAGTATGCGTGGATAAAAGATAATAAAACGAGCTTCAATATAAATATAATGTGTAAAATTTTAAAAGTGAATCTATCAAGCTATTATCATTGGGTTAGAACTGGCTGTGTAGTTAAAAAAGTGGATAAAAAACTTAATGAACTGATAGAAACTACTTTTATGCAGAGTAGATGTAAATACGGCACAAGACGGTTAAAGGATAAGTTAGAACGATTATATGGGCTTGTTATCTCAAGAAAAAGAATTGGTAATATTATGAAAGATTTAAATCTTATCGCCAATAAAAAGAAAAAGTTTAAAATTAGTACAACTGATTCAAATCATAACTTACCCATTGCACCTAATCTTTTAAATAGAGATTTTTATGCATCTGCCCCTGATAAAAAATATGTTGGAGATATAACATATATACCAACAAGCCAAGGATGGCTTTATCTTGCAACTGTTATAGATTTATACTCAAGAAAAATTGTTGGCTGGTCAATGGATGATAATATGAAAGTTAATTTAGTTAATGATGCTCTCATTATGGCTTTAAAGAGTAGGAAGCCACCAAAAGGCTTGATATGGCATACCGATAGAGGAAGTCAATATGCTTCATACTCTCACAAAGATTTATTAACAGAAAATGATATTATTCAAAGTATGAGTAGAAAAGGTAATTGTTGGGATAATGCGGTTGCAGAAAGCTTTTTTCACACATTAAAAACTGAACTAACACATCATGAAATTTATGAGACTAAGGCTGCTGCTAATCAATCTATATTTGAATATATAGAAGTCTATTATAATCGGCAAAGAATGCATAGCTCAAATAATAATTATTCTCCAGTTGAGTTTGAAGAGCTAATGCTACAAAATGAAATAGCTGCTTAGAATTTTATATTCTTTGTATGATATAGGGTTGACACATCAGTTTGGAGGTGGTTCTCATAAAGCGATGATAGGTGAAGTAGGCTTAGCGCATAATGGCATCTTGTTTTTCGATGAACTTCCTCACTTTTCAAAAAATATACTTGAAGCACTTAGAGAACCGATGCAGGATAATCGCATAAGAATCTCTAGAGTAAACTCTAAAGTAGAGTATCCGAGTGATTTTCTCTTCATTGGAGCTATGAACCCTTGTCCATGCGGAAATCTTCTAAATGAGCATCTGGAGTGTAGATGCAACGAGCTTGAGATTCAAAGATATAAAAACAGACTTTCAGATCCGTTCTTAGATAGAATAGATATGAATGTAGTGATGCAAAATGTAAAAGCAGATGACAAAGCTAGTTTCACGTCAAAAGAGTTACACAGAAAAGTGGTTGAGTCGCATATATTTGCTAAAAAGAGAGGACAAGATAGTTTTAATGCAAAACTAAGTGATTCTGATATTGAAAAGTTTTGTATTCTGGACGACGAAGCGCAGAGTGCTTTGGATATGGCAATAGCTAGGTTTACTCTTTCATTTAGAAGTATAAAAAAAATTCAAAAAGTAGGGAGGACTATTGCTGACTTAGATTCTAGTGAAGTCATAAAAAAGAATCACCTGCTTGAGGCACTGAGTTATAGAAGACGCAGCTAAATTTCACACTATATTCACACTATTAAAAAGTAAACTTCAATCTTAAAAAAGAGACTCAAGCTTGAGACACTTGATTCTCTTTTTTTATTTATACGTTGTAATAAGTCGCATTTGGATGATAAACAACCAATGCACTTGTTGATTGTTCCGGATGAATCTGGAAAGTCTCACTAAGTTCAATCCCAAACTCTTCAGGTTTTAAAAGATCAAATAGAGGACGGTTAAGTTCTAAGTCTGGACAAGCCGCATAACCAAACGAGTATCTGCTTCCTTGATACTTATTCATCTGAACATCACTTAGTTTACTTCCTTCCCCTTCTGAAATATTAAGATCAAGTCTTATCTGTTTATGAACTATCTCCGCTAACGCTTCAGCTAACTCAACTCCAAGCCCATGAAACTGATAATACTCAGTATAGTTGCCCTCATCGTAGATAAGGCGTTCTGCATCACTCAGTTTACCACCAGCACTAACACATGTTAGTGCTATAACATCATGTCTATCGTGATGGAAAAAATCACTCAATGCACGGTGAGGTGCTTTTGATTGTCTTGGAAAAGTAAACTGTTTGATAGCTCTTGGCATAACATGTTCTAGATGCTCAGTGTTAACTTCGTCGCTAGAGTTATAACCTTCACTCTCATCAAAGATAAGAAGAGTGTTGTCATCACTTCTACATGGCCAGTAACCATAAATGATAGTAGGCTCAAAAAGTTTCTCATCTAAAAACTGAGCTTTTAGTTTTTCATACGCAGGCATGATGACTTCATCGACTTGTTTTTGGTACTGCTCTTTTGTCATTCCCTTAGAGCTATAACCCCAACGAGATTTGAAAAGTATCTTATGGTTGATCCATTCAAATGCCATCTCAATCTGTGTAGTTGTTAGTTTCATCTCACGTCTTCCCCAAAATGGAGGAGTCGGAACTTTCACATCACGAGGAGGCATCTTAAGTTCTTTAAACGGTGGAATGATAATTTCTTTTTTCTCTTTAACAACTTTTTCTTCTGCATCTTTACCATGAAGGTCAGTGTCAAGATTACCTGCTTCGATGCGACTCATGGCGGTAACACCGTCAAAGGCATCTTTACAGTAGAAAATAGGACCGTCATAAAAAGGACGACAGAAGTCATCTATGAAAGTACGAGTAAGAGCGGCTCCTCCAAGTAAAACAGGAATATCAATACCTTCAGCTTTTAAAGCCTTTAGGTTTTCTTGCATTACCTGAGTTGATTTAACTAAAAGACCACTCATGCCAAATGCAGAGATATGACCATCTTTTGTAGCTTGTACGAAATCTTCCAGTTCAACTTTAATACCGAGATTTTGAACTTTAAAACCATTGTTTGAGAGTATGATGTCAACAAGGTTTTTGCCAACATCGTGAACATCACCTTTTACAGTTCCTAGTGCAAGAGTCGTATCTACAGTTTTCTCTACTTTTGGTAAGTATGGATTTAAGTGATCAACAGTCTTTTTCATAGTCTCAGCACTTTGAAGAACAAACGGCAGTTGCATCTGACCTGAACCAAAAAGCTCACCGACAACTTTCATGGCATCTATAAGAATCTCATTTACAATTTTCTCAGGTGCTATTGTTTTACGAGCCTCTTCAACTAAAGGAATCATTCTCTCTTTATCGCCATCCATAAGAAGCTTTGCAATCTTCTCTTCATCGCTCATTGCTAGATAAGCTGCATCTTCTACATCATTATCTATCGCTTCTTTAGTGCTAAAGTGCTCTATGAAGTTAAAAAGAGCCTCTCCGTTTGGTTTACGGTTGAAAATCAAATCATCACATATTTCTTGATCTTCTTTACTTATTTTATTTATAGGGATAATGTGTTTTACATTGATAATAACAGATGTTAGTCCAGCTTCGATACAGTGATGTAAAAACATAGAGTTTAGATATGGTCTGGCATCTTTGTCCAGTCCAAAAGAGATATTTGACAATCCTAAAGTAGCACTAACTTCTGGGTGTTTTTTACGAAGTGCACGTATGGCTTCTATGGTATTTATACCCGCATCCCAGTACTCTGCATCGCCACTTCCGAGAGTAAATGTTAAAACATCAAAAATCAGATCTTCTTTTTTAATACCATGACGGTTAGTTGCTAAGTCAATAATTCTATCAGCAACAGCCAATTTATTTTCAACTGTTTTTGCCATACCGACTTCATCTATCGTAAGACATACTAAACTTGTTCCAAATTTTTTGGCCAATCTACATACTTCATCAAATTTTGGTTCACCATCTTCAAGGTTTACCGAGTTTAGTATAGGTTTTCCGCCTATATTTTTAAGTGCAGTCTCAAGACCAGTAGTTTGAGTCGAGTCTGGCATAAGTGGAAGTGCTATTTTTTGGTTGTACATTCCCATGACGGCATTCATGTCTTTTGTCTCATCACGTCCTGCAAAACCTACATTTACGTCTATTACGTGAGCACCGGCACGAACTTGCTGTTGAGCTACAGAGAGAGTCCCTTCATAGTCCTCCGCTAAGAGAAGTTCTCTAAAGGCTTTTGAACCAGTTGCGTTTGAGCGCTCACCCATAAGAAGAGGAGCTGGTTCTTGCATAAGAGTTGTTGTGTTAAAAAGAGAAGCTATAGAGTTCTCATGTGAGCCGCTTGGTGCCTTAGGTCTGATAGAGTTTACCTTGTCAACCAAAGCACGAATATGTTGAGGTGTAGTTCCGCAGCATCCGCCTAAGAAAGAGACACCATCAAAAGCTAAAAACTTTTCTTGTTGCTCTGTGAACTCATCAGGTCCCATTGGATAGTAAGTGTAACCTCCACGATTTTGCGGAAGACCTGCATTTGCATGAACACTTATTGGTTTATGCCAAACTTCACTCAGAGTCTTTACATGTTTTAAAACTTGTTCAGGTCCTGTTCCGCAGTTAAACCCTAGAGATAAGATATCAAAAGGTTCTAGAATAGTTGCGATAGTAGCGGCATCTGTACCTATAAGCATAGTACCGCTAAGCTCGATAGTAACAGAGACCATCATTGGAATCTCTACTTCTCTCTGACGACAAGCTTCTTGACATGCGTGAAGAGCGGCTTTTATCTGAAGAGGATCTTGACAAGTCTCTAGCAAAAATATATCCACTCCGCCATCTATAAGAGCTAAACAAAATTCGGTATAACCTTCATGCATCTCATCATAAGTGATGTGACCAAGTGATGGAAGTTTTGTACCTGGTCCGACAGAACCAAGACAGAAGCGTGGATGCTCTGGCGTCGAGAACTTTTCGCACTCCTGCTTTACAAGCTCTGCACCAGCTTTTGTAAGCTCATAAGCACGGTCACCAATTTGGTACTCATCTAAAACCCATGAGAATGAGCCAAATGTATTGGTCGTGATAAGGTCAGCCCCAGCAGTTAGGTAGGCATGAAAAATTTCACTAAGAACTTCGGGAGCCGTAACGTTTAAAAGTTCATTACAACCTTCATTGCCTTCCCAAGCCTCTTTCGAGATCTTGTCATCACGTTGCTGCAGCTGTGTTCCCATAGCTCCATCAATAATGAGTGGACGTTTTTTAATTGTATCTAGTATGTATTGTTTTGTTGTCATGATGATAAAAATCTTTTGATATTAGAATATTGAGATATATTTTAGCAAAGTTGAACATAAAAAAGGCTTTTTGTATATTTATGAAACATAAGACTAAGCCAGGATTATAAAAGAGCTTGGAATCTCCAAATACTTGACCTGAGACAAATAATTTTTTCTTATTTGATGATATATTAATATATAACATTTGTATATGAAAACAAGGGAGAAGTAATCATGTTAAATAATATGTCTATAAAGATAAAAATGACACTTATGGTTTTTATACCGGCAGTAGTTATTTTTATTTTACTAAGTATTAATGGGATTAAAAATTATCAACAGGTGCAAGAGCTTTCTAAGATAGAAGAGGCGACTATTCTTGCTACAAAAATCAGTGCTATGATTCACAACACTCAAAAAGAGCGTGGAGCATCTGCCGGTTTTATTGGTTCTGAAGGTAAGAAATTTGTAACAGAATTACCAAACATCAGAAAAGATACAGATGCAACTCGCTCCGAGATGGAAGCTTACTATAGAAGTATGGATTTTTCTAAGTATCCAAAAGAGATGCAAAATCAGATGTCAGATGCTATGAGTAAGTTGTCAGTAATAGAAGAAAAGAGAGCAAAAATAAGTGCTTTAGAATTTAAAATTTCTGATGCTGTTGGTTACTATACACCTATGAATTCAGCTTTTTTAGACACTATAGCATATATTGCTAAGATGAGTTCTGATCAGAAGATGAGTACATCTTTAAACGCTTTTGCAAACTATCTTTATTCAAAGGAGAGAGCTGGAATAGAGAGAGCTGTAATGACAGGTACGTTTGCAAAAGACTCTTTTCCTCCAGGTTTTTATGCTAAGTTTATTAAGCTTATGAGTGAGCAAGATGTTTATATGAGTAGATATATGTTTCTGGCTTCAAAAGAAAACTCTGACTTTTGCAGTAATACCCTTGTCGGTGAAGCGGTAGAAGAAGTTAAGAGAATGAGAGCTATTGGTGTTTCCCATATGGATGGTGGTTTTGGTGTAGATGCTTCTTACTGGTTTAAAACTATTACAGCTAAGATCAATCTTCTTAAAAAAGTTGAAAACCATCTTGCTAAAGGAATCTTAGAAGAAGTAGATTCTCTAAAAAGTCAAGCTAACACGCGTCTGATGATAAACATAATTATCAATATAGTAATTATGGTCTTTATCTTAGGTTTTGGCACTGTTGTTGCAAAGGGTTTAACTTCAAGAATTTCAAAGTTTAAAGAAGAACTTGATGATATTATCTCTTCAAAAGATTTCTCAAAAAAGATTTCTCAAAGTGGCGGAGATGAGATCTCTTCTATACAGAGTGCTGCAAATCATACTCTTGAGACTGCATATGAAGCTATATTGGCTGCAAATGAGAGTTTAGAAAATTCAGAGAAACATTCTAAAGAAAATGAAATACAGTTAGAGAAAAATAGGCTGACTTTATCTCTTACAGATCTTTTAAGTGAAGGTGCAACAACAGGCGTAAAAGAGGTGCAAGAGGGACTGATTAGAAATATGGACTCTCTTCAAATAATCAATGAGAAAAATGCACAGACAGAAGGTACTGTTTCAGATGTTAAAGATTCAACTGCTCAAATGGGAGAGTCACTAGAGAACATATCTCATAAAATGCATGAGAGCAGAGAAAACTCTGATCAGCTTAACAACAGTGTAAATGAGATTACGAATGTTATCTCTCTGATAAAAGATATTTCAGACCAGACAAATCTGCTCGCTCTTAATGCTGCTATTGAAGCTGCTCGTGCAGGCGAACATGGACGTGGATTCGCAGTTGTTGCCGATGAAGTTCGTAAACTTGCAGAGAGAACACAAAAAGCCACAAGTGAAGTAGAGGTGAATATTAACCTGCTTAAACAAAACTCTGCTGCAATGCAAGAGTTTTCAGAAGTAATGGATGGAGAAATATCAATTTCATTAGAAAAGCTAAGCAGTTTTAATGAGAGTCTATATACTCTGGTTGATGGTGCACATGATATTCAATACTCCAACAAAAAAATCTCTAATGAGATGTTTGTGAATCTTGCTAAACTTGATCACATTGTATTTAAACTTGGTGGTTATGAGTCAGTATTTAAAAATAACAAAGAGCATACTTTCTCACAGCATACTACTTGTAGATTTGGCAAATGGTATACAGGAGAAGGTAAAGATGTCTTCTCTGGTACTGCATCATACAGTAAAATTGATGTACCACACAAAGCTGTTCATGAGAGTGTTAGAAATGTTCCTGCACTAATTGGCGGCGGACTAGTTGAAAATGCTGAGAAAATTATTGAAGCATTTACAAGTGCTGAGAAAAACTCAAAACAACTATTTGATCACTTAGATAATATGGTAGATGAGGTAAGCTAAAAAGCTTACTTTCCTCTACATTTGCTATTATTATAATTATTATAACAATTAACTAATATTAAACTCAACTACTATTTGCTATACTTTGACAAAATCTTGACAAAATTAAGTAATACAAAGATATTATTGATTTTTTATTATTAATATTATAGGAGTTCAGATGAGTACAGATAGTTCCAGTTTTAAAATACCGAATGCGTGGAGAATTAAACGCTATTATTTATATATAATAGTTACTGTAATAGCTTTAGTTTTACCTTGGATAACAGTAGACGGAAATCACTTCTTTCTTCTAAGTTTTGATAAGTTGAAGTTACACCTTGCATTTATACAATTTGATATGCAAGAGTTATATTTAATGCCATTTTTACTAATGCTGATGTTTTTAGGAATATTTGGTATGACCGTTGTAGGTGGTCGTGTTTTTTGTGGTTGGGTATGTCCTCAAACAGTTTTTCGTGTAATCTATAGAGACTTGATAGAGACGAAAATACTAGGTCTTCGCAAACGTATTAAAAATAAACAGCTAGAGCCAGATATGAGTAAAGCTGAAAACAAAGTCAAAAAAGCAATAGCAATTTTACTTTGGACCGTTCTTGCTCTAATCGCTGGTGCTGACTTTTTATGGTTTTTTGTTCCGCCTGAAGACTTTTTTGTTTATATTATGGATTTTGACAATCACTGGACTCTATTTGGTTCTGTTATCGGGATAGCACTGTTTCTTGTATACGACATAGTCTTTTTAAAAGAAGACTTTTGTATTTATGTTTGTCCTTATTCTAGAATTCAATCAGTTTTATATGATGATCATACAGTTATGGCACTTTACAATATGCATAGAGGTGGTCATATTTATGATGAGCATCATAATAAACTTTTTACTAAACAAAAAGATATTCAAGTAGAAGAACCTCATGCAGAGTGTACAGCTTGTGAGAGTTGTGTTACAGTTTGTCCTACTCATATTGATATTAGAAAAGGCCTTCAACTAGAGTGCATTAACTGTTTAGAGTGTGTAGATGCTTGTACAACGGTTATGGGTAAACTTGGAAAACCATCTTTGGTTACTTGGTCAAGTGATTATGAGATAGTTGATCAAAAAGGTAAAACTCAATACTTCCGCACTAAAGTTTTAGCATACGCTATTCTTCTTGTTGGTCTTATGGTTATTCTTGGAATGATGGGTAGTACAAAAGAGCATATGCTTTTAAATATCAACAAAGAGACGCGTTTATATGATGTTAAGCAGATGCCAGATTCAAAGTTTGTAGTTGAAAATGCATATGAGTTTTTACTACAAAATACTGAGAACCAAAAGATGAAGTTTTATTTTGAGGTAATCCCTCCAAAAGGTATGGAAGGAAAGATTACTATTGCTAAGCCTATTAAAGAGTTTACAGCAGTTCCTGGTATTAAAAAGAAAAAGATTGTTGTACTGAGAACTACAGAGATGCTGGTAGATAACGATAGAAAAGACACAACTATTCCTATCACTATTCGTGCATATGCAATTGGGCATGAAGAAAAAATAGTAGTATTTAGAAAGTCTACATTTGTATTTCCTAGATCTGATATTGTTAAGGGTACGAAATAATTAATGTTTAAAGTCTAACATGATAGACTCTAAGAAGATAACTTTTTGGAGTCTCTTATGTTTAAAAAAATTCAAAAGATAGTAATCTATTTACTCTCTGCCTATGCAATATTAGGTTTTATAGTTCTTCCTCTAGTCTTAAAATCACAACTTGTTGAGATAGTTCAAAAAGAGACAAACGCCAAGCTTTCACTTGATAGTGTCTTTTTTAATCCTTTTATTTTTAGTCTTAAGATAAATGAGATAAAACTCACAGATACAAATGATTTGCATCTAGTCTCGCTAAAATCAATACTAATAAATTTAGAGCCTCATTCACTTTTTAACGCATCAATACATATAAAAAAGATTGCACTTGAAGAGCCAAATATCTCTCTGATTTACAAAAAAGATAAATCAATAAATCTAGCATCTATACTCAAAGCTAAAGAGGAAGAGGCTAAGCAAGAGAGCACCTCAGAATTTGAGATGCCAAGAATCCTTCTCGATAATGTTGCAATAATAAATGGAAAAATCAACTATGAAGATTACACACACAAGACTCCATTTGAGTTCTCGTTTGGCAGAATAGGATTTGAGTTAAGAGATATAGACACAAAAGATTTTAATTCAAGTGATGCAAGTATGAGGTTTCACACTGCTCTAGGTGATGGCGGATTCTTTGATCTTAAAAGTGAAATAATTGGGTTTAAACCATTTAAAGTCAGAGGTAGCGTAGACTTTGAAGCAAGTAAGCTCTACACTCAATGGAAATATATGCAAGACGCATTAAACCTTGAAGTAGCTGATGGTAAGATAGCATTTTCTGCACAGTACTATTTTGATTTAGATAACCTTGAAGCGACAACTATAGATAACATAAGTGCATCTATTGATAAACTAAGAATAAAACCAAAAAGTAAATATAAAGATGTTTTAAATCTAGAACATTTTTTAGTTAGTGATGTTAGTGTTAAACCAATGCTTCAAGATGTTCATATAAAAAAGATCGCTCTTGATTCTCTATATGTTAAAGTAGAGAGAAATAAAGAAAAAGAGATAGATTGGCTAAAGTATATTAAAACTAATTTTGCTGAAAATAATGCTACTGCTGAAGCAGAGGTTGAAACTAAGCAAGTGAGCAAACCTTGGAATGTAGTTATTGATGATATTGCTTTAGAGAAAATCAAAGTTGATTTTGCCGATAGCGGTGTAATACCAAACGTAACAACGAAGCTCGATGAGTTAAATCTATATCTAAAAAATGTAACTTTAGCAGGAGAGGAAACTTTCTCTTATGAGATGAACTTAAGACTTAATGAGAAGTTCATCTGTAACTCTAGCGGGGATGTTAAACATAAAGTATTGGATGTTAATTCTTACACAAAGTGTAGTGATTTTGATATAGTTAGATTTCGTCCATACATAGATGAAGCCGCACAAGATGCACTAAGTGTTTATGATGTAAAACTACAACGAGCGACAGTCGGTTTTGATGCTAAAGTTAGTGTGTTAGCGTTAGAAGATGAGACGCAAGTAAGTGTAAGCGATGCAAATCTTAATCTTAGTAAGTTTGCTATAAATAAAAGAAGTACAGGAGAGAGACTTGTAGACTTTGCAGATTTTGGTGTGAATAACTTAAGTCTAGATACTAAGGCAAAAGCTGTAAATATTGAAAATACAACACTTAAGAGTTTAAATATTAGAACTGGGCTGTATAAAGACGGTAAGCTAAATGTTGATAACTTAATAGTTGCAAAAAAAGCTAAAACAACTAAAGTAGCTACAAGTAAAAAATCAAAAACTAAAGATGAATCTGAGTATAGAGTGAAGTTAAAGCACTTCGCATTACAATCTGCACGAGTTAGTTTCAGTGATAAGACTCTAAAACCGACTCTAAATACTAAGCTAGACAGAATAAACTTCAATGCTTACAATATCGACTCAGAAAAGAAAACTTGGTTAAACTATAGTCTCTCGGCAAGACTTAACTCTAAGGGATATGCAAAAGCAAAAGGTAAACTCAGACATACGCCTCTTAGACAAACAGGTACATTTGATCTGAAGAAGATATCTTTAAAAGAGTTTAGTCCATATATTGAAAAAGATCTATATTTGAAACTAAATGATGGCTATGTTGATTTAAAAACAAAAGTAGAATATGCAAAAAGCACTGAAACAGCTGACCTTAAAGTAAATGGAAGACTGGATATAAATGAGTTCTTTTTAAATGATTCTAGAGATAATTCAACACTTCTATCTTTTAATAACATGGCTCTTAAATCATTTGATTATTCGATGTCACCAGACAGAGCTTTTGTAAATGAGCTTGATATCAATGGTTTCTATGTTAATGCCCTGATAGATGAAACTAAGACTATGAACTTTGCAACACTCTCAAAAGCACCAAAAGTGCAAAGTGATGCCAATGCAACAAAAGTAGCACAAAGTGAAGATACCAATGCTACAAAATTTCCATTTAAAATCATGAAGCTAAATGTTGCTTCTGGTAGTGCAAAATTCGCTGATTTATCCCTTCCTCTACAGTTTAGAACTGATATACATGATTTAAACGGTGTTGTTTATTCTATATCAAGTCAAGCTGGTGAAGTTAGTTATGTAGATATTGTAGGTGAGATAGACAAGTATGGTTCTACAAAACTATTAGGCTCGGTTGATAGCTCAAACCCTAAGCTCTATACCGATCTAAGTTTTAACTTTAGAAATCTGGAATTAAACTCATTCAGCGGATATAGTGCAAACTTTGCAGGTTACAAGATAGACAGCGGAAAACTGTTTTTAGATCTTGGTTACGAGATACTTGATTCGCAGATGTTAGGTAAGAACTCTATTATTGTTAAAAATATAGAGCTCGGAGATGAAATAGAAGATGAAAATATAACATCTCTGCCTTTAGGTTTTGCTATTGCCCTGTTAGAAGATAGTGATGGTGTTATAGATATCAACATGCCGGTAGAGGGCAATGTAGACGCTCCTGATTTTAAATATGGTGCACTAGTATGGAAAACTTTTGGAAACCTGATAATAAAAGCTGTAGCATCTCCGTTTAAGTTCTTAGGTTCTATGATGGGACTTGAAGGTGAAGAGTTGGAATTTGTAGAGTTTGAACCAGGGCTTGTGGCAATCCTGCCACCTGAGAAAGAGAAACTTGATAACATAGCTAAACTAATGCTAAAAAGACCAAAGATATCTCTAAATATAGTTCCTCAATATGATGAAGTTCAAGATACATGGATACTTAAACAGCAAAAACTTATTGTAATTGTTATGAAAAAGAGTGGAGTTAAAAATAAAAAAGAGCAGCAAAACTCTATGAATATAGATCTGCTTGAGAATATCTATGAAGAGATGGCCCCTAAGAAAAAAGTCAGTGATATAGAAAAAGCTCTAAAGAAAACGTACAAGGGTGATGCACTGGAGAGAGCATATCAAAATGCTCTGATTAAAGAAACTACACAGATGCAAGTCGTAACACCACAAGAGCTTCAGGATTTAGCTAATAATAGGGCAGAACTATTGAAAGAGTATCTTGTTAATCAAAGAGGTATTGATGCTAATAAAGTGAGTATAAAAACAGCTCAGATTGTTGAAGAGCAAAAAGAGAGTTGGGTTAGAACGAAGATGAAGGTAGAGGTAAAATAGTGATAGTTTTTTGATATAATTTCATTTTTAAATTAAAAATTAAGGGTGTAGATGGCATTTTCGGAGCAAAACAGAAAAGGCACTATCTCTGGAATCATATTTGTTGCTATTTTTGCAGCAGCAGCAACTATGATTGCAGACATATCCGCCGTAAAATCATTAGGAATTTCACCACTTGTTATTGGTATTGTGATGGGTATTTTTTATGCAAATACACTTCATAATAATGTTCCAAGTGAGTGGAGTACAGGTATAACATTTTCAGGTAAAAAGATACTTCGTTTTGCCATAGTCTTTTATGGGTTTCGTATAACATTCCAACAGATTGCAGATGTAGGCATGAGTGGATTTATGGTTTCACTAATCATGCTTAGTACGACATTTATTCTAGGTTCATACTTAGGGTATAAAATATTTAAGATGGAAAAAGACACAGCAATGCTTACTGCAAGCGGTGCTGCTGTATGTGGTGCTGCAGCGGTTTTGGCAACTGAACCAGTTTTAAAAGCAGAAGGTCATAAAACTGCAATAGCTGTTTCTATGGTTGTACTTTTTGGTACTATCTCAATGTTTTTATATCCAGTTCTTTATGCTTCAATAATTGAACCTGCAACAGGTTTTTTGCATATGACACCTCAAGAGTTTGGTATATATGTAGGTGGAACGATTCATGAAGTTGCTCAAGTTGTTGCAGTTCCTGCATCTGTCGTAGGCGCTCCTGCTGAGATGGCAAATTCGGCTGTTATTGTCAAGATGACAAGAGTTATTATGATAGCTCCTATGCTTATAGCTTTAGGGATTTATCTTTCGATGCAAGCTAAAAAAAGTGGTGATTCTACAGGTCCGGTCAAACTTGTGATTCCATGGTTTGCGGTTTATTTTATAGGTATGGCAGGATTTAACTCACTACAGCTTGTCCCTCAAAATATAGTAGATGTTATAAACGAAATAGACACTTTTCTTTTAACAATGGCAATGACTGCTCTTGGTATGGGAACTATCTTTTCAAAGTTTAAAGGTCTAGGTTTGGCACCGCTTTATACAGCAGGTGCAATGTTCGTTTGGTTAGTTATAGGTGGTTTTGTTATTACTAAAGTTGTAACGGCTATTTTTTAATAAACTCAAAATTTATCTCTTCAAGCTTAGCATTTATCTCAGATGCTAAGTTCTTGTAAAGTATGGCTAGAGCTGGTGCACAAAACTCCATGTTGTTTTCATCAATACAAAAAGATAGAAGTGTAGCTTCTTCGGATGCACAGACAACGCTCGCATTTCTGTTAGATTTAAATATGGCCCCAGCTTCACCAAAAATTTCTCCAGCTCTTAGTGTACCAACCTTTTTTTTGTTATGAAAAACTTGACACTCACCATCAATGATAAAGAATATCTCTTCATTTGTGTCATTTTGCTCTACAACATAGTCTTTAAATTTAAACTTTACAAATTTTAGGTTGTAGACAATTGCTTTTAGTTCATCTGGGTCAATACTTCTAAAGATAGATATTTTATCTTGAACACTAAGAAGTTTTTTTAAACTTCTGCTCTGTTCATCACTCTGGGCTTCTCTATTTATTTGTAGAAACTTTTCTACATCCTCAACTAGGTAATTAGAAGTTCCACTCATTTATAAATCCTTAGGCAAGATTGCAGGTATTGGTACTCTTTTGTGTATGGTCGCATTAGACCTGTTGTGTAGAGAAGATAGTCTCTAGTGTTTAGTTTGTTTTTAATTTTAAGCACTTGAAAGTGCTTTGTTATAACAATAGACGCTGTAGCCTCTTTCCAAAGAAGTCTATCAAGATAGTATGTTTTTGAGTTTAGAGATAGCATTAAAGATTCTAAGAAATACTTTTTATCATCGTTAAAAATCTCTTCGAAAGTTGAATAGTATATATCTTTTAACTCTAGTAGCATCGCAGAGAGTTTTTTTCTCTCTTTTCTCTGTTCATCAGTTGGATTGCGTATGCTTTGAGCTTTTAAAACCTCTCTGGCAAAATGAGAAAAAGATGGAGATGAAGCAATAAATTCTGATTCAAATATCTCTTTTACATTGTGAGTTTCTTCTATGGTCTCATCATAGAGAGTTTTTAAGTATTTTACATCTGCATTCAATTTTTTCAGAGTTGAACTCATAAATGTTGAATCTAAAACTCTAAAGTTTCTGAGAGTTGTGTTGAGAAAATCACCAACTATTGTGTAGTTCTCTTTTGGTATATGCAGGTTGTTTTGTTCAATGAAGTTCAAGCATCTCTCAGCAGCCTCTGAGACTTCAGCAAAAAAAACTCTATTAAACTTATAAATTTCATCTTCGATAATTGTTAAATCCATAAAAATTATTATATCATTAAAACTCCATCCTTTAATAAAACTCTTTATGAAAAAACTATATAATAAAGAAAACCCTCGATAATGGAGCTAAAAAGATGTCGCATTTACCAAATACACTCAACTCTTTTTGGCTCTGGAGAGAAGTTTCTTCAAAACTTGGTGTATCGAATCCTGCGTATAAATACTGGAAAGATACCCCGAATATAAAGCTTAATAACAAGTATGTTTTTATTCAAAAAAACACCCTACCTTCTAAGCACGAGTATGTAGAAAACATACTAACAGATCTCTCTGGCTACCTGCCTATCAAGTATGCATCTGACAGACTACATGTAAATGAACATATTTTTTCATATGAGAAGATGAGACTCTATAAAGAGTTTGAATACAAGTTCGTAGAAGATGTTAAGTTTGTAAATATCAAGAAATTTTTTACAGAGTTTGGAATCAAAGTAAATAAAAACTCTATCGTGCAACTAGGTAAGATAAAAGACTTGGAATTTAGTGCAAACTCTACATTTTACAATCTAAAAAATGACTATGGCATTATAGTTTACGAGTAGTTGATGAATACTTTTTTTATAGAATTTAGAGATCCACTTTTTGGAATAATTATATTTTTTGTACTAGTTTTTATAATTGCTTTTTTCTCTTACTGGCTGGCAAGATTTAGAACAAAAGAAGACCATAGGCATCTGGATAGATTCCTTAGACAATTCCGTTCTTTGCCATCAAAGAGTGAATTAAAAGTTCTTATCACAAAGGGTGAGCTATCTGAGAAGTCATGGTTACTCTTAGCTCACTCATACTTTAAAAATGGTGATTTTGAAAAGAGCATAGAGATATATAATGAACTTTTAAAAGTTGGTAGTAAAGAAAACTATAGAGATACACTTTTTCTGCTTGGCCGAACTTACTTTAAAGCCGGTTTTCTTGAACGTGCAAAAGAGATATTTTTAAAAATACTTCAAAACAATCCAAGAACACCTCAGGCTCTACACTACCTACTTTTAGTATATGAACACATGAGAGAATATGGTTTAGCTCTGGATGTATTAGAGCCGCTAGATGAATTACATAAAGACATAAAGAGTGACCGCGCATATTTAAAGATATTAGCTCTTTTAAATGATCAAGACATTTCTATAGATGAAAAGGTTCAGAGGTTAATTGAGACTTATAAAAATCATCATCAACTTACTTATATGGTATTTGAATATCTCTTTCGAACCAACCCCACTTTGGCATGGGAAAATTTTGACAGTTCAAAAAGTGAGTTACTCACAGACATCCTATGGCAGGTAGATAAAAAAGATTTGAATTTAGATATAATTACGCAAAATGGCTATTTAAGGGAACTTTATACTGCTCGTGGCGATGTGAATATGGCAGAAAATAGTTCTATTTTTGAGCTAGATGTTTTGATTAATTTGAACAAAAATGTAAATGCGACTCTTAGTTTTGAGTATATCTGTAGCAACTGTAAAGTAGTTTACCCTTTTGCCTTTAACCGATGTAGTAGTTGTCACGCTATTGATACATCACGAGTAGAGATGAGTTTGAGTAAAAATTACCATAGGGATTTTAGTGAAGAAAATAACTCTTTTCAGTGATGGAAGTGCTTTAGGAAACCCTGGACCAGGTGGTTACGGGGTGATTCTTAGGTATGATGATAAAGAGAGGGAGATAGTAGGCTCAGAAGTTCATACAACAAACAATAGGATGGAACTCTTAGGTGTGATAGAGGGATTAAGAGCTTTGAGTGAGAAGTGTGAGGTTGATATAATCTCAGACTCATCTTATGTTGTAAAAGGGATTAATGAGTGGCTGGCTAACTGGATTAAAAAAGATTTTAAAAAGGTTAAAAACCCTGATCTTTGGAGAGACTACATCGAAGTATCACAAGGACATAAGATAAATGCTATTTGGGTTAGAGGTCATGACGGACATGAAGAAAATGAGAGATGTGATAAGCTCGCAAGAGATGAAGCAGAAAAAATAAAAGCTTCACTATGAGATTTAATAATAGGAGAGGAAATGAGTACGAATATTGAGATTTTAGAAAATACTTTAGGGTATACGTTCAAAGATAAACAGCTCATTATCGAAGCGCTGACGCATAAAAGTTATAAACAGCCCTACGATAATGAGCGATTAGAATTTTTAGGTGACGCTGTTTTAGATCTTATTGTAGGGGAATATCTCTTCACTAAGTTTAAAAAATCAGATGAGGGAAACCTCTCAAAGATTAGAGCGTCACTAGTTAATGAAACAGGCTTTGATAAACTAGCAAGATCATTGAATCTTGGTGAATATATCTTTTTGTCAAATGCGGAGCAAAACAATGGAGGAAGGGAAAAATCATCTCTTCTCTCAAACGCTTTTGAAGCTGTTATCGGAGCAATCTACCTTGAAGCCGGTCTTTCAAGGGCAGGGAGTATAGCTATTGGTTTGATAGAAAAAAATCATAAAGAAATATCTTTAGATTCTCTCTTCCGTGATTTTAAGACAACACTTCAAGAACTTACACAAGCTAGGTTTGGAATAACACCAGAGTATAAGGTTATGTCTAGTAGAGGACCTGATCATAAAAAAGAGTTTGAAGTAGCAGTTTTTATTGAAGATAAAGAGTATGCCAGAGCATCTGGAAAAAGTAAAAAAATAGCTCAACAAGAGTCTGCAAAGCAAGCAGTTGAACTGCTAAAGAAGGAGAAATAAGTGAATAGTTTTGGCATGAAGTTAAGATATAGCACTTTTGGTGAATCACATGGAAAAGCTATTGGGTGTTTGCTTGATGGAGTTCCAGCGGGTTTAGATATTGATGAAGCATACATTCAAAGTGAACTTGATCGCAGGAAACCAGGTAAAAGTGAGTTTGAGACAGCAAGAAAAGAAGCAGATGAAGTAGAGATACTAAGTGGTGTATTTGAAGGTAAGAGTACAGGTACCCCTATAGCTATGATTATCTATAATACAAATCAAAAATCAAAAGATTATACAAACATCAAAGATGTATTTCGCCCAGGTCATGCTGACTTTACTTACTTTCATAAGTATGGAATCAGAGATTATAGAGGTGGTGGAAGATCTTCTGCAAGAGAGACTGCGGCTAGAGTCGCAGCAGGCGCGGTTGCGAAGTTAATGCTCAAAGAGTTAGATATTGAAGTTTTAAGCGGTATTAGCGAAGTAGCAGGCATTAAAGCTGAAACTTTTGATTATGCTAAAGCAAAAAGCAGTATTATCTATGCACTTGATGCAGATAAAGAAGAAGAGCAGAAAGAGGCTATACTTAAGGCCAAAAATGATCATGATTCTGTTGGTGGTGTATCAAGAGTTGTAATCAAAGGTGCTCCAATAGGTTTAGGTCAGCCGCTTTATTATAAGCTTGATGGTGTACTTGCAGATGCTATGATGGGTCTAAATGCTGTTAAAGCAGTTGAGATTGGTGATGGTATTCTCAGTGCTGCAACACTTGGTTCAGATAATAATGATGAAATCAGAGCAAATGGTTTTGAGTCAAATCACTCAGGTGGAATCCTTGGCGGAATCTCTAACGGTGAAGATATAGTTATGAATGTATATTTCAAACCGACACCATCTATTTTTAAAGAACAACATACTGTTACAACAACAAATGAAGAAGTAGATTTTTCTCTTAAAGGCAGACATGACCCATGTGTGGCTATTAGGGGAACGGTAGTCTGTGAAGCAATGGCAGCATTGGTCATCGCTGATATGCTGCTTTTAAATATGGGTTCGACTATGAGTGGAGTTAGCAAATACTATAAATAAGGGATTGTCATGAGTGTAACTAAAAGTGAAAATTCGGATGAGTGGTTTTTCTCGTCTGATCAATATATACTGAGTGAAACTGATGATAGAGGTCTTATCGTATATGCCAACGATCTCTTTTGTGAGATGGCTGACTATAAGTTAGATGAGTTGATTGGTGAACCGCATAATATAGTTAGACATCCAGATATGCCGCGCATTGCGTTTAAAGGTCTTTGGGATGATATACAATCAAAAGGGTTTTGGACTGGGATTGTAAAGAATCTTAGAAAAGATGGTGGGCACTATTGGGTACATGCAACTGCTCTTAGAAAAATTCACAAAGATGGTAGAGTCACATATCTATCAGTTAGAAGAGTTCCCAGCAGAGGAGAAATAGAGGCATGTATACCTTTGTATGCAGAGTTAAAAGCAAGCGAATAGCTACTAGAGATTAAACTTACTATTTTGTAAGATGTTATCTACAATATCTTGGTAGTATTTTTCTCTACCGTTGAAGTTTTTTTAGTGACCTGTGTAGTTGACACCTTGAATATGACCATATAGATTTACAAATACATAAAGATTTTGTTTTGATTTATTTCTAATTTTTAAATTGTTAAAAGTAACTACCCAGTCATTAGAATTGGATTTCTTTATTTCTGAAATTGGTATAGATCTCCAATTTTTTGAAATCTTGTTTTCCAAAATTAATCTTTTAATTTCTTCTTTAGCTATTTTACTAATTGAAGATTTGTTGAGTTTGTTATAAGTAGTACCATTGTTGCCATAATAATAGTAATCGTAGCCATTCTTTGCATATAAAGTAGTAAAAGTCAGTGCCAATAAAATTAGTGATGTTTTAATTGATTTTGTCATTATTTAAGTGCCTATTTAAAAGAAATATCAATTTTTAAATAAAAGATATTTGAAACTATACCTACCATTATATAAAAAATACTTGAACAAAGTTTGGTGTGAAATTATTTAAGCTTCATCACTTAACATTATATATAAAAAGAGCAAGCTATAAAGTAACATTATATATCAAAATAGCTAGAGAGAAAGAGACTTTTTTGCTTATTTAAGATTTGTGTGTTATTATTATCACAAAAATCTTACAATTTAAGGGATAAAAATGAAAAAAATGATTCTTTGCGCATTGGTAGCGAGTGCTACTTTATTAGCTGCAGATAGTGCACCAGCATACAAATCAGGAGTGTTATTACCAGCAAACGGTGAAGCAATTTATAAACAAGACTGTATCCAATGTCATGCAGCTGATGGGAAGCAAACTACAATGGATAGTTCTACAAGAGTTGTATATGCATCGATTAATGGATTAGATGCTGCTAAATTAGCAAAAGAGTTAAAAGACTACAGATATGGTAGTGTTAACAAATATGGTTATGGACAATTAATGAAAAGTACACTGGTTGATCTTTCTTATGAAGAGATAGATGCTCTTGCTGAGTATATTAGTACTAATATAAAATAAGCAAGTATATGCTGAGCTTTCAGCATATACTCCAATTCCTTCATGAATAAACACTTTTCTACAGACTTCTTCAAAAAACATAAAATTTAGGGAATAAAATGATTAAGATTATTATATCAATAGCGATATTTTTAAGTGCAAACTTAATTGCTAATCAAAAGTTTGAACAATCCTGTAATGAAGGAAAAATGCAATATTGTATAGAGTTAGGTATGCTATATTATAATGGAGAAGGTGTAAAAAAAGATATTAAAAAATCTCAAATATTTTTTAAAAAAGCATGTAAAAATAGGGTATCTAGAGGTTGTTATTACCTTGGTTATACATTTTTACGTGGTGGTGAAGGTGTTGAAAAAAGTAACAGAAAAGCAATGTTATCATTTGGAAGGGGTTGCAACATAGGTAGTGAACGTTCTTGCGTTCAATATCATAAGTTGAAGTCTAAAGGACATTAATAATGCAAAACAATGTTAAAAAGACCTATTTAAATCTAATAAAGATGTTTAAATAAACTTTTTGAATTGAATGTTATAATTTGACAAATTTAATAAAATATAAGGATTTCTTATGATGTTACATCCAGCTACAGCTCACTTTGCAATGGTTTTACCAATTGTTGCTTCAGTTTTCGGACTTATCTACCTTTTTACAAAAACTGAAGGTATGTCCAAAATTTCATCTCGTACAACACTTTTCGCAGCACTTGCTATGATTGGAGTTTGGTATACTGGAAATGAAGCAGGGCCGCAAATTTATGATTATTTAAGTGTGCAGGGCAAAGCAGAATTAGTTGAACACAAAACCCTCGGACTTTATTTAGCTATAGCAATTGGTATTATTGCTCTTTTAAAAATGGCTGGTTGCAAACTGAAAAACTTTATGCTTGAAGCACTCGCAGTAGTTTTACTTCTTGCTGTAACAGCAACAACTTTTCTTCAAGGTAAAATGGGTGGAGAATTAGTTTATAATTACGGTATGCCTTTTAAATCTTATATGATAGAAAAGAAACTAAAAAAAGCTTCTGTAAACGCTGGACAAACTGAAGAGTCTGATGAAAAAGTAGAGTATTATGAAGACGCTATTGATGAAATCAACTCATTGTCTAAAAAAGTAGATAAAATTTATGGAAACTCTGAAGTACAAGCAAAGGATAAAGAGTAATATAGCTCATTGAAAACATGCAGAATATAAAATTACAACTACACAAAGAATTAGAAAAGTATATGGATAATAAGGCTGAATTTTCACCTTATTATCCAGGTATGAACATTCTCTCTTCAACTCTTTACAAAGATCAATTAAAAGAAATTTTAAAACTTTTAGAAGAAGAAAACGCAGCTGATGCAAAAAGTTTTGAGTTGTATCTTGATACTATAATCATTAACATGCAAACTAAGGTTAAAAAGTATAAACAATCTATCTATTTTAATGATGAAAACATAAAAGATATAGAAAATCAAGGTTGCACAATACCATTTTTTATTGATGAAAAAAAGAACGTTTATGTTCTTTTAGGCTTATTAAACAATAAGGTAGTATCGTAGTAAATCAAATTTAAAGTTGTTTTTAATTGCGATTTATTACAAATAAAACTTTGTTACAATTCTACACTCTAGTGTATAAATGTAACAAAGTTATCACAATTTAGTATTTTCTTATAAATTAACAGTCTTAAATTCAATATTTTACGATAATGTACAGTTAATTATAAGTTAAAAGTATAAAAGGATAAGTATGGATTATAAATATATTAATAATATGTTATCGGAGATGGACAAAGATTTATCTTCAAAGGGAATGACAAGAAGAGATGCTATGAAGTTAGCTGGTATCTCAGGTGCAAGTTTCATGATGGGCGGTAGTAATCTTGAAGCAATGGAAAAAGATCAATTACCACTTAAAAAATCAGGAGTTGATGCTAAGATTGTAATCGTTGGTGGTGGACTTGCAGGAATGAGTACAGCTGCAAGATTGACTCTTAATCTTAAAAACCCTGATATTACTGTTATTGAGCCTAATAAGCTATCAGTATCTTATCAGCCTGGTCAAACACTAGTTGCTGCTGGTATTTGGGATATTGAAGATATTAAATATAATAGAGATGATTTCGTACCAGAAGGTACAAAAATAATCGAAGATAAAGTTATAGATTTTGACCCAAACAACAATCAAGTAACTACTGCAAAGGGTCAAGTTATTGACTATGATTATTTAATTGTAGCAACTGGTCTACAACTTGATTTTGAAAGACTTGAAGGTTTAGAGCATGCTGGTCGTGCTTATTCAACTGGAGATAATTCAAAACTTCATAAAGCCATAGGTGAGGATACTGGTATTTGTTCAATCTATACAGCTGAAGGTGCTACTAAAACTTGGGAGCAGATGCAAAAATACATCGAGAAAGCTAAAAATGCTAAAGATGGTAAAAAAGTACAATTTCTTTTCACGCATCCAAGTACACCAATTAAATGTGGTGGTGCTCCAAAGAAAATTATGTATCTTACAAACGCAAGACTTAAAGAAGCTGGTGCAAGAGATAATGCTGAACTTACTTTCTATCCAAATGGTGGAGCAATGTTTGGTGTACCTGAATACCACGATGCTATCTATGAGCAGTTTAAAAGAGAAGGTTTTAAATGGCACTATAGAACTAACCTAATAGGTGTTGAAAAAGAAAATAAAATAGCTATTTTTGATTCTAAGTGGCAAGAAAAAGGGCCTTTTGATCCAATTATGAAAGATTTCGAGGTTGTCTCTAAGCATGAAAAAATAAGAGTTCCTTATGACTTTTTACATATAACTCCAGATGCAGTAGCTCCAAGAGAAGTTGCAGAATCTGAGATAGGTGATGGTGGTTTTGTTCCTGTAAACAAAGAAACACTTCAGCATGTTAAATTTATGAATGTATTTGCAATTGGCGATATTGCACAAGTACCAATGGGTAAAACTGGTGGATCTGTAAGAAAGCAGTATAAAGTTCTTGTAGATAACTTAATAGCTAAAATGGAAGGTAAAAAATTACCTTCAAAATATGCTGGTTATACAGTTTGTCCACTTATCACAGATATTGGTACAGTTATGTTAGCTGAGTTTGACTGGAGTGTTAAACCTACACCATCATTCCCACTAGATCCATTAGTAGAAAGATGGGTGTTCTGGTTAATGAAAGTTTATGCCCTTAAACCAATGACAATGTACGGTATGCTTTCTGGTAAAGCGTAAGTCAACAAGAGAAGGAGATTCTCCTTCTCTCCTTTTTTCTATTCTTTCACACAACAAGAAATTTTTCAACAAATATTTTTTTTATTCAGGATTTTTACATGCAACTAAAATTTGAGTTTACTATCTATAATGAGGCTCTAGATAAATTTGAGCTAGATGAGAGAGAGCATCTATTTGAATTAGATGATGAGCAGACACTAACTTTCAATATTTTAAAAGATTCAGATTTAAGCTTATATAACTGGTTTAAGGAATCAGAATACTTTGCAAACTGGATAAAAGAAGAAGTGTATCCAGATAGTATTGGTAAGAAGATAGCTATACGTCACATAAATGATATAGACTATACAAGATTTTATTTTTTTAAAATTACGAGCAGTGATACTCATTACGACTATTTCAAAAAACTTTTCAATATTTACCATGAAGTAGATTGGCAAGACAGAGAAGAAGTCGGTCAAAATATTTTAGAAAATCTAATGGTTAAAAGACAAGAATTAATAATTGAGCTAAAAGAAGATGTTGTTGAAGATGTAGGTTCACAACTTAATGAAAGTAATTCAGAAGAATCAGAAAAGTAAAATAGCAGAAAAATTTAAACTCACAAAAAAATCATTAGTTTTAATCAGTTTAAATAATAAGGCCTTTTTATCTATATAAGCACTACTAATACGGCATATTTAAAAATATTATATGTAAAATTTTAATTTTAAAAGTGGTGTTTCTGTTAGTAACATAATGTATGCAAATATCTTTTATATGCTTAATTCTTGACTTATTAGACCTTTATAAAGCACTTAACTATGTAAAAATGGTACAATTAATTTTTGTGCCAACTTTGTGATAAAAATACAGATAAGGTTAACAGATTAATATAATTAAAACAATAAATAAACTACAAAGGAGAAGATGTGGATAAAACATTTAAAGAAGAATCAACATCTGTTAGTAGAAGAGAATTCTTCAAAAGAACAGCATCTGTTAGTGCTGTTGCTGCTGCAAGTATTTTAGCACCAGGTACACTACTCGCAGATGATCCAAATATTATGCATCATACTAAATGGGGAACTAGTTTAGGGGATGAGTGTAACTATAATCCTTATGGACTACCGTCAAAGTATGAGCATAACGT
This sequence comes from Sulfurimonas gotlandica GD1, assembly GCF_000242915.1. Lineage (NCBI taxonomy): Bacteria > Pseudomonadati > Campylobacterota > Epsilonproteobacteria > Campylobacterales > Sulfurimonadaceae > Sulfurimonas > Sulfurimonas gotlandica. The sequence goes on along the minus strand of NZ_AFRZ01000001.1, from coordinate 1,177,972 downwards.
TGTTAGAAGAACGTCAGCATTAATGTCATCAGCTGGTGATATGCATGCTGCTATTTCTATGACACCATTACATGAGCAACAAGGTATTATTACTCCAAGTGGTTTACACTTTACTCGTACTCACAACGGTGTAGCTCATATTGATCCAAATAAGTTTAGACTTATGATTCACGGTCTTGTTGAAAAGCCTATAGTTCTTACTCTAGAGCAACTTAAAAGATATCCAAGCGAAACTAAAATTCTATTTTTGGAGTGTCCATCAAATGGTGCTGCTGAGTGGAAAGGTCCACAGTTTGGTTCTTTACAGTTTGTTAGAGGTATGATGAGTTGTTCAGAGTGGACAGGTGTTCGCTTAAGCGTAATCCTTGAAGACCTAGGTCTTAAGCCAACTGCTAAGTGGATGCTTGCAGAAGGTAGTGATGGTTCAGAGATGAGTAGAACACTGCCTGTTGAAAAAGTTCTTGATGATTGTATGCTAGTTTATGCACAAAATGGTGAAGCTTTACGTGATGAGCAGGGTTATCCTGTACGTTTAATGGCTCCGGGCTGGGAAGCTAACCTTTGTGTTAAGTGGTTAAAAAGATTAGAATTTGGTGATAAACCATGGTATGCAAAAGAAGAGACTTCTAAATATACTGCACTTACTGCAAGTGGTAAAGCTATTCAGCATTTCTACGCTCTTGAAACGAACTCGGTTATTACTTCACCATGTCCTGAAAAACCATGGACTGATCTTAAAGTCGGCGATTTAGTTGAAATAGAAGGTTTAGCATGGAGTGGACACGGTACTGTTAGAGGTGTTGATCTTAGTTTTGACGGTGGTAAAAACTGGATAGAGGCTTCTCTTAAAGGTTTGGTTCTTCCAAAAGCTTGGACGAGATTCTCTTACATGTATAAATATGAAGGTAAGCCATTATTACTTCAAAGTCGTTCTTATGATGACTCTGATAATGTTCAGCCTACAGTTAATCAAGAGAAGGCCGTAGTTGGTGTAGAGGGTGTTTACCATAGAAACGCTATTCACACATGGGCTGTTGATGCTAAAGGAGAAGTTACAAATGTTCAAATTAGATCGTAAATCAATATTAATAGGAGCATCGGTATTTGCTAGTTCAGCTCTTCTGCTTACTGGATGTCTGCCTTCATCGTCTAGTGCGAATGAAAAAGCTGCTGTAAAAACAGTAGCTACAGTAAGTGCTCCTAGCACGGTTGGACACTATGCAATCAAAAATAAGACCGCAATTGATGGTGGTGTTACTTATATTAGAGCAAATGGTGTAGAAACAGCATACGCTTATAATCAGCAAAGCACTAAAGGTGTTGGCTTTGGTAGACCAGCAACAGCTAATGAGATTAAAGCATGGGATGTTGATGCACTACCAGATGGTACAGGCTTACCTGAAGGTGAAGGTTCTGTAGAGCAAGGTGATGAGCTCTATGAAGCGCAATGTGCTTCATGTCATGGTGATTTTGGAGCTGGTGGTAAAGGGTATCCTCAACTAACTGGTGGAAATCAAGATAAAGATGAAAACGGAATTCTTATAACTCTTAAAAATCAGAGAGTTTATGGAAAAACAGATGCACCAAAAAGAACTGTCGGTACTTATTGGCCAAAAGCTACTACACTTTTCACATATATAAGAGATGCTATGCCGTATGCAACTCCTAAAAGCTTAAGTGCAGATGAGACTTATGCAATTACAGCTTACATACTAGCTCAAAATGGCATAAAAATTGATGGCGAAAAGATGGGTGATGATTATGTTTTAGATGCAGAAAAACTTGCAAAAGTAGTTCTTCCAAATAATAATGGTTTTTATCCAAATATAGATGGTCCTACAGGTCCAGAAGACGTAAGAGCATTTTTTGCTGATCGTGCTAAAAATATTGGTGCTGGTACTAGATGTATGACAGACTGTAAAGATCCTGGTGGCAAAGACGGTAAAACAGAAGCAGGTATTGAGAAAATCAAATATGAAATGTCAGATGTTGTACCACCTTACACAACAGTAAGAGACTTACCACCAGAAGTAGAAGATAAAACAATATCTAAAGCTGAAAAGATGTACAATCAGTCTTGTAAGCTTTGCCATGCAACTGACAATATGGGTGCTCCAGCTGTCGGAGACATAAATGCATGGAACAAAGTAAGAGAAAAAGGTTTTGAACAAGTTCTTCGTAACTCTATTAACGGTGTAGGCGGAATGCCTCCAAAAGGTGGAAATGAAGATTTATTACCATCAGATGTTAAAGAAATAGTTGATTTTATGATAGATTCAAGTAGAGAGCACTAGAGTAAATCTAGTTAAATTTTAAATTAAAGGAAAACAAAATGGATAGAAGAAAATTTTTAGGCGTAGGTCTTGCAGCTTTTGCTGCAATCGTTGCACCAGGTACAGACTTAAGAGCAGTGGACTTCAGAGCTACTATGCCAAAAGCATGGGAAGTAGAAAAAACAGTTGATGGAATCAAAGCACTTTACGGTAATGCTGGATTAAAGAAAAGTGATAAATTAAAATTTAAAGCTCCAAAATTAGCTGAAAACGGTGGATCAATTCCAATTACTGTTACATCATCTTTAGACCTAGAGTCGATAGCACTTTTTCAAGATGCAAACCCAAGATGTCTATCTTGTGTATTCTCTGTACCTAAAGGTGCAATCATAGAGTATGATTTCAGAATCAAAATGAGACAGACTGCTGTTGTTACAATAGTTGGTAAAGAGAGAGGAACAGGTACTTTATATACTGCTTCTAAAGAGATCGATGTATCTATTGGTGGCTGTGGAGGTTGATTTAATCCCTTCACCGCATAAGTTATAAATAAAAAATAAATAAAAAAGGTAATAAAATGGCAAAAATGAAAATCAAAGCAAAAGAAAAAGGCGGCGTTGTAAAAGTAAAAGCAATGTTCACAAGTTTAATGGCTGATAAAGAAGAATCAATTAAGAAAGGTATTAAGCCGGAATATATCAAATATATCGTTGCTAAAGTTAATGATGCAGTAGTATTTGAAGTATCAACTAGTGGTTTTATGTCTGAAAATCCACTTGTGAAGTTTAAGTTTAATGGAAAATCAGGTGATGAAATCACTTTCACTACAATCGACAACAATGAAAAGACCGAAACGGGCAGTGAAAAAATTAAATAAGGATACTTATGAAAATTAAAATAATTATTTTATTATCAATAGTGGCATTCGTTATCTCTATGCCATTTATTTTTAATAAAAGTGTAACAATCACTGATCCGCATAAGCTTGACGCAGATGATAACTTTATAGTTTATGAGTGGGTTGAACCACGTACTGGTACTAATAAAGAGTGGGACTATAACTTAAAGCCGGTACAAGTTAGTGATAGAGTATGGTGTTTCTTCGGTGCTATGGAAATGCCAACTAAAGAAAATGCCGGTGATATGTCAAACAGTTGTTATATTAAAGGTAAAGATAGTTGGATAGCATGGGATAGTGGTCCATCTTACATATTTGCTAAACAAGCTCATGCAGCTATGAAAAAAATTGCTGATCTTCCTGTTAAGACAGTTATTGTAAGTCATGAGCATGATGATCACTGGTTAGGTAATAATTACTATAAAGAGACACAGGGCGCTATTGTATATGGTCCAAAGTCTGTTAATGTTAACTATCTTGGTTATGATGAGCATACTGGCAAACCAAATGAAAATACTAGAGATGTACCACCTCAAACGAGAATGATTAGAGCCCTTTACCAAAATGCAATAAGAGGCACTAAGCTAGCTGCAGTTGATGAATCTTTTGATAAGACAACTGAGTTTACACTTCATGGTATTAAGATGGAGTATGTAAAAGTTGGTTATGCACACTCTGAAGAGGATTGGTTCTTATATCTTCCAGAAGATAAAGTTGTTCTTGTTGCTGATGTTGTAATGAATGGAAGGGTAACCTCAAATCGTGATGGTATTGTTGTAGGTCAGTTAAATGCACTTAAAGCTATTAAAGCTAGAGATTGGAACCACTTAGTTCCAGGGCATGGTTTTATTACAGATAAGACTGCTGATGATGAATCTATACAATACTTTACTCTTTTAAAAGATAGAGTTCTTGAAGGTATTGAGGAAGAGATTCATCCTGACTTTATTACAAAACATGTAACTCTTGAAGAGTTTAGAAATAAAGAGTTGTATTATCTTTTAAGCCCAGGTAATGTTTTTAGATCTTATGAAGAGCTAGAGATGTATGAAGGTGATGAAGAAGATGAAAAAGAAGAAGAAGAAGAAAAAGAATAATCTAAAATAAAGATTATTAAAACTCTTTTTTCAGCGAAGCAAAAAAATCACATAAATATATGTTGATTTTTTTGCATAAGCCAAAAAGTTACAAGCAAAATCAAATTTTTTTTATTTTTGTTGATAATAATATTCCAGATAGTGGAGTAGAAGATTTAAATAGATAAGGGTTTATATGTCAAAAGTTGGAAAAGTTCTAGAGCTATTTTATTCTACGAATGATGGCAGAATAAACACAACAGAATTAGCTCTTGATAGTAAGGGCGTTATAGAAGATAAGTATTACAATAAAAATATACAAAGATCAGTTCTGATAACTTCACAAGATAGTTATGTATTGGCTAAAAAGCATGGTATAGACGCACCATACAGCGCATTGGGCGAAAATATACTAATTGATTACAATCCATACTATTTAAAACCAGGTGCAAGAGTTATGATAGGTGAACTTGTATTAGAGATAAGCCAAAACTGCACTCTTTGCAATAGTCTTGCAAAGGTAGACCCAAAATTACCAAAAATACTCAAAGAAGATAGAGGAATTTTTGCAAAAGTGATTAGTGGTGCTACTATTAAAAAAGATGATGATATTTATCTTATAAATTAATAGTAAAAACTCATAGTTAAAAAAGGAAAATAAATGAAGTCAATTATAAAAGGTTTAGTTACAGCACTAATGCTAGTAACTGGAGTAGCTGCAAGCGCAGCACAAGATATACAGATATATACAGCTGATAACTCAAAAGGTAAAATTACTGGAGCTACAATACAAAAAGCATTTGCTGATTCAGGATTTTTAATTTCTGGAAACAATGATATGAATGTAGCATTTAAATCTAAGTTTCAAAAAACTAATCATAAAATGTATCATCTTTTTACTCTTTATAAAAAAGATTTGGTTTTAGAGTTAGTTAAAATTTCTCCAAAAGCTGCATTATTTGCACCGTTAAGTATGTCTATATACATGAAAAAAGATTCAAATGATATCTCTATCTCATCTATATCATTAGATGGTATGGCAAAAGTAACTGGTATACCTGCATCAAACAAACACATGATTGAATATTCAAATCTTGTAAGAGCAACTTTAGCTAAAGCTTTGCCAAATGGACACTTTGAAAAAACGTCATATAAAATAGGTACACCAAAGGGCGAACTAATAACTTCATTTACTGCTGAAATGGAAGCTCAAGGTGATGCTGTTGAAGATGAGCTAGAAGGTCTTCAGACTGAGCTGGAAGGTTCACTTGAAACTGCTGGATTTGTAATTGCAGGTTTCAACAAACTAGGTGATGAATTTGCTGAAGCTGGTTATAATAAATATGACTTTTTTGATGCATACTCAATTTGTAAACTACCGGTTATCTTTGAAGTTGCAAAAACTCACCCAGAAGCTGGTGCATTTGCTCCATGTACATTCTACATGTATAAAGAAAAAGGTGCTACAGAAGTACAAATGGCATATCCATCAGTATATAACTGGATAAGTTCTTTAGATATTGAGGATGAGCCATCTATTAAAGTACTAGAAGATGCTCAAAAAACTATGGTTAGAGTAGTTAAAGAAGTAACAGAGTAATTAAAATAATTAAAGTAGGATGTTCAAATGGCTATATCAAGAAGAGAAGCTTTAAAAATTTCAAGTTTGGCTGTTGCTGCAACAGCCATAAACGGATGTGCTACTTTAAGTGATCCAAAAGCAAATCAAGCACTTACGGTAAACTCAACTTACAAGGCCCCTATAGCAGATTCTAAAGGCCCTAGAGTTGTAGTTGTCGGAGGTGGTTGGTCTGGACTTTCTATAGCAAAATACACAAAAATATTCGCTCCAAATGCTGATGTTATTTTAGTTGAGCAAAGACATGAATTCATCTCTTGCCCAATGAGTAACTTATGGCTAGTAGATAAGATAAAGTTAGAGTATTTAACACATGATTATCTTCAAGCGGCAAGAGAAAATAACTATACATACTTTCATGCAACAGCAACTGGACTTGATAGAGAGAATCGTCTCTTACAAACTAGTGATGGTGATATTAGTTTTGATTACTTGATATTTGCACCTGGGATTGATTATGATTACTCACGCTGGACAAATGATATTGCATTTGAGACAAGACTTAGACAAGAGTACCCTGCTGGTTTTATACCTGGATCTGAACACATAAGTCTAAGAAACAAAGTCCTAAACTTTAAAGGCGGCAACTTCATTTTAACAGTTCCAAGTGGAAATTATAGATGTCTTCCTGCCCCGTATGAGAGAGCTTGTATAATCGCTGATTATTTCAAAGAAAAAAAACTAAAAGCAAAAGTTATATTATTAGATGAGAATAATGCTATTACTATTAAGAAAAAAGGATTTCAATCTGCCTTTGATGAACTTTATAGTGATTATATTGACTATCGACCTAATACAGTTATTAATAGTATTAACTTAGACAATAAAGTAGTTGAAACAGAGTTTGAAGAAATAAGTTTCGAAGAAGCTGCTTTTTATCCTCATGTTAGAGGTGCTAAAATTTTAGAAAGAGTTGGTATTGCCAAAGATGGGCAAAACAAACTAGAGGGAAATATAAATTCTTTAACATATGAAGTAAATGGTGAAAAAGACATATACGTTACTGGTGATTCTAGACCAATGGGTTTTTCTAAATCAGGAAACACTTCAAACTCTGAAGGGCACCATGTTGCTAAATTGATAGCACAAAAGATTAATAAAACAAAAGAAATAAAATGGTATCCACCAACAACGACTTGTTTTTCTATTGTTTCAATTGCCCCTGCGAGAGCAATATATGTTTATACTCAATATGCTTATAACAAAATAGATGAAACATTTGCTTTTGCATCTACAAGTAGTAGTGAAAACTGGAAGAAAGATGGAACTGTTAATGCAGATTCAGTTTTTGATTGGGCAAATGCATTATATGCAGATATGTTTAGTAAATAGTGCTTCTAAACGTATAAATTAAATAGTAATTTTTAAGGAAAGAAATGAATATATTAAAAAATATTTTAAGTATTATAGGTGGAATCATAATTGTAGGAATGCTTGTGGCATTTGTAAAGTTTGACTTAGCTGATAAAATGAGCAAAGCCTCAAAACTAGATCCTAAGGCTATGGGTGCATATATGACAATGTTTGATGCTGTACTTACTAGTGGTAAATCTGCAGATGCAATGGTAAGACGTGTAAAAATAAACTCGGATGTAAGTACGGAAGATGTTATTGAATCTATGAAGAGTATAGCTGGTGATGCAAATATGCTTCAAGTTGGTGATTCTAGAATGGCTGATGAATATGACCACGCAGGTAAAAGACAAAGATACATTAGAATACTTCACTATTGTGCTCCAAATATTGCTAAAACATTTATTGACTACTCAGTAGCATATGGTGCATTTATGCCTTGTAGAATTCTTATAGTTGAAGATGACAAAGGTGATCGATGGCTAGTTACAATGGCTATGGAACTTATGCTTTTTGGTGGACATACGCTGCCTCCTGAAATGATGAAAAAAGCTGAACATGTAAGAGATACAATGTATAAAATGATGGATTTAGGTGCTAAGGGCGATTTCTAGAACTTAAATTTAGAAGTAGATTTTTCACAAGGTTATCTTTTCTCGAAACCCTGTGAAGATAGACAATAAAGATTTTATTTATCTTTATTATCTATTGCACCCTTAGCAGTTTTTATTGCACTCCCTAGAGCAGTCTTAGCTACTCCCCAGGCTTGTTTACCCATTCTCTTAGCTTCTTGTGCCGCTTCAGATTTTAGAGCCGTATCTGCCTTCTTAACAGCTGTTTTTGCAAATGATGAGAATCTCTCTCTCATAACATCCGCAGTCTCTTTAGAAATATGTACCAACTCTTCTAAATCATAGTGCATATCTTTGTTGATATCAAGAAGTATTTTTCTTATCTCTTGTGTATTTTCACTGGCTTGAGTCTGAACAACTTGAGAGAAAAGAGTATCTGTTTGATTTAAATCTTCCATAATAGTATCATAGTCTTCAATCAGGATATGTTTCGCTTCTACAGGCATGTATGCTAATCTCTTTTTGAATCTATCAATAGAGCGTATAAGACCACTTCTCATACCATGAAGAGTTGCATTTAAGATATCGTCAGCTTTTGTCGGCGAGGCTTCTGCAATATCTACTGCTGAGTGTAGTATTGTTGATAATATTTTTCTTATTCTGATAGTATTTAAAGAACCCTCTTTTATAGCTTCAAAAGTTATATCTTTTATTACCTCTTGAGTTGTCTCTTTTATATCTCCATCAGTATCTTTCTCAAGAGCAGTAATGATTGCAGATTCAACCATTTCACTAAGAAAATCATACAAGTCTATAGATTGCAGTTTAACTTGATGAAGTTTAGATAGTGCTTCATTTTTACTTTCTAGTTGAGTTTCTATTGCATTAAAAACATTGTATTTTGACTGCTGAAGTTCTTCAGATTTTTTTTCTAAATTTCTCTCAATAAGCTCTTTTTGTGCTAAAAGAGATTCAACATCACTCTTTAGAGCAAGAGTTTCAATATCTAAGATAGTTGTGGCAATAGTTTTAATCTCGTGAAGATTTAAATCATTTATCTGGATATTTAAATCATCGCTTAAATGATTCATTATGTGTGCTACTCTCTTATCAACACTTTTAAATCTATGATTGTACGAGCTTGTCAAATCACTATTTAATTTCTCTAAATCCATTTTAAATCCTTTAGTTAAAGTACCATTTTGATATTTTGATGAGCCTTTAGGGCTTCATATATAAAGTTTCTGTCATCTTCATTATGGACAAGAAGATCGAGGTTCATGCTTACATACTTTCCAGCTTTAGAGTTATTAGAGTGAGTCAGCTTGTGCTCTCTCTCAAGAATAACATCATGGATAGCTTTCTCTAGTGCTTCTTTCTCACCGGCAATAAGTTTATATGCCCAAGAGCATGGGTAAGTAAGTTCAAGTTTCTCCGTTCTATCGTTTAAAATCTCCACTTTTACCTCCTGATTTTTCTTCTAGTTGCACGTTTCTTATAATCATGCCTTTATCTATTGCTTTAACCATATCGTAAATCGTTAAAAGACCTATACTTGTTCCAGTTAGGGCTTCCATCTCAACACCGGTTTGTCCTGTTAGTTTAGCTGTAACACTTAGTTTAAAACCTGGAAGTTCTGGTAACTCTTCTACATCACAGTTAATCCCGCTAAGATTTAATGGATGACACATAGGAATAAGATCACTAGTCTTTTTAACACCCATAATCGCAGCGATAACAGCAGTTTGAAGAACTGGACCTTTTTTAGTTTTTTCACTTACTATTGCATCGTAAGCATCTTGGCTCATTTCAATTATACCAGATGCAACTGCAACTCTTGTGGTTTGACTTTTGTCGGATACGTCGACCATTTTTGGTCTTTGATTTTCATCAAGGTGAGTTAGGTTCATTATAGTTCTTTTTATTTTTTGTATATTATAGCCAATAGGAGTTAAATATTGATTATATAAGTTTTAGGGCTTCTTCATACTCGTGTGGGTGGTTTAGATTTAGAAAAGGCTTTTCATCATCAAAATTTACGAAAGTAGTCTTTGATGATTTTAACAAAAAACCAAGTTTATGATTGTCATTTTCTAGCATCTTGGAAAATTCATTCTCAAGTGAACGGTGATAAATGCCGCACATAGGCTGAATGCCAAACTCTGTTTTAGCTATTGTCGCATCTATATCCTGCTTATCCGCATCTATAATTTTTTGTATTTCTTTTTGACCTACAAAAGGAGCATCTACACTGAGTGCAAAAAATGAGTCCTCTTTTAGCTCTTTATATATAGCAACAAATCCGGCAGTTGGAGCGAATGTTTGAGCAGTTTTTACGTCTTCAATAAATGAAGCTTCAAAATCAAACTTGCTTTTTTCTTTACATGAGATATATACGTTTTTAAAGATTTTTTTTAAGCGAGAGAGTTGAAATTCTGTGAGAGTGTTGAAACCGGCAAAAGGAAGAAGAGACTTATCTTCTCCCATTCTGCTGCTTTTGCCACCTGCAAAGACGACACATGGAATATTTAGCATTTACTTTTTAGTTAACTCAGCTTCGATACGTCTGTTTTGTGCACGACCTTCTTTTGTAGAATTGTCTGCAACAGGATTGCTTTCACCCATTCCTACTGAAGATAATCTATCAGCTGGTACACCTTTTTCAAGTAGCATGCTTTTAATAGCGTTAGCTCTTTTTTCAGATAACTTCTGGTTGTAGTTTGCACTTCCTTTGCTATCTGTATAACCGATAATTTTGGCACTGTATGAGCTGTAGTTATTTAAAAAATCTGCATATTTTTCAATGATATCATATGAGCTTGTGTTTACAACATCAGAGTTGTTTTCAAACTTAACATGAAGAGTTATTTTAGCAGGACATCCATCACTGTTTACAGCGTCACCAATTGGAGTGTTTGGACAGATATCTTTAGAGTTTAGAACACCATCTTTATCATCATCTCCGTCAATTTCACAACCCTTAGCATCAACAGTTTTTCCAACAGCAGTAGTTAAACATGCGTCCACAGAGTTTAAAACACCGTCATTGTCATCATCGCCATCGATGAAACAACCCTCATCATTAACTGTTTTGCCGGCAGCAGTTGCTGGGCACTTGTCAACAGAGTTTAAAACACCGTCTTTGTCATCATCACCATCAACCACTACGGCTGCAACAACAGGTGCAGGCTCTTCTTTAACTGGTGCCGCTTTTTGAGCTTTTTCCCCAAATGCAATATTTAGACCAGCTAGAACAGCTAAGTTATTGTCATATCTATTGTCATTATATTTAAGCATATAAAGTGCTTCTAGTTTTAAAGCAATCATGTCGTTAAAAGGAATTTTAGCACCAACTCCAGTATCTAAGAATACGCTATCGGCATTACCAGTCTGTCCAGTGTAGCTACCACCATCCATAGTCTCATATCCTATACCAGCTTTAGCAAGTGGAATTACAGATCCAATTTTTTTATACTCATAAACACCATTTAAAGCGACGCGCCATACATCAGTATCTGCATTACTTGGGAGTGTGTTAGTGCTGTAGTTTGCTTTAGAGTATAAAACAGAGAGCTCAGGCTTGATGATAGAATTAAGACCATTGTATTGAATCTCTGCACCAAAAGTTGCATAGTTATCCAAATCGATATTGCCCTCAGCTACGTTATAGCCGATTAGAGGAGTGATCTCGAAGTTGTAATCTGTAGCGATTGCTACATTACCTAGCAAAAGAGCTGGGATTAGTAGTAGTTTTTTCATGTTATTCCTTTATAGATATTGTTAAAATAATATCTGCATGTATCTTAATTAAACCATGCATCAAAAGATTAGTATTAATATAAATACTAATCTTTATCTCGGATCTGTGATATAACCAGTAATAGCAGAAATTGCAGCAACAGCAGAGTTTGCTAAATATACTTTTGAACTTCTAGAGCCCATGCGACCTACAAAGTTTCGATTTGTTGTAGAAACAGCAACCTCGTTATCTCCAAGTATTCCCATATATCCACCAAGACATGCTCCACAAGTTGGGTTTGAAACAACTCCACCTGCATCTATGATAATGTCCATATAGCCAAGTCTGTACGCTTCTTTTAGAATCTTTTGAGTTCCAGGTGTTACAATAAGACGAACATCCTCGTGAACTTTTTTACCGTCTAAAATTTCAGCAGCAGTCTTAAGATCACCTAAGCGACCATTTGTACAGCTCCCTATAAATGCCTGGTCTATTTTGATCTTATCTTTAACTGCTTGAGTGATTGAGTGACCATTTGATGGTAAGAACGGGTAAGCAATTACAGGTTCAAGCTCCGCAACATTTATATCTAAAACTTGAACATAAGCTGCATCCGCATCTGAGTAATGAATCTTAGGTTCGCGAGCTAAATCCTTATCTGCTAAGAACTCTTTTGTGATGTCATCATAAGCAACTATCCCACTCTTAGCACCTGCTTCTATAGCCATGTTACACATAGAAAATCTGTCATCCATGTTTAAATGCTCTATTGTGCTACCAGTAAATTCTAAAGTCTTATAAAGTGCACCGTCAACACCAATCATACGGATAATCTCCAAGATGATGTCTTTACCAGTAGTGTATTTGCCAGGTTTTCCACTTAGGTTTACTTTTATAGATTCAGGAACTTTAAACCAGTTCCCGCCACTAATCATTGCAAAGGCTAAGTCAGTTGAACCCATACCAGTTGAAAATGCACCTAGTGCACCGTGAGTACAAGTATGTGAATCTGCACCGATGATTACATCACCTGGAACAATAAGCCCTTTCTCCGGTAGAAGCGCATGTTCGATTCCCATATCTTTTTCATCAAAAAAGTTTTTTAGTTTATGTTTTTTTGCAAAGTCACGAGAAATTCTAGCTTGGTTAGCAGATGCTATATCTTTTGCAGGAATAAAGTGATCAAGAACAATAGAAAATCCATCTGGATTTGCAAGCTTCTCTGCTCCACTTAGATTAAAAGCACTGATAGATATTGGTGTAGTAATGTCATTTCCAATAACCATGTCTATGTTTGATCGGATGATTTCTCCAGCAAAAACTTCTCTTCCAACATGCTCTGAAAATATTTTCTCTGTTATAGTTTGAGCCATAATGAACCTTTATAATAAGTAATAATTTCGCGATTATACCATTTCTGATTTAAAATTGCAGTGAAACTAAGTTTATTGACGATTTAACACAACTTAAAACTATAATAATTTAGTACAATGTACTTAAATAATAGGCTAATGGTTATATTTAATGATTTATGATATTTTTTCTCCATCACGAGAACTAGAAAGTATAGTTAAGCAATACGTTATTGTAAATTCACTAGAGGGAGTAGAGAGTCTGCTCTTTCTTCCAAACGGATGTAACTTTATAGTTTTTAACAGGGGAATAGAGGGATATACAAAAATATATAAAGAAGATAATAAGTTTTCAATCCCTAAAAATTATTCAGTAAGTGTGAAAACTAATAAGGTTGAAAAATTCGTTTGTTGTAATGAGAATTTTTCAAAAGATATCACATTCCCAGTGATATTGGCAGAACTGACACCTATTGGTTACTATAAACTGTTCAATAAAGAGGCTTCTGGATTGAACAGTAGTTATGAAGAGTTAGAACCTGATACTATAGAGACATATTTTAAAAATCTATATTCTCATAATAGTATTAAAGAAGAGCTTGAGTATTTAAACACTTCTTTGAAGTCTATATATGATTCTCAGGATAGTCCGCATCTAACCCTTTATGATGTAATCGACAAAATAGTAAACTCATATCGTTTTGAAGTAACTGTAGAGAGTCTTACAAAAGAGTTTGGATGTAGTAGAAGTACTATGGAGAGACAATTTAAAAAAGTTGTCGGTTTAACTCCAAAGAATTTTATTTTTGTTTCCAAGTTCTGTAGAACAGTTTTGGCATACATAGAAGATGAGTGTACTTTTAAAGAATTAGAGTATCTTTATAGTGATAACTCTCATATGAACTCAGTATTTAAGAAGTTTTTAGGGGTAAGTCCAAGTGTTATACTAAATGAAGTTGCAAATAAAAAGATACAGATATATCAGATGCAAAAGCTTAAGGAAGTAGGCTGATGATAAGCTATGATGAGAAAAAACACTTAGTGTATAAAGCCATCTTTATAGTAGCTTCTGCTCTTATAGTATTATCTATTGTAAGAATTTTAGTGCTACATCACGATGCTCAAGATATTGCTCTAATATATGATCTCATTTTCAAAGAGATGTTTTTCTCAATTTCCTCTGCGGTGTTTATTATATTTATTTTATATCTTTCTATAAAAAAAGAGCTATATCAAGTAAATAATAAAGCAGTGACATATGCATTTAAAGATGCCCTGACAGGTCTGAATAACCGTCACTATTTGAATAATTTTTTAGAAAATTTTACATCTTTGCGTAAAGAAGATACTGATTTTGCTGTGGTCTTTATAGATATAGACAGATTTAAGCTTATCAATGATTCTCTTGGTCACTCAACTGGAGACTGTATATTAAAAAGTCTTGCTCTGAGTCTGCAGTCACTTATCAGACCAGGAGATACACTCTGTCGTTATGGCGGAGAAGAGTTTGTTATTATCTTTACAGAAATCTATAAACAAGATGTCTTACGTAAAGTAGAACAGATAAGAGAGAGCATAGAGAGAAGAACTTTTGAGTGCAAAGAGCAAAAGATTACGATTTCAGCCGGAATAAGTTTTGGTTTAAGAGACGATGACATAAATGAAGTAATGGAACACTCTGATAAAGCACTGTATATGGCTAAAGATGCAGGAAGAAACTGCGTTAAAGTATTTAACTTAACTCAGTGACTTCAAGCATAAAATTTTTAAGAGTTATATTTTAAAACTTTTTTCATATATTCTGTTGAACAGAAAAACATTGCTGCAAATACAGGGTTGATTTTTACGATGCCATCTTCAATATCTTCAAATATTTTAAACGTGAATCCTTCTCCATTCTCAGAATCATTGGGAGTTACAATAAACTCTAGTGGTGCAAGAGCTTTAACCATATTTAGGATTTTCTTCTTCTTTTTCTCACTATCACTCTCAAGTATATTAAAATCTTGATCTTCTGAGCTTTTATGTGAACGGATAACCTCTTCTAAAATGTCAAGTTTGTCTTTAAAAACTTTTTTATTCCATTTGATGGTTGCTTCTTTAGAATTAATCTGACAAGCGCTAAACATAAGGGCATTAGGCTTTTTTTCTTTCATAGCCTCAAGTAGTCCTAAAAGAAAGTTTGCTCCACCAATAGAAGACGCAAACCTTGTCATAAGCAAGTGAATTAATTCTTTTGTATCGTCACTATGTTTATTGAAATTACACATATTTTATTCCTATATTATATATTAAATTATTTTATAAATATAATTATAGCTTAAATAATCCATAAGTACAGATTGGTTTAAGCATATCGTAATAACAAAACTATTATCATGTCAAAAGTAAAAGAAGACAAATTTTGTCTTAATTAAAAATAATCCTATTTCATGAGGTAAAACATGCAAGTTTATTTAGACAATAATGCTACAACAATGGTAGATCCTTTAGTTGTAGAAACAATGCAACCATTCTTTAGTGAGCTGTATGGTAATCCTAACTCACTTCATAAGTTTGGAACAGCATCGCATCCTGCTTTAAGTAAAGCAATAGATCAAGTTTATACAGCACTAAATGCAAGTGATAAAGATGATATCGTATTCACATCATGTGCAACAGAGTCAAATAACTGGGTTCTTCAATCTGTATTTACAGACCTAGTTGTAAATGGAGATAAAAACCACATCGTAACTACTGAGGTTGAACATCCATCAATTCTTGCTACATGTAAATTTTTAGAAGATCAAGGTGCAAAAGTTACATATCTTCCGGTAAATGACCAAGGTATAGTAGAAGCACATACAGTTCGTAGTTTTATTACAGATAAAACAGCTTTAGTTACTGTAATGTGGGCTTCAAATGAGACAGGTATGGTTTTTCCTATTAAAGAGATTGGCGATATCTGTAAAGAAAAAGGTGTTCTTTTTCACTCAGATGCTGTTCAAGCCATTGGTAAAATACCTGTAGATTTACAAGCAGTAAATGTTGACTTCGTTTCAATGTCTGCTCATAAGTTCCATGGTCCAAAAGGTGTAGGGGCTCTTTATATTAAAGACTCTCAAAAACTTACTCCACTAATGCACGGTGGTGAGCACATGGGTGGTCGCCGTTCAGGTACACTGAACGTTCCTTATATTGTTGGTATGGGTAAAGCTATTGAGCTTGCCACTGCAAACATTGAAGAGACAGCTCGTAAGATTAGAGAAAAAAGAGATCGTTTAGAAGACTCTATCTTAGAGCTTAGCGATACTTTTGTAGTTGGTGATAGAGAAAATCGTACACCAAATACTATCCTTATATCTATTAAAGGTGTTGAGGGTGAAGGTATGCTTTGGGATTTGAACAATGGTCAAATCGGTGCATCTACAGGTTCAGCATGTGCAAGTGCAGATTTAGAAGCGAATACTGTTATGCTTGCAATCGGAGCAGATAGCGAATTAGCTCACACTGGAATCAGACTAAGCCTTAGTCGTTTTACAACAGATGCTGAGATTGATTATACTATTAGTCATTTTAAAAATGCGGTTGGAAGACTTAGAGCAATTTCTAGTTCATTCGCAATTCAGAAACCAACAGAAGGTGGAGAAGTTAAAGAATGCGAACTTCACCATCACTAAAAAATAAAAAATAGGAGAATATTATGGCAAAAGCAGATATGTTAGGAGCATCTTTATGGGATGCTTATTCAAATAAAGTAACAACGCTTATGAATAACCCTCAGCACCAAGGTGAGATTTTTGAGGCAGATGCAGAGGGACGCGGTAATAAGTTAATTGTTGCTGATTTCGGTGCAGAGTCTTGTGGTGATGCGGTTCGTTTATACTGGGAAATAGATCCTGCAAACGATAAGATTGTAAATTCAAAATTCAAATCTTTTGGCTGTGGTACAGCTATCGCATCTTCTGATGTAATGACTGAACTTTGTATTGGTAAAACAGTACAAGAAGCTGTAAAGATTACAAATATTGATGTTGAGATGGCTCTTCGTGATACTCCAGATGTTCCTGCAGTTCCACCTCAAAAAATGCACTGTTCAGTTATGGCTTACGATGTTATTAAAAAAGCGGCTGGTCTTTACATGGGCGTAGATGCTGAGAGTTTTGAAGAAGAGATCATTGTTTGTGAATGTGCTCGTGTTAGTCTGAATACTCTTAGAGAGGTTATTCGTCTTAATGATCTTAAAACTATTGAGCAGATTACTGACTATACAAAAGCCGGTGGATTCTGTAAAAGCTGTATCAAGCCTGGTGGTCACGAAGCTAGAGAGTGGTACTTAGTAGATATCTTAGCCGATACTCGTAAAGAGATGGATGAAGAGAAAATGAAAGCTGCTGCTGATGCAGGTGCATCTGGAGATTTCGCTAGTATGACTTTAGTTCAGCAGATAAAAGCAGTAGATGCTGTAATTGATGAGAGTGTTCGCCAGTTCCTAGTTATGGATGGTGGAGATATGGAAGTAATTGACATTAAAAAAGGTGATGAGTATATTGATATTTATATCCGTTACTTAGGTGCTTGTAATGGTTGTGCTTCTTCTTCAACAGGTACACTTTATGCAATCGAATCAACTCTTAAAGAGAAACTTTCTAAAAACATTCGCGTTCTACCTATTTAGTATTTGACACTCTTTATGGAGTGTTAAATAGATTACTTCTTTAAAATTCAGAAACATTACCAATAAAACAACATTCCTATGCTCAAAAAACAATAAAACTGATTACAATGCGCTATTAATATTAGGTACGCATATGAACCAAGCTATATATTCAAAAATAACAGATGCCTTAGTCGATGATGGATATATAGTAATAGAAAATGCTATAAGTAAAAATCTCTCACACCTGCTTTTACAAGATGCAAAAATAGAAAGTAACTTTAGAAGAGCAGGCATCTCAAACTTCCCTGCATTGCATATAGATACAAATAGAAGACGAGATAAGATTCATTGGTTAGATGATGATGGCTCGGTACGAAGTGAATTTTTAGCTTTTGCTGATGGACTTAAAGAGTATCTGAATAAGACACTTTTTTTAGTGTTGACATATTATGAAAGTCACTATGCTATATATAATACAGGAGATTTTTACGAGACTCACGTAGATGCTTTTAAAAACTCTGTAAATCGCGTTGTAACCACTGTTTATTACCTAAATGAAGGATGGAGAGAGGGAGATGGCGGAGAGTTGGTTATATATGATGAGCATAATAATTTTTTAAAAAAAGTGCCTCCTAAAGCAAATACTTTAGTTGTCTTTTTGAGTGAGAAGTTTCCACATGAAGTTTTACCAGCTATAAAAAAAAGATACTCTATAGCCGGCTGGTTCAGGGTAGATAAGGTAGCGTAATTACTCTTTACCGTTTATCATTGTAGAAATCAGACCTTTTTCGTCTCTATTATCAGCAATAATAACACCCGCGATGTGAAGAGGTACAAAGTACAGAATGATATTAAATACAAGCTCATGAATCTCTTTGATATCATGTGCTGTATCTTTTAACAATCCCAAATCTTGGTAGAAGTGAATCATAAAACCCGTAATACTCATAAAGATTAGAGTCGCATAAATAACATAATATGAAAGATGAACCATTTTTTTGTGCAGTGTTAAAGAGCTGAAACTCTCTCTTATGGATGTATCTTTAAAGTATAGAAATATCCTAAAAAGAATCAAAAACACAAGTGCATAACCTAGTATAATATGCCACTCCCACATGCCTGCACGAACAGCCTTTGCCAAAATCTTTGCCTGTTCAATGCTTATTTCTATATCCATGTCAAAGAGTTTGTTCATGAGTATCTCTGAGTTAGTTCTCCAACTCAAAAATGTCTTACGCAAGAACACAGTTGCCAACAGCCCTAAAACAACGATTGCATTTAGCCAGTGCCAGATGCGAAAAGATATTGAATATTTCATTTGAACTCCTTTGTATGCTATTATAGCGAAGATGAATTATATAAAGATAGATGACATAAACATACCGGAATTAGAGATTTATAAAAAGCTCAGAGATAATGCTTTTACAGAGGATAATAGTTTTATAGCTGATAGTCCAAAAGTTGTAAATATGCTTTTAGATAGTGAAATAGAAGTGAAAAGCATCTTGGCTACAAAAGAGTATTATAATGAATTTTCAGAGCTGATAAACTCAAAAAAAATAGAGAAACTTTTTCTTGTAGACAAAGATGAGATGCAGAATATTGTCGGTCATAAGATTCATCATAATTGCATGATGCATGGAACTCGTCCGGATGAAACATCGCTAGAAGCGCTAGGTGATAATATCTTGATGCTAGATGCCATAACATCAACAGAAAATGTAGGCTCTATTGCAAGAAGTGCTGCTGCTCTGGGAGTAGATTCTTATCTCCTCCCTCGCCAATCACCGCATCCTTATGGAAGACGGGCTTTGAGAGTATCTATGGGATATGTTAGCAAGCTGAAAGTACATATCTATGAAGATATATCTCAGACAATACAAGAGCTTAAAAAAGATGGATACAGGATATACGCAGCTGAGGTTACTCCAGATGCTACACTCTTATCACAGGTAAAATCTCCTCAAAAATGGGTTCTGCTTATGGGGCATGAAGGAAAAGGAATATCGCAAGAAGTTCTTGATATTTGTGATGAAGTTTTGAGTATAGAAATGGCTCCAGGGGTTAAGAGTTTTAATGTTAGTGTTGCAGCGTCTATTATGATGTACCAACTAAAACACACAATCTAACTTTTTAGAGACTTTTTTTCGTTACAATATACCCAATTAAATAAAAAGGATTGCAATGGAAAATGTATATTTAGGGCGCCAACCAATTCTTGACTCTAACGGTGATCTTGTTGCTTATGAGATTTTATATAGAGACAGTACTAAAGCCAGTCATATAAGTAATGACCGATTTGCCAGTGCGTCAGTTATAAGTAATATCTTAAATAAGTTTGGGACAAGCACGCTACTTGGAAATCGTAGAGCATTTGTTAAAGTTGATGAAAAATTTTTACTTCACGATATTATTTTTTCAATCCCAAAAGAGTTTTTTATATTTTCACTTTTTGAAGATGTGAAGATGAGTGAGAGAGTAGTTGAGAGACTGCAACAGCTTCATGCTAAAGACTATATTCTTGCTATAAATGATATTTCCTTAGATCCAGATAGTTTAAAAGAATATTCAAAAGTATATAAAGAACTCTCATACATAAAAATAAATGTAGATAAAGACATAGATCTTGAGATGAAAGATATGATCAGTGAGATGAAAGCTCACAACATCAAAGTAGTCGGTTCTAAAATAGAAGATAATACACACTATGAATTAGCAAAAGAGATTGGCTGTGAAATGTTTCAGGGCTACTTTTTTGCAAAACCTAACATTGTAGAAAATGCGAAGTATGAACCTTCTCAATTAAATGTACTAAAGCTTTATAACCTGCTGATAAATGACACCAATATAGATGAGATTACATCAGAGTTTGAGAATAACTATGAGATAACTGTACAGTTATTACGCTACATGAACTCTTGTGCATTTCACTTTAGAAACAGAATCTCTTCTATTCATCATATCTTGACATTAGTTGGAAGACAGCCACTTGCCCAATGGCTAATGTTGATGATTTACTCAAAATCAGTAAGCAGAACATCTAAGCATTCACCTCTCATGCTGATGGTAAAACATAGAACAGAGCTAATGGAAAATATCTTAAAATCTGTAAATCCTGATGTGAAAAGCAACGCTTTAGGGGAAGCATATTTTGTCGGTGTTTTATCACTTATAGATACTCTTTTCAGCGTTAAACTAGAAAGGGTATTGAAAGATTTAAATATCTCAGATGAAGTTACAAATGCCTTGCTAAAAGATGAGGGTTTATTGGGCGAGATATATGCTCTGATTAGAGATATAGAAGCCTTTGACACAAAGTCGGTACATATATTTACTTCAAAGTATAACTTAGGAACTCATCAAATAGAAGATGTTGTTCTTAAAAGTATGGAAGATGTGAATAGTTTTGAAGAAGCGATGACAGCTTAGAAGAATACAGCTATAATTGCATACTTAAAAACTAAAAGGTACAGTTATGGATGGCACTCAAAGAAAAAATATTAAACAAGGCAAAAGCGTAGCTATTGTCCTAAAACAAGACCAAGACACTGGACTCCTTACAGATGGTATCGTTCGCGATATTCTTACAAAATCTCCTTCTCACCCTCATGGCATCAAAGTACGTCTTATGAGCGGTGAAGTCGGTCGTGTGAAGGAAATATACTAATGAAATTCTCAAATCTACCTCTCTCAAAAGAGATGCTTCATAACCTAGAAGAAATAGGCTACAAAGAGATGACTCCCATCCAAGCTGAGGCACTTCCTCATATTCTTGATGGTAAAGATGTAATCGCTCAGGCAAAAACAGGAAGTGGAAAAACTGCCGCTTTTGGAATAGGACTTCTTACAAAACTACAAGTTAAAAAGTTTAGAGTTCAGTCTCTCATACTTTGTCCTACACGTGAGCTTGCGGATCAGGTTGCTAAAGAGCTTCGTATGCTAGCCCGTGCTACACACAATGTTAAGATTTTAACTCTTTGCGGCGGAGCTGCTTTTGGTCCACAGCTTGGTTCACTTAGTCATGGTGCACACATCATTGTAGGAACACCAGGGAGGATTTTAAAGCATCTAAAGAAGGCGACTCTATCTCTTGAGGACTTAGAGATGCTAGTTCTTGATGAAGCAGACAGAATGCTCGATATGGGATTTAGTGAAGAGATAAATGAAGTTTTATCGTTCACTAAAAAGAGAAAACAGACACTTCTCTTCTCGGCTACATATACGGATGAGATCATGGATATCAGTAAAAACCTTCAGCATGAAGCTGTTAGCGTGAAGACAACTTCTACAGAGACAGCAAACAACATAACTGAGAGATTTTACGAAGTAAATGACCATCAAAAACTAGACACTATTGTAAATATTCTGAGTAATTTCAAACCTGAAAATGTCATTATCTTTACAAATACAAAGATAGAAGCAAAAGAGTTAGCAGAAAATTTATTAAAGAAAAAGATAGATGCATTAGCTATTCACGGTGATCTTGAACAGTATGAGAGAAATGATGTCTTAGTTCAATTCGCCAACAGAAGTTGCCCTGTACTTATTGCTACAGATGTAGCAGCTCGCGGTTTAGACATTAAAGAAATGTCTATGGTAATCAATTATGATCTTCCTCATGGGGATGAGACTTACACTCATAGAATTGGTAGAACCGGACGTGCCGGTCAAGATGGTTTGGCATTTACACTCTTTAGTCAATATGAAGCTGACAAGGCTTATGAGTATAAAAACGAGACAAGGCTTTTTGAAGATGCAGGGGAACTTAAAACTGTTAACGGCTTTGAGATGAAACCTCAATATATAACACTTGTAATCGAAGGTGGGAAGAAAGATAAGGTGCGTGCAGGAGACCTTCTTGGCGCACTAACTGGAGATGCCGGACTTCAAGGCAGTTCTATTGGGAAGATAGATATCTATGAGCGCCAAAGTTATGTTGCTATAGAGGCTAAACTTATTGATGAGGCGCATAGGCAGCTAAAAAATGGAAAAATAAAAGGTAAGAAATTTTCTGTTTGGGTGCTTTAATGATTGAAGATAATATAAGTATAGCTCTGCTTCAAAGTGTAATAGATAGTCAAAAAGATCTGATTGTTATTTTTAAAGATGATGAGCCAATTCTAACAAACAAAAGTTTTAACAAATTTTTTGCTATATCTTCTTGTGAAAGTTATCTACGCGAGTATGGAGCCTTCGTTGATAACTTTGTTCCTCATCCATTATATTTTTATAAAGAGAAGATTTCTGCAGGCGAAAAATGGTTTGATTCGATTTTAAAACTTCCAGAGATTGATCGTGTTGTGAGCATGATGACACCAAGCTTTGAACCTCATGCTTTTTCTGTAGAGCTTAAGCAAATCACTTCTGAGTATACTATAGCTACACTCAATGACATTACGCAGAGTTTGATAAAGCGGATTATGATTGAGAACAATGCAAATATGGATGTTAAAAGTGGAGCTTATGCAAAAGATTATTTTTTACACATAGCTAGAAGCTACCAAGATGCGGCACAGTTTAATGAAAAAATCATAGGAGCAATCCTAATAACTTTAGAAGATGATTCGCAAGAACTTACTCTTTGCAATTCAGTTAATCACTTTAAAAATAGTACACGTCAAGATGATATGTTAATTCGTTGGCAAGATAACAGTTTTTTACTTATTTATCTTGTGGACAGTGAGGAAAATGCTCAGAAGATGATGTACAAATTAAAAAATAAGAATTATTCACTTGAGTTATATATTCAAAAAAAGGATGAGAGTATAAAAGCTCTTATAAAGCGTATTGGAAAGTAAGCTCAAATATCTTAATCACTATCCAGATGCTGTAAAACTTCAAGTCAGAGAGCTTATAAAACAAGATAAGCTCTCTGCACACCTTCTAAAAAAGTATCCATACGGACATGATAAGAAGAGTGATAAAACACTTTTCTCTTATGTGAATGATTTAAAAAATGAACATCTAAAAAAAGCATCTCCGCTTAGTAAAGTTGTTTATGACGGAAAAATAAATGTTATTCACAATGCTCTTGGAACTCATCACTTTGTCTCACGAGTGCAGGGCGGAAAGTTAAAAGCCAAAAATGAAATACGTGTAGCATCTATGTTTAAGAGTGTACCAGAAGAGTTTTTAGAGATGATAGTAGTGCATGAGTTAGCGCACTTTAAAGAAAAAGAGCACAACAAAGCTTTTTATAAACTATGTGAATATATGCAGCCATCATATCATCAAGCAGAGTTTGATTTGAGACTATATCTTACTCATATAGATTTGAGAGGTAAGCTTGAAGAGTGGACTTAGTCTAGCTCCGCCATCTTTTGCTCATACTCTTCGTTGATTTCATCTAACTTAGTTTGAACAACTTCAAGTTCTTCAAACATCTCTTCTACAGATGCTTCTTCATCTGAGACAAGTTTAGAAAGCTCCATAAGTTTAGCACTCTCACCAGAGTTTGAAACCTCTATGAGATCTTTATGATGAACTTCTAAAAGCTCTTCGGTCTTCATGATTTTACTCTCTAAGTTTTCAACTTTTTTCTTTAGAGCGGATGTAACTTTATTTCTCTCTCTAACCATCTCAGCTTTAAGTTTTTTATTTTCTTTTTGGTTACCCTTTGGAGCAGCTTTTACTTTCTCAACTTGCTCCTCTTCTTCCCAGCCAATTTTTTCTAAGAAATCATCATATCCGCCGTCAAAATATTCAGCTCCGTCTTTCGCAAAAATGATGAGCCTATCACAAACTCTACGAAGCAGTTCTTCGGAGTGAGTTACGATGATGACCGAGCCTTTGAAGCTTTGTATAGCAATAGTAAGTGCTTCTATAGAATCCATATCAAGATGATTTGTAGGCTCATCAAGAAAAAGAAGATTTACATTGCGAGCTAAAATCTGCCCTAGCATTACACGACTTTTTTCTCCACCTGAGAGAAGAGAGATCTTCTTCTTAGCTGCATCTCCGCTAAACATCATACCGCCACAGATGCTCCTAACCTGTGCTTCTGAGAGTGTAGAATTTCCTACATATATCTCATCCATAACAGTGTTTTTATCACTAAGGTGTGCAATATTTGTCTGACCAAAGTGAGCAAAAGAAGTTGATGTATGAAAGTCAACCTTGCCGCTTAGTTGCTTTAGCTCACCTGCTATAGTATTTAGAAGTGTTGATTTACCCTTACCATTTTTACCGATAATCCCAAGACATTCACCTTTTTCAAGTGTAAATGATATCTTCTCAAAAAGGATGTTCTCAGGTGTATAACCAAAGCTCAAATCTTTAACATCAAGTAAAATCTTTGCTGGTGTATCTTTGAAGTTAAAATCAAATTTTAGAGAGTTGTCAAAGCCTAAGTCTTCAAGTATATCCATCTTTTCCAACTGTTTTACTTTTGACTGAGCAAGAGCTGCTGTAGATGCACGGGCTTTATTTCTAGCGATGAACTCTTCAAGCTCTTTTACTTTTTTATCTTGTGAGATTTTTTGTTTTGTGTGAAGCTCATCATTTGCGTTAAGTTGTTCGTAAAACTTGTGAGTATCTCCTGCAATAATCTCTATTTTTTTGCGAACAAGTCCCATAGTATGTGTTGTAACACTATCCATAAAATCTCTGTTGTGAGTTATCAGAATTACTTCACCCTCAAAATTACGAAGAAAACTCTTTAACCATCTAAGAGAGACGATGTCAAGGTAGTTTGTAGGCTCATCTAAAAGTAGCAGATTTGGCTCGGTTACTAAAAGTTTTGCAAGATTTATACGTATCTGATAACCACCTGAAAAGGACAGAGGGTCTTTTTCAAGGTCTTCTTGAACAAATCCCAAACCAAAAAGAATCTTTTCAACTCTATACACATCATACTTCATTTCTTCTTCAAGTGCTAAAGCTGCTTCTTCTCTAAGAGTTGATTGGCTAAATGTAAGATGCTGTTTTAGAGTACCTATCTTATAGCCCTTAGGAATGACAACATCACCGCTGTCAGGACTTTCCTCACCGAGAATAAGTTTAAAAAGAGTAGATTTCCCACTACCGTTTCTACCGACAAGACCGATGCGGTTTCCAGCATTTAGTTTAAAGTTTAGGTTTGAAAAAAGTTCTTGAGAAGAAAAGCTTTTAGAAATGTTTGTTAGTTGTATCATGATGCTCTTTTGGTTTGTATTTCTTGTTCGCAATTATAGCAAGTCTATTTTTTGATTTATATTTTTAAGGCTATAATGGCTCATAAAGTTTTATTAGGAACATCAAAGTGAATATTAAACAACTAGATAAACTTCAATCATATACAAAAACATTAAAGCTCCTTTATGTCGAAGATAATGAAGAGACAAGAGTCTCAACTATTACACTGCTTGAAAAGTTTTTTGAAGAAATCATTGTTGCAATTGATGGAAAAGATGGGCTAGAAAAATTTAATAAGCATAAGCCGGACATTATTTTTACAGATATAAATATGCCAAATATGGATGGCTTGATGATGATAGATAAAGTCAATAACTCTATTAATGAAAAAATCCCTGTTTTAGTTTTTTCAGCTCATGATGAAAGTGATTATTTATTAAAAGCGATAAAAAGCGGAGTTGATGGTTACTTGATTAAGCCTATTGAAGTGGAGCAAATAGTTGAAGAACTAAGCAGAATTTTATATGCTAAATCTAATTCTTTAAAAGATATTATAGATATAAATGAAAACTATAGATGGAGTAAAGGCTCAAACAAACTGTACTATAAATCACAAGAGATTACACTTACAAAAAATGAAATTTTGCTATTTGAACTAATGACATCAAATACAAATTTTATTTACTCAGATGAATTAATTATTGAACAAATATGGCAAGATTCTAGAAATATAGATAAATCAAATGTAAAAAACCTTCTAAAAAGATTGAATAATAAACTCCCACAAAAACTCATAAAAAACATCTACTCAGTAGGATATTCCTTTATCTAGAGTAACTATCCAAAAATAATAATGAAACTTTTTGGATATTTTTCTTCGCTAAACTACCCAAGTGTCTTTACAATGTACTTAAATAACTAGAGTATTTCTAGGAGCCAGAAATGGATGAAAATAAATTAACAGAATTATTGAAGATAAGTAAAACTATAAAATTACTTTATGTAGAAGATAAAGAAGATGTAAGAGAGAGTACGTCCGAGTTGTTAGAAAGATTTGTCGGTTATGTTGATGTAGCGGTTGATGGACGAGAAGGTATACAAAAATATATAGATTTCCATAAAGACAATGGACAATATTATGATTTAGTAATTAGTGATATTGATATGCCGCATATGAATGGTATTGAGATGACTAGAGCTATATCTGAGATAAATAAAGAACAGGCGATATTGATTATTTCTGCCTTTAGTAACTCCGAGATGCTTATAAATTTGATTGATATCGGAATCAATAAATTTATTCAAAAGCCGACTAAAGATCATGAATTCTTTCTTGTCCTCTCCAAGATGCTTAACGATATTTCAATTGAAAAAGAAAACATAGAAAATATTAAAAATATTAAATTATCAAACATAAAACTTGAAGAAAAAATACAACAAGAGCTTAGCAAAAACATAGAGTTGAATGCACTAGCTATTACAGATAAATTAACGGGATTATATAATAGAGTTAAACTTGATAAAGTGCTTGATTTGGAAATTAATAAAATGGTGAAACTTCAAGCAGAGATAAGTATTATATTTATTGATATTGATAGATTTAAACCTATTAATGATACATATGGTCATCAGATTGGTGATAAAGTCCTTCAAAGTTTCTCTCAAGTCCTTAAAAATAATATTAGAAAAACAGATATTGTTGGTAGATGGGGTGGAGAAGAGTTTCTTATTATTTGTCATGAAGCAAATATTGAAGGCTCTTTACACTTAGCAGAAAACCTCAGGAAAATTATTGAAAATACAAGTTTTGAGTATATCAAAGAGCTCACGGCAAGTTTTGGAGTTGCAAGCTTTGAAGATGGAGACAGTATAGACTCATTAGTCGAAAGAGCGGATAAAGCACTTTACAAAGCTAAACATAATGGTAGAAACAAAGTATGTTTTTAAAGAGAAAAGTCTTCTAATATGAATTCATTTAAAAATAAGCTACTGCTTAGTTATATTACTTACGGGCTGGCATTAGGGCTGGTCGCTATATTTACTGTAAATAAAATACAAGTGTCACATGTAAAAGAGCAATATATTATAAATACAGTTGATCAACTCACTAAACAAAAAGCCTTTTTAAAAAATTATACTAACAATATTGAGAAAAAATTATTTGTAATCAGAGACTCAAAAATATTCAAACAATATCTCCATGATAATAGTGATTCTGATATTTCAGACCTATTTACATATATTGTTAATACTTCCGAAGATGTTATGCAACTCAGGTATATTGATAAAAATGGATTTGAAAAAGTCAGAATAGATAAAACAGAGAAGGAACCTACTCCAAAACTTATAACAAGCGAAGAACTTCAAGACAAATCAAATAGATACTACTTTAAAGAAATTATAGCGATAGATGACAAAGCAAAAAGTTGGTACTCAAAAATTGATTTAAATATAGAACATAATCAAATAGAAAAACCAATAAAACCGGTGCTGAGAGTAGGTATTCCAATATTTGTTGAAAATGAAAAAGTTGGAATACTTATCATCAATATATCTATGAAGTATTTTTTAAATCAAATATCAAGCGTATCACTTTATAATATTTATCTAATAGATAATGATGGTGATTTTATTATTCATCCAGAAAAAAATCGTAGCTGGGGTAAATATTTAGATACGAAATACAGTGTTAAAAATCATTTTGAAGATAGTTACCAAAGTATACTAAACAAGGATAAGTATATTGGTGAAGGGGTCTATTCAGCACTGATAGACTTAGATAATGGTGAGAATATTAAAATGATAATTGAACCAAAATACCATAAATTTAAAGAGCAGAGCCTTATCCAAATATATGAGATGGCATTTATTATGTTTCTTATGATTTTAGGATCTTTTCCTGTTGCATACACATTCTCTTCAAGGTTTGGTAATTTAAAAGCTAAAGTAGATAGATTAAAAGATTCGCTAGAAATCAGTGTGGAAGAAAAAACAAAAAAGTTACAAAAATTAAATGAGACGCTAGAGCAAAGAATAGAAGAAGAAGTTAAAAAGAACACAGAGAAAGAGAAGCAACTACTATATCAAAATAGACTGGCAAAAATGGGTGAGATGATAAGCATGATAGCGCATCAATGGAGACAACCATTAGCTGCCATCTCATCAACTGTGGGGGCTATGAAGATAGATGTAATGATGGGTAATTATGAAAAAGAATTTTTTGAAAAATCACTTGGAAAAATCACTGATTATACTCAACACCTATCTGCAACAATAGATGACTTTAGAGGCTTTTTTAAAGATCAAAAAGAAGAGGATGAAATTACACTTGAAGAAGTTGTTGAAAGTTCATTAGGGATTTTATCTCCAACACTCATTGACAAGAACATCAAACTAGTTAAAGAATACAAATGCCAAAAAAGATTTACTTCTTATTCAAATGAGTTGAAACAGGTTGTTTTGAACCTTATTAAAAATGCAGAAGATGTACTTTTAGAACGCAATATTATAAATCCAACTATATATATAAAAACATATATACAAGAAGATAGCCATAAATATATATTGGAAATAAATGATAATGCAGGTGGTGTACCGGAAAATATTATGAATGATATTTTTATGCCATATTTTTCTACAAAAAAAAGTAAAGATGGTACAGGTCTAGGTCTTTATATGTCTAAAACAATCATAGAAGATCACTGTCACGGTAAGTTGAGTGTTAAAAACAATCATGTTGGTGCTGTCTTTACAATAGAGTTAAGTGATATTTGAATTTATAAAACCAGGGATAAAATAAGTAATGAATGAAGTATTGGAAAATTTAGAAAAGTATGGAAAAAATATGAAGATCTTGTATGTAGAGAATAATGAAGATGTAAGAGACTCTACCTCACTGATATTACAAAGAACTTTTAAGAATGTAATAGAAGGTTTTGATGGAGTAGATGGACTTGATAAATATAAACTTAATAGTGACACTATAGACTTAGTAGTGACTGACATCAGTATGCCAAAAATGAATGGTATTGAAATGATAAGTGAGATTAAAAAAATCAATCCAAACCAGCAAGTTTTAGTAGTCTCAGCTTATGGTGAATCAGAGTATTTTACTCAAACAATTAAGCTTGGAATTGATGGGTATTTGCTAAAACCGACCATTTTAGAACAATTCTTAGAAGCATTAGCAATAAGTGTTGAGAAGATACGGCTTAAAAAAGAAAATAGAGGATACCAAAACGAGATTGAACGTAAAAACAGTGAACTAAAAAGCTTAAATGATTTACTCGAGACAAAGGTAGAAAATAGAACACGAGAATTAGAAGAAAAATTGTATATTGATGATTTGACTGGTTTAAAAAGTCGCTTTAGGCTTGATATTGATATTGTAGATGTTGAGTTTCCTGTTTTAATATTGATAGATATAGATGATTTTCATTCTATAAATGAACTATACGGAACTAATGTAGGAGATGAAGTCTTAAAGAATTTTTCAAGTCTACTAAAAGACTATACACAAAATAAATGCTATGAAGTTTATAGGATTTCAGGAGATCAATTTGTACTTTTTGAATCATCAGAGTTTCTAAATCATGAAAAGATTTTAGATGATATAAATGAACTGTTCAAACAGGTTTTAATAACAAAATTTCCATTAAAAGAAAAGAATGAATTTGTAGAACTATCAATAACAGTCGGAATTGCTATAGAAAATGAGAAGATACTTGGTAAAGCAGATATGGCACTTAGCTACGCAAAAAAGAATAATATAAAATTTTCTACATATCATTTGAATATTGATGCCTCAAAAGAGATAATTAATACAGCTAAGTGGTTTAAAATACTCAATAGAGGACTTAAGGATGATCTTTTTATTGCATGTCTACAACCAATAGTAGATAGAGAACAAAAGACTATCAAGCATGAGGCATTGATGAGGTTAGTCAGTGAAGAAGACTCTATAGATTCTCACACTTCACCTGAGATCTTTTTACCAATAGCAATACAAACCAAGCAGTACAGTGCTATTTCATATCTTGTTATTAAAAAAGCTTTTAAACTTTTAGAAAACAGGATGGAGGATGTCTCCATAAATTTAGCATATCAAGATATAAAAAATAGGGAACTGATACATTTTTTGAAAAAAATATTGAGTGACAAAGAGATAGCAAAACGTATTATATTTGAGATAGTTGAGAGCGAAGATATAGGTGATTTTGAGATTGTAGAAGATTTTATCAAAACATTTAAGGGGTTAGGAGTTAGGATCGCTATAGATGACTTTGGTACAGGGTACTCAAATTTTACGCATATAATGAAACTAAAACCAGACTACATAAAAATTGACGGTTCCTTAATCAAGAATATTGATACTGATAAAGACTCATTTGAACTTGTAAAGGCAATTGTACAGTTTTCAAAAGAGCTAAACATAAAAACAATAGCGGAATATGTACACAATAAAGAGGTATTTGATATTGTCTTTAATCTAGGAGTTGATGAGTTTCAAGGATATCATTTTGGTAAACCATCAAATAATTATTTTACTTTACCATTTAATAATTATTCTAGTTCACCATTGCCATAGTGTTTAAAAAGATAGTCTGTTACTGTTTTTTCGTCTCTAGCAGTGATAGGGGCTTTGTAAACTTCTCTCATCTTAACAACTGACTTGTTCCAAAATTTCCTAGACTGTTTTCCTTGATTTAAGATGTAGCCATAAGAGTGACACCATTGACAGTTTCTCTGCATCGCTTTGAAGTTATCATCTTCAGCCATTTGAAAAGTAATACTTGGAAGTTGTACTTTTTTCGTATACTCAGCTGCGAGACAAGATGCTAAAAGTAGTGTTATTAATAATATTTTACTCATCATATTTCCTTACACCACCGTGATAGTAACACTATCGATGCCATTGTATTTATACCCACCGTGATTCCACTGTATATCTTTTGCAAACGGCTGTTCCTCACCAAGAGTATTAATAGCCTTAGCCATAAGTGTCATATTCCCTTTACTCTTAGGTCTAAAAGCAAATTTGAACTCTCTAAAAGCATGTAAAGACAACTCTTTACCAAGCTCAGCAGGAGACCAGCTTTTTCCAGCATCTACAGAGATTAAAACTTCTTTTATTCCGTGTCCACTATCAAAAGCTACACCTTTTAGTATTACATTTGAGTTGGCATCTATTCTTGTGTTGCTAGTCGGATAACCTATAACAGATTTTATATTCATGGTCGTTATAGGCTTAGTTTTTTTAGAAAGATTATCAGGTGTCTCACACTCACACTCATTGTCAGGCACACGGTAAGCGGTATCCATATAGTAAAGCTCTTTATACTCTTTCATAACAGTGATATTGCTTAGCATCTTCACCCAACTGTCCGAGAATGATCCTGGAAGAACAAGACGAACAGGATAACCGTTTAGGTATGGCAGATCTTCACCGTTCATCTCATAAGCGATAATAACATCATCTTTTATCTCATGAAGCTCAAGCTCTCTCATAAAGTTTTCTGTCTTGTGAAAAGATGCTTTGTCATCACCGTTTAGTCCTATCCAGTTTGCATCTTTAGTAAGACCTGCTTTTTTTAGAACATCTTTTAGTCTAACACCTTTCCATGAAGCACAACCCATAGCCCCATTACCCCATTGGATACCGCTGGTTGTCGGTACAAATGCTGAACGAGAGTTTCCACCACATTGCATTACAGCAGTAAGTTCTACTTGTTCATAGTCACTTTTAAGCTCTTTGAGTGAAATGTATAGAGGATTCTCAACTTCACCGCTAACTTTGATTCTGTAAGTATCGATGCTAACATGAGTAGGAATACGAGGCATGTGCCATCTAACAAAGAACTCATCATTTGGAGTTATAGCTTTTGTAAAAACTTCTATCGGAGTCTCTAAAATAGGAGGTCTATCAGAGTATGTGATTAGAGGTCTTTTCTCCGGAAATGCAACCTTTGAGACACTTTGAGAATCTATAGGCTCTCTTGTAAGAGCAGATGCAGGTGTTGTAAGTGCAACTGCAGAAGCCGCAAGTGACAGTTTAAAGAAATCTCTTCTTTGCATATGAGTCCTAAATAATTTTTTGTTATTCTAACACAAATAAGAAGAAAAGATTATGCTAAGTGACGGCTTACATTATCTGCCAATGTAAGTAATTCATATCATGTTCTTAAATAGTTTGGTTATAATCATTGTAAATTATTTTTAAAGATGATGGAGGAAGATGAATTGTCACCCATAGTCGAGTTTAAAATTTTTCTTCCTATCATCTTTCTCATAATCGTAGAAATTTTAGTTATTACAGGAATTTCCTCTTCTTTACATGAGAAGAGTATGCGTGAGAATACAGTTGATTATGCCATTAGAACTATAGAGCAGTATAAAGAAATACGTCAATACTACAGCAAAAATATCATAAGTAAAGTTCGTAAATATTCAGATATAAAAGTTGATTCTAAGCATAAAAATATTTCAAACACCATTCCTCTTCCAGCTACGTTTATTCATGATCTTAGCGAAAATATAACTAAAAATTTTAAGGGGATGCAGCTTAAACTCTATAGTGACTATTCATATCCAAATCGTGAGGGTAGAGTACTTGATGAATTTGAAAAAAAATCTATAAGCAACTTTAGAGACCATGGTGCTCAAGAGCCAATTATTTCTAATGATATTATAAATGGCGTAGAAGTTGTTAGGGTTGCAATAGGAGATGTTTTTAATGATATATCATGTGTCAACTGCCATAACACGAGATTTGATAGTCCGAAAAAAGACTGGAAACTTGGTGATGTTCGCGGGGTGCTTGAAGTAATCATTCCCGTGCAAGAGCAAAGAAAACGTTATGACACTATTACAGACTATATAAACCTTACTCTCATAATATCTGGTTTCTTACTTGTTATATTGATCTTTATAGTTGTCACATACTTTACAAATTTAGAGAAAAAACGACTAGAGCAATTAAAAGAGAAGCAGTACAAGTTAAATAAGTCAGTTAAATCTTTTGGTCAGAATGTGATAGCCTCAAATACTGACTTAAACGGTTTTATTACTTATGCAAGTAAGGCATTTTGTGATATTAGCGGTTATTCAGAGGAAGAACTTATGGGACGATCTCACAACCTAATACGTCATCCTGATATGCCACAAGAGCTGTATAAAGAGATGTGGAAAAGCATCAAAAGTGGTGAGACTTGGGAAGGAGACATAAAAAATAAAAATAAAGCTGGTGAGTTTTACTGGGTAAGAAGCACTATTTTTCCAGATTATAATTACAACAAAAAGTTAATAGGTTATAGTTCTATTCGTCACGATATAACAGCACAAAAAGCAAAAGAAGAGTTCTTTTCAAACATGTCTCATGAGCTTCGTACCCCGCTAAATGCTATCCTTGGATTTTTAAACATTTTAAACAAGCAGATAAGTGATAAAAAACATTTAGAGTATCTACGTCACGTAGGTACAAGTTCTAAGCAACTGCTAAATCTCATAAACGACATCTTGGACCTCGCGAAAATAAAAACAGGTGAGTTTACGGTAGATGCACATGAATTCAATGCCTATGAAGAACTTAAAGACTATGCCCAACAGTTCGAAGGTATGTTGATTGATAAAAATATATCTCTTAAGTCACATATCAGCCATGATTTAAAAGGTGTTTTTATCGGAGATTTGTTTAGGATTAGTCAGATTATTCTTAATCTGTTATCTAATGCTATTAAGTTTACACCAGATGGTGGAACGATTAGCCTTTATATTGACTATAAAGAGGAAAAATTTTCCATAGTTGTGCAAGATACAGGCATTGGAATGTCTCCAGATGTTCAGGATAAGATCTTTAAACCTTTTGTTCAAGCAGATGGATCTACTACAAGAAAGTATGGAGGAACAGGATTAGGTCTTAGCATCACACAAAAGCTTATCGAGTTGATGAACGGAAAGCTTATACTTGAGAGCCAAGAGGGCAAAGGCTCAACGTTTAAAGTTAAGATTCCTATGCAAAAGATATCTTCAGATATCATAATAAAAGCTAAAATTGATGAATTTGAGATAGAGAACAAAATTTTAAGCGGGAAAGTTCTAGTAGCCGAAGACAATAAAACAAACCAGATGCTTATAGAGCTTCTTTTAGAAGAGATAGGTGTTGAGTGTGATATAGCAGATGATGGAGAGCAAGCTCTGGTAATGTATGATCCTGATGTTCACCAGCTTATACTGATGGATGAAAATATGCCAAATATGAATGGTATAACATCTATGCATCGCATCCGAGAAAAACATGGAGACAGATGCGGACCTATTATCGCCCTTACTGCAAATGTTATGGAGGGAGATAGAGAACGCTTCTTAAAAGAGGGAATGGATGAGTATCTGTCTAAACCTATAGATGAGGCTGAACTTTACAGGATACTCAAAAAGTTTTTAAAAGACTAAGACTAACCTTGCCTTTTTCATTATCCACTGAGATAACTTCTATTTGTGGTAGATATTGGTTTAGAGATAGAACCTCTAAGGGGTGAGCGATACGCTTTTCACTCATCTTAGATATATGAATCATTCCGTCATTTTTTAGCCCGATATCTACAAAAGCACCAAAGTCTGCAATGTTACGAACAACACCTGAGACAAAACTACCCTCTTTGAGCATTTTAATGTCTGTTACGTCCTCTTTAAATGGAATTGGAGGCAAATCCTCTCTCGGATCAAAACCGGGCTTCTGAAGCTCTTTAATGATGTCTTTGAGAGTCTCCTTACCAACTCCAAGCTCTTTGGATTTTGTCTCTGCATCTATAGTGCTGAGGTCTAAGCCGTTTATCTGTTTAGCTATCTTGTAACTCTCAGGGTGGATGCCGCTGTTGTCAAACACATTTTTACCATTTTTTATACGGATGAAACCTGCTGCTTGCTCATAAGCTTTTTTACCTAGACCTTTTACTTTTAGAAGTTGGTCTTTTGTAGTGAAGTTTCCATTCTCATCACGATATGCAATGATGTTTTGAGCTATCTTTGCACCAATTCCTGCAACATGAGAAAGCAGAGATGCAGATGCAGAGTTGATATCTACACCTACACGGTTTACAAGGTCACAAGTAACATCATCAAGTCTTTTAGCTAAAAGCTTCTGGTCAACATCGTGTTGATACTGTCCGATGCCAAGAGACTTAGCATCTATCTTTACAAGAGTTGCCATCGGGTCACGAAGTCTTTGAGCTATGGAAATAGCACCACGAATAGTTACATCAAGGTCTGGGTACTCATCTTGTGCAAGCTTAGATGCTGAGTATACAGATGCTCCAGCTTCTGAGACAACTGTATAGTTTAGGTTCATACCTTCTTCTTTGTTAAGACGAGCGAAGAACTCCTGTGTTTCTCTGGAGCCTGTTCCATTGCCTATGGCTACACCTGTGATGTTATATTTGTTTGTTAGTGTTATAACTTTTTTCTTAGAGTTCTCATAGTCGTTCTTTGGCTGTGTAGGGTAGATTACAGCGGATTCTAAGTAGTTGCCGTTGTCATCTATAACAGCTAGTTTACATCCACTCACATATGCCGGATCAACTCCTAAAAGAACTCTCTTTGTAACAGGTGGAGTCATAAGAAGTTGGTTGAGGTTTTTACCAAAAACGTTGATGGCAGAAACGTCCGCTTTTAATTTTAGTTCGCTGTGAACTTCTCTCTCCAACGATGGAAGAAGAAGTCTTTTTAGTCCATCTTTGTAAGCATCAAAAAGCAGTTCGCTAGAGCTAGATGCATGACGAGGAATCTTGTACTGTTTGATGTTCTCTTCTATGTGGTTTACATCTGTAGTTATTTTTACAGATAGCTCTTTCTCTTTTACTCCACGCATAATGGCAAGGTAACGATGCGAAGGAATGTAAGCTACTTTTTCACTTTTACCAGCGAAGTTTTTAAAAGTTCCATTTTCATCAAAGCTTTTAGTTTTTTTAGTCTCCAAAGAACCGTGGCGAAGCATTGTGTTTCTGATGGCTTCACGCTCACGAGGCTGGTCTGCATATCTCTCAGCCAAAATGTCTTGAGCACCTTTTACTGCATCTTGGGCAGATGCAACATTACCTTTTACAAACTTCTTCGCTTCTTGTGTGAACTCAGATGCAGAGAGTCTTGCGCTTTGAAGAGTGTTAGCTAAAGGAGTAAGACCATTTTCCATGGCAGTTGTAGCACGAGAACTTTTCTTTTCTTTATAAGGTCTATATATATCTTCCAAAGCTCTCATAGTCTCAGCATCTGAGATGCTTTTACTTATGGCATCTGTTAAAGTAGCTCTCTCACCAATCAGACGAGAAATCTCTTCCTTACGTTCCAAAAGATTTTTAGAACTTATGTAAATAGTTTCAAAATCACGAAGAACTTCATCATCAGCACCACCAGTCATCTCTTTACGATAACGGGCAATAAAAGGAATAGTAGAACCTTCATCAAGAAGTTTTAAAATGTTTTGGATGTGTTCTTTTTTTAGATTTGTTTTTTGAGTTAGTAGGGTTATTAGGTTTTGCATAGTTGTTTCTTTTTTAGGGAATTATACTATTAAATAAACTGGATTAATGAAATGAATAGTAACATTTGCAAATTAAGATATGATGGAATATAATATTCCTAAACAAATACCACATCAATAAGGGAATCTATTATGAAGCGAACAGATCAAACACTACTAGAACAAATGAGAATTACAGAGTTTGAAATTACAAATCGAAAACTACTGTTTAATCTTGGAGATACAGATTTTGAGTTTTTAAGAAAATGTAAAACTTTTATAGAACCTAGGATGGATGAGTTAGTTGACGCGTTTTATGAGATGCAAACATCAGTTCCTGAAATAGCACTTTTGATTGGAGATGCTGATACTCTGTTTAAGCTTAAAAATGCACAGCGTAAATATTTGTTAGATCTTTTTAGTGGACTTTATGATCTTGAATATGTCAATAATAGACTTAGAATAGGATTGGTACATAAGCGTATTGGAGTTGAACCAAAACTTTACCTTTCAGCTATTAATACTCTTAAAAAGATACTTACAACTATGATTAGAGAAGAGATTAAAGACTCAGTTGAGTTAATAGCGACGCTTGGAGCACTTGATAAATTGTTCTTGTTTGACATAACTTTAGTGTTTGAAACTTACATTAGAAGTTTAGTATCAGAAATAGAATCTTCAAAAGAGAAGTCAGAGAGCTATGCTTTAGTACTAGAAGAAACTGTTATGCAGAGAACGCAGCAGTTGGAAACTATGTCAAGAACAGATGCTCTGACAGGTTTGTTAAATGTCAGAACTCTATTAGAAACTCTTACGGTAACATTAAGAGCAGCTGAGCGTCGCTCTGAATCAGTTTCAGTTGTATATATAGATATTAATGATTTTAAAATAATTAATGATACCCAAGGGCATCATAAAGGAGATGATATCTTAAGAGCTGTAGGAGAGTCTATAAAAAAAGTATCACGTGTAGAAGATAGCTGTTTTCGTTATGGAGGAGATGAGTTTTGTATTGTCTTACCAGAATGTAAGGCAGAAGAAGCACATGATATATACGTTACTCGCTTAAGGCTTGAAGTAAATAAAATATTTAAACATGTAACTTTAAGTATTGGCATTGTTGACACTGGTCCAGATACTTTTGAAGAAGCTGATGTTTTGATTCGCAAAGCTGATGAAAAAATGTATCTTGATAAGAAAGAACATAAAGCAAGATCTGCTCTTTAAGCACTCTTCCTAAAACGATCAAAGAGTTTTTTCGTATTTTTATGATGCCAAGTCTCAAACTGCTATATCTCATGATTTTTGCTATAAGTTTCCATACTGGTTTGTCATAACAAGGTTTTGGACATTTTCTACAGCTTGGTTTTTCATCGTGTGGGCATTCTTGAAGTTTGAGGTATGAGTAGTGAAGAGTCTCTTCACGTTTTTCACTTTTAACATGCTCATTATCGCAGTAGCATTGTATAAACTTTAAAACAGTCCGACAATCATGTATGAATTTTTCTTTCTGTCATTTTCTTTCACTTTGAGTAAGTGTATCTAAAAATAATGTTACTTATCTTGACTTATATTAGTTAAATTACGCGCGTAAGTTCTCTCTCGTAGAGTGAGGTATATATGTACCTAGCATTTTTACAGTGTTGGCAAAGTAAGCTAACTCTTCAAGTGCATATTTTACATTTTTCTCATCTGGATGCCCGTCTATATCGATGTGAAACTGTGATAGTGTTAATGTTCCACTGCCAGAGTAGCTTTCTATCTTGATGATGTTTACACTGTTAGTCGCAAAACCGCCAAGTACTTTATAAAGCGCTGCAGGTATGTTTCTTACTTCAAAGATAATAGAAGTAATATACTTTTCATTTTCACAAAACGCAGGAACGATGTGCTCTTTAGAGAGAATAAGAAAGCGTGTAGTATTATTTTTTAAGTCTTGAAATCCTTCTTCTAAAATCTCTAAGTCATATATCTCTGCAGCTAAGCTAGATGCTATGGCAGAGTGAGTTTTATCTTGCATACTTACAAGCTCTTCAGCTGAACCTGCTGTGTCAAACTTAGCTCTGGCATCTAGGTTATGCTTTTCGATGTGATTTTTGCACTGAGCCAGTGCTTGCGGGTGAGAAGATACAGTTTTTAGGTCTTCTAATTTTGCTCCTGGAAGTGCAAGTAGACAGTGGTTTACAGGTTCAAAGTGCTCAGCTATTATGTAGAGGTTCATCTTCGGTATGAGTCTGTAAATTTCTTCAACTCTGCCTGCTGTTGAGTTTTCCATCGGAATCATCGCAAGATCAGCTTCATTTTCTTCTACTAAATACATAGTATCATCAAACGATTTACATGCAATAGCCTCATACTCAGGATAAGCATGATGGCAAGCCAGGTGAGAATAAGCGCCTTTTACGCCTTGGTAAGCAACTTTCTTTTTCATAGTGTTAATATCTTTTTCCACTGCATTCTATGAAGTCTTTTTCACTCAGGTCTTCAACTAGACTTTTAAAGTTTTTAAGAGTAAGTAGTCTAAGCTCTGCTCCCTTTTCATTTTTTAGCTCATTTGAAAAACCGCTCTTTGAAATAATTACGCAGATATCCGGAGTTAGTTCAGCCTTTTCACATTGTTCTTTTAGTTTAGTAAGATCAGTCTTTTTTGCTTTAGAGTTAGAGTTTTTACAAATGCCAGCAACGATTTTACCAGACTTTGTTTTTGCCAAGATGTCGATTTCAGTATTTCTATCCCAGTAACTTCCTATCTCTTTAATAGGATCATCTTTTATACTTTTCTTCACAACTTCCATGGCTAGTTTTGTAAATATCAGCTCAGAGAACTCTTGTTCACGATTGGCAAATGTCTCTTTTGCTTCTTTGTAATCACCATCTTTGATACTTTTAAAATATGGAGATATAAAAGAGAACCAAAAACGCATGAAAGGTTTAGGAAAGTTGAGTTTTTTATCTATACGATCTTCTTCGTTTGGTGGAGATTCAAGAGAGTATTCAGCTTCTAGAAGACCTCTCTCAAAAAGATTTTCCATCGCATACTCACCATCATTTCTTGAGATGCGAGCTCTTTTTAAAGCAGAATGCATTCGACGGTCTCCAGTAGCGATGCCACTTAGGAGCTGGTGGGAGTGTTTGTCGCTCTCTGTAATTTTTGTAATATCTGCGTGAATATACTTGTAGTTCTTGAAAACTTTACTTTCTATTAGCTCTGAAAGTGGCTTATCCATATCAACACTCCAGCTCATTCCACCAAAGACACCAAAGTACTTTATAGCTTGCTCCATATCTTTAGGGTTGTTTTGAAAATAAAAAGAGCGAAATTGTTCTAAGAGTGTTGGATGCTTTGCCATAGGAGAAGCCTTTGATTAGTTTTTGAAATTATACAGAAAATTAGATGAAGATAAGTAGTATAGTATTTTAAGCGCTATGTTCAAACCTGCTAAAGAATTTTCTAATTTTAAGAATACCGAGTCTTAGGCCACTGTAGCGCATGATTTTTGCTAATGTTTTCCATTCTGCTTTGTCATAACAAGGTTTTGGACATTTCCTACAGCTTGGTTTATCGTCATGTATACATTCTTGAAGTTTGATATATGAATAGATTAGGGTCTCTTCACACTTTTCGCATAAGTCGTAGTGTATCTCTTCGTTTAAATCTTTATAATTGTAGTTGAGTTTGATAGAGTCTATCTTTTTCTCAACTTTAAAATGCTCACTATCGCAGTAGCATTGAATAAATTTTAAAACAGTTTTGCTATCGTGGATAAATTTTTCTTCACTCATAATACAGATTTTACCTAAAATAAAGAACAAATCTCTTGACATGTAAAAATAGTATTATTTATTTAGTTTGTGCTAATGTTTTGCACAACAAAGTACTCTTGTGCTATGATGCCACAACAAAAAAATATAAAGAATTATCAATGAATGAAAAAGTTGAATCAGTAACTGTTGAATTACGATTAGATCTTCTAAAAGATTTAGATAAATTGTCTTTAGAGATAGGTAAAAATAGAACAGTCATGGTCTCTGAAGCTCTGAATATGTACTTAGCCTATCAAGAACTTAGCTTACAGCAAAAACCAATCGAAGATGAAAGTAACAAACCCCTGACAGCGGATGAGTTTTTTGATGATTTAGACATTTAGAGCTAGTTTAGTCCATCCACCTACGCGGATCGTAGCCGTCAGTAGGCCTGACTACTTCTTTTTTTTCTAATGTTTTAAGCATTGTAAATACATCACTTCCATCAACGGGACTTTTGGCATCAGAGCCATCTACTTTTATAAAGCCAAACTTTTCAAATAGCTTTTGAGCATTTGAGTTTTGAGTAACACTTGCGCTTATTCTCTCAAAAACTGCACCGGCTTCTAGTAGAAGTTGTGCAAGCATAGCGGAGCCTATCTTTTTAGATCTAAATTCTGGAATAACAGCTATGTTCAAGACAGGTGTGCTGGCATCTAAATAACCAAGCGCGCCATCTTCAGCTTTGAGTAGACGTATCCAAATCGCACCAGCTATTTTGTTCTCAACAAGGGAGTACAAGCCTAAATCTTTGCTTGACAAGCCATAAAACCTATCATAAATATTTAGCTCAGGGAAGTCTTGAAGGGATTTATTCAGCTCATCAAGGCGCATCGAGTAGCGCAACATATCAGTCGCAATCTTTTGCTCAGAAGACCTGAGAAAGTAAAGCGTCGGATTAAGCATATACGTCTATAGTACTACCAGAATCAACCGTAGGCTTGACTTCTTGTATCTGAGTAGCTTGAAAACTTTCGGCTTTAGCTAGAGAGGTATTTGTACCTTTAATAATCTCCGTACCAGTATCTGGGGCACTGCTTTCCTGCTTTGAACTAGGGTCAGGCCTGCCAACCTGAACTGCGTTAGGGTAAGGTGATTGAAATGTATAACTAGTCACATTCATAACAACTCCTTTACTGTATATGCACTAATTATAGCACAAAAATATTTACTCAGTTCTTGTAGTAATATCTATACCTTTTTCTTTTAAGGCATAACCAATCTCAACAACCCTGTTCTTCCATTTTTCAGATTTCATAAATCCTTCGTAAGCATCTAATTTTTTTTCTACAACTTGTGCTGCGATATTATCTATGTTTAGTAAAACTTCTTGCAGCTCTGACTCTAACTCTTCTACTGTATCATTCATCTCTTATTTTCCTTTTTTGTTATTATAATATATTTAGCATCCAAGGCCAAGGGCCAAATCCGCTGTCTGTATTGATATGCCCGGCATCTTCTAAAATTTTCATTTCAACATCCAATTCTTTTTGAAGTAATCTGGCTTCTTCTATCGTCATGTATGGATCATTTGTAGAGCAGATAAGTAAAACTTCTTTTGCATGTAGATTTTTAGGAATGCTAACTGGGAAAAAGTTTTCCAGCTCATTTATCTGTAAGTTTAGACTTGGTGGAGCTACTAAAAATAGTTTCGCTATATCAGATATTTTTTCTTCATTACAAATGTGAAACCAGAGAGTGTTTGCTAAAGAGTGGCAAATAACTATATCTGGTTTAAAATCAGATAATTCTTTCAAAAGTTCTTCTTTCCAGATGTTCTTATTGGGAAATTCAAAATTTGAAAGTTTTAAAAAACTAACGCAACCATAATCTTTTACCAATTCACCGGCTAACCAGCTTTGCCAATGAGGATAATCACTTCCTCCCCATCCATGTAGAAGTAAGACTCTTTGTTTCATTTGAAAATACCTTTGTTTAAAACTTACATAAGTGTATCTAAAACAAATTGATAAATTATTTAGTTTGGCACTTATATATTGCATTAAGTATTGAGAGAATATAATCTAATCTTATTCGAAGATAATACAAAGACAAACTATGAAAAAATTATTTAATCTAAAAATTATTACTATGCTTGTCTGGACACTTACAGTAGTCTCATCTCTTACATTTTCCGCATTTAACCAATATCAGCAAAGTTTTGAGACTGCCCGTAATGTTGCCAGTGCCAACTTTGATAAAGATCAGGCATTTAGACAGTGGGCCACTACTCATGGCGGAGTTTATGTCCCTGTAGATATGAAGAGAACACCTCCAAGTCCATACTTAAGTCATATGCCAGAGAGGGATGTGACAACAGATACCGGTAAAAAACTAACCCTTATGAACCCGGCATATATGTTAAGACAGATGATGGATGAGTACTCAGGGCTTTATGGTGCAAAAGGGCATATTACAGCCTTAGAAATTTTAAATCCAAACAGCGCACCGGACGCCTGGGAAAGAGATGCCTTAAAAAAGTTTAAAAAAGATGACTCAATCAAAGAGATACTTGAGCTTACTAAAATCAATAATGAATCTTACATGCGTCTTATACGTTCAATGGAAGTTACTCCAGGATGTCTGACATGTCACGGTCATCAAGAATCCTACGTAAATAATAAGACAGCCGGAGGGGTTAGTGTAATTGTTCCAATGGCTGAAATATATGAACTTGCTATAAGTTCTTATAAGAAGACTGTTGTCATTCATATTATCTTTTGGTTTGTGGGTATGATACTTTTTCGGTTCGTCTACAATAAAGAGAGAAAAGCTAGATATGAATTAGAATATTTTGCTAATCATGATAGTCTGACCGGTCTGCCGAATCGTCATGCTTATATTGATAAAATAACAAGTATGGTAAATAAAAATAAAAACAACTTTGCTCTAATCTTTATGGATCTTGATAACTTTAAAACTATCAATGATTCATTAGGCCATACTCTAGGAGACATGTTACTTCAAAAAGTTGCAAAACGTCTTAAAAATGAAATAAAAGAATATGATATGCT
This sequence comes from Sulfurimonas gotlandica GD1, assembly GCF_000242915.1. NCBI lineage: Bacteria > Pseudomonadati > Campylobacterota > Epsilonproteobacteria > Campylobacterales > Sulfurimonadaceae > Sulfurimonas > Sulfurimonas gotlandica. The sequence goes on along the minus strand of NZ_AFRZ01000001.1, from coordinate 1,133,992 downwards.
CTCACGTTTTGGAGGGGATGAGTTTGTATTTTTATTTTCAAATGTACAGAGTGAACTGACTATAGAAAAGACAATGATTAAGATTCATGAAGTACTTAAAAAGCCATTTATATTAAATACTTATGAAGTCTATACTACAGCATCTATAGGTATTGCAATCTATCCGGATGATGCGCAAGATGCAGAGTTGCTTTTAAGAAATGCAGATGTTGCGATGTATGATGCAAAACAATCTGGCAGAAGCAAGTACTCTTTCTTTAATGCTGATATGTTAAATCTATCTTCAAACCGTCTTATGCTTGAGAGTGAACTTCATAAAGCTTTAGAAAATAATGAGCTCTTTTTACTTTTTCAGCCTCAGGTATCACTATGGAATGAAAAAATTGTTGGAGTTGAAGCACTTATAAGATGGCAGCATCCAACAAAAGGATTAATCTCTCCTCTTGACTTTATACCTATCGCAGAAAACAGTGGCTTGATTATGCCTATAGGGGAATGGATTATAGACCAGGCATGTGATCAATTGGCTTTATGGAAAGATACTCATATGAGTGAAGCAACTCTTTCTATAAATGTTTCAGCTAAACAGGTTTTACACCAAGATTTGTATTCGTATATCGAAGCTGCAATTGAGAGAACTAAAATTGATGGTAGATTCTTAGAACTAGAGATTACAGAAAGTGTTATTATGGAAAATATTAATGAGACTGTAAGAATATTATCAAGACTTAAAAAGCTTGGTGTTTCTATAGCTATTGATGATTTTGGTACAGGTTATTCATCTCTTAGTTATCTGAAAAAACTGCCTATAGATAAGTTGAAAATTGATAGAGAGTTCATCAAAGATATTCCAAATGACAAAGATGATATCGCTATTACAAATGCGATTATCAGTATGTCAAAATCACTATCATTAAAAATAGTAGCGGAGGGACCAGAGACAAAAGAACATATAGAATTTTTGCAAAATTCTAAGTGTGATATTGCTCAAGGGTTTTACTACTCAAAACCTATAACAATTGTGGAAGTGGAAAAACTGGCATTGCATATGTCAAAGTAAAGTTATCCAGGCTTCAAATAGAGATTTGTTAGTTTATGCTTAAGATTTAAAGTTATGTAACATTTGTTACATAAATATTATTTATATTTGTGCTACAATCATTCTAATTAAAATTTAAAGGATTTCAAATGAAAAAATTAAACTTAGCAGCACTTCTTTTTGGTGCAATGTTATTTCTAAGTCTAGGTGCTACAACAGCAAGCGCAGAGGGTATGAAATGTGGAGCTGGTAAATGTGGAAGTTCTATGAAGCAGCCTGCAACTAAATGTGGTGGCGAAAAAGAAAAGACTATGAGAAATAATTCTGATAAATGTGGTGCTGACAAAAAAGGCATGAAGAGTTCAGATGATAAAAAAGCTCCAGAAAAAGCTATGAAATGTGGCGCAGGAAAGTGTGGTTCTAACAAGTAACGAATAATTAAAACTCTTTTTAGAGTTTTAATTCCGAGATTAGAGTTTGGGCAAGAGTGATACTTTTGCTTGAGCCTTCGATAGCTTGTTTCGTGTCCTCTACTAACTGGTGCATATCACCGTTAATAGTTTCTGAATCCTTAAGTTGCACATCAATGCAGCCAATCGCAACTAATACTCCATTCTTATTATCACTAGCATTGTTCCCAAGCTCATTAAGTAAATGTACAGTTTCTTGGGCAATTGATACGCTCTTTTCGATACCTTTAATCATTCCTTCTTGAAGATCTACTACATCATTTGAGATGCCCATGATAACATTCATCTCCATTTGAATTTGCCCAGCCGCTTTGTTAGTGCTGTCCGCTAGTTTTCTAACCTCTGTAGCTACAACCGCAAATCCACGACCATGTTCACCTGCTCGTGCAGCTTCAATAGCAGCATTTAAAGCAAGTAAGTTCGTTTGATCAGCAACATCTTTTATTGACTCAACAAGTCCACTAATAGCGTTGTTTTTATTGTTTAGCTCTAGGACTTGTTCTTGAAATCCACTAATCATTTGATGATTTTCTTCTAGTGTTTGAGATAGAAGATTGATTTGACTTGAACTCTCTTGGGTAGAGTTTAAAGTTCTCTCGGCAATATCTTTTGATTTTTCTGTTATATTTTTGATTTCTCTAGATTTTTGGATAAATTCATTGACCATCTCTTTTGTTTTTTCTATACTTGTTAGACGATTTGTAGAAGCTTTATTTACATGATGAGCATTGTCATAAATTGTATTAGCTGTTTGGAGTGAGTTGTTTGCAAGTATTTTTTCTAATAGTTTAGCTTTTGTTTCTAGTTCTTTTAGATAATCTTTTTGAATAATTTCTTCATTTTCTTTTAGTTTTAGTCCGCCAAATAGCATGTAGATTCCCTTAGGCTAATCGCCAATGTGTCTTAATACCGCATTTGTCACACTCTGGTATAATTTCACCTTCATTTATATGGACTGTTTTTTTGCATCCATGACACTTTAAATCTACTGTGGTTACGGCCTTTGTACCTATTTGAAACTCTAGTTTCATGGCAACGGCAGTATAGGTTGTTACACTGTATGGTACCACATATGTGAGACATAATTTTATAAAATTTACATTAGCAAGTTCAAGACTTAGAAGGACTTCTCCTTGATTGATAATATTTAGAGTTGTGCCTACAATTAGCGCCACTTTTATCGCTCTTTTCACAACACTGCGAGATGCAGATATTTCACAGTATATTTTAAAACGTTTTATTGTCATCAATTAGTCCTTAAACTTATCTAGTTTTCAAGCTCTTTCATACATATGTAATTATTCGAAGCAGTATATCACAATGAGGCTTTTTAGTTATGTGACATATATTACATACTGTTATATATTAATGTGCTAGAATAGGCTTATATAAACAGAGGAGTCTATTATGAACATCAAAAAATTATACTTAGAATTCAGTCGCTTAAGTGAATATCTAAAACCTATATCGTTACTTTTGGCAAGGCTGTTGATTGCTTATGGTTTTTATACACCAGCTATGAACAAGTGGGCAGATATAGGTTCTGTTGCTGAGTGGTTTGGCTCTATGGGTATACCTTTTCCACTACTAAATGCATATATGGCAGCAGGCACCGAAATCGCTGGTGTTGTCTTATTGACACTTGGACTTTTGACTCGTCTTATCTCCATACCTCTTATCATAGTTATGATAGTCGCTATTGTTACAGTTCATCTTCCGCATGGTTTTTCAGCAGGGGATAACGGTTTTGAAATACCGCTATACTATATGATATTTTTACTCGGGTTTGTTGCACATGGAGCCGGTAAATTTTCTCTAGACAGACTTATATTTGGCGAGAAAAATTAAATTATATTTTATATGAAGCTAAAAACAACTCTGTTACGACCGTTTTTCTTAGCTTCATAGAGTTTTTCATCAGCCTTTTTTACGCTCTCGTGAATGTCTGCCGTTGCTTCATGCAGAGATAGTCCAAAACTACATGTAAGATGTTTTACTATGTCAAACTCATGTTTTTCTATAGTCTTCCTCAAATGCTCTGCTTCTTTATATACTTCATCGATAGAGTTCGCAGGAAGCAAGATAAGAAACTCTTCTCCACCCCAACGTATTAGCTTATCATTACTACGAATATTTTTCTTTACAAGATCTACAATTATCCTTAAGACATCATCACCTGCTTTATGCCCGTAAGTATCATTTACATTTTTAAAATGGTCAATGTCGAAAAATATGATTCCGGTATTTTTGTTTTGACTGGTGTTTGATGCTATGAGTGAGTCTATAGTCTTTTCAAAATATACTCTATTGTATGCTTTTGTTAACTGATCTCTAACTATCTGTTTTTGAAGTTGAAGTTTCTCAGTCATAGCATCGCTTATGTCACTAAAATTGATGATGTAGTTTTCTCTATCATATCTATTTATTGAGACAGTAAATGCATGTGGCGTTAAAGTCTTGTCTATCATAGATACTATTCTGTTTCTTCCAGATAGGTTTAGCAGACTCTCAACCCAGTGTTTTTCGTTTTCTTTTACATCGGCTAAGCTAAAGAAGCCATTACTTCTTACAAAGAGCTCACAAATACAATCATGTTTATTTAAAAAATCTTCCATGTCCGCATATTTGAAAAAGTCAAAAAAACTTTTGTTTGTAAACTTGAACTTTTTTCCATCGGTTAAAACAACTATAGAGTTTTGGATGTCTATAAACTTTTGAAGTTTTAAAGACTCATTTTTTACTTTTTGTATTTGAACAATAACGGCTACTATTAGTATAAAGAGTAGTGTAGCACCAAGAAATACGATAAAGCTAAAGTCCTGATATCTTTTTTGTATATAAACTATCTCTTGAAGATTTGTAAAAGAGACTACATAACCTGCATTTTTATTATCAATATCTTTAAGAGCTAAAAAAGTAACGACATAACCTTTTCCATCCTCTATAATAGGAACTGTGAAGCTATCTTTTTTAGCAAGTTTTTGTAAAAAGTCTTTACTCTCTTTAGCCAAAGATGTAAGCTTATTTACAAAAGAATCATCTTGTGTTTTTCTAGTTACTTTTGAGATATCTTGATTTTCAAGATAGTAATTCTCACTAAATTGTGAGGGTACAAAAAAGTCTATGTGCTCTTTAAAAACTTTATCATAACTTACTGCTTTTTCTAAAATTATCTTATGAGCATAAAAAGGAAGTATCTTTCGAAGTTTTCGCTCTATTCCTTCAAAAGAGACTGAAAACTCTACACTGCCTAGATGCTCTCCTTTGTCAACTATTGGAAATACATATCTATATCCAGGAAGTACTCTACCGCCTTCAAAACCTACCATTGTTTTAAGTTCTGCGTTTGCAACTCTAATAGAAGTTCTTATATCTTTTAAGGAATCACCGCTTTTATATGGCAGATGAAATCTGAGCAGACTTTTAGAATCGTGGGTATGAAAATGAAACTGGCGGATGCTTTGCTTTTTAAGAAAATCATACTCTTTGTAAAGAAGTCTAAAAAACTCTCCTCTGAGAACTGCTTTTGTTTCTTCATCAGCATCTTTGAACTCTCTTAAAATCTCTAATGCTTTTTTATTTTGCATAATATCATAGAAGTTTTTCTCAGCAACCAGCAGATAAGTGTTTAGTATAGATTTATTAGCAACATCCATAGACTCTAGACTTTTATTTGCTACGTTTTGTATTACTTCATCTTTAGATGTTTGCATGTATTTGTAAAAGACTGCTGTGAGTATTATGACAAAAATAAGTGCAATAGAGATTTTTATCTTCATTGCATATTTCCTTTCTTGGGAATATCAAAATCTGCGATTAGCTCATCGTAATCCTGCATATTTGCTTTTTCTATACCGTTTGATGTTATCCCTTTCCAGCTTTTGTACTCTTCTTGTGGTAGTTCAAGAAGAGCATCTTCTATCTCTTTTATCTGTTGTTGTGATAGCGTTTGAGTATTTACAACTAGACTAAAACCAGGTAGAAGATCGCTTTGTGCAATTATCTCTATACCTAGAGATTCATATTTTTTTGCTATGCTTTTTTTAGCACCAGCTATGAGAAACTCTCCTTTTACAACAGAGATAAGAGCATTTACATGAGACATGGTGTAGTCGTATTTTTGATTCTCTAAATCAATGTTGAAGTTATCTTTTAACAAGATACTTGTCATAAGATAACCACATGTAGATAGAGGCTGTGTAAGTGCTACTTTTATCTGCTTCTCTTTATCAAATTTGTCATTTTTAAACTTTGCAAGCACACATCTGTACTTGCTTGAACCGCTCTTTTCTTTAAAAGTGATGATGGGTCTAACAAACATATACTCTTTTTTTAGAGATACAAATGGAAGTGGCCCTAGATATGCCATATCTATAGTACCGTCTTTAAAACCGTTTAATATGTCCTGATAGTCTTGTTTATAGACATACTTTATATCAACTGAGAGTTTTTCTTTTAGATAATAGTTCATAGGAAGAAAGTCTTCTATGTTTTTTGAAGCTTTTTTTATAGGTAGTGGAGCAAATTTTATAACTCTTTTTTCGTCACTAAGAAGGGTAGTAGAAAGAAGTAAAAAAACAGTTAGTATGAATGTTTTTTTTATGAATATTGTCATTTTTTCTCCGAGAATATAAACACTAATGCTAACAGAAGTAAATATAATTATTACTTAATTTAGTTATATTTTTAAGAAATAATAGTAAGATTGGGAATCCTAATTGCTCTAATATCTAAACGGGTGAAGGAGATTCCCTAAATTTAGGCATTCAAGGACGGCAATAAGGCCTAGCATAAAGGCTGTGCTATGAAAATAGAATCACACGAGATTGCTATGCAATCAAAACACGAGTTAAGAAGAGTAGAGCTAGAGACTCAGATGAGTTTTTCTACATTTTTTACAGGAATTCCAGTCGGTAAGGAAGCTACTGCGAACATACAAAATATGAACAAAGCAAAACCTCAAGACGAGATAGGTTCATATTTCGATAACAGGGTAAAAACACTCGAAGGGATTATTCAGAATCTCATAAATATGCTCAGTTCAAGAACTCAATCAAGCCAAAGTCCTCAGGAACTACAATCGCCTCAAGAAGATATACTTGGTTACACACATCTCTCTTTTTTCCAGCGTTATGAAGAGCATGAAAAACTGGACTTTTCAACACTAGGACATATAAAAACAGATAAAGGCGACTTGGATATCAATCTAAACTTTTCTATGAGTAGAAGTTTTGTTATAGAAAATAACATAGATATCTACAGTGCTTTTGACCCACTTGTCATAAACTTGGATGGAGATATTCCAGACCTAAGTTCTGACACCTTCTCTTTTGATTTAGATAATGATGGAAAATCTGATCAAATCTCAATGCTTGGAGCTAGAAGCGGTTTTTTAGCACTTGACAAGAACTCTGATGGTATTGTAAACCAAGGAAGTGAACTTTTTGGGACATTAACAGGAAATGGTTTTGGTGAATTAAGTGAGTATGATATAGATGGCAATCATTGGATAGATGAAAATGACAGCATCTTCGACAAGCTTCGCATCTGGTTCAAAAATGGAGATGACAATGAAAAAGAGTTAGTCGGTCTTGGTGAAGTTGGCATCGGAGCTATCTTTTTAGACTCAGCATCTAGCGAGTTTACCTATAAAACTAACACAAACCAAACTCTTGGTGAGATGAAGAGTTGCGGGATGTTTTTGAATGAAGACGGAACATGCGGAAATATTTCCCAGATAGACTTTGCATCTCGCGCAAAAGAACAAGTAGGTAAAAAACGAAAAGAGGAGTTTGAGATTGCCCAAGCAAACGCAAACGTAATTATAGAAGAGCCTCTAGCCACACTTTTACAAGCATAAAGAGCTAGTGCGCAAGCACTCGCTCTTTTTTCAGCTTAAATTTAAAAAATGTACTTATAATGTGTCAAAAAACTATTTATGAGATAAAATGCAAAAACAGAGTATAAAAAATATTACACTTGCTCAATTGTTAAAAGTATTCCTTGTATCCATGTTGATTATAGCTGCTGTTATCGGACTAAGCTATAGAAGCTTCTTTGAGTTTGTAATAGAAAAAAAAATTATATCAGTATCAGAAATAGTTAAAGCCGGTCTGACATCGCACATGAAAGCCGGCATCATGGACAAACGTTCTTACTTCTTAAATGAGATATCTTCGGTATATGACATAAAATCTATAAAAATAATTCGTGGTGACTCTGTAAATAAACAGTATGGAGAATCCACCCTGTATGAAAAAAAACTCACACCCTCTCTTAGAGAAATCCTAGAAAAAAAAGAAGTTTTTGTCTTATATGACGACATGGAGAGTTCAATAGAAGCTGTTGTTCCATACATTGCGAGCTCAGATGGAACTTTAAACTGTTTAGAGTGCCATAATGCAAAAGATGGAGAAGTACTTGGAGCAGTTGATATTACGATGGATATTGGCTCATATCAAGTCTCTGCTCTTAAAAATAGCTATATAATCGGTGCTGTATTGCTCTTCTTGGCACTTGTCATCATACTAAATATGTTCCGTGTTATTGAGCGATATATTCGTGAACCACTATCTCACATCATAGAAGATGGAGAGCTGGCTTATAAGTCACATAAAGTTATAGACAGTTCAAAATATGAAAGTAGAGAGTTTGAAGATGTTGTGAAAAATGTCAACAAGTTTAACTTCAACATCTTGGAAAAAGAGGAAGAATTACTCGTCAAAAATATACAACTTCAAAATCTAAATGATGAGATAGAATCAACTTTAAAAGAAACTATGTTAGCAGTTGGACGTATTGAAGAGATTCGTTCAAAGGAAACTAGACTTCACACAAAACGTGTTTCTATTATAAGTACACTTGTTGCAAGAGAGTATGGTCTAAGTGAAGAAGAAGTAAACCTGATAGAACTTGCATCTCCACTGCATGATATAGGTAAAGTAGGCATAAGCGATGCTATTTTAAACAAACCTGAAAAACTTACTGATGAAGAGTATAATATTATGAAATCCCACTCTATTTTAGGGCTTGAGATTTTAAATCACTCAGAACGTAAACTTTTACAAACAGCGGCAATAATAGCTTATGAACATCATGAAAAATATGACGGTACAGGATATCCACAGGGCTTAGTAGGTGAAGAGATATCTATATATGCGCGTATAGTTGCTATTGTAGATGTTTTTGATGCACTCCTTTCTAAACGTGCATACAAAGAGAAGTGGGCACTGGAAGATGTGATAGAACAACTTAAAGAAGAGAGCGGTAAACACTTTGATCCAAAACTGGTGGATATTATCATTACGAATAAAGATGAATACAAAAAGATTCTAAGAGAGTTGTCGTAAGAGTTTCAGCCTAGTTTTACTTCCTCATCCCCCACTTAGCATAAATCTCAAAAAGTATAGGGATGATTACTAGGCTTAGAACTGCTGAACTTATTAGTCCGCCTATCATTGGTGCGGCGATTCTTTGCATTACTTCGCTACCAACTCCGTTAATGTACATAATAGGAAGTAAACCTGCAAGAGTTGAGAAAACAGTCATCAGTTTTGGTCTTACTCTTTTAACTGCTCCTTCATATATAGCATCTCTTAACTCTAAGTGACCAAAGTTTGTGGCAAATTTCTCTTTTGCATCATTTACCGCTTCTTGTAGATAAACTATCATTACAATCGCAGTTTCAGCTGCAATCCCAAGAAGTGCTAAAAAGCCGACTATAACTGCTATGCTCATGTTAAAGTTAAGCATGTCTATGTAGATAAGACCGCCCAAAAGTGCAAACGGTAGACTGAAAAAGACTATGAAAGTCGGTACTAGTTCTTTAAGCGCAAAGTAGATTAGTATCAGGATAACTATAAGCACGGCTGGAACTATCCAGACTATTTTTTGCATCGCTGAATCTAGGTACTCACTTTGACCAGCCCAGTCTATGTAGTAGCCAGCAGGAAGTTTTATGTCATCTAAAAGAACTTTAGCTTCTTTTTTATACTCAGTCGCACTAACACCTACCTGTGGAGTGATGTAGATGAAAGTAACAGGAGATGCCATCTCACTTTTTATAACAGATGCACTCTCACGGTAAGCAACTTTAGCAAAGTTTCCAAGCGGTACAAACCCAAGCGAAGTTTTTACCTGTAACTCCCGGATGCTTTCTATGCTACGTCTCTCATTTTCTTCAAAACGAAGTGCAATCGGATAACGCTCTATGCCTTTGTACATAGTAGAGACTTTCATCCCGCCAACCCCGGATGCCACATAATCCAGCAGGTAGTTTTTGCTTATCTTGAATCTTGCCAACTCTTTTTCATCTATCTCTATGTCGAGGTAATATCCGGCACTTGCCTGATCGGCAAATACTGATTGTGTTTTGTCATAAGTTCTAAGTTTGCTCTCAATTTCTAGTGCATACTTTTGCAAGCCTGCTGCATCTTTACCATATAGTTTGATTCCAAGAGGAGTACGGATGCCGCTTAAAAGCATATCTATACGACCGCGAATAGGATAAGTCCAAGAGTTAACGAGCCCTGGAACTTGAAGAGCCTCTTCTAGTTTTGCCATTAGCTTTTCATGCGTCATGCCTTCTCTCCACTCAATCTGTGGTTTGAAAGTGATAATAGTCTCTATCATCCCGAGAGGGGCAGGGTCAGTAGCAGAGTTTGCGCGCCCGCCCTTACCAAAGACTGTATCAACTTCTGGAAAACTTTTGATGATGGCATCTGTCTTTTGAGTCAAAATTTTACTCTGATCGACACTGATCCCATAAGGAGTAACAGGCATGTACATAAGAGACTGTTCATTTAGTGGAGGCATAAACTCCCACTTTAGACCATTGTATAGCGGATACATAAAACCAAGAGCTACAACAGCAGCTAAGATCACGATGTACTTTAGTTTCAGTCCGTAAATGATGATTGGGTGATAGAGCCAGACAAAGAAACGGTTTAGTGGATTTTTGTTCTCACTAAGTATCTTTCCCTTTACGAAAAAGAGCATCAGGACTGGAACTAGAGTTATAGAGATGATTGCTCCCGCAGTCATAGCAAAGGTTTTTGTAAAAGCTAGAGGAGTAAAAAGTAGACCCTCCTGACCAGAAAGTGCAAAGATAGGCAGGAATGAAACCACAACCAAAGCAAGGGCAAAAAATATTGGACGACCTACAACTTTTGACGAGCTGGCAATGGCATCATATCTCTCTTGTTTTGTGAGAGATTCACCTTTTTTTTCCTCTTCTTTTATAATGGTCTTGTGAGCATTTTCTATCATTACTATGGTTGCATCTACCATCGCACCGATGGCAATGGCGATACCACCAAGACTCATTATATTTGAGTCAATCCCAAAGACTTTCATAAGTAAAAAAGTCGCACCGATAGTCAGAGGTAGAGCAACCAGAACTATGATAGAAGAGCGTAGATGCATTAAAAATAGAGTAATAATAATGATGACAATTACAATCTCTTCAATTAGTGTAAACTTTAGTGTATCTACCGCTTTCTCGATGAGCTCTGAGCGGTTATATGTTTCGATGACTTCAACACCATCGACTTGTAACTCACTCATCTTTTTCTCTATACGTTTGATGGTCGCATAAACATCTTCGCCGTAACGAACCATTACGATTCCTCCGACAACTTCTCCCTCACCGTTAAGGTCTGCCATACCGCGACGAGATCCAGGAACTAACTCTACTCTTCCTATGTCTCCTATGGTTACTGGAATGTTAGCTTTTGAAGTCACAACTAAAGAGCGGATATCATCTAAGTCTTTGAGATAGCCCTTGGCTTGAATCATCCACTCAAAACCGTTTTGAATAACTATACGACCGCCCGTGTCGTTGTTGTTTTCTTTGAGAGTTTTTGCGACATCTTGGATGCTGAGGTTATAACGTGTCAGTGTATCGTTACTCACACTCACTTGGTAAGTCGGAACAAATCCACCTATTGATGCAACTTCACTAACACCGTCAACACCTAAAAGTGCATACTTGTAGTAGTAGTCTTGCAGAGTTCTAAGCTCGCTGAGGTTTTTAGTCTTTGAAGTAAGAGCATACTCATACACCCAGCCCACACCGCTGGCATCTGGACCTAGGTTTACTTCCATGGATTCAGGAAGAGAGGATTGTACAGAAGCCAACTGCTCAAGTACACGAGTCCTAGCCCAGTAAAGATCAGTTCCTTCTTTAAATATGATGTAAATAAGAGCATTTTCATAAGTTGAAAAACCTCTAACCGTCTCTATATTTGCAATAGCGAGAAACTGAGAAACAAGCGGATAAGTCCCTTGATCTTCTATGATCTCAGGAGATTGTCCCGCCCAATTTAGTTTAACGATTACCTGAGGTGGAGAGAGGTCAGGTATGGCATCCAGAGGCGTATTTTTAAGAGCCCAGTAAGAGGCAAAAGTTAAAAACAGCGTAGCCATTAGGATAAGAAATTTATTTCTAATACTAAAGGATATTATACTTTCAATCATAACTTATCCTTTAATATAACCCATTTACTTGGGCATCACTGTCCATCATAAACAAAGCATTATTCACTACTTCATCGCCTTCGTTTAACTCACTTTTTATTATGTATGTATCAGTATTTAAAACTTCTACATCTACCTCTAGAGGTGCGTATTCTCCCTCGTATTCTCCAACAACAAATACATAAAACTTACCATTTTTTCTCATAACAGCAGTTGCAGGAAGAGTTAGATAACTTGTAGCATCTGTGCTCATAATTGCTGTTATATACATTCCAGGTTTTAGAAGATTGTTTTTGTTATCAAGAGAGAGTCTAAGAGTAAAGCTCTCCTCTTTTGGATCAAGTTCAGGGTATAGATTTTCTCTTGTAGCTTTAAAAGTCTGTTTTAGTGATGGAGTCGAGAGTGTATAATCTTTTATATTTTGCAGTGCTTCAAATTGGTTTTGGTGAATTTTTATCTCAACCCATACTTTGTCAAGATTTACTACCTGAAAAAGTACATTTTTAGCGTTAAAAGCAGAGTTGTTGTTTAGTGCTTTTTTAAATATATAACCATCTGATGGAGAGTTTATAGTTGTAAAAGAAGTTGTTTTTTTGCTTTTTATGATTTGATTTATCTCGGCATCTGGAATGTTTAAAAGAGAAAGTTTTGTTCTAGCACTCTCAAGCATCGTTTTATTTGGTCTATCTTTTGTGTAGTTCATAGTGTTTAGGTAATCGTCTTTAGCTTTTAAGACTTCAGGAGAGTAAACTTTTACAAGCTCCTCCCCTTTACTTACTTTTTTATATGTTTTATCAGCATATAAAACTTCAACAAAACCGCTAAATCTCGGACTTACATCATAGACTCTAGACTCATCCACTTTTACAAATCCAAAGCTTTTTATGCTCTTGGCATCTGAGATTAGCTTTACTTTTGTAGTCTGTACATTAAAGACCTGTTGTACGGTTTTTTCTTTTGCATCTGCAAATGATAATAACATAAATAATATTAGTAAAAGTCTCATTTTTCTACCCCTATGAGTGCATCTAGAGAAGCATTAGCTTTGTAGAACGCGCTAACAGCTTCGATGCTTTGTTCATCTAGTTTGAGTTTTTTGCCTAAAAGTTCTATGTAAATGAAGAGTTCAGAACCACTTTTGATAGATGTGTTTGTAAGATCAAACATGTGTCTTATCTGTGGTAAGCTCTCTTTTTCTATGATGTTGTAAACTCTGTATGCGTCTTGAAGTCTTGCATAATACTCTACCACTTTAGAGTCAAGTGAGTTTTTAAAGTCAAGCACTTCGCTTTTTGTAGCTAGAGATACTTTTCTTGAAGCTTCCTTTTTTGAGTCTTGAGTTCCATAGATAGGAAGTGCAAAACCTACATTCACATTCATGTAGTCTTCGAATGATTCTCTGTAAAAGTAACCAACTTGAACAAACGGATCAATATTTTTAGCCAGCTCTTTTACTTTTATGTCAGCTTCTGCTTCTTTTACTATGGCCTCTTTTACTTTGTAAGCACTGCTCTCATCTGTCGCATCCATGTAGTAAGAGAGTTCTCTTGGCTGTGAAACCTCCATAGAAAGCTCGATGGATTTTACATCCATAGCACTTAGGTAACTCACATTTTTATATAGACCCATTAATAAACTTTGGAGTTTACTATGTTTTATTTTTAGTTGAGATAGTGATAGCTCAGCTGACATGATTCCCATGTGAGATTTTGCATCACTGCTACTGTACGCAGTGTAAAGTTCAATGTTTTGACGTGTAAGTTCTATGTACTCATTTGTGATTTTTAGCTGCTCTTCTACTTGCCAGATGCTATATGCCGTTAGCTTTATAGACTCTGTAAGTTTTACTTTTGCCTGAGCAAGGCTAAAGCTAATTGTTGCTTTTTTTGCATCTACTTTTTTAGAAGCTGCATCTCTTTTTCCAAAATATGGAATCTTTTGTTTTAAGTTTACAGCAGAGTATTGCATAGGCTCGATTGAGCGGTTTGTTGGATCTTTTAGTTGAATATCGCTAACACTTAGCAGAAGCTCGGGGTCAGCAAAATTTCTAGTTACATCGTACTCATCACTAACTGCACTTAGACGTTTTTCTATTGCATCCAGAGAGGTGTGAGTAGCTTTGGCATTCTCTATCAGTGAAGATAGAGTTGCAGCACTTAGCAGAAGTGGGAAAAGTAGTACGATGTATACTCTCATAACTTATCCTTAGATATTTAGTGAAGCTTTAGCTCTGACTTTTTTACCAGTTTTTGGTGTGATAAAGATATGAACTTGCCAAGTACCACCCATTGATAGGTTTACGTTGACTTCATACTTTCCGCCGCCAAGACTTTTAGCATCTGCTGTAGTTTCCATGTACGGCATCCCAGGCATTGCTGGCATGAATATTTTAATACTTACTACTGCGTCTGCATACTTCTCGTTAGATACTACCATATTTATTGTATTATTCCCAGTAGTTAGAGGTTTTTCTGAACTCATTACAACGTTTGTTTCTCTTGACTTTGCAACTTTCTCAAATGCTGCTGCTTGTAGTAGACTAACCCCTAGTATTGCTATTAGAAATATTTTTGCTATCGTTTTCATGATTTATCCTTTTGTTATATATAAAAGAATTATATTGATTGTTTGTGAGGGGTTTGTGAGGGATGTCAGTTATATAAAGAGTTGTAACCTAGCTCTTTACATTTGTAGTATTTTTTTAATGTTTAGAAGTTCTTTTCGTCTTTGATTTATCTCTGCACTCTCTTGTGTGTTTGTATAAATAATTTTAGACGATAAGCTTCGTTGTATCTCTTCTTTGGTTGCGAGTATTTCAGCTATTCTTGCTATTTCTTGAGGAGAGTCATAAACTTTGGGTATATATATTGCGTGAGCTTCTTGTTTATTTTGTGTAAAGGCGATATTGGATTTTTTTTTATTTCTTATATTCTTTTCTTCCCAATCTTTTAAAGGGTCATTTTTTTGGTGGAGGTTAATCAATTTGCTCATTTAAAATCCTTTACTGAGTCAATACTAGCATTAAAAGTTCCATAAATGTCTTTTAACCAATCTTAATATTTCTTAATTGCAATGCGTTTGTTATGACAGATACAGAGCTAAAACTCATAGCTGCTGCGGCAATTACAGGAGAGAGTAAAACACCAAAGAGTGGGTAAAAAAGTCCAGCTGCTATTGGGATACCTGCACTGTTATATATAAACGCAAAAAAGAGATTTTGCCTGATGTTTTTCATAGTCTCATAACTTAGTTTTCTAACCTTAACGATGCCAAGTAAATCACCTTTTATAAGGGTGATTCCTGCACTGTTGATGGCAACATCAGTTCCTGTTCCCATAGCGATGCCGACATTAGCCTGCATTAGTGCAGGAGCGTCATTTATACCATCACCAGCCATGGCTACAATCTCACCGGCATCTTGAAGTTCTTTGATTATCTCAGCTTTTACGTTTGGTAATACGCTGGAGTAAACTTTGTCAATACCTAGTGTATCTGCCACTTTATTTGCTGTTATCTTGTTGTCTCCGCTAATAAGTACAACTTTAATACCTTCTTTTTTAAGTGCGTGAATTGCCTCTTTAGATGTTGGTTTTATGGCATCTTCAATAGCAAATATAGCACATAGGTGAAAATCTATACTCATAAATATAAGACCTTTATCTTCTTTACGCAGGGCTTTTATTTTCTTCTGTGCATCTGCTTCAAAGATGCAAAGAGAGTTAATGAATTCTTGTGAGCCTAGGACTATTTTTTTATCATCTATCTCGCCGATAATGCCTCTTGCCGTAATGGCTTTAAATTTATCAACCTGTGATAAGACAAGACCGGCATCTTTTGCATGCTTTACTATCGCTTGTGCTAACGGATGCTCGCTGACACTTTCTAAACTTGCGGCATATCTTAGGACATCTATCTCATCAAAACCATCTGAAACAATAAAGTTAGTAACTTTTGGTTTTCCCTCTGTGAGTGTTCCTGTTTTATCAACAACTAATATTGTTACTTTTTCCATAGTCTCTAAACTTTGTGCGTCTTTTATCAAAATACCCATTAGAGCTGCTCGTCCAGTCCCTACCATAATAGAAATAGGAGTTGCTAATCCTAAGGCACAAGGACAGGCAATAATTAAAACTGCTACTGCAGATACGACCGCATAAGCGAGACGTGGTTCAGGACCCCACATATACCAGCCAAAGAATGTGAAAATTGCGGAGAATATTACGGCTGGTACAAAGTAACCTGCGACTTTGTCCGCTATGTGTTGGATAGGAGCGCGTGAGCGTTGAGCCTGCGCTACCATATCTATGATCTCTGAGAGCATCGTGTCACTTCCAACACGAACTGCACGCATGAGTAGTGTTCCATTTTTGTTTAGTGTTGCTCCGATTAGAAAATCATCGACTGATTTTGGGACAGGTATAGCTTCTCCTGTAATCATCGACTCATCGACATTACTGTGTCCGCCAATGACCACTCCATCGACCGGAATCTTCTCGCCAGGTTTTATTCTTAAAATATCATCTACAAGTACACTCTCAAGGGATACAATTTCTTCATTACCATTGTTATCAATTTTATGCGCTTGTGCAGGAGAAAGGTTTAAAAGTGTTTTGATTGCAGAAGTTGTTTTGCTTCTGGCTTTTAGTTCTAGCATCTGACCTAGTAGTACCAAGGTTGTAATAACTGCAGATGCTTCAAAGTAGACATGGACTAAACCATCTTCTGTCTGCATAAGCGGAGGAAAAGTGTGGGGCACTAAAAGTGCAAAAACACTGTATATATAAGAAGAACCTACACCTATGGCTATAAGTGTGAACATATTTAAGTTCCATGTTTTTACTGAAAGGTATCCACGAACAAAAAATGGCCATCCGCCCCAAAGCACTACTGGAGTTGCGAGTATAAAAAGAAACCATTGAACACTTAGCATAGAAAGACTCTCGGGTAAAAGCTCCGGTGCTAAATCATTTGTCATAGCTACAATAAAGAGAGGGAGGGATATGAACAGACTTATCCAAAATCGTCTGCTCATATATGTTAGTTCGTCGTTCTCTTCATCGGCTTGGACTTTGATTGGTTCAAGTGCCATACCACATTTAGGGCAAGACCCTGGATGATCTTGTTTTATTTCAAGATGCATAGGACAGGTATAGATATTTGTTTCTTTAACACTCATGACGCACCTCCATTTAGCTTGGGGCATCTAGTTCTTCTATGGTTTAAGTTTACTTAGATATTGTGAGGAGATTGTGAGGATTAAAGATTATAGTCTGAGACTATCTTTAATAATTTTATACTCTTCCTCGTCGATCTCGCCATTTGCAAACCTTTTATCAAGTATGTCTTTAGCAGAGCTCTGATCTGAATCTGAGTCCATCACATATATCAATGCTACGATTACAAGTAGCAAAACAAGCCAAATCAATCCCATTCCGACTATTCCAAAACTATGCATGACAGACTCCTTACTTTATATAGTGTAAGTATAGTTAGCTAGTGTGAGTAGAATGTGAGGTTTTTTAATAGCTTCATTTGGTGTGATATAATACTTCATGAAAATTTTACTCCTAGAAGATGATACGGTCTTAGCAGATATCTTGGTCGATTTTTTACAAGAAGAATACACTGTGACTCATACATATAGTATGAAAAAAGCACTTGTGCTTAGTGAGGAGATAAACTACGACTTGTATATATTTGACATCAATGTCCCAGATGGTGATGGCATCTCTCTACTCAAAGAGCTAAGAAGTTTTAATGATGAGACTCCTACTATTTTTATAACTGCTTTTCACGATACACAGCATCTAAAAAAAGCCTTTGAATCGGGTGCAAATGACTTTATAAAAAAGCCTTTTGATTTAGAAGAGTTGACTCAGCGTATAGAAAATATCAAAAGGCATTTTGGGCTCAGCTTTTTAGTTCAGATAGCTAAGGATTTAGAGTTTGACACGCAAAACCATATACTAAAAAGTGAAAACAGCTCGCAGCATCTAAGCAATAAAGAGAGCATGTGCCTTCACTACCTCTACAAAAACCGTCATCGTGTTGTAAGTGTTGATGAACTGCTTCAAAACCTTTGGGAGTATGATGAGATGCCTTCAGGAGATGCAGTTCGTACACTCATAAAAGAGCTTAGAAAGCATCTTGGTAAAGAGCATATCTTAAATATAAGAGGCGAGGGGTATAGGTTTGAATAGGCTTGAGAAAAAATCATTTTACTCATTTTTAGCTCTATATCTGGGTTCATCTCTACTCTTTACACTGCTTTCTGGTTACTGGTACTTTAGCGCACAAAAGAATTCACTTGAGAGTACTACTTACTATAAACTTCAACACTTGGCTGATAGAATCTCTGGTCTTGTTATAAACGCTCATATGACTTCATCTCCTCTTATTCTTCCAAAGGTGGAAAAGGATTATGAGTATCTGCTTATACCTGCAAAAGAGAATAGAATCTTTGAGAAAAAGTACTTTGAAGATAATGGATTTAAAATCCTTGTATCGACTGCACCTCAAGAACACTTAAATATAGAGTACGTGCTTGTAAGAACTGATGAGTATCATAAAGAGCTAAAAGCTCTGCAAATAAATGTACTTGTTGCGATAACGCTGATATTTATAACTATAGTAGTCATCTCTTGGATACTTTCACGTCTATTTATGCGCCCGATTCATCAAAAAGTAAAAGAGATAGAGTCTTTTATCCAAGATATCTCTCATGAGCTAAACACTCCCATAACTGCACTTGGTATGAGTACTTCAAGAGCGATGCAGAAAAAAGTCTATGATGAGAAGATACTGAGAAATATCTCCATCTCTACAAAACAACTTTACAGCATCTATCAGTCACTTGCCTACCTAAACTTTAGCGGAGTCAATCAAGAGTCTCAGATGTTAAACTTAAAACTTCTGCTAGTCCAAAGCATAGAGTACTACTCAGAACTTAGCCATGCTAAAAATATAAAAATAAAAGCAGATATGCAAGACTCAAGTCTAAATGCCATAGATGCAAGAGTAGAACTACTTTTCTCAAACCTAATCTCAAATGCCATAAAATACTCTATGCCAGATACTACTATAAGCATTGTCTTAAAAGAGGGCTACTTTAGCATCGAAGATGAAGGTGTCGGGATAGAGAAAGAGAAACTAAATGAGATATTTGAGCTTTACAAACGCGGCTCTACTTTGGCAGGTGGTTTTGGAGTAGGACTGAATATAGTAAAACAGATATGTGATGAGTTTAAGATAGAGATACTTGTAAGCTCAGAGTATGAAGTGGGAAGTAAGTTTGAACTGAGGTGGTAGAAGCCTTTTGATAAGGTTTTAAACTTATGACCACTATTTATCCAGCTCTATGTCTTTCATCTTTATTTTTTTCAATAATATCAATCTCTTGAGAGAGGTCTAGTTTTAAGAGTTTTTCTAGTTCACTAAGCCTTCCAAAAACCCTAATAATCTTAACAAAATTCAGCAAAGATGCTTTTCCTGTTTGTTCAAAGTTTGAGTATGTTGTAGAAGAAGAGAGTTGGGCTTTTTGAGAAAAATCTTTTTGCTTTATATTTTCACTCAATCTTAACTTTTTAGATCTGTGAGCAAGAACTATTAATATCTCTTCGTCAGTTAAAAGATCAAATGAGGCATTTAAATTAATTTTTTGCTTCTTTACCTTTTTTGCTTCTTTCTCATAAGCCTTAAGCTTGTTTAACAGTGAATTTTTTTTATCAATCATCACTCAACTCCCCTTGAAAATCTCTACTCATAACAGCTTTCATAACACTACTGTATTTCTTATTTGATACTTTATACTCTTGCATCAATTTTGGTAATTTACTCTTTCTTAGCTCTTGCATCTTCTCTATTGATTCTGAAACAAATTCAACACTGATTGAAAACTCATTTGCAAGTAAGACAACATCGGATAAGTTTATTTTTGACAATGCTTTGCCATAAAGAGATAGTTGATGCTCAACTGTTTGCTTCTCTCCTTTTGCAAAGGTAATATCATAGGCAGGTGTTGCTTCCCAGTTAAAACTTTTATCACACATAAATGAGAAGTTTCTGGAGTGATCATCTTGGTTTACAAACATATAGTTAAAGAGCATCTGTAAAAATAACTGCTTGATACTTCCTTGTGCATTTAACTTTACTGCTACTCTTAGTAGTTCTTCATAGCTAGTTTGCATAGTAATGTTGTAGTCTGTTTGCAGGATTCCTGCAAGAGAGTGGACATGTAGTTTTTCTCCATTTTCAATATCAAACCTCTTTGTAACAAAGTGATGTTTATCATTTGACTCTATAAGAAAACAATCCATCATTTTTATGCCAGACTCTTTGGCTAAAAGATGGTAAATATATTCTAATTTTGAGTAGGTTGATTTATTTTCATCACCACCTGCTGTATCATCGTATTTAATAATTGCAGGGATAAAATTTACTGGAGGTTTTTTAGTCCTGTCTCCAAGATATACTAAGCCTTGTTTCATATCAATAGAGACAACAGCTTTAGATCTTGCTCCACCAACAAAAGAGTGAGCTGACACTAAAAAAGCACTATGAATGGAGTGAAAACCATCTCCTTTTTTTAACTTCTTTGCTTCATTAAACATGTCTATTAGCTCGTAAGTTAAATCTTTCGATTCTGCTATATCTTTTTGTGGTCTAAACTCTAATGCACCAAGCCCTCTATTTCCAATAAATAATAGCTTATCAACAACTGTAGGAAAACTTCCACTATTATTATCCTCAAAAAACTTATTTAATATTGATGTACCAAAACTTCCTGGAAGTGAATCACTAACAAAACCTGGAACTCTTTCTAAGTATGAAAGAGCAGTTGTTTCAATCTCATTAATACCTGATGGAATAGAAATCGGACTAGCCCTATGTGCACCATCATCAATTTGCTTAAGGTAGACTCTGTCTCCAGACTGAATAATATCACCAATATGTTTATCAAATAAATACAAGCTAGCTTTTTGA
Source organism: Sulfurimonas gotlandica GD1 (assembly GCF_000242915.1). Taxonomy (NCBI): domain Bacteria; kingdom Pseudomonadati; phylum Campylobacterota; class Epsilonproteobacteria; order Campylobacterales; family Sulfurimonadaceae; genus Sulfurimonas; species Sulfurimonas gotlandica. Next base: position 1,113,025 of record NZ_AFRZ01000001.1, on the reverse strand, counting down.
GCCATAGTGTGTCCTAATCCATATATATTTGTAATTATAGCTTAATTTTTGAAGTTATTACAAATATATATGATTTATATATTTGTAACTATATTGCAGATACTACTATAAGCATTGTCTTAAAAGAGGGCTACTTTAGCATCGAAGATGAAGGTGTCGGGATAGAGAAAGAGAAACTAAATGAGATATTTGAGCTTTACAAACGCGGCTCTACTTTGGCAGGTGGTTTTGGAGTAGGACTGAATATAGTAAAACAGATATGTGATGAGTTTAAGATAGAGATACTTGTAAGCTCAGAGTATGAAGTGGGAAGTAAGTTTGAACTGAGGTGGTAGATTTCATGCGGAAAAATCCGCATGAATAGTGTTAGAAATAATACCTTCTAAATTATTTGCTTGGTATTTTACGAATTCTTCTGAGTGATTTTTTCCTTATATCTTCATCAGTATCTAATGGTTTTGCATCAATTTTCTTTTCCTGGGAAATTCTTTGTTCTTTGTTTTGTTCCATGATAACTTCCCATTTCGTGACCTGATTTTTAGCTGATGTAACATTTGGTGCTTGCGGAGCCATTTTAATATACATATTCATAGAATCTATCGCAAGCGGATAATTTGCAATTTTTCCTTCTAAAATAGCAATGTTAAAATATAATAATGCCGAAAATGGAGCTAATTTTAGTGCTTTATTAAACTCTTCTATGGCAATTGGATAATTTCCGCTTTTTATAAACATTTCAGCTCTTACAATATGTTTATTGGCTTTATCGCCGATAGCGGGTAATTCATTCATTTTATGTATGGTGTTAATCATATTTTCGTTAATCTTTTCTACTTCTGCTTTATTTTGTGCAAAACTCAGCATCTGTGTATAAACTTCAATGCTTTGATTGTATTTTCCCTGCTCATTATAATTTTTTGCACTTTGTTCAAGTTCATCAATAACAGGTTTAAGATGACTCAATAATTCGGCTATATCAGTAGTTAAAGCTATATTTTCAAATAGAGCATAGTCTTGTGTAAGGTTCAGATATTTTTCTTTTGCTTTTTGCATATTTCCATTTTTAGCATACATTATTGCTTCAAAAATAGATGCCTGAATATTATTATTTGCCTTCAAAAGAAGGCTAGAAGCTTGTTCATAATTTTTATCGTCTATATTAATAGCTGCCAACGATATAAGTCCAAAAGAGTCATCTAGCTCATTTGCTTTTTGTGCATCTCTTAGAGCTGCATCTTTTGAGCCTAATTTTCTCTCTATTAAGCTGCGTAGTTCTAATTTTGAGGCTGCTTTTGCTTCTACAAATTTAGCTCTTGATATTACCTTCTCAAATTCTTTGTCTTTACGTTGTATAGTCAGTTTAACAGATGTGCCCTCAGGTCCTGATAATTTATTTGCAACAACTTTTAAGTGCATTCCTTCTATATCATTACCATCAATTTCAAGAATTATATCGCCTTTAATTATCTCCTTGTTGCTTGAAGAATCGCTTGGTATCAAACTATCAACAACCGTAAATCCATTTATGCTTTTAATCCTAATGCCAACTCCTATGTGAGTTTGAAATTCGATTGCTTTAGAAATAGTTTCTTTTGCTTTTGCAAAGTTTGATGAACCATAATAAATATTTGCCAATAGTTCTAAAATTTTCACATTTTTAGGATTAAATTTAGAAGCTCTTTGAAGCACGTTAATTGCTTCATCTATATTTTTATTGTGTAAAAAGAGTTTGGCTAAAGAGAGTGAAGCATCTGAATAGTTTGGAGTTATTGAAATGGCTTTTTGATACATCTCGATTGCTTTTGAATATTCATGTTTTTTTTCATATGATACACCCATATTGAAATATGCATTTGAGTAGTTTGGTTTAAGCTCAAGAGCCCGTTTTGAAGCGCTTATTGATTCATCATATTGCTGATTTTCATTGTAGCAATATGCCAGACCATTAAAATTATTATAATGAGTTGGATTGTTGTAGATAAGTTTATTGAAGATATCAATTCCTTCACCGTTTTGTCCACTTCTACAATATGAAAATGCGAGCCATGCTTTTGCATTGTAGTTGTTTGCATTTAATTGTAAAGCAGTTTTAAATTCAGCAGCGGCTTCTTTATATTTCTCTTGGGAATATAGTAAAGTTCCATTGTTAAATGCTTGCTGCTGCGGACTGACACTTCTTTGCGTACTTGCACATCCAGTAAATAAAATGACTAATATCAGTGTTAGAATATTACTTTTGTTCATCTGTTTTTTCTCCATCTTTTGTTGATTCATATATTTTTTTCAAGGCATCTTCTGTTTTAGTTTTAGTTTCCATCAACTCTTTTTCCATGTCATCTAATTTTTTTAGTTCATCTTGAGAATCTAAAAGCAGTTTTTGCGCTTCAGCCATTGAGTTATCTAAATCATCTTCTTTTTGTGGTTTTAAGGATTGCTCTTTTATAGCTTCAATTTTTTTGATTGCTTCTTCTTTTTTTGCAATTACAACCTCTTTTGACACTTTTGTTGTAAATATTTTCTGTTCAAGATTCTCGAGTTCTTTTAGATTGTTTATTATACTCTGCATTACTATTTGTTGATGCTTTACTATGATATCGTTATTATCTTGTTGGACTGGTGTTGGCTCCGGTACTTCAGGAATTTCGGACATTTTAGTAGATTTACAGCTTTCTTCTATCATACCGCCTGTAATTACATTATCTGATTGTTGATTGAAATATATTGCTTTTTCTTCCTGATTGTTTTTAGTTGCTATCAATGCTTGATTTGAAAAATAAGCACTGCATGACAATCTCTCCAACGAGGACATTATGGATGTGTCTATCGCCTTAGTAGATGATTGTTTTATACTCATAGGTTGTAGTTCAAGTTCATCAGTTTTACCTGAGAGTCCCATGGTTGAGAGCAAAGAGTCTATTTCTTTGTATTTTTTCCCTTTATCCAGTTCTCTGTTTTTTGTCTCTTGTTCTTTAAGATCCTGCCATGCTTTTCTGCCTTCTTGTTTGCGTTTTTCTTCCATAGCTCTTTGCAATGCCTGCTGTTCTCTTTGTTTTTGCTGGCGTATGGCTTCTTGCTTTTGTTCTTGTTCAAGCCCTTTCATAAAACCTTCGAGCAAAGTCTGCATCATCATGTGTTGGACTGCATATTTACTGCTGTAGCCGCCTGAACCTCCACTGCCTCCTGAGTTAGAACCGACACATTTTGAGTTTCTCATTAAATTTGAATAATCTCCACTGGCGCGTGATGAAGAACTTCTTGCTTGTTCACATTGGCTTCGCGTTGAGAAGTTTCCTCTTTTTTTTGGACCACCGGTAAATTTAATGATGGAATTTGAATATTCTATTTTCCATACCGCATATACCGATGTTGTAGAAAAAATTAAAAGGATACTGATTAACCGCAATGTTATTTTCATACACAAAATCCTTGTTTTATTCTTTAGTTGTTGAGCCGTCTATATTTATTATCAATCTTTCCCCAGCATATACCAAAGTATGAGATAAATCTTTTAAGTTCGTCACATCGACAACACCTTCTTTCATATCTAAAATAGTTCTTCCTGCCTTATCAATATTTGTTCTAAATTTAGTGCCTCTCACTGCTAATACAGCTGTCGGAGTGCGTACTTCAAATTTTCTTTGCATCTTCGCTTTTAACATGTTTATTTCTTTATTTGTAAAATCCATAGGATGATTGAGAAGTTTTTTGACATTTTCATCAATGATGAGAGCAAATTTTTCAGCTTTTTCTACAGCTACATCTAAGTTGCCTTTTATGAGAGAAAGTATTTCAGCCGTATCATCTTTTTTCTTGATTTTTAAACTACTGTATTCGCCGATTTTAACGCTTCCTCTGCCATCTAAACACTCAATTTCGACACTGCTGTTTGCATATGTTGAAATAACATCTCCTTCTCGAATATATTTGGCACTTTCGTCATTTATGTATGTGACATCATAAGGGGGTTTGTCTGATGTAAATTCTACTCTCCCCGTATAGTTTGTTATGATTCCCGTGATTTTGTTGTCTAGTTTCATTTTGAAACCGTCTTTGTTTTTTATATAAGAGATATTTTTTTGTATTTGCATTTTTATGCGTTCGTAGCGTTGTTTGTTATTTTGTGCGGTAGTAAAAGCACGGTAAGCAATTGCTTCAACATCAGGTTTGTTTTTCTTTTTAGATACTGAGATAAGATTTTGGGCTTTTATCATAGTGGCTTGGGCTTTTTTTATACCTTCAATCGCTTCTTCTTGCTGGTGTTCAAACTTAAAAATCATACCAAGTTGCACGCTAGACCAGGAAGAATCTTTTTCCTGCGCTTGCAAGTTAAGATGTAAAAAAAACAAAATAATAATTAGTGACATTAAAAGCTTCATTGCAACCTCCATCATCATGTTTATTTATATTGTAGTGCAAAAATATTTAATCTTCAATACGATACAATAAATTATGAAACGATTTCTTTTTTTAATATTTTCCTTTTCCTTTACAGCTTTTGCGATATGTGGGATTCCATCATATAGTACACCATCAGGCAAGGCAGATGAATTAATCTCTTATACTTCTAAATATGAACTTTTCCAAGCAGAAGTTCCTAAGTATTGGAGTAAAGATGAATCAAATTTTCCTTATGTTTTTGATGATAACAATGTAACAGGTGTCATCCTTAAAGGACCAAAGAATGAAGTTGGTGCAGAAGTTAAAATATCATTGATATATTATAAATATAATAGTTTTTATACAGGATATGACCGTTATGTTAAACTACAGCTTAGTGCTCCTAGACGTAAGGATACAAATAAAAAAGATATTTTTTTAAAAAGCAAATTGGGTGAAAATAAAGTTCTTATATTTGATATGAAATCATCTACATATGTTATAAGTCCAAATTTTAATGATGCGCCGATGAGACCCGGAATCATGTATAAAATGGCTCCAAATAAAGAGATACAAATGATAGATAAGCCTGTAATAATGAATGAGAAATTTATGATAATGCCTTTTAAAAAAGGTTTTTTCGTGATTCATCTTGTAGTACCTGAAGATATTAACAATGAATGCAACGAGATTTTTGAAAGAGTAATTAACTCATTAGAGTTTAGTCATGCAGAGCTTTTATAGATTTATCTTCTTTGGTATAGTAATAGTTAAAACTCCATCTCTATAGTCAGTTTTCATTTTTGAGCTGTCAGCATCTATTGGAAGCGTGAGACTTCTTTGAAACTTTCCAAACGATGTTTCTACTTTGTAGTAGTCTTCTTCTTTTACTTCATTTTTAAAATTTCTCTCACCAGATATCTTTAGAGTATTATCCTCTATATCTATTTAGATCTCTTAAGTCTTTAAATGGATCAAATTTAGTGATTAACATAATAAACTCCTAAACATAAGATTAGTAGTACTTGATAGTCTTAATGAACACAACCTTGACAGTCCTGCTATCAAGTTCTACATATGTAATTTTAAATCAAAAAAAATAAAAAAAAGTTTAAAAAGTTGAATTAGATTTCTGCTTTTGAGAGTCTGCTAAGATCTTCGTTGATAGTAAAGATTTTAGCTTTTATATCTGAATATCCAAAAGATTCCAATCTTTTAGTGTGCATCTCTAAGTATCTCGAAGCATCTTCTTTGTTGTCAAAAACATAAGTGCCGCCAGCTTCTTTAGTCTCTTCATTTTCTATCCATAGTTTATAGATTAGACCTTTTTCATTTGCGATATCTTTTGCTAAATCACTCATTGCATTTGTCAGTTCATCACCAAAAGGTCCTTGGTGTGGAAAGTCTACTTGTAAAAGAAATTTCATATTTACTCCATATATATTTTTAAAAAAGTATATAGCATCCATACTTAGAATATGGATGCTAAAAAGTGGTTAAGCTTTTTTTCTATACATCAAGTAATAACCCGCAGGTAAAACAAGAAGTGTAAGTATAGTCGAGCTAATGATTCCACCCGTTATGACAACTGAGAGTGGGTACTGAATCTCACTTCCTACACCACTGGCATATAGAAGTGGAAGTATCCCAAACAGAGTTGTAAATGCTGTCATAAGAACAGGTCTAAGACGAAGCAGGGCAGCATCTTTTAGAAGTGTTTTTAGTTCAACATCTGGAAACTTGACACGTAACTGATCAATAAAGCTGACTAAAACAATTCCGTTTAAAATAGCTATGGCAAAAATGGCTAAAAAGCCAATAATCGCAGATACTGAGAGGTAGATGCCACTAATAACGAGAGCAATAATCCCACCTATAAAACCAAAAGGCACATTAATAAGAATCAACATCGCTTTTGAGATAGAGTTAAAAGCAGTATATAAAAGAAGAATAACTAACAACATGGTTATAGGGATAATAATCATCAGCTTCTCTGTAGCTTCTTGCATGTTTTTAAAGTCACCCGCCCAACCGATGTAGTAACCAGTCGGCATCTCGACTTTCTCTTGTATGAGTCTATTTGCTTCTTCTACAAACGAAGCAACATCACGCCCTTCTACTTCCATGGAAAGAACCATATAACGGCTTAGATTTTCACGCTTTATAAATGAAGCACCGTGACTAATGCTGATATCACAAATCTGATCCAGTGTAACTAGTGAGCCGTTATGTGAGCGAAGAGTTACATCTCGAAGTGCTTGGATATCTTTTTTTGCATCTTTTATCTTTGCAACTATCGGAAATCTTCTGATGCCCTCTATCATTTGAGTGACTTCTTCTTCTCCGATGCCATTTCGAATAACCTGCATCACTTCATCTACACTGATTCCATAACGAGAAAGAGATAGGTAATTTGGCTCTATCTTTATTTGAGCTTGTCCTAGTTGAGTCTCGACTTCCATTCTTTCAAGTCCATCAACATTAGCAATAGTTTCTTGAATAGCTTTAGAGATGCCGTCTAACTCTTTTTGGTCATGTCCATATATTTTGATAGCAAGTTGGGCTTTTACACCTTCAAGTAACTCTTCTATTCTCATAGCGATTGGTTGTGTAGGAACAAATGCAACTTGCTCAAAGGTATGTTCTAAATCTTCATTCATCTTGTGAGTTAGAGCAGGCAAATCATCGATGCCATCTTTAAGAGTAAGCAGAACTTCCATATAGTTGGCTTGAGCAGTCTCACCCTTTTCACTTCTACCTATCATAGATAAAACTGAGCTAACTTCATTTGGATAGTTTTTGAGTATATATTTTTCAATCTCAGATGCACTCTTTACTGATTGTGAAAGAGCAGTTCCGGGGATTGAGATGACTCTATACATAATCGACTCTTCATTTAACTCAGGCATAAACTCACGACCTTGTTGTGAGAGAACAATCACTAGAGCTAAAAAAACAACTGTTACAGATGCTAAAAGCTTTTTAGCATTTGAGAGTGAAAATATCAGCAGTGGTGCGTAAATCTTTTTGAGTCCACCCATCAGTGCATTGTCAGCATTCTTCGTCGGTTTTAGTAGAAGAAAGGCTAAAACAGGAACTAAAACTAGAGCTACAAAAAGGGAGCCAAGCATTACAAATACAATATTCAGTGCCATCGGAGAATATAGTTTTCCTGCAAGTCCATCAAGTGAGAGTAATGGGATAAATACAGCAACGATGATTAAAACTGCAAAAGTTACGGGTTTAGCAACTTCTTTTGCAGAATCTGCAATAATCTTTAGTTTAGAGTCACCCTCTTCACCGTGTAGTTTTCTAAAGGTATTCTCAACCACAACAATCGTACCATCAACTATCATACCAACGGCAATGGCAAGTCCACTCAGACTCATCAGATTTGCCGATAAGTTGTAATAATCCATAAGTGAAAAAGCTATGAGTAGAGAGAGTGGTAGAGATATGATAACTATAAATGCACTTCTAAATTCAAACAAAAATAGAAATAAAACAAAAGCGACTAAAACTACACCACTTAAAAGAGCAGTTGTCATAGTGTTTACTGCTTTGTGAGTTATCTCAGTCCTGTCATAAATAGCTTCTACACTTACCCCTTTTGGAAGTGCAGAGTTTACAGTAGGAAGTTTTTCTTTTATGTGTTGAACAACTTTTGCCGCATTAGTCGCAGTACGTTGGAGAACCATTCCCATCACGGCTTCGCTTCCATCTATGCTTACAGCTCCAAAACGTGGCATCGAGCCAGTCTCAACTGTTGCTACATCACCGATAGTTACGGCTTGACCTTCACCTGACTTTATAACTGAGTTTCTTATGTCATCAAGTGACTTGTAAAGACCTGCTCCACGGATGAGGTACTGTTCACGATTAAACTCTAAGTATTGTCCACCTGCGGCTTGGTTGCTTTTTTGAAGTGCAGTGATTATGTCTTCATAAGTGATGCCGATGTTTTGAAGTTTTTTAGTGTCGATGAGTACATTGTACTGCTTTTCATCTCCACCCCAACCGATAACTTCTTCAACTCCCGTAACACTTTTTAGTAGAGGTGTGACGATGTAGTCTTGCATCTCTCGCAGTTCTTTTAAAGAGAGTTTTTCTGTTGAGTCTTGGAGTTTATACCAAAAGACTTGTCCCAGACCTGTAGTGTTTGGACCAAGCTCTGGTTTACCCCAGCCATTTGGAATATCAACACTTCCAAGTCTCTCGCTTACAAGTTGGCGCAGAAAGTATATGTCCATATCGTCTTCAAAAAAGACAGATACATACGATAAGCCAAAAAATGAGTTTGACATTATCATCTTAACTCCAGCCATACCAGATAGTGCTGACTCTATAGGATAGGTAATAAGTTTTTCAATATCTTCAGCAGAGTTACCCTTGCTCTCGGTATAGACGACAACTTGTTTAGGAGTGATGTCCGGGAAAGCATCTATGGGTATGTCTTGATAGGCTCTAAAACCAAAGGCACTTATGGCAATGAAGAGCGTTATGACTAAAAGTTTGTACTTTAGAGAAGTATCAATGATTTGATTTAACATACTATCTCCCTAGTGACCATGTCCGCCAAGAGATGATTTAAGTAGTTGAGATTTTACATAGTAACTCTTGTCACTAACGTATTCCTCATCCAACTCTAAACCTTCAACTGCAGCAAACTCTTCATCTTGAGTCACTATGTTAATAACACGAGCTTCATATTCCGCTTCATGCTTTTCTTCACCATGTTCATCGTGACCTTCATGTTCTTTGTGCTTCTCTTCTTCTTTTGGAACAAATACAACCCATTTGTTATTGAAAAAAGAGAGAGCAGATTTTTCTACTGCTACATATTTTTTTGTAGAGTTAAAGTAGAGTGTTGATGATGTGTAAGCATTTATATATAGGTTGTCTGTAATCTCATCTATGCTTGATAGTAAAACTATTCTTTGAGTCTTCTCATCTACATTTGGAAGTATCTGTGTTACGTTTGAGACGATGTTTTTAGCATTTGTCTTTATAACTATCTTCTGTCCTATTTTAACCTTAGATGCATATTCTAAGGGCAAGAAAGACTTTAAGTAAAATGCTTGGCTTTTTATAACCGAGATGATATGAGTGTCTTCTTTGATACTAGAGTGTAGAGGCTGAAGTATCTCTGATACAACACCCTCACTATGAGCATAAAGTATAAAGTTTGAAGAAGCTTTTTTCAACGTCTCTGTGTTGATTCCCAAAGTGTCTAGTTGAGACTTCAGTGATGTTAGTTTTGCTTCTGCTTCATCTCTTTTGATACTTTGAGAATTAAGTTCTTGCATCGAAGTCATACCTTTTTCATATAGACTTTTTGAAGCTTGGTAGTTTTTCTCCTGCGCTTGGAGTTGTTTCTTTTGAGAGATAAAGTTTGCTGTCATATTTGAGAGCATGATAGACTCTATAAGAACGATTTTTTGTCCCTCTATAACACTTTGTCCGACTCTTACGTAATACTCTTCTATATGACCGCCGACAAGCGACATGACAGACTGTGAAGCATTTGAAAGTTGGACTATCTGTGCGTTTAGTTCTACTGACTTTCCAAATGCTCTTTGTACGGAGTGTTTAGTCGGTATCTCAACTGCAAAAAGTGTAAGTGTTAAAGTGATTGTTAGTAAAAACATTTTATTCATTATATGCTCCTGCAATATAGTTAGTAGTGATTGCATTTTGATTCAGTGCAGTGTCTATTTTGATAAGAGACTCTTTTGTCTTGATAACTCTGTTTTTGATGTTTTGAAGCTCAAGCAGATTTATACTTGCTATCTTGTATCCATCTTCAAACATTTTTAGAAGTTTTATTTGAGTCTTTAGAGTTTCTTCATTTTTAGATTTTAAAAGCAGTAATAGCTCTCTCTGCTTTTTTAGTTTGATATTTTCTATAGATATCTTTGCATTTTCGTTTTCTATGAGAAGTTCTGTTTTATCTGCTTCGAGTTTTGCTATTTGCATCTCTTCTGATGAAGTATTAAAAATAGCAAGAGGGATAGAAGCTCCAACTCTCATGATATTTTGATCTGGCTCATTTTCAAACTCAGCTGTTATGTCTACCCACTTAACTCTGTTTGAGTTTATCTGCGAGGAAGCTTTTGCTTCTTCTTTATAACTTTTGAGATAGTTTATGCTTGGGTTCTTAAGAGAGCTAGCATCTGCGGCTAGTTTGAATTCATATTTGAAGTCCAATTCTACTTCATTTCTTATGCCTGCAAACTTTAGAAGCTTGAAGTATGTATCTTGGATATCAAGGTTAAGAGTCTGTGCTTTTATCTCTACCATCTCATAATCAACTTGAGCTTGAAGCATTTCGCCTCTTGAGATAGTTCCGGCACTGCTTCTTTCTTTAGAGATATCATATATATGCTTTGCAATCTCCAACTCTTCACCAGCTAGTTCAAGCTTTTTTCTCTGGTTCGCATACTCTGTATACAAAAGTGAGATGTCACGAGTAAACTCTGCGTACGATAGTGAGTAGTTAGATGCAGCTTTTTTTAGAGTTGCATCTGCATAAGCTTCTGTATCACTACCTACTCCCCATAATCTTACGGGCTGAGTAAACGCAGCTCTGTAACCGTTGTCATCGCTAAAGTTATCTGGTTTAAAAGATGAGTACTCTAAATCTAGAGAAGGGTTTTTGTATCTAGTCATAACAGAACCCTGTTCGCGCGCTTGGGATAAACTCAAGTTTGACGACTTTAAGTAAGGACTGTTTTTTAGTGCGTTGTCTAAAAACGCATCAAAATCTTGTGCAAATAGTGATGCTGAGATTAGAACAACTGCTGATAATATTTTTATCATTATTGTTCCTGTAATAATTATATAGTTTGTATTTAGTTGTGTTACAGGTTAAGAGGTAGGGGGTTTATATAAATTTGTATGGATTTTGAAGTTGTATGTTTCTTTATGGATTTTATTTGTAGTTGCTTTGAAGTCGACATCCGGTAGGACTAGGTTTTGAGACAGTAAGATTGACTGATGATACTCAAAGTGAATATCACAAAGATCTTCATGAGATTGTGGCGAATCAAACTCACTAACATACTCTATGGCACTGCAGTGGTCATCATCATAAGCTGCATAAACATACTCATGTATGATAGAAAAACTTATTACAAACAGTAGCGCTAATGTAGTTAGGCTTCTTAGTCTCATGCAAGGAGTATACTCTAGAAAGGTAACAATGTACTTTTAGGAGACAATTCTTAGCAGCTCTGGTAAGTCTGAAAACTTCTTTATATTATATGTAGCTTTTGAAAAGTCATGTGTTTTTGTAAACTCATTTTCAACTATAGCACACTCTATCTCAGCATTTACGGCGGAGCTTAGACCTCTTTGTGAGTCTTCTATAACTAGACATTCATCTTTAGATGCATTAAACTTTTTCATACCTGCTAAGTATGGGTCTGGGTGTGGTTTTGAGCGTGGGTACTCTTCTACACATAGAGAGAAGTCCATAAACTTTATGATGTCTCTATCATTATGAATAAGGTCAAAGTCTACTCGTCTTGCAGTAGTTATTATTCCCATGCTATACTCTTTTTTTAGTTCTTCAAGAGTCTCTACAACACCGTATATCTCGATATGTTCAGTTCTTATAAACTCTCTATAGTAGACATCTCTTTGCTCTCTTTTCTTAGTTATGATTTCTTCAGAAATATTTTGTGCACGGGCAACTTCCCAAGCTGTTCCACCTCTTGCCATTATCTCCATGTAGACATCAAAAGTAAGTTCTATATCTATCTCTGCTAAAGCTTTTACATTTGCCTCGTAGTACCAGTTTTCAGTCTCGACTAAAACGCCGTCGTTATCAAAGAGAAGAAATTTTTTACGACTCATTAAAGTAACTGCTTCTTTACAAATTCCATATAGTGACCTTCTTCGGCTTCTAACTCTTCATGAGTTCCGTGTTGGACAATCTTTCCACTTTCTAGAACGTAGATGACATCTGCATTTTTAACTGTGCTTAGTCTGTGTGCAATGGTGATGACTGTTTTGTCTTTTAGAAGCGGTGCTATGGTCGTTTGTAGTTTTGCCTCAGTGTGAACATCGAGTGCCGATGTAGACTCATCAAATATAACTACGCTTGGATCAGCGATAATCATCCTTGCGATGCTAAGTCTTTGTCTCTGACCACCTGAGAGTCTGATACCGTGACGACCTACTATTGTGTCTAAACCTTCTTGCATCTGCTCTATCATATCTGTAAGTTGAGCTATCTCCAGCGCTTTATAAATATCATCATCGCTTATACTCTCATCACCCATAGTTATATTAAACCTAAGAGTAGAGTTAAAAAGGATTGGCATTTGAAGAACTAAAAAGATTCTCTGCCTTAGTGAGCTTTTGTCTATCTCTTCTATATCCATTCCATTATATTTTAATGAACCGCCATTTTTTGCGTAAAAGCCTGAAATGACTTGAGCAAGAGTTGTTTTACCGCTTCCACTTGCACCGATAAGTGCTATCTTGCATCCGGCTTCGATGTCTAAAGAGATGTTTTTAAGGATGGGCTTTTCATTTGAATATGAGAAGTCCAAATCTTTTAAAGAGATTTCCAGTTTTTTAGACTCTATCTTTTTGTCTCCGCTCTTCTCAGTTTGTAGAGTAAGGATTTTGTTTATTCTCTTTATTGCACTCATGGCAGATGCGTAACTATACTGCATAGATAAAATGTCTTGAACAGGAGTCATGATAAACCAGATATAACCAAACATCGCAAACATCATACCGATGCTTAAGTCGCTGTAAGCTACAAGGATAAGTCCAGACGCACGAATGATTTCAAACATTGTTAAAAAGATAGTGTAAGAGAGTTTTTCATATGCGACACTTTTATAGCCATACGCATTTGATGTTGTTTGAACTTTTTTAGCATGAGAGATTGCCTCACTAAAAAAGTAGTCCTCTTTGTTAGATGCTTTTATCTGTCCATAAAGATCTAATGTTTCTCCAATATTGTCTTGAAACTTCTCTATTGCATTGTTTTCATCTTTTTTCAGATTACCAACAATTTTTGCCATTTTCTTGCTCATAAGCATAATCATAGGCTGAATAATCAAAATCAAAATTCCTAAAACAGGGTCGATTACAATCATTACAATACCAACAGCAACCAGAGTTAAGATGGACGAAACAAACTTGCTGACACTTGTGATGATGAAAGCATCCAGTGTGTTTACATCAGTTACTAAGTTTGCAGTTATCGCACCTGAGCCTAATGTTTCATACTCATTCATAGATGCAATACGAAGATGCTCGATAAGACGTTTTCTTATCATAAAGGTAACGTGCTTAGATATTTTTGTAAAGACTTTAGTGATGATTACACCAAGAAAATAGTAGATAAAACGCAGTAAAATAACCACGACAGTTACGATGGCTATGTAGTAAAATGCAGTTGTGCCACCAACAAAGAAGTTAATAGCATCTACAAAATTAGCAGGTTTGTCTAAAAGAATCTCATCTACCATGATTGGCAGCATTAGAGGAATCGGTACACTAACAAGAATGGCGATTAGCGTGATTATCTGACCGTAAATAAGTGCAGGTTTTTTCTCTAGGATGAGCCTATAAATAGTTTTTAGGGTGATTGGTTTGTTATTCATTTGATGCTTTTTTAAAATATGGTTTGAAGAGAAAGTATAACATGAAGCTCCATAAAACCACACTGCTAAGTATCTCTAAAAGACCTGCTTCTTCTTCCATGTGAATGAGTGACTTGGCATCTATAGAGTTAATGTCAAACACAAAATCAAGCCCAAGACCGAAGATAACACTTCCCAAGATGATAGTTCCAAGATAGATGTAAAGCGACTTTGTCCCTAACATCTTTTTAACTACACCGATAGTTACAGTGTTTGTAGCAGGACCCGCACTTAAAAACACAAAAGCAGCTCCCGCACTAACTCCACTTAGCATAAGCCCAGCAGCGATAGGCAGAGATGCAGTGGCACAAACATACATTGGTACGGCGATAGCAATAGCTATTATGTAAGAGAGCCATGAGTACTCTGTAAGAATCTCACTAAGGTTTTGAGGAATAGCTATAGTAATAAGTGCTCCGATGATAAGACCCCACAAAAGAGGTTTTGCTATATCACCAAGAAGAGTGACAAACGCATACTCCATAGCTTTTTTAAAAGAGAACTTCTGTTTCGCTTCACTCTCAGATGAACAAGAACTAGAGCAACAACAACTATCACTTTTCTCTTCTACTTCCTCAGGGATTATCTCTTTGTCATAAATATTTGTAAGTATTCCTGCAACCATAGCGATAGCCATAGAAGTTATAACTCTGTATATGGTAAAAATCCAGCCAAACATTCCATAAGTAGCTAGAATAGAGTCGATGCCAGTAATGGGAGTAGAGATTAAAAATGAGAGAGTTGCACCTTTTGAAGCGCCACTTTTTTTAATGCTAGATGCTAAAGGGATAACACCACATGAACACACCGGAAGAGGGATGCCAAAGATAGTGGACTTTATAACTGAGCCAATACTTTCTTTACCTAAGTGTTTAGTGACAAGTGTCTCAGGTACAAGTTCGTGCATAACTCCCGCAAAGGCAAGACCGAAGATGATAAAAAGAGCCATTGCATTGCTAAGATCATACAGGGCTGTGAAAAATTCTATTAGTAGTTCCATGAGGTCATTGTACTTTTTTGTAGCTTGAGTGATATGTGGAAATAATATCTATTTCCACATGTAAATATATGTTTAAGTTTTTAAGAGTTTGCAGTTATCGCGTTTGCGATTCTCAGCATAGTCTCATCTCTTCCGATTACTGCCATAACAACGTCCAGTCCTGGACCACTCATCTTTCCTAGAAGTGCAATACGGAGAGGTTGACCGATCTTTCCAAAACCTATCTCCATCTCCTTTACAACACTCTCCATAAGGTGGTGATAATCACTTGGAAGATGAAGCTCCTTTGAAGCACTAACTTTCGCTCCAAAGGCATTTATGATAGCAATAGAATCATCTTTAAAAGCTTTTTTAACAGCTTTTTCATCATAAGAAGTCGGTGTTGTAAGCATTTCTTTTGCAAGTTCTGCCATATCTTTTAGAGTTTTTGCACGCTCTTTAACGGCATCTAGAAGAATCTCTTTTTTATCATGTGAAGTTAGAACCAAATCATACTCAGTTAGAAGTTGAGCCAACTCTGTGTTAGATGTATTTTTGATGTAGTGAGCATTTAACCAATCAAGCTTTTCAGTGTTGTATATAGACGCTGATTTGTTGATATCCTTAGGATCAAAAAGCTCAATCATCTCTTGCATACTAAAGATTTCCTGATCGCCGTGACTCCAGCCAAGACGAACTAAAAAGTTTAGCAGTGCCTGAGGAGTGTACCCCATCTCTTTATATGCCATAACATCGGTTGCACCGTCACGTTTACTAAGTTTTTTGCCTTCAGAATTGTGAATCATAGGAACATGATTAAATGCCGGCACATCAAAGCCAAGAGCTTCATAAACTACTATCTGTTTTGGAGTGTTTGAGAGGTGATCATCTCCACGGATAACTTCAGTGATTCCCATTAAATGGTCATCAATCGCAACAACAAAGTTGTATGTAGGTGCACCGTCAGCTCTTGCGATTACAAAATCATCTAAGATATCTTGGGCTTGAAAACTAACATTGCCTTTCACTCCGTCTTTAACTAAGATTTCTCCAGTTAGAGGTGCTTTGATACGGATAACAGGCTCAACACCCTCTGGCGGAGTTCCATCAAAGTCACGATACTTGCCATTGTACTTTGTACGCTCTTTATTTGCCATTTGAGTCTCACGAAGCTCTGTAAGTTCTTCTTTTGACATGTAACATTTATAAGCTTTGCCTTCATCTAAAAGTTGCTTAATATATTTAGCATATATCTCATCTCTTTGTGATTGGTAAGTTATCTCGCCGTCATGATCTAAACCTAACCACTCAAACGCTTTTAAAATAGCATCTGTAGCCTCTTGAGAGTTTCTTGCTTTATCAGTATCTTCGATGCGAAGAACAAATTCTCCACCATTTTTTTTAGCCCAAAGGTACGAAAAAAGAGCGGTTCTTAAACCACCAATATGAAGATAGCCGGTAGGGCTAGGAGCAAAACGAGTAACAACCATGAGAGAGCCTTTTATTTTAGTAGTTGAATTTTAGACAAATGTTTGTTAAAGATGGGTAAAACTTTTTCAATTTAAACATATTAAGCTTTTTAATAGTTGTCTCTGAAAAATCTAAAGTATTTATTTTATTATGGTAAAATGTAATGAATTAATTAAAGTTATATCACATGACCAAGAATGGAGTTTACAGATTTGAAAATTTTAGTTGTAGATGACTCAAAACTAGCGAGATTATCATTGATAAAAGCTGTGAAAAATGTAGAGCCTTCTACGGAATTTTTTGAAGCAGAAAATGGTGCAATTGCTGTAGAAATCTTTAAAAAAGAGATGCCAAGAGTGGTGTTTTTAGATTTAACTATGCCTGTAATGGATGGTTATGAAGCTTTGATAGAGATCATGAAGATAGATCCAGATTCACAAGTTATAGTTGTTAGTGCCGATATACAAGCCCAAGCAAGAGAGAGAGTCTTATCCCTTGGTGCTAAGAACATGTGTGCTAAACCAATCAATGATGAGAAGATGCAAAACATCTTTATAAACGATTTAATAATATAAAAGGTAGCTAATTTTTGAATAATATAATTTTCAACGAAGATCAAACAGACGCTTTAAAAGAGTTTATGAATATTGCAATTGGTCAGGCAACTTCTCATGTAGCTGAACTTCTAGATGCTTTTGGTACTATGCATATACCAAAGATTTCTATTCAAGATATGAGTGAGTTGAATCAAGTTGTTATTGATAATATAGATAAAGATTCAAACTACTATGTGATGAAACAGCTTTTCGCAGGAAAATTTGGTGGAGAGTGTGTCTTTATCATAAGCGAAGATTCTGCAAGTAATCTAGGAGCACACCTATACGACATAGAAGAGCCTTTAAAAGATGACATTACTGATGCTGTTATGGAACTTACAAATATTGTTACATCTTCGATTGTAAGCCGTTTAACGGAAGAGTTGAATGTTCAGGTTCAGTTTTTTGCACCGACATCTAATTTTGTTAATGCATCAAATATCATAGATGATGACGAAGTGACTAGCTATTCAAAAATCATAGTAGTAAGTACTGAGTTAGAGTTTAAAGATTATAATATATGTGCAAATATTTTTATACTTACAAAAGATGAAGCCATTATTAGCCTAAGAGATTTAATAGACAAAAAAATAGAAGAGTTGTATTCGTAATGGAAAGTTTAAAATGTCCTGATGTTTTGTTAAACTCCTTAGAAAACGGTCATTTTGTAATAGATGAAAACTTTGTAGTAACTTACTGGAACAGATGGTTAAGTGTCAATACTCAAATAAGCAGTGAAGATATTATTGGCAAGAATCTTCAAGAATTTTATCCGGATATTAACTATAAAATCCTACTTCGTAAAATAAGAACAGCACTTAGATTAAAGACTCCTACTTTTTATGACTCAAACTCCAATACTGTTTTCATACCAATCACTCGAAATAAAGTTACTAGAACAGCTCTAAAGTTAATGCAACAACAAGTAACGATTTCTCCATACATAGTGAATGAGAATAAAGTAATGGTTTCTATTTACAATATCAGTGAACTTCATGAAACAAAACTTTCACTTCAAAAAGAGATAAATAAAGTAAATGAGTTAAATAAGATTTTAGAAAATGACAGAGATATAATAGACAAAAATATTATGGTGATGAAAACTTCAGTAAATGGAAATATAATAGATGTTAGTACTCTGTTTTGTGAATTTTTTGGATACGAGAAGAATGAACTTATCGGCAAAAACCCTTCTGTTTTAAAAAGTGGAAAACTACCAGATTTAATCTACAAAGAACTTTGGAATACTATTACAAATAATAAATCTTGGACCGGTGAAGTTGAAAATGTAACTTCATCAGGTGAAAGCAGATGGGTGCAGTCAAGAATAACTCCTATTCTGGATGATGACGGAGTTTTAATGGAGTTCAATGCTGTTTATCAGGATATTACAAATAAAAAACTCCTTGAAGTACTTTATGTTACTGACCCTCTTACACAAATATATAATCGTACATATTTTGATGAGTTAATGACTTCTATAGCCCTTCACCAAAGAAAAGCTGATACTAATTTTATTATACTGATTACAGATATTGATCATTTTAAATCTATAAATGACACCTATGGTCATCAAGTCGGAGATGAAGCACTAAAAGATGTTGCCAGAGTAATTAAAGACTCTTTGAGAGAAAATGATGTTGTTGCCAGATGGGGTGGAGAAGAGTTTGTTATAATGCTGAAAAACACTGAACTTGACGAAGCTCAAATGATAGCAGAGAAGTTAAGAGCTAATATAGAGAAAACAAAAATACAAAATGTCATAGATATTACAACATCAATCGGTTTAACTAAGTATTATGTTGGAGAAGATACGAATCTTACTTTTAAAAGAGCAGATAACGCTCTTTATAAAGCAAAAGAATCAGGAAGAAATATGGTCGTAACAGAGCTGTAGGATTATTTTAGGCAACTATTGGCTAAAAAGGGGTAAAATACTTTTTTTAATTCTACAGGATAATTAATGTACAAAATATTTTTAACTATTATGCTTGCTCTAACACTAAGTGCTGAAATTGTTGATGGAATCGCTGTTATTGTCAAAGGAAGTGCTATAACTCTTTATGACATAAAAAAAGAGATGCAACTTTCAAAAATAGATGCTAAATCTGCTACAGATGCTTTAATAAGAAAAGCTCTTGAAAATCAAGAGATAGATGAGAGAAAAATATCTGTTAGCAGCGGTGAAGTTTATGATGACATCAAAAAAACTGCTGAGAGAAATAAACTTAGTGTAAGTGAGTTTTACGAAGCTGTTAGAAACTCAAGCGGTTTAACATCAGAAGAGTTAAAAGAGAAGATAAAAGAAAAACTACTTTCTCAAAAGCTTTACTCTGCAATCGCCTACAGCGGTGTTTCGGAGCCAACAGAAGATGAGATAGAAGCATATTTTAAATCACATAAAGACTCGTTTGCTCATCCAAGCGGATTTAAAGTTTTGAT
The DNA here is from genome assembly GCF_000242915.1 of Sulfurimonas gotlandica GD1. Lineage (NCBI taxonomy): Bacteria > Pseudomonadati > Campylobacterota > Epsilonproteobacteria > Campylobacterales > Sulfurimonadaceae > Sulfurimonas > Sulfurimonas gotlandica. Next base: position 1,093,496 of record NZ_AFRZ01000001.1, on the reverse strand, counting down.
ATATCAGTCAACTAACAAGCAAAAGCTTCAAGAAAAAATTGACAATCCAATGTTCTATTCACCAGATATCTCTAGCAATGAGCAGAGTCTTCCATACGACAGAATCTCTCCAGAATTAGCATCTCTTTTAGAAAGAACATCATTAAACAGTTTTACGGCAGCTGTTCCAGACGGTAAAGGCGGATATATGAGCTTTTACATCAAAGAGATAGAATCAGCTAAAGAGACAGGTTTGGATAGTGTTAGAAACCAAATAGTAAACATGATAACTGCTGAGCAGAGAGAACAGGTTCTTGGTGATTACTTCGCAAGGCTTCGTCATAATGCAGAATTAAAGATGATTAGAAATGTTAAGTGATCAAAACTTCATAAATATTGCACAAGAGCTTGCTACAGCTTCAAAGTGTGTATCTAAACAGGTCGGTGCAGTTATTGTAAAAGATGGTCGTATCTTAAGTACTGGTTACAACGGTACACCGGCAGGATTTACAAACTGTTGCGATCACTGGAACGGTGAGTATACTCCAGATCATCATGAGTGGTCAAAGACTTATGAGATTCATGCAGAGATGAATGCTATCATCTGGGCAGCAAGAAAAGGCATCTCTATAGAAGGTGCTTCGATATTTGTAACACTTGAACCTTGTAGCGAATGTAGTAAAAACCTAATAGCAAGTGGTATCAAAAGAATCGTTTATGCAAAAGAGTATGAGCATACTCACTCAGATACGATTTCAAAATTTATTAAAGACAATGGTGTGAGTATAGAACAGCTTGCTCCAAAAGTATAGAGGTAAGATATGCAAGAAGAAAATCAAGAAGAACTAAGTATTGAGATAGCTAAACACATGATGCAGCCTGAAAATTATGGCAAACTTGAAGACGCTGACTGTGTCGGTGTAGGTATTGATAATGCGACAAAGAGTTATGTAATCATGTATATGAAAAGAGACAGTAGTCATATTCTTGATGTGAAGTTTGGTACAAATTCGGCAACTCAAGATGCGGCAACTCTTGGCTCTCTTCTTACAGAGATGATAAAAGGTGAACCTATAGTGGATTCTCTTGTAACAGTTTTAGGATTAGAGCAAGACCTTCAAGAAGCTTATGCAAATATCCAACCGCCTAAAATAGATACATCCAAACCAGAAGGTGAGCAGGTAGAGCATATCTCAACAGATCATCAGGATAGTGCAAATATGGTACTTACTTCTTTTAGAGCAGCTATGCGCCACTACGACCGTAAGCAAGAAGGCATAGAAGAGGAACAGTTTGAGATGAGTATAGTAAAAACTTGTCCATACTCAAGCGGTGATTGTAGTTTTGTAGAAAAAACTAAAGAGAAAAAGTAATTCTCTTTAGCTAGTTAAAAACTTAGCAATTATAGAAGTAGGTCTTCCTATGATTGCTTGTCCATCTTTAAAAATAACAGGTCTCTCAATTAGCTTTGGATTTTCAACCATAGCATCTACTAATTTATCATAATCATCTTCAACTTTTAGATTTAACTCAGTGTAGATATCTTCTTTAGTTCTCATTAGCTCTTTAGGGTTCATTCCAAGCATAGTAAGTGCTGTTGTTATTTCATCTTTAGTCGGAGTGATTTTTAAGTATTTAACTACCTCTATTTCACAACCACTTTCTTCTAAAATATTTAGTGCCGCGCGTGATTTTGAGCAACTTGGGTTATGCCAGATAGTAACTTGATTCATATAGATTCCTTTTTTTTCGTATTTTACACTATAATTATTCTAATTAAATAACGGGGACCTATTATGAGATATGCAAATATTTATAAAAAACTTGCTGATTTTGGAAGAGATTTGTTAAATGACACCTCTTATGCAAGTGGCTTACCTCGGATAGCAAAGTATGCTAAAGAGGTTATCGGTGCACATAGATGCTCTATTTTTATAAACGATTTAGAAAAGAAAGAACTCTGGACTACTCTTGCAGATGATATCCAAAGGATTATTATCCCATCAAATAAAGGCTTGGTAGGTCATACTATTAGAGAAAGAAAGCCACTTATCGAAAATAATCCATACTCAAACCCTCACTTTCTTCCAGATATAGATAAAGAGAGTGGCTATACAACTAAAAATATAGTGACTGCTCCAATCTTCAACTCAAAAAGAGAGATAATCGGGGTCCTTCAACTGCTAAATAAAGAAGAGGGTTTTGATACTGAAGATATTAAGTTTATGATCTTTTTCGCTCACTATGTCAGCGGATACTTAGAGTTGATTGACCTTTGTCTGATGGAAGGCTCGAACGACGAGAGTAAAGCTTAATGCAGAAGTACAAGCAGATAGCAGAGTTTGGAAAAAAGCTTATGGCTTTGGGAAAGATTGAAAACTCACTGGAGCTTATAGCGGATGAGGCAAAGATGCTTTTAAACGCAGACAGATGCTCTATCTTTATAGTAGATGCTGAGGATAAGATGCTCTGGACTAAACTAAGTGATGGAATAGGGCGAATAGTTATTGCTCTAGATTCTGGGATTGTCGGAGATACATACAAAACTACAAAACCTCAAGTAGTTAATTCTCCGTATGATGATTCGAGATTTTTGCCTAGTATTGATAAAAAAAGTGGTTATGTGACTAGAAATATCATCACTGTTCCTATATTTGACTCTAAAAGAGAAGTTATAGGGGTTATCCAACTGCTTAACAAATCAAGAGGGGATTATGATGATAAAGACCTTGAGACACTTACATTTTTTGCAAACTACGTTAGCGGTAGTTTAGAACTTGTATTAATGAATGAAAAATAATAACTCCTAAGGATTGACAAATGAAATCAATATTTTTAATTATAATGCTGGCAATAACTCTTTTTTCAAGTGAAAAACAGATTATAGTAGGAAGCTTTTTACATGAGAAAAATGCTTTAAATAGTTTAGTAAAACTAAATAATAACATCCTTAATGATGATAAGCTTTCAACTCTTATAAATAAAAATTCCATAGAAGTGGAGTTAAAAAAGATAGGTGAGTATCACGCTATATCTTTGTCACCTTTTACAAGTTATGTACAACTGCTGAGAACACTAAGAGCATTAGAAAGTTACTATAACGATGCGTATGTGCTAGATAATGCAACAAACAAAAAAATAGCTAAAGAAGTCATAGAAGAAAAAGTAGCAGCACTTGAAGTAAAAACTCAAAAAATTGAAAAAGAAATAGAAATAGAAAAAGTTAAAGAGAGACCAAAGAGTGATGATTCTGTTGAAGTTAAAATTCACAAAAAAATTGCTCCTATAAACACACAGATAGAAGAGCAAGCAGACTACACACTTGAGATTCTTTTAGCTTTCTTGCTTTTAGTTGGGGCAGGATATATCTTCTATAAAAGATCTAAAAGTAAAAAAGAAGAAACACAAGCGTAAAAAAATATCATATTGACTTTATTGTTATTTCTTGGGTACTATTAGTTATTGTTATGTGTACTCTTTAGATCTAAGGTGTATGATATGAAGCGATTACTTTTTTTACTATTTCTAATTATTTTACCACTTTTTAGTGCCTCTCCTACAGTTGTGAAATTAGAGATAAGTGGTGCTATTGGGCCAGCTACTAGCAGCTACTTAAAAGAAGGAATTGCATCTGCTATCTCTCATGATGTTCAGATGATACTAATTGAACTTGATACTCCAGGAGGACTCTCAACCTCCATGAGAGAGATGATTCAAGATATTCTAAACTCTCCTATCTCTGTAGCTACCTATGTCTACCCAAAAGGTGCAAGAGCTGCTAGTGCAGGAACATATCTTCTTTACGCTTCTCATGTAGCAGCGATGGCACCAGGAACAAATCTTGGAGCTGCTACTCCCGTTAGCATTATGCCAGGACAAAAAACAGCAGATGCAAACAGCAGCATCTCTACACTAGAGAAAAAAGCAATCAATGATGCTACGGCTTACATAAAAAGTCTGGCTCAATTAAATGATCGCAATATCTCATGGGCAATCGAAGCTGTAAAAGAAGCTGAGAGTCTCTCTGCTGAGGATGCTTTAAAGTCTGGAGTTATTGATTTGATGGCTAACAACACAGAAGAGTTACTTGCTAAACTCCATGGCAGAGTTGTTAAAGTAGCTAATCAAAACCACATTCTGAATACTAAAGATGCCAATATAATCAACTACGAAGCAAATTTTAAAACGCGTTTTTTATCCATAATTACAAACCCTAATATGGCTTATATATTTCTGCTTATTGCCATATATGGTATATTTTTTGAGTTAATGAATCCTGGTGCTATTTTTCCAGGAGTCCTTGGCGGAATAGCAGGAGTTATTGCACTATATGCATTAAATATTATTCCTTTTAACTATGCAGGTCTGGCACTGATTATTTTAGGCATTGCCTTTATGGTCGCAGAAGTTTTTATAACAGGATTTGGTGTGCTTGGCATCGGTGGGGTAATATCCTTTGCCTTTGGTTCTATACTTCTATTTGATGCAGATACTTTGGGTAGTAGTGTTTCAATTCCATTAATCTTGGCATTGACTATTGTGAGCCTTGGATTTTTCGTGCTAGTTATTAGGCTCTTTATAAGTTCGCGTAGTGCAAAAATAGTCTCAGGAGCAGAGGAGCTAGTCGGCGCTCTCGGTGAAGTGATTGAAGTAAATGAAAACTCTTATCATGTATATTGTCACGGTGAAGCGTGGAGTGCAAAGAGTAAGTCAAAGTTGAGTGCAGGTCAAAGAGTAGAAGTCATAAGACTCTCAGGTCTTACACTCGAAGTTAAACCAATTAAGGAGTAAAAGATGTATTTTGACGGACCAGTTTTTGGAATATATGTAGTAGTTTTAGTAATAGTGTTTTTGGCGATGGCCATTCGAATTTTACGAGAGTATGAACGCGGTGTTGTATTTACTCTTGGAAGATTTACTGGTGTCAAAGGCCCAGGTTTAATCATCCTTATCCCATTTATTCAACAGATGGTCAGAGTGGATTTAAGAACCATAGTTTTAGATGTCCCGACGCAAGATGTAATCTCTCACGATAATGTATCTGTCCATGTAAATGCCGTAGTATATTTTCGTGTATTAGATCCAGAGAAAGCAATCATACAAGTAGAGGATTATAATACAGCTACGAGTCAGCTCGCACAGACTACTCTGCGCTCAGTTCTTGGTGGACATGAACTTGATGAGATGCTAGCAGAGCGTGAAAGACTTAACCATGATATTCAAGAGATTCTTGATAAGCAGACAGATGCCTGGGGGATAAAAATCTCAAATGTTGAGATTAAGCATATTGACCTTGATGAGAGTATGGTTCGTGCTATTGCAAAACAGGCAGAAGCAGAGCGTGAACGTCGTGCTAAAGTAATCAATGCAAAAGGTGAGTTGGAAGCCAGTGAAAATCTGCTAGCAGCAGCAAAAAAACTCTCTGAAAATAGTTTAGGGATACAGCTTCGTTATCTTCAAACAATGAGTGATATTTCCAATGACAAGACTAATACAATCATATTTCCATTTTCAACAGAATTGAGTAAACTTTTTAAAGGTAAAGAATGATTCATGAATTGACAAACCCTCTAACAAAAACCTTGGTGACACATCTAAGAGATCAAAGACGAGATGCAGTTCGTTTTAGACATACTATAGCCGAGCTCACAAAACAGCTTGTCTATGAAGCGTTTCACGACTTTCCTCTTCTAGATAGGACTGTAATTACATGGACGGGAGAATTAAGTTGTAAAACTATAGATGAAGAGAGTATTGTCGTAGTTACGGTTTTAAGAGCTGGGATGCCGATGCTAGACAGTGTAATGGAGCTTCTGCCTGATGCTCATGCCGGATTTTTAGCTATGAAAAGAGATGAGACAACACATGAAAGTGTTCTCTATTATGATAGACTTCCGGATTGTAAGGGGAAAACTATACTTTTAGTTGATCCGATGGTAGCAACTGGCGGTTCGATGATAGATGCATTGGAGCTTATAAAATCAAGAAAACCATCAAGAATAATAACACTAAACATAATAGGCTCACCAGAGGGTCTGGACGTGGTAAAATCTGCTTATCCTGAGATTGATATCTATATCGCACAAATAGATGAGAAACTCAACGAGGATAAGTACATAATACCAGGTCTTGGAGATGCTGGTGACAGGTCATATAATACGGTAGGGTAATGAATATAAATTTTAAAGAAAAAAGTTCAAAAGAAATACTTGAGTGGTTTGAGACTTGTGAAATAGAAGCTGGCGAGATTGTTGAGTTGGAAGTTTTAGAGAGTGATATAGAACGCATAGGCTATAAAGCATTTGTTGATTTAGCGCAGGTCTTTTTTATGAAGATGCTGACTCCTACAAGCTCAGATGCAAAGAGTTTAACCCTGAGATTTCAGAAGTTAAATCTTGAAAGTTCTTTTCACAAAGCAGATAAAAGCAGTGAAAAGTACGGTGTAGATAGTGAGTTTTTTACTATAGATAAAACAGCCCAGTTTAGTTTTCTTTACCACTATAGAGAGGCTCTGAAGTTCATAAATATCAAGGACAAAAAAAGAGTTTTAAACCTTGGTGTAAACAGAGGTGATGAGTTTAGAGTTATAGAGGAGTTACTAAGTGCTGATGAGTTTAAAGAAAAAGAATTTGTAGGGATTGACTACTCAGCATCTGCAATAGAGTATGCAAAAAAAGATTTCCCAAGTGCAAATGTAGACTTTAGATGCCACGATATAAATGCACTAGATGAGTTAGGACTTGGAGAGTTTGATCTTATCATCTCTATAGGAACTCTGCAAAGCACAAATATAAACTTTAACACTACTTTTATGTCTCTCTATCAAAACCATTTAGAAAAAGGTGGGGCTATAATTCTTGGATTTCCAAACTGTAGATGGATTGACGGGGAGATGATTTATGGTGCAAAAGCACCAAACTATGCATTTTCTGAGTTGAGTCTAGTTTTAAAAGATATACACTTTTGTAAAAAATATCTTCAACAAAAGAAATACAGAGTGACTGTAACCGGAAAAGACTATCTTTTCTTAACGGCTAGGAAGATTCTTCACTAACAGCCGATCGTGCTAAAACAACTCTATTTTTACCGTGTTGTTTTGCTTCATACATAGCTTTATCAGCTCTGGATATTACTGTATCAATAGTATCGTACTCGTTACAGGCAGTAAGACCAAAACTAGCTGTAAGGTTATATCCGACAGTTTTCTTAAGAGTTTCATTTTTCTCTATTGCTTCTCTGATTTTTTGGGTGATAGTGTGAGCATCATTTATATTTGTGTCTATAAATGCAATAGTAAACTCTTCTCCGCCCCATCGTGAAAGAAGGTCAGTTTTTCTTACTCTATTTTTTAAAATTTTAGCAACTTGTATTAAAACTTCATCTCCGATATTGTGACCAAGCTCATCGTTTATTGACTTAAAATCATCTATATCCATAAACACAAGACAAATAGGCCTCTCATCTCTTTTATGCAGAGATAAAAATTGTTCAAATTTTGTGTTGAAGTTTCGTCTATTTGGTATCTCTGTAAGTGAATCAAAGTCAGCTAGTATCTCTAGTTTTCTGTGGTAATTTCTTAATACAAACATAATAATAATCGCAAATAAAAGTGTGAAAATCAAAGATATAATGAGGTTAAAGTAAAATACTTGTGTAGCTTCTTTATCAAAGTCATTTAATTTTGCTTCTACTACCAGATAGATATCTAGTTCAGGAATATACTTCGTCTTGAGCAGGTACTCTTCACCATTTTTTTCATACTCAATCATACTTGTGTCTTTTGAGATTATCTGATCTCTGTACTTTTTAAGCTCTTTCATCTCGTTTAGATGTGAATATGCTTCTTTGTTTTGTCTAGTTAGTACAACTTTTCCGTCTTCATTTAAAAAGTAAACATTTAGATGGTAGTTTTTCTTGAACATACGAAGCATCTCATCAATATATGAAATCTCTATTCCAATCCCAGTTGCACCAATGAAATTATAGTTGTCATCGTATATTTTAAAGTTGATAAACATAATAAGAGTGTTCGTAAAGTTCTCATTAAAGTCTAGATTTATCTCATGGCTCTTTGGAGTATTTTTGAACTTGAAGTACCATTGATTAGTTGGGTTATCTTTTTTTACTTCCTCTAAATAGCCATTATGAGTGTAGTATTTATGACTCTTCTCTGAGACCAAGAATGCTGTTAGCATCTCATACTTGTTTTTTATGCTGTCAAGATATTTTGCTATTTTTCCTACATTTTCCTCTTCATGAACTATCCAGTCTTTTAAAAAAGTATCGTTAGCCATCATAGAACTAACAAGATAAGGCTCTATTAAGTGCTTTTGAATCTCAGTATAGATATTGTCAATAGAAAGAGGCAGCGACTGAGTTTTTAGATGCGTCTGCGTAGATTTTAGTGAAACCATGTAATTGGCTACAGAGATAGTAACAGAAAGGATAAGAAGTAAGATAGTAATAACGATAATAATTTTGTAGTTTGATTTCATAAAAGATTCCTAAATATATTAAAAAGAATTATATCTTAATTAAACTATCCACTTCTTAAGCCAAACACTAAGCACATAAAGCCCCCAAATGTGCTGTTTAAATCCACCTGTAGATGCAGAGTTTAGTAGTTCATCTAACTCTTTAGGTTTAAACATCCCAGTCTGTTGATTTACCTCTTTGATAAGTTCTAGTTTTTTAGAGTCAACTAGGTACTCCATATAAGGATTTGAGAAACCTTTTTTCTTTCTGTTTAAGATTTTTTCATTTAGATGCGGTTTCATTATTTGTTTTAGTAGTGACTTTGTTACTCCATCTTCGTAGCGGAGTTTCGGGTCTAAACTAAAAACAGCAGATGCAAGTTTATGGTCTAAAAATGGTGTGCGAGACTCAATACTATGAGCCATACTAACACGGTCTAGTTTTGTAAGAAATTGTTCAGCTTGAAAATGATTTAAGTCTATGTAGCTGTACCAGATGCTCTCATCTGTATGTGGGGATGCTTCAAATCTATCTCTATAAGTTTTTAGGTATTTTAGAGCTTGGTTGTCTTTTACATTTCTTTTCATAAGAGCATTTTTTTGCAGGTCTGTAAAAGTCTCACCTGATGTTCTAAAGAGAAGTGTATCATCGAAGATTCTTTTGTAGTATTCCCACTCTCTATTTTGAGAGTAGTTTGAACGGAAGTATTTTTTTAGCCAGTTCTTGTTTGAGAGTTTTGACATCTGCTCTATATCTAAAAATTCAAAGTATTGTCTATAACCAAGAAAAAGCTCATCACTTCCTTCACCGCTTAGAACTACTTTATATCCATCTCTTTTAATTCTATCAAACAGCAAATACAGAGGCACAGATGCAGGATCGTTCAGAGGTTCATCCAAAGAGTCTAAAACTTTATCACTTGCATCTATAAAATCATCTTGGGTTATTTCTACATCAATATTGCTAAGACTCAAAAAGTCAGCTGTCTCTTTTGCATTTTGGCGTTCATCATATTTTGCAAAATTTTCATAACCAAGTGTATATGTTTGAAGGTTTACTCCGCTGTGTTTTGCGTAGTAGTTTATAGTAGCACTGTCTATCCCTCCTGAGAGTAGAGATGCCATAGGCTGGTCAGCATCTAGACGCATAGTAATAGACTCTTTTAAAAGTGACTCTAAGGTATACAGAGCTTCATCTCTATCTGTTATGATACTCGGGTTAGTGTCTAGCAGGTCGAAGTATCTCTTTACTTCATACTGCCCGTTTTTTAAAACCAGATATTCTCCAGATGCAAGTTTGTTGATGCCTTTAAAAAAAGTGTTTGGAGCAGTAGGTGCTAAAAAAGAGAGGTAACTCATAAGAGCATCTTCGTTCATCTGAGTTTTGTTTAAAAAAGGAGTAAGCGCTTTTATCTCAGATGCAAAGATGAAACTATCTTGGTGCATAAAAAAGAGAGGCTTTTTACCAAGTCTGTCACGAAAGAGGTATAGTGTATCAGCGTCCATCAAAGCAATGGCAAACATACCTCGCAGATGCAGTGCAAAGTCTGCTCCCCACTTTAGATATGCAGCGATGATTACCTCGCTGTCACCCTGAGTTTTGAAGTTAAATTCGGATGAGAGTTCTTGCTTTAACTCTTTGAAGTTATATATCTCTCCATTGAAAGAAAGAAGGATATTTTCATGCTTTATTGGTTGATGTGAACGAGCGTTCTCATCTAAGATGCTAAGTCTCTGGTGTGCAAAAAATAAGTTTGTTTTTTGAGTAATGCCGCAGTAGTCAGGGCCTCTGTGAGAAAGTAGTGCTAAAGCTCTTTTTGCTTTTGCCTCATCATACTCTCCAACTATTCCAAATATTGCGCACATTATTTATAAAAGCCTACCGTTATATCATCTTCCATATAATCATCTTTTAGCGTTATCTTTGTAACTCCAATCTCAGATGCAATCTTTTGTATTTGAGCGGTAGTGAGATAGTTATAAGTTTCGCTCTCTTTATCTCCGTGTAAGATGTTGAAGATAAATCCTATCTCAGATGCTTCATAACACTTACGAATAAAAAGATGTGTCTCAAAATTATTTAGCACATTCATCGCACCACTACAGATGTAGTAAGAAGCACTTGGAAGAGGGTCTTTACAAATATCGGCGATGATGATTTCACAGCCTGTTTGCTCAGATGCTATAGAGTACATGTCAGGTAGAGAGTCTATTCCGATATACTCTTTTGGTAATCTTTTCTTTTTTTGAGCATACAGATACAAGTCACCAAACCCACAACCTGCATCTGCAATAGTGAATTGTGTTAAATCCTTCGGTAGTATATTGAAAATAATATCAAATCTAGTGCGTTGAGACTCTTTTGAGTGCCAGTTCACACCTTTAGCAGTAACACCATGAACTTCTATCGCTGAGCTATAAAATTTTTGACTGTCTATGCGTGGCATCTGGCTTCCTTTGTATAAGCGTATTATAATTCATTTTATAAGTAAAGACAAATAATCAATGTAATATAATGAAGTATCAAATTATCTTATATTAGGAAGAGCATGAATTTCTTAAATAATTTTTCTATTAGATGCAAGACCTATATACTTGTAGGTTTAAGTGTACTTGCTGCGCTTAGCCTCTCATTTGTTTCAAATAACGGTCTAAATATTATTCAAGCTCAGGTTGATGAATTAATTCGTGCCAATAGTATTGAAAGAAATGCGTATCGTGCGATTTTAGAAGAGAAAAACTACCTTTTAAATGCTAATGGTTCTGTTATGAATCATGCCAATGCTAAACAGGCTTTTATCAAGTCAGAGAGAGCAATTAAGCATATATATGAAACTCTTGATGGGATGAGCGGAGAGTCAACCAGAGCGATTAAGCAAGCTATGAAAGAGTACGATGTAAATTACAAAAGAGGTATTTACTTGCTTGAAGAACTTGAGAAAGAGAGTAATGTTCTTCAGAAAAATGGTGAAAGTATTACCTCGCAGATTCAGCAGTATGTGGAAGCAAAACGTGTAGATGTCAAGAGAAAATTATCCCAAAAGACTATAGAGAAAATCAATGCCGGATCAAATATTTGGCAATACACATATATGACACGTGCAGATGAAAAACGTTATCTTCTCTCTCCTGATGAGAATCTTTTTGAAATGTTTAAAAAAGATTTTGCTTTTATGATGAGTGAACTAGATAGATTAAAAGCTATGTCAAATGAAGCTTTTGAGCACGAAAAAATCGTTATGTTTTATGACTCTGCTAAAAAATATGAAGAGTCTATGTACAGATGGGTTAAGTATAATAATGAGCATGTCTCTGCTGTAGTTCCAAATACAAAAAAGTTAGGATCTATTGTTATTGGAGAATCACTAAATATTGGAAATAACTCCTTAGATGACATATATGAAAAGCGTGAATTCGTAGTTGCTACACTTATCTGTGTAACTCTGTTTACAATATTTATAGGCATATTGTTTGGTGCACTTATCTCTCGCTCTATCTCTAGAGTTATATCAAATTTTCAAACAGGGCTTCTTGATTTCTTCAGCTACTTGGATCTTCAGAAAAACAGTGCTAATCAGATTAAGATAGAGAGTAAAGATGAGATAGCCGTTATGGCAAATGTAGTAAATGAAAATATTGTAAAGATAGAAGAGGTTATGCAAAACAAACTCTCTCAAATGAAAGCTAAAGATGAGCAGATGTTACAGCAGTCCCGTTTGGCTCAGATGGGTGAGATGATATCTATGATTGCTCATCAATGGAGACAGCCTCTTGGCGTAATCTCAGCCATTTCTATTGATATGCAAATCAGACTTTTTGAACGTCGTGTTTATGATCTGTCTACAGTACAGGGTCGTGCCGATATGGAAGAATATAGCCTTAAAAGTCTAAATAAGATAAATGAGTTTGTCAAACATCTCTCTAAAACGATTGATGATTTTAGAAACTTTTTTAAGCCTGACAAGGTTCGAACTTCTTTTAATCTTGTATCCTTAGTAGATAAAACATTAACTATCGGCGGACACTTGCTAGATACAAAAGGCATAGAAATTGTAAAAAATTACGGCAAAGACTTACCTGAAATAAGTAGTTTTGAAAATGAAATCATGCAAGTTGTTTTAAGCGTTATTCATAACGGAGCTGATGCCTTGGTTAGCAATGAAATTAAGCAACCATGCATCTATATTAGTATAGATACGAATGAATCAGGAAATCAAGTAATCTTAATAGAAGACAACGCTGGAGGAATACCTGAGGATATAATCTCTAAAATATTTGACCCGTATTTCTCGACTAAAGAAAAAAATGGAACAGGCTTAGGTTTATATATAGCTCAGATAATTATAACCGAGCACTGTGATGGTTTGATAAGTGTAGAAAACACAAATCGTGGAGCATGTTTTAAAATAGAACTAACTGGTACAACAAAAGGTGAAGAATGAGAGTAGCCGTTATAGGTCTTGGAGGAGTAGGCGGATATATCGCTGCGAATCTAACAAAAAGCACCCATAAGATAGTCGGTTTTGCCAGAGATGAGCATCTCTTAAAGATTAAAAAAGATGGAATCAAAATAGTTGAAGATAACAGCTCTTGGAGTGTAAAACTAGATGCAAGAGAGTTAAACGAGGCTAATGGTTACTTTGACGTAGTTTTGTTTTGTGTAAAGAGTTATGATCTTCAAAAGTCATACGAGGCTATAAGTAAATATGTAGATGCCAATACGATTATAGTAAGTTTCTCAAACGGTGTATCCAATGGTAATCTCTTAAGAAAACTTAGTAAATCCAAAGTTCTTGATGGCTGTGTCTATATACTCTCACATATAGAGTCTCATGGAGTCATACGTAAAAAGGGAAATATATTTTTAGCAGTTTTTGGTGGACTTGAATATGAGAGTGCCATTTTAAAATCAATCTTTGATGATTCCTCACTACGTGCCAAAATATCAGAGGATATAAAAATAGATATTTGGAAGAAATATATATTTATCTCAGCATTTGCAACACTGACTAGTTACTATGACAGAAGCATCGGTTACTTGCATGATAAGCATTATGATGAGGTAAAATCTGTTTTAAAAGAGATTTCTGATGTTGCATCTGCAAAGGGTATAGATATAAAATCTGAAATAGAAAAAGCTCTATATACGGCTAGTAAAGTTCCAAAAGATTCATACACATCGATGCATCTAGATTTTAAAAATGACAAAAGAGTAGAGCTAGAGAGTCTTTGTGGTTACATTGTAAAAGAAGCAAAGATAAGCGGAGTAAAAACTCCACTTATGAGTAAGATGTATGGTGAGTTACTGAAGTAGTTCTACTTCAATACGACGGTTTTCTGCACGTCCTGCTTTAGTCGTGTTATCAGCGATCGGGTTAGCTTCACCTTTTCCTATAGCAGTCATTCTCGTAGTTTTAATTCCATAACGAGATAGAGCTTCTTTTACAGCATTTGCACGGTTTTGTGAAAGTGTTTTGTTTGCTGCTGCACTACCGATGCTATCTGTGTATCCATAGATGAGTATTTGATATCCAGGATTTTCTTTTAAGAATAGTGCAAAGTTTTGAAGATCGTTAACAAGTTCTTCTGAAACATTGTACTTGCTTGGTGCAAAGTTTACTTTGAGTGTCGCAGTCTGTGGACAACCATAACCATCAACAACAAAGTCTTTACTCGTATCAGGACATTTGTCTTTTGAATCTACAATCCCATCATCATCACTGTCTAGCTCACAGCCCCTGTAGTCAACTTTAGTTCCTGCAGGAGTGTTAGGACATTTATCATCTGTATCTGGAACACCATCTTTATCTGAGTCAAGTTTAATCATACAACCACTTGCATCTACTTTTTCACCTGCTTGAGTGTTTGGACATTTGTCATCACGATCTAGTACACCGTCAGAATCACCATCAAGCTGTGCTTCTTCAACAGCTTTTACTACTGGTGCTTCTTCAACTGCTATTGGCTGAATGTAGGCAAATTCGCTATCTGTTTTTGGTGTAACTTCGGATGCATAAGCATAAAAAACTAGAGCTAATAGTGGTAAAAGGTATTTCATTTTAATCCCAAAATTTAAGTGTGTCGATTATAATATAAAATTTCTTATAAGTCTTTGAGAATACAAGGTACATCAGAAGAGTCTCGTATTTCACTATATTCATCTATTTCCGAATTCATTGTTTCTGTGAATGCTTCGATGGACTTGTTGAGTTGTTCGTGTGCTTCATCAACTAGTTTTTGCTGAGTCGCTTCTATATCTTTGAAATGTTTTACAGTCTCTAGAAAATAATCTTTATTATCAGTAAGCAGGATAATATCTTCTTTTTTTACCCATTTTCTTATAGGTTTTCCATCTTTTTGAAACTCAAATATTACACTTTCATTATTCTTTGAAGCAATATACTTAGGCACAGGAAAACTAATAAAAGTAGTGAGTGGCGAAGTGTGTTGTTTTTTAATTACATAATACATTCAGCAAGTATATAACAATATTGCTAAATTATGTTAAAATAATTCCAATAACATAAGGAGTTTTAATGAGTCATCTATATAACTTGGCAATTATTGGGGCAGGTCCAGCCGGTATTGCAACGGCTGTTGAAGGCTATTTACAAGGGATAAGGGATATTGTACTTCTAGAAAAAGATCAAAATCATAATTCGACTATACGCAAATATTACAAAGACAATAAGAGAGTAGATAAGGATTGGAAGGGTCAAAAGGTTGAACTAGATGGTAGAATCTACTTTGTAGACGGCACGAAAGAGACAACTTTAGACTTTTTTGATGAGATTTTAGACCATCACTCAGTGGAACTACAGACTCATGTAGAGGTTCAGTCCATAGAGAAAAAGGAAAACTTTTTTGAAGTTTTTATGGCTGGTAAAAGCGTCAGAGCTAAGAATGTTGTTGTGACTATAGGCAGAATGGGTAAACCAAACAAACCAAGTTATAAGATTCCATCAGGTATAAAAAAGAAGGTAGGTTACACTTTAGATGATTGTTCAGAGGGTGAAAAAATTCTTGTAGTTGGTGGCGGAGATAGTGCTGTTGAGTACGCTGTTGATTTGAGTGAGAAAAATGATGTAGCTATTTGTTACAGAAGAGAAACTTTTAGACGTGCCAATCCTACTAACCAAACAAATATAGCCAATGCAATTATGCATAAAGAAGTCAGACCTATTTTAGGCATAGATATTGATGGACTTGAAGATGTCGATGGTAAAGTTAAAGTTATTTTTAACGACATGGAAAATGAGATTTTTGACAGAGTTATTTATGCAATCGGCGGAACGACTCCAAGCGCATTTTTGGCAAGTTCAGGCATCGAAGAAGCAGATGGAAAACCTGTCCATGATGATAACTATGAAACAAATATCAAAGGGATGTTTGTAGCTGGAGATATAACTCAAGAGTCAGGTGGAAGTATCGCTTTAGGACTTAACCATGGCTACGCAATAGCTTGCTATATTCAAGGTGGAGACCAAATACCATCAGATTAGTCTTTTAAAATTGCAGGGTCTTTTTCACTCATAACACCATCTGGTGTATTGAGTAGTAGCTCTATCTCACAACTTAGATATTCAGAAGTTGTTAGCGGAGTGAAACTTTTATCTTCAAAAGCAGATTTTTTAGCATTATATACTATATCTTCGAGAAGGCTCTTTGTAGCTTCTTTAGATGTGAATGAACCTCTCAACTCATCGCTGATGTAAATGTTTACAGTTGTAGCAATCTTTTCGTTGAGTAAAGGATGCTCATTTAAGAGTGCAGATTTGTCTATAGTTCTTTTCATTTCTAAAACTTCTTGTATTGAATCGCGAGCAAGTTGCAGCAAGACCGAACGAGACATCAAATCCCCCTTTTAAGTTTATAGTTATTGATAAGTTTGATAATAATCATAACACTTATAACCTGAAACAGAGCAGCTAAAATGAATGCGTAATAGTGCAGAGTGTCTATACTTGAAGCGTTATATGCCAGTGTTGCCATAGCTATAAGAAGTGTTAGAGGCATAGAATGAGATAGTCCCATAAGAATAGAGTTTATAAGACCTAGCTCTTTTATAAAAACTATAGATGCTATCACTCTCATAACAATCATTACAGAAGCGATAATAAGAGCTTTAGAAATCAAACCATCCATTGTAAGTGCATCTAGGTTAAATGAACTTCCAATATGTATGAAAAATATAGGAATCAAAAATCCAAATCCATAGGATGCAAGTTTTTCGGGAAGTTCGTGTTTATGCTCAAAAAATGTTGGTATAAATATACCGGCTAAGAATGCTCCAAAGGCAAGTTCTAGGTTAAGGTATAGCATTGCACCAACAAGCAGGAAGAAGATTCCCATGGAGAGACGGATATCTTGTTCTTTGTTGTCTTCTACTGGCATCAGCGCAGTTGATACTCCCGGAAACCACCAAAACAGTAGTTCCATTGCACGAAATAACAAAAACATAAATAATAAAAATAGCATAAGGGCAAAGATTGTTTTAATGAGTCCAATACCAAAACCAGAGGTTAGGGCTGCAGAGGTTAGAGTTAGAAAGCCGATACTGACAACTTCACCTATACCACCTGCAGTCATAGATAAACCGAGCCAAGATGTTTTACCATACTCTTTAGAAAGAGTAGCAACAAGTCCAACCGAGATTAGAGGAAGAAGCACCATAAATATCTTTCCAAGGTTTAGATACACAGAAATAAGTATGGAAAAAGTATATAGGATAATAAGATAAAAGATAACCTTTTTCATAAGGTTTACAGGTGTTTTTATAACTTTTTTGAGGTTAATCTCTGTACCTGCAATAAACATCAAATATAAAAATCCAAGCTCTGCGACTATATCAAAGAGGTGTTCATTATGTAAAAAACCAATATATCCTAAAAGGGAACCCAGAATTATTTCAATAGGTGTAGTAGGAAGTTTTAGAAGTCTTGCAAAAAATGGGGAAAAGATAATAATAAGTGAAATTGTAATAATTAAAACAACGTTATCACTCATAGACTTTCCTTCATGTTACAGTTTTTGCTACTTTTAGATTTAGAGATTGTAGCATATCTAAATCTTTACTCATAACTCGACCGCTTGTTGTAAGATAGTTTCCTATTACAATTGAGTTAGCACCATATTTGAAAATCTCATTTTGTCTATCACCAAACATTAGTTCTCTTCCGCCGGCAATCATGATTCTATCTGCTTTAGGGATTGTATCTCTTGTTAGTTTTATAAGTGAAAATGCTTCTTCTATATCTAATGAGTTTGGCTCTAATTCTAGAGCTTCATTATGGTGATAAAAGTTTATTGGTACAGAACTTGGATTTAGAGAGTTTAGAGACTCCAGCATAGACACTCTATCTGCATCTGTCTCTCCAAGCCCAAATATACCACCACTTATAAGAACTAAACCAGCTTTATTTACATTTAAGCAAGTCTCATAGCGTTCATCCCAAGGGTGTGTTGTACAAATACGGGGATAAAATTCTCTCGAAGTCTCTAAGTTGTGGTTATATGCTTTGATTCCAGCTTCTTTTAAGACTAGTAATTGCTCCAGAGTCGCTGTTCCATTACATGCTATAAGTCTTAGTTGTGGCACTTGTAAAGTTAAAACTTTTGCAATAGAACATACGAAGTCAAGAGTTTTATCATTGAGACCTTTGTCTGCTGTTACAAGACAAAAACCCAAAGCACCATTATCTCTGGCAGTGACTGCTTCTTTTAAAATAATATCTATGTCTTTTTGTTTATAGCGTTGTATATCTGCTTTGTATCTTACACTTTGTGAACAAAACTTACAGTCTTCGTTGCATGTTCCGCTGTTTATGTTACAGATTGAACATAAAAAAATTTCTTTGTTCATGATTTTATTCTCTCATATGAAAATATTTGATGTTTAAAAGTGTCCTCTTTTCTCTCTTTAGTGTAGTAAGTCACTAATAGTGTCGGTTCAGTTACTTCGAGCATAGCACATTCGGAAATAGATTTATTTCTTGCACAAGACTCACCAGGATTTAAAAATAGAGTACCGTTTTTATAATCACTTTCAAACTCATGTGTATGACCAAATACTACAATATCAGCATCTGGTGCCATATAGTAAGGCATGTGCATAAGTTTAAATTTTGAGTTTGCAAGTTTAAAGTAGTGAGGCTCTTGAACTAAATTATATTTGCCATGATATTGGGCAAGGTGAGCATCGTTGTTTCCATAGACTGCTATGTACCTGACTCCGCAATTTTTAAGGAGGTTTAATATCTCAACTTCTACAATATCTCCAGCATGAATGATAAACTCTGCACCATTTTCTATAAGAAAATTGAGTGCATCTTTTGCCATTTGAACCTTGGTGTGAGTATCTGAAATAATGCCTATCTTCATAACTTACTTCGCTTCTTCGCCTCTTGGGGTCCTAGTTTTACACTTAACACATTCATAAATATCTTTGTTTCTATAAACTCTCTGGGCAAGAACTCCCTTACAATCCTTTTCTTTACATTTAATAGTTGTAGGCTCGAACTTAGATATAAATTTACAATCTGGGTAGTTCCCACATCCCCAAAATGCCCCACGTCTAGAGTTTTTAAGACTTATTTCACCGCCACAATCAGGACAAGGAACTTCACTGACTTTAGTCTCAATATCCATACTTTTAGTATTTTTACAATCAGGGTAACCGCTACATGCTAAAAATTTACCATTTCTACCATTTTTAACGATCATCTCTTTTCCACACTTGTCACAAGCTTCGTCGCTTGTTTCAACTTTCACTTCTATTTTATTACCTTCTTCATCAACTTGTTCTGTGTATTTACACTTTGGAAAACCACTACAAGCTACAAAGTTACCAAAACGACCAGAACGAAGTAGCAACTCATGCTCTCCACATTTTGGACAAGTACGACCTAATGGTTTTGCAAGTTTAAGAGAGATTATTTTCTCTTTACCTTCAGCAACTTGATCCATAAAAGGAAAGTAGAAATCACTTAGAAGTTTTTGCCAGTCATTTTCACCTTCAGAAATCTCATCAAGTTTTTCTTCCATATTTGCAGTAAAAGATATATCTACAATATTTGCAAAGTTTTTCTCCAGCATCTCAGTTACAGTAAATGCTATCTCTGTCGGAATGATTTGTTTTTTCTCAATCGTTACATAAGTACGACCACTGAGAGTTGCAATGGTTGGAGCGTAAGTAGATGGACGACCAACTCCCTCAGACTCCAGTTTTTTAATTAGAGATGCTTCAGAGTAACGAGCAGGTGGTTCTGTAAAGTGTTGCTCCGGATTTATAGTTTGAATCTCAGCTTTTTCACCCTCTTTTAGAGTTGGAAGAAGTTTGTCTTTGTCCTCAGTTCCGGTAACAGCGTAAAAACCGTCAAATATCAGCTTTCTGCCACTTGCTCTATACTCGTTTTCTTCACCCTCAAAAATGATGCTTTGTTGCTCAAACATAGCATCATTCATTTGACAAGCCATAAATCTTTCATAAATCAGACGGTAAAGTTTAATCTCATCCGCTTTTAAAAATGATTGTGCAACTTCTGGAGAGAAGTGAAGCATAGTAGGGCGGATAGCCTCGTGAGCTTCTTGTGCGCCTTTTGCTTTTTTGCCATAAAATTTTGGCTCCTCAGGAAGATATTTTTTACCATATCTGCTTTCAATAATCCCACGAACTGCACCAACAGCTTCTGCAGCCATGTTAAGTGAATCTGTTCTCATATATGTAATAACACCAGATGTACCATCAGGAGTTTTAACACCTTCATAAAGAGCTTGTGCAACCATCATAGTTTTTTTAGGAGTGAAGCCTAATTTGCTAGATGCAGTCTGCTGAAGAGTAGAAGTCATAAACGGTGGAGGAGTAGATGTCTTTCTCTGTTTAGTCTCAATTTTTGAGATAACAAATGTATCAGCACTAACACTTTTAGTGATAGCCTCTGCATCATTTTTGTTTTCAATTGAGAGTTTAGATAGTTTGTCACCCTTATGTGCAATAAGAGTTGCTTCTATATCTGTTTTAAATAGAGTGTCAATTGACCAGTACTCTACAGGAATAAAAGCTTTGATTTCTCTTTCGCGATCAACTACAAGCTTCAGAGTTGAAGATTGAACACGACCTCCAGATAAACCTTTTTGAATTTTGCTCGCGAGCAGTGGCGAGAGTTTATATCCAACAACACGATCTAGCATACGGCGAGCTTGTTGAGCGTTAACCATATTCATATCTATCTTACGAGCAGATTCTAGTGCATGGTTTATGGCAGTTTTAGTAATCTCGTGAAAAACTATACGAGGAAGTTCCTCAGGATCTCTTTTTATAGCGTGAGCAATATGCCAACCAATAGCTTCACCTTCACGATCCTCATCGGTCGCGATATATATAACATCTGCTTTCTTTGCTAAGTCTTTAATCTCTTTAACTGTAGCAGCATTCTCTTTTGCAACACTGTATGCTGGAACAAGTTGGTTGTCCTCATCTACTGTAATTCCAAAACGAGATTTAGGTAAATCACGAATGTGACCTTTAGACGCGATAACTTCATATTCTTTACCTAAAAAGTTTTTAATTGTCTTTGCTTTAGCTGGTGACTCGACGATAATTAAGTTCAAATAGTTTTCCTATATATAGTATAGTATAGTGGTTTTGATTTTGGAAGTGTATCGAAAAAAGATTAAATAGTGAAAACTAGTGTACATTTAAAATTAAATTAAAGTTAAAGTTATTAGTACCGATATAGTACTAATCGGCAAGGACGCTGAGAACTGAATAGAGCAAAAGGCTCTTACCCACAAAAGGATTTATGATGGGCTTTAGAATAAATACAAATATAGGTGCGATGAACGCACACAGAAACGCAACAATGAATAATGTGGGATTAGATAAAAGTCTTAACTCTCTTTCATCAGGTCTTCGTATCAACAAAGCGGCTGATGATTCAGCTGGTCTAGCAATTGCAAACAAACTTTCAGCACAGTCTCAAGGTCTTGGTCAGGCAGTTCGTAACTCAAATGACGGTATTGGCCTTCTTCAAACTGCAGACGGTGCGTTAGAAGAGTATGGACAGATTTTAAAAAGAGTTAGAGTTCTAGCTGTTCAAGCTTCGAATGATACTCAAGATGCTACATCAAGAGGTTATATCTCTCAAGAGGTACAAGCACTTTTAGGTGAAGCAAATGATATTGCTACTACTACAAAATTTAATGGAGTAGGTGTGCTTAACGGTACTGGTGGTGCTGGTGCAGATGGTACATTCATATTTCATACTGGTGCATATACTACTGAGACGCAAAGTACAGTGATTGCATCAGCTACGGTAGCAGAAATTCTTAGTGCTGCAGCTACTACAGTTGCAGTAACTACTCGTGGTGATGCTGAAGCTTCAATCCTTAAAATGGATAATGCAATGCAAAAAATTGATGCAAAACGTGCAACAATAGGTGCGGCTCAGAACAAACTAGAGTCAACAGTTAGAAATATATCTGTAACTCAAGTAAATATTGCAGCAGCAGAGTCTCAAATTAGAGATGTTGACTTTGCAGCAGAATCAGCAAACTTCGCTAAACATAATATTTTAGCTCAGTCTGGATCTTATGCAATGAGTCAAGCTAATGCTGTTCAGCAGAATGTTTTAAGATTATTACAATAGTAAATAGATTTCAGAGTCAAAGGTTTTTCCTTTGGCTTTTTTAGTTTAGTATTTAAAGTTATTCTTTTAAGTGACGATATACTAGACATAAGTTCAGCAAGGAAGCTGAAAGACTATAGAGAGCGAAAGGCTTTCGACCCTAAAAAGGATTTATTATGGGCTTTAGAATAAATACAAACATAGGTGCGATGAACGCACACAGAAACGCTACAATGAACAACATAGGACTTGACAAAAGTCTTAACTCGTTAAGTTCAGGTCTTCGTATCAACAAAGCGGCTGATGATTCAGCTGGTCTAGCGATTGCAAACAAACTTTCAGCACAGTCTCAAGGTCTTGGTCAAGCAGTTCGTAATTCAAATGACGGTATTGGTCTTATCCAAACTGCAGATGGTGCCTTAGAAGAGTATGGAAATATCTTAAAAAGAGTTAGAGTTCTAGCTGTTCAAGCTTCGAATGATACTCAAGATGCAACTTCACGTGGTTATATAGGTCAGGAAGTTACAGCTCTGTTAGCAGAAGCAAATGATATTGCTACTACTACTAAGTTCAATGGTGTAAATCTTTTAGATGGTACAGGTGGTACTACAGGTACTTTTACATTCCATACAGGTGCATATACAACTGAAGTTCAAGCAGTTGCAATTGGCTCAGCACAAACAGCTGTTTTAGTAACAGGTGGTACAGCTGTTAATACAAGAACAGCAGCAGAAGCTACAATATCTAATATGGATACTGCTATTCAAGCAGTCGACGGAAAACGTGCAACACTTGGTGCGGCTCAGAACAAACTAGAGTCAACAGTTAGAAATATATCTGTAACTCAAGTAAATATTGCAGCAGCAGAGTCTCAAATTAGAGATGTTGACTTCGCAGCAGAAAGTGCAAACTTTGCTAAACATAATATTTTAGCTCAGTCTGGATCTTATGCAATGAGTCAAGCTAATGCTGTTCAGCAGAATGTTTTAAGACTTTTACAGTAGTAAATAGTCAATATATTTATATAGTCAAAGGTTTTTCCTTTGGCTTTTTTAGTTTAGTATTTAAAGTTATTCTTTTAAGTGACGATATACTAGACATAAGTTCAGCAAGGAAGCTGAAAGACTATAGAGAGCGAAAGGCTTTCGACCCTAAAAAGGATTTATTATGGGCTTTAGAATAAATACAAACATAGGTGCGATGAACGCACACAGAAACGCTACAATGAACAACATAGGACTTGACAAAAGTCTTAACTCGTTAAGTTCAGGTCTTCGTATCAACAAAGCGGCTGATGATTCAGCTGGTCTAGCGATTGCAAACAAACTTTCAGCACAGTCTCAAGGTCTTGGTCAAGCAGTTCGTAATTCAAATGACGGTATTGGTCTTATCCAAACTGCAGATGGTGCCTTAGAAGAGTATGGAAATATCTTAAAAAGAGTTAGAGTTCTAGCTGTTCAAGCAGCCAATGATACTCAAGATACTACATCTCGTGGGTATATTCAACAAGAGGTTACGGCCTTATTGGCAGAAGCTGATGATATTGCTACTACTACTAAATTTAATGGTGTTAACCTTTTAGATAATACTGGTGGTTCAGTAGCTGGTAGTTTTACATTCCATACTGGTGCATATACAACTGAGGTTCAAACTGTAACAATTGGTGATACACAGATTGCAGTTATGGTAAGTGCTTCAAGTGTAAGTACAAGAGCAGATGCAGAACTTGCGGTAGCAGGTATGGATGTATCTATTGGTAGAATTGATGCAAAACGTGCAACACTTGGTGCGGCTCAGAACAAACTAGAGTCAACAGTTAGAAATATATCTGTAACTCAAGTAAATATTGCAGCAGCAGAGTCTCAAATTAGAGATGTTGACTTCGCAGCAGAATCAGCAAACTTCGCTAAACATAATATTTTAGCTCAGTCTGGATCTTATGCAATGAGTCAAGCTAATGCTGTTCAGCAAAACGTGCTTCGTCTACTTCAGTAGATGAACTAAGAGCGTAAGCTCTGCACGTTTCTTTAGAAGACGTTTTAGTACTTTTTCACTACTAATATCTAAACAATTAAACAAAAAAGGCCAGTAATATTAAAAATATTACTGGCCTTTTTTCGTTAAAGACTAAATGTTTTTTTTATGATGACGATATTACATACGTGGAAACACTCAGCAAGGAAGCTGAAAAACTATAGAGAGCGAAAGGCTTTCAACCCTAAAAAGGATTTATTATGGGCTTTAGAATAAATACAAACATAGGTGCGATGAACGCGCACAGAAACGCTACAATGAACAACATAGGACTTGACAAAAGTCTTAACTCGTTAAGTTCAGGTCTTCGTATCAACAAAGCGGCTGATGATTCAGCTGGTCTAGCAATTGCAAACAAACTTTCGGCACAGTCTCAAGGTCTTGGTCAAGCAGTTCGTAATTCAAATGACGGTATCGGTCTTATCCAAACTGCAGATGGTGCCTTAGAAGAGTATGGAAACATCTTAAAAAGAGTTAGAGTTCTAGCTGTTCAAGCTTCGAATGATACTCAAGATACTACATCTCGTGGGTATATTCAACAAGAGGTTACGGCCTTATTGGCAGAAGCTGATGATATTGCTACTACTACTAAATTTAATGGTACAAAAATTCTTGATGGTACAGGTGGAACTGCTGGTGCATTTACATTCCATACAGGTGCATATACAACAGAGGTTCAAACTGTAACTATTGGTTCAGCTCAAGCTGCGCTGATTGTAAGTGCTTCAAGTGTAAGTACAAGAGCAGATGCAGAACTTGCGGTAGCAGGTATGGATGTATCTATTGGTAGAATTGATGCAAAACGTGCAACACTTGGTGCGGCTCAGAACAAACTAGAGTCAACAGTTAGAAATATATCTGTAACTCAAGTAAATATTGCAGCAGCAGAGTCTCAAATTAGAGATGTTGACTTCGCAGCAGAAAGTGCAAACTTTGCTAAACATAATATTTTAGCTCAGTCTGGATCTTATGCAATGAGTCAAGCTAATGCTGTTCAGCAGAATGTTTTAAGACTTTTACAGTAGTAAATAGTCAATATATTTATATAGTCAAAGGTTTTTCCTTTGGCTTTTTTAGTTTAGTATTTAAAGTTATTCTTTTAAGTGACGATATACTAGACATAAGTTCAGCAAGGAAGCTGAAAAACTATAGAGAGCGAAAGGCTTTCGACCCTAAAAAGGATTTATTATGGGCTTTAGAATAAATACAAACATAGGTGCGATGAACGCACACAGAAACGCTACAATGAACAACATAGGACTTGACAAAAGTCTTAACTCGTTAAGTTCAGGTCTTCGTATCAACAAAGCGGCTGATGATTCAGCTGGTCTAGCGATTGCAAACAAACTTTCAGCACAGTCTCAAGGTCTTGGTCAAGCAGTTCGTAATTCAAATGACGGTATTGGTCTTATCCAAACTGCAGATGGTGCCTTAGAAGAGTATGGAAACATCTTAAAAAGAGTTAGAGTTCTAGCTGTTCAAGCTTCGAATGATACTCAAGATGCAACTTCACGTGGTTATATTTCTCAAGAAGTACAAGCACTTTTAGGTGAAGCACAAGATATTGCAACTACTACTAAATTTAATGGTGTAAAACTTTTAGATAATACTGGTGGTTCAGTAGCAGGTAGTTTTACATTCCATACAGGTGCATATACTACTGAAGTTCAAACAGTAACTATTGGTAATGCTGAAGTATCAGCTACAGTAGCTGGTGGTGCTGCTGCCGTATTAGTAACAACTCGTGGAGATGCTGAAGCTTCTATCCTTCTTATGGATAATGGTATTAAAGCAGTCGACGGAAAACGTGCAACACTTGGTGCGGCTCAGAACAAACTAGAGTCAACAGTTAGAAATATATCTGTAACTCAAGTAAATATTGCAGCAGCAGAGTCTCAAATTAGAGATGTTGACTTCGCAGCAGAAAGTGCAAACTTTGCTAAACATAATATTTTAGCTCAGTCTGGATCTTATGCGATGAGTCAAGCTAATGCTGTTCAGCAGAATGTTTTAAGACTTTTACAGTAGTAAATAGTCAATATATTTATATAGTCAAAGGTTTTTCCTTTGGCTTTTTTAGTTTAGTATTTAAAGTTATTCTTTTAAGTGACGATATACTAGACATAAGTTCAGCAAGGAAGCTGAAAAACTATAGAGAGCGAAAGGCTTTCGACCCTAAAAAGGATTTATTATGGGCTTTAGAATAAATACAAACATAGGTGCGATGAACGCACACAGAAACGCTACAATGAACAACATAGGACTTGACAAAAGTCTTAACTCGTTAAGTTCAGGTCTTCGTATCAACAAAGCGGCTGATGATTCAGCTGGTCTAGCGATTGCAAACAAACTTTCAGCACAGTCTCAAGGTCTTGGTCAGTCAATTAGAAATTCGAATGACGGTATTGGTCTTCTTCAAACTGCAGATGGTGCCTTAGAAGAGTATGGAAATATCTTAAAAAGAGTTAGAGTACTTGCAACTCAAGCAGCCAATGATACTCAAGATGCAACTTCACGTGGTTATATAGGTCAGGAAGTTACAGCTCTGTTAGCAGAAGCAAATGATATTGCTACTACTACTAAGTTCAATGGTGTAAAAATTCTTGATGGTACAGCAGGATCAGGTGCTGCACTTGGTACATTCGTATTCCATACAGGTGCCTATACTACTGAGACTCAAAGTGCTGCTATAGGTACTGCAACAACAGCGGTACTTGTTACAGGTGCTACAGCAGTTGATACTAGAGCAAATGCGGAAATTACTATTGCAAGTATGGATGAATCTATTACAAAAGTTGATGGAAAACGTGCAACAATAGGTGCGGCTCAGAACAAACTAGAGTCAACAGTTAGAAATATATCTGTAACTCAAGTAAATATTGCAGCAGCAGAGTCTCAAATTAGAGATGTTGACTTCGCAGCAGAAAGTGCAAACTTTGCTAAACATAATATTTTAGCTCAGTCTGGATCTTATGCAATGAGTCAAGCTAATGCTGTTCAGCAAAACGTTTTAAGATTGTTACAATAATCAATCTTAATTAACTTCTATACGTCGAAGGAATAATCCTTCGACACCCTCCTATCCACACACACATTAATCACACTAAATTTAACTTGGTATATTCTTTGCTTTGAGTTCTTAAATATCGAAAAAAAGGATTTGTTATGGGTTTTAGAATAAACACAAACATAGGCGCAATGAATGCCCACAGAAACGCTACAATGAACAATGTTGGACTTGATAAAAGTCTTAATGCATTAAGTTCAGGTCTTCGTATTAACAAAGCGGCTGATGATTCAGCTGGTCTAGCAATTGCAAACAAACTTTCTGCACAGTCTCAAGGTCTTGGTCAGGCAATTCGTAACTCAAATGACGGTATCGGTCTTATCCAAACTGCAGATGGTGCTTTAGAAGAGTATGGAAATATCTTAAAAAGAGTTAGTGTACTTGCTGTTCAAGCTGCCAATGATACTCAAGATACTACATCTCGTGGTTATATTCAACAAGAAGTTACAGCATTGATGGAAGAAGCACAAGATATTGCTACTACTACTAAATTTAATGGCGTTAATCTATTAGATGCTACAGGTGGTACTGCAGGTGCATTTACGTTTCATACAGGTGCTTACAGCACTGAGACACAAACTGTAACTATTGGAGATGCTCAGGTTTCTACATTGGTTGGTACAACAGCAGCTACTTTCACAGTATCTACAAGAGCAGATGCTGAGACAACAATCGCTGCAATAGGAACTGCAATCACAAATGTAGATGGAAAACGTGCAACACTTGGTGCGGCTCAAAATAAACTAGAGTCTACAATCAGAAATATTTCTGTAACAGAAGTGAATGTAAAATCAGCGGAGTCTCAGATCAGAGATGTTGACTTTGCAGCAGAATCAGCAACATTTGCAAAACATAATATTTTAGCTCAGTCTGGATCTTATGCGATGAGTCAAGCTAATGCTGTTCAGCAAAATGTATTGAAGTTACTTCAATAATATAAACCAAGCTAATGTTATATAGCAGAGAGTGCTAAAGTTGTTTCAGTAGCTTAAGTTATTTTGATAACAAAAAAAAGGATGTGTCATGGGTTTTAGAATCAACACAAATATTGGTGCAATGAACGCACACAGAAACGCTACAATGAACAATGTAGGACTTGATAAAAGTCTTAACTCTCTTTCATCAGGTCTTCGTATTAACAAAGCGGCCGATGATTCAGCTGGTCTAGCAATTGCAAATAAACTTGCTGCACAGTCACAAGGCCTTGGTCAAGCGATTCGTAACTCAAATGACGGTATCGGTCTTATTCAAACAGCAGATGGTGCTTTAGAAGAGTATGGAAATATCTTAAAAAGAGTTCGTGTCCTTGCAATTCAAGCTTCGAATGATACTCAAGATGCTACATCAAGAGGTTACATATCTCAAGAGGTAGTTGCATTATTGGGAGAAGCTAATGATATTGCTACCACTACTAAGTTCAATGGTGTAAATCTTTTAGATGGGACAGGTGGTACAGCAGGTAGTTTTACGTTTCATACAGGTGCATATTCAACTGAGGTTCAAACAGTTGCTATTGGTTCAGCACAAACAGCAGTCTTAGTAACAGGTGGTACAGCTGTAACTACAAGAACAGCAGCAGAAGGCACTATTTCTAATGTTGACCTTGCCATTGTAGCAGTTGATGGACAGCGTGCAACACTTGGTGCGGCTCAAAATAAACTAGAGTCTACAATCAGAAATATTTCTGTAACAGAAGTGAATGTAAAATCAGCGGAGTCTCAGATCAGAGATGTTGACTTTGCAGCAGAATCAGCAACATTTGCAAAACATAATATTTTAGCTCAGTCTGGATCTTATGCGATGAGTCAAGCTAATGCTGTTCAGCAAAATGTATTGAGATTACTTCAGTAGATGAGTTAAGAGCTTTAGCTCTCTTCTCTTCTAATATTTCTCTTCTAAAAAATCTACTATAGCCTTTTCATATGTATTTACAATTAAGAGTAACTCTTTTTGAATCAGTTTATCTAATTTTTTAATGTGTCTTTTTTCATTTTTTATGCCTTTTGTGTTAAACAGATCCATTACGATGGGTACTATATACTTAAAGTAAGTTTGATAAACATGAGCAAGGTTATGTGTTTCACGCCCATTTTTATCTATGATATCAGATACTATTCCTAAAAGATCATATTGAAAACTATTTGAATTATTATGGCGGACATTTTTTATGTATGACTCAATATCTTTTTTGATAACTCTAGTCTCTTCAAGTCGTTTTTTGAGAGATATGATGTCATCTTCACTTAACTTATTGCTGGAATGACTAAGTAGTGTATTTTGGATAGCGTTGTGAAGATCTGATTTATCTATACTTTCAAATATAGCTGTGTCTACATCTTCAATAGGAGTAGGTATAGCTTGGTTAATTTGTGCTCCGTCATTTAAGTTATATAGATTCTGATCATCTCTTTTTACATTCTTAATCGTTAAGTATAAAGACTGTACTGATAGGTGAAGGATAGAAGTAGTATATACAACATCTCTAAGGTTGCCTTTAACAGGAAACACATTTTTTAAAAGTGACATAGTATCTATTAATAGGTCTTTTTTCTCCATGTCACTCTCTTCATAGAAGACATGGTCATTATCTGCATGTGATGACCCAGTTTCTTGATCTAGTGCTAAGTCAAGACCAAGTAAATATACATTTTGAGAATTAAATATTAGTGATATAACCAGAGAGAATGAGCCGACACAAGGTGTTATTAAAAAACCATGGTTTTCAAAGTATTCTGTATTTTCTTCATACGAAAATACATTTTCTTTTGGAAACATATTACGCAGTTTTTTTAGAGCAAATGGTCCAAGTATAACTGTAGTGTTTTTTAAATATTCTTCTACAGGAACACCGTCATAGTGAGACATAGAATCTTCAAACCCATCAATATGAGTTAGAATATCAGGAACTATATTATGCTCATATAACCTTTTTAAAGTTGCAGATACTGCTATTACAAGAAACTTGGTATGATTTTGTTTTAGCCATTCTATATTTTTTTTAAAAGATGGACCAGCGGTTATAATGAGAACAGGTTTTTTATTAAAGATAGAATCTTCATAATGATTATTCAAGTTTAAAATATTGTATTCATCACTAATCAATTCAAATGGTTTAGTGAATTTTTTTAACTCTGTTTTATATGGAAAGGAAGCAAAAGACTGAGCCATTAGTGCATTTTGAATCTGTTTTATTTTATCATCTGAATGTGCACTAAAGTATGAGTATTTTAAAAAGCGATTATAAAAGAAAGTGTCATGTAAAAACCTTTTCATGGTATTTAGAAAAAGATTTTCATCATCAGCCACACTAAAAAATAGGAAGCTGGTTTCTGCAAGTTTGTAGTACTGAGTTGTAAATAATGAGAGTCTAAAAAGCTCTAAATCATCCTCGATAAACAGATATTCATCAGCATCTATTTTATCATTTATAAGTGGAATATGAAAACCAAGTCCAGTACCGACAAAGATAAATTTTTCTATTCTCTTCATCTCATCATCTCTTTTTGTATTTTCAAGATAGTAAGTCATAAGAGGGTAGATGCCTTCTAATCCACTGTTCATATCATCCAGGTTTTGGAGTTTTTCTTCAGAAAAATTGTATACTGGGAAACCTTCAAAAGTATATGTGTTTTTCTTAAAATCTACAAGTTTAGCTAACTCTTTTGAGAAATCATTACTGTTTCTAGCATATAGAAAATTTGAACTCTTTATAAGTTTTACATCAAAGTAACCGTTTATATATTCTAGATCATATTGTGCTGTATAGTCACCGTTTTCTAAAGCATGATTAAATACATTGATAGTATTAAAAAGAGTTTTTTTCTCCTTTGAAAAATACTCCATATTCTTCTCATAGTTCGAAATAGCCTGGTTCTCTATAGATTCCATATATGTCTCTTTTTTTATTTAGATTATAGCAAAATTAATTGCCCTTGATTTTATTCTCTATTTTATATGTGTAAACTTTAGTTATAAGTGTGAGATTTTGTATTAGCAAGGCATCCATGTGCTTAAGATGTGAGATGAGATTGTTCTCTTCTTTAGCATTTGCTAAGTCAAAGATAAAGCCTAGGATATATTTTAAATATGCATCTATAACACGACTTAACTCATACTTTGATTTTTCTTTTTCATTTGTCAACGTATGAGTTAAATTTATCAGATCTTTAATATATTTTGAAGATGATGTTTTGTCATGGGAGGAGTATTTTGCTAAAGTTGAATAGAGATTAATAGAGTGAGTTAGCTTATTTCTTAAACTATCTAATTCTGAGGCATTTAATGCATTTAGAGGCTCTTTACTGCACAAGTCATATATGTAGCTAGATGCAGCTTCTTTGTTGTACTTAGATACATATTTTAACTCTTGAATAGATACGGCTTTTATATCTACAAATTTTGCACCATTTCCAAGGTTAAATACGTTTTGTTCACTGTTTTTAAATATTTGAGTTGATTGGTTAATACTATCAATGGAAGTTAGCAGTTGAGCTGTTGTTAATACTTCATCCCCAATATTACCCTGAACAGGAAATAGAGTTTCAGCATATGTGAATAAATCTTTTTTTATTCTGTTTTCATCTATATTCATTGTTTGAACATATGAATGAGAATCAATATGAGTCTTTCCGGTTTTTGAGTCAATGGCTAGATCAACCCCTAGTAGATAGATATTTTGTGCATTTAAAAAAAGTAGTATCTGGTAAGATATTGAGCCGACACATGGTGCAGACGGCTTTAATGTTTTTTCTTTATACTTTGTTCCGTTTTCGAAAAAGAATATTTTATCTTTAGGAAGTTTCTCAATGATTTGTGAGGGTACTCTATCTGAGAAGAAGAAAATAGAGTTTTCTAAATGTTTTAGGTACTTAGCGTCTTCATAAAACTTTATAGATGCATTAAAAGCATCTAGATGAACAATAATATCAGCTTTGATATTCTCTTGGATTAAAAATGGAATGGTTGCAGAGACGGCCACTATTATGAAATTTTCTTGATTTTCTTGAAGCCATTTTTTGTTTTTTTGAAGAGAAGGACCAGCTCCAAGAATAAGGAATTTTGTATCTTTTAGTTTTGTGTCATTGAAATTCAAATTCTTATTTAGAAAGTTATAGTCTTTAAACATATAATCAAGAGGCTTTATATATTGATTAAGCAGAGTATTATAATAAAAAAGAAGATGAGACTGTGAAGATACAGCTATGTGAAACTGTTCTACTTTATCATTACTATGACTAAGAATATGAAAGTATTTTATATAGTGATTATAGTAAAACTTAGTATTGAAGAACTTTGTACATGTTAGTGCAAATTCACTATTTTGCTCAAATACTGAAAAAATTAGTGTACTCTCTTTAGCAATATCTGCGTAGTTTAATGTAAAAAGAGATAACCTAAAAAGTTCCAAATCATCTTCTATTATTAGATAGACTTCACTGTGGATTTTTTGATGAATAGATGATATGTGTAAACCAAGACCTACACCAAAGAAAACAAATTTATTTAGTGTTTTTAATAGCTTGTTCTTTATGGATTTCTTTTTATAATAGTCCATAATAGGAGCAAATCCACTCATCTCATGTTCTAGTGGATTCATCGCTTTATACATCTTTAAACTATCTTCATTAAACTCATGTTCATGAAAGCATTTAAATAAGTTTTCCTCAATGTTATAGTTTACACTCTGTGCGGCTATGTCGGCATATTTTGCACTGTTTTGAGTGTAAAGATAACTATTTGTATCTTTTTCAAAAACATCGAAATAGTTGTTTTCGTACACAAGTTCGTACTTTTCTCTATAGTGAGCATTTGCTATAGCACTGTCTAAGGCAGCCAATTTGTCAAAGGTCTCAGGATGATATGATTGTAAATATGAGATATTGTCGTTAAAGTTTTTTGTAATGAACTCATTTATATCATGCATTTTTGACCTTTAAAATAGTCTCTATAGACTCAAAGTCTTCTTTTGTATCAACATCTATACTTTTTTCATCACTCATTACATAGGAGATTGTTTTGTCTGTGAATAATTTTTCGCTCTTTAAAAATTCATCTACTTTAATAATATATATAGCCCCATTGCTCATATATGTTTTTGGCAGGTCTTGTCTTCTGGCAAAAGGATAGTCATTATTTGAGATGCCATCAATATATCCAGAGTCATTTTTTTTAAAAGCTTTTAATATTTTGTTGTCGGTTTCACATACACTAATCAGAGCAGTTGCATCTGAGTTGAAAAATATTTCAAAAGCTTCATCGATATCTTTAGCATCCCTAAGCGGTGAAGTTGGCTGGAGTAGAATAAGATAATCATATTCTTCTGAATCTTCTTTTAGTTTTTTTAATGCATCTAAAACGGCTGATTCACTTGAAGCTGTATCAGTAGCTAAGATATCCGGTCTTTTAATAGTGCTTGAACCATACTTTTTAGATATGGAGAGTATTTCATCGTTATCAGAACTTACGAGTGTTTTAGTGATGTATTTGGAGTTTAGAGCAGCATCTATACTCCATACGATCAGTGGTTTAGAGAGTAAGTCTAAAATATTCTTTTTAGGTAAACCTTTTGAGCCACCACGAGCTGGAATGATGGCTAAGATTTTATTAGTCATCTGTTCCGTCATTGTTAGCAGTATGTCTAAGCTTCCACTCTCCATCAACATTTTTCCAAATATGAGGAGATCTATGTCTATCTACAATTTCCCAAAACTTCTCTTCTGTGATGCTGACGTAGTCTAAAAACTCTTTGAAGTATTTTTTTGGAAATTCAGTATCATATTTTTTTACCAAGTATGCAGCTTCTTCTCTAGTTATCTTATCATTTCTAACCTCTTGAGAAGCGTCATAAGTAGCTCTACCTATTCCAAACTTGATTAGAGTAGTAAAGTAGTGAAAAGTATCTATTTTATCATCAAGAGAGCTGTATTTTGAGTAAGAACCTTCAGTTCTTTCTGTATTTGCTGTGAATCCTGTATTTTCTACCGCATAGTAGTAACACTCTTGCGGATCCCATTGAAGGTAATATCCTAGGTAATGCATCTCTACGCCTGCATCTACAAGAGTATCAAGTTTTGGCGGAATATATGGAGTAAAATCATTGATAGTAAATTCATAGTTATCAATAATCTCTTTCATGCTTACGCCACCAAACTGCATCTCTAGTGGGTCTGTTATTGAGAAAAATTCAGGGTTCATAACAGAGTGAGTATTTTGATCTACTTTATTTCCGTACTCAGCTTGGTTTTCTCCATACATAACAAGCTTAACACCAAATTTTTGAGCCATCATTGGACCGATTATTTTTTGCCCTACTATAAATGGTTGAAAAGGGTGTAGCATATTTTCAAAAGATAGTTTTGTTAGAAGACGATGAAGCTTTCCATTAGGAGTATAGAGCATATTGTCTAATCCGCCTGTATGCATCCACTCTTGCATATTTTTCCAGCCAATATCTGTGTAGAGGTGTGGAGACCATGTTACTGTCAGTGGATTCATTCCATATTTGTATTTCAAAATGTGTGCTGTAAAAGCACTGTCTTTTCCGCCACTTCCGGGAATGATTACATCATATCTGCCATCTGTTCTTCTAAAACGTGAAAGTAACTCTTCTAAGTTTTTTTCTCTCTCACTCCAGTCTACTTGTTTTTCTTTTTCTTCATGGTAGCTACAAGCTGAACAAACATCATTTTCATCAAAGTTAATTACTTCTTTTTTTAGATCTTTTGAGTTTTTAAACTCAACTGTAGAGCTAGGTCTTTGATTTGAGATAATACACTTTTTACAAAACTTAACCTCTTGAGGTAGACCATAAAATGCTTCTAGCTTATTAGCCATTCTTGAACCTTTTTGTTATTTCTATAAAGTTGTTTAATATTTTCAATCCAGCTTTAGCACTTTTTTCCGGATGAAATTGGCATCCGTAAATATTCTCTTTTTTTACACAAGAGCTAAATAGCGCATTTCCATAGCTTGAACTACTTAGAGTGTAAGCATTATTTATACCTACTACAAAAGAGTGTACGAAGTAAAATTCTGAATTTTTGTTTATATCTTGGAGTATCGTACCTTGAGTATCCATCTGATTTTCTAGTGTCTGCCAACCAACATGCGGAAGCTTTTTACAATTACTTAGTTTTACTACACTTCCATCAATCAGTCCTAATCCATCACTTTTTCCAAATTCTTCACTTTCTTTAAAAAGTAGCTGCATACCTAAACAGATGCCAAGCAGTGGTTTATTTGAGTCGGCAAACTCTCTAATAACATCTACAAGATTATCTTTATTTAATATATTCATTGCGTGTGAGAATGCACCGACGCCAGGAAGGATTAGTGCATCAGAGTTTAGTATAGTTGTTCTATCTTTTGAAAGAGTGCATGCAACTCCGAGATGCTCAAAAGCATTTTTCAGACTTCTGATATTTCCAAGACCATAGTCTAGGATAGTTATATTAAGCATCTATTCTTACTTTTATTTTATTGTTTATTAGTGTCTTTTTAATTTCACTGACACTCTCTAGTTTGTAGTGAAGTATAGATGCTATGGCCACAGCATCTATGTCAGAACTTTCACACAGATGAACTATATCTTTAGTACTTCCAGCGCCTCCACTAGAGATTACAGGTATATTTACCAGTTCTGCTACAGCTTTGTTTAGTTCTAAATCAAAACCCTTTTTTGTTCCTTCTTTATCGATGGAAGTAAGCATTATCTCACCTGCACCAAGCTCTTGAACCTCTTTAGCCCAAGCTAGGACATCAACACCTGTCGGCTCTCGACCGTTTTCAATATAAGCTTCCCATTTTCCATCATCAATCTTTTTTGCAACGATTGAAGATATTATACATTGAGATCCAAATTGCTTAGATGCAGTGGTGATAAAACTAGGCTCTCTAATAGCTTGAGTATTTATAGCTACTTTATCCGCTCCTGAATTTAATGCTTCTTGTATGTCTTGAAGATTTCTAAGTCCACCGCCAACTGTGATGGGTATAAAAATATCTTCACACGCTTTTACTATCACATCTTTAAGAGAATTTCTATCATAAAGTGAGGCAACTGCATCCATAAGAACTATCTCATCAATGCCGTCTTCGTAGTATCTGAGTGCCATCTCGTTTGGGTTTCCTACTTTTCGTAATCCCTCTAAATGGATACCTTTAATCGTGTGTTCATTTTTTATATCTATTCTAGCAATAACTCTTATTTTTTTCATTTTTTATCTTATGTCTGTCTAAAACCACGGAAGTTTGAGTTTTGCCCAATATAAAGATCATGAAGAGTCTCTTTCATCTGTTTTTTTATTCTAGCTTGATAGTTGTCAAGCAGTATCTCATTTGCATCTGAAATTGCTCTATAAAATTCATCATCAGTCATTGGAGTAAAGTTACAAGTCAGAAGATCTGAGTTTGTATGCTTGTTTTCATAAAAATCAGCAATATCTTTTAGTAGCCCTTTTTCGATAGCATGATCGTAAAGCGGTGAGCCTGGGTATGGAGTTACAGGTCTTATAGTTCTCATCTGAGAGCCGTCATCATATTTAAGTAAGAAGTCAACTCCTTTCATAAGTATCTCTCTTGTCTCTCCAATATTTCCAAATATAATATTAAAGCCTGGACTTATTCCAATATCTAGAGTGTTTTGGATTCCAACTTCAATCTGTTTAGTGGTTAAAACTTTGTGCATAACTTTTAGAATCTCATTGTCAAAAGATTCAATACCGTAGTTTATAAAGACACAGCCAGCCTCTTTCATAAGTTTAAGTACTTTTGGTTTAGCGTAGTTGAGTCTCCCGTTACAGTACCATTTGAACTTTAATCCACTGTCAATAATAGCTTGAGAAAGACTCATAGTCCTCTCTATTGACGACATTAAAAGTTCATCTGAGAATGCTATATAGTTGATTCTATAGTTTTCCTGTAAGTATCTAACTTCTTCTAAGATTGATTCGTTACTTCTACCTCTAAAACCTTTGTCCATTCTATAGCAGAAGTTACAAGTGAAGGTACATCCTCTACCACTTAAAATAGGCATAGCAAAGTCAGTTTTACCAATGTTTGCTTGACGAGATAATCTGTAATGTTCAATGTTAAATAGATGATATGCAGGCATAGGAATCGAGTCAACATCTTCTATAAGAGGTCTTGATGGATTTCTTTTTGTTTTACCGTTTTCTCCTCTATAGGAGATACCAAGTACAGTGTTTAGTGTTTTGCCTTGTTCTATATGGTCTATTAGGTCAATAAGAGTTACTTCACCCTCTCCCATAACAACAACTTCAGCACCAGTCTTTTTCAAAAAATAATCAGGATCTGGAGTAGGGCCAAATCCACCTATTACATAAAAAGGTCTCTGCGAAGAGTTGTTTATAGCTTCAGATATTTTTAGCGCTTTAGCGTACTCGTAATATCCACCGATAAAGCTAAGCCCAACCATATCAAACTTGTTTTCATTGAGAAACTGAGTCAGATGCTCATCAGGATAGTGATGGATATCTTGCGAATAAATCTCAACCTCATGGCCATGCTTTAAAAGTGTTCCTGCCAAGTATGCGTTTGACTGAGGAAACCACTGTACAAGTGATTCGTTATCGTAAGAGATTAATAATACTTTCATTCATCTTTTCCTTCAAAAATATCTAGATATTCTATATTTGCTTTTTTGTATTCTTCTATTTCACCGATATCGAGCCAATACTCTCGAATAGGAAATGAGATACTTTTTTGTTTATGTTGGATTAAATTATCAAATAGTGTTGGCATATCAAAGAATTCATTGTTTGGAATAAATTCTAAAGTACTTGGACTTAACATATATATGCCAGCATTTACAAAAAACTTATGTATAGGCTTTTCACTAATCGATGTGATATGATTATGCTCAATATTTACAACACCGTAGGGTATTTGAAAGTCATACTCTTTTACACACATAGTAGCAACTGCATTGTCGTTTAGATGATAGTTTAGAAGGTGTTCATAGTTTACATTTGTAAGAAGATCCCCGTTCATCACAAAAAAATCATCTTTTAACTTCTCTCTCATAAGTGAAAGAGCACCAGCTGTACCCATTCTTTTGTCTTCTTGAACATACTCTATATTTACTCCAAAACGACTTCCATTTCCAAAATGTTTTTTAATCATTTCAGACTTATAGTTCACACTTAGGATAAAGTCTTTAAACCCATATTTTGAGAAGTTATCTATAATAGTCTCAAGTATTGGTTTATTACCAACCTTTAGTAATGGTTTTGGCATATCATCTGTCAGTGGTCTAAGTCTAGTTCCAAGTCCTCCGACCATTAAGACAACCTTGTTTGCATACTCTTTAGTATCTATTAAATCGTTTACTTCCTCTATCCCGAGTAGTATAAAATTTTCATCTATTATGGGAATGATATATATTTGATTGTACTTTGCAAGTTTTATGAGTTTGTCTTTTGAATCGCCTGCTTTTGCATAGGTGAAGTCCTTGAAGATGATTCCTTCTATGGGGTCATCTAGTGTAGCACCCTTAAGGAAAGCTCTTCGTATATCTCCATCTGAGACGGTTCCTATGAGCTTGTTATTTGCCTCTACTATTAGAGCTATCCTCATATCACCGCTATCAATAATTTCTAAAACATCTCTAATATTAGAGTCTTTACCAAGTATTACTTTCGCAAAAGATTTCATCGCTTGAGCTCCTCTATGTACTTATTCATATCGACTTTAGGCGTAGTATCTGTAATACTTTTGATTTTAGAATCATCTATCTTGTCTATGTTCTCTATAGCCAAATCCTCTGAATAGTTTACAAAATATTTGTAGTTTAAAATATCTTCAAATCTTTTAACCAACTCTTTTATATTTAAGCATTCACTGCCAATAATATTATAAGTACCACTAAGGTTTATCTTCATTATTTCATTGATAATTGACGATAAATCTTTTATATGCAAATAGTAGCGTTTTAAACTGCCATCATTATTAAAATGTACATTAGGAGTATTATTTAAATAACTTTTTGTTAGATAATTAATGATTCCTTTTTCCTGATGCTTTCCAAATAGATTTGACACTCTTAAAATAGAGTAGTTTTTTAAATTGCTTTTGACTATATACTCTGAGAAATATTTGAAGCTTCCATAAGGAGTTTGTGGGTTTATGTGGCTTTCTTCATTAACATACTCAGCTTCACCGTAAACTGCTACAGAAGAGATATGTATTAGCCTTTTATCATGCTTTTTTACAGCTTTTACGATATTGCTTATTCCATCTGTATTTAATAAAAGAGAGAGGTTGATAGGGTTTGTGATTTGACCAGTACAGTTGATGATAGTTTTATACTTCTGTATTACAGAATCTAGTGAGTTATACTCTAGTATATCAACACTATGAACTTCTATATTTGGTTCTGTATAGTGTATTGGATTTCTACTTAGCACACCTATTGTATGATTTTTATCTTTAAAAAAATCTACTAAAGTCCGACCAAGTAATCCACTTGCTCCTAAAATTAGGATACTACTCATAAAATCTCTTTTGAACTATGCCCTCAAGTGAGACAGTTTTTAATACCTTTACTATCTCTTTCGCAGACTCACCTTCTCCGTATGGATTATGCGTATGTTTAGCTTTTTCTCTTGTATCAGCATCAAAGAGTGCTTTTTCTATACCTGCTTTGATATCTGCTTTGTCGTATGATACGTCTATTACATTATCTGCTCTTTCCCTGTCTTGTTGTCTTGTACCTATGTTTACAGCAGGTATTCCAAATGTAGAAGATTCATGAATCCCTGAGCTAGAGTTTCCTACAATCGCCCAGATGTTTCTATAAACATTTATGAACTCCTCTGTTGAGAGACTAGGGTACCAGCTAAGTCCAGAGTTTTTAATTTCATCTATAATATCTGAAGATCCCGCATCATTGTTGGGAAGAGCTACAAGAGCTTGAACACCTAAGTCTTTAATAACTTCTATAGTGTTTAAAATCTGTCTTTTTGATTCAGAACTTTCAGTTGTTACTGGATGCTGGATAAGTAAAATAGTTGGTTTTGAAAAGTCAATATTAAATTTTTTCTCCAATATACTTTTGTCTATGAGAGGAGTCTGCACGATTGTGTCGATTGATGGACAGCCGACATTAAAAACATAGTCCGGGTTTTCACCTAGTCTAATTAATCTTTGCCTTGCATCTTCAGTCGCAGGAAAGTGAATATGAGCAAATTTACTCATTGCGTGTCTGATGCTTTCATCAATACTTCCAGTCACCTCACCGCCTTGTATGTGAGCTACGGGTATATTCATATGGGCTGCTGCAATAGTTGTAGCTAGGTTCGCACCTATGTCA
This sequence comes from Sulfurimonas gotlandica GD1, assembly GCF_000242915.1. Classification (NCBI taxonomy): domain Bacteria; kingdom Pseudomonadati; phylum Campylobacterota; class Epsilonproteobacteria; order Campylobacterales; family Sulfurimonadaceae; genus Sulfurimonas; species Sulfurimonas gotlandica. Next base: position 1,052,987 of record NZ_AFRZ01000001.1, on the reverse strand, counting down.
AAACCTGTAAGAACTAGATCAGGTTTGATTTTTTCAAGTTCATCAGTCATAGAACTCATGATTTTGCTTAGGGCTTTAACCATAGAAGCATTTGTATTTCTCGTGTTTGGCTCGAACATTTCAAGCTGTGCGTTTATCTTAAATCCATCTTCTTTGATGTAATCAATATCACTACCATGAATATCAAGAAGACAGATGCCAGTAACTACCAAGTGTACATCAAAGAAAGGATCTATGTATAGCTCTTTTAGTATTGGCCTCATTCTAGAGTAGTCTGCTCGTCTCTCAACAAGTGTTAATATTTTCATTTTGTAGTTTTCCTTTTCTTACATCTTTGAATCAAGGTATTTACCGATCTCTTTATGAGCAAAGTCTGGAATCAGTTTGAAAAACTCTTCAACAATATCCTCTTTTGACCAAGATAATCTCTGTTTAAACTCTCTTATCTTTTGAGTGAAGTAGTTTAGTTTGATATCATCAAATATTGGTTCATTTTTGATGATGCCTAAGTTGTTAAACTTCTCCATATCTAGAGTTTCATTCTTAGTATAAAACTCTTCAAAATCTTTTTCACCTGTTGTATCACTAGATGTAAACATACAGGGCCACTTTCCTTCACTTGGAAGTGTTTTAGCTAACTCTCTAGCTTCATCTTCACTAGAGCAAAGATAAGGTTCATAGCCTTTAGCTTTTAGATATTTGACTGCGATATCTGCAAAAGATATAAGATGCAGATCCTCACTGAGTTTAGGAAAAAATATATCACGATTTTGACCGAAGATACAAGACATCAAACATAACTCACCACTCTCTTTTGGAGTAACAAAGTATCGTTTAATATCATTTGGAGCTACTATGGGTTGTCTTTTTTCGATGCGTTGGTTAAAGCCATGAAGCAGACTTCCGTCTGAAAATGCAACATTCGCAAATCTTGCTGTAGAGATTTTTATGTATTTGCTTCTGCGCATCAAAAACATCTCCATAATTCTTTTGCTTGCACCCATCATATTTACAGGGTTAGCTGCTTTGTCGGTTGAGACACAGAAGTATTTTTTAGTGCGTTTTTGTATGGCTTGAGCTAGTGTTTTGTCAGTGTTAAAGATGTTTACGTCTATCATCCGCATAAGTGTGTACTGGTCTTCTTCACTTCTAACATGTTTGAGAGCAGATAGGTTTAGTACATAATCATACTTTCCATCAGAGTGTATAAATGCATCATACTCTACACTCCCAATATCAAGAGCAAAAGTTCTAAAATCTCCATCAATATAACCAAAAGAACTTCGTATATCACGAACCAGTTCAACCATGTTGTTCTCGCTTATATCTACAACATGAAGTTTCTTAGGGTTTCTTTTAAATATCTCTTTTACAACCGCCTGACCGATAGAACCTGCTCCGCCGATTACCAAAAAGCTTGAAGACGAGACTGTAGATTTTAGTTTCTCTTCATGGGTTGATATGTCAGATGAAAAAAGCTCTTTTTCCCTGCCTATCAACTCTAAGATATTACTCATTAATATCACTCCATGAGAGATGCTCATCAAAGTTTATGTCACTTGTTGCTGTCTTGCCAAGTACATCATTGTAGTGTTCAGCTCTTATTTCCCCTGTACCAGGTCTTTTTACCCAAATATTGTCTTTTGTAAAAGTCTCACCTTTTTTTACAGGCTTAATTGTAACGACAGTTGCAAATGCAAAGTCTATAGTGACCTGTTCTTCTGCAGCAGCTTCTTTCTTTCCGCCACGCATTTTTACTATCTCAGCACTTCCCTCAATCAACTCACTAAGAGCTTTAGGATCCATAGAATTCACAATATCAGGACCAGTTCTGCTCATACTGTCTGTAAAGTGCCTCTCTAAGATAGAAGCACCAAGTGCTGTTGCAGCAAAACATGCCAAGTTTGAAGTAGTATGATCTGAAAGTCCTATTATAGTTTCTGGAAACTCTTTCATAAGTTCTTGCATTGCTCCAAGTCTTACTAAGTGTGATGGAGTAGGGTAGAGGTTGGTTGTGTGAAGCAGAGCAAAAGGGATTTTATTGTTTTGTAGAATCTCAACAGTTTTTCTTATAGAGCTAATGTCATTCATCCCTGTGCTGACTATCATAGGCTTTCCAAATGAAGCGATATGTTCAATCAATGGATAGTTATTACACTCTCCTGAGCCTATTTTATATGCTTTTACACCCATTCTCTCTAGTCTATCTGCAGCTGCTCTTGAAAATGGAGTACTGATAAATATCATACCTTTTGATTCAACATAATCTTTTAATTTTATCTCATCTTCTTCACTTAGAGCACACTCTTTCATTATGTCATAGATTGAAATGTCTGCATTAGCAGGTATGACTTTTTTTGCTTCTTTGCTCATCTCATCTTCGACTATATGAGTTTGATGTTTTATTATTTCAGCACCGGCACCGTAAGCAGCATCAACCATCTCAAAAGCAGTATTCAAATTACCTTTGTGGTTAATACCTATCTCGACAATGACCAGAGGGGGATAGCTAATGCCAATTTTTCTATTTTCAATACTTATTTCGTGCATTATTTAACTTTATGATTATATATTGTTAGCATATCGACTTAATGAGCCTTTTCTTTAGGAAAGACTAGCAAAAATAGTACCAGTGAAAATCTTATAATTTTTACTAAATAAATAATATTATTTGCCGATTTAATAGTTAAGAAATATTATAATAATGAAAGATTATTGGTCAAAAAGGATTTGTCATGGGTATTAGTTCAGTAGGTGTGGGTTCAAGTATTTTAACTCAGGATGTCTTAGACCAACTTAGAGCTGCTGATGAGGGAGGGCAGATTACACCGATAACATTGAGCTTAGCTAATGAGGGTGATAAAAAAGATGCTTTAGCACTTATAGATGCGAGTATGACAAACCTTATTGACAGTATTAATGAGATTAAAAGTCAGTCGCTTTATGATGAGAGAAAAACAACCCTTACCGGTTCATCCGTTGCTGTAACAGCAGCTGCAAATAGTGATATTCAGGATTTTACTTTAAATGTTACGACATTAGCTACAAAGCAAATAGAACAATCTGGATCATTTGGTAGTGAAGATGATTTAGTCTCTGGCGGAGCTGGACAGATTAACTTAAATATCGATGGTCAAGACTTTGCGATTGATTATACTGCTACTACTACATTAAAAGAGTTAAAAAATCTGATAAATGATGTGGCGGGAGATAAGGTTGATGCTACTGTTGTACAAATTGGAGCAAGTGATTTTAGACTATTTATAAGTTCAGCAGATACAGGTACAACACAAAATATTACCATTACCGATGTAACAGGTACAATTGATTCAAAATTAAGTACTGATTTTGATGCAGTTGCTATTCAAAGCGGCGTGAATGCAGCTTTTACATTTAATGGTCAGGCAATTTCCAGAACTAGTAATCAAGTAGATGATTTGATCACAGGTTTGAAAATCACCCTGCAAGCAACAGGTTCAACAGATGTTAGTGTTCAACAAGATCGTGAAAATATTCTGTCTAAGTTTGATAGTTTTGTAGAAAAATATAATGCTACTATAACAGAACTAGATAAGATGACAAAACCTAGTACTGACAGTGACGAGAGAGGAATCTTCTCTGGTGAGAGTACTATCAAGAATATGAAAAGAGCAATCGAAGATATGATAGGTAGTATTGGCGGTGGTGTAGGCAGTTTGCTTGATTATGGATTTGATGTTGATAAATCTGGGACAATGACACTTGATAAGACTGTTTTAGAAACTAAAATGGATGAAAATTCTTCAAATGTAGAGATTTTCTTTGCTGGTGGAGACTTTGATAACGGTGATGGAACTACAACTACTGTTGATGGTGCTTTTACAGAGTTCTCTGCAAAAGTTGAAGAGTATACAAAATATAATGCAACTCTTGATCAATTTAAAGATTCTATATCTGAAACTATTAGCTCTCTTGAAGACAGAAAAGCAAAAGCAACTGAGAGACTGGATGCTAAGTATGAAATTCTTAAAAAACAGTTTATTGCGTACGATTTAATGATAAGTAGAATCAATTCTGCTTCATCAATGTTCGTTCAGATGGCAAATGCTCAAACAGCAGCACAAAATAGTTAAATTTATAAGAAAATAGCTAAACATAGTATCTGAATTGTCGATATATTTACCATGAAAGAAATTAACAAAGATGGTATAAAAGGATCTGACATGTATGGTAATAACGCTCATAATATTTATGCACAAAACAACGTAGGAATTGAATCTCCGGCAAAACTTATAGAGATGCTTTATGAGGGTGTTCTTCGTTTTAATGCTCAGGCTAAAAAGTCTATAAAAGAGTTTAATATTGAAAAACGTGTTTATTGGATTAATCGTTCCACTGCAATCATCACAGAACTTATTACTATTCTAGATCCAGAGCAGGGTGACGTTTCCGAGTATTTAGAAGGTCTTTACAACTATGAGATTCAACTTTTAGCGTCTGCGGGTGCTGAGAATAATATAGATAAACTAGATGAAGTAAGTAATGTCTTCAAAGCTCTTTTAGAAGCATGGAGAGAAACTAACGATGTGGCTCACTAGTCTTAAAATAGCTATAATAGAGAAAAATACAGACTCTCTGGATATGCTTATGAATGATATTCCAGAGCTTAGTGATGCTAAAGATATTGAACAAGCTATATATCTTTTAAGAGAAGCAACAGAGATGTTGCATACACTTCAAGATGAAACTAAAATTTCTATGGGTAAAATCAAGAAGAACATAGCTTTTTTACGCTCAACTGAACGACAAAAAATAAATAAACTAGACATTAAACTTTAGAAATAAATCATAATCTTTTTTTAGAAATCCCAAACTTTAAACTTCTTATAGTGTAGTCGCTTATGACTGCACCTTTTCTCATAGTCAGGATGTGCTCAACAGCATCTGCTATATCAGAAGCCAGTAATCTCTCTTCTTCTTTATCACTTGTATCAAAACGCAGTTCATCATAAAAAGATGTCTGAGTCATATCCGGGTTTATGTTTGTAACACTAAGTCCGCTCTTTCTAGTCTCTTCAAAAAGAGAATCGCTAAATGCTTTTAAACCAGCTTTAGTAGAAGAGTAAACTCCGGCAAATTTACTAGTTTTGATAGCTTCTATGGAGTTGATATTTATAAGATATCCATCATTCTTTTTAAGAGAGCGAAGAAGGGCATTTGTCAAAAGCATTGGTGCTGTAAGGTTTAAGAATGTCATACTTGTTATAGTATTGGCACTTAGTTCTTCATGTGGCTCAAAGCGGCCAAAACCTGCACAATTAATTAGTATATCAACACTCTCTTTTTTTAGATAATTACATACTTCAAGTGTAGAGCTTTCATCTGCTAGATTTGCTTGCATAGCTTTGAAATATGGGTTGTTGAAATCTTCATCTGTTATGCTTCTGCTGATGCCAATGACTTCGTAATCAAGTTTTAAAAGCCTTAAAGTTATCTCTTTGCCTATACCGCTGCTCGCACCCGTTACTACTGCTCTTTTCATCTATTTCTTCCTATTTTGGTTATAATCTCAACATGAAAAATATTTATATAACTGACCTTGACCACACTTTTTTGAAAACTGATTTATCAATAAGTGATTATACTCAAACTATTTGGAATTCAAAATCTACAGATTCTATTTTGAGCGTTGCAACTGCAAGAACATACAAAAAAACTGCACAATTTTTAAAAAATATTCATATTAATGCTCCGATGATACTTCTCGATGGCGCGCTGATTGCAACTATGGATAAAAAGATAATAGATACTAAGTTTATAAGTAAAGAAGTAGCCGATATTATTATAAACGAGGGCGGAAAGTTTGGCATCTATCCATTTGTATTGGCACTTGCAGATAATAATCTAAATGAGGCTTTCCTTTATTCTAGCATTTTAAATGAACATCAAAAAGAGGTTCTTACTCGCTACGCAAAAGATGATAATTTGCAAGAATGTAAAGATATCAGAGCAATGAATGATAACTTTAAAATAGTCTATATGGGTGAAGAGAAACTGCTTCGTCAATTGGCAGCTCTTTTAGAGAAAATATTTGGAAATTCTTTGAAGTTTATCCTAGCACCTGAGGCTTATGTCGGCTGCTATTTTTTAACTATTCTTCATAAAGATGCTGACAAAGCTCATGGCATTAGAAGCGTTAGTGAGTACAGCGGATTTGATCTATCTAGGCTAACTGTATTTGGTGATAATTTTAATGATTTGGGTATGTTTGAATTGGCGGCGACTTCTGTTGCAATGGCGAATGCACAAGAGGAAGTTAAAAGTGAGGCAGACATAATCCTTCCCCACACAAATGATGAAGACGGAGTTGCTAAATATCTCGAAGGATTAAAATTTGCGTAGAAATCACACTAATTCGTTTGCAATGATAATAATCGGCATTTTATTTTTTATATTTGGTTTTGTAACTTGGTTAAACGGTTCACTTATTCCATTTTTAAAAGTCATCTGCGATTTAAATGAATTTCAAGCTCTCTTTGTAACATTTGCTTTTTATATAGCTTACACGGTAATGGCTCTTCCAATGGCTCATGTGCTGGAGAAAACAGGTTACAAAAATGGGATGGTGATAGGTTTAGCTGTTATGGCTGTAGGAAGTCTACTCTTTATTCCCGCGGCACTTAGTGCAAACTTCATCATATTCTTAGTAGCACTTTTTACTTTGGGAACTGGACTTACAATCCTTCAAACAGCCTCAAATCCTTATGTTGTTTTGATTGGCCCATTAGAGAGCGCTGCTATGAGAATCTCTATCATGGGGCTTATAAACAAGAGTGCAGGAGTCTTAGTTCCTATACTTTTTACATCTTTAATCCTCTCAGACATCACATCTTTTTCATCAGAAAATCTGGCATTAGTTGACACAAAAGAGCTTGCATCTAGGCTGATAGCCCCATATCTTATTATGGCAATGGTTCTTATCGGACTTATGATTTTCGTGAAGTTTTCATTTATTCCTGAGTTGGAATTTGAAAAAGAGGACTCTTACGATAAAGATACGATTTTTCATTTTCCTCGTGTCGTATTAGGTGCTGTAGCTCTCTTTTTCTATGTAGGTATAGAAGTTATTGCAGGTGATACTATCGGTCTTTATGCACAAGGTCTTGGAGTTGAAAATGCAACAGCTTTAACTTCATACACGATGGTATTTATGGTCTTTGGTTATTTGGTTGGTGTGGCTTTTATTCCTAAGTTGCTCTCCCAAGAAAAAGCACTTATAGGTTCTGCTCTTGTTGGGATTTTGTTTTTACTTGGAGTTGCTTACAGCTCAAACACTTCTCATGAGATATCTGAGATTTTATGGGGTTGGAGTTCCATACCTACACTTCCAGACACAGTTACTTTTGTTGCACTTCTTGGTTTTGCAAACGCTCTTGTATGGCCTACCATCTGGCCTCTAGCACTGGAAGGACTTGGTAAATACACAGCTCAGGGAAGTGCTTTACTTATAATGGCAATAGCAGGTGGAGCGATTCTTCCACTTGCCTTTGGTAAAGTTGCGCAAATTACTGGTGATATGCAATCAGCATATTTAGTTGGTATAGTCTGTTATTTCTTTATATTTATGTATGCAATTTTTTGGCATAAAAAATCATCATGGTAATTATCGAAGTAAATAACAACTCTGCATCTGCAAAGATAGCTCTTCAGGGAGCACATATTTTTCACTACGCTCGTAAAGGTGAAAAACCTCTTTTATGGCTTAGTGATATAAGTGACTTCCAAGATGGCAAAGCCATTCGTGGAGGAGTTCCTGTGTGCTGGCCATCATTTGGGATGAACAATCCTAATCTACCACAGCACGGCTTTGCAAGAACAGCATTGTTTGAGCATCAATCCACTAAAGAGATAGATGCCAACACAACAGAAGTTATACTCACTCTAAGTTACTCACAAGAGACACTGACTCTATGGCCATACAAGTTTGAACTGGAGTTAAAAGTAACTGTCTCGGACAAGCTGACAATGGAACTGATCACAAAAAACATTGATGATAAAGTTTTTAAAATCACACAGGCTCTTCATACTTATTTTCCTGTTTCACATATCTCAGATGCAAAAATAAAAGGCCTAAATAATAAGCCATATCTAGACGCTTTAACATCTGAACAATTAACTCAAAGTGGAGATGTAATCTTTGAAGAGGAAGTTGATAGAGTCTACCAAGAAGTAAATAGCGAAGTCTTACTTGTAGACAGAGATAGAACTATTCATATACAAAATGAAGGTTCATCTTCAGTTGTAGTTTGGAATCCTTGGATAGAAAAGGGTAAAAGAATGAGTGCTATGAGAGATGACGCTTACAACGACTTTGTCTGCATCGAATCTGCCAATGCATTTGAAGATTTTAGACTTATAGAACCAGGTGAATCTCATACACTAAAAGCTACTATTTACTGAGCAGATAGTGTGAGTCGTATGCCAGTCTCATTACACCTATAGCGTAGTTAGATGAGTTGTTATACCTCATGATCTTTTTAGCATACTCTTTTAAATAATCAAAATCTTTTTTCTCACATGTAAAGCACTTATACTTTTTCCCATGCTTGTTCTCTGTGTAAACAAGTGAAGCATTTTCATACTTATGCTCGTAATCGTACCAATCTGATTCTATCATTGGCAAATTAGGCATTTTATCCCACTCTATAAGCTTGGAGAAATCTGCTTTTTTGTGAAGAAATTTACTAGCAGAGACAATAGCATCTTCCATCTTAGTCAGATCAGCATGTTTATTTTTGTATCCCTGTGTATATACAAAGCTGTTTGGCATAAACTGAGGAATTCCTATAGCTCCGGCATAAGAGCTTGGCAGATTGCATGACTCAGGAGTAACACCTTTTTTATAGCAGTGCGTGATAATGGATACCATATTTGTCTTGCCCATATTAAGTAACCATTTTTGGCGGGAACTCTCTGGCTTAGTTCTTACAACAATAGTATTAAAAACTATAAACGCATCATGAGTTGGTTTTATCTTTCCAAGCTTTGTCTCTTTCATTAGTATAGCTGCAATTATTTCACGATTCACACCATACTTTTTCTCACTATAGTTATAGACTTCTTCGTATTTTTTTAGATGCTCAACTATCTTTGGAACATGTCTTACTAAGACATTATTGGCTTTTTTCTCACTCTTTTTATGAGTTTCTATATGGCGTGGCTGCAAATATTTCCAGCTGACTTCATCAAATTTCTGAGTTTTGAAATATGAGAGTAAAAATTTGTTGGCGTACTTATAAGTGACGCCATTCTTTACAGCCTTTTTACAGATATCTATATAGTGTGTGTTTTGAAATTCACAGTTTGTATATTTAGCTGAGAGAATTGTTGTAAGTGCTAAAAAAAGTAGTAGTCTAATCATTTGTTTATATCTTCCAATCTTTGTGGTGTTCCTATATCATGCCAGATGTTATTAAACAACTCACCACTGACTTCATTTTTTGCTATTGCATCCCTAAGTAATGGAGACAGAGCAGACTTTCCATATTCTAAGTTATTAAAAAGTTTAGGACTATAGTATCCTATGCCTGAAAAAGTATATTTTATTTTGTCTTCATTTAAAACAGAAGTTCCATTTAAGCCAAAATCACCTTTTAAATTATGCTCAGGATTAGGGACTAAGATAAGGTGAGCCAGCTTATCTCCTAAGTCAAAATTAGCATCAAAAACATAGTCACAAAAAACATCGCCATTTACAACTAAAAAAGGTTCATCTCCTAAAAGAGGCAGTGCTTTTACAATTCCACCGGCACTCTCAAGAGCACCTTCATCCTGCTCGTCAGAGTAAGTTATACTTATGCCGTAGTTTGAGCCGTCACCGAGAGCTTTGGGTATCTTATGACCTAGGTGAGCTATGTTAATGATGACTTCTTTAAAGCCGGACGCAACAAGTCTCTCCAGATGCCAGAGTATAAGAGGTTTACCATGAACTTCTAAAAGAGGTTTAGGAAGTGTATCAGTTAGTGGTCGCATTCTCTCTCCGCGACCAGCTGCGAGAATCATCGCTTTCATTGAACTTCTTTTAAAAGATATGAGAGCTCTTTTGTTTCTTCATATCTGCTTGCTGCATCTATAGTGTACTTTAGAGTTAGCGGTATATCTTTTAAATATCCATCTTTACCATCACGAAGGTAAAGACGACTGAAGATGCCAAGAACCTTGATGTGTCTTTGCATCCCCATAAAATCAAACCATTTTAAAAACTCTGCATCACTTGTATCTAAGCCTTTTTTATCACGAAACTCTAAAACTAGTTTTTCAACTTCTTCTCTCTCATAAGCTATGTAACAATCTTTTAAAAGTGAAACCAAATCATAAGTAATCGCTCCACTCATTGCATCTTGATAGTCAATCACGCCTATCTCATTTTCTGGTGTTATCATAATGTTTCGTGAGTGATAATCTCTGTGGACAAAAACATCTTGCGGCTGAGAAAGAACTACATCTGAGATAGCATCCAGTGAACTCTCTATGATGCTTTTTTGAGCTTCACTAAGAGTAACATTTAGATTTTTATCTAAGTACCAATCCTTCATTAAATCCATTTCAAAATGTAAAAAAGCTTTATCATAAAGTGGCAGGTCTTTTGTGTCTGCGTTTTGCATTGTTATGATTGTATCTATAGCTTTTGAATATAGTACATTGAAGTTATTGGCATCTAAAACATTGAGATAATGAGTATTTCCAAAGTCTTTGATTATCAAAAAACCGTCTTTTAGATTTTTCTCTAAAATCTCAGGTGCATTAACACCAACTTTTAAAAGTCTTGAAGTTACATCTATAAATGGAGCAAGGGAGTCTTTTTCAAGTGAGGAGTCCATAAGCAGAAAAGTTTTGTCTGCATCTGTAAGTCTATAATACTTTCTAAAACTTGCATCTGCAGATGCTATGCTTATCTCATACTCTTTATAGGGAGTTGTCTTTAACCACGCCTTTATCTTATCCATATATCCCGCCTAAAATAGAGTCTTTTGAAGCACCTGTTACACTCGATAACTCTACAACTTCTCTATGAACTCTCTTGTAAGCCAGCCAAGCAAAAGCCATCGCTTCCATATAGTCACTGCTAACTCCAAACTCATCACTCACTTTTACCTCTGCCTTACACAGTTCTTTTAGTCTTTGCATCAAAAGTGGATTCTTTGCTCCACCGCCACAAACTATCAGAAGCTGTGAGTATATTTTATTGGCATCATCTGCGATGCTTTTGGCTGTAAGTTCAAGTAAGGTACGCTGAATATCTTCTGCTTTGATGGTATCAAAAAGCGGAAGATGGTTTGCAAGCCAAGTAGGGTTAAAATACTCTCGTCCAGTACTCTTTGGAGGAAGTTTAGAAAAATATTCATCTTTTAAAAAACTCTCAAGAAGTTCTTCTTTAACTTCGCCCTTAAGAGCAAAAAGAGCATCTTTGTCGTAGTTTTTGTTTATATATACAGAACTCCAATAATCCATCAAAACATTTCCACAACCAGTATCCCAACCTTTAAGTTCTTCACCTAAGATTGTAATATTCGCCATACCACCAATGTTTAAAACAGCTGTTTTTTTATCAAGATGCTTAAATATCTCTTGGTGAAAAGCGGGAGCAAAAGGAGCGCCTTGACCACCATTTGCAATATCCATTCTTCTAAAGTCAGCTACGACTTGAATGTTTGTTTTTGCACTTACAACATTTGCATCGCCTAATTGCATCGAGAATCCAAACTCGGCATCAGGAGCGTGCCAAAGAGTTTGACCGTGAAGACCGATAGCTTTTATGCTTGTTGCATCTATAGATTCTTTTGTTATAAAGGCATTGATTGCATCTGCAAACATAGTTCCGAGTTTGTTATCAATAGTGCCGATTTGCTCTAGTGTAGTAGACCCATTTATTACGCTAAGTATCTCAGCTTCTAGTTCATTATCAAAAGGATATTCAGCAGAAGATATGAGGGAGCATTTTGTATCATCTATCCCACAAAGAGCAATGTCGATGCCATCCATACTTGTCCCTGACATAACACCGATATATAGTTCACTCATTTTAAGCCTTAGAAGATTTTAATTGCATAACTCCAAAAGCAACAATCGTCCCAATAACTATCTGCCACGAAAAACCAAGGCTGATTCCAAAAGTGTAAGGTTGAAGTGAGAGTACAGTTACAAAGCCACCCACGAGTGCAAAAGGAACTAGTTTATAATTTCCCCTTGAAGTAAATATAGCAGAGAAGAAAACACCTAAAAGACCAGTGTAGGCAAAAGCCATAACACCAAGAGCAAAACTGATGAGTGAGAGGTCGCTATATCTCTGCCAAAAATAACTTACCATTGCCATAAGAGATAAAACAAGGGCAAAAAAAACTACTGCATTTCGTGAAGCTTTTACAAAGTGCATCTCATCTATCTCACCTTGTTTTAGTTTCCACGGTTTGTAGAGGTCTTCGATGGCTACAGATGCCATAGCTCCTAAGACTGAGTTTGTACTAGAGAGTGCTGCAGCGATTGCCCCAACAGTTACTAAACCGCGAAGACCGTCTGGCATCTCATTTAAAATGTAGTACATAAAGATAGTGATATTTTCTCCGTCAAAACTCTGTACTACAGATGCTTTGTGGTAAAAGACAAAGAGCAGGGCACCGATGGCAAGAAAGAGTAAAACTACAGGAATAGTAAGCAAGATTGAGACTATAAGAGACTTTGCAGCATCTTCTTTATTTTTACAGCTGAGAACTCTTTGCGTCATATCCTGATCCATACCAAAAGCGGCAATGTTTAGTAGCAGCCAGCCGCTAAGAAGGCCAATAACACTGAATTTGCCATCAAGAGAAGTGTCAAAAAGACGGAGTTTATTGTTCTCACTAAGCACTTGCATAATGTTTACACTATCAAGCGAGTAGTAGAGATAAACAAGAACAACAATACCTGCTCCGACATAGGTTATGGCTTGGATGATATCACTTAAAATGACAGATTTTATACCGCCAAAATATGTATATACCAAAGCCCCAAGCATTAAAATTGTTATGGAGAGCATTACATGAAGAAAGATTATATCTCCAAAAAGAATCATTGAAATAGCTAAGGCACCGATATAGAGTCTCGCTCCACTTGCAAGAACACGACCGATGAGAAACATGATTCCCGCTTGTTTCTTTGCAGATTCTCCATATCTAGTTTCAAGGAGTTCATAAACAGTTACTGCTCTCATTGCGTAAAACTTAGGAATAAGAACATAGGCTACAAAGATAACAGCGACTAAACCTGAGAGATAAAAACCTATAAATGTAAAGTCGTTTTTGTATGAAAACTCAGGTGCTCCTAAGAATGTTGCGGCTGATTGAGAAGTGGCTAAAACAGAGATGGCAACGGCAAACATAGGCATGGAGTTTGCACTTACAAAGTACTCTCGTGATGTTTTGATTTTTGTCTGTGCTAAGATGTATGAAGTAATCGCTAATATAAGAAAATAAGCTCCAAAAACAGACCAATCAAGAAAAGAAAAAGCACTATGCATCTATGGTTTCTTTAGTCCTAACTCTGCTACATGTTTTCTAACTCTATTCATAAATTTTTCCCCAGGATCAGCTTTTTTTGTTCTATACTCAGCATCTTTTTCTAGCCAAAGAGGAGTTTTTTCCATCTGAGTATATTCATGATGACCGATGAGGTATTCTATATTTGGATACTTTGCTTTTAGATATTTTACAAGTTTGATATTTGCATCTACTTGTTCAGGAGTTAAATCATCTTTAACATTATCTTCACCACCAACATTTTCTATGCCTATACTAGAATAGTTAAGTCCTATAACATGTCTTGCCATCCAATTATCCGGCATAAGTTGATATATAGTTCCATCACGGGCTACTAAAAAGTGCGAAGAGACATTGAGTGCTCCGGCATCTGCTATGTCGCCTCTGTCGCTGTAGAGTGTGTTTCCTTTTAGCCTTTTAAAACAATCTTCAAAATCCATAACGGCAGTCCAGTGAAGAACTATAGCCTTAGGTTTGATGTTTATGTTTTGCACATCAAAACCATAGTGTTGTTCTATGTAAGCCTTACTCATATCTATACGTTCTTGTCCAAAATCTATTGGTCTGTGAACTATAGAATTTTTTGTGTGCAAGTTTTCAATTCTTCTATTTGACTCTATGATTCTTTTCTTTGAAATTGCTCCACTCTTTACCTGTGCGTAGATTATCTCTACTAACTCTTTTACGTCGTTTGATGCTAGTTGATTTCCAAAAAGAAGAATGTCTACACCAGAGTTTATGGCTAGAGTAACACTCTCTTTTAGATTGTAGTGATCTGTAATAGCTTTCATTTGTAAATCATCGCTAATCAATACACCTGTAAATCCCATTTTTTGGCGAAGAAGTTTAGTGTTAGTGCTGTATGAAAGTGTTGCAGGATATAGTGCATCTAGATTGGAGTTAAAAACATGAGCACTCATTATCATATCTGCTTCTTTTGAATTTATAAGGTTTTGATATGGTACTAACTCTTTTTGACTCCAAGTATTTGAAATATCTACAAAACCTTTATGTGAATCTCCCAGTGAAGAACCATGTCCTGGAAAATGCTTTAATACACTTATTACATTATGTTTTGTTTGAGAATCTATGACGATTTTTGCGTAGTGAGTTACTTTTTCGCTATCTTTACCAAATGAACGTTCCAGTTCTGATATAACTTTGTTTTTAGGATTAATGTCTAAGTCAACGACAGGAGCAAAGTTACAGTTGATATTATTATTACTGAGCATTTTTGATTGTCTGTTATATATGTCTTTGGCTTGAGTTAGTGAAAGGTATGAAACTTCTTTAGCAGATGGAAATCTGTCAAACCCGTAGTAATGTTTCAGTCGTGCAATATTTCCACCTTCTTGATCAACTGATATTAAAAGTGGTTTACGTGAAAATTTTTGAAGTTTGGCAGTTAGCTCTTGAAGTTGTTCTGGTGTATCTATATTTTTAATTTGGCTTCTTTTTTTATAAAATCTATCAAATAAAACCACTCCTCCTAGTTCATATTGCTGAATATATTCTACAATCTCAGTATTGTTGTTAACGCTTTGGTTTTCAAATCCAACAACGAGCATTCGACCTATTTGTTTTTTTAGTTCTGCATCTTTAGCATCTAGTGTTAAAAAAGTTAGTAAGAGTATTAAAATATATCTCAATTATCAGCCTTAAAATTAATTTTATTGTTTATATCATCTATAACATTAAAGATAAGTGATTTTGTCTTTTCTTTTGTCACCATTTGCGGTTCAAAATGGTCACTTACAACTTTAAAAATATATCTGTTTTTTATGTTTTGTGTGGCTCTTAAGAAACCTTCAGACTCCATGTCAGCAAGTTCATATTTGCCACTATATGTGACCTCATAGTCTAAACATGTAAGATTTTCTTCAAAAGCATCAATTAGTTGGCCTATTTTAAACTTTTTGTCTCCACCGCAAATACCAACGTTGATGATAGTGTCACTTTTACTCATTGAATTTACGATATTTGAAGTTGCTTCAAACATATTCTCTGTGCCTATACCACTTACAATAAGAGTGACTTGAGAGTTTTGTTTGTTTTTTGAAAGTTTATATTTATCTACAAAAGCTTGAGCTTCTGATTTTAAAGCACATATGATGTATAACATTTTAGAATCCTGTGTTACAATTGTACAAAAAAGATAGGAAATAAGTCATGCCAATTTTAACACCTGACTATTCAACTATAAATCATGAAGAGATGGCAAGTGCAATAGGGCTAAAGATAAAGCATATACCTATTTTAATAAATAGTTTTTTAAATGAGACTCCTCCAATATTGATAGTATTGGAGGAGGGAATAAAAGATAGAAATTATTCCAATATAAAAGCACATGCCCATGCCATAAAAGGTAGTGCCGGCAATTTGAGATTTGATGAAATATATGAGATGTCAAAAGAGCTAGAGTTTGCAGGTTCAGATGCAAAAGAAGATTTTGAGTATGAAGCTTATTTGCAAGCTATTAAAGATGCAATAGCAACTATTTCCGCTGTTTAGAGAGTTATTTTTACAAAGCTTTGCTATTTGAGATATTTTAGCTATAATTCCACCGCTCTTCTTTAGACCTGTGCAATGGTGTTTTAGGACAATGTGTCAGGGTAGGAATACAGCAGCACACCCAAAAGTGTTATGTGCCGCAGGTATCTGGAGAAGGGTACTTCTTAAATAAACAATCAAAAAAATTAATCTTCTCTATATTTACTTATTCCACACGGCTGATTCGGTTTTGGTGGATTATTTTTTAAGTATGTTAAGTCTTCTAGTGTCTGCGATAAAACTTTCTTCTGTTGAAGTATTGGAAGCATTAGATTATCTTTCTCATTAAGAGGAATATCCCAATTTAAAAGTATTTTCTGTACTTCGTCATCTAGCTCTTTTAGTGCGTTATCTATGTGTTTAATTGAATTCATGCGGTTATTGTAGCTAAAATTTAGAAATTTTTTGGTATAATCCCACTCTCAAATTATGAGAATTTTACAAAGGAGCCATCGATGCCAAAAATGAAATCGGTAAAAGGCGCTGTTAAGCGTTTTAAAGTTAAGAAAAACGGTTCTGTTAAACGTGGTACAGCGTTCAGAAGTCATATTTTAACTAAACAAGATTCAGATACTCGTAGCAAGCAAAACAGCCCAAAAGTTGTTTCTAAAGCTGACGAAGCAAACATTAAGGCTATGATTAACTAATTTAAAAATTAGTAAATTATAAATCTCCAGTTAATTAACTGGGCAAGACCACCAATTGATGTGGCACCTTATCACAAAAAGTGACCGGGTAAAGAAAAAAGGAAAAAAATGCCAAGAGTAAAAACAGGTGTTGTTCGTAGAAGAAGACACAAAAAGATATTAAAATTAGCAAAAGGTTTCTATAGTGGTCGTCGTAAACACTTTAGAAAGGCTAAAGAACAAATTGAAAGATCATGGGTATATGCTCACCGTGACCGCAAGCAAAAGAAACGTGATTTCCGTAAATTATGGATTGTTCGTATCAATGCTGCTTGTCGTTTAAATGGGATGAATTATTCTACTTTTATAAATGGTCTTCACAAATCTGGCATCGAGCTTGACCGTAAAATTCTTGCTGATATGGCGATGAATGACGCAGCAGCTTTCACAGCAGTTGCAGAGGCATCTAAAGCAGCACTTAACAAATAATTTTTGTTAAAATTAGACTTTCAACTATATGTTGGAAGTCTTGATTTTATGTAAATACAGTACTGAATTTCCTTTACTATTATAGTAGATTCCCATTGAAGCACTTCTAGATACAAAAACACCTCTTCCATTAAAAGATTTAACATTTCTAAATATTTCACTTAATATTTTAGTGTCGAAACCTTCCCCATCATCTTTAATTCTTGTTATAATATAGTCAGATGAATTGTATGTGATTTTATTTATAGTAACATGAATCTTTTTATCACATGATTCTTGCTTTCTTTGCAGAGTTTTTAAATATGTATCTTCTTCTATAAGTCTATGTTTAGTGGCTGAATCAAGACCCAAATTACCATGTTCGTAAGCATTCATAAATAATTCTGTAAACACTACACTAGCATTGTATATTAGTTTTACATCATTTGTTATAGTATCCCATACATTAGCATTCCATACACCGGCATTCTCAATCTCATCCATATTTGTGCTAAAACTTTTCTGAGCAATAACAGTGTTTACTAAGTCTAGTTTATTAATAAATATAAACGTAATGTCATCTTCAGCTATATTAATTTTCCAAATAAGTCTTTCTCTCATTTCCTCTTTCGTAAAAGAATTCAAGAAGTCTTCTTCTATATAATCTATATATAGTTTATCTTTAAATCTTGTGGAATTTTCAACCATTCCATCACTGTAAAAAAGAAATTTATCAATATTGAAAATGTCATAAGTTGATATCTGAAAATCTCTCATATACTTACTAATAGGGCCATTGTTTGACTTTATTTTTATTATCTCATTCTCTTTATTTTGTAATAGTATTGCTGGCATAGCAAATTTTGCATAGTGCATATTGGAGTTCATGCAGTCAAGAATTATATAGTCAATTGATAATGCTTCTTCGTCTAGTAGTATTGGTTTAATATATTCTAATGATTCATGTACAAGTCTATAAAGATCAAAATTATCTAGATATTTCATCTTGTCTATTATGTGATTGATGAATGATGTGACGAGCATAGAGCTAAGAGAGGCAGATAGACCTTTACCCATTCCATCAACTACGAGGTAAAACGTTCTATATTTATCTATTTTTCTTGCACTGTATGAATCACCACTTAAAATATCTAGAGGCTGATATGAAAAATCTACAAGTGCTGTACATGTCCCATCAAGCATTTGGTAGTAAAAATCATTTCGTAGTATATTTAACTCTTTGGCAAATGCTAAATCTTCTTGATACGAACTATACTTTTCTTTTGCTTCTAAGTCTTGCATCTTAGAATTTTTTTTATTTTCTAAGTATTTATTAGCGATTGTTAATTTTGAAACTGATTCAAGAGCAGTGAGAACTTCTTGTTCAATTATAGGTTTTTTAATGAAGTTATTTACGTGAAGTTGTAGTGCTTTTACAATTACGTCGACTTCTGTAATCGCGCTAACCAAGATGATTGGAATATCTTTATTTGATATTCTAACTCTCTCGATCATATCCAAACCATTGAGTTTTGGCATGTTGTAATCAGTAATAATAATGTCTATCTTTTCAGAGATATATTTTTCATATCCCTCTTCCCCATCTCTGGCAAAGACTATCTCTTTGATGTAACTTTCGAAAATAGCTTCATACAAAATTCGCGTGGTAGCATCATCATCAACACATAAGAGTGTTAACGACTTCATACTTTCTAAAACGTTGTCGTCCAACTCAATAGGTTCTTTTAGCATATATTGGTTGTACTAAACTCTAAACTTACTAAGTTCATGCTGCAGTTTATCTGAGTCACTAGATAGTTTGTTAACACTGCTTTCTACTTTAGTCCTATGTTCAATATTTTCATTTGATAGTTCTATAATCTCATCCATATAAGTAATTAACTCTTTTGTTTTTGTTGCAATATATGTACTTTGATGCATAACATCTTTTGATTTATCGGTTGTTACAGATAGATTGTCTTTTGTCTCTTGAGAATCAGCTATAAGCTCTTGTGCTGAACCAGATATATCCTGCATGTTTCTTGATGTCTTGTCAGTTTCTTCTGCTATCTCAATAACATTTTGTGTGATTAAATTTACATTTGCACTGATCTCACTAAGAGATTTTTGTGTTCTCTCTGCAAGTTTTCTTACTTCATCAGCAACAACGGCAAAGCCACGTCCGTGTTCACCTGCACGTGCTGCTTCAATAGCTGCGTTAAGAGCAAGTAAGTTTGTCTGGTCTGCAATGTCTGAGATAATAGCTAGTACATCTTTAATATTTTTTGCTTGTTCAGTAAGTGATGATACTTTTTGTACTAAGTCCTGTTGATGTTCACTTCCCTCATCAATAGCATGTACAACAGAATCTAGTTTTGACACAAAACTATCTAAAACGTTAAATGTTTTATCTAAGTCCTCTGTTACCGTAATAGAAGCTTCTTCAACCGCATCAAGTCTCTGACCAACTTCAGAAACCAGCGTATTGATATTTGTTATTTTAGTGTCTGCTATTTCACCATTTTTAGTTAAGTCTTCAACAACATTATTTAGTTTTTGACTTTCTGCGGTTGTAGCTGCTGATACAGCTTTTGCTTGATGCACACTCTGTTTAAATGCAATAATCATAACATTTATGGCTTTTGATATCTGAGATATCTCATCCTTACCTTCAACAATGATGTCACATGTTAAATCAAGATTATCAGAAACACAGCTAATTTTTTCAAGTGAGCTTTTAACACTTATATTTATACCTTTAGATATTATAAAAATAATAATAAAAATTACTACAGCGAAGATAATATAGCTTGCAAGTGTAATAGTTGTAGTCATTTTTGAAGCAGATTCTACCTCTGCTAGTAGTGCGTTATTTTGTTTTGCAAGTTCATCATCAACCTGTTTTAAAAGGTTTATTTTTTTAGTTATTGTTTGAAACCAAACAACACTGTCAACCCCAAATCCGCCTTCAGATGCTTTATCTCTTGCAATATTTCTCATGCCGTTTACTTCAGCAATTACAGGAGAGTTCATTTGAGATTTGTAAAATGCTTTAGAACTCTCAGTAGCCATTGCTAAAAATGAGTCCATATAAGCATCTTGTTCAGCAACTAGAGTTATCCATTTAGAAAACATTCCAGGACCAAACTTATCTGCTGCAAATGTTCCACTAAGTACGGCTCTTTCGATTCCGGCTCTCTCTTTTGACTTTAAAAAGTTAGTATATGCATCTAGAGATTTAACCAACTCTTGTGTATCAGCTAGTTTAGCAGTAAGAGAAACTATATCTAAGATTTTTTTATTCATTTTAGTATAGTAAGCTACTTCATCTTTTACGCTAATACTAAGAGAATCAACACTTGCGCGAATATTGTTAATTTTGCTCATATCAAGATTTAAAGCTGCAATATCATCTTGTAGCTCTATAGGAAATGAACTTAGATCAAGTGTTGAAGCATAAGCTGTAAACTCGTCATTTCTTTGTGTAGTCAGTAATCTTTGCTTTGGAAGAATGTCTGCAAACTTAGTACCTTTTGAACCAAGAAAACCTGCACTCGCACCTCTCTCTTTTTGCGTCTCATGAATTAATAAAGATAGCTTTTGAGAGAGTATGTTTAACTCTTGTGCTTGAGATATTACTGATCTGTCATGAATCGCCTTGCTTGTAGTAAGTGCAATAATAATTAAAGCAAAAGAGACAACAATCGCAGCAATTAGATTAAGTTTGAATTTTATGCTCATTTTATGCTCTCCTTGCCTTGAAAGTTGAAGCTAGATTAAGATCCGCAAGCAGATGCATAAGTTGTTCGTTTCCTACACGCATCTCTATATTAATATTGTCTTTTAAAATAAGTTTATTAAAATAACCTATAACAGAAGATGTGATAGAGAGAGAATCTATTATGTTTATTGTTATATTTTTGTGTTGAGTCACTACACTGTCAACCAGATTTTTAATTTGAGAAAAATCATTAATACTTTTTATATTGCCTGTGATGTTAATAGTGTTCGAAGATGATGTGATTTCCATAGGTAGAACTCCTTATTGTTGTACGCTATATTTTATTACGTTAATGATTAATCTTTTATAAAACCCTTGATGTTTAGCATCCATTCTTTCATCTTTTTCTCATAGCCAATCTCTTTTAAATCTACAAATTTCAATGGCTTTGAGAGATAAGTTTGTTTTATATAACCACCAAAGTCATGAGGATAGAGATAGTTTTCATTTTTTTGGGTGATATTGTTAGGAATTTCTAGCATTACACCGTCATTAACAGCTTTTAGAGCAGAGTTGATTGCTAGGTATGCAGAGTTTGATTTTGGAGATGCACAGAGATAAATTACTGCTTGAGCTAATATGATTCTAGCTTCAGGATAACCAATTTTAGAGACACTAGTAAGAGCAGATGTCGTAAGTGTCAGAGCCTGAGGATTAGCATTACCTACATCTTCACTGGCTAAAATAACAAGTCTTCTTGCAATAAAATCAGCACTTTCCCCGCCATCTATCAGACGTGCGAGATAGTATATAGCCGCATCTGCATCTGAACCCCGTATGGACTTTATCAAAGCACTAGCAAGATCATAGTGAACACCGGCTTCACTGCTTCCTGCACTAAGTGCATTTGGTCGAAGGGACTTTAAAAGATGCATAGTTATCGTAGTATCTATACTAGAAGCAAACTCTAAAAGTTTTAGCATTGCACGAGCGTCGCCGCCACTACTGGC
The DNA here is from genome assembly GCF_000242915.1 of Sulfurimonas gotlandica GD1. NCBI lineage: Bacteria > Pseudomonadati > Campylobacterota > Epsilonproteobacteria > Campylobacterales > Sulfurimonadaceae > Sulfurimonas > Sulfurimonas gotlandica. The sequence continues at coordinate 1,031,062 of NZ_AFRZ01000001.1, read as the reverse complement.
TATAAGATACTCTTTCGCATCTGTTTCGCAATCTAAATCTGCATATTTTAGAGCTTTATCTAAAAGAGATAAAAGTGCTTCGTTTTTAATGTGCTTTAGCTCAAAAAGCATAGAGCGGGAACGGATAGCTGATGTTAAAGAGAAAAAAGGGTTTTCTGTAGATGCGCCAATGATTAAAACAGAGTTGTTTTCCATTACCGGAAGCAGAACTTCTTGCTGGTTCTTAGCAAGTCTGTGAACTTCATCTATGAATAAAAGTGGTTTTTGAAGAGCATTCTTATATTGCTCAAATATTTTTCGAAGTTGTTCAATCTTTATGGAAGTTGCATTGAACTCATAAAATGGCAGATCCATTGTTTTGGCGATGATTCTGGCGATGGAAGTCTTTCCACAACCGGCAGGACCATAGAAAAAGCTGTGTCCTAATGTGTACTTTTCGCAAAGAACTCTAAGCGGAGCATTTTGAGCACTTAAGTGCTCTTGACCTACTAAGTCATCAAAAGAGTTTGGCCGTAGTAGATGCGTGAAGTCCAAGCTATTTTTTTCCTTTTTCTCTCGCTAACTTCTCTTCTGCTTTCATAAATGTAAATAGAGCAGAATATTCACTTCTACTTAAAAATCTAACCTTACCTGTTGGAAGATTATTGAGTTCAACTTCTGCAAAACTAATACGTTTGAGGTCAGCTACTTCAGTTCCAAAGTGTGCAAAGAATCTTCTGATTTCTCTATTTTGACCTTCAGAAATTGCTATTTTAAGGACTGAGTAATTATGTTCATTTTTTTGAATTTTGTAACCTAGAAAAGGTGCAAAAGTCATGCTTGTTACTTTAGAGTGGGAGTGACCGCCTGCAGTTGCATCTAAAAGTTCAAGCCCGTTCATCATAGCAGCTTCAATCTCTGGAGTTACTTCACCTTTGATTTTTACTTTGTAGATTCGTTCAAGGTTAGAATTCATTAGAGCTGATGCTATTTTTGACGCGTCAGTAAGAAGTAAAACACCTTCAGTTGCATAGTCAAGTCTTCCAACCGGAATGTAGTGCTTGTATTTTTTCTCTAAGCCGTCATAGATAGTTCTTCTACCTTTTGGGTCACTTTTTGTTACAAGTTCACCCTTCGGTTTGTTGTAAACTATAACTGTATATTTGTCTTTTGGAGTGATTTGTTTCCCGCTTACATAGACGATGTCATCTTTTTCATCTACTTGTGTTGCTGGATTGTCTTGAATCTCTCCGTTTATTCTTACATAACCATCTAGTATTGCTTTGTCCGCCTCACGACGAGAGTAGCTTGAGTGGTGTGCTATATATTTGTTTAATCGCATCATCATGATATGCCTTTTTCAATAAGCGTATGAATATGTAGTACGCCTTTTATCTTTTTATTTTTGTCTGTTACTACTAAAAGTTGTATCTTCATCTCTTCGATAATTACAAGTGCTTCACTTGCAAGAATATTTTCATCATCTAGAGTTCTTGGATTTTGAGTTGCATACTTTAAAACATTTTCTTCAAGCGAGAAATCATCTGCTAAAAGAGCACGACGAATATCACCGTCACTTACAAGTGCAATGAGAGAGTTGTTTTCATCTGCAATAAGTACAGTACCAAGTCTTCCATGGCTGATCTCAATGATTGCTTCTTTTACTTTTGTATCTTTAGAAATTATTGGTAAGTTGTCTTTTTTCATCAAATCACTGACTTTTACAAAAAGCTTTTTACCAAGTGCTCCACCAGGATGAAAAGAAGCAAAGTCGCTCTTTTTAAAGTTTCTTGCTCTCATCAGACAAACTGCCAATGCATCGCCAAGTGCCAATGTAAGGGTTGTTGAACTTGTAGGAGCTATGTCAAGCGGACAGGCTTCTTTTTCAACAACTACATCAATAACTAAATCACTGTATTTCCCAAGAGTTGAGTTTCTATCTCTTGTCATACCGATTAGAGGTGTTTTAAACCTTTTTATATGAGGTAAGATAGAGCTAAGTTCTTCACTCTCTCCACTGTAACTAATCGCTATAACTACATCATTTTGACTAATCATACCCAAGTCACCGTGAAGTGCTTCAGTAGGATGCAGGAAAAAGCTAGGTGTTCCTGTTGAAGCGAATGTCGCTGCCATTTTAGCACCGATTAATCCACTTTTGCCAACACCTGTAACTACGAGTTTACCTTTACATGCAAGAACCATTTCAACGGCTTTGTCAAATACATCACCCATGTTTTTTGAGGCTAGTAATAGTGTTTGCGCTTCAATATTTAAAGTTTCTTGTGCAATCTCTTTATAATTCATAACGTGATTATACCTTTTTTATCTTATAACGGCATTTTTATATGAAGAGAACTCTTTTAATCACCATCAGACATGGCAGCAAAAGCAAGTCTTTCTTCAAGTGATTTTAATGCTTTTTTTGCACAATCAGCATCTATGTCACCACCAGGGGCACCGCTAACACCTACCGCTCCAAGCATCGTATCACCAGACTTAACAGCAATACCACCCTTCATCATGATTAGACCATCTATATTATTTAATTCATTGCGAATATCAGCCCGTGCAGGAACAAAAGCCTCAGTATTAAGTCCTGACATAATTACTAGATTTGCTTTTTGGTTTGCAATATCCATAGTAAAACGCGCTGCATGAGTATCACGGAGAATGACTTGCACATTTGCACTACGGTCAACGACTACAGCACTTACCCAATAGCCTTTTTCACGGCAAGCTTCTACTGAGCGCTTTGCTACTTCCATCGCAAGTCCCATACTCATACGCTCAATCTTAACAATATCTCCGCCAAAAAGAAGAGATGTATTCATCAGTAAAAGTGTGATTGTCTTTGTAATTTTCATGTTTTTCCTTTTCTTTTATAATAATTTGAAATAATTGTACACATTTTTCATTAAGTTTGTCTGTATGAATTTCGAGATTATAAAATCCTAATGTTTTTTTCTTATTTTCATAAGATATAATTCGCTTATGAAAAAAATAGTTATATTATTTAGCGGTGATGGTTTTAACGCTCAAAACATTGTAAAAAAGTTGCATGAAAAAGAGTGCTTTGTAGTCTGTGGAATCACAAATAAAAAAGATGCAAAAGGTCTTGATAAACTTCAAGAACTCTCAGTAAAAACTGAAGTTTTAGAGCATCTAAATTTTAACTCTAGAGAAGAGTTTGATGAAGAGCTTGTTAAGCTTGTAAACTCATACGAACCTGATTTGGTAGTTTTGAGTGGTTTTATGAGAATACTTAGTGATGTTTTTACATCAAATGTAAAAGCCATAAATCTGCATCCATCACTTCTTCCAAAGTTTAAAGGTGCTAGAGCTATTGAGAGAAGTTTTGAGAGTCATGACACTGAATGTGGAGTAAGTGTTCACTACGTAAGCAGCGAGCTAGATGGTGGAAATGTGATTTTGCAAAAGAGTTTTAAGAAAGAAGATAACGAGACTTTAGAGAGTTTTTCTGCTAAAATTAAAAACATAGAGTATGAAATAATGCCACAAGCAATAGTGGAAGTTTTAAGGGACTAGGGATGCAAAAGCTGTTTGATGAAGTAGGTTCACTGGATAAGAGATGTTATGAGCAGTTTGGATTAAGTGAAGATATCTTAATGGAGCATGCTGCAAATGGAATGGCAACTTACATCCGTAGTAATTTTGCTAAAAACTCTAAAGTAATAGTAGTCTGTGGAAGTGGAAATAACGGTGCCGATGGCATCGCACTTGCAAGACTTCTTAATGGTGACTATCAAGCCAGCATCTACTACGCAAAAAAACCAAAATCCCAAATGGCACTTCTTCAGCAAAAACGTGCAGAGGCAATCGGTGTACAAGAGTGCTTTGAAATAGAAGTCTCTGATGTCTTGATAGATGCAATAGTTGGAACAGGGTTTTGCGGTGAATTTAGTTTAGAGCTAAAAGGACTTGTTCAAAAAATGAATGATTCAGATGCATTTAAAATGGCCTGTGATGTTCCATCGGTTGGTTTTCTTGCTGATGTGACATTGACTATGGGTGCTTTGAAAAAATCTATGTTTTTAGATGAAGCTAAAGAGTTTGTCGGAGAGATTATAGTTTTGGATTTAGGTGTTACCAGAGATATCTATGAGACTGCAACAAATTGGCATCTCCTTGATTTAGAAGACTTGCAACTACCAAATAGAAGTAAAAAGAATACTCATAAGGGTAGTTTTGGGCACTTGACTCTTGCTTGTGGGGACAAGAGTGGTGCCAGCATCTTAAGTGCAAAAGCAGCACTTAGATTTGGAAGTGGTCTGGTTACACTTATGGGATATGAAAATGAGCAGATTCCTCATAGTATTATGTACTCTCATGAACTGCCGCACAACACAACTGCTTTAGCGATAGGGATGGGTTTAGGAAATGAGTTTAGTGAAAAAGAGCTAGATAAATTTTTAAACAACTCACTGCCATTAGTTGCAGATGCAGATATCTTTCATATGGCAATAGTAAAAAAGATATTAAAAAGAAAAGATGTGGTTTTAACTCCACATGCAAAAGAGTTTGTAGCTCTTTTAAAACGTGCAAATCTTGCAGATATAAGTGTAAAAGAGTTACAAAAAAATCGTTTTAAATATGTAGAACTTTTTACAAAAGCTTATCCAAATATCACGCTTATCTTAAAGGGTGCTAATGTAATCATTGCTCAAAGCGAAGAATATTTTATAAACCCACATGGTACATCTGCTCTTGCAAAAGGTGGAAGCGGTGATGTGCTAAGTGGCTTAATAGGAGCACTCTTAGCACAGGGATATGAACCTCTCCAAGCTGCAAAAAATGCATCTTTAGCACACACAAAATTAGCACAAAGTTACAAGGGCGCTGATTTTTCTCTTACTCCAGATGATTTAATAGATGAGATAGGTAAGCTATAAGATAATTTCATTATAATAACGCCAAATAAGCAAAACTCATTTAGTTACGCTTGCCGCTTAGGCACTGAAGCTAGGCTCTATCGAGCCAGATAAATATAGAATATAGGAAAATTACTGATGGATAACATTTTAAAAATTGGAAAATATGAACTGGGTTCTCGCCTAATAGTTGGTAGTGGAAAATATGACTCTTTTGAAACTACAAGAGAAGCTACTCTTGCATCTGGAAGTGAACTTATCACTGTTGCAGTTCGTCGTCTGAATATTACAGACCCAGATAAAGAGAATCTTCGTGATACTTTTGCTGGAACAAATGTAAAATTTTTACCAAACTCTGCTGGATGTGTGACTGCAGAAGAAGCAATTACGACATTTCGTTTGATGCGTGAGGCAACAGGGATTGATTTAATCAAGCTTGAGGTAATTGGAGACACACAAAAAACTCTTTACCCTGATGTTATAGAGACTATCAAAGCTTGTGAAATTTTAGCTCGTGATGGTTTTACTATCATGGCTTATACTTCTGATGACCCGATTATGGCTAAGAGACTTGAGGATGCTGGTGCGCATGCTATCATGCCTCTTGCTGCTCCTATTGGTTCTGGTCTTGGTATTCAAAATCCTTACAATATAGTTTTCATTCGTGAAGCTGTAAGTGTACCTGTAATCGTAGATGCAGGAATCGGTTGTGCTTCAGATGCGGCTTATGCAATGGAGTTAGGAGCTGCAGGTGTTTTAACTAACACAGCGATCGCTCAAGCTCAAAACCCTATGATTATGGCTCAGGCTATGAAACATGCTGTTATAGCCGGTCGTATGTCTTATTTGTCTGGTAGGATACCTAAACGTCCATATGCAACAGCATCTTCTCCAATAGACGGAATGATACAGTTTTAATATTTAGAAAAAGAAAGTAATTTCTTTTTCTAAATATATTTACTTAATAACCACTCTATTCCTACCGCTTTCTTTTGCTTCATAAAGTGCTTTGTCAACTCTTTTAATAAATGTCTCTTCACTTTCATTATTCATATATTCTGTAACACCAAGTGATATAGTAAGGTTTCCAACAATTGCAAAAATGTACTCTTCTACGGTAGCTCTGAGCTTTTCTGCAAGGATTGAAGCGTGAGCAGTATCTGTAGATTGCAGTGTAATCATAAACTCTTCTCCACCCCATCTGGCTGCAATATCACTTGCTCTAGTGCTAGAGCTGATAATATTCGCGATATCAATTAGTACTTTGTCTCCAACATCATGTCCATAGGTGTCATTTACATCTTTAAAATGGTCTATATCAATAAAAATGATAGATAAAGGTGATGAGATAGCATTTGAGAGTGCAATCTCTTTTTCTAAAACATCGTTTAACTTACTTCTGTTAAATAATTTTGTTAAAACATCAGTTGAAGCCATATGCTCAAGTTCTTTAATTTTTACATACTCATTTGTGATTTCATCGAAAGTGACTAGATAGAGTACTCTATCATCTGTTTTTATATCTTTAGCATAAGGTCTGAAGTATCTATGTTCTCCATCCTTTTCTATACGAACTTTTAGCTGTTTAGAGTCTTGTTCTCTTCTTACATATTCAATCCAGTGAACACCATCATTGTATGTTTGGATGAAGCTATCGTTGTCTTCTACTTTCTCAAACATATCAGACAGGTATTCATGCTTCTCTCTGAACTCTTCTACAGAAGTATAACCGGCAAACTCAAGTATAGTTTTGTTAGCATAGATAACATTTTTACCATCGGCAAGTACGATAAAGCTGGCATCTGTATCAATGATCTGTTGTAGAAGTTGTTTAGTAGACTCTATCTCTTTTGTTCTACGGTTAACTTCACTTTGCAGTTTTTCACTGTGTTTTAATTGTTTATATATAAGTAGCGTAATACTTAGTAGGAAAAACAGTACAAATATTTTTAAAATTATCGCTCTATTTTTTATTGATGATGTAACAGTTCTAAACTCTGCACTACTTAAACTGACACTAATTCCACCTCTTACATCACCAAGTTTATAGCCTTGATGTTCGTGACATGGAAGACAGGCTTTAGTGGTGACTAATGCTCCCATATACTCAAAGTTGGATCCTTCACTTATTTCATAGTACTCTTTTTGTCCTGTTCTATCAATATGCTTTAATGCTCTTTCTTCAAATGGAGTCGCTTTGTTATTTGGGTTTATTGGTATTAGGCTTGTTATGCGGAAGTGAAAATCTTTAATATCTGCTATCTCTGATAGTTGTCTAGTCATCCATGCTGGGTTTACTTTAAAAAGTGTCAGATTTTCATCTACATACAGAGTGTTGTCAGGGAGATACTGGTTTGGTTTTTCACCCTCTAGAGGCTTGACATAAACACCCCCATATTTTGCAACCCATTTTCTAGTATTTACTTGGTCTTGAAAGTGTGTTTGGGCTTGATTCACAAGTATATGTTTTTGTAACTCTACACCCTTTTCACTAAAAACATCTATAGGGTAGAATAGAGAAAATACAGATACGATAAAAAGAGCACCAAGTGCTATATATTTGTTAAAATTACTCATTAGACTAATTTTAACAAATAGTTAAATCACTTCTTCTTAAATTTCAATATTCTTTGACAAATGTGTCATTAGCAGAAGTTGTCCCATGCCTTCAAAGAATTTATCAACTCCCATATCTTTAGCATCCAGTGCTTTTTGCAGGGCAGCATAGAAAACCAACTGAGACTCATCAGATGCTTGCATAAATGTATCTATAATATATTCAAAAGTCATTGTATGAACTTCTCCGTTTACATCAAAGTCTATAGTAGAGTTCGCATCTATACCTTCGTCTATTAGTATCTGTTTACACTCTCTTGTAATATGATTCATAATTATAAAACTCCCATTAAAGATAACATAACTATAAACATTGCAACTGGAGTTATGTATCGAAGTGAAAAATACCAAGCCTCAAATGCAAAGCCCAACTGAGGTCTAAGGATTGATTCAACTCTCTGCTTCTCTATTACAAATCCTACAAAGAGTGCCATTATGAGTCCACCAAGAGGAAGCATGATAGCAGCTGTTACATGATCAACCCAGTCAAAGAAGTTTTTATCTCCGAATGTAAGAGCTTCTTTATATCCATCTATGTTTGAAAGTAGGGCGATTATACCTATAAGATAGAAGAATAGACCCATTGCAACAGAAGCCTTTACTCTACTCCAGCTAAATCTGTCTATGAAATACTGAACCATAGGCTCAACTAGAGATACGGAAGATGTAAGACCCGCAAAGGCAAGAGCTAAGAAGAATAAGACGGCAAAGAAATTACCAATAATTCCCATTTCATAAAATGCTGCAGGAAGAGAGATGAAAACTAGGCCTGGACCTTTTGCGGGACCTGCTCCATATTGATAAAGAAAAGTAAATAACATAAGCCCTGCAACAATGGCTATTGTTGTATCTAAAAACACTACCCAAAAAGCATTTTGGACAAGATTTGAATTTTTCTCCATAGAAGCTGAATAGGTCATGATAGCACCCATACCAAGAGAGAGAGTGAAGAAGGCATGACCTACCGCAGTTACGAAAGCTTCAGAATCTATTTTAGACCAATCAGGTTCAAACATAAAATTAACTGCTCTGCCAAATGAATCAAGCGTAGTAGCATAAGCAAACATTCCTAGTAAAATAATCATAAGAGTTGGCATTAAAACCATATTTACTTTTTCAATCCCGCCTTTAATACCTCTTGTTAAAACGTGAGTTATCCATATAAATGCAATTGTATGATAAAAAAGTTGTGTCCAGATGTCCGTGTGAAGCATAGCGTTGAATGTTGTTTCGGCTTCTTTTACTGTAGCAGGAAGATAAGATAGGGATGTAACTATATAGTGAAATATCCATCCAATAACGACAGAGTAAAAAATCATAATAAAAAGACCGGCTAGCCCTTGAAAGCCACCATATTTCCAAATATGTTTATGTTTAGGTGCCAAATTCTCAAAAGATGTAACTCCATCTTTTCTTCCCATATATCCAATTAACATCTCTGCTATCATAATAGAAAAACCTATGAGTAAAACGGTAACAAGATATATAAGAACAAAAGCTCCACCACCATATTCACCTGCAATATATGGAAATTTCCATATATTACCAAGCCCAACAGCGCTTCCAGCTGCTGCCAATATGAACCCAATCCTACTAAATCTAGCTATTTTCATACGTATTTATCCCCTTAAATCGAAGTAATTATACTAGAAAATTAAAAGATATGAAAGAAATGTCAAAAAAGCATTGACATTCAAAACATTATTGACTATAATTTCGCCTCATTAATCAGCACTATCGCTTGGTTCTTGTGAAGGTCGGGGTGTAGCTCAGTATGGTTAGAGTACCTGGTTTGGGACCAGGGGGCCGAAGGTTCGAGTCCTTTCACCCCGACCACTTTTATATTTATAACTTTCGTATGGTGAGATTAGCTCAGTTGGTTAGAGCACTGGTTTGTGGTGCCGGGGGTCGCGGGTTCGAATCCCGTATCTCACCCCATTCAATAATCATAAATATAAAAACTTTTTAAAATAACAAATAAAATTAATTAGAAGCGTTCGTGGCTCAACTGGATAGAGTTTCGGATTTCGGCTCCGAGGGTTATAGGTTCGAATCCTATCGGGCGTACCACCTTTTTACATAGGCTAGCCGCTTGGGCACTGAAGCTTTGATTTTTAATAAAATCAAGAAATTGAAAATACAAGAAAATTTTAGTCATTTATGACTCACATGCCTCCTTAGCTCAGCTGGATAGAGCAACGCCCTTCTAAGGCGTAGGCCACACGTTCGAATCGTGTAGGGGGTACCATTTATTAATGTTATGAATTCTGCTTTATTTACGCGGATGTGGTGAAATTGGTATACACGCCAGACTTAGGATCTGGTGCTGCAAGGCGTGGAGGTTCAAGTCCTCTCATCCGCACCATTTATAAAGCAGAATTCATAACATTAGTATTTTTTTTAACAATCACATGCGGATGTGGTGAAATTGGTATACACGCCAGACTTAGGATCTGGTGCCGCAAGGCGTGGAGGTTCAAGTCCTCTCATCCGCACCACATACAACAAATAATCTCTCAAAACTATCTTAATAACAAACATTCAAATACTTTAAGAAAACTAAAAACACCAATTCAAATAGCTATATAATTTCTACAATAAGGACTTTTATTATGATAATTGACAAGTTAGAAAACTCTAATATGTATAATTTTGGAGAAGCATGGAAAATTGCATTTGATTTTTTGAGTTCATTGACTCCAGATTCAGAAGATATGAGATACAACATACAAGGCGATGATATCTTCGCCATCGTGATGAGCTATAAGACTACACTGCCGCAAACAGCAATACTTGAGTCACATAGAGAGTATGTAGACATTCAGACAGTTATAGTTGGTAGAGAGTGTTTTGAATGCTCTTTTAGAGATTCTCTTGCAGTTGATATGCCATATGATAAATCAAAAGATCTAGAATTGTATAAGCGAATTACCACAGGACATACTAGTGTTAATGTAATTCCTGGAACATTTGTAATGCTATTTCCACATGATGCACATATGGCTGGTTTGATGATTGATGATAAAGAAGAAGTTGTAAAAAAAGTGGTTGTTAAAATTAAAACAGAGCTTTTAAAAATAGTATAAAACTTATCAATAAAAACTTTATAAATATTTGTGTATTCTTAAATGATTAAAAATTATCAACAAACTCTTTAAATTCATCTATCTCTATAGGTTTAGAGAAAAAATATCCTTGTACTTTGTTACAGTGTAAGTATTTTAGAGTATCAATATGCTCTTGTGTCTCAGAACCCTCAGCAATTACATCTTTTCCTAAAGCTTTAGCCATTGCAATTATAGTAGCTACAATTGAACGGTCATCTTCATCTTTATAAATATCCAGTACAAAGCTACGATCAATTTTAATAGTCTGAGCGGGTAGTTTTTTAAGATAACTCAGTGATGAATAACCAGTTCCAAAATCATCTATGGAAAGTTTAAAACCTTTATCTGAGAGTTCATTTAATATTTTTAGCGCTTTGTCTATGTTGCTCATAATATGAGATTCTGTAATCTCGAGCTCAACATAACTTTTATCAATACCGATTTCATTCACTACACAACAGATGTCATCTATAAATTTTTCATTCTCTAGCTGCTTGCTAGATACGTTTATAGATACGGTTAGTATATGACCTGCTTCATGTAGTGCTTTTGTATCAATTATAGCTTGCTTAGCAACCCACAGCCCAATATTATATATCTGTCCTGTTTCTTCTGATATGCTAATAAATTTATCTGGTCTTATAAGGCCTATTTCTGGATGTCTCCAACGAATGAGAGCTTCCATCCCATAAACTCTTTTTGTTTCAAGGTTTATTTTTGGCTGATAAACTAGAAACAGCTCGTTATTACCAATAGCGTTACGTAAACTATTTTCTAGAAACAGTCGTTCAGTGATTTTTTCATTCATAGATTGTTTGAAAAATTGAAAGTTGTTTTTTCCAGAAGCTTTTACTTGATACATCGCAGTATCTGCTGCCTTAAACAATTCATTGTAGCTTTTCCCATCATCAGGATATAAGCTTATTCCCATACTAATGCCGGTATATAACTCTTTACTTTCTATAAGTACTGGATTATTAAAAGCAGCAATTATTTTTTCAGCAATTGGTACTATATCCATTATTGAATTAATATCTTCAAGTAAAACTGTAAACTCATCTCCGCCTAAGCGAGCTAGAGTGTCTTGTTCTCTAATACTATTTTTTATAATATTTGAAACTTCAATTAAGAACATGTCACCCATAAAGTGTCCAAGTGTATCATTGACATTTTTGAAGTTATCCATATCAATAAATAAAAGAGCCATTTTTTTATCATGGCGTTTTGAAAATGGAATCCTGCTGACTACACGCTCTTCAAAAAGAACTCTATTTGGCAAATCTGTTAGTGAGTCAAAGTATGCCAGATTGTGTATTAGTTTTTCCTGCTCTTTTTTCTTGCTTATATCATTTGTAATTGATATGTAGTTTGTCAATATACCGTCATCATTATGAAGAGCGATAATATTCATCTCTGCAATATATCTCTCAGAGCTTTTTTTACGATCTATTATTTCACCGCTCCATTGCCCATTTTGTTTTATATCATCCCACATCTTTTTGTAAAATGCTTCATCATGCCAACCGGAACTAAATGCTTTTGGAGTCATTCCTATTAGTTCTTCATTTGTGTAACCGGTTATTTTTGTAAAAGACTCATTAATTTTAATGATAGATTGATTGGCATCTGTGATAACAACTCCATCACTCATTTTAGAAAAAACTTCAGATGCAAGCATTAGCTCATTTTGCGCAATTTTTTGTTTTGTAATATCATGAACAGTTCCTATGGATCTAAGAACATTACCATCGTTGTCAAACTCGTGTTCGCATCTCTCTTCTACAAAACCTACTTCACCATTTTTACGTACTATACGGTGTGTAACATGATAACCGCATCTGTTTGTTATAGAATCACTATAGCTTGAATTTACAAGCTCAACATCATCAGGATGAATATGTTCTAAAAATGCTTCATAGGTAGCACCAAACTCCTGAGGCTTCAATCCAAATATACGGTAGACTTCATCCGACCAAAAAAGATCATTAGTAACTAAATTTAATTCCCAGTGACCGATGTTAGCAAGCTCTTGAGCTTTACTTAGACCATATTCCAGTTTTTTAAAATGTTCTTTTTCTTCATTAAATTCTGTAATATCCCAAAATATTCCAAGCACAGCGCTTACTTCACCATTGAAATATAGAGGCTTTTTTACTGTTCTGATAGTTTTATATTTTCCATCAATTAGTATAGATTCAACAGTGTCTATAATTTGCTTATTTTTGATAACTAGAGAATCGTCATTTTGGTATTTAAAAGCGATCTCTTCTGGAAAAAAGTCTAAATCATTTTTACCAATAATGGCTGTTGCTTCTTTTCCAACTAGTTTGGCATAAGTACTATTTACAAAAAGATAGTTGGAATTTAGATCTTTGACAAAAATATTCTGCTCTAAAGAATTGAGTATTAAGTTATTGTCAATCTTGTAATCCAACTAATTTCCTATTTTGTATAAGTTTATATAATCGTATAATATCAAATTCTCTGTTAAAAATTCTTTTAATTTTTTGAAACTTTAACTCTCTAAGTTTTTAGCATCCGCTATTACTCCAGTTATGATATTTTGCTTATGAAGTAAAATTGTATAGTTACTGTATTTGTATTGAGTTATCATAATTATCATAGCTTATAACAAAGTATATATAAATTTATAATAAGATATAATTCCAAAAATAAAAATTGAGGATTTTATCTTATGTCTAAAACATCTACAACAGATCAAGAAGCTCTTGATTATCATGAATTTCCACAACCTGGAAAAATATCAGTTGAGACTACGAAACCGGTGTTAACTCAAAAAGATTTATCATTAGCATATACTCCAGGTGTTGCTGTACCATGTTTGGAAATTGAGAAAAATCCTGAAAATGCTTATAGATATACTTCAAAAAAGAATCTTGTAGCCGTTATCTCAAACGGAACTGCTGTTTTAGGACTTGGAAATATTGGTGCTTTGGCATCTAAGCCCGTTATGGAAGGTAAGGGAGTTCTATTTAAAAATTTCTCAGGACTTGATTGTTTTGATATTGAAGTAGATACTGAGAGCGTAGATAGATTTTGTTCTGTTGTTATGGCTATAGCTCCTACTTTTGGTGGAATTAACCTAGAAGATATAAAAGCACCCGAGTGCTTTGAGATAGAGAGACGTCTAGTAGAAGAGTTAAATATCCCTGTTATGCATGATGATCAACATGGAACGGCTGTTATTTCTGCTGCTGGGATAATAAATGCTTGTAAAGTTACACATCGAAAGATAGAAGATCTTAAAATAGTTGTTGTTGGGGCTGGTGCAGCAGCTATTTCATGTGCAAGACTTTATAGAAAACTTGGTGCTAGAGAGATTTATATGCTTGATTCAAAAGGCGTTATTCACAATGGAAGAAGTGATTTAAACGCTTATAAGAGAGAGTTCTGTGCAGGTGGATACATGACTCACTCAGAAGTGTTTGAGTGCGCTGATGTTGTTGTAGGACTCTCTAAGCCAGGAACATTTACCATAGAAGATATTATGACTATGGCGAATGAACCGATTGTATTTACGTTGGCAAACCCAACACCTGAAGTTTTCCCTAACGATGTTATTGAAGCTAGACCAGATGCTGTTGTCGCAACTGGTAGAAGTGACTTTGATAACCAAGTAAACAATGTTCTAGGTTTCCCATTTATTTTTAGAGGTGCGATGGATGTTCGTGCAAGAAAGATAAATGACGAGATGAAACTTGCAGCTGCACATGCACTTGCTGATTTAGCTCGTACAGAAGTACCAAAAGATATTTGTGAACTATATGGTAAAGAGATTAAGTTTGGTAAAGATTATCTTATTCCAAAACCATTTGATAAAAGACTTATAGTTGAGATTTCTAGTGCTGTAGCTCAGGCTGCTATAGATAGTGGTGCGTCAGATATGAAAGGTTTTGATATTAAAGCTTACAGAAAAGAGTTGGCTAAGATATTAAAATAATTAGATAACTACTTCATCATTCTCTAGAGGTCTCTCCAGAGGTTGACTGAAGTAGTACCCTTGTGCATACTCTATACCTATTTCTTTTAGTAGAAGTGCCACCTCTCTGGTCTCAACAAACTCTGCAACATTTTTCATATTCATTCCATTTGAAAACTTATGTATACTAGTTACCATATGAAGTTTTTTATTATCTGTCTCAATTTCACTGACGATTGATCCGTCAATTTTAACCAAGTCTATATCTAAATTTGAGAAGTATGAGAAGTTAGAATAACCAGTACCAAAATCATCTACCAGTATTTTTGAACCAAAAGCATGTAGTTTAGTGATGAAATCTTGAACAACCTGTAAGTTTTGTAGATTTTCTGATTCTAGTAGTTCTATATCTAATCTTTTTGCTACTTCAGGGTTGGCGTTTAAGATCTCAAATAGCATGTGTGTCAGTTTAGCATCTAGTATATCTATCATTGAGATATTTATAGAAAATCTATATTGAGGAAACTCTTGCGCCATTTTAAGAGTTTTTTCTATCATAGTTTTGGTTATGAAGTGATAGTAAGAACTCTTTTTAGATATATCTAAAAATTTAAACGGTGGCAGAAATGTACCGTTTTCTAGTTTTAGCCTGACAAGAGCTTCATATTTTTCTATTTTAGATGTCTTAAGATTAATAATCGGTTGGAAAAAAGGAACTATTCTATCATTGCTTACAGCAGTTTTTATTAGCTCAATAGTGTTCATATTATCTTTTACATCTGTTTTAATATTTAGGTTATCGTTATACTCTAAAATTCTCAGTGTATGGTCTTTTTTAAGTAGTTTTAGTGCTAAGTCGGTATTTTCTAAAATAGGTACAGTAGAGTTACTTGCAATACTTACTAGTAGATGCAGAGTCAAGTCATAAACTATAAAGTCATAATTAGATATTTTTTTCTCAAGTTTTTTTGCTATTTCTAACGCGTTTTCGCTTGAGATTTTGTTAAAAAGTATTCCAAACTCATCACCGCCGAGACGGTAGATGCATGTATTTGGACGATTTGAAAATTCATCTTTTAAAATCTGTGCTAACTCTTGAAGGATGACATTTCCAACATCATTCCCGTAGATATCATTGATGTATTTAAATCCGTCAATATTTATAATAAGAAGGTGCGGTTCTGTGATTTTTTTCAGCTGAATCTCAAAAGCTCTTCTGTTATGTAAATCTGTCAAATGATCATAAGAGAGGGAGTGCTCTAGTGAGGCTGTAGTCTCTTCTAGTTTTTGATTCTCTTTTATATATTTAATGAATAGTACAACTACAAGTGAAAGTGAAGAAATAAATAGACTAAATAATATAAAAGCAAACATATCAAGTGCTTTGAAATCATTTACAGAAACTGCCGAGAACTCTTTTTTTACTTTTTCTAAGTAGTTATGAATATCACTGTTAAGGACAGTTTTTGTTGTCTGTACAAATATTGGATATCTGTTAATAAGATATTTAGAGTGAAGGTTAAAATTCTCTACAAAGCTTTGAGTCTTTGGATTTTTTGAATCAGATTTTAGTAAAAAATTATTGTGATTTATATAATCAAGGTCCTGCATTCTTTTTGCATCGTTGAAGTGTTTTAAAATCTTTATAGATTGAATGAAAAGGGCTCTGTCATCTTTTTCTAAAAAGCTTGCGTTTTCTATACGTCTGCTTAGAAATACCAAAGAGTTCTTAATACCTGCATTTAGCATGATATACTCTTCTATGTTTTGCAGATTGAGTCTTATATCTGCTTGAAGTGATAGTAAATTATTTTTAGTTTGTAAATAGGTCTTATTATTTAATATTTTAGACCCCGCTAACTCTATATAAGTGTTTTCAACTTGATTTATAGTTGCTGATATCTCATCTTGATTGTGATAAGAATAAATAGAGTTTTGCAATATTTGATGCTCTAAATCAATGTGGGCATTTTCCAGTGCATTTACAGATAGAAGAAATTCTCTGTGTTGTTTAGTAAAATCTTTTTGGATTATGTAAAAATAAACTATAGCAATAGATGAGATTATGCCAACCCCGAGTACGAGAAACATAAGTTGTTTCAGTTTCATTTCTCTTCCAATATTTCAGGTAGGTCACCATCAAGTGTTTTCAAAAAAGCTATTATTTTGTCAACTTCTTCATCTTCAAGTTTGATGCCCAAATTATGTTTTGCCATAACACTCAGTGCTTCTTTTAGGGTTTTCGCACTGCCATCATGAAAGTATGGAGCAGTTTGGCTTATATTTCTTAGTGTCGGAACTTTAAATACATTTTTGTGATTGGGATTATCTGTTATTTTACTTCGATCAGGATAGTCATTTTTAACCTCATATTCTAAAAACGTACCCATTTTTTGAAATGAATTTCCACCGACATTTATTCCGTTATGGCAGGTAATACAGCCATTTTGTTTAAAAAGTATGTACCCCTCTTTTTCATCTTTTGTGAGTTGGATTTCATCTCTTAAAAATCTATCGAATTTTGAGTTTGGTGTTGTTAGAGAATTTTCAAACTCAACTATAGCTTCAAGAACTTGCGTGTAAGAAATATGTGAAGTACTGTATACTGATTCGAAGAGTCTTTTATACTCTGTAGAATCATTTATTCTATCCTCAACAGTTTTTGCATCCATGTTATGTTCAGCCGGGTTATTTATAGGGCCATCAGCTTGTTGTGTCAGGTTTCTTGCTCGTCCGTTCCAAAACTGTTTAAAGTTATATCTAGAGTTCAAAACTGTTGGAGACTGTATATTGCCTTTTTTGTTTGCATAACCGCTTGAGACAACATTTGAATCTGCCCCGCCATGAAAAACATTGTGGCAACTAACACATGCTGTTGAGTTATCTTTAGATAAAATAGTATCAAAAAATAATTTTTTGCCAAGTCTTGCTTTTTCAAGATTGAATTCCACTTTAGTAGGAATTGGTGATATTGGTTCATTTGCAAAAAGTGTAAGAGTAATAATAGGTAATAAAAATGTCTTTATCATAAGGACATTTTAACATAAAATTGTCAGTTTTTGACACTTTTATAGAAAAGTGAGAGACCTTTCTTCGCTTTATGGTCTAAATCGTAAGATATATACGAGAGATAGTTGAGTATGTCTTTTTTTGATATTTCTGTTCTGAGTGATGCTGAAGTGAGAAGGTATTGTGGGATTTTAATTTTTTGTTTTAAAAACTGTTTCTCTATGTTCTTATAGAGATGTTGATCTTTATGATAACAAAGTAGAGCAAAAACAAATGGCAGTTTATATCTAGCGTTCCACTGGGCAGCTAAATCAATGTATGGCTTCTTTTGTAAATAGTGTTTTAGAGCTTTGTCACCAATGAGAACTTTACCTTTGATATTTAAAATCTTAGCTAATGCATTTGAGCTAGCAGACTCAATATCAGCTTCGTTTTTTACATCTGGAACAACAAGAACACTAAGAACCTCTTTTTTTGCAATAATCCCAAGATTTACATGTCTATATTTTTTTGCACTGATGCTTGAGATGAAAGCTGCATCCACCCTGTGAGATAGAAATTTTTCGTTGATTTTTGCAGGTACTCCACGCTTATAATGCATACTCATACTCTGCTGAGAACTCTTAGTAAAGCGTTTCATAAAAACATGAAAAGGTAGTAAATTTAAATACTCAATTTTTCCAAATACCAAATGTAACTCCAAAATAAATTGATTGAAATTATACATGACTTAACTTATCTTAGATATAATCGCTGGTAAATAATATAATTTTGGAGTCTACGTTATGGTTAAAGTAGAGTTTTTAGGCCCTATACAAAAAGAGCCCTTAGAGTTAGAGATTACAAATTTAAGTGAATTAGCGACAATATTGCAAGGTGATGAGCAAATGCGTGAGTGGTTAGAAAACTCAGCAGTGGCTGTAAATGATACATTAGTAAGTAGTAGAGATTTTGCATTAAAAGATGGTGATAGAGTAGCCCTTCTTCCACCAGTTTGCGGAGGCTGATAGATGCTATATCTTTATGAGGGACCTTTAGATGTAGCGACTATTTTAAAAGAGTGGTATGAACAAGAAGCAACCAGCAACTATGGTGCTTACATCCCTTTTGTTGGAACTGTAAGAAGTGAAGATGATATAGATGGTCTTAGTTTTGATATTTATGAACCTATTTTAAAGAAGTGGTTTAGCGACTGGCAAGACAAAGCAAAAGAAAAAGGTGCAGTAATAAAAATGGCACACTCTAAGGGAGATGTAATGCTTCATGAATCATCTTACATAGCTGCTGTCTTTTCTCCAAAAAGACGTGTTGCATTAGAATTTATAGATGAATTTGTTGAAGACTTC
Source organism: Sulfurimonas gotlandica GD1 (assembly GCF_000242915.1). Lineage (NCBI taxonomy): Bacteria > Pseudomonadati > Campylobacterota > Epsilonproteobacteria > Campylobacterales > Sulfurimonadaceae > Sulfurimonas > Sulfurimonas gotlandica. Next base: position 1,012,173 of record NZ_AFRZ01000001.1, on the reverse strand, counting down.
AAGGCATCTGCTCCAATCTGGAAGTATGATCTTCGAGATGGAAAAAGAATCTATGCATTAGATAGATCAACAGCTATAAAAGGGAGTGGAATTTTAAAATGAAATTACTATCTTATGAAACAAGCCAAAACATGTTAGACCTGCTAGATATAGGAAGTTTTAGAAGTGAAAACTTACCGCTGAGTTCTACTCTTGGAAGAATTCTAGCTGATGATATCGTAGCAGAGTACAATGATCCTCAGTTTCCAACAGCATCTATGGATGGTTATGCCGTTAAGCACGCAGACTTAGACAGTGATAGCATCTCAATACTTGGATATAACCCAGCAGGAAACGATGAGCGAAGAGTTCTAGCAGACGGAGAGTGTATTAAGACTTTTACAGGTTCTATGATGCCAGAGGGTGCAGATACTCTTATTCAAATAGAAAACGTTAGTGTGAGCGAGAACAGTGATAAAATTTATATAGATGAAAAAGTTAATTTTGGATCTTCAGTTCGTCCTATCGGTGAAGGATATAAAGCTGGAGATGTACTAATAAAAAAAGGTACGAAAATCGGCTTTGCTGAGATTGGTGTAATGGCTGGTCTGAACAAGGTGATGGTTAAAGTTGCTCTTAAACCTAGAGTCGCTGTTATCTCTACTGGTAGTGAAATTTTAGACCTTGGTGAGCAGAGTGATAATCCGGCACAGATCAGAAGTTCAAACAACTATACTCTATGTGCTTTGTTTGAGCAAGCCGGAGCAGATGCTATACAGCTTGGAACTGCTCCTGATGACAGAGACGAGATAATGCAGACTTTTGAAAATGCGCTTGCATCTGCTGATATACTTATCAGTACAGGTGGTGTAAGTGTTGGTGATTATGACTTTGTAAAAGATATAGTTCCGCGTCTTGGCGCTGAAGTAGTTTACAAGGGTGTGGCTATTAAGCCAGGAAAGCATATTATGGTTGCGCAAAGAGAAGGAAAGTTCATCTTAGCTCTACCTGGTTTTGCATACTCGTCAACTGTGGTTTCTATACTTTACGGACTACCTCTTATATCTAAGATGTTAGGTAAAAGTGAACCATATAAACGAGTAGAAGCAAAACTAAGCGAGAGATTTACAAAACGAAGCCGTCTAACAGAATTTACAGCATGTAACGTTGAAGTTGTCGATGGAGAATACTTTGTAAACTTCAAAGACAAAAAAGTAGGAAGTTCTGCAATACTAACTAACATGTTAAATGGCAGTGCTTTAATGGTAACCGGCGAAGATGATGGTGACCTGGAAGAGGGCACTTTTGTAAATGTAATTTTATTGGAGAATTTTTAAATGAAAGCTTATTCGATTGACTCAACAACACAAGAAGTAAAAGAGATAGATATAGAGATGCAGGCTAATACAGTCTACAGTTTTTTCAACTCTATTTTAACAGATGAACTAAATACTATTGATAAGCATACAATTCATACTGATTCCAATGCTATATCTCAAAACAAAGTACCATTTTTCATTGGTGGGCAACTTATAATTGGAAATGCACTTATAGTTGGAAAAAACGGTTTGTTTGACGTAGATGCTTCAATTCCAAAGGATGATTTAGAGTCACTTGTGAATTATGATATTACACCTTTTTATAAAAATGTTTTGAATCTTTTGAAAGATAGTGATATAAATCTTTACAGAGTATTTGAAGTTACACAAGAGCAAGAGGACATCAAGTTAAATACTGAATGGGTGCTCTATGTTTTTAATATGGCTGATGATAGAACTAAAGAGTATTTTATAGCTGAGCTTGAAAAAGCTGTAGATGCTAAAAAAGATATTGCAATATATATGCAAAATATGGCAATACTAGCTCTAAATGCAACAGCTAATCAATAGTTTAATAGAGCTATTCTTCATATAGCTCTAAATCAGGAACAACTTTCTCAAACGCAAAGTTTGCATCATCTATCTTTTTCATAACACTTTCGCTAAACATATAATCAGTTTCTTTTGCTAAATTATGACATGAGATGCAGTGTTGGATTCTTCCTTTTTCGTATACATCATCACCTTTTGGATTTGTTACAGCGTAGAACCAGTCCCCATTTTGGCTATCGTAGCCCTTGTACATCTTCTCCATTATAACCACGCGTACCAATATCTTTTTATTTTTATCTTTATAGAGTGGTTTGTATACGATTGAGCCTATAGGATACGTTTTGGCTTTATTTATATATGCTTTAGTCGCTTTTTTATTTGTGAATATATCTATATATGCTCTATGAGCATGTGAGTCTATTGTTGTAGGTGTGAGCTTGTATTGTTTATCCCAGTTTTCAAAACTGTCTTGTGCTAAGAGAGATACTAAAAGAAATAGTATTGGAAATAAAAACTTCATTGTTTTTCCTTCCAGTATGATATTAACACTTATAATTATAAAAAAGTATTATATATAGATATTAAAAGAGAGTTGCTTGTAGAGCCTTAAGTTTATAACTTCTTCTATGAATATCACAGTATCCATATTTCTTAATCATTTCAACATGAAGAGCTGTTCCATAACCTTTATGTTTTTCAAACTGATACTCTGGATATTTTTTTGCTTCTATTAATATATCTCTATCGTGTGTTACTTTGGCAAGTATAGATGCAGCACTAACCTCTGCAACTTTGCCATCAGCTTTTATCATGGTTGGAAGTCTAGAGATTCCAAAGTTTGAGTTACCGTCAAATAGATACTCATCAACTTCTAAATTTTGCATAATTTCCTCAAGACCTCTTTTGATGCATATTGATAAACCATCAGCATCTATAGCTTGAGGAGATATTTTTACTATATGATAATCAGAATCTTTGATAATTAACTCATAAAGAGTTTCTCTCTTTTTTTCTGTTAATTTTTTGGAATCATTCAAACCTTCAATATTCGAGTTGAGTATACATCCAGCTATAACTAAGTCTCCGGCAATCGGCCCGCGTCCCGCTTCATCTATTCCACATAATTTACCCATATCCTAATCCCCTATCGCCCATATATCAAATGGTATCATTTCTACCTTTGAAAACGGATGACTTACCTTCCCTTCTTTATTCATTGTAATTGCTGTAACTTTTTTTATACCGTAACCAAAGATAAATGCTTCAATAGCTTCCATCTTTTTAAAGAGCGTTCTTTCATCTGCAAACGGCATTCCAAGTATGACTTCATCTTGATTCGGAATGTAAAAATCAATACCGTCATCATAAAAACATTTAACATTTGATTTTAATAGTTCTAAGAAAATCATATTTTCAAAAAGTCTTCCAAAATGCTTATCAATACTAAGTGCAGACTTTAGAGATATATCGCATAAATATATTTTTTTAGTAGCTTTTGGATGATTGTTCTTTTCTAAAAGATGTATGTAGTTTTTTTCGCCTAGACTCTCATAGGCTTTATATAATTTGTCTTTAGATATTTTTCTTGTTTGCTTGAGTCTTTCATATATAGAGTAAGGAGATAATTTTTGTGCCATCATCTTCGCACATAAAACAAGTATATCAAACTCCATTTCATCAAGTGCATACTTTAATGTCTTCTGTATATAGATGTTTCTCTCATCACTGTGAACCTTATGCATTGAGGGAAAACCGCCAAGCTGGAAAAAGTGATTTAGTGCAGTAGAGTCATGCTTATGCTCATAAGCTAAAAACTCTTCATAGTCTAGAGGGTAGAGTTGTATTGATGTTAGATAGTCTATGTCAAAATGAGTCTCACTACAGATAATTAGCTGAGATACATTTGGAATCTTAATCTCTTCTTTGTAGTTGTCTAAAGCTAATACATCTATTTTATTTAAATTACAAAATCTTGTAAGAGTCTTATTCAATTCATCTATATTTATTCTAATATCATTACAGTCTATATATAAATAAGAATTTTTTTTAAGTCCAAGAAGATGATTCTTAACTAGTTTTGACTTCCCACTCTGAGAAATACCGTTTATTTGATAACTTAATTCTTCTAAATAAACTTTTCTAAAATGAAATTTATCCATATGAATATCAGTTTTGTAAAGTTCTTGTAGTAAAATTTCCATAAAGCTATTTTACCATTTCCTTTCTTAAAGGAAATAAATTTTAGGGAATTTCAACTTTTGTCCCCTAAAACCTTGAATATCATAGTTCATTTCGATACAATTCCACTCCCTTAATATAGTTAGGCTAGACCTGACGAGTTCTTTAGAAGGAAAAACATGGAAAAAATTCGTTTAAAATTGAAAGCTTACGATCATCGTGTATTAGATAGATCAGTAGCATCAATAGTTGAGGCTGTAAAGCGTACAGGTGCCGTAATATGTGGTCCAATCCCTTTACCAACAAAGATTCGTAAATACACAGTATTGAAATCAGTTCACGTAACAAAAAAGCTCGTGAGCAGTTTGAGATCCGTATGCACGCTAGAGTTATTGATATCGTTTCTGCAACGCCAGAAACAGTAGATTCTCTAATGAAGCTTGATCTTGCACCGGAAGTGGACGTTGAAGTTCGCTCTATGGATAAGTAGGAGTAGGTCGTGGAATATATTGTTGAAAAAATCGGTATGAGCCGTACAATCACAGTACCAAGTAAGCCTGTTACTCTTTTAAGAGTACTAGATGCTAAAGTATGTGAAGTTAATGAAGGTACTGCAATTGTAGCTTACAACAGCGGTAAAAAAATGAACAAGTCAATTGAAGGTCAGCAAAAGAAATACAATCTTTCATCTGAGTTTAACCGTTTAGTTACTTTAGAAGTAGCTAACACTGAAGCTGGTGATTTAGACTTTGCTCCATTAGCAGAAGCTAGTGTTGTAAAATCAAGATTCACTACTAAAGGTCGCGGTTTTTCTGGAGCAATGAAGCGTTGGAATTTCTCTGGTGGTCCTGCATCTCACGGTCATAGATTTGGTCGTAGAACAGGTTCAATCGGTAATGCAGAGTGGCCAGGTCGTGTAATGAAGGGTAAGAAAATGCCTGGACAATATGGAAATACACAAAATTGTGTAAAGAATGAGATAGTTTCTTATGACGCTGAAAACAAGATCCTTGTGGTTGTTGGTTCAGTTTCTGGTGCTAACGGTTCTCTAGGTCGTGTGGAGGTAACTAAATAATGAGCGCAATCGTTTTAAATGAAAAAATGGAAAAAGCTTCTGAGTTAGCATTACCTGAGAGTTTTTCAGGAATCAATCCTCATAACCTATACCTATATGTTAAGTCTGCTCAAGCTGCACAACGTGCAAACTCTGCGACTGCTAAAGGTAGAAGTGAAGTAAGAGGTGGTGGTAAGAAGCCATGGGCTCAAAAAGGTGGCGGACGTGCTCGTGCTGGTTCTCGTCGTTCTCCTATATTCGTAGGTGGTGGTCAGGCATTTGGTCCTAGCAATAACCGTAACTACGATTTAAAAGTAAATAAAAAGCAGAAAAAACTTGCTTTAAACTTTGCTTTGAATGAACATGCTCAAAATGGTAGTCTATTCATCGTAGATACACTAGAAGTTACATCTGGTAAAACAAAAGATGCTGCGGCAATCTTTAAAGCTTTAAACCAAAGAGATGTATTGATAGTAAAATCTATATTAGATGAAAAAACTTATTTAGCGTTTGAGAATCTTGCACCTACTTATGTAGTAGAAGCAAATGAATTAAATGCTTATTTAGCTGCGAATTATCGTTCAATAGTGATCGATATGGGAAATTCTTGTAGGTGAGGCTAAATAATGGCAGATATTACAGATATTAAATCTATACTATATACAGAGAAGACATTAGGTATGCAAGAAGACAACGTTATCGTTGTACAAACTTCACCACGTATGACTAAAACAGGTCTTAAAGAGGTTTTTCGTGAGTATTTTGGAATCGTTCCAAGTAATATTAACTCACTTAATCAAAGCGGAAAAGTTAAACGTTTCCGTGGTGTTGCTGGTAAACAAAATGACTTTAAAAAGTTTTATGTTAAGTTACCAGAGGGTGCACAAATAGAAAGTTTGGCGGTATAAGATGGCAATTAAAACTTATAAACCGGTAACTCCATCTCGTCGTTTTTTCACTAATGTTGATTCGTCAGACATTACTGCAAAAGCAAGTGTTCGTTCATTACTAGTTAAGTTACCTACTCATGCAGGTCGTAACAACAATGGTCGTATCACGTCTCGTCATAGACAAGCTGGTGCTAAAAAACTTTATCGTATTATTGATTTCAAAAGAAATAAATTTGATATCCCAGGTACTGTAGCAGCTATCGAGTATGATCCATACCGTAACTGTAGAATTGCACTTATCAACTATGCTGATGGTGAGAAGAGATATATTCTTCAACCAAAAGGTTTAAATGTTGGTGATACAATTGAATCAGCTGCATCTGGTTTGGATGTTAAAGCTGGTAATACAATGAAACTTATGAATATTCCGGTTGGTACAACTGTACACAACATTGAGCTTAAGACTGGTAAAGGTGGACAAATGTGTCGTGCTGCTGGAACTTCTGCTCAGATTATGGGTCGTGACGGTAAGTATGTTTCACTTCGTATGCCTTCATCTGAAATGCGTTTAGTATTAGGTGAGTGTTTAGCTACTGTTGGTATAGTTGGTAACGAAGAGTTTGGTAACATTGTTATCGCAAAAGCTGGTCGTCAACGTCACTTAGGTATTCGTCCTCAAACTCGTGGTTCAGCAATGAATCCTATTGATCACCCGCATGGTGGTGGTGAAGGTAAAACGAACTCAGGTCGTCATCCAGTTACTCCATGGGGTAAACCAACGAAGGGTGCTAAAACTCGTCGTAAGAAAGCTAGTGATAAATTAATTATTACTCGCCGTAAACCAAATGCAAAAAGGGTAGGCTAATATGGCTCGTTCAGTAAAAAAAGGTCCATTTGTTGATGACCATTTAATGAAAAAAGTTGAAACAGCTAAAGCTGAAGGCAACAAAAAACCTATTAAAACTTGGTCAAGAAGATCTATGATTATTCCTGCGATGGTTGGTTTTACATTAAATGTTCACAACGGACGTCAATTTATTCCTGTACATGTTACAGAGAATCATATTGGATATAAACTTGGTGAATTCGCACCAACTCGTACATTTTTAAGGGCCATAAGGGCTCAGTTCAGAAGAAGGGGTAATCATGGCTAGAGCATTATTGAAATTTATCCGTGTTTCGCCAATTAAATCTCGTCTTATCGCAAGAGAAGTTCAAGGGATGAATGCAGAACTTGCATTAGCATCTTTAGAATTTACTCCAAATAAGGCAGCTAAAATTATCGCTAAAGTAATTGCATCTGCAGTTGCTAACAGTGGTAGTGAAGCTGAAGATTGTACTATTACATCATGTCGTGTTGATAATGGTCCAGTTCTTAAGAGATTCCGTCCAAGAGCACGTGGTATGGCATCTGGAATCAGAAAGCCAACAGCACATATCTTAGTAGAAGTAGAGGGTAAATAATATGGGTCAAAAAGTTAATCCTATTGGTTTACGTCTTGGTATAAACCGCAATTGGGAGAGCCGTTGGTTCCCTAATTTTAAAACTGCTGCAGAGAGTTTAGGTGAAGATCACAAGATTCGTACATATTTGAAAAAAGAGCTTTACTATGCTGGTGTTGCTAACATTATTATAGAAAGAACAATCAAGAGACTTCGCGTAACTATCGTTGCAGCTCGCCCTGGTATCATTATTGGTAAAAAAGGTGCGGACATCGAGAAACTTAAAGATTCTCTTCAAAAGCTTATTGGTAAAACAGTTGCTGTTAATATCAAAGAAGAAAAGAAAGCTCAAACTTCAGCACAACTTGTTGCTGAGAATGTTGCTACACAACTAGAGCGTCGTGTTGCTTTCCGTCGTGCTATGAAGAAAGTTATGCAAGGTGCACAACGTTCAGGTGCTAAAGGTATTAAAGTTTCAGTTTCTGGTCGTCTTGGTGGAGCTGAATGGCTCGTACTGAGTGGTACTTAGAGGGACGTGTTCCTTTACATACACTTCGTGCAAAAATTGATTATGGTTTTGCAGAAGCTCATACTACATACGGAATTATCGGTGTAAAAGTATGGATTTTCAAAGGTGAGGTACTTACTAAAGGTATCCCTGCAGAAGCAAAAGAAGAGAAACAAGAGAAACAAGAGCGCCCAAGAAAGCGTGCTCCGAGAAAGGCTGATTAATCATGTTAATGCCAAAGAGAACAAAATATCGTAAAGTAATGAAGGGTCGTAACCGTGGTTACGCTCGTTCAGGTTATACATTAGCATTTGGTGATATCGCATTTAAAGCGGTTGAAGCAGGTCGTATTAACTCACGTCAGATTGAGTCAGCTCGTATTTCAGCTACTCGTCACATTAAAAGAAATGGTAAGATTTGGATTCGTGTATTCCCTGCTAAACCGTTAACTGCTAAGCCTCTTGAAACTCGTATGGGTAAGGGTAAAGGTTCAGTTGACCAATGGGTTATGAACATTAAACCAGGTCGTATAATTTTTGAAATGGCTGGTGTTCCACATGATTTAGCTCGTGAAGCGCTAACTCTTGCTATGCACAAGTTACCATTCAAAACTAAAATAATTACTGCGGAGATGAGCAATGAAATATTCTGATTTAGCAGATAAAAATTCAGCAGAACTTAATGTTATGCTGAAAGAAAAGAAAACACAACTGTTTACTTTAAAAATTAAACAGAAGATGATGCAATTAAATAATACTAGCGAACTTCGTGTTGCTAAAAAAGATATTGCTAAAATCAACACTGCGCTTAATGCAGTGGCAAACTAGGGGCTTGGTATGACACATAAGCGTGAAATTCAAGGTAAAGTAGTTACAATTGCAGGCGATAAAACAGTCTCTATGGTTGTTGAGCGTCGTGTAATGCATCCTCGTTACCACAAAGTTGTAAAACGTTTCAAAAAGTACTTAGTACATGATGAGCGTAACGAAGTAAAAGTTGGAGACGAGATTATCGCAATCGAATGTCGTCCACTTTCTAAGACTAAATCTTTTAGACTTAAAACAGTTGTATCAGGAGTTAACTAATGATACAAGGTTTTACTCGTTTAGTTGTAGCTGATAATACAGGTGCAAAAGAGATTATGTGTATTAAGGTACTTGGTGGTTCAAAGCGTCGTTACGCTTCAATAGGTGACGTTATCGTTGCTTCTGTGAAAAAAGCGACACCAACTGCTAAAGTTAAAAAAGGCAAAGTTGTTAAAGCTGTTATCGTTAGAACTGCAAAAGAGGTTCACCGTGAAAATGGTTCTCTTATTCGTTTTGATGACAATGCTGCTGTAATACTTGATGACAAGAGAGAGCCTATCGGTACTCGTATCTTCGGACCTGTTGGTCGTGAAGTTCGTTATGCTGGATTTATGAAAATCGTATCTCTTGCACCGGAGGTTGTTTAATGGCAAAGTTTAATTTCAAAAAAGGCGATACTGTAGAAATTATCGCTGGTGATGATCGCGGAACTAAAGCTACTGTACTTGAAGTATTACCTAAGAAAAATAAGGTGATAGTTGAGGGTTGTAAAGTAGCTAAGAAAGCAATCAAACCAACAGAAGATAACACTAAGGGCGGACATATCAATAAAGAGATGCCAATAGATGTTTCAAATGTACGTAAAGTGGAGGCATAATTAGATGGCTCGTTTAAAAGAAAAATATTTAGGTTTAAAATCTGAATTACAAGCTGATTTAAGTATTGCTAATCCAATGCAAACTCCAAAAGTAGATAAAATCATTATCTCTGTTGGTGCTGGTTTTGCAATGAAAGATAATAAACTTATCCAAAACATTGAAGATACAATTACTAAAATTGCTGGTCAAAAAGCAACTACTGTAATCGCTAAGAAATCAGTTGCTGGTTTTAAAGTTCGTGAAGGTATGCCAGTTGGTATACGTGTTACACTTCGTGGTGAAAACATGTATAACTTTCTTGATCGTCTAATATCTATTGCACTTCCACGTGTAAAAGATTTCCGTGGTGTTCCAAGAAATGGTTTTGATGGTCGTGGTAACTATAACTTCGGTCTTCAAGAGCAACTAATTTTTCCAGAGATTAATTATGATTCAATCATGCAAATTCATGGTATGAATATCACAGTTGTAACAACTGCTGATTCAGATAAGGCGGGATTTGCTCTTTTAGAGAAAATTGGTATGCCTTTTAGTAAAGGGAGCAACTAATGGCTAAGAAGTCTATGATCGCTAAAGCGAAAAGAGAACCTAAGTTTAAAGTACGTGGATATACTAGATGTCAAATCTGTGGACGTCCACATTCAGTACTACGTGACTTCGGAATCTGCCGTATCTGTTTTAGAAAGATGGCAAACGAGGGATTAATCCCAGGTGTTAGAAAGTCTTCTTGGTAATCCAAGAGGAAACTTCTAATTATTAGTTTTTACTTTGGTTTAGACTAAAGTAATTACAAAGTCAAGGAAAAATAATGGCAATAAATGATCTAGTATCAGATGCGTTAACGCGTGTACGTAATGCAGGTATGAGAAGATTACCAGTTACTACTTTAGTTCACTCTAAGAGTGTTGAAGCTGTAGCAAATATCTTAGTAGATAAAGGTTATATTGAGAGTTGTAACGTTGTTGAAGACGGCGTTAAGAAGACGATCAAAGTTGTACTTAAGTACGATGAAAATGAAAAATGTGTAATTAATGAGATTCAAAGAGTTTCTAAGCCTGGTAGACGTGTTTACAAAGGTAAAGAAGATATCAAACGTTTCAAAAATGGTTACGGAACTATTATTGTTAGTACATCACATGGCGTACTTGCTAATGACAAAGCTTATGAGCTTGGCATTGGTGGCGAAGTTATGTGTACAGTTTGGTAGGGAGATAGCATGTCAAGAATTGGTAAATTACCTGTAGAATTTGCAGCTGACATTAATGTTAGTGCAAATGGAAATGTTATAACTTTTGCTAAAGGCAAAAATAGTGTTGATTTAGATACAAAAGGAAATGTTGCTTTCACTTTAGAAGGTAATATTTTAAATTTTGCTACTTTATCAGAAGCAAAAGCTCATAGAGCTTTCTGGGGAACATATAGAGCATTAGCTCAAAATATCGTTGTTGGTTTAACTACTGGTTATACTAAGCAATTAGAGATTAACGGTGTTGGTTACCGTGCTGCCGTTCAAGGTCAAGTACTTAATCTTCAACTTGGTTTTTCTCATGATATTAATTATGAATTACCAGAAAGTTTAGAAGCAAGCGTTGAAAAGAATGTTATTACTCTTAAAAGCCATGACAAGCAAAAACTTGGTCAAGTTGCTGCTGAGATTAGATCATTCCGTCCACCAGAGCCTTATAAAGGTAAGGGTGTTAAATACATAGAAGAGCATATCGTGCGTAAAGCCGGTAAAACTTCTAAGAAATAAGGGAGGAGTATAAATGAATGCTAAAGTATTAAAATCGAAAGTTGCTAATCGTTTAAAGCGTAAGCGTCGTATTCGTGCAAAAATATCTGGTTGTGCTTCACTTCCTCGTGTTTCTGTATTTCGTTCAAATCGTTATTTAAGTGTACAGGCTATTGATGATGCAACTGCAACAACATTAGCGGCACTTAACTCAAAGTCAACAGGTCACAAATCGAATAAAGAAGGTGCAGCTGCACTAGGTGAGGCATTTGCTGCAACACTTAAAAAAGCTAACATTTCTGAAGTTGTATTTGATCGTAATGGTTACCAATATCACGGTGTTATAGCTGCATTTGGTGACGCACTTCGTGCTAACGAAATTAAGTTTTAGGGGCTATGATGGAAATCAATAGAGAAGATTTTGAAGAATCAATTGTAAATATTGGTCGTGTTACTAAAGTTGTTAAGGGTGGTAGAAGATTTCGTTTTACTGCACTTATCGTAGTTGGTAACAAAAATGGTACTGTAGGTTATGGTATGGGTAAAGCGAAGGAAGTTCCAGACGCTATCCGTAAAGGTGTTGATAACGCTTTTAAAAACCTTACTACAATTAGTATCAAAGGTACAACAATCGCACATGATATTGAGCATAAATACAATGCAAGTCGTATCCTTTTAAAGCCAGCATCTGAAGGTACAGGTGTTATCGCAGGTGGAGCAGCTCGTCACGTTCTTGAGCTTGCAGGTATTAAAGATGTACTTACTAAATCAATTGGCTCAAACAATCCAGGAACACTTGTTCGTGCTACAGTTGAAGCACTTACTCGTATAAAAGGATAGAGAATGGGTATTGAAAATTTATCACCAGCAGAAGGTTCAACAAAGAACCGTAAAAGAGTTGGTCGTGGACAAGGTTCTGGAACTGGTAAGACTGCAGCACGTGGTCAAAAAGGTCAGAAATCTCGTTCAGGTTACAAGAGAAAAAGAAACTTTGAGGGTGGACAACAGCCACTTTCAAAAAGACTTCCTAAAATTGGATTCTTTTCTCGTAATGTGAAACCTTATGTAATTAATGTTGAGAAAATTGTAGCAATTACTGAATTAGCTGAAATAACTGTGGAATCTATCCGTGGTGTTCATAAAATTAGTGCTTCTGTTTCTAAAATTAAATTAGTTGGTGCATCTGCTAAAGATCTAGCATCAAAAATTAAAGACGACAACGTTACTACAACAGGTAAATAGTCGTGAATAAAAATCTAGTTAATAAGATACTTATTACTATCGGGTTTTTATTCATCTACCGCCTACTGGCTTATGTGCCAGTACCAGGCGTAGATACTGCTGTTATTGCTTCATTCTTCGATTCACACCAAGCCGATGCACTAGGTTTATTTAATATGTTTAGTGGAAATGCTGTTGAGAGAATGTCTATTATCGCTCTTGGTATTATGCCTTACATCACTGCTTCAATCATCATGGAACTACTAGCTGCTACTTTCGCTCCTTTAGGTCAAATGAAAAAAGAACGTGACGGTATGGTTAAGTATATGCAAATTATTCGTTATGCGACTATTGTAATAACTATTATTCAAGCAATCGGTATTAGTGTAGGACTTCAAAGTTTAACTGGTCCAAATGGCAATAGTGCAATTTTGGCTGATCACAATACATTTATCATACTTTCTGCAGTTTCAATGCTAGCTGGAACTATGTTACTAATGTGGATTGGTGAGCAGATTACTCAGAGTGGTATTGGTAATGGTATCTCTCTTATTATCTTTGCTGGTATCGTTTCTGCTATTCCAGGTGCAATAGGTCAAACTATTACAATGGTAAATACGGGTGCTATGAGTTTCTTAACTGTAATTGCTATTCTTGCTCTTATATTAAGTACTGTCGCAATTATTATTTACGTTGAACTTGGTGAGCGTCGTGTGCCTGTTACATACGCTAAAAAAGTTATGATGCAAAATCAAAACAAAAGAGTAATGAACTATATTCCTATCAAAGTTAACTTAGCTGGTGTTATTCCAGTAATTTTCGCTTCTGCGATCTTAATGTTTCCAATGACAGTTTTATCAAGTAGTACTAACCCTACTATTCAGGGAATCGCTGACTTGTTAAATCCGAATAGTTACTTTTTTAACTTTTTAACATTTGCTTTTGTTGTTTTCTTTGCATTCTTTTATGCTTCGATTACATTTAACGCAAAAGATATTGCTGATAATCTAAAAAGACAAGGTGGATTTATCCCAGGTATCCGTACTGGTAATGCTACAATGGAGTTTTTAAATGAAACTGCAAGTAGATTAACTTTTACAGGTGCTTTATATCTTGGTCTTGTTGCGACTTTGCCATTTATGATTATCAAGGGGATGGGTGTACCTTTCTTCTTTGGTGGAACAGCGGTTCTGATCGTTGTTCAAGTTGCTCTAGATACTATGAGAAAAATTGAGGCTCAAGTTTACATGAGTAAATATGAGACACTAAGTGCTGTTGGTTTATAAATAATGGCCATTGCGCTTAGAAAACCTCAAGAAATTGAGAAACTGCGTGCTGCTAACAAAATTGTTGGTGGTGCGTTAGACCTTCTTGCTCAAAATACAAAAGTAGGGATTTCTTTAAAAGAACTAGATGCTATGGCTGAGGATTATATCCGCTCTCATGGTGCTAAGCCATCTTTTAAAGGTCTCTACGGCTTTCCTAATGCAGTATGTACTTCACTTAATCAAGTTATTATCCATGGTATACCAACAGATTACAAGCTCCAAGAGGGTGATGTGATTGGTTATGATATTGGGACTGAGCTTGATGGTTGGTTTGGAGATGCTGCAATCACAGTTCCTGTAGGTCAAGTTCAAAAGCTAGATGAAGAGTTAATAGCGTGTGCTAAAGATACTTTATATCATGCTATTGGCGAGATAAAAGAGGGAATGAGATTTAAAGAGTTATCTCTTATTATGGAAGAGTTTATTATAGGTAGAGGTTTTGTTCCTCTGCACAATTTTTGTGGACATGGAATTGGTAAGAAGCCTCATGAAGAGCCTGAAATACCAAATTACCTTGATGGCAAAGATCCAAAATCAGGACCAAAAATAAAAAACGGAATGGTTTTTTGTCTTGAACCAATGATTTGTCAAAAAGAGTCTAAACCAATTATTTTAGAAAATAAGTGGGATGTTGTTAGTGCCGATAATTTACGCGGTTCACACTATGAGCATACTGTTGCAGTTATCAACGGTAAAGCTGAAATTTTATCTCAAGCTTAGAGAAGAAGAAGGATTAAAATGGCTAAATCAGATGTTATCGAAGTAGATGGCAAGATTATAGAGGCTTTGCCAAACGCAACATTTCGTGTTGAATTAGAAAATGGACATATTATTTTATGTCATATTGCAGGAAAAATGCGTATGCACTATATTAAAATACTTCCAGGTGATAAAGTTAAATTAGAGCTAACACCATATAGTCTTGATAAGGGACGTATCACATATCGTTACAAATAAAGAGAAGAGGTTTTGGCATTAGATGCCGACAAACCTCTACTCCCACTTAAACCTTGTCATAGGTAAATTCAAAGCATTTCCCCACTCTAAAAGAGAAGCTTCATATAATTTTGTATTTTTAAATCCCATATGTTTATACAATATATAAAACTCCATACTTGCATTTAAAGCATTATCAGCATAAACTATTACATGATCACTGCTTTTAAGCCCATATCCATATATATAAATCTCATCTAACTCACTTTGATCTCTTAAAAGACCATCTCTTAAAAACTTATCTTTATAAAAACTACTTTTAGAATATGAAATATGACCGATAGAAGCAACTTTTTCAGAGCGCTCAGTCCCATAGTACATTTGAGAAGATCTTGCATCCAGCATTAAAGTTGAAGCAAGATTATCTTGCACTTTGTCACGAGATACTAAAAGATATTTATTTGGTTTTACAACGATATTTCCAATATCTTTAGCATCTGGAACTATTGAAGATGTTAGTAGTTCATGTTCAAATATCCAAGCCATGTAGCCACCATCTAAGATAGTTATATTGTCAAAGCCACTAAAAAGCAGTATAAACGCTAAATAGCTAGAATGTAGTACACCTTTATTTGTATTGTGAGAATATATAATTACTTTTGAGTCTTGATTAATCCCAAGTAATCTTAATTCCTTTTGGATTATTTCTGGTGAGTTCATAAGAGAGTATATATTTTGAGGATCTTGATTTATAAACTTAGTTACATCAGAGTTAATTGCTCCTTTGATGTGACTAGTCTTATATATAGTGTCATCAGCTACATCGATGATAATGATGTTTTTATCTTTAAGTGAGTTTTTAAGCTCGCTTGGAGTTATAAAAGCATCAGATGCAAGAAGTGTGAAAAAGCCTAAGCTAAGTAATAAAAGGTATTTCATGCTAATCTTTAAAATGTTTGTTTATTTCTAAATTCTGATATTTCTGTTTCTACCATTTCATTAATCATAATAGTGAAAAGATCAGAAATCATATTTGGAGATACATCTAATTGTATTGCCTTGTGACGAACTTTTTGCAATATAAAATCTATACGATCTTCTGCTTTAACTTCATCAACACTCTCTTTAAATGCAGCAGCCTGACGAATCAAATGGCTACGCTCTGATATTAACTCTACGATTTTATCGTCTAGCATGTCTATTTCTGTTCTAACTTCTTCTAGTGAATTACATTTAATCATATTTATTTCCTCAATTATTGTTTTTTCTTTAAAGATTTTTTTGCTTTTTTTTAATATAAGCAATGTTATCTAAAAAGAGATAAGACTTTGTTAACACTTTAGTAACTATTAAGATATATAATACTTTTACGATTCTCCATGTATGGTCTTAACTTGACTCTAAGCCCATGCTTCAATCCCATTCTCCTTGGGATTGATTATTTTTCATCCTTTGATTCCAATATAAACATTTTTTTAGATATATTTTTACGTGTCTCTTCATCTGTTGTATTTGTTTTTAGTTCATTTAACCAAAAGAGTACACTTTTTTTATAGCCGTAAAAAGATGCTGTTTTTATCATTTCATCTCTTGTTGTGTTACTAAGTTTTTCTTTCATTAGCGAAGCACACAAAA
Organism: Sulfurimonas gotlandica GD1; assembly: GCF_000242915.1. NCBI lineage: Bacteria > Pseudomonadati > Campylobacterota > Epsilonproteobacteria > Campylobacterales > Sulfurimonadaceae > Sulfurimonas > Sulfurimonas gotlandica. The sequence goes on along the minus strand of NZ_AFRZ01000001.1, from coordinate 995,714 downwards.
GTTTAGAAGTATGTTTAGAGATTTTCAATAGTTCATTATTGGCTTTAGTAAAATCTTTTTTATTCAGATGCAATGCAAAATCTTTATATTGAGCATTTAGATCTACTAGCGAAGCATTTGGCATAAGTGTAATAAAACTATAGTAAGCATATAGTGATTTATCATCTACAAGAGTAGAAATATTCTGATACTCTTGGCAACTGTCTTTTACGCCAACGCTGATATTCAGAGCACATTTTCCTAAGTATACACGAGCAAGCATTGTTAAGTCTGCGCTTTGTTTCGCATGCTCTATGGCCCTATTTAAATCATTTCTTGCTAACGAATCGTTTGAGCTTAGAAAGTTCTTTGTATAAGAGTCAAATGCAGCTGTACTTTTGTACTGCCACTGGTTTGGTGGAGACTTAAATGAACAAGCAGATAAAAACAGTAAACTAAGAGATAAAATAGTTATTCTTATCATGGTAGAGTTACCTCCTGCTTTTGTTCATCTTGCATCAGAGCATCTACCTTGTCCATAATCTGATTAGATTTTTGAACACTTACAGATATCTGTTCTTTTAAATCAACTAAGTCTTTATCATAAGTTCCAACAGCCTTAACGGTGCCATCTAAAGCGTCAAGTTTTTGTTTAACATCTTTCATGATTTTATCAAGCTCTTTTATGGCTGAAGAGGCAGGTGTAACAATACTTGAATCAAGAGTAGATGTTGTTTTACTGATATCTTTACTTATCTTCTGAAGTTCTTTCATTATCTCTGTAGTTTTGTTCAGTGAAGCTATTATACTTTGTGTAGATTTCTTGTCCCCTGTAATGCTGGTTAGAAGTGAATCGCTATTTGATAAATCAGCTGTAAATTTTTTGATATTTTGCAAAGTTAGCATGAGGTCTGAATCGTCTTTTGCAATATAAGCAGTAATGGCATCTATATTATTTATAATGCTAATGATTTTATTTACGGCAGGTTCAAGCTTAGAAATCATATCGTTAATATCATCATTTTGAAGCATCTGCAGTTCTGCATCAGCTTCAAGTACTTCATTGTCAATTACGGAGTAGACTTCGATGTGAGCCGAACCTATAAGCGGTTTTATGATCATTAAAACTGTTCCATCAGTCATCCATCTTCTATTGTGCTCATCTACTGAAAAGGTCATGTAAACTGTGCCGTCATCGTTTAGTGAAATATTATCAATAACACCAATATCAAAACCGGAAAATTTCAAAGGCATTCCAACACTGAAAAATGAAGCACTATCTGTTGTGAAGTGATAGTTATATCTTTTGTTAAATGTTCCTTTATCTTCAAGGACAAGGTAAAGAAATGTGATTATAGTTATGAAAAGTGAAATTACAAAAATACCTACTGCAAGTTTCATTTTACTATATTGCATGAGGACCCCTTATAGTGAGTTTCGTTTGAGATAGTATCTAAGATTAAAATATTTTTCTCAGTTTCTAATTTCGTTATAGTTGTTAAAATTATATCTATATCTCTTAGGTTATCTACCAGATGAAATGGTGAAACTATTATAACATTCATCTCTTTAGTCATCAGTGCACGGATAAGAGATACGCAAAATATTTCAAAAGAGTCACATTGGTTTAACCTGTATAAAGCTATATTTCCAAGATCTATCTTTTCAAGAAGCTCTTTAGCTTGCTCTTGTGCTTCTTTGGTCGGTAGATGCTCATGTACCTCTTTTATAAGAGCAATATTTTCAAGCATATCAAGGTTTGATATTAAAGGTGTTTTTTTAGAGATTAGAGAGTGCTCATCTGCTGTTATCAGGTAATCACCTATCTCATAGTACCGATCAAATAGTTTTACAGTGATTGTAGTAGTAATGATAACACCTCGATAAAAAATAATGCGATAAAAAGCTTCACCATTCCATTTAAAACAGATACTGGAATTGCCGTGTAAGCACTAGTAGTTTTAAGACCGCTGTATATTGGGATAAGCATAGTTACAAATCCAAAAGCCATACTCTTAATAAGCAAAACAACTAGATCTTTAAACTCGATGGCGCTTATAAGTATATATTTATATGTGTGAAAATCCATATTCATATAAAAAAGAGTAAAAATATAACCACTGCTAAGCATAATCACCGCGAACAATATAGATAGTGATACGGCACTAATCATGCCACTAATTATTCTTGGTAAAAATAGGTAGTCAATCAAATCGATTTTATACTTTTCTAAGGTGTTTAGTTCTTTGTTCACATTCATCACTGCTATCTCGGTGTTTACTGCAGCACCAGAGCGCAGAGATATAAGCAGAGCTGTAAAAAATGGGGAAAACTCATCTATTACAAAAGTAATAATAATAGAACCTATCTCATCTTGTAAATTGTACTGTGTGGCAAGGGCAATGACAACTCCAATAATTACAGAACCAAAAAGAATAGCCATGGTCATAAAAAGAGGAATAATCTGAACTGTTGTGAAATATATTTGTTTTGTAAGAACCATTCTCATTGCAGGATTGTAGCTACTTGGCTGAATCATATGTAGTAAGCAGAGGGAAGTAAATCTTAATGCTTCATAGAATGAAGACATCATGCTGATTGTTTTATCGCCAATACCTTCTATAAATCTTAAAACCACTAGTCAGACTCCTAATTTTGCGTTATTATCCTATAATTTGCCTTAGTGTTAGGTATAATTTTGTTAATTTTAATTAGCTTAGTTGGAGCTAGATATGAAAAAAAGTTTTGATATTATTACTCCACAAGAGTATAAAAAACTAGAAAAAAGATTAGAGATAGTTTATGGTTATGGTTTTACGCCTTTTGGAAGATCTATTTTGGCCTTCACTAAGCAAGGTGTATGTTTTTTAGCTTTTGAAGAAGATGAAGAAAAATTACTTTACGAGCTAGAAAAAACATGGCAAAAAGCTTACCTAGTAAGAGATGATGAAAAAGTACACGAGTATCTGAAAAATATATTTCTTCATAAAACGAAGGTAAATATGTTTGTAAAGGGTACAAACTTTCAGATAAATGTCTGGAGAGCACTTTTAAGCATTCCAGATGCAGCAGTGACAACTTATCAAGATATTGCAAACTCAATAAATAAGCCAAAAGCGGTTAGGGCAGTTGCTAGTGCAATCGGATCAAACAACATTGCCTATCTTATCCCATGTCATAGAGTTATAGCAAAGTCCGGTGCGATGAGTGGTTATAGATGGGGAATAGATAGGAAAAAAATAATATTGGCATACGAAGCTTTGAACGAAATAGATGAAAATGAATAAAATATATGAGATTTATAAACTACTTTATTCTAGTTATGGACCTCAAGGTTGGTGGCCGTTTACAAACTACGATGGAGAAAATGAGTCCAAAAATGGAAATTCCAAGGGATACCATATACTAGACTACTCTTTCCCTCAAGATGTAAATGAAGTGTTTGAGGTCTGCTTAGGCTCTATCCTTACTCAAAACACCACATTTACATCAGTAGTTAAATCTCTTCATAATCTTAAAGAGATAGATGCCCTTACACCAGAAGCTATAAAAGAGCTAGATATAAATGTGTTTAAATTTGCGATGAAACCATCTGGTTATCATAATCAAAAGGCTAAATATATTTTAGAATTTATCTCTTTTTTTGAAGGACTTGATGGTAGAATTCCAACTAGACATGAACTACTTTCAGTTTTAGGCATCGGAGAAGAGACAGCAGACTCCATTTTGCTGTATGGTTATAAGCAGCCAGAGTTTAAGGTAGATGCATATACAAAAAGACTGCTTGTAGAACTCGGACTTATAGATGAGAAGGCAAAATACAAAGATATGAAACTTCTGATGCAAGATGGTTTAAAAGAATGCATAAAAGATGAGAAAGAACTTCTTATTGTCTACCAGGAATACCATGCACTTATCGTTAATCACTCAAAAGAGTTTTACTATAAAAAACCTTATGGCGTTGGGTGTTTTTTAAAAGAGAAAATAGTATGAATATAAATTTATTAGACAGAAACAATAATGCTGCAATACTTCTTGCGGGCATCTTAGCCATAGTTGTCGGAGTTGGTGTTGCAAGATTTGCTTTTACCTCACTGCTTCCTTCTATGTTGGATGGTTTTTTATCAATCACAGATGCAGGAGTTTTGGCTTCATTTAACTTTGTAGGTTACCTCTTGGGTGCTATTTTTTCTATTTTTATGAAAGATATTAACACAAAAGTAAAGTACTTTAGAATAGGCTTGATTTTAAGCGTAATAACTACACTAATCCTAGCAACAACCACAAACGAGACTCTATGGTTGCTATCTCGGATAGTAGCTGGCTTTGGCTCGGCCATGCTCCTAATAGTTGGTGGTGCTTTGGTTATGGTAAAACTAAATTATGAAGATAAAACAAAAGCAATGGGCATTCACTTTAGTGGTATAGGTATTGCAATTGTTACAAGTGAACTGATAAGCCAGTATGTGCTAAAAAATGGAACTTTCTCAGATGCCTGGTTTGTTCTGTCTATATTTGCATTTGTAATCTCTTTTTATTCTATGTATATTCTCTCATTTGATAAAGTTTTAAAACAAGAAGCCGTGAAATATAAACTATCTATGTCAATCTTTTCTCCATACGTGATTTTGCTAATATTGGCTTATTTTGCAGAGGGAGTTGGTTTTGTAGTTCAGGGAACATTCTTGCCGGATATTATAAACTCGCTTGAAGGACTTGAAGGTTATGGAAGTCTCGGTTGGCTTGTTGTAGGAATCGCTGGTATTCCATCTTCTATAATCTGGACAAGATTAGCTCATAACTATGGAAGTGTCAACATCATCATAGTTGCAATGGCTTTGCAAGTTGTCGGCATCTTGATTCCTGCATTTACTACAAACATATATATAAACTTGCTAAGTGGTGCTCTGTATGGAAGTACATTTATAGGTCTTGTAGCACTCTTTATGCATCTTGGCGGAAAGCTTGCAGGGAAAAATCCTGTAGTGCTTATGGGTGCAATGACAGCTGCTTATGGCATCGGACAGGTAAGTGCACCACTTTACAGTGTTGCTCTAATAGAGCGTTTTGGAAATTATAACTCTACTCTTTATGTAACAGCATCTATAGTTTTTGTTGGAATATTGTTTTTGCTATATGCGAAGAGAATTTCAATTAAGACTATATAGTCTTAATCTGGTTGTAAAGAGAGTATCTATCTCCAAGTACTTTAATATCAGTTATTTTTTCATTTCTAATAGTAAAAAATGATGCGCCCGAATAGTTTATTCTATTATCTGTTGGCTCATACTCAAATAGCTTTCCTTTATGTGTGCCTGTATAGGTTACATATACAGCCACTTGAGAAGCTTCCCCTATAATTATTTCGGTTGCATGATATAAATTTGGAAAAGCTGTTAAAATAGTATTTGCATATTCTTTAAATTCGTCAATACCAACTGTTTCAATTCCAATAGATCCACGAAAACGAAGCTTTGCATCTAATATAGTTTCTGCCTTTTTAAACTCATGTGAATTCCACATTTCATAGTATTTAGAGACTATATTTTTGTTACTACTTACCATAATTATTACTCATCATAAAATCTAGCTTTATTTGGAAATTTTTGGATATTATTGAAGTAATCATCATAATTATCCTCCTCATATTGGTTATCAAATACTTTATCATAACCCAACTTTAACAACTGAGTGTCTATATCTTCAGTATGGATACCATTTTTTTTACTGTACTCTAGTAAATAATCGATATCTTTAGTCATTACACAGTTTAACTCCAGTGCAAATTGAAGGTCCTCTAGTGTCATTTTTTTTTACCTCTGTAAATAATACTCCACATAGCAGTGGATAAATTATGAAAACATAATTTGTAGCATAAAAGCAACTAACTTTTTAATTTATTTAACAGATAAAAAATAGTTTATATTTAACTTAAGTCTAAGTCTTTTTAGTTAATATACATTTCAAATACTTCTATATATATAAACAGAGTATTTTTTGTAAACTATATTCTTGCAGAGCTAAATATTTGGCGATATTCTCTGCAGGAATAATTTTTTATCTTCACTGAAATTATACTGCCAAATTAATCTTTTTTTGCTAAAAATAATCTTAAAAAAAATATGAATAATAATCTTGAGAATGCTCATATATGTAAACATTACATTTACATATATGTAGCTTTTTGGAGAGTGTTTAAAACTTGGCGTTTGGAATAGGGTAGTTGTCTACAACGAAGTCTATATCTTTGTCACCCCTGCCACTTAAGTTGATTAGAATTGTTTTATCTTTTCCAAGAGTTTTTGCAAGCTTCATTGCATATCCGACAGCGTGAGCTGATTCAAGCGCTGGGATGATGCCCTCAAGTTGAGAAAGTTTGTAAAAAGCATCTACTGCCTCTTCATCGTTACAAAGACCGACAGTTGTTCTGCCTATGCTCTGTAAGTAAGCGTGTTCTGGACCAACAGATGGGTAGTCAATACCAGAACCAATAGAATAAACCGGAGCAGGTTCTCCATTCTCATCTTTAAGCATGATAGAGTTAAATCCGTGCATAACTCCTTCTTCTCCATAAGTAAGTGTTGCTGCATGCTCACCTAATTTTTCACCTCTACCCATAGGTTCAACACCGTGAAGTTCAACTTCTTTGTCATCTATAAATCCGGCAAAAATACCCATAGCATTTGAACCACCGCCAACACATGCAACTACTGCATCCGGTAAGTTGTTTTCATGCTCAAAAAACTGCTCTTTTGCTTCGTGTCCTACTACTGATTGGAAATCTCTTACCATCATTGGAAATGGATGAGGTCCAACTACAGAACCGATACAGTAAATAGCTTTATCAGCCTGTGGAACATAACTATCAAATGCACTGTCAACTGCTTCTTTTAGTGTTTTTAATCCATGAGTAGCAGGAATAACATTAGCACCAAGAATCTTCATACGAACAACATTTGGATGCTCTTTAGCGATATCTACTTCGCCCATGTGAATCTCGCACTCTAGCCCAAAGTATGCAGCTGCAGTCGCAAGAGCAACACCGTGTTGTCCGGCACCTGTTTCAGCAATAACTTTTGTCTTACCCAGATGCTTAGCTAAAATAACTTCAGCCATACAGTGGTTTAGTTTGTGTGCACCAGTGTGGTTTAGATCTTCTCTTTTTAGATATATTTTAGCACCGCCACAAAGCTCAGTAAGATTTTTTGCAAATGAGATAGGAGTAGGACGTCCTTGGTAATGTTTTCTAACATATTTAAGCTCTTTAATAAACTCTGGAGAGTCTTTTAGCTCTTTATATGCTTGAGTTATGTCAGCAAATGGTTGTTCTAAAACCGGAGGTATAAAAGAGCCTCCAAATTTTCCAAAAAATCCATTTTCATCTGGAGTTGATTCTAAGTAAGATTTAGACATGAAAGTTGTTCCTTTTTTATATTTGGAACAATTATAGTTAATTTGGCTTGATAATTTTCTTTATCTCTTTAGGAATGTGTGCAAAAGGGATATTTTGCATCCCTAACTTTGTACCATCTTCATCTGTAACCATAACATCAAGACTCATCGCAGTTGGATAGTAGCGTATTGCTTTATAAGATATTTTTTGAATCATAAAGTTTATTTTTTGATCTGATAATTCTACACTTTTTTTCTGTTTTTTACCCACTTTTAATCCTTTATATATATTCCAGTATCTTTTACATCTATCTCACCAGCTTCTTGAAGTGTCGTAAGTGAGCGTTTAAAATCTTTTTTACTAAGACCAAATACATTTTTTATAAGCTCTGCATCACTTTTGTAGTTGTAAGGCATGATACCGTTGTTCTCTTTTAATAGATCAAGAACTTTGTCAGAAGAACTGCCGCTTTTTTTACTGCCTGCTTTTCTAAGATTTAAGTCAATATTTCCATCTTTTCTAACATCTTTTACAAAAGCTTTTCTTCTATCGCCAAGTTTTATGTTCTCAAAAATCTCGTTATGATAAATCAGACCTTCGTACTTATCTTCTACGATACACTTGTAGCCAAGAGGAGTCTTTGCAATGATTAAAATATTTACTTCATCAGCTATTTTAATGCCCTTAACCTTATGTTCAAAAAAGTCACCAAGCTTTTCAGTTCCGACAAGACGGTGAGTACGCTCATCGTAAATTACTCTTATAAATCTTTTTTCGCCAACTTTAAAAGGTGTTTTTTGAAACATATTTGGCACTAAAAGATCTTTACTTAAACCCCAGTCCATAAATGCTCCAAAAGGTGCAGTGTCTATAACTTCAAATAGTGCCATTTCATCAAGTTTTGCAGTTGGAGTGAGTGTAGTAGCTACAAGTCTATCTTCTGAGTCTGTATATAAAAACACATCTACAAGTGTTCTCTCTTTCATCTCAGGAGTGAGGTATGGTCCTGGTAGAAGTACATCATTCCCATCAAGTGCCATCAGGTATGCACCTGGAGTTGTGAGTCTGTCTATAAAAAGTGTGTTGATTTTACCTAGTTCTAGGTATTCGTTTTGTTTCATCGTGTTTCTCCGGTTGTTCCGTTATTTTAGTTTACGTAGGTTATACATAAATTATTGGTGACATTATAGCTGTTTTGTTATTTGAGGATGGTTAAGCCTGCATAAGAGCAATAGCCTCATCAACACTTAAAACCTTTCCTGTGCTTTTAACTACACCGTCTACAACTAGACCAGGTGTGTTCATAACTCCGTAGTCCATGATTTTTTGGATGTCATCAACTTTAATAACTGAGTGAAATCCACCGATTTTTGCTACCGCTTGTTTTGCAACTTCTTCTAAAGTTTTACATTTTGCACAGCCTGTGCCTAAAATCTCTATTTTCATTTTTGTTTTCCTTTTTTGTATTCTTCTAAAAACTCTTTTGCGTTATCACCTCTTAGGTAATTAACAGTTGTCAGTATTCCATCGCTTAGATATTTGACATTGTAGCCTTTTAGCATTAGATACATTCTCGCAATATTTGCTCTGTCATTGTGCGGACATACAGTTATGATTAGCTTGTTTTCGTCCAATTCATCAAGTCTCTCTGGGAGTTCGTTTAGAGGTATGTTTTTTGTAAATCCTAAACTCCAAAGTTCAAACTCTTCACGAAATCGTATGTCAATAACTTGGGCAGTTCCATCTTCTACCATGTTTAGCATCTCAACTGTCCTTATCTTCATATCTGTTCTTGATTTATAATCAAAACTTTTTAAATATGCGTCAAAATTTTGTGCACTTACAAGAGTTGTAAAAAACACAATTATCAATAAATATCTTTGCATCTGTTCCCCTTTTATAATATAAAGTTAAATATATAGCCTATAGCTATAATGCCTGAACCAACTATACCAAAAAACAGAGCTATTAGCTTAACGTGAAGTATTCTTTTTAGTATCATAGCTTCTGGAAGACTAAGAGCAGTTACTGCCATCATAAAACTAAGAGCAGTTCCTAGTAGCATACCTTTACCTGTTAGTACTTCTACTAGAGGCATTACACCCGCTGCGTTTGAGTACATTGGAATTCCCATAACAACTGCTATGATTACAGCAAAAGGATTATCAGCTCCAGTGTAAGATGCTATAAAGTCAGCAGGAATATAACCATGAATAACTGCTCCAATTCCGACACCTACAAGAACATAGAGATATATCTTTTTAAATATATCGAGAGTGTAGTCATATGATTCTTTGACTCTCTCTTTTTGAGTGAGCTTAATCTGTACTTCCTCTAGCTCTCCATCCATCTGTTTTACATCCATAAGAATGTATTTCTCCATATTCATACGACCAATAAAATAACCACCTAGTATGGCAACTAAAAGTCCAAAACCGATGTAGATAGCCGTGACTTTCCATCCAAACAGACCAAAGAGAAGTGCAATGGCAATCTCGTTGTTCATTGGAGAGCTGATAAGAAATGAAAAAGTTACACCTAGAGGAATTCTAGCTTGTATAAAACCTAAAAATAGAGGTATAGCAGAACAGCTGCAAAACGGAGTTACTATACCAAAGAGAGATGCTAAAACATTTCCGTAAAACTGTGACTTACCTTGTAGATGCGCTCTTACATATTCAGTATTAAAATGTGTTCTTAGATATGAGACTGCAAAGATAATAGTAATAAGCAAAAACCATATTTTTACAGTGTCATAGATGAAGAAATTTATTGCTTCACCAAGATGACCTTCGAGCTTTAAAATGTCATTCGTTAGATAATCAACACTCTCTTTCCACATATTTTTTACCTTTTAAGTCAGGGATAGTAAAACTACCAAAAGAACAGGTGGAGTTACTATGAGACCAAATTTTGAGTATGACCAGAAATCTATGTGAACACCTTTTTTCTCTAAAGAGTGAAGCCAAAGTAGAGTTGCAAGTGATCCAAACGGAGTCATCTTTGGTCCAAGATTACATCCAACTATGTTCGCATAGATCATCGCTTCATTGGCGATATCTACAAGTGCAATATCCATAACCATTATAGTTGGCATATTGTTCATGAAAGCACTCAAAAATGCTGCTAAAAAACCAGTTCCTAATACTGCAACAACTTCGCTTTGAGAGTTTAGATATACAAGTATTTGGGTTATGTAGTCTGTAAGTCCCGCATTCTTGAGTCCGTAAACCACTATGTATAGACCTAGTGAAAACCATACAACCTGCCAAGGTGCTTCTTTTATAATGCGCTTAGGCTCTACAGTTTTTGTGTAAGAGGCTATTAGTAAAAAAAGAACTCCACCACCAAGAGCAAAGACCGAAACTGGAATGTTATAAGCATCTCCGATGAAGTAGCCGGCTAGTAAAAGAGCTAGAAACAACCAACTAAAGTTAAATAATCCCTTGTGCTTTATAACATCATCAGGATTTTTTAGAAGATGAATATCTACACTCTGAGGTATGTCTTTTCTTAAAATCACCCAAAGAACAGCCATACTCGCAATAACACTTACAAAATAAGGAAGAATCATGTTTGAAAAAAACTCGGCAAACCCAATATCAAAATAGTTAGCCGTTACAATATTTGTAAGGTTTGAAAATACAAAAGGCAGAGATGCACTGTCACTTATAAACCCGCCTGCTAGCAAGAAGGCTAAAATTGTTTTTGTGTTAAGGCGAAGGATATTCATCTTTGCAAGTAAAATAGGAGTTAAAATAAGAGCCGCTCCATCATTTGCAAACAAAGCTGAAACTATAGCTCCTAGAATAATAGAGTATACAAACATCAGATGCCCATTTCCATGAGAGAGTTTTGCCATTTTAAGAGCTGCCCACTCAAAGAAACCAATTTCGTCTAAAACCATTGAAAGTATGATAATACCGATGAAAGCAAGTGTAGCATCCCAGATAATGTCAAAAACTATACTGACATCACTCAAGCTTACCACTCCAAGAGTTAGTGCAACGATAGCACCAATAACTGCACTTGTACCAATCTGAAGACCTCTAGGTTGCCAGATAACAAATATCAGAGTGATTAGAAAAATGATAGATGCCAGTAACATTATAGACCCAGTTCCATTCTAACAATTGGTGTAAGTTCAAATTTAATAAGCTTTAAAGTCTTCTCAAATGCAGAATATTCTTTTCCATCAGGATCTTCATAACCAATATGTATTACTTTAGTGTTTTTTGGAAATATTGGACAAGATTCCATCGCATTATCGCAAACTGTAACAACTAAATCAAACTCTATATCTATCACTTTATCTAAAGTCTTTGAGTGGTAATCATCTCTCCATAAGCCGTTTGCTTCTAAAACTTTTTTGGCATTTGGATTTACTTTTCCACTGGCTTTTACTCCAGAGCTCATGGCATCTACACCATCAAGATATTTGTTTAAAACTGCCTCACCGATGATAGAACGGCAACTGTTTCCTGTGCATAATATTAAAACTTTTTTATTCACTTTTACATCCTTTATTTAATTTAGGTATCTCTATATTTGAAAAACTAATCTCTTTTAAAATTGACTGCCTAAACTCATCAAGTGGAGTTCTGATGCTGTAAAATGCCCATCTTCCGCGTCTGTCTACTTTTAAAAAACCACCATCTTTTAGGATTTTCAGGTGTCTTGAGATGCGAGACTGAATCATCTTGAAAGAGTTTTCAATGTCACAGACACATACTTCACCATTTTTATCTATGAAGTGAAGTATTTCTACTCTTGTTTCATCATTTATGGAGCTAATAGTTTTTAAAAATATTTCCATTATTAGAACTTCCCTTTATTATTCAAAATGAAATAATAGCATAATAATTTAATATATCAAGATATGTTGATGTGTTGAAGTAAATATTTGATATTATACAAGAATAAGTAGAAGATAAATTAGGTACAATTACGATTATGAATAGAAGACTTTTTTTAACAGCATTATCATTATCACCACTAATTGCCAATGACTTTATAGACAAAAGCGAAGATATATATCTTTCATATCATGAGTACGCTACTCTTAAATCTCTAAATAATAGACTAAAGAGATTAAGCAGATATATAGGCTATGCAAATTTTAATATAGTCTCATTTAATGATTCTCTTTACTACGGAAGAAACTACCCTAAGATTGGTGAATTTACAAAAGATGAACTATCTTTAGTTGATAAGCTTTTTTCTGAAAACCCTAATCAGTATGGATTTTACGGGTCTAAAACTTGTTCTGATATAAACAACATAGTTTCAGATAAAGATATTGTTAAAATTTCTCATACTGGACACTTCCTATTTCAAGGTACAGCAGTAGAGGATTATGAGAAGTTAAAAAAAGATGTCGGTCAAACTCTTGTGCTAACTTCTGGTGTTAGGAACGTTGTAAAGCAATTAAGCCTCTACGCTAATAAACTTTATCATAATGGCGGGAATATTACACAGGCTACTATACAAATAGCACCTCCTGCATACTCTTATCATACTATCAGTGATTTTGATGTTGGAGTTATTGGTTGGGGATATAAAAACTTTACAGATGCTTTTGCTTCAACTTTAGAGTTTGAAAAAATGAAAAAACTTGATTATATCAGTATGAGATATAAGAAAAATAATAGTGATGGAGTACGATTTGAACCGTGGCATGTTGAAGTTATATAGTTTAATTATATTACTCTTACTGCCCATAATCGTCAGTGCAAATAATAGCTTTAAATTTGACCTTATTCAAAAAGGCAAACAAGATGGGAATACGCTTCTTGTGATAGGTGGAATCCAAGGCGATGAGCCAGGTGGTTTTTTATCAGCATCTCTTCTTGCAACTCATTATGAGATAACCAAAGGTTCTGTTTGGATAGTCCCAAATCTCAACTTTTATAGCATCATAAAGAGAAGCAGAGGTCCTTATGGCGATATGAATAGAAAATTCGCCGAACTATCCGCAAAAGATCCAGAGTATGAGACAATCTCAAGAATTAAAAACTATATAAAAGATGAGAGTGTAAAACTTATAGTAAATCTTCATGATGGAAGCGGCTTTTACAGAAAAACATATGAAGACAGTATGCATTCTCCTTCTAGATGGGGTCAGTGCTCTATTGTAGATCAATCAAATATAGACATACCTGTTTATGGAAACCTTGAAGAGATATCTTCAAAAGTTGTGAAATACGTTAATGATAATCTTATTAAAAATGAAGATATTTACCATGTTCATAACACTAGAACAAAAGAGGGCGATAAAGAGATGGAAAAATCTCTTACATATTTTGCTATCAACCAAGGAAAAGCAGCCTTTGGTAATGAAGCAAGTAAAAACCTTCCGACACATATGAGAGTTTACTACCATCTTTTAGCATTAGAAAAATATATGGATATTATGGGCATAGAGTATAAAAGAAAATTCATAATGGACTCTAGCGGCGTTTACAAAGCTATAAATGATGACATATATATATCTTTATATGATGGTAAGATTAAACTGCCACTAGCTCAGATAAGAGATATAGTAAAATATTTTCCTATTAAAAAAGATGGTGTTTTAGATTTTAAAGCAAGTAATCCTCTCCTTACAATTATAAAAAAAGACAACACTTATGTCATTCAGTATGGCAACAGAAGACTATCAAGGCTAAAAGCAGATTATCAAGATTATGATGATGTTTCTCCAAGTGTACAACTTAAGATTGATGGGAAACTCCAAGATGTAAAGTTTGGATCACTTGTGGATGTAGAGAGTAGTTTTTTAGTACAAGAGAATAGCGGTTACAGAGTCAATGTTATAGGCTATACAAATGAAAGTAAAAAAGAAACAGGTATAGAGATCCAAAGTAAAGAGATTTTAAAACACTACTCACTTGATAAAAAAGGTACTATTTATAGAGTAGAGTATTACTCTAAAAATAAATTTGCAGGTATGGTTTTAATTAAATTTAGAACTTAATTTTTTACATCAGTAAAAGAAAAGTTCACTCCGATAATATACGATAATATTATATTAAAGGAAAAAATATGTTTAAAATTATTGTAGAAAACGAGTGTGGCTGTTTTAAAAAAAGTGATCTTCAAAATGGCATCGAAGTAGCATCTAAAGATGATGCACTTATGAAGTCCATAGAGATGAGAGATCATATGAACGATGAGTTCTGTGGTAAACACGACTTTAAAGTTCAAGAAGCTGGCAGTAACTTTGTTATCGCTTTCGCTGAGTCAACAAGCAACGGTTGTTGCGGTGGTGGATGTGGAAGTCATTAAGACTTTCCGCCTCTATATTTATTTGTCGTATAGATAAAATTTATTTGATTTTATCATCGAAGTCAATTCTTTTCCATATTTAGCACCCATCTCAGAGTAACGATCTAACTTTTTTGCCAGCTTATATGGATTATTTGTTTTCATTTTTAACTTTCTAAACTCTTTAAATGCAGGAGAACGTCCTAAGTTCTTATAATAATCTCTTACAGAATCTTCAATACTCGCATACTTTTTAAGCCATATTGTTTTAGTACCTCTTTTTTCCCCTGCAGCTATTCTTGGCTCATTTTTGTTGAATGACCAGACGCCAAAAACATTATTGGCTTTACGAAAAAATTTTGATGTTGCCCATGCACTTTCCATAGCTGCCTGTGCGATTGCAATACTCTTTGGATGAGGCTTTATTGCTCGCAGTAGTGCTTTATCTGTTGTAACCTTATAAATTTTTTTAAGGTTTAAGATTTTACTTCTATAATATTTAGTATTATTTATGTAATGTGATACTTCCACATATTGTGTTTCAAGTTCATCATAAACAGTTTTTATGGCAGGTATTATTAGTTTGCGAAAATTTGCTTTTTTCTCTTGTACAGTTATTGGCTTTGAGTTTTTAGCCATAAGCGTGCTTGAGAAAAACAGTAGTGCTATGGTTAGTGTTAAGTTAAATAACTTCATATTAAAAACTCCATATTTAGTTTTTTGCAGTATGCATCTAGCATAGCTCTTTCAAAGTCGTTGTTTGTTGAGTATTGGTAGCCAAAAGTTTTGCTCCACATCTCATGCTCTTCCATACACAGATAAAAGAAAACATCTTTGTGCCAAGGAGTTAGACTTTCATAGGCATATTTAAACATCTCTACCTTTGTTGCCTCAGGATAAGAACTTTTTCCACTCGCATCTACAAATGGCATCTGTGTGATTTTACTCCTAAACTCTCTCTCACGAAGTTGTTTTATCACAGGTTTTATAAAGGTAAGTGTGCCAAAACTTACAAGTGCTACTTCTTCTTTTTTAAACTCTTTTATAAGTATGGCATAAACTTCTTCATACTCACTAAGATAGTTTTCATATTCTACTATTGGATGAAAGTGAAAACCAACTTTAACACCTTTATCTGCTACTTTTCTTGCACTATTTATTCGTTTATCCAGGGAAGCGCTTAGATGCTCTTCATTTTCTATGATAGTTTGAGTATTGAGTGACCATGTACAAAGTATATTGTTTGGTACTTCATTTTCTAAAAAATACTTTATGTTGTCAGATTTTGTTTTAAACTCTAAGATAACATTTGGATTTTCTTTTGCAAAAAGAAACAGAGCATCTAAGATGCCTTCACGATTTCCCCACATAAGTGAGTCAGATGCTTGACCAGTACCAATGTGGTAGGTTTTATTTCTATCGAGATTTAGATTTTTTAGTTTATCTGCAAAGCTGCTGTCAAAAGTAATAGTATTTTGATTGTAAAAAGATTGGATAGAGCAGTAAGAACAGTCAAAACCACAACTCTCAACTGCATCGAGAGTTAGAAGATTACAGCATCTTGTCTTCTGGGATGCAACAGGACAGAGCCCAAGACCAAATCCCTCTTTTGCCTCTGTTTTAAAAGTGAACTTTTGTTCTTGAGGTATGTTTTTTAGTTCGAAGTTTTCATAGGAGTTTGGTTTGGAGCGTATATCTTCGTATGTTTTGCGAAGTCTTGCAAAAACAACTTTCTTTTGATCATGGTCGGGGAATATTTCTAGAATGCTTTTTTCATCCCAGATGCTAAGATCGCGAGCAATATCAACTATCTGTTTTATCTCTTGATGAGAAAACTTCAGTGCAAGTGATTTTTCTTTTATAAACTTTTGTTCATCTTCTGGAAGCTTTACAAAAAGTGTATTTTTAATAGAGTCGTTAAATTTATCTAGGTATGAATTCATAGTGAAATTCTAGCAAAATGTTTACTAATACAATTTTATTGCTTTATCTCAACCCTATTTCTGCCGCTTTCTTTGGCAGTATAGAGTGCTTCATCAGAGAGTCTAATCATATCTTCAAGTGAATCTGAAAAACCGAAATATATACCTGTAGAGATGGTATATGAAATAGCCGTTGCATTTATATCTATAACATTGTCTTCAAACTTCTTTCTTATCTTTTCAAAAAGTACTTTTATGTTTTCAAGTGAAATGTCCTCAAGAAGTATACAAAATTCTTCGCCTCCAAAACGTGCCATGAGGTCAGATGTTCTTAGATTTTCATCTAATATCTTTTTAACTTCTTTTATTGCTATATCACCTATATCATGTCCATATGTGTCATTAATGTTTTTGAACTTGTCTATATCTATCATAGCTACTGCAAGTGGAGTATCATTTCGTTTATTTTTTGAATATGTAGAATTTCCGCTGTCAAAAAAGTAACGTCTGTTGTATGCACCTGTCAAGAAATCTTTATTTGCCATATCTCTGATTTTGTCAAAAAGGTCTAAAAGTTCCAGGTTAGAGTTAACTCTTGTAATTATCTCATTTTCAGTAAATGGCTTGTTGATAAAATCATTTGCACCAAATTTTAAAAATTTACTTATTACATTTTGCGCTTCAGCAGAACTAATAACGATAATACCAAGTTGATCTTTTTTATATTTTTCTCTTATTTTAAATGTAAGATCTAGTCCATTCACTATTGGCATCTCATAATCCGTAAGAATAAGAGATATCTTGTTCTCTTTATTGTTTAAAAGGTCTAATGCTTCTTGTCCATTTGTAGCTTCAATTACATTTAGTTTGATTTTTTCTAAACATTCTCTTAAAATTTGCCTAAACAGTTTAGAATCATCAACTACTAAAACAGTCGTGTCATAATTTTTCAAAGTTCTAGATATCTCTTTAACGGCAAATTTTATACTAGATGGATCATTTTTTAAGATTACATCTATTACATCTTTTTTAAGAAGAGAGAGTTGTGCTTTTTCATCAATTGTTCCTGTTAGTACAACAGAAGGAATGTTATGAGAGTTTGCTAGTGCAACAACTTCACCTTCAGGAGCATCTGGAAGATTAAGATCAAGTAGTGCAGCGTGAAATTTACCTTGATGTTCCCGTAGAAGGCGCATAGCTTCCTTGTAACTTGATGCAAAATAAGGCTTAATATCACTATATTTTTCTATTTCTGATTTTAACATACTCAATACTGTTTGGCTATCATCAACTACTAAGACTTTTTTCATATGCTATACCTAATCTAGATTTATTTATAAGTTACCGTAAATTATAACAGTATACGATAAATATTTTATTAAAAACAACAATTGTATTGCAATGTGTCATCTTTTTTATGCTTACTTTTAATATAAGTTATTCTTTTATAGTTTTTTAGGAGTTTAAATGATTTTAGGAAAATGCCCATACTGCGATGGTGGAGATATTGAAGTTAGAGATAAAGAGGTAAGAGGTAAAAAAGTAAAGCTATACGCATGCTCAAATGCAGAGTGGAAAACAGAAGATGGTGAAATGTTTGAACTGACTCAAACGTCTACCTGTGATTTTAAAATTTGGCAAAACACCTTATCTGGGTATGGAAAATGGCTTTCATATAAAGAAGTAAGAGAACTTCTTGAAGAAGAGTCGATTGAAGTAGAACTTCTGAGTAAAAAATATGGTAAAAAGGTTTACTACAATAAACATATAGTGCTAAATCAAGAGTATGGTGTCAGTGTAATATGGGAATAGTCTAAATTAAGGGTTATTATAGCACTTAAATAAGCTTTTGTTAGAGAAAGGTAATCAAATTAATCTCTCTTAATAAATCTTTTACATTTATTTGGATACAATCCTCATCCGCTTTGCTGTTTTAACATAATAGTTGAGTATTTCTATCTTTATATACTATATATAGATAAAAGTATTGGCAAGCAAAAGATTGTTCGCCTACATGCAGCAAAGACAAATTAAAACTCATTGATTCTCGCGTGAAAACGTGTAGCATTAATGATTTAATAAAAATTGGACTAGTTCTGTTTTTATAAGATAAATATAGGAGCTTTCTATGAAAGTACGTGCTTCAGTGAAGAAGATGTGTGATGACTGTAAAGTTATCAAAAGAAAAGGCATTGTAAGAGTAATCTGCAAAGTTAAAAAACATAAACAGAGACAAGGATAACCATGGCTCGTATTTCCGGTGTTGATTTACCTAAAAAGAAAAGAGTAGAGTATGGTCTAACATACATCTATGGTATTGGTTTACATGCTTCTCGTCTAATTTTAGACGCGACAGGTATAGACTATAACAAAAGAGTTTTCGAATTAAACGAAGCAGATGTAGCAGCAATTACTGCGGAAATCCGTGAAAACCATATGGTTGAAGGTGATTTACGTAAAAAAGTTGCTATGGATATTAAGGCACTTATGGATTTAGGTTCATACAGAGGTCTTCGTCACCGTCGTGGTCTTCCATGTCGTGGTCAAAAAACAAAGACAAATGCGCGTACTCGTAAGGGTAAACGTAAAACTGTCGGCGCAGCGTAAGGGATTATAGATGGCAAAAAGAAAAGCTGTTAGAAAAAAAGTAGTAAAGAAAAATATTGCACGTGGTATCTGCCACATTTCTGCATCATTTAACAATACTCTTGTAACTATTACTGATGAAATGGGCAATATGATTGCTTGGAGTTCTGCTGGAAGCTTAGGTTTCAAGGGCTCTAAAAAATCTACTCCATTCGCAGCTCAAGCTGCTGTAGAAGATGCGGTAGCTAAAGCTCAAGTACATGGTATAAAAGAACTTGGTATTAAAGTTCAAGGTCCTGGTTCAGGTCGTGAGACAGCAACTAAAGCTGTAGGTGCTATCGAAGGTATTCGCGTTACATTTATGAAAGATGTTACTGCATTACCACACAACGGTTGTCGCGCACCTAAGCGTCGTAGAGTTTAAGGAGATTACTGATGGCAAGATATAGAGGTCCAGTAGAAAAAATCGAAAGAAGATTCGGTGTAAGCCTTAACTTAAAAGGTGAGCGTCGTTTAGCAGGTAAATCTGCATTAGAAAAAAGACCTTATGGTCCTGGTCAACATGGTCAGCGTCGTAAGAAAGTTTCTGAGTATGGTTTACAACTTAATGAAAAGCAAAAAGCAAAATTCATGTATGGTGTTTCTGAGAAGCAATTCCGTGCACTGTTTGTTGAAGCTAAGCGTCGTGAAGGTAATACAGGTACAAACCTAATTACTCTAATCGAGAGCAGACTTGATAATGTTGTTTATAGAATGGGCTTTGCTTCGACTCGTCGTTTTGCTCGTCAACTTGTTACTCACGGTCACCTACTTGTAGATGGCAAAAAACTAGATATTCCTTCTTACCGTGTAAAACCTGGTCAGAAAATTGAAGTTCGTGAATCAAGCAAGAAAAACAATCAAATCGTTCGTGCTATGGAATTAACTAATCAGACTGGTTTAGCTCCATGGGTTGATATTGATGCTGATAAAGTATTTGGTATCTTTACTCGTTTACCTGAGCGTGAAGAAGTTGTTATTCCTGTTGAAGAGCGTTTAATCGTTGAGCTTTACTCTAAATAATAGTTAATAAAAGGCGTTAGATGAAAAAGATTAAAACTACTCCACTTGCTCCTCAAGAATTTGAGGTAGAACAGATTAGTGAGAATGAAGCTAATATTATGGCATACCCGTTTGAAACAGGTTATGCTATATCTTTAGCTCATCCACTTCGCCGTTTTTTATTAAGTAGTTCAGTTGGTTATGCACCAATTGCTATTAAAATCGAAGGTGCTAAGCATGAGTTTGACTCAGTGCGTGGTATGCTTGAAGATATTTCTGATTTTATTTTAAACCTTAAAGAGATTCGCTTTAAGCTTAAAGATGAAGCTTCAGAAGCAAAGATTAGCTATAGCTTCGCTGGGCCATGTACTATTAAAGGTGCAGACCTTAACAGTGATGAAGTTGAAGTGGTAACGCCAGACGCTCCACTTGCAACTCTTAACGAAGACTCAACTCTTAACTTTGTAATTAAAATTGCACAAGGTATCGGTTATGTTCCAAGTGAAGATACTCATGATGAACTAGAAGATGGATATATAGCATTAGATGCTTACTTTACTCCTGTTCGTAGTGCAACATACAAAATTGAGAATGTTCTTGTAGAAGACAATCCTAACTTTGAAAGAGTAATTTTAAATATTAGAACTGATGGACAAATTTCTCCGTTAGACGCATTTAAAAACTCTCTAGAAGTTATGTATGCTCAATTAGCTGTATTTAACTCAGAGATCAGTATTAAAGCTGCAACAACAATGGAACGTGTTGAAGAAAACCCTGATCTTAAAAAATTAGTAACTCATATTGATAGTTTAGGTTTAAGTGCAAGAAGTTTTAACTGTCTTGATCGCTCAAGCATTAAACTGGTAGGTGAAATAGCATTAATGAGTCAAAATGACCTTAAAAATGTTAAAAACCTAGGTAAAAAGTCATATGATGAAATCGTAGATAAACTACTTGAATTTGGTTTTGCTGTTGGTGCAGACCTTGCAGATGATGTAGTAAGTGCGTTAAAAAAGAAAATAGAAGCCGCACAGGCTTAATAGAGGAATTATAGATGAGACATCGTCATGGATACCGTAAACTAGGTCGTACAAGTGCACACCGTGCTGCTTTACTTAAGAACCTTAGTATTTCGTTAATTGAACATGGTAAAATTGAAACTACTGTTATTAAAGCTAAAGAGCTTCGTTCTTATGTTGAAAAACTTATCACAATAGCTGGTAAGAATGATTCTAATGCTCATAGAACAGTATTCGCGGCGCTTCAAAGTAAAGAAGCAACTAAAACTTTAGTAAACGAAATAGCTCCTAAGTACGTTGATCGTGCTGGTGGATATACTAGAATTATTAGAACTCGTATTCGTCGTGGTGACGCTACTACTATGGCATTTATTGAATTAGTATAATAACTATATTCAATAAGGAAAGGGAACACAACCTCCTTTTCCTACGCTAACGCTGAGTTTTATTCGGCATAACGCCCACGCACAACTTACTGTGCTTTTTTCAAAATAAAACTTCCCAATTCTAAAATACTTTAACAAAAAGTGAGACATTATGAGTAATTTCGCATTTGGAACTTATAGAATAAGTGATTATAATCCACAGCATATAGAAGCATTAAAAGAAGCAATCGATTCAGGTTTAACGATGATAGACACATCCTCTAACTACATGGATGGAGGTGCTGAGAGAGCTATTGCACTTGCATTTAGAGAGTTTAATGAAGATGTTAAATTAAATGTAGAAGTAATTAGTAAGTTTGGATATATTCAAGGTGCTAATTTGGAGAGACATAAAGATGAACCTTTTGAAGAAGTTGTTGAGTTTACTAAAGATTGTTTTCACTCTATCTCAAAATCATTCATACATGATCAATTAACCCAATCACTTAGACGTTTGGAGATGAATAAACTTGATTGCTATTTGATACATAATCCAGAGTACTACCTTCTTGACGCAATCAATAAAAATGTAGAAAAAGACGATAGACTTGATGAGATGTACAGAAGACTATATAGTGCTTTTGCTGCTCTTGAAGAAGAGGTTAAAAATGGAAGAATTTCTTCTTATGGAATAAGTTCAAATAGTTTTTCAAAAAACCATAATTCTGATGAGTTTTTACCGTATGAAGATCTTATAACAATTGCAGATAGAGCATCTGAAGAGGTAGGAAATGATTCTCATAATTTTACAACTATTGAACTGCCGATTAATATTCTTGAGAGAGAAGGTTTAAAATGTGCTTCTTGGGCAAAAGAGAATGGACTAAGAGTTTTAGTAAATAGGCCTTTAAATGCTGAGTATGAGAAATCAATGTATAGATTAGCTGATTATGAAGAATCAAATGAGTATTACCATCACCTAAATGAGTTGCTTGATGTATGCGACAACGAGTTGCTTCAACCTCTTTACAATCTTCTAGAAGAGTTAGATGCTTCAAAACACAAGTTTGGCTGGATTGGTGATTATGACTCGTTTTTTTATGCTCAAATAATTCCACATATCAGAGTTTCTCTTGAAGCCATAGATGATAAAAACAGAGAAGTAATGCTGAACTTTATTGATTTGTTTTTTATAGAGTATAGAAAGATGGTTTTGCATGAATGCTCAAAAAAAACAAGAATTGAATTAAAAGATTTTTTTAAAGAGTGTGATACATCTTTACAAGAATGCGCATTAAGATTTTTAATGCAAAGAGATAGTATAGATTACATCCTTGTTGGAATGAGAAAACCAAGCTATGTGCATGAAGTTTTAGCCTTAAAAGACTAAAAGTAGCAAGGTAATTTAATTTTTTATGACTTGTTAAGCGATATTGTCATATTTTATGTATATAGAATATTAAAGGATAATAGATGATTCCATTTACTGACGAAGAGTTAATGAATCCAGTGCAGGTAGCGATAAATAAAATTCGTCCTTCATTAGCATTAGACGGTGGAGATATAGACTTTATAACTGTAAAAAATGGAAATGTTTATGTTCAGTTAAAAGGTGCATGTATAGGGTGTGCAAGTAGTGGTAGTACACTAAAATATGGTGTGGAGAGACAACTAAGAATGGATATACATCCGGAGCTTACAGTTGTAAATGTACCGGTAGGTATGGAAAACGATATAGATAATCTTTAAAACAAGTGAAAAAAATGAACGGCATTAGCAAACATAAAACATTAACACAAGCTAAAGAGTGCTTTAGTAAGTCAGACTATAAAAATGCATTGGAGAAATTTGCAGTAGTTTTGCAGGATTTTCCTAACTCAAAAGAGGCGTATAATGGTGTGATTTTATCTGAGATGGCTTTGAGTGGTGAGGGTGGTGCTGAGGCTCTTTTTGATTATTATGAAATATTAAAAGATGAAGATAAAGAATCAGCTGATAATATTATGAGTGATATATTACAAACTATGGATGGTACGGTAGAGAAGCTAAGTGAAGTTTTTTCAGAGCCTATACGTGAGAGACTAGAATTTGAAGACGGGATACTTTATCAAGATTTTAAAGCCATTCTAGACAAGGGTGCAGGTTTTAAAGAAACTTTTGAGAATATTATGTTTTCTACTCGCGTAATTATTACTCAAAAAGAAGATTTTATAGATTTTTTAGAAAACCTAATTGAACACGGTTTTGCAGAGATGGCACTAACTTACTTGGAAAATGCACTTAGTGTTTATCCTAGTGATGTGTTACTGAGAAAACTACTTAAAAAGTTGGCAAAGAGTAAAAAAAGTGAAAATTGAATTACCAAACCAAGAGTATAAATACGTAAGTGAAAACTCATCAGAGTGTGGTGCAGACACAGCTTTTGTCCTAAGTGCTCAAAATAAGAAATATCTTCAAGATGCCAAGGATAATGGTGCTCATTCAATAATTAATATTAAAGATATAGCAGAGTTATTTGGTATTGATAAAATCAAGATAGTTGGGATTACTGGAACTAATGGTAAGACTACAACAGCCAGTGCTATATACTCTTTTTTACTTGATTTAGGCTACAAAACTGCGATGCAGGGAACTCGTGGCTTTTTTATGAATGATGAAGTAATTGAAGGCAAATCTTTAACTACTCCAAGTGTATTAAATACTTACAAGCATATATATCAAGCTGTTGAATCTGGATGTGAATTTTTTATTATGGAAGTAAGCTCTCATGCTATCGCTCAAGAACGTATAGAGGGTTTAAAGTTTGAGCTTAAAATACTAACAAATATTACACAAGATCATCTAGATTACCATAAAACTATAGGTGAATACATAGCAGTAAAAAATAGTTTTTTTCAAGATGAAGGCAAAAAGCTTATAAATAAAGATGAGCCAAGATCTGCTTTTAATATTAAAAACACTTTTACATATGGCATAGAAAATCCTGCCTCATATAAGCTAATGGCATACTCACTTAACAATGCATCTAGTGGTATAATTCAGCATTTTAAAGAAGTAGTGCCATTTACATCCTCTCTTCATGGCTTTTTCAATCTTTACAACTTAATGGCAGCAATCGGTGCAGTAGATCTTTTAGTTGATGAAAAATTAGAGAAGATAGTTGAAGTAGTAGATAACTTTGCAGGTGTAAGTGGTCGAATGGAACAAGTCTGTGAGCTTCCAAATGTTATAGTAGATTTTGCACATACTCCAGATGGTATGCAACAAGTCTTAAATGCTCTAAAAGAAAAAGAACTTTTAGTCGTCTTTGGAGCCGGTGGAGATAGAGATAAGCAAAAACGTCCTCTTATGGGCAGAGTTGCCGCTAGTCTTGCAAAGAAAGTATACATTACAAGTGACAACCCGAGAAATGAAGATCCACAAGCGATTGTAGATGATATCTTAGAAGGTATTGAAGATAGGAGCATCGTAAGTGTTGAGCTTAATAGAAAAAAAGCAATAGAGATGGCACTTGATGATCAGGGTGAGGGAGAAGTAGTTGTTATTCTTGGTAAAGGTGACGAAGCTTTTCAGATAATATATGACAAACAATTCCCTTTTGATGATAGAGAAGTTGTTAGAGAACTTTTAAATATTAAATAACTATTCTAGATAATCACTAAATACCCCATTAACTCCCATATCAAATAACTGTTGACGCCTAATTGGATCGTTGACAGTATATATATTTACATAAAACCCAGTGCTTTTCAAATTTCCAACTGTAATTTCATCTGCAAGTTTATCACTGCAGTGGTAAGCATCTACTCTTAGTGATTTTAGATAGTTGATAAGATTTTTCGGATGTTTTTTTTCAACTAAAACTGCCGTTGGAATATCAGGTTGTATCTCTTTAGAAAGTAGAAGATACTGGTGTCTAAATGAAGATATAAGAACATGATCTTTTATTTTTGACTCAGCTATCTCTTGAAGTACTAAAGAAATAACTTCTTTATCCTCAAAGGAATTATGAATATCTTTAATCTCTATATTTATAAAAAGATGATTTTCTTTTATAAACTCTAGTGCTATTTTAAGAGTAAGTAGTGGTTCAGGTTTAATCTCATCACTATAAAACCAACTTCCATAATCAAGTGTAGACAACTCTTCATAACTGAAATCAGAAACTTTGTATGGCTCACGTGATTTGTAAGCATCCAACTCTTTAATATTGGTAGTTCTCTCCAGTGTGTCATCATGCATTACAACTAAAATTTTATCACTGCTTAGTTGTACATCTATCTCTATAAAATCGCAATGACCAATACTTTTTTCAAGTGCACAGAGAGTATTTTCAGGATACAGAGCACGGGAACCTCTATGAGCTCCAATAAGACAAGGTCGTTTAAAGAGCTCTAGGAAACTCACATCTGTTCCTCAATAGTACTTTTTACAAGATTTGTCAACTCACTATAAGTCATGTTTTTCGGATAAATAGGTTTAAGGTATGTCAGTTTTATTTTTCTAGGTCTTGGAAATATTTTTCCGCTTGGAAGTGCTTCAAAACTTCCATCTATTATTACTGGAACAATCGGTACATTATGTGTTTTTGAGAGCATCGCAAAGAATGGTCTAAACTCCAGTAGTTTTCTATCCCTAGTTCTAGCACCTTCCGGAAATATAACCAGATTCTTTTTTTTCTTTAAAGGCAGTGAAGCGTGTTGCATAGTTTCTTTGAGATTTATATTGGCATCTATTAAAATGGACTGCCCGTGTTTAGCTATAGGATTAAAGAAGATAGTACCAAATACCTGTTTGAAGGCAAGAAAAAATGTATTTTTTAATATTTTATAAGGAAGAGTGGCTTCTATTAAAAAACCATCTAGCATACTCTGATGTGTAGGAGCAATGATGCATGAAGATGAGGGAATATTTTTTACTCCATTTACTTCAAGACGAAAAAAGAGTTTAAAAAATGGCAATAAAAGTGTTTTGTATGTAAACATAATAAATGGAGAAAATATCAGTTCTCCCTCATGCTCTTCATTTAATATCTCATCCCACTCTATTTTAGTAGGATTAATATATTCTTTATGCTCTTTTATATATTTGTATAAATCATTCATAATCATTAAAGCGGAGAAGGTTTTTTCGTCAATCTTAACACCATAGCTATGTTCAATAAATACAAATAGTTCTACATAATCAAGTGAGTCAAGTTTGAGGTCAAGTTCAAGATGTGAAGATGGAAGTATTACTGCATGACTCATCGAAGATAGATGTGATTTTATTGTTTGATAGAGATTATCTGCTGGCTCATCTTCAGATGCTGATGCAGTTTGAGTTGTTTTATCATTAGAAATTATTTC
Organism: Sulfurimonas gotlandica GD1; assembly: GCF_000242915.1. NCBI lineage: Bacteria > Pseudomonadati > Campylobacterota > Epsilonproteobacteria > Campylobacterales > Sulfurimonadaceae > Sulfurimonas > Sulfurimonas gotlandica. The sequence continues at coordinate 968,795 of NZ_AFRZ01000001.1, read as the reverse complement.
TTCTAATCTTATAGTGTCAAATTCGCCAGATGCTGTTCTTGGTAGAGGAAGAGTAGAGATTATATACCCACGAACTTTTCTAGATTCTTCTACTTCCATGTTGTAGAGTTCTACCCCGTACCAACGGATTTCACTCTCTATGTTTATAATATATGCAGATTTTAGTGTTTGAAAATTAGGATAGATAGTCGCAAATGGGCGTCCATTATGTAGAGTAACAACAATTTCTTGTACATATGGACAAAGAAGTAAAATTTTTTCTTCGATGGTGTGCAAATTCATTTGCTCTCTCTTTTTTAAAATCTTACGTTAAATCCTGCATAAGCGCCATTCATGTGAGAATTAACTTCATCACTTGTAGCTGTTAGTTTTTCATAAGATACATATTTATAATCATACCCAACTTCGATATCAAAATGCTCATTGATAGGAATAAAAAAGCCAAGACCAACATTAAACGTACCATAGTTTAGAGAATTTTTAGAAGCGTGATTTATATCAAAGTAACCTGCTCCAAATCCAGCTTTAAAGTATGGGTTAATTAAGATATCCCAGTCAAATGCCTTAACAAGTTCAACATTCATTCCGAATTTATCGCTATCTTTTCCTGTTGTTGAAAAAATATTAGCGTCGTTTTTAAGATAATCAAATGAGAACTCTATAGCGTATGCCTCTCTTATCCCGTAACCTATCTTTATCTTTCCAATCTCTGCTGCATTTGTTGTACTAGCGGCATCAGAAAAGGTTTCGTGCATGTAACCACCACCTATACCCATGTAGACTTTTGCCTCAGATGAGTAAAGAGATGTAATTAGTAGAGAAAATAGTATAATCTTTTTCAAATTATTGACCTTGTTATTGTTTGAATTTATTGTGTGAATTATAGCTAAAAAGTTGCTATTTAGCTTAAAAAAACAAACTTGTTTTTGCGTATGAGATTTTATATGTATATTTTAGTTATAATTCCAATAAAAATTCCAAAGGATAAGATTTATGGGAATCCCTCAACCGGCATTTTATATCTTTAAATGTGAGCAATCAGCTCCTCCAGGTATGCCAAAACCATCATGTGTTACACCACAAACTCAAGATTTATTTCAATATCTTGCTACTAAACTAATGCAAGAAGGAATTATGGGAACTGTTCAGCCTATTCGTACTTCTTGTATGAACCGTTGTTCTTCAGGTCCAATTATGTTAGTTGAGCCAGGACATACTATGTATGCAGGATTAACTAAAGAAAAAATTGATAAAATAATATCAGAGCATATTATTGGTGGAAACGTTGTTTCTGAATATGTAATCAATTCTGAGCAGTGGGATGATCCAATAAGTCCTGCTGAGATGAAAAAACAGATGGGAATGTAGGAAAAGTAGATGACTATAGATATGTTATACAGCAAGATTCATCGCGCAACTGTAACTGATGCCAACTTAAACTATGTTGGTTCGATTACGATAGATGAAGAGTTGATGGAAGCTGCAAAGATGAGAGTCGGACAAAAAGTTGAAATACTAAATGTAAACAACGGTGAAAGATTTTCAACTTATATTATCTTAGGCGAAAGAGGCAAAAGAGACATTTGTTTAAATGGAGCTGCTGCTAGAAAAGTTCACAAAGGTGATAAAATCATTATTGTTGCATATGCAACTTATGATGAAAAAGACTTAGAGACTTACCAGCCAAAAGTTGTTATTTTAGATGATAACAACAATATAGATTATATAGCGGACAGTATTTAGAAATGTTTGGTAATTTAGGCGATATGAGTAAAATGCTCGAAGGTATGCAAGAAAATGCAAATAAACTTCAAGCTGAACTTGAGTCTAAAGTCTTCAATGTAAAGAGTGGCGGTGGAATGGTTGAGATTAGTATGAATGGCAAGGGTGAGGTTATTGATTTAAATATTGATGATTCGCTAATGTCTGATAAAGATTCACTACAAATCATGCTTATCGGTGCTTTAAATGATATAAATAAAATGGTTCAACAAAATCAGCAAAGTAGCGCATTAGGCATGCTTGGTGGGATGGGTGGAATGAACCCTTTTGGATCAAAATAAATGTTTAGGCTATTTTTAGCTCTAAACTTTCTTCTTTTAAATCTTTTTGCCTGCAAAGGCGGCTATGAATCTTGTAAGCTAAAAATAACTGACTCAAAATCTATAAAATATCAAACACTTCAAATACCGGTATTAAAAAATAAAAGATTGCTTTTTTCATCACATCTTCCAAACGCTAAAATAATAAAATATGATCCTTTTCTCTCTCTTTATCTTGTAGAAGATAGAACAAAATTTGAACATCCGTTTAAGATAAATAATCATCTCTCCTTGGGTGTTGCTTCTGTTAATAATAAACGTGCTATCGAGGGTAAGATTGTTAAAGATCAGATTGGCTTAAATAATTTCGCAACTTTTAATGAGCCTCTTGCAACTCCTGCTTTACTTCTAAATAGTTGCTGTGCATTAGAAGGAATAGTTACGCCTCAGGGAATAATCCAAAAAGAATATCTAGAGAGATTTTTAAAGAGTAAATCTGCCCAATATGGAGATATTGGAATAAGAGTTGATGATATAAAAAAATCTATCACCATAACAAGAGTAAATCCGTTTATAAAAGATAACCCATTTCAAGAGGGTGATACTATTGTAGACTTTGCTGGTAAAAAAGTTAAGGATAGCGCTACTTTAATGAGAAAGATTTTGTTTTCAAAAGTTGGCTCCACACATAGTGTTAAAATAAAAAGAGACTCAAAATATTTTACTTTTAAAGTTAAAACTCAAAAAAGATATGGCGGTGGATACATAAGCGATACTTTTTTAGAGCAAAAAGGGATATACTTTAGTAAGAACTTAACTATTTTAAAAATTGCAAATGAATTTGAGGGTTATGGACTTAAAGTCGGTGATAGACTTATGCAGGTAAATGGCGTAAAGGTAAGCATTATTGCCGATATAAGAGAACATATAAGTGACTTTAAATACTTTGCATCTCTTTTGTTTGAAAGAGAGCATTTTCAATTTTTTGTAAATATCAAGGGTAAAGTAAAAAGTAATAAGTAAGTTGAGAAGGGGAAGTTTTGTTAGCAATTGCTAAAAGATGTTTAGAAGCTTGTGTTAATATAGGATCCCTGCCGACTGATAGTGAAACAAAGCGTCTTAAAAAAGCTTCATTAACTATGGTCCCTCTTATTATTGGCCCTGCTGCCTTAGTTTGGGGACTTTTATACCTATATTTAGATCATTATCTATCTGCTTCTATTCCACTTTCTTATAGTCTTATATCTCTATTCAACCTTTGGCATCTGAATAAAACAAAAGACATAGTCTTTTTACAAAAAACACAGATGATACTTGTACTTCTTTTACCATTTTTTCTTATGTGGTCTCTTGGTGGTTTTGCTCTTGGGAGCTTTGTTATGATATGGGCTTTTTTTGCCCCAATAGCTGCCCTTACTTATGAAGATAGTGATAAAGCACTCTCTTGGTTTCATGCCTTTATGTCTCTTGTTGTTATTTCTACACTCATTGATCAAACACTTATCGAAAACCATACAACTTTCATGCCTCAAATTGCAGTAGAGTTGTTTTTTCTTCTGAATATATCAGTTGGACTATCTGGAATTTATTATTTGATCAAATATTTCATTGATCAAAAAGAGAAAAATGCTAACACTAAGCTAGAAGCAGAACATGAAAAACTTTTAGAGACCAGTGCCCAACTAGAAAAAGCAAACGAAAAACTAAAATATCGTGCTCATCACGATGAGCTAACAGATATACCAAACAGATATCTTCTAAAAGAAGAACTTGCAAGAATTACTGCTTATGCTATTCGCCATAAACACTCAGTTGCTTTGCTGTTTATAGATCTCGATGGTTTTAAAGCAGTCAATGATAATTATGGACATGCAAAAGGTGATGAAGTCTTACAAACTGTTGCAAGTAGAATAAAGTCTTTACTCCGTAAAGAGGATATTATTGCAAGAATAGGCGGTGATGAATTTGCTGTTGCCATAGGAACTTTAAGCGATTTAGTATATGTTGAGAAGGTTGCTAAACGAATTATTAAGGAGATAAGCAAAGACTATGAAGGTCTGCCAGCATCTTCAGTTGGAGCAAGTATCGGCATAAGTATTTTTCCTGAGCACGCTACAAATATTGATTCATTATTTAACTATGCAGATAAAGCTATGTACAGTATTAAAAAGTCTTCAAAAAATGATTTTATGATTTACAGTGAAAGTGCATAGAAATTAATAGTCATTTAACAAGAGTACATATATAATTTCACATGCAAAATTTTGAGACATTTTTATTAGAGAATTTACCAACATCAAAGAGTATTCACCCTACTTATGAGAAAGCATTGCAGCAGATGCTGATAGCCGGTGGGAAAAGGTTTAGACCAGCTCTTCTGCTTGGTGTTGTCGCTGCATACAACTCTCTTATGTTAGACGGTGCTAGACATGCTGCTTACGCAGTTGAACTACTACACACGTACTCACTAATTCATGATGATTTACCTGCTATGGATGACTCTCCTCTTCGTAGGGGAGAGCCTACACTGCATGTACTTTATGATGAAGTAACAGCAATACTTGTTGGAGATGCTCTCAATACTTACTCTTTTGAAGTTTTAAGTAATGCACCTTTTTCAGACTATACAAGAGTAAAACTCATCCAAGAGTTGGCAAAAAATGGTGGATTAAACGGAATGGTATTAGGTCAAGCGATTGACTGTTATTTTGAAAACAAACCACTTAATGTTGCTGATATAAAAATTTTACACACAAACAAAACTGCAAAACTAATAGCAGCTTCACTGAAAATGGGAGCTATTATAGTTGGACAAGAGGAACTGGGTGACAAACTTTATGCTTTTGGTATAAAGCTTGGACTTCTATTTCAGATTCAAGATGACATACTTGATGTTACTCAAAGTTCAGAAGAAGCTGGAAAGCTTACAAATAATGATGAAGATAAAAATAGCTTCGTAACTATTTTAGGATTAGATGTTGCGATGAGTGAAGCAAATGCGTTAGCAGATGAGCTTACTCATGAGTTAAACAGTTTTGATGAGAACCTGAAAAATGAACTTTCACCACTACTTACAAAATATATAAATAGACATAAAAACTAAACTTTAGTCACCACAGCGGTGCAAGCGGAGTAAAGGGACTTGTTCCTTTGCGGGACTAATAAATGAAGGTTCCCTTCATTTTATGGAATAAAATTAAGGAAGTAATAATGAGTAATGTAATACGTCAAAAAATGGCAGATTCGATAAGATTTTTAGCAGCAGATATGGTTCAAGCAGCAAACTCAGGTCACCCTGGTGCACCAATGGGTCTTGCAGATATAGCTGTAGTCCTTAGTGAGCACATGAACCACAACCCAAAAAATCCAGAGTGGTTAAACCGTGACAGATTAGTTTTCTCTGGCGGTCATGCAACTGGTCTTATTTACTCTCTTTACTACCTTTGGGGATACGGTTTAGAAGTAGAAGATTTAAAAAACTTCCGTCAACTTGATTCTAAAACTCCTGGGCATCCAGAATACGGACATACGGCAGGTATTGAGATTACTACTGGTCCACTAGGTCAGGGTATTGCTAATGCTGTTGGTTTTTCTATGGCTTCAAAATTTGTTGGTTCTCAAGTTAACTCTGAGACTGCAGAGCTGATTGACCATAACGTTTACTGTCTATGTGGTGATGGCGATTTAGAAGAGGGTATCTCTTATGAGGCTTGTTCAATTGCTGGACACAACAAACTGGATAATCTTATTCTTATCTATGATTCAAATCGTATTACTATCGAGGGTTCAACTGACTTGAGTATATCAGAAGATATCCGTGGTCGTTTCGAGTCTCAGGGTTGGGATGTTTTAGAGTGTGACGGTCATAACTTTGATGAAATAGACGCTTCTATCACTACTGCAAAATCAAATACTAAACCAACTATCATTATTGCTAACACTATCATTGCTAAGGGTGCTGGTAAGTTAGAAGGTTCTCACCATTCTCACGGTGCGCCTCTTGGAGATGATGTTATTGCTCAAGCTAAAACTGATGCAGGATTCGATCCAGAGAAAAAGTTCTTTGTTGATGAAGATGTAATGGCTCGTTTTAGATGTGCTATTGAAGATGGTGACTTGGTAGAGCGTGAATGGATTCACAGACAAAAGACTCTTCCGTTAATGGAGCAAAATGAAGCTTTAGCAGCACTCCAAAACCCTGATTTCTCTCGTATCCAGTGGCCAACTTTTGATAAAGCAGATGCCACTCGTAGTACTAACGGTAAAATTATGAACGTTATCGCTCGAGGGATTCCTAGTTTCTTAGGTGGTTCAGCTGATCTTAGTCCATCAAACAAGACTAATTTAAACGACATGGGTGTTTATCCAAAAGGTAGAAATATCTACTTCGGTATTCGTGAACATGCAATGGCATCTATCGTAAATGCAATGGCTCTTTATGGTCCACTTCTACCTTTCTCGGCTACATTCTTTGTATTTTCAGACTATCTAAAACCTGCTGCTCGTATCGCAGCACTTACCGGTATCCAGCAGTTCTTTATCTGGACTCACGATAGTATTGGTGTGGGTGAAGATGGTCCGACTCACCAACCCATTGAGCATCTTTCTCAGTTCCGAGCACTTCCAAACTTCTACGTTTGGAGACCGGCTGATGGTGCTGAAAATGTTGAGGCATGGAAAGTAGCTCTGCAGATGAGTAAATCTCCATCTGCATTTGTATGTTCTCGTCAAAACCTTTCAGTTCTTCCAACTCCGGCAGTTGGTGAGATATCTAAGGGTGGTTACTTATTATCGGCTGATGAAAATGCTGTGATTACTCTTATGGCTTCTGGAAGTGAAGTAGAACTTGCTCTTAAAGTTAAAGAGACACTAAATAGCATGGATGTTCCAGTGAATGTTGTATCTGTTCCTTGTTATGACCTTTTCATAGAACAAGACGCTTCTTATATCTCTTCTATCATTAAAGAGGGAACAAAAACTGTAGCTATTGAAGCGGCTCGTGGCTTAGAGTGGTACAGATTTGCTGATACAGTTATCGGCATGGACACTTTTGGTGCATCTGCTCCTGCCGAACTATTGTTTGAGAAATTTGGTTTCTCTGTAGATTCAATTTTAGAGAAAATAAAATAATTATAATCGTCTATACTTCATAAACTATATGGTATGGACGCTAATCTTATAAATAGAGAGAGAGTCATTACATTGAAAATTTTAATAATTGTAATATTGATGGATCTGTTTATTTTTACTATATCATTAATCTTTGTTGATAATGAACGTCAGATATTAGAGCAACAAAACCAAGAATATCATATGGATAGATACGGATATTCTTGGAAAGTTCATGAGTAGTTTAACTCTCATACGCCGGTCGAGTCGCAATACGGCTATCCACATAACCACGTCCTACAGTAAAGTGGTACAAAATCTGATAACGATTATTTGTAAGTCCAAGCAGACCATGCATATCATCATCTAAGAAACATCCTATTCCTGTTCCAGAGAGTCCCATAGAAGTGGCTTCTAAATATAGTTGCTGACCGATAGCTCCACACTCCCAGTAAAGTTCTTTATATCTATGTGCTCCATACATTTGAAGCTGATCAGTGAAGTTACACAACATTCCAAGACTAAATGCTCCATCACTTGCTATGTCTTGAGAACAGCTTATGGCTTTTGAGGTTGCACAAAGGTCTCTTGTCTGAAGCAGGTAGAGATGCTCAAACTCTGTATGACTCCAACGAAACTTGGCGTCCATCTCTTTTTCCAAGTCATCCCTATCTCTAAAGTTTCGCACTAAAATATATAGACCAGATTGATAACCCTCAACCTGATGAATAAAGATAGCTAAATGGGCAGAATTTTCTTTTGCATCTTGAGAATCTAAAATACTAGAGAGCATATTATGAAACTGCTCTTTTGTAATTGTAGAAATATCTTTTTGCATTACATGAACACTTCGTCTGTTTAGAACTACGTCTTTTGACTCTCTACTTGGAGTTCTTGTTATCTCACTTCTTAGAGTTGTTGGCTGAGGGATTTGTGCATCTGATGTTGCTTCTTCTATTGCGGGGATTATATCCCACTTTTGCATGGATGGACTTAGTTTGTTTGCTATGCCTTCAAACTTTAGTGGAACACTATCTACTAATGCATCTAATGATAGTTTAGGGTTTACATCTTTGGGTGAGATAACAAAAAGCATATCTGGATTTTCATCTTCAAAGAATCTTGTTTTTTGAGTCAGTCCTAAAAGAGTAGAGATGTCAGCATCGCTTACGCTGTCTAGTCTATTCACTTTCCATCCAAGCATCTTAGCAGATACTATAAAAGCCTGCCATGCATGTCCTGCATCTAGCTGCGTATAGCGAAATGCACGCTCTCCATACTTCCAAACTTCACGCCATGAGATGCTAGATAGTCCTACTATGAAACTTCCCTCTGGCAGTTTTTTCCAGAATGATGTCTCAAAACTTGCAAGTTCTTCTAGTGCATGATCTTTTGGTCTGTAGTGATAGATGCTACTTTTACCAACTTGCTCTTGCATAAGAGGAGGAAGCACAAGATAAGTCTCAGTCGGATGTAGGTTTCCACTAGAAGCATTACATCTTACTGCCCATGAACCTCCATCAGATTCTTTGTAAGCAGCTAGACCCATAGAGAACTGCAAAAGCTGAGAGATAGACTCTTTTACAACTGGGGCTGATGGTAGCTCTGCATCTAGCAGATGATATGGTGGAGTTGAGTTTTGTATTGCTAAAGGTAGTTTTATAGTTTTAGCTCCGTTGTAAACTCTAAATGGGTCGGGTTGCGTATTCCAGTCCATGTAGCCAAGCGAGCGAGCATATTTATGTTGAGCATGTTTTGTAGTTTTGTGGTACTCATATACCATCTGTAGTGATTTATTCATGCAAGTAGTTTAATAAACTATTCTTAAATCGTACTACAGAAAAAAGTTTGTTTTTTTTATATAGGTTTTTTTAATAAGGCTAATGTTAAAACATGATTATGAAACTATCACAATTAAAACTTACTACTCCATATAGAGAACTTGATCCTATATTTTTTGATGAAGTAGAACCGACACCACTTAAAGATCCTTTCCTTATCTCTGTATCTAAGGATGCTGCAAAACTCTTAGGAGTAGATGAGGATATAACTAAAGATGAAAATCTAGTAGGTATACTAAATGGCACTTACTCCCTTGAAGGCTCAGATACATTTGCCATGTGTTATGCAGGTCATCAATTTGGGCATTTTGTTTATAGACTTGGAGATGGACGTGCTATAAATCTAGGTAAGGTAAATGGTCAAAACCTGCAACTTAAAGGTTCCGGTCTTACTCTATACTCCCGTATGGGTGATGGAAGGGCAGTTTTACGCTCATCAATTCGTGAGTATCTCATGTCTGAAGCGATGCATGGTCTTGGCATCGAGACTTCACGAGCACTCGCTCTTATTGGAAGTGATTCCGATGTAACAAGACAGGAGAGAGAAAAAGGTGCAATAGTTCTTCGTCTTTCTCCTACTTGGGTTCGTTTTGGTACATTTGAGTACTTTAACTTTAGAGGTGAGCATGCAAGGGTTCAAAAACTTGCAGACTATGTCATAGATGAATCATTCGAGCATCTAAAAGATGTAGAGGGAATGTACGTGAAGATGTATGAAGAGATAGTTCGAAATACAGCCATAACTATTGCCAGATGGCAGAGTGTAGGTTTTAACCATGGAGTTATGAACACTGACAATATGTCCATAGATGGAAGAACGATAGACTACGGACCTTTTGCATTTTTGGATGATTATGAGTCTGGATATATTTGTAATCATACAGATGTAGATGGTCGCTACAGTTTTAAAAACCAACCCGGCATCGCTCACTGGAACCTGCATAAACTTGCAGTGGCACTATCATCGATAGTAAATCATGACAGAGCTTTAGAGATCTTAGATAAGACCTTTGGTACTAGCTATGAAGAAGAGTATCTAAGCATCATGTATAAAAAGATGGGACTCTATGAGAGAGATGAAAAAGATATAGAACTCTTTAAGTGGATGCTGGGTTCTTTAGAGAGTGCGACTATAGACTATACGAAGTTTTTTAGAACACTCTCTGCTTATGATGGAGATAAAAAAAATATCTTAGATATGGCAGTGTTTCAGACACCACTTAGTGAATGGCTAGATGCTTATGATGAGAGACTAAAAAAAGAGACCCTGTCTAATGAAAAGAGACATACTCAGATGCTAAAAACTAATCCAAAATACATCTTGAAAAATCATATCTTACAAGAAGCTATAGAAAAAGCACAACAGGGAGAGTACTCGATGATTGATGAATTACTCATAGTTGCTCACAGTCCATTTGAAGAGCATCTAGAGTTGGAGCATCTGGCTAAAGCAACACCTTTAAAGTCAAAAAACATCAAGCTAAGTTGTTCTTCTTAATATGAAAACAGAATATAAAACAATAGAGAGCTTGGTAAGTTTAAATGAAAAGCTTGTAGAAATAGAGCTGATGGTAACACCAGAAGAGTTAAAAACATTTGCAACTTATTGTATAAAAAACGATATCAAGTTTAATGACTGGATTCGTAAACTTGCGTATGATGATTTGTCAAAAATATAAAGCTTATTCAGATGAACTTTAATAACATTGATATATAATCAAGGCAATTATAAATTAGAAGGTAATAACTATGAGTAAAAAGTTTCGTTTAGTCACTAGAAGTGATATGGATGGTCTTGTTTGTGCTGTAATTTTAAAACAGTTAGAGTTGATAGATGATATTAAGTTTGTGCATCCAAAAGATATGCAAGACGGTACGATAGTTATTACTGAGAATGATATCATCACAAATCTGCCTTATGTTCCACAAGCTCACTTAGTTTTTGATCACCATGAGAGTGAAACTGTTCGTAATGAAAAAGCTGACAATCACATAATTATCGCAGATGCTCCATCTGCTGCTCGTGTTGTCTATGATCACTATGTTAAAGACAACGACCTCTCTATGATTCGTGAAGACATGATGGTTGCAGTTGATAAAGCAGATTCGGCTCAGTTCTCAAAAGAAGATATTTTAAATCCTAAAGGCTGGGATCTACTCAGCTTCTTGATGGATTCACGTACAGGTCTTGGAAGATTTAGAGATTTTAGAATCTCAAACTATGATCTTATGATGGATCTTATTGACTACTGTCATGACCACGGAATAGAAGATATTATGACTCTTCCTGATGTAAAAGAGAGAGTTGATCTATTTAACAAATATGCAGGCGAGTTTAAAGATCAGTTAGAGAGATGTTCTACTGTTCATGATAACTTGATTGTTCTTGATTTAAGAGATGAAGAGATCATCTACCCGGGTAATCGTTTTATGATATATGCAATGTTCCCTGAGATAAATATTTCTATACATGTACTTTGGGGATTCCTAAAACAAAACACAGTTTTTGCAACAGGTAAATCAATCATCGATAGAGGTTCAAAAACTAATGTTGGCGAGCTAATGTATAAATATGGCGGTGGTGGTCACGGTGCTGCTGGTACTTGTCAGATAGACAATGATAAATGTGAAGATGTTTTAAAAGAACTTATCACTTCTATTACAAACGATGGCTAACTAGAGAACTTTTCTCTAGTTGCCAAAACTATTTATACAGATATTTTCAAGTTTAGTTAATTATTACTAATCAAGGAATCGATATGAATGAAGACACTACACCCTCTGATACTACTGAAGATATTCAAACCTTCAGTTATTCTCAGTATACTCGAGCAACTGGAACACAAGTTTCTGAGGTACGGTACAATGACATTTTACCAAATATTGAGTTTGACTCAAGTGGTATACTTATCCCACATCGCTATTCTAGATTAACCCTTAAAGCACGTGAAAAGCTAGCTCTACTTCGTCCTTTCTTGTCTTCTCGTATTATGGAACAAGTTAGTGCAGTGGTTCCTTTGGCTCTTTATCTTATGTTGTTCCAAGTTTTAATCCTTCGTCAATTGGTAGAAGGTGGTTGGTTTATTGTAGGCGGTATGTTTGCAGTTATTGTCGGACTAATGCTGTTTATGGAAGGACTTAAAATTGGGCTAATGCCTTTAGGTGCGATTATCGGTGAAACTTTACCACGGAAACTCGCCTTGCCTTTTGTCTTAATAATTGCCTTATTGTTGGGTGTTGGTGTCACCTTCGCTGAACCTGCAATCGGGGCTTTGAAAATGGCTGGGCAAATTGTATCGGTTGAAAAAGCTCCTTATCTGTTCACTTTACTTAATGACTACTCCGGTGTACTAGTGTTAGTCGTTGGTGTTTCTGTAGGACTGGCTACGGTGATTGGAACGCTTAGGTTATTGTATGGATGGAGTTTAAAACCGTTTATCTATGCCTCATTGGCTGCAGTGATGATTCCAACGCTATACATGACAAGTGATCCTCAGCTTAATGCTGTACTTGGTCTTGCTTGGGATGCGGGTGCAGTCACGACAGGACCTGTTACAGTACCTTTAGTTTTGGCTCTTGGCGTAGGTATTTCTGCCGCCGCAGGAAAGGGAGAAGGTGGTCTTTCCGGTTTTGGTATTGTCACTTTGGCATCTCTTTTCCCCGTTGTCGGAGTCCTCTTGTTGACGCTTTATGTGGCTTCTGTCCAATCTCCTATGGAAATCATACAAGCTGCACAAGGTCTATCCACTATGGCAGGTTCAGAAGCAATTGCTTGGTATGAGCGCAGTCCAGTTGTTGAAGTTATTTCAGGTATTCGTGCTATCTTACCTTTGGTCGCTTTTCTTTTTTTAATCTTGAGTGTTATCTTACGTAAACGTCTACAAAAACAAGCAGAAATATTTTTTGGGATAGGATTGACTGTTGCTGGAATGTGTGTGTTTAATATTGGTCTGACTTATGGCTTGTCAATGCTAGGAAGCACGGCAGGAAGTTTTGTTCCAACTGCATTTATGCTGGTAGATGGAATGCCAAACTCACCTCTGTATAATTATGGATTTGGATTGATGTTAGCTATAGTATTTGCATGGTTTCTTGGGTTTGGGGCTACAATTGCAGAACCTGCTTTGTCTGCACTTGGAATTACAGCTGAAGAGTTGACGAATGGAATGATTAAGAAAAAAGAGCTTATTATCACTGTCTCTTTTGGAGTAGCTTTTGGTATTGCTTTGGGACTTGCCAAGTTGATTTTTAACCTGCCTTTGGTTTGGTTACTAGTTGGTGGTTATTCTTTGGCTATTTTTTTAACTGTGATTTCAAGCGAAACACTTGTAAATATTGCATGGGATAGTGCTGGTGTAACAACGGGTCCAGTGACTGTTCCTCTTGTTTTAGCTTTGGGTCTTGGTTTTGGGACTGCTACTCATGCTGTTGAAGGGTTTGGTATTTTGTGTATGGCATCAATCGGCCCAATTCTTTCTGTTTTAATATTTGGACAATGGTCGAGTTATAAAGAGAAGTCACTTCTCAAGCAATCTGGTAAAAATCAAAAATCATCCACTCTTGAAGTGGTAGAAGGTGTTATATGAAAACTAATATTACGTATTTATCGGATGTTGTTGCAGTGACATGCATCGTTAAGCATGGATCTGGAGAAAAAGTTGTTGCCATGGCACGTGAAGTTGGGGTGAGTGGTGAAATAATTTTTAATGCTAGAGGTGCGGGTATTCGTGAACGTCTAGGTCTTTGGGGGATTGCTGTAGAGGTTGACAAAGATGTCGTGACTATGATGACTTCAATAGAAAACCGTGATTTACTTATTCATCATTTATACACGAAGCTCGGTCTTAACAGACCTGGAGCTGGTGTTGTTTATGCAACCGCTCTTGATAAAGTTGCTACTTATATACCTGAGGCTGTTCTGAGTACTTTAGAAAAGGAAGGGCCACAATGAGTTCTGATTTCCATACTTTTGCAAAAGATCATCTACAAGATGTAAGACTCATAACCTGTATACTACCTGATGATGGAGTTGATCGGGAGTTGATGCGAAGTTTACGAGAAGAAGAGGGGATAGAAGTGGCAGACAGTACCGGTTGTCGTGGTCAATTTGTCTCTAAATCATCAACGAAGATAAGTAATGGAAGTTCAATGAAATTTGTACAAATTATTGTTCCTGAAACACAAGCACATAGATTATTTAAATTTATATGTGAAAAGTCAAAAATTGGGAGACCGAATGGTGGATCGGTCTCGATGGGAAAACCTATCTGCACAACACCATATGCTTTACCTACCAATATGCCTAATGAAAAAAATAATTAGTGTAGAGATTAATCTAAGTTGTTATTTGCAGCTTAGGTTATAAGTAAGCCAAAACTTCCACAGCTACAAATATAACTCCCAAGAAAACTACTGAAGACAAAAATACTAAAGCAGTCACGACTCTTGGGCTACAGTCATATAGAGATGCAAGATTTACATTTGCGACAGCTAGCGGCATCATCAGCTCTATAAAGATGATTCCTTTTATCATAGGGTCAAGTTCTATATTTACTAGAACTAAAAAGGCAATAGCAGGAAGTAGCAGGAACTTAAATGTTAAGACCCAAATCACTAAGGTCTTACTGATCTCCTGAATCTTAGTCCCATAGAGATAGATGCCAAAGAGAAAGAGCTGCATAGTCATAGATGCATAAGCCCCCATCATCAGAGTATTTAAAACTACACCTGAAGGTTTGTATCCGTAGATGCTAAGAAGTATGGCTAGTATTGCCGCCCAAAGGATAGGAAGTTTTACGATGTTTAGTAGAGATGTCTTAGTATCAAAGCTTCCACGAGAATAGTAAAAAACACCTACAGTATAGACCACAAAAACATTCATAAGGTTTACTACTGTCGTGTAGGGAATGGACTCTTCACCAAAGATAGCTATGTTTATGGGGATGCCAAGGTTTCCTGTGTTTCCTATGATGGCGGCAACTGTTGCGATGGAGTACTCTTTTGGAGATTCAAATAGTTTTTTAGCAACTACAACTGAGACTAAAAGAAGTACGACAACGATGCCAAGGTAGATGCTAGGAGCGTAAAGAAGTGTGATGTCGATAGGACGGATAAGAAGTCCCCAAAAAGTTAAAAAGACTTGCAGGAAATAGACATTTATAAGTGTAATAGTCTTATCGTCAATCTGGTCTTTAAAACTCATCTTAGCGATGAAACCCACGACAATAAAAATATATATACCAAGAATTGAAAATATTATTGAACTCATAGTGGTATTATAATATAATCTCTCCATGCAAACAATTGAAAATATAAATAACACTATAAAAGAAAACTTAGCTGTAATGGTCTACTTTTCAGCACCGACTTGTAACGTATGTCATGCGTTAAAACCTAAACTCATGGATGCTCTAGATGCTAACTTCACAGACTTTAAAGTAGAGAGTGTAGATATCTCAGAGAGTGAAGATATAGCTCCTTTTTTTAATGTCTATGCGATACCTACTGTTTTAGTATATTTAGACGGCAAAGAGTTCTTACGTAAATCTCGTCACATGAGTGTCGATGAGGTTATCAGTGAGATAAAAAGACCTTACGAGATTATGACTTCTTGAAAAAAAACATCTTAATAACTGGTTGTTCTAGCGGTATAGGCTACGACACTGCTCACTACCTACACAACAACGGTTATAAGGTTTATGCATCTGCTAGAGATGCAGAGGATGTAAAAAGACTTCAAGATGAAGGTCTAGAGACTTTTTTGCTTGATGTTACTTCTGCAGATGCCATAACAGAAGTTCTAAACAACATTACAAAAGATGGAGCAGAACTTTACGCAGTATTTAACAACGCAGGCTACGGACAACCCGGAGCTGTAGAAGATATAACTACTGATGTTTTAAGAGAGCAGTTTGAGACTAACCTTTTTGGACTTCATGAACTTACACGTCAAGCCATCAAAATTATGAGAAAACAAGGCTATGGAAGAATCATTCAGCACTCCTCTGTTTTAGGAATCATCTCGCTTCGTTTTCGTGGAGCCTACAACGCTTCAAAATATGCTATAGAAGGTCTCTGTGACACACTACGCCTAGAACTTATGGAGACAGATATTTATGTATGTACCATAAACACAGGACCAGTCCGTTCAGACTTTCGAAAAAATGCTATAAAGATGTTTAAAAAAAATGTAGTCTCAGAAGGAAGTATTTTTGAGAAAGAATACAACGAAGAGCTGCTCACTGTAAAAGAAAAAGACAATGACCCCTTCACAAAAAACTCTGACGTTGTTATAAAAAATATACTCCACGCACTAGAATCCAAAAAACCACAACCCAGATACTACAACACTCTGGCTACGCATCTACTTGGAGGATTTAAAAGAGTTTTATCTACAAGTGTTCTTGATAGGATTCTGAGGAAGATTTAATATTTTAGTAAAATATTTTTTACTTAAGTCACATTTCAAATCAATATGGTTACAATCAGCAAACTTAAAATTATAAGGATTTTTAATGAAACAATTAAAAATATTAATCTTATCTTTATGTATAGCATTCACTGCAAACGCTGATATTGTTAAGAACTCTGAAAATACTATCAAAGATACAAAAACAAACTATCTATGGCAAGACACAAAAGATGTTTCAACAACAAAGAGAAGTTTTGAAGAAGCAGTAGGTTATTGTAAAAACTTAGAACTAGACGGACATAAGTCTTGGGAGTTACCAGGTTTTGTAGAACTCTTTTCAATCATAGATACAAAAGTGTACAATCCTACTATCTCAGGAAATTTCCAATATGTAGTATCTGACAACTACTGGTCATCTAAGACATTTGGACATGCAACAAGTAAAGAGGCATTTGTAGTGAACTTTTTATCGGGTGCATTCAATAGAGAAAAGATGGATGACACATTTTACGTAAGATGTTATAAAAAGGCTAGTTAAGTAGCCTTATTTCATAAATGCTAGAAGAGATGCGGTCACTGCAACATTGAGTGACTCAACTCCTCTTTGCATCGGTATACTTATTGAGTCATTACAAAGTTTTTCAACCTCAGGACTCACTCCATCACTCTCATTTCCTAAAACAAATATTGATTTTTCTGTTGGTACAACATCATAGATGCTAGTTTTTGCATGTGATGATAGAGAGTATATTCTCGTATCTGCATCTAGGTCTGGAAAAATTTCATCAAGAGTATTACAGTAATAAATTGGAAGTTTAAAAAGCGTTCCTGAACTTGCTTTGATTACAAGTGGAGATATTTTTGCAGAACTCTTTTTAGGAAGTATGATTCCATCTACATTCCCAGCAGCACATGAACGAATAATCATCCCTAGATTTTGAGGATTTTGGATGCCGTCAAGTGCTATAAGTCTAAAGCTTTTCATATCTTTAATTTCGTGAGCACTCTTGTAAGTCTGAGCGATAATGTCTACGGCAACACCTTGGTCTTGCTTTGCATTTTTACTTATTCTGCTAAGAGAGCTTTTCTCATGGTAAGTAATCTCTATCTTTCTTGTCTTTGCAAGTGCTAAGATAGTCTTTATAGCTCCATCGGGTTTGTTGCTAGATGCCATGTGTAGTTTGTGAACTTCAACGGATGAGTCTTGGAGTACTTCTACAACAACATTTCTGCCGTAAAGTGTAATTATCTTATCAAAATATGCTTTTTTATCTTTATATTCTTGTGAATCTTGCAAATGGACTTCCTTTTAATTAAACGATATTATATACAATCTCTGTTTTATTCTTGATAACTTTTATCTCTTTAATCTGAAGTCCGTCTATCTCTAAAGACATGAACTCTTCCATAGAGTTTATGTTGCCCTTTGCAAGCGCTCTTAAAACCAAACCTCTATATGCTTTGGCCCAGTGACTTACAGTCTTGCCATCTTTTAAAAACTTCAGAGTAGTGTATGGCTTTGTCACTTTGTAAAACTTGTCGTAGTAACCTGCACGAAGGTCTAGAATGTCATCGTTGTTTAAGTACAAATCTAACTGATACGTAAATCTATCTTTGTAAAATTTGTCTGGAACTATACTACCAATATCATTCCCCTGTTTTACTTTATAGTTTGCAATTGCATCTCCACCGAGGATAGGGCCGTAGAGGTTTGAGAAGATTATAGTATTTTTCTTTAGATACTCTACTTGCTGTGCATCTAAAGTGTTTATGTCCAAATAGTCATAAGCTACGCCTTGATACCTCTCTATTGCAGACATAAGTGGAGAGTTGAACAGATCGTTTACATAAGCTTCACAATCGCTCATTTTTTTAAAACCAAAGAGATTTTTAATAGCTTCTTCATCGCTACTCATAACGATGCTGTTGTATTCATTTAAAATATCTTTCCTCGCGTCGTTAGAACCAAGAAGCTCTTTAGGAGTCTCTTCACCACCGCTATTTTTGCCTTCTGATGGTGAAAACAGTATTTTTAGCATATCTATCCTTGTGTTTTGTGTCGTTATATTTTTATCTAATTGTATCAATTTAAATGATATAATAGGTAAAAATGAATATAGGGGTTTATTGTGAAGAAAATTTTAATATCTCTTTTTATAGCTTTATTATCTGTTACAGTAGCGAGTGCAAGTTCAGCTATAGGAAGTGTTTATCTAGTAAAAGGAAATGTAAAAATTAAGAGTGAGGGCTCATTTAAAAAGAGTCAAGTTAGCAAGGGCTTAGAAGTAAAAAAAGGTGACTTAATCACTACTTCTAAAGAAGCAAATGCGATTATAAAGCTTTTAGACGGTTCGACTCTGGTTCTTGATGCAAGTTCTACTTTACACTTTTCTTCAGCAAACTTGGCAGAACAAACAGAAGGTAAAGTTTTTTATAAAATCACTTCACGAGATGCAAAGAACTCTCTTAAAGTTAAAACTCCTTTCGCCATTATCGGGATTAAGGGAACTACTTTCATCGTTGACTCTGGAGAAAAGGCTTCTGTAAAACTAAAAGAGGGTGTAGTTGGAATCCAAAGTATAAAAGAAGAGTTTGAACTTTACAGAAAGGCAGTTCAGGCAGAGTACAATAAGTACTTGTCAGAACAAGAAGCGGCATATCAAAAATACCTGAACGAGCAAAACAAAGGCGCAGCTCTCATGACTAAAGAGTTTGATCTTCAAGCCGGAAACACAATCTCTTTTGATGGTAAAAAAGTTAATGAGAGTGCTTGGACTAAAGAAGATGACGCAGAGTTTGAACGTTTTGAGAAACTTATGGGATCTATAAAGTAGATTAAATGAAAGAAAAACTTCTCTATCTTGGTGTTTTAATACCTATATTACTTATAACATTACTGTTACAAATGTATAAGGTTGAACCGTTTGAGAGCTTTTCGCTACGTTACAACGATATAAATTTCGACCTTCAGAAAAAAACTCCTAGCAAAGATATTGTCTTTGTAGCTGTTGATGAGCCAAGCGTAAATGAGTTTGGCAGATGGCCTTGGAAGAGAGAGATAATTGCGAAGGGGATAGACGGTCTTTTAGAAGCTGATGTAGTTTTGATGGATATGATCTTTTCAGAGCCAACTTCGCAGGAGCAAGACTCTGCATTGGCAGAGTCTCTTTTGGGACTTAACTCCAGTGTATGCGGTTTCTTTTTAAGAGCTAAATCTACTCAGAATATAAGTAATGAAGAGTTAGAGATTTTAGGTGATTCATCTCTTGATCTGCTTCAGTCACAAATCTCTGAATTTAAAAATCCTCAGTTTGTTCACGCACCTTTTGCAGAGATGAATATTGTTCCTATTTTGCAAGCGTGTTCTTTGAGCGGAAGTTTTTCTACTCTTAGCGAGAGTGATCATCTTCTTCGATCATATCCTATAGCTGTATATTTTCAAAATATTCTATATCCATCTTTAGCAATGCAGGGTCTTAGATTAAAGTTTAACAAGGATGTTAAGAGAGTAGACGAATCTCATATAGAGATAAATGAACGTATAATAGGAGTAAATAAGAAGGGTTTTATAAGACTTAACTTTTACAATCCAGAGCAGTATAATGTAGTATCGTTCTTAGATGTTGCAACTGGCAAGATTAAACAGGAATATTTCAGAGGCAAAATGGTTATTCTTGGAATTACTGATGTTGGTGCCGGTGATGTAGTTAGTACACCGATGGGCTCTATGCCTGGTCCACTGCTTCATTATACTTTTATATCTAACCTGCTGGAAAACCATCTTATTAAAGAACCAAAGAATATAACTCCATTGTTGATTGTTTTGATGGTTCTGCTACCGTTTATTTTAGTACTTCTATTTAAAAAGATTTTACATAGAGTAGTTATCAATATAATTGTCTATCTAATAGTATATGCTTACATAAGATATTTGTTCGTAACTGACATGATCTATATTGATCTTTTTTATCCTTTAATATCTTTAGTGCTGAGTTTGGTCGCCGTAGAGGCTATTGCTTTTAACTTGCAGGAACAAAGCGGTAAGTTTATGCGTGGTGCTTTTTCAAGTTACCTCTCTGGAGATTTGCTCGACAAGCTTATAGAAAACCCTGAAGCACTAGCTCTTGGTGGTGAGAGTAAAGAGCTTAGCATCCTCTTTAGTGATATACGTGGATTTACAACTATCTCAGAATCTATGGATCCTGTTAGTTTGATTACTCTCTTAAATAGATACTTCACTCCTATGACAAATGCAGTTTTAGATAATGGTGGAATGCTTGATAAATATATTGGAGATGCTGTTATGGCGTTTTTTAATGCTCCTGTTGATATTAAAGATCATGCAGATGCATCATGTAA
This sequence comes from Sulfurimonas gotlandica GD1, assembly GCF_000242915.1. Classification (NCBI taxonomy): domain Bacteria; kingdom Pseudomonadati; phylum Campylobacterota; class Epsilonproteobacteria; order Campylobacterales; family Sulfurimonadaceae; genus Sulfurimonas; species Sulfurimonas gotlandica. The sequence continues at coordinate 948,033 of NZ_AFRZ01000001.1, read as the reverse complement.
GAGTGCTTTAGAGATGATAGAAAAACTTGATGTACTAAATGAAGAGTTGGCTCTTGAAGGTATAAATCCAATCCGAATAGGTATAGGAATAAATACGGCAGATGTAGTCGTTGGGAATATGGGTTCAGATACTAGGTTTAACTATACTGTTATTGGAGATGGTGTAAACCTTGCATCTAGAGTAGAAGGTCTGACAAAAAACTATGGTGTAAATATTTTGATTACAGAGTTTACCGTAGCAAAAATCAGTGATAAGTTTATACATAGAGAGATAGAACCAGTAAAAGTAAAAGGTAAAGATGAAGCAGTACTTCTGCATGAGCTTATGCCAGATAGTGATAAATCAAGAGAGATTAAAAAACTATATGACGAGGCACTTAGAATATATAAGAGTGGTGACTTTAAAAAAGCAGAAGTATTATTTGATAGATTAGTTAAAGATTATGATGATCATCCATCAAAGTATTTTCTACCACATATTAAAGATGAACAGCCATGGGGTGTTCACAAAATGACAACAAAGTAGTGAGGTAATTATAATGAAACATGCAAGAAGCTTAGGTGCTAACGAAATACTACAAATGATATTTACATACCTGACTGAGGTCTCTTCTCTGAGAGCATACAATGACATTATAATGGTTCTTGCAAACATGGGTAGAGCACTAACTTCTGCAGACAGATGTACGGTATGGGTTGTAGATGAAGAAAAACAAGAGATTTGGACAAAGGTAGCTCACGGTATTGATGCTATAAGACTTCCAATAGACTCTGGAATAGTCGGTAGTTCTATTACAACTGGTAAAAAAATAATTATTGATGATGTTTACCTTGATGACAGATTTAATCCTGATATAGATAAGAAAACAGGTTACCGTACAAAAAGTATGATGGTGATTCCAATGTTTGATAATGATGATGAGATCATTGGCGCATTTCAAGTTATTAATCATAAGGGTGAAAAAGGTCTGTTTGACACAAGAGATATGGAACGTCTTATGTTGGCTAGTACATACGCGGCTGAGACTCTTGTATCTGCACGTCTAACAAATGAGATAGAAGATACGCAAAAAGAAGTTGTCTTTACAATGGGTGCTATTGGTGAGAGTAGAAGTAAAGAGACTGGTAACCATGTAAAGAGAGTTGCAGAGTATTCAAGAATTTTAGGACTAGCGTATGGGATGGAAGCAAAAGAAGCTGAACTTTTGAAGCAAGCTAGTCCTATGCATGATATTGGGAAGGTTGCAATCCCGGATGCAATACTAAAAAAGCCTGGTCGTTTTAACGATGAGGAGAGAAAAGTAATGGACACTCATGCAGAACTTGGATTCGGCATGATAAAGAACTCTGACAGACCTCTTCTTCAAGCCGCAGCAATAGTGGCATATGAGCATCATGAAAAATGGAATGGAAATGGATACCCAAGAAAGTTGAAGGGTGAAGAGATTCATATTTATGGTCGTATTACTGCTTTGGCTGATGTGTTCGATGCACTTGGTTCTGATAGAGTTTATAAAAAAGCATGGGATGATGAGAGAATATTTAAGCTTTTTAAAGAAGAGAGAGGTGAACACTTTGATCCAAAACTAATAGATCTGTTCTTTGAAAATTTAGAAGATATCTTGGCAGTTAGAGAACATTTTAAAGATGCATACGAAGAAAAGGTAGTTGATAAAGAAGTAAACACCAAAGAAATCAAAATACTTGGAGCTTATGGAACAAGAGCAAAAGGCTTTGGTACAAGTTCATTTTTACTAAATAAGAGCAATGTAATAGATGCCGGAAATATATTGGCTACATTAGATGAAGAAAGTATTCATATAGAAAATATATGGCTTACACATTCACATCTAGATCATATTAGCGATATAGCGTATATATTGGATAACTATTTCTCTTTAAGAACTAAGACTTTAAATATTTTAGGATTGCCTGGGACTATTAAAGCTCTTAAAAAACATTTCTTCAATGATCTGATATGGCCAGACTTTTCAAAAATTACTCTTAGTAAATCAGATACACCTGCATTGTCTTATACAGAAATAGAATTAGATAAAGAGTATTCGCTTAATGAAGATGAATCTCTTGAAGCCTTTAAGACGGACCATACAGTGCCAAGTTGTGGATATATATTTAAAAGGGAAGGAGATTCTGTACTAATAACAGCAGACACTTACTCTTTAGATAATGTAATAGAAATGATAGATGCTAGAAAAGATATAAATTCAATAGTTATAGAATGCTCGTTCCCATCAAGTATGCCAATTCTTGCAAAAGAGAGTAAACATTTAACACCTCAGTTGCTTTTTAAAAGCATAGATAAGATAAAAAGAGATGACATAAGGTTATACATAAATCATATTAAGCCTAGCTTTTTAGATAAAATCGCTAAAGAAATTCATGAATATATGGGTAAATTAGAGCCAATAATATTAAAAGATGAAGATTTTATAAATTTCTCTAAAAAACCCTTGACATAGAAAAACTTTTGCACTATAATTCTGGCTCAATTTCGATGCTGGCATAGCTCAGTTGGCTAGAGCAGTTGATTTGTAATCAACAGGCCCGGGGTTCAAATCCTCGTGCCAGCACCATTGAAATAGAATATTAGAAACAGTGTTAGACCAGATATATTAACTTGGTGAGATAGTCAAGTGGCCAACGACGGCGGACTGTAAATCCGCTCCCTACGGGTTCAGAGGTTCGACTCCTCTTCTCACCACCATTTCAATGGCACATGCGGGTGTAACTCAGTGGCTAGAGTTCCTGCCTTCCAAGCAGGCTGTCGAGGGTTCGAATCCCTTCACCCGCTCCATTGAAAGCCTTATATTTTCTGGAAGCTGAAGTACAATTTCAACTTAAATTACTTCATATATAGAATATTATATAAATATCTATATAGCTTTAAATCTAATCAAAAAAAACTAATATTAAAATAAAAAAATTATGCAATTATTGCTTGTGTATATTCATACTATTACTGTCTGTGCTCTCGTGGCTCAGGGGTAGAGCACTTCCTTGGTAAGGAAGAGGTCGGCGGTTCAAATCCGCTCGTGAGCTCCATTTAAAAAATAATAGTTTAAATTTAAGCAATAATTGAATGATTTTTGGGTACAATCCCGTTTCTATTCACAATTAAAGTCGGAGGACACTATGGCAAAAGAAAAGTTTGAGCGTAATAAACCGCATGTAAACATTGGTACTATTGGTCACGTTGATCATGGTAAAACAACATTAACAGCAGCTATTACTGCGGTATTAGCAGTAACTAACGGTGCAGAACTTATGGATTACGATGCAATCGATAATGCACCAGAAGAAAGAGAGCGTGGTATTACTATCGCTACTTCACACGTTGAGTATGAGACGGACATTCGTCACTATGCACACGTTGATTGTCCAGGTCACGCCGATTATGTTAAGAACATGATTACTGGTGCTGCTCAAATGGACGGAGCTATTCTAGTTGTTTCTGCAGCGGATGGCCCAATGCCACAAACTCGTGAGCATATTCTTTTATCTAAACAAATTGGTGTTCCTGCCATGGTTGTTTTCATGAATAAAGAAGATATGGTTGACGATGAAGAACTTCTTGAACTAGTTGAGATGGAAATTCGTGAACTTTTAGATATGTATGATTTCCCAGGTGATGATACTCCAATTACTGCAGGTTCTGCAACTTTAGCTCTTGCTGAAGCAAAAACTGGTACTCTTGGTGAATGGTCAGCTAAAATTCAACAACTAATGAAAACTGTAGATGAGTTTATTCCTGAGCCTCCTCGTGAGACTGACAGAGATTTCTTAATGCCAGTTGAAGATGTTTTCTCAATTTCTGGTCGTGGAACTGTTGTTACAGGTCGTATCGAGCGTGGAACTGTTAAAATTGCTGACAAAATCCAAATTGTTGGAATTAGAGATACTCAAGAAACTACAGTAACTGGTATAGAAATGTTCCGTAAAGAAATGGACGAAGCTCTTGCTGGTGATAACTGTGGTATTCTAGTTCGTGGTATCGGTAAAGATGATGTTGAGCGTGGTCAAGTACTTTGTAAGCCAGGTACTATTACTCCTCACACTAAGTTTACTGCTGAGATCTATGTACTAAGTAAAGATGAGGGTGGTCGTCATACTCCATTCTTCAACGGTTACCGTCCTCAGTTCTACGTTCGTACTACTGATGTTACAGGTGCAATCACTTTACCAGAAGGTACTGAGATGGTTATGCCAGGTGATAACGTAAGTATTACTGCTGAGTTAATTCACCCAATTGCAATGGAACAAGGTACTAAGTTCGCTATCCGTGAAGGTGGTAGAACAGTTGGTGCTGGTGTTGTTGCTGAGATTCTTGCATAATTCGCTTTCGCGAATTTTGCACTAATCACTATTAAAGGTAAATTAACATGAGAGAAGCGATTCACTTAGGTTGTGAGAAATGTACTCGTCGTAACTATCACACAACTAAAAATAAGAAAATCCATACTGAAAAATTTTCAGTAAGAAAATATTGTAAGTTCTGTAGAGAGCATACAACTCACAAAGAGATGAAGCTGTAATAGTTTTATCTCTTTTTGGTCTTAAATGGGACTTTGTCCTATTTATTAATTACGTAGGCGTGTAGCTCCAATGGTAGAGCACCGGATTCCAAATCCGGGTGCTGGGGGTTCGAATCCCTCCACGCCTGCCACTCCATTAATTATTAGTGAAGCTGAGCAGCTTTATTTATAATCAATGCACTTTTAGGAAAGTTTAATGAATTTAGGTACACACATAAGAAATGCAAGATCAGAGTTAACTAAGGTAATCTTTCCTACGAAAGGTCAGGTTAAGCAAGCTTATATTTCTGTTTTAATAGTTGTTACTGTTATTGCAGCTTTTTTAGCTTTAGTTGACTTATTTATGTCATCAGTTATGTCAGCAATTTTAGGTTAAGGAGAAAACATGGCACATCAATGGTACTCTATTCAGACCTACGGTAGCGAGAGAGCTGTTCGTATAGCTATCTTAAATATGATAGAAGAGATGGGATTACAAGATTTTATATCAGAGGTAATTGTTCCTACTGAAGATGTTATCGAAGTTAAAGACGGAAAAAAGAAGATTACTGAGCGTTCACTATATTCAGGATATGTTTTTGCAAATATTGACTTAAATACTGAAGTTCAGCATCTTATCACTGCATTACCAAAAGTATCTGGATTTATCGGTGAAGCAAATACACCGACACCTCTTAGTGAGCATGATATTAATGTTATCTTAGATCGTGTAAATAACCGTGCAGCACCTAAACCAAAAGTTTATTTTGATAATGGTGAAACAGTTCGTATTATTGATGGACCATTTGCAAACTTTACGGCGACTGTAGATGAGTATGATTTAGAGCATGGTACTCTAAAACTAAACGTTTCAATTTTTGGTAGAGCAACTCCGGTTGACATCTCTTACACTCAAGTTGAAAAAATAATTTAAATCACAAAAAGGAAACAAACATGGCAAAAAAAGTTGCAGGCTATATTAAGCTTCATATTCAAGCTGGTGCAGCAACACCTGCTCCACCAGTAGGACCAGCTTTAGGACAACGTGGTGTTAACATCATGGAATTTACTAAAGCATTTAATGAGAAAACAAAACCTCAAATGGGATTCAAAGTTCCAGTTATTATTACAGTTTATACAGACAAAAGTTTTACTTTTGTTACTAAACAACCACCAGCTTCTGCGCTACTTATGAAAGCAGCAGGACTTAAAAAAGGTAGTGATAATGCTCTTAAAAATAAAGTTGGAAAAATCACTCGTGCTCAATTAATGGAAGTTGTTGAACAAAAAATGAAAGATTTAAACACTGATAATAAAGAAATGGCTGCTAATATTATAGCTGGTTCAGCTCGTTCAATCGGTATAGAAGTAGTAGACTAAAAAATTAAATCATCGACCACAATGATTATAAAATTTGTGGCAGAATTACATAGGAGAATTTGAAAATGAGTAAAAGATATAAACAATTATTAGAAAAAATTGATAATACAAAAGCATATAGCGTTACTGACGCATCAAGCGCAGTAAGAGACCTTAAAAGTGCAAAATTTGACGAGACTGTTGAAGTTGCACTTAATCTAAACGTTGATCCAAGACATGCTGATCAAATGATACGTGGTGCAGTTGTTCTTCCTCATGGTACTGGTAAAACAGTTCGTGTTGCTGTTTTTGCAAAGGGCGTAAAAGCTGATGAAGCTAAAGCAGCAGGTGCTGATATAGTTGGTACTGATGATTTAGTGCAACAAATAAAAGATGGAATTTTCAATTTTGATGTAGTTGTTGCTGCACCAGATTGTATGGGACTAGTTGGTCAAATTGGTCGTATTTTAGGACCAAAAGGTTTAATGCCAAATCCTAAAACAGGTACTGTTACTCCAGATGTTGCGACTGCTGTTAAAAATGTTAAAGGCGGTCAAGTTAACTTTAGAGTTGATAAAAAAGGTAACATTCATGCTGGTATCGGTAAAGTAAGTTTTGAAGCTACTCAGATTAATGAAAATTTAATTTCTTTTGTAAGAGCTATTAACAAGCAAAAACCTGCATCTGCAAAAGGTCGTTACATTAAAAATGCTGCGCTTAGTTTAACTATGAGTCCTGCACTTAAGCTTGATTCTAGTGAACTAATGGATATTAAATAAATATTAGTGATTTTTAGTGTCTTAATTTTTGTTAAGGCACTATAAAGTTACTACTTTGGTAACTGCATTTTATGGACTAGAGATATAGGAGCGAAAGCTTAATTTACTACATATGTGGTATGCCTGTTGAAGTGTTGTCTGGAAAGGAGAAAATTCTATGACAAAAACACAAAAAGCTGAAATTATTGAAGTACTTTCTACTGAGTTTAAAGACGCGCAAGCTGTAATCTTTTGTGATTACAAAGGCTTGACTGTTCCTCAATTAGAAAGTTTAAGAGAAAGCGCTCGTGCTAAAGAGGTAAAAGTTCAAGTTGTTAAAAATACTTTAGCGACTATAGCACTTAAAAATGCTGAATTGACTGGTGTTGAGCTAAAAGATACAAACATTTTAGTTTGGGGTGAAGACTCTGTTTCAACATCTAAAGTTGCTGCTGATTTTGCTAAAACAAATAGTAAATTTGTAATTAAATCTGCTTATGTTGACCGTGAAGCTTCAGATGCTTCTAAAGTTGAAGCATTCGCTAAACTTCCAGGACGTGAAGAGTTACTTGCAATGCTTGCTGCTACTTGGATGGCACCTATTGCGAACTTTACAATTGGTCTTGACGCACTAAGACAAAAAAAAGAAGCTGCTTAAGCAGTTAAAACTATAAAAATAAAATAAAATTAAGGATTACACATGGCTGTAACTAAAGAAGACGTATTAGAATTTATTTCAGGACTTTCTGTATTAGAACTTTCTGAATTAGTAAAAGAATTTGAGGAAAAATTCGGTGTTTCTGCACAACCTGTAGCAATGGCTGGTGGCGCTGCTGCTGGTGGTGCTGCTGCTGAAGAACAAACTGAGTTTGATGTAATTATTACAGATGCTGGCGCTAAGAAAATTGGTGTTATTAAAGCTGTTCGTGCTCTTACTGGCTTAGGTCTTAAAGAAGCAAAAGAAGCAACTGAAGCATTACCGTCTACAATTAAAGAGGGTGTAGATAAAGAAACTGCTGAAGCAGCTAAAAAAGAGCTTGAAGAAGCTGGTGCTACTGTAGAAGTTAAGTAATCTATTAACACTTTTTATGAGAGCTTCGGCTCTCAAATTCTGGGCGCTTTTACAATGAGATTTTGTCTCTTTGTAAAAGTGCCCTTATGTCGTTTATAAGCACTGTTAAAATAAGCTCTTTTAGAGCCCCACAAAAATCATTCAAGGACGCTTGAATATGATACTAATTACTTATCGAGGTAGCATATGTTAAACACTTTATACTCCGGAAACCGTCTTCGTGTAGACTTCTCTAAAACTCCTCAACAGATAGAAGTACCAAACTTACTACAACTTCAACAAAGTTCATATGACAACTTTTTGATGCTAGATGCTAAAGATAGATCAGCTAGTGGTATTGAGTCAGTATTTCAATCAGTTTTCCCTATTCATGACACTCAAAATAGACTCACTGTTGAGTATATTGGCAGCGAAGTAGCAAACCCTAAATATACTGTTAGAGAATGTATGGAACGTGGCCTTACTTATGCTGTTAGCTTAAGAATGAAAACACGTCTTGTACTTTGGGACAGAGATGAGAACACTAAAGAAAAATTAGGTGTTAAAGATATAAAAGAGCAAAGTATATTTGTTCGTGATATTCCACTAATGACAGAAAGAACTTCATTTATTATTAATGGTGTAGAGCGCGTTGTTGTTAATCAACTTCACAGATCACCAGGTGTTATTTTTAAAGAAGAAGAGTCAACAACAGCTGGAAATAAACTGATTTATACAGGTCAAATCATTCCGGATCGTGGATCTTGGTTATACTTTGAGTATGATCCAAAAGATATCCTTTATATGAGAATTAACAAACGTCGTAAAGTTCCTGTAACTATTATGTTCCGTGCTTTAGGATATTCTAAACAAGATATTTTAAAACTATTCTATCCTATTCAAACTATAAGTATTGAAGATAATAAATTTACTATGGATTTCAATCCAAGCGATTTTGCTGCAAGACTTACATATGATTTAATTGATATAAACGGTAAAATTCATGTGCCAGCTGGAAAAAGACTTTCAGTAAAAAAAGCACAAAAACTTATTGATGATGGATTGAAATCAGTGGAGTATCCTCTTGAAACTCTTATTGATCGTTATTTAGCTGAGCCAATAATTGACCCTGAGACAGGTGAAATACTTTTTGACACAATGACTCATATTGATGAGACTAAACTTAAGAAGATGACTGAAATAGGTGTTAGTGAATTTAAAGTTGCAAATGATTTAGCTGAAGGTGTTGATCGCTCTATTATTAATGCATTTAATGCAGATTCTGATTCACTTAAACTGCTTAAACAAACTGAAGATATTGAAGATGAAAATGATTTAGCTGCGATTCGTATCTACAAAGTTATGAGACCAGGTGAACCAGTAACTAAAGAGGCTGCAAAAGTTTTTGTTAATCAACTTTTCTTTGATCCAGAGAGATATGACTTAACTAAAGTTGGTCGTATGAAAATGAATCATAAGCTTGGACTTAATATTCCTGAATATGTAACAGTATTAACTCATGAAGATGTTATTAATTCTGTTAAATATGTAATTAAAGTTAAAAATGGCCAAGGTCATATTGATGATAGAGATCACTTAGGTAATCGTCGTATTCGTTCTATCGGTGAGCTTTTAGGTAATGAGTTACATAACGGCCTTATCAAAATGCAAAAAGCTATTCGTGATAAATTATCTACTATGAGTGGGCCAATGGCTGAGTTAATGCCACATGATTTAATCAACTCAAAAATGATTACATCTACTATTATGGAATTTTTTTCAGGTGGACAACTTTCTCAGTTTATGGATCAAACAAATCCTCTATCTGAAGTTACACATAAACGTCGTCTTTCAGCTCTAGGTGAAGGTGGTCTTGTTAAGGAACGTGCTGGTTTTGAAGTGCGTGACGTTCACCAGACTCACTATGGTAGAATATGTCCAATTGAGACTCCAGAGGGTCAAAATATTGGTCTTATCAATACTCTTGCAACTTACTCAAAAGTAAATGAGCATGGTTTTATTGAAGCTCCATATAAAGTTATGAAAGACGGTAAAGTAACTAATGAAATAGTTTACCTTACAGCTACTCAAGAAGAGGGCGTTAAAATTGCTGCTGCATCAAATAAACTTGATGATAACGGGCAATTCATTGATACTCTTGTTACAACAAGAATAGATGGTGAGATTTTACTTCGTCCACCTGTTGAATGTCAATACGCAGACCTTTCCTCTCATATGGTTGTTGGTGTTGCAGCTTCACTTATTCCGTTCTTAGAGCATGATGATGCCAATCGTGCACTAATGGGATCAAACATGCAACGTCAAGCAGTACCTCTGCTTAGACCTTTGTCTCCAATGGTAGGAACAGGTGTTGAAAAACTTGTTGCACGTGATTCTTGGGAATGTATTAAAGCTAAAAGATCAGGCGTAGTTGAAAAAGTAGATGGAAAACACATCTATGTTATGGGTGATGATGATGGTGAAATCTATATAGATTACTATCCATTACAGAAGAACTTACGTACGAATCAAAACACTTCTTTTTCTCAAAAACCAATAGTTAATGTTGGTGATTTAGTGAAAACTGGACAAGTAATCGCTGATGGTCCAAATATGGATCAAGGTGAGTTAGCACTTGGTGTTAATGCTATGGTTGCTTTCATGCCTTGGAATGGTTATAACTTTGAGGATGCTATTGTAATCTCAGAGAGACTGATTCGTAAAGATGCTTTTACTTCAGTTCATATCTACGAAAAAGAGCTTGAAGCTAGAGAACTTAAACATGGTGTAGAAGAGATTACTCGTGATATTCCAAATGTTAGAGATGATGAGTTAGTTCACCTTGATGAAAGTGGTATTGTTAAAATCGGTACTCAAGTTAATGGTGGAATGATATTGGTTGGTAAAGTTTCTCCTAAAGGTGAAGTTAAACCAACTCCAGAAGAACGTCTGCTTCGTGCAATTTTTGGTGAAAAAGCTGGTCACGTTATCAATAAATCACTTTACTGTCCTCCAAGTATGGAAGGTGTAGTTGTTGATGTTAAAATCTTTACTAAAAAAGGTTATGACAAAGATCCTCGTGCACTTGAGCTTGAAAAAGAAGAGAGAGATTACTTAGAGCGCGAGCACTATGATCGTCTTCTTATGATTGATAAAGAAGAGATGCTTCGCATTACTAAACTTTTAACAAAAGAAGCATTAGTAAATGATATTAAAATTGGCGATACTGCGTATAAAGCTGGAGATATTATCAATGGTGCAGATTTAGTAGAAGTAAACCGTTTTGCGATGAATGCTATTGTTAAATCATTCTCAGAAGAGATTCAAGATGAGTACAATAAAACTAAAAACTACTTCCAAAAAGAGAAAAGACTTTTCCGTGATGAGCACGAAGAAAAATTAAATATTTTAGAAAAAGATGACATACTAGCAAATGGTGTTGTTAAGTATGTAAAAGTTTATATTGCTACTAAGCGTCAACTAAAAGTTGGTGATAAAATGGCTGGACGTCACGGAAATAAAGGTATTGTTTCTATTATAGTTCCTGAAGTTGACATGCCATATATGGAAGATGGAAGAAGCGTTGATGTATGTCTGAATCCTCTAGGGGTTCCATCTCGTATGAATATTGGACAAATCTTAGAGATGCACTTAGGTATGGCAGGTCGTGAACTTGGTAACCAAATCTTAGAGCAGTTCGAGACTAAGCAAAAAGATTTCATAGATAATCTTCGTTCTAAAATGATAGCAATTGCAGATGTTGCAAAAATGATGAATGCAGTAGAAGTAATTGGGGCTATGAGTGATGAGAAATTCTTACATTATGCTCGTGACTGGTCAAATGGTATCAGATTTGCAACACCAATATTTGAAGGTGTAAATGCAGAAGAATTTGATAAATTATTTAAATTAGCAAAAATGGATGCAGACGGTAAAACTGTGCTTTATAACGGTATGACAGGTGAGAAGATAAAAGAGCGTGTTAACGTTGGTTACATGTATATCTTAAAACTACATCACTTAGTTGATGAGAAGATCCATGCTCGTTCAACTGGACCATACTCTTTAGTTACTCAACAGCCGGTTGGTGGTAAAGCACTATTCGGTGGACAAAGATTTGGTGAGATGGAAGTTTGGGCTCTAGAAGCTTATGGTGCTTCTGCAGTTCTAAAAGAGATGCTAACTATTAAATCAGATGATGTAGATGGCCGTGTTCGTGCTTATAAAGCAATTACAAAAGGTGAGTTAATCCCAGCTTCTGGTATTCCTGAAACACTATTTGTATTAACAAAAGAGCTTCAAGCACTGGCTCTTGATGTAGAGATTTTTGACGAGGTTAAAGACGATGAGTAAATTAGTACCTATACAAGTAACAGAAGATAATAGACCAAAAGATATTAAGCAAATACAATTTCGTTTAGCTTCTCCTGAAAAGGTGATGTCTTGGAGTCATGGTGAAGTAAAGAAGCCAGAAACTATTAACTATCGTACTCTTAAACCTGAACGTGATGGACTATTTTGTGCGAAAATTTTTGGACCTGTAAGAGACTATGAGTGTCTTTGTGGTAAATATAAAAAGATGCGTTATAAAGGTGTTGTATGTGAGAAATGTGGTGTTGAAGTAACAAGCACTAAAGTTCGTCGTAACCGTATGGGTCACATCGAACTTGTAACTCCTGTTGCACACATCTGGTATGTTAGCTCGTTGCCTTCAAGAATTGGTACTCTTCTTGGTATCAAAATGAAAGATTTAGAACGTGTACTTTATTATGAAGCATACATTGTTGAGTCTGGTGGAGAATCATACTATGATGCAGAAGCTAAAACACCAGTTTTAAAATATGATGTTTTAAATGAAGAACAGTACCGTACTTTAGTTCAAAGATTTGGTGAATTAGGCTTTAAAGCTCGTATGGGTGGTGAAGTTGTTCGTGATTTACTAGATTCTATAGATTTAGTTGATTTATTTACTCAACTTAAAGAAGATATAGAACTTACGAAATCTGAAGCAAAAAGAAAAACAATTGCAAAAAGACTTAAGGTTATTGAGTCTTTCTTAAACTCTGGTAATAATCCTGCGTGGATGATGCTAACTGTTTTACCAGTCCTGCCACCAGATTTAAGACCTCTTGTTTCTCTTGATGGCGGAAAATTTGCAGTTTCAGATGTAAATGATCTTTACCGTCGTGTAATTAACCGCAATCAAAGACTTAAGCGCCTAGTAGAACTAGAAGCTCCTGAGATTATTGTTCGTAATGAAAAACGTATGCTTCAAGAGTCTGTAGATGCATTATTTGATAATGGTCGCCGTGCTAATGCTGTAAAAGGTGCTAATAAGCGTCCACTTAAATCATTAAGTGAAATTATTAAAGGTAAGCAGGGTCGTTTCCGTCAAAACTTACTTGGTAAGCGTGTTGATTTCTCTGGACGTTCTGTAATTGTTGTTGGACCAAACTTACGTATGGATCAGTGTGGACTTCCTAAGAAAATGGCTCTTGAACTATTTAAGCCGCATTTGATTGCTAAACTTGAAGATAAAGGTTATGCAACAACAGTTAAAGCTGCTAAGAAAATGATTGAAGACAAAACAAACGAAGTTTGGGAATGTCTAGCTGAGATAGTTGATGGTTACCCGGTTATGCTTAACCGTGCACCAACACTTCACAAGCTTTCAATTCAAGCATTTCACCCTAAACTAATTGATGGTAAAGCTATACAGCTTCATCCATTAGTTTGTGCGGCGTTCAATGCCGATTTCGATGGGGATCAAATGGCTGTACACGTACCTTTATCTTCAGCTGCAATTGCTGAATGTAAAGTACTGATGCTTGCTTCTATGAATATTATGCTTCCTGCATCAGGTAAGGCTATCGCTACACCTTCACAGGATATGGTTTTAGGTTTATACTATATTACTTTAGAGAAAAATGGTGTTAAGGGTTCTAATAAACTTTTTGCAAATGTTGATGAAGTAAGAATTGCTATTGAGCATGATGCACTTGATTTACATGCAAAAGTTAGAACAAGAATTGATGGTAGAATTCTTCACACTACTGCAGGCCGTATGCTTCTTAAAGCAATATTACCAGACTTCGTTCCTGCTGAGCTTTGGAACAGAGTTATGAAGAAAAAGTATATCAATGAAGTAGTTGATTATGTTCAAAAACATGGTGGTATTGGACTTACAGCATCGTTTCTTGATCGTCTTAAAGATTTAGGTTTTAAGCATGCAACAGAATCTGGTGTATCTATATCTATAGCTGACATCATTATTCCTGAAACAAAACCAGCTAAAATAATTGATTCTAAGAATAGAGTTATCGAGATTCAAAAGCAGTATGAAGCAGGTCTTTTAACTGAACAAGAAAGATATAATAAAATCATTGATGTTTGGACAGATACTAATAATACTCTAGCATCACAGATGATGGAGCTTGTTCAAACTGACAAAGATGGCTTTAACTCGATTCACATGATGGCTGACTCTGGTGCTCGTGGTTCTGCAGCACAGATTCGCCAGTTAGCTGGTATGCGTGGTCTTATGGCTAAACCAAGTGGTGAGATTATTGAAACACCAATTGTTTCAAACTTTAAAGAGGGACTTAATGTAATTGAGTACTTTATTTCAACTCACGGTGCTAGAAAAGGTCTTGCCGATACAGCACTTAAAACAGCAAATGCTGGATATTTGACTCGTAAGCTTGTTGATGTTGCTCAAAATGTTAAGATTGTTGAGCATGACTGTCATACGCACGAAGGTATTGAGATTTCAGATATTTCTGATCAGAATACTCTAATTGAGTCTTTAGAAGACAGACTTAATGGTAGAGTCTTAGCTGATGATGTTATTGACCCAATTTCTAATGAGATTTTATTTGCTGAGGGCACTCTTCTTGATGAAGTTAGTGCTAAAGTTATTCACGAGGCAGGAATAAAAACTGCACATATTAGAACTCCAACAACTTGTAAAAGTGAAAATGGAATATGTGCTCTATGTTACGGTGTTAACCTTGCTACTGGTTATATTGTTCGTACTGGTGAAGCAGTTGGTATAATTGCTGCACAATCAATTGGTGAGCCTGGTACACAGCTTACGCTTCGTACTTTCCACGTTGGTGGAACTGCAAGTTCAACTGCGCAAGAGCGCCAAGTTGTTGCAGAAAAAGAAGGTTTCATCCGTTATTATAACCTTAAAACTTACGCTTCAAAAGAGGGTAAAAATATTGTTGCTAACAGAAGAAATGCTGCAGTACTTTTAGTTGAACCTAAAATTAAAGCTCCATTCGCAGGTCGTGTTGAGATTCAAACAATTCACGATGAAGTTTTAATCAGTGTAACATCTGATAAAGATACTGTTCGTTATGCTCTTCGTAAAAATGAAATAGCTAAACCAAATGAGTTGGCTGGTGTTGCTGGACAAATTGAAGGTAAATATTATTTCCCATATGAAAGTGGAAGTTTAGTTGCTGAAGACGAGTCAATTGTTGAAACAATTAAAGATGGTTGGAATGTACCAAGTCGTATCCCATATGCATCTGAGATTTTAGTTAATAATGGTGCTCCTGTAACTCAAAAAATCTTAGCAAAAGAAGAGGGTACTGTTAAGTATTTCTTACTTAAAGGTGACTATTTAGAGAGATTTGAAGGCTTAACTGCTGGATATGAAGTAGTTGAAAAAGGTTTATTTGCTACTGTAGTTGATTCTAATCACCGTGAAGCAATTAGACACTATATAGCACGTGGTTCTGTTATTGTGACTGAAGATGATGCTAGTGTAAGTGCAAAAACTCTTATAGCTAAACCTAAAAATGACGAGTCAACTGTGATTGCAGAATGGGATCCATATTCTAATCCAGTTATCACAGAAGCGAATGGTGTAGTTAAATATGAAGATATCATAGTAGGAACGACAGCAACAGAGCAACTTGATGAGTTAACTGGTAAAACACGTCTTATGATTAACGACCACATCTCAGCTGAATACAAGCCAACAATTGTACTTGCTACAGAAGATGGTGAATTATTAAGATATGCAATTGATGCTAAGTCATCTCTATTTGTTGAAAATGGCGCAACTGTTAAAGTAGCAGATATAATTGCTAAAACACCAAAAGCACTTCAAAAATCAAGCGATATTACTGGGGGTCTTCCAAGAGTATCTGAACTTTTTGAAGGTCGTCGTCCAAAAGCAACTGCACTTATTTCTGAGATTGATGGTACAGTAAGCTTCGGTAAGCCATTACGTGGCAAAATACGTATTATTATTGCATCTGAGAATGGAATTATAAAAGAGTATTTTGTAGATAAATCTCATGTTGCTGTTGTTGCAGTAGGTGACTTTGTCCACGCTGGTGAGAGACTTACTACTGGTATTATTTCTTCACACGAGTTACTTCGTATTATGGGTGTTAAAGCACTTTATAATTACCTAGTTAGTGAAGTTCAACAAGTTTATCGTTCTCAAGGTGTTAATATCTCTGATAAACATATTGAAGTTATATTTACTCAGATGCTAAGACAAATTAAAATTGTAAAATCTGGTGATACTAAGTTTATTCAAGGTGACTTGATTTCAAAAGCTAAATTTAAAGCCGAAAATGAAAAAATCACTCGTCTTGGTGGTCGTCCAGCGATTGCTGAGCCGTTCTTGGTTGGTATTACAAGAGCTGCTGTCGCTGCTGATAGTATTATCTCAGCTGCATCATTCCAAGATACAACTAAAGTTCTTACTGAAGCAGCAGTATCAGCTAAGGTAGATGATCTTAATGATCTTAAAGAAAACGTAATTATTGGTCGTACTATTCCTGTTGGAACTGGTATATATAAAGATCAAGAAATTGTTTTCCATAATGAAGAAGTTAGATAGTTTAATTCTCATTTCCTACTCCTACGCTTTTGCGTAGGAGCATTTATTCTCATTTCCTACTACAAATATTAATCCACACTTAAAATAAGCTAACTTTAATCACTTTTTGTATAATATTACGCGTCTATAACTCCCAAAAAATTGGAGAGTTAAATTCTACTGGAAAAATAAAGTAAAGGAATTGTATGCCTACAATCAATCAATTGATACGTAATGAGCGTAAACGTGTGGTTAAGAAATCTAAATCACCTGCTCTTGTATCTTGTCCACAGCGTCGTGGTGTATGTACTCGTGTTTACACAACTACACCAAAAAAACCTAACTCGGCTTTAAGAAAAGTTGCAAAAGTTAGATTAACTTCAGGTTTCGAAGTTATTTCTTATATCGGTGGTGAGGGTCATAATCTTCAAGAACACTCAATCGTTCTTGTTCGTGGTGGTCGTATTAAAGATTTACCGGGTGTTAAGTACCATATCGTTCGTGGTGCGTTAGATACTGCTGGTGTTGCTAACCGTACGGTTGCTCGTTCTAAATATGGAACAAAAAGACCAAAAGTAAAATAACTTCTAATTAGAAGTTTAAAATTTATTAAATCAAGCTAGCACAGGATAAGCTTTAAGTGGCTTTATTTTGAGTAAATTTGAAAGAATTGAAGAAAAGGAAATTCAAAAATGAGAAGAAGAAAAGCTCCCGTTCGTGAAATAATGCCTGACCCAGTTTATGGAAGCAAAGTTTTAACGAAATTTATTAACAAAATTATGTTTGATGGTAAAAAATCTACAGCAGAAAAAATCATTTACAGTGCAATGGATATTATTAGCTCTCGTGGTGAAAAAACTGGTATAGACACATTTAATGAAGCAATCGAAAATATTAAACCTATTATCGAAGTTAAAAGTCGCCGTGTTGGTGGTGCTACTTATCAAGTTCCAGTAGAAGTACGCCCGGTACGTCAACTATCACTGTCTATCAGATGGTTAATTGATTCTGCTCGTAAGAGAAATGAAAGAACTATGGCTGAGAGATTAGCAAATGAATTAATGGACGCATCATCTGATAAAGGTAATGCATTCAAGAAAAAAGAAGACACTTACAGAATGGCAGAAGCTAATAAAGCATTTGCTCATTACCGTTGGTAAGCACTACTTTTTTTACACACAAAGGGAAGTAATTCCCTTTACTAGGTTAACACATGTTTTGCTCACTAAGCAAAGCTCAAGTTTGCTTGCAAACTTTTGTGTTAACATTTATTATAGATTTAAAACCTCTTTTATAAGTAAATATAATTTATTTATAAAAGAGGTAATCTCTCAACTAATTTATACAAGGTACTAACAATGGCAAGAAGTCACAAATTAAATGATGTAAGAAATATCGGTATTGCTGCGCATATCGATGCTGGTAAAACTACAGCAACAGAAAGAATTTTATTTTATACTGGTGTTGAGCATAAAATCGGTGAGGTTCATGATGGTGCTGCTACTATGGACTGGATGGAGCAAGAGCAAGAGCGTGGTATTACAATTACTTCTGCTGCTACAACTTGTGAGTGGGAAGGCAAGCAGATAAATATTATTGATACTCCGGGCCACGTTGACTTCACTATTGAAGTTGAGCGTTCTATGCGTGTACTTGATGGTGCTGTTTCAGTATTCTGTGCTGTTGGTGGTGTTCAACCTCAATCAGAAACAGTTTGGAGACAAAGAAATCGTTATAAAGTTCCTTCAATTGTTTTTGTTAATAAAATGGATAGAACAGGTGCAGATTTTTACGAAGTTGAAAATCAAATTCGTGAAAAACTAAAAGGTAATCCGGTTCCAATTCAACTACCAATTGGTGCAGAAGCTGAATTTGACGGTATTATAGACCTTGTTCTAATGAAAGCAATTGTATGGGATAAAGATGCAGCTATGGGTTCTAACTACCATGTTGAAGAAATTCCTGCTTCTTTACAAGACAAAGCTGACGAATATAGAGAAAAAATGCTTGAATCTATATCTGAAGTTGATGGTAATGATGAATTTGCTGAAAAATTCTTAGAAGGTGAAGAAATTTCTAATGAAGAGATTGCTGCAGCAATCAAAAAAGCGACAATTGGTATGGCAATCGTTCCAATGACTTGTGGTACAGCATTTAAGAACAAAGGTATTCAAACTTTACTTGACGCTGTTGTTGCTTATTTACCATCTCCAATGGAATCAGCAGCTATTGAGGGTACTTTGATGGATGATGAAGAAGTACACGTTGCAGTTCCATCAACAGACGAGGGTGATTTTGCAGCATTAGCATTCAAAATTATGACAGATCCATTTGTTGGAGTACTGACTTTTATCCGTGTTTATCGTGGTTCATTAGATGCTGGTTCTTTCGTGCATAACTCTACTAAAGATAAGAAAGAGAGAGTTGGTCGTATAGTTAAAATGCATGCTATCAAGCGTGAAGAAGTTAAATCAATTTACGCAGGTGAAATTGGTGCTGTTGTTGGTTTGAAAGTAACTACTACGGGTGATACTTTATGTGTTGGTGAGAAAGTTGTTCTTGAGAGAATGGATTTCCCTGAACCAGTTATCTCTGTTGCTGTTGAGCCAAGAACTAAAGCTGACCAAGAAAAAATGGGTATTGCACTAAGTAAGCTTGCCGCTGAAGATCCATCTTTTAGAGTTAATACTGATGAAGAGACTGGTCAGACTATTATTTCAGGAATGGGTGAGTTACACCTTGAAATTCTTGTAGATAGAATGAAAAGAGAATTTTCTGTTGAAGCTGAAGTTGGTGCTCCACAGGTTTCTTACCGTGAGTCTATTAAAGATACAGTTAATCAAGAATACAAGTATGCTAAACAATCTGGTGGTCGTGGTGCATTCGGTCATGTTTACCTTACAATCAAACCAGGTGCAACTGGAACTGGTTTTGTATTCCACAACGAAATTAAAGGTGGAGCAATTCCTAAAGAATTTATTCCTGCAGTTGAAAAAGGTTGTGCTGAGACTATGGGCAGTGGTGTACTTGCTGGTTACCCTATGGAAGACATGGATATTACACTTTATGATGGTTCATACCATGATGTTGATTCAAATGAAATGGCATTTAAACTTGCTGCTTCTATGGCATTTAAAGAGGGTTGTCGTAAAGCACGTCCATCAATCTTAGAGCCACTTATGAAAGTTGAAGTTGAAGTTCCTGAAGATTACATGGGTGACGTTATCGGTGACCTTAATCGTCGTCGTGGTCAAATTAGCAATATGAGTGACCGCTCAGGTAACAAGATTGTTGACGCATTTGTTCCACTTGCTGAGATGTTTGGTTATTCAACTGACCTTCGTTCTGCAACTCAAGGACGTGCTACATATTCAATGGAATTTGATCACTACGAAGAAGTTCCTAAAAATGTATCTGAAGAGATTCAGAAAAAGAGAAACGGTTAATATTACTTTTTCTCCCTCAACACTTCCTTTTGGAAGTGTTGAACTTATTTAAACTTACCTTTTATTTTTTCTCAAATAACTTAGCAATAAAACCAGAAACAGCTCTTAGAAAAAAGAGTATTAAGTATACAAAAAACGTATACAGTAGCGGATGTACATAGTTAGCCTTATCTTGCATAAGTCCAAGTCTAACAGTTGGATCACTTAGCATATCTGGATGCATAAGAAAAATCAGCAGCGTGAGCAAAGCGGTGTATATAGTCAATTCTTTTTTTAATATATCAATCATGTGATAATTCTATCATTATTATTCTGATATAATACGAAAAAATAAATTTTATGGATATTTTATGATTAAATTAGTTATTTTAGCTCTTTTAGCAACATTTTTAATGGCACAAAATCCTAAGGTATACTCTGCGCTAGGTGATGTAATATATAACAATGTAGATAATATTGAAAAGTTAAAAGATATGCCTGAATTCTCTCAGTATGAGAAAAAAATAGATTCATATGTTAAAGAAGTTTATAAAGCCAAAGATTTAGGGTATGCAATAGAAGCTGGTGATAAAAATATAGATAAAAAAAAGTATTTACAAACTATTAGAGAATTATCAAAAACAAATGATTTCTTCCATAGAACTACTGTTAATTCTTATAAATCATCACTCATCAGTCAAGATAATGAACTGTTCTTTAAAACTGTGAATTCTGGGCTTATGGATACATCAAAACATAAATCTGAAATATTAGAATATTATTTTGCACATTGTACAGATATGAATGCAACAGGTGTAATCCAAAAATATTTAGATGAAGACGAGATGCTAAAAGAGAAGCAAGATTCATCCAAAAAACATGGACTTTCTATAAAAGAGATCCAAGAAGCTAAGATAAAACGTATACGTGAAAAAGATAAAGAAAAGCAAGAATCTATTCAAAAAACTTTAGAAGAAGAACTTATTAAAAAAAAGAGTGAAATTCGTAAAGAACAGGTAGAAGAGTTAGCTAAACCCAATTAAACTCTTCATCTTCTGTTGGTCTTCCCTGTAGTGTAAGAAATGGCTTGTAGTCAGCCTTGTATGAAAGTGATGAGCAATCTTTTACATAGTAACCAAGATATATCCATTCTTTATTTTGAGACTCAGCAAATTTTATTTGAAATAGTAATGACAGTTTTCCTAATCCATACTTCATATACTCGGGATCATAATAGAAATATATAGATGAAATACCATCTTCAAGTATATCGATTAGGTCTACAGCTATCAGCTTGTCTTCATGATAATATAGTACTTCGTATCCAAAACCGTTATGTCCGTTTACAAATGAACTGTAGTAGCTCTGTGGGTTCGTTTTGCTATGATCCCAATTTTTCTTTTCTTTCATATAAAGATGGTACTTCTCAAATAAAGCTAAATGAGCCTGCGTCATAGTTGGTATTTGTATGTAGCTCTTTATAAACTCTGCTTTTTTAAGAACTCTTCTGTGAGATTTGGAAAATTTAAAATTGCTTACATCTATTTTGATACTTTTACATTCATTACAATTTGCACAAATTGGTCTAAAGAACATTTTGCCAAATCTTCTATACCCTCTCTCTATCAGTTCTTGGCATTGTAGAGCATCGCAATCATCAATTACTTTATAATGAGTTGTCTGTTGTGTATTGTCAAGATATGAGCATTTATCATCAAGTGAAAATTCTTTAAGTAGATTCATATTGTGATTTTGACATAATTTGCACTATAATTGGTAAACTAAAAGGTGAACTTTGGAATTTTTTGAAAAAAATAAAATATTGATACTTAGAATCGCAGGTGTTTTAATGCTTCTAATTGGTTTTGTCGTACATTTTTGGGTTACACCAAAAGAAGGATTTACTCAAAATGAAATTGCTGCTGCAAATATAGCTAGAATGGAAGCTAAAGTAGCAGGTGGAAGCGGAAGTAGCTCAAAAAAACCTCAAAAGAAAGATACATCTAAATTCCTTGAAGAGTTTAAGGACACTCAGGCTAAACAGATGCGATATTTGACTATAATAGCTATGATTTTAGGTGTTGGATTTTTAGGATATAGTTTTGTAAGAAAAAATGAGCCAGCGAATTAGGCTTTATTTTTTAAAGAAATATTTACTATCTAATAGTGCTCTGCTTGTTTTGAGCGATTAAAACTCCCTCAATCATTTTGTCTATATCTCCATCTAAGATGCCAGATACATTTGAATAGGCTTCATTACTTCTTGTATCTTTAACCTGCTGATATGGCTGCATAACATACGATCGAATTTGGTGTCCCCAACCTATCTCACTCTTTGCGATACCTGCAATTTCAGCTTTTTGAGCTGCTAATTCCAATTCATAAAGGCGAGATCTTAGCATCTTCATTGCGGTTGCTTTATTCTTGTGTTGAGATCTGTCATTTTGACACTGGACAATAACATTAGTTGCTATATGAGTTATTCGTATAGCTGATTCTGTTTTATTTACATGTTGCCCACCTGCACCGCTTGCGCGATAAGTGTCAATACGAATATCCTTGTCCTCTACGACTATGTTTATATCATCATCAATTTCTGGTGAAACCATTACAGAACTAAAAGAAGTATGTCGTTTAGCGTTTGAGTCAAATGGTGAGATACGAACAAGTCTATGTATCCCATTTTCTACTTTTAAGTATCCGTATGCATTTTCACCTTTAATCAGTATGGAGGCATCTTTTATTCCAGCTTCATCACCAACTTGATAGTCCAAAACTTCTACGCCAAAGCCATGTCTCTCAGCCCATCTTTTATACATACGAAGTAGCATCTCAGCCCAGTCTTGTGACTCTGTTCCGCCAGCACCAGGATGAATGGATAAAATAGCGTTGTTAGAGTCAGTTTCACCGCTTAAGAGGACTTCTACTTCCATGTTAAGGATAAGTTGTTCTAAGTCACTAGCATCGCTGAAGCACAACTCTATTGAGTCTTCATCGTTTTCTTCTTTAGCCATCTCATAAAGCTCCAGAGCATCTGTGATAGCATCTTTTGCAATTGAATATTTATCTAGTTTTCTTTGAAGTTGTGTTTTTTCTTTTTGAATTTTTGCGGCATTATCAGCATCGTTCCAAAAGTCCTGATCGTTTTCCAGTTCTTCTATCTCTTCTAGTCTGCTTGTTAGTTTATCAGGTTCTACAACACCAGTAATGTTGTTCATTTTTAAATTTAAATTTTTTAAGAGTTCTGTGTATTCGTAGTTGTCCATAAATAAACCTATTTGTTATATAATGCGATTATATTAAATTGAGGCTTAAAATGAAGATTATTTCTACTCCATTAGAGTTAAAAGAGTATTTAAAAAATTATGACAAAACAGTTGGTTTTCAAGGAAATCGAAGTGTCGGTTTTGTTCCAACTATGGGTGCTCTGCATGAAGGGCATATTACTCTTATAAAAGAGGCAAGAAAAGCCAATGAAATTGTGATAGTTTCAATATTTGTCAATCCAACGCAGTTTTTAAAAGGCGAGGATTTAGATAAATATCCGAGAAAAGATGAGGCAGATAAAAAAATCTGTGAGCTGAGTGGTGTAGATATTCTATTTTTTCCAAATGCAACAGATATATATGACAGTGATGAAGTTAGTATTTTAGCACCTAATGTTCGTGGATTTGTTTTAGAAGGAACTAGCCGTCCGTCACATTTTAACGGCGTTTTAACAGTGGTGATGAAACTTTTAAATATTGTGAACCCAACAAAAGCTTACTTTGGAAAAAAAGATGCACAGCAGTTAAACCTTATAAGCTTAATGGTTAAACAGTTCTTTATGAGTGTTGAAATTGTTGCAGTAGATACTGTTAGAGAGAATGACGGTCTGGCACTTAGCAGCAGGAACGTATATCTATCAAAAGAAGAGAGAAAAGAGGCACTAAAGATTTCATCATCACTTCACATAGCTGCAAAGATGCTTTCTTCAGGAATAGTGGATGTTAAGGAGATTATAAAAAAGATGAGAGAGATACTTTCCCCATTAGAAATTTCTTATGTAGAAATACTTAACCGTGATTTTGAGATAATAAAAGAAGTCGAGATAGGAAATACAGTGATCTTAGTAGAAGCAAAAGTTGGTAATACTAGATTACTTGACAATATTTGGCTTTAGATACCCCTCTTCAACCATTATGTCAATAATTTTTTTGTAAACAGGTACAGCAGTTTGAGCAGCGAACTGACTACTCTTAGGCTCAATTACAATTACACCAATAGTATATTTGCTTTCTTGATCGTTCGCAAAACCTAAAAAGGCTGTATTGTATTTGTTTACATATTGTCCTTTTTCAACCTTATGTGCTGTTCCAGTTTTCCCACCAATGATTAAGCCATCTGTTTTTGTCTTTGTCCCTGTTCCTTCATTTACGGTTTTAATAAGTATTTTTTTTATTCTATTAGCCGTAGAACTCTTTATTACTTGAACCTGTTCTCCGTTTTCTATTGGTATGTTATTTCCTCTTGCATCTATAAAGTTACTCACTATTTTTGGAGTTATTATTCTGCCGTTATTATTAAAAGCACTATAAGCACGAATAAGCTGCATAAGGTTTGCTTGCATCCCGTAACCATATGAACATGTTGCTTTATATATTTCATTGCTTAGTCTTGTACTACTTGGGACTGAACCTTCTTTTTCATACATCAAATCAGGTGTAGAAGATTGACCAAAACCAAAACTTTTAAGACCATCATAGAATTCTAAACCACTTAGTTTTTGAGCTAGTTGAGCAATGCCCACGTTTGATGAGTGCACTATTACATTTTCTGCACTAAGCCAATCATATTTATGCTCATCAGTTATAATTTTTCTTCCTATTTGAAAGCGACCATTATGTCCATTAACTAAATCATAAGGGTTTACAAGGCCTTTGTCCAAAAGTATGGCAAACGTGATTGTTTTAATAACACTTCCAGGTTCAAAACTATATTCTGTCATTGCACTGTTTAAAGATGGGTAGTCACTTTTTTGAATGTTCTTTGGCATAAATCTGTTTGAGCTAGCCATAGTAATTACTTTACCATTTTTAGAGTTCATAATTGCACAGATGATTTGATTGGCTTCTAATTCACCTTTCATTGAGTCAAGCATCTTCTCTACTCTTTTTTGCAATCCGACAGGAATATTAAGTTTTATATTAAGGCCGTTAATATACGGTTTTGAGAAACTTTCTTTATTTAATATGATGTATCCGTTTACATCTCTTTTGCCTTGGCTAATTTCATTTTGCCTCGCAGCTAGAGCTTCTTCAAACCTTTTTTCAAGACCTTTTACACCTTTTATATATGTGTAGCCATCATCTTCTAGTTTATGCGGATAACCAATTATAGGTGTTAAAAGATCTCCATAAGGGTATTCTCTGCTCTCTCCACTTTCAATTATACTTAATCCATGAAGGGTAGATTGTCCTGTTCGTGGATTTTTTCTCTCAACAAACACTTTGTAACGCCTGAGTTCAAAGGCAAGTTTTTTTAAGTACTGTGCTCTTTTTTCAGGAATGTTGTAGCTTAGAACAACAACACCTTTTCTTTTCCCGAGTCTTTTTTTGATCTCTTTTAAACTAATTCCAGAGTAGATGCTAAAAAGTTCAACAAATAGTTCCATCTTTTGCGGGTCTATATAGTGAGTGTTCACAACTGCTTTGTATAGCTTTTTTGTTGTTGCAATATGAAATCCGTCAGCACTTATTATTGAGCCTCTTTGTGCTTTAGAAGATTCTTCAGTGTAAAGAGATGGAAGGTGGCGAGATTTTAATACTGTTAGCAGCATTACACTTAAAAAGATTAAAAAACCAATGCTGATAAGTGTATATAGAAGAAATATTTTTTTACTTTTATTTTGGTTATTCAAATTAGTTACTTTTTTATGTAGATTATATCATAAGAGTTGTAGATTCTTAGCTTTGAAAAAGCTAAAGCTCATTGACCAGAGTGGTCAAATTGAAGAGTTCCTTTTAAGGACTAATTACAGTTGTGTTCTTCCTAGCTCTTTATAGGCATTTAGAGCTTTGTTTCTAATCTCAAGCATTAGTTTCATGCTTGTTTCAGCTTTTCCTATTGCAAGAGCTGCTTGGTGCAGGTCTTTTACCTGACCTGTAGCCATATCACCAATAGCTTTTTCACTTATTTCTTGAAGATCATTTACTTCATTTAGTGCAGATTTAAGATGATCGGCAAAAGCTTCACCACCAGCACCGTCAATCTTATTCTTTTGTTTTAAAAGTTCGGCTGTCGATGTTCCTGATAAGCCGTTAATCTTTCCAAATTCACTCACAATCTATCCTTCTTTTACTGCAATAACGAAATTGCAGAGTTTGCCATATTTTTCGAACTCTCAAATGCAGCTACATTTGCTTGATAAGAACGAGTCGCTTCTACTAAATCGGCCATTTCTATAACAGGATTAATATTTGGATACGCGACATACCCATTTGCATCTGCATCCGGATGTGACGGGTCAAATTTCATCTTAGGTTCACTGTCATCTCTAGAGATTTTATCGACTATTACACTCATTATAGCAGGATTCACTTTTTTACCAAAATCACCTTCATTTAAAGGATCTTCAAATTTAGCACTATCTGTCATCTTCCCTATAGCTTTATTGAACTGTTCATTAAAATCAATAGCTTTGAAAACTACCTCTTTTCTTCTGTATGGTCCACCCTCTTCAGTTCTTGTTGTCTGTGCATTTGCGATATTTTGAGAGATTGTATTTACACGAACACGCTGAGCACTTAGTCCGTAACCGCTAATATCAAAACTGCTTAAAAATGACATTGTTTATCCTTAACTTACTTTTGATGATGCGTCGATAACACTTTTGAAGATCATGCTATCTTTTTTATTTGCTTGAATTAAGGCGTTGAACATTACCGAGTTTTTACTCATCTCAGTTGTTTCAACATCTAAGTCAACACTATTGCCATCATTTCTTGCCATATGTCCATCTCTGTAAAATGTCGTAGGCTTATAGTTGCCTTTTTCATTGTGAAGAGGAATATGCGCACCATTTGTTTGAGCCAGTGCTAGTTTATCACTGCCTTCGTTTAAGATGTCAGCTTTCTTTGCAGCTAAAGCATCAGCAAAACTTATATCTCTTGGTCTATAAAAAGGAGT
The DNA here is from genome assembly GCF_000242915.1 of Sulfurimonas gotlandica GD1. NCBI lineage: Bacteria > Pseudomonadati > Campylobacterota > Epsilonproteobacteria > Campylobacterales > Sulfurimonadaceae > Sulfurimonas > Sulfurimonas gotlandica. The sequence goes on along the minus strand of NZ_AFRZ01000001.1, from coordinate 920,896 downwards.
ATCAGCATTTGCGATGTTTGAAGATATCATATCTTGTCTCATAGCTCTGTAATCAAGTGCATCTGAGATCAATCCATGTGTACGAGAAATTTCTACGCTCATAACTACTCCTTTATTTTAAAGGAAGTAAGCAATTTTAGTTCCAAAATACTATAGTTATTTTATATTTGTTAATTTTTTATAACAAAATAGATAATAACAACAAAATAGTTTACTTTAAGCAAGAATTAATGCTATCTGGCGGATAATTGTTCCACGGTTACTAGAGTAGCCCATTTTTTTAATTCAAAGGAGTTCTTATGAAAAGAGCTGGTTTTACTATGATCGAATTGATCTTTGTTATCGTTATTTTAGGTATTTTAGCTGCTGTAGCTATTCCAAAGCTTGCTGCTACACGTACAGATGCTGGTGTGTCTAAAGTAGCTTCAAACATTGCTACTGCTGTGAGTGATATTGGTGCCTACTATACATCAAAGGGTACTTTTACTGGAGCAAATTGGTCGGATATGACTAATGTTCGTCTTGATACTACTGCTGCAGGTGGTACTGCATCTGGAGCATGGGCGACAGGAACAGCAGTTTACCTTAATGACGGTACTACAGCTGCAAAAAGTTGTTTCAGTATATCAGCAACAACAGATGGAAATGTTTCAGTAACAGCTCTTGCTGGCGGAACAGATCCAGTATGTGTTGGTGCTAAAGCAGCAGCATTAAAAAATAATGTTTGTGCTGCTGATGGTACAGCAAAAGTACATGCCTTTGGTGGTGTTGGTGTAGCTTACTAAATAGTTACTTTTCTTCCTTCTCGTTCCATCTCTCCCGAGATGGAACGCATATAATAGAATCTTCTTTCATTTAAAAATCATAAACATAAAACTTTAAACTAAAATAATCTAAATAATGTTAATATAGTAAACTAAATAATCTAAACCTTTTTTTACAAGGAGTTCTTCATGCAAAAATCAAAAAACGCTTTTACAATGATAGAAATGGTATTTGTTATTGTGATTTTAGGTATTTTGGCAGCCATTGCTATTCCTAGATTTGCGGCAACTCGTACAGATGCAGAAATAGCTAAGGGCCGTTCAGATATTGCTTCTATTCGTTCTGCTATTGTTAGTGAGAGACAAACTCAGTTAATAAGAGGCGTTAGTACATATATGCCTAGACTTAGTACGGGTGTAGCAGGAGATAACCTTTTTACTGGTAGTGATGCAAACAGAACACTTTTAATGTATGGTGTATCTGCTGGTGATTGGGCTCAAGGCATAGTTAACGCTGGAACAACAGATACATATACTATTACCATTAACGGAGTAACACTTACTTTCACGTATACTGTAGCAAATGGTAGGTTTACATGTAGTACAACAGCTGGAAGTGCAGCACAAAATGCACTATGTGAAAATCTAATTAATTAGATATAAATTATTGAAATTTTATAATATTTCTCTTCTTGGCTCGCCTCTTGAGCCATTTACATATAACTCATTGCAAACCATAAGCATAGGCACTAGAGTAAGTGTAAATGTTAGAAATAGAATTCTAAATGGTGTTGTTCTCTTAAAAACAGATGAACCAGAATTTAAAACTTTAAAAGTCATAGAAATAAGTGATTTCATTTACTCTAAAAAACAAATAGAATTAGCCAGATTTATCTCAACTTATTATGTTTGTTCTGTGGGTGAAGCACTTGGTGTTATGACTCCTTTTTCTAGTTCCACCTCAGAAGAGGTGGAACTAGAAAATAATATAACAAAACCATTACATAGCCAAATAGAACTCTCTCAAAAACAAGAAGAAGCATTAGTTTTTTTAAAAACCCATAAAACTTCACTGCTTTTTGGAGATACAGGTAGTGGAAAGACTGAAATATATATGAAATATTTTGAGGAGATGATAGCATCTGCTAAACGCTCAATTTTTCTGATGCCAGAAATTTCCCTAACACCTCAGATGAGTCAAAGACTAGAACACCATTTTGGTGAAGCAGTTGTTATGTGGCATTCTAAACTAACTCCCCTTCAAAAAAGAAAAGCTCTTGAGAAGATTTATAATGGAAATGCAAAGATAATAGCAGGGCCACGTTCAACTCTCTTTTTACCTGTAAATGATTTAGGTCTGATAGTTGTAGATGAAGAACATGATGACAGCTATAAATCATCATCAAGACCTCGTTATAATGCTCGAGATATAGCTATTTATATGGGTAAACTTTATGATGTCCCTGTTGTTTTAGGAAGTGCTACACCATCTTTGAACTCTTTTACAAAATTTCCATACTTTAGACTTAAAGGTGGTTTCTTTAGTGCAAACAGAGAGTTTATTTATGAAAAGTCAGCCGAAGCTTTATCTCCACTTATTTTACAGAGCTTAAAAAGTACTTTAAAAGCAAAAGATCAATCGATTGTTTTTCTTCCAACTAGGGCAAATTTTAAGTACTTAATCTGCCAAGATTGCGGTCATACAACTCAGTGTGTGTTTTGCAGTATTGGGATGAGCATACATCAAAAATCTCGCGCTTTGAAGTGTCACTACTGTAACTATACTCAAGCTATTCCTCAGGTATGTAGTGAGTGTAGAAGTCCATCTTTAGTTAGTTCGCGTCTTGGAACAGCTGAGGCAGTAAAAGTTATAAGTGAAGAGTTCGTAGATGCAAGGGTTGAGCAGTTCGATCGTGATGCTATAACAACTGCCAGCAAGCTCAAAAAAGCTCTTAAACGCTTTAACGATAATGAAACGGATATTCTTGTAGGAACACAGATGCTAAGTAAAGGACATGATTATCATGGTGTTACTTTAGCAGTTGTTCTGGGAATGGACAATATGTTAAATATGAGTGACTACAGAGCCAGAGAAAAAGCTCTATCTTCACTCATCCAAGTGTCTGGCAGAAGTGGTAGGGCGAAAAATGCCAAGGTTTTAGTTCAGAGTTTTAATGAAGAGTTTTTCAGTGCTTACATGGATAAGTATGAAGAGTTTTTGGAAGAGGAAAAGATTTACAGACAAGATCTCTATCCTCCATATAAAAAATTATGTCGAATTCTTTTTTCTCATAAAAATGGAGCAAAAGCTCAAGAGCAGATGCGAAAGATGCAAGAGCTTTTATCTCATGAATCAAATGTAGAAATAGTAGGATTTGGTAAGTGCGCTGTTGAGAGAATATCTGATAAATATAGATTTGAAATACTTCTTCGCTCAGATAAAAGTACGGACATAATCAAGGCAATATCTAGATGCAAAGTAGATTTAGCTGAAGTAGATATGGACCCTATAGAGTTTGGCTAAGTAGTTTTGTTCTCAAAAAACCAGTAGATAGAGAGCATGACTCCTGTAGTCTTTTGATAACTCTCATCAAACATAAAAGTTTTAGCTTCTTGAGTCGGAATATATATGACTTCTATCTCTTCTTCCTCTAATCCACCACCTTCATGAACCATCATACTTTCATCTATTTCAGCATAATAGAGAGTCTGATGTGTACCTGAGATACCAACACTCGTGTAAAAAGAACTGATTTTTTCTAGATTTTCTACAGGTACATCATATCCGCACTCTTCATGAATCTCTTCTTTTGCTATTTGCACATTTGTTGTTTTTTTATCTACTATGCCTGCACACAGTTCATACATCATGCCATCTATTTTATTCTTGTTTAAAACGGTAGCTCTTAACTGTTTTACTAGAACAAATGCGTCTTTGTCCCGATGCCAAAGAAGCACTGCGACACTATCATGAGAGATTACTGCTTCCCAGACTTTTTTCTTTTTATTTTGAGTGTAGTTTATTTTTATTGGCTTTATAAACTTTGGATTTGAGAGTTGTTCTATAGAGTCTATTTTACTCACAGTGTGCTCCGTTATAGAAGTAACAAACTTGTTCTACTTTTTGAGGTTTCTCAAAAGGTGTTTTATTAACCAAATGTAGATTTATTCTTTGATCATAGTTTTCTTTTAGTTTAAAAAACGCCTTACTCTCATTGCCTTTTAGCTTCTTCGTTGTAACTTGAACGACGCGAAGAGGGTTAATAGCACGACCGTCTGTTCTAAGTTCAAAATGAAGGTGTGGACCAGTAGAACGGCCAGTGTTTCCAACATAGCCTATAGTGTCACCTTTTTTAACATGCTTGCCTCTTTTTATACCTCTGCGAAATGATTTTAGGTGAGCATATCTAGTCTCATATCCATCAGCATGACGTATTTTAACTAAGTTGCCATAGCTTCCCAGATATGCTGAGTAAATTATTGTTCCACTTCCTGCTGCAATGACAGGTGTTCCACGTCTTGCTGCATAGTCAATGCCAAGGTGAGCCTTCCATTTTTTCAACACAGGATGAAACCTTCTATTTGTGAAGTGTGATGAAACTCTAGCCCCACGTACCGGACGAGCTAGTAAGAATCCTTCTACTTCATGACCTTTTTCATCATAATATCTATCATCATCATTTAAATATATAAAGTGTTTTTTATTTCTCATTTCTATCATGGCAACTTTTAGTGTTGGCATTGAGAAAGGACGGCCAAGACGATATTTTTGATCATAAACCATTACTAGTGTATCACCTTTTCTTAGGTCTCTTTTAAAATTTAGAGAGTTTCTAAAATTTGATACAAAAATTTGTGCTAATTTTTTAGAGCCTGTTGCTTTGATGATGTCATAGTATGGAGAGTTGTCTATTTTAAGAGTAAATGCTTCTGTCTTTGTGCTAGAAATAATGGGAATTGCTTCAAAATTATACTCATCTTTATGTTTAAATATATGAATTTGAAGCTCATCATTTAGTGGAAGTAAAATTTGTTCAATAGCTCCATTGTTATCTTTTAAAATCTGACAGTGGACACCTGTTCTCATCTCTTCTGTCAGCCTTTGATCATCTTTGTCAAGGTCATAATATAGTTTTTTAACAGGAAGGTTCTGCTTTTCTAAAAATATTAGATAAGTTTCGCCGTTAAGCCATCTGAATCTCTCAACTTGAGAGCTAAAAAGAGAGGTTGTCAGTAGAAAAAGTAGAAAAAATCGTATCATTAAATAACCATAAATATTAAATTTTTTGAAATAATTTAGAAACTCTAACAAAAGTTGGCTTAGTATGAGGTTTGCTTTGCTATAATCGCATAAATAATAGTAGGATAGTTAATGAAGTATATATTTTTAGTTTTATTTCTTGCCTTAGAGCTTATAGCTGGAATTGTAAAGTCACCTCTTATCAGTGTTGATGAACAAAATAGTATTGCAACAATCGAGATAGATAAGATTGATGTTGGTATGAGTGGTTTTATATCTCATAAAATTGCTCAGGACCACACGGTTATTTTAAAAAATATTGTAGTTACTAATTATGATGAGCAGAGCAAGGTGGCAACTCTTAAAATGAGTCCATACGATGCTCTAAAAAATAATGCACTTCCTAGTGGTAAGTGGAGTGTAAAAGTTGGGGATGAAGCTATTTTAGCTTTTGGATACACAAGAGGTATTTTAATCTCTCCAAATGAAGAGATTTATCATAGGATTACAAGAAGTGTAAAAGACTTACAATGGGTTCATCCAGATATTTTCGCGACTATTTTATCTTTTAATGGACACCCGACGCCACTTAGAGAAGATTTTACAAAACTTTCAATTGCTGCATCTGTTGGTTTAGTCTTTATATATTTAGAGAAAAAGCTTTTTACAATTGATGCTAAAAGTTTTAAAATATTAACGATTACGGAGGCTCAGTTAAATCAAGATAGTACAAAACTGCCTTTTTACACAAGAATCGAAGAGATAGAAGCTGCCTGGTGGGGAGAAGGAAGTGATGAATTAGAGTCATACGAACCTTATTACTACGAGTTGTTAACAGAGGCAAATCCAAACAACAAAGAACTACAAAATATAGTGAAAAATTTCAAACCAAAGGTTTCAGAATGATTGATTCAAAACATATAAAACATTTTACAAACATCGTTGGTGATGATAATATCTATAGCGATAAAGCACACTTAATAGCTTACTCATATGATGCAACCAGAGAACACTTTGAGCCAGATGCTGTAATCTTCCCAAGAAATGAGCAAGAGATTAGTGAGATTTTAAAGTATTGTAATGAGCATAGAATAATTATAGTACCGCGTGGTGCCGGAAGTGGTTTTACAGGTGGAGCACTTCCTAGTTCCGGTGGTATTGTTTTAGCTATGGAAAAACATATGAATAAGATTTTAGAGATAGATATGAAAAACATGGTTGCAATTGTTCAGCCTGGCGTTATCAATATGGACTTGCAACGTGCTGTAGAAGAGGTAGGACTTTTTTATCCGCCAGACCCAGCTAGCCAAGAGTACTCAACTCTAGGTGGAAATGTTAGTGAAAATGCTGGTGGTATGAGAGCTGCGAAGTACGGAATCACAAAAGATTATGTAATGGCTACTCGTGCAGTACTTCCTAATGGCGATATTATTAAAGCTGGAAAGAGAACTATCAAAGATGTTGCCGGCTATAACATCAGTGGAATACTCATAGCATCTGAGGGAACTTTAGCTGTTTTAACTGAGATAACTCTAAGACTTATTCCAAAACCAAAACTTACCAAAACAGCAATGGGGATTTTTCCTACTGTAAATGATGCGATGGAAGCAGTTTATAAAACGATGGCAAGCGGTATTACACCAGTTGCTATGGAATTTTTAGATAACTTGACAATTAGAGCAGTTGAGCAAACTTTTAACAAAGGTCTTCCAGTAGATGCTGGAGCACTTTTGGTTACAGATGTTGATGGAAATTTAGAAGATGATCTAAATTTTCAACTGGCTCAGATAGAGAAAGTTTTTCGTGAAAATGGATGCAGTGAATTTAAAATAGCAAAAGATAAAAAAGAAGCTGCTGATATCTGGTTTGCTCGTCGTAATGCATCTCCGGCACTTAGTGTTTATGGAAGTAAAAAGCTAAATGAGGATGTTACAGTTCCTCGTTCTGCTCTGCCGGAGCTATTAGAGAAGTTTTATGCTATTGCTGATAAGTACCAAATAAAGATTCCATGTTTTGGTCATACAGGCGATGGCAATGTTCACACAAACGTTATGGTTGATGGAAGCGATCCTGAGCAGGTTAAAATCGCTTACAAGGCCATTGAAGAGGTTTTCCAAGCTACTATTGACTTAGGTGGAACTCTCTCAGGTGAGCATGGAATAGGGCTTGCAAAAGCACCATATATGCATATGGCATTTACAGATGAAGAGATGAATCTATTTAAGTCAATTAAAAAAGCATTTGACCCTAATAATATTTTGAATCCTGCTAAGATGGGGCTAAACTAAATATATAATTTAAAAAGGATATTACTATGATTAGAGATAAAATCAATGCTAATTATCTTTATAGACATGTGAAGTTCTTTATCAGCACTTTTGTTGATAAGGAACTAACACTGTTTGCAGCTAGTCTTAGCTTCTATACAATCTTTACGATTATCCCCTTACTGTTAATTATGATGACACTTCTTACTTCTTTACCCTCATTCGCTGAGCATTATGAGAGTATAAAAACATTTATATTCTCCAATCTGATGCCTGTAAATTCTGAAGCTATAATGGGTCATATTGATGGATTTTTGGCAAACTCAGCAAAAATGGGAGTTATTGGTCTTGTCATGATTTTAGTTGCTTCACTTCTGTTTTTTAAAAATTTTGAGTATATTGCAAATAAGATTTTTCATGCAAAATCAAGGACACTGTGGGAGTCAGTTACAACTTACTGGACGATGCTCACACTTACGCCAATAGCACTTGGGGCTTCTTTTTACATAACAGCACAATTAGCGATTATGATATCATCTAACACAATGACTTCAGGACTGAATATTCTTCCTATTGTTCCATATATGATAATTTGGGCACTATTTTTTCTTATCTTTCAAATCGGTGCAAACACTAAGATAAATCCAAGAGCATCTCTGATAAGCTCGTTTATTATCTCCATAGTATTTAGCATCTCTAAGAATGCCTTCATAGAGTATGTTTTTTACAACAAAGCGTATACAACTATGTATGGTTCTTTTGCGATTATGATGTTTTTATTTTTATGGATTTATGTCTCTTGGATTATTTTTATCTACGGACTGAAGCTATGTTACATGATTAATCGCGTATATCAAAAAAGAGAGACTAAAGAAGAGTAGTAGAGGGACAAAACTCTTTTTAAAGATGCTGATGAGTGATAGTACAATATGCAAGACTAGCCACACGTCATCCAGTTCTATGGTTGACTGGCTTTGAGCTAAGAGCATAAGAGACTCCAAAACCCCATCAAGTAAATCTCCCTGACCTATCAGATGCAAGAAAATACTAAGAGGATAAAAAAGAGTAAAAAGTGTTGTCCAGATAATTGAGAGGGGATGGTAGATGCTGAAATTTCCAAAGATAACTAAAGAGAATGGCAACATCAAAATATATACCCAAAACGGTATCAAGATAAATTGCCATAACTTACCTAGGTGCTTGAAGTGTATGAGAAACAAGAATATATAAAATACTCCCGCAATTGATAACCAAAAGCCAAGAGAGAATAATAGTTTTGGAAATAATACCAAAAGCAGTATAACTGTAAGAAGTAGAGTCTGCATAGAGATTATTTTTATACCTCTGTCATAAAGTACAAAGCCAATTACAAGCATAGCAAAAGCTCGAAGCAAAGATGGAGGGGAGTCTAGAAAATTCAGATAGACAAGCAGAGATAAAGCAACTGCCAAAAAGATATCTGACTTGGAGTTTCTATATGGAAAATACCTGTTTTGAAAGTAGCTATAAATTGGTTTAAATAAAAAGAAAAGCAGAGCACTTAGAACTCCTAAGTGAAACCCGCTAATTGCTAAAAGATGTGATACTCCAAGAGTAGAGAATGTAGTTTGCAAACCTTTGTTTAGTGGTGCTGCACTAAAGAGTGCTTGGTAAATATTTGTAATATCTTCATTTTTATGCTCAGATGCTATAGCAGAGTTAAGTCTTTGTTTTATAGTCTGCGATTGATGAATCTGTTTAGTTTTGCTGTATGCATAAAAGCTTGTAAGATATCCATAAAAAGTTATCTTGTCTGAATATATCTCAAGAGTAAGTCTTTTACCTTTGGCATCAGGAAATGACTCTTTTGCCGTGGTATAAAAATTGATTCCCTCATCAGTTTTTAGTTTCAGTAATTGATAGCTCTTCTCATCTTTTGTCTTTGTGTATTGTTTCAAGAGAGTTGCTTCTACTACAACAGTGTCAAATCTGGTTAAATTTTTATAGTCTTGAAAGTTTATAAGTAGAGAGTAGGATAGTATAAATAGGCAGAAAAGCAAGAAGGAGAGGAACTCTTTTTTATTAAAAAGTTCGACCCTTTCTAGCGCCATTAGATCATTGTCATGGAGATTGAGTCATTACTTCCAACATCTATGTTGGCAGACCTAGTGTCTATATGCTCATAAGTAGTTTCTATGGCCTTTGGTTGAGCATCTACGAAGCGAGTAAGCTTTTTCTGGAAAACAAGCTTAACATGACCGGTTGGACCATTTCTCTGTTTTCCAATGATAATCTCAGCTTCTTCTTCTTCTTTTTCAACATACTCAGAGATAAACTCTTTTCCGTCATTTTTAGCTGCTTTTTCTCGCTCTTTTTCCTCTTTGTAAAGGTAGACATCATCACGATAAACAAAAAGAATAATATCCGCGTCTTGCTCAATTGAACCAGACTCACGAATATCACTCAGCATAGGGCGTTTGTCATTTCTAGCTTCTAGACCACGGTTTAGCTGTGAAAGCGCCACTACAGGCATCTCAAGCTCACGTGCAAGCATTTTTAGACCCCTAGAGATTTCAGATACTTGAATGTGTCTGTCTTGGTTACCGATGCCCTGCATAATCTGCAGGTAATCAATTACCGCTATCTCAATCTCCGGATGCTGATTTTTTAGTTTTCTAAGTTTAGATCTAAGTTGATTAATGTTGAGACTACCTTGGTCATCCACAAAAAGTTTAGCGCTATTCATCTTATCAATAGCACCATTTAGCGAACTCCACTGGTCATCACTCATATCTCCAACACGAAGTTTTTGAAGCGGAATGGAAGTCTGAATAGAAAGTAGTCTTAGCATCAACTGCTCAGCTGGCATTTCTAAAGAGAAAAAAGCAACACCTTTTCCTTGCATGATAAGAGAGTTTACAGTGTTCAAAATAAAAGAAGTTTTACCCATTGCAGGACGTGCTGCAATAATAACAAGATCCCCTTTACCAAAACCTGTAGTCATCTTATTTAGTTCATGAAAACCTGTATCTACTCCAACAAGTACACTGTTTCCACGGGCTTTCATCTCTCTGATGTACTCCATAGTGTCAAATGTCATTTTTGGAGAGTCTTTAAAGTCACTTGTCTGGTTGTCTTGAGTTATTTCATAGAGTTTTTTCTCTACTATGTCTACAACTTCAGCAGACGGAAGTTCTTCTTCAACTGTAACTCTTTTTATCTCTGTTGTGAGTGTTAGGAGTTTTCGTTTTAGAGATTTATCTTTTATCTCATCAACATAAGCTTTAGTATTTGAGATAGGATTGGCAGATAAAATCTCAATCATAACCTGTTCATCAAATTTTTTAATTTTAATAAGCTCTTTTTTTATAAACTCTTCATCAATTGGCTGATCTTTTTGAAGAAGAGTGATCATAGCTCCAAATATATCTTGGTGAGCCGGAAGGTAAAAATCATCTTTTTTTATGGCAACACTTAGTTCATCAAATTGTTGAGGTTCAAAAACAATTGAGCTTAATATTGAGCGCTCAAAAGATAAGTTGTATAGATTGTCCTGCATTAATTTGATTCCTCTGACATCTTTTCTACCTCATAAACAAATCTATCAACAAGTTCATCTTCATTTAGGTTAGCGACTACTTCACCTTTTACCATCACAAGACCTTTACCTTTTCCATAAGCAATAGCAACATCAGCATGAGCTGCCTCGCCTATAGCATTTACAACACATCCCATAACAGAAACATTTAGGGGTGTTTTTATGTGAGCTGTTCTTTTTTCTATTTCAGCAACTGCCGAAACCAGATCTGCTTCGATGCGCCCACATGTAGGGCAAGAGATGATGTTAAGCCCATCTGGCATCGCACCACTGTCTTTAAGAATTGCACGGGCAACATTTATCTCTTCTTCTAGTTCGCCTGTAATAGATACACGCATTGTATCGCCAATACCATCAAGTAAAAGTGCTCCAAGTCCGATAGAACTCTTTACAGTGGCGTGAAAAAGAGTTCCGGCTTCTGTCACGCCCAAATGAAATGGGTAAGAGTTTTTTGGACGCAACATTCTGTATGCATCTACAGTTCTTTGAACGTCGCTTGCCTTTAGAGATACTTTTATATCGCTAAAACCCAGGTCTTCGAGAAATTTGATGTTGTATTCAGCAGATGCAACCATACCTTTGGCAGTTTGTCCGTATTTATTTAGAAATTCTTTTTCAAGTGAGCCTGCATTTACACCGATACGAATAGGAATATTACGAGCTTGACAAGCTTTTACAACTTGGGCAACTTTCTCTTTAGACCCAATATTTCCAGGGTTGATTCGTATACAATCAACTACTTCAGCAGCAATTAGTGCCAGTTTATGGTTGAAGTGGATGTCTGCAACTAGAGGTAAATCAATCTGTTCTTTAATAGATTTAAGTGCTAATGCATCTTCCATATCCGGAACAGCACAACGAACAATATCGCAACCTGCGAAGTGAAGTCTTTTTATCTGTTCAACCGTAGTCGCTACATCTGAAGTTTTTGAGAATGTCATAGATTGTGTAGAGATTGGAGCATCTCCTCCAACTGCTACATTACCTACAAAAATCTGTTTAGTTTGTACTCTTTTTATCATGAAGAGATTTTATCTTGTTTGTTATAAAAGGGTGCTTTATAAATTTTTGTTTATCTATCTACTCTCTTTACAGAGCTGTTTTTTCTTTTAAAAGATCAGCATCTGCTTTGTCTAAAAGTGTTTGTAAAGTGCTTTCTCCAAAATCCTGTATTTGGGCGCATCCAATACTCACTGACATTTTAATATCATCATCATTTATATGTAGAATTTGTTCAGATTCTGATTTTATTTTTTTAGCTAAATTTTGTGCTGTCTTTAAATCAAGCATAGGGCAAATCAAAAGAAACTTAGCTCCCTTGTATCTTCCAAATATATCTGTAGTTCTGATTGTATTATTTATTGATCTTGTTAGTTCTATAAGGACTATGTCTCCTATCTCCTGTCCATAATTTTTATTTACTTCTTTGAAATAATCATATTCTACAAATAGAGCAGATATTGGTGATTTAGTTCTTTTGGAGATAGCAAATTCATAGTTTGCCAACTCTAGTGTATGACGTTGATTGTATATTTTAGTCAGCTTGTCATATTGAATATGATAGGAGAGTTTTTTGTCCGCTTGTTTTAGTTTATTTGTCAGAGAAATGATTTTATATGAGAGTATAGGTGTAGCAATGGTCGGAATAATCAAAGAGAGTATAATACCAGTATTGTAGTAACTAATAGACTCTGAACCTACAGTAAGGTCAATTAATATCATGACAAACATAACAAATATAAAAGAGGCTATGATACTAAAAAATGTAAAGATGAAAATTGTAGCCAATATGTTTGTATGAATAAAGCTGTTGTAAATATTTGTTATTGCTTTCATTAAGTCATTTTATATGAATTGTCTTTTATTCTTACTTTATGAGAGGGAATTATTAACAAGAATCTACAAGATGTAGAGACTTGTTATATATAGAGATTAGAATTTGAAGTTAAGGTTTGTGTAAACGTATCTTCCAGGCTCATTCATAAGCATTATATCTGAAGTACCACCGGCTGTAACTAGAATTAAATCAGCATAAGTGTTGTTCATAGCATATGTCTCATCAAGAAGGTTATTAACACCTAGAGTGAAGTTAAAGTTTTTATTAACAGCATGTTTAACCTTTAGGTTAAGTATCGTCCAAGCCTTTAACTCTTGCTCGCCATTATCTGAATCTATTTTACTCCATTTGTCAGAAGCTTGTACTTCAGCAGTTGCAATAGAACCTTTCATATACTCATAATTTAGAGCTACATTACCTCTTAATGGTGCCATATCTGCTAAATCTGTATCAGTCTGACCAGTTAAAGCTTTGTCTTTTTTACCAACTTTGTATGAAGCACCTAAATCAACCGTTACATCGTCAGTAGCATAGTATGAAGTAGTTAATTCTGTACCATAAACAGTTGCATCAAGGTTTTTAAAGTTGTTAGTAGTAATTGCTACTCCATTAGCTTGTTTTTGGTAGTAGATATAATCACTTAGCATAGAATAAAAACCTTTGATTTTTAGCTTAAATGCACTGTTGTCAGTTTCGTATCCTAAGTCAATTTCTCTGTTTGTTGTTTGATTTAAATTTGCTGTACCGCTCCATGCACCGTTTGAGCTTCTAAAGTATAATTCTCTTGCATCCGGAACACGAGAAGCTTGACCAAAACCTAAAAATACTTTATTTTCTTTATCTAAGTTATAAGAAGTCATTAGGTTTGCACCAAAAGATGTATAGTCATTTGACTGTAGTGTCGCATGTGTGATTTTTGTAGAGTCATATCTAGCACCAAGACTAAAACCAAAAGAACCATACTTTTTGTCAAGTTTTGCAAATATTGCTCCATTTTTTGTCAGAGCATCATCTAAACTTTTAGAATTTCCTGCTGCTAAAGCTGCACCAGTTGTTGTGTTGTAATAGTTACCATCCCAAGTTCTTTTACTTCCATCAAAACCAACTAAAAGTTTAAAACTATTGATATCAAAGTCATTTTTTAGTTTAAGTCCCTGCATAGTTGTTTTAAGATGATTTGTATTATCTTGTGCTGCTACATTTGATGACATTCTATATGTTGTAGCCATTGGATGGTCAACATCAGAGTAATAGTATTTTAAGTTAATGTTTTTGTATATATCACTAACATTTTTGATGTTATATTCTACTGCATAGATATTTGAGTCATCATACAGGGCGTCCATTTTCGAGTTACCGTAAAGAACATCATCACTTTTGTTTTTTGTAACGCTCAAACGAAGCTCTTGATTGTCTGTTACATTTACAAATGCCTTAGCCATAATACTTTTTTTCTTATATGCCGGCATCTCTTTATGTGCTGGTTTAAACTTCATTCCTGCTGCTGCAGGGTTAGCTACTGCATATTTGTCTATTTGTTCAGCAATAGTGTCACCATTACCATCTTTATATTGATCACTAGATTCACTTGAACCACTTACTAAAACACGAACCGTATCATTACCACCACTAATTGTAGCACCGATTTTAGTGTAGTTGAAACTACCAAAACCAAAATCAACTGACCCATGAAGGTCTTTTGTAGGTTTTTTGGTCTTGATTCTTATACCACCGCTTAGTGTTCCCATGTTTTCAACATCATATGGACCTTCGATTACTTCGATTTCATCAATTTGACTAGTGATAATATGAGAGATAGGAGGATCCATTCTGTTTACACATGCACCCTGAACTTTTGTTCCATCAACATCAACAGAGATATTATCTCTTTTTTGACCACGAATATAAACATCATTAGCAATACCGCTACGACGGTTCATATCTATACTTGGTACACTAGTGCTTAGTGCTTGTGCCAAATCTGCTGAGACTTGAGCATTTTGGCTAACTTCTGTAATCACAGTTGATTCTACGCTAATTGGTGCTAATTGAACTTCACTTGCATATAGTGAAGCGATAGCTATTAGAGATAGAGGAATAATTTTCTTCATATAACTTCCCTTAAATTTTAAAATTACTTTATAATATAATAATAGTGTTACACAAGTGTTAAATTGTTTATAAATTAGTGATAAAATTCTGCCATGAGTAAAATAGAAAAAATAAAAAGAGTAGTCTTAATATCTTTAGGTTTTGGGTTAGCAACCTATTTAATAATGAGCGGGATGGCGGTGTTAGACAAAGAGGAGAAGTCCTCTTTAGTTGAGAGCAATGTCACTAGCGAAGTTCATAGTAACACAGTGAAGTGAGCCGTGTTGTCTGATAAGAGTTGAGCAATCAATTCCAATAACATCTCTATCTTCAAATGTTGCTCTAAATATATCTAGAGCAACTTCGTCTTGTCTTACACCATAAGTCGGAACTAACACAGCTCCATTTACAAAAAGAAAGTTTGCATAAGTTGCGGGCAATCTCTCATCTTCGTAATATACAGCATCTGTCATAGGTAGAGAGATAAGTTTAAAATTATGAGTAGATGCTAACTCTTGAAGTTCTTCTTCCATAAGTTTTAGCTCTTGATAATGCTCATCATTTGTATCTTCACATTTAACGTACATAATTGTTTTTTCATCAACAAATCTGGCTAATGTATCCACATGAGAGTCTGTATCATCACCTGATAAGTAGCCGTGATCTAGGTATAAAATCTCAGATGAGCCAAAATAATCTTTTAGTCTTTGTGTGATTTGTGCGTCTTCTAGCTCAGGGTTTCTATTTTCATTTAACATACACGCAGAAGTGGTTAGTAAGATGCCATTCCCGTTACTCTCAACTGCTCCGCCCTCAAGAGAAAAGTTAATTGTCTCTAATTCAGATGAATAATGATTTGAGATACTTCTACTCATCAAGTCATCTTTAGAGGCTTCAAACTTATTTCCCCAAGCATTAAACGTAAAATCAAGAAGTTTAGTCTTATTAGATTCTGATATAGACAAAGCTGAGCAGTCTCTTGCCCATGTGTCATCACTTATATACTCTGCGAAGTATAAATTATCGTTATCTTGAAAATGTTTTTTAACTGATTGTATATCGTAGCTAACGACCAAACATTTTTGATATTTTACAATCTCGTTAACTATATTGACAAAATTCTTTTGAGCTTCATCCAGATATGGCGCCCAGTCAGTATTTGCGTGCGGAAATATTATTTGTGTAAAACTTTGTTTTTCAAATTCTGCTATAAATCTTTTTTTCATAGGCGTATTATATCTATAAACTTTGTTATAATCGTATAAATTTATCTGTTTATTTTATCTTTTTATGGAGTTGCTAACATGGAATACAGGGATTTATTATTTGATGTAATTAACACACTTTCGTCTCCTGTAATTCTGCTAGAGTCAAAAGAAGCTGAGTATACGCTACTTTACGCCAATGAAGAGATGCAAAAACTCTTGAAAAGTGAAAAAGAAGAAAACTCTGAAGAATCACAAGAGTCTGAAGAATTAAAATTCACAGAAGATTTTCTTGAAGTGATGAACTCGTACAATAGTCAATCTAAATCTAATAATTTTACTCTTTATGATGTAGAGATTTTTAACAAACTATATAACATCAATTTTAGTAGAAACTCCAATAATATATTTATAACTTTTATAGAAATCAGCATAGAAAAACTATTTGATAATATCACTTTCCATGATCTTAGCGGAGCTTGTAATGCCATCGTCGTTGTATTGGATGCAGAAGGCAAACTTATAGATATGAATGATTGTTTTTTAAATTTTGTAGGCATGAGCAAAGAAGATGCTTATGCAAAACCTTTCTTTGAGACTTTTATTCCAAGTGATATGAAAATATTAAATGCTTATTTAGAAGAGTTGATGTCGGAGGAATCTGCACATCAACAGTTTGTTACACCTATGAAAGGTTTAAATGATGAGGTTTTTAAGATAAATTGGCAAGTATCTAAGGTTGTAAAACAAAATCAAAACTTTATTATCGCTGTTGGGAGTGATATTAGTAAATTTGTGGAGCAAAACACAAGTTTAAAGAAACAAATACAAAGCATTAAAGTAGGCTTTGATTATTTTCCGTTTGCTATAGGATATATGAACTCAAATGGTGAGTTTATTAAAATGAACTCTAGCTTTGTAAAGATGTTCCGCATAAAAGATGAGAATAGCAAAATAAAGTTTGATCAAATACCGGTATTTAAAGAGAAGATAGGATTTGATAAGATGCAGGAGCACATAAAACTTATAAAAGAAATGAGTTATAAAATCAATCATATTATTCGTGGTGAGAACCTTAAAATAAAGGTGAATGTAAAAATGTTGAGTGGCAAACAAGAGGCTTCAAAATTTTATATTGTAGTTGCTCAAAAAGTTACACTTTAGTAAGGTATAATTGCATTTATGGCTAATATAATTCTAAATAAAAATAATTTTTTCAACAACCTCGATTTGATTTCAAAACATACTAAAAGCAAAGATAAAATAGCAATAGTTTTAAAAGATAATGCTTATGGTCATGGAATATCGGAAATGGCATCTCTAGCAAAAGAGTATGGAGTAAAAAAAGCTGTTGTTCGAAGTAATGATGAAGCTAAAAGTATAGAAGAATTTTTTGAGTATATATTGGTTTTGGGTGATATACCTAAAGAGCCAAGCTCTAAAATGAGATATACAATCAACGATATTAAGAGTATTAGTAAATTTCCCAAAGAGACACTTGTAGAACTTAAAGTAGACACTGGAATGCATCGCAATGGCATCTCTATGAGTGAGCTTCATGATGCATTTATGCAAATTAAAGAAGCTGGACTTATTTTAGAAGCAGTTTTTACCCATCACAGATCTTCTGATGAGCTTACAAGTGAATGGTTTTGGCAAAATGACAACTTTAAAAAAGTAAAACAAGAAGCTGCGTATTTGGCAGAGGAGTTTGGATTTGGCTCTCTTAGATTTCACTCTGCAAATTCGGCTTCACTATTTAGAACGGATTCTTTTGATGAAGATATGGCTAGGGTAGGTATCGCTTCTTATGGATGTTTAGAAGGCTATGAAGGATTCGCTCCTGTTCTCTCACTGTATGCTGATAAGATATCATCAAGAGAAGTCAAGAGGGGTCAGAGAGTTGGTTACGGCGGTACATTTGTCGCAAAAGACAACTGTGTAGTATCTAACTATGACTTTGGTTATGGAGATGGTTTTTTAAGAAACTCTTCTAATGAATTTGTAACTTCAAATGGAGTGGAGCAGGTTGGCAGAATCTCTATGGATAACAGCTCTTTCATTACAAACGAAGAGAATCTTTTAATTTTTAACAACGCTATAGATGCAGCAAAATCTGCAGGGACTATAAGTTATGAAATCCTGACATCTTTAAAAGCATCTCTAAAAAGAGAGATAGTTTAGTTTTTGTCTTCTATTTTTGATATGTAGTCTGAGAGAACTCTTATATCATCACTAGACAAGTCAACAATTATACCTTTCATCAAAAAGCCAAATCTATGTCTGTCTCTTTTTCCTTTTTGATATAGCGTAAGTGCTTGGATTAAATCATTTTTACTATAGTGAGCTATGATGTCAGATCTTGTTAATGCTTGTATCTCGGCTTTCATACCATGGCATCTCTGGCATCTTTGAAATATAACCTTTGCTCTTTCATTTTCTACTTGTGTATTTGGAGTATCAAAGACTATTTTTTCATTTTTTTCACATCCGCTCAAGATAAATATAGAGAGTAATATTAGAACTAAACGCATAACTTTTCTCCATCAACTAAGTTTATGAGAAAAGGTATCATATTGTTTATAAATATAAGTTAATATAATATAATTAAGGTAAAACTCTTCGACTCTGCCAGTATCTGCTTTTCCAATATGGATTACTCATACTAGAGATGCTGACTCCATATTTTTTTGAAGTATGCATAAACTTATCTTCTTCAATAATTATGCCCGCATGTCTTTTATTAAAGCCAGTTTTGAAAAAAACCAAATCACCTTCTTTGGTAGAATTTCTACTAATTAGATAACCTTGTTTGACCTGATCTTTAGTAGTTCTTGGGAGAGAGATACTAAAAGCGTCTCTGTAAACAATTTGTATTAATGATGAACAATCCAATCCATTTGTATTTATCCCACCAAGTTTATGCGGAGTTTTATACCATTTTTTATATTCATTATATAGAGCTGTTGTTATCCAGTTCTTATTTTTTGGTTTGTATGATGGAATAGCTTTTGGTTTAGAAGTTATATTTTGAATTTCTTCTTGAGGTTTTGAGTGTTGTCTTAGATGCTTTGTAGAACATCCGTTAAAGATAAGTATGAGAGAGATAATAAGAGTTAATCGTATCATCTCTTTTGCCTAAACTAAGAGTTTATTTTTATGATGGCGTTTGAGAAAACAACACCGTCTACACCTAAGATAGCTAACTCTTCTATTTCTGATTCTTCACTAATATGTACAAGAACCTTTGCATCAAAAAGATAGTTGTTCGCAATGTTTTGAGCTGTTTTTGCTAGCTCCCTTGGCACCACTATAAAAGAAGCTCCCAGTGATGAAGCGTATACAATCTCAGTTACATTAACAGCTCCAAGAGCTAAGATTACTTCATTTGAAATTGCATAATTAATCGTTTCTAGATTATCCTCGCTAAAATCTAAGTAAACTGTAGAGTTTGACGGAGTATTAGCAATAGCATCAATATTTGGTATATGGTAGAAACTATCACTCTCTATAAATCTATGTCCATATATATACATTATGATTTCTTTAAACACTCTTGCGAGCAGTAGTATTTGTTATTGCTGAGGATTGTATCATCAACTTCACAGTAAATGCCACATTCAGCACACTCAATCATATCGTTACTTTGAACTTCTTCTTTGCTTTTTTTCTCACTGGAACTTTTTTTGTTTTGTCTTAGGGCAGGTCTCTTTTTTATGAATATAAAGTATACAACAGCGATAAGTACAATAACTACAATCCATTGTGGTGACATTAATCTTCTCCTATTAATAAGTAGTGTCTATTTTTAGTTTTTATTATTTTATGTTTAATACTTTCATCGACTTCGTCATAAACTCTCTCACCTTTGTAAAAAAGAAGTTTTGATTTTTCATCACGAAAGTTTTTGCTTAAGTTTAGGAGCATCTGTGTATCTGTAACAGCCCTAGAGGTTACAATATCAAATATTTCAGCTTCCATATCTTCAACACGTTTTTTTACAACTCTTACATTATCAAGCTCCAAGTCAGCTTTTATAAACTGTAAAAAACTGGCTCTTTTTGTTAATGGTTCAACTAGGGTTACTTGTGTATCTGGAAGAGCAAGTGCTAAAATCATACCTGGGAAACCGGCTCCAGTACCTATGTCTAAAAGATTCTTTGCTTTTGGAAGAAAACTTACAGGGAAAACTGCATCGTATATAAATTCATCGATAGAGTTTGAATCTTTTGCACCAGTTAGATTATGGATTTTGTTCCATTTAAATAGGTGCTCTTTGTATTTTTGTATATTATAAAAAAAGTCGTCGGGTAATATAATATTGTCTTGAGCGAGTATAGCTTTTAAATCCACTAAAATATCCTTTTAAAAGGATATTTTATCATATTATGAGAACATCTTTTTCATAGCTGCAAAAAACACTTTAAATAGACCGCTGTTTCCAACTAAATCGTTTACAAAATCATCATATGTAGTATTGTTTTCTTCTAAAAATCCACGAAGATATTTTTCGCTGGCTTCCATTCCACCTTCTTTTTCTATATCTAAAAGTTTTGCATAGATTGGAATCATAGTATCTATTGCTTTTTGAGGTGCAGCTTTTCTAAAAGCAGTGTGTGAAATTATTTCATTTGTTATAGGATCTATTTTTGGTTCAAAATCAGTTACAACCCAGTAGTAACTTCCATCTTTTGCTAAATTTTTAACAATAGCCATGAAGTTTTTACCCTGTTTAATTCTGTCCCACATAAGTTTAAACGCAATACGAGGCATATCAGGATGTCTTACAATAGAGTGCGGTTTACCAATTAGTTCAGCTTCACTGTACCCAGATATCTCAACAAAGTAATCATTTCCATACTCGATAATACCCTTTGCGTCTGTTTTAGAAACAATATATCTTTTTTGACTTAGTTTTATTTCATTATTTATGGGTTCAGGATGTGTCACTTGAATGTCCTTAAAAAGTTATTAAAACAATTATATACTTTTTTTATTAATTTTATGTAATAATTATGCTAAATTTAATCAGAGTATTTAAGATAATGGATAAAGTAAAAACACTAGAATCAATTCAAAATGCTAGAAGAGCACATGAAGCTCAAATGACTAAAATTAAAGCAGCTATAGATGGCGAAAAAGTAGATAATCCAACAGCAGTAGCAAAGACAAAGTGCGCATTTGGTCAATGGCTCTATGATGATGAAAACCACCTGCGCGATATTCTTGGCTCACTGTTTTATGATAATATGGAAGTACTTCATGCAAGGTGGCATAGTGAGTATTTAAGAGTATTTGAGATATTTTTTAAAGATCAGAAAAAAGGTTTTTTATCAAAAATTCTTGGATCTTCTAAAATAAGTGAGATGGAATTGGATAGAGCGAAACTTTACTATAGTGAACTTCAAGCTACTACACAAGAACTCTTAAAAGCTTTAGGCTCTTCTGAGAGAAGAATAGGGGCACTACCAGAATCTAAATTTTATTAGATTCTATCTAGATTAGATGACCCATCTCATTTATAAAATTGATTAGCAACATAAAATAGGTCCCTGTGGCGATTTTAAAAATTGGTGTATAGATAAGTATATAGATATTTAAAACATTTTACAAAGTATTCTTTTTATAATTTTCTAACCATTTATCAACAATTTTTGTATCATATAATACATTTCCACGGCTTGCTGTTTGAATATGTGGTAATGGGTCTTTCATTTTTCCTCTTAATATTCCCTGTTTTTTTTCTGGGATAGAATATATATCTTCAAAATCTTTACCAGTAATTAATTTTTTATTACTAACATTAATTGAAGTTGCAAGTTCTTTTATTTGACTGCTTATCTCATCTTTTAAACTTAGAAGGTCAATCTGTTCTTTATCTGATTTTTCTTTTTCTTTTATTGTAGAAGTGTAATTATCTAATATATTACTTAGAAAAATATAATCACTTTTTGAAATGTAATCCAGTCTTAAATCTCTATGGTTAAACTTAAACCTTGGAAGAAGTATTATGTTTTTTTTACTTTCTTCACTTAGTTCTTCAAACATTTTATATAGCTGATTTAATTCATTATTTTTCATAAGTGTTAGTTTATCCAATTTTGGTTAAAACTCTATATTAATCCACTCACTATCATTCTCATAAATATACTCATCTTGACTGTTAAGTTTCCAATGTGGGTGTTTAATGATGGCTATACCACCAATTAACTCTAAATCATACTTATCTTGATTTTCTTTAATCCATTTTTGAAGTGCTTCACTTTTAGATTTTGTTTCAGTAGATTTAGCGGTGCCATCTTTTTTAGTATCTAAAATGTAAAGTTTATCTTTTGTCTTTATGATAAAATCAGGAAAAAAGAGTCTATCTTTACTCTCTTGTGCGTCATAGTATTCTACTGCAAAAGCATCTTTTCCACTATTGCTTTGTTTATGCCACCATTGAACATTATCTTGTTCTTCAAGAAAAGTAATAAATTTTTCTTCATTCTCTTTTCCTAAGTATTTTTTAGCATTGTAAAAAAGGTTATATACATTTTTATTACATTCTATAAGTTCATAATCATCTGTAAAACTAAGTTCTTGTGGAGGTGCAATTACAATTATTTCTTCCTTACCATCTTTGCTTTCTGTTTCTGCTTCAAAAATCTCTCTAAAACCAACTAATGCTTTATGTATCATCTGTTTTAAGACACTTTTATTATCACTTTTCAACATATCATTTACGATGATAGTATAGAACTTTTCTTTATGAAGATTAAGCCTCTTATTAAACCAAACATTCAATGATTTTTTTAAAGCACTCCACGACCTTGATGGATTATATTTAGCTAATTCAAGGTCTTGTTTTTGTAGTTCTTCAAAACACAATAAGTTATAAAGTTTTTCAATGTCATTCCTACTAAAATGGAAATTAGTTTCATTTGCTTTTGCTTTAAGTTGCACAATAAAGTTATCAAAACTATCTATCGTAGTATCTACGACTATTTTATTATCTATTGCCGTTACTGTTGTATCTATTCTTTCAAGTATCAATTCTTTATTTTCATCAAGAATACTCAGCATATATTTTTGCCATTTATTTTCTGGAGTTAAAGTATTAAAATCTACTCTATTATGATACATACTTTGTAATTCAATTTGTTCTATTTCAGGTTTAATTACTGAATTAAAACAAGGAACTTTATTTTCAGTTTTATCTTTTATATCTTGTATATGTGACTTATTATAGTTAGTGTAAATATAAGCTTTATTTAGTATTCCATTTTCGTAATGCTTTGCTTCAGGCATTCTTTTAATTCTACCAATTATTTGTGTATGAAATGTAGGTGTTTTAATTTCTCTAAACATCACTAAAATTGATGCTCTTGGGCAATCCCATCCAGTAGCTGCAGCTGCTTTAAAAAGCATAAAATCTACATCACTATTATTTAATTCTATTAAATCTAAGTTTATTTTTTCATTACTTAACCAAATTGCTATCTTATCGTTACTTATCCCTTTTGATTTCAGATAATTTAACACTACTGCTTTTTTATTAGTTGTAACCTGTTCTTTTTCATCCATATCGTTTGGAAGTTGAATCAATACTAATGGATTTATATCAAGCTTTAAGTCTTGGTAATATCCTAAGAGTTCGTCTCTTCTTTTTATGGCAAGTTCTATCATTAGTTCATCTTCGCTCAAAGAGCCAGACTCAATAGATTCTATCTCTTCCTTTGTTTGAATAATAATGCTATCTTTTATCAGACCGCTTTGTATTACTTCATCTTCTTTGACCCTAATATACCCAGCTTTATTATCATCAATATCATCTGCACTTGGAGTTGTTTTTGGGGTAGCTGTTACTTTTATTATAATTCTTGGGTCAATTAAATCAATAACCTCCGTGGCTAATCCAGTGCTTGTTTCAGTATGTGCTTCATCAACAATTAAAACTAAATCTCTTTTTGCTTTTGTATTTTTGATATATTCGTCAAATATCCCATAGTCGCCATCTGTGAGCTCATTATCCTTTCTTAAAACCTTACCATCTTTCGTGCTGGATTTTATTTTTGACCAGTTAATAAAAAAAATATTATTCTTTCCAAGTTCTTTTTGAGATAAATCATCTTTATCTTTTAATGCCATATCTGTGCCATCATTGAAATATTTATATAGTTTCTTTTTTGACTGCATATATGACTCGTCTCCACCAAATGAAATCCAGATATAAGCTTTATCTTCATCAAAATGATAGTTTGTATCAAGAGTTCTTAAAAACTCTGCCATCATAATTGTTTTCCCCGCACCAGTAGGTGCTTTAAATACTAATGGTAATTTATTTTCATTAGTTTTCCAAAGATTAAAAAAACTTTCACTTAAGTCATCTACTGCTTTTTTTTGAAACTCCATTAATTTCATATCAGTCCCTCTTTGTTTATTTCTTTATAAATATTTATTATTGGTTCAGGTATATCTTCTATTTGAAAATTAGTACCTAAATAGTTGTATGATGATTTATCAATTTTTCCATAACTATAAATATATAATGTAGTATTAAATTTTTCAACTTTTTTTATTAGTTCATCAAAGAACTCTAAATCCTCTGTTGAGTAAATAGCTGTATATTTATTAGTTGCTTCATCTTTAAATATTTGATAGCTTTGGTTTGATTCTACTTCAATATGTGTGTTTTCTTTTATAGCTATCATATTGCTTGCCTTTAGAGTTAAATCTTCTCTATTAGCGTCACTAATGTTTACATACCCGTCTATTGGAATTAAATCTGTCATATAGTAATGTAAGTTACCAGTTAATCCTTCTACTTTTTCATTCTTTGGATTAGTATAGCCATTTATTATTTTTTTAATTCTTGGGTATGTTATTTCGGAGCAAATATTATTTTCATTATTTGTACAAAGTATGAATTGTCTATTCCCACCGTCTTCTTGATTTAAGTTTAATATGGCTTGTCCAGTTGTTCCAGAACCAGCGAAAAAGTCCAATATAATAGAAGTTTGATTTGAACTAAGTTCAACAAGTCTCTTAATAAGTGTTGTTGGCTTTGGAAAATTAAACAATTCATTACCATCAAATAATTCTTTAATTTCATTTTTACCAGTAATAGAAGTTTTTAATCCAGTAAAAATAGAACTTTGTATTGATTGTGAGCTTTCACTTTTAAATATTTTTAATCGTGGTACTCCATCACCATTTTTTGAAAAATATATTCTATTATCATCTATAAGTTCTTTATATTCTTTCTTAGATAAAGTCCAATTTCTACTATATTTAATACCTGTTGGAGTCGTGATTGTAAAATATTTTGAACCACTTGTAGATTTTATTCCATTTCTTGATATATTTCCTGACATCCACTCCCCCCTTGGGTCATTGTCAATATTAGAAAAGTCTTCTCTATCCTTAAATCTATATTCCGTAAACCTTGACAATTTTTTATTATTCTTATAGCAAGCAATAATATATTCGTGCTCAAATCTAACTGTATGAGAAGCTGTTTTTGTAAAAGAGCTTTCTTCAAAATCTCTTAAATCCCATATATAAGTTTCAACATTATTTTCGCCAAAGATTTTTTTACATAATAAATTTAGTCTTGGCATTTCATTGTCATCTATACTTATAAACATTACCCCTTTCTCAGTTAATAAGTTATGTGCTAACCTTAATCTTTTTTCCATAAAATTAAGCCATTTACTATGTTTGTACCCATCTTCTGCATCTACATAAGTGTCATTATAAATAAAATCTTTATTCTTTGTATTGTAGGGTGGGTCTATGTATATAACATCAATTTTACCATTATGAGTATAATTTAAAACTTGAAGTGAGTGATAATTATCCCCCTCAATTAGTATATTACTTGGTCTTAATATATTAGTGCTAATCGTATTAGTCTTTATATTATTTAAAATCGGTATATTGTTTTGACATTCAATTACTACGTTCTCTGGTTCTTTTTCATCATCCCAAAATAAGCCATATTTCTTGGACTCTAAAGTTTTTATTTTTTGTAATAACTGTTCTTTTGATAAGTTTTCATATTTATTCATTAATTTGATTCTCTTAAGTGTTTAAAGTTAAAGGATTATACAATATTTTAATAACAATCTTATGTTTAATTTTTACTAAGCAACAAAACATCAACCAAAATCAACAATCTTGCAAAACTCAATCATTAGTTCCAGTTTTCGTCATTTAAGTGTAAAAAATTATTCCCTGATACTAAATTAAAATACTGCATATTTATATTTTATTCTAAGTAAAAATTCATTCCCCACAATCCTACAAACCCGAGAAACTAACGAAGAGATATTTGAAAGATTAAGAGATTATGTTTGAAGTTCTTAAAATTAAAAAGTTAAGAAGAAAAGAGCAAACCCTCAAAATCTTCAAATAGATATTTGATTTAAAGGACAAGAGATGACAAATATAGAGATTAAAAACGAGTTTTTAGGCATTGAGGGCATAAACGAAGCAAAGAAGATATACAAAGAGTTAGCTAAGAGGCTTCATCCTGACGTGGGAGGCTCTACTGAGCTATTTAAGATGTTAAATGAGATATACAATAGTATTTTAGAAAATGGCATTAGCTTTGCGAGTGATACAGAGTTTGATTTAGAGATAGAGAAAATAATATCAAAGATACTGCATTATCAAGATATTATCATTGAAGTTGTCGGTTCTTGGATTTGGGTTAGTGGTAATTCTAAGAGTATTAAAGATGAGTTGAAAGAGCTTGGTTTTAAGTGGGCTAATAAGAAAAAGATGTGGTATTACGGAGAGATGAAAGGGAGAAATCCTAAACAGAAGTCTATGAGTGATATAAAGGCTAAATATGGCTGTCAAACAGTCCATAGTAAAACAAGAGAGAAAATCTCTTGCTAAGAGGATAAATCCTCTATGTGCTTCAAAATTATAGGCTTAATCTTGAAGATATAGTAAATTGTATGTTCAATGCGAGTCTTATCTTTATGATTTGAATTATCAAGCCATTCATCAAGGAGTAGATTTCTCCAAAAATCTCTCAAATTATATGCAGAAGCGTTACCACTTAGTTCATCGAGTTTATTCCATAGAGCAATAATTTCTTTTTGTTCTCTTTTACAATTTTGGCTTAATGCTTCGCCATCGTATAATCCAGTTTTTAATTTGTAATAATCAAAGTCATCATAATAGTTATTCAAGGTCATTTCCTTGATTGTTTTTATTTTTGATAGATTTGAGTTTTTTATTTTTTATTCTGTTTTTTTCTTCATCCCTAGAACGGTTAAAGATAGTCGTTTTTAATTTTTCTATCATCTGCTGAATATTATCTTGATTTCTTAACATAGCCATTCGCTCTGTCTCACTCTCTGATAAATGTATAGTGACACTATTCAAATTACTTTTAACATCATTTAAAAGCTCTTTTAATTCTTCTTTATCTTCACACTTTTTGGTAAGTAGGGCAATGATAAATCCTACCAAGAAAGAAACAATACCCACTATCCAATATTCTATAAATTCATACATGTTTAACTCCTTATATTTAGATTGTTATAATGAAAAAAATGAAAAATTATAATTTTGGGCTATGATGTAAAATCTTAGCTTTCACTTTTTTAACTTCTGTTGCTATCGTTTCTTTTAATTTTTCATCCTCTGTTTTCTCTATATGCGTTTCTAAACGCTCAAACTTAGTTTCGATTTGTTGATAGGTAGTTTTCGGATCTTCTGCAATTCGCTCCACTTTTGCTAAGATATTGAAAATCTTCCTAATCCATTTCTCATTTTTCTCTTCTATCTCTTCGTATTGCTCTCTAAGTCTTTGAGATTGTGCCTCATACTCGGCAGAGCCTCGTTTATATTCAATCGTTGCTTCTTCAAGTTCAATAGTGGCGTCTTTCATCCTCTCTTTATAAGTTTTCCATTTTGCTTTGTTCTTAGATTTACTTTCAATTTTGGCATATTGCATAAATAGTTCAGGAGTTATAGGCTGTTCTCCTATTATCTTTCTGCACCAGTTGTATATTGCTTTGCGAGATAGCTTACTTATATTTCTTTTTCCGTAATCAATTAAAGTGTAATCATTGTTTAATAGACCATTATTAGAAGCTAATGTAGGTGCTAAGACATGGAAATGAGTATGTTTAGTATCTGTATGTAAAGATACTGTTAAATGTTCTCTAAGCCACTTTATACTTATCTCTGGATGATTAGCTTGGACTGAGTTTAAAAAAGCTTCTGTGATTGTTTTCACAAAGTCAGCCATCTGTTTTTTATCTTTTCTATTAATCACACTTTCCATCTTAGGAGGAAGAGAAAAGATAAAGTTCTTTGCCATATCCCCAGGGCGACCACCTTTTAATTTTTTAACATCCCTTTTTATATGCCTTGTTGCTATCTCTGCTAATTGTTTATAACTCATTTTTGAATACATTGTTGCGTTATCTTTATCAAGATACTCATTGTATGTTCCAAAATGTGCCATTCCTCTTATTCGATTCACTTTAAAAAAACAATCATCAAACTTTAAATCTTTTAATTCCATTTCTATAACCTCTCTTTTCTGAGATTATAAAAACTATTTTTAATTTCATGTTTTATAGCACTATGCATATAGCAGGATAGTAAAAGTGTGGGGAAACCCCAACCATTACGACACTGCAAAGGGATTAACACCCTTTTGAAACCCTCTTTTCTTAAGAGACATAAAAAGAAAATTATATATTTTCCTTGAATAAAGTTGTTTTTAAGCATTGTTACGCAATAATATCCAAGGCAAAGCAAAAAGCTAATTAGTTTAGCTTTTTGAATTGCTTTATTTGTTGTAATTATTGAACCACAAATACTATGATTAACTTTAGTATTTGTTCCCCTACATAATTATTCACCCATTAAGGACTTAACACGAAAGTGAAAAAAAAGCATATCTCATAAAGGGATATCTATGCCAATTTTTTGCTAAATATTTAAAAAAGCATATATTTCCAAAGGGATATCTATGCCAAAAAATATACAAAATAAAAAAATAAAAAGGATCTATTATTATGTCTAACATTAATAAAAAAGATAAAAAACAAAAAAAATCAACTGTGTTTACTCCAAAAGAGTTAAGTTATGAACTATATAAGATAATTACTTCTGAATATGACTTTAAAACTGTCTTTGACCCTTGTATCGGTATAAGTGGTGGTATGACTAAATATTACCTTGAAAATGGCGTTGAAGTTATTGGAGCAGATATTGATAAAAATGCAAAAAATCAATGTAATGTTTTTTTCCATCAAGATATTAAGAACTCAGATATACCTGAGAATGTGAAACCTGATTTGATTATTATGAACCCACCGTTTAACGGTAATGGCAGAGGTAAGAATTTATTATTTCCTCATCTATTCCTAAAAACTATGTTTGATAGATTTGGCGAAGATATTCCAGTAGTGATGATTACGGGCGATAATTTTTTAAATAATAATAGATTAAAGTCTGCAAGACTGAAATATGTCTCTGATGGTAATTTTGATATTACAAGTCTTATGACTCTTCCCTTAGATGTATTTAATGGTATTAAATTTAATGCACAAGTTTTATTTTTCAATATGCCAAAACTAAAACCTTTTTACATTTATGATGAATCAAAGGCAAAACTTAACTTATTACCAGTGAATAATCAAAGTTTTATAGATATTGAGAGGGTAGCATAATGAAACCTTATGACAGAAATCAAGTTATGAATGATATTTTAGAGCAAATAAAAAACTTTACTGAACGAGAAAATATTAATATCGACTTAATAATAGTGCCAGAGCTTAGTCCAGATGGATTAGTTTTAAACTATTCTACTAACTTTAAATATAAAGAAAGAGAAATAGATTTAGATGATGTGCTTCATACTGATTTGAGTCTTTCTCTTAATTCAAATATTTATGTTTTACATAAATTTAAATCAAGATTTGGATTAGACTATGGAGAAGTTGATATTAATGATGTTAATTATCGTAAATATGTTAAAAAATGGCATAGAAATGCGGCGAGTATATGGAAACATATTCCTAAAAAAAAGAAGAAAG
Source organism: Sulfurimonas gotlandica GD1 (assembly GCF_000242915.1). Classification (NCBI taxonomy): domain Bacteria; kingdom Pseudomonadati; phylum Campylobacterota; class Epsilonproteobacteria; order Campylobacterales; family Sulfurimonadaceae; genus Sulfurimonas; species Sulfurimonas gotlandica. The sequence continues at coordinate 890,861 of NZ_AFRZ01000001.1, read as the reverse complement.
AAGCAGACTTGAGTATTAAAAATGGGATATGCGAAATAGTTGATTTTTTAGGTGTAAAAGGAGTTGATATCAAAAAAATATATAATCTTAAAATGACGAATAATGGACTTTTGCCTGAAATAATTACTATTGGGAAGGTAGCATAAATGCGAAGTAGAAAAAAAAGAATAGATGATATTGAAAATTTAATAGAGGCATATGCTGTTGGAAATCCATTATTAATAGGTTGGGAAAAAGTTCTTAAAAGAACTACAAAAGCAGAGTTCAATGATTATATTAAAGGTATCGGTTGCGATCAAATCACTGGAGATAAGAGAGAACTTATTACACACTTAGCAAAACTAACTTGTCCAAGTGAATATTGATTATCTATAATAGCTATGAAAATAAGTTTACAAGAGCAAGACTATGATTATAAGAATAGACTCACAAGAGCTATTTATAAATCTTTATTTTATGAGAATAAGCATAGAAAAAAAGCTTTGGTATCAATAACACTTGGTAATGAAAGAAATAGTAGCATAGGAGATGAATGTCTCGATTCTCTATTTGAATTAAGGAAAGTGATGATGAAAAAGCTGAAATCATATTCACGAGCCAAAGATAAAAATAAAACATCAATAGCATACTTTACTCAAATAGAGTTCGGTGAGAGTGATGGAGAATTTAAACCATCAAAAGGCTACTCGTTTAATCCACATATTCATATCCAATTTTTTTATGATGACTTCGCACCTATTGAAAAGACATTATTATTTTTAAAAGAAAACTGCATATATAAAAATAGTGATGTTACTCATCCTAAGTGTAATAAACTTACTAAGTATGAGTATGTTATTAAAGAGTATTATCGTCCGTATGATGAAGAATATGAAATTAGAAAGAAAGAAAGGCTTATGGGCAAGCCTATGTATACGGCAAGTAGAAAAGAACTACCTAATTATGTAATTAAATATATATATCGTTATCTAAACATACATTTAAAATACATATGGAAAACCTTTAAGAATGAAGAAAACTATCTATATATTTTAAAGCAGATTGATAAGAAAAATATTATTATAGAAGAGAAAGATTCTACATTATCTGATGATTATATAGTTGTTAATAATAAGTCTATTATGATAGATATAGAGAGTATGTTATATGAATAGTATAGATACCTATATGTATAAAACAATAGGATATAAGAATATAATTAAAAGGGGTATATTTAGAGTGAAAAAAATGCTAAAAATAGGGGCTTTTTTAGCTATAAATTTGGTTTTTATGAAAATAGCGTTCTATAAGAACCTCATTATAAGTAATTATGTGGTAAAAAGTGATAAAAAGTGTGAATTTATTTTGCTCTTAAAAAGTTCCACCACTTTTCAAATATCTCTTTTCTTTTTTTATAAGGAACATCTAAATAGACTTGCTTTATATTTTTTTTGTTATTATGAGATAGACATCTATCGGCTAAGTCACTATCTATTCCTAATGAAGAAAGAATCGAAATAAATAAGTTTCTGTTGTCGTGAGATGTGATTTTGTATCCCTTATTTATTTCAACCTTCGCATTTTTTATGAGCTTGGCTTCTTTTAAAAACATTCCTGAATAGCAAAAATGGAATAGTTTTTCATCTTTATATTCATCATCTAATACTTCTTCAGGAAGTAGTTCGACAACTTCTAATGGAATAGGATATTTTTCCTCAATTCCAGTTTTAGTGATGTCCTTTGTTGCTAATACATACCAACTTCCATCACTGTATTTTTTAAAATGAGAAAATCTTAGCTTCCAGATTTCTCCAATTCTTCTTACTGACATAATTGACAATAAAAATAATAATCTATGAGACATATCAAAGTTTATAGTTGCATTATATATTTTTTTAGCGGTATCTTCCATATCCTCGTTGAGTCTTATATCAAACTCAGCTTTTGGCTCGTGTGTTCCATAATCTAAATCATAAAAAGGGTTAGTTTTAATTGCTCCCTTTCTAAAAGCATTTTCAAATATTTTCAGCATTAACACATTTACTGTAAGCTTATAGCTTTTTGTATTACCCTCCAAGCTATTTAATATTTTTTTTATATGGCTGTCTTTTACATTCTCCATTGTCAAATGACCTATTGTCGGATTAATGTATTTGTTGAAAAATAGCTCTAAGCTTCTCTTATAATGTGAATTGTCGCCACCTTTATTTTTAGGCTTTTTAGTTGCTATATCATTAAGAATAATATTTCTTACTTTATCTCCACCGTTTGATTGAAAAGGCTCTCTTCCTTCTCGTATTTCAGATTTGATAAATTCTAATGTTTCACTTGCTTGTTTTGCAGTAGTAGCATTAAACTCAGCAGTGAGGTTTTTCTTTTGATAAGTAATACCTTTCAACATAAAAGTAGTGTAATACTCATCTTTCCCATTGTCTTTTTTTAGAGAGTAAATATTTTTATACTTAGTGATTTCTAAGTTATATTTCATAGCCATATATAATCCTCTGTTTAATTCATATACTAATATTGGTATATGGAGTTTTATATTGTAAGGTATATAGACTTAGAAAGGATTTAAAGGGATTAAAAAGGAATAGAATAGTTTTAAAATGTCTTATAGTTCCCTATATTAAGGGATATGCTCCCTGCTTGTGGGGAGTGCGGAATATTGCTTATAGTAGATGACCCATCTCATCTTTTTTTACATTTAAGTAATCTATATTGTATTTATTTGAGTCCATAATAATAGGAACTCTCTCTACAATTTCTATGTCACTGATAGAATTGATTTTATCAGGGTTATTAGTTAGTAGTTTTATTTTTTTAACGCCAAAGTGATGCAGGATATATGTAACGATTTCGTAAGTTCTCTCATCTGTACGAAAGCCAAGTTGATGGTTTGCCTCAATAGTATTTAGACCTTTATCTTGCAGAGCATAAGCATTTATCTTGTTTAAAAGACCAATGTTACGCCCCTCCTGTCTTAGATATATAACCATCCCATCACTAGAAGATGCTAGCTTTAACGCATATTCAAGTTGGTCTCTACAGTCACACTTTAAACTGCCTATTGCATCTCCAGTTAAACACTCTGAGTGAACTCGTACAGTTGGAACTTCGGCTAAGTTGTCTGAGTATATAACAAGGTGCTCTTTTTGGCCTTCTTTAAAGGCTTTTACTTTGAAGTCGCCAAACTTTGATGGCAAATTTGCTACTTCTGAAATCTCTATATTCAATTAATGTACCCTAATTTAAACTTTAAAACGATAAAATAAATTTTTCAAAATTATAGCTAAAAAAGGTTTATTATGTTTCAAAGATTTCGCAGAACTCGTTTAAATAAGCATCTTCGTTCATTAGTAAGAGAGACAAGTGTTACTACAGATGATTTTATCTACCCACTTTTTGTTCGCTCTGGTGAGGGTATAAAAACAGAAGTCGCTTCGATGCCTGGTGTGTTTCAAATGAGTTTAGATGAAATTTTAAAAGAGTGTGTAGAGCTGAAAAAGCTTGGACTTTACTCAATTATCCTTTTTGGAATTCCAGATGTCAAAGACTCTATCGGTTCAGATTCTCTATGTGAACATGGAATCATTGCATCTGCAGTTCGTGCTGTAAAAAAAGAGCATCCTGACATGTTTGTTGTGACTGACTTATGTTTTTGTGAGTATACTGATCATGGACATTGTGGAATTATTGATGAAGCAAATGAAACGGTAAACAACGATGCTACTTTAGAGATTTCAGCACAGCAAGCTATAGTTCATGCAAAAGCTGGTGCAGATATGATCGCACCTTCTGGTATGATGGATGGAATCATTGAGACTCTAAGAGATGCTCTAGATGCAGGTGGATATGAGAATATCCCTATTATGAGTTATTCTACGAAATTTGCATCTGGATATTATGGACCTTTCCGTGATGTTGCAGAGTCAACACCAAGTTTTGGTGATCGTGCCTCATATCAGATGGATCCGGCAAACAGAAGAGAAGCTATAAGTGAGTCTATATCTGATGAGATGCAGGGTGCTGATATCTTAATGGTAAAACCTGCTCTTGCTTACTTAGACATTGTTCGTGAGATTAAAGATAATACATCGCTTCCAATGGCAGTTTACAACGTGAGCGGCGAATATGCAATGTTAAAGCTTGCCGGTAAGCATGATTTGATTGATTATGACAGAGTTGTTATGGAGACTATGATTAGTTTTAAAAGAGCAGGAGCGGATATTATTATCTCGTATCATGCCAAAGAAGTTGCCAAGATGTTATTAAAGTAAATTACTATAAAATGATAGCTTATTTGAAAATTTGGGGAAAGTTTTGAGACATTTTTTAACACTTAAAGATTTTACAAAAGAAGAGATATTAGAAATAATAGATATTGGTCTTGAAATCAAGAAAAATCTAAAATCTAAAATTTACAAAAAAGAGCTAGAAAACCAGACTCTTGGAATGATATTTGAGAAAAGTTCAACAAGAACAAGAGTGAGTTTTGAGACAGGAATGTTTCAACTTGGCGGTCACGCCCTGTTTTTATCAAACCGCGATATTCATCTAGGCCGTGGTGAACCTGTAAAAGATACAGCAAGAGTAATATCTAGCATGTGTGATATGGTAATGATAAGAACGTTCGAACACTCTATGATAGAAGAGTTCGCTTCTTACTCTAAAGTTCCGGTAATAAATGGTTTAACAGATTCATATCATCCCGTACAACTATTAGCTGACTATATGACTTTAGTAGAACACAGTGCAAATGAAAATATTGTATGTGCATATATCGGTGATGGAAATAACATGACACACTCATGGATGATGCTTGCTGCTAAACTTGGATTTGAACTTAGAATAGCAACGCCTAAGGGCTATGAAGTTAATGAGAAGATCTTAAAAGAAGTTCTTGTTTTAGCAAAAGAGAGCGGAGCTGTTATTAAGACAATGAATGACCCAAATGAAGCGGTTAGAGGTGCTACTGTAATCACAACGGATACATGGACTTCAATGGGACAAGAAGAAGAAAAAGAAGAAAGAATAAAAATTTTCAAAGGCTTTATGGTTGATGAAAAGATGATGATGCTTGCTACAAAAGATGCTAGATTTTTACATTGTTTGCCAGCGTACAGAGGATTAGAAGTAAGTGAATCAGTATTTGAAAAATATTCAGAGATTATTTTTGATGAAGCAGAAAATAGACTGCACGCACAAAAGGGATTAATGGTCTGGTTAGACAAACAAAGGTAAAAAACTTTCTCTAACAAAATTAAGATTTTGTCATAATAATGTCACTCTCAGCTTCTTTCTGTTAGAATTTTGTCATATTTATGAGACATGCTAGAGAGTAGAAATACTTTAATTAAAGTATGCTCAATAGGAAGAAACAAAATGAGAGTTGTTTTGATTATTGTTGCTATAGTAACAGCATTATATGCCGCCAAAGTAGTAGAAGTCTCCAAAGAATATCAAACCTCACAAAAGTGTAAATCTTGTCATTTGCAAATTGTAAAAGATTGGGAACAATCTTGGCACTCCAAAAGTCATTACTTAAAAGATGAATACTTTAGAGCTACATTAGAATATGTTGCAAGAAAAACAAGAAAAAGTTTAAACAGTGTAAAAATAGAGTGTGCCACATGTCATAATCCAAGAATCTCTGTAACGAGCACAGACCTTGATTATGAAGTTAAAGTCTTGATGAAGTTAGATAAAGACTCAGCAGTAAACAAAGCAACTCAAAACAGTGCTATCAGTGAAGGTATAAACTGTGTGGTATGTCATAACATAGATAAGATACATGATGATAGAGATAGCTCTCACAGAGGCATGAACCGTGTTTCTTGGACTAAGTCTGGAACAATGGTAGGTCCATTTAGTGACGCTAAATCACCATATCATAAGATAGAGCATCGCGACTTTATGGATGAAAAATCTGATCAATTGTGTTTTGTATGTCATGCTAACGACAAGTCTGTAGAGGGACTAGTATTTACAGATATGCAAAGTGAATACCAAAAAAGTGACAAAGAGTGTATAGATTGCCATATGGGGCCTAAAGTCTCTGGGGTAGCTGCTACGCTAAGATCAGTTGATGGTGAAACTAAAAAGAGAGATGTAAGATCACACACATTTTCCGGTGCTCATGTTCAAAAAATGTGGAGTGAAGCATTAAATCTTAATATGTGGCAAAAAGATGGTGAAATAATTATAGTTCTTAATAATCCACAGCCTCATAATATTCCAAGCGGTTTTGGTTCAAGAGAGTTGATTGTAGATGTAACTTATAAAAAAGGTGATAAAGATATAGATAGTAAGTCCATATCTTTAACTAGATATTACAAAAGAAAAAGAGCAAAAGCAACTATCCCTCACTTGGCAGTAGAAGCTTCCGAAGACATGAGCATTCCAGCTCTTGGTAAAAAAGTTTTAAAAGTAAAAAATATTGCTGATGCTACAAGTATAAATGTGAAAGTTTATTATCGTCTTGTTAACGATGAAGTTCGTTCTATCTTGAATCTAAAAGAAGCTATTTGGTCTACAAAGAGTTTAATAACATCTGAAAATTTAAGACTTAAATAGTTAGGATGGTTTACAACCATCCCTTAGAATCATCAAGTATAATCTTATTGTTAATATTATAAACATCAATAAGCAATGAAATCAAATCTGTTCCCTTATTAAAATATGTGTCTGTATCAAAAGCAATTTGTTTATTCCCCATAAGTTCAGCATTTGTCAATGAGACATAATCTTTGCTAGACTCTTCAATCGAGCTCAGTTTAGCATCTATGTTTGAAGTAAAACTTTTTTTATTACTAGAAGCAATCACTTTTATATCCAGAATTAGTTGAGTCGTTAGAGTATTTACTTCGTGCATTATAGCTTGCATTTGAGCTTTTTGAATCTTTGTAATCGCACCTTTTGCAACGATACCAGAACCCATACCTCTCATTTGCCCTACATACTCAGATAGTGGTAAGATAACTTCCATCATTACAGTTGATAGTTTTTTACCAAGTGGATTGAGATTTTTTGAACCATGCTTACTTACTGTCTGTGCAAGCATTAGTGTCTGCTCTATTAATTCTGTATACTGTTCAAACACTACAGCAGGCTCTTTTTTAAAAGCTTTTCGGTTTAGCTTGATAAGTGATTCACTAATGTTTGTTGCTCTATTGTTAATAATAGGATCAGATGCTAGAGGCAGTGATTCCATTATACCAATAGCTTTTTTCATCTCTTTTCTGTTGCCATAAACTAACAGCATGGAAGTAGTATTTCCATTTAAATAGTTGTTTGTAAGACCACGTGTTTTTTGTGTTGAAATTATAAGGTCTTTTAAGGCACCGATATACTTTGAATTGTCTGCTTGGTTAGAATTACTAAATAGTGACTTAGCATTTAGGCTAAAAATTAACGCGGCTATTAAAAGAAAGATACGCATAACTGTCTCCCTGAAATTTTTGTCTAATTATTATAACGACATTTCAGGGAAATTTTCTTGTCTTAGGGCAAGTAATAAAAATTATTAGTATTTAATTCCTGTAGCACTTCTAATTTTCTCAATCATAGGCATAGATACTTCTCTTGCTTTAACTGCTCCCATGTTTAAAATCTCTCTAACTTCATCTTGGTTCTTTTCATAGTAGGCACGTTTTTCTCTATACTCTCTAAAATATTCCCACATTACTTCACCAAGATAGATTTTAAAGTGACCGTGACCCTCCCCACCATTTTTATATCTGTTTTGAAGAGCTATAAGATTATCACCTTCTAAAAATAGTTTAGCCATATTGTATACATTACAGTTTTCAAACTCTTTTGGTTCTTCCATAGCAACATTCTCTGTAACAATTTTTTTAATTGTTTTCATTTGTGCTTTTTCTTCACCAAAGATGTTAACAATGTTCCCATAACTCTTAGACATTTTTTGTCCATCAATTCCAGGAACTGTTTGGACATCTTCTTGAACGCGAAATTCAGGCATTACTAAAATATCACCATATTGATTGTTGAATTTTGTAGCAATATCTCTAGCGATTTCAACATGTTGTATTTGATCTTTTCCAACTGGAACAACATCTGAGCTAAAAAGTAAGATGTCCGCTGCCATAAGTACAGGGTAAGAAAAAAGTGAATGGTTAGTAGCTTGACCACGAGCAGTTTTGTCTTTGTAACTATGAGCTCTTTCAAGTAGGCCCATTGGAGTAAATGATGACAATACCCAGTAAAGTTCTAAAACTTCTTTTACATCTGATTGAACCCAGAATGTTGATTTATTTGGATCAATTCCAAGTGCAAGAAAGTCAGTTGCACATTGCATAGTAAGCTCAGCAAGTCGTTTTCCGTCATTAACACTTGTTTGTGCATGGTAATTTGCAATAAAAGCAAAAGTTTCACTATCTTTTTGAGCGTCAACCATTTGCTTTATAGAGCCAAAATAGTTTCCTATATGTAAATCTCCAGAGGGTTGAATACCTGTAAATACTCTCATTTGTAAAAATCCTAAATTTTTAAGTCGTATTATACCAATCTCAGCTTTATTCTGTTATTATTGCTTATATATAGGGGTAGCTAGAAGCCACCCCACTTAAAGGATTTATTATGAATGTACAAGTTCGCGCAAAAGATATTACACTTCACGACAATACTAGAGCTCACATTGAGTCTGCGATTGAAGGATTTTCAAAATATACATTAGATATTACTACAGTAAATGTTAGCCTTAAAGCTGAAAAAAAAGGTGTTTCAGTTGAATTCGATATTCATATTGCACACGCTGAACCAGTTGTTATTAATCAAAGCGATGATAATCTAGACGCTGCAATTGATTTAGCAATTGATAGAGCTTCTAAAGCACTTCGTCGCCTACATACAAAAGTTATTGATCACAACAATTCTTCCGTAAAAGATTTAGAAACTCTTGACGCTTAATCAAGTTTATTCAATAATTGTACGCCCGCTTTTGGGTGTACAAAACTCTCCAACATACCCTCAATAGGAAATACTTTTGAAATACATAGTTTTATTATTTTTGTTTTTAAACTTGAGTGCAGATAATAATTATTCACTTAGAATTGCCCATGGGCCAGTTACTAATAGTGATTTTGGTGAAGTACTTTTTTTGGATGTTAAATCATATCCTCAAGATTTAAAAGTAACTGCCCTTGATGGTGGCTACCTTCTTAAGAAAGATGCTTTTGAACTTCCGTTAGATTTTTATGTAAAAAGTGGTTTATCTTACTTTGATGAAGCTGGATTACAAGATGATATCTATGAAGCTACATTGTATGTAAAAGTTTATTGGAATATAGATTTTTTAAGTAATAGAGTTAGACTTGGATTTGGTGAGGGTGTTTCTTATACAAGTGACATTTTATATTTTGAAAAACAAGAAGCAATTCAAAACAATGATAACAACTCTAAATTTCTAAATTATATAGATTTTAGTTTTGATTTTGATATTGGCAGGTTGGTTAGATATGAACCTTTAAAAGAGACTTATCTTGGTTTTGCCGTAAAGCATCGTTCAGGTGTTTTTGGTTTGATTAATAATGTTAATAAGGGTGGGTCTAACTACTATGCTTTCTCTTTAGAAAAAAACTTTTAATAGGGTTATAGAGATGAATATTATGGATTATTATTTATGGATTGTAGTATTTCATATTATGGCAGTTTTGTCATGGATGGCAATGCTTTTTTATCAGCCAAGATTATATGTGTATCACACAGAACATAAAAATAAACCTGATTTTGTAGAAGTTGTAAAAATTCAAGAATATAAAATGTACAAATATATAGGACTTCCTGCAATGTGGGCAACTGTAATTAGCGGACTTTGGATGCTATTTCTAAGACCAGAGTTATTACAAGACGATATATGGATGTATGCTAAAATTTTAGTGGTTATTGTACTAATGGTATATTCATTTTCTTTAGAATACTATAGAGTTCAACTAGAACGTGATAACTATTCTAAAAGTGGAAACTTTTTTAGAGCTTATAATGAAGTCCCGACTGTATTATCTTTGTTAATTGTAGGTTATGTAATTACTAAAACATTTTCTTTTGTTTTCACTTTCATAACCTTGGCAATTGGTGCTTTTGTTATTTACAGAGTGATAAAACAAATACCCAAAGAGGCTTAGGAACTAACTAGCTCTTCAAGCCAAAAGTGGTTTACTTCTCTCCGCGTTTTTTAGCTTTAAACAGAAGCGGAGTCCCCGTAAAGTTAAATGCTTCTCTCATCTGATTAGTTAAATATCGTCTATATGTGAAGTGCAGACCGCTTGGTTTATTCATAACAATTGCTATCTTCGGTGGTCGTGTCTCATACTGCGTTGCATAGTAGATACGGATAACTTGTCCACTAACACTTGGAAGTGTGTGACGACGAAGTGCACGTTCAAGTACTTCATTTATTTTTGAAGTTGGAATTCTCTGAGAGTAGTTTTCATTTATCTCTAAAATCATATCGTGAAGTTTATCAACTCTTTGATGTGATTTTGCAGAGATAGTAATGATTGGTGCATATGCTAAAAATTTAAATCTCTCTCTTACTTCTTTAATAATTTTGTCATGCTCTTCTCTTTTAGATATATCCCACTTGTTTAAAACAATTATAGAAGCTAGTCTATTGCTATCTACAAGACCAGCAATTTTTTCATCTAAATCTAAAAAAGGTTCACTTGCATCTAAAACTATTAGTGCCATGTTAGAATTATCTAGCATCTCTGTAGTTCTCATTAGAGCGTATTTTTCAATACCTAAAATCTTACCTCTTCTTCTTAGACCTGCCGTATCAACAAAAGTAAGTTGCTTGCCTTTATAGTCTATTGTCTCATCAATAGGGTCTATTGTCGTTCCAGCTACACTACTTACTACTGAACGTTCTTCACCTAAAAGAGCATTTAAAAGGGAACTTTTACCAACATTTGTACGACCAATAATCGCAATTTTAATATGGTTTACATCTTCTTCATTAAATTCTTTTATACGGTCATTATTTCCATAGATAGTATCATCCTGAATGACTCCATCCATCTCATCATCATCCCAATAAGTAAATCCATCATCATCTTCATCATGCTTTCTTGCATTAGCAAAGAAATCTTCATCATCAAGTTCTGGCTCAATGATTTGGATCTCATCTTCACCCTCTTCATCTTCTTTAATAATATCACTATCTGGAATTTTAGAAGCAATCCAATCAAGAAGTTCAACAGTGTTTCTGTTGTGAGCTACTGAAATACCAAAGATAGCATCTGTCCCAAACTCATAATAGTCCCAAAGGTTTTCTTTCATCTTGTCGTTATCTATTTTGTTAACAACTAAGGCTACCTCTTTTCCAAGATTTTGAAGTTCGTAAAAAAGTTTTTTATCTTCATCTTCAGGTATACTTTTGCCATCTACCATATATAAAATTATGTCAGCTTTATAAGCAGCTTTTAGTGACATCTCTTTTATCTTGTCAAATAGTTCACAGCCTTTATCCAGTCCGCCTGTATCAAGAAGTTCTACTTCTTTGTTTATAATCACGGTATTTCTTCTTTTCACATCTCTTGTGGTTCCAGCAATGTCAGATGTAATGGCATCTCTTTTTTTAACTAAACGATTAAAAAGTGAGCTTTTTCCAACATTTGGACGACCGATAATTGCGATTTTTTTCATGATAATTGCCTTGTGAATATATAAAAGTAGAAATATTTTTGGAATTATATCTAATTTATCGGGGATTAAGGAATTGTTTGGAGAAGTTCTCTCAAAAGAGAGAAGCTTTTAGTCCATTACCATCCATATAAAAAGTTCTCCAGAGATTTTATCTTCGTAAACATTTTCTATATGTGCAGTAATTGTACTGTTAGTTTGGTAATTGGCTCCTACATCCATCTGAGTGCTTCCATTACCATTTTTGTAACTTTCTTGCTTAGTCAAGCTCATTTCAACTTTTACACCTCTTTGGAGTGAAAGCTCATCGAGTGCTCGAGTAATTGCAAGTTTTCTTTGAGTAGATGTCTTTTGGTCATAAGTTCTCATAGAACTTCCAACCGCACCATTTTTTCCATCTTGATTGGGATTTAAAATCCAAGTCGGTGTGGCACTGATTTTTGGAGCAGGTTGAGAGTTACAACCTGCAAAAACAAACAGCACGAGTAATAAAGAGCTTAAAAACGTGTTCATTAGTTAGTTGGAAACTCTTTATCTAAACCTTCTAAAGCATTTTTAGATTGAAATTGTTGCCATAGTGCTTGGTCATTTTTAAAGCTATTTTTAACAGCTTCTTTTACTTCACCATTTACAGTAGCTTCTGGAACAGTAACTAACATGTATAGAGAACCTGATGGAGCAGTCCAAGCATCAACACCTTTTGAACCTTGTAAATCAACTTTTGCAATTTGTTTAGAAACAGCAGTATTTACTTGATCTACAGTTTCACCCTCAGCAACGCCAGTTGTACGAGTGAATGTTTCAACTTTGTCTTTTACTTGAGACTTGATTTGTTGAGCTAAATCTGAACGACCGTTAGCTAAAGCAACTCTTCTCATATGACCCATACCTGCAGCACTTTTTGCAGCAACACCAACACCCGCATAAGCACCTTCAACCATAGGAACACAAGTCCACTTTGGAGCTAATACATTTTCTTGTTTACAACGGTTATCAAATTCTTCTTCTGCTTGAGGTGCAGGCGTAGCGCCACCACATCCTGTAATTGTTGCAGCTATAATACCTGCTAATGCTATTGACGATAAAGTTTTGATCATATGATCTCCTTTTTTAAATTATGATTGATTATACTATGACTAATCTTAAACAATATTTATTAACTAGAAAATTTATTTGCTTTGTATGCCTATAAAGTCAAATATACCTAATTGTTTTACTTTTGCATTAATATGCTCTATTGTTTGCTCTTTTGCATCTTGGTGATTTTTTCTAGACTTACCGATAAATGTATGCTGTCTAAAAAGAATTTGGTTTTTATTAGCATCAAAAGTTGTAAACTTTACTAGATTTTTACTTACATTAAAAGTGTATTCATTAGTGTTATCTGTTGAAGAACTAATAAGAAGTTTTAGTGTATGGCTATCTTTAGATTTATTTGAAACACTAAGTCCATCTTTTTCAATCGCATCTTTAATAGTCTTTGTATATACTCTTGAATTTCCATCACTTAGTATGTAGAAGTTGATTGATGTTTGCAAATTGTTGTATTCATTTTCAAGTTCTTTTAAGAGCCTAAAGTTGTTATTTGAGTTATATGTAGAGATGCTGATTTGTGCAAATGCTGTTCTAGAAGCAAGGTAAGCATATTGAGACATTAATGGTTTTAGATATACATATCTTTTTATAGGGATTGTATCTTTATTTAAACTGTAGAATTGTCCTAATCTTTTTATCTTAGTGTTTAAATCAGAGTTAATTTTTTTAAAAAGTTCTTCTCTTTGTATTGAAATTAGCATTAAAATTTGCCCGTTGAATAGCTCAGTTTTTTCTACCTTAATAGCTCTCATAGATAGCGTGTTAGCTAGATGCAAATTAGCACTAATAATCTCGTTTAGCATTTGAGAACTTGGAGAGAGGCTGTGATTTGGAGTGCTAAACGAAGCATCTAAATCTTTGATAATATTTTTTCTAAGTTCATTTATAGCAATACTTTTTGCCTTTGTTTCATCGCTTGCAGCTGCAACTGCATAAAAGTTTTTGTAATCTTTTGGTAGATTTGTGAACCAGCTAGGTGCTTGTTGTGGTTTTGGAGCAGAACACCCAGCAAAGATAGCAATTATTACAGCAAATAAGATATTTTTATACATTTCATTTTCCAGTTTTTTTAAAATTTTACCTTAAGAGTTTTAAATTAAGTATAATTCAATTATGAAATATTACTCTTATGAAGATTTTAGAATCGATACAAAAAAGTTACTCTTAGATGTTAAAGAGTTCAAACCTGAGGTTATAGTCGCAATAGCTAGAGGTGGACTTACCTTGGCTCATGCTATTGCAGAAGGACTAGACATACGCGAAGTTCAGACTATTAGAACAGAACTTTATGACAAGACTCAAAAGAGAGAAACTATTAGCATCTTTGGTGATTGTAATTTTAGGGATACATCTAGAGTTTTGATAGTTGATGATATAGCCGACAGTGGAGATACACTAAAAGCAGTGATTCCACATCTAAAATCTCTACATAAAGATATTGAGTTTAAATCAGCTACTCTTTTTTATAAAAAGAGCTCTGTATTTGAACCGAATTTTTGGGTAAATGAAGCAGATGACTGGATTGATTTTTTTTGGGAGAGGGACTTTAAGGTGAATTGAGTGTTAGCTCAAGAGAGAACAGCCTGGGCTGCAAGGTGAATTGAGTTTTATTCCTTATGTCCATTATGCTCTTTTGAAAAGTCAGTCTCATAAATATAAGCAGATATTTCTTGCAAAGATTCCAAATCAAAATGTAGATAGGGCATAAGCTCATACTTCTTTATTGCATCTAACATTATAGAAGTCTCTTCTTTAGGGTCTTTTACCCATGTTGACATATATGCTACAAAATCTTCTTTTTTTGAAAATGCTCTCATATAGTGTTCTCTTATCTCAATCATTGAAGGTGCTGAGACAGCTTTTGTCTCAAAATGACATGTTACACAGTTTCCATGAAACAAAAGAGAACCATAATCACTTGCAAAAACATTAATAATAGTAGCTAGGAAAATGATTAGTTTTTTTATTGTTTAGCCTTTTTTATCATTTCATAGGCTTGGTTTATCTCTTGTGTTTTTGCTGTAGCTTCTTGCATATATGCTTCACCTTTTCCTTGAGACTTAATAATGTCAGGATGGTACTCTCGTATGAGTTTTCTATAAGCTTTTTTTATCGTGTTTATATCATCACTAGAATTCACACCCAGAAGCTTATATGCATCTGCGATATTTGCTTTTGGATGAATGTTTTTCATCATTTTTTCAAACTGCTCAAATATAGCGTGGTAAGCATTTGGATCAAACTCAAATGCCAAAGCGATAGTTTGAAGAACCATATCTTCACTTTTTGACACTTCACCATCAATAAATGCCAACTGAATTAAGAAGCCCATAAACTGCTGTTGTTTAGCTCTGTCTCTTTTTATAGCAGAACCAAGTTTGAAAGCGATATCTTGAATGTTGTCAGTTCTGTCTTTTTCTTGATTAAATATATCTTTTAAGATATCTTTAGTCTTTGCAGGCTCTGGAAAAACATTTGAAATATCATCAAACATGATGCCGATAAGCTCGGCTTCAAGTACATCAACTCTGCCATCAGCTTTAGCCACTTTTGCAACAAGTGCTACAAAAAGACCTAAGTCACTTTTTTCTAAAGACTCTTTTGAAACAGAGAAGTTTTTAAAAGCTTCTTTGGAGTATGAAGTGTATCTAGAGTAGCTCTGAAATATCCAGTAAAAAAAACCACCCACGATGAGCAGTAGTAATAAATTTCCCATAATAATCCTTAATAATTCGCATAATTATATAAAATGGAAGTTAATAGATGGGTATAATTGCATCTATGAATAGAATTAAAAATTTAAACAGTGGTGTTAAGTATATGCTTATGGCATCATTTATGTTCGCAATTATGGGTGCATTTGCTAAGCTTGCATCTGAGCATATGTCTTCACTCGAAGTAGTGTTTTTTAGAAATGTTTTTGGCGTAGTTTTGATTGGCTACGCTGTTTATAAAAACCCTATGACTCATAAAGGCGGAAAACCTTTCCTGCTTCTTTTTCGCGGTGTGATGGGTTTTACTGCACTTCTTGCATACTTTTACAACATCGCAAATATTCCACTAGGAGATGCAGTTACATTTAGTAAAACTGCTCCTATCTTTACAGCCATTTTCGCATGGCTTTTCTTAAAAGAGAAACTCTCAGCATCTGCATGGTTAGCTGTTTTTGTAGGTTTTGGTGGTATTTTACTTATAGCGCAGCCGAGTGCCATAGGATTTACAAAGTACGATATACTGGGAATATTTAGCGGTATAGGGGCAGCTTTGGCATACACTTCTGTTAGAGAACTTAGAAACTATTATGATACTAGAGCGATTGTTCTCTCTTTTACTCTTGTTGGAACAATAGGTCCTATATTTCTTTTTATACTCTCAGAATACATCCAGATGCCAGAGTTGGATTTTATGTTAGGCGAGTTTGTGATGCCAAGTGGCGTAGTCTGGCTATATGTCATTGGACTCGGACTTTTAGGAACTCTTTCTCAATACTATATGACAAAAGCATATGGAGAAACAAAGGCTGGAATAGTCGGAGCTGTGAGCTACACAAATATAGTTTTTGCCATTTTAGTAGGCTTGTTTTTAGGTGATTCACTGCCGAGTATGACAACAGCATCTGGAATAATTCTCATTGTAATTGCTGGGATTATGGTGGCAAGAGCAAAATAAATTTAGATTAATACCATTATGATATAATCTCCCTTTATTTTTAAACGATATATAGAGGTAAATTGATGGTATTACTTACGGGGCCTTGTGTCATTGAGAGTGAAGAAAATATCTTTAAAATTGCTAAATCTTTAGAGAAGTATCATGCAGATGAGTCTATAGATTTTTATTTTAAAGCCAGTTTTGACAAAGCAAATAGAACATCTTTGGAGAGCTTTCGCGGGCTTGGCATGCAAGAGGGTCTAAGAATCCTACAAAAAGTAAAAGATGATTTTGGTTATAAAATCGTTACAGATGTACATGAATCAGTTCAAGTACCGACTGTTGCTGAGGTTGTAGATATGCTTCAAATCCCAGCTTTTTTATGTCGTCAAACAGATTTGTTAGTTGCTTGTGGGCAGACTGATAAAATTGTAAACATCAAAAAAGGGCAGTTTTTAAGCGGAGATGCTATGCTTTATCCAGTTCTCAAAGTTCTTCAAACTAGAGGTTGTAATGAGGCTACGTATGAAAACTCTAAAAAGCACGGAGTATATCTTTGCGAGAGAGGAAACTCTTTTGGCTATGGCAACATGGTAGTTGATATGAGAAACTTAGTAATTATGAGAAATTTTGCACCGGTTATTTTCGATGCAACCCACTCTGTTCAGATGCCAACGGCTGTAGGTGGAAAAACAGGCGGAGATTCTTCTATGGTTCCATATCTTGCATCTGGTGCTGCTGCAGTTGGTGTGGATGGTTTTTTTATGGAGACACATTTTGACCCAAGTGTAGCACTAAGCGATGGTCCAAACATGATAAAACTAGATGAGCTTGAGAATTTAATAGAAAAAATTAAAAAGATTCAAGAAATAAAATAAAATATAAGGAAAATAGATGAAGTTAGTTGAAGGTAAGTTAAAAGTTATAAACGGCAAAAAAATTGCAATAGTTAGTACAAGATGGAATCACTTTATTGTTGATAGATTAGTTGAGGGTTCAAAAGATGCATTTCTTCGTCATGGTGGCAATGAAGAGGATTTAACACACGTTCTGCTTCCTGGTGCATTTGAGCTTCCAATGGTAGTTGACCAACTTTTAGCATCTGGCAAGTACGATGCAATTTGTGCTTTAGGCGCAGTTATCCGTGGAGCAACTCCTCACTTTGATTATGTTTCTGCTGAAGCAACTAAAGGTATCGCTACTATGAGTCTTAAGTACCAAAAACCAGTTTCATTTGGTCTTTTAACAACTGACACTATCGAGCAAGCTATTGAGAGAGCCGGTACAAAAGCTGGTAACAAAGGTTTTGAAGCAATGACAACAGTTATTGAGATGCTAGACCTATATGAGAACATCTAATGGCAACTAGACATCACGCAAGAATGGCAGTTGTTAGTCTGCTTTACGCTTATGACTTGGGAAATGGAAGTATTGCAGATCATACAGATGAGATTTTAGAAGAGAAAAAGATTCGTAACAAACAAAAAGATTTTGCATTGGCACTTTTTGAAGGTGTTATGGAGAATCTTGAAGCTTGTGACAAAGCTATCATCGAACATTTAAAAGAGTGGGATTTTGAGAGACTTGGAGCTATAGAAAGAGCAACTCTGAGACTAGCTACTTATGAGATTCTTTTTGGTGAGCTTGATTCAGCTGTAGTTATAAATGAAGCCGTAGAGATTACAAAAGCTTTTGGAACTGAGCAGTCTCCTAAGTTTATCAATGGTGTTCTTGATGCTATCTCAAAAGATAAGCCCGAATAATTTATGAATAAAATTGCTTTTTTTATCATACTTCTATCTTCTTTGCTTTTTGGCGCTAACGAATGTATAGTTTGTCATAAAGGTATCGAAGATATCAGAGATAGAGACTCTGGTATGATGAAGGCAATTTTAGAAGTCGCCGAGAAGGCTGGTCATAAAGGCAACGATTGTATCGTTTGTCACGGTGGAAACCCGTACAACAAAAGTGTAGAGTATGCACATAAAGGTACAGTTAAGTATTTTAAAACAAATAAGGGACCAAAAGATTATTATCCTGCACCGGGAAGTACATGGATAAATAAAAACACTTGTGGAACATGTCATCCAAATCAAGTGGGCGCTCAAATGAACTCACTTATGATGACAGAGCAGGGCAAAATTCAAGGGGCTATGTGGAGTTTTGGTGCAAAAGAGGGTTATCAGCACAGTGCTGGAACTTACGACACCAAAAATCCAGATAATCCAGATAAGCGTCTTGGAACTGATGTATATAAAAAATATATGCAAAAGCTTGCAACTATGGAACCGCAAGCTTTTCCAGAGGAGATGCATGAACTCCCAGATGCACCTACTGTAGAAGAAGTTCATAAAGACCCATCTTTAGCTGTTTTTACCTACCTTCGCCAAGAGTGTCTTAGATGCCATACTGGTTCTAAAGGCAGACAAAAAAGAGGTGATTACAGAGGAATAGGGTGTGCATCTTGTCACATACCTTACTCAAATGAGGGCTTTTATGAGGGTGGAGATAAGAAGATTTCTAAGAAAAGCGGTCACCTTTTAACTCACCAAATCCAGAGTTCAAGAAAAGTAAAAGTACAAGTTCACGACGTAAACTACTCTGGTGTTCCAGTTGAGACATGTTCGACTTGTCATAACCGTGGAAAACGCATCGGTGTTTCTTACCAAGGACTTATGGAGACTGAGTATCAGTCAACATTTGACTCAGAGGGAAATGGACAACCTAAACTTCATACAAAACGTTACTTGCATATGAAAGAAGATATACACTACCAAAAAGGGATGCTATGTCAGGATTGTCACACTTCAAATGACCTTCACGGTGATGGTTTCTTGAGTGGTGCAAATCTGGCAGCTGTTGAGATAGAGTGTCAGGATTGTCACGGTACTACAAAGAAATATCCTTGGGAGTTGCCTATCGGTTACTCTGATGAGTTTAATACAACTGCCGCAACTGGCAAAGGTAGAGGTGTAGCATCGAGCGTAGCTGAGTATCTAAAACAGGGTTATGTCCCAGAACCAGAAGATGGTTATATTTTAACTGCTCGTGGAAATCCACTTCCAAAAGCGGTAAAAAAAGGTAACAAGATCATTATGCATCTGGCATCTGGAAAAGATATAGAGCTAAAACCACTTAAACTATTAAAAGAAACAGAAGCACTCTCTAAAAAAGCACTTATTGCTATGGATGTAGTTGAACCACATACAACAAAGATGGAGTGTTATACTTGTCATGCGACTTGGGCTCCTCAGTGTTACGGTTGTCATGTAAAGATTGATTATTCAGAAGGTAGGCAAAATCCTGATTTTTTAAAAGCTTCACATGATAAAGATATTCACGGGACTACTGGTGGGATGAGAGACTTGAAAAAGTATCTGGTTCCAGGGCAAGTGACAGAGACTAGAAGTTACCTGAGATGGGAAGACCCAGCCTTAGCTCAAAACGGTGAGGGTAGAGTATCTCCTGTTGTTCCAGGTTGTCAGACTACTATTACAGTTATAGGTAAAGATGGAAAAGCACTTCTTCAAAATCATATCTTTAAGATTCCAAATGTTGAGGGTGCTGGTGAAGAGGGACAAAACGCTATAGATATGGCACCAATTCAGCCTCACACAATTCAAAAAGAGTCAAGAAGCTGTGAGTCTTGTCATACCTCTGACAAAGCTCTCGGACTTGGTATTGGTGGCGGAAAACTAAATGCTGATCCAAGTAAGACTACTATCATTGACTTGATGAGCCCTGATAGAAAAATACTCCCAAAGACTACAGATGAGCAGATTCCGGCAATCCCAAATCTAAAACATGACTACTCTCAGTTTATAGATGAAAATGGAACTCAGCTTATGACAGTCGGTCATCACTTCAAACTCTCTGGGCCGCTTAGTAAAGAGCAGAGAGAAAAGCTTGACCGCCGTGGCGTTTGTATCTCTTGTCACCAAGATATACCAAAAGGTAATCTTGCAGTTTCTGCAATAGCACATATATCAGAAATGGCTGAGATAAATATAGATACAAAAACACACTCAGGAATGCTAAACAAACTCTTAAATATTGGAGCGTGGTTTCAAGTAATAGGCGGATTTTTAGTAACACTACTTATAATGTTTGCAATATATATATTCTTTTTAAAAAAAGAGCCAAGAAATCCAAGAAATGAAGGCTGGAAATAGTGAGAAAAATCATAACTTTAATAGCACTTGCAACATCTCTTTTAGCAAATGATATCATTGTCAAAGAGAGTAGTTGCAGTGTTGATGAAACGGCTGAAAATATTAAAAGAATTGTTCAAGAAAAAGGATTGAGTGTATTTGCTCTTATCAATCATCATGGGAATGCAAAGATGGTTGATATGAAATTAAATGAGTCTAAGATGGTAATTTTTGGAAATGCTAAACTTGGTACTGCACTTATGCAGCAGGACATGACAGTTGGTCTTGATTTGCCACTGAGAATTTTAGTTTACAGAGACAGCGATTCTAAAGTTAAAATGGCTTATAGAGATGGCTCTTGGCTAGCAGATAAGCATATAGTAAATGCACCAAAAAAAGTTGAAAAGATAAATAACAGTATGGATAAAATAACTACTAGAGCGGGAAAATGCAAAAAAGATTAACTAAAGAAGAAGCATTAGATCTAATAAAAAATGCTGACTTAAAAGAACTTGGAAAGATGGCTTCGGCTCGTAAAAAAGAGCTTCATCCAAAAGGTATAACTACTTTTGTTGTAGATAGAAACATTAACTACACAAATATCTGTTGGGTTGATTGTAAGTTTTGTGCTTTTTACAGACACGAAAAAGATGCAGATGCTTATGTACTTACTTTCGATGAGATAGATGCAAAGATAGATGAGCTTTTAGAGATTGGCGGAACTCAGATATTATTTCAAGGTGGAGTACATCCAAAGCTAAAGATAGAGTGGTATGAGGATTTAGTTGAGCATATCCATACTAAATATCCAGAAATTACTATACATGGTTTCTCATCCATTGAGATAGACTTTATAGCTAAAGTCTCTCGCATCAGTGTTGAAGAGGTTTTAGAGAGACTAAAAGTAAAAGGTCTTGCATCTATTCCTGGCGCTGGAGCTGAGATACTTAGTGATAAGGTTCGTGATATTATCGCACCTAAGAAGATTGACTCTGAAGTTTGGATTGATATTCACAGGAAAGCTCATAAGCTTGGTATCATGTCAACTGCAACTATGATGTATGGAACTGTTGAGAGTGATGAAGATATTATTGACCACTTTGAAATGGTTAGAAAACTTCAAGATGAGACAGGGGGATTCCGTGCATTCATTATGTGGAGTTTTCAAGGTCAGAACACTGAGCTTCTAAGACTTATTCCAGATATGGACAAACCATCATCAAACAGATACTTAAGACTTTTAGCAGTAGCTAGACTCTACCTTGATAATGTGCCAAATATCCAAAGCTCATGGGTAACTCAGGGTGCTTACATCGGTCAGATGGCTCTTAGGTTTGGAGCAAATGACTTAGGCTCGACTATGATGGAAGAGAATGTTGTAAGCAGTGCAGGTGCAGCTTACTCAATGGCTAAAGAAGAGATGGTAGCTCTTATCAAAGATATAGGTGAGATACCGGCAGTACGCAATACAGCTTATGAAACTTTAGAGAAGTTTGCATAATGAAAAAATTAATTTTTACTTTACTAATAACAGGACAAATAATTATGGCAGCAACTATAGAATATATTGAAACAAACGGATTGAGAGTACCTGTGATTTTTGAAGAAGACAAGAGACTTCCTCTTGTCACTATGCAGTTTATCTTTCAAAACAGCGGAAGTATAACAGATACTACAAAAGCAGGACTTGCAAAGTTCAGTGCAAGAGTTATGGGCGAGGGAACTAAAAAGCTGGGTTCATCTGCTTTTGCAGAGTCACTTGAGAGCAAAGCTATTCATATTGCATCTTCTACTGGTCAAGAGACTTTTGTTATGGAAGTCGGTTGTTTAAAAGAGGAGTTTTCTGAGGGTTTAAAGAAATTTAATGCTCTACTAAAAGATCCTAACTTTTCAGAGGAAGCTATAAGCAAAGTAAAAACTACAACTCTGGGTTCACTAAGTTCAAAGGCAAATGATTTTGATTATGTAGCATCTAATGAGTTAAAAGCGGTTCTATTTAAAGGGACACCACTTGCGAATCCAGGATCTGGAACACTAGAGAGTGTTCAAAGCATAGAGCTTGAAGATGTAGAAGAATTTGTAAAAGAGCATCTTGTGAGTTCAAGACTTATTGTAGTAGTTGGTGGTGATGTAGATATTAATTCTGCAAAGGCTGAGATAGAAATAATTATCAATGCTATGCCTAAGGGTAAGTTGATTCCATTAGAGAGCTATAATGTAACTGAAAAAGCTTCTGAGTCTGTTTTAAAAAGAGATACTAAACAGGCCTATGTATATTTTGGATCACCATATAATATTAAGTATGATTCAGAGGATTACTATAAAGCCAGAGTTGCTACTTATATTTTAGGAACTGGTGGTTTTGGCTCACGTCTGATGGAAGAGATAAGAGTTAAAAAAGGTCTGGCTTATTCTGCTTACGCAAGAGTAAGCGTTAGTCAATCTAGCAGTTATATGACAGGTTACCTACAGACTAAACTGGAGTCTCTTGAAGATGCGCAAAAAACTGTTAGAGAAGTTGTTGCAGAGTTTGTAAAAAATGGTGTGACAAAAGATGAGTTACAACAGACTAAAAAATTCCTTCTTGGAAGTGAGCCTTTAAGAGTTGAGACAATGAGTCAAAGACTTAACCGCACTTTTATGGATTTTTACAAAGGTCAAGAACTGGGACACTCTGTAAAAGAGTTAGAGCTAATAAAAGAGTTAAAACTAAAAGATCTTAATGAGTTTATTAAAAATCATAAAGAGATTTTAGAGATGAGTTTTGCAATAGTTACTAAATAATTATTGCAATTTGAAATATTTTTAGATGAGGTTCAGAAAAAGAGGTAGTATTAGCAACTCAAGGAAATAATATGAACCTCACAAAAGATTTAGAGTCAAAGTTTAAAAAGCTAGGTGTCAACTCTTGGTGTGAACTCGCTCTTAATATTCCTCACTCCTATGAAGACTTGACTCTTCATAATAGAATCCAAATTGGCAAGCCTCAACTAATAGATGCGACAGTTGAGTCAGTTTTTCGCGCTCCAAATACAATCCAGATAACTTTTTACTCTCACAATTTAGGACATACTATAAGCGGTGTACTATTTCGTCCAAAACCATATATGATGCATCAGTTTAAAGTTGGAGATAGAGATTATTTCTATGGCGTCATAGACTGCAAAACCGGAAACTGTAGTATGAGCATGCCTAGAAAAACTACAACTGTAGGTTCTATCACTCCAAAGTACAAATCAGCGCTTAGAAGCGACGTTATGCTTCGCCTTGTACAAAATAACCTAACACTAGAAAACTTGCTCTCAGAGGGCTTAAAAGAAGAGATAGCACAGGAGATATTGAAACTTCACTTTCCTACTACTCTTGTGAACTTAAAAGAGTTAGATGCCAAAACCATAGATGCACTTAAATATTTAGAACTATTCACTTATATGAAACAACTATCAGCAAAACGAAGATACTTTGAGCCAATAGTTAAAGTAGATGCTGACTATGAAACTTGGAACTCTTCTCTTCCTTTTAAACTTACAAATGAACAGACAGATGCAATAGATGACATAAAAAATGACTTTAAAAAAGATGTAGCATCTAGACGTATGATAGTGGGTGATGTTGGAAGTGGTAAGACTATGGTGATTTTAGCGTCTGCATCTATGATGTTGCCACGTCGCTCTATTTTAATGGCTCCAACTACCATACTTGCAAATCAGTTATTTGAAGAAGCACAAAAGTTTTTACCAGATGCAAAAAGTGTTTTGGTAACTAATAAAACTAAAAAAATAGACTTACAAGAGTTTGATTTTATCATCGGTACTCATGCTCTTTTATACAGAGAACTTCCAGATGCAGGTCTTGTTATGGTAGATGAGCAGCACAGGTTTGGAACGGCTCAAAGAAATATGCTTGAGAAGTTAGTTAGTAGTGGAGCTAAGAAACCGCATTTTTTACAGTTTAGTGCTACTCCAATTCCAAGAACACAGGCCATGATAGAGACAGCTCACATAGATGTTAGCTTGATTACT
This sequence comes from Sulfurimonas gotlandica GD1, assembly GCF_000242915.1. Taxonomy (NCBI): domain Bacteria; kingdom Pseudomonadati; phylum Campylobacterota; class Epsilonproteobacteria; order Campylobacterales; family Sulfurimonadaceae; genus Sulfurimonas; species Sulfurimonas gotlandica. The sequence continues at coordinate 866,299 of NZ_AFRZ01000001.1, read as the reverse complement.
TCTACACCATTTACAAAAGATATAACAAGTAAAGTAATACATAAAAATGATTTTAAAGATTTACTAGAGCATATAGAAGAAGAAATAGCTAAAAATAATCAAGTCCTTTTAGTCTATCCATTAGTGGAGCAGAGTGAAGTTTTAGACTATCAGAGTATTGATGAGGCACGAGGATATTGGGAAAAAAGCTTTGATAATGTCTATGTAACTCATGGAAAAGATAAACAAAAAGAGGAAGTGCTTTTAGACTTTCGTGAAAAGGGAAGTCTTTTAATCGCTACTACGGTTGTAGAAGTTGGTATATCTCTTCCTAGACTTACTACTGTTGTCATAGTTGGAGCTGAGAGATTAGGATTATCGACTCTTCATCAGCTAAGAGGTAGAGTTAGTAGAACAGGTTTAAAAGGCTACTGTTATCTCTATACAAATCAAAGTACAACAGATAGACTGGATAGATTTGTAGATACTACAAGTGGTTTTGATATTGCAAATTTAGATTTAAAGTTTAGAAAAAGTGGTGATTTACTTAAAGGTGCTTCTCAAAGTGGAAGTCAGTTTAAATGGGTTGATTTGTCAGAGGATATTGAGATAGTGTCAGAAGTAAAGAAATCTTTACTTCTGGGTAGTGGCTAATAAAGTCCGAATTTACCGTCGTTTCTTTTGTAAAGAACACGAGTTTTATCTTCGTTATCTAAAAAGATTTCAAACAGTTTGCCAGTTTCTTTTAAGTCGTTTAGAACATCTTCAACTTCACGAGGTTTGTAAAGATCAAGTTCTACTGGTACGATTTCATCTTCGTTAGCTTCCGCTTCTTCTTTAAGATTTACAGTTTCTGATTTAATCTCGTTAAGACCAACTACACGATGACCAACTTCTTTGTCATGCATTCGACGTAAAGCTTTTTGAGCTCTAGCAATAGCTAAGTCAATAGCAGCATATAAATCATCATCGTTTTGTTTGATGATTACTGAGTTTTTGTGAGCAAGGTTGATAACAAACTCAACTACTGAGTGCTCTTTACCTTTTTTTGTTTGCGCAGAAGCAACAACATTTACAGAAATAATATCCATGTTATATTTGCTAAGTGTTTCGATAGATGTATTCATATGAGCTTTGATAGGCTCAGTAAGTTCTAACTGTCTTCCCGTAAGAGAAATATTCATAATATGACCTTTTAATATTTTAATTTCGAATTATAGCATTAAAAGGTTTATATAAATTATAATTTCTGGATGCTTCTTCTAAAATAGCGGATTGGTTCGTTTCCGGCAGTTGTTGTAACGGTTATATCCATTAGAACTGTTCCACTAGTTTCATTAGTAACAACATTAGTGTATTCTAGACCCAATGCATTAGCATTAATTTGACATGTAGTCCCTATTACAGATATATAGCGCATATCTACATTAATATTATATAGATTCCCAGCACCATGATTAAAATTTAAGTTAGAAAGTGTGCATTGTGCAGTTTGCGACATTTTAAGTAGAGCATACTCTGCTGCACTGTGTGAAAGAAGTACAGATTGTTCATAGAGATATAAATCAGTAGTTCGTTTTGATGTTTGCGTCGTTAATGACAAAGATAGTGCCATTATTGTAGCAATTATAACAAGCACTGTAATTGCCATAATCATGGCAATCCCATTTCTCTTTCCAATATGAGAAGTTCTTAAAAGATTGTTTTTTCTTTGCATATTGAATACTCCTCATTTGTTTGATTACTTTTTACACATACTTGTAACTTTATTAAAGAAGATACTGATCTAAAACGAAAAGAACTAACATTTTCCATTATCACAGCAAATTTACCGTCATCAAGATAATTTTCACCTTTCCAAGGCTGATAGTCATAGTAAAATCTCAATTCCCCTGTTGCAAAATCATGTGCAATAGCATTTGCAGTCCATGATAGTTTATAATACTCATAAACATCTACCCCGGAAAAATTAACAGGAGCAGTCGTACTGGACACAAATTGAGTTGGCTGACCAATAACAAGGTTAATAGGATGTATAGAAGCATTCTGGTCTGTTATAACTGCTCCATCATATCCCCAACCGTTACCTTGAGTTGATGAACCAATAAAATAAATTGCAGCGTCATTGATGCTACTGTTTGTATTTGAGAGTATATTTATTAATGAATTTACTTTTGTTGTATCTGTTCCTGGAGAAACAATAAAATTGGCATTACCAGCATCTATATCTATAATTCCACTCCAGTTTGGAAGGTTTAACACACCAACTCCACCATCAGAGAGACCACGAAAACTATCTATATCTGAACTAATCCATTCCAATACAGTTGCATTTTCATCTTCACTTTGTGTTAACAAATTCCATATATCATCAGCAGTACTATTTTGATTGATATTTGTATTTCTTACAATAGCAGAGTCTTTGATTCGATGTTGTAGTCTTGTAGAAATAAACTCAACAGCTGTAGCACTTTGTGATTGAAGAGTGTTATTTATATTTGAAAATATAAAACTATTATATGCCTGAGCTAGAAATTCAACACCAAACTTACCTAGGATTCCCATTATAACAATAACAAATATTAGTTCTATCATAGTAAAGGCTTTACGATTTTTCATTAGTAAGTTCCTTTATGATATATATTACCACTACCAAGATCTGGTTCACCTATATTAGCAGTATATGCACTAAGAACAGTTATTATTTCGTTTGTAGTTACATTTGTTATAGTAACTTGTATCTCTTTTATGTTACTGTTTGGATTATCAGCTGCTAATCCAAATGAAGATGGATTGCTAACAACAGCAGTGCTATTATAGTTCTGTTTATAGCCTTCTGCCGATGTAATAGAGCTTCCAGTTGGTGCTATAAATATTAAAGATGCATTGTGATCAGCAAAGTTGATAGAAAAGTTAAAGACTGTTCCTGTAAATGTTCCAAGTGCTAAGTTATTTATACATCTTCTGTTGATGTGTCCTAGTCTTTTAAAAGTAGTTGCGTTACATTCGTTATTTACATTTACAACTCTAGAATATTCTGTTAAGTTGACATCATTCATTGAGTGTTCATCCCACATGTGAGATGTTGCTTCATTAGCCTCTGTTGCTGCTGCGAATATTGCTTCTTGAACAAGATTATTTTCAATTCCACTTGAAGTTACTTCACTCATCATAGGTAACGACATAACTGATAGTGCAATTATTACAATAGCAAAGATAAGTTCTATCATTGTAAAAGCGAGTCTATTTGTTAACTTTTTCATTACCACATACTTCTTTTATTTACTTTTACAGCACCTCTTGTTTGAGTAGTAGCATCTGTTTCATGTTTACCACTCCAACCTGCTTGTCTCATAAAATCAACTCTAAATTTATTTGTAGTTGCATTAATGTTACTTTCATCATAGATTAACCATCTTGAAGCAGCATTTTGCATATTTCCAGTATATGGGAATGCTGGAGAAGCCGCAGAGTTATATCTAAGTATAGTTTCGTATTGGTATTTTAATAATGCAGTTTGATTTATATCTGTTACATTAGTATTTCCGTTAACTTCGCTTATTATTCCCATTATTCCATCTGTTCCATTTGTTACACTTTGGTCATGACTATTATTCGTCCACCATCTTATATCATTTGTATTAAAAGTGGCATTAGGAAGCAGTGCCGGAATACATGTATTTCCATTTAATGTGCCGTTACAAAATACTTCAAAATACATAAAAACTCTTGTGAAATCTGGATTGTTAGCTGGATTCGGATCAGTATTGGTTTGACAAGGTACAGATTTACAAACAACACTCTTCTTAGGTGTATTTGTACGTCCATAATAGTGAGTGATTGTTTGGTTTATTGTAGAATTGCCATCTGCTGTTTTACTTGGATTTAAATCAGCCTTAAATGAGTTGTTAGGATCTCCCGCTGCATAGGTTATAAACGTAATGCTCTCAGGGTTTGCAGTTGCATTTGCATCTCTGCTAAAGTTAAGGTTCGCAGTAGTATTTATAGTACCATTCATATTTTTCTGAAAATATCCACTTGTAGTTGTGAAATTTGGAGAAAGCGTTGTACTGCCTTTTGGTATGGAACCATTGATGTCATTTGCTGTTATGATATCGTTGGTAGAGTTTAAGTCATGAACTCTGTATTTATACTCAAGTTGAGTATTGATCATAGCTGACTTGGTGATGTTAATGTCCAGTGGTTTTGCATAGCATCCGGTAACAAAGTTACTAAGTCCTGTAGCAGTAGTTTTACCTCTTGCGGTAATGGAGGTATTTAAGTGCACTGATACATTTTCATCTTGTGATATATCTGCCATATAGACAAATGGTTTTAATAATGGTGGAGTGATATTGCCCATACCTATAGTTGTAGTTGTAAGAAGTGTAAACTCATATGGATGAAATGTTACATTATAATCATTATATTTTACATTTGTTGTTGGGTTTGTGTGGTTAGAACTTATTTCACAACCAGTTAGTGTATTTGCTAATGTTGTTGTGCTTGTAAAATCTATAGCTGTGTTTATTGGATATGTTCTTGAAGAATTAAGTGTACAATCTAAATTAGACGAAAAATGGCTACCAGTGTGATGCCCCATATATATAGGATCGCTATCAACTGCTGTCCACGTTCTATCTAACAAGCTTAAGCTATATTCTCCAACTTCCTGAATAGAAGTATTCGCATCTACTTTACCATTAACAAATCTAATATCTAATGATTTGTTAGTATCATCATTACAAGCTAAATTTCTCGTAATTAGTTGAGCTGGACTCAAACCTCTTGGTTCCCATGCGTACAGAGCTTCATCATTTAGTGTTGCTATATTAAAAGATCTTGTATAGCCATAAGATGAAGTGTTGTTTATATGATTTGTAGCATTCAATTCAAGATTGTATTCATAGTCAGCCGCTAAGTTTTGTATTGAACTAACAGCTCCAACTACACCTGATTCTCCCGTAGTTAGTCTACTCTGTGATGTTGGAGTTGTTTGGTCTTGATCATCTATATGAACCATAATAGCTTCAGGTCTAATAGAAAAGTTGTCGCGAGAACAAACTAGCTTTGTATTAAATCCATACACACACTCCATACAAATTGCAATATCTTCCTTTGTTAGTTTGTCACTGTTGTTAGAGCACCATTGCGCAACAGTATCGGTATTGTTTGGTATACCATCCATATCTTTAGCACAAGTACCTAAATTTTGCACCAACTCTGTGAAGTTTATTTTATAAGTATTTGCTTTACTTCCTGGCTCTACCTTTACTAAATCATCATTACCATCATTTGTTAAGTTAAAACTAACTCTAAATGCAGCATTTTGTCGTGCATTTTTGTAAAATTCTGAGCTTGTAGTCAGGCTTGTCATATTATTTGATATGGCACTTTGTATTGCAGCATCATTAAATTGTGTTGATGTAACATTACCATCAAAAAGTACCCATACTTTTTCACTTATAGAACTAGCTAGTTCTTGACATGAAGCATTTACATCATGAAATGCAGACGAGTCAATCATCTCAACCGCCGCAATTGTTGAAACATTTTTTAGAGTATCTGTAGCATTTTCATCAACTGAAATGACCTTAAAATTACCAGTTCTTGATGTAACTTGAGTAGGTAGATTATAGTCATCTTTTGTTCCACCTACGTCTAAATCGTAATAGCTATTATGAACAACATTAAATCTACCTTTTGCTGGAGAGTATGCATAGTTGGCGTCAGAACACATAGGTACATTTGCACCAAGTTTAAGAGTGTAAGGAATAATAGTTGAGGCATTGACAACCAAGTTATAAGTTGCATCTACATTTATAGGCATATCTAAATTTTGCTTTGGATCAAGAGAATAATAAACATAAAAATGATCATAAGAAGTCATATTTCCAATATTGATACTTTTTATGGAAGTCATATTCCCAGTTGTTGTAACATTTAAGTCTGCTGCATCATTAAGGCTTGTAGGAATTAAATTGCCAATTTTTGCCAATTTAGTTGAGTCAGTTTCGTAAGATGCTTGAGTAGTGTTAATGTCCGTAATATTTACTGTCATATCAGTTATGGCAAAATCTGATACAAGGTTTCTAATAAAAATTTTAACTTCTACTGGTGAATCAGTTATTACATCTCCAATGAGATCAGGGTCTTTCGTACCATCATTATTTTCTGTAAAGTAAATACCTTGCTGACTATATGCGTAATCATAGCAAAATTGTGGTTCGTATAGTTCTGTTGAAAAAGCTATTACTTGTGGAAATATCTGGTCACATCCACCATTCTTAACAACACCGAATTTAAGTTTTGTATTTGTTTGTTCATTGTCCATTTGAGAAGATACATCAAATATATCTAAATCCATACCTTGCTTATTTGTGTCTCCTGGAGTCATATGATTACCAAATTTTGTATAAGTATGATTAAATTGTCCTCCTACTGGATTTGGAGTATTAGTAAGATTTGAATATGTACCTACATTTTTTTGATTTTGAATTTGAAGTGTATCTGGAGTTAAGTGCCTATCTCCGGCACCTCCAAATAAAAGTAACTTACTATTTACAGTACCTGTTTTAGGAGTAATAAATCCTGAAACATCAATAGTTGTTTCAAATGCTGTTCCATCAGGTCCCCATGTCAAGTATAAATCGAAACCATCAAAGATTGAAACTGTTTTCATCGCTACATTATTAGCAAAAGCTGTTGTTCCATCTACATTGTAAACAATTAGCAAACTCCATCCACCATATAAACCAAATTGATAATTTCCAGAGTATGTAGGAGCTTGAGCTATATATACATACTCACCATCATCTCTACCAGCAGTAGTTTTAATATTACCAACAGTAAAAGTGTTCTGTGCTGATGTATATGAGTTTTTTACTATGTCTGTAACTTCATGGTAAGCACCATAGTGATGTCTATATCCAGTTCCATCTGTAACTGTATAGTAAAATGTTTTATGATTTAAGTCATTAGTCCCAACTGGTGCAGTAATTTTGTGCATAGTACCTGCAGCATCTTTGATTGTTGCATTATTCCATCCTACTATATCCGCATCAATAGTAGCATCAGTATAAGCACCGCCTTCACGCAGTACATGGCCTTGCCAAAATAAACCTGCCCATACAATATCAGAGCCTTTTACATATGATGGAAGAGTGAGGGTAGCACTAGATGAGTTCATTTTTTCAGCATCACCAAGAGAGTAAGTAGCGCTATTGAAATTTGCATCAATAGTTTTATATGTAGTAATGTCTGTAATTAGATTAGCATTAGTAGGATTGTTACTACTTAATATACTATTTCCGGTTGCTTCTAAATCCCCAAATACACTATATCCTATCCCTCCATAAAGCAGATGAAAATCAGAGTCAGTAGAAAAATTTCCACGACCTCCATATATACTTTCCCAAGAGAATAGTGAAAATGGAATTATTAAAAACAGTAGCGGGAGATAAAAAGCTTTCTTAAAAGTTTTCATGACAGACTCCTTGATATAACAAAAAAGATAGCACACAAAAAATGGGCTCATGTAATATTTCATATTTATTATGCATTAATTATACTGTTTTTTTCCAAATTTTGTATGAAAACTGTTAAATTAGCTTAAATGTGATAAATTGTTTTAAGGATTTATTTTCTATGCTGATAGCTTGAAAGCCCTAAGCTTAGGTGCTTAGAACCTAGTTTTATATAAATTACTTATTTAAGAAAGTAGAGATTTTTTCAGCTACACCATATTTAGTAGATTCACCAAGAATGATTTGAGCAGCTCTGTTGTTGTCAGTATTAAAAATCAGTGGTCCGATGAAATTTACCACTGAACTTTCTATCGGAGTTTGTATAAGAACTATATTTAAAATCAAAAGATTTGATTTTTCATCTATCTCCATTATGTCTTTAACATTATTTGGAACTTCAAAGTCATATTCTCGTAAAACAAAAGGGTCAATTAGAGTAAAAGATATGTGCTCATCTTCACATGAAACCATTTTCATAAAAACATCATCTATCTTTTGTAACTCTACCTGCTTTGTGTCTTCAAAGCCTAAAAGAGGCACACTTATATCAAATTTCATAAAAAACCTTTTGTAAAATATTTGTTTATTATAGCACCTAAAGCATAAAATGTACCATGACTATAGTAAGAGTTTAATCTGTGTTATATAACTTTTGGATAGAATATCAACTTATTTATATATTGGGATATTATTTAATGAAATTAAAAAGTAGTTTTTTCTTAAGTGCATTTGCAGTGATTATCTTCTTTAGTGGCTGTTCTAAAGAGTTAGAAGAGTATAACAAACCTGCCGTTTATTGGTATGGCAAGATAGTTAAAAATATCTCTGATGGAGATTTAGAAAAAGCTGATAATTATTACAGTTCCCTTCAAGGTGAACATATTGGTTCTCCTCTTCTTCCCGAAGCAACAATGATTTTAGCAATAGCTCATATGTACTATGAAGAATACTTGCTTAGTGAGCATTTTTTAAACGAGTACATAAAAAGATATGCAACTGCAAATGAAAAAGAAGATGCAGAGTTCTTAAAAATAAAGTCTAAGTATCTAGCACTTCCAAATCCAAGACGTGATCAGGCTCTTATTGAAGAGGCTATTAAAGAAGCACAAAAGTTTAAACACAACTATCCAAATTCTATGTATTACGCTGTTGTAGATACTATGCAAACTCGTCTTTATATGGCAGAAGCTGCCTTAAATGAGACTATTGCAGACCTTTATGTTAGGCTTGATAAGCCAAAAAGTGCCGAGTATTATAGATCACTAAAACCACAGCCATGGATAGATTGGAATGAGATTGACAGAGCGAATACAGCTTGGTATCGTGCCTGGTTTGAAGGTGATGGAACAGCTAGTTGGTATGGTTTTATGGTTCCAGACACTAGAAGTGTAGTTTCAAGAAACTCTATATTTGATGATAGTCTTGCTACTGAAACTAAAGCAAAAGAGATAGAGAAACCTAAGCAAACTTTGAGTGAATTTCAACAAAATGAATTAAATAAAGCTCAAAGCTTAAAAGACAAAGGTATTATTACTGATGATGAATTTAATGCTTTGAGAGATAAAATATTAGAACTTTAATAAATTAGGATTAAATATGAAACTAAGCAATTATGGAGAATTTCCAGCGGATATACCTGTTATAGCAGAAGATGAACTTTTTTTATACCCTTTTATGATTTCACCGCTTTTTTTAAGTGATGAAAACAACATAAATGCTGCAACTTTAGCAATGGAAGATAGCTCTTTAGTTATTGTTTGTCCGACTAAACCTTCTCGTGATGGTGAGAGAACGTACGACTCACTATACGATGCTGGTGTTGTTGGCTCTATCATGAGAAAAGTAGCACTTCCTGATGGTCGTGTAAAAGTTCTTTTTCAAGGTCTTGCTCGTGCTAAGACACTTTATGAGGTACAAGCTGCACCTTTAATTGCAAATGTAAGTATCCTTGAAGCTACAAATATTGAGTCACTGAAAGTAGATGCAATACTTGAAATAGTTCGTGAAAAAGTCAGAACACTATCTAGTGTAAGCAATTACTTCCCACCTGATTTGTTAAGAACTATAGAAGAGAATCATGATCACAACCGAATTATTGATTTGATTTGTAGTACTGTCAAACTAAAAAAAGAACAGGCTTATAAACTTTTTGTCGAAACAGATACAGAAAAAAGATTTCTTTTTTTAATCGATTATCTTATTGATGAAATAGAAGCAAATAAATTACAAAAAGAGATTAGAAGTAAAGTTCATACTCATATAGAAAAAGTGAATAAAGAGTACTTTCTAAAAGAGCAATTAAAACAGATTCAAAAAGAGTTGGGTACAGATACGGCAAGAGATGAAGAGATTGAAGAATACCGTAATAAACTAGAAGCTAAAAAAAGTAAGATGGGTGAAGAAGCTTATAAAGAGATATCTAAGCAGATAGAGAGATTCTCTAGGATGCATCCGGACTCTTCAGATGCATCTATGACTCAGACATATTTAGACTGGTCTTTAGAAATCCCATTTGGTGAAAATGCAAAAAAAGCACTTAAAATAAAAGATGTTGAAGCTCAGTTAAATGAAGATCATTTCTCACTTAAAAAACCAAAAGAGAGAATAGTTGAATATTTTGCTGTAAAAGAACTCTTAGAGTTAAGAGGTCTAGGAAATGACAGTGCTGGAGCAATCCTTTGTTTCTCAGGACCTCCTGGTGTTGGTAAAACTTCTCTAGCAAACTCTATTGCTCAAGCCCTAAAGAGACCATTAATTAGAATTGCCCTTGGTGGACTTGAAGATGTAAACGAGCTAAGAGGACACAGACGAACTTATGTTGGTGCTATGCCTGGTCGTATTACTCAAGGTCTTATAGATGCTAAAAAGATGAATCCAGTTGTTGTTTTAGATGAGATAGATAAAGTTTCTCGCTCTCAACGAGGAGATCCGACAGCTGCACTATTAGAAATATTAGATCCTGAACAAAATAAAGAGTTTAGAGATTATTATCTTAACTTTGACATAGATTTAAGCAAGGTTATTTTTATTGCAACCGCAAATGATGTTAGCCGTATTCCTACACCTCTTCGTGATAGAATGGAATTTATTACTATAAGTTCATATACTCCACAAGAGAAGTTTGAAATAGCAAAAAGATATTTACTTCCTCAAGAGCTTAAAAAGCATGGACTTAAAAAGAGTGAGGTTAGTATTTCTAGCCCTGCGTTAAAAGAACTGATTCACAGCTATACAAGAGAAGCCGGAGTTAGAAATCTGCGTCGTCGTATCGCAGACATGAGTCGAAAAGTAGCTCGTAAGATGCTAGAAGATGGTGGTATAGATAAAGTTTCTATATCTTTAAAAAACTTAAAAGACTTTTTTGATAAAAGTGTATTTGAGATTGAAAAAACTACAAAAATCCCAGTTGTTGGTGTTGTAAATGGACTTGCTTGGACAGCAGTTGGCGGTGATGTTTTAAAGATTGAGAGCATTAGAATCAAGGGTAAAGGATCAATGCAGCTCACTGGTAGTCTCGGTGATGTTATGAAAGAGAGTGCTAGAATTGCTATGAGTGTTGTTAAAACACTAATAGATAGTGGAAAGTTAAAGATATCACCTGAAAATATTCCTCTTACATTTAAAGAGAAAGAGGAAAATATTAAAGTAGATTCTAGTGAAGTTTACAAGCGTTATGACCTTCATATACACGTTCCAGATGGTGCAACTCCAAAAGATGGTCCAAGTGCAGGTATAGCAATGGTTAGTGTTATATCGTCAATTCTTAGCGGAGAGAAGATTCGTTCTGAGATTGCAATGACCGGAGAGGTTTCTTTAAGTGGTGATGTTCTACCAATTGGCGGGCTAAGAGAGAAGTTGATTGCAGCACATAAAGCCGGCATGAGCAAGGTTCTTATACCATCTAAAAATTATGAAAGAGATTTGGAAGATATTCCTAAAGAAGTAAAAGATACTTTAGAGATTATTGGTGTAAGTAGAGTAGAAGAAGTCTTAAAACATATTTTAGTTAAGGAGTCTTAAAAGACTTCCTAAACTATAACAGTGGCAATTTTTTGAATTAAGTCATTGTTTCTAATTGGTTTCATTAAAAACCCATTAGCTCCAAATTCTAAAGCCTCACTTTTTTTTGTCTCATCAGTTGTTAAAACAATAATAGGAAGTTGACGAAGGTTATCATCTGCGCGTACAACTTTAAGCATCTCTATCCCGCCCATAACTGGCATAATAATATCGAGTAAGATTAAATCAATATCATTTCTTGATTTTAGAACACCTATGGCATCTGATCCATTTTTAGCTTCTATGACTTCTTTAACATTACCACTTTTCATTAACATTGATTTGAGTAGTTTTAGGTTGATCATATCATCATCTACTGCTAATACTACTAAGTCTTCTTTTGACATACTTTATCCTTAAATAAATTTTTCAAATACTAAACGAAGTAAATCTTTGTTTACTACATTTTTAATTAGTTCATGCACATATAAAGCATCATCAGAGTCTTCTTTTAGTGAAGGGTCACTAATAAGAACTAGGAAAGAAGTCAAGCCACAATCTTTATTTGAAGCTTTAATCTCATTTGATAGTTTTTCTAATTCTAAACCATCTAATTCTTTGTCAAAAAGAATAAGTTTGTAGGTATTGCTGTTAGTTAACTCTTTTAATTCTTGGGCTGTGTGAGCAAGCTCATAGGTATATCCAAGTGATTCTAGTAGTTGAATGTATAGTTTTGATTCAAAAAGACTCTTTTTAGCTAGTAGAATATCAGCTTTATATTTCTGTTTATCTGAAATAGATATAGTCTCTTCTATCTCATCGATTTCTTCAGCAACATCATCTAGAACAAAAGTTTCAATATTTGTTTCTTCTGAATCTTCATCAGTATCAATATCTTTATCCTCTATCACTTCACCAGCACTTCTTGGTACCAATGGAGCCTCTTCAATTATAAAGTCTGCTAGAAAATGGTTTAGCAGAGAAATTATTTCTGAACGAACTAGAGGTTTAGTCGTATATTCATCGAGACCTGCTTCCAAGAATCTTTCTCTATCCCCTTTTAGAGCATTTGCTGTAAGTGCTATTATTGGAACATGTGGCTGATTGAAATCTTCTTCAAACTCTAAAATCTCAGCTGTTGATTCAACACCATCCAAGTATGGCATCTGTATATCCATAAAGATTAAATCAAAGTTCCCATCTTTTCTTTTTTGGAAAGCTTCAAGACCGTTGTTTGCGATACTTACTGTTAAGCCTAAGTCCTCAAGAGTTCTTTTGATTAGCTTTTGGTTGATTATATTATCTTCTGCAACTAAAACATTAGCTTTGAACTTTGATGTATCTTTGTTGAATTTTTTACGGTTTGTTTTTTTAGCTCTTTTTGTATTATAGTTTTCAATGTTGTAGTTTTCTAGAGCTTGCCTAACCTTAGAAATATTTAGAGGCTCATATATAGTCTTAAACACATTTATATGTAGAGAGTCTATTTTTTTCATATAGTATGATTTAGTTAAAAGAACTAGAGATAGTGGAAGGTCTCCATAACTTTTTAACTCACTTTCCTGAGCATAATCATAATCAACAAAGACTAAATCATAACTAACTTGTCTTTGAAGAGTTTCCAACTCATTTATATCTTTAAATGTAGTATAGCTAACACCGTAAAAGTCTAGGTATTCACGAAGATAAGTCTCTTGTCTCTTTGTTTTATGGTTGTTCTCAAGCACCAAAGCGTTAAGGCTAGAAAAACTACCTTTAGAGCTTTCATTTAGTGTTTCTACCTCTTCAAAATCTATTGTAAAGAAGAATGTTGTTCCAGAACCTGTCTCACTGTGAAGGTCAAGTTCACCACCCATTAGCTCAACAAATCTACTAGAAATTGTAAGACCTAGACCTGTACCACCATATTTACGAGTAATTGATGTGTCAGCTTGAGAGAATGCTTCAAAAATTCTAGATTTTTGCTCACTAGTTACACCAATACCACTATCTTGAACTTCAAATCTAACTCTTGTTTTACCATCTTGATCACATTCAACACGTCTAATATCTACATTGATAGAACCAGCACTACTCGTGAATTTAACAGCATTTGAAAGTAGGTTGATGATAATTTCTTTAATCTTAGTAGGATCACCTTTTAGTGGATGTTCAAGAGTTGGATCAATGAAACAGCCAAGGTCTATATGTTTCTCACTTGCACGTACAGCGTAAACTTCAACAGCACTTTCAAACTCGTCAATTGGGTTAAATACAATATCTTCAATCTCAAGTTTATTACTCTCAATTTTTGAAAGGTCAAGAATATTATTGATAATTTCAAGGAGATTCTCAGAAGATTTTTCAATAATTTCAACGAATTCATGCTGCTCTTCGCCTAAACCTGTATCTTTAAGAAGTTCAGTAAATCCAACAATTCCATTTAGTGGAGTACGAATTTCATGAGACATGTTTGCAAGAAACATAGATTTAGCTTCACTAGCTTCTTGTGCAGACTCTTTATCTTCTCTTGTCTGTGCAATAATTTTCTCTAGCAAGTCATATGCTTGGGCTGTACCATCTGCAGTTTGTAAATTAATTACAGCTGTTTCATCATCTTCATCACTAGTATCTTCAGCAACCCTTTTTAGTACATCTTCAAGATTTTTGATATTTCTTGTAATTTCATTTGATAAGAAGTAACCTAATGTAGCTAGGATTAAAGATACTAGCCAAATTGTCAGTGTAACAATTAGAAATTGTAGAGAAGCTTCTTGTACTTGGGCAGCTCTTTTATCCATGTCATTAAGTAGTAAATCTTCTGCATTTGAAATAATATTGATTTTCTCAGAGTGCATTGTAAACCAAACACCAGAAGTAATGTCATATTTTCCACTTTGACTAGCAGAAATAATTGCAGTTCTCTCAGTATTTATATCTTGAAAAAGTTCTGTAGCATCTTCATTTTCAAAGATTAAATTTAGTTCATTTAGAAGAGCTTTATTATGAAGAGTTTTGTAACTGATAGCGTCAGCTTTACCAATTACAGAAATCCATTTATTAAGATCTTCTTCTTGGAGTTGATTTGAGCGTGAGATAACGTAAGACATATACCCTCTCTCAATACCACTAAATTCTTTGGCATTAACCATTGCAATATAGATTGAATAAAGCTCATTAATCACTTGATCTGTTTGATTTTCTGTAATTTGCTCAAGTTGAGCGATAAATTTTCTTTCAACTTTACTGTAAATATTTGTAAATACATCTTTAAACTCTATTTTATTTTCATTTACAAGATCTCTAGCTTCATGAATTTTAGCAAACGATGCTTCTACAGAGTTATAGTTTTGACAAGCTAAACAATTTTCTTCTCCCTTAGAATGGTCATGTAGAGCTGAATCACTTTTTGTATGCTCCAGGTAAGCATCAATTTTTGTATCTACAACTTTTCTCTGTTCTTGTAAAGATTTAAATATATTTTTTGATGGGTTACCGAGGTACATAGCAGTCATACCTCTTTCCCTCGCAACGTTACCAACTACATCATTTAAGTATCTGTTTTCAGCTAGTTTATTATGAAGAAATTCTGCTCTTTGATAATTTTTATATGAATCATATAAATAGTAACTTGTTAGTGAAAATAGAATAATGATAGGGAATAAACTGATTAGTCTTAGTCTGTTTTTTAAACCTAACTGCATATTATATTAGACCTCTCTGCTTGATATTTGCTGTAATTTAGTAATAATTGAATCTACAGCTTCTTTTGCTTCATTAGAATCTTCTGTGTTAATAATTGATTCAAGTTCTACTGTAAAATCATGAATTCTCATGTTATCACTCATCCCTTTTAATTTTATAGCAGTTTGTCTCCATGAGCTATGGTTACCTTGTTCTATAGCATTATTGATATCAGAACAAGCTTTGTTCCCTTCAATCATGTAATCATTAAAGAGTGCTTCAAAGTTTTCTGCTTCTATTCCAATCTCATTAGCCGCTTGTGCTTTGTTGTAATGAATAGATGAAATTTTTGGGATTATTTTCTCTGTTTCAACTTCTTCAATGCTGTCTAATTCATCATCTAAAGTAATTTCATCTAAAGCATTAAGTTCATTGCTTAGAGTTATTTCTTCTAATCCTTCATTTTCATCTTTGGAATCATCAAATGTTAAAAAATCATCATCTGCGAGCTCTGGCATCTCAATTTTTTGAGGTACTTCATAGTCTTCAATTTTTGGTTCTTCTAGTGTAATCTCATCCATTTTGGAAAATTCATCATCTTTGAAGCTAAGGACCAAATCATCATCTTCATTTGAGATATCCTCTTCAATGCTTTCTGGTATAGGGGCAGAAGCAACAGGCTGAATGCTTTTTGTAGATAATTTTTCTATGATTAGGTAGAATGTATCCATATTCGTTTTGATTTCATCGGTATTATCTGAGGTGTTGATTGTACTAAGGACTTCAAAAGCATCTTCAATACGAAGGTTTGCTGCAACACCTTTGAGTTTATGTGATAGAATTTTTACATTATCCATGTTACCATCATTGAGTGATTTATATAAGTCATCTTTAAAATCATTTGCCTGAGAGATGAAATCTTGAATGAATTCTTCTATTAGGTCAACTGGTAAACCAAGTTCATCGGAAGCAAGATGTGGATCGTAAACATAGTCATTACCTACGTGAAGTACTTGAGTGTATAATCGTTTCAGTGGCTCTTTTACTGGTTCTAGTTCTGGCTCTATATCTTGAACCTCTTCTACTTCTTCTTCTATGTAATCAGGTTCTAGAAGGTCATCACCAAGATCAATAGGAGCATTTTCATAGATATCTTCTACAACTTTAGGATTTAATTCTAGTGCGTCTATAGTATCAATTGGGCTGATTTCATATGGATCATGCGTTACTTCTATCTTTTCTGTAGGTTCTGAAGTAATTACCTTATCATGTTTGTCATCATTAAAGTCAGAACTAAAGTCTGGAGTGTTAAATATAGCTGTACTTTGGTTAGAGATTCTCGGTGCAGGTTTTTCAAGTATATCTCCAGCTACCTGTTCATTCTCACTATGAGTCAGTGCTCTTAAGTTTAGAAGGTTGATTATATAGGCTTTTTGTGATGCATCATCAACCAGATAAGCAGTTTTGATATCAAGCGTACATCTAAAGTTTTTACCATTTGCATGTATGATGACTTTTGAAGCTTCACTGCCTTCTGCACATGTAACAAAGTCTATCCAGTGTACATGTTTAAAGTTATGTACAAAACCAGGTGTTTTGACAAACAAGTCAGCGAAATCAGCTGATTCACTTCTTAGTTGAGATAGATCTGAAAATCCAAGAGCCTTTAGATCAGATTCGTCAATCCCCACAAACTCTTTTTTATAGTTGTAAATTAACATTAGTACCCCTTAATTTTCAGTTTCAAGCATTTTTCTGTAAAGCTCTTTATTTTCTTCAATATCTTTTCTTGAAGCGACTTTTCTAGCAGCGATATAACCTATTATCTCTTCATTATCGTTACGCACAGGTATTATTTCTGAATCAACCCAGTAGTATAAGCCATCTTTTCGAAGATTTTTTACCAATCCATTCCAAGCCTGACCACCTTGTATGGTGCTCCACATTTTAGCAAATGCAGCTTTTGGCATATCTGGATGTCTGATGATGTTATGGTTACTTCCTATAAGCTCATCAACTTTATAGCCTGAAACTTCACAAAATTTTCTATTTGCAAAAGTTATATTACCCTTGAGATCAGTTTGACTTATTATCATACTGCCTTCAAAGATATACTCTTCATCCATTGGTACTACTTTGTCCATAAATAAACCTTATACTCTACAAAATATTATGGGTATAAATATATCATAATAGATGCAAAACTATACTTAGAAGTAAATATTTTTAATTACATTTGCATCTTTTGTATTTAAAATAGAACCTATTTCTTCTATGGTTAAGGTTTTTAGGGCTTCGAATGTTCCAAAATGATTGAGTAGTTTCTTCACCTTTGCTCCAGATATCCCTTTTAGTGTGAGAAGTTTGCTCTCATTATCAAGTTTAAGTTTTGTTTTTTTATGAAAGTTTATAGCACTTCTGTGTGCTTCATCTCTTAAATTTTGAGTCCATTGGAGTCTTTTATCTGAGTGTTTAAGTTTAAAAATATTATCTTTTGTATGAATAATATCATCAGCTTTTCCTTTAGCTCTATGAGCCTTGGCATCTATTTTTTCTTTTGAAATTGCTATAATATCTATAAAGACACCACAAGAGTCTACAATTTCAGATGCCAGTTTTAAAAGTGTTGCTCCTCCATCAATTATCCATAAATCTGGAGGAGAATTTTTAGAAAAACTTTCAACTCTTCTTGTGAGAGTTTCCCGCATCTGGGCATATTCATCCTTTGCTTCTAAATGATAGGTTCTGTAGCTTTTCTTATCAAATTTCCCATCCTCATAGACTATCATCGCCCCAACAGTCGCGACTCCTGCCATATGTGAATTGTCAAAAACTTCTACTCTTTTTGGAAGACGCTCTAGTAATAAAAGTTCTTTTAAATCATCTAGAAGTTTAGTGTCTATGGAGTTTTTATCTTTTTTGAGAAGCTCTTTGGCATTTAAAATTGCTAAATCAATTAACTGTTTTTTGTTTCCTTGTTTTGGAATTTTTATGCTGGCTTTTTTCTCAAAAACAGTGCTTAGATGCTGCTCTATTACTTGCAAATTTTCAAACTCAGATGCTACTAATATAGGTGCTATAATAGGTGGTTTTTCTTTTGAATAAAAATCCAAAAGAACTCTTTGATATAGCTCATCTTCATCATAACCTTCATTAAGTTGTATATAGTCGTGAGTTGATGAGATTATTTTCCCGTCTCTCATAAATATTCTTACTATCACTGCTCTTGACTCAGAATTTTGTATAACAAAAATATCGTAGTTTTCTTTGGTGGCAAAATCGATTTCACTCTTAATCTCTGAGCGAGTAATTCGTTGGATTCTGTCTCTGATTTCACCTGCTTCTTCAAACCTCATATTTTGGGCATAAAAAAACATTTTTTCTTCTAGTAGTTTAATTAGTTGTTTTTTATTTTGAATCAATTCAAATGCCAAATCTAACTCTTGTTTATATCTTGCATCTGAGATGGGAAGCTCACATGGTCCTAAGCATTTATCTATCTGATGATATAAACATAGCTTTTTTGACTTTAAACACCCTTTTTTTTGAACAAGTTTACACAGCTCATAAACAGAATCTAAAATATCTCTAGCTCCAACCGAGTATGGACCAAAGTACTTAATATCTGCAGCTTTTATGATTTTTCTTGTTATATCAAATCTTGGATATTTTTGAGAGTTGTCTATATAGATATACGGGTATGTTTTATCATCACGCAGGAGGATGTTGTACTTAGGGTTTAACTGCTTTATAAGTGAGTTTTCAAGTATAAGAGCATCGTGTTCTGAGTTAACCACTATGTAGCTCATTGAGACAGTCTGCTTAATCATCTTAGTTATTCTAAGTGAAAGATTTGAGTTTGCTTTTAGCTCCGGTGTAAAGTTAAAGTAGCTTTTTACTCTTTTTTGCAGGTTTTTAGCTTTTCCGATGTAGAGTAAATGACCATTTTTATCAAAATACTGGTAGATACCGGCAGAGTCTGGGAGTTGTTGTATGGTTTGTTTAAGAGTCATTGTTTGCTTTTATAATGTCTTGAATTGATTTAACAAGTGCATTTAATTTTTCATCTTTAATATTAACTTCTATATCCCCAGTTGCTCTCTCTGTATAAGTTTCTTTAGAGTTAGTTTGAAACAAAGCTATCTTCTTTATTGGCTTATTTGTTACAAATGCTTTTATATCGGTTACAGTGACCTCATTACATTCCTCCGGAGAGACAAACTTTAAAGCACTTTTAATACTTTGTATATTATTATCGAACTCTTGTTTGGCACCAGGGTGGTTAAGTACAAAAAATAGTATGTCATTTTTAAAATAGGCAAACTTAATCATCTTCTGAAGTGCCGGTGAAAATATAGATTGTATTTTTTTAATACACCTGTATTTCGAAAGTTTAGAGAATTGAGGTCTATGTTGAATAGAATTAAGAATTTGAGCACTGTTTTTCATCTGCTTATTATAGCAATGTTTGCATTAAGTCTGAATGGATGTGGATATAAAAAAGCTCCGTATTATCAAGATGAAGCTCCTTCAGGGGATGAAAATGTTAAGTTTATTATTAAAGAGCCAAGTAAATAATGCAGTATGATGTAATAATTATTGGAGCTGGAGTAGCTGGTTTATATGCAGCTTCGCATCTGCCAAAAGATAAAAAAGTACTTATTATAAATAAAAGAGAAACTTTTAAATGTAATAGTTTTTATGCCCAGGGCGGTATAGCGCTATCAAAAGATGCTGATGATATTCCCTTTCATATTAAAGATACACTGGATGCCGGAGCAGGTCTGTGTGATGAAGAAGCTGTAAAAGTTTTAAGTCATAACTCAAGAGGAGTTATTGATGACTTGATAGATAGTGGATTTGAATTTGATCGTGATGAAAATGGTGAGTTGCTATATACAAAAGAAGCCGCTCACTCTACAAGCAGAATCCTTCATGCAGGAGGAGACGCAACCGGTAGACATATGCACTACTTTCTACTTAGTCAAAATGAGCATCCATTGCTCAGTGATGCCAGAGTAGTAGATTTGCTTATTAAAGACGGTGAGTGTTATGGTGTTACGGTACTTGACCATAGAGAGAGTAGAAATATCTATGCGCAAAACGTGATTATTGCAAGTGGTGGTGTTGGTTCACTTTTTGAATATCACACAAATGCACCATGCATTAGTGCAGATATACAGGGCCTTAGTGTCTTAAAAGGCATAGAGCTAGAGAATATGGAGATGATGCAGTTTCATCCAACTGTATACGTAAAAAGTGAGTATGCACAAAAACTTCTTTTAACTGAAGCTTTAAGAGGTGAAGGCGCAACCATAGAAGATGAAAATGGAAAAAGATTTTTGTTAGATTATGATCCGCGTGGAGAGCTTGCGTCTAGAGATATTGTTAGTAAGTCTATATACGACTACACTAAAAAAACAGGATTGAAAACCTACCTAAATCTTAAAAATTTTGATTACCATTATTTTATGCAGAGATTTCCAAATATATATAAAAATCTACGAGATATAGGTTTTAATGTGCCGGAGCAAAGAGTACCTATCTCCCCTGCATTCCATTACGCTATAGGTGGTATTAAGACTGATTTAAAAGGAAGAGTTCCTAATGTCGGGGGACTTTATGCAGTCGGTGAAGTAGCATCTGTAAGGGTTCATGGAGCAAATAGATTAGCGTCCAACTCATTATTAGAAGGTCTTGTTTTTGCAAAAGAGGCTGTTCAAGATATTTTAAGCAATACAAAAACTAAAGAAATGTGTGAGTTTGCTGTTAGTGATGAAGTGATGAGTCTTAAAGAAGATAAAGAGAAAAAAAATCAGCTTCGTCGTATTATGTGGGAAAATGTCTCCATTGTGAGAACAAAAGAGGGTTTAAACGAAGCATTAGAACAGATTAATGCTCTTTTAAAAGAAAAAATTGGTAAACTGCTGAAATTCAGATTACTTACAGCAAAAGAGATAGTTCTCTCAGCATTAGCTAGAGATAAATCTATTGGTGTACATACAATGTTAGAGGAGAAAAAATGACAAGAGTAGAAGGTGGCGCTCAAGCAATTGATTTAGCCGTTGAACCATTTGGTTGGTTATTATTAGTAATATTCATAGTGGGATATTACTTTATTGCAGCGGAGGAAAAATATCATATTAATAAGGCAAAACCAGCTTTATTTACAGGTACTTTTATGTTTATGTTGCTTGGTGGTTACTATGCAGTAAATGGGTTGGATTTTTCATCATTTGATGTTGAGATAGCGCACCTAATATTGGAAATAGCAGAGATTTTCTTCTTCTTATTTGTTGCAATGACATTTATTGAAGCACTAATTGAGAGAAATGTTTTTGATGCTTTAAAAGAAAAGCTACTAAGTTCTGGATATGACTATAAAAAGCTTTTCTGGGTAACTGGTTTTTTAGCATTTTTTATCTCCCCTGTTGCAGATAATCTAACGACTGCTCTTATTCTTTCTACTGTACTTATTACAATAGAAAGAAAGAACAAAGCTTTTTTAGTTCCTGCTGCGATTAATATAGTTGTGGCAGCAAATGCCGGTGGTGCTTGGTCTCCATTTGGTGATATTACAACACTAATGGCATGGTCTGCAGGTAAGGGAACGTTTATTGATTTCTTATTTCTTTTTCCATCTTCTATTCTTGGTTGGGGTGTTACAGCATTCTTACTTTCTCGTTTTGTCCCAGATGGAACACCTACGAAGATTGAAGGTGCAGAGCCAGTTCATATCCACAAGGGTGGAAAAGTGATAATTTTTCTTGGTGTACTAACTATTGCTTCAGCAGTTTTAGGAAAACAACTTATGCATCTGCCTCCAATGTGGGGAATGTTATTTGGTCTTTCACTTTTACAACTTTATGCATATACACTTAAAAAATATCATGACCATGATATTCAGATTTATAAATCTGTTGCAAAAGTTGAAAATGACACACTGCTATTTTTCTTCGGTATCTTAGCAGCTGTTGGTGCACTTCACTTTGCAGGTTTCTTAGCTCATGCAGCTCATCTGTATACTATGTTTGATCCAACTTATGTAAATATCGGTGTAGGTTTCTTATCAGCAATTGTTGATAATGTACCAGTTATGTCTGCAGTTTTAAAAGCTTCTCCAGATATTCCATTAGCTCAATGGATGCTAGTTACGCTTACTGCTGGTGTTGGTGGTAGTATGATAAGTTTCGGTTCTGCTGCAGGTGTTGGGGTTATGGGTAAACTAAAAGGTGTTTATACTTTTGGTGCACATATGAAATACTCTTGGACGATAGTTGCCGGTTACTTTGTATCAGTTGCTATTTGGTACACACAGTATGAAGTTTTAGGGCTTTATATTAAACCTGTTGCTAAAGCAGTAACGGGTCACTAAGAAATATCTTAACTTATCCTCAAGTAGAAACTTGAGGATAATATTTTATCTACTTTAAACTACTAAATCAAACATTAATCTTATTTATTGTATCCTTCCAAACTTACTTATCATATTTATTAAAAGGCCCCTCAAATGACAAATGTTAGCATCATAGTTTTAGATTTCGGTTCTCAGTACACTCAACTTATAGCTCGTCGTCTTCGTGAAGACAAAATTTATTGTGAAATTCTTCCTTACCACACGTCAGTAGAAGAAATTAAAGCTAAAAACCCGAAAGGAGTTATCCTGAGTGGTGGACCTTCTTCTGTATATAATAAAGACGCTTATGTAGTTGACCAGGGTGTTTATAAAATGGGAATTCCTATTCTTGGAATCTGCTATGGTATGCAAAGAATTGCAGTTGATTTTGGTGGAAGTGTTATTCGTTCAGATCACCACGAGTATGGAAAAGCAGAACTTACAATAGAATCTACTGGTGAAAATTGTTCTCCACTTTTTACTGATTGTGATGATGGCAATGTAGTTTGGATGAGTCACTCTGATAAAGTTGATGTTCTTCCGGAGGGTTTTACTCCTATCGCCACTTCTGCAAACTCTCCTTATGCAGCTATTGCAAATGAAGAAAAACGCGTATATGCAATGCAGTATCACCCAGAAGTTCAACACTCTGAAGAGGGTTACTTAATGCTTCGTAACTTTGCAAAGAATATTTGTGGAGTTACTGAAAAATGGAAGATGGAGCACTTCTTAAAAGAGCAGATTAAATCTATTCGCCAAAGAGTAGGAACTGGAAAAGTTCTTTGTGGGCTAAGCGGTGGAGTTGACAGTTCTGTAGTTGCAGCACTGCTTTATGAAGCAATCGGTGACCAGCTAATTCCAGTATTTGTTGATAACGGTCTTTTACGTAAAGGTGAGCGTGAACAAGTTGAAGAGGTTTTTAAAATTAATCTAAAAACTCCCCTTATAACTGTAGATGCTGCTGATAACTTTTTAGGAAAACTTGCAGGTATCTCAGACCCTGAGACGAAACGTAAAATTATCGGACACACTTTTATAGAAGAGTTTGAAAAAGAAGCTAAAAAGCATGATGGTATAAAATTCCTAGCTCAGGGTACACTTTATCCTGATGTTATAGAGTCTATCTCTGTAAATGGTCCATCAGAAGTTATTAAATCTCACCACAATGTTGGTGGTCTTCCTGATTGGATGGATTTTGAACTAATCGAGCCATTGCGAGAACTGTTTAAAGATGAGGTTCGCAAAATAGGTTTAGAACTTGGTCTTCCAGCTGGTATGATTAACCGTCATCCATTCCCTGGACCAGGTCTTGCAATTAGAATAATGGGTGATGTTAATGTTCCTGATTTGACAATACTTCGTGAAGCAGATGTTATCTTACTTGATGAGTTAAAAGCTAGTGGTTACTATGCAAAAACTTGGCAGGCATTTGTAGTTTTACTAAATGTAAAATCTGTTGGAGTAATGGGTGATAACCGCACTTATGACAATACTGTTTGTGTTAGAGTTGTTGAAGCAGTTGATGGAATGACAGCAACATTTGCTCATCTTCCACATGATCTTTTAGAGAGAATAAGCAGAAGAATTATCAATGAAGTTGATGGTATAAACCGTGTTGTTTACGATATTTCAAGTAAACCACCTGCAACAATAGAATGGGAGTAGAGATTTAAATCTCTCTTCTCATGAAAAGACAAATCTACCTATTCGCAACTTCAAAGCATCCAGATGCTATTAGTTCTAGATCTTTGGAGGTTAGATTTTTAAAACCCCAGATTGATTTCACTAAGTATGACTACCTGATAATAACTTCCAAACAAACTGTAAAAGCACTTGAACAATATAAAAAAGAAGAATTTATAAATATACAGGCTCTTTGTGTATCTGTAAAAACTGCCGCTTCTTATGAGAACTTCGGTGGTAAGATTTTAGAAATCGGCGATGGTTATGGCGATAATTTAGTTAAAAACATAAAAGAGAAGTCTAAAGACAAAAAATGGCTTTATTTAAGAGCAGAGTTTATAGCATCTGACTTTGTTGAGAGATGCCAAAATGATGGTTATGATATTGACGAAGAGATTTTATATGTAAGTGAATGCTCAAATGAGGGTATGGAAGTAGATGTTAAAGAAAATTCAATATTGATATTTACCTCCCCATCATCAATAGAGTGTTTTTTAAAAACTCACACTATAGGTTTAGATGCTAAAGTTGTTGTTATTGGTAGGACAACTGCGGCATCTCTTCCTGATGGAATAGAGTGTAAAATCTCTGAAAAAACATCAATAGAAAGCTGCATGGAAATGGCTTTTTCGCTTCAAGCATAATAAAAAATCAATTCTTTTAAAATAACTCCTAAAAAAGACTAATTCATTAAATAAAATAAAGTAATTTTTTAGTATAATATATTCATAGTCTGGGTAGTTCGATATATCGTATATATGAGGGTTCTACATTTTCAAACAGTGAACAAGTAGAGTTCTTGTGTGTCGGTGTCATCGTTTGAGATATGTTAACTCTATCGAGATGATGCTGCCGTTAGAGAACACTCTCTTCACCCAAATTCGGCTTTTAGAACCGAGCCAATTGCGAAACGGCTACTTGGGCTTTTACTATTTTTACGGAAAAGGAGCAAAGCCCCTTATCCTACGCTAACGCTAAGTTTTGTTCGGCACAAAGCCCACGCATAGCAAAGCCATGCTTTAATAACTTATCCATTAGGAAAACAATCAATGAAAATATTAATTTTAGGTTCAGGCGGTAGAGAATACTCTATAGCTAGAGCAATTTTAAACGAAGAACAGGAACACGAACTTTTTTTTATGCCAGGTAATGGCGCTACAAACAATTTAGGTACAAATTTAGATATTAAAGATTATGATAAATTAGCAGATTTCGCAAAAGAAAATAGCATTGAGTTAACAATAGTAGGTCCAGAAGCTCCGCTGGTTGATGGTGTGGTGGATATTTTTAAAGCAAAAGATTTAACAATTTTTGGACCAAGTAAAGAGGCTGCACAGCTTGAAGGTTCAAAAGTTTATATGAAAAACTTTCTTGCAAAGTACAACATCCCGACTGCCCGTTACATAGAAACGGATTCCATAGAAGATGCTTTTAAATTTACAGAGACTTTAACTGCTCCAATCGTTGTTAAAGCTGATGGACTGTGTGGTGGCAAAGGTGTGATTATTGCACAAAGTCATGATGAAGCAAAAATTGCAATCTCTGAGATGCTAAGTGGAAAAAGTTTTGGAGATGCCGGACTGAAAGTGATTGTTGAAGAATTCCTTGATGGTTATGAGCTATCAATGTTTGCTGTTTGTGATGGAAAAGACTACATACTTCTTCCAGCAGCACAAGATCACAAAAGACTTTTAGATAATGATAAGGGACCAAATACTGGTGGAATGGGTGCTTATGCTCCAACACCATTAGTTGATGAAGAGTTATACCAAAAAGTTAGAGATAGAGTTATCCGTCCTACACTTGATGGCATGCAAAAAGAGGGAGCACCTTTTGAAGGAGTTCTCTTTATTGGAGTAATGGTTGTAAATGGTGAGCCAATTACACTAGAGTTTAATGTTCGTTTTGGAGATCCTGAGTGTGAGATTCTTATGCCTCTTATGACTTCAAGTGTTAGCGATATGTTTTACAAGGCTGCTACAAATAGACTTGCAGAGATAAAAGTAGAATTCTCTAAGCAATATGCAGTTGGTGTGGTAATGGCTAGTGGAAACTATCCTTATGGCAGTTCAACTCCTGCGGAGATAATTGTTGATGAAGTTCATCATGAAGAGATTGAAAAATATACTCATATATCTTACGCAGGTGTAAGCAGAGAAGATGGTGTTCTATATGCAGATGGTGGCAGAGTTTTAGTGTGCGTTGGTTTAGGTGATACGATTAAGCAAGCAAGAGATAGAGCTTATTTAAGATGTGGCCAAGTTCACTATGTGGGCAAAAAGATAAGAACAGATATAGCTTATCAAGCTCTTTAGGAACAAATCAGTTGAACGAAGAGATAGAAAATATTCTTCATCGTGAAGGAATAATTTTAGCAAGTAATAAAAAACGGGCGATGGCTTTTTTTATAGATGAGATGCTGCTTTCATTTTTGCTAGTTATTGCACTATGGGACTCATTTGCTCAAGCCGTGACAATGGAGCAAATGATAAATATAACTAACACATTTGTTTTAGAGTATATGCTTATGAAGATTATTTATCAAGCTTTTTTTGTGATGCAGTATGGTGCTTCAATTGGTAAAATTGTTATGAGAATAAGAGTAATTGAGCTTCGGACTATTCAGACTCCTAGCGTTATAGTCTCTTTAAATAGAGCTATATTTCGTGTTATCTCAGAACTTATACTGTATTTAGGCTTCTTATGGGGTTTGCTTAACCCTGAGAGACAGACATGGCATGATAAAACAGCAAGAACTATAGTAGTAGATGTTTAAACTCCTTACTCTTTTTGCAATCCTTACATCAGTGCTGTATGCAGCAGATAAAGTTGAAATATACGCAACTTCTATGGATTCAAAAGACAGCATAGTAAAAGCTTCAGGAGAAGTTACTGTTGTCTATAAAGACTACTTCCTGAGTGCACAAAATGCCACTTACGACAAGAATACTGGAGAGTTAGAGCTTTTTGGAAATATTCGTGCAAATCAAGGGCAAAATTATAAACTCTTAGGTGATTATGCAAAACTAAATATTGCTAAAAAAGAGCGTGTTTTTAAACCATTTTTTATGCTAGAAAAGGAATCAAAGGTTTGGATAAGCGCAGATGAAGGATGTGCTTTAAACAAAGACTTTGATATTCAGTCTGGAATGATGAGTGGATGTAACCCGAATGATCCTTTATGGAAAATACACTTTTCATCATCAACATATAACTCTGATGATAAATGGCTAAATATATATAATGCAAGAATATTCATCTATGATATACCTGTATTTTATACTCCTTACTTTGGATACTCCTTAGATACCACAAGAAGAACAGGTCTTTTAACCCCGGCATTTGGTACATCAGCTGTAGAAGGTGTATACTTTGAACAACCTATCTACATTGCAGAACAAAACTGGTGGGACTTAGAGCTTAAACCTCAAGTGAGAACAAATCGTGGTTATGGCGGATATACTACATTTAGGTTTGTTGATTCTAAAATATCTAAAGGACAGTTCACAACAGGATATTTTAAAGAACAAGACAGTTACTTCAACTCTCAAAGTCTAGCTAATGATACGCACTATGGACATAACTTTTTATATGATAATAGTGATGTGATTAATCAGTGGCTTGGAACAAATTTTAAAGGTCAATCAGGCCTTTACATGGATATAAATAGTATGAACGATGTTGATTATATAAATCTATCAACAAACGATACTACTCAAAATGCAACTTCAAAGCAGGTTTTATCGAGAGTAAATCTTTTTTACAATACTGATAGTAACTATTTTGGTGCATATTTTAAATATTACCAAGATTTAACTAAGCTAAGTAATGAAGCCACACTTCAAAAACTTCCAACATTTCAGTACCACCGTTACTTGAATACACTTTTTGGTGACCATTTAATTTATAATCTCGATATGCAGAGCAATAACATCTATAGAGAAGTTGGCAAGCATGTCACACAAACAAATGTAAATATTCCGATTACACTTCAGACAAGTATTTTTGATGAATATTTAAATGTTTCATATAAAGCTTATCTTTACGCTCAACATTCAAAGTTTAGCGGAACAGAAACAATTAAAAGTGGTGATTATGAAAATGGGTACTTTGCTAGAAACTATCATGTTTTATCTGCTTCTTCACAAGTGAGTCGTGCTTATGATGACTTTACGCACGTTGTAGGCTTCGGGTCTACATATACTATCGGAGGAGCTGAGACAAAAACTGGTTTTTACTCAGATTATGAAACCTTTTGTTCAGATGCTAACAATAAAAGTACACCCCAGTGTGAGTTTTATAATATAACAGCTGTAGAAGAAGAATTAAAGCTGGACTTTACTCAATATCTTTATGATTCTGCTGGTTCTCAAATACTGTATAATAGATTAGCTCAAAATATTTCATATCAAAATACTCAAAACAGCCTTGGCGAGCTTGAGAATGAACTTGATTATCAAATATCAAAAGGTATAAGACTTTATAATAACATGTTTTATAACTATGATCAGAATAAACTCTCAAAACTTTATAATCAACTAACTTTCAGTGGCAATGGATTTAATGTCTCTTTTTCACACCTTTATAAAGATACTTTTTTAGAAAAAACTACAGCCTATACACCATATACAAGCTATATCACATCAAGTGCTAGTTATACTTATAACAAACATTATTCATATAATGTAAAATATAATTATGATGTAGAGAGCAGTCTGAAAAAAGGTGCAGAAATAGGTTTTTTGTATCAAAAAAGATGTTGGAATTTTGGTCTTAAATATCTAGAAAACAATAGACCAGTCTTGACTGATACTGGTTCAACATCTATTTATGACAGGTATATATATTTTACAGTAGTCCTAAAACCGATGATGAGTTCAGACAGTGGACCACTTTTTGAATATAAATTACCTGAGACCACGCAAGGACTTTAATGTGATAAAAAAGTACAAACACATACTTAAAAATAGAGAAGATGCAGCAACTAAATTAAGAGACGTAATACCAATGCAAAGACTTAAAGATGAGTCTTGGAAAATTGTAGCCGTATCAAAAGGTGGACTTGAACTAGCATATATGATAAGAAAAAAGCTTCCAAATACTTTGGACTTTCTATTTTCAGAAGCTATAATGGCACCTAATAATGATGAGTGTGAAATAGCAAGGGTAAGTGAGAGAGAAGAGATAGTTATTAATGAGCAGTTGGTAAATTCTTTTGGAATTCAATATGATTATATTTATGGTGAAGCTCGCAGAAAGCATGAAGAGCAAATTTTAAGTTATGTATATCAGTATAGAAAAGGAAGACCTTTTACATCTATAAAAGATCAAGTGGTACTTTTAGTAGATGAGGGAAGCGAAACTGGGATGAAATTTATGACTGCCCTAAAAACTATTTTAGCAATGGGACCAAAAGCGGTTTATATAGCAGTGGCAGTTTTACCGAGTGATACATTAGATCTATTAGAGCCTTTTGCAGATGATATATTTTTTCTTTATGATATAGATGATTATGTTGAAACTGAGCTTTATTATGAAGAACTAGAAAAAATTGAAGAAGAAAAATTAGAAAAATATTTAGGAGATAAGAATGACATATGATGTTAATATAGAGTTGGAAAATAGAGTAGAAGATTACTCATTTGGAGATGTGGCAAGACAAGCGAATGGTTCTGCATGGTTGAAATCAGGTGATAGTGTAATACTAGCAACAGTTGTAATAGATGAGACAGAGATAGTAAAAGATGATTTTTTACCTCTTACAGTACAGTATATAGAAAAAACATATGCAGCTGGTAAAATTCCAGGTGGTTTTTTCAAACGTGAGACAAAACCTAGTGATTTTGAAACTTTAACGTCACGCATCGTTGATCGCTCTCTTCGCCCGCTATTTCCTAAAGGTTTTGGACATCCAACTCAAATAACTATCATGGTTTTTAGTGCAGGTTCAGATGCAGACTTACAAGTTTTAGCACTTAATGCTGCTTCAGCTGCTCTATATACTTCTGACATAGATATTAATACTTCTGTTTCTGCTGTAAGAGCTGCAAAAGTTGATGGAGAGCTAGTTTTAAATCCAACTCTTTCTCAGCTTAAAGAAGCTACTTTAGATTTATATCTCTCAGGAACAAAAGATGACCTTCTTATGATTGAGATGCGTTCATTTGGTTCAAACGAAACACAGATTGAAGAAAACTATATTATAGATCCTATGATTGATCCGGCACTAAGTATGCCTAGCATCTTAGTTCATAAGTCAAATGCTATTGCTGAAGATGAATTGATTAAGATTTTTGAAAAGACTCAAAATGCGCTATTTGCCAGTAATACTAAGTATGAAGAAGCGTTTGGAGATTATAAAAAAGAGACGGTTGCAATAGAATGCAAAGCACATGTAATCAATACAGAGATGCAGACTTATATTAGAGATAATCACATGTCAGACATTGCAGCAGCAATGAATCAAATGGCAAAATCAGAGCGTTCAACTGCTCTTAGACAACTTAGAAAAAATATTATAAAAACAAAAACTGAATGGTCAGATGTTGAGCAAGAAGTATCTTTAAAAGATGCAATAGAGAGCGTAAAAAAAGAGCAGGTTAGATCTCAGATATTAAACGAAAGAGTTCGTGCAGATGGCAGAGCTTTAACAGAAGTTAGACCTATTTCTATTAGTACAAATGTACTTCCAAAAGCGCATTCATCTTGTCTGTTTACTCGTGGAGAAACTCAAGCTTTGGTTGTTCTAACTATGGGTGGGCCTAAAGACGCACAGATGTTTGAAAGTCTTACTGATGCTGGAACTCAAAATGAAAACTTTATGGTTCATTATAACTTCCCTGGATTTAGCGTTGGTGAAGCATCTCCGATAATGGGTACAAAAAGAAGAGAGTTGGGACACGGTAATCTTGCTAAAAGAGCATTAGAACCTATTGTAGATTTAGATGGGCAGACTGTTCGTTTAGTATCTGAGATTCTAGAGTCAAATGGCTCATCTTCTATGGCTACCGTTTGTGGTGGTTATATGGCTCTTAGAGCTGCTGACATTGATACAAGTGATACTGTTGCGGGAATTGCTATGGGTATGGTTTCAGATGGTGACAAATATGCTATTCTATCAGATATTATGGGCTTAGAAGATCACGATGGCGATATGGACTTTAAAGTAACAGGTTCAAAAGATGGAATCACTGCAATGCAGATGGACATCAAACTAGGTGGAATCTCTCTAGATATTTTAAAAGAAGCACTTTACCAAGCAAAAGATGGAAGAAGTCACATTATAGATATTATGATAGATGCTGAGCAAAAGATTGAATTTAATGATGGTGTTCTACCAAGTACAGATTTTTTTCATATAGACCCAAGTGTAATCGGTGAGGTTATAGGTCAAGCCGGTAAAGTAATTCGCGAGATTATTGAGAAGTTTGAAGTTGCAATTGATATAGATAAAAAAGATGGCAAAGTTAAAGTAACCGGTAAAAACAAAAGTGCTGTTCTAGGCGCGCGCGAGCATATTGAAGGTATTGCAAATTCACCTAAAATTGAAAAAATTAAGTATCAAGTTGGTGACAAATATGAAGGTGTTGTGAAGAAAATAGTTGATTTTGGGGCATTTATTGGTCTTCCAGATGGTACTGATGGTCTTATACACATCTCTAAAATATCAGATCAAAGAGTAGAAAAAGTTTCTGATGTTGTGAGTGAAGGCGACAAAATAATGGTTGAGATTTTAGAGTTCAAAGGCAACAAAATCTCTCTAGGGCGTGCATAAAACTTCTTTATTTAAGTCATTCTCGTTAACGCGAGAAACTGACTGAAATTTAAACTCCAATTTATTACTTTTTTAGTATAATCCGCCCATCAATTTCTAGTAGGGAAATCTGGGCATTTATGTTTAGGTTGCTTCATTTCACGATGAGGTTACGCTATCCGAAAGAATTTGTAATAATTATATGGAGAAACTTATGAAAAAAGTTCTATTTTTAATGCTAGCTCTTGCTACTGCTGCATTCGCATCTGATGGTGAAGTTGCTAACCAAACTCTTAAAGCTTACTCAATGATCGCTGCTGGTCTTGGTCTTGGTCTTGCTGCTCTTGGTGGAGCTATAGGTATGGGTCATACTGCTGCTGCAACAATCGCTGGTACTGCACGTAACCCAGGTTTAGGTGCTAAACTAATGACTACAATGTTCATCGCTCTTGCAATGATCGAAGCACAAGTTATTTATGCACTAGTAATTGCTCTTATCGCACTTTACGCTAACCCGTACTTAGGTTAATCAACCAAAAGTATACCCTCAAAGCCTAGCTCTTTTGAGTTAGGCTTTTTTTTTACTTCTTTTTAATGCGATCGTGGTGGAACGGTAGACACGCGGGCTTGAGGGGCTCGTGCCTAACGGTGTGAGGGTTCAAATCCCTCCGATCGCACCATTTAAATATTATCTTTTTCTTACCAAGGTTTTTCATTTTTCTCATCATCTTCAATTTGTTTGTTTAATCTATAAAGATAAGTATTTTGTTTTGAGTTTAATTTCTTGACCCATTTTGCCTCTTCTAGGTCACTCATTTGTTGAAGCTTTAAATCGGGCTTACCATTGTTGCCTTGATTTTTTACTTCTTTTTTATTCTTATCTTTTAACTCTTTTATTTTTTCTTGGCTATCTTCATTATTATTATTGTTATTATTTGAGCCATCATTATTATTTCCTTCATTTTCATCAGGCTTAC
The DNA here is from genome assembly GCF_000242915.1 of Sulfurimonas gotlandica GD1. Lineage (NCBI taxonomy): Bacteria > Pseudomonadati > Campylobacterota > Epsilonproteobacteria > Campylobacterales > Sulfurimonadaceae > Sulfurimonas > Sulfurimonas gotlandica. Next base: position 833,323 of record NZ_AFRZ01000001.1, on the reverse strand, counting down.
CATCATCAGAATTTTTCTTATCATCATCAGGATTTACTTTATTATCTGATTTTTTACCTTTTGAGCCATTTTTATTATTCTGATCTTTGTTCTTGTTTTTATTGTTTTTATCGTCTGCTTCATCTGAGTCTTCACCGCTTTCATCGGTCTTTTGCTCTGAATACTTTTTGTCTTTATCTTTTTGTCCGTCTTCTTTCTCTTCTTTCTTTTTATTATCCTCTAAAGCCTTTTTAACAGCCTCTAAGTTTTCTCTTGTAAATTGGTCTTCTTTTAGTTTTAGAGATGCTTCATAATGTTTTATTGCGCGCTCAAGAGTGTTTACTGTACCTAAATGGACAAGAGTATTACCCATATTTGATAACTTTTTAGCTCTTGAATCTTTATCTTCAAGTCTTGAGAATGAATAAGCACTTAAAGCTTTTAAATATTCTTTTTCTTTATAATAGGAGTTTCCAGCATTATAATAAGCTTCTCCATTACCAGTTTTTTTTGCATACTCTGCATAGATTTTTGCGGAAGTGTTGTACTCTTTTGCTTCGTAAAATCTCTTTGCATCAGAGAGCTTTCTAAAATCTAACATATCTGCAACAGATGGTGAGCTGCCTAAGATCATATAGAATAATATAAATACAGATGCTGGTACATCACGTGTGATTTTTTTACCGATAGAATTAAATGCAATGAGTAAAATTAGTATCGCTATAATTATTGGATAGTAAAATAGGGGAACATGTCTCTGTATTTCTTGGCTTTTTAGCTCTTTATGTTCAGAGTTGTTTATTATTTCAATAAACATAGCTTCAATATCTTTTGATGATGTAGTATTTTGAATATAGACACCCCCTGTCTTAATTGCAAGTTCAGAGATTGATTCATTAAGTTTTGATATTACGACCTTATCATTGTACTTTATTAGTGAACCGTCTTTATTTTTAATAGATGCGCCGACTTCTGTTCCAATCCCAAGAACAAAAACTATAATGCCTTTTTCTTTAGCAAAATCTATTTCAGCGGAAAAATCTGTCTCATCGCCACCATCGCTTAAAATCAGTAAATATTTTTTATCTGTACTAGTATTGGTCTTTTCTACAGTACCCAACATAGTTAAGATATTTGTGCCTTTTTGAGTTATACTAGATGTATCTAGCTTTGAGAGTAAAAAAGAAACTGTCTTTGTATCAAAACTAATTGGAGAAACAAGATAGCTGTTTTTTGCAAAGGCTATTACTCCTACTCTATCCTTTGTAGCCTTGTTAATCAGTTCAAGAGCTTTTTTCTTAGCTAATTCAAGTCTATTTGGATATATATCTTCGCACAACATAGAGTCAGAAATATCTAATGCGATTAGAATATCACCACCAATCGCCTTGACTCGTACAGTTCCATCTTTAAGTACAGGTTCTGCAGATGCTATAACAATCAATATACCAGCTAAAAATAGGAGGCTATTTCTTGTCTTAAGTGAGAGTGGATTAGAATTGACTTTAAGCTTATCCATAATCTCTTTTGAAAAGTAGTGCTCATGTGACTCTTTTTTAATTAATACAAATAGATAAACAGCTGCTAGTGGAGGTAACAGGTAGTAAAGAAATTCAGGATGCAAAAAAGTCATTAGTTATATCCTCTTTTATTTCTAAAAAACATATAAAGAATCAAAGAGAAAAATGAAACAAGTAATGGAAAAATATAGAAATATCTTAAAAAACTAAATGTTTCATTGTCTATCTCTGATTTTTCCAACTCATTTATTTTTGCATAAACAATAGCAAGTTCACTTGCATTTGAGGCCCCAAAAGCTACACCACCAGTTTGTTCAGCAATTTTTTCTAGCATCTTTTGATTATACTCATCAGATTTTCCTATGCCAATAGGATAGACTTTTACACCCTGTTTATTTGCAAAATCTATAGCTGCATCAAAAGGGAATTCACTATCAGGTGTGTTGTATCCATCGGTGAGTAAAATAGCAATTTTTGTTTTTGATTTAGATGTTTTGAGTAAATTGACACCCTGAGCAAGTGACTCAAAAAGGGCTGTAAACTTTCCAGCCATCCCAATATAAAGATTTGATACTACACCTTTTAAAATATTAGAATCATAAGTTAGTGGAGATGCTATAAATGAGTATGCTCCAAAAACCACAATACCCATATTGTCATTTTTTCTACTTGAGATAAAGTTGGACACTATTTCCTTTACAACATCAAAACGAGTTAAATCTCTGTTTTTTTCATCAAAACCTTTTGCTTTCATAGACTCTGAAGCATCAAGTATCAAAGCAATTTCATAGCCTTTTTTTGGTTCTATCTCATAAGGTTCATCTTTTACCGGTGACATAAGTGCTATGATAAGCATTGAGATACTAAGCCATTTTAAAAAGAGAAGTAGTTTAGAAGAACCAGTTGATACTTGCATAAACTGTGCTATATGTGCAAAGTATATAGAAGGTAGTTTTATTTTACAAATGATTGTACAAAATATAAAAAAGAAAAAAACTAAAGCCAGACCTGGGTATTCAAAATAAAGTCCATCAAACATCTATCATGCCCTTGTGTCATATTATTTGATATAATACATGAGTTAAACTTTGCACAACTTAAATATAAAAAGACCACGAAAATGATAAGAATATTGCTACAAATTACACTAATAACTACTACACTTTTCTCTTATGAAATAGGTTTAGGTAAATCATCCAACAAAGATAAAAAAGTCACAGAGTCTAAGCCAAAAATAGCTTTAGTTAGAGATGATTCAAAAGAGTTGGTAATAGATAAGAATACAGGTTTGATGTGGCAAGATAATATTGATGCTAAAACTATAAGAAAAAATCGCAAAGATGCAAAACAGTATTGTCGAAGTCTTGTTTTTGCTGGGTATGATGACTGGTATTTACCAAGGCTCAGAGAACTAAAATCTATAATAGATGAAAGCAAATATAATCCAGCTATAAGATATGGATTTAAAAATGTTGCATCCGGTCACTACTGGTCATCATCACCAAACCTCTCAGATATTGTAATTGCATTAAATGTTGACTTTAAAAGTGGTCAAACCTACAATAATACTAGAAAAGGTAAGGGTTACGTCAGGTGTGTTAGAGGTAATTACAATAGCTTAATATAATTAGCTTATATCTCGTTATTGTTCCAAGCTTCTACTGCATCTACAAGATTTTCAAATCCGCTAACTTTTCCGACTATAAAAATTTCATCAAAGACATAACAGCTTACATTTCCATTTGGCTCTAGCAAGAACATTGCATTCTCATCTTCTGCTCTTTTGTACGTAGACAGGACTCTCATTCCATCAATAGTGTCATTTACACCTGGAATATCATCATACTCAACATCTACTAGTTTTTTACCATTGCTTACATATATTGCCATGATTACCTCTTTATAAAATTACGATACAATTATTTTATTATTATTAAGCTTTGGAAAATATATGAAATCAGTTATTTTTGTTTGTTTGGGAAATATATGTCGTTCTCCTATTGCAGAGGGGTATGCAAGAAAGATTTTAGAAGAAAATAAGATGAAGATAGTTGTTGATTCAGCCGGAACCGGCGATTGGCATGTCGGTGAACCACCTTGCAACAATTCTATAACTGTTGCCAGAAATAACGGCGTAGATATATCATCACAGAGGTCAAGGCAGGTGACTAAAAGAGACTTGCAAGAGTTTGATCTTGTAATTGCTCTAGATGATAGTAACTTTAGTGATCTAAAATCTTTAGGTGCAAATAATATTACAAAGCTTGGTGACTATGGATATGATGGTGCAGATGTTCCTGATCCATACTTTTACGATGGCTTTGAAGGTTTCCAAGAGGTATACAAAATGATTGAAGTTTGTGTTAATAACCTTTTTAGTGTAAAATCAATTTAATTAATTTATAGAGGATTCTTATGAACATCGCTAACAATATAACAGAGCTAATAGGTAATACGCCATTAGTGAAGCTAAATACGCCATCAAAACTTACAGGAGCTACAATTTTAGGTAAGTGTGAGTTTATGAATCCGACTAGTTCTGTAAAAGATAGAATAGGTTTCAATATGATCAGGAGAGCACAAGAAGCAGGTAAAATAACAAGCTCTACAACTATCATAGAACCTACAAGTGGAAATACGGGTATAGCATTAGCAGCTAATTGTGCCGCACAAAATCTAAAACTTATTTTGACTATGCCTGAGTCTATGAGTATTGAAAGAAGAAACTTACTTAAAGCACTGGGAGCAGAGCTTGTTTTAACTCCTGCTGCAAAAGGTATGAATGGAGCAATCTCTAAAGCTGAGGAGCTGCAAAGGGAAATAGAAGATAGCATAATCCTACAACAGTTTCAGAATGAATCAAATCCTGAGATTCATATGTTGACTACTGCTGTTGAGATACTAAGAGATACAGATGCTATTTTAGATGTTTTTGTCGCAGCTGTAGGAACTGGTGGAACGCTTACTGGAACTTCAAGAGTCTTAAAAGAAAAAATACCTGGAATCACTGTTATTGCAGTTGAGCCTGAAGCTTCTGCAGTACTTTCAGGTGGAAAACCGGGACCTCATAAGATTCAAGGCATTGGGGCAGGATTTATACCTGGCATATTAGATACAGCAATCTATAGTGAAGTCATACAAGTAAGTAATGAAGACGCAATGGCTACTGCCAAAATGTTGGCAAAAGAGGAAGGCCTGCTTGTCGGCATATCAGCAGGTGCAAATGTATATGCAACTATGCAGGTGGCATCTAGAGAAGAGTTTAAAGGTAAAACACTTTTAACGATTCTTTGTGATACTGGAGAGAGATATTTAAGTACAGAACTATTTAGTGAGTGAAATCTATTTAGAGACCATCAAAGCATTTGATGGAGAAATATTTAACCTCTTATACCATCAAAAACGTTATGAGAGTGTTTTAAGATCATTAGGTTGTAGTGATTTAAAAAACCTTAAAGAGTATTTAAAACCTCCAATTTCAGGTCTCTATAGATGCCGACTGACTTATAATACAAATAAAATCGATGTTGCTTATCATGAGTACAATAAAAGAGAGATTAAAACCTTGAAGTTAGTCTTTGATGATGATATTTATTACTCTAAAAAATCTACCAATAGAGATGAGCTAAATAGACTATTTGAAAAAAGAGAAAATTGTGATGATATCTTAATAGTAAAAAATTCTTTGGTGAGTGACACAAGTATCACTAATATCGCCTTTTATAAATCTGGCTTATGGTTCACCCCAAAAAAGCCACTTTTAGAAGGAACTACAAGGCAAAGACTTCTAGATGAAGGAAAAATTATAGAAAAAGATATAAGAGTAGAGGACTTAAAAAATTATTCAAAAATAGCACTAATGAATGCTATGATAGATTTTGATATAATTACGAAATATAATTTAAAGGATATAATTTGTTAGATAGCGTCATAAACAACAAAGAGTTTACTCAACTAATGCAAAAGCATATGCAGGAATTGATAGTTCATTTTTTTTCAAAAGAACAAAATTTCGGAATTCTTTGTAAAATAGAAGATGCTCTTTTCGAACCAGCTTTACCAAAGGAAATTGTGTCTGAATTTCGTCCTTTAACACTCTTCTTCTTGGCAGGTTACACATTTGAGACAGCACATATACAAGACAATTGCTTGATATTTGAAGCTGGTTTTGGAGCTGAAAATTTTGGTAGTTTAGTTCGTGTGCCACTTGTTAGTATTATGCAAATAATTGTAGATGAAACACCTGTAATGATAAATCTTGCAACTCATAAGTCACAAGAAAAATCTAATAAAATATCAAATCCTAAAGGTGTTAAAGATTCGATGGCATCTTTTCTTTCAAACCCAGAGAATTCTAGGTTTGTAAAAGATAAAAACTAGATTATATTTTATTTAGAGATAGTAGGAAGCTGACTACATTGTCAACGAATGCATCATGCTTTCTCTCTTTTAGGTACGCAATATAGAAATTTCTTTCAATTTTGTAGTTTTTAAGTCTAGCCTCAAAAAGTCTTCCAGAGTCTAGTTCAGCCTGTATAACGTGACGAGACATAATTGAAACTAGAGGCTTTTCAGCATTTTTATCAGCATGCATGATTGTTTCTTTAATAGCTGTAGGAGAAGCAAGAACAGCTAGTACATTAAAGTTTGTACACTGTACACCCATCTCTTCAAATACTTCAGAAGTAAGTTTTCTTGTGTGTGAATCCTCGTTACGACAAATCCAGTCAAATTCAAATAAGTCTTCAGCGGCTAGTTGCTTTTTTATTGGTTGGTTTGAGAAAAGTACAAGTTCATCTTGAACCCATTCTCTATAGATGATTCCATCTCTAAATATTGGAGATTCAATAAGTGCAACATCTATTTTTTTCTCTTCAAGTTGATCAATTATCTCAGAAGATAGACCAACATGCATGTAAACTTCATTTCCAATTCTTTGCTTGATCTCACCAAGGTAGTTAGGAAGAATGTAGTTACCAATAGCATTTGAACTACCCATGATAAATGTAAATTCTTTGTTGATAATTTTAAGAAGTTCTTTTTCACTGCTTGCTATTGCTTTATCAAGTTTTACAGCAATTCTATAAAGATCTTCACCTTCTTTCGTAAGTAAGATACCGTTCTTTTTTCTCTCGACAATTCTTGTATCAAGATAATCTTCGATGAATTTTATCTGTTGAGTAACTGCTGGTTGAGAGATACCTAATTTCGCAGATGCCTTCGAGAAACTCTTCTCTTTAATAACCATTAGAAAAGTCTGTAATTTGGCAAAATCTTTTAACATAATAATTCCTATAAGTTTAATGAATATTTAAAATTATAACTCAATATTATAATTATTGCAATAGTTTTGTAATAATTTATAACTATTTTGATATAATAGAGTAAATAATCATAGATTAGTGACAAGTAATGGAAAAAGATGGAAAAAATATTTGAAAAACTTAATGAATCTCAGAGTCAAGCTGTAAAACAATCAGAGGGTCCGGTTCTGATTTTAGCGGGGGCTGGGAGTGGAAAAACAACTACTATAGTCTCTCGTCTGGCGTATCTTGTTGAGGTTCTTGGTATTCCTGCATCCAACACTTTAACGCTAACTTTTACAAATAAAGCGGCAAAAGAGATGCGTGAACGGGCGCTAGATATGATTAAAGATATCTCTTATCCGCCACTTCTTTGTACATTTCATAAGTTTGGTCTGCTATTTTTAAAGTTTAATATTCATCTTTTAAACAGACAAAACAACTTTGTTGTAATTGATACAGATGATAAAAAAAGAATCATCAAAAAAATAAATTCTGAGATTCCAACACCACTAATAGCTAGTGAAATATCAAGATATAAAAACTCACTTTTAACTCCAGATGATGCTTATAAACAAGCAGAGCTTTTTAACTATCAGCAAATTGCGAAAGTTTATGAAGAGTATGAAGCTTATTTAAGAGAAAATAATTTAGTAGATTTTGATGACCTTATAGCTTTAACATATAAACTTCTAGATGAAAACCCGAAACTTGCAGAAACAACATCTCAAAAGTATCAGTATATTATGATTGATGAGTATCAAGATACAAACGAATTACAGTTAAAACTTCTACAAAAACTATGTACTTCTCATAACAATTTATGTGTTGTCGGTGATGATGATCAGAGCATCTACGGTTGGCGTGGAGCACACATAAGAAATATCATTGAGTTTGATCAGGATTTTAAAGGTACATCCACTTTTAAGCTAGAAAATAACTATCGCTCAAAAGAGCCTATTTTAAAAGTTGCAAATGCGCTTATTGAACACAACCGTTCTCGATTGGGCAAGAAGCTCATTGCTACTCGTGGTGCCGGTGAAGATGTTAGTATTATTAACTCTCATGATGAAAATGAAGAGTCAAGAAAAATAGCACAAAAAATAAAAAAACTTTTGGACTCTGGGGTTAGAGCCAATGATATTGCTATTCTTTATCGCGTTAATGTTTTAAGTCGTTCTATTGAAGAGGGTTTAAATCGTACCGGAATTGCTTATAAACTTGTCGGCGGACTTAGATTTTATGATAGAGCTGAGATTAAAGATCTTATAAGTTATATACGTATAATTACAAACTTTCATGACGACTTCTCATTTAAAAGAGTAGTAAATAAGCCAAAAAGAGGTCTAGGAAAAGCTAGTATAGAAAAGATTGAACTAGCCGCTCATGCTTCATCATCATCTATATATGAGTATATAAAGAAAACATCTTTAGCTGATTTAGAAACGCTTGTTAGAAAGAAGAATGCAAGTACATTAAAGACATTTATTAAAGATATTGAAAAAGTATCAAAGGTAGCTACTGAGTCTACATATAACTTTATAGATGTTTTAGAAGAGACTTTTCACTTAAAAAACATCTATGCAGGTATGCAAGATGAAGCAGAAAGAATTTTAAACATGGATGAGTTCTATGGACTCTTTCGCGACTTTGTAAAAAAATCTCCTGAGTCAGGACTTGATGAGTTTTTAAATGAGTTGACTCTTCAAAGTGAACAAGACCAGGTTGAGGGTGAGAGCATCTACATGATGAGTATTCACGCTTCAAAAGGTCTGGAGTTTGAGCATATCTTTATCATAGGGCTTGAAGAAGGCTTTTTACCTCTTATAGGTGATGGAAGTGATTTGGAAGAAGAGAGACGTCTAGGTTATGTTTCTTTTACCAGAGCCAAAGAGACGCTTACACTTTCTCATGCCGGAAGTAGATTTTACAAAGGACGAAGAAGTGATCTTCAAAAGAGTCGATTTTTTAATGAAGCTGGACTTTGTGAAGGCTCTTTAAAAGTAGAAAAAAATACAGCCTTTAAAAAAGGTGACTTAGTACGTCATAAAATCTTTGGAACAGGCAGAGTTACAGGTATTAGTAAAAGTGGACGAGAGTTCAAGCTAAACATCAACTTTGCAGGTACTAAAAGAGATATCCTTGCATCTTTTGTTGAGCGCCTATGAATCGACTCTTTGTAGCATATAAACCTACAGGGATCAGCTCGAATTTTTTTCTATCAAGATTAAAAAGAAAATATAATGATAAAAAAGCCGGTTTTTCAGGAACACTTGATCCTTTTGCAAAAGGTGTTTTACTTATTGGTTTTGGCTCTCATACAAAATTATTTCGTTTTTTAGATAAAACCCCAAAGACTTACCGTGCAACTCTATGGCTTGGTGCTGCATCTGATTCTCTTGACACTGAGATGATAGAAAAAGTAGAGATTCTAGAAGAGTTTAGCTTAGAGAAGATAGAAGAAGTTGTAAAGTCTTTAGAAGGTGAGTTGGAATATGAGCCGCCTATATTTAGTGCCAAACGTATAAATGGGCAGAGAGCTTATGATTTAGCAAGAGCTGGTAAAGAGTTCACACTTAATAAAATTAACTCTAGCATCTATGAGACAAAACTTATAAGTTATTGCCATCCTTTTGTTACTTTTGAAGCAACTGTGTCAGAAGGTACATATATTCGTTCACTTGGCCGTATTATAACTCATAGGCTAGGTTTAGAGTATGGAAGTCTGAGCGCCTTGGAGAGACTTTGTGAAGGACAGTTTAGATTTGATGAGGAAAAAGCTCTAGATATTAAAAAATCTCTTAATATTCCTATAAATTTCTATCTTGGTGATAGCGAGAATCTTAAATATGGAAGGGTTCTTGCTTTAGAAGATTTAGAGATACAAGAAGACGGATATTATTGGTTAGATAATGGCGATAATATTTCAATAATAAATATAGAAAATCAAACTGTAAAATATGAACTAGGTAGGATATATACATGTTAGTATTAGCTAGAAAATTAGATGAATCAATTATTATTGGTGACAATATAAATATAAAAATTATATCTATAGACAAGGGTGTAGTTAAATTAGGTATAGATGCTCCAAGAGATGTTTCTATCATAAGAAATGAACTACTAGAAGATGTAAAAGATTTAAATATTGCTGCTTCAAAAAAGCATAGTCATGATGACTTGAGCCTACTTAGTAAGATTATTAAAAAATAGAGACAAATATGAAAATTTACAGAGCGTATGCTAAGGTAAATGTTTTTTTAAAAATAACAGGTAAAAGAGATAATTACCACGAAATAATCTCACGTTTTATGAGGGTAGATTCTTTATATGATGAGCTGTGCTTTTCTCCAAAAACTAAAGATGGTTTTGAAATTATTGGAGAATTTTCTTGCGAGACACAACAAAATACTATATATAAAGCCTACGTAGCTTTAAGAGAAGCAGTAGAGTCTGAATCCTTAGATAAACTAATGGATTCATATGCCATAGAAGTGAAAAAGTCTATACCGGCTTTTGCTGGACTTGGTGGTGGTAGTAGTGATGCTGCAACATATCTAAAAATGTGTAACGAAGTTCTGCATCTAGGGCTTAGTAAAAATGAGCTTGCTCAAATAGGCTTAAAAGTGGGTGCTGATGTACCATTTTTTATATATGGATATGACAGTGCAAATGTTAGCGGTATAGGTGAGATAGTTGAAGAATTTAAAGAAGATATATTAGACTTTGAAGTATACACGCCAAAAGTAGAGATCTCTACACCTAAAGTATATATTAGCTATAGAGAAAACTTCTACTCACCTATTGATGGTTTTGAAATTCAAGAGTTAAAAAACAAAACTTCGTTAGAAGTTTTAGAGAGTATGAGCGCAGATGAAGCGAACGATCTTTTTAAGCCTGCATTACAAGAATATAGTGAGTTAAAGAATCATTACAAACATGGATATTACTTTAGTGGAAGTGGAAGTAGTTTTTTTAGATTAGCCATATAAATATTTAATCCAATTATTTTTTTATTTTAAAGCATCTATTAAGAGTAAATATAATTTTTTTTAATAAATCAATTAATATTATGCTACAATAAATCATCAAGGAATATTACAAAGTCTAATATAATAGATGGAGACATGATGAAAAAAGTATTACTCACGGGTGTGATGTCATTGGCATTATCGGTTAGCTCTTTGTCGGCATATGACCTTAAGTCAAATATGCTACTTTTAAATGCAGAGCTGAGAGAGGTTCAGCAAAGTTTTATATCCAGTGACAAAAAGGGTGTAAAAGATTCAATCCAAAGATTTGCAAAACATGCAAATGATTTACTTGGAAACCAGAAGAAGTTTGAACAGATGCTTCCAAAAGATAAACAGAACAAATCAAACGAAGCGGTAATGAGTGCACAAATTATTGCGCATAATGTTCAGATTATATTAGACGCTGTTGAGAATAAATATAACCAGTCTGGAAAACTTCGTAGAGAAGAGTCTCAAAGAGCTTACACATATATAGAACATGCTTGTTTTCGTTGTCATAACATAGTTCGCGACGAAAACTAAAACTACAAATATCTCTTTTTAATAAAGAGATATTTAAATATCTCATAAAAAAAACTTTCCTAATTACAATTCAAGTAACATTAAAAATCCAAACCTTAGTGAATCCATGGTAAAATAATAAAAAAATAATTTAGACTGTAGAGTCAAGAAGGAAAGTAAATTATGGGCGAAACAATAGCTAAAAATAAAAAAGCCTATTTTGATTACTTTTTAGAAGAGAAGTTTGAAGCGGGACTCGTTCTGCAAGGTAGTGAAGTAAAAGGCATAAGAGCAAAACGAGTAAACATAAAAGATAGTTTTATACGTTTTGTGCAGGGTGAAGCATTTTTATTTAATGCTCATATTGGAAGATTAGAAACTACTCATCATTACTACACACATGAAGAGAGAGGTAGTAGAAAACTTCTTTTACATAAAAAACAGTTAGTTAGTATGAAAAAAGCTGTTGATAGAGATGGTTACACAATAGTACCTCTGCAAATATATTTCAATGATAGAAACTTAGTGAAAATCCAAATTGCAATTGCAAAAGGAAAACAGCTTCACGATAAAAGAGAAGATTTAAAACAAAAAGATATGAAGCGTGATATTGCTAGGGCGATGAAGGATTATTAATGAAGTTTATTATCTCTTTAGCATTTCTTTTTTCAACTCTTTTTTCTTTTAACATAGATATATCAGACTCCACTATTGTAAATGGCAGAACCTCTATTATAGAATTTTATAAAGAGAAAAATACAGAGTATAAAAAGATTCTAATAGAGAAAAAATCATATAAGATATATGATCATCCGATAGATGCGAGTAAAATGTACGTTTTAGTTCCAATTAGTTACTATGAAAAACCAAATGATAAAAAAGTTGAGGTTATATACAAAGAAAATGGCAAACAAAAAAGCAAGACTCTTTTTTTTCATATAGAAGATGGTAAATATAAAAAAGAGAAAATTGAAGTACAAAAATCAAAGGTTACACTGAATAAAAAAGATAAAGAAAGAGCATCCATGGAGTATGCAGAGGCCATGAAAATTTATGCTGCATCTACAGATAAAGCTCAGATGTCATCAAAGTTTATCGCTCCGATGGATAGTAAAATTACAAGCTCATTCGGAAAAGCAAGAGTTTACAATGATACTTTAAATGGTTATCATAGTGGAACTGATTATAGAGCAAAAGTTGGTACACCTATAAAAGCAACAAATGATGGTACAGTTGTTTTAGCAAAGGATAGGTTTTACTCTGGTGGCACAGTCATATTAGACCATGGTCATGGCATCTATACATGTTACTATCATATGAGTGACTTTAGTGTAAAAAATGGTGATAGAGTAAATAAATCTGACGTGATTGGTTTATCAGGTGAGAGCGGCAGAGTTACAGGGCCGCATTTACACTTTAGTGCCAGAGTAGGTGGGGAGCAAGTTGATCCACTTCAATTAATAGAGTTACTAAATAAAAAATTATTTTAAAGGTATATCAATAATGACAGTTTTTCAATTACTAATGCTTGGAGCTTCGGCTTTCTTTGCATATAAAATTTTTGAGCATATTCAAACACTTCAAAATCCAGAAGAACAAATTGATGACTCAAATCAAAATGAGACAAAAAGTGCAGAAGCTTTCTCTCCATTCGATCCAGAAACTTTAGTAGAAAAAGCGGATGTGGCATTTGAGGAAAAAGATTTTCAAAGAGCTTTAGCACTACTCAGTGAAGCAGATGCTAAAGACCAACAAAACTCAGAGATACTATTTAAAATAGGCTATATTTTACAGCAGACAAATGATAATGATGAAGCCTTAAAATACTACAAACAAGCACTTGAGGTAGATAAAGATAATGAGTTTATTCATAACTCTATAGCCTCTATATACAGAGCTAACGGTGAGTTTATATCGGCTAAGATGCATTTTCATGCGTCTATAGATATTGATGATTCAAATGCTATTACTTACTATAACTTTGGAAACCTTTTAGTAGATATGAAGCATCTACAAGAGGCTAAAGATATGTACGAGAAAGCCTTAGAGATAAATCCTGATTTCAGTGAAGCCAAAGAGGAATTAGAGAAACTTTAAGATGAAAAATATAGTCATTTTAATACTGATTTTTACTGTTGTGCTAAGTGCAAACAGTGACCGCGCTTTAAAAATGATGAAGATAGAGCAGAGAGTAGCTTTGGTAATTGGCAATAATAACTATGATAGTGATAGATTGTCGAAACTTAAAAATCCAATAAATGATGCAAAAGCTATGAGGGATAAACTTAAGACATTAGGCTTTCAAGTTTACTATGGAGAAAATCTTAAAGTTAGAGATATGGATAAAGAACTTCGCTCTTTTAGCTCAAAGCTGAGAAATGGCGGAGTCGGTCTTTTTTTCTTTGCAGGTCATGGTGTAGAGTCTCAAGGAAAAAATTACCTAATGGGTAAAGATTCTAATCTCGTCGATAAGCTTGATATTGCCTATGAATCTCTCGAACTAGATAAAGTCATTGAAGCTATGAAAAACTCAGGTAATCGTCTAAGCATAGTATTGCTTGATGCATGCAGAAATGATCCTTTCTCTCGTTCTGGCGGTGGTGGACTTGCTAAAGTTGATAATGCAAAGGGAATGTTTATAGCGTATGCTACAAGTCCAGGAGATGTTGCTAGTGACGGTAGTGGAAAACATGGTGTTTTTACTGAAGAGATTTTAAATCATATAGATTCAGAAGGCGTTCCAATTGGTAGAATGTTTAAAAAGGTAAAAAGAGGTGTTTATACTAAAACAAATGAGACACAAAGACCTTGGACATATGATGATATTATAGGGGATTTCTTTTTTAAATTGCCAGATTCAAATGTAAATACAAGAACTGATATATTCTTAAATGAACAAAAAATAGAAGAACCAAAAAAAGTCATACAAGAAGAAACATTAAAAAAGCAAAAAAGTGAAATTCAACCAAAAGTAGTCAAAAAAGAGATTAAAGACAGTATTCCAGATAGTTATAATATAGGAGGTAAGTACCTTAATAATTTGACCTTTGATGGTGTTGTGAAAAAATTTGGAAATGATTATGAGTTAATAGACCACAATCAATATTCTTGGGAAATTAAGTATAAAGAACTTGGATTGTCATTTTATTATAAATATAACGATAATAGAAAAAAAATAATATCTATACATATCACTTCACCATATATGTTAAAGACAAATGCTGGTATAGTGCTAAATCAAAGCACAATGCAGGATGTTTACAATTTTTATGGAAAAATTAGTTGGTTGGCATCACGAGGTAGTGATTATTGGTGGTCAGAACATGCTGGCATAGCATATTATATTGAACGAGACAAAAGTATAAAGCAGTTTCCTGTAGATAAAGAAAAGCATATAAAAAAGAAAATTGTCAAAATAGTAATACGTTAAGTAAAATACAATTACAAGGTTTAAATAAAATGAAAATCGCAGACATATATAAATTTCTTGATGAACTATCACCTTTTGAGCTGCAAGAGTCTTGGGATAACTCAGGTCTTTTACTTGGCGATTTTAATCAAGAGATTACTAAGATAGTCTTGAGTGTAGATGTTGATGAGTCTCTCATAGAAGAGATGCCGCGCGATGCACTCTTAATTACGCACCATCCAATTATTTTTGGTGGATTAAAGCAGTTGGAGTTTAATAAGTACCCAGCAAATTTAATTCAGAAAATGATTAAAAAAAATATCTCAAATATTGCTATGCATACCAACTTTGATCAGACACATTTAAATGAGTTTGTAGCTACAAAAATTTTAGGTTATAAAATTGCACAAAAAGATGGATTTGTTGCTTATTTGGATGTTGACGAAGAGTTCGATGCATTTGCAAAAAAAGTTGCTTCCGCTTTTGGACTTCCTCATGCAAAATGTGTAAAAAGCTCAAATCGTGTAAAAAGAGTAGCTTTAACAACAGGTTCTGGATGCTCTTTAATCAAATCTATAGATGCAGATTGTTTTTTAACCGGAGATGTGAAATACCACGATGCCATGGAGGCTAAAAGCATAAAACTTTCATTAATTGACATTGGACATTTTGAGAGTGAATGCTTTTTTGCAGAAATTTTACATCAGCATTTGAAATTTTTAGGTTTAGAAGCTATAATTTCATCATCAAAGAACCCGTTCACATATATCTAATCCAAAAGGAGACTGATGAATCAGCATCTCAAACAATTAATAGACCTTTCTCGTGTAGATAAAGAGATTGATGCATTTGAGCCTCAAATCGATGAGGCTAACTCTAAATTTGAAGCAGCATTAGCAAAAAAACAAAGTATCGATACAGATATTGAAAATTTAAGCAATGAAATCAAAGATGAGCAACTTAAAAAGCATAAAAATGAACTTCATTTAGCTGAACTATCTCAAAAATTAGATGACAACTCTAGAAAAAGTGGTGAAGTTAAGACTGAGCGTGAGATGAAATCTCTTCAGCTTGAAGAAGAGATTGCTAAAGAACAAGTTACTTTTGCAAATGAAGAAATCGAGAGACTTGAGAGAATTATAGAGTCTAAAAAAGAGCAAGTAGAAGCTGCAAAAGTTTCGCTTTCTGAGATAGATGCAAACTTAGAATCAGTAAAAGCTGAAGTTGATAAAAAATTAGAAGTAATCAACAACGAGAGACAAAAAGTATTTGTTGAAAAAGAAAAACTACTTGGGACTACAAATCAAAAAGGTTTGGCTTTTTACCAAAAAATCCGTCGTTGGGCTAAAAACACTACTGTTGTAGTTGTTGAAGACCAAGCTTGTATGGGTTGTAACATGTTAATCAGCGATAAAATCTTAGCAGATGTTATAAAAGCTGAAGAGATTACAACATGTCCACACTGTGGTCGTATTCTCCATGTGGAAGCAACTAACGAGTAGGGCTTGAAGCCTTTTTCACTACTCTATTATATTTTAAGTGTTGTGCTATATTTAGTAGCACTACCACTTTTAATATACCTCTCGTTTAAGCAAAAATACAAAGAATCTATCCCAGCCCGTTTTTTTCTTTTTAAAAATCCTAAATTTAGTAGTGAAGATGGAATATGGTTCCATGTATGTTCACTTGGTGAAGCAAAAGCATTAAAACCTATTTTAGAACTAGTCCGTGGCAAAGATGTAAAGATAACTACAGTTACTCATACGGGGCAATTAGAAGCTAGAAAGTATGATGCTGAAGTTAGATATTTGCCCTATGAGATGCTGCTTCCGTTTTGGATTAAAAAACAAAAAATGCTTATAGTCTTAGAGGCTGAATTTTGGTACTTGCTTTTTGCAGTTGCAAATGCAAAAGGTGCGAAAGTTGTACTTTTAAATGCTCGTATCTCGGATAAGAGTGTAAAGAAATATCTTCAGTTTGCTTGGTTTTATAAAAAACTATTATCTAATGTGGAAGTAATATATGCTCAGAGTGAAGTTGATAAAAATCGTTTTTTAGCACTTGGCGCTAAAAACATCAAGGTTATTGGAAATATAAAGTTGGCGGGTACTATTTCTAAGACTAAAGAGTATGAAAAGCCAGTTCAAGAGACTATAGTAGCTGGGAGTACACATGAGACTGAAGAAGAGTCAATATTAAAATCATTTGTACAATACAAAAAACAGGCAGATGCAAAACTTATAATAGTTCCAAGACATCCAGAGAGATTTGAGAGTGTTTATGAGCTTATGAAGAATTATGCTGATAAACACTCTTTAATACTCTCAAGATTCTCTGAGAGACAAGATTTTGATGCAGATTTGATCTTAGTAGACGCAATGGGCGAATTAAACAACATGTATGCTATTAGTGACATAGCTATTGTTGGTGGTGCATTTAAAGAAGATGTTGGTGGACATAATCCGCTAGAACCAGCTTTTTTTGGATGCAAGATAATAACAGGTAAACATTTTCATGACCAAAAAGAGCTTTTTAAGTATGTACATCACGTACAATATGTTGAACGTGAAGAGATACACAAAGCACTTTTGGCTAGCAAAGATCTACCTGCATCTATGGTTGAAGAGAAGATAAACTTAGAACCAATAGTAAAAAATATATTAGAAAATTAAGGAGTCCGAAGTGGCTACAGAAAAAGCATATAAAATATTAGCTCTGCAACAGGGTGTCTCAAACAACGAAGCTAAATCTATGATTGATAGAGGCTTAGCTTATGTTGGAAATAAAAAAGTAATGATTGCTCGTGGAGAGCTTGATACTAAAACAGTATTCAAAGTTCAAAAGATAGAAAAAATCAAACCTATTTTTGAAAATGATGAGATAATTGTAGTAGACAAACCAGCTTTTGTTAACTCAGATGAGATAGAAAGACAGCTTAAGCCTGCTGTATTATTGCATAGACTGGATCGTGAAACAAGTGGAGTACTAATGCTTGTTAAAGATGAAGAGTTTAGACAAAAAGCTATCAAAGAGTTTAAAAAAGATAATGTATACAAAGAGTATATTGCATGGGTTGAGGGAATCATAAGTGAGCCTGTAGAGGTTGATAAACCGATTTTAACTCAGAAGAAAAATAACAAAGCTTACTCAAATGTTTCTGGAAAAGGTAAACCAGCAAGAACAGAGTTCTTTCCAGATTTAGTAAGTGCTAATAAAACAAAAATCAAGTGTATTATTCACCATGGAAGAACACACCAGATTAGAACACACCTTCGTTATATTGATCATCCGATTATTGGAGATGAGCAGTATGGTGGAAGACGTGCTAAGAGAGTAATGCTTCACGCATATAAAGTTAGACTTTTTGATATGGAATTTGTTGCACCTGAGCCTAAAGTATTTATTGATTTCCAATAATAAAAGAAAACTTAAAGTAAGGGTTCGATATAATTCGCAACTTTTTACATCTGAAAAGAAATAATAATTAGGAGAGCTTATGTTTGATACTTTAACAGATTCGTTTACGGCAGCGATTAAAAAAATCCGTTTTCATGATGATGACAAAGCCCTAACTAAGGCTCTTGACGAGCTTAAAAAATCTCTTTTAAAAGCGGATGTAAACCATAAAGTTGTAAAAGAATTAATAGCTGAGGTTCAGATAGAGACTAAGAAAAATGGCATCGGTAAAGACCAGTTCTTAGATGCACTTAGAGCTGCTCTATATAAGCTTTTAGAAATTGGTGGAAACAAGGGTTTTACATTTGTTCCAAATCCTCCAACTGTAATTCTAATGACAGGGCTTCAAGGTTCTGGTAAAACTACAACTACAGGTAAACTTGCTAATTACTTAAAAAACAAGCAAAAAAAAGTTTTAATTGTTGCAGCCGATTTACAGCGTTTAGCAGCAGTTGAACAACTTCGTCAAATTACAACTCAAATAGGAGTTGAACTATATGAAAATGAAGCTACTAAAAATCCTGTAGAAGTTGTAGCTGCTGCTCTTAAAAAAGCAAATGATGGTATTTACGATGTTGTACTTATAGATACAGCTGGTCGTTTGGCAATTGACGATGAACTTATGAATGAGTTAGAGGCTGTTAAAAAAGCTGCAAATCCTAGTGAAATTTTCTATGTTGCTGATTCTATGACAGGTCAGGATGCTGTAAAAACTGCTACTAGCTTTAAAGAAAAGATTGGTATTGACGGTGTAATACTTTCTAAATATGATGGTGATTCTAAAGGCGGTGTAGCCTTGGGTCTTGCATCTCAGGTACTAGTTCCTCTTCGTTTCATTGGTAGTGGTGAAAAGATGGAAGACTTAGAAGTTTTCTTACCAGATCGTATAGTAAATCGTCTTATGGGATTTGGAGATATTGAAGGTTTAGCAGAAAAAACTGCTGGAGCAATTGATGAGAAACAAGCAAAAAGACTTACTAAAAAGATTCAAAAAGGTCAATTTAACTTCAATGACTTTTTAGAACAAATGGAAAGTATGAAGAAAATGGGTAGTATGAAGTCACTTATGGGTATGATTCCAGGAATGGGAAATATGTCAAAAGCACTTAAAGATTTTGATATGGAAAATTCAAGTGAATTAAAAAATATCAAATCAATGGTTTCATCAATGACTCTCAAAGAGAGAGAAAATCCAGATTTACTAAATAACTCTCGTAAAGGAAGAATTGCAAAAGGTTGTGGTTTAGAGATTGTTGAGATTAACCGTATGATTAAACAGTTTAAAAATGCTGGTAAAATGGCTAAAAGATTTTCAGGTAAAAATGGCATGAAAGATCTTCAATCTATGATGGGTCAAATGAGCGGACCTGGAGCTATACCAAGATAGCATACCATCTATTTAAGCGTAAATATATAAGCTTTTAGAAGTTTATATATTTGCACTTGATGCAAAATTTAACATATACAGCTAGTTGAAATATGACTAGCGCAGAGAAGGACAAAAAATGGCAACAGTAATTCGCCTAACTAGAATGGGAAGAAAAAAGCAACCTTTTTACCGTATCGCGGTAACAGATTCACGTAAGCGTAGAGATGGTGGTTGGATTGAACTAATTGGTCACTATAATCCAATGGTAGCTGAGAAAACTTTAGTTGTTGATAGCGAAAGATTAGATTACTGGTTAAGCGTTGGCGCTAAAATGAGTGATCGTGTTAAAAAGATAACTGGTCGTTAATCATGATTTCTGAATTTGTCGCACAATTTGCAAAACTTATAGCAACTTACCCAGATGATATAAGAGTGCAAATAAAAGAGAGCGATGAAATTACTGAAATAGTTCTTTATGCTAATCAAGCTGACGTTGGTAAGCTGATTGGCAAAGAGGGCAAAATGATTGGTGCAATTAAAACTGTAATATCTGGCTGTAAAGCTAAAGATGGCGTAAGCTATAGAATTAATGTCGAACCAATCTAAAGAACAAAGACTTCATATTGCAACTATCGGCAAAACTGTTGGTATTAAAGGTGATTTGAAATTTCATATCCATTGTGATTTCCCAGAACAATTTCAAGATAACTCCACATTTTTGACAAATAAGAATAACACTATTACTTTAAGTGATGTAAATCATGAGAGAAGTCTTATAAAAATAGCTGGTATTAATACTATTGAAGATGCTAAAAAGTTTACAAATATAAAACTTTATACAACTCGTGAAGAGACTAGAAAAAATTGCCACTTAAATGATGGTGAATTTTTTTGGTTCGATTTAGAGGATTGTGAAGTTTTTGAAGATGGAAAGCTATTAGGTGTAGTTAATGAAGTTGAACGTATTACAATAAGTAATTATTTAAATGTAAAAACTAATGAAGAACTAGTTAAGTCAGGCTCTGCGAAGAGTTTCTTAATTCCTTTTCATAAACCATTTATTTTAAATACTGATATAGATAAAAAAATTATTACCGTTGATGGTGCAATGGATATTTTAGAAGCTTCATAATGACTTTCACTTTTGTAACTCTATTTAAAAATATCGTAGAAGGATATTTTACAGATTCTATTTTAAAAAGAGCAATAGATAAAGAGATTTTAAATATTAACTATTTAGATCCTAGAGAGTTTAGTGATAATAAGCATTCTAAAGTTGATGATACTGCCGTTGGTGGTGGTGCTGGTATGGTTATGAACCCTCAGCCTCTTTTTGACTCTTTGAGTGAGCTAAAAAAACAAAGTGAAGAAGTTCATATTGTTTTTTTAACTCCTGTAGCAAAGTCTTTTACGCAGAATGATGCAAAAAGATTAGCAAAAAAATCCCATATAGCTTTTGTGAGTGGAAGATATGAGGGTATTGATGAGAGAGTTATAGAGGAATTCGGAGATGAAGTTTTCTCTATTGGAGATTACATATTAACTGGTGGAGAACTTCCATCATTGGTTATGTGTGACGCAATCTCTAGAAACGTTGACGGTGTACTTGGCAATAGTGAATCGCTAAGTATTGAAAGTTTTGAAACACCTCTTTTAGAGGCACCATCTTTCTCTAAACCGAAGGATTTCCAAAGTTGTTCTGTTCCATCAGAATATTTAAAGGGAAATCATAGTAAAATTCGCTCACTTAAATTAGCCTTGTCTGAATGTAAGACTAAATTCTTCAGGCCAGAGCAGCTTTTAAAGCATAGAACAAGGAAATCTTATGAGAAATAAGTACATAGAAAACTTTGAAAAAGCACAAACAGCTGAGAAAACTATTCCAGAATTTCGTGCTGGTGATACTGTTCGTTTAGCAGTAACAATTAAAGAAGGTGACAAAACTCGTGTACAAAATTACGAGGGTGTTTGTATTGCAAAAAGAGGTCAAGGTACAGGTAAAACTATTACTGTACGTAAAATTGGTGCTAATGCTATTGGTATTGAAAGAATTTTCCCAATTTACTCTGACTCTATTAATGAGATAACAGTTATACGTCGCGGTCGTGTTCGTCGTGCTAAACTATTTTATCTACGTGATCTTGCTGGTAAAAAAGCTCGTATCAAAGAACTTAGAAGAAAATAATCTTCTAAGTTTCCACACTTCCTCCTCTATCAATAATAAATACCATTTTTTTTTATAAATTTTAAATAAACATATAGTACAATCAATCTAATTCGTATTAAAATTAGGAGTTGAATGAGATACTTAAATGATTTAAGCACAATAGTGAATATTAACTCGCACACTAAAAATAAACATGGCGTAGACAGAGTTGGACAGATTTTTGATAAATGGTTTGAAGAATTAGGTTTTGATGTAAATATTTACGATAGAGAACTAATCGGTAATCACAGACATTACACTTCTATACACGATAAAACAGCAAAAAAATTACTACTGCTGGGGCATCTAGATACAGTTTTTCCACCTAATGAATTTGAAGAATACTCTGAAGATAAAGAGTGGATATACGGACCTGGTGTATGTGATATGAAGGGTGGAAATATAGTAGCTCTTCAGGCTCTTCGTGAACTTAAAGAACAAAATATTGATATAAAAAATATTGATGTTTTTTTTGTTAGCGATGAAGAAACAGGAAGCGATGATTCTAAACATTTAACTGCTAAACTTGCATCTGATTATAACTACTGTTTTGTTTATGAAGCAGCTGGAGAAAATATGGAAGTTGTAACTGGCAGAAAAGGTGTTGGTACTTTTTTTATAGATATAAAGGGTAAAGCTGCTCATGCTGGAAATAACTATGTACATGGACATGATGCAAATCTTGAAGCTTCTTACAAACTCCAGGAACTGGTAAAATTAACAGACTTAGAGAAGGGCACGACGGTTAATGTAGGAAAAATAAATGGCGGCATTGGAGCAAATACAATTTCACCATATGCAAATATGGTTTTTGAACTTCGATATAAAAATTCTCAAGAGAGAGATAGAGTCTTAAGAGCTATAGATGAAATTGTGAATAAATCTTTTGTAAATGGAACTACATCTGAGTTAAGTGGTGGAATTCAAAGAGATGTTATGCAGACTAGTGAATCTTCACTCGCTTTGATAAAATATATTGAAGATATTACCTCTACAACTCTTAAGTCAGAAGAGAGAGGCGGGGTTAGTGATGCAAATATTGTAAGTTCTTGTGGAGTTGTAACTCTCGATGGCTTTGGCCCATTTGGTGATGGCGACCATACTATACATGAAAGAGCTTCAAAGAAAAGTTTTGAGACTAGAATAGAGTTGAGTAAAAAACTATTTACTTATTTTGTGAAAAATTTAGATTTTAAAAAGGGAAATTAATGTCAAAAAGAACAATCGGAATGTGGCTTTATACTAATAGTGGTGGTGATAAAATTGCAAAAAAAATTATTAAAAAACTCAAAGATAGAGATATCGATACACTTGATAATATTAATCTTAGACATGCAATAGCTAAGAATGCGAACATTCTTCATAATGACGTTAAGCTAAATAAGTTAGATCTATTTTTCTCTTACAATGCTGGTGAACAGACTCAGTACCAGATGTATCTATATCAGGCACTTAATCGTGTAATTCCTATGATTAACTCTTACGAATCTTTTGCTTTAACTGAAGATAAATTTCATACTTCTTTTGTACTTAGAAATGAAGGAATACTTACCGCCGACTATAAGTTATGCCATAGAGATGATGGACATCAACTAAAAAAAATTATAAAAAAATGGGATAAAATGGTCTATAAGCCAACTGATGGCTGGGGTGGAGTTGGACTAACTAAGATTGAGAGTGAAGCCAACTTAGATATGTTACTTCCATTTTTAAATCAGATGGATTTGAGATATTTCTATGTAGAAAAATTTATAAAATATGATAATACAGACTTTAGAGTAGATATTGTAGATGGAGAGTTCGTTTCTTGTTATGGCAGAAAAGCTAGTGACACAGATTGGAGAACAAATATAACTAGTGGCGGATCTGTATTTTTACGTGAGGCTAACGATGAAATAATTGAAATTGCTAAAAAAGCGTGTAAAGTATGTGGAGTTGATATTGGTGGTGTAGATATTATATATGATTTAGAAAAAGAAGCATATGTTGTACTTGAAGTAAATGGTATTCCTGCATTTGCAACTCCAGATCAAGAAAAAATGGGACTAAACTTTAATGATAAAAAGATTGATTTAATAGTTGATTTAATAGATAGAAAAACTAAAAAATAAAGACTACGTAGAGATATGTTAAAGATGTCATATAATCTTTAAAATGTCTCTTTAACAGAACTTATTATTCTTCATATAATTGAAGAAAATATTGTACTTAATATTAAATCATTGTGTCAAAATAACGTTATTAGCACATTTAAAGAGTTAAGAGAGTATGATTCTACTTATAAAGAGTAAGTTAGCCAATGGGCCAAATCTTTTAACAATTAATAATTTTAAGGTAACAATTTGAGACAACAATATAGTTCTTATGACGAATGTGTTGATTTTTTTAAATCAGCACAAATATCAAACCCAAATCTTTTTAAAGTAGAATCGATTGGTAAAACTTGGGAAAATAGAGATATTATAGCCGTAAGTATTACAAAAAATATAGATACACATTTAGATAAACCAGCACTTTTCTTTACTGGAACTATTCACGCTAGGGAGTGGATAGGGATTGAACTAAGTCTTAGTTTTGCAAAATATATATTGGAACACATAGATTATGACCCTCAGTTAAATGACATTTTAGACAGATCAACACTATATATGGTACCTTGTGCAAACCCTGATGGATTTGAATACTCAAGAAACCATTTCTCATTTTGGAGAAAAAACAGACGAAATAATGCAGATGGTAGTTTTGGAGTTGATTTAAATAGAAACTTCTCTGTAGGTTTTACTCCAAATAAAGATACAACTTCAAATGTTTATTCTGGTCCAAGTGCTTTTAGTGAGCCAGA
This sequence comes from Sulfurimonas gotlandica GD1, assembly GCF_000242915.1. NCBI lineage: Bacteria > Pseudomonadati > Campylobacterota > Epsilonproteobacteria > Campylobacterales > Sulfurimonadaceae > Sulfurimonas > Sulfurimonas gotlandica. The sequence goes on along the minus strand of NZ_AFRZ01000001.1, from coordinate 808,704 downwards.
AACTGCAGCACTAAGAGATTTTGTCATTTCTCATGAAAATATTACAATAGCTTTAGATTATCACTCACAAGGAAATGTTTTTTTTCCAGCTCATAACTTTATACATGAAGATGCAATAGATGCAGTCGATTTAAATTTATTAGCAGGAAATATGGCCGAAGAAATCAAAAAAGAGTCTGGTCGTGAGTATGGTGTTCACATGGGTAAACCTCCTGTGCATCTTATTTCTGGGAGTGGTAGAGAGTTTTACTACTCTAGAGGAGCTTTATCTCTTGTTGTTGAAGTTGGAACTAGAAACATCAGTGATTATAAAGAGCATATGAGTGAGAATATTGATGAGAATCTTCCAGCACTTATGTTCGCACTAACAGAAGTAAATAACTATAAAAAAGAGAATGCACTTCCTCGAGTTGATAATTTTATAGCTACTGATGTAAAGTCTAAGGAAGTTGAACTTAGTTGGGGATATCCTGGACATGAAACTGTATACTTTGAGATATATCGTTCATCTAAGAAAAAAGGTTTTGCTCAAACTTCAAATAGAATTGGAATGACTAAACTAAATACATATACTGATAAAAATTTAAAATCATCTACTAATTACTATTATTATGTAAGAGCAGTATGTAAAAAAAGACATATAAAATCACCATATGCTCAAGTTCTTGGTGTAAGAACACATCCAGCAGAAAGCATGTTTTCAAAAATACTCTACCCATTAGCTGATAAGATTGGTTATGTTGGAGAAAAAACTAAGAAAAATGCAGAGCATTTTGGAAATAATTCAATGTTTGTTGGTATTTCTGAGAGTAAGGGTGAATGTTTTGGTATTTGTGGCTTTTCACTAACTACAATTCCAATGAATGCAATCATAACGAGTGCATCTATATCTTTTTATCCTATGAATAGAGTTTCTGTTCAGGTGGAGAGTTATGGAGAGTGGAGGGTTGGACAGATAGATGAAAGAACTATTGACAGTACAAGTAGTTTTGATGATATTAAAAATGCTAAGACATTAAGTTACATAGATAGACCAACCGGTTCAGCTCAATTAGCTCAGGGAATATGGAGAACTTACACCTTCGCAGCACAAGAAATATCTGTTTTGCAAAAGTCATTAGCTCGCTCAGAAGCTCTTTTTAAATTTGAAGGGCCTTCATCTTTGCCATTAGATCGCGCATCTCAACTAATGCAATGGGATATTGGATATGGAAAATTTAGTGGAGGACTGACATATAGGCCAAAATTAGATATATCATATACAGTAGATGAAGCTAAGCTAGAACTTCAATCTTCAAGAGAGTTTACAGCTCTAGAAAATGAAATAATAGATAATAAACTGCTTGCTGGTTACGATAAAAATGGTAATAAAAAATACTCATGCATAGAGTTTGATCTTTCTCAATGGCCAGCAATGGATAATACAGTAATATCAAATGCATATATAGAGTTAGAAGCAATCGATATAAACTCTACAAATAAAATCCGTTTTCATATTGAGATGATAGTTCCATGTGATGGTGAAAAAACATATGAGAAAATTACTACAAGAGATATTATAGAGAGAATCGGTTATGACGTTAGTGTCGCAGATATAAAGTCAGAACCTAAGCAAAGATTTGTGTTTGACACATATGCAATAAATGAGATGGTAGAAAATATTGATAATAGATCAAAAGCCGTATTTGTTATATCGGCTTCATCTCACAAAGCTATTTTAAAAAACCAAGATGTTACATTTATGGATTCAAAAAGAGTAAAAAGACCTTCTTTAATAATTAACTATATAAAGAAACGCAGAAATGCGCCAGATAAAGTTGAAAATTTAAGACACATAATAGAAAATAATATAATAAAGTTAGAGTGGGATATTCCAAATGATGATGGATACAAAGGATCTATAGTTGTTAAAAATCCTTTTAGAGTTCCATGCTCTCCATATGATGGACAAAAATTATATGGAGGAATTGATAACTATACATATGATAACTTCGGTGACAGCACTGTCCATAAATACTATGCTGTATTTTCATATGATGATGTTCCTAATTTTTCAGAGCCAGTTTCAATAGAGCTAAATTCAGAAGTAAATAGATAGCTTAAGGCTATCTATCTTTGCTTAAATAAAAACTTTTCGGAAACTTCCTTCTCGATTAAGAAAGCTCTAAGTGATATCCCCCTATAATTCCCATCCACAAACAAAGAGACCTTGTCAAAAAGGCCTAGAGAGACTTCGAGTTGAAGCTTTTGAGATTGTTTGAGATCATTGAAAACTAAGCAAGTAAATAGACTTAATAACTAACGAAACAAGTTAGCGATTAGGCATTAATAAGTTTACTTAGAAATAACTAATTAACAACAACCGTCTATTCTATTTGAATCCAGCAATGGATCCCAATAGTATAGATACATACAAAGTCCACAGACTGTTCACGCGGTTTGTGGCAACAAAGCCAATGATTTTTAAATCTTGGGCAAAGATCAGTAATTTCACAGCAATGTGATCTTTACATAATTCAATTATGGAGAGTTTGATCCTGGCTCAGAGTGAACGCTGGCGGCGTGCTTAACACATGCAAGTCGAACGATGATTAAGAGCTTGCTCTTATGATTAGTGGCGCACGGGTGAGTAATATATAGTTAATGTACCTCGAAGACCGGGATAGCCATTGGAAACGATGATTAATACTGGATACTCCTTCTAAACTCAAGTTTAGTCGGGAAACGTTTTTTCGCTTCGAGATCAGTCTATATCCCATCAGTTTGTTGGTGAGGTAATGGCTCACCAAGGCAATGACGGGTAGCGGGTTTGAGAGGATGATCCGCCACACTGGTACTGAGACACGGACCAGACTCCTACGGGAGGCAGCAGTGAGGAATATTGCACAATGGGGGAAACCCTGATGCAGCAACGCCGCGTGGAGGATGACGCATTTCGGTGTGTAAACTCCTTTTATGAGTCAAGAAAATGACGGTAGCTCATGAATAAGCACCGGCTAACTCCGTGCCAGCAGCCGCGGTAATACGGAGGGTGCAAGCGTTACTCGGAATCACTGGGCGTAAAGGACGCGTAGGCGGGCTTGTAAGTCAGATGTGAAATCCAATGGCTCAACCATTGAACTGCATTTGAAACTACGAGTCTAGAGTATGGGAGGGGGAGATGGAATTAGTGGTGTAGGGGTAAAATCCGTAGATATCACTAGGAATACCGAAAGCGAAGGCGATCTCCTGGAACATTACTGACGCTAAGGCGTGAAAGCGTGGGGAGCAAACGGGATTAGATACCCCGGTAGTCCACGCCCTAAACGATGAACACTAGTCGTCGGGATGCTTGTCATCTCGGTGATGCACTTAACAGATTAAGTGTTCCGCCTGGGGAGTACGGTCGCAAGATTAAAACTCAAAGGAATAGACGGGGACCCGCACAAGTGGTGGAGCATGTGGTTTAATTCGAAGATACGCGAAGAACCTTACCTAGCCTTGACATTGATAGAATCTTTCAGAGATGAGAGAGTGCCCTTCGGGGAGCTTGAAAACAGGTGCTGCACGGCTGTCGTCAGCTCGTGTCGTGAGATGTTGGGTTAAGTCCCGCAACGAGCGCAACCCTCGTCCTTAGTTGCCAGCAGGTTAAGCTGGGCACTCTAGGGAGACTGCCTTCGCAAGGAGGAGGAAGGTGAGGACGACGTCAAGTCATCATGGCCCTTATGGCTAGGGCTACACACGTGCTACAATGGGGCGTACAGAGTGTTGCGATACCGCGAGGTGGAGCCAATCACTTAAAGCGTCTCTCAGTTCGGATTGGAGTCTGCAACTCGACTCCATGAAGCTGGAATCACTAGTAATCGTAGATCAGCAATGCTACGGTGAATACGTTCCCGGGTCTTGTACTCACCGCCCGTCACACCATGGGAGTTGATTTCACCCGAAATTGGGAAGCTAACCTTCGGGAGGCTACCACTTACGGTGGAATTAGCGACTGGGGTGAAGTCGTAACAAGGTAACCGTAGGAGAACCTGCGGTTGGATCACCTCCTTTCTAGAGTAAAGAGAGATCATTCGTTTGATCATCTTACAAAGAAAATCTCACAGAGATGTTAGTTATTAGTTTATTACTTGCTTAGTTTTCAGTGATCTAATCATTTGAAATGGGGGGTTAGCTCAGCTGGGAGAGCGCCTGCCTTGCACGCAGGAGGTCAGCGGTTCGATCCCGCTACTCTCCACCATTTCATTTTTTTATAAAGCGTTAAAATCAAATATAAGTTCTTAAATATAAGAGTTTATATTTGGTTTTAAAACCAAAAAGTTCATTAAATTATAATTGTTAAAGTCAACATATATAAGAGATAAAAGAATTTATTCAATTATTAATTATATTACTAAATAACTACAAAATCAACAGGATCTGTCTTGGATGATGTATAAGTACATTAAACAAGGTAGTGAACGCAAATTAGAAAAAAAGATATTAAGGGCCATAGGTGGATGCCTTGGCTAGTAGAGGCGATGAAAGACGTATCAGGCTGCGATAAGCCTCGGGGAGCTGCCAAAGAGCTTTGATCCGGGGATTTCTGAATGGGGCAACCCAGCATGGTGCGAATCATGTTACCCTTTCGAGGGGGCGAACTCAGGGAAGTGAAACATCTCAGTACCTGAAGGAAAAGAAATCAAACGAGATTCCCAAAGTAGCGGCGAGCGAAATGGGATTAGGGCTGTTAGTGATAATATATTTGTTAGGTGAACACTTTGGAAAGAGTGAGCATAGAGGGTGATACTCCTGTAACCGAAAACATTTATATGGTACTAGATTAACGAACGAGTAGGTCGGGACACGTGTTATCTTGACTGAATATGGGGGGACCACCCTCCAACCCTAAATACTACTACTAGACCGATAGCGAACAAGTACCGTGAGGGAAAGGTGAAAAGGACCGCGGTGAGCGGAGTGAAATAGAACCTGAAACCTATGGCTTACAATCATTCGGAGCACTATTGTCGTAAGACAAGTGTGACGGACTGCCTTTTGCATAATGAGCCTGCGAGTTGTGGTATCTGGCAAGGTTAATCGAACGAGAAGCCGTAGCGAAAGCGAGTCTTAATAGGGCGAATTAGTCAGATGCTGCAGACCCGAAACTAAGTGATCTATCCATGAGCAGGTTGAAGCTGGTGTAAGAGCCAGTGGAGGACCGAACGGGTAAAGGTTGAAAACTTTTCCGATGACTTGTGGATAGGGGTGAAAGGCCAATCAAACTTAGTGATAGCTGGTTCTCTCCGAAATATATTTAGGTATAGCCTCGAGCATTAGCATGAAGGGGTAGAGCACTGACAGGGCTAGGGCTGCTTACCGCGGTACCAAACCCTATCAAACTCCGAATACTTCATGTGTAACCTCGGGAGTCAGGCGGTGGGTGATAAAATCCATCGTCGAGAGGGGAACAACCCAGACTAGCAGCTAAGGTCCCAAAGTCTTGTCTAAGTGGAAAAGGATGTGGAGTTGCTGTGACAACCAGGAGGTTGGCTTAGAAGCAGCCATCCTTTAAAGAAAGCGTAACAGCTCACTGGTCTAGCGATTCTGCGCCGAAAATATAACGGGGCTAAGACAAGCACCGAAGCTCTAGATTTGAGATTTATCTCAAGTGGTAGGAGAGCGTTCCATTCAGCGTTGAAGGTACACCGGTAAGGAGTGCTGGAGCGGATGGAAGTGAGCATGCAGGCATGAGTAGCGAGAAAAGGGATGAGAATTCCCTTCGCCGTAAACCCAAGGTTTCCTACGCGATGCTCGTCATCGTAGGGTTAGTCGGGACCTAAGTCGAGTCCGAAAGGGGTAGACGATGGCAAATCGGTTAATATTCCGATACCGACGGTTGTTCGTTTGAGTGATGGGGGGACGCATAGAGTTAATCGAGCTCGCTGATGGAATAGCGGGTCGAAGGACGTAGGTCGAGAAGTAGGCAAATCCGCTTCTCATGAGACCGAGATCTTACAGGCCGAGCAATATCTTCGGATAGCGCTTGGAATCGATGATACTGTCGTGCCGAGAAAAGCCTCTAAACGAGAACAACCGTTGCCCGTACCGTAAACCAACACAGGTGGGTGAGATGAGTATTCTAAGGCGCGTGGATGAACCCTGGTTAAGGAACTCTGCAAACTAGCACCGTATCTTCGGTATAAGGTGTGCCCTGTTTGTTAGGAGATTTACTCTCCAAAGCGAATAAGGGTCGCAGCAAAGTGTCCCTCCCGACTGTTTACCAAAAACACAGCACTCTGCTAACTCGTAAGAGGATGTATAGGGTGTGACGCCTGCCCGGTGCTTGAATGTTAAATGGATTGCTTAGCTTTGCGAAGGCATGAAATGAAGCACAAGTAAACGGCGGCCGTAACTATAACGGTCCTAAGGTAGCGAAATTCCTTGTCGGTTAAATACCGACCTGCATGAATGGCGTAACGAGATGGGAGCTGTCTCAACCAGGGATCCAGTGAAATTGTAGTGGAGGTGAAAATTCCTCCTACCCGCGGAAAGACGGAAAGACCCCGTGCACCTTTACTATAGCTTGACACTGCTATTGGGATATTCATGTGCAGGATAGGTGGGAGCCATTGATTCTACGACGCCAGTTGTAGATGAGGCATCCTTGAGATACCACCCTTGAATATTCTGATAGCTAACTCCGTACGATTATCTCGTGCGAGGACAATGTCTGGTGGGTAGTTTGACTGGGGCGGTCGCCTCCTAAAAAGTAACGGAGGCTTACAAAGTTCGGCTCAGGTGGGTTGGAAATCCACCGTAGAGTATAATGGCACAAGCCGGACTGACTGTAAGACATACAAGTCGAGCAGAGTCGAAAGACGGTCATAGTGATCCGGTGGTTCTGTGTGGAAGGGCCATCGCTCAAAGGATAAAAGGTACGCCGGGGATAACAGGCTGATCTCCCCCAAGAGCTCACATCGACGGGGAGGTTTGGCACCTCGATGTCGGCTCATCGCATCCTGGGGCTGGAGCAGGTCCCAAGGGTATGGCTGTTCGCCATTTAAAGCGGTACGCGAGCTGGGTTCAGAACGTCGTGAGACAGTTCGGTCCCTATCTTCCGTGGGCGTAGGAACGTTGAAGAGAGCTGACCCTAGTACGAGAGGACCGGGTTGGACATGCCACTGGTGCACCAGTTGTTCTGCCAAGAGCATCGCTGGGTAGCTACGCATGGATGAGATAACCGCTGAAAGCATCTAAGCGGGAAGCCAACTTTAAGATGAACGTTCCCTGAAGTACGCTTGAAGACTACAAGCTTGATAGGCTGGGTGTGTACGCAGAGTAATCTGTTTAGCTGACCAGTACTAATAGTACGTTTGTCTTTTTTTTAGTTCACTACCTTGTTTAGTGTATTACATAATATACATATAGTTATTTAGAAAAAACATGTTGACTTTAGTCCTATGCTTTGAAATGGCATACGACACACGACAATCATAACTTAATGAGAAATCATTAATACCCCTTTATTGACTCAATACAGTCAAGTAAAAGAACATCTAGGTGTCTTTTTACTTGATTGTCTAGGTGGCTATAGAGAGAGGGAAACGCCTGGCTCCATTCCGAACCCAGAAGCTAAGCCTCTCATCGCTGATAATACTGATCCTTGCAGGATTGGAAACGTAGGTCGCTGCCTAGTTGATCAATTTTACTTTCTCTTCTTTACTTAATCAATCCAATTTATTCAAAACTATATTAACTCTTTATTTATTTCCCAAGTATGACTTACAGTTTCCATATTTGTTTTTAAAAGTCTATCTAAAAAATATTCTCTTGATACTTCTTTAGCTCCCAGACTCTTTAAGTGATTTGTTGGCACTTGACAATCTATAAAATCATAACCCCACTCTTTTAAATGTTTGATTAGAACTGCATAAGCTGATTTAGAAGCGTCACTCATATTTGCAAACATTGATTCTCCACAAAATACCTTTCCAACTACTATCCCATACAGTCCGCCTACCAGTTCACCATTTTGGTAACTCTCAATAGAATGTGCCATACCCATACCATGGATGGTAGTAAAAGCTTCAATAATCTCAGAGCTTATCCAAGTGCCTGCCTGATCGTTTCTGTTTACCGTAGAGCATTTATGCATAACCTCTTCAAAGTTAGTGTCAAACTTGTATTCAAATTTTTTCATACTTTTTTTTAGGGATTTACTTATTTTGAAATCATCTAATTCCATAATAAGTCTAGGATCTGGTGACCACCATATAATAGGGTCTCCACTGCTAAACCAAGGAAAGATGCCATTTTGATATGCACGAATAAGCCTAGAAGGAGTTAAGTCTCCTCCCCAAGCCAATATTCCATCTGTATTTGCTTGAGATGCATCTGGAAATTTTAGTTCGTATTTATTTAATTGTGGAATCATCAAGTTGTTTAAATCTTAAAATAAGTTTTTTATTGAATTCTACTTCGACTTTTCCGCCATCTTTTAATTTTCCAAAGAGTATTTCATCACTTAATTTATTAGTTATATTATCTTGAATATATCTTTTTAATGGTCTTGCTCCCATTTCTTTAGAGTAACCACTCTCAGCTATAAAATCTTTTGCTTTTTCTGAGATAGTTATAGTAATTTTTTTCTTTTTTAGATCTTGGTTTAATTCATTGATAAACTTAAGTACAATGCCCTGTACAGTCTTAATACTAAGTTGTCCAAATTCTACAATAGCATCTAATCTATTTCTAAATTCTGGAGTAAAAAATGATTTTAACTCTTCATTTTGTGAAAGAGAAGCATCTTTGTTAAATCCCATTACATTTCTAGCACTTGCTCCTATATTTGAAGTCATGATGAGTATAACGTTTTGAAAATTTGCTTTGTATCCATTGTTGTCTGTTAATGTTGCACTATCCATAATTTGAAGCAGTATATTTACCAAATCAGGATGAGCTTTTTCTATTTCATCAAGAAGTAAGACAGTATAAGGATGCTTTTTAATAGCTTCTGTAAGTAAGCCTCCCTGCTCAAACCCTACATATCCAGGTGGTGCGCCTACTAAACGTGACAGTGCATGTTTTTCCATATATTCACTCATGTCAAATCTTTCAAAATTTACACCAAGCGTTTGGCTAAGCGAAATCGCCAGTTCAGTTTTTCCTACACCGGTTGGACCTGAAAATAGAAATGATGCTATAGGTTTATTCTGTGGAGTAAGACCTGCTTTAGAGATTTTTATTGCTTTTGAAACTTCCATTACAGCAGCATCTTGACCAATTACTTTTTGTTTTAAATCACTTTCTAGATTCATGAGTGAGCTAGTCTCATCTTTTGTTACTTTTGAGTTTGAAATACCTATGATTGAAGAAATTGTTTTTTCTATATCATAAGCTGTAACTTTTCTTTTCTTTGATTTTTTTAAGTGAAATGAAGCCGCTGTTTCATCAATAAGATCAATAGCTTTATCTGGTAAAAATCTATCTGTAATGTATCTCTTTGATAGTTCCACAGCACTTTTTAGTGCTTCATTTGTGTAAGTAACATTATGATGTTGCTCATATTTACTTTTTAAACCCTTTAGAATTTGGTAGCTTGTTTTAGCAGAGGGTTCTTCTATATTTACTTTTGAGAATCTTCGACTAAGAGCTTTGTCTTTTTCAAAGCCATTTCTATATTCAGCAAAAGTTGTAGCACCCATACATTTTAATTCTCCAGATGCTAAAGCAGGCTTTAGCTGATTTGCTGCATCCATTGTACCGCTTGTAGCTCCCGCACCTATTAAAGTGTGGATTTCATCTATAAATAAAATAGCATTTGGATGAGTTTTAAGTTCATCCATTACACCTTTGAGTCTCTTTTCAAAGTCTCCTCTGTATTTTGTACCAGCAAGTAAAGCACTAAGATCAAGTGCGTAAAGTTCTGCTTCTTTAATAATATCTGGAACATCTCCAGTAGATATGTGAAGTGCTAAGCCTTCAGCAATTGCAGTCTTACCAACACCAGCCTCTCCAACTAAGATAGGGTTGTTCTTTTTACGACGACATAATATCTGTACAACTCTTTTAATCTCACTATCTCTTCCAATTACAGGATCAATTTTTCCTTTTTTAGCTTTATCTAAAAGATTTATAGAGTACTTTTCTAAAAATGACTCTCTATCTTCAGATTCAGAACTTGTATCACGATGAGAAATTAACTCTAAAATATCAAGTCTGGATATTTGATATTCGCTTAGAAGTATGTAGCTAAAACTATTTTCTTCATCGTATAATGCAGCTAGAAGATCACCAACATCGGCACTTGACTGTTGAGCGCTTTGAATATGTTTAATCATATTATCAATTAGTCTTGAAAGTGCTACACTCTCATAAGGGTCTTGTTTAATGTTATCAGGAAGTGTTTCCATATTTGTTAAAATATAATTGTTTAGAGACTCCTTCATTTTATCTACATCACCACCACAAGTTCGAATAATTTCTGCTCCATCTTTTGAATTTAATAGAAGGTAAAATACATGCTCAATAGTTAAATACTCATGTCTTAATTCTTTTGCATAAAGGATTGACTTTTGAAAAATGTCATTTAAATTTGTACTTATCATTTTATTCTTCCTCCATCATAGCTTTTAGTGGAAAGCCGTTATCTTTGGCTTTTCTTCGTACTTGCATAACTTTTGTCTCGGCGATTTCATGAGTATAAACACCACAAAGACCGCGCTCTTTTTTATGAATGTCAAGCATTATACTTTCTGCTTGGCTGTAACTTTTGTGAAAGATAGTAATAAGTATATCAATTACAAAATCCATAGAAGTATAGTCATCATTTAAAAGAAAAACTTTGTACTTTTTTGGATGTTTTAATTTAACTTCATTATAAAGTTCTAAATCTGTATTTATAGCCATTAATTCCTACTTGTGTGCTTGAATGAAATCATCAATAATATCTTGTGGATTCTCAAGACCTATAGATATACGGATTAAACCATCGGTAATACCAAGAAATTTTCTAGTCTCTTCATCAAAATCTCTGTAGATGGTAGATGCCATATGCAGAGCCAGTGTTCTATTGTCTCCGATATTTGCCGTAAGTGTAGCTAGTTTTGTGTTGTTTAAAAATTCAAATGCTCTTTGTTTACTTCCCATATCTATGGTAAATAATGTTCCGCATCCATTTTTAAAATCATTTATGTATCTATTATGATGAGGGTGTGTTTTTAAACATGGATGGTTAATATTTAGTCCGTTTTCACTAAGGGTAGATGCTACAACTTCCACACTATGAGTAATTCTAGAGAGTCTTAGAGGAAGTGTTTCCAGCCCAAGCATAGTTTGGTAGCTGGCATTCGCATTAGCACTCATTCCAAAATCCCTTAAGGCTCTTTTTTTAGCATTTGCAAAGAGTGCCATTTTCCCGGCACCTTTGATGAATTTTGCCAAGAATTCATATCTTGGAGACTTTAGTTTATCTTCACCATCATTAACAGCACGAAAGACTGCACAGCCACCAAGAGCTGAAGCGTTTCCGGAGATAATTTTAGTAGTTGAATAGACACTGATATCCGCACCAAGCTTTAATGGGGAGATACTAAGAGGAGTTATAGTATTGTCAATTATTAAAATAACACCCGCATCATTTGCAATTTTAGCTATGCGTTTTATATCTGGAAGTTTCATATTTGGATTCCCGACACTCTCTAAAAAGATTATTTTTGTATTATCATTTATTGCTTCTTCTATCTCTTTAAAATCGTCAACGTCAAAAAATCTTGTTTTGATGCCAAAACGAGTAAGAGTTTCAGAAAATAGAGCATATGTTCCACCAAAAAGACCACCAATGGAAATAATTTCATCTCCAGATGCAAGAAGTGACATACAGGCAAGAGTTGTTGCTCCCATACCTGAGCTTGTAGCCACTGCTGCAACCCCACCATCCATATCTGCCATAATAGACTCTAGTTTTGCTGTTGTTGGATTTCCCATACGTGCATATAAAGGTTTTTTAACACTTCCATCAAAAATACCTTCCGCTATTTCAGGCGTGTCATAAGCAAAAGATGCAGAATTAATCACAGCTGGACTAACTGCTCCCTCTTTGTTTCCAACTGACTGGACAAATTTGGTACAATACTCTTCAAAATTATTCATTAATATATAGCCTTTAAATTATAAGTGATTATACCAAAGTAGAGATAAATATGAAAAAAAGATTTTTTATTACAGCGACAAATACAGATATTGGTAAGACTTACACGACAAAACTGCTTTTGCGTGAGTTTGCATCCAGAGGATTTAGAGTTGGTGTAATCAAGCCTATAGAAACTGGTGTAATAGATGGTTATGCAATTGATGGAAGTGAGCTTTTATCGACTGTTAAAGAGTTAAATTGTGAGTTTGAAAATGTCTCTTTGGAAGATATAGTGCCTATCACTTATGAACTTCCTGCTGCTCCTTTTGTCTCTTCAAATAATACAAAATTAGATTTAAAAATATTAGATGAAAATATAGAAAAACTTGAAGAACTTTGTGATGTCTTAATCATAGAAGGTGCTGGTGGACTTTATGTTCCGGTTGATGAAGATACGATGATGGTGGATATTATAAAGTACTTTGATGCAACGGCACTTTTAGTTACTCATTGCTCACTAGGATGTATTAATGATACACTTCTAAGCAAGAAATTATTAGAGGATAGGAAAATCAAGCATCTTGTAGCTTTTAATTGTCGAGATAACGATACAAGTTTTACAAGCGTTTCAGAGCCTTACTTTTTAAAAACAGGGTTTAAAGTGCTAAAAGTTAGCCAAGATATTGACACTATTTGCGATGTCTTGTATAATCTATAAATTTATTTAAAAAGATGAGCATGAAGCACTTAATTCGAACAGATGATTTTACGATAGAAGAAATAGAAGATATTTTTACAGATGCAAGGAAGTTTGCTGCAGGCGAGAATGGCAATGTAAAGTTTGATAGAATCCTGCAGGATAAAATAGTTATTACACTGTTTTTTGAAAATTCTACAAGAACTAAAAGCTCATTTGAAATAGCTGCAAAAAGACTTGGTGCTGAGATGGTTCACTTAGATGCTGCGAAGAGTTCAACTGCAAAGGGCGAGACTTTGGTTGATACGGCTATGAACCTAGATGCAATGAATCCGCATGCTATAGTTGTTCGTCATCAAAATTCTGGTGTTCCGCAAATCTTGTCAAACCATACGAAATCAGCAATTATTAATGCAGGTGACGGTGCTCATGCACATCCAACTCAAGCGCTACTTGACCTCTTTACTTTAAAAGAGCACTTTGGTGATGTGAAGGGTAGGAAAATAGCAATAGTCGGAGATATTAAAAACTCTAGAGTTGCTAACTCAAATATAGAACTTCTTACTAGATTTGGAATGGAAGTTATCCTAGTCGCTCCTCCTCATTTTTTACCAAAAACAACTCTTAGAACTACACATTTTTTAAAAGAGATAATAGATGAGGTAGATGTGATTATGAGTCTTAGAACTCAGACAGAGAGACACTCATCACAAAGTTATGCTTCACTCAAAGACTATGCTAGTGACTTTTGTATCACTACTGAATTAGTCGGGGATAGAGATATAATCATTCTTCACCCCGGACCAGTTCACAGAAATATAGATATATGCGATGCACTTTTAGCAGATGAGAGATGTAAAGTATTAGAACAAGTAACAAATGGTGTATCTATAAGAATGGCGGTTTTAAAAAAACTGATACATGACATTTAAACATCTAAATGCTTTAGGAAAGAAGAGAAAACCATTTCTTTTTATAAGTGACTTTTTAGCACAAAATATAGAAGTAATATTATTAGATGAATTAAGCTCTCAAGATATTGAATTTTGTATAGATGAAAATTATATACAAAAAAAACATGGGCACTCTTTTAAAAAAGAAGCAGTTGGATTTGAGAGTTATAAAAAAAAGTTTGATGAGATTATTGAACATATAAAATCAGGTGACACTTACTTGTTAAACCTAACAGCTCCAACAAAAATATACTCAGACCTTACTCTAAAAGAGATATATAATTACGCGAATGCCCCTTATAAACTGAGATACAAAAATGAGTTTGTCTGTTTTTCTCCTGAGAAATTTGTTCAAATAAAAGACTCGACAATGCATACATTCCCGATGAAGGGAACTATAGATGCCTCAATAACAGATGCTAAGAATAAAATACTCCATGATGAAAAAGAGATGGCTGAGCATACTATGGTTGTTGATCTTTTAAGAAATGATCTTTCAATAGTAGCATCTGATGTAAAAGTAGAAGAGTTTAGATATGTTAAAAAGATAGACTCAGGAGAGAAAGAACTTCTTCAAGTAAGCTCGCATATAAGCGGTAATGTTGGTGAAGATTGGCATGAGAGAATCGGAGATATTTTAAACTCACTTCTTCCTGCAGGGAGTATAAGCGGTACACCAAAAAAGAGTACTTTAGAGATTATCAAAAATGTAGAATCTTATGAGCGAGGTTTTTTTAGTGGTGTTTTCGGTGTTTATGACGGAGAAAACTTTGATAGTGGAGTTATGATTCGTTTTGTTGAAAAAACTAAAGATGGTTATGTATATAAAAGTGGTGGAGGTATAACTTTAGATAGTGATTCATATTTAGAATACAATGAACTGCTGGATAAAGTATATCTACCATGATAGATAACTTTTTTACAAGCGGATGGCTTTTTAATGAAAGTGAGAGAGATTTAGAAAGTAGATATCAGATGGTTAATATCGGACTGCTATTGTCATCTATATCACTTATCTATGGGATGCTTGGAAATATTATAAGAGACGTTTCCGGACTTATTATGTTAGAATTTTTTCTACTTTGTGTGAATCTTATACTATTTTTCATACTAAGAAAATATAGAGAATCATTTGAAAATGTTTCTCTAGTTATTACAGCGCAATTTACTTTCCTTTTTCTTTTTTTAGTTTACATAAGTGAACCAAGTGCCCTAAAACATATTTGGCTCTTTACATATCCTATAATTTTACTATACTTTCAAAATACAAGAAATGCTATATATTGGCTTATATTTACTCTAATTATCCTTCTTATTGCTCCAGTTCAAGCCTTTGTTGAAGTTCAATATTCACTTTTTCAAGTTACATACATTTCATTTGTCTTAATTGTTGTTAGTGTAATTATTTACTTTTATCAGGTGAAAATGGATGCAGCAAAAGATTTGATATTAGAACAGCAGGATATGCTCAGAAAGTTTAATGTTGAACTTGCCGATCAGTTAAAAGAGTTAAAACTTCAAGATCAGCTTTTAACAGCACAGTCAAAGCAGGCAGTAATGGGAGAGATGATAAGCATGATAGCTCATCAATGGCGACAACCTCTTTCAACAATAACATTGCAGATATCAAATCTGCATATTAAAAAAGCACTAGGCAAAGAGGTAGGGGAAGAAGAGGTTGACAAAACATTAAGTGAAATTAGTGATACCATTCTCTATTTATCTGATACAGTTGATGATTTTCAAACATATTTTCATCCTCATAAAGAAATTTCAAGAATAGAAGTACACGAATTAATACAAAGAGCCATAAACTTTACTTTGCCTAGAGTAAATGAAAAGGGCATAGAAATAGTTTTGCAAAAATCTGATAAAGCTATTATTAGTACATATATAAATGAGATTATTCAAGTTTTACTTAATATCTTAAACAATGCAATAGACGCATTAAATGAAGCTAATAAAGAGAATCCTAAAATTATAATTTCTTTACAAAATAATCAAAAGAGTATAGTTGTAAAAATAAAAGATAATGCAGATGGCATAAAAGATGAAAATATATCACATCTTTTTGAGCCATACTTTAGTACCAAGTGTAAAAATGGCACAGGACTTGGTCTATATATGAGTCAAATGATTATGCAAAAACAGTTTGGAACGATGATTGAAGTTAAAACATCAAGTAATGGTTCAACATTTATAATTGAGATTCCTAGATCAGTGTCATAGATGAAACTAACACAAAATATCATATATTTTCTGGCGGCACTATTTTTACATATTCTTTTACTGTATTTATTTGTCTCAAGCATGTTCAGTGTTTATTTTTTTACTCTACTTGGTGCTTCTTACCTATTACATAGATATTACAAATATTTTTCATATAAATTCTTTTTCTCTCTTTCGTTTTTAGTTATCAGCCTAATAAATTTGGATGTTTGTGATGAGTGCGTATTTGAAATATATCTCTATTTTGACGCAGTAGATAAGAGGATCTTTATAAATAGTGAAGTAATGTATGTATTAAGTGCACTTCATCTAATTGTTTTAATTAATTTAAAAAAATTTGAGAATTTTTGGGCTATAATAGATAAAAATTTATTTAGGATTTAAGTATATGTATATAGATGATTTGAAGTTTTCATTATGGGCAGATTTTATTGAGAGAGATTATTTAGATAAAGAGTTTAAAGAGTTGATTAACGATGGAATCATAAATGGAGCTACGTCAAATCCAGCTATATTTAAGAATGCTATTTTAAACTCACCGGCATATAAAGAGCAACTTGCATCTCTTGGTTCTTTAAATCCTAAAGATAAATATGAAGCAGTTGCAATATATGACATCAAAAAAGCAGCAGATATACTAAAAGCACTTTATGATGCAGGTGATGATGGATATGTGAGCATCGAAGTAGACCCTTTTCTTTGTGACGATGCAGATGCTACTATTGAAGAAGGTAAAAGACTTTTTGGCGAGATAGGCCGAGAAAATGTAATGATTAAAGTTCCTGCGACAACTGCAGGTTACGTTGCCATGGAAGAGTTAAGTGCTTCTGGAATTCCAGTAAATGCCACTCTAATCTTTAAAAAAGAGCAGGCTGTATCCTGTGCTAAAGCATTTGAACGTGGAGGCAAGAAAAATGGCAAGGAAGTTGATACTGTAATCAGTATCTTTGTAAGTAGAGTTGACCGTGCTCTAGATGCAACACTAAGTGAAAATGGTGTTGAGGTGGCTCTTAGCGGCATCTACAATACAGCTGATATATATGCAGCTATTGAGGAAATGAATGTTTCTGGATGTAGAGCATTATTTGCAAGCACAGGCGTAAAAGATGATTCCCTTCCTGCGTATTATTATGTTGATAAGCTTTTGGCATATAACAGTGTAAATACGGCTCCTATTGATACTATAGAAGCCTTTCATAAAGGTGGAGAGAAAAAGGCTGTTTTGCCGATTTCACAAGAAGTAATTCAAGCACACTTTCTTAAGGTGAAAAATGCAGGTATTGATTTTGAGGCTGTTTTAGATAAGCAAATTGCAGATGGATTAGATGCTTTTAAAGATGCATTTCATGATATATTGGAGTCATTATGAGTAATGAAGTAGATGTCAGTAAGTTAACCTTTGCCCAACTAAATAAGATCAGAGTATATCTTAAGAAGATGATTGAGCTTGGAGGAAGTGACCTTCATATAAAAGCGAACTCAGTAATACGTGCAAGAATAAATGGAAATATTGTTCAGTTTGCCGGTGATATTTTTGCAAAAGAAGATGCACTTACTTTTGCCAAAGAACTCTTAAAAGGCAGGTTTGGAGAGTTTATTGAAAATAAAGAGATAGATTTAGTTTATCCATTTGATGAGAGAAACCGTTTTCGTGTAAATGTTTTCTTTCAAATGGATGGAGTATCGGCTGTATTTCGTGTTATTCCTATCAAAATTCCTTCTATAGAAGAGTTGCACTTCCCTGATATTTTAAAAGAATTTACTCAAAAAGAGAGGGGATTAGTTCTAGTTACAGGTGTAACAGGTAGTGGTAAATCAACTACTTTGGCAGCTCTAATAAATGAGATAAACATAACAAAAAGAAAACATATTATTACAATAGAAGACCCAATTGAGTTTGTTCATAAAGATAAAGGGTGTATCATAAACCAACGCTCAGTCGGTCAAGATACACTCTCTTTTGGTGCGGCTCTGCGTGCATCTCTTCGTGAAGATCCAGATATTATCTTGGTTGGGGAAATGCGCGATAGAGAAACTATCAACCTTGCGCTTCATGCCGCTGATACAGGTCACTTGGTTTTCTCGACCCTTCATACAATAGATGCAAAGGAGACTATTAACCGTATTATCGCAACATTCCCTACAGAAGAGCAAAATCGTGTAAGAATGTCTCTTGCCGGGGTAATTCAAGGTATCGTCTCACAAAGACTTATCCCTACGATAGATGGAGGAAGACGCGCTGCAATGGAAGTGCTTGTGCGTACACCTACAATAGAAAAGCTTATTATGGAAAATCGAGATTATGAAATTAGAGATGCTATTGAAAAAGGTAGAGATCATTACAAGTCTCAAAGCTTTGATCAACATATTTTAGACCTGTATGATGAGGGAATAATCACAAGAGAAAAAGCAAAAGATTATGCAACAAGTGCAGCTGATTTAGAGTTAAGAATGAGCGGATTGAGCTCATCTAAAACTGTTAAAAACCCAAAAACAAGTGAAGAAAAATCGATTAAAATCGATAAAACTGATGATATCTTTGACTTAAAGTAGTTTTTAAAGCTTCTATGTGTATAATTCCAAACAATTTTTATTAAGGATTTAATATGTTAGAAGGCATAATTAGAAAGAGTACTGACAAACAAAGCACAAAGACGCTACGTCGTGATGGTTATCTAATTGCTAACATCTACGGAAAAGGGCTTGAAAATATCAATGCTGCATTCAAAATGAATGAATATATCCGTACTGTTCGCAAGAAAGAAACTTTAGCATTCCCTGTAAGTATAGAGGGAAAAGAGATGAATCTTGTAGTTCAATCATATGAAGCTCAGCCAGTAACTGGTACACTTTTACACGTTGATTTAATGGTAGCACAACCAGGTGTTGTAACTACTTATAATGTACCAGTTGTACCAGTTGGTGAAGCATTTGGTCTTAAAAATAAAGGTCTTGTTCACAAGGCTAAGCCTCGTTTAACTGTAAAAGGTGCTATCGAGAATGTACCAAATACTTTTGAAATCGATGTAACAAAAATGGATACTGGTGATTCTAAACTTATTCGTGATTTAGATCCTATCCCTAATGTTGTTATGTTAGATTCAGATCGTGTTGCTGTAATAAGTATTATTAAAGCTAAATAATCATGTTAATTGTCGGACTGGGTAACCCTGGCCCGGCATATGCAGGTAATCGCCATAATATTGGTTTTATGGTCATAGATGAGCTTATTCGCAGAAATAGTGCTCAGAAACTCTCCTCTTCATCATTTAATGGTGAACTCTTCAAATTCTCAAATCATTTTTTATTAAAACCACTTACGTATATGAACTTATCAGGTAACTCAATTTTAGCTGTTAAAAAGTTTTATAAAGTAGATGAAGTTGTTGTAATACATGATGATTTAGACCTTCCTTTTGGTACTCTTCGTTTCAAGCACGGCGGTGGACATGGTGGACACAATGGACTTAAATCTACAGACCAGATGATATCTCGTGATTATGCTAGAGTAAGACTAGGCATTGGAAAACCTGAACATAAGGGTGAAGTTGCTTCCCATGTGTTAAGTGACTTTTCTAAAACTGAAACTGAGCATCTAAAGACTTGGATTTCGTATACTTGTGAAGCTGTAGAGAGTATGCTTGAAAATTCACTAGAAGATGTGAGTTCTAAATATACAATTAAAAAATTTCAGCTAAAATAGCACAAAAACGGAACTTAAAGATGATGGCATTCAAATATATATCTTTTCATTATCTAAAATATTTTTCAGTTATCCTAATTGCATTGGTTATGTTCCTTGTCGGATTTGACTATATGGAAAATGCCAGTTCTCTATCCTCATCAGCCAACCTTGTACTTATTTATTTGGTATATAAAGCTTTTTTTGCTATAGATATGTTGCTTCCTTTATCTCTAATTTTTGCAATGATTACAACGAAAATATTTTTAATTCGCTCAAATGCGCTGGTCTCTTTTTATTCATTGGGTTATTCAAGAGTAGATGTATTAAAGCCTTTTGTAGTTGTTTCAACTACTATCATAGTTATATTTGTCTCTCTTCATGCTATTCCTAGTTTTTCTCGTGCAGATGAGTTTTCAAATAACATTCGCAAAAATGCAGCTTATCTAAGCCCTACAAAAGACCTTTTTTTTACATATAAAGATAAGTATATTTATTTTGCTCAGATGCTGCCTCTTCAAGAGAGAGCAGAAGGAATTAGAGTCTTTAGTATCAAAGAAAACTCACTAAAAGAAGTTCTCGTAGCAAAAGAAGCTACTTATAGAAATGAATCATGGCATATAGCTCAAGCAGACGTAATTACAAAACCTGATAATATGAGTTTTGAATCAAAAGGGATAAAAGTAGACCATGAAAAAGGTCTTGATATTCTGCATGGTTTTAGACCAAAAATGCTTGACCAAGTATATGAGGGAAAGGTTAATTTCACTATTAAAAATGCCATAGACGCACTTTTGTTGCTTAGTGATCAAAACATAAATACCAGAAGTATAAAAGGTGCGCTTTATAAAATATTTATTTACCCATTTTTCGTGCCATGTTTGGTAGTTATTATCTTCTTCTTTGTTCCAATTAGTGCAAGATTTTTAAATGTTTCTCTTTTTAGTTTTGGAGCAATTCTTGCAACACTTTTAGTTTGGGGAATACTTTTTATGCTTATAGAACTTTCAAATAATAAAACAATTCCAAGTGAAGCCGGTGTTGTTGCTCCAGTAGTAATTTTATTTTTAATAGCACTTAGACAGTGGAGAAAATATCGTTTAGCGACCTAATATCTAACATAATTTAAACAAGTTCAAGCTATGTCTGATCACGCATGTGTTCAGTGTTATTTCAAAACATAGAATAAAAGCTTCGCCTTTGCCGAGAGAAGATAATCATCGACTAATTTATAACAAAAATATAAGCACATTTTGGATAGAATCTCTAAAAAATATTTGGAAATTTTACAATGAACTTTAAAGAACTGGCATCTGAGTATAAAACACCTTTGTATGTTTATGACTTAGACTATATGAGCAAACAATACCAAGAGTTAAAAGAGGCTTTTAGAGGTAGAAAATCTATCTTAGCTTACGCTGTAAAAGCAAACTCAAATCTTAGTGTAGTTAAGCATTTCGCAAATTTAGGAAGCGGTGCTGATTGTGTTTCTATCGGTGAAGTACGTCGTGCATTTTTAGCAGGAATTCCAGCATATAAAATTATCTTTTCTGGTGTTGGCAAAAGTGATGATGAAATTCGTGAAGCCATTGAAAAAGATATCCTTTACATTAATGTTGAGAGTGAAGCAGAACTGTTTCGTGTAGCGATAATAGCAAAAGAGCTTAACAAGATATCTCGTATCAGTATTCGTGTTAATCCAAATATTGACCCTCAAACTCACCCATACATCTCTACTGGATTGCATGACAACAAGTTTGGTGTTGATATTAACACTGCTAAGAGAATGTATATATTTTCAAAGAATTCTGATTCTCTTGATCCTGTTGGAGTTCACTTTCATATAGGCTCACAACTGACGAATCTTGAACCAATATATGAATCTGCTGTAATTGTAGCTGATCTTGTTCGTTCATTAGAAGCGATTGATATTGAACTAAAGTTTTTTGATATCGGTGGTGGACTAGGAATAACATATGATGATGAAGCTACAATAAAACCATATGATTATGCACAAGCTATACTTGGAACTTTAAAAGGTCTTGATTTGACGGTTATTTGTGAACCAGGAAGATTTTTAACAGCAAATGCTGGATACTTTTTAACCAAGGTTCTTTATGAAAAACAAAATGGAGCTAAGAAATTTGTAGTTGTTGATGGTGCTATGAATGATCTCCTTCGTCCAGCTCTTTATGGTGCTTACCACAGAATAGAAGCTATTACTGACTCTGCATCTGAGCCGCGTACTGTTGATATTGTCGGACCAGTTTGTGAGAGTGGAGATTTCTTTGCTAAAGATTATCTTCTTCCAGAGTTAAACCATAACGACCTACTTGTAGTTCACAGTGCCGGAGCTTACGGTTTTGGAATGGGCAGCAATTACAACACTCGTGGAAGAAGCGCTGAAGTTGCAGTTGAAAAAGGTCAAGCTAGACTTATCAGAAAAAGAGAAAACTTTGAAGATTTAATTGCTTTAGAGAAAGAGTTCTTGGAAAACTAAATATGTACTTCATTGATGTGCAGGGCACTCTAATCAGCGACACTGATAAATCTCCAATTCGTGGAAGTATAGAGTTTATAAAGATGTGTAATGATAAAAATATTCCATATATGGTTATTACAAATAACACAAAAAAAGCTTCACATGATTTTTATGACTTTTTATGTTCGATTGGCTTTGAATTTGATTTTTCTAAGTATCTTGACCCTTTGATGCTTTTAGAATCCCGTGTACAAAAAGACTCGGTAGCAGCTTATGGCGCAGATGAGTTTTTAAAAACACTTAGAGCAATGGGATATACTTTAAATTATGAAAACCCTAAAACAGTTCTTGTCGCTATAAAAGAAGATTTTAGTGCAGATGAATATGCTCAGATGATAGAGTTTTTGCTAAGCGGTGCAAAACTTGTCGGTATGCACGAGACATCTATATATGCTAAAAACTCTAAAAGATATCCTGGAGTAGGAGCTATTTTAAAGATGCTAGAATTTGCTACTTCTGTAACTTATGAAGTTGTCGGAAAACCAAGCGAAGCTTTTTATAACGAGTCATTGGCAAAATTAAAAGAGCAAGATAGCAAGGCTGAGTTTAGCAGGGTGACTATGATTAGTGATGATGTTAAAGGTGATCTAGGTGGAGCAAAAGAGATGGGAATGAAGACAGTTTTTGTTACAAGCGGAAAATATAAAACAGAATCTGAGATAGTTCCATTTTTAAAACCTGAACTTAGACCTGACATGGTTTATGGGGATATGCAAAATATGTTGGAGGCGATATGAAAACTTTAGATGATTGTAGAAGATCGATAGATGCTATTGATAATGAGATGCTGGAACTTCTCAACAAAAGAATGAAGGTTGTTGAAAGAGTTGGCGAGATAAAGAATGCATCTGGCGGTGCGATATACAGACCAGAGAGAGAAAAAGCTATTATCGAAAGACTTGAAGCACAAAGCAAGGCCAATGGCGGAGCTTTGAATAAGAGTGCCATAGAGGCGATATTTTTAGAGATATTTGCAGTCTCTAGAAACTTGGAGCGTCCGGAAAAAATAGCTTACTTAGGTCCTGAGGGCACATTTACTCATCAAGCCGCGGAGAGCCGTTTTGGTGCTATGAGCGATTATATTTCACTAAGTTCAATCCACTCTGTTTTTAAAACACTTGAATCAAAAAGAGCAAAGTTTGGTGTTGTGCCAATAGAAAACTCAAAAGACGGTATTGTCGGTGAGACACTTGATCTGCTTGCTAAAAGTTCTGTGAAAATTGTAGCAGAACTATATATGCCGATTCATATGTCTTTTGTTACAAAAGCAACAAAGATTGAAGATATAAAAAAGATCTACTCAAAAGACAAAGGCTTTGGACAGTGCAGAGAATTTTTATCTGAACATAACCTTATAAATATAGAACATATCCCAGTAGAATCGACTGCAAAAGCGGCAATCTTAGCATCTGAAGATCCAAACTCTGCTGCGATATGTTCTCATATTGCAGCTAAACTTTATAAAGTACCTACAATGTTTGAGAACATAGAAGATGAACATGACAGTTCTACTCGTTTTGTAATTTTGAGTGATTTTAAAAATGGAATCAGCGAGCATGATAAAACATCTATTTTAGTTAAACTAGAAGATGCAAAAGAGGCTGGCTCACTTGTTCATTTCTTACAAGATTTTGATGAAGAAAATATCAACTTGTCAAAAATTGAATCTCGTCCCTCAAAAGATCAGTCAGGGTTTGGTTATTGGTTCTATATAGATTTTTATGGGCACATTGATGAGCCACATATTCAAAAAGTACTATCTAAGCACGACGCTGAAGTTACTTGGCTTGGAAGTTATGTAAAGGGTGAAGATGAACTTTAATTCAAAAATGAAAGATATCAAAAACTATGAGGCTGGAAAGCCTATAGAATTAGTTGTAAGAGAATTTGGCATAGAGCCAAAAGATATTATCAAATTAGCAAGTAACGAAAATCCTAATGGTTGCTCAAAAAAAGTTCAGGATGGAGTATCAAAGATCATCTCAAAAATGGCTCTTTATCCGGATGATTCTATGATTGCTTTAAAGAGTGCACTAAGTAAAAGATTTGATGTTGGAGTTTCGAATGTAATTATCGGTTCAGGAAGCGATCAGGTGATAGAGTTTTTAATACATGCAAAAGCAAACTCTGAGTCTAAAATATTAATGAACAGCATAACATTTGCAATGTATGAGATCTATGCCAAACACGTTGGTGCAGAAATTTTAAGAACTTCTTCACAAGAACATGACTTAGATGAGTTTTACAAGATTTATAAGGAAGAAAAACCTTCAATAATCTTTTTGTGTACTCCAAACAATCCAACTGGGGATGCTATTGAAGCAACAAAACTGTTTGAGTTTCTAAAGAAAATTGACAGTGACACATTAGTTGTTGTAGATGGAGCTTACATGGAGTACGCTTTAGTTAAAGATTCAAGCAAAGAAGTAAAACCAAAAGATCTGGTTGAAGAGTTTGACAATGTAATCTATCTTGGTACTTTTTCAAAAGCTTATGGTCTTGGTGGAATGCGTGTTGGTTACGGAGTAGCGGATGCTAAAATAATCAAAGAACTATATAAACTTAGACCTCCGTTTAATATTACTACTTTATCTTTAGAAGCTGCAACAATTGCCTTAGGAGATGAAGAATTTGTAAACAAAAGTGTAGTTAATAACTTTAATGAGATGAAACGTTACGAAGAGTTTGCAAAAGAGCAAAAAATAGATATAATTAACAGCTATACAAATTTTGTTACTTTATGTCTAAATCCGAACCAAATATCTTCTGTAATCGCAGATCTGCTTCTAAAAAAAGGGATGATTGTCAGAGACCTTAGTAGTTATGGGATGAATGCGATTAGGGTAACAGTTGGAACACAAGAGCAAAATAGTCGCTTTTTTGAACTAGCATCAGAAATTTTGTAATTATAAAATGGGACGTTGATGGATTTTAAAATACTTTTTTCTCAGTTAGTTGTTCTTTATACAAAACTAACTTCGCAGCAGAGAATCATTATTGCTGCTGCCATTATTGGTATAGTCTCATTTTTAATTTTCATGGTTGTATATACTGCTAAAAAAAATACTGATGATGAGTATGAAATCCTTTTTAATTCCCTAAGTTCTGAAGATGCTGCTAAGATTGTTGATCAATTGGAAAAAGATGGCATAGTTTATAAACTAGAAGACAACAATATCATTAAAGTACCTAAAGATATTGTATACAAAGAACGTATAACTATTGCTTCTATGGGAATTCCTAAAAACAGAGGTGTTGGTTTTGAACTATTTGATACACAAGAGTTTGGAGCTACCAGTTTTGATCAAAATGTTAAATATCTTCGTGCACTAGAGGGTGAACTCTCAAGAACCATAAACGCTCTTGGCCCAATTGAATCAGCAAGCGTTAGTCTTGCTATTCCCAAAGACACACTTTTTATTGCTAAACAAGTTGATCCAAGTGCTTCTGTTATGGTCCAATTAGTGGAAGAGCAAAGACTCTCTCCAAAACAAATACGTGGTATTAAAAATCTTGTTGCATCTGCAGTGCCAAAAATGAAGGCATCAGCTGTAATGTTAATAAATTCTGAAGGCGAGACTTTAGGTGATGAAGATGAGATGGCTCAGATGGGTGAGCTATCAACTGTTCAGCAAAAATTTAAAACAAAAGAAGAGAAGAAAAGACAAAGTAAAATCATACAGGTTATCTCTCCATTTGTTGGCGGAGAAGAAAAAGTAGTTGCTCAAGTAACAATTGAGTTTGATTTTTCTATTCAAAATTCAACATCTGAGACATACGATCCCGAGAATGTTGTAAGAAGTGAACAAGTAAGTGAAGAAAAAAGAGAGGGTGGTTCTCCAGCTGAGATAGGCGGTGTCCCTGGTACGGTAAGTAACATTGGTCCTGTTCAAGGTCTTAAAAGTAACCAAACAAATGAGAAGTACGAAAAAAATACAGGAACAACTAATTATGAAGTTGGTAAAACTGTATCAACTACTAAGTCTCAGTTTGCACGCATAAAAAGAATAAGTGCGGCTGTTATAGTAGACGGTAAGTACAAGTTTAAACTAGATGCAGAGGGCAAATCAACAGATGAGCTTGAGTATGAGCCACTTCAAGAGAGTGACTTAGATGCACTGGCTTCACTTGTAGGTAGATCAATCGGCATCAATGATCAAAGAGGCGATCAGATAAGCGTTAAAAACCTTCAGTTTAAAAGAGGTGACACTCATATTGAAGCTGATGGAGTTAGTCAAGCAGTTACATTTAGTCAAACTTATTTAGCACCTTTTTCTGGAGTATTTAAGTATGTTTTTGTTCTTATCTTATTGCTTATTCTTTACAAAAAGGTCATTTCTCCATTTGCTCTTAGGATGTTAGAAGTATCTAAAGAGGATGATGATCTTGATCGTCCTACTCTTGATATAGATGATGATGAGGAAGAAGATTTAGTAGAAAAAGTTCAAATGATGCGTAAGAAAGTTGAGAGTCAACTTGGCGTTGGTGATGGCTTTAATGAAGATGAGCTCAAGCATGAAGTTTTACTGGAAAAAGTTAGAAATATGGCTGAAGATGCACCAGAAGAAATAGCAGCACTGCTTCAATCTTTATTAACTGAAGAAGAAGATCACAGCAGAGAGAGGTCAAATAGATAATGAATTTAAACCCAACACAGCAAGCATCTTTTGATGAAATGAGTATGGCGGAGAAAGCTGCTATTTTACTTATGCAGTTAGGAGAAGAAGCAACAGCTGCGATTTTTTCAAACATGACTGTAGATGCTATTACTGAAGTGTCAAAATATATTGCAGGAAATAGAAGTATTGAAAAAGCTGTTGCAACCGCAATACTTGAAGAGTTCCATGCAATCTTTCAATCAGGTCAATTTATTACAACTGGCGGTATGGAATATGCAAGAGAACTTCTTTATAGAACTCTTGGTCCTGAAGAGGCTAAAAAAGTTTTAGAGAAGTTATCTAAAAGTATGCAAAATACTCAAAATTTTTCATACCTTTCAAAAATCAAGCCTCAGCAACTTTCAGACTTTATTGTTAATGAGCATCCGCAAACAATCGCTCTTATTTTAGCTCACATGGACGCAACAGAAGCAGCAGATACACTTCAGTACTTCCCAGATGATTTACGTTCAGAAGTTGCTATGAGAATGGCTAGACTTGGTGATATATCTCCATCAGTTATTAAACGTGTTTCAGCTGTGCTAGAGTCTAAACTTGAGTCTCTTGCTTCATACAAAGTTGAAGTTGGTGGACCAAGAGCTGTTGCTGATATCTTTAAC
The DNA here is from genome assembly GCF_000242915.1 of Sulfurimonas gotlandica GD1. Taxonomy (NCBI): domain Bacteria; kingdom Pseudomonadati; phylum Campylobacterota; class Epsilonproteobacteria; order Campylobacterales; family Sulfurimonadaceae; genus Sulfurimonas; species Sulfurimonas gotlandica. The sequence goes on along the minus strand of NZ_AFRZ01000001.1, from coordinate 781,229 downwards.
CGTCTTGGTGCCAAGTCTGCAAAAGCTACACTTTCTCAAGTTGAGCAAGTTGATGAAGAGCTTGCAACTCTGATTAAAGAGATGATGTTTACATTTGATGATATAGTTACACTTGATAAAAGTGCTATTACAGAAATTCTAAAAACTGTAGATAAAAAAGAGCTAATGCTTGCTCTGAAAAGTTCGCCTGAAGAACTTAAAGAGAAATTCTTTTCTGCAATGTCTGAGAGAGCTAGAGAAGCATTTGATGAAGAGATGCAGTTCCTTGGTGCTGTTAAAATGAAAGATGTTGAGAATTCTCAGAGAAAAATTGTTGAAGTTGTTAATGGGCTTGCTGAAGCAGGAACAATCCAAATGGGTTCAACTGACGAGATGGTAGAGTAGGTAATTGTTATGGCAACTGTAATCTCAAGCGATAGACTAACTAAACATAGTGTTGATAAGTATACTTTCAAAGTCTTACCTATGGGCACAGATAATGCACAAGAGACAGAGAAGCCCGTACTTACTAAAGATAATAACCCTGGTATTAGAGCAGCTGATATAGATTCAAGTGCCATGAGTCAAAACTCCAAAGATTCACTTATAGAATCACTGATGAAAAAAACAGATGAAATGTCATCAAACTTTATAAAATTACAGATGAAGCTAGAAGACATGAGTGAAGAGCATACGCATGAGTTAGAAAAAGTTAAGACAGAATCTTTTAACGAAGGGATAATAGCTGGTAAAGACCAGGCGGCAAAAGGTGAAGTAACAAGCATGAATAATGCTATCGTACAACTATCTGCATCTATATCAACTTTAGACAATTGTGCTGCTGACTATGAAAGAGCTTTAGAAGGTATTAAAAGTGAGCTTATTAGTGCAGCACTTGATATCTCTAAAGAAGTTATAAAGATTGAGTTAAATGAGAGTTCGACTGCAATAGCTGAAGTCTTATCAAAAGAGTTAATAAAAGAATTACAGAGTGCATCAAAAATAACACTAAAAGTAAATCCAAGAAACCATGGAGATATATCTCAAAAGCTTGGTTCACTAAAGCATGTCGAGATTATTTCAGACAGTGCTGTTAGTGAAGGTGGTGTTATAGCTATAAGCGATGCTGGAAATATAGACGCTCAGATTTCGAAAAGATTTGAGAGAGTTAAAAGAGCGGCCTTAAGTGAATAAAAAATAATGAATATAAAACAAAAAAGTATAAAAGAACTTGAGGTTCTTTGCCAAGAAATAAGAGAAGAAATCTTAAGAGTTGTTAGTAAAAATGGCGGACACTTAAGTTCAACACTAGGTGCAACTGAAATAATAGTAGCAATGCATAAGGTATTTGACTCTAAAAAAGATCCCTTTATCTTTGATGTGTCACATCAGTCCTATGCACACAAACTTCTAACAGATAGATGGGAAGAATTTGACACACTGCGTCAATTTGGAGGAACATGCGGTTATACAAAACCAAGTGAATCAGAGCATGATTATTTTGTTGCTGGACATAGTTCTACATCTATATCTTTAGGAGTAGGTGCTGCAAAAGCAATAGCTCTAAAGGGAGAACAAAATAGCCGAATCCCAGTTATTATGATTGGTGATGGTTCTATGACTGCAGGCATGGTTTATGAAGCTATGAATGAGTTAGGGGATAGAAAATACCCGATGATTATCATTTTAAATGATAATGAGATGAGTATCGCTAAACCAATCGGTGCACTAAGTAGAATGCTTAGCTCTGCAATGGCTTCTCCATTTTATCAAAAATTTAAAAAACATACGGAAAACTTCGTAGATAATTTTGGTGAAGGTGCTCACTATATCGCAAAAAGAATGGAAGAAAGTCTGAAGCTTATTACTCCTGGTATGCTGTTTGAAGAGATGGGAATAAACTACATCGGTCCAGTTGATGGACATAATTTAACTCAGTTAATTGATATTATGCAAACAGCAAGAAAACTTAATCAGCCTGTAATTATACATGCTCAAACTCTTAAGGGCAAGGGTTATGATATTGCAGAGGGTAAAGAGGAAAAGTGGCACGGTGTAGGTCCATTTAATCTTAGCAATGGGCATAGTTCAAAAAAATCTTCTACTAAAAGTGCCACTCAAATATATACAGAAGCTTTAATGCATCTGGCAAAAAATGATGAAAAGATTGTTGGTGCAACAGCGGCTATGCCAAGTGGAACAGGTCTCAGCGAACTTATGGAAGCATATCCTACAAGATTTTGGGATGTAGCTATAGCAGAGCAACATGCTGTTACATCAATGTCAGCTCTAGCAAAAGAGGGCTTTAAACCATTCTGCACAATCTACTCAACATTTTTGCAACGTGGTTATGATCAAATTATTCATGACACATGTTTAATGGATCTTCCTGTAGTCTTTGCACTTGATCGTGCAGGGATAGTTGGAGAAGATGGGGAGACTCACCAAGGTGTATTTGATATCAGTTTTTTAAGAGCTATACCAAACATGACACTTTTTGCTCCAAGAGATGAGAAATCATTTCATCAAGCTCTTGGGTTTGCCGCAGAATATCAGCATCCGTGTTCTTTGAGATATCCAAGAGGTTCTTTTACTGAAACAGACCTTCCCGAGTCAGTTGCCTTTGAACTGGCTAAATCTCAACTACTTCGCTCAAATGAGGGTAACATACTTTTCATAGGTTATGGAAACGGTGTTGGACGTGCATATGAGACAGCTGAAATACTGAATGTAAAAGTAAGCATATTGGATCTTAGATTTGTAAAACCATTGGACACTGAGATGCTTCGCGATATGGCTTCTAAACATAAAAAATGGTTTGTATTTAGCGACAGTTCTAAAATGGGTGGAGTCGGTTCTGCTATCTTAGAGTTCTTAGCTCACGAGAAGATCTTAGATGTGGCAGTAGAGAGTTTTGAATATGAAGATGAGTTTATAACTCATGGAAACACAAAACTTGTAGAAGAGTCTTTAGGACTTCTTCCTGCACAGTTAGCTAAGAAAGTAGAAGCACTCTCTTAGCTAGCAGATATATTTTACTCCCCAATATCTTCATTCCATAACTCTGGAGATGCTTTAATAAAAGATTCCATTAGATTACAGCACTCTTTATTATCAACAACTTTAACTTCTATACCTCTTGACTTTACATACTCTTCAGGGCCTTTAAAAGTTTTATTTTCTCCAATAATGACTCTTTTGATTCCATACAAAAGTATGGCACCGCTGCACATGTCACATGGAGATAGAGTAGAATATATAGTTGCCCTTTTATAATCAATTGCTTTAAGTCGACCTGCATTTTCTAAACAGTCCATCTCTGCATGTAAAATAGCGCTGGAATTTTGAACACGTCTATTATGACCTCGTCCTACAATTTTGCCGTCAATTACAAGAACTGAACCAATTGGAATTCCGCCTTCAGACAAACCTTTTTTTGCTTCTTTGATAGCTTCTTCTAAAAATATATCCATTATTTATCCTTCGAATTATTCATCATCAAAACTCCACAAAATCTTCCTGTAGTCCCATCAGCTCTGTAAGAAAAATATTTATCATGTTTGCAACATGTGCACTCATCTGATACTTCAATGTTTACTTCTTTTATAGCAGATGTAAGTAGTTGAGTTTTTAAGATTTTACTAACATCGAGATAAAAACTATTATCTCTTTTTTCTATTGCATAATCTAGTTTCAGTTTTTTAGCTTCTTCATAAATTTCACCCCCAACTTCATAACAACAAACACCAATACTGGCACCAATTGTTACAGATATATTTTGTGCATGAGAGTCATAGATATTAGTAAAGGTGTTGATAACATTTTGAACTATATTTTTAAATGCACCTTGTCTTCCAGCATGTGCAACTGCAATAACCTCTTTTTCCTCATCATAAAAGAGGATAGGACTACAGTCTGCGATCATAACCATAAGAGGGGTGTTTTTTCTATCTGTTATGAGAGCATCACAAGTTGGTGGATTATCAAAATTATCTTTAGGGCCAACAGTGTGGACTATATTAGAATGAACTTGCTTCATGTGAACAAGTGTTCTTCTGTCATACTCTATCTCGTTTGCTAACTTTTCATGGTTCGAGAGTACGTCTTGAGGATTGTCTTGTACATGAAAAGCAAGATTCAGAGAGTTGTATGGAGTTTTGCTTACTCCTCCATCCTTAGTAGTAAATGCATGAGTTAAGTTTGGGAAATTATTTAATATAGTACTTTGATAAATTTTCATATAATGATTATAACAAAATTTAAAGGCTTAATTTGAGTAATCTTAGTATGTATCCAGTGACGCTTAATGGAAACGATATACAAAATAAGCGTCAAGAAATAAGAGACTATTTTCATAACACATTTAGTCTATTTGAAAAAGTGTTTGAACTACTTAAAAATGATGATGTATTTTATAGAAAGTCAGAAATAACTCGCCATCCAATGATATTTTATTTTGGACATACGGCAACTTTTTTTGTAAATAAACTAATTAGTATGAAAGTAATAAACGAAAGAGTAGACGCAAATTTTGAGTCTGTTTTTGCTGTCGGCGTTGATGAAATGTCATGGGATGATGTTGATTCTAAAAACTACTCTTGGCCTAAAGTTGATGAGGTTAGAGAGTATCGAACTAAAGTTAGAGGGCTTGTCGATGAGCTAATAATAACACTGCCTTTAAATCTTCCAATTTCACAAGAGTCTGATATGTGGGTTATTCTTATGGGGATAGAGCATGAGAGAATCCATATAGAGACATCATTAGTACTTCATACTCAGATGCCACTGGAGTTTATTAAAGAAGTGGATGAATTTAAAGCCTGCTCTCATAGCTCTGCTGCACCTAAAAACGAGATGTTAAGTATAAAAGCTCAACATATAGAACTTGGCAAAGAGAAGACCCATCATCTTTATGGTTGGGATAACGAATATGGCACTTATGAAGAAGATGTAAAAGAGTTTAAAACTTCAAAGTATCTTGTTAGTAATAGCGAGTATATGGAGTTTGTCAAAGATGGTGGCTACGAAACAGAAGAGTTTTGGGACGATGAAGGAAGAGAGTTTTTAAAAGATTCTAAAGCTGCATATCCGACTTTTTGGGTTTTAGAAAATGGAGATTATAGGTACAGAACTATTTCTAAATTAATAGAGATGCCACTTGATTGGCCCGTAGATGTCAATGCTCTTGAAGCAGAGGCTTTTTGTAGATACAAGAGTCAAAAAGATGGTGTGATTTATTCTCTTCCTAGTGAAGCAGAGTATAGAGCAATATATAATCAATCAGGATTACAAGATTTGCCAGATTTTCATGAGAGCAGAGCAAACTTGAACTTCTATCACTATGCAAGTTCTTGTCCTGTAAATGAGTTTAGCTTTAACGGCATCTATGATGTAGTTGGAAATGTTTGGCAGTGGAGTCGTACTCCGATAAGAGGCTTTGAAGGCTTTGAAATTCATCCGGCTTATGATGACTTTTCCGTTCCAACTTTTGATGATAAACATGCTCTAATACTTGGTTCATCATGGGCGAGTAGCGGAAACTTAATCATGAAACACTCTCGTTATGCTTTTAGAAAACATTTTCCTCAATTCGCCGGATTTAGATATGTTATCTCTGAAAATTCTAATGATGAAGAAATAGATATTTATGAGAGTGATGATCTGGTATCTCAGTATTGTGAGTTTCAGTATGGTGATACTCACTTTGGAGTAAGTAACTTTGCTATTGAGTGTGCAAAGATAGCCTCAAAGTTTGCAACTAAAAAAGGCAAAGCCTTAGACCTCGGTTGTGCGACAGGACGTGCTACGTATGAACTTGCGAAAGATTTTGATGAGGTTGAAGGAATCGACTTTTCTGTTCGTTTTGTACAAGTTGGAGCAAATTTAAAAGACAATGGTTTTGTAGCATTTACCTCAAAAGAAGAGGGTGATTTAGTAGTAAACAAAAAAGTTACTATAGAAGAGTTAGGGTATGAGAACCTAAGAGATAAAGTCTCTTTTTGGCAAGGAGATGCTTGTAATCTAAAGCCAAATTTTAACTCTTACGATCTGATAATTGCGACAAATCTGATAGACAGACTTTACAACCCCAGACTATTTTTAGACACAGTCGATGAGAGATTAAATGAAGATGGAGTTCTTATCTTAACTTCACCATATACATGGCAAGAGAGCTCAACTCAAAAAGAGTTATGGCTTGGCGGATATGTAGATTCAAACGGTGTTGAAGTTAAAACTCTTGATAGTCTTAAAAATGTTATGAGTGATAAGTTTGAACTCTTGCATGTTCAAGATTTAGATTTTGTTATAAAAGAGACCGCAAGAAAATATCAGCATACGATATCACAAGTTAGTATTTGGAAAAAACGTTGAAATATAACTTCACAGAGTCTGCTTGCAGAAAAGATACAAATGCAGAGAAATACACTTTAAGAGAATCATTATTTGGAACAAATGACGTGATGCCTGTCTGGGTAGCAGATATGGATATAGACACGCCTCCTTTCGTCATAGAAGCTGTTAAAAAAAGGTTAGAACACTCTATAGTCGGTTATGAAGAGTTTCCTACAACTGCATTTAAAGCTCAGATTGAGTGGATGAAAAATGAGCATGGTATAGAGTTTGAGTTGGAAGATATGATATATTCTCACTCTGTTGTTGCATCTATGGGTTTAGTTATAAATGCTTTTAGTGAGGAAGGAGATAAGGTAATAGTTCAAACACCTGTTTACCCTCCATTTTTTCATAGTGTTATTGAAAATAATAGAGAACTATTAAAGAACCCTCTAAAACAAAATATAGATGGAAAATATGTTTTTGACATAGAAGACTTGAAATCAAAAATAGATGATAAAACAAAACTTCTGCTTCTTTGCTCACCGCATAATCCAGTTGGAAGAGTCTGGAAAAGAGAAGAGCTTGAAGAGATTTTAGAAATCTGTTTAGAACACAATATTGTAGTCTTTAGTGATGAGATACATTCTGATTTGGTCTACGCTCCAAACAAGCACATTCCTTTTGCATCTCTTTCACAAGAAGCAAGAGGTATAACTGTCACAGCTATAGGAGTCGGAAAGACTTTTAATATGGCCGGTTTTGCAATGAGCAGTGTTGCAATAACTAATAAAGAGTTAAAAGAAAAGTTTTTAAAGTCTTACAAACGTGTTCATTTTGCACAAGGTTCAGCTCTAAGTCATGTGGCTTTTGAGGCTGCATATAGCCAAGGAAAAGAGTGGCTAGAAGATTTAAAAGAGCATTTGTTGAATAACTATACTATGTTGTTAGAACTGTGTGAGAAATATAGTGATCAGATTAAAGTGACACCTATAGAAGCTACGTATTTGGCTTGGTTGGATTGTAGAGGTATGGGACTCAATAATCGAGCCCTTAGAAGCTTTTTTATAAAAGAAGCGAAGCTCGGTTTGAATGCAGGTCTTAGCTTTGGTAGAGAGGGTGATGGCTTTATGAGACTGAATTTTGCAGTCTCTACTACAAAAATGTTAGAAGTGATTAAGCGATTAGACAAAGCACTTTCGCTAAAATATCGCAAATAATTATAATACTAGGAAATACATTGGCAGCATTTGATTGGGATGAGTACAAAGAGTTTAAAAAATTCAGCGGTAAAGAAGACAAGCTTCAGGTAGCTATCGATTTTGTAAAAAGTTATTACAATATGAGCGGCCCTAGAGAGATATATAATATGTTAGCGGAAGATGATATCGGTCAGCTTTTGTTAAACAAAAGAGATATAACAGATGCAGAAGGCTTAGAAGACTTTATGTTTCAGTCTTGAGTCATGAAGAGTGATTTAGAAAAAATCGTAAACTTTATAAAACAGCACCATGTGATGAGTCTTGCCACTTCGGCTGAGTTAGAACTTAGTGTCTGCAACCTCTTTTATGCATTTGATGAAAAAGAGGTTTCTTTTGTCGTTGCAAGCAGTGATGAGACAACTCACATACAAAATATTATAAAAAATCCAAATGTAGCCGGAAGTGTTGTTTTAGAGACGAAAACGGTTGGTAAGATTCAGGGTTTGCAGTTTAGGGGAACTTTTTCTATATTAGAGGATGAGGCTCTTAAAAAGCTTTATTTTAAAACATTTCCATATGCTCTTGCTATGATGCCAAAGCTATGGAAGATAAAAATAAATTACTTTAAAATGACAGATAATAATCTTGGATTTGGGAAGAAGATTATTTTACAGGAGCCTTTTCTTTAAACAGAGAACAATCCATACCACTACTTTGAAAAACTACAAGAGATGGAATCTGAGGTGCTTTAAAGCCATAAGCTCTGCATCCATGAGGCTGATTCTTTTCCCATGTTACAAAATAAAATTGGCATCTTCTACAGTTAATTCTTTTCATAAATCTCTCTCTTTAAGTAGGGAATTCTAGCATATTAGATAAAATAAACGAATTAAATTACATAAAGAGATATACCTATGGATAAAATTTTACTTATGCTACAACTTCAAGCACAACTTAACGATGCTACAAATGGAGATAACTGGACCAAGGGTGTTACTAAGAATGGAAAAGAGATTAACTGGAAAAGATGCATCTATATGGAATGCGCTGAGATGGTTGATAGTTTTTCATGGAAACACTGGAAAAGTATAAATCAAGAACCTGATTGGGATAACTTACAGATTGAAGTTGTAGATGTATGGCATTTTATAATGAGTTTAGCTATTGAAAATTATTCACAAACTCTAAGAGGCCAAATAGAAGACTTAGCTATAAATATATCAAGCATGAACAGTTTTTCAAATATAGATAAAAAAAGTGAATTATTTGCATCTCAAAAGGATATCATTGCCAATGTTGAAAATATTATGCTTGCATCTCTTTCCAAAGATGAATTGGATTTAGATGCTTTAATATCAGATTTCTTTGATTTAGTTATTATGAGTGGTCTTGATCTAGAGACTCTTTATCGTCTATATGTTGGCAAAAATATTTTAAATCAGTTTCGTCAAGATAATGGCTATAAAGATGGTTCTTACATTAAAGTATGGGATGGTACAGAAGACAATGTTATTATGAAGCACATCTGGGAAGAAAATGGTGATATTCAGCCAGATGTTCTTTATAAAGAACTAACTAAACTATATTTAGCGCTTACAAAGAGTTGATTATTGAATCAGATATTAGAAGTTAAAAATTTATCTTTTGGGTATAAAAAAGATTTTTTACTTTTTAATGATCTTTCAATCAGTTTAAAAAAAGGTGAGATTAAAGCTATAGTTGGAGCTAGTGGAGCTGGAAAGAGTACGCTCTTTGAGTTGATACTAAAAAACTTAAAACCACTTAGCGGGACTATAGAGTGCGAGAAAGCTTCTGAAGTTTTCCAAGATCCATATAGCTCTTTTCATCCAAGTTACTCACTACTAAATCAGATAGAGGATGTGGCTAATACAGATGAGATTCACGCTTACTTAAAAAGTCTGAATCTTGATTATGAACTTCTGCTAAAACTGCCACATGAACTATCAGGAGGGCAGCTACAGCGTGCTTCAATCCTACGAGCTATGCTTATGAAACCGGATGTTTTACTTCTAGATGAACCTACATCAGCACTAGACAACGTTATACAGTTGGAAGTTATGAATATGCTTATGAATTCTCTTGATGAGATGGGAATGCTTCTTATTACACATGACTTAGAGCTTGCAAAGTGGTGTGCAGATGAGATTATTATGTTATAACTATGTTACGCACTAAAGCTACGAAAAATTTATTTTTCGAGATTTACTATGTAATTATTTTAAAAAAAACTTAGCGATATAAAATCCACCGCCAGCCATGAATATGGTACCAAAAGCATTCAGTGAAATATTTGCCATTGCTAAAAATATATGACCGCCCTCTAAGAGTAAGAAACTTTCAATAGCAAATGTTGAGTAAGTTGTAAGTGCACCTAAAATACCAGTAGATAGAAATGATTTTGCATGAAGTGAAAAAATAGTTGTATACATAAAATAAGCTACTAATATCCCCATTATAAAGCTACCTATTAGGTTTACACCAAGAGTTCCAAATGGAAGATCATGAGGCACTCTATGCGATATTAGGCCGTTAAAGTAAGCTCTTAAAACTGCTCCTATAAAACCGCCACTACCTATTGCTAGTATTGTTTGCCAACTCATCATCATATACCTTTTGCATCTTAACTCTTAAATCGTTTAACCAATCTTTGTCGCTTCTATCAGCTACAAAAGAGTCCATATAAATTACTTTTATTCGACCTGGTTTATAGTAAAACTCTTTAACATTATAGTACTTGGCAGTTTGTATTAAAACAATAGGCTGTACATGAAGTTTAAACTTGTCTGCGACCATTTTGGCACCAGATTTAAATGGTAGCATCTTACCTTTTGAAGAGCGAGTACCTTCTGGAAACATCGTGATAATTCTATCTTTATCAAGTCTGTTTTTTGCATCTTTAAGAAGTTTAAGAAGTGAAGTTTTACTCTCTCTCTCGACAGCTATATCCTCAGGAAGCCTTAGTGCTAATCCAAAGAAAGGTATTGCAAAGAGCTCTTTTTTCGCAACCCAAGTTAAATCTTTTTTAGTAATTGTTTCCATAATCGCAATGTCTAAATCACTCTGATGATTTAGCAAAAACATTTGAGCTTTTGGATCTTCTTTACCTTTTATATCTACTGAAAAAAAGGTTGTAAGTCTAATAATCCAAGCTGATATTTTTCTTGAATATGGTCTTGGAACAAGATAATATAGCACTATCATTAGTGTTAAAGAAGAAAAAATTACTATTGTTGCAAAAAGCCAACTAATACGCGCAAATATCTTCATTTTTTACCCAACCTATTTTTTCATTTTTTAGTTTTACTTTCACAAACTCTTTCACACTTCCCTCTTTTTGTAAGTGATAAACACTGTTAGTTCTTTCAAATATTGTTCCATTATTAACTGGAAGTAGATAGATATTTGAGCCGACTTTTATACAAACTTCCTTAGATGGTATCCCAAGATATGCTATGTAAGCCAATGGAATAATTATAAATATTAAGTATATATACTTTCTTCTCAATAGTATAAATATAAAAGCCACAAGAGCTACTGCACCCGCAATAGTCATTTTGAGCCTCTCTCGAGATTGATCTATTGGTTTAAGATCAGTCTGAGTTGTAACACTGTCATCAATTACTATGATTGGAATATCTAGACGTAAAAATTTGTTTTTTTCTAAGTTAAAGTATGTGAATGTGAAGTTTTGTATTTCTTTATTTATAACTGCATAATAAACTATTTTAGAGTCAAAATGAGATTCAGTTATTGATTCTACACCTTGTTTATAAACATTTTGAAGATTAAATGCACTTATGTCACAGTTTGTTGCAGTTGCTGCAAAAACTACAATATTGTGCTGGTCATCGTAAGAAGAAGTCTTATATTCCAATAGTTCAAAAGAGTTTGCTACTATATTTGAGAAATTCTTTTTAGGATTTAGTGTTACTACATTTAGACTTTTACCAACTAAAGTAGTATCTTTGTGCATCGTGTTGTTATAGTCATGTAAAGTTGCAGTAAAATCAGGTAGCATAGCACTGCTGGAAGTTGTTAAAAAGTAAAAAGTATCATGGTAGTATTTAGAATCTTCTACTCTATATGGAATCTCATTTAAAACTTTTAGACCCTGATGGTTTTTAAGTTCGTAAGTGATATCTATAAAGCTTTGTATGGTTGAAAGAGTCTTAATAGTTACTGGAAATATTTCCCCTTTTATAACTCTATCTGGAGTTTTTTCAAAATTAAGATATAAAACTTTTTGTGAGTTTGCTGCAGAAATTATTTGATTTGTTTTAGGTGAGTCATAAGTCACATTCTTATCATTAATGATAGTAGTTTCGTTTGAGCTTAGAGTTGTTAAAAATAACAACCCTAAAAGAAGTAGACGAATCACGCTTCTAAAAATCCTTGAAGCATTTTAACGCCATCATCACTTCCAAGAAGTAGTTCCATTGCACGTTCAGGGTGAGGCATAAGACCAAATACATTTTTTTCTTTGTTACATACTCCTGCAATTGAATCAACACTACCGTTAGGGTTTAGTATCTCACCGTTAGCATCTGTATATTTCAGAAGAATTTGATTGTTCTCTTCTAACTCTTTTAATCCATCAGCATCTATGAAATAATTTCCATCGTGATGAGCGATAGGAATATTCACAACATCGTTGTTGCTTAGTTTTTCTAGGAATACATTATCGTTATTTATAACTTTGAGGTGGTGATGCTTAGATAAGAAGTGAAGACTTTCATTTCTCTTTAGAGCACCTGGCAGTAATCCAGCTTCAGTCAATACTTGGAAACCGTTGCAGATGCCAAGAACTTTCCCACCATTGCTTGCATAAGCTTCTACTGCTTTCATGACAGGAGAAAATCTAGCAATAGCACCACTTCTTAAGTAGTCACCATAAGAGAAACCGCCAGCAACTACTAAAAGGTCAGTATCACTTGGAATTGACTTAGATTTATGCCAAACTATTTCTGTTGTAGCGCCTAAGTCTTCAAAAGCATGTTGCGTGTCATATTCACAGTTAGTTCCTGGGAATTGAAGGATAGATACTTTCATTAAACTAGCTCTATCTCGTAATCTTCAATTACAGTGTTAGCTAAAAGCTCTTCACACATTTTAGTTACATCAGCCATAGCTGTTGTTTTATCTTCTGTATCTAGCTCTAATATGATTTGTTTACCGACGCGAACATTACTAACACCACTGAAGTGAAGAGAATCAAGAGCATGGTGCACAGCTTTACCTTGAGAATCTAAAACACCCGCTTTTAGAGATACATTTACTATTGCTTTTATCATTACTATTTTCCTAATATTCTATTTAATACTTGCTCGTAAGCTACTGTTAATCCACCCAGACCTTGACGAAATCTATCTTTATCCATCTTTTCGCCACTCTCTACATCCCAAAAACGACAATTATCAGGAGAAATCTCATCTATTAGGATGATATTTCCACTGCTATCTTTTCCAAACTCTAATTTAAAGTCAACAAGATTAAGACCTTTTTCAAAAAAGTAAGGACGTAGAATATCATTAATCTGTCTTGCCATTCTACGAAGCTTGTCTAGCTCATCTTGGTAGTCAACTAAGCCTAATATTAGTGCATGCTGGTCATTTAATTTAGGATCGCCTAAAGCATCATCTTTATAATCAAATTCAACTAGAGTAAAAGGAAGAACTTTACCATCTTCAATACCAAGGTTACGGCTTAAGCTGCCAGTTGCAATATTACGAACGATAACTTCGATTAAAATTACATCAACTTTTTTGTGAAGCATGTGATTATCATCTAACATCTCAACAAAGTGAGTTTGTATTCCGTTTGCTTCTAAAAGTTTAAATAGCTCAGTAGAGATTTTATTATTTAGTGCGCCTTTACCTGCTTCACTTGATTTTTTCTCACCATTAAATGCTGTTAAATCATCTTTAAACTCTGAGATTACAAGGTTCTCATCATCAGTCAAAAATAGTTTTTTAGCTTTGCCTTCGTACAGTAGTGCTCTTTTTTCCATTCTAGTCTTTATCCTTTTACGATTATTAATGCTTTTATGATATCAACTGATTCTTTTAGTTGAATATCTTTATATAATTGTTCTTGCGTAATTATATCTTTTTTACTCTTATCTTCTTCAGCTTTTTTAGACTTTTTATCTTTATCTTTAGCATCACCGTTAGCTTTATCTAACTCTTCTTCTAGATGCTTCTTAAGATCAGCCTCTTTTATTGAAAATCCATCCTCTTGTTTCTTTACTTCTCCAGGCTGAACTTCAATATCAGGTTTAACACCTACAGCTTGAATTGTTCTTCCGCTTGGAAGGTAGTATCTAGCAATAGTAAGTTTGATAGCCTCTTTTTGCGTAATAGGAAGGACGACTTGAACACTGCCTTTGCCAAAAGTATTTTCACCTAGAATTACACCACGTTTGTGATCTTGAAGAGCTCCACTTACAATCTCAGAAGCAGATGCACTTCCGCCGTTAACTAAAACCACTAGAGGTACATTTGTAACTGTATTGCTTTTTTTAGCACTGTATACTTGATCATCAGATTTATTGCGACCTTTTTGAGAAACTATCTGACCTTCATCTACAAACAGATCCACAAGTCCAACAGCTTGATCTAACAAACCTCCAGGATTATTTCTTAAATCAAGAACAATTCCCTTTATCATTGCTTTCTTTTTATTGATAGCCTTCATTACATCTTCAACAACTTTTTTATCAAAGCTAGTTACACGGACATATAAAATATCTTTGCCAATAGTCTTTGCATAAACAGACTCAATTGTTATAACACCTCTAACGATGCTAATAGGAAGTGGCTTAGCTTCTCCCTTACGAACAATTGTAATTTCAATAGGATCACCAACTTTTCCTCTCATTATTGCTACTGCTTCATCTATCGTCATATTAAGAGTTGATTTTTCATTGATTTTCAGGATAATATCGCCTGACTTTAGACCAGCTTTATCAGCAGGAGTTCCTTCAATTGGAGCAATAACTGTAAGTGCACCATCTCTGATGCCAACAGTAATTCCAAGTCCGCCAAACTCACCATCAGTCTGAACTTTTAGTTTTTTATAATCTTTTTGAGTAAGAAAATTGGAGTGAGCATCAAGATTTCCCATCATGCCTTGAAGAGCTTTGTCCATTAGTTCTTCAATAGTTATGTCATCTACATTGTATTGTTCAACAATGCTAATAACCTTTGTGAACTTTGCAAGAGCTTCTAATCTAGAAGCCTCTTTTTCTGTGTTCTCTGTAGCTTTTGCAAAAAGATTTGCAGAAAAAAGGATAGATATTGCGATTGTAACAGAAGCAAAACCTAGAGTTATATATTTTTTATTTTTCATATTTATTCCTATTATATTTAAAGAGAGATATTATAGTAAAAAGCTGTTTAAATAACAAATGAAAGAAAGCAAATATTTTTTGAAGCTAGAGATAAGAAAATATTATTAAGTTTGTATTCATAAAATAATCTAATATATTAAATTAATATACGAGTGTAAATATGACGTTACAATTTAAGTACTTTAAAAGTAATACGGAGGAAAAAATGGAATCATTACCAATATTAATCATAGCGGGTGTTGTTTTATCACTGAGTGCTTTTTTGTTTTTTGAAAGTTTAGCGATTAAGGCAAAAAAGCAGAGTATTGCAAATGGGGAAGTAGTTGTAAAAGATTGTGATTTAGGCGAGAGCTTTATAAGATACGACACATCAAAAAATGTGGCTTACTTTTTTGCTTCTAGTTATGTGATATCACTAGCAGTAGCTATTGCTGGGTATAGCCCTGAATATGGTCTTGTTGAAGCATTGTTATATATATTTTTAACAACATTTATAGGTTCTTCGATTATTTTTGTATTGAAGTTTAAAAGAAGTTTGCTAATTACGGTTTTTGCAACATTCTTATATGGAGTACCTCATATTGGGGCTTCATGCCTCGCATTTTTAACAAGATATTTATTCTCATAAATAAATTCACATTTGATTATCCTGATTTAAATCGGGGTAATCAATAACTACATATCTTTCATTATTTCTAGATTGACTTATGATAATACCATTTTTATATTATTTCTATATAATACAAAAATTATTTAATCTAAGGTATATAAAATGAGCACAATTAAAGAATATTTAACAGCAGATCATGCTAGATGCGATGACTTTTTTGCAATGATGGAAGATAAAGCAAACACATCTTTGGCAGATGCAAAAGAAGCTTATGAAGAGTTTGCACAGGCAACAGAAAGACACTTCCAAATGGAAGAGAGAGTTATGTTTGCAGAGTTTGAAACAAAGACTGGTATGACAGAAGGTCCAACAGCAATGATGAGACACGAACATGTTCAAATGAGAAGTCTTGTTAAACAGATGGGTGAAGCTTTAGAAGCCAACAATAAAGACAAATTTTTTGGACTCTCAGAGACTCTTATGATTTTAATGCAGCAGCATAATATGAAAGAAGAGCAGATGCTTTACACTATGGCTCAGCAGCACTTAAGTGCCGAATCACCAAGAATTGTGGATATGATGGAGTCTATGATTGTTGAGTAATATTTTGAGAGTAAACTATGGAACTTAATGGTTTATCGATTGATCAAGCTCCGCCAATATCAGCGCCTCTTAGGTTTTATCTAACTGCACCAATATTTGCAATAATAGCTGGTTTTTTAATCCTATTCAGCGATGCTAGCATCTTGATGAGCAGATATTCGCTCGACTCAATTGTAATAACTCACGCATTAACAATTGGCTTTTTAGGCTTTATAATGCTTGGATCACTTACTCAGATGCTACCTGTTTTAGCAGGTGTTAGAATTCCTAAAGTTGATTTAGTTACAAAAATTTCATATATATTTTTAGTTATCGGTACAGCTTTTATGTTATTTGGGCTAATGCATGATGTCGCATTATCTAACACAGTAGCTTTAATCTTATTAAGTATTGGCTTTACTATGATAATAGTGGTTATAGCCATGGCAGTAGTAAAAGTACAAAATTTTAATCCAACAGTAAAAGCGATGAGTGTAAGTCTTGTATTTGCATCTTTTACGGTATTAATGGGGCTATTTCTACTATACACGTATATAGACATTGATTTTGCACCTTATAGAAATATGGTTGCTAATGTTCACAGTGTATGGGGCGTCTTTGGCTTTGGAGGCATCTTGATTATAGGTGTTACATTCCAAGTTCTTCCAATGTTTTATGTAGCACCTAGATTTAAGCAGTTTTGTAAAAAAAGAGTAGTACTGCTTATTAGTGTAGGTTTAGTGATATGGTTATATGCGAATGTTTATGAAGAATCTTACGCGATTATCGGCAAGGCGTGGATAGCACTTTTCTTCTGGGCATTTGCTACAACAATGTGGAGAAAGCTAAGTGCCCGACGTCGTCCTATTAGTGATGTTACTGTGTGGTATTGGAGAGTCTCGAGTATATCTTTAACACTTGGATCTTTTCTTTGGATTTTTGACGAATATTTTAAAAATGAATATATAGTTATGGTTGCTATTCTGCTAGGTGGTGGATTTATACTCTCTATTATGATTGGTATGCTTTACAAAATAATTCCGTTTCTTGTTTGGTTTCATTTAAATGCTATGGGTTATATGACTATTCCAACGATGAATGAGATGATAAACAAAAATTTAGCAAGAGCGCAGTTTGTTTTATTTATAGCATCTCTGATTGGTTTTATTTTTGCATTTTATATTCCAATATTACTCAGCATCTCTGCGGTTAGTTTTATTGTTAGTATGGTAATTTTACAATATAATGTTATTGCGCCAGTTTTAATATATAGAAAAATTAAAAAAACTAAACCTGATTTTGACATGAGCGCATTTGCTACAGTTTAACGTTACTTAAGGATTTTGATGAAAAATATCATATTAATAGGATTTATGGGAGTTGGTAAGGGCAGCGTTGCTCGTGAAGTAATCAAGCACTCTGATTATATTGCCATAGATACTGATGACTTGATCGAGAGTATGGAAAACAAAAAAGTTAAAGAAATATTTGAAGAAGATGGCGAAGCATATTTTAGAAAGCTTGAGTTAAATGTTGCACGATGGCTTGAATCAAGTGTGAAAAATACTTTGATATCAACAGGTGGTGGTTTTTATAAGCAGAAAAGTCTTAAAAAAATTGGCACAGTTGTTCTTCTTGATTCACCATTTGATGCAATAATTAAGAGAATAAAGACTCACCCAAATGCAGCGAGAAAAATTAAAAAAAGACCACTTTTAAATGATTTGGAAAAAGCAAAAGAGCTTTATAAAGAGCGTCGTCCAGAATATTTGGCTCTTGCTGATATAGTTATAGATGTTACAAAAAAAAGTGCACTTGAGTGCTCGAAAGAACTTTTAAAAAAGGTAAAAAAATATGCGTAAAATTTTAATATACTTAACACTACTTGTTGCTACTACAATAATGGCATCTGAAGTCAAATGGGCTAAAGACTATAATACCGGCATAATAGAAGCTGCTAGGTTTAGCAAACCGGTACTTTTTATCTCATCAAGACATACATGTAAATTTTGTGTGATTTTAGATAATGGTACGTTGAAAGATAAAAGAGTTGTAGAAGCTCTAAACAGAGATTATGTATCAATTATCGCATACAGTGATGAGAATGATTACATGCCAAGAGAGCTCTATCAGCCAGGTACACCGGCAATATGGTTTTTACTACCAAGCGGAGAACCTATGTTTCAGCCTATAATGGGTGCTATAGATGCAGAAAACTTTTTAAAAGCATTAGCAGTAGTTAAAGAAGAGTTTGACAGCTTTACTAAAACGGGAAAATAATAATGATATTTACTGATACGAAAAATCCAGATTTCGCTGAGAGCTTTAATGAGCTCTTACAGAGAGGAAAAATGGATATAGCACATGTAAGTGCTATTGTGGCAAATATAATAAATGAGATAAAAACTGATAAAAATAGTGCTCTAAAGCAACATATTTCAAAGTTTGACAATTGGACACCTTCTTGCGATGAAGATCTAAAGATTTCTACAGAGTCTATGAGTAAAGCATATGACAATATAGATTCAAAACTAAAGGCTGCTTTGCACTTGGCATATGATAGAATAAAAGTTTATCATGAGAAGCAAAAACCAAAATCTTGGTTTGACACAGAAGAGAATGGAACTATCTTAGGTCAAAAAGTAACCGCTGTTGATAGTGCAGGACTTTACATCCCTGGTGGGAAGGCGGCTTATCCATCTTCACTTTTAATGAATGTTATCCCTGCTCAAGTTGCAGGAGTGGAAAAAATTGTAGTGTGTACTCCAACGCCAGATAACGAGCCAAATGAGCTTTTACTTGCCGCATGTCATCTTTGTGGTGTAAGTGAAGTCTATAAGGTTGGTGGTGCCAGCGCAATCGCTGCTATGGCTTATGGAACACAAACTATCCCTAAGGTTGATGTAATTACAGGACCTGGAAATATATTTGTTGCAACTGCAAAAAAGATGGTGTTTGGTGATGTGAATATCGATATGATCGCAGGGCCAAGTGAGATAGGTATTTTAGCTGATGATAGTGCAAATGCCAACCATTTAGCTGTTGATATGTTATCTCAAGCTGAACATGATGAGATGGCAAGTTCTATCTTAATCACTCCATCTCAGAAGCTTGCAGATGAGGTGAGAGTAGAGATCGAAAATTGGCTTATTAAACTTCCACGTGAAGAGATTGCTAGAAAATCTATAGAAGAACGTGGAGCTATTATAGTAACATCGGATATGGATGAGGCTATAAAGCTTATGAATGATATTGCTCCTGAGCATTTAGAAGTTGCAACTGACAATGCTTTTGAGCTTTTGCCAATGATTAAACATGCCGGTGCAATCTTTTTAGGTCATAATACTCCTGAAGCAATCGGCGACTATGTGGCTGGGCCAAACCATACTCTGCCAACAGGCGGTACGGCTAAATTTTACTCTCCACTTGGAGTTGAAAACTTTATGAAAAAAACTTCAATCATCTCTTTTTCTCATAAGGCTATAAATGAAATAGGCGAAGCTTGTGCACTTATAGCAAATACTGAAGGACTAACTGCTCATGAGCAATCAGTTCGTGTAAGAATGAGTAAGTAATTTTATTTCATAAGTAAAAACTATATAATAAAGTGTAGAATACCCTTATTAAATTTAAAATAAGGGTTTCACAAATGTTACATCCATCAGCAGCTCATTTCGCTATCTCACTCCCAATTATCTCTTTAATACTAGGTTTGGCTTATTTATATAAACCAACTGAACTTATGTCTAAAGTTTCTTCACGTTTTATGGTTTTTGCAGCAATATTTATTATAATCGCATTCTTTACGGGAAAGCATGATGGCGGAGAAGTATATATGCTGATTTCTGGAGAAGGACAAGCCTTACTAAAACAGCATAAGCAGCTTGGACTCTACTTAGCAATAGCTATGGGTATAGCAGCGGTTATTAAGTTCTATGGTTGTCAAAAGCAAGTTTTTAAAGCAGAGCTTTTTTCAATAATTTTAGTAGCTATTATTGCTGGTGGAGTTTTATTTCAAGGCAAAATGGGTGGTGAGCTAACTTATACTTATGGTGCTCATGTAAAAGATCATTCTGATGGTATGGACTGTTTAGCCGACCCTGAAGAGTTCATAAAAGAATAGAAAGAGTAAGAAAAGAATAAGAATCAATAATATGATTTGACTTTGTATTTTCAATTAGTTATAATCTTTAATAATAAAATAATATTTATATTAAGAAGTCCACTAATGAAAGATTGTCAGTCAAATATATTAGAACAGTATAGATACATTGTAGATGAAACAAGTATAGTTTCTAAATCAGATTTATTAGGAACTATTACTTATGTAAATAACAAATTTCTAGAAACGACTGGTTATTCTGCTGGTGAACTTCTAGGGCAACCTCACTCAATTTTAAGAAATCCAGATACTCCAAGCTCAGTTTTTAAAGAACTATGGGATATTATTCAAGCCAAAAAAATCTGGAGAGGTATTTTAGAAAATATAAAAAAAGATGGTTCTAAATACACTGTAGAAGCTTCAATCTATCCTATATTAAATTGTGATGGTAATGTAATGGAATATATATCTATTCGTCATGATATTACAGAACTAAAAGAGTTAAATCTTAAAAATGAGATGCTGCGAGAGTATGATATCTCACAGCAAAATGCTGCAAGAGAAAAACTTGAAGCAGGTATAGTAAATGAATTAGATGCAAAAAGCTGTAAAGTTATATATCATCCATCAGATATACTTTGTGGTGATTTTTATTCACTATTTAAGCGTGAGGATGGTTCAATATTTATATATCTCCTTGATGGTCAGGGACATGGAGTTTCTCCAGCATTAACTGTGTTCGCCGCATCTGCAACTATTAAAGAGCTTGTCAAAGGCAAGGGCGGTTTAAAAAAAATATGTAAAAAACTATTTCCGACAATTAGAACATTTTTAGGAGAGCTGGAACAGCTTTCTTATATTATGATAATGATAAATCCTAAAGGAGATAAACTATCATATGCATCTGGTGGAATGTACCCTTTTAAATTAAAAAATAAAAAAGATATCATTAGAATAAAAGCGAATAATTTGCCTTTTATGGACTTTTCTGATATTCCGGAAGTCAGTAAAATAGACATTCCTGGTTGGAAATCAGTAATGCTTTACAGTGATGGACTTGTGGAACATGCAAAAAAAGATGAAGACCATTTCTTGCCAAGACGACTTATTAACGATCCATCATTGATTGATTACACTGCAAATTCATTAAATAAATATGAGTTTAGTGATGATGTCACCTTAATACATTTAGAAAATAATTTTAACTCTTAAAGATATTTAGCAAGACTTCACACTCACCAATATCAAAACTCTCTACTGCGGCAGATAATTTATTTGAGATAGTTTTAAAACTATTTATATTATATTTTTTAGCGTATATATTAAGTTCGTCAGCAAAATTTTGTATTAACTCTATGTCGCCAGCTACCTTAGCTTCTAGAAGAAGTTCTTTAAGAGATGGATAGTTATCTAAAGAGATCTCGGTTGTTTGCACTTGAGTCTCAATCTCTTTATTTGCAATGGTCTCAATATTAGACTTTAAGAACTCAGACATTGCTATTAGCAAGCGCTCTTTTTTTAATGGCTTATGTAAAAAATCATCAAATATATCGTGCTCTGAATTAGGTACATTAAATACTACAGAAGCAGTTATCGCAATAATCGGAATATCTTTAAACTCTTTAATCTCATTAGTAGCTTCAATACCATTTTTCTTTGGCATCTTGATATCCATAAGTATTAAATCAATTTGCTGTTCTTTAGCTATATCTATAGCTTCTTGTCCATTGACAGCTTCAATAATAGTAAGTGGTGTATCTTTTAGGTATTCAATAATTAGTTTTCTATTTAGTTCAATATCATCTGCAATAAGTACAGTAGCATTCTCAAATGATATTTTTTGGTTTGCTCTTAGTTTAGCGATAGGTTCGCTTTGAGCTATTTCTATATTAGGTAAAATGATTCTAAAAGTTGAACCATTGTCTTTACTACTTTTTACACTGATATCCCCACCCATTAAAGTAACTAGTTTTTTTGTGATAGCTAAGCCAAGCCCAGTGCCTCCGTACTCTTTATTACTTTGGTTTGTATGCTGTGCAAATGCCTCAAACATTTTATCTTGCTCTGATTTATCCATACCAATTCCACTGTCTTCAACTTCTATTGTCAAATTGATAAGATTTGTATCTTGATTTAAAGAGCTAAATATATTTAGATTTACGAAGCCTTCAGGAGTGAATTTAATAGCATTACTTATTAGATTAAGAAGTACTTGTCGTGTTCTCACTTCATCCAACATCAAGCTACTTGGAACTGATTCTTCAATATTTACTTTTAGTTTTAGGGCTTTTGATTTCGCTTTATGATAGAAAACATTTTTTATCTCATCTCCTATAGTTCTAATATCTGTGGCAATATGTTGAATTTCTAGTTTTCCAGCCTCAACTTTTGAGAGGTCTAATATGTCGTTAATGATTGCAAGAAGTATTTTAGAGCTATCCTGAACTGATTTAACATAGTTTTGATTAGTTGTATCTTTAACACTTTTTTCCAACAGGTCAGTAAAACCAATGATTGCATTCATCGGTGTTCTAATCTCATGAGACATATTCGCCAGAAATTCTGACTTCATATTATTTGCTGAATCTGCCTCTTCTTTTGCCTGTTTTAGCTCCAGAGTTCTAATCTCTACCATACTCTCAAGATTTTTATTTACAGATTCTAAAGCCTCTTTTGCGCGGTGAAGTTCCTTATGCGTTTTATCCATATATAAAACTATATTAGCAACAACAAACCATTCAAACATTACAAATGCACCATGAAGCAAAACAATATCGAACCCACATCCATAGTTGAAAATAACTATAGGTGTGTCAAAGATAGTTATATTGTACTGTTGTAAGTAGTTGAATATTAAGTGATGAAGTAGTGTAAATATAGATGCAAGAGTAATTATTTTATGATCTCTGTAAATTACTAAAAATGAGAGTGCTCCAAATATGTGAAAGTGCATCTCTATTCGACCTAAACTCTGCTGAATCATTATGATAGAAAAAGTAAGAAGAACCAACGCTAATATATATCTATATGTTTGAGTACCATAAAAAGATTTATAGGCAAAGTATGTTATGCCAAATAGAGCACCTCCCCCAATAAAGCCAAGAAGATAGGCATCAAATACATAAGCAGTTATAGTAGATACTATAACCCAGTGGACAAATACTAGTTTTAGCATAAACCCATCAGCACGTGCATATTCTTTGCTCATATCAGAAGAAAAAGTGCCATTTAAAAAAAAGACCTTAAATAAACTATTCATGAAGTAACTCCTCTATATCTAACTTAATCTGATGTAAATTATATGGATATGAATTGTATATATATCTTATCTCTTTTTTGTTTTTGCTTCTTTTTATAAGGTATAAGTTTGCAGTATGGTCATACTCGGTTTTATCCATAAGAGATTTTGAAAAATAGACACTAAATACTTTTGTGTAGTCTCTTAAAGTGTTTTTGTCTAAATATATTCCCTTAAAGTCTTCATTAAAAAAGTTAGCGAATCTATTTGGTAGAGTTTCATCATCAGGAGTAGATATATCTAAAAACTCTAAACCTACTCTTTTAGTTGTCTCAGAATTCAGTGATTTGTAAAGAGTGCTAATATCTTGCATCCTTGGCGTACAAATATCTGCGCATCCAGAATAGCCAAAAAATAGAAGTTTTATATCTTTGTCATCATTTAAAACAAGTGGAAGTTTAAACTCTTTTTGAAGTGAAGTTCTAGAAAAACCTTTTGTAAAGAAGGTAGGAACAATCATTATAAGTATAGATACGGTAATGACAAGGAGTATCATTACTGCAGCATATATCTTTTTTCGCATTATTTATTATATTTTTGTTTTATTTTTAGTATTTCATCTATATTTTCAATGAGCAAATCTACGAGTTCTGGTTCAAAAGCAATGCCGCTTTGAGATTTGATAAAGTCTAAAGTATCTTCAACACTCCAAGCTTTTTTATAGATTCTGTCATGACATAGAGCGTCAAATACATCAGCAATAGCAGTAATTCTGCCAAACACATGAATGTCTTCACCACTTATACCTCTAGGATAGCCTGTACCGTTCCATTTTTCATGATGCTGATATGATATCAGTGCTGCAGCTTGTAAGAGTTGATGTTTTGATTTATTAAAGATTTCCCATCCAAATGTAGTATGATTTTTCATAAGCTCAAACTCCTCATCTGAGAGTTTGCCTGGTTTTAAAAGTATGGCATCTGGTATAATTACTTTTCCAATGTCATGCATTGGAGAAGCCATTTTAAGAAGTGCTACATTTTCTTCATCACATCCATGAGCTCTAGCTAGAAGTTCAGAAAATAGTGAGACTCTGTTTACATGATCACCAGTCTCTTTTGATCGCCATTCGCCTAGTTCACCTAAGGTTTGAAGTACCTCTTCTTGAGTAGCTACAATATCATTCTGAAGTTCCATCTCTTTTGTAATGTCAGTTCTTATACTAATGTATTCAACAATTTCATTGTTATAGTTTACTATTGGAATAATAGTAGATTCAAAATAGTAGTTACTTCCATCTTTGGCAATATTTTTAACTAAACCATTCCATGTTTTTTTATTGGTGATAGTTTCCCACATCTCTTTATAAATCTCATTACTAACATCAGGACTTCTGAAAATCCTGTGATTTTTACCAATAAGCTCTTCTCTTGGATACTTAGTCAGTGCACAAAATTTATCATTAACATACGTTATGTCTCCACTTAAGTCTGCTTTAGAGACTGAGGCAGCTGCATCAACAGCTATTTTATATTGTTCAAGCAGAGTTCTTGTCTCGTTTACTTCTTGAAGAAGTTGCTCTTTTGCATTGAAGAGCTCAACATGTGTCTTAACACGATGAATTAACTCAAGTTCGTCAAAAGGTTTTGTTATGTAGTCTTCAGCGCCATGTTCAAAACCTTTTCTAATACTGTCTTTGTTCGCATTAGCGCTAAGGAATATTATTGGTATATTTGCTGTATTTGAATCATTTTTTATTATGGAAGCGGTTTCATAGCCATTTAATCCTGGCATATTAATATCTAAAAGTATGAGAGAGTATCTTCGCAATTTAAGTTGTTCTATGGCTTTTTCACCACTTGTAGAAAAAAATATGTTATATAAGTCTGTTGATTTTAAAACATTAGCAGCCAGCTGTATGTTCTTTGCATTGTCATCGACTATAAGTATATTGTGCTTTTTCGTCATTATAATCCATTATATATAGTTGTGTCGATATAAATTGTACTCCAATAATTCTAACAAAATCTTTAATTGACAAGTAGACTTTACTTGTTAACAAAACTACACAACTATAAAAACTTATCAAAAAATTATCACGTGTTTATAACTAATTTAAGATTACTTAGATACTATTTTTGTTAGTAAAAGAGCCTTGGTTTCACCACTATAAGGGCTTCTTTTTAAATGTATTAGATAAAGTTATAAATCTTAAATTTGCCGTTAATAAAAGGCTAAAGGAGAATATATGCAATTAGGTTTCCTAGTTGATTTACATTTGTGTATGGGATGTAAAGGATGTGAGATCGCATGTAAAGTGGAGAATGAAGTTCCACTTAGTACATGGAGACTTCGTGTTAAGTATGTGGATGTGGGGACTTTCCCAGATACAAAAAGAACATTTACACCTCTGAGATGTAATCACTGTCAGAATGCTCCTTGTGAGAGAATCTGTCCAGTTAGCGCATTACATTATTTAGATAATGGAATTGTAAATATTGATAAAGAGCGCTGTATTGGTTGTGCTGGTTGTGTTATGGCTTGTCCATATGGAGCAATCTATATTGACCCACAAACACAAACAGCAGATAAGTGTACTTACTGTGCACACCGTGTCGCATCATCAATGATGCCTGCTTGTGTTGTTGCTTGTCCTGTTCAAGCGAATATTTTTGGTGACTTAGATGATCCAACTTCAAATATTTCTAAATATATTCAAGTAAATCAAGGAAATGTTCAAGTGCGTAAGCCAGAGAAGGGAACTAACCCTCACCATTTCTATACAAATGCAGGTAATGTTAACCTTAACCCTCTTGCATCACATAGAGTAGACGGTCACTCATTGTTTAACAAGATTACAACACTTCCAGTAGGAGGACACCACTAATGGCGGCACATGAAATTTTAGCAGCAACAAACGCTGTAGTAACTTTAGATGTAGCTATTCCAGGTATAGTTTGGCCTTGGTTAGTTACAGTAAATATGTGGGCAAAAAGTATTGGTACTGGTGTGATTTTTATGCTTTTCTTACTTCTTAGAATGCATCCAGAATCTGGTAATAAATTAAGACTGCAAACTTCAATAGTTGCGTTTATATTTATTAATATATTCCTATTGTTTACATTGGCAGACTTACACCAGCCGTTTAGATTTTGGCATATCCTTGTTCACCCTAGTTTTTCATCTGCAATTGCATGGGGTACATTTATGGCATCAGCTTTCTTAGGTTTACTGACTCTTTTAGTGTTAGTAGCATGGAGAGCAAGAACTAAAGATGAGTGTAATACTAATTATGACAAGATACTTTTATGGACAACTATATTAGCAATTCCTGTAACGCTTTATACTGCAGCTCTTATGTCTCAGTGTACAGCTCGTGAACTATGGCAAATGCCAGCAGAATCAGCTCAAATGATTTTAGCTGCACTTCTTGCTGGTTCAGCTGCAATGATTCTTCTAGGTGGTTCTAAACTATCTTATGAAGCTAAAAAGACGTTAGGTGTGGTTTTAGGACTTAGTGCATTAATGTCATTTATCATCTATATGTCTGAGTATATCTTTGGACCAATGAAAGCTGAAGAGATTGCATTTACTTTAGAGTATATCAAAGGTGACGGACCATATACAGTTATGTTCTGGTTAGGTCAATGGATGACATATTTATTACCAATGCTGTTAATTGTATTAAGTCGTTCGAGCAAAAGTGAAAGCATCTTAAAACTTGCTGCAATTTTAGCACTAGTGGGTCTATTTTTAGTTAAACATGTTTGGCTAAACATACCACAATTATTACCAATGAGTTAGGGAGAAAAATAAATGTATTTACAAAGTAGAAGAACATTTTTAAAAGGTGCTGCATTCACGGTTGCTGGTGCTGCAATTGCTAAAGGTGTATTTACAACAGATGCTATGGCAGAATCTGTTACTGAGAGCAAATTTACAAACACTCCAGACTCATTATCATTCTACCCTCCGATGGAGGAGTGGGCTGACTTTAAAGAGTTAGATGGAGATGACTGGAAAAGAGGTGGTATTGACCGCCACGGTGTTAGAAGTGAAGCTAATCCAAATGGTATAGAAGTTAATGATTATATGATCGTTCCAACTGCATGTTCAAACTGTGAGGCTTCTTGTGGTCTGACTGCATGGATCGATAAAAAAACTTTTACAGTTAAAAAGTACATGGGTAATCCATTACACCCGGCTTCTCGTGGTCGTAACTGTGCAAAAGGTTATGCTACGCAATCACAAATGTATGATCCAGATCGTATTGCATTCCCACTAAAAAGAGCTCCAGGTTCTGCTCGTGGTGAAGGTAAATGGGTACGTACAACTTGGGATGAGGCTATGACTGCTATCGGTAAAAAGATGGGAGATACATTAGCTAAAGGTGATGAGTTATCTAAGAAAACAGTAATGTTCCACGTTGGTCGTCCAAATGAGAATGGATTTACTGGTAAAGTATGGCATACACTTGGTTGTGATGCATTCAACTCACACACTAACATCTGTTCTTCAGGTGGTCGTACTCCGACTATTCAATGGGCAAACGATGATAGAAGTTCTCCAGATTGGGCTAATGCGAAGTTAATCTTCCTTAACTCATCTCATGCTGCAGATGCTGGTCACTATTTTCAGCAATCAGCTTCATTTATCGCAGATGCTAGAGCGAAGGGTGCCAAACTTGTAGTTATGGATCCTCGTATGTCTAACTCAGCTGGTATGGCAGATCTATGGATCGCTGCATGGCCTGGTACTGAGCCTCTAATCTATCTTTACTTAACTCAGAGAATTTTGAATGAAGGTAAAGTTGATAGAGATTTCGTTAAAAAATGGATGAACTGGGAAGTATTTTTAAGTAATAAAAAGTATTTAGATTTTATGGTAGAAAAAGGGTATATCTCTAAAGCACCTACAAAAGTTGACTTTGATACGTTCTTAGACACTTTACAAGAGCTTTATACACCATATACTTTAGATCATGTATCTAAAGAGACTCATGTTCCTGCGGATAGACTTGAAAAGCTATATGACATGTTCATCTGGGCTGGTACTTCAGTTTCTTCATACTTCTGGAGAGCAACTGCTGCTGGTAACCGTGGTGGTTGGATGAGTGGTCGTACAGGTTTCTTGCCAATCGCTCTTCGTGGTGCTATCGGTCCTGAGGGTGGTACATTCTTCCACCACTTCCATGTTATTTCTGTAGCTGGTAAAGGTGGTAGTTCAACTGTTGGTCAAGGTAAGCGTGGTTCAAACATTCCTAAAGTTGATGTTTATAATGAGCTTAGTTTCCCACCAGAGTGGCCACTATCGACTTACGAGATGTCATTCTTACTTCCTCACCTGCTTGCAGATACTAAGTGGCAGCAAAAATGGATAGACAAAGGTCTTAACGTACCTCAAAAACTTGCTGTTTGGATTCCTCGTATGTATAACCCTGTTTGGATTAATCCGGATGGTTTCAGATGGATTGAGACGATCAAAGATGAAAAGAAAATGGAACTTACATTTAATCTTTCTCCTGTATGGTCTGAGACAAACTGGTATGTTGATTATATTTTACCTGTTGGTTTGGCCGGTGAAAGACACGATCAACATTCAGAAGCTACTATGCCTGCAAGATGGACTTCTTTCCGTCAGCCTGTTATGAGAGTTGCTCTTGAAAAATCTGGTTGGAAACCTAAAAATCCAGCTCGTGCTACACTTGAAGCTCACATTAAAGCTGGTCTTGGTGAAGTTTGGGAAGAGAATGAGTTCTGGTTTGACATGTGTGTTAACTATATTGATCCAGATGGTAAAATCTTCATTGATGATGCTAAAACTAAATCAATCAGATCTATGTGGGAATCTAAAAAGACTCCTGGCACTCCAGTTACTATTGCTGAGTGGTATGATGCTGCATTTGGTGACAACTTACCAAATCTTAAAGCTACTGCAACTGCAGATTCTAGATACAAAAATGCTGAATTCCCAGTATATGAGTATATGAGAGATCATGGTGCATGGATGGAAGAGAATAAAATTTATTCTGCACAAGAAAAACCAGTTAAGTATGATGGTCAAACACTTGTTTCACACGGTCACAAGTATGACAAAAGAGATCTTACTATTGACAGAAAAACTGGTGTTATTTATGCACAAGATCACCATGGAAGTACTAAGTACAAAGATGGTAAAAAACCAGTTGCTATCGAGATAGATGGCAAGATGATGGAAGGTTTCGCTACGCTAGATAAGAAACTTGATTTCTTCTGTGAGTGGTTAGCTGATGATTGGAAATGGCCAGAATATGCTATTCCATTCTACCCAAGAACTCCAAAAGAGAAAAAAGAAATGGTTCACATTGTATCTCATGTTGACCACTCTTATATGACTGAGAAAAATTCATATGCGCTTAATACAGTTTTCCGTCTGCCGTATAATATTCATACGCGTTCTGCAAACTCTAAGCACTTAATGGAAATTTCACAAAATCATGACCCTATCTGGATCTCAACTCCAGATGCTGCTCGTCAAGGTTTTAAACGTGGTGACTCGATTCGTGTAAGAATTACTGATAGTGTTACTGGTTTAGAGTCAGGTTACTTTGTAGCTATGGCTGTTCCGACTGAGGGTGTACTTCCAGGTACGTTAGCATGTTCTCACCACGGTGGTAGATGGAAACTTGTAAACTCTGTTACTATACCTAATGGTGTAAGTGATGGCAAAGTTGATTCTCAGCCAGTTGCAAGAAATATGAACGATCCTAAATTTATGGCTCACTCACCTGAAAATGCAGGTAGAGTTGGTGCTCAGATTAAGATTGAAGATTATGACGGTACAGGCGGTATCAACAGCTTCGGTGTTCCAACTGCTGAACTTCAAATGGATGGTAAAGAAGGTAAACTTAAATATGTTGAAGGTATTAAACCTTTTCATGCTGAAAGATTTGCAGAATACAACCGTGATAGCGGTAACATCTGGTGGGATGGTCTAAGTGGTTCATGGCAAAATGCTGTAGCTGCAGCTCATCCGGATCCAATTTCTGGTATGCATTGTTGGCACCAGAAAGTTATTTTAGAACCTGCACAAGCAGGTGATAAAATTGGTGATATCTATGTAAATTATGAAAATAACTTTAAAATTTATCAAGGATGGAGAGATGATTTAACTCGTCCACTTAATTCAAGTGATAAACTTCGTCGTCCTCAACATATTAAACGTCCGTGGGTTCCACTTTCGGATAAAGCTTATGCTGTTGAGATTAAAGACTAATAAGTCTTTAGTCTTTACTACCAAAGGGTATCTCTACCCTTTGGACTTTTTACTTTCAATCCCCAATATACTCTTTATATCCTCTTTTAAAAGTAGTTATTATGAACAATTCTAAATACAAAGTACTAATAGTTGATGACGTAGATGAAAATCTGAAGTTGGTTGCAACAATCCTGGAAAAAGTCGGTTTTGAAACTAAAACTGCCAGAGATGGACTCACAGCTCTAAGACTTGTAAAAGAGAGCAAGTATGATCTGATACTACTTGATATAATGATGCCGATTATGGACGGAATACAGACATGTAGGTATCTTAAAGTTGAACCAACAACTGAATCTATACCAGTAATATTTTTAACAGCTAGTAGTGATAGAGAGACTTTAACCAAAGCATATAGTGTTGGTGGAGTTGATTATATCAAGAAACCATTTTTTAAAGAAGAATTATTAGCCCGTGTAAATTTACATTTGGAACTTAAAGATTATGAGAAAAATCTTGAGAAAAAAGTTAATGATAAGACAAAAGAAATAGCTGATACGCAGGTAAAGCTAATGTATACCCTAGGCTCAATTGCTGAGGGACATTCAAAAGAGACTGAGCTGCATGTTCAGAGGGTTGCTGAGTTTACACATACCTTGGCTCTGTTATATGGGATGGACTCAAAAGAGGCTGAAACACTAAAAAATGCATCTTCATTGCATGATATAGGGAAAATCGGTGTTACAGATAATATACTGCATAAACCTAGTTCTCTATCTAATGAAGAATTTAAGGTGATGATGCACCATACAACTTTGGGAAGTGACATGTTGTCTAAGTCTGAACTGCCACTTTTTAAAGCTGCCGCAATAGTATGTATACAACATCATGAAAAGTATGATGGCAGTGGTTATCCAAAAGGGCTTAAAGGCGAAGAAATACATATATATGGACGTATAGTAGCTATAGCGGATGTATTTGACGCATTATCATTTAAGCGTGCATATAAAGATGGATGGACACAAGATAAGGTTATGAGTTACATTAGAGAGATGAGCGGTAAGCAGTTTGATCCAAAATTAATAGATATCTTCTTTGATAATATTGATGAATTTTCAAAAATATATAATCTAGAGTCAGTTAAGACAACAAAAGAAGTAATACCTAAAAGAAGTATGAATAAAATAGTTGACTGGCTACTTAATAACAGGTAGTTATAAACCTGCCAACCACATTCTAAGCCACAATCCCAAAGTACTAGTGAATCCAACTTCACTGAAAACCAAATTTTTATTTTTATCATATATAAAAGTAGTTGGATAAGCCGCAATATTAAACTCTTTTGCAAAAAAACCATTAGCATCGTTGTAGACTTTGTAGTTTAAGTCATGCTCGTGCATGTACTTTTTAACCTCATAATCATCACCGGAGCTTACAGCGATAGTCAGGACTTCAAAGTTCTCAGATATAGTCTGTATATTTGAGGCTTCAAGCTTGCATGTTGGGCACCAAGTAGCCCAAAAATGTATAAGAAGTGGTTTATCTTTTGGATAGTTATATTTTTGAGAATCTAGTAAAGTTATATTGATATTTTGAAGTGACTCTTTGTTTAAGTCACTGCTTTTATAGAAGCTGATAATATTTGCTAAAATAGTTATAAATATAAAAAAGGTAATTATCTCTTTTGTATATTTTATGATTTTTTCTTTCATTAGGTTAACTTTTTGTCATGAATTTGTCAGTTTAACACTTATGTAATTGTTAAGTGGTAATATTACCACAATAATAAAGAATAAAGGGATATAAATATGGTAAAAGTATATGTAGCAATAATAGCAGTTTTAGTATTTGTTGGCTGTGGGCCTGACAATAATCCTAATGTAAAATCTAGTATGTATCAATCAGTTAACCCTCAAGAAGCAACTCTACTCCAAAGTGGAAAAGATAAAGGCTCATGTGGAAGATGCGGAATGGATTTAGTAATGTTTTACAAAACAAGTCATGCTGCAGAACATGATGGTAAGCATTTTCAGTATTGTTCGATTCACTGTTTAGAAGATCATCTTGGTGAGGGGGTAACTCTTAAAAACCCAAAAGTTGTTGATGTTGACTCATTAAAATTTATTAATGTCGGAGATGCTCACTATGTTGTTGGAAGTAAAAAAAGAGGTACAATGACTAGAGTTAGCAAGTATGCTTTTTCTGATGAATCAATGGCTAAAAAATTTCAGGCTATGTTTGGTGGGGAAGTTATGAATTTTACTAAAGCTTTAGAAGTTGCAAAAGAAGATTTTAAACATTAGAAGTTAGTAGATCCAAAGGAATTAACTCCTTTGGATTAATAGTGAAATTATTCTATCTCAGCATCGATAACATCTTCGTCATCTTTTTTCTTTTTCTGATCAGCTTCACCAGCTTCACCACCATCTTTGTCTTTATACATTTGCTCAGCCATTTTGTGACTTGATTCTGTTAGTGCTTTTACTTTTTCTTCAATTTGCGCTTTAGTAGCAGACTCATCTTTTAGAATATCTTTAAGATCAGTTACATTAGCTTCAATTTTAGCTTTTTCTTCTGCTTCAATTTTATCACCTATCTCAGTTAAAGATTTTTCAGTTTGAGCGATAAGTGCATCAGCTTGGTTTCTTAAATCAACCATTGCTTTTCTCTCTGTATCAGCTGCTTTGTTTTCTTCAGCATCTTGAACCATTTTGTTGATTTCTTCTTCACTTAATCCAGATGAACCAGAGATTGTGATTGACTGAGATTTACCAGTACCTTTGTCAGTTGAACTAACAGTTAGTATTCCGTTTGCATCGATGTCAAAAGTTACTTCGATTTGAGGTACACCTCTTGGTGCAGCTGCAATATTACCTAGTTCAAAAAGACCTAAAGATTTGTTATCTTTAGCGAATTCTCTCTCACCTTGTACAACCGAGATGCTAACAGCCGGCTGGTTGTCTTCTGCAGTTGAGAATACTTGAGATTTTTTAACTGGGATTGTTGTACCTTTTTCAATGATCTTAGTAGCAACACCACCTAAAGTCTCAATACCTAGTGATAAAGGAGTAACGTCTAGAAGAAGAACATCTTTAACATCTCCTCTTAAAACACCACCTTGAATAGCAGCACCTGCGGCAACAACTTCATCAGGGTTAACACCTTTATTTAGTGATTTTCCACCGAAGTATTTTGAAACAGCTTCTTGAGCAGCTGGAACACGAGTTGAACCACCAACCATGATAATCTCTTTGATTTGATTGTTATCTAAACCAGACTCTTTCATTGCTGTTTTGATATGCTGAATTGTCTCATCAATTAGTGTTGTAATCATACCTTCAAATTTAGCACGAGTAAGTTTTACAACAAGGTGCTGTGGCCCAGCTTCTGTCATAGTGATAAATGGTAAGTTGATTTCAGTCTCAGTAGCTGAACTTAACTCTTTTTTAGCATTTTCAGCAGAATCTTTTAGACGTTGAAGAGCCATTTTGTCATTTTTAAGATCAATACCATGAGAGTTCTTAAACTCAGCATTTAAATAATCAACGATTTTATTATCAAAGTCATCACCACCTAAAAATGCATTACCATCAGTTGAAAGAACTTCAAATGTACCGTCAGAAATTTCTAAAACAGTAACGTCAAATGTTCCACCACCAAGGTCATAAACAAGTACATTCTCTTCAGTTTTGCTGTCAAGTCCATAAGCTAGTGCAGAAGCAGTTGGCTCATTGATGATACGAAGAACATTAAGACCAGCGATTGTACCAGCATCTTTTGTTGCTTTTCTTTGTGCATCGTTGAAGTAAGCTGGAACTGTAATAACAGCGTCAGTTACCTTAGAACCTAAATAAGCTTCAGCATCTTCTTTTAGTTTTGTAAGAATCTTAGCTGAAATCTCTTGAGGAGTGTAAATCTTACCTGCTACATCAACTGCTGCTGAACCATCTTTATCTACGATATTGTAAGTTACTTTGTCGTGTGCTTGTTTAGCATTTTCTTCATTCATCATTAGACCCATAATTCTCTTAATTGAAGAGATAGTTTTCTCTGGGTTTGTGATTGCTTGACGTTTTGCTGGATCACCAACTAAAACATCACCTTTATCTGTGAAAGCTACAACTGATGGAGTTGTGTTTTTACCTTCTGCATTTGGGATGATTTTCGCTTCACCACCCTCGTAAACTGCTACACATGAATTTGTTGTTCCTAAATCTATACCTATTACTTTTGACATATTATTTCCTTAATTTAATTTAATTTTTTTCCACTTTTACGAAAAAGCCGAAAGCTTTTTTGTGCTTTAGTGGCACAGCGCCTAGCGTAGATAATTGGGACTTGTTCCAATTATCGTTCTAATAATTAGTTGGCTACGATTACCATTGCTTCACGCAGTGGTCTGTTTTTATATTTATAACCAGTTTGAAAAGTTTGAACTATTTGTCCACTCTCAACATCTTCACTATCTACACTTTGAACAGCATTGTGAATATTTGGGTCAAATGGCTCATCGTGAGAAACCATTGTTACACCATGCTTTTCTAAAGAGGTAGTGAACTGCTTAAGTGTAAGCTCAATTCCCTCTTTTAATTTTTCAAAATGCTCTTGAGCATCTGCTACATTTTCTGTAGAAGCTATTGCCATTTGAAGAGCGTCCATTACTGGAATCATATCTTTAGCGAATTTCTCGTTTGAGTATTCAACCGCAGTATATTTTTCTCTTTCTAGTCTTTTTTTGATGTTGTCAAAATCAGCATGCACTCTCGCATACTTGTCTTTTAGAGCAACTAACTCTTCTTGAAGAAGGTCAAACTCATTCTCAACTGCTTCGGCTTCAGCCTCTGCCTCATCACTCGTTAATTCTATATTTTCCTCTTCATTTATTAGAGGTTCTGTCTGTAATTCTTCATCTGTTTGTTTTGACATAGTTGTTAAATCACTCCTTATTTTAAAAAGATAACACTATTATACATATTGAGTGTAACAATGTCAAGTATAAGTTTAGTTTTTATATATAAGCTAAGTTGAGTCATATAGTGTCAAGTAGTAAATGTGCTAAGTTAAAGTTAAATTTAGTATCATTATATGTATTTAAATTATACGAAATATTCTATCTCTAGGAGTTTATATGAAATATTTAGCATGGTTTGGTGGCCTATTTGGGATCTTAGTAATTGGTGTATATGTATTGGCTTTCACGCCTCTTGGTAACTCTATATTGCAGCCTACAATAGAAGAAAAGATTAAAGAGCAGACCTTGCTAGATAGCAAACTTAAAGTTTTTTCTTTGAGTATGAGTGAGTTTGAAATAATTTTAGAGATAAATCAGGGTAATGTTGTTAGTTTAAAAGGGGAGTACTCTCCTTTTTCAAAAAGCTTTGATATTAACTATAATGTAGATCTGGATAACTTAGAGTCACTAAAATCTCTTAGCACAGTAGAACTTCGCAAATCATTTAGAACGAGTGGTAAAGTAAAAGGTGATATGGCATTTATTACTGTAGACGGAATCAGTGATGTAGCATCTAGTGATACAACTTATCATGTTGAATTAACTGAATTCAACCCAACTTCTATAATTGCAAAAGTTAAAAAGTTAAAATTGAGTGAATTATTGGACATAGGTGCTCAAAAGCCATATGCAGATGCTGATGTAAATCTGGATGTTAATTTTAAAAATATAAAACCTCATGCTCTGGATGGAGATATAATTCTCGCAACAGAGGACGGGAAGATAAATACTAAAGTAATGAAAAATGACTTCAATATTACTATTCCCAACACTGATTTTACTATGAACTTAGATGCAAAGCTTAAGGGTGATGATGTTGACTATACATATAAACTAATATCTAATCTATTTAAAATAACTTCTTCAGGTAAAGTTATTCCAACACCGCTAAAAACAGATATAAAGTATGCACTAGATATAAAAGAGTTAGCATTGCTTAAACCAGTTACTGGAGCAGATGTTAGAGGTTCATTTAGACTAAACGGTACAGTTAAAGGTACAAAAGCAAAGCTTGTAGTAGATGGTAAGAGTGATGTGGCAGAGTCAGATACAAGATTTGAAGCAATTCTAAAAGAGTTTGCTCCAGCCAGCGTACAAGCAAGTATGAAAAATTTAAAACTAGATAGAGTTTTATATATGGTAAAGCAGCCTCATTATGCAGATGGAATCTTCTCTTTAGATGTAAATATACCAGATGCCAGAAGTGGTAAGTTAAACGGCAAGGTCATCTCAAGTGTGAAAAAAGGTCTACTTGATGTAAAATATATGACAGAAGCATACAAGTTTAAAACACCGATGCCACAAACAGCATTTCAAATGATTACAGATACAACTCTAAATGGAGATATTATTGACTCTAAAGTTAACTTGAAGTCTACGCTTGCAGATTTTGATATAAAAAGAGCTAGAGTAAACTTAAAAAATAGTACGATAAATAGCGACTATAAAGCAACAGTTCCTAATTTAGATAAACTTTATTTTGCTACCGAGCAACATATAAAAGGTGGTATTACAGTTAACGGAGAGTTAAACAAAGGTGATGACTTTGATCTGACAATACTTTCTAATGTAGCAGGCGGCAAGATAGATGCGAAACTTCACAATGATGACTTCCATGCAGATATACTTGGTGTTCAAACATTAGATGCTCTTTATATGCTTATATATCCTGAGATATTTAAAGCATCACTAGATGCTAAGCTTGATTATAATCTCGCATCTCAAAAGGGTAAGTTTGACGGTCATTTAATAGATGGCAAATTTACGAAAAATCAGATGCTAAATCTCATCAAGCAGTATGCAAAAGTTGATATGTATGTTGAAACATTTAAAGGGGATGTGCACGCAGATATAAATAAAGAGAAAATAGTAGCATCTATGGAGCTAAAATCTAATACTTCATCTATAAAAACTAAAAACACGCAGTTAAATACAAAGACAAAAACTATTGATTCTAAAATAGATGTAGTAGCAAATAAAAGTCCAATTTCTGTAATGTTAAAAGGTAATACTTCCTCACCAAAGGTTACTATAGATGTAGAAGATTTAGTTAAAAAAGAAGCAGGAAAGGCTATAGAAAAAGAACTAGGAAAGCTACTTAAAGGTTTTTTCTAATTCCTCAATATCTTTAATATATACAATTTTTTTTACTTTTGAACTTTTGATATAAAGAAGAGTTAGCATCTCTTCTTTAAAAGGCAGGGTAAGATTATACTTCTCATTGAAGCTGAGTAGAATAGGGTGCTGATAACTCTCCATCCTAGGACGTACAAATAGAGAAAATATTCCGGCTGGAATTTGAGAAGTATCTACAATGAGATTTATGTTTTTTGGCATCTTATGCTCATCAAAATACTGATTTGCTACTCTAGTTGTAGCCTTGTCCCAAGTTATAATCCAGATGCCGTCTTTAACTAAGGTATGTTCTTTATCATGCTGAGACTTTAGTTTTACAGGATTTACCCTGTCTCCGACTTGGAGCATCTGAGCATTTAGGAGCAAAGACAAGGAGAGTATAAAAAATATAATCTTCAAGGCTATCCTTTAAATAGTTCAGATGAGTTGACAAGTTCAGGAGCTGGCTGTGCAATATAATAGCCCTGCATATAGTCAACACCTAACTCTTCGAGTTTATCATAAACTTCTTTTGAGTGAACAAACTCCGCAACAGTTTCCATGTTTGCTTCGTTGGCAAAGTGTATGATACTTTTTACAACTTTGTAGTCTTTTTCGTTGATATCAATATTTTTTACTAAACCGCCGTCAATCTTTAAATAGTTAGCTTCTATGTCTAAAATGGTTTTGAAGTTAGAATAGCCACTTCCAAAATCATCTATGGAGACTTTAGCCTTAAATAGATGCAGTAGCGCTATCTTCTCTTTAAAAAGAGTTATATTTTCTATCTCATCGCTCTCAAGTATTTCAAATGTCACTCTGGATGCTAAGTCTGGATTAGTAATAAATGTGTCAGTAATCGTTGTTTCAATATCTTGATTTATGAGATCTGAGAAGTTAATGTTTATGCTAACGCAATGCTCAGAATCTTTAAACTTTTCAAATACAATAGAGAGAATTCTTTGGGTTAGTTTGTAGTGTATATTTGTGTCTTTTAGTCCAGGAAGAAAAAATACAGGGGCAATGATATTATTATCTTTATCTTTGATTCTTACCAAAGCTTCATATTTCAGAATCTCATTTGTAAGTTGGTTATATATAGGTTGATAGAAACATATTACTCGATCTTCTTCTATGGCCGCTTTTACAAAATTTATATCTTTTGTTCTTGATAGAATCATACTTTGAGCTTTATCATTAAAATGTACAACTCTGTTTCTACCCTCTTTTTTAGCAATATAGAGCATCTTATCGGCTACTTTAATAGCTTCATTTAGACTTTTTTCTGATGCTGGGTTTTCATGCACACCAATAGATATCTGCATAACTATTTTATGATTTTCGTATGTAAATACGTGTGCGTTAAGATTTTCTCTGATACGTTCACAAATCTCTGAAGAGCTGTCTGTAGGATTTCGCTTATGCATAAGTAGTAGAAACTCTTCCCCTCCATATCGTATCAGGATGTCATTATCTCTAATAGAACTCTTAATAATCATACTGCTTTGTGAGAGTATCAAGTCACCGGCTTTGTGCCCATAAATATCATTTACAACTTTAAATTTGTCTAGGTCAAGCATAGCAATAGAGTAGTTGTTCAAGTTAAGCATAGGCGATATCTCTTGAAGATAGTTCCTGTTATATATCTGAGTAAGAGGATCTGTAAAGATTTTTTTTCTAGTTATAAAGTAGTGAAAAATTTGTATGATTGTCATAAGCATAAGTAGAAATATGAAGATTATTAAAACTATAAAAAAAGTCTCTAGCGGCTTGATTAGTTTGAGAATGGTTTTTTGAATATTTGTTGTGATATCTACACTAAGTATGCCAACAACTTTACCGGAAGTTTTAACAGGATAAAGGTATGTTAAGTATAGATTTTCCATGTCGTGTTGTTTAATAGTCTGTGGTTCAGACTCTTTATATAAGTTTATATATGCCTTGTCCATAACATCAAATTTTTGGTAAAAATTTGCTTTATCCTCTTTTGAAGCATCTAGTAAAAATCTAAACCTATCTTCTTCATCTTTATAAAGCAGATAGATATACTTTACACTTGGAGTGAGAAAGAGAGATATTTTGTCTTCATACTTTTCTCTCGTGCTTGTATTAGATAGCAAAGCAATTAGATCATTCGTGTTTTTAATAGAGTTTTTATTTATGATGTCATCTTCTATATTTTTAAGTACATTAGAAACATTATTTATTTTATTGCTCTCTATACGTAAAAATATGTCTTCTTGGGCCTGTTTAATGTAGATGTATATATATATGAAAAACAGTCCCAAAAGTAACAGAAGCAAAAATAGAAAGAGCTCTTTTTTCTTTACCATATTTTTTCCTCTAAATATGGCTTCAAGTCATTTGAAACTTGAATGGATTGAGCTTTTATCCTTGATTTTAGTATTACAATATTAGGTCTGCCTTTTTTCCAAAAAAGAGCTCCAAAACTTTTAGGAATCTCAGAGAGCATTTCATAGTTAAGTACAAAAATAGTTTTAGAAGAACACTCTTCTAGCAAGTTGTTTTGCTCTTGCAAGATAATGATTGACGCGTCTTCACAGTTGTCTGTAGTATTTAGTATATTATGGCTTTTTAGAGTGTTTAGTATATTCTTATTATCACTCCATACTTTTATCTCTTTATTTACAGAAATCTCAGTGATTATTTTTTCTAATATTTGAACTCTTAGATTATCTGAACTCTCAGATGCAAATGACACAAATGCTAAAAAAATAAATGTTGCAAAGAGTTTCATTTAAAAAGTGTACTCCATAGTTAGCAAGCCGCGTCGCTCCATTACTGGGACATCAACTCCATTTATTGGAACTTCGTGAGCCTGATCTAAAAGATTCTCACCCTTTAGTTTCAATTCCAGTTGTTTATTGATCGGGTAGATGACACCAAGAGAGTAGTCATATCCAGCAGGCATATTTATTCCATCAGATGATTTATAATCTGACCTGTATACAAGTTCATTGTAGATATCAAGCTTGCCAATTTTATTAAAAAGCTGAATAAGTCCGCCTTCGCCCGAGCTAGTATATACATCTTGAAACATCTTAAAATACTCAAGTGTTATTTTATTATTTACATCAAATTTATGATCTACTCTGAAAAATCCTCTGTGAAATGTAGTTGTTCCACTTTTGTTGACATATTGTTTTAGCACAGGGTTATAGATTATTGAATCTTTTGCTGTACTTTCTCCACCATTTATTGTAAAAGTAGTATTGTCCATTTTATAGATTATTTCTGCAGTAAGTGTTCTGTTTTTTATACTATCTAAGTCGGGGTTTATATTTGTATTGGGTGAAAATGTAGTTTGTCTAAAGGTTGGGTGCACATAGCTTTTCATAGCAAATAGTTTCAATGTTAAACTGTTGTTGATGATAGACACATATCCAAGTCTCAATATATTTTCTGTTGATGATTTGGAAAAGTCATTTTTATAATGATCTAGTTTTGCACTAAAAGCTATAAGATTGTTCTCATTTATATTGTATAGATTTTCTAGATAAGCCATATAAATGTTGAGTTCAGTAGGACCCCATATTTTTGGAGTAGTTACATCATCGTATTTATACTTGTTCACATTAAACTTTTGATATTTGATATTTGCACCTAAAAATAGATCATTTGCCCCATTAACAAGTCTTTTTTCTACTATTGCACTATAAACATTACTTCCTATATTTGTTTCAAACTTTTTTGGGGTAGCACCGTCTGCCATTGTTATACCAACAGCATCTTTATTTAGGACATCCAGGTTTTCATGAGACATACTTAAAATCACATTTAAGTCATTTCCAAAGTGTTTGGTAGCTTGGAGATATAAAGTTTTTGTATCTATAAATCCATCAACAGGAGCATTCCCTAAACCGCTAAAAGAGTCAGCTTTTTCTTTTGAAGCTCCTAGCTCTATATCATAGCTCTCTTTTTTTGAGAATTTAAAGTAAAATTGACCACCAGCTCCATCACGAGACATGTCATAACCATTTGTATTGTAAGTTTTGTAGTTATTTTTACGAACATCAACATTAGCTAAATATGAATAATCACCAAATACTTTAGCATCTAGCGCTCTAAGGTTAACACTTGATCTTGTATCAACAGATGCCTGCACAGATGTACTGTTTTCACGAGCTGGTTCTTTGGTGTATAGCTTTATTGTCATGCCACCTGGCTCATTCCCAAAGATAACAGAGTTTCCTGCTTGATATACTTCTATATGGTCTATAAAATAAAGGCCCATTTTGCCATATTGGGTAAGTGCATTTCCAAGAGTTGCAGAGTTTAACTCCTGAGAGTTTATAAATATTTTCACAGGATTTAGTGCTGCTTGATTGCTACCGCTTTTTACAAGAGTTGTCATTCCTGTTCTTGTCGCTTCAATGTTAAACATCCTGAGTGTTTTTAATACATCATTAAGTGTATAAGCTTGCATCTTATCGAGATCGGCACGTGAAAAAAGGATGATATGACCAGCACTCTCTTCTTTAGTTTGATGGTATAGTGATTCGGAGTTTTCATATTCTGCTAGAAGGTTGTCTAGAGCTATATCTTTAGAAAAAAGTAAGAGTGTAGAAACGAACAAGATAAATATTATTTTCATTTTTCAACTTCTTAAATTAATATTAACTTTGCATTCTAGTTTAAGTGTCCTTACAGTGTGCTTAGCTATTTGATACTTGCATCTGCTAATGTTAGACAGAATAAGGGGCTTGAATTGCTTTTCAATATAGTATTAATGGCTTGTGAGAGAGTTGAACCAGTTGTTATAATGTCATCAACAAGTATTATATCTCTATCAGTATTGTGCTTAAATGTGAAATTTCTAGGGTTCATTAGTCTAAACTCTCTACTTTTGCCAGAGTATGAAACAGGATTTTTTGCTCTTAGTTTATTAAACTCAGGTTTAATGTTTTTACTTTTAAGAGCTTTATTTAATATGGCTGTATGAGAGTATCCATTTCTTATGTTGTCATCAATTGCTATAGAGCTAACTCTCTCTGGATATTCAAAGTTTTTTGCAAACTCTTTTAAAGAGTAATTCGCAAGGATTGAGTAGATGTAGTAGCCAATATCCGTGTGTTTTGTATGTAGTAAGTCTTTTATATCATTGTATTTGTAAAAAGAGATAACTTCGATGTTATTTAGGATTTTTCTTTTGTAGATGCTTGGGCGCAGAAAGGTTTCTTGACAGTTAGTGCAGATGTGTGTAAAAGATAAACTTTCACACAACATGCATTTCACAGAATTTAGTCCATCTTTAAAACAGACATAAACGCTTCGCTAGGAAGTTGCACTTTTCCTATGGATTTCATACGTTTTTTACCAGCTTTTTGCTTTTCGAGTAGTTTTCTCTTACGAGTTATATCTCCACCGTAACATTTGGCAGTAACATTTTTACCCATAGATTTCACTGTTTCTCTAGCGATAATCTGAGAACCCAAAGATGCTTGAACAGCTACTTCAAAAAGTTGACGAGGGATAATCTCTTTCATATTCTTAACTAAGATGCGGCCACGAGATAGAGCTTGATTACGAGGAACAACTATACTTAGTGCATCTACAGCTTCCCCAGCTACTTTGATATCAAGTTTAACAAGGTCCCCAACTCTAAAATCTAAAGGTTCGTAATCAAATGAAGCGTAACCTTTAGAGATTGACTTTAAGGTGTCGTAAAAGTCAACAACTATCTCATTCATTGGAACTTCATACTCAAGCATAACTCTATCTTCATTAAGATAAGTCATCTTACTTTGAGTACCGCGTTTACTAATTAAGAGAGTTATGATATTACCAAGATATATACTTGGTGTAATAACTGTTGCTTTTACATATGGTTCTTCAATTCTGTCAATTTTGTTTACTTCTGGAAGCTCTGAAGGATTATGAACATTAATTTTTTCACCATTATTGAGATAAACTTCATATATTACAGATGGTGCGGAAGCAATTAAGTCAAGGTTAAATTCACGCTCAAGTCTC
Source organism: Sulfurimonas gotlandica GD1 (assembly GCF_000242915.1). NCBI lineage: Bacteria > Pseudomonadati > Campylobacterota > Epsilonproteobacteria > Campylobacterales > Sulfurimonadaceae > Sulfurimonas > Sulfurimonas gotlandica. Next base: position 737,461 of record NZ_AFRZ01000001.1, on the reverse strand, counting down.
TCTTTAACGACTTCCATATGAAGCATACCTAAAAATCCAACACGAAAACCAAAACCAAGAGCTAAAGAAGTTTCAGGCTCATAAGATAGAGAGCTGTCATTAAGGCGAAGTTTATTTAGTGCATCGCGTAAATCTTCAAAATCATCTGTGTCTATTGGATATATACCGGCAAATACAAATGGTTTAGCAGGTTCATATCTTCCAACAGGCTCTGCAGTAGGATTTTTTGCATCTGTAATTGTGTCACCAACATTAATAACGCTAACTTCTTTAAGTCCAAGAACAACAATACCAATTTCTCCACATTCAATAGTGTTAGTCTTGATGCGTTTTAGTGGGTGAGGGTACATTAAATCAAGAATATGATGCTCTTCGCCATTGCTCATAAGCTTAATATTCTGGCCTTTTTTAACTTGACCGTCAAAAACACGAACAAGTGCTAGTGCACCAAGATATTGATCAAACCAGGAGTCATAAATGATAGCTTTTGTAGTTGCACTAGGGTCTCCAACAGGAGAAGGGACTCTGTCAACAATTGCATCAATTAATGCACGAATTCCAACTCCAGTTTTTGCAGAAACTAAACAAGCATCTGTAGCATCTATTCCAATACTTGTTTCAATCTCTTCAGCAACTTTTATTGGGTCTGCTGCAGGTAAATCAATTTTATTTATTACTGGGATAAGCTCTAAATTGTTTTCCATTGCCAGATAAACATTTGCGATAGTCTGAGCTTCAACGCCTTGAGCAGCATCTACTATAAGTAAAGCACCATCACTAGAGGCAAGCGACTTACTAACTTCGTAAGAAAAATCAACGTGTCCCGGAGTGTCTATAAGATTTAGAATATAGTGCTCGCCATCTTTTACATAATCAAGTCTAACACTTTGAGCTTTGATGGTAATACCACGCTCTTGCTCAATATCCATAGTATCCATCATCTGAGTTTTTAGTTCTCTTTCAGTAACTGAACCACACTCTTGAATAATACGGTCTGCTAATGTGCTCTTACCGTGGTCGATATGAGCGATGATAGAAAAGTTTCTAATGTTTTTCAATTATTTACCTCTGATTATTCAAAAAGACCATTAACGCTTTCGTTGTGATAAACACGACGAATTACTTCTGCAAAAAGAGGAGCAACTGTTAATACTTTTATTTTTTTATGTGGCGCTGATTCTAAAGTATTTGTAACTATTAGTTCATCAAGTTCACCATGGTCTAGATTGTCATAAGCCTTTCCGCTAAGTACGGCATGAGTAGCACAAGCCATAACAGAAGTTGCGCCGTTGTTTTTAAGTGCAGTAGCAGCTTTAACCATAGTTCCTGCAGTATCTACCATGTCATCAATCATGATTACATCATAACCTTTAACATCACCGATGATATTCATAACTTCACTCTCATTTGCTTTTTCACGACGTTTATCAACGATAACCATCTCAAGACCCATACGTTTTGCAAAGTAACGAGCGCGGGCAACACCACCAATATCAGGAGAAGCGATGATAGGGTTTTTAAGGTTTTTACTTTTGATATAAGTCTCAAATGTAATAGAACCATAAAGATTATCAACAGGAATATTGAAAAACCCTTGGATTTGACCTGCATGAAGGTCGATTGTTACAACTCTGTTTATGCCGGCAGTCTCATACATATCTGCAACAAGTCTTGCAGTAATTGGAACACGAGGAGCAGCTTTTCTGTCTTGTCTTGCATATCCGTAGTAAGGAACGACAGCAGTAATACTTTGAGCAGATGAACGGCGAAGAGCGTCTGTCATAATAAGTAGTTCCATTAGGTTGTCGTTTGACGGAGCACCAGTACTTTGTACTATAAACACATCGCGACCACGAACACTTTCAGCTATCTGAACTGATATCTCACCATCACTAAATCTTTTTGTATCAGCATTAGCTAATGGAACATCTAAAATTTTACAAATTTCTTTTGCGAATTCTATACTTGCAGAACCAGCAAAAATTTTATAACCACGCATGGGATTCCTTCTTGGAAAAATTGATAATGGAATTATATAATAGTAGTGCTGAGGAGTTGTTAAAAGTAATACAAATTAGAAGAAAAATTTATTGGCAGTTTTTACATGTTCCAGATAGAACAACATCTGTTTTAGATATCTCAAAACTACTATTAGAATTTACTTCGCTTAGAATAGGCTTCATATTGAGTTTAATGTCCTCAACTTCTCCACATTTGGTACATACAAGGTGAGAGTGGTAAGTTTTTGTAAGTTCATAAACTGTCTTGCTCTGTGGAATTTTAACTTCTTGTATATAAGAGTTCTCAAGCATTAAATGAACGTTTTTGTATATGGTTGCCAATGAAATAGAAGCGAATTTTTTCAGCATCAATTCATATAGAGTATCTATGTTGATATGTCCACAAGAGTGCAGCGCATTACTGATTGCTAATCTTTGTGGTGTTGCTTTTAAATTATGACGTCTAAGTTCATCTGTATAATTAATCATAATGACATTATACAATATAGTAGTTTAAAGGAGAAAAATTATATTTTAAGTTTAATAGTATTATAATGTTATAAAGGAAAAAAATTATCCTTTAGATAAATTTAGGAGTTATAAATGAGACAGTATGAATCATATAAGTGTAATAAATGCGGTAATGTTGTAGAAGTAAGTCATGTAGGTGGCGGTGAACTTCACTGTTGTGGACAAGCTATGGAAATGATTACTGAGAATCTAACTCTAGTAAATTTACTAAAAGCATTTGCAGGTGAGTCACAGGCCAGAAACAAGTATGAATATTTTGCTAATGTAGCTCAAAAAGAGGGTTACAGAGATATAGCAGAACATTTTCAAAGAGCTGCAAACAATGAAAAGCAACACGCTAAGATGGAACTTGCATTAGCAAATAGAATGGCAGGTTCAACTGAAGATAGTTTTGGAGATACAAAAGCCAACCTTCAAACTGCTATTGATGGTGAGTCTTATGAAAATGTAACTATGTATCCTGACTTTGCAGCTATTGCAAAAGAAGAGGGTCATAAAGAAGCTGCAAAATTATTTAGTGGTATTGGCCAAATAGAGGTAGAACATGAAAATATGTTCCAGATGCTACTAGACAGACTTGAAGCAGATGCTGAGTTTGTTAGTGAGGATGAGGAAGAAGAGTGGATTTGTGAAGTGTGTGGGCATGTACATCGCGGTAAAAAAGCTCCAAAGACTTGTCCCGTTTGTAAACATCCACAAGAGTATCAGTCAAGACTAAACTCTAAGAAGTAATTACCAAGAGTATTTAATCATTGCCTGAAGTGTATTTGATTCTACTCTTGAATTGAAGTTTAGGTTTAGTGGCTTTTGCTTATAGTAGTGCCACTCAGCCCCTATGAAAAGATTCTCTACCTTTAGAGGTCTTTTCATATCAAACAGAAATTGATTTTGAGTTAAAAAGTCATACTCAGTCCAGTCAATAAATCCATCAATGAAAAAAATATCAGAAATCTTTTTAGTTTTATAGTAGGGTGATAACTGATAAGTTTCCTCGCCAATATTTTGATACTTTTTATAAGCATTAAGACCAAACACATCAAATCCGTAAACCGAGAGATCACTTCCAAGACCTATTAAATTTGCATTATAAGTATTGCTAGCATTGTACTGGTATGCTAAGTAAACTTGCTTTATTATTGAAAAACTCAAATTTGTTGACGTAATTTTGCTAAGGTTTAGTCTTGGAGAAAACTCTCCGTAAGTATCTGTTTTACTATTATGATATTTAAACTCATCATCCGCAACACTGTAATCAATAAAACCATAAATATCGCCATATTCGAAAGCGCTATAGTGCTCAAGTGTAAAAGTTGTTTTAGCGCCATTTTTCGTGTCATAAACATAGCTGTTTCCATCAAATGTTCCATACAGAAGCTGAATATTTGTTGTTGAAAAAGCAACGAGATTTGATAGTAGAAGAGCACTTAAGAGAAGTTTTTTCATAGAGGATTTTCCTTTGTATCAATATAAAATTATATCATTATATTGATAAAAGCTAATTATATATACGAAAGGATCATCCTCCTCCATCGTTAAACATTATAATTATTTTAACCATTTTTGAAAAGCGTTTGTTTTGATCAACCTGAGGGAAGTGAGTGTTATTGACATCGACACGAATTAAACCATTTAACATGACATATCCTTAGTTGTAAAGCGTTTTAACGCTTAGGTAAAGCAACAAAGACAAATTGTGTAAATCCAATTAATAGTAAGCAAAAAGTGTTCACAAAATTAATCTTGTAAATCTTTAAAGCTGTGAATACTCATATTTTGAAGGTCGTAATATTTTATACCACAAGAGAGACCATTGGTATTAAACAGAGGAATAGAATTAATTTTGTCTATATCCATTTTAATATCTTTATCGCTTAAAAGAACAAAGTCATCTCCAAAGATACGAAAGAGTTGGTGGTGTGGATATTCTAATCTAAGATACTCACTAAAGCTACGAAGAACTACATCACCTTCACTCCAGCCATACTCTTTGTTATATTTAGAAAAATCTTTCATGTAAAGTATGTTTAAGTAAAGATTTTTTTCTGAATTTATATTAGATTGTAAAATAAAATCAAGATAGTAGTTGTTATAAAGATTGGTTAATGGATCTTTATAAAAGTATGCAAAACGTTCATCATCTATAAAAGTATTAGGAAGTTGCTCTGCATTATTTTTAAGGTCAACAGATTTGAAAATCTCTTTAGCACTCTCAATTACTTTTTTATCATACCAAACGTCACTATATTTTTCCAGCTCTTCTATCGCTTGCTCAATAGTCTTCTTAGCTTTATATACTCTTCTGGTGGTCATAGCATCAAATGCATCTGCTACAGCCATAATCCGTGATGCTAATGGAATTTCATCACCTTTTAATCCTTTAGGGTAACCACTTCCATCACAGTGTTCATGATGAGCATGTACTATTTTTGCGAGTTCATGGTACATCGGGATTTCATGAAGTATATTATATCCTGCCGTTACATGATCTTTTATCAATGAGTACTCATTATCGGTTAACTGATTTGGTTTTAGTAAAATTGCATCAGGTGTTATGATTTTACCAATATCGTGCAAGATTCCTGATTCATAAATCATGTTACACTCTTTTGCTGAAAGTCCCATTGCTTCGGCAATATTTTTTGAATACGTAGCAACGCGTTCACTATGACCGCCTGTATAAGTATCTCTTGCCTCTATCATCTTTACAAGAGAGTGGATAGCATGTTGGTAGTTTTGTACTTGTTCATGTTGAAGGTTTAAAACAGTTTGTGTTCTCTCTTCAACCATCGCTTCTAAATCTGCTTTGTACATCTCGTTTTCACGAAATGCCGATAGTTTATCAATTGATTGATCTAGCATTTTTAATATTTGGGAAAAATCTATAGGTTTAACTATGTAACCAGTAACTCCAAGTTGAATGGAGCGTGTTAAAAATTCTGAATCAGTGTATGCAGAAACAACGATGATCTCTTGTTTTTCATTAATATCTTTGATTCTACTTATCATCTCCAGACCATCCATCTTAGGCATCTGAATATCTGTAATCACTATGTCATATTGATTCTGAGTGTATTTTTTAAGACCTTCTTCTCCATCTATAGCTGTGTCAAGTTTTGTGAAGATCTTATTTAAAAAAGTGGTAATACCCTCGCGTAGTACTTGTTCGTCTTCAACATATAATATAGAAAAGTGTCCTGCTTTTTCTCTGAGTGAAGCTATTTTTGTTTTTAGCTTATCTTGCATAAGACGAATCTCCTATCTATTAAGTTTGTTATCATTATATTATCATAACTTATATTCATCGAATATAATAAATAACACACAAATTATTATTTAAGTAGTCTGACTCTAAAGCATGCACCATGTTCTTTATTGCAAGCTTCAATTACGCCTTTTAGATGATCTTCAATAATCATCTTACTCATATATAGTCCCAAGCCTGTTCCTGTTTTTTCATCTTTAGTTGTAAAGTAAGGATCGAAAATCTTTGGTAGTACTGCTAGGTCTATACCATTTCCATTGTCACAAATCTCTGTATTGACATATTTGTCATCATCATAAACTTTGATTTTTATTATAGGCTTTTCTATGCCGCTTGATAACATGGCATCTTTTGCATTATTTATAATATTTACAAAAACTTGCATAAGCTCTCTTGGATATGCATCTACTTCAGAGTCAGATTCAAAAGAAGTTTGAAGCTCTATAGAGTTATTTACAAGGCTATTATTAACGATGGTAACAGTCTCTTCTATAATATTTTGAAGTTTAATCTTTGAGACTTCCCTATCCGGCTTGAAAAAGTTTCTAAAGTCATCGATAGTTTTAGAGAGATGCGAAGTCTGATTGAGAATACTTTGAGAAAACTTTTCAGCTTCTGTAGCATCAAAACTATCTAAAGCGATATCTAGTAGTACATTATTTGCAGCCATAGCAATGATACTTATAGGTTGGCGCCATTGATGAGCTATCATTCCTATCATCTCACCCATAGCAGCGTGACGGGATTGCATCATTATGAGATCATCTTTGTGTTTTAACTCAGTTACATCTTTAGCTGAAGATATCAATATACGAGTACCCTCATTAGTAGTCTTCAAAGGACCTGAACTAAATGACCAGATGAGTTTTTCACCACTTTTTGTAGTGATCTCAAACTCTCCTTCATCTATTTTTTCTGTAATTGCATAGAGGTTTTTAATGTGTTCTTTCCTGTCTCCAGAAGTAGTTGGAGCAACCTTTTTAGTCCACTTGTCAATGGTGTTTATCTCTTCATGTTTCCAACCTGTCTTTTCTTCCCAAGCTTTGTTTATCATTAAGATATTTCCATTTTCATCATGTATAGCCATCGGGTCAGGAGCTTCATTGAAGATTGTTTCTAATTCTTTTGATTTTTGCTCAAGCATAGAATTAGAAATTAATAGCTCTTGTTCGGCATGTTTACGTGCTTCATTGTCAATGATTACACCTTCTAACGCTATGACATTATTATCTTCATCATAGATGCCAAGACCATGTTCCCATACCCATTTTGTCTCACCAGAAGCGGTAGTGATACGATATTCAGATTCAAAGTTACCTTCCTTCTTTAGTCCATTTTGAACATCTTCCCAGACTTTATCTCTATCCTCCGGATGAATTACTTCAAGAAAACTGATTTTTTTGTTGTTCATCACATCATTTGGTTTGTGGCCTGTTAAGTTAAAGCAACCCTCACTTATAAACTCCATACTCCATTTATCGTCATTTTTACATCTGTAAGCCATACCTGGTAAGTTGTCCATAAAAGCCAATAATTGTCTATTGCTCTCGGCTAAAGTTTCCTTAGCTATTTTACTATCTGTTATATCTCTGCTCTCTGCAACGAGATACTGGACTTTTTCTTCTTCATCTACAACAGGTTTTAGTGAGAAGTCAAAATAGTGAAGCTCTCCATCTTTTGAATAGTGTGTAACTTCTCCTTGAATAGTTTCACCATTAGAAGCTTTTGCTATGCTCTTAGTGAGCCACTCTCTTAGATCTTTACTATGTTCCCACCAAGGAGTGTCTATAAATAGTTTTCCAACTAAGTCAGACTCTTTTGCATCTATGAACTCTAGTGAAACGTTATTTACAGATATCACTTTTCCTTCAAGATCTATAATCCCAGCAAACTGAAATGTTTGACTGAAAATACTACGAAACCTAGTCTCATTTTCAAGTAATTCTTGCTCAATTTGTTTTTGCTCAGTAATATCTTGAGTAGTCCCCGTTGTTTTGATAGCAACATCATCTTTATACTCTGCTTTCCAACGATGTTCTAAGTGTCTTATCTCTCCATCACTTTTTCTCATAATCCTGTTATGCGAAATATTAATTCCTTTTGAGTGTAGCGAGTGTTGAAAATCTGCTTCTGAAGCTTCCAAATCATCTGGATGAACTTGTTTATAAAAAGTATCTTTTTCAAGTTCCATATCTAAATCTGTAAATCCATAAATATTATAAATCTCTTCTGTAGCTATTAACTTATCTTTTTCTAGGTCATATTCCCAGCTTCCAAGTTTAGCTAAAGCCTGAGCCTCTTTTAAACGTTCTAGAACATGTTGTTGTTCTGTTACATCCACTGAGTTTCCAACTAAACCAGATATATTTCCATTTGAGTCCACTAAAGGAGATTTTGTAGTTAAGAGATATACCTGACTTCCATCTGGGTAAGTAACCCACTCAAAGTTAGATTTTGCTTCATTTACAGCGAGCATTTTTTTATCATATCCACGGAAGAAGTCTGCAATTTCTTTTTCAAAAAAGTCATAATCATTTTTTCCTATAATCTCATCTTTTGATTTGCCCATAAACTTTTCAAAAGCGCTGTTACAAGCTATGTAAGCGAGATTAGTATCTTTTACAAAGATTAGATTATCCACGCTACTGATGATATTTCCGTATAGTTCCTTGATCTGTAGTATGGTGTTTTCATACTCTTTTTCTTTTGTAATATCTGTGTGAGAACCTATCATACGTATAGGTTTGTTGTTTTCATCAAATATAGTTTGACCACGAGCTTCTATCCATACCCAGTGTCCATCTTTATGTTTTAATCTATTTATATTTCTATACGTGTCTGTTTTACCTTCTTGAGACATTTTTACATCAAAAAATGTTTGTTCTTTATCGTCCGGATGCAGAAGACTATCCCATGTCTCAAATGTATTTTCTAGCTCATCATCTGTATAGCCAAGAATCTCTTTCCATCTAGGAGAAAAATATAACGTGTTATTAACTAAATCCCAATCCCAGATGCCGTCTCTACTTCCTTCAAGTACAAGTTTTAGTTGTTCTTGGGTGTTTTTTTTGTATTCCTCTAGCTGACGACGTTCAGTTACATCAAATATTATCGAGTATAGTAGAGTCTCTTTCTCAAACTCAATTGGACCAGAATATACTTCCACATCTTTTATTTCACCGTTTGCAAGTCTGTGTCTAAAGTTAAACTTATCAATATTTTCTTCTTTAGCTTGTTTTATCTCAAAAGCCACTTCTTCTTCAGTTAAAATATTTATTTCATTTATGTGCATTGAGGTTAGTTGCTCATAACTATATCCATAAAACTGGAGAGCCTTTTCGTTACAGTCTACTATTTTCCCACTATTGGCATCTATAATAAGTTCAGTAGCTTTGTTACCTTTAAAGAGTGTTCTGTATCGCTCATTACTATCTTTTAAGATGGACTCTAATCTTATATTATTAATGGCATATGCTATATCTCTTGCAAGTTCATTTAAAAGAGAGATTTCATCTTTGTCATTGAGGTACTCTTTATTTATAGAGATATTCAAGTATCCGTATAGTTTTTTCTCATATTTTAGGGCTATATTAAAAGCGCTCTTTCCATTATAAAAGTTCATTAGTGGACAGTTTGGACAGTTATTTAGTATATCTTCTATTGACGAGTAGAACTCATCTGTTCCTTCTGTCTTTTCGACGCAGTGAGGGGTCCAGTTTGACTCTACCTTTTTTTTAAATGAGATGAAGTTTTCAGAATCATCTGAGCCTACGAGTTGGTTGATATTGTTTGCATCATCAAAAGTAATTATCCAGGCATTTCCATATACATAGCTAGAAGCTAATGTGTCACAACTCTTTTGCAGTAGGTCTTTAAGCTCTTTTTCTCTGATAATTATTTGATTTACATCTCTTACTAGAGAGAGAACGTCTGTTAGATGCTCATTTTTGTGAAGGTAGCTTGATGTTCTTTTGATAGTAAAGTAGACCACTAAGATAAAAAGTAGTAAAAGTAAGATGCTGACTTCAACGTTTATAAACCTTAGTTTATCAAAACTAGAGTGAGATTTATTTTTAAATTCAGTAGCTTTGTTTTGTGCATAAGTATATAGTTTTAGTGAAGCCTCTTCTAGTTTAAGGGTATGCTCATGACCTTTGCCCTTAGTAATGGCAATGGCTTCATTTCTCTGCTCGTTTTTTATAAGAGTTATAACTTCGTCACGTATTGGTTTCCAAGCAGTAAATAGTTTTTTTGTTTCTTTTTGAAATTCTAAACCTTTTTCTCCCAATATTTTTTTTTCAATAATATTAAGGTTTTCATATACCTGCTTTTCGTTCTCGTCTACTCTTTTTATAAACTTTAATAGTTCTTGATCAGATGAGGATAAAACAACATCCTTCATGTCTCTATGGATTTTATATACGCCTAGTTTTACTTTGAGTGCAGAGTTTGAGACTTTTAAGGGATGTTCGTAAAGGTCTGAAGTTGTCTTGTGTATAGTCTCTATCTGGTAGAAACCTACAGTCTTCGAGGCTATTGCCAAAATGGCAATAACTATAAAAGCAAAGAAAAGAAGATTTATCTCTTTTTTATTTTGATGATTTTTTTTCATAAACTACTTCCTAATAAAGAGAAGTTAAGACTTATAGTTGAAATCTTAGAGCTAGAATTATTATAGCAAATTATATTTGTTTTTATCTTACTTCAAAATCCTCGCTGAAATTCTCATCACACTCTGATCTTTCTATTGCGTTTACTTCACTGTCGGCCGAGCCTTGTTTGAGTAAGTTCATGAAGTACTCTAGTTTTGATGTGTGGCATGTTACACAGGCTTCGACACTGCCATCTGGCATGTTCTTGATATATCCGCTGTAACCTGCATTTTGTGCTTTTTTTTGAACACTTGCTCTGTAGTAAACACCTTGTACTTTTCCGGTGATTTTAAATTTATAATTTTTCATACAAACATTATACACCTAGTTTTATATTTTTGTATTTAAGTCTATTTATATTAAACTTCATCCACTTTAAACACAAAGGACTAAGATGGCAACAGGTTTTTTTGCTGTATTTGATGACATAGCAGCACTTCTAGACGATGCAGCTGCGATGAGTAAAGTCGCTACTAAAAAAACAGCGGGCATACTGGGTGATGACTTGGCTGTAAATGCACAAAAAGCATCAGGTTTTGCATCTTCAAGAGAGCTTCCTGTACTTTGGGCTATAACCAAAGGTTCTTTTAGAAACAAACTCATCATACTTCCCATAGCCTTTTTACTAAGTGCTTTTGCTTCTTGGATAATAGTCCCCATACTAATGCTTGGTGGAGTCTACTTAGCTTATGAGGGAGTAGAGAAAATCTTTGAGTACTTCTTCGCACATAAACATGCAAAGAAGAAAGAAGCTTTCAAATCTCTCTCAAAAGAAGAGATACTGGAGATAGAAAAAGCAAAAGTAAAGTCGGCAATACTTACAGACTTCATACTCTCTATAGAGATAGTCATCATGGCTCTTGGAACAGTTCTGGAAAAATCACTCCCCGTACAGATAATAGCTGTAACTATAGTAGCAGTCTTGGCAACCATAGGAGTTTACGGTATCGTAGCTCTCATAGTCAGAATGGATGACTTTGGGTTTAAACTCATAGAAATGGCGGACAATGGTAAAAGCCTTTTAAAGTTAACAGGTGAGATGTTAGTTCAAGCTCTGCCCAAAGTCATCAGAACATTAACGGTTGTTGGAACACTAGCTATGATACTTGTAGCAGGTGGGATTTTTGTACATAACGTGCATCAGATACATGACTTTTTGCATCTGCTTCCTGACGTCGTGGCGGAGTTACTGGTAGGGCTTGTTATAGGTGCTATAGCTGTTCTAGTGCACAGTTTGTTTGTAAAAGTGGTGAAAGTTAAATAAGCTTCAAAACATCCTCAAAGCCACCAGCAACTATCTCGGCTGAGCAGGCTATCATTAGGTTGATGGGGTAGTCAAAATCTTCGATGATTTTGCCATCCTTATCTGCATAGAGTCCATCAGTTAATGTAGTCACTTCATCAAAGTTGTCTATATAGGCTGCGGTACTCTGCATATAGCCATATACTTTTTTACCTAAAGCACTTGCAAACCCACACTCCCATACTGTCCCGCTGTCTGCTTCTTTACCTCTAAAGGTATTTAGATTTGCTATGACAATATCTGCGTCTTTTATTAGTTTCAGATTGGCGTGAAATATATCTTGAGCTATTTTTTGTTTTGCTTGATTAAAATCTACAACATTATCAAGTGGATATAAACCTTCATGACCATACATCTTGCATAGTTTAGAATAGTCCTCTCCTATCTCTATGGAGTTTTGTTCAAACACATCAGGTCCTGCAATATATATTTTCATATTCACCTCAAACTTTTAACTATTATTTACTTGATTCATTTAGTTTTTTATAATTCTTACAAGCACCAATATTTCCGCTATCACAGGCTTTAAAAAACAACTCTTTTGCTTTTTCTTTGTCTTGTTTTACTCCATCGCCTCTGATGTAGATTATTGCTAGATTATTACAACTGTAATCATTTCCAGCATCACAAGCTTTAGTGTAGAACTCAATCGCTTTAGTTTTGTTTTGTACCATTGAGTCCCCTTTAAAATACATATTTCCTAGAGTATTACAACTATACTTACTTCCACCATTACAAGCTTTAGTGTAAAGCTCAATGGCTTTTTTCTTATCTTGTTTTACAACTTCACCAAGATCATATAAAACTGCTAAATTATTACAACTCTTCATATCTCCGTCGTCGCATGCTTTAATGTAAGCTTTTACCTTTTCTTGAGTGCCTTTTTTCGTACCATGATGAGAGTGGTCATGACCTGTACTGGCAAATAAGTTTATGCTAAATAGTAATCCTACGCTCATAAAAATTTTAATCATTATTAATCCTTGATAATTTTTTATTTGTGTATTGTATCAAAAGGTATTATGGTTTCTTTAGAGTTTTAGTTTTTAATATTTTAAATTTGGTGGATTGGATTGAATAATGGTGGAGCTGTGGAGAACATAAGCTTACCTATATTTAGAGGTTTTTTGTTAATTATTTAAAAGTTGTACCTAAAACTGTACTTATTGAAAATGTACCAGTGATATCAAATACTCTTTTTAAAATAATACAGCAGCTAAAAACAAAACATCCTTTTGAAATTTCGTTTTGAGCTATTTATGGTGTTATCCATAATGAAATTTATAATATATTGTATACTATCACTCATAAAATACTCTACATTAATTTTATTCACAGGTATTCTACTAAGATATCTATAATATGAATTATAAGTCTTTACTAAAATATATTATACAATATAAGACGCATTTTATGAGAGTGTAAAATAATTTATTTAATATATAAATTAAACTATACTTTCTTTGTACAAATACTTCCATACTTCAAAAGCCTCATTCTTATCTAAAATTTTATGACTTACCGTGTTAAATATTAGCCGTTCTTCATTTATAATAAATGCTGTATATGTCTCCCAGCCTATGCCTCGTGTATAAAACTTATTATTTGAGTTATCTTTTATGAACCTCTCTTTAAAAGCTTTAAAAGTTTCTCTCCTAAGAGTAGTTGTATTATTAAATATATTATTAAGTGTATTATTATCTTTTAACTTTTCTTCTATAGGATCCTTAACTTTTGTTATAGAGGGTGTAAAAGAAACATTAAGTACCCTCTTTAATATTTGTTTAGTACCCTCTTTGTATACAATTGTAGATTTTATATAACGTTTTTCGATTAAACTTTTTATGACTAGAGACACTCTTGTTTTAGATATTTTAAAAAAGTCAGCAAAATACCCATTACTTGCAAAGCAACCATCTTTATTGTCTAAGCTTTTAATCTCTACAAAAAATATTTTTTCCTGTGTTGTTAATTCATTAGATAACCATATTTCTTTTGGTATCCATATACCCTCAAAGCGTCTATCCTTATCCATGAAAAAAAAATCCTATATAATTATCACTAATGTTATGCAATGAGTACATTTTTAAGTACAACTTTACAGCAAATTTACAAGAAGCATGTGATATAAACCTAGTTCTATCCCCACTTGTTCCATAGTATTTAAACATGAGATTGAATCCAGTTTATAATATCTTTTTCAAGCCATCTACTCATCTTTCCAATTTTTATTTGCGGAGGAAATTTATTTAGAGCAATTAATTTATATAGTTCGGATCTACTTATTGCAACTTTATTGATAACTTGTTGCAGCTTCATTAAATTATCATCTTTTGATATACTACGCTTCATGTTTTTTCCTCATATGCTATGGTGGTTGAAATGTGAAAATAAACGAACCAAGAGTGGCAACTCTTAGTTCGTTCAACTTACTTTTTTATATATTCTCTCTTCTTTTGATTCAATAAAATTCTAATTGTTTTTTCACCTACTTTTTGGTATACTTAGAAATAATACAAGTTTATACCATCTTTTGGGGTATAGTACCATTAAAATTCTAAAATAAAAATTAAAGGCAATAATTTGTTAGGGAATAAAATAAAAATTATCAGAGAGCAAGCTGGATTGAGTCAAAGTGATTTTGGCAAAGAGCTTGATGTAAATCAAAGAACTGTTAGCAACTGGGAAAGTGAAAGGAACGAACCATCTATTGTGGCGATTAAAACTATGGTTAAGAAATGGAAAGTTTCACTATCTTGGTTAATATTGAATGAAGGAACAATAAATCCAGAGATTGATCAAATATATGCAGAAGTAAAAGAAGATATATTTAAAAAAAATAAAGAAGATGAATTAAAAAAAGTTTTGATAAACTTTCAAGACAAACAAAATGCCATGTATGCAGTGGGATTAAAAATAGAAAAAATTAAAGGCCAGAAATTTTTTGACATATTGTCAAATTTATGGACAGGAAGAGGTGAACGGATTCTGATTTTTTTATCTAGCTTTTTAGATTATTTAACAACACAAAATATAGAGTTTAATCCAAAAACTTTAAAAGATGACTTTACGAAAGCTATTGAAAATTATCAATTATCAGATAACCCAAATTTTAAACATGTAGTTGAGTTTAAAAAAAGTGATAAAGAATATTTATTGAAATGGGTTGAAGATGAATTAGATGAATTAACTGTATATGAAATTTTATTTTCTTTATCTGAACTACAAAAGAATGTAAAAAAACAACTATATATATTTCACCAATTTGCTATTAAATATAACATACCAGTGTAAATATTACAAGTCACTATTGAGTTTAAAATCCTGCCTTTTTACTATACATGAATAGCCACAAATAACATCGAATAAGCTTTTACAGTGTGCTAGATTATACTATCTCTATATTTAATTAAATACACTAGTTAGTATAACCTTATATGCTATTTATAGATAAGTAAGATTAATTTATCGATAAATGGTGTTCTATATAGTCTAGAAGGAATATTTTTTGCTTAATTGATGGGTAAATGAGCATGATATAAAACAGATTGTACGCCACTTAAATTTATTGTACCTTAGTTGGTATGAATACTCTGATTTTTGAAAATTCATGTCTTTAAAGTTTAAGCATTTGCACATATTATGAGATTATCTCCAACAATAAATTCTTTGCTTACTAAAAAAACAAGAATCAGCATCAATATTTTATAGATGCTAGACTTGAGTGTCATAATTTTTGTTATAGATCTTGCTCCATTTTCAATATAATATAATTAATCTCGTCATTTAAAATATTACTTCAACTTTTTTAATAATTATCATCTTGATTTTTTTTGGAATTGATTTTTACAGGTAAAAATATCAATTTTTTTAATCTATAAAGCAATATATATAATATATATAAAGGTATATCCCTTTGTTCATATATTTTAAAATTTCAAAATTTTACGCTCTTTTATAATTGCCTTAAAATTCAAGACACCTAACTTAATGTAAATAGTAGAAATTCTTTAATTTCAAGCTTTTCTAAAAGTATAAAAAAGAATTTCAAAATTCTTTTTTGCTCATTCCATATGTCCACACTTGTCCTTATGAATCCATGTGAATCCACCTAGAAAATGATACTAAAAATATGTAGTAAATATATATAAAATGTTTATATTTCTTTAAGCCGAGAAGCTATAAAGTTATGAATCTTTTTAAAATTAGGAGTAGGAAATGATAGAAGAATTGTACGGAAACTATGAGTTTCAAAGTGCCCTGGACGTTGGTGGATTGTTGAGTAGTGAGACTAAAATGTTTTTCTTTTTTAAATTTGTTTATGCTGAACTTGAGGAAAATCATAAGATCCTTAAAGACGAAAATATCTCCATGCTTCCATGCGTTTACTATGAGAATAATTATGATAAATATATTGTCTTGGAGTACAACTTTTTAGTTCAGTCTATGGGAAGATTTATAGATAAATATTCTCTTGGTGATGCAGAGATGTTCCTTGATTTGTTCAGTGCAGTACCATATGACAAAAAGCCAAATGGAACACAAATAATGTGACATCACGCATGCATTTTGAGAAATTTGGAAGTGTGCGTATATCAACACGCCAAAAACAAGATATTCTCATATTAAATATAGTATACAATCAATATATAGTAATGATAGTACAACTATACAGTTTGGTGCTGTCATGCTACCCTCAAAGAGATTGCAAGAAATAATTGGAGAGGAGCTTGTAATTGATTTTTTACGTGCTTCAAAAGTCTCTAATGCAGAGCAGGTGGCTTTTGGAACAGTAGATGGTAAAAATAGTATTCCGAGCTGTAAAAAATGGTGGGAAAAGAATAAAAAAGAATTTACTAAAAAATTATTTTTTAGTAATAATGCATTGACACTTAATGCAGGATAGTTAGAAACCAATCAAATAACTAAAGAGCATTTAATAATCAATAGGTAATTGTATGCATTTGTATTAAATCTGTGTAATCTCCATCATCAGCTTTTTTCAAAGCCTTAATGTAATCACTTCTTTTAGGATTCTCTTTAGCCAGTAAATCTTCTTGCCATTTAACTGGCATTAAGCCATTCTGACGAAGATAGATGTTTGCCAGCATTCTAGACCATCTGCCGTTACCGTTTTGAAAAGGATGGATTTGTACTGCTCTGTGGTGTATTCTTGTAGCAGTTTCATATACATCAAATGATTTGTGTTTAATCCAATACTCTATATCATCAGATAGTTTTTTCAACTCCGTAGGAACTAGATAAGCTTTTACACCAATTGATAGTTCATTATGTCTCAGTTTACCTGCCCACTCCCATACATCGCCAAACATTTCCATATGAAGTGTGAGCAGCCACTCATAACTAAAAGGAGCGTCTTTTTTAGTAGGCTGTGCAGATAGATATTTTAGAGTTGCATTTGCAATATTCTCTGCCTCTTTTACATATATTTCTTTGATTGTGTAAGATTTTGAATGAGAGAGCTTTAACCCTGACATATCATTGAGTGGCGTTGCATCATCAATCTGCTTAGTGCTGTCAATCATTATGCAACCCACAATCTGTTTTTATATGAGCCCGTTAAAAACTCTTTTTCAAATTTATGAATTATTTTCTCTAAACTATTTTTTTCTAAACCCTGCATCTCAAGAGCAGAAGTGCTTTGAACTAAAGATGCCATAAAGATAGCTTTTTGTTTGGCTCTTTGTTTTTGTAACTGTTTTAGTGGTACTGACTCATTACCTGCAAAATCAAGACCGAGAATATTTGTTAAACTCTCAACTGTACTTAGTTTAACATCATCACCGGCAAAGAATCTATTCAGAGTTCTTATACCAAGATTACTTAGTTTTGCTAGATTCTCAATAGTAATATTAAGTTGCTTTCGTCTTTGTTCAGTTTTATTGATTAATTCTAATCTAAGCATAATGAATCCTTTTTTATTAATTATGCCATAAGTGACATATAAAAGTCAAATAATAGTGTCGTAAGTGGCATGTAGTATTTGACTTTATTAAATATTAGTCATAGTTTTTTGCTAAATATACTTCTTAGGTCCTCTCCTCTTTGGTTCACCAAAAAAGAGTCCATACAAAAAAGCAATAATCCAAAAACTAACATACCCATATAAAACTATAAGAAGACCATTGGCAAAAGCATTATCCACAAACCACCTATCAAAGTCCAAGAAAAATAGAATAGTCTCTTTCAGTTTTATATTAAAAGTTTGCAGCAATTTATTCTCTACAAAAGTGTTTAGAAGTACTAAAACTCCTGTACTAAACAGATAAAGATATATTTTTGTACCTAATGAATGAACATCTAAGTAAAATGCCCTAGCCACACCCATATATACAAAAAAGTTCACAACCATTCCTACTATAATAGATACTTTATGTATATCACTATTATCAGTCAACACTTTAGATATCTCAAACCCTATTATGCCACCAGGGGCTAAAGGGTAAAGTATTATCAGCGCTAATAGAAAATAGAAAATTATAACTCCAGCTATTATTGAATCTAATAGACTTCCTTCACTGCTATCACTCATCTTATTCTCCTTATAGTACCTGATCTAAAAACTCATTGAATCTGGGATATTCATCATTATCAATAGCGATTACTAAAAACCCGCACATAGTACTAATAAATATCACAAACACAAGCGCATCAAGTGCTGTTGGCATTTGTTCTGGCAACGACTCAACAAACTCTCTTATTCCTGAGTATTTAATAGACAGTATCCAATCCTGATACATACCTGCTAACCACTCCATAACTATATAAGAGCTCTCGCATGCTCTAACACCTTAAAAGTATAGTCAACCATTTCCATGCTACCAACCAATACATAAAACACCTCTTTGTTCATAAGTAACTTCATCTTACCTCTCCTTCTTTGTTGCTATATAATATTCAATATCGGTCAAATAATCAAGCGATTTTTTTACTTTAAATAAGAGTGAATTATTAGAGGATATATATTTATATAAATAGTGCCCCTTGTGATACAATAGTGCTAAATAAAAGATGAAGGACTCACTATGGAACATATCCAAATTGGGATGATAGCTTTTTCAGCATTTACTACTTTGGTGCTTTTTTTAGTTGTAGATTTAACATTTGGCAGAAGATATCACGAGGAAGATGAAGCCAAGAAAAAAGCTGAGTTTAAAAAGAGTTTCTTGAAGGTTAAACAGTTATGAATCTACTTTCTAGCTCTTTGGGATGTTAGAAACTCCATGTCAGTCTGATAAAATACTATCAAGCGATTGGATTAAGCTTTAAATATATGGTTCAATATCTCACATTTTTTGTTCCATAAGTCCTTAGAGTTTGTGGAATTTTTCAGTTTTTACTTTTTGAACACTTTATGGAACACATAGAACTTGTTATTGATATTTCTGTTCCAAATATAAGAGAATATGTAAAATTTCATATTTATGATATCCTTTTAAATATAATTTAAAAAGCAATAAATAACTATTAAAAGGTGTCAATCATGAAAATTTTAAAATTGTTATTATTAATTAGTGTACCAATTATTATTGTCGGTAATGTCTATTTAATCTTGGAATATAAAAAAATTGGACAAGAAAAACTAAATTGGGTTGAACATACTCATGAAGTGATACATGAAGCGAATATTTACATTAGTGCTATGAAAGATATAGAAACTGGTCAAAGAGGTTATCTCTTAACATTAAAGGATGATTATTTAGAACCATATATTTTAGGTTTATCTAAAGCGAAAAATAGTTTTGATCAATTAAAACAATTAACTTCAGATAATCTTTCACAGCAAAAGCGATTAGATTTCATTAAAGAATCAATGAATCTAAAACTCGATGAGCTAGCCACTACTATTAAATATGCAAAAGATAAAAAGATAGATAAATCGTTTGATTTAGTAAAAAATGATATCGGTAAAAAGTATATGGATGATATTCGAAAATATGTTAAGCAATTTACTAAAGCAGAATTTAAATTGCTTGAAAAAAGACAAAATGAATATAATAACTATCGAAAGAATATAACACTCCTTATAATATCTGAAATTATGGTTTTAATTTTAATAGCAATCATATTCTTCTTCATTTATAAAAATAATATTCAAAAAAAAGCGCATGCTGAAATTAAAGAGTATGTTAGATTAGTTGACAAAAACATCATTACCTCTTCTACAGATTTAAAAGGTAATATTACCTATGCTTCAGAAGCTTTTGCTCAAATAAGTGGCTATTCTAAAGTTGAGTTAATTGGACAATCACACAGCATAGTAAGGCATCCAGATATGCCTAAATCTATATACGAGGATATGTGGAATACTATAAAATCAGGTAAGACATGGAGTGGTGAAATAAAAAATAGAAAAAAATCAGGTGATTACTATTGGGTAAAGACATCTATTTCACCAAAGTATAATAATGATAATGAACATATTGGATTTACAGCTATAAGACAAGATATTAGTGATAAAAAAATGATAGAGAAGATCTCAATAACGGATGGTTTAACAAATATATATAATAGAAGACATTTTGATAATCTATTTCCCCAAATCATTAAAACAAGCAGACGAAATAATGAACTTGTATGTTTTCTAATAATGGATGTAGACCACTTTAAACAATATAATGATACATATGGGCATCAAATGGGAGATGGAGTATTAATAGACTTAGCTACTGTACTTACAAATAATTTAAAACGAGATGACGATTACTGTTTTAGACTTGGCGGAGAAGAGTTTGGAGTGCTTTTTAAATCAGATAGTAAACAAAAAGCAGAGATTATTGCCAATAAGTTAAGAGAATCAATTGAAGATTTAAAAATAGAACATAAAGGTAATAGTGCAAGCAGTTTTGTGACTGCTTCTGTGGGATTAGTTTGTTTAAAAGCACAAGATATAGTAGATGAAGCCCAAGTTTATAAAATGGCAGATGATTTACTCTATCAAGCAAAAGAGAATGGTCGCAATAAAGTTTGTATAAATAAACATACTGACAAAGATATATAAAACAATATATTACAAGGAATTGAGATGGCAAATACAAGAAATAATATAATTTTAGTTATATTTTCAACAATAGCAATACCAATAATACTTGGACAATTGTTAAATAGATATGTCCCTATAACCTTTATAAGTATTCCAATTCACTCTGGACTAGAAGTAGCTGGTGGAGTTATAGCAGTAGTTATCTCAATTATATTTTATATGAAGTATAGAAAGCAATCTGTTTTAACTCACTTTAATTGGGCTACTACAGCACTTCTTGCAATGGGAATAATAGATATTTTTCATGCATCTGTGATGCCTGGAAAAATGTTTGTTTGGTTGCATAGTGTAGCTGTATTTTTTGGTGGTATATTTTTTATAAGTGTGTGGCTAAAAGAGATAGAAGTAAGTAAAAAAACATATAATTTCATACCAATTGTATTCATTGTTTTTTCTATTTTAATCTCTATTTTGTCTATTGTCTTTTCACAATATATACCAGAAATGATTAATCATGATAAAACATTTACTACAACAGCAAATATTCTAAATGTTATTGGTGGTATAGGATTTTTTATAGCATCTATAAAATTTTTAATAATTTATTCAAAAACTCAAGAGATCGAAGATATACTTTTTGCGGGTCTTTCAATGCTATTTGGTATAGCAGGTATTTTATTTGTATCATCTGTTGTGTGGGATATTCAATGGTGGTTATGGCATGTACTTAGACTCTCAGCATACATAATAGCATTTTACTTTTTATATACTGAGTATCAAAAAGAGATTGAAGAGGTTGACAGTGCAAATATCAACCTAATCAATACTACTAAAGAGTTAAAAAACAGTATATCTTTTTTTGAAAGCTTTCAGAATGTTACGAATGAGGGTAATCTTGTTTCAAAAAGTGATTTACATGGTAATATAATATATGTAAATGACAACTTTTGTAAAACAACAGGTTATACAAGAGAAGAAGTTATAGGTAAACCTCATAACATAATTAGACACCCTGATAATGACAGTTCAATATTTAAGGATTTATGGGACACTATACAAGAAAAGAAGACTTGGAAAGCTACTGTAAAAAATAGAACTAAAGATGGAGGATATTATTGGGTAGATACTAATATCAGTCCTATTCTTGATAATGATGGAGAGATTATAGAGTATGTTGCGATACGTCATGATATTACAGAATTAATCAATCAGCGTGATGAAATTGAAAGAAGCTCACAAACTGATACTTTAACTGGTTTAGGAAACAGATTTAAACTTATAAATGATATTAGAGATTCTAAATCAACTTCATTATCACTTTCACTGATTAATATAGATAATTTTAGAGAAGTTAATGACTTCTATGGGCATAGGTTTGGTGATTTTGTTATTATTGAATTTGCAAACAGATTGAGTGATTATTTTTTTGGTATTAAAAATAAAAGCCTATATAGAATACAAGGCGATGAGTTTGCAGTGTTAAATTATATAGATGATAGAGATACTTTTATTGGAAAAATTTATAGTATAGTTGATGAAATATCTGCAAAAGACTTTATGATACAAGATGAAGAAATATCTTTACAAATGACAGCTGTATTATCATTTGAAGATGATAAAAACACTCTTTTTACAACAGCTGATATGTCCATGAAAATAGCTAGAAGAGAGCGTAAAAACCTTTTAATCTACAATAAATCTTTAACACTAGATAAAGAGTATGAAAATAATCTAAATTGGACTAAAAAGCTAAAAAATGCGATTAAAGAAGATAGATTGGTAGCCTTTTATCAACCAATCGTT
The DNA here is from genome assembly GCF_000242915.1 of Sulfurimonas gotlandica GD1. Taxonomy (NCBI): domain Bacteria; kingdom Pseudomonadati; phylum Campylobacterota; class Epsilonproteobacteria; order Campylobacterales; family Sulfurimonadaceae; genus Sulfurimonas; species Sulfurimonas gotlandica. The sequence goes on along the minus strand of NZ_AFRZ01000001.1, from coordinate 714,906 downwards.
AATAATCACACACAGAAGTGGGAGAAGTATGAGTCTCTGATAAGAATGATAGATGAAGATGGTAAAGTTATCTCACCATACTTTTTCCTTGATATTGCAAAAAGAACAAAAAATTATATAGAAATAACTAAAATTGTTATTACACAATCATTTGAAGTATTTAAAGATTCAGATGCTGAATTTTCAGTAAATTTAACTATTCAAGATATTATGGATGACTCTTTAAAAGAGTTTTTATTTCAAAAGTTAGAAGAGTATAAAATTGGCAACAGGGTAGTATTTGAGATAGTTGAATCTGAAGGTATAGATAATTTTGACACAGTGTTGGATTTTATTAGAGAAGTAAAAGAGTGTGGCTGTAAAATAGCTATAGATGATTTTGGAACTGGTTATTCTAACTTTGAATACTTATTACAACTTAAAGCAGACTATATTAAATTAGATGGTTCTATGATTAAAAATCTTGATACTGATTTTGATACAAGAGCAGTTGTCTCAACTATTGTGGACTTTGCAAAAAAGATGAATATGAAAACGATAGCAGAGTTTGTAAAAGATGAAACTATAGAGTCTATAGTAAAAGATATGGGAATTGATTATTCTCAAGGTTTTTATTTTAGTGAGCCAACAGAAATACCTAATATTAAAAAATAAAATACAATTTAAATATATTGTGAGTTCCATAACCTGTACCTTATGGAACATGTTCAAAAATTCAAGTCTATTTGGAACAAGAATTCTGTGAGTAAAAATTGTTCCAAATATAAGAGTTTATTCAATAGAATATAAATTTAAGTATATTATTAATGACAAACAAGAAGTTTTGAATAGTCCAAGTATAAACTTTTTCTAAAAAAATTATAGAGCTAAGTTAAAAATAGAAATATTAGTTCAGTTTAAGTATTATTTCATTAACATACTAAAAAAGAAGGTTAATCACATGAAAAAAATCTCACTATTGGCACTACTCTTGAGCTTTACACTTTTTACACAATTACAAGCGAATGTAAAATATATGGTTGAAGATCTACACCCCGACACATCATTGGAAGATGTAAAAAAAACACTTCAGGAAAAAGGTTACAACTTAGAAATAGTGCGTGAAGTGGTGAAGTTTTACAACGGAAAAAAGTATGAGAATATTGTTGTAGGAATAAACATGAACGCATTTAACATGCAAGTAGCAAAAGTCAAGTAGCATTAGAGGGATATAAAGGTCATGGAGTATTTACATATACATTAATTGAAGCACTCAAGGGTAAAGGATATAACCAAGATAATAAAATAACTATTAATGAGCTAAATGATTATGTAGAACAAACTTTGCCAGATAGAACTAAAAAGAAATGGGGATATAGACAAATGCCACAGAGTAGTATGTATGGTACAGATTTTAATATAGGGGCTAAGTAAAATGAAAAAAACAATACTCTCATTTAGTTTCTTACTAGGAAGCATCATATATGCAGATATCAGCGGCATAGGTTATGCTCAAACAAGAGATGAAGCTAAAAAAGAAGCTTTGGCAGACTTATCTCAGGTTATAAAAAGTGAAGTTCGTACAAATTATGAGTCTACCTCATATGCTAATGGCACAGATGGAGGAACGAGTTCAAAATCAAATATAAAAATTAGCTCTAACTTACCTATACTTGGTGCAGATTTTAGTTTCATTGATTTAAAAATTGAAGTAAGAGCAGATGTAAAATTAAGTCCTAAAAAAGTAAGTACTCTCTATATTTATAAGTTGTCTATGCTAAATCGAGAAATCAACTTCCTCTTAGATCAAGTAAAAAAATCTAAATCTAATACTTTGATATTAAATATTTATGAAGAGATTTTTTCCCTATTAAAAGAGTATGATCGGTACGAAAGTGTAGCTGTTATACTTGGAGCAAGGATACCTAAGAGTCCTAACATTACAAAAGGACAAGTAAAAATAGAGTTGGCAAAGTTAGATTCTGAAATAGAGTCTCTTGAATTTGCAGCTGCAGTTCTTGCTAAAAGTTTTAATCAAAAGAAAATATTTGTATATCCACCATTAATGCAAAATTCTACAACTGCCACCCAGTTTAGCTCAGTATTTCAAAAAGAGTTGAAAGCTAAACTTAGTTCAGTCTCATCACCAAAGAGTGCTTCTTACATACTTGTCGGTGAATATACACTAACCGATAAAAGCATGATACTTAACTATGAGCTTTTAAATACATTTTCAAATGAAGTCATAACTTCTAAAACAATCAACATTAAGAAAAAGGTATATGTCAACTTAAAAACTAAACCAAAGAACATTGACTTCAATGCTTTACTAAACTCGGGAGTTATAAGTTCGAGTGATTTAAAAGTTTCACTAAACTCAAACAGAGGAAACGAAAACCTACTTTTTAACAATGGCGAAGAGATAGAACTTTTTGTAAAACTAAACAAGATGGGTTACTTTTACATAGTTGGTTACACACAGACAGTAGAAGCAAAACTTTCATACCTATTAGAGCTGAGTGAAGGTAATGGCAACAGTAAATTCGTAAAGTTTATAAATGCCGATGATGCTTCAAGATGGATAAGCTTAGGAGCGTTTACAATCGAGCCTCCTTATGGAGTAGAGAGCATTCAGGTTATTGCTTCAAACCAAAAAATAACTTCACTTCCGTCAACCAACTATGACGAGAAAAGTGGCTATTATATAATCTCAAAAGACATCAAAAAAGCACTCTCCCAAACACGCGGACTCAAAAAGAAAGTGGGTAAAAAAATAGAGATGAGTGAAGATGTTATGAGTTTTACTACTATGAATAAATAAGGCATGATTATGAAAAAGAGTATTTTTGGTATTAGTATATTAATGGCAGTGTTAGTTTTAATGAATGGCTGTGGAGAACCAAAACCAAAACCAACATATACATACAATTCACCAATCATAGAATATACAGATGAGAATTTTAAAATCACTCATCCTACAGTTGATACACCTCATTCCGGTCTGATAACAGCTTTAGCAATTACATTAGATGACAAGTTTGCTATTACTGGCAGTGAAGATTCATCAATTAAAATAATAAATATTAAAACAGGTCAAACTATAAAAACATTATTAGGTCATTCTAAAGGAGTGACAGATATAGCTATTACTCATGATGGGAAAAGACTTATATCTTCAAGTAAAAATGCTGAATTGATTGTTTGGGATATTGCAAGTGGGAAAATTATAAAAAAAACAAAGAGTTCCTGGTCTGGAAGTACTGTTGGAATTAAAATTCTCAAAAAGACTAATGCTGTACTATCTGTCCATAGAAAAACATTTTCAAGTGAGGTTACACTATCTGATATCAATACCGGTAACGTTACTAAAAGAATAAATTTAAAGTTTAAAGTAACAAGTTTTGATGTAACAAAAGATGAAAATTTTATTATTTGTACAGATGATCCTTTTGGTGCTATAAAAATGGTCGACATCAAAACTGGGAAAATAATAAAATCATTTTCTTCTCAATATAAAATTTCTTCAAATAGAAATTTAGTTACACTTGGAAAAGGTGCTGATTTAGTAAAAATCCTCCCTGATAATAAACATTTTATCAGTACCGGAGGTCATATGCAGGAATATTCTGTTATTTGGAATATAGATAGTGCAAAGCCATTAAAAATTCTTGGCAAAACTGATCCAAAGTCAATAGCTATTTCTAGAGATGGTAGTAAAGTTTTTATGGGTGGATATAAATTTTTAGAAATTTGGGATATAGAAAAAGGGGGAAGAATAAAGCGTTATGATTATCCTCTTGCTACCGTTAGCCCAATTAAATTAACAAACAATGAAAAACATGTTATATCATCTGAATTTACTGCTATAAATAAATTAAATATTAAAACAAATAAGTTTAATGATATATATGAAAGTAAAATTAATCGAATAATACATAGTAGTGTAACACCTAATGGTCAAAGTATTATATACTCAAGTAAGTCAGCAGAAAAACATATTCTAAATGGGTTAAAGCAGCTTGATTTTAAAACAGGGAGATTGATTAGAGAGTTTGAAGGTGCAGTAAAGGGATTTGTTATAAGTAAAGATAGTAAGTATCTTGTAGCTATTGGTTATGACAATATTATTAGAATATGGGGTCTTGAAACAGGACAAATAATCAAAGAAATAGCAGGGCATTTTTCTAAAATATCTGCATTAGATATTTCATTAGATAATAAATATCTTGTATCAGGTAGTAGTGATGGTACTTTAAAATTATGGGATTTAGTAAAAGGTAGAGAAGTTAAGAGCTTTAGTAAAAAATTACAGGACAGTCCAACTATCCGTTCAGTGAAAATTACTAACAATAAAATAATAGTTGGTTCATCGCGTACATTAAGTGGATATGGTTCATTAGAGATATGGGACATTAATAAAAACAAATTGCTAAAAAGGTATGATAATGAGTATACAGAAAAACTTTATTTAGCTCCTAGTGGAAATTTTTTATTTGCAGATACCGGTTATTTAGATTTAAAAACTAATGAACTAGATAATGATAAATTTCGTCGTAAACTATATGATTTAACTGCTATGGCGATTACTTTTGATGGTAAGTTTATTTTTTATGGACAGAGCTCAGGAAAAATAAAACTATTAAATATTAATACAAAAAAAGTTATTAGAGAGTATAGTGGACATACAGGAAAAATAACATCACTATCACTTAGTCCTAATAAAAAATATTTAGTTTCAAGTGGTGATGATGGTACAATTAAATATTGGGATATAAAAACTGGAAAAGAACTATTGACCACTGCTTCATTTACAGACGGTGAATGGCTAAGCATCACCCCAGACGGCTATTTCGATGCATCAAAGAATGGAGCTAAATATCTAAACCTACAAACCGCGCCAATGGAAGTGAGTTCCATAGACCAATACTACGAAACATTCTACCGCCCTGACATAGTAGCCTCAGCTATGAGTGAAGATAAAAACATTCAATATGCAACACCAGCACCAACACTAAAACTCTCAGACGTAAAACCAGCCCCAGAAGTTGCAATCATAGACACTAAAGGGTCTATAGATAAAGAAGAACTAAAAGTAACTCTAAAAATTACTCCAAGCTCAGGAGGAATCGGACAAATAAGACTTTATCTTGATGGCGTACTTATTAAGACAGACGGCGACAGAGGACTGCAAAAGAAACAAGATAAAAATGCAGTTTTAAAAACCTACACCATTAAACTTCCAAAAGGCGAGCACACTCTAAAAGCTATAGTCTACAACGAAGAAAACACTATGGCTTCAAAGGAAGATATTTTAGCAGTAGTTTCAACTTTCAACCCGATTGTAAAACCGAATATCTATGCAGTAGTAGTTGGGATAAACGAATACAAAAACCCAAGTATATCTTTAAAATACGCAGTAGCAGATGCAGAACTCTTTGCACAGACTATCAAAGATAAAACCAAAGGTCTTTACGGTGATGTCAAAGTAGAACTGCTGATATCCAAGGAACAGACTTCAAAAGAGAACATTACTAAAACTCTAAAAGCATTAGAAACTATTTCTCCAAATGACTTGTTTATCTTTTTCGTTGCAAGTCACGGAATGGTAGAAGATGCAAAATATCATATGATAACTTCAAATGTCGGAGCACTCTCAACAAGAGGTATAGAAAAAGAAGCTATCTCTCAAAATGCTCTAAGAGATTTGTTAGCAAATATTCCAACAACTAAAAAGTTCATCGTTTTAGATACTTGTAACTCTGGAGCATTAGGTCAAACACTAGAAGTTGCACTTCTTACTCGTGGACTCACAGAAACCACAGCTATGAAAGTTTTAAGCCGTGCAGTAGGAAGTACAATAATCTCAGCATCTTCTTCAAGCCAAGAAGCACTAGAAGGCTATAAAGGTCATGGTCTTCTTACTTATGTTCTAACAGATGGACTAAATGGAAAAGCAGATGGTGATAGTGATGGATATATAAAAACATTAGAAATAGCAAACTTTGTAGAAGACACAGTTCCTCAGATAGCGGAGAAAGAGTTTAAACGTGCTCAGTATCCGTTTGTATCTCCTCTTGGTCACGGTTTTCCTTTAGTAAAGGTGAAGTAATTTATATTTATATATTACAGTAGAGGGAAGTTCCACATATAGTACTTTTTGGAACATTCTAAGTTTCAAACTAAATTGTTGAACTATGATATAACTTAAATGACTATTGGTTACGGACACAAAACTCTGAACGGTCACAGTTTAAAAAGAATTTCTTAAAAGTTAAACAGTTATAAATCTACTCTCTAACTCTTCAAATGTAATATTATCAGCGGAGTACTTTCCATCATAGAGTTCCCTGCAAATTATCATAGAATTTTTGCCTATAGCTTCACTGGTATGATACTCATTAGTTTTTATATCAAGGTAATTTCTCATATTGTTATCTGGAACTAATGCAAAGATGCAAGATGATAAAGCCTCTTTTGCTTTATCATTAAACGCTGCCATTAAAAACAGATCTATCTCTCGTTCATCTTTAAACTCTTGGAGTAATTTAGCTGGAAATTCAATACTAGCTCCAAACTGAAGTATCTTAGGCATAACATACTCTACGAAGTTATTTGCGGCATTTTTGATATCTGTTTCACTACTAAAAAAACTAGAAGTATATTTTCCATCTATATCAAACTCTATATAGCTGCCGGTTTTTTTGTTGTGGTATATTAAACTTGTCATTAGTGCCTCAAGAGCCTTGCTTATTTAACAGCTTGTCTTCATACTCAGCTTTGCCAGTAGCAAGCATAGCACCAAGAAGCAAAATGATTGAAAGACCTAAATAAAAAGCACTACAACTTCCAGTCACACAATTGACAAGTTCATTTACAAATAAACCTATAGATAATAAAAGTATTATGTACATAAATTTCACCAAGCTAACTCCTTTAACTTCAAGTTCTGCTTATATGATATGCATAATTAGTCAAATAGTCAAGCATTAATAGTTATATTAGAGATAGTAAATTAATAATAGTTTGTGCTATAGAATTTAATTAATATTTAAATTAACAAAAAATATGACAAATTGAAAGATATTTTATGAAAGTTGCTTTTTTTAAATAATATGCCTTAAAACTTAAAAAGGGGAAAAAATGAAAAATCTAGATTTATACACAAACAATGAGTTGCATTTTATTGTTAATGGAGAGAATGTTAAAATAAAAAAATTAGATATCAACGAAATTAAGGATATCTACAATAAGGAATTTCAAAATAATAAAGATACCGAAATAGAAAATATAGCCTTTCTACTTGCTCATCGCAATGCAATACATAATTATGATAAAAATGTTGCGTTTGTAACTTTACAATCTGCTGGAGGAATGCCTATATCATTCGAGGGCTGGAATGAAAAAGGTGATTTTGTAAATAACTACGTAGTTTATAGTGATAGTAGGATATAAATGTCAAAGGTATGCCAAATTTAAGCATATAATTTTATGGACTAATATGAAAAAAATAGTGTAAATTTTAACTCTTTGTCTGTGTTTAGTCTGTTATAGGCGGAGTTAATTTCAGCAGTTTTATCAACAAGTATATATTGTTTTGAGCTGTTAAGTCTATAAAATATGCAGATTCTTTCTCCACCGTTAACAAACTGATATAAATTGTTCCAATAATTAGCTATAAATATCTATAGTTTAGTATATGAAATTACTTAAAGGTTTCGCCAGAAGCTGGAAGTTGGGTGTTTTGTAGTTATTTGCATTCTATGATACAGAACATTAGGTCTGATTTTTATAGTTCAGGAAAAATATGTTCTGCTAGATGGGAATTGATTTTTAGTCTTATAGAACTCTTTGGACCATCCGATTGTATGTAACCTCTATGGAGTAATTCTTTTGTTATTTCAGTTGCAGTTCTTCTACTTACACCTAATATTTCATCTATCTCTGTTCTTTTTTTGAATTCCCCTCTAAGTAAAAGTTCTTTGAATATTTTGTCTGTATCTTTAGGAAGAGGAGCAAGGTCAAACATTCCACTTTGTGTTAGTTTAACATATTTAGTCAATCTCTCAGTTAGAGAACTTAGTTTCAAGTATTTGGTCATGTAATCAACTTGATCTTGAGCACAAGTAAGCATATAGGATACAAACTCATTCAAAGCTCTTGTCGATAGTGCTCCCGTACCATCATACTCTCCTTGACGATGCATGTCGGCATAGGCAAGCATATCTTTATATTTATCGCCACTACGAGCTAAGCCTCTTGATATGTTCCATAATCCATATCCACTAATGCCGCAAGAGAGTAATGCACCATCAAGTGCAAGTCGAGAAGTTCTTCCATTTCCATCTAGAAAGGGGTGAATATAGACTAGTCTATGGTGAGAAGCTAATGCATATATTAGCTTGTTGACTTTTGAGCCAACTAAGCCATCTCTATACAACAGTTCAAACTTATTCATGAGTGATGGTAGCTCTTTCACATCAGGAGCAACATGATCTCCCACATTAACGTCATGTGTACGTAATACACCAGGTGTCATTTTGTTTTGAAGTCCTTCTATCTCAAGAAAGGAATCAACTCCATCTTGAGAGTAGAGATAATTATGAATAGAGCAAATAAATTCTGTTTTATAAGGACTGAAATTTTCATCCTCTACAAGATGTTCAACTCTCTTTTGAGTCTCAATGTGGGCTAATGATAACATTTGAAGTGTACACTTTTTTTTGTCGCTAGAAAAATCTTTTTTCATTGCTTTTTCTATGTCTAGTGGACTTGTACCTTCCGATTCAATTTTATTAGAATAATAGCTATTGATTGTACGTAAATATTCGCGTACAGCATTAAGCGTTTCTGCAGGATGCCCACCTGTCAAAGCAATACTTGAATGAATAAGTTTTTCAGCTCTATCTAGTAAATCTTGTGGAATTTGTTTATTGCTTCTCAGTGGTATGATTGGAGTAAAATCCATATTAATCCTTTTTTTGCGTATCATATACGCTGATAAAATAGATAAACATTGCGTATATTATTGCGCATAATTATTATATGAATAGTATCATAAAATAAAGCTTTAGTAAAGGCATGTTGTATAATTTAATATATTATTACGTATCTTTTTGCGTATTTAAATATGCAAATAATTAGATTTAATTGCGTATAATTTAGCGCATATCATTTTGAGACAATAATTACTGAATAAAATATTGTCTAGTTTATAGGGGCCATTCCAGTAAAAGATTTGTTTATTTACTTGGAAGAGTTGTTAAATAATCACTCCACCACTGCATCATTTTAGTTCTTTCCTCCAGATACTTAGCCCTATTATATGCTTGTGATACACTTGACCCAACTGTATGAGCAAGTTGAGTTTCAATAACATCATGTGCATAAATCCCTTTTTCGTGAGCGATGGTACTGAATATACCTCTAAAAGAATGAGCTACAATCTCTTCTCTGCTATATCCCATTCTTCTTAGTGCTCCAACAAGTGCATTATCGCTCATAGGAGATGTTTTACTTCTAATTGATGGAAATACCAGCGCACTATCACTTTTGGCTTCTTTGAGCAGTTCTATGACCTGTTTAGATAGTGGTACTATTAATTCTTTTTTTGTTTTCATTTTAGATGCTGGAATCACCCATTGCTTAGTATTGAAATCTATTTCATCCCATCTGGCTAACCTAATATTTATAGGTCTTACAAAAGTATGAGCTATCATAGTTAAGGCTAGTATCGTTGATGTATCTCCAGTATATTCTTTTATAGCCTTGAGAAGTGTTGCGAGCTCTTTTGGCTCAGTAATAATAGGATAATTAGTTGTTTGCTTAGCACCAAGTATATCTCCAAGTTTTATATCGGCGGTAGGATTTCTATCTATTTCATCAGGAAAATTACTAAGTGCTTTTGCGAATACACGGTTAATTGAGCTGAATGTCTTACGCGCAGATTCAACAGCACCTCTTTCTTTCATAATATGCATTATCTTAATGATATCTCTTGCTTTGATATCATTCATTCTCTTTGATCCTATAATTGGATAAACATCTTTTTTAAAGCCTTTGACAGTTCTAGTTATATGAGTATCACTGAGTTCTGTACTTATCTCTGTAATGTACCACTCTGCCCATTCTTGAAAAGTTTTTTGTACAACTTCCTCTTTTTTATGTACAACTATTTTAATAAAAGGGTCTCTATTATCATTTGCAAGTATATTTCTGGCTTCATCTCTTTTTCTTCTGGCATTAGCAAGTGTAGTATCTGGATAAACTCCTAAAGATACTTTTTTTATTTTATCGTTATATTTATATCTGAATCTCCACCACTTACCACCATTTATATTTACCTCAAGGTATAAGCCAGCACCATCAGACAATATATATGTTTTTTCTTTTGCTTTAGCATTTTTGATTTGTGTTTCTGTTAAGGGCTTTACAGTTCTTGCCATAAGTACAACTCCTGCTCATTTTCTAAAATTGTACATAATTGTACTTAAAGTTGTACTTAAAACTATGGATTTATAAGTACAACTATGGATACATATGGACAATAAAAATAGTTAAATCTCGTAAATTAGGGGTTTTGTTGATGAGTTTTGTGGGATTAATGGTGGAGCTGTGGAGAATCGAACTCCAGTCCGAAACCACGCTACTCCTAACGTCTACATGTTTAGAAAAGCCGTTAAAGTTTAATCTTGCTTCACACAACTTGCAAAGCTACACAAGACGAGCCTCGGGATTCGTCTTACGCTGAGACAGACGTAAGATATATCTACATAAGGGTTATACTTCGAATCCTAACTATCTAGAGTCATTAGGTGAAGCAGCCCGTCCTCTAAGAGGGGGTAAAACTTAAGCTACTGCTAAAGCTGGGCGGTAATTTGTATTGTTTGCATTTAAGCAATTGTGAGCCGCGTAACGGAAATGCTCAGTCCGACATGCAATTAGAAGCTACTTGATCCCGTCGAAACCAGGTCAGCCCCATATGGTTGGAATTATAGCAGAATGTTTCTAAATAAATTGGCAATTTTTTCTGCATAAGTTTATATTTGATGTAACGATTGGTAATATCATAAAAGAGTCAAAAAAAGGGATTGTTAACAGGTGGTGGCCAATCTCGGAATCGAACCAAGGACACAATGATTTTCAGTCATTTGCTCTACCGACTGAGCTAATTGGCCATAATAAAATTTGGAAGTCTCTAAAAGTGGTGGTGGCCAATCTCGGAATCGAACCAAGGACACAGTGATTTTCAGTCACTTGCTCTACCGACTGAGCTAATTGGCCATCTTTTAAAGAGCGACATTGTATCTTCTGCGGGCTGAAAGCTAGCTTATGTTTCGTACAGCTTCTTTAAATTGGTCACCTCTTTGTGCATAAGAGGTGAATTCATCAAGGCTGGCTGCTGCTGGAGAGAGTAGGGCAACTTCCTTTTCAGCTAGATTTTTATCTATTTTAGAGATGGCATCTGCGAGATTTAGACATAAATTTGAGTCAATCTTGTACTCTTTTGCAAGTTTTGAAAGCTTTTCTTTGTTTGAACCTATATTGTAGATGCTAACATTTAAGTTTTGCAGATAAACAAAGAGCTCATTTAAATCAACACCTTTGTCATCACCACCTAAGATAAGATGAATACGTGAATCTTTGTATCTCTTTAGTGCTGCGATGCTTGCATCTATGTTAGTCGCTTTCGTGTCATTTACCCAGAGACGATTTTTTGCATCTCTTAGTTCTTCTTGTCTATGTGGATCAAGAACAAAAGAGTTTATTTTTTTATAGTCTATTTTGTCAAAAAGAACTTTATCTACTGCCATTGCTAAAAGAGCATCTGCAAGAAATGCACCTTTAAAGTTTACTCTGCTTGCATCTATGCCAAAACGCTCAGCTAAATTTTTTTCATCTTTGTATGTAATGATATGAGCATCTGTTTTAACATCTTTGTATGCATCTGGGATGATGGCTACTTCACCTTCTTTCATCGTTGCTAGAGGTTTTAGTTTTGCATCTACATACTCTTGCATACTTCCGTGCCAGCTAAGATGGTCAGGACTTAATGGAAGAAGAACATATATGTTTGGAGTAGCGATGTTAGTATAGTGCATAGTAAAAGAACTAGTCTCTAAAATCCACATTTTAGCATCTAGAGAAAGCTCAGCAAGTGGAGTACCGATGTTCCCACCGGCTTGAGAGCCTTTTGATTCTAGTAGATGCTGCATCATCTGTGTTGTAGTTGTTTTACCGTTTGTACCACTTATCCAGATGCTAAGAGGTGAACTCTCTGTAAAATAGTCATATTCACTTATAAGATTATTTGCTTTAAGTATAAGTGGATTTGAGGGTGGGATTCCGGGTGACGGAATCTCAAGTTGTGAATATTTTGCGTTAAACTCACTTGATGGTTTAACCATAAAACCATTCTCATCACGAAAAGGTTTAGTACATTTGTCATCGTAAAAGATAGCTTCTTTGGCTACTTTTGCGATAGCCTTTGTAGTTTTGCCATAACCAAATAGAGATACTCTTTGCATTTAACGAATCTTTAGAGTGATAAGAGCGATGAGGTTTGAGAGAATCGCAATAATCCAAAATCTAACGATAATCTTATTTTCAGCCCATTTTTTCATCTCAAAATGGTGATGAATAGGAGCCATTAAAAAGACTCTTTTTTTACGAAATTTATAACTTCCAACTTGAAGGATTACAGAGACAGTTTCTATAACAAAGATAGAACCGATTAGAAGTAGTAAAATCTCACTTTTAGAGATGATAGCAAGGTAACCTAGAAAAGCACCTATTGTAAGTGAACCGCTATCTCCCATAAATACTTCAGCAGGATGGCAGTTGTACCATAAGAAGCCGGTAAGCGCACCCATAAGAGCACTGGCTACAATCGCAACTTCACCAACATCAAAGTTTGGCATTAAAAGGTAAGAACTTATCTTAGCGTTTCCTGTAATATATATGATAATACTAAAAGAAGCCAAAGCGGCTAAAGATGGAACAGTCGCTAATCCGTCAAGTCCATCTGTTAAGTTTACGGCATTTGATGTTGAAATTATTACTAAACACCAAAGAGCGATTGAGTAGACACCCATGTCAAAAACAGGTGTTTTAATAAATGGAACATATAGATCAGTGTTAAAATCAGCGAATAAACATAAAAAAGATGTAACTACTAAAGCTGCAATGATTTGAAGAGCAAGTTTAGCCCTAGCCTTTAATCCTGCTAGGTTTTCACTTTTTTTTATTTTTGCATAGTCATCTTGAAAACCGATTAGAGCAAAAAGTATAAGTGTCAAAATTGCACCAAGTGCATACATGTTTGAGAACTTTATAGTTAGTAGTGATGCTAAAATAGTTGCACCTACAAAAACGATTCCACCCATTGTAGGAGTCTTTGCTTTTTGTTGATGATTTTCTGGTGCCCATGCATTAATTGGCTGAACACTAGAAGTTCTTTGTGCCCACTTTATAAAACGAGGTAGTAAGAATAGTGTGAAAAACAGAGCTAAGAAAAAAGAGACACCAGCCCTGATTGTAATGTATCCAAGTATGTTGATATGAAATAATTCGTAGAGAGTGTATAACAAATTAACTGATCCCTTAATAGTTTAAAAATGACATTATAGTATAATTGCATAAAACTTTATATAAGGGAGCAAATTTGTCAAAAAAAGCTGTTCTAGTTATTACAGATGGTATAGGTTTTAGTCCTAAAACTGAACATAATGCATTCCACAATGCAACTAAACCAAACTATGATAAATTATTTGAAGAGACTCCACACTCTCTCATCGATACTTCAGGGCTTAGTGTTGGACTGCCAGAAGGTCAGATGGGGAACTCTGAAGTTGGGCATATGAGCATAGGAAGCGGTAGAGTTTTATACCAAGATCTTGTAAAAATCTCATTAGCACTTTCTGAAAATACTTTAGAAGAAAACAAAACACTACAAAATCTTTTTAAAACTTCAGATAGATTGCATCTAATAGGTCTGATGAGTGACGGTGGTGTTCACTCTCATATTGATCATTTTATGGGTGTAGCAAAAATTGCGGCAAAAAATGGAAAAAAAGTTTTCTTGCATCTAATAACTGATGGAAGGGATGTATCTCCAACTTCTGCACAAAAATATTTAAAAATTGTACAAAGCCACCTAAATGAGAATATTCAAATAGCAACTATGGCTGGACGTTTTTACGCGATGGACAGAGATAACCGTTGGGGAAGAATCCAAAGAGCATATGAAGCAATAGTAGAAGCAAAACCAAAAACAGATTTTGAACCGGCAGGCTACATTGGTTCATCTTACGCTCTTGGTGAGACTGATGAGTTTGTAGAACCAACAGCTTTTGAAGGTTATGATGGTGTTAAAGATGGAGACAGTATACTAACTATCAATTTTAGAAGTGATAGAATGAGAGAGCTTGTTACTGCTCTCGCATCTAATGGTTTTCATGAGTTTTCAAGAAACTATAAAATGGTAAGCCTTGCAACTATGACAGAGTATGATAAATCTTTCTCATATCCGGTTCTTTTTTCAAAAGCAGCACCTAAAAATACTTTAGCAGAAATAATTTCATCTAAGGGCCTAAGACAACTTCACACAGCGGAAACTGAAAAGTATGCTCATGTTACATTCTTTTTAAATGGTGGTATAGATGAGCCATATGAGAATGAGACAAGAGTCCTTATTCCTTCTCCTGATGTAAAGACTTATGATATGAAACCAGAGATGAGCGCTTTTGAAGTTGGCGAGGCTGTTTTAAAAGCGATGGATGAGAACTATGACTTTGTTGTTGTAAACTTTGCAAACGGTGATATGGTCGGACATACTGGAGATGAAGAAGCTGCAAAAATTGCAGTTACTGCAGTAGACGCACAACTTGGAAAAATTATAGAAAAAGCAAAAGAGAATGATTATGCTGTGGTTATTACATCTGATCATGGAAACTGTGAAGAGATGAAAGATGAAGATGGAAATACTTTAACAAATCACACAACAGGAAAAGTATGGTGTTTTGTTATGGCTGATGGTGTTACTAAGGTAGAATCAGGTGGACTCAACAACATAGCTCCAACTGTATTAAAACTTATGGACATAGAAATTCCATCTGAGATGGATCATAGTCTTATATAAAAGTATTTTTTTTAGTAAAATTAACTTATAATGAACTCTATACATTAGGAGTTTGTTATGAAAGTATTGTTGACAGGAGCAAATGGCTATATTGGTAGACGCTTGAAAAGTTTACTTATTTTGCAAAAAAATATAGAATTAAGAATATTAGTACGAAATAAGAAAAGCTTGTCTCAAGAGGTACTTGACAATTATGAAGTTATTGAAGGTGATACATTTGATAAAGAAGCTTTAAAAAAAGCTTTAGAGGACATTGATATCGCTTTTTATCTCATCCACTCCTTAAACAAAAAAAACTATAAAGAATTAGATAAACAATCAGCCCAAAACTTTATAGAAGCATCTGGTCACTGTGGTGTAAAAAGAATCATATATCTTGGTGGATTGGGTGTGAAAAATAGTGATACAAGTAAACACCTTTTAAGCCGTATTGAAACTGGTGAGATTTTAAGCTCATCAAGTACTATACAAACAATTTGGATAAGAGCAGGAGTGATTATAGGCTCAGGAAGTGCAAGCTTTGAGATTATACGAAATCTTGTAGAAAAATTACCCTTAATGATAACACCAAAATGGGTAGATACCTATGCTCAACCGATTGCGGTAGATGATGTCATAAATTATCTTGTTGCATCTTTATATTTAAATTATAAGAAAAACTTGATTGTTGATATTGGCTCTGCAAAAATGAAATATAAAGATATGATGCTTCAAACGGCAAAAGCCCTTAAGCTTAAAAGGTATCTTATATCTGTTCCGTTTATGAGTATAAACCTCTCATCGTATTGGTTAAATCTCTTTACTCCAGTTCCTTTTACTGTGGCAAAAGCACTTATTGAAGGACTTAAATCAGAAGTAACTATACAAAACAACAATGCAAAAGAGTATTATCCTAAAGTAAAACCTATGAGCTATATTGATGCTGTTAAAAAAGCAGTTATAGAGATAGAACAGCATCAAGTCATCAGCAGGTGGAGTGATAGTGACGGCTCAAACTGGGATAAAAAACACAAAGAACAAATAAACGATTCAATTTTTGTAGATAGAAAAGAAGCTGATATAAGCTCATATGATAAGAAGAAAGTTTTTAAAGCCATAACATCTCTTGGTGGTGAAAACGGATGGTTCGATTATGATTTTTTATGGGAACTTAGAGGTATTATAGACAAAGCAGTCGGTGGGGTTGGAATTAATAGAGGTAGAAGAGATAATTGTGATTTAAGACTTGGAGAGTGCTTGGACTTTTGGAGAGTTGAAGACATAAAAGAAGATGAGAGATTACTCCTATTTGCACAGATGAAAATGCCTGGAGAAGGATGGTTAGAGTTTAAAATAGATGGTAATAAACTTATTCAATCAGCATACTTCTACCCTAGGGGAATAGTAGGAAGAATCTATTGGTATGCACTTATACCGCTTCATTATTTGGTATTTATAAATATGATAAGAAATATATTAAGAAATAGTAAATCTTGATATTTTCTATATTTAAAATTCTTTAAATAAAGCAACTATTTGGTATCGTTTTATCATTAAATTAGATGGGGAAGCTTAATGAAATTTAGTGGAAAAAATGTTTTAGTTACAGGCTCAAGTCGTGGTATTGGTGCAGAGATTGCAAAAACTTTAGCTGGTTTTGGTTTAAAAGTTTGGATTAACTACAGAAGTGGTGCTGCAGAAGCAGACGCAATAAAAGAAACTATTGAAGCTGCCGGCGGAAACGCTGCTGTTATCGGCTTTGATGTTAGTGATGAAGAAGCATTCGTAGATGCTATTAAAACTATAGTTGACAGTGATGGTGAACTTTCTTACCTTGTAAACAATGCCGGTATTACAAATGACAAGCTTGCTCTTCGTATGAAGACTGAAGATTTCATGAGTGTTATCAATGCAAATCTTACTTCTTGTTTTATTGGTTGTAGAGAATCTATGAAAGTTATGAGAAAGAAAAAGTTTGGTTCAGTTGTTAATATCGCTTCAATTGTTGGTGAAACAGGTAATGCTGGACAAACAAATTATGCGGCTTCTAAGGGTGGCGTTATTGCGATGAGCAAGAGTTTCGCAATCGAAGCAGCAACTAGCGGAATTCGTTATAACACAATTACTCCTGGCTTTATTGCAACTGAAATGACAGATGCACTTAGTGATGAGATTAAAGAAGGTTTTACTTCTAAAATCCCAATGAAACGCTTTGGAAATGCGAAAGAAGTAGCCGAAGCTACAGCATTTTTACTTTCAGATCACTCTAGTTATATAACTGGTGAAACATTAAAAGTTAATGGCGGAATGAATATGGCATAGGTAGTTGGTTTAAGCTATATATGTTATAATTTCGCGATTTTATACTTAAAAACATAGGAGCTATAATGGCACTTTTAGACGATATTAAAGAAGTAGTAGTTGAGCAATTAAGCGTTAACCCGGATGAAGTTAAAGAAGACGCGAAGTTTGTTGAAGATTTAGGTGCTGATAGCCTTGACGTTGTTGAATTAGTAATGGCTCTTGAAGAGAAATTTGACATTGAAATTCCTGATGATGAAGCAGAGAAAATTCAAACAGTTAGAGATGTTGTAACTTATATCGAAAGCAAATAATCACTATTAAGTGTTTTTAGAACTCAATAAGGGCTTTAAGTAGCTCTGCTGGGTTTTTTAAAGTATTTTGTAATTTTATCATGGAGATTTTTAAATGAGAAGAGTAGTAGTAACTGGGATGGGCATGATAAATGCAGTTGGGAATGACAAAGAGAGTTCTTTTAAAGCAATATGTGATGGCGTATGTGGAATAGACACAATAACTCTTTTTGATCCTTCAGACTATAGTGCAAAAATTGCTGGTGAGGTTAAAGATTTTGATCCTGCAACAGTTATGGCACCAAAAGAAGTTAAAAAAGCTGACAGATTTATTCACTTAGGTCTTAAAGCTGCTCAAGAAGCGATGGCGGATGCTAACCTTCCAGAAGACACTGATATGGAAAGATTTGGTATTAGTGCTGGATCTGGTATCGGTGGACTTCCATCAATTGAGAAAAACTCTATTATCATAGAAACTCGTGGTCCTCGTAAAATCTCTCCATTTTTTATTCCAGGTGCTTTAGTTAATATGCTTGGTGGTTTTGTGTCTATTGAACATGGAACAAAAGGTCCAAACCTTTCAAGTGTAACTGCATGTGCTGCAGGAACTCACGCAATAAGTGAAGCTGTTAAGACGATTATGTGTAATGGTGCTGAAAAAATGTTAGTTGTTTCAGCTGAATGTGCAATCACTGGTGCTGGTGTTGGTGGGTTTGCTGCGATGAAAGCATTATCAACGAATAATGAAAATCCAAAGAGTGCTTCTCGTCCATTTGATGCAGACCGTGATGGTTTTGTAATGGGAGAAGGTGCAGCTGCATTAATATTAGAAGTTTATGAAGATGCTGTAGCTCGTGGCGCAAATATTTATGGTGAGATTATAGGTTTTGGTGAGAGCGGAGATGCTAGTCATATTACAACTCCAAGTCTTGATGGTCCGGCTCGTGCAATGAAGGCAGCATACAAAATGGCTGGTGAGCCTAAACTTGATTATGTTAATGCTCATGGAACAAGTACTCCAATCAATGATAAAAATGAAACGGCAGCTGTAAAAGACCTACTTGGCGGAAAAGAAAATTGTCCTCCAATGAGTTCAATAAAAGGTCAAATAGGTCACTGTCTTGGTGCTGCTGGTGGTATTGAAGCTGTTACATGTTTAATGGCAATGAGAGATGGAATCATCCCTCCAACAATAAACTACACTACACCTGATGAAAATTGTGATTTAGATGTCGTTCCTAATACTTCAAGAAAAGCGGAATTAAATGTAGTTATGAGTAACTCTTTTGGTTTCGGTGGAACTAATGGTGTTTTAATCTTCAAAAAAATCTAACTTAAGGATTTAATTTGGCAACATATTTAGACTTTGAATACAAAATTAAATTTATTCAAGAAGATATTATTTCTGCGCGCGTTCGTCATGATGAAGGTGCTTTAGAATCTCTTCAAGAAAACTTAGATAAAGAAGTGTCAAAAACTTTTACTAATCTATCCCCGTTTCAGCAACTTCAACTTGCTCGTCATATAGATAGACCGTATGCACTGGACTATATTAACTTAATCATGCGTGATAAATATGAGATTCATGGAGATAGACATTTCCGTGATGATGCTGCAATCGTATGTTATTTAGGTTATATCGGCGATGAAAAAGTTATGGTTATTGGTGAGCAAAAAGGCCGCGGTACTAAGAACAAAATAAGAAGAAACTTCGGTATGCCTCACCCAGAGGGTTACAGAAAAGCTCTTCGTGCTGCTAAGATGGCAGAAAAATTTAATATCCCTCTTTTGATGCTTGTAGATA
The DNA here is from genome assembly GCF_000242915.1 of Sulfurimonas gotlandica GD1. NCBI lineage: Bacteria > Pseudomonadati > Campylobacterota > Epsilonproteobacteria > Campylobacterales > Sulfurimonadaceae > Sulfurimonas > Sulfurimonas gotlandica. The sequence continues at coordinate 695,414 of NZ_AFRZ01000001.1, read as the reverse complement.
CTCCGGGTGCTTACCCAGGTCTTGGCGCTGAAGAGAGAAATCAGAGTGAAGCAATCGCTAGAAATCTTTTAGAACTTGCAGAGCTTGACACTCAAACTATCTCTATTGTTATTGGAGAAGGTGGAAGTGGTGGAGCACTTGCAATTGGTGTTGCTGATAAATTTGCGATGATGCGTTACTCTGTATTTAGTGTTATCTCTCCAGAAGGCTGTTCAGCAATTTTATGGAATGATCCTAAGAAAGCTGAAGCTGCAACGAATGCAATGAAAATCACTAGTGGTGACTTAAAAGAGTTAAACCTTATTGATGATATTATTGATGAACCACTTATTGGTGCGCACAGGGATAAAGAAGCAGCTGCTGCGGCAATATCTGATTATTTTCTAAAAAACTTAAATTCTCTTAGAGAGATGAGTAAAGAAGAACGTATGGAAGCTAGATATAGTAAACTAACAGGAGTTGGTGCTTACGCAGAGTAAGAACTATTCCTCTTTTTCTTCTTCTTGGCTCTCCATTAGAGGGTCGAACTTCGGTCGTTTAAATCTTTTTGCCTCTTTAGAAAACTTTATAAGATCCTCGGCAGTTTTTACATCTTTATCTAAACTTTTGAGATTATGAAGTGAAAGCATAAACAATCCATAAGTTGTGATAACATCACTCATTGCTCTATGGTGAGTTGCATTTGGGTTTAGATGTAGTGAGTCATTTAGGTAAGACAGAGCATATCTGTAAGATTCTATTGTTCTCTCTGCGAGTGCTAGAGAACATATCGAACGGTTGAGAAGCGGTTCTAAACCAATTTTTTGCATACTTAATGATATGAATTTATAGTCAAATTTAACATCGTGAGCAACAAAGATAGCATTTCCTAAAAAGCTTTTGAACTCATAAAGAACTTTTTTTAAGTTTGGTGCATTTTTTGTATCTTCAACAGATATGCCAGTTATTTCTGTAATATGTTTGTTGATTTCTCTGCAATAAACAAGTGATTCAAATTTATCAATTATTACCCCGTCTCTTACTTTTACTGCGCCTATTTCAATGATTTGATGTTTATCTATCTTAGAACCGTTTGTTTCTATGTCTACAATACAAAACTCAGCATCTTTAATAGACATAAATCTTGTAGCAAAGTAAAAATAACCATGCTGTTTAACTATCTCTAAACCTTGTGAATGCCAAAGTTCTAAAGAGAAGTCTAAGTCGTCGTTTAACTGTGGTTTTAAGTTGTCGATGCACAGACCCTTAGAGGCTAGTTTATGGATGCTCTTAGTGTCTAGTTGAAAATCTTTAGCTAGCATTTGCTATAAAATCTTTCACTTTTTCTTTATCTTTTACACCATGAGATATCTCTACTCCGCTACTGACATCAACACCGTAAAAGCCATACTTTTTCAATGAAGCTACATTATCTGCATCTAGTCCACCGGCAAGAATGATTTTTGAGCAGTCTACATCATTGAACCACTCTATATTTAGCCTTTTACCTGCTCCACCAAAAGCTTCACAGTATGCATCTACTAGTCTGTACTCATTAGAGTACTGTAAAATATCTTTAGCTTCTTTAGCTCTTATGACTTTGATATGTGGAACAAAAAGTTGTTCGTAAACTGCATCTGAAGCTTCAAAATGAAGTTGAGCAAGAGTACAGCCGGACTCTTGAATGTATGAGTTGATAACTTGTGCATCTACATTTACAAAAAGTCCAACTTTTTCTACAAATGGAGGAAGTTGAGTGATGATTTTTTTAGCATCTGAGGGCGTTATATACCTAGGGGATTTTTCATAAAATACAAAACCAAGTGCATTAGCACCTGCATTTATTGCATCCATAGCATCTGAGTAAGATGTAATCCCACATATTTTAGTTCGCATTATATCTGTAGACTTTTTATAGCTTCTTTTTTTGAAGCATGATTAAACACATAGCTTCCAGCAACAACAACATCAACTCCAGCATCTTTTAGACTTTGAATATTTTTATCAGTTACTCCACCATCAACTTGAATAAGACAATTTGGGTTAAGTCTATTTCTCATCTCATTTAATTTTGAAGCTTTAGGAATAACTGTATCAATAAAACTTTGTCCGCCAAAACCAGGATTAACACTCATCAGAAGAATCATATCTAAGTCTTGAAGTAAGTATTCAACAGATTCAGGTGGCGTATGAGGATTTAAAACAATTGCAGGTTTGATCCCTAAAGAGCGAATTTTCTGGATTAGTCTATGTGGATGCTTCTCTTCTTCTATGTGAAAAGATATATATGCAGGTTTTAAAGGTGCAAAAAGGTCAACAAAAAAAGTGTTATTTTCAACCATAAGATGAATATCAAGAGGTTTTGTGGCACATGCAGCAATAGCTGAAACTACAACTGGCCCAATTGTAAGGTTTGGAACAAAGTGACCATCCATAACATCAACATGAACTAAATCACAACCAGCATCGCAAATAGCTTCAACATCTCTTTGTAAATTGCCAAAATCAGCCGATAGAACACTAGGGGCTACTTGAATCATAAAAATCCTTTATTTAATTGTGGAATTATATCAAAGTTATTGTACAAAAAGTTGAGTCTTTTATCTAGTTAAGAAAAATAGAAAGTTGTTATTATTAAAAGATAAGTCGACCTGTACGCCTTTTCTAGATTCTATAACTTCAAGAAGACTGTCCACATCATTGTATGTTCTTGGAAGCGTGATGTCAATACTTATTCTTTCATCAGAAAGAAGAGTTTTAATCTTACCTCCAACAATATTTACAAGTTCAGCAAGAGTATCAAGTATCATTTCCTCATCGTCAGTCTTTTCGCCAATAAGAAGTTCACAAGCCTTTTTGGCTATTTCTTTTGGAAATACTAAAACAACCATCCCATCCATATCACCATAGTAACCAATAGAACTAGCTATCTTGCCATTCTTATCATCTATAATAATATTTTGAACCTGCACGGCTTGTTTAACAGCTTTAGAGTTTGTCATCATCTCAATAGTTGCAACTGTGGCATCTATAAACCTTGGAAGTTCAGTAACTGTTTGCTTGTTTATAGCTCTTTTAGTTTTTGTATTTGCTGGACTACTCGCACCCAATTCTTTTAAAAGCTCTTTATTTAGTAATATATCATCCATCTGCTCATAGAATAGAATTCCGGCATCTTCAAGATTTTCTTTAAATACTTCTGGAGTTTTCTCAAAAGTCATTCCTACAAAACATATTGAAGCGTTATATTCTGCTGCAGAACTTGCAAGTTTTGAAAAAAAGTTTAGAGCATGAACATTCATACTTATAACTTTATATGCATCAAATATAAATAGTCTAAAGCCAACATTGAGTGAGTTGTTATGATATTCAATATTAAATTTATTTCCTATCTCTGTATCTAAAAAAGATGAGATAGAATATATAATAGCATTTCCTGTTACACGAGTAGCTATTTTTTGTCCCATTTGACCTAAATATGTAGAATCTATAACGTAGTCATAAGCCTCTTTTTTTGAACATTTTTCTTTAAACTCTTCTGCACTTTGTGCAACAATTGGATTATGCCCGTTATCGTGAAGTTCAATTGCCATAGCTGTGCGTTGAGATTTATCTTCACTGTAAAGCAGAATGTTTTTATTTTGATTTTTAAAGTTTGATGAAAATAGATAGGCGATCTCTATAGATTTAAATAAAGAAAAATTCAGTTCATCTTTATAAAAGACTTTTATAGCTTCATATTTTTTAGTGTCATAGTCACAAAAACCAACAGCAGCATGACTGCCTTGGCGAACTTTGATAAAAAGTTTCATAAAAGCATCTAGCCCATTCCTGTTGAAAAACACAACCCTTTTTAGTGAAACTAAAACCATATCTACTTTTAGTGAAGCCGTAGATGCGACATCTTCTATACTTAAAAATGCTTTACTGCTGTTTCCATCTAAAAAACCTTGAGGTGTAAAAATTGCTATGCCATTTTTAACGATTGGTTTCATGCTATTTCCATTAGTGTAGAGAATTCTTCATATATGTCACCAACATAGTCTATTTGAAAATCTATAAAGTCATTTAGACCAGCTTCAATAAACATAGGTTGAGATAGTTCATAAAATAGTAAGAGATGCATCCACTTCCCAAGAAGGTTTATCTTTTTATCTTCAGATGGTTTCAATCCAGAAGAGGCTTGAATGATTTTAGCAATCTCTTCTGGCATCTCCCATTTAACAGATATCTGTTCGCATATATCGAAAATGCCAACTCCACATAGGCGAGTCAGTATAGTGTTGTAATCAAGATTTTTTACACTTCTTAAAAGGTTTACATCTTCTATTTTGTCACAAAACAGTGCTTCTGAGACGATAATACTAGCTGGTAGAAGAGCAATAGAACTAGATATGTTTTTATCATCTATGCATAGATGATCTAAAATCTCTTCCCATCTTTTTGATAATTTTGCCTGTAACTCATGGAATGCCCTAGCATTTAGTTTAAACAAAACCCATTTACCAGGACTAAGTAGAGTCGTCATATAGTTGTAAACAGTTTGTTGTGAGCCGGAGACACCCAAAATTCCAAATATTTGAGATACATCAGTAACTTCATTTGCAAAGCCATATATAGGTTTGTTAACTAGTTCTTTGAGATATGTTGCAAGAGCTAAATCAGTCTGTGCGGCTTTTGAGGCTTTAATAAGTTCACCGGCATTGAGTAGCGTCAGTGTTTCTTTTAGTGCTTGCGGTGCAGGTGGGATTTTGCTAATATACTCATCAATTTTATCTTTTGTTATCATCTTCACTTCATATGTTGTTAATTTGTATATATTCTAGCTGTATATTGATAAAATGAATATTAAAACTAAATGATATAACATTTTAAGCTGCCTAAAACACCTTTAAGCTTAGGTTTTGCTTCTACCTGATACAATTCGCAACTTTAAAACCTAAACAAGGAAGCTAATTATGGCAAGAAAATGTGCTATTAGTGGCAAAGGCCCTATGAGCGGGAACAATGTTTCTCATGCAAAAAACAGAACAAAGCGTCGTTTTTTATTAAACCTAAGAACTGTGCGAATCACTTTAGAAGATGGTACTACGCAAAAGATTAAAATCTCTGCAAGAGAATTACGCACACTTAAGAAAAACTCGTAAAGAGAACAGGAAAAAATGTTGAATCTTTTACAAAGGATTCGCAAATTCCTGCACTGGGAGTCTGCTCCCAAACCTGACGCAAAACTTCTTCCTGAAGTTTACCCTCACCTAAAAGCATTTCGTTTACCCCTAATTTTAACAGTTATGACTATGTTAGTAGGAACTGTCGGATATGTACTTATCGACAATTTTACTCTAATGGATGCCGTATATCAAACTGGTATTACCTTTACTACAGTTGGATTTGGAGAAATAGCTCCAGTTTCTGATGCAGGAAGAATATTTACCATTACTCTTATTATTGCAGGTTTTGCAACTTTTACAAGTGCAATCGGTATTTTAATCGCAGAGTTAAATAGAGGTACGATTATCACGATTTTAAAGGAGCGAAGAATGTTGTATAAGATAGCAAGGTTAAAAAAACATTTTGTGGTCTGTTACCATAATGATTATACTCTTGAAGTAACAAAACAGCTGAGAAAAAATCATATTCCTTTTGTAGTAGTTGACCCAAGAGAAGAGATTCATGAGTGGGCTAGAGAGCATAATTATCAAACGTATTTAAAAGCTGAACCACACGCTGAACTTTCAATGTTAAAAGCTCACCTTGCATCTGCTAAAGGTCTTATAACACTATCTGCTTCTCTTGCTGATAATATTGCTATAATCGCATCTGTTAGGCTTTTTGAGAAGGAACACTTTTTACCAAGACCTTATTATGTTATTTCAACAGCTGAATCAATGAGTGATGTTGAAAAGCTTAAAAAACTTGGTGCGGACACTGTTGTTTCTCCGACTAAACTAACAGCCCAAAGAGTTAGCGCAATGGCAGCAAGACCAGATATGGAAAATCTTCTTGAAGAGTTTTTATATAAGAGTGATAATCCTTTGGATATGGAAGAAGTAGAAGTCCCAAAATATAGCTGGGCAGTACTTAAGAAATTAAAAGAGACGCATATGCGTCAAATAACCAACACTTCAGTAATTGGAATAACAAAAAAAGATGGCAAATTTATATCTATGCCAAAAGGTGATGTACTAATTACAAGTGAGTGTAAGCTGCTTATTATTGGTATGCAACGTGATATAAGAACAACAAAAGAGCTTTTAAGAAAAAGAACTAAGCCTAAGGAGCTGAGATTTGTATAAGATAGTTCAAACTACTGGTGGCGTATGCGCATCTGATGGTTTTTATGCTGATGGAATAAGTGCAGGACTGAAAAAAGATGGTGCCTTGGATATGGCATTTATCTACAGTGAGAATGAGTGTGAAGTAGCTTCAACCTTTACTACAAACAAGATGTATGCAGCTCCTATAAAGCACTTTAGAGCAAAGGGTGATTTTAAGACAAACTTCATTCTTATAAACTCAAAAAATGCAAATGCAATGACAGGTCAAGCTGGCTTTGAAGACATAGATGAAGTTTTAAGTAATTTAGAAAATGTCACAAACCCAATAATGAGCTCAACAGGCGTTATCGGTGTTAGACTTCCCAAAGAAAAAATTATAAACGGTCTCAAGAAGTTTGACACTACTAAAAAAGAGCCAGGCAACGCTTCAAAAGCTATTATGACGACAGATGCATTCTCAAAAGAGATAGCACTGAATGTTACGCTTGATGATGGCAGTAGCTTTAACATTGGTGCAATGGCTAAAGGTGCCGGTATGATAAATCCGGCTATGGCAACAATGCTGTGTTTTATAACTACGGATGCTGATGTCTCAAAGGCAGAGATGCAAGAGATATTAGATGAAGTTATTAAAACAACATTTAATGCTATTAGTGTTGATGGAGATACTTCCACAAACGATACTGTTTTACTTCTTAGTAATGCTAAAAGTGGAGCTTATGAAGCCGAAGCATTTAAAGAAGCACTATTTAAAGTGATGCACTTCTTAGCTTTAGAGATGGTTAGAGACGGTGAGGGTGCTACAAAACTTGTAACATACAAAATAACTGGCGCAAAAGATGACAGAGAAGCTGAGATAGTCGCAAAGAAATTATCTGATTCTCTGCTTGTTAAAACTGCTCTTTACGGTGAAGATCCTAACTGGGGAAGAATTGCTTCAACAGTAGGTGCAAGTGGGGTAGAAGCTTATGAAGAGAAGCTAAAAATCTCATTTGACAATCTTTGTGTTTATAATAGAGGTGAATTGCTTTTTGATGCTGAGATGGAGAAAAAATGTGCCGTTATTATGGGACATAAAAAGTTTACTATCTCTTGTGACTTAGGTGTAGGTGAAGGTAGTTTTAAAGCATACGGTTGTGACTTAGGTTATGAGTATGTTAAAATAAATGCGGACTACAGAACATAAAAGGCTATATAGCCTTTTATAAATTTAACTTAACTTCGGCAGATGCCACTCTCTTTTAAAAGCGATCAATCTTAAAATAACAGACAAAATGGCTACTACAGCAATACTTATCTCATTCAAACCATTAAACATCTCAAGTAATGCCAACAGCAGAGCAACTATTACAGCGATAGAACCATAGAAGTCACTTACCAGAACAGTTGGAACCTGATTTATCATTATGTCCCTTGTAACTCCACCACCAACAGCAGTAATAAAGCTCAATATTATAATGCCAAAAAAGTTATAATCTGCATGTATCGCCAAAATCGCTCCTGTAATACTAAAAGCAACAAGACCAATAGTATCACTTACTACAAATATCAATTTTCTCTCAATCGATGGTTTTTTGTATAGTTTAAAAATGTAAGCGATTAATATAGTAGCTATTAAGGTTAAAGCAGGATAGAGAGAGGTGAATGCAAAAGGCGCTGAACTAAGAATAGCATCTCTGATAACTCCACCGCCAAGAGCAGTAAGTGCCGATGCTATTAAGATACCGAGAATATCAAGATCATTTTTTATAGCTATTAAAAATCCACTGATGCTAAAAGCTATAATGCCAATAATATCTGCGTATATGAAAAAATCTGGCATCTATGTAACTTAGTCCTGGTATTCGTTTTTAAACGCTACATATCTTGAAGCAGATGCATAAAGTTCTTTTACTTCTTCATCATTTAGCTCTCTAACAACTTTGGCTGGACTCCCCATGATTAACGAACGTGGAGGAAAAACTTTGTTTTTTGTAACTAAAGCACTAGCTCCTACAATGCTCTCTTTGCCGATTACCGCACCATCCAATATTGTAGCGCTCATTCCGATTAGGCAAGCATCTTCTATTGTGCATCCATGAAGCATAACGCGGTGACCAATAGTTACATCATTTCCTATAATAGTAGGATTACCGTCACTCTTGTCAGCTTTTTTATAGTGAGTTACATGAACCATACTAAGATCTTGGATGCTGACTCTGTCACCTATTTTAATGTAGTGAACATCGCCTCTGACTACACTTCCAAACCAGATAGAGCAGTCACTTCCGCATGTAACATCACCAATTACATCAGCAGATGGTGCTATCCATGTTTTCTCACCTATTATTGGTTCTATATTTTTAAACTTATATGTCATATTAGCTCTCCAGAAAAAGACGAGAAGTGATTTGCGCTACACTTCTTTGAGTCTCTTTTTTACTTGCTTTTGAGATTTTGTTTACAAACTCTTCTAGAAGTTTATGATTATTTACACTTTTATCTTCTTCTATTTGTTTGACTTTTATGTATGAACCGTCACTTTGAAGCTCATATGCCAGTACGTTGTCAGAACACTGAAGTTTTAAAATCTGAATAATCTTATTTTGTGACTCTTCATCTTTGATAGCAGTTAAAAGTTCAATTCTTCTAACCAAATTTCTTGGCATCCAGTCAGCAGAAGATATATAAACCTGAGCAGCATCATTTTTGAAGTAGAATACTCTTGGATGCTCTAGATATTTACCTAAAATTGAGATAACTCTGATGTTATCACTCACGCCTTCGATGCCTGTTTTAAGACAACAGATGCCGCGAACAATAAGGTCGATTTTTACACCTGCCTGGCTGGCTTTATACAGTGCGCGAATTACATCTTCGTCAACCAAAGAGTTTACTTTTGCAATAATTTGTCCATCGCTACCTTTTCTTGTCTCATTATGAATTAAAGAAAGAACTTTAGGTTTGATTTGAGCTGGTGACATATAAAGCTCATCAAGTTTGCCTTTTTTACTAAAACCAGTTAAGAAGTGAAAAAATTTTGTTAAATCATTAGTTATTTCATCTTTAGAAGTAAGATAACTAATATCCGTATAAATTTTTGCAGTTGCTTGATTGTAATTCCCTGTACCCAAGTGTGCGTACTGTTTTAGCTTTCCATTTTTTCTTCTTGTTACTAAAGAGGCTTTCGCATGAACTTTAAATCCACGTATGCCGTAGATAACATGAGCTCCTGCTTTTTCAAGTGCTTTTGCCCAGATAAGATTGTTCTCTTCATCAAATCTTGCTTTTAGCTCAACCATAACTGTTACTTGCTTCCCGCTCTCTGCAGCAGCCATAAGTGCTTGAACTATAGGTGAGTTTGTTCCTGAACGATATAGAGTCATCTTTATAGAAACAACATCTTTATCTTTTGAAGCAGTTTGAATCAGTCTTACAACTGGATCAAAACTTTCATAAGGATGGTACATTAGAACATCTTGCTTCTCTAGAGTGGTGAAAATATTTTCGCTATTGTCAAACGGAGGTAAACTCTGAGGTTTAAAAGGAGCAGCTAATAGATGTGCAAAATTCTTATTTCCAACAATTTGCCATAAGCTAGATAGATTTAAAAATGTGTGAAATTTATAAATATCATCTTTGTAAACATTTGTATGACGATTGAAAAAATTAATAATTTCTTCATCAGTATCACTACCGATCTCCAGTCTTACCATCTCACCTTTACGACGTGATTTTAATCCTTCTTCAAGAATTTCCATAAAATCATCAGCTTCTTCCTCCTCTATCTCCATATCCGCATTTCTTGTAACTCTAAATGATGCATATTTAATAAGAGTATAGCCAGGGAAAAGATCTTCAACGTGTTGTGCAACAAGTGATTCAACAGGAACATAAGTAGCATTGTCAAGTTCGATAAATCTGCTAACAACCCTTGGAACTCTAATGAGTCCGAATCTTTCTATTGACTCATCATCTGTATCACTCAACTTTACAATTAGTCCAAAGCTAAGGTTATTCAGGTGTGGAAACGGATGTGTAGCATCTATAGCAATTGGTATAATTACTGGATATATATTTTCACTAAAATATCTATTGAGAGTGTTTTTTTGATGCTGGTTGACTTCATCGTATGATTTTACATAAATACCTTCAAGTTCAAGCTTTTTAAATATTCCACTCATACAATGCTCTATCACTTGTTGCTCTTGGTGAAGATATTTTCTTATCTCCCTAAGTTGCTGCATCGGTGTTAATTTGTCAGCGCCTGATACTATGATACCAGCTGCAAAAAGTTTTTTAAGCCCTGCAATCCTAATCATATAAAATTCATCTAGGTTTGTTCCATAAATAGCAAAAAATTTAAGACGTTCTAGTAGTGGAAGTGATTCATCTTGAGCTTGTTTTAAAACTCTTGTATTGAATTGTAACCATGAAATTTCACGGTTGTTATATAGGTCTGGATTTTTAAGATTTAACATGTAGTAGCCTGAAAAATATTTTTTATTATTATAGCTAAATGTTATTATCTAACTATGCCGGTACCCTTGTAATTTGCCGAATGGTATATTGTTGTAGCATTTTTACGCGCATAATATCTCATGAGTAATTTTTGAATAGTAGGCTCTATAGATGGAGCAAACCAAGCATTGTTACTTATAGCAATAACATAACTTACATCACCCTCATATATTTCTTGGCATGTAGCTTCATAGCAGATGGCATTTCTAAATTTTACACCTTTAATTATAAAATCTGTTGGCTTCTCAGCAGTTACAAAATCAGCTTGCCCAGCAAAAAACATATCATTGATTATGTTTTGTGCAAATTTTGGAAGAGGTACATACTCTCCAAAAGGAACTAAAACGAGCTTTTTAGCCATTTCATATTTACCATTTTGAAACATATATGTAACGTTGTAATTATTACCTTTATCTCTATAGAGAGAACCTGCAACTATGGTAATATCTTGAGAATATTTAAGGAGTCTATCAATGATTTTTTGATTTTCATTCATGTAAAGTGGAAATACTGACTCTGGAAAAACAATAACTTCATAATCTTCATCTATCGCATTTTGTATCTCTTTTAAAATCATAAAGATAGTAGGTTTAAGAGAAGCTCTCGCCCATTTTTTGTCTTGTGCTATATCGGTAGGAACAAGTTTGATTTTTAGTGGAGCTTCTTTTTCTATACTAGGGCTAAAATTTAATGCGAGGAGGAGCAGGAGTATAGAAGCATCTTTGTATTTAAATTTTAAATAATTAGGAAGTGTAAGAGCTGCCAAAACGAAGAATAGTTGGTATTTAAACAGACCAATATAACTATCTACAAATAATAGTTCAATTTGCAGCCAGTTCCAATCAAAGGGTTCAAAAAAACTAAGAGAAAATAGTAAAAGAGCTCTGACATATACTTTGTTGCTTAGTGCTAAAACACCAAAAAACAACATATAAATAATGGCAAATGATAGAGTAATAAAAGGAGTTAAATATCCAACACCATTATATTTAAAACTATAACCAATCCAGTAAAACCATAAGAGTCCAATAAAGAAACCAGCCACCAATATAGCTCTTTTAGGAATGTATAATAGTAATCCTAAGGCAGCAACACCAAAGATAGTGTTGAAGAGTTTTAGAGTGATTCCCCAGTGTTCTAAATATATAAATGCGCTAAAGAGGAGTGCAGTTACGAGACCAATGAGTAAATCAAATAATAATGGTTTATTGTTTTTAAACGTTTCAATATTTTTTAGCATGTAGAATTATACACATATTCAGTCACTTATTAATATTCTTTTTGTATAATCGCCACAATTTAATTAAAGGAAACCCATACCTATGGAAATTATCAGTCAATTACTACCGTTTATATTTTTAATCGCAATCATGTATTTCGTGATTATCCGCCCACAACAAAAAGAGGCTAAAGCAAGAAAAGAGATGATCGAAGCTCTAGCTAAAGGTGACAAAGTTGTTACTAATGGTGGCTTTATTGTAGTTATTCACAAAGTTGAAGAGAAGTTTTTAAGTGTAAAAATGAATGATGATGTAATTACTAAAATTGCAAAAGACGCTATTGCAAGAAAGTATGAGGATGAAGCTTAATTATCGCATAGTTATCTTCGCACTATCAATAGTTTTTGGTCTGTTCTTCTCCGCACCATCACTACTACAGTTGCAAGATGGAAAAAAAGTTACTTTAGGACTTGACCTTCAGGGTGGTTTACACATGCTTCTTGGTGTAAAAACTGAAGAAGCCACAAAGTCTCGTATAAAATCAATTGCTGCTAGTGTAAAACATTTTAGTGATAGAAAAGATATCTTGGTCGATGCACTCAAGTTTGATGAATCATCAATATCTTTTTCACTTCTTGACGCTGATGATACAAAGGCGATGAAAGAGTTTTTAAGTGAGATAGATGGTGTAAACCTGTCTGTTAATGCTGAGAACTTTTCACTTAGCTTAACACCTGCAGAGATAATAAAAACAGAAAAGTTAGCAATTGACCAAGCTATTGAGACTATTAGAAATAGACTTGACCAATTTGGATTAGCTGAGCCTGTTGTAGCTCGTCAAGGTGAAGAGAAGATTCTTGTTCAGTTAGCTGGAATCAAGACTCAAGAAGAAGAGCAACGTGCAAGAGAGCTTATTTCTCGTGCAGCTAAACTTGAGCTTATGGCAGTTGATGAAGATAGAGATGCTCGTGTTAACAGCATGAGTGACTCTGATGCTAGCGCTTATGGTGACGTGATTTTAGAAGATGTTAAAGATTCTCGCCGTAAATACTTAGTTCGTGAGATTCCTATTCTTGATGGCGGGATGCTAACAGATGCTTCAATGGGATTTGATCAAAATAACAGACCTTTGATTAACTTCAAGTTAAATGCGGAGGGTGCAGAAATATTTGGTGACTTCACTGGCAAAAGTGTTGGTAAAAGACTTGCTGTTGTTTTAGATGGAAAAGTTTATTCTGCTCCAAATATCAATGAGCGTATCGGTGGAGGTGCTGGTCAGATTTCTGGAAACTATACTGTTATGGAAGCAAAAGATTTAGCTATCGCTCTTCGTTCAGGTGCACTTTTAGCTCCTATTTACCTCATGGAAAAACGTTCAGTTGGACCAAGTCTTGGGGCTGATAGTATTAAAGCTAGTATGATTGCACTTATTGGCGGTTTTATTTTAGTAATTATCTTTATGGTTGTTTACTACCGTATGGCTGGTGTTATTGCAAATATTGCGTTGATTGCCAACTTATTTATCATTTTAGCTGTTATGAGTCTTTTTGGTGCGACCCTAACACTTCCTGGTATGGCAGGTATAGTTCTGACAGTCGGTATGGCTGTAGATGCCAATGTTATTATCTCAGAGAGAATACGAGAGCTGATTTATGAAGGTAAATCTATGCACAAAGCCATAGAAGATGGTTATTCAAATGCTATGAGAGCTATCTTAGATGCAAACATTACAACACTTATTGCAGCAGTTGTTCTATATGCTTATGGAACAGGTGCTATCAAAGGGTTTGCCGTTACAATCAGTATTGGTATTTTAGCATCTATGTTAACTGCTATCTTAGGTACACACGGTATTTATGAAATGTTAGAGAGCAGAATACAAAAAAGTAAAAACAACCGTTTCTGGTTTGGGATTAAGGGTTAATTATGGAATTTTTTAAATACACAAAAACCTTTAATTTTATGGGCAAGTCTAAGCTTGCAATGATTTTATCTGTAGTCTTAGTTTTAGCTTCCTATGCACTTTTAGCAACAAAAGGTCTAAACTATGGTGTTGACTTTGCAGGTGGAACAATAGTTCAAGTTAAGTATGACACTACTGCTCCAATAGATGCGATGCGTGAGAAACTAAAAGGTAATGAGCTTTTTAATAATGCTTCTATAACAGAGTTTGGTGCAGTTGATGAAGTAGTTATTCGTATGAAAAGTACAACAGGTGATGTTACTGTAGATGTAGGTGATGTTACTCGTGAGGCATTAAAAGGCACAGGTAATTACGAAATACGTCGTGTTGATATCGTTGGACCTACAGTAGGTGCAGAGCTCAAAGAGAAGGGAATAATGTCTCTACTCTTAGCGATGATCGGGATTTTAATCTATGTTGCATTTAGATTTGAATGGCGTTTTGCTGTTGCATCTATTGTTGCACTTATTCATGATATCTCTATCGCTCTTGGTGCTATTACACTTGTTGGCTTAGATGTAAATCTGGATGTACTAGCCGCACTACTTACCATACTTGGTTACTCGCTAAATGACACTATCATAGTATTTGACCGTATTCGTGAGGGTGTGACTTCGTCTAAAAATACAGATTTGACTGAGATTATCAATGAGTCAATTACAAGAACACTAGCAAGAACAACCCTTACATCTCTAACGACTTTCTTCGTTGTATTTACGTTATTTATGTTCGGTGGTGAGATTATCCATGCCTTTGCATTTACACTTTTAGTTGGTGTTGTAGTTGGTACATACTCATCTATCTTTGTTGCTTCACCAATTCTTTTATGGTTTGGCTTTGATGTTAAAGGTTACCATGTTAAATTGGCAGCCAAGTCACAAAGAGAAGCAGAAAAACAAAGAATGCGTGACCAGTACGAATCTGGGATTATGTAAAAACTTTTTAATACTCTTTCTTACCCATACTTTGGTGTGGGTAAGCTCTACTCAAATACTCTCATATATTGATACTTAAAGTATGCACTAAGTCTAAGCCTTATATAAAGACAAAAAGATTAGACTTAGTGAATAATAAATTTCTTAGTTAAATATATATACTATACGAAGGATTATGATGAGAACTAGTATTTTAAGGGTAAGTGTTTTAGTTGTTGTATTGGTCTTTATGATTGGATGCGAACAACCTAGACCTAAGCCAAAAAAAAATTATACTTCACCAGATATTAAGTTATTATATAAATATGTGAATTCGCCTAGAGCAAAAATATTTCACAAGTTAGTAGAACAATATGCTGATGGAACAATAAGCACTTTACCATTTGTGATAGTTGATCCAAAAAAAGATGCAGTAGCTAAAAGAATTGCTGATGAAGAATTTTTAATTACAAAAAATGAATTTAACAAAATCTCATCAATTTCTAAGCCAGAGAAGATACGAGGAATTAAAGATGCTAAAAAAGGGCACTATTCTTTGAAAAGATCAATTGTCTTAAAAGAAAAAAGCAATAACAACCCTTTCCAAGTTTATTTAAATAGTACTAATCCAATGGATCTTTCTTTTGCAGAATTAAAAGAAGGGACAAATATGGCAGTCTACTATACTCCAAATGATGGGGAATCATTAAATGAATTATATAAATCCATTGTTAAAGATTTTGATTCCTTATTTGTAATTAATGAAGGTTGGGGAAAGCCATTTGCAAATACTCAGTATACAGGAGTTAGTGATATGTACACTTATATGTGGAAAACTAATAAATCTGATTGGTAT
Source organism: Sulfurimonas gotlandica GD1 (assembly GCF_000242915.1). NCBI lineage: Bacteria > Pseudomonadati > Campylobacterota > Epsilonproteobacteria > Campylobacterales > Sulfurimonadaceae > Sulfurimonas > Sulfurimonas gotlandica. Next base: position 679,704 of record NZ_AFRZ01000001.1, on the reverse strand, counting down.
AATAGTTTAGGGATATGGGTATATATTAGAGAGTCATATATTTTAGTGACAGTTGTAAAGATAATTCATGAAAGGTAAGCTGTATATTGTAAATATTTTATTTTTTATATATGTTTTAACATCTAGCGTAATGGCATTTGGACTAGAATCTTCTTTAGATATCAAAAAAAAAGCCAATTATTCAAAAGCATATTTAGAGATAGAACAAGTTGTTATTGACATATTGCATACTGATAAAAAAACATCAAAAGAAGCTAATACTAAAATTGAAATACTCTTTAATAAAGGTACTGACCTATGGAATGTTTTTGTTAATGGAGGTGCACGCTTATATGCTGATGTATTTATTTACAAGCAATTATCAGATGTAACCGTAAATTATTATGTTCAAACAAAGCAAGTTTATAAATCAATAGAAATTTATAAAAAATTAATTTTAGAGTCTCAAAAATATGATTTTATGGAAATAGAATTAGATACATCCTTTAAACTTATTGATATTTATCTTGACTTAGGATTAGTTGACTTAGCTAATATTACATTAGCAAATATAGAAAAAATAATGAATGAATACTTTATTGTGGACATAGATAATATTCAAAAGAATGATATTTATAGTTTATTAGTATTTTATGAATATCAAAAATATAATTTAAAATTATCTCTTCTAGATTTCAATATAAATGATGAAAATATACAAGCAATAAATTTTGATTTTTTAATGAAGTATTATGGGTACAAATATATTACACCATTTTCAAATATAGTAGGAAGAAGGGCTGCCGAGGGCTATTTTGAATTATATAATCAAAATAATATATCTGGTGAAAATTATTATACAAATAGTCAAACATTATTTGTATATGCAAAATATTTTGCTATTACAAATGATAAGAAAAGAGCAAATATAGCTTTTCTTGAATTACAAAATACTCTTCAAAGTAATGCTTTAGGTTCAACAGATCCTTCATCAAAAAAGAATAGTATTTATATTAAAGAATTACGCGAAAATTTTGATTTTGCATTAGGTAATACTTCTAATGTTGTTCTCCAACGCATCCCTCTAAAATTCAATTACCTAAGTTCTCTATACTCAGCAGATATAAATTATCATTCAGGAGAGATAGACAAAGCTACAGAACAAATGGTTGAAGCAGAGAGTAGATTTAAACTTTTAGTAGAACACTATAAAAAATTACCCTCAGAGTATCAATACCTAGACGGAGTTATAAAAACTAAAAGAGAACTGCTAACTCTAAAAGCAATTATCTTAGAAAAAGAGTCTAATTATACTCAAGCTTGTGATGTTTATGATGAACTCATTATCTCAAATGAAAAGATAAGAGCATCTCTGCCAATAAATCTAAGAAAAAGCTACTTCAGAGGCTACGCAAAAGATGCTTACTTAGGATTAATTCGCTCAAGAGCAAAAATATATGAAAAAGAAAAAACTAAAAAATCATTTGATAATTTTTTGGTTGCTTTAAATCTTTTAAGTTCTCGTCAACTAAAAGACTTAAAAGCAACTGCAGATATAAAAGAGCAAAATCTTCAAGAACTTCAATCATCTATGAGTAAAGAAGATTTACTCTACATCATATTTGACGTTGGGACAGATATTCTCATAGCAGGAATATCAAAAGATGAAATTTTTGCTTCTGTTATACCAAAGAGTAAAGAGTTAGATAAAAAATTATATGCTATAAAAAATGATTTAGTAGAAAAACAAATTTACAATAAAGTAGAGCTTTTAAATATAGCAAGAGAGTACATAAACCCAATAGCAAAGTTTAAAGGTATTAAAAATATTCATCTACTGAGTGATGGAGTTCTTTCTATTCTGCCGCTAGATATTTATCCATTGGATGAGCTGATGTTATTTGAAAATTATAGTGTTGATTATTTAACAACTCTGAATATTTCTCAAATAGATAATAAAAAATCTAAAGAGTTAAAACTACTCGCTGTGGCTGATCCTATGTATGATGAACGTGGAGTAGATAAACTTTCTGATATAACTTTTTCAAAAAAGCGCTCGGCAGACATATCTGGCTATTTTCAAAAACTTCCTGAAACAAGAAGAGAAGTTGAAACTATATCAAAGAATATGAATTCATCTAAACTACTTTTAGGCACAGATGCAAAAGAGAGTATCATAAAGTCAATACCTCTTGAAGATTATGATTACATACATTTTGCTACACATGGAATATTAGGTGGTGAAATACCAGATATGAATGAACCAGCTTTAGTCTTAGCAAAAGAAGAGAAAGAAGATTCACTGCTTAGTGCAACTGAAATTTCAAAACTAAAACTCAATGCTAAACTTGTTGTTTTGTCAGCTTGTAACTCAGGAAGTGGTGAATACTTTAGAGGGGAGGGAGCTACTGGAATAGCTAGAGCTTTTAAAGTAGCAGGAAGTAAAGAGATAATAGCTTCTTTATGGCCTGTTGATTCACTCGCTACAGAGCAATTGATGAAATTATTTTATGAAAATATTGCTAAAGGAAATTCAAATTCAAAATCTTTATATTTTGCAAAAAAGAAACTACTCACAAACAGTATAGCTGGTGAAAATACTCAAAGAGGTTTACAAAAAAAGAGTAATGAGACAAAAGTATTTGAGGCTTACTCAAACCCATACTTTTGGTCTGCATTTATTCTAATAAAATAGATTATATTAGTTCTATTTCTTTTTATAGTTTTAACATTACAAATGATATAGTATAGGATATGAAGGAGGATGTTATGAGCAATATTACAATCTTAATCCTTGTCCTGTTTTTAGGTCTATGGATTTACTCTATCGGTTCTATACTAACTAATGAATTCAACGATAAAAAAGCAAAAGTTTTTTGGGTTATTGGTATTATTTTTGTTCCCGTATTAGCGTTTTTCTACATATTTATGAAGAAAAATCTACTTGCAAAAAGCTAATAAAATGCTCTTTTATCCATTCAGTCACTCCTTAAGATATTTTTTGTATAATCACTGCAATTAATTAATAAGGTAGTGCTATGGATTGGGGTAAAGTAATATACGTATTTTTCTCGTTGATGAGTTTAACATCAATAGCGGGTTTTTTATATGAACATAGTGCGGTTGCACTTTTTGTTGCGGCTAGTTTAAATCTTGTTTCTACAGTTTTGAAAATTGGAGTAAGGAACTTACTCTCTGCTGAGCTTTTAGCTTCCTCTTTGGTGGCTGATTTACACCTTATTCCAGCGTTTATTTATTTAGAAGTTGTTGGAAATTTAGAGTGGGCTATTGCCTTAACTATCGGTGCACTTATCGCTAACATGTTCTCTGTAGGACTTGTTTACATTGAGAGCTCAAAAACACACGACGATTACTAGGACGTTTCATTGGAATACAACTCGACTACTATAGAAAAAAAATGGCAAGACTATTGGGCTCAAAACGGAAGTTTTGAGCCTAGTGAAGATTTTAAAAAAGAAAAAAAATATATTTTAAGTATGTTTCCATTTCCAAGTGGAAGACTACATATGGGCCACGTTAGAAACTACTCTATCAGTGACGCTTTTGCACGTTACTACCGTCAGCAAAACTTCAACGTTCTTCATCCTATCGGATTTGACAGTTTTGGTATGCCGGCTGAAAATGCGGCTATCAAAAATGGTTCACACCCTAAGGGCTGGACTTATGACAATATAGACTACATGAAAAAAGAGTTTGTATCTTTAGGTTTTTCTTTCTCAAAAGAGCGTGAACTTGCAACCAGCGATGAGTTGTACACTAAATTTGAGCAGGGCTTTATTATCGATATGTATGAAAAAGGCCTTCTCTATCGTGAAAAAGGTCTCCTTAACTGGTGTCCACATGATCAAACTGTTCTAGCAAATGAGCAGGTTGTTGATGGATGCTGTTGGAGATGTGATACTCCAATCGTTAAAAAAGATATGAATCAGTACTACTTTAAAATTACTCAGTATGCTGATGAGCTTTTAGATGATTTAAAGAAAATTGAGGGTGGCTGGCCTAAACAAGTTCTTACTATGCAGGAAAACTGGATAGGTAAGTCAAATGGTTTAGAGTTTGACCTGTTCTTTGACGCGACATCTAAAGAAAAACTAAACAACACTTTCGAATCATTTGATGTTTTTACTACTCGTCCTGATACTATCTATGGTGTTTCTTACACTGCACTAGCTCCTGAGCACGCAATAGTTACCTATATGATTGACAATAAGCTTTTAAGTGATGCAGTTATTGCAAATATAACGAAGATGAAAAATACATCTTCAATAGACAGACAAAAAGAGAAAGCCGGAATCTCTCTTGGACTTGATGTTATACATCCACTAACTGGTAAAAAAGTACCGGTTTGGATAGCTAACTTTGTTCTTATGGATTATGGCAGTGGAGCTGTTATGGCAGTTCCTGCTCATGATGACAGAGATTTTGACTTTGCTAAAAAATATGATCTGCCTATCAATGCAGTGATTAAACCTTACGAGGGTGAACTTAGCTCTGAGTGTGCTTTCACTGAAGTTGGAGAACTGTTTAACTCTGGAGAATTTGACGGGCTTAACTCTAAAAAATCTCAGTACAACATAATTAAGTACTTTGAAGAAAACAAGTTAGGTCAAAAAACTACAAACTATAAACTAAAAGACTGGGGTGTTTCACGTCAGAGATATTGGGGTGCTCCGATTCCTTTTATACACTGTGAAGATTGTGGTTTGGTTATGGAGAAAAAAGAGAATCTTCCTATTGCTCTTCCTGCAGATGTTGAGATTACTGGTGAGGGTAACCCACTTGACAATCATCCGACTTGGAAGCACTGTAAATGTAGTGAATGTGGCAAAGATGCTCTTCGTGAGACAGATACTATGGATACTTTTGTTGAGTCTTCTTGGTATTTTTTACGTTTTTGTGCATCTCCGCAGAATTGGGAAAAAGAAGCGTTTTCGCCACAGCAGTTAAAATACTGGATGGGTGTTGATCACTACATCGGCGGTATAGAACACGCTATTTTACACCTTTTATATGCAAGGTTCTTTACAAAAGTATTCCGTGATTTAGGTTACTTAGATTTTGATGAGCCCTTTGATAAACTTCTTACTCAAGGCATGGTTCTTAAAGACGGAGCTAAGATGAGTAAGTCTAAGGGTAATACAGTTGACCCAGATGCTATTATTGAAAAATATGGCGCAGATACGGCTAGACTATTTATCCTTTTTGCAGCTCCTCCGACTCAAGAGTTAGAGTGGAACGATAATGCAGTTGAGGGTGCTTACAAGTTTATAAAAAGATTTTTTGACAGAAGTTCAAATATCGTAAAAACTGACACTAAACCTATTATTGATCATGCAACCCTATCTAAAGATGAGAAGTATGCAAGAAAGAAAGTTTATGAAGCCTTAGTTCGTGCAAATGATGTGTACAATGAAAAGTATACATTTAACACTCTCATAGCAGGTACTATGGAAGCTATGAATGCTCTGAATGCACAGAGTAACTCTGATGTATGGAGTGAAGGTTATTGGATATTAAGTTCTATAATGGAGCCTGTAATTCCTCATATTTGTTGGGATATAAGCAGTGAGTATTTTTCACTTAATAACTTAAATCCGCAAGCAGTTATAGATGAAGTCTTTGTAGAAGACTCTATTACGCTAGGTGTATCTATCAACGGTAAAAGAAGAACTGAAATAGAAGTAGCAGTAGATGCTTCAAATGAAGATATTATAGCCAGTGCAAAAGAAGCAGCTTCTAAGTGGTTAGAGGGAATGAGCATCGTTAAAGAGATAGTTGTTCCTAAAAAACTAGTTAACATAGTTGTTAAAGGCTAATCTTGAAACTAATATTATCACTTCTTATTGTTTTAGGTTTTGCATCTTGTGGGTATAAACCAAGTTCAAAGTTCTCTAGAGAAGTGATGGGTGATAAAATTAGTACAAGCATAATTATCTCAGCACAAGACCCTGAAAATACGGTAATTATTAAAGATGCAGTTGATGAAGCTATTATAGAAGTTTTTCACGCATCTCTGCGTGATAGAGCCAGTTCTGATACTCATCTGGATTTGAGTATAGCAAATCCGTCTTATACACCTATTGTCTATGATAATGATGGTTTTGTAATTGGCTATAGAATGAGTGTAAGTTTGAGTATAATTAGACATCACAGCGGTGTTTCTAAGGGTTACTCAGTTACAGGAACATATGACTTTACAGTAGCACCAAATGCTGTTGTAACTGATCAAGAGAGATTTGATGCTATACGCTTTAGTGCGGCAAAGGCGATTAGGTCGTTTGTTGCAAAAGTTTCTGCTGAGGGCGCAAGGGCTAAAAAAAAGAAGGAGTAAGTTTTGACAATACAAAGTATTATTAAAAAAGCTGTAAAAAGACTTGAACTAGAAGGTAAACTTTTAACGCCAGATTTTTATGCTGAGGCCTTTTGTAAAGAAGCACAAAAAGCAGGTATGCAGTCAGAAGATTGTAACCATGTAGATAAATTCACAAAAACTCTTAACAAAGATTTTCAAAAAGAATTAGCTCAGTATAGAATCAAAACTATTGGTGAGTTATCCCGTTTTTTAATCTCAAAACTCAATAGAACAAAACCTACTATATGTTCAGAACTTTTAGAAGCGCAGAGCGCTTTCACAAAAAGAATTTTACAAGTTGTAGAAGTTCTGCATAATGCCGAAGCCACAGAGCTTGCAAAGCAAAGTATAAAACTACTAAGCTCAAATCCAAATACAACAGATTTAGAACAATTTAGACAATATTGGATTAACTTTATAACAACATATGATGATACATTTTTAAATAAATTAGGCTCTCTAGGAAGTGTGGACAGTAATAATTTAAGAAAGACTGTAGAGAGTTTAAATACTTCTATTGGTAAATCAAAATCGATAACTGGAGAAGAAGAACTTAGAAGAATTGCCACTCTTTTAGTCTCATCTTTTGTTCCATCTATCGCTTCTAGCGTGAATGAAAAAATAGCAAATTTGAGCGATAAGATAAAATCAAATCCTTCTCTTTTGGATAGTGTAAGTATAGAGAGTGAGATAAGAGCTGTTATTTTACTGAGAATTGCACTTGATAAAGAGAGTGTAAAAGAGATGGTTGAGTCTCTTGATGGAGTTCTTGATAAATTATCTTTAAGACTTATTGAGATGATAGAACGTTCTGATGATTCAACTGTAGAAATTCAACAAATAAAAATAGAGCTTGAGTCATATAATGAACATACAATTAGCAACTTTGCTTTAGCGCATAAAAAACTTTTCATTATTGCAACAGCACTAGAAGAAAACACTCAACTACTTAGTAGAGATTTAAAAAATCATAGTACTGAGGTAACAGCACTAAGTAAAAAAGTTCGTAAACTAGAACGTGAGCTAGAAGATGCTAAAAATGCGTCAAAAGAGGACTTCTTAACTAAACTTTATAATAGACGTGCATTAGATGACTTCATGGGTGTAAAAGAGGCTGAGTTTGAGAGATATGGGCATAACTTTAGTGTTGTGATGTTTGATCTTGACCACTTCAAATCTGTTAATGATAACTTTGGCCATGAAGCTGGAGATGCTGTTCTTGGTGCTTTTGCAAAAATACTAAAAAAAGAAGCAAGAAGTGTTGACGTAGTCGGAAGATTTGGCGGTGAAGAATTTATGGCGCTTTTAAGTGAAACAGATACTGAAGGTGGCGCTATATTTGCGGAGAAGGTAAGAAAGCATGTTGAAAAGGCCCGCTTTATGTACAAAGGGGAGAGAATAGAAGTAACCGTAAGCTGTGGTATAAGTGAGAGAAAAAAACACACTTCTCTATCTAATGTTATAAACTCTGCTGATGAGTATTTGTATAAAGCTAAAAAAGATGGTCGTAACCAAGTGGCATACAAGAAATAGCTGTGTTGCAAGATTTTTTATCAGCTAAACCACTCTATTACAATGAGATTGACTATTCTAGGATGCCACGCATATACGATAAAATAAAATCTCATCTTCCTAATCCAAAAATCATTCATCTTATTGGTACAAATGGAAAAGGAACAACAGGTCGCTTTTTGGCTTCGGCTTTGCACTCGTTAGGGTTTGATACAGGGCACTATACATCTCCTCATATTTTAAAATTTAATGAGAGAGTCTGGAAGAATGGACAAAATATTGATGATAATAGTTTAGAAGAAGCTCATAAAGAACTGCAAGATATTTTATCTCAAGATGATTCTAATGCTCTTAGTTATTTTGAATATACAACACTATTATCCCTGTTGGTTTATAAAGAGTGTGAGTATGTAGTTATGGAAGCAGGTTTAGGCGGAGAGCATGATGCTACTGCAGTCTTTGATAAGGTACTTACTCTTGTTACTCCAATTGCATTTGATCATGAAGCTTTTTTGGGTAACTCGATAGAATCAATTGCAACAACAAAACTCAACGCGATTCAAAAAAATGCTATTTTAGCGATTCAAAAAGAAAGTGAAGTTTATAGTGTAGCAGAGAAGTTATCTAAAGAAAAGTCCTTAGATATAAAGAGATATTCACAAATGCTAGACGAAAGTGATAAAAAAAAGATAGAAAGTATCACAAAAAAACTAAAACTTGAAGAGTATTTAGTACAAAATCTTTCACTTAGTATATCTGCTTTAAAATTTTTAAATATAGAGTACTGTGATGATAATTTCACAGATGCAAGACTTTTTGGAAGGCTAACTCACATAAGTGAAAATGTGATTGTTGATGTTGGCCACAATCCCCTTGCTGCCGAAGCTATAAGAGATTCTCTTATGCCTAATAAATATGTTTTAGTCTATAATACTTACAAAGATAAGGATTATAAAAAGATCCTTGAAATATTAAAACCAATCGTAAAACGTGTAGAAATTATTGCAATAAATGATGAAAGAGCAGAATCAAATAGTCGGCTTAAAAGAACTTTAAATGATTTAGCGATAAAATGTAGCACGTTTAAAAGTGTTACTCCAAACATTAAGTATCTTGTCTTTGGATCTTTTAGTGTTGTGGAAGCTTTTATAAAAAGGCAAAATAGGGTGGATGTTTAAAATATGAATGATCATTTTACCATTACCATCAATGATGATCATGGAGTAAGGCAGTTTAATCTTCACCAAATCGTTAAAAAAGGGATTTGGTATGCAGCACTATTTTTAGGTTTTGTTACTTTAATAGCAGTAGGAACTATCTTGTATCTTAACTATTCAGTTGATCAGATAGAGATTAAACGTGAAAACACACAGATTGCATATGACTCCATAAAGAAAAAAAATGCCGAACTTGACCAAAGTATGAGAGACACACAGATGGCTCTAATGGCTAAGAAGAAAGAACTTAATGAAGTCTCTGATTCCCTCTCAGAAATAGAAACATTAATTGGTATATCCCCTGTAGAGGATATGTCTTTGCAAGATAGAGTTAGTATAACAAAAGTAAATTCCGAACATATGGCAACACTGTTACAATTTATTCCAAGTGGATCTCCTATTGAGTATAAAGGAGTTACAAGTAATTTTGGTTACAGAATACATCCAACTTTAGATAGAAAAGAGTTCCATCGCGGACTTGATATGAAAGCACCAATGAAAACACCTGTTTATGCTACAGCAGATGGAATCGTTGAATATGCAGGCATTCATAAAAGCAGTGGATTCGGTAAACTTGTAATACTTCAACATAACTACGGATTTAGATCATATTTTGGTCATTTAAACAGTATTGTGATAAAATCGGGTAAGTTTGTAAAGAAGGGTGCTTTAATTGCTTATACAGGCAACTCAGGTATGAGTAGCGGACCGCATCTACACTACGAACTTAGATTTATTCAACGTGCAGTAAATCCCTTTTATTTTGTAAAATGGAATGTACAAAACTACAAAGACATATTTGAAAAGGAAAAACAAATACCATGGCAATCTTTAATAACGGCGACAGCACACATCAAGGTACCAAACCCGACACAAACACTACCATCATCACAACTGGCTCTACGATCAAAGGTGAAATGAATCTCTCATGTAATTTATATGTAGACGGTGAATTTGAAGGTGTAATAAACTCTAAAAAAGAGGTGAACATTGGTAAAAATGGACACATTAAAGGTGATGTCACTACTCAAAGACTTGTAGTACAAGGCTATATAGAAGGTACTATAAATGCTCAAAGAGTTGAGATAAAAGCAGCTGGGCGTGTAAGTGGAACAATAGAATCTAGTGAGCTTGTTATTGAAGCTAAAGGTATTTTTGAAGGTAATAGTGTTGTAAAAGATGTATCACCTGTTCCAACTCCTGAAACACTGCAGATAAAAAAAGTATAAAGTAAAAGATTCTCTCTTTTACTTTATAATCCTTTTTAGCCTCTCTTAGATAAAATTCCAATAATACAACTTCATTAGGAAAACAATGTCACAAAGTGCACTATTTCAATATTTTAAAACCGAGCCAAATCAAGATTTGGAAATCCTGATATGTGAAGACTCAAAAGAAGCTACAGAGCTAGAGAGTGTTGCAAAGTTTTTTAACAAAGAAGTAGTTGTATTCCCAGACTTTAGAGCAAGTTTTGGAGATGATTTGCGTGTTTATACAGAAGAGTTGCATCAGCTATTTTGGGCACTTAAATCATATTACGCACAAAAAAAGAAGCCTCTTGTTATATCTCCTTTAAAAACACTACTTTTTCATCTGCCCCAAGCTTCTCTATTGGAATCAAAAACAATTGAATTTGGTTCAAATATTGATTTAAATGCTTTTAAAGAAGAGATGTTATTTTGGGGATATAACTTTGTGGATATGGTTCAGGTTGAAGGTGAGATATCTTTTCGTGGAGATATTATAGATATCTATGCTCCTGCATCTAAGATGCCTATTCGTGTCTCTTTGTTTGATAATGAAATTGAGCAGATAAAATATTTTGAACTAGAATCTCAACGAACACAAAAAGAGGAGTTGGATAAGTTTGACATTACTCCAGCATTTTACTCTTTAGATGAAGAGAGTTTTAATAAACTTAGTGAAAAAACAAGCAATAGTGAGTTTAACTCTTTAGTTAAGGATGTAGCATCTCTTGGATTTTGGTATCTTGAAGAGAAGGCTTCAAACTTTTTAGAAGGTAAAAAAACAAAGCTTGCAAGATCTTTAGATACTCTGCTTGTAGATGCTTATGCTCTAAATAACCCTCAACTCTCAAGAGAAAATTTTAACTTAGACATAATGCCAAGTTCTGATGATTTTAGGGAGTTGATAGTCTCAGACTTGCATGCTCTTTTAAAAGTTCATAAAGATAAAAAAGTAACCATTATTGCTGCAAATGAAGCACTGATGAAGCAGGTTGGGCTTTTTAATCTTACAAATATAAACGAAGTTTACGCTCCATATATTTTAAATATAATCACTAAAGATGAGTTAATCATCTCTTTAAACAAGCCAGATAAGAAGAGACGAAGAAGAAAAAGTTCTATTATGCTTGATGATTTAAAAGCAGGTGACTATGTTGTTCATGAGGATTATGGTGTAGGTATATTTGAGAAGATTGAGCAGACAGAGATACTTGGTGGAATAAAAGATTTTATAGTTATCAAGTATGTTGGTGATGATAAAATCCTTTTACCTGTTGAAAACCTAGACTTTATAGATAGGTACATAGCATCTGGAGGTTCTACTCCGATGCTAGACCGTCTTGGTAAGGGAAGCTTTGGTAAGTTAAAAGAAAAGGTTAAAAAACGCCTTATGGAGATAGCAGGTCAGATTGTAAATACTGCTGCAGCTCGTGAACTTATAAAAGCGCCAAAAATTACTATTGCTAAAAAAGAACTTCAAGAATTCCAAAAAGAATCTGGCTTTGATTACACCGATGATCAAACACAATCAGTAGATGAGATAATTACTCAGATGCAATCAGGTCACATTATGGACAGACTGCTTAGTGGTGATGTTGGTTTTGGAAAAACTGAAGTTGCCATGAACACTATCTTTGCAGCATACAAATCAGGTTTTCAATCAGCTTTGATCGTTCCAACTACTCTTCTATCAGCTCAACACTACCGTTCACTTACAGAGCGTTTTGAAGGTATGGGAATCAGATACGCGAAACTAGACAGGTTTGTAAGTTCTAAAGATAGAACCAACATCATTAAAGGCTTAGCATCTGGAGAGATAGATGCTGTAGTCGGTACTCATTCTTTGTTTGGTTTGTCATTTAAAAACTTAGGTGTTGTTATCATAGATGAAGAGCATAAGTTTGGAGTGAAGCAAAAAGAGCAGATCAAAGAGCTTTACCATAATGTGCATCTGCTCTCAATGAGTGCTACACCAATTCCTCGTTCTCTTAACCAAGCATTGAGCTCTATAAAGACAATGAGCCAACTTCTAACTCCACCTAGTGAGAGACAGGGTGTTAGAACGTTTGTAAAAGAGTATAGTGAAAAACTTATCAAAGAAGTTATTTTAAGGGAACTTCGTCGCGGCGGGCAAGTTTTTTATGTGCATAACTCAATTGATCATATGCCAATAAAACTAGGTGAGTTAAAAGCGATACTTCCAGACCTTCGTGTTGTAATGCTTCACTCAAAAATCTCAGCAGTTGAGACTGAAAAAGAGTTGTTAAAGTTTGAAGCTAGAGAGTATGATCTGATGATAGCGACTTCAATTATTGAGTCAGGTATACATATGCCAAATGTAAATACGATGATAGTAGATGGTGCAGACAGATTCGGTATAGCAGATTTGCATCAGCTTCGTGGTCGTGTAGGACGTGGTCATACAGAAGGTTTTGCTTACTTCATAGTTAAAGACAAAGAGAACCTTACCGATGAGGCAAAAAAGCGTCTTTTAGCTTTAGAGTCTAACTCATTTTTAGGAAGCGGTTCAGTTCTAGCTTACCATGATTTAGAAATACGCGGTGGTGGAAATCTAGTCGGAGATGCACAGAGCGGACATATAAAAAATATAGGTTACTCTCTATACCTTAGAATGCTCGAAGACGCTATTAAACTACTTAGTAATACTATGGAGAGCGAGAGAGCTAAAGTAGATATAAAACTTACTATTTCTGCTTTCATATCTGATGAGGTTGTTAAAGAAGACAGACTTCGTCTGGATATCTATAGAAGACTCTCCCAGTGTGAAGAGCCTATAGAGATTTATGAGATAGAAGAAGAGATAATTGATAGATTTGGAGAGCTTGACAACCCAACAAAACAGTTCTTTGAACTAATGGTAATAAAGCTTCTTAGTTTAGAGAAAAAGATAAGAAGTATTATGAACTATGGACAAAATATTACTATTACGTATCAAAACGACTCAAAAGAGAGTATAAAATCAGACTCTAAAGATGATGATGACATTATAAAAGCAGTACTTTTTTATCTTAGAAATAATAAACCAAAGGTACTTTAATGAGAGTAGTATTTATAGGCGATATTGTAGGCAAACCAGGTAGAGAGATGCTAAAAACTCATCTTAAACAAATAAGAGATGAATACAAAGTTGATTTTGTTATAGCTAACTATGAAAATGCGTCGCATGGTTTTGGGGTAACAGTTCTAAATGCAAATGAGCTACTCTCTTATGGCATAGACTGTATGACAGGTGGAAATCATACCTGGGATAAAAAAGATGTGGTAGCACTCTTTGATACTCATGAAATACTTCGCCCGCATAACTACCCAGAAGAAGTAAAGGGAACTGGATGCAAGGTCTATGAAGTTGCCGGTGAAAAACTAGGCGTTTTAAATCTTATGGGACACTACTCTATGCCTATGGTCGATAATGCATTTAGAAAAGCAAAAGAGACGGTAGCAGATTTAAAAGTGCAGGGTGTGGAAAATATATTTATAGATTTTCATGCAGAAGCTACAAGTGAAAAACGAGGTATGATGATGTTGCTTAAAGGTGAGGTAAACGGAATTATCGGTACTCACACTCACGTCTCTACTGATGACTTTCAAATATCTGAGGGAACCGTATATCTTAGTGACATCGGTCTGACTGGATGTAGAGACAATGTTATAGGAATGGATTCTAAAGTTCCTCTAAAGCAGTTTCTTACTGGGATGAAAGGACACTTTGATATACCAAAGAAGTGTAAAAAAATACTTCAGCTAGCTGTAATGGATTTTAGTAAAGGTAAGTGTTCTAATGCTTTTAAATTAAAATATTTTTGTGATGGAAGAATTTTAAAAACTGAGGCTTGGATAGAAGAAGACTAGGCTGTTATCTGGTAGTATTTGTCATTTGCTAGATAAGTATTTACCATGATATGGCGCATATTTTGTTCTTGTGCTTTTTGAAGATCAGAAGGTAATTTTTGATCAACCTGAGGTGTTTGACTCTGAGTTGCTTTTGGCTCTAAAAAGAGTGAAAACATCGTAGAATTGTCCGCATAAGCGTTTTTGGCATTTTTCTTAGAGTTTATTTTTGCGTATTTTTCTGTATCTTTACTTTGAAACTCTTCTTGCATTTTTTGTTTATTACTAAATGCTTTATAATTTGAGATGTAAGTAATTGGTAGATTTTGAGTGTTTTTTGACTCTAAAACACTGTCCAGTTGCAGTTTAGATTCAAAAGAACCATCAGAAGGCTTCGCTCTGTCCACTCTTTGGTTTGCAGTTCTATCGGAGCTGTTTGTACTGACGTAAGTATTATATGATGATACAAACATAACATTCTCCTATATAACTATCTTACCATATTATAAATCAATTAAGCTTATTAGTTTCTTTTATATTAACTTTATATCATACTAAATATTTATTTAGTTAAAATACTGCGATGAAATTTTTCAATAACTTTATAAAAATACTACTTTTGTTATCTATAACTAATCTATATGCACACAAATTAGACAAAGTGTCTTTACAACTTCAATGGAAGCATCAGTTTGAATTTGCAGGCTTTTATGCTGCAAAAGAGAAGGGTTTTTTCAAAGATGTCGGACTTGATGTAGAGCTTTTAGAATACGACAGTACAAAAAGTATTTCAGAAGAAGTTTTAGAAGGAAGAGCACAGTACGGTCTCTCTTACTCATCAATCATAGCTGAGTATTTAGAAGGAAAACCACTTGTTCTTGTGGCAAACTTTTTTAAGCAGTCCCCATTAGTCTTAATAGCACAGGAGAGTATTGAATCGCCAAAGGATTTAAAGGGCAAAAAGATTATGGGAGTATCTGACTCTATAGATAATATTACTCTTTTACTAATGCTTGATAAGTTTGGTCTTAAAACTAAAGATATTATAAACATTCCAGCAAGTTTTAAAATTGATGAGTTTATCAATAAAAAAATAGATGCAATGAGTGCATTTACAACAAATGAACTCTATTATCTAAATAAAAAAGGCATTAAATATACGATTTTTGATCCTGTTGTTTACGGAGCAAAATATTATGATGTAAACTTATTTACATCAAAAAAAGAGGCTTTACAAAATCCTCAAAGAGTACAAAGGTTTAAAGAAGCATCTATTAGAGGTTGGGAGTATGCACTAAAGCATAAAGAAGAAGTAGTTGATATTATTTTACAAAAGTACAATACTCAAAATAAATCAAAAGAAGCTCTTCTTTTTGAAGCAAAACAGATAGAGCAGTTGATGTTTGCAAATATCTACAAAGTAGGTAGTATAGATAAGGATAGAGTTAAAATAATAGCTGATAGTTTTATGCAAGCCGGCTTTGTTAAAAAAATAAAAAACAGAGATATAGAGTCGTTTATCTTTGAGAGCTCAGCTTTTAGTATAAGCTTTTCTCAAAAAGAAAAAGAGTATTTAAAAAATAAAAAAATCATTTCAATGTGTGTAGATCCGAACTGGATGCCATTTGAAGCACTTGTAAATGGAGAATATATAGGACTTAACTCAGAGTTTTTAAAACTTTTTCAAAAAGAACTTTCAATCCCAATCAAAGTCATAGAAACAGATAGCTGGAGTGAGTCTGTAAAACTTGCAAGAGAGAAAAAATGTGATGTTCTTTCTTTATTAATGCAGACTAAGGATAGAGAAAAAGATTTTAACTTTCCAACTCCGTATTTAGATGTACCACCGGTTATAGTTACAAAAACAGATAAGGCCAGTGTAGTTGATATCTATACTATAGGCAAAGAAAAAATTGCAGTAGTTAAAGATTATGCACTTGTTGATATAATAAGAGATAAGTATAAAAACTTAGAGGTTATAGAGGTTAAAGATACAGAAGAAGGTTTGAAAAAAGTTGAAAACGGGGAAGTATTTGGTTTTGCAGGAAGTTCTGTAGCTATTGAATATAATTTTCAACATGGAGACTATGCAAGTTTTAAAATTAGTGCTCACTTTGCTGAGAAACTCTCTTTTGGTTTTGGTGTCAGGGAAGATGATATACATCTCTATAATATTTTACAAAAATTAGTTCAAAAACTCTCAGAAGATGACAAGCATGATATATTAAAAAAATATTTTACGATCAAGTATGAACAAAAGTTTGACTACTCTCTTTTTTATCAACTATTTGCAGTTGTGCTTATAATAGCCATCATATTCATCTATAGAAATGTAAAAATTAAAAAATTAAATGAAGTACTTCAAGAAAAAATGGAAGCCGAACTCAAAAAATCCAGCGATAAAGACAAGATGCTCTTTCATCAAAATAAACTTGCTGCAATGGGTGAGATGCTGGAGAATATTGCTCATCAGTGGAGACAACCGCTCACTCAAATAAACTCTTCCGTACTTCTAATAGATGACATACTACATGAAAAGAATTTTAGAAATGTAGATGTAGAAGAGAGGCTTTTGGAGATAGAGTCTTTAACAAAATACTTGTCAAATACAATTAATGATTTTAAAGATTTTTTTGCTAATGACAAGATGAAGAATGAATTTTTACTCAGAGAGATGATTGAAAAATCTATTTACATTGTAAAAGGAAGCCTCAAAAAGAACAATATTGAGGTGACTGTAGATATTGAAAATGATTTTAGATATTTTGGTTATGAGGGTGAGCTTCAACAAGTTGTAGTTGTTATACTAAATAATGCTAAAGATGTACTATTAAGTAGAAATATTAACTCTCCAATAATAAATATATCAATAGAATTAAAAGATGGATTTTATACAATTAGAATCTGTGACAATGCCGGTGGAATAACAAAAAATATTAGAGAAAAAATATTTGAACCATACTTTACCACTAAGCATAAGTCTAAGGGAACAGGTTTGGGTCTATATATGTCTAAAAAGATCATTGAAGAGAGTATGGATGGAGAGTTAAATGTGAAAAATCATAATATGGGTTCATGCTTTGAAATCAAGTTAAAGGTTAGCAGTGATTAATAAAAAAGAAGCATATTCAATTTTATATATTGAAGATGAAAAAGATATCAGAGCCAACTATGTAAACTACTTAGACAGACATTTTGAAAAAGTATATGAAGCTGCTGATGGTGAAGAAGGCTACGAGAAGTATAAGAAAAATAAACCTGATATTATGATAGTAGATATAAACCTTCCAAAACTAAGTGGTCTGGATTTGGTGAGAAAAATTAGAGAAAATGACCACTCTTCAAAGGTGATAATGCTGACAGCTCACTTTGATACGAAATATATGCTTGAAGCTACAGAGCTTAAGCTTACAAAGTACCTTGTTAAACCTGTTAGTAGAAGTGAGTTAAAAGATGCTTTAAACCTTGCTATCGACGAGCTTTCTAATTTTGAAACAAGATCTAAAAAGACAGTTGTTTTAAAAGATGGCTTTTACTGGGATATACAAAGAGAAGAACTTTTAAATAATAATTCATCTGCAGTTCTTACAAATAAAGAAAGATCGATTTTATCACTACTTTTCTCTTCTATAAATACTACATTTACCTATGATGATATTATCATGAATGTTTGGTATGAAGAGAGTTATGATCGAGATAAGTTAGATGCACTAAAGACAATCATAAAAAATCTAAGAAAAAAATTACCCAAAGATACTATAAAAAATGTTTTTGGCTGGGGATATAAGATTGAGCAGTAATAAATAATTATTATCAAAGAAACAGCATTTGGCTGTAATCATGCTGTAATCAAACTAAAACAACATTTTGGTACAATAATGAAAACATATTTCCAAGGTTATACAGATGAGTGCTAAAATTGTAGTAGTTGAAGATGAAGAGGATTTACTAGAACTTCTTGAGTATAATTTAGAAAAAGAGGGTTTTGAAGTCATAGGCTTTTTAAACACAAAAACAGTAAGTCAAATACTTGAAGAAGAAGAGATAGATCTTCTCATTATGGATAGAAATCTTCCTGGTGTTGAAGGCAGCGAGTTCGTTGCAAATCTACGTGAAGAAGGTGTTCTGACTCCTGTAATCTACCTAAGTGCAAAAAATAGAGACACAGATATAGAAGAGGGCTTTTTAAGAGGCGGAGATGACTACATGACTAAACCTTTTAATATGAAAGAGCTCATCTTACGTGTAAAATCAATACTCAGAAGAACTACTAAAAAATATAATGAAGGGCAGATTTCCCATAGAGATTTACTGCTTGACAAGAGTACAAGAGAATTACTTGTTGATGGCGAGAGTGTAGAGATTACAAAACTGGAATTCGATCTTTTATATGAGTTTATCATCAACAAAAACAGTGTTTTAGACCGTGATTATCTTCTTACAAATGTATGGGGTGACGGTGAAGCATATCAGTATAAAACTGTAAATGTTGCTATAAACCGCCTGAAAGAAAAGATTGATCCTGATAAGACAAAAGAGTATATTCAAACAGTTCGCGGAGTTGGATACAAGTTGTGCTAAAAATACACCAGATATTTATTATAAAGTTTTTACTTCTTTTTGTAGGAACTCTTTTTATTACATCTCTGATTAGTTATGTGGCTCTTAAATCAATTATAATAGAACATAGTGAAAATCACTTAGAAAATGCCATAGTCATGATGGGACTTGATTTAGAAAAAATAGATGATTTAGATGCTTATTCTCTTATAGTAAATAAACATACAAATCTTAGAGTCACTATGATAGATGCAGATGGTGTGGTCATTGCTGAGTCAAGTGCAGATAAATCAACTATGGATAACCATGCCTCAAGATATGAAATCATGCAGGCAAATAAAGATGAGTTCTCGCATATAACAAGATACTCCAAAACACTCAAAGTAGATTTTTTATATGTAGCTAAGAAGTTTTCTTATCGTGATAAAAATATCTATATCAGACTCTCTATGAGTTTGGCTCAGGTTATGAGTGATTTTTACTCTTTATGGTCTAAGCTTTTTCTTGTATTTTTAACAGTTGTCCTTATCGCATTTTATATCTCAAAAAGAATGAGTGCAAGAATCATTTATGATATCGAGCAAATCACTATCTTTCTAGATGAGATCTCAAATAAAAACTATAATGCCATCATAAAGACAAAGTACTTTTATGAGTTTTTACAGATATCTTTAATGCTTAAAAATCTTGTGAAAAAGTTAAGCACTAGAGATAAACAAAAGCGAAAATATACTGCAAAACTTAGACTCATGAACAAGCAGAGAAATGACATATTGTCAGCTATTTCTCATGAGTTCAAAAATCCTGTTGCTTCAATAATCGGATATACGCAGACACTTCAAGAAGACCCAGATATCAATCCAAAGATACGTGAAAAGTTCCTCAGTAAGATTAGCTCAAATGGAGATAAGATATCTCAGATGCTAGACCGTTTAGCACTGTCGGTTAAGCTAGAAAATGATGATTTGAAAATGGAAATTAAACGCTTTGATATGAAGACCCTTTGTGAAGAGGTCGTCTCAAACCTCTCTTTGAAATACAGAGACAGAGAGATAACTCTAGAAGCTACAAAAACTATGATAGAAGCTGATAAGACTATGATAGAGCTAGCTCTAATCAACCTAGTAGACAATGCTCTAAAGTACTCTGAGGTGGAAGTAAATGTGGTTTTAAAAGATAATGAACTCTCAGTGATAGACAAGGGTATCGGCATACAAGAGGAGAACATAGACAAGGTGACTGCCAAGTTTTACAGAGTGAAAAAAAATACTTGGGACAACTCTATGGGTATAGGGCTAGCTATGGTTAGTTATATTTTAAAGATGCACAACTCTAAACTGCAAATAAAATCTCAGTTTGCAGAGGGCTCAGTTTTTAGTTTTTCTCTTAAAGAGATGCTAATAAAATAGCAATTTGCCATATAATCGCAAAGATTTTTTTTATTGAGTTATATTTATACTATTAATTAAGTAGGAATAAATATGAGAGATTTTGAGGCCATTATATCGGAGTTAAAGCTCTATTTAGCGTCAAGTAAAAACAGAAAAGTTTTAGATAAAGATGTGGCAGATGCTCTTGATATGTCACAAGCAAATTTTGCTACTATAAAAAGAAGAAACTCAACTCCATATAGAAATATTTTGGAGTTTTGCAACAAAGAAGAACTATGCTGTAGAGATATGTTTTTTGAGTAGTATATTAAATTTTAGACTGTATAGTTATCTTTGTAGCTTCAAATAGTTCTATGGCTTTTTGAACCATAGGCTCATCTTTAATGTTAGTTCCATTGATTTCTTTGATTTCATTTTCAGTAGATGAGCAGTTAGTTACACAACTAGCACTTCCACCCATTTCAGCATCTTCGATCATAGACATACTCTGCTCATGTTGCATCTGAGGTTGCTTTATTTGTGCTTGAAGCTCAGGCTTTAGAGATTCTGGTTCAGGTGGATTTTTTTTTTCTTCTATTTCTTTTGTGCAGGCTTGATGTTTGATCTTTGTCTCAAAACCAAATGTCTCACGTACCAGTTGTTTTATAGCTGAGTAGCCGTGAGTCAGAGTCTTTTTACACTCTTCATTTGCACAACTCTCCCAAGTAAGAATTTCTTCTTCATAAGATACAAAACTGATAGACTCTTCGAAACATCTACCAAGTTCGGAATTTCTGTCCTTTACACTAGCTATTAATTCATTAAACATCTTAAGAGAGAGGTTTGGCATCTCTGGCTGAGGCTCAGGAATATGAGTCTCTTGATGTAGCATCTCATCTTCTTCTTGATAATATTCTTGAATAGATTCGGTAGATGCTACTTGATCTTGTGGCTCTACTGCTTCAACCTGAACTCTCTTGAGAGGCTCTATATTTATGCTAGATATCTCAGGTCTTTTTATCTCTTTTTGAAGAGATTCTATCATCTGATCAACCTCTTTTATACGAAGAGCTTCAACCATTTTGAAAAATATAAGAGAGAGAACAAATGAACCGTCAGCATTGATACTAAATAGTGATTTTGAATCACTAAGTATTCTAAAGAATCTATCTAATACAAGAGTAGAAAAGAGTGCATCTTGATTGTACATGCGCTCTTTAAGATAAGCTATAAGCTCATCTACAACCATCTCAGCTTCATAATCTTCTAGTATTTTTGTATATTGCACAAGACTGGCATAATCTTTGGCAAAGACAGCACTAAAGAGATCCATAATAAACTTAGGGTCTACAAGTCCAAGCATATCCGTTACGGTGTTAACATCTACATGATTTTTAGAATAGATGATTGCTTGATCGAGTAGAGTAAGAGTGTCTCTTAAACTTCCGTTTCCACTTCTGGCAAGTATTTCCAGAGCATCAGTTTCATATTTAATCTCTTCTAAGTTTAAAATATGAGCTAAATGATCTATGATTTTCTTGGTTGCGATTGATTTAAATCTAAAGTGTTGAGTACGACTCAAAATAGTCGCAGGAAGTTTTAGCGGGTCAGTCGTAGCTAAGATGAACTTGACATACGCTGGTGGCTCTTCTAGTGTCTTTAAAAGCGCGTTAAAAGCCTCTTTTGTTAGCATGTGAACTTCATCGATGATAAATATTTTGAATCTAGCTGATGCAGGTCTGTATTTTGTTTGTTCTATCAGGTCTCTAATGTCGTCTATCTTTCGTGAAGATGCAGCATCCATCTCAACTATATCCATGTGTCGGTTTTCGACTGCCAGTTTACAGTTTTGACAAACCCCGCAAGGTTCATGCGACATTCCCTGCTCACATATAAGAGCTTTTGCAAATATACGGGCAGTTGAAGTCTTCCCGCTTCCGCGAAGGCCAGAGAAAAGATATGCATGAGAGAGTCTATTAGAGTCAAGTGCAAGTGAAAGTGTCTGCGCTATAGTATCTTGACCTATAAGCTCATCAAAATTTGATGGACGATATTTTCTTGCTAATACTTCAGAAGACTCTTTCACATGCAACTCCAAATTAAATTCTAAAGATTTTAGCATCTAAAGAGTTAAACTATGATTTAAAAATTAAATATTTAATTTATTGTTTTGGCTTATATCATACAACTTAGTGAGATGTGAGAGAACTCATCTTTTGCAACTTTTTTTTGTATGGAGAGAATATTGTTTATCTTCTCAATAGATCTATTTTTAGAGTTTTCATGAATCATTAAAATTGAAGCACTTACACTAAGAAGAGGAAATTCTTTTTTATTTGAATCTCTATCTTTTGATAGTATATAACCTCTCTCTCTATCATCCTGAGAATAGAATGCTCTTACATCATTTGTAAACTTTTCAACTATATTTTTTATATCTTTTATGTATTTATCCTTATCTTCTACAAGATTTTTTACACCTGTAAAAAAATCATCTCCGCCTATATGCGCTTTGAAAAATTCCTGAGGAAGTGCTTTTCTAAGTATGTCTGCAAACAGTTGTATAACTCTATCCCCATTTCTAAAACCGTAAACATCATTAAAAGCTTTAAAATTATCTAAGTCAAAGTAGCAAAGTAGATATGTCTCTTTTGAAGTAGAAGCCTCAAATATATATTTTTCTATCATTGTGTTTCCAGGAAGTTTTGTAAGTGGATTCTGCTCTCTTGCAAAGAGAAGATTTTGCTCATTCATGATAGTGATGATAGCTCTTGCAGATAGAAAGCCATAGTATTCAGAGTCTTTTGTGATGATGATTCCTAATGACTCGGAATTGTTTGAGAAAAGCTCTATGATAGTTGATATGTCACTATTTATATCAGCTATTGCACATGGGTGCGTAAGATTTTTTAATTTAGATTTTGTTGAAGCATCGTTAAGCAGTAGAGATCTTCCATAAGGAGAGTAGAGAAAATCTTTGATCTGAGTATCTTGAAGAATCCCGACCGGCTCATAGTGAGAGTTTACAATTGGAATGATAGTAGACTCTTGGTGCTTTTTAAAGTACTCTATGACTGTACTCATTTTTGTTTTTACGTATAGAGTTGGAATTTTGACAATGTAACTACGTATCTCATAGCCCTTATCCATAAAACGTTGATCTCTGTTGACAATATCTGATATCTCAGAGTAGTATGGTTTTATTTTGCATACATCTGTTGTAGGTCTTTGTATAAAATAACCCTGCACTAAATGACATCCTACATCTCTACATACAAGAAGCTCTTCTTCTGTCTCAACCCCCTCAGCAACTACTTGGATGCCAAGTTGAACTGCTAAGTGTGTAATGCTCTTTAACATAACTTTTTTCTTTGGATGTTTGTGTACATCTTGAAGGAAAAATCTATCTATTTTTAGAATATCAGGTTTTATGTCATGTAAGAGTTTATATCCAGAATATCCCACGCCAAAATCATCTATTGCAATACAGTAGTTTTCATTTTTATAGTGCTGCATGATTGTCTGCATATTGTGGATGCCATCTAGCTTATGTCTTTCAGATATTTCAAAACAGATAGTATCTTTTTTTATATTGTGCTCTAAGAGTATTTTTCTGGTATTACCCTGGGTAAAATCCGGCATCTCAAAAAGACGATTATCAAGATTATAAAATAATTTCAGATCTTGGTAAATCTCAATCTCAGTAAATTTTTGAATTGTTTTTTTTCTAAGTTCTAAATCAAATGAGTAGAGTAAATTTTTTTTATATACTTCATCAAAAAGTGAAAATATTGATTCAAAGCCGGCTTCTAAGTAATTTCTTAAAAGCGCTTCTACAGCAAATATTTTTCCGGTATGAATATTGAGTATTGGTTGAAAAGCAATATCTAAAATTTTTAAGTTTTCATGCCACTCTTGGGGTAATTTATTTTCCATATCACAATTCTAGTCTTGGAATATTTCAAAATGGTTACCACCATATTTTACAAAGACAAAGAGTGTGTTAATAGGAGATTTTAATTCAAACGGTGATAATATTTTGAGATTAAGAAAATTGAGAGTAAGAGCAGATGCATAGTAAAAATAGTGATTTTATAGTGGTTAGTTATAACGGTGTTATTCAAGATCGCAGTAATAGACTGCTGGAGAGCTCCATTCTTTCTAAAAAAGATATGGTTAAAAATAAAAATATCAAAGGTATTTTAGTATCTCTAAAGGGTGTGATATATGAAGGTGACCCTAATATTGTAATGATGATGGTTAAATATTTGAATGTATTGAGCCAAAATCTTGGAATTCCAATTAGCATTATTGACTATAGTATGGAACTCTTTAGAATCTTAAAAAAGTGTACCAAAACTACTAAGATAAAACTGTTTAAAAATACTAATGTAGCCAATTTATTTCTTGATCCGAAAGCATTTAAAGAAGGTATGTGTGTTTTGGTATATGATGATGATGAAGAAAATAGTAAAAGACTCTCATCTGAACTTTCTAAATACGGCTATAGTGTAATAAGAGCAAAAGATCCAAAAGAGTTTCAAGAGCGTATGCATGAAGAAGCACATGACATCATAATTACGCAGAGTGCTTTAAATGAAAAACTAAGTAGCTCAGGTGCTTCTAAAAATAGTCTCTCTTTATCAAAAAATCTCATCATGAATCTTCCTGTTTTTATGGATACTGCAGTTGAGACATTAGTCTCTTTTACTGGACTTAATGCAGAGAAATCAGCACATAGTATTAAGGGTTTTGATACAAGTATAGATGCAAACAATATCTGCGCAGTTATGCATTTTAAAGGTGATTTAGAAGGTTTTTTCACACTTGTCTTCCCAAAAGATATAGCTATTATAGCTTTAGAATCTCTACTTGGCGAGACTGTAGAAGAAAATGATTTAGAGACTCTTAACGATGGTGTAGGTGAGTTTTGTAATATTATTACCGGAGCTACGAAGACAGCATTTGACAAAAAAGATATTAAAGTTATTTTTGATCTGCCAAAGACATATAACTCTCTAAAAGCTACTCAAGGTTACATAGGTGAAAACAGTGGTGTTTGGATTGATATGCAGTTAGCAGGTAAAGCATTTTACATGTTTATAACGAAGTAGTTAAATAGATAACCACTTCGCAGCAACAGCTTTAAGTGCATCTGGATTCTCAGATGCAAAGAATTTTAGAGTTGGTTTATCATATTGATGAGTAAACTCAAACTCATTCTCAAGATACTCAACTATTGCATCTCCTGAGTGAATGATAACGCTTTCTTTTGAAAAATAATTTTCTATTCTCTCTGAAATAAGTGGAAAGTGTGTACAGCCTAAGATGATAGCATCTGGCTTTTTAACATCTTTGAAGTAGTGCTCCATAGTAGCTTCTAAGATTTTACCACTAAATATCTCTTCTTCAACGAGAGGAACAAAGAGTCCTGTAGCTTTTGCTTGAAGGTTGTTGTAGCCTCTTTTATTTAGTCCAATCTCGTAAGCTTTTGAGTTTACAGTAGCTTTTGTACCGAGGATTAGAATATTTGATTCTTTGTCTTTTAGAGAGTTGGCAGTAGCTAAGATGCCAGCTTCAACAACTCCGATAACGGGACAAGCTGAAGTCTCTCTCATCTCATCTAAAGCGTAAGCACTAACCGTGTTACAAGCAACAATAATAAGGTCAAGTTCAAAATTTTTGAAAAACTCTACCGCTTCAATAGCGTAACGAATTATGGTGTTTTTATCTTTGATTCCGTAAGGAACGCGGGCAGTATCGCCAAAGTAGATGATTTCTTCAAAGAGTTGGTGCTCTAGCATAGACTTAACTACTGTTAAGCCACCGATCCCGCTATCGAATACTCCGACTTTCATTATTGATTTGTGTTCATACTTTCTAAAAATTCATCATTAGTCTCTTTTTTACCCATAGTAGTGTAGATAAATTTAAGAGCTTCAACTTCATTGTCTTGTTTATGTAGCATCTGACGAAGTATAAATACTTTTTGAAGAGTCTCAGGGCCGATAAGAAGTTCATCTTTACGAGTTCCAGACTTAAGAATATCCATAGCAGGGTATATTCTTCTATCAGCAATTTTTCTATCAAGAACAACTTCCATATTACCAGTACCTTTGAACTCTTCAAAGATAACTTCATCCATTCTACTTCCAGTATCAACTAGAGCAGTAGCGATAATAGTTAAACTTCCGCCATTTTCAATGTTACGGGCAGCTCCAAAGAAACGTTTTGGTTTGTGTAGAGCATTCGCATCTACACCACCTGAAAGTACTTTACCGCTTGAAGGTGTTACTGTATTGTAAGCACGTGCAAGACGAGTGATAGAATCAAGAAGGATTACAACATCACGTCCAAGCTCAACACGTCTTTTTGCTTTTTCTATGACCATCTCAGCAACTTTAACATGGTTTTTTGCAGGCATATCAAAAGTAGAACTGTAAACATCACCCTTAACACTTCTCTCCATGTCTGTAACTTCTTCTGGTCTCTCATCAACAAGTAAAACCATCAAATCAATTTCAGCATGATTAGCAGTTATCCCGTGAGCAATCTCTTTTAAAAGTTCAGTTTTACCACTTCTTGGAGGTGCAACGATAAGTCCACGCTGACCTTTACCGATAGGACAGAAAAGATCCATCATACGGCCTGTAAGACCTTTTTCTCTGTACTCTAGTTTGATTTGATCTAGTGGATAGAGTGGTGTAAGGTTTTCAAAAAGAGGTCTTTTTTTACTCTCTTCAGGAGGTAAGCCGTTAACAGCTTCTATTTTGATAAGTGCGTAGTAACGCTCTTGATCTTTTGGAGGTCTAACTTGTCCTGTTACTACGTCTCCGTTTCTAAGTGCAAATCTCTTTATCTGTGTATTTGACACATAAGCATCGTTGATACTTTCATTAAAACTTTTATCTATAGAACGGATAAACCCATATCCATCTTGCATAATTTCTAAAATACCACTAAAGAGTATGAAACCACCTTGTTCAGTTTGAGCCTTTAAAATTTCAAAGATAATATCTTGTCTTTTTAATTCATTTGGATGCTCAACATTTAACTCATTAGCGATTATTACTAATTCTTCGGTAGTTTTTGTACGAAGGTCTTCAACACTAGCGCCTTTTACAGGTTTGTGTGTTCTTGTTTTTGAGTTGTTTCTATTTGGAGTTGAACTTTTGTTAGTGTCGTTCTTGTTAGGTGTTTGTGAAGTGTTTTCACTCATAAAGTAAGTACCTTGATTTAATTGGGATTTTTTTTGTGAGAAGGGTTATAAGTTTTAATGCCGTAATAGTACAATAATAGGGTGCAAAAAGTCAAGGTTGATGATTTATTGCTCTACTTCACCAAGTGCTTTGAAGAGTAAATCTGACAAATTTTTCCTCTCATCTCTGTTTACATGAGCAAAAATCTCTTCTTCACGTGCTATAACATCAACTAAAGATTTTTCTAAAATCTCTCTGCCTTTTTGAGTTAGTTGAACCAGTTTACTTCTCTTGTCTTCTTCATTGTCGAGTCTTTTAATAAACTCTTTTTTTTCTAACCTTTTTAAAACTTTAGTCATTCCACCTGATGAGAAGAAAAGTCTTTCATATAGTTTTGTAGGAGTAAGTGTGTGTTTTTCATCATGAGCAGAGTGTAAAGATGCAAGAACATCAAGTTCGCTAGTTGACATATTATATCTCTCATCTAAAAGATTACCTATATCTGTTAAAAGCTTCTGAGAAAGCATTAATAGAGGCAGTGTTACATATCCTATGTCACTATTACTGCATATATGGTCATCTTTGTTCTCAAGGTGTAATTTTAATTCGTTAGCATTCATAAGACGAATTATAGTCATATTCTCAAGATAAGTAAAGATGTCTTTCTGGAAAGATATCTTTAAGAGACAATATGTTATCTTTCCAGCAAGATAAAATTTAAGGAAGTTTGAAATATGAAATATATATTATTGGCAGCAGCACTGTTTTTAAATATACAAGCAAATGAAACTAAGGGTGCTCAGCCTCCGCCATCTTTGGTTAAGACTGTAATGGTAAAAGAAGGTTATGCCAACTCCCTTCAAAATTATGTAGGTACGCTTTACTACGATAGAAATTCTAAACTGGCTTCTGAGACTTCAGGTGTAGTTAGCAAAATCTATGTGAAAGAGGGTCAGAGTGTAAAAGAAGGAACTGTTTTACTTAAACTTGAGAGTTCTATTTTAGAAGCCAAGGTAAAAGCAAAACAGGCTACTCTGGATTCTTTTTTAGCTCAACAGACAAAACAGCAAAAAGATCTTCAAAGAGCAGATGCACTTTTGAAGAAGCAGAGTATTGCTCAAAGTAGTTATGATAACACTTACTATACACTTGAAGCTCTAAACTCAGAGATAGATTCTCATAAAGCAGAACTTCTTTCTATGAAGATAGAACTTCAAAAGAAGAGTATACAAGCACCGTTTGACGCAGTTATTGTAAAAAGAGATGTATATATAGGTGAGTGGGTGGCAGTTGGAAACAGTGTCTTTAATGTGGTAAATCCACAAAGTATTGAAGCGAGAGTAAATATTCCAAGTTCACTTCTTGAGACACTCTCTGTAGGTCAAAAACTACAGGCTAAAATAAATGATAAAGATATAGAAGTAAGTGTAAAAAGTATAATCCCTTTAGCAGATAAATCAAGCCGTACTTTTCCTGTAAAACTTTCATTTAACTCTAAAAATAATCTTATAGAGGGAATGAGAATAGATATAAAAATACCTACACTTAAAAAAGAGAAAGCTCTGTTAGTTCCTAGAGATGCAGTAATTAAACGTTTTGGAAACTTTGTAGTTTTTAGTGTTGTTGATTCAAAAGCTATTATGATTCCCGTAGATGTAATTAATTATACTAAAAATGAAGCAGCTATAACAGCTGGCGGATTAAAAGTAAATATGAAAGTAATTACAAAAGGAAACGAGAGAGTCTTTCCAAATATGCCTGTAGTTGAGAAGGCTAATTAATGAACCTCATTGATATATCTATAAAAAAACCAGTAAGTGTTTTTGTCGGTATAGTATTGATTATGATGTTTGGTCTGGTTGCTCTAACTCAGCTTCCATATAAACTGACTCCTAATGTAATAGAACCTGAAATCGGCGTTGTCACTTTATGGCCTGGAGCAACTCCAAGTGAAGTTGAGCGTGACATAGTTGAAAAACAAGAAGAGCAGTTAAAATCTACTCCTGGTCTTGTAAACTATGAGGCAACAGCATCTGATAATCTATCTGAGATAACTCTGACTTTTGAAGTTGGAACTGATATGAATAAGGCTCTGCTTGAAGTGTCAAACAAACTAAATCAAGTTGATACTTATCCTGAAAATGTGCAAAAGCCGATTATCCAATCAGCAGGTTCAAATGCATCTCCTACCATTTGGATGGGTTTTGTTGCAAATGAAGGTAATGACAGAGATGTTGATACATATCTTACATATTTGGATAATGAAGTAAAAGAGCAATTCGAGCGTGTAAAAGGAGTGGCTAGCATCTTTGTTCCAGGTGGTACAAAAGATGAGCTACATATTAAACTATTCCCTCAAAGACTTGCGGCTCACGGACTTACGATTGATGCTGTAGCATCTGCAATTGGAAATGAAAATGTTGACACAGCGGCAGGAACTGTAGATATAGACAGACGTACTTATCGTGTAAGAACATCTGCAAGATTTACATCTATCCAAGAGTTAGAGCAGATGGTTCTGTTTAATGATGGACAAAAGAGCATACGCCTTGGCGATGTTGCTGAGATATCAAAAGGTTATGAGAAAGTTGTAGCAAATATTTTACAGTCAAGTGGAGATAAGTTAAATAAGGCTCTTATTTACGGTGTTAGAATGGACCCTTCTGCAAATGTGGTAGAAACTACAAACAGAGTTGAAGAAGTAGTGACAAATCTAAATAAAAATGTACTTCCGGCTCATAATATTCACCTAGAATGGTACTATGACCAAAGAGGTTATATTCAGGGTGCCATAGATTTAGTTCAGCAAAATATTGCAGTCGGTGCAGTTTTAGCGATTATTATCCTTTTACTATTTTTACGCTCATTTTTACCGACAGCAGTTGTTTCAGCAGCAATTCCTATTAGTATTGTTGCAACATTTATAGTTTTAAATATAATGGATAGAAGTCTCAACACCATCTCACTGGCTGGTATTTCATTTGCGGTTGGGATGCTTCTTGACAGTGCTATAGTAGTTTTGGAAAATATTGACAGACATCTAAAAATGGGTAAAAAACCATTTGATGCAGCACATGATGGAACTGTTGAGGTTTGGGGTGCTTTAGTAGCATCTGCATTAACGACTATTGCTGTTTTCTTGCCGGTTATCTTTTTAGAATCAGAAGCAGGACAACTATTTAAAGATATTGCCATAGCAGTAACTGCTGCCATTACATTCTCTTTGTTTGTGTCTATATCAGTTATCCCAATGTTTTGGACACAGCTTATAAAGATGAGTTCAAAAGATCATGAAAAAGAGCATGAAGTATCCCAAAGACCAGACTCATTTTTAGTTAGTATGGCTAAGAAAATTGCTGGTTTATTTATGTCGACAGTTGTCTGGAGTCTCAAAAGAAGAATAAATCAGTTTATAATGATTCTATTTATGGCTAGCATCTCTGTTGCTACCATCATGGTACTGTTTCCAAAGATGGAATATTTACCACAAGGAAATCAAAATCTTATTATGAACATCCTAATCCCGCCTCCTGGGCTCTCTGAAAATGAGAAGAAGGATATCGGTCATAAGATATATGAATATATGAAACCTCACTATAAAGATGAAGTGAACGGTATTCCTCCTATCAAGGAGAGCTTTTACGTATCTTTTGGAGACTTGATGATTCAAGGAATGATTTCAAAAGAAGAGAGTCGTTCTGCTGAGTATATTCCATTTATGATGCCAATTGTAAATAGCTTTCCTGGTGTATTTGGTATCTCTCTTCAGAGTGGTGTGTTTGAGCAGGGCATAGGTGAGGGGAGAAATATTGACATTGATATCAGCGGTCAAGATATATCTAAGCTTACTCAAATCGGTGGAATGTTATTTGGTGCTATCTCTGGTGGACTTCAAGGTGCTCAGGTTCGTCCTGTTCCTTCTATTGAGCTTCTTTTTCCAGAAGCTTTGATTATTCCAGATCGTAACTCTTTAGCAAATGTTGGAATGAGTAGCAGAAGTTTTGGATTTGCAGCAGATGTACTTTTAGATGGTCGTAAGATAAGCGAGTATACTCAAGACGGAGAGAAGTCTATAGATATGATTTTAAAATCTCATGACAGTATGATTAACTCTCCTGAAGCCTTGTATTTAACTCAGGTTACAACTCCAAAGGCAGGTTTAGTCCCAATGTCTGAGCTCTCAGAGCTTAAACATACTACAAGCATTACAAAGATTCGTCACGTAGATGGTAAGAGAACGATAACTCTTCAAGTAACACCACCGACTACTATGACTTTAGAAGAGAGTGTAGAGAGATTAGAAAAGATTGTAAAAGAGGGAGTACCTCCAGCTATGCTTCAAGACGGCACAGATGTTAAACTTGCAGGTAAGGCAGATAAGTTGGCTCAAACAATAGAGTCTATGAAGTGGAACTTGGTATTTGCTCTTGCGATTATCTATCTGCTTATGAGCGCTCTATTTGGAAACTTTATCTATCCGTTGGTGATTCTCTTTACGGTTCCTATGGCAACAGCAGGTGGTTTTGTTGGTCTAAAACTTACAAACATGTTCATAGCTCCACAGCCACTTGATGTTCTAACTATGCTTGGTTTTATTATCCTAATCGGTATTGTTGTAAACAACGCGATTCTTATAGTACACCAGTCTCTAAATAACATTCGTCACAACTCAATGAACTACAAAGATGGAATCATAGAAGCTACTCGTTCACGTTTGAGACCAATTTTTATGAGTTCTTTGACTTCTGTGTTTGGGATGTTGCCATTAGTTTTAATTCCAGGGCCTGGTTCAGAGTTTTACAGAGGTTTAGGTTCTGTTATAACAGGTGGACTTGCCCTTTCAATGTTGTTTACGATTTTAGTTACACCTGCACTAATGTACTTAATGTTAAGTATTTCAGGTAAAAAAGAGAAGGAGATATAATGAGAATAGTTTTAGTTTTTGTGTCATCATATATGGCACTCTTTGGATTGACTCTGAGTGAGTCTATAGACTTGGCCATAAGTAACTCTCCAAAAGTTTCAATCTCAAAAAGTAATATAAAATACAATGAGTATGTAAAAGATGAAGCGACTGGAGCTTACCATCCAACTCTTCAAGCAGGATTCGCTTGGCAAGAGCATGAGAACCCAACAGCGTTTACTTTTAGTCCAAGTCATAACTATAACTTGAGTCTAAAATACAACATCTTTAACGGTTTTTCTGATTACTCGACTGTCAGCTCAAAAGAGTCTGAAATTGAATCTGCAAAGCTTGAAGACAAAGCAGTTTTGGCAGACTTGAAACTCTCAGTGACAGTAGCTTATACTGACTATCTGAAAAAGCGAAAGAGCATTAAGGCTCAAGAAGAGCAGTTAACATCTCTTACAAAACAGTATGATAATACAAATGTAAGGTATGAGCAGGGAATAGTTGCAAAGAATGATTTGCTTCTAATAGATGTTGAAAAGCTAAAAGCAGAACAGGCACTCATAAAAGCAAAGAGTGATTTTATAGTTTCAAAGAGTAACTTAGAAAATACTATAGCCGTTAGCATCGCTGAGAACGAGAATATAGATGATTTTGATGCAAGTGTAGAAAATGTAAAAGATATAGATTTTCTTCAAGAGCAGATGATGAAGAATCGTAGTGAGATAAAAGCTATGATGTTTAAAAGTAAGTCACTTGGAAGTCAAAGAGATGCAATAACAGGTAACTATCTGCCAAAGGTAAACTTAGAAGCATCTCATCAGATTAACGATCAAGAGAGAGCCTCAGGTACAGTAATATATCAACCAAAAGACCAGACTTCCTATGGAGTTAACGTTATTTGGGATATATACTCAGGGTTTAGAAATTTAGCTATGAAAAAAGCTCTTTTAGAGAAAAATAATCAGCAAAACTTTCAACTTCATCAACTAAAGCTTGATTTGAAAAACCAACTTATAAAAGCTTATGAGGGTTTTAAAGTTGCAAAGAGTGCTAAGTATGTTGCTTCTCGCGCTAAAGAGAGTGCAAAAGAGAATTACCGTATAACATCTGATAGATACAGTTATGGAGAGGTAGATACTCTGACTCTTTTAGTATCTCAGTCAAATCTGACACAGGCTGTAAATGCAAACAACGATGCATATTATGACCTTTTTGTAGCGTACCAAACTCTACAGAGAATAGTTTCTGAGTAAGGTTTATTTGAGATTTGATACAGCATCTACAACAGAGGATATATTGACTTTGGCTTCATTGAGTGCTTTTTGAGTTCTCTCTGCGAGTTTTCTGACTTCATCAGCAACAACTGCAAAACCACGTCCATGCTCACCTGCACGAGCAGCTTCGATAGCTGCATTTAGTGCGAGTAGATTTGTCTGGTCAGCAATGTCTGAGATAGTGTCAAGTACATTGAAAATATCTTGTGACTGATGTTGAAGTGAGTTTAGCTTATCATTAAACTCATGCTCCTCTTCATCTTTTGCATCTTGGCACTCTTCTAGAATCTGAGCTTTTTCTAGTAGAACTTCTTTTTCTTCACTGATAATTTCTATTTTTGTATTCAACTCAGTTAGAAGAGTCTCATGTGAATTTTGTAATTCTTTTTGTCTCTCTATCAGGGTGCGGTTTTCACTTTGTACTTTTGTAACTAAAGATTCATTTGCATTAAGAGATTTTATTTCATCTTCCAAAGAAGAGTTAATCTCTTGAAGATTTTTTATAAGATCTTTGTCATCACTCTTAACTTCTATCTGTTGAAGTTTTGTGACTTCTTTAACTACAGTTTTTCTAAAAGTGAAAAAGCCGATCGCTAAACCTAATGCTATCCCTAATAGCCCTAGTAAAACACTTAATCCTAGTGATGATGTCTCAACAATTTTATCTTGGAAAACAACTTTGTCTTGATAGACTATTTTATCTTTATATATGATTTTATCATTGGAGTCATCAGAGTGTTGTTTTATAAGCTCTTGACCCTCTTTAGTTATCTTTATATATAACTCTTTCATCTTTTTGATTTGAATGGCATCTATGTTTGAGTTGTTTTCATGTAAATCTGATAATATTTTTAGTGTACGACTCTCTAGTGTCTCTAAAGAAGATACTTTAGTTTTATCAAGTGAGAGGGCAGTTGTTATGTTTTCATGAGTTGATAGAACAAGAAAGTAGAGTGACACTTTCTCTTCAGGAGTTAAGTCTAATGAGACTTTATCTATCTCTTTATTTAGTTCGTGGTAGTTTAGCTCGATCGATGAAGCGAATATAGACAATGTAAAAATAAGTGATAAAAGAAGTGTTTTCATGCTTGGCTAAAGCATATTTTATACCAAAGCCTATCGCATGTTTAAGCGTATATATTTTTGTTGAAATCATCAAAAGCTTTAAGAGTTTTTTCTAAAAGTTTTTGAGCATCTGCGAAGATTTTATCTAAAGAGTCTATATTATCTAGTTTCTCAGGAGCTTCAAGTTTTTTCATAGAGTCATCAAACATTTTAACTATGTTAGTTTTTACATTGTTTTTAGCGTTTTCATCTCTCTCTTTACTTGGCTCAAATATGCTTGCTATTTTATTTGCAAGTTGAGTCACTGGAGATTTTGGTGCTGCGTCTTGAAGTTCTTTTAAAAATGAGTCAATAAATGGTTGAGCTATTTTCATAAATGCATCTATCTCTTTTTTATCTTGAGCATCTATTCCGTTACTCTCTATATTAAACTGAAATGACTGCATCGAAGCAAAACTCATAGTAGTTTTTGAGCCACTTGCATTCTGTTCATGACTCATAGATGCCGACTGATGATTTGCGAAATCCATCTTTATAACATCACCGCTAGAAGTTTTCATAGCTATACTCAGGTCATGTGCTCTGTAAGAGTCAACCGCGTATGAAGTATTCATAATTTTTCCTTTGTATCTGTTGCATCTATATCGGAAAAAAAAGTAAATCATAAAGTTTAAAGAAGCATTTGTATAAAATGTCCTTATGAAAAATAAATACAGAATATTAGTTACAAATGATGATGGTTACGAAGCAAAAGGCCTACTCTGTTTAATAGAAGCTTTAAGAGAGTTAGAAGATGTGAAAGTTACAGTTGTAGCCCCCGCAAATGAGAAGTCTGCCTGTGGACACTCTCTTACTCTTGTGAGACCACTTCGTTTTGTAAGTGTTGATGATGATTTTTACAAACTAGACGATGGGACTCCTAGTGACTGTGTCTACTTATCTCTTAGTACAATCTTTGAAGATAAAAAACCAGACTTGCTAATAAGCGGAATAAATCGTGGCTCAAACATGGGCGAAGATATTACATACAGCGGAACAGCAGCAGGAGCTATGGAGGGAGTTTTACACGATGTTCCTTCTATCGCTATAAGTCAAGTTATGGATTTTACAAATCCTGATGGTGATTTTACACTTGCACAAAAGACTATAAAAGAGCTTGTTTTAAAGATAAAAAACGGAACATTTCCTCTACCTCATAGAGAATTTTTAAATGTAAATATTCCAGCTGATGTTAAAGAAGCTAAGATAAAAGTAACGTATGCAGGTTATAGGTTTTATGCAAATGATTCACACGTTCATAGAAATCCACGTGGAGAAGAGCACTACTGGTTAGGTCTGCATCCACTAAATTTCTCTCCAAGAGAGGGAGTTGATGGAGTTAGTGATTATGAAGCTATAAGAGATGGATTTATCTCTATTACTCCGATTCAACTTGATTTGAGTGCATACAAAAGTATGAAAAAACTTGAAGAGTGGATAGATTAGACAGTATGAGATATGACCGTATAAAACTTATTTTAGAAGATGATTTCACTAAACTTTCAAGTGCCAAGATACTGCTTCTTGGTGTTGGAGGAGTTGGTAGTTTTTGTCTTGATTGTTTGATTAGAAGTGGTATTACAGATGTGACAATTGTAGACTATGATACATATGATGAGACAAACCAGAACCGTCAAATGTGGTCTGAGATGCATGAGGGTGAACTCAAAGTAGAAGCTCTTAAAAAACACTATCCAGATATAAAAATCATAAATACTCGTATAGATGAGCAGTGGGTTTGGGACTTTGACTTCGATGAGTATGACTTGGTTTTAGATGCCATAGATGATACAAAAGCTAAACTTGCTCTTGCTCAGAAGTGTTACAAAAAACTTATCTCATCTTTTGGAAGCGCAAAGAGACTTGATCCTACAAAGATAGAAGTGACAGATATCTGGAAAACTTACGGAGATAAATTTGGTTCTAAAATCCGTTATGAGCTTAGAAAACGAGGTTTTAATAAAAAATATAGAGTAGTCTTTTCTTCAGAAGAAGCGCAGGTGAAAGCCAAAGGCAGCTTTATGGGAGTAACAGCATCTTTTGGTCTGGCTATGTGTGCAGAGGCAATAAAAATTCTAACAAAGAAGCAGTAATGAAATTTTTTTTAGGTCTATTGTTTGTTGTTAGCATCTGTAGTAATCTATCTGGTGATGATTTGATAGAGTATGACTATGAAGTAGATGCTTATTACTCAAATGTTTCAGCATTTATAGACCTTGACAGAGATAACAACATTACAGATGCTATCTCTTTTTCTGAGACTCAAATATACACAGACTTAATCTTAAATACTTTAAATCCAAATATATTTTTACTAGAAGCTGCCGTGCATCCTATGGGAATTGGTGGTCTTTACTTTAGACAAAATCATGAAGACATGTATGAAAAAGCAAAAGTACAAAATTTTAATTTGGTTAAATCAGTAACTGCAGGTTTTGAAGAGCCATATTCTCTTTCATTTTTCATAGGAAGAATGATGGTTTTTAAAAATAAAAAAGAAGATCACATAGGAAATAATAGAGCCTATATAGGTTACCTTGTCACTATCGGTGACTACTCTATAAAAGACAACTTGGCTCACTACGACAAGTGGTATAACTTGGAATTTAAACTAAAAGGTACAAGAAACAAAGAAGATAGAGACTTAGACTGGAGTTTTAGAGTAGGCAGTAGAATCCATCAAAATAGTGACTTTGAAAACAGTTTATATATAGGTGCTAGACGAAGTAGTATAGATTATAAAAAAAGTGCATGGTCATTTGTTTACAACAGTGCTTTTTCTGTTATGGCTGCGGTAAATGCAAAGACTTTGCATCTAAGTGAGATGGAACTTATTTTAGAGAAAAAATGGCCGCTTAGCTGGAGTGAAAAAGTCAGTTTTGGTCTTGGAATAGGTTATCTCTACAACAGTGGAGACAAGTACAGCGGCGCACTTAAAGAAGAGGGAATTGATAATCATCAACTTATCTTGCGTCCAAATTTAAAATGGTAATTATAAAGGTAATATTTGTTTGATTTTTTAGATAGCGACTGGTTCAATATTGGTTTAGAGATTGTCTTTTTGATTCTTATATCTTATGATGTAAAAAAATATATAGAGACTAAGAAAAAAGAGTACATTACAAATATAGTCCTAACGATTGGTTTTGCTTTTTGGGTTCTATATCCATACTATAAAAGCTATTTTGGCTGGAATGAGGTTCAAAAACAAGTGATGATTTCTACCTGTGCAGATTCTAATGACTCTAAGCTTTGTAAGTGTGTAGATGAGAAGATATTTAAAGAGTATGTCTACGTTGAGTATAAAGACTTAGATAAAAATTCTAGTGAGTTTAAAGAGTTTTTAGAAGAAGCAAAAGAGGAGTGTTTAGATGACTCATGGTTTTGATTTGAATGATCCACTGATATGTGAAGGCATCATCGGTGATGGATGCGGTGGTGGAAGACTCTTCATGGTTGAGCAAAACACTTTAAAAGCTTATGACCCGACAACAAAAGAATCACATGTTCTTTTAGAAGATATAGTAAAGCCTCTTAGCATCTCTAAGAGTGTATGTATTGTTACTGTAGTTTGTGAAGATGAGACTATAGAATTTGATTTATCTGCGATGAGAAAGATTTAGAGATTTTGATATAATAATTGAAAACAACAGCAAGAGATATAAAAATGATAAAAAAGTTACTACTAATAGTACTGATTAGCATCTCAGCTTTTGGAGTTGAGATAGTTATAGACAAAACTGTTAAAAAACTAGATATTAAAAAATCAACTCTAAAAAGAGATGATGTAAAAGAGGTAGTTAAAGATATTACTACAGGTTTAATGTGGCAAGATGACTCTCGTGCAAAAAGTGTCAAAAAAGATTGGAATGACGCAAAAGAATATTGTCAAAACTTATCACATGGAGGTTATAACGATTGGTATTTACCAACTATAATAGAGTTAGAGAGTATAGCTGACTATAGTAAGGTTAATCCAGCCATAAAAGAAGGTTTTAAAAATGTAACTTCTAGCAATTATTGGTCGTCGTCTGTGAATGTTCCAGTTTCTGAATACGCTTGGTATGTGTACTTTGACAATGGCTATTCCCTCTATTACAGACAGACAAGTAAGTATTATGTTAGGTGTGCAAGGGCAGGACAATAGTGACGTTATAAGTTTTGAAAATTTGGAATTAAATAATACAGGAAAGAGAAATGAAAGTAATCCTTTTGATTTTGATAGGCTTTATCTTGGCTTCTGCAAATATTGTAGTAGATAAAAAAACAGTTCTTGTGTGGCAAGATGATAACGATGCAAAAAGTGTTGTAAAAGATTGGGAAAGTGCAAAAAAATACTGTAACAATTTAACACTACAGGGATATGATGATTGGTTTTTACCAACCGCTGAGCAGCTTTTAACCATAACTGATAAAAATATATACCTCCCTTCGATAAAAAAAGAGTTTAAAAATGTCACTTCTAGCACTTATTGGTCGTCGTCCGTGAATGTTTCAGATTCTAAGTACGCTTGGAATGTGAACTTTAGCGGTGGCAATTCAGGCAGCAGTAGTAAGACGGATAAAAATTATCTCAGGTGTGCTAGGGCAGGACAATCTGAGCTTTTGAACTTTGATAAATTAATCTCAAAATTAGTAGAAGAGGAACTAAAAAATATTCCTAAACCACCAAGTGAGCTAAAACTAGTAAAAGATGAATTTGAAACTACTGCGGAGTTTAACAAACGAGTAGATAGTACGAAGATAAAGCAAAAACAAGAGATAGTTGAATATAAAAAGAGTTATGCAACAGCAAAAGTTCAAGCAAAAATCAATGCAATCAAAAATGCCTTAGAAATAACTTGGGGAAAACCAACTCTAACAAATCTAAAATATGATGCGGACAATGGCTATTTTGTTGCAGATATATCGTTTGAAGCCAAAAAAGAGTTTTCTAAAAAAGTTGCTATAAAAGTGCAAAGAGAAGATGCAAAAGCTTTTAAAGATGAGTTTGCTTCTTTAAAACCAGAAGCTGTTTTTGAGTATGACGGAAGCAGTGTGAAACTAAAAGATATAAGAGTTCCTTACAAGAAAAAAACTTATATGGCTCTATTTACAGATATGAACATAGATGATACAAAAGTAGCAGTAAACATCAAAAATGATATAAGTGTAGAGAGTAGTTTTAGAAGTTCTGTGATAGTAGCGCAAAATGAAGTCAGTAGTTTTAATGCAAGTAAGCTAAATAACTTTCGTGAACTGGATAATCTACTTAAAAACTCTAAACAAGCTAAAGAAGATAAAACCAAATGGCTTTTTGTGGTAGGAATAGAGAATATGAGTTTACAGATATATATCTTATGCACAGAAGTGCAGAGATGTTTGTTCAACAGCTCAAAAGAGGTTAGGAGTTCAAAGTAAATAGTTTTGTGCTTATAAATGAGAATGCTTCTCAAGCAAAGATAAAAACAAGTATGAAAAAGATGCTTCGCCGTGTGAAGAGTGGAGACAGCATCTACTTTTATTACAACGGTCATGGAGTTCCAGTACCGAGCTTGAATAATGAACCTTTTATGCTTGCATCTAACACAGAACCAGACTTCGTAGCAGATGAGAGTTTTTTCGCACTTAAAAATATATATGCACAATTAAGTGCTTCAAAAGCAGATAAGATAGTAGCAATAGTTGACTCGTGCTTTAGTGGAGTTACCGATGGTAAAGCTGTACTAAAAGGTGTAGCCGCTACAAAGATGGTAGCAAAGTCAGTTGAATTTGATAAAAATAGAATGGTGGTAATGAGTGCAGGAAAAGGTAACCAATACTCAAACGGCTATGATAAAAAAGCACATCGCCTCTTTAGCTTTTATGTGATGAAAAACATCATAGAAGGAGATAGTGACATCAAGACTCTCTTTAAAGATACTAAAGCTCAAACTTATGATACTTCTTTAGAAGAGTATGGTGATGTAAGAGCACAAGAACCTACCATAGAAGGTAACTTTAGGTTGAGTTTGTGAGAAAAATACTTTTAATTATTGTACTAGTAGCATCTGCATTTGCTAACCCTATGTGGTACCACAATGTCCAAAAGACAAAAGCAAATAGTTATGTGGGTTATGGAAGTGGAGTTGATGAAGTACATGCAAAACAAGAAGCATTTAACGATATAACTTCTCAAATCTCTGTAAGTGTAAAGACATCTTTTTCTCAGAGCCAAAAAGTGAGAGACGGAGAGTTTAAAAGCAGTGAAGACTTTAGTTCTGCCCAAAATTCAAATGCGACTCTGTATGACTATGAACTTTTAAAGTCTGAGTTTAGTGATGGCAAGTATTTTGTGTGCGTGGAGTATGAAAATATCCCATCTTTAGATAAGTTTATTCGTAAAGTCAAAGCAACAAAACTTGAAAATGAAAAACAAAATAGCTACATAAAAAATACGACTATTGCCAAGAAGTTAAAAAAAGCACTGAAAAAAGATATAAACTTTGAGCTTGTAAGAAAAGATAAAAAGTGGTTTATCAAGTACAAAAATATACTTCAAGCCCTTGATAAAAAAGATTTTGCAAAGTTTTTTACAACAGTTGATAATTCTAAGATAAGTATAAATACCAATAAGCCTAAGAATATTTTGTACAATGAAGATAAGTTTTTCTTCAAAGTTAAGTCTGCAAAGAATGGTTATGCATCTATACTTACAGTTTATGAAGACGGTACAGTTTCAACACTTGTGAGAAATGTAGCTATTAAAAAAGAAAAACAAGAAAATATTCCAAATAAAGAGTTTGAAACTATACCAGAAGCAGGGCTTATGCAAAAAGGGGTAGAGACATATGACCTTTATGTGTTGATAGTAAGTAGTGAGAAAATACATTTTGACAGCTTCGCTCAGGCTGATGAAGCGTTGATAGAAGAAGAGAAGTATAAAAATTTTGATGAGCTTATAGAGTTTATGAACGATAAAAACTACGCTACACTCAAAGTTGTGACAAAGCCAAGAATCTACTAAAATTTGATATAATCATTAAAATAAAAAAATTTAATAAAGAGAACAATTATGGATAAAGTCGAACCAATGACACTTTTCGGTTACGAAAAATTACAAGCAGAAGTAAGAGATTTAAAAGAAGTAAAAAGACCAGAAATTGTAAAAGCAATTGAAGAAGCATTGGAACATGGTGATTTAAAAGAAAACGCTGAATACCATGCAGCTAAAGAGGCTCAAAGAAATATAGACAATCGTTTAGCTGATTTAGCTTCTATTTTAGGCTGTTCTCGCATAGTAGACCCAAGTGAGCTAGAGCATGCAAAAATCAGTTTTGGATCAACCGTGGTTATGACAGATATGGATAGTGATGAAACAGTTACATATACTATAGTCGGTGGCTGTGAGAGTAATCCTGATATGGGATTAATCTCTTTTGCTTCACCTCTAGCAAAACAACTTCTTGGTCGTGAAGAAGGTGATGAAGTGAAAGTTGTACTTCCAGGCGGTGCTAAAGAGTACGAGATAGAAGAAGTTAAATATCAGGAGATTGTATTTGAGTGTCATTAATGTAGGAGTTATCGGAGCTAGTGGTTACACTGGCTTGGAACTTGTAAAAATTCTTATTAACCATCCAAAGTTTACTCTGGCTTATGTTGCTAACTCTGAGGGTGAAACAACTATAGATAAATTGCATCCATCACTCCAAGGTGTGTGTAACTTGGAAGTTCAAAAAGCTGACATAGAAGCTTGTGCTTCTAGTTGTGAGCTTGTTTTCTTAGCGCTTCCTCACAAAACAGCTATGGCGTATGTCAAACCACTTATTGCTAAGGGTGTAAAAGTAGTTGATCTCTCAGCTGATTACAGACTACCTCAAGATATCTATGAAGAGTTCTATACACCACATACAGATCCCCAGAACTTAGAGCATGTTGTTTATGGTCTTCCAGAGATGTATCGAGAAGAGTTGAAGTCTGCAAAACTTGTAGCAAATCCTGGTTGTTTCCCAACTTCTGCACTTTTAGGACTTCTTCCATTTATGGATAAAAGAGTAGAAAATACGCCGATTATAATAGATGCTAAAACTGGTGTAAGTGGAGCAGGAAAAAAACTTAGTGATGTTACTCACTTTGTGAATGTAAATGATAATCTATTCGCCTATAACCCACTTATGCACAGACATGCTCCAGAGATTGCACAAAAGCTTGGAGTAGATTTTGATGAGGTGAATTTTGTTCCTCATCTTATCCCTTTGACTCGTGGAATGATCTCGTCTATCTACATTCAAGTAAGTCAAGATTTTGATGCATCAAGCGTGCTAAAAGAGTTTTATAAAGATGAGCCTTTTGTTCGTATTAGTGAGAACCCTGTTGATATGAAAAATGTAGCAGGGACAAATTTTTGTGATTTATATGTAAAACAAAAAGGCAATATACTTTTTATATCGAGTGCTATAGACAATCTTATGAGAGGCGCTTCATCTCAAGCTGTTGTAAATGCTAATATAATGATGGGTTTATGTCAAAAAGATGGGATACCAAATATAGCTTATGTCCCATAATATAGAGTTAAAAGAGGGTGCATTTGTTGTCTCAGATGCACACTACTCGCACATTCGCCCAGAGTTTCTGGACTTCTTAAAAGCAATCCATGCAAAACAACTTCAACCTACTCAGCTCATACTCATGGGTGACATTTTTGATACACTTTTTGGCAATGTACCATATACGCAAGAAGTAAACTCTCAAGCTGTAAGCATATTAAACGAGATATCTCAGACAATCGAAGTGATATACCTAGAAGGAAACCATGATTTCAACTTAAAAAAAGTTTTTCCAAAAGTAAAAGTTTTTGGTATCAAAGAACAACCTCTAAAAGTAGAGTATGGAAGCAAAAAAGTTTTACTGGCACATGGTGATATAGAGAGCCCTTTATTTTATAATATATATACTTCTATTGTCAGAAATCCATTTGTTATTAGTGTTTTAAATATTTTAGATTCTATATCAAGACACTTAATTATAAATAGATTAGATGAGTATTTAAGTAAAAAAGATGACTGTAAAGAGTTTAGAGGCTTTAGAGAGTTTATAGAAAAAAGATTAGATAATAAATACCAATGTAACTACTTTATAGAGGGGCATTTTCATCAAAATAAAATGCTAGAACTTGAAGATTTTAGATATATAAATTTAGCAGCTTTTGCTTGCAATCAAAGATATTTTATTGTAAAATCGTTCAAAGACGTTGAATTGTTAGAAGAAAATATTTTTTCTATACAAGACGATACGGTCAGGAGATATTAAATATGAAGATAGACGATTCGCTGAGAGTGGGTTCTAATGAAATGGAACTTGTTGACTTTCGCATTCTAAAAGAAGAAGACGGCGAAGTTTACGAGGGGATTTACGGTATAAATGTTTCAAAAGTACGTGAAATAATTAAGATGCCTCGCCTAACAGAACTTCCTGGAACACCTGAATATATAGAAGGTATTTTTGATTTAAGAAGTGTTGTGATCCCCGTTGTAAATTTAGCTAAATGGATGGGTATCGTTGAGCCGGCAAATGCTATAGCAAACTCAAGAGTTATTATTACAGAGTTTAATAATGTTCTAATAGGATTTGTTGTTCATGAAGCAAAAAGAATAAGAAGAATAAATTGGGGTGACATTGAACCAGCTGCTTTTATAAGTGGATCAGGCTCTATGGATGGCAGTAAAATTACTGGTGTTACAAAAATAGAAGATGATAATGTACTTCTTATTCTTGACTTAGAAAGTGTTATCCAAGAATTGGGTCTTTATGAACCTGATATTGATCATATACCAGAACACATGGATAACTTTTCTGGTTTAGCTCTTGTACTGGACGATAGTTTAACGGCTAGAAAAATTGTTAAAGAAGCCATACAAAAGATGGGCTTTAGTGTTATTGAAGCTGGAGATGGACAAGAGGGCTTAGATAAGCTAGAAGAACTTCATAAAATGTATGGTGATGATATATCAAAACAATTAAAGATAATTATTTCTGATGTTGAAATGCCGAAAATGGATGGTTTCCATTTTGCTGCAAATGTTAAAGAAGATGGAAGATTTAAAAATATTCCTATTGTGTTTAACTCATCGATTAGTGATCATTTTAGTGAAATTAGAGGTAAAGAAGCCGGTGGAGAAGCTTACTTAGTTAAGTTTGAAGCAAGCTCATTTTATGATGAAGTTGCACGAGTTGTTCGTGCACATATGAAGTAGGAGTGTAAATATGGATGAATTTCAGGAAATATTACAGGATTTTTTAGTTGAATCTTTTGAGCTAGTTGAAAAGTTAGATGAAGATTTAGTTGAGCTTGAAGCAACACCGGAAGACTTAGAACTTTTAAATGGAATCTTTCGCGTTGCCCATACAGTTAAAGGTGCTTCATCATTCCTAAATTTTGATGT
Source organism: Sulfurimonas gotlandica GD1 (assembly GCF_000242915.1). Lineage (NCBI taxonomy): Bacteria > Pseudomonadati > Campylobacterota > Epsilonproteobacteria > Campylobacterales > Sulfurimonadaceae > Sulfurimonas > Sulfurimonas gotlandica. Next base: position 634,708 of record NZ_AFRZ01000001.1, on the reverse strand, counting down.
TTTAACTCACCTTACACATCACATGGAAGACGTTTTAAATAAAGCTAGACATGGTGAGTTGATTATTACTCCAGATATTATGGATGTTGTTCTAGAGTCTATAGATTTAATGAAAACACTCTTAAACATTATTCGTGATACAAGTTCAGATTCAGGAGTGGATGTTTCAGCTTGTGTGGCAAGACTTGACAAAGTAAGTGGTGGAGATGGAGCGGTTCCAACTCCAGAAGCATCTGCACCAATTGTAGAAGTTGCACCTGTGGTAGAGGAAGTTGCATCTGATGAGCCGGACTATGAAAATATGTCTGATGATGATGTTGAGGCTGAGATTCTGAGACTTCTTGATGAGAGACAAGCTGAAGATAGAGCTAAAAGAGAAGCTAAGATCGCAGCAGGAGAAGATGTTCCAGCACCTCCTCCTTCTCCTGAAGACGTAGTTGAAGAAGAGACTTCTAAGCCAGCTCCAGCTGCTGCTCCAGTTCATGTGACTCCAACACCGTCTCCTGTGTTTGACGAAGTAGAGGATCCAAGAAATGATACTAAAGCTGCTGCGCCTGCAAAGAAATCAGCAACTACAGTAGAGCAGACTATTCGCGTTGATGTTAAAAGACTTGACCACTTGATGAACCTTATTGGTGAGCTGGTTCTTGCAAAAAATAGACTTATTAAAATCAATGATGATGTTGAAGAGCGTTATGAGGGTGAAGAGTTTTTAGAAGAGTTAAATCAAGTTGTTTCTATTGTTTCCCTTGTTACAACTGACCTACAAATCGCGGTTATGAAGACAAGAATGCTGCCAATTGGAAAAGTATTTAACAAGTTCCCTAGAATGATTCGTGACTTAAGCAGAGAGTTAAACAAGAAAATTGAACTCGAAATTGATGGTGAAGAGACAGAACTTGATAAATCAATCGTTGAAGAGATTGGTGATCCATTAGTTCACATTATTAGAAACTCTTGTGATCACGGTATAGAAATACCATCGATACGTTTAGCTGCTGGAAAAAATGAAACAGGTACAATTTCTTTAACAGCGTACAATGAAGGAAATCAAATCGTTATTCAAATTGACGATGATGGTAAAGGTCTTGATGCTGAGATGCTGAAAAATAAAGCATTGGAAAAAAATCTTATCAGTGAAAAAGAAGCTGATAATATGAGTGATAAAGAAGCTTTTAGTCTAATTATGAAACCAGGATTTTCTACTGCTGCAGCTGTTACAAATGTTTCAGGTCGTGGTGTTGGAATGGATGTTGTAAAAACTAATATAGAAAAAGTTAATGGTATTATTGATATTGAGAGTGAGAAAGGACGAGGTAGTTCTATTAGACTTAAAATTCCTCTAACACTTGCAATCATTCAAGCTCTTTTAGTTGGTGTACAAGAAGAGCATTATGCGATTCCACTATCGTCAGTACTAGAAACTGTTAGAATCTCTAAAGATGAGATTTATACAGTAGAGGGTCGTTCTGTTATGAGATTGAGAGATGATGTACTATCTTTAGTTCATATTGGAGATATATTCGAAGTTGAAAGAATTTTAGATTCAAGCGAGCATGCGTATGTTGTTGTTCTTGGTCTTGGTACTCAAAAACTTGGACTTATTGTTGATTCTTTAGTAGGTCAAGAAGAAATAGTTATTAAATCTCTTGGTGAGTACTTAAAAGGTATTGATGGTATCGCAGGAGCAACAATCCGTGGTGATGGTGGTGTAACACTTATCGTAGATGTAGTAGCAATTATGGATATGGCAAAAACTGTAAAAGCAACAGCTTTAGTTTCAGATACATCAGGAGCTGCTCAGATTGCACTGGAAAAGACTAAAGCAAGTGACTATACTGTAATGATTGTAGATGATTCTAAAACAGATAGAATGATTATGAGAAAATCACTTGAAGCAACAGGCATAACATTGGTTGAAGCTGGAGATGGACAAGAAGCATTAAATATCTTAAAGCAGGGTGATCATAATTTTGATGCAATGCTTATTGATATTGAGATGCCAAGAATGGATGGGTATACTCTAGCTACAGAGATAAAAAAATACAACAGATATAAAACTATGCCTTTAATTGCAGTTACATCTCGTACAGGTAAATCTGATCGTATGAGAGGTGTTGAGTCTGGAATGGTAGAGTATATAACTAAGCCTTACTCTGCTGATTATCTATCAAGTGTAGTTCAAAGAAATATTAACTTTAAAACGGAGTTCTTATAATGAGTGATAAATTAAAAGAAATAATTAGCAAACAGGGTGAGCAGCAAAGCGATTCTATAGACCAATCAGATGATATAGTACAATTAGTTGGTTTTATAATTGGTGAAGAAGAATATGCAATTCCTATTTTATCAATTCAAGAGATTATCAAGCCTTTTAGTTGGACAAGAGTACCTCAGGTTCCTAAGTATGTAATGGGTGTTTTTAATCTTCGTGGTTCTGTTATTCCTCTTATTGATCTTCGTTTGAAGTTTGGTTTAAGTGAGAAAAAACATAGTGATGAGACTCGTTTTATTGTTATGAAAGATGACGATGATGTTGCCGGATTTGTTATAGATAGACTAACAATGGCAATTAGAATCAAGAAATCTAATATTGGGCCTGCTCCAGACACAATAAGTGGAGACGATACTATGATTGATGGTGTTGGTAAACAAAAAGATAAAATTATTACTATACTAAAAGTCAACAAATTATTAGAGAGAGATTTTTAATTAACCATTCATTCTCAGATGCTAAACTCTCCTTGAAATTTTCAGGAGAGTTTACACTTTACACCGTGACTTCTTACCAAAATAAGATAGATGAAATTGATTTTTCACAAGTTAGAAAAGTTGATTTTGATTTAGAAGATGTAGTCTACTTTGATACTGCAGCATCTATCTTTATAAACTCATTAATACATAAGCTTACTCAAAAAAACATAACATCAAATATAATTACTACCAATAAAGATATATTGGATACTTTGGAATTAGTTTTAAAATCAAAAAAAACTTCACAAGCGATACCGGAGGAAACTAGGCCGAATTTTCTAAATATTATAGGTGAAAACACATATCTGTATTACAGTGGTTTTGTTGCATTTATGGCATTTATCGGTCAGCTTTTCGCAACTAAAATCAATACTCTAAAAACCATTAAAAATATAAGGTTTAAAGAGATAGCTTTTGAAATAAACGAGAGTGCAATTAAAGCTTTGGGAATTATTTCACTAACAAGTTTTTTAATAGGTCTAGTGGTCGCTTATCAATCAGCATATCAACTAAAGATATACGGAGCAAATATATTTATAGTGGATATGCTGGGAATCTCTATGCTTAGAGAACTGGCACCACTGATGACTGCTATAGTAATAGCGGGACGAAGTGGTTCAGCATTTACAGCACAAATAGGTGCTATGAAGATAACAGAAGAGTTGGATGCTATGAGAACTATGGGGTTCGATCCGTATATATTTTTGGTTCTTCCAAGAATAATAGCCCTTATGATTGCCATGCCAATTCTTATTTTTGTTGCAGATATAATGAGTGTGTTTGGCGGATTACTAGTAGCAGTTATAGATTTAGATATCAGCCCTCAGCTTTTTATAGATAGGTTTAATGATGTTGTAGCTGCTAAGCATTTTTTTATAGGGATAGGTAAAGGTCCATTTTTTGCATTTATTATTGCATCTATCGGGGTCTATCGTGGTTTAGAAGTTAAAGATGACACTCAAAGCATAGGATTCAATACAACAAAAAGTGTTGTTGAATCTATATTTGCAGTTATTATATGTGACGCAATATTCTCAATTCTTTTTACAAACCTGGGGATATAATGGCTAGTATGATTGAAGTGAGAAATGTTAAGACCATTTTTGAAGAGAGAATAGTTCATGATGGACTTAATCTTAGTATAAATGAAGGTGAAATCTATGGACTAATAGGTCCATCAGGATGTGGGAAAACAACTCTCCTTCGTGAGATGGTAATGTTACAAAACTATTCTAGTGGTTCAATAGAAGTCTTAGGCCATGATCTTGGTAGTATTAGACATGAAGAAGCACAAAAGTTAAGAAGAGAGTGGGGTGTTTTATTTCAGGCAGGTGCACTTTTTTCTTCATTAAATATTAAAGAAAATATATCATTACCGTTAAAAGAGTATACAGATCTTTCACAAAAGATGATAGATGAAATAGTAGAGTTTAAAATAAATCTTGTTGGGTTAAAATCCGCAGATGCTCTTCTTTATCCTTCTCAAATAAGTGGTGGTATGAAGAAAAAATCAGCTCTTGCACGTGCGCTTGCTATGGACCCAAAACTTCTGTTTTTAGATGAACCTACAAGTGGCTTAGACCCTATATCAGCGAGAGAATTTGACGCACTGATACTTAAACTCAGAAAGCTTTTAGGACTAACTATAGTAATGGTTTCACACGATTTACAATCAATTTATGATACACTTGACAAAGTCGCAATTATAGACAATAAAAGAATAGTTTACGAGGGTGATTTGAGCAATATTAAAAATACTAAAAGTGAATTCATACAAACATTTTTTAGGGGTAATTTTGAATAATAAAGTTAACTATACAGTAGTAGGTTTTATGGTCCTACTTGGGGTCACTTTAATGTTAGCATTTACTTACTGGCTGTTAAAACCAGCAGAAGAAACACAGACTCAAAAATACAACATACTCTTTGACGAGTCTGTGCTTGGTCTTAATCTTGATGCTGCTGTTAAGTATAGAGGAATTAGTGTAGGAAAAGTAAGTAGACTAAGAATTAATCCTAAAAACTCAGAACAGGTAGAAGTTCAAGTAACAATATTAAAAACTACACCTGTAAAAGAAACTACTGTTGCAAAGCTAACTGCTCAGGGTATTACAGGACTTAGTTACATTAACTTAAGTTTGGGAGATAATGGTGCTGCTAACCTGGTGGCTAAAGAGGGTGAAGAATATCCTGTTATAAAAACGGAAGATTCTTTTTTTGAACAATTTGAAAAATCACTTGAAAGTGTCTCTACTAAATTATCTAAAACACTAAGCGGTACACAAAAGCTTTTAGCTGAAAATAATCAAGAAAATATAACGCTACTATTAAAATCAACCGCATCTTTTATGACTCAGATGGATAAGCTTCTGAGTGATGAAGCCATAGCTAACTTTCACTCATCAATAAAAAACTTTGATAATGCTACAAAAAAAATAGATGTTATGATGCCAAAAATCGAGCACTTTGTAGATAATAGTGTCGCTTGGGAAAATAAAATAGCAAAAACTTTCTCGTCAATAATGAACAGTTATCTTGGGATTAAAGCTTCTATGGACAGGTTTAAACTAGCCGTGGATAGTGGGGATTTTAATTTAAAAGAGATATCTACTGACATCGTTCCTACAATGAATAATACACTTATTGAATTACAACACTTAATGATAAGAATAGAAGGTGCATTAAACCAGTATGAAAGAAGTCCTGGTGATATTTTATTTAAACAAGAAGAGATTAAAAAAGGTCCAGGAGAGAAATAATGATAAGAGTTTATTTTGCAGTAATACTTGTGTTTTTGTTATCAGGTTGTTCTACAACAAAACCTGCAGTTACGGAATATAAACTATCTCTAAAGACACTAAAACACAGTACTGATTCAAAAGGGTGTATAGATAAGTCACTCAAAGTTTCACAAGCATTCAGTTCAAGCTCGCTAATGTCTTTACAGATGAACTATGTATTAGACGGTCATAAAATATATGCTTTCTCACAAGCACAGTGGAATAACTCTCCAAATCAAGAAGTGTCATCTCAAGTGGTTAAGGCACTAAGAGACTCTAAACTATTTAAAAACGTTCAAAATTCAAAGTCAAGAAGTAGGGGTGACTTGATTCTAGAGATAAATATAGAAGACTTTATGCAATACTATAGTAAAGATCTAGATAAGTCAGATGCAAGTGTAGGTATTAGCTTAACATTGATTGATTCAATAAGCAGCGAAGTAATATCGACAAAAACTTTTAGTGCAAAAAAAGAGACTAGTTCTCCAGATGCATCAGGGGGAGTGAAAGGCTTAGACGCTGCACTTACTAATGTACTTGAACAAGGATTGGATTTTTTGAATGAGGTTTGTAAGTGATAAAAGAGAGCGAATATCAAAAGAGAAGAGAATTATTAGCAAAAAAGTTAGCTAAGAACTCATTAACAGTCCTCTTTAGTGCAGATAATAAAACTCGCTCTAATGATACTAATTATCCATATAGACAAAATAGCAACTTCTATTATCTTACAGGTTTTAAAGAGGATAACTCGTGCTTGGTTATTGTAAAAAATAAAAAAGATAGAAAGACCATATTTTTTGTTCAACACAAAGATGAAGTTTATGAACTTTGGAATGGAAAAAGATTAGGTGAGGTTGAAGCAAAAAAGAGATTTTTAGTTGACTCTGTTGTTGTGAGTAAAGATTTTAAAAAGAGTATAAAAGAGCTTAGTAAAGATAAAAAATACCTCTATTATGACTTTGGTGAGAAACTCTCTAAAGCTAAAAAACTTCTAAAAAACAGTTTTAAAGCTCATCGAGATATCTCATCTTTGATTGGTGAGATGAGACTTATTAAATCAAAGCCGGAAATAAACCTAATTAAAAAAGCTATCCATATTACAAAAGAAGCACATCACGAAGCAATGGCTTTTAATAAAAAACATAAGAATGAATATGAACTTCTTGCATCAATAGAATATAACTTTAAAAAGTATGGTGCATATAGTGACGCATATACTTCAATTGTCGCATGTGGAGATAGTGCTAATACACTGCATTATATTTTTAATGACAAGCCTCTAGTAGATGGTAAGCTTATTTTAATAGATGCCGGATGCGAGTATGAATACTATGCAAGTGATATAACAAGAACTATCCCTGTAAACGGTAAGTTTTCAAAGGCTCAAAAAGATTTGTATAATATGATATTAGATACTCAATATGAAATTATTAAAATGATAAAGCCTGGAGTTCTAAGATCTGACTTACAAAAAGAGGCTGAGATACTTCTTACAAAAGGTATGCTAAGACTTGGTATCTTAAAGGGTACATATAAGAAGCTTATAAAGAGGCAAGAACACAAAAAGTACTATCCACATGGCATAGGACATTGGATGGGACTAGATGTTCATGATGAGGCTCCATACTTAGATGTGAACTCTAAAGAAATACAACTCAAAAAAGGTATGGTGTTAACTATAGAACCTGGAATCTACATATCTAAAGATGATAGAAGTGTGCCTAAAAAATTTAGAGGTATAGGAATTAGAATAGAAGATGATATTTTAGTTACTAAAAATTCTCATAATAATTTATCTAAAAAAATTGCAAAAACTGTAAAAGAAATTGAGAGCATGAGTTATTACTTTGCATAAGGCTGTGGCCACTTTTTCCCTTATCCATTAGTATAAGAGTATGACCAGCCTGTAAGCTTATTTATTTTTGCTTCATGAAAGTTTTCAGAATCTGCTAGAAAATCCATAACAAACATAACTGCATGGGGGATAGTTCTCTGATCTTCAGGTCTTATTAAAAGTAGAGGCATTGGTGTGTCTTGATTACTTTTTCCAAAACCAACTGGCATTAATTGACTCATGAGTTCAGTTGGTTTTGTAATTCCTTGTTCTTCTAAAAATTTATTTAAAATAGCATCTTGAACGTCTTGTGTAAATTTATCTTTTGTATTTAAAAATATACTAAAGTGTATAGGAGTATCTTTAAAATGTCCAGGTGCAGAAGCAGCCATTATTATGTACTCTACATTTTTTAGATGCAAAGAAATCTCTATAGGGTCCAAGTAAGTGTCTGTAACTATAGCCTTGGCTTCCACTATTTATTCTCTTCCATTAGAGGTCTGCCTATTTTTGCTTCAACTTCAGCTTGAAGGTCCGCCATAGCCTGTCTAATCTCATCTATATGATATGGAGGAACATTGTCATCTTGAGACCATATCACCTGATCAACATTTCCACCATAGTCTTCACCCATTTTTTCAAACTTTTCTTTGTATTCATCCATGTTTTTACAGATTTCAACTCTGCCATCTGATGTGTCAGTTAGTTCGATAAACCACTCATTATTTTCATCTACTTTTATTTTTGACTCAAATATTAGGCTCATAACTATTTTTTACCAGTCTCGTCAAAGCGTCTAGCAAAACCTTCAAGGTCTTTTTTCTTTAAATCACCGTTATAAACGATGTCTCTTGGATCTATATCTTCATCATTTAGCATCTTGGGAACAACATCAGAATTTGATAATACTTCCATATGCTCATTCAGCTCATCTTCACTGTATGCCATTTGCATGTCAGCTGTAATTACATGAGGGATTGCTTCAATAACACGAAGTTTTTTTAACTCTTCTTCAACACCTGCACCTTCTATAGTGATAATGATACGACCTTCTTCATCATGCATATGATAATCACATACTTCACAATCTTTTAGGCTCTGAACCACTTCTTCTAAAAACTTTGGTACTGTTTTAACTACTATACTTGAAACATTCATTCTGTTTTCCTTATTATTTGAGTTTATTTTATCTTATAAAGATTAATGGTTTTATCATCACTAGAAACTAAAAACTCATTTTCGTTTAAAAAGAGTATCTTTGAAAGAGTCATTTTATTTCCTCCAAATTTACCCAGAACCGATTTTGTAATTGTATTAAATACTGTTATATTATTATTTTCATCACTTGAATAAGCTACTCTTTTCCCGCTTGGAGATAAGCCGACACTATAAATCAAAAAACTAGATGACTGATAGTAGGCTGAGTCAAACTTATAGGCATATATTACCACTCTTCTATCTTGCCCAGCAGTTGCAATAATTCCATTTTTATAATCTATTTGAAAAACATTATCTAAATTCTGTCCTTCAAGAAGATTAATCAGTTTCCCATCTTTCATATTATGAATCTTTAGACTTCCGCTCTCATCTGCAACGATGGCTTCGTCTTTATTTTCACTCAACGCAAAGTCTGAAAACTTTGCTCCTGAAACTTGTATGCTCCAGTTATAAGCTTTTGTATTTAAGTTAAAAGATATAAGTTCATTACTCAACATTCCCAGTAGAATTGTATCTTTGTTTAAAAACTTAACCTTTGATATTGTTAGATTTTTAGTATATGGAATAATCAGTTCAAGCTTTTTATCTTTATAAATATGAACTCTTCTAAATCCATTTTTAGCTTGAGATAGAAGAAGTACTTGATTATCTAAAACATCCACAGAGTAGATCTTTGAATCAACTTCATCACCCATAAAATCTTTAATCTTACTAATTTCAATTTTTTGGATTATTTTTCGACTCTCTAGATCAAAAATATCCACGCAACTAGCATTAGTTGCACTATAGAGTTTAGAGCCACTTATTAGCATATCTGTAACTGGTCCAGTTGATATGTATTGTTTTAGTGGCATTTTTATATCTGCAAATATTATAGAAGTTATAAAAACTGTTAAAAGTAGAATTCTAATCATTTATATTACCTCAAAATGTATAGATGTTGCCGGACATCTGCTTAGACAAAAACCACAAGATGTACATTTGTCATTTATCTCAGGCATAAACATAGCTTTAAAATCAATAGCATTGTCTAAGCACGGATCTTTACATGAAAAACACATAACAGCATTCCAGCTTAGACACTCGTTTTTTGAAATAGTAACCTTAGCATTTATATTTCTTTTATCTTCAACGCTAAGAACTCCAAATTCACAGGCTTTCGCACATTCATCGCAAAATGTACATCCACTATGAGAAAAATCCAAGTAAGGAGTTTGATCATCTGCAATTTTTATTATTTCTTCTTCACAAACAGTGGCGCATTTTGCTTCGCACTTACTACACTCATTGAGAAAAAGAGATTCGTCGTTAAAGTAAGGTGGTCTTATATGTCTCTCTGGACTGTTTTTTTTAAGGTTTTCACCTTTAAGTTTGGAGGCCAGAGAGCTAAAAAGCTCTCTTCTTTCCATTAGTGACCTAAACTACCAGATGGAGAATTTGCATTTGCAATATCTGCCGCAGATACTTTACCGCCTTCACCTTTAACAGTGTCTAATTGATCAGTTAGAGCTTTTCCGCTCCAGCCTGATTTATTAGCACCATCAGGACGTGTATATGTAGCTTCGAACGTATTCTCAACTGCCAATGCACCTTGAGATTGTGGAGCATGACACTGCGTACAGTTAAATCTTGCACCTTGAAGATGAGTTGACTCTTTTATAGCTACCTCATTTTTCATATTATCAATACTCTTCGTAAACTCTTGACCATCATATTTATGCTTTGGTCTAAAGTTTGTAAAGTGTGATACTGGAATTGATGTAGCACCCATTGAACTTGCAACTTCTGGCATATGACAACCAGTACATTGGTTATCTCCTATTTTAATAGGTAACATTCCATCTGTGTCATGTGGAATCATCGGTGGAGCATCTTGGAATGCTCTTTGAATCATTTTACCACTACCAGCTGCACTTGTACTATACTGAGTTTTGTCCCCAGTTGTAGTATCTTCACTATATAGGTCGGTTTTTCTAAGACCTAAAGATGCCTCAGTAATTGTTGGTGCCACTTTAGCGTTTGCAGATGGAGCAGCTTTACCACTATCCCCACATCCTACAATTAGCAGTGCCGCAGCAACTAAACCAATCGTTATCTTACTCATTGTTTTCATTGTTACTCTCCCGTTTTTTTGTTTTTTGCTAGTTCCCTGATTGAGAAACCAAGTGCATTATCATCACACACTTCAATACATCTTGCACAATTTGTACATTCACCTGAAAGTACAGGTAGGCTTTCTTTATCTATCATGTGTAAAACTTGGCGCTCAGGACAAACTGTTTTACATTTCATACATGCAGTACAATTTTCTACAGTATGTTTTACTCTAATCAGACTAAATTTACCTAAAAGTGAGTAAAAACCACCTAGAGGACATAGATGCCCACACCAGCCATTTTTAAGCACAAACAGGTCAAAAAGAAAAATAATGAGCATTGCTGCCCATCCAAATCCTAAACCAAATACAATCCCTCTATGAACCATAGAGATTGGACTAATAAATTCAAAAGCAGTAATGCCCATCACTGCTGAGATAATTAAACTTAAAACTAAAACCCAGTATCTCATATAGCGAGTTGCTGGTTGTCTCTTTTGGTTACGATCAATATCAAGTACATTTCTTAAGTATGCCGCAGCATCAGTTATCATATTTATAGGACAAACCCAACTACAAAATACGCGACCGCCTATTAGTAGATAAAAAATACCAATAATTGCAGCACCTATAAGTAAATCAGTTGCTAAAATAGCACCTGCAGCTAGCATTTGTAATGCAGCATATGGATCACTTAAAGGCACAACACCTAAAAAACTTGATGAACTAAGGTTTCCCATTAGGATAGTCCATCCCCAATGATTCGCTCCAAAATATAACAATAGCAAACCTATCTGGACAAATCTTCTTAAAAATAAATATCGGTAATTATTCCATAGCTTAGCCATTAGTATAAATCTCCCGAATCATTTAAAGAGTCAACAGCACTCTCCTTACTTATCTTAGTTTGGGTTTTGATTTCTTCAGCATTTTCTAAACGCTTTTCATCATTTTTATCCCATCCTTTGATGTAGTAGTCTCCTGCTTTACCAGTTGCGACTTCTCTAGGAAGTACAAATATAGCTGCTTTTTCTGTAACACAAGCTCTTTCACATAAGCCACATCCAGTACAGATGTCAGCGTGAACAATTGGTTTCATAAAAGCGTGTTTACCAGTCCTCTCATTTTTTTCATACACAATTGTTATGGCTTCTCCTAAAAGAGGGCAAGCTCTATAACATGCATCACATTGAATTCCCCAAAAAGCTATACAACTTTCATCATCAATAACTGCAAGACCCATATCGGCTACATTTATATCAAGTTTACCTTTAGTTGTAACGCTCGATTCATCAAGTGCACCTGTCGGACAAACAGGCACACAAGGAATATCTGGACACATATAACAGGGAATATCCCTAGGAATAAAATATGGAGTTCCTAGAGGTTTATTATCACCTGGTTTAGCGAGTAACAGTGTATCGTACGGACATGCTTCAACACACAATCCACATTTAATACAAGTTTTCAAAAAATCTTTCTCTTCTATGGCTCCAGGTGGGCGCAGAAGCAGTTGTGAAGCTGTAACTTCATCAACATAAGCGCTCCATACCAATCCACCAAGTGCTGTAACTCCAACACCCCGTGCCATAGTGAGGATAAATCTTCTTCTATCACTCAATGGTTCTTTTCTTTCTATTTTAGGTCTGTTTTCGCTCAAAACGAATCTTTCCTTACTCTAAATCTAGTATATTTATTTATCTATGCTTTGTAAATTTTTACAGCACATTTTTTGTAGTCTGTCTGTTTTGATAATGGACAAGTCGCATCTAGACAAACTTTATTGATAAATACTTTCTCATCAAACCATGGTACAAACACTAGTCCTCTAGGAGTTCTATTTCTACCTCTAGTCTCAACTCTAGCTTTAACTTTACCACGACGAGACTCTACCCAACATAAAGCACCTTGTGTAAGACCTTTATCTTTAGCATCTTGTGGGTGCATATAACATAACGCTTCTGGAACTGCACGATATAGTTCAGGTACACGCATAGTCATAGTTCCTGAGTGCCAGTGTTCAAGTACACGACCTGTACATAACCATGTATCATAGTTAGCATCCGGCATTTCTGGAGGATCCATGTACGGACGAGCAAATATTTTGGCTTTGTTTGGTATCTTTAACTTACCAAGAGTTTTATCAAAACCGTTTAGATTACCTTGAAGACATTCTTTTAAGAAACCACCGTAGAATGCATGTGAATTACCACTTTCTTTTGTAGCTTTCGCTGCATAAGGATCGTATTTCGCATTAAATCTCCACTGAGTCTCTTTACCATCAACAACAGGCCATTTAAGACCACGAACTTTATGGTAAACATCAAATGGTGCAAGGTCATGACCGTGACCACGAGTAAACGCTGCATACTCTTCAAAAAGATATTTATGGATAAAGAAACCGTAACCAGTAAACTCTTTACCGTCTGAACCAATAACTTTACGAGAGTCACCAGAACACTCAGAATTGTCATAACCAGCTTGTACTGGATCGTTCATATCAATTTTGTAAGATTTAGCTCTATCATTAGCGAATAGAATTTCATACATAGTTGTATTTTCGTTGTATCCTAAAGCTTTGATTTTGTCTAATGGAACGGCTTTCATATCGCCTTTGCCCCATCCAACTTTTACGTCTTTCATCCATAGATCTTTAACCGTAAAACGCTTAGAGAACTCAACCCACTGCCATGTATCAGACATTGCGTTTCCTACTGGAAGAACTTGTTGTCTCCAGTGTTGAGTACGACGCTCAGCATTACCATAAGCACCCCATTTTTCATAGATCATTGCAGATGGAAGAATAAGGTCAGAAACTTTAGCAGAGATACCTGGGTATCCATCAGAAGTTACAATGAAGTTATCCATTTCACGAGCTGCTTTAATCCAGTGAGAAGCAGAAGCAGAATCTTGGTAAGGGTTACAAACATTTACCCATGCAAATTTAACATGACCATCTTCGATGTCACGGTGGATACGCATGATGTGTTGTCCCATTTGACCATTGATTGTTCCTTCAGGAATATGCCATGCTTTTTCAGCAATTGCACGGTGCTTAGGATTTTTAACCATCATATCAGCTGGAAGTCTGTGAGTAAACGTACCAACTTCACGAGCTGTACCACAAGCAGAAGGCTGACCAGTTAAACTGAACGCACCATCACCTGGTTTAGCTTGTTTATTAAGCATAAAGTGAACATTATAAGCAAGTGTATTCGTCCAAGTACCACGTGTATGTTGATTCATACCCATAGTCCAGAAAGATACTACTTTTCTACCTTTTTCAATATAAAGGTTAGCTAGTTCTTGAAGTTTCGCTTGGAAACTTTCAATAGACTCATCCGGATCACCTTTTGAAATTTTAGCTGTATATTCTAGTGTATATGGTTCTAAAGATTTTTTGTATTCTTCAAAGTTAATCAACCAGTGTCTAAGGCCCGGTTGGTTATGAATCATCTCATCACCAGCTTTATAACCATAAGGTGCTAGTGCTGGAGCTTCTTTTTCAGAAACAATAGTTTTCATCTCTTTTGAAATAGTTTCCATTTCAAGAGCTGTATACTTACCTTCTTTGATAGATTTATCACTAGATTTTCTCATACCATAACCGATGTTTGGAGCTGCTGCTGCAAATACCATATGCTTGTTTACGAAATCCCAATCAATTGATTCAGGGTTGTTATATACAATTTCTCTAGCAATATAGTTCCACATTGCTGTATCTGTATTTGGTGAGAAAATGATTTCTGTATCAGCTAGATCTGAAGTTCTGTGAGTATAAGTTGACATATTGATAACTTTTACTCTTTCAGGGTCTGAAAGTTTTCTGTCAGTTACACGAGACCAAAGGATCGGGTGCATTTCTGCCATGTTTGAACCCCAAGATACGATTGTATCAGTAAGCTCGATATCATCATAACAACCTGAAGGCTCATCAATACCAAATGTTTGATAAAAACCAACAACCGCAGATGCCATACAGTGACGAGCATTAGGATCGATTGCATTAGAACGGAATCCAGCTTTCATCATTTTTTGAGCTGCATAACCTTCCATTACAGTGTATTGTCCAGATGCGAATACTGCTACACCCTCAGGACCTTTTTCGTTAAAAGCTGCTTTAGCTTTTTCTTCCATAATATCGAAAGCTCTTTCCCAAGATACAGGAGCAAACTTACCTTTTTTATCAAAGTTACCCTTATCATCCATTCTTAGTAGTGGTTGAGTTAGTCTGTCCGCACCATACATAATTTTTGCATTGAAGTAACCTTTAATACAGTTAAGCCCTCTGTTAACTGGAGCCGCAGGGTCCCCTTTAACAGCAACAATTTTACCATTCTTAGTAGCCATCATGATACCACAACCAGTACCACAGAAACGACAAGCTGCCTTGTCCCATCTCCAGCCGCCTTCAGCTTTGTCCGCCGCTGCTTGTAGCTCTGCTGGTACACTCATACCAATTGCTGCTGCTGCAGATGCTGCCGCTGAACTTTTAAGAAATTCTCTTCTTGAAAGTGACATATTTTCTCCTGTTTGATAATTTTCGAAACGAAGCAAATTCAAAAATTGCTTTATTCCAATTTTTGTTAAGGTGTCCATTAACGATTTAATATTAGCACTTTGAAGGTAAAAAAATCTTTGACTTATGTCAAAAAGTTAGAAAAATATATTAAGTTTTGTTTTATCTATAGATATATGGAATATAAGTAGCACTCAGAACTTACTATTATATTCTAGAATCCTGGCAGCTTTTGGTAAGTTTTTCTAATTCTAGTTTTAGATTAGATAATTTTTTTGTAGAATTGATTAATTCTTCTGTAGATTCAATAACAATATCTTCACTGTTATTCAGATGCTTGTGAACAAGTGATTTATCTTTTAGCTCATCAATTATAGAGTCAAATTCGTCTGTAAGTTCTCCTAATTTTGAAGCAGCCCTCTCTGATTGGAGTAAAGCTTCGTTTGAATACTCCATAGCTGTACTTACTTTTTGTATAAAACAGTTTATAGTATCGCTAACTTCAACAATTTCTGTTTCACTTTCAGCTTCTAGTTTTAGCGGTTTTATATTTGTTATATCTTCATTATTCATAAGCATTTTGGAGTACTGCATAAATGCATCTACATGTGATTCTATTAAGCGCAGTTGTAGAAGTGAATATATAAAAAGTATAAGAAGTATAAAACCTGACGTGTATTGAAATATCTTTATAAAATTAGTTTTATTCTCACTGTAATCAGTGTACATTGTCACTAGTTTGTCTACATTATCTAAAAGTATTGTATTGTCCCTGTATATTGCAGTGACAATATCTTCTAGTTCTGCTTTTCTATTCACATTGGAGTTTGTGAATAGTTTGAAGTTTTGAATATTTTCATAAAAATTTTTCCAAAGTTTACTTACCTCTATCTGTTGAAGTGATATCTGATATGTAGGAACTGGTGATATATTTTTGTTTGAATCACCATGTCTTAAAGTGTTAAGGCCCTTTATAAATTCATCAACTGCAGCATTTAATTCGTAGAAATCTTTGTTTGAACTATAGTGTATATAAAAAACATTTTTTGACATTTTCTGCGTCAACATTCTTTGTTTACCAGCAATATTAATAACAAGCGCATCTTTTTCATTCTGCTGATTTAAATATATTGTCGTAGCAATAACGCTGAGCATTAAGGCTATAAGGAGAGCTCCTAATATTTTAATTTTTGTGCTGATACTTGATGATTTTTTCATAATTGATCTCCTTTGAATATATTATTTAGTTGTTCTAAATCTAAGATAGAAACATTTGAGTTTTCTACCTCAATAATATTACTTCTTTTTAGCTTCTTTAAAACTCTTGATAGTGTCTCAGGCTGAATATGAAGCATAAAAGAGACATCTTGCCTTTTAAGTGAGTTAAACATCTCTAAATCATCACTGAGCATAAATGCTACTTTAGCTGTAGCATCAAAAACAAGTTCTCTATTTACAACACAGTGAAGTTGATGTGTTTTTAGTAATATTTCATTGATAAATTCATTGTTTAGTATGTTATTTGCTAGGAATCTTTTTTTAAATTCTGTAAAATTTACTTCTAAAATAACACTGTCTTCCATAAACTCTGAGTTTGAGTAACAGTAGATAGAATCACTATCCAAACTGGTTAGTTCAGATATAAGAGAGTTCTTGTGAATATGATATAGAAAAATTTCATTCTCAAATTTATCTATTTTGTAGACTTTTAGTACACCGGAGACAAGAAAGAATATTTTATTAGAAGTGTCATTTTCATAATATAGTATTGAACCTTTTGGGTACTCAACAATATTTGAAATATCCTTTATCTCTTTTATTTGATTGTCATCTAAAGATTTAAAGAAATTTAATTTTTTAATTGATTCAAGTTTTTCTTCTGACATATATTCTCTACTTTTTTAAAAATTCTTTTAACTCTTCTGTACTATTCTTCTATTGTCTTCATATTTTGCAGTATTTTAATCTCATCAATGCCAGTATTGTCTTTTAAAAATGCTCTTTTTGCCATTAAAAAAAATACCTAGTTTAATATCTTATGTGTATTCTATCATAAAATTAATGGTATAAGAATTGCTACTTATAATCATATAACTAGTAGTGATTGGAGATATATGCAGTTTGTTGAAGCACTAAAGTTAAGAAGTAAACTATTTTTTCTTTTTATGCTAATTACAATAGGACTTGTATTGGTTGGAGTAATGGGTTATTTAAATATAAACTCAATGAAAAAAAATCTAGATTCGCTCTATTTTGGTTCATTAGTCCCAGTAACTGAACTTAATGAAATTCTTCAAATATATCACGGTTCAATTGCAAACACAATCTACAAAGCAAGAAACTCTGAAATAAGCTCATCACAAACATCTTCTGAGATAGAAAGTTCTATTTTAAATATAGAGATTCTGTGGCGAAGTTATGAGTCTCACTTTAAGAGAGATGAAGAACTACAATATGTTCAATATACAGATTTAGAGATTATAGCAACAAATGATTATTTCAAAAAAATATTAGATGGCCTTTTAGCAGGACGTACAATAGATGATATTTCAATGGAAAGTTTTGAAAAAAGAGTTGAACATATCCATACAACTCTAAATAAGCTGATAAATTATGAGGTTGAAGTTGCTCAGTATGAGAGAAAAAATTTTTTAAAAGTATATGAGTCAATTATTCAAAATGTAGGGATAATCTTAACTATGATTATTTTTGGTGTTTTGATTATATCTTATTATGTTTTTAAAAGTATTCAAAACGATCATACAAGATTAGAGATAACTACTAAGAAGTTACAAAGAGCAAATAAAAAACTTGAAAATGTTTCTTATACAGATTCTTTGACATCTCTGCATAATAGAAGATATTTTAACTTTATATATGACAGAGAACTAAAGCGTGCAAAACGGACTAAATCATATATAACATTTATGATGTTAGATATAGATTTCTTTAAGCAGTATAACGACACGTATGGACATTTAGAGGGTGACTTTGCGCTCAAAAGTGTTTCTAAAGTCTTAAGAGATTCTCTAAAGAGACCTAGTGACTATGTTTTTAGGCTAGGTGGAGAAGAATTTGGTGTAGTTCTTATAGACACAGATGAGTCAAACAGTGCTAGACTGGCACGAGAAATTTGTGATGCAGTGAGAGCAAGAGAGATTAAACATGAATCAAGTAAGGCTAATGAATTCCTTACTATCTCTATAGGTGTTGTGTGCTGCGTTGCAGATGAAGCTCTTGATGAAGAGATACTAATAAGTCGTGCTGATGAGATGTTATATAAGGCTAAAGAGAGTGGTAGAAACGGTTATATAATTACTACGAATGTAAGTGAAGCAACAGCTCAAAGAACAGAAAAAATTGGTGCTTAGTGACCGTGTTTAAATCTAAAACCTTCATTTACTAAAAGTTCTCGAAGTTTATCTTTTAACTCACCCTGAAATTCCATCCAACCATCTTTAAAAGCTCCGCCGCAGCCAAGCTTTTTTTTGAGTAGTTTAAGCGTGGTCGTAGCATCTTCGCTTGGAAGTTTAAACTCACCGACAAGAGTTACAGTTTTTCCACGTCTTTTTTCTTTTTGAAATACTAGAAAGTGTTTAGATGGTTCTAGTATTTCATTGGATACTTTAGATTTACGTGGAGTTTGAACTTGTGCCCATCCATCGTCAATATCAGTACCTATGAAAATATCTAGTTTTTTACCTCTGCTCATTATATTAGATAACTTTTTGAGCCAATACACTCATATTTTCATATGAACTGTTTTTAATCTTTTGAGTTACTTCTTCTTTTGAAAAATCATTTCTGTTATATAGAGAAATAATTACTTCATCGCCATTTTGTAAAAATGTATTTTCTCCGTACTCTGTGTATCTTGTAGCACCTATGCTAATAATCGCTTCTTTAGGGTTAGAACATGCTGCAACGTATTCACTTAATGGTTCTAGTGGTCCAAAGTTTTCTTGTGTATTTATCTGGTTAGTCATCCAATCAAGAAGTTTGTCATAAAAGTAGCTATAACCATTAAGTTCTACATCTTCTCCATAAGCATTAAGCTCACCATCACGGCGAAGGAAACTACAAATAGAGTAAGAATCCATTACTCCGCCTTCTTTAAACTTATCTATTTTTATAAGAGTGTTACTAAGACCTTTAGAATCTTCTCCCCAGTTTTTCTTATCACTTATTTTACTGGCTCCTGCAACTCTTATAGAACAGTCGTTATAAGCACCAAAGTAAGTTGGAATGATTTTAGACAATCTTCCTGCTGTATATTGCAAATCACAGATAAGTCCTACTTCCGGTTCAGCTTGAACATTTACGTCTTCTTTTGGAAGTCTAATATGTGAAGTTGAAAGAGGGTAAGTACGTAAAATATCTTTTGCATGTAAAACTAAGCCACTGTCTAAATCAAGAGGAGCAGGAAGATAAAAAGGAAACATTCCTTTAGGTGCTGCTTCATCTGCAGTAACAATATCTTTAAAATCCTCAAGCTCACCAGCTTGAGCTAAGTGAAGTGCAAAGTTACCTGCTATTCCAAGACCAATAAATTTTTTATACTTTGCCATTTGCTTTAGCCTCAGCGTATTCTTCGTAACTACCTTTAAAGTCTGTAATACTACCATCAGCATGAATCTCTATAATACGAGATGCAAATGCATCTAGAAGCTCACGGTCATGTGATACACAGATAACATTTCCTTTAAAGTCTAGAAGTCCTTCACCAAGTGCAACGATTGCTTCAAGGTCAAGGTGATTTGAAGGCTCATCAAGAACTAAAAAGTTTCCACCTTCTAGCATCATCTTTGAAAGCATCATTCTATGTTTTTCACCACCAGAGATGCTAACTACAGATTTTTCTTGTTGCTCACCATTAAATAGCATACGACCAAGACAGTTACGAATCTCAGCAATATCACGCTTAGGATCAAATGCTCTTAACCAGTCATAAAGAGTTCCGTTTCCCTTAATAGTATCTGCTGTATCTTGAGGGAAGTAAGAGTTCTCAATTGTTGCGCCCCAGTGAATTTCTCCAGAGCTTGGCTTCATCTCTTCCATTATAATTTTTACAAGAGTTGTTTTCCCCGCTCCATTTGGCCCGATAAGTGCAACTTTTTCACCTGGTTCAAATTTAAGATTTAAATTTTTTAGTACTTCATTGTCTCCATAAGAGTGATTGATGTTTACAAGATTTAATGCTTCATCACCCATAACTCTCTTTGCTTTAAAAACAATACTTGGGTCTCTTCTTGAAGATGGTTTGATGTCTTCTATAACAAGTTTATCAAGTTTTTTCTGTCTTGATGTTGCTTGTTTAGCTTTAGACGCATTTGCACTAAATCTACGAACGAAAGCTTCTAACTCATCTTTCTCTTTCTCTTTTTTAGCATTATTAAGTTCCATCTGCTTTGCTATTACATTTGCAGCAATATACCAATCGTCAAAGTTACCAGTAAATTCACGGATTTTTTGGTAGTCAACATCAAGTATGTTTGTAACAACAGCATTAAGGAAATGTCTATCGTGAGAGATAACAACCATAGTACCTTCATGACGTTTAAGCTCATTTTCTAACCAGCTAATAGTTTCGATGTCAAGATTATTTGTAGGCTCATCAAGAAATAGTACATCTGGTTTTGGGTATAAAACCTGCGCAAGTAAAACTTTGAATTTATCAGCACTGTCTAGAGTACTCATAAGATTGTGATGTAAATCTGCTTCAAGACCTACATTTTCAAGTATTTTTGCAATATTTACATCATACTCGTAAGTTGGATCTTCTTCAACACAGATAACTTCTAAATCTGCAAGACGATTGTTAACAGCGTCATCTTCAAAGTCTCCCGTCATATAAAGTTCTTCTTTCTCTTTGATTGCATCGTAGAGTCTTTTGTTACCGTAAAGAACTGCATCCATAATTGTGTAGTCTTCAAAAGCAAATTGATTTTGTCCTAGAACACCAACTTTATTTGCTTTAGGGATAATTATCTCACCCTCAAATTCATTAATTTTGCCACTTAGGATATTTAAAAAAGTTGTTTTACCAGCACCATTTGCACCGATAAGACCGTATCTTTTGTGACGGTCTAGTTTGAGGTTAATGTCTTGAAATAGAACTCTACTTCCAAAGCGCATAATTAAGTTTTGTACTGTTACCATTATTTTTTCTCTTAGATAAATTTTCGCGATTATATCTAAGAGTTGTTTAAGAAGGGATTATAAAAGTTTACGTTTTGTAACCTTTTAACATATTGTTTAGATTTATTGTCATTTGTGTCAGTTTTGAAGATGCATTAGATATATCATCCATACTTTTTTTATTCTCACTTGATATTTCTTCAATCTCAGATACTTTAACAATCATAGACTCAACAGTTTTAGAGTTGTTAATATAACCAGTTACTGTCTCATCAACTTGAACAATTGAGCGCTCAATAGACTCCATGCTTGTGTTTATTTCATTCTCAGTGTTATTTGCATCTCCTGATAGCTTTTCAATCGCTTTGGCATTTCTTGAAATGTTATCACTTGCATCTATTACTGATTGAACGATTACACTAATAGTCGCATTGATTTCAGATAGTGATTTCTGAGTTCTCTCTGCAAGTTTACGAACTTCATCAGCAACAACAGCAAAACCGCGTCCATGCTCACCAGCACGGGCTGCTTCAATAGCAGCATTTAGTGCAAGTAGATTTGTCTGATCGGCAATATCTGAGATAACAACCAGAACATCCTTAACTTGTGTAGCATCTGCACTTAGTTGTTCTAGCTTGTGCGAGAGTTCTAATTCATCTTGGGCACGTTGTTGAATCTCATTTGCTAAATGAACAATCTGCTTATTTGCACCTTTTAAAATATTGCCAGCTGTATTGATATCATCTTTAGTGATTTTTGCTTGGTCTATTGATCTAGCAAGAATATTTTGAAGATCTTTACCTTCAATAGATACCTTATTTACAAGAACACTCTCTTCTTGTGCTTTTTCTTTCATGCTTGATGATGTATCTGAAAGTGTTTGAGCAATATCTGTGTTTTGTGATGATGAAGTTTTAGCTTGTGATACTGTAACACGAACTTTATCTATAAACGCGTTGATATTATGAGCAATCTCAGAGATTTCATCACCTTTTGGGACTATGATTTGTCTAGTTAAATCACCTTCACCTTTAGCTAAGTTGTATGAAGCATCTTGTAGCGTATTTAGTTTTGAGATAAGAGCTTTTTGAGTTAAAAGGAAACTGATAAGTAATAAAACAACAAGTATAGCAATAGAAATCCCAACAATTACATTTCTTGTCTCTTCTACATTCTCAAGTACTTCAGACTCATCGATATCTACTATAATTCCCCATGACTCCCCAAATACTTTAACTGGTGCATATGAACTAAGAACTTTTACTCCTCTATGATCATCAACAATCCAAGAACCACTTTGGCCTTTTTTAATCTCATCAGCAGATTTTGAATCAATTTTAAAAATTGATATTGTTGTTCCTGCAGCTATTACGTCAGGATCTTTAATGTCTTTTAGGAAACGACTGTCATTTTTCATATTTCCATCTAGAGAAATTAGATTAGCTTTACCAGTCTTTCCGAGGCCTGCTTTTTCAAACTCTCCTTTAAAATTCATTACACTGTTGATTTTATCTTTAGGTAGTTGAAAAATTATAGCACCTTCAAAATCTTTTCCAAAGTAAAGTGGAGATGCTAAAAATGTTGCAGGCTCATTGTAGCTCGGCTCGTAAGGTCTAAAATCAGCAAAAGCAACTTCACCTTTAGGTGTTTTAGTGGCTTTTTTAAATGCTTCCCCAAGCCCAGAATCTGAGTAAACGCCACTAAGCAGGTTTGTACCAAAATCTTTCTCTTTACAAACAGAATAAACAACATCGCCACTGGCATTTACAATAAAGATATCATACAGTTCGTAGTTGTCTAATATCTGTTTGTAAACCGGATGAATTTGAACGTGATTTGTTGAGTAGACTTCTTTATGCTCTTTGCTCATAGCAAGTTTGTCTTTTTCTCCAACCTTGTTCTCATTTTTTACTATGTAGAGATATTGAGCTATTTGAGCACTTAAACTTTTTGGTAGATAGTCTGTGGCAGATCTTTTTGCTTTAGCACCTTTTACATTAAAATTTATTTTATTTATATATTCATTTTCATAATGCTTTAAAAGTGCTATTTTAATATCTTCTGGTGATACTTCTGTCATCTCTTCTAAGGCTTGAAAACTCTCATCCAAAGCCCACATTGATTGAACTGTTCCTGAATCCGCAGTTCTTGATAGTAACAAGTTTTCAAAAGAGTGGGAGAAGTCCATAATATGCTCTTTTTTTGATTCCTTTACAGCATCTAGTAATGCCATATTACTTTTTACTAATGAGTCGGAAGCTCTACTCACAGATATTGACATAATACTTACAGTCATTACAAGAAGTGAGACTGCCATTAAGGCAAGAACTTTAAATTTAATACTTTTTGTATTCATAATATTATCCTTTGATAAATAGTGATATTACTGTGATAGTTTTTCATTTAAAGTTAAATATAGAAGTAATAGCAACTTCTTTTAAATATTTTAAGCTTATGTAACAATATTACTTCTTTTATTTTAGATAACTAGTTATTTTTGAACTGCTGTAAGGAATTAATTGTAAAATACATTATGCAAATAAGAGAATTAGATTTAAAAGAATTATATACTGCCTATAGCGTTTTGAAGCAGCTAAGATTAGAGCTATCGTATAAAGAGTTTGAAGACTTAATATATGATATGAGATATATGGAATATAAGATGTTTGGCATTATGAATGGTGAAGAACTTATAACTTATGCTGGCGTATGCGTTCAAACTAATCTTTACCATAAGCGGCATCTTTACGTTTTTGATCTTGTAAGTGATGAAAAATATAGAAGTATGGGCTACGGGAAGATGATGCTTGAGTATTTGGATGATTATGCAAAAATGTGCATGTGTAAAAATATAGTTTTATCATCTAATGTTGAAAGAGAAAAGGCACACGAATTTTATGAAAATCATGGGTTTGAAAGAAAAAGTTTTATCTTTTTAAAGCCTGTTTCCTAATTTATAGGTGCTGGTGTAGCTCTTAGATGAAGTTCATTGTAGACTTCTCTTTTTATTATCCACAACATTTTTTAAATTTCTTTCCACTTCCACATGGGCAACTCTCATTTCTTTCAATTTTAGTGTTAAATAGCTCTCCATCAAGGTATTTCCAGATGTTATCTATTTTTACAAATTTACTTTTTTCATGTAAAACATTTATTTTTCCATTTTCTCTATAGTATGCTTTAAACTCAACACTATCTTCAATTACATCTATTACATCTAGTTTAAGCCACTCAATGGAGGTTGGATGACTTAAATCTTCTACTGTTTGGTGTATAGATGTTTTAGCTAAATAGTTCCAGTCCTCTTTTACAAAAGCCTCATATCTACTTCTCATTAATTCTTCAGGGTTCATATTTTCTCAGCTTTGTTCTTTGGTTGCTTTAATAATCTCTTCGACAACACTTGGATCTTCTAATGTTGAAATATCTTGAATAATCTCTTCACCTACGGAGATGCTTCGAAGAAGACGGCGCATTATCTTGCCTGAGCGTGTTTTTGGAAGTCCAGGGACAAAGATGAAACGATCACATTTAGCAAATGCACCAATCTCTTTTTTGATAATACTGTTTATCTCTAGAGCCATCTCTTCATATCCTGCATGTTCTTTGAGATTTAAGATAATAAATGCACAAAGTGATTCTCCTTTGATTGGGTGCGGCTGACCAACTACAGCAGATTCAGCAACCATCGGAGCGTTTCCTATGCTTGCTTCTACTTCAGCGGAACCTATTCGGTGACCTGAAACATTTATAACATCATCAGTGCGACCTGTTATAGTTATGTAGCCTTTTTCATCAACCATCGCTCCATCACCTGAAAAGTAAACCGGTTTTCCATCCTTTTTACACTCGCCAAAATATGCTTTTTTAAACCTTTCATCATCACCCCATACACCACGAATCATTGCTGGCCAAGGGCGAGTAATACATAAAAGTCCTTTTTCACCAATGGCGGTGGGTGTTCCATCCTTATCCATAACCTCTGCCATAATTCCGGGAACCGGTAGTGTTGCACAACTTGTTTGTATTGGTGTTGCTCCAGGAAGAGGAGATATCATATGTCCTCCTGTCTCCGTCTGCCACCATGTATCGACAATAGGACAATTTCCTCTACCAACTTTATTGTAGTACCATTCCCATGCTTCAGGATTAATAGGTTCTCCGACTGAACCAAGTATTCTAAGTGAACTCAAATCATAGTTGTCAGGTTCATTATCTCCAACTTTATGAAGCATACGAATGGCAGTAGGAGATGTGTAAAACTGGGTGATTTTTAGCTCTTCTACCATTTTCCACCAACGACCGGCATCTGGATAAGTTGGAACTCCTTCAAACATAACGGTTGTTGCCCCAGATGCTAATGGTCCATAAATGATATAAGTATGCCCCGTTATCCATCCTACATCGGCTGTGCACCAGTAAATATCACTATCTTTGATGTCAAATACCCATTCCATAGTCATTTGAGCCCAAAGAATATAACCTGCTTGAGAGTGTAGAACACCTTTTGGTTTACCTGTACTTCCAGAAGTGTATAGTAAAAATAGAGGGTCTTCACTCTGCATAATTTCAGCTTCACACTTATCACTCATAGTGTCAATCAAGTCGTTGTAAATCTCATCACGACCAGCTACCATGTTTATATCTTCGTAATTTCTCTTAACTACTAAAACTTTCTCCACAAAATCACATTCACCTTTAGCAAGTGCTTCATCTACGGTAGGTTTTAGAAAATATGGCTTTCCACGACGAAAAGCTCCATCAGCTGTAATAATAAGTTTAGCTTTTGCATCTAAAACACGACTGTGAATAGCATCTGCAGAAAAACCTCCAAAGACGATGGAGTGAATAGCTCCTATACGTGCACATGCCAGCATCACATATGCAGCTTCCGGAATCATCGGCATGTACATAACAATTCGGTCACCTTTTGTTATACCAAAATGATCTCTTAGAAGGTTTGCAGTTTTGTTTACATGAATTGATAGTTGCTTGTAAGTAATCTTTTGTATATCACCTTTTTCGCCTTGAAAAATAATAGCAATCTTATCAGCTTTGTCATTTAGATGGCGGTCTATACATTGTTCAGAAACATTGAGCTCACCACCTTCAAACCAACGAACAAAAGGCATATTAGAATCGTCTAATACCTTAGTATAAGGCTTTCTCCAAGTAATTTTTTCTTTTGCAAAACTATCCCAAAAGCCTTCATAGTCATTTTTTGCAAAATCCTGTAATCTATGATACTCATCCATAGAGTTTATTGCAGCATCTGCCCAAAGCTCTTTATTTGGATAAAAAAGTTTAGTTCTCATGGAAAGCTCCTTTTGGTTGTTATATTTAGTTAGTAATATTGTAGCATGTTTTATTTGCTATAATAAAATATGAAAATAAAATCGTTATATATATCTGCACAAGAAAAAAATGCCGGAACTCTGTTTATATCTATGGGAATGATGGAAATTTTAAAAAGAAATATGCCTCATGTTGCTTTTTTTAGGCCAGTTATCTATTCAAAACATATTGAAGATGGAGATATTAACTTCATGCTAAATAGATATAATCTAGAAATGGACTATAAAGATTGTTATGGTTTTGACATAGAATATGTTGAAAATATGATTGCTAACAATAAAACTGACCAGTTGATGAATGAGTTTATTACAAAGTTTAAAAAACTTGAAGACAAGTATGATTTTGTTCTAGTAGAGGGAATTAGACACTCTTTTTTAACCTCTACAATCAATTTTGATCTGAATATAAAAATAGCTCAAAATTTTGGCTCACCAATCATAAATATAGTTAATGCAAAAAATAAAACAATTGCGGATATTCATGATGATATTTTAATAGAAAATGAAAATTCTACATTTCAAGGGTGTACTCATTTTGCAACTTTTATAAATAGATTAGATGATAAACAAGATGAAGCGCTTAAGAAAAAACTTAATGACTACCCTTTAAAGATTTATTTTTTAAAAGAGGTTGATGAACTTGGAATGTTGAGTATAGCAGATGTCATAGACTCACTAGATGCAATACCTATTTTTTTACAGCCAAAAGATATTACTAGAATCGTTAGAGGGATAAAAGTTGCTGCTTTAACGTTGAATAATTTTTTAGATCATGTAGAGGAAGATGATTTAGTTGTAGTTCCTGCCGATAGATCGGATATTATTTTAGGCTTGTTTGGAGCACTTTATTCAAAGAATTATCCTAATATTAGTGGTATTGTTTTTCCTTTTGGGATGGAAGCTCATCCAAATATAAAAAAACTTATAGATGGATTAAATAGTTTTAGTATTCCTATATTGTCAGTAGATGATGACACCTATATGACAGCTAACAAGTTATCTAAAGCACAAGCAAGATTGCGGGTGACTAGTGAGAGAAAAATAGCACTTGCTCTTGGTCTTTTTAACTCTAGTGTAGATATAGAAGCTATTGAAAAGAAAATAGCTACTGTAGTTAGCACAGTTTTAACCCCAATGATGTTTGAATATAAACTATTTGAAAGAGCAAGATTAAATAAAAAACGAATAGTTTTACCTGAGAGTAATGACGAAAGGATTTTAAGAGCTGCTGAGATTATTTTACGTCGAGAGGTCGCTGACATAACTCTGCTAGGCAATAGTGAAAAAATAACTGAAACTTATTTACGATTAGGTTTAGATCTAAGTAAAGCAACTATTATAGACCATCATACGTCTAATCTTAGAAAAGAGTTCGCTGAGATCTTTTATGAAATGAGAAAAGAGAAAGGTTTAACATTACAGGCTGCTGAAGATGCAATGACTCATGGAAACTATTTTGCAACAATGATGGTTCATCTTGGACATGTTGATGGAATGGTTAGCGGGGCTATTGGCTCAACTGGTGAGACAATCAGACCGGCTCTTCAAATCATAAAAACAAAACCAAATATTTCTATAGTATCAAGCGTATTCTTTATGTGCCTTAAAAAAGAGGTTTTAGTCTATGGTGATTGTGCTGTAAACCAAGATCCAAATGCTGAGGAACTGGCACAGATTGCAATCTCATCGGCAGAGACAGCTCAAGCATTTGGATTAGAAGCAAAAATAGCAATGCTATCTTATTCAACTGGAGAGAGTGGTAGTGGGATTGATGTTGATAAGGTTAGAGAAGCTACTAAAATCGTTAAAAATAAAAAACCAAACCTACTTATAGATGGTCCTATTCAGTATGATGCAGCTGTAAATAAAAAAGTTGCTTCAACAAAACTACCAGATTCAAAAGTAGCTGGAGAGGCTACAGTATTGATTTTTCCAGATTTAAATACAGGTAATAATACATATAAAGCAGTTCAGCGCTCAAGTGGTGCTGTTGCCATTGGCCCAATTTTGCAAGGATTAAAAAAGCCAATAAATGATTTAAGTCGAGGATGTTCGGTCTCAGACATTGTAAATACAGTCGCAATTACAGCAATACAAGCAGGACAGGACTAATGATAGTAGCTGTAATAAACTCTGGAAGTTCGTCACTCAAATTCAAACTCTTTGATATGAGTTCAAAAGAAATTTTACAGACACTTTTAGTGGAGCATATTGGTGAGAAAGGCTCTAATATAAGGGATCACCACGATGCCTTGGAGAGTTTAGATGTTGATTTCACCTGTATAGATATAATAGGACATAGAGTTGTTCATGGCGGTGAAGAGTTTAGAGAAGCAACCATTGTAGATGAGAGTGTATTAATAAAAATACAAGAACTGAGCTCTCTTGCTCCATTACACAATCCAGCTAACTTAGAAGGTATAATCGTAGCAAGAAAAAAAGCTCCAAATGCTCTTCAAATAGCGGTGTTTGACACAGCATTTCATGCACAGATGCCACAAGAAGCATATCTATATGCTCTTCCATTTGAGATGTATGAGAAACATAAGATTAGACGATATGGATTTCATGGTACATCTCACTCTTATCTTCTAAAAGAGAGTGCGATTGCATTAAATAAAGATACTTCGCAACTAAACATAATCACTCTGCATCTGGGAAATGGGGCAAGTGTCTGTGCCATTGAAAATGGAATAAGCGTAGATACTTCTATGGGCTTTACTCCTTTAGAAGGCTTAGTTATGGGAACAAGAAGCGGAGATATTGATCCTGCAATCGTAGTGTATATGCAAAGAGAGTTAGGTCTAAGCGTAGATGATGTTGATAATATATTAAATAAAAAGTCAGGACTGCTTGGCATCTGTGAGAGTAGTGACATAAGAGAAATCCTAGAGTCAAATAGTGAAAAATCAAAACTAGCTCTCAATATGATGATAAGACGAATTAAAAAATATATAGGTGCATATATGGCACTTTTGGGCAGAGTAGATGCTATCGTCTTTAGCGGTGGAATAGGTGAAAATTCTGAGTATATAAGAGATGAGATTATGAATAATAACTTAGCTCATGGAACACCTGTTTTAGTTATAAAGACAGATGAAGAGCTAGAAATTGCAAAGCAGTGTCTAAGTTTTTAAAACCAGCCTTGTGCATATAAAGAGTTCTTTGTAGCGATAGTGTTTAAGCTTTTTAGATCTTTTTTTGTTAAAGCTTTATGTTTGATTTGGTAAATCATATTTACTAAGTATGAATATGAGTCAAGGTTTACATTCTTACTCAGGAGTGCTTGAGTAGATAAAAAATCCATAATTTCACTTCTAGTTAGCTTATCACAACCATGTTGAAGATTTTGAAGCATAAGAGCAAACAGTTCTTCATCAACTGTAAAAATATTATTTGCTATCTTTTTAGAAATATCTTCATCGATTCCTCTTCTATGTAGATTTTTTGAAATAGAGTTAGATATAGAGTTTACTCTGAATTGTGTGCTAGCAGTTAACGATGTTGTAACAATTGGAGTTAGTGTTAAAGAAGAAGCTAGTAATACAGAAGATAAAATATTTTGGTTTGTATTCATTTTGTAATCCTTTAAATTGATAAAGTGATTATTGAAAAATTAAGTGTATAAAAAGTGTAAGGATGAAAAGTCTAAAAGAAAGTGTGGAAATGCAGGCTAAAAGCCTGCAAAGATGTTACTAAAGTGGAGTTACGTTTTCAGCTTGAGGGCCTTTTTGACCTTCGCCTACTTCATATGTAACTTTTTGCCCTTCAGCAAGAGAAACACGACCACCACCTGTGTGGTTTACTTGACGAAAGTGTACAAATACATCTTGTCCGCCATTATCTTGTTGGATAAATCCATAACCTTTTTCTTCATTAAACCATTTAACTGAACCGTCTAGTAATTCTGCCATTGCAATACCTCTGTATTAAAATATCACTTCGTGAGAGAAGTGGAGTCAAAAATTGGAGAGTCTTTAGGTTACAATTGAGCAAAACACAATATTACACTAAAGATGAACTCGAGCCTCATCTTTCATCGGAAGTATTATATCTTATTTTTTTTGAAATACACAATAAATATAAAATTTTCAAATTTTCACCAATTTGTCGATATATATACTATATATATAGTGAAAGGATGTGTTATGGAAATATCATCAAAAATGCCAAATATACAAGCAAGCCAAAATAGCGCAGGGATAAAAACAAACTTTACAGAGAAAATATCAAAAGAAGAGGTTGCTGAGCTTAAAGGGCAGATAGCGAAGAATGCTCGGGAAATGATGTTAAGTTCTACTACTATTCAAAGTACTTTAGCTAGTAAGAAAGATGATTTCACTTCGCTATATGAAGATTTTCAGAGTTTTTTGGGTGACATAGGCTATGAGGGCAAGCCAATAGCTGAGCTGTCTCAAGAAGAAGCAGCTGAACTTGTTAGTGAAGATGGAATCTTTGGAATTAAACAGACTTCTGAGCGTATAGCAAACTTTGTTATCAATGGTGCAGGTGGAGATGAAGAGAGACTTCGTGCAGGTAGAGAAGGAATGTTGCAAGGATTTAAAGATGCTGAGAACATGTGGGGAGGAGAGCTTCCTGAAATATCTCAAAAAACTATGCAAGCTGCTACAGAAATGGTAGATAAAGCTATGCATGATTTAGGTTTTTCTATCATTAACCAAGAAGCTTAGGAGTTATGTATGTTAAAAATATTTATAGAAATAGTTGAAATACAACTTTTTTACGCATCTGTTATTATATTAGCAGGTGGGTATTTTATTAGTCCTTACATTAGTTAATAGTTCAGGCAGGAATATCTAGTTCAGTTACGCCTGTTTGGGTGTTGTTGCTTTTATCCGCTTCGTTTTTGTATGTTTCTTTTCCTAGAACGGCTTCTTGTGTTTCTCGTGAGAGTTGTTGTTGTGCTTTCATCATCATAACCATAGCACTGGATGCTACTGCCATATCTTGCCCGCTTGGATCTGCCGGTGCTAAGGCCGAAGCGATTACTGCTTGAGCATTTGCGATAGTCTCTTGTGGAGTAGAACCTGATTGAAATGAGACGGATACTTCACCTCCGATAGCATACATTTTGCCATCAGGACCTTGTTGGTAAGTGTAAGTGGCTGCACCTGTTGAAGCGCCACCGCTTTGGTGTGCAGATTCGTGGGCATGAACTTCTGCATCTCTAGATTGAAGATCTAAAACTAAACGTTTCTCATCTTGACTTAGTTCATTAGAAGATTTTTTCACTTCTTTTTTTTCTTCTTCTTTTTCTAGTTTTTTTTCTTGAGGAGTTTTTTGTTTTCTAAGGGGGTCATCTTCATAAACAAGACGTTCTTTATCGTTGAGTTTTACAGAATAGTTAGAACCGATGTCATATAAAGTGTTTAATCCAATGTCCATAATGTAAATTATACATCTGTATAAATTAAATTTAGATATGATTTCATTATTAGATCTTCATCAGTAGAGCTGAGGATAACAGGACATAAAAAATGAAATTTGAATTAAAAGATGATTATATAGAGCTTTTTAAATTATTAAAAGTTTTAGGTTTAGCAGATAGTGGAGCACATGCAAAGATGTTAATAGCTGATGGGTATGTTAAAAGAAATGCAGAAGTTGAGCTTAGAAAAGGAGCAAAGATTGTCTCCGGTGACATTATAGAAATAGCGGATGCAGTTATAGAAGTTAGTTAATATGAAGTTAGTTCTTTTTGCTCTTGTTTTTTTAAGTTTTTTAGTTATATCTTCTTTGTATATATCAAAGGAAGATAAGAGCCTAGATAAAGAACTTAAGTCAATAAAGCACCCAGACACTAAACCTTTAGAAGAATTACATAAAAAGTTTTCAGAAATAAAAATTAATTCAGATGAGCTAGATTTAAATCAAACAATAGAAGCTATAAAACAAGCAAGACAGGCATACCCGCTAGACGATAAATTAAAAACTATAGAAATTGAATTAGAGCACAAGAAAGCTAACGAGCCAACAAAATATTAAAATTTAATTGATAGATAATAACTTATATCGAAAATCTCTTCATTGTTTAGATAGTTGTTTTTATGATAAACAATAAATGACGGTTTTGTAGTTGTTTCATATTCACTATCTACAAGCCAATCATGGTAGACCCATTGTATAAACCTTAGTATATCTTCACCTTGACCTTGCAAATCAAATTTTGCATATACGCCATCGGATATTTTGAATTTTGGTAATCTTTTTGTAAATACATCTTCTTGTTCATCAGTGATAATGCAAGCTATATATTGACAATTATTAAGATCTGTTATAGTTGGATTATCATGTAAAAGAGCTAGCATTTTATATTTTTTTACTTTATGATTTAGAATTAAAGTATAGAGTTTTTGCCAAGTTTCTTTAACATTGTTTATATAACCGTTGTTGCGTATATAATAACTTTTCATAGATGGCATATTGACTATGGTAGCTGAGACTTTCGAGAAATCCATGTTTGAGTTTGTAGAAATGTTTGATGCTTGTAAAATTGAGTTTGAGTAGTCTATATAGGCACCGTTTCTCCACTCTTTTGGAGATACATCAAATTTATTTCTAAAAGCTTTTATAAATGAAGAGTGGGAACTATATCCGCACAAGTTAGCAACTTCAGATATTGTAGAATACTTGTTTGTTAAAAGTAAACTAGCTGCTTTTTGTAGTCTTATAGATTTTATACTCTCATAAATATTTTTTCCAAAAATGTTTTTAAACACTTTATGCATATGAAATTTACTTATTTCCAAGTTCTTACTTAACTCATCCATATCTATATTTACATCAATGTGTGTATAGATGTAATACATTATACTATTGGCTATTTTTATATTTTTTTGTAAGGTATCTCTTTTCATAACAATAATTATAGCAAATATAGATTATAAAAATGACAATTATAGACAATTATTATTATCTTTATAAACAAATAAATTGACAAAAAAGAAGAAGAATTGTTTGCATATAATTCATTAAAATAGCGTTTAAATTTAATGATGGGATATGTCATGAAAAAAATTTCTAAAGTTTTAATAGCTAACCGTGGTGAAATAGCTTTGAGAATTATAAGAGCATGTAAAGAGCTTGAGATAAAGTCAGTAGTTGTTTTTTCTGAAATAGATGTAAATGGTTTGTGGGTAGCAAGAGCTGATGAGTGTTATCCAATAGTAGGTAATCCTATAGACGCATACTTGAAATATGACAAAATAATAGATATCGCAAAAAAAACAAATTGTGACGCTATTCATCCTGGTTATGGCTTTTTATCCGAAAGTGCTGAGTTTGCTCAGGCTTGTGAAGATAACGAATTAATATTTATAGGACCTAAACCAAAACATATAGAGTTGTTTGGTGATAAGATGGCTTCAAAAGTTGCTATGAAAAAGATAGGCGTACCTGTTTTAGAGGGAACAGATACACCTATAACAAATATGCAAGAAGGTGAAAAAATTGCTCAAGAGATAGGCTATCCTGTAATCATAAAAGCAGCATTCGGCGGTGGTGGAAGAGGAATGAGGATTGTTCATTTCGCTGATGAATTTTCAAATATGTTTGATTCTGCAACAAATGAGTCAATAAAGTATTTTGGCAAAGGGGATGTCTTTATAGAAAAATATGTTCAAAATCCTAGACACATAGAGATACAAGTTGTAGCTGATAGTCATGGAAATGTTGTTCATTTAGGTGAGAGAGATTGCTCTATACAGCGTCGCCATCAAAAGGTTATAGAGATAACACCATCGCCTCTTTTAAATGATGAGGTCAGACAAAAACTTTGCAAAATCTCAGTAGATGCTATGAAAGAACTCGGTTATGAGAGTGTAGGTACGGTTGAATTTTTAGTAGATGAAAAAGATAACGTATACTTTATCGAGATGAATACCAGAGTCCAAGTTGAACATCCAGTAACTGAGATAGTAAGCGGGGTAGATATTATTCAAAGAATGATTGAGATAGCTGCCGGGGATAAGTTGAAGTATAAACAAGAAGAGATAAATTTCAGAGGATATGCAATAGAGTTTAGAATTAACTCAGAAGACCCTCAAAAAAATTTTATGCCAACAGCTGGAACTGTAAAAAATATTTAACACCAGGAGGACCTGGAGTGAGATTGGATACCAGCCTTTACAGTGGATATGAAACACCGACTTGTTATGATTCTATGCTTGGAAAACTCATTGTTTGGGCACTTGACTGGGATGGTGCAGTTGCTAAGGCAAGGCGAGCACTAGATGAGTTTTATATAGAAGGCTTTAAAACAAATATATCGCTTCACAAAGAGATAGTAAGAGATAATATTTTTAAAAGCGGAAAATTTGATACTGGGTACTTGGATGTAAACATGGATAAGTTTAACTTAGATGCAGAGAGCTCAATCGCTAATGAAGAGGAGAGAACTCTTAAATTAGCAGAAATGATTAAAAAAATAAAAGAAAATAAACTAGTATCATTTCAAAATAACTTTACACTTTATTAAGAATTGTCTAGTTTATGGAGCTATAATAAAAAAGAACTAACTAAACCAATTAGTCCACCAAAAACACCACCCCAAATGACAAGCCAGTCGAGGTGTTCTTTAATTAGTTTTTGAACAATTTCTTTTACGATTTGTGGTGTAAGCTCGTTTAACCTTGCATCTATTACACGCTCTATAGATAAAATCATGTCATCACTAAGTGATGAGTTTTGCATATGATTTTCTAGTGTTTTATTAAATGCATCTGAGGAAACTATTTTAATCACAGCACTTTTCATCTTAAGTGAAAATGGTTCACGAAGACCATCTAATGCACTTTCCCCACCAAACATACCAAGCATACCACCAAATGATGATTCCATGACAGTCTTACTAAGTGCATCAAAAGCAGGAGTGAAATCAGTTTCTGCAATTATTGGTTCTAGGTTTATCTTTTTTTCTTCATTTTTGAAAAAGTCATCTAACTGCTCTTTTGTAAAGAACTCATTCATCATAAGATTTTTGATAGACTCTTTAAAAGCTTCAAATCTTGCTGGAATTACGCCAGAACCGTAAAGAAAAGGCACCTTTTCAAAAAGCATGTGAATAGCTAGATGATTAGTTAGTGCACCAGATAGAGCAAATAAACCGCTAAATAGAAGTAAAGAACTATATTTATCAGGTATTGCAAATGATAAAGCTGTTAAAATAACAGCGATAAAATGGGTGATAAAACTTTTATTTAATTTCAATATATATCTCCTAATTAAAATCGAAAGTATACTAGAAATAATAGATATTACAAATACAGGATAATTTATGAAACAAGAGAGTTATGAACTTTTTAAAAGTGCGGGTATAAAAGATATAACAGATGTTTTGAGTAAAGAATTAAACTCGAGAAATGAGCAGGCTTTTTGGGGTGATAAGGTTGTTCCTTTTACTGAGGCAATACTGAGTGTGCTTATTCCTTTAAGAGATGCTAAGCAACTATATACTCCAGAAGGTATAAGTGTAGATGAACTGACTCCAGAACTATTTTTTAAATGGAATGATTTTGTAAGTCTAAAATCACTTGCTTTTAAAGTTCAAAGATCAAACAAAGCAGAAGGTGAATCTAAGACAGATATTGACCTGAAAATATTAGGTGACTATCTTAGTCACTACAATGTAAACCTTGAAGACGAACTACTTGATTTTCCTATTTCACATTACAATTTACACCAAGGTGTAAGTAACGTAATTAAATCACTACTCTAAACTATGAATAGCTTTATTAAGTATTTTATAAACAATAAACGCTTAAATTATATGCTACTAATTTTTTTAGCATATATGGGCTTTAACGCTTATATAAGCATTCCAAAAGAAATTTTCCCAAATGTAGAACTCGATATGATAAGTGTGCGCGGTGCTTACAGTGGTGCCAGTGCAACAGTTATGGATAAGATGGCAGTTCGTGATATTGAGGAAGAACTCAGTAATATCAATGGAATAGATAAGACAGAAACTACAATCACTCCAGGTGCTTTTGCTATCATATTAACACTAAATAAAAGTGTAAATAAAGTAAATATACTCTCTCGCGTAAAAGACTCTATAGCCCTTACACGGCAATATCTTCCCTCAGATATGAACGAGCCTGTTGCCAGGATTTTGGATAAGAGCAGGTCTCTTATTAAGCTCTCTCTCTCCTCAGATAAAATAAGCAAAGGTGAACTCACGGCTATTGCAAAAGAGATTAAAACAAAAATCTCAAGGATAAAAAATATTAGTGAGATACTTATTCGTGGAGACTCTAAAGAGGAAGTCTCTATCAGGGTTGATTCACAGGCTGTACTTGCTTATAAATTAAAACATGCCAGTGTTCTCAAAGCAATATCTGACTTGTCTTATATTTTTCCAGTCGGAGATATTGAAGAGAGAGGCAGTTTTATATATATATCAACAGCAAATGGTAAGGCTGATGTTAAAGAGTGGGAAGAGAGTATCTTAAATGTAGATGGAAAGTACATAAAATTGGGCGATATTGCAAAGGTGGAAATAGAATATCCACAAACTGATACTCTAGCATCTTTTAACAACAAGCAAACTCTAACATTAGTAATCTCAAAAGGTGAACTAGGAGACTCTATTGCACTCTCTGCACAACTAAGAAAGTATGCAAAAAAGCTTCAAAAAAGTTATCCGGAAGTTACGTTTAACTTCTATCAAGATACTTCAAAACCAGTTGAGGACAGACTAAATACGGTAATAGCTAACCTAATGTTTGGACTAATTTTAGTTTTCTTGTCTATGTATATTTTGATAAACCTTAGAATAGCTCTAATTGTTGCCTTAGGTATTCCATTTTCATTTATTATAGGATTACTTTTTATATATCATATGGGCTATTCTATAAATATTGTCTCACTTTTGGGTGCACTTATAGTTATCGGAATAGTAGTTGATGATGCCATAGTTGTAAGTGAAAATATTCAGCGTCACATTGATGATGGCATGGAGAATATGGAAGCAGCACTGCTTGGTGTGAAAGAGATGATGCTCCCAGTTACACTTGCAACAGTATCTACTGTTGCTGCATTTTTACCTATGTTTATGCTTAATGGAGAAATTGCTCTTTTCCTTGTGCTAATTCCAATTGTAGTTATTATGATTTTATTAGGTTCGCTTTTAGAGAGTTTTGTATTTTTACCGCTTCATGCAGCTGAATTTCTTAGAAAAAGTAATAATTTTGTAAACTGGAAACCATTTCAGGAATTATATGGCAGAACTCTTTCGTTTTTTATTGAGTATAAAAAGACATTTCTTCTGTTATTTATCATCTTGATTCCAATAGCTACTGTAATGACTGCTAAGTCGATGAAGTTTCAATTTTTTCCAAATTTTGATGGTAATAACCTCTATATATCTGGAAAACTTGACATAAACACTCCTCTTGAAGATACTTTTGAAATTTCAAAAGAGATACAGGCAAAAATGATGGAATACTCAGAGGAGTTTTCACTAAAGTCTATCTCATCAACAAGTGGATATAGAAGAAGTCTTTCAGGTGAAACACAGAGAAATAACAGTGTTTTCTTTATCACTATGGAGCTTTATGACAGAGAAGAGACGAGCTGGATAAATAAGTATGTAAGTCCAGTTTTAAACTTTAGTTTTGATTTTAATAATCCAGAGAAAATAAGACAAAAACAGACTTTTGAGTTATCCCCTAGAGCTAGAGAACTAGTAATGCCTTTTAAAGAGAAGTACAATATGGTAGAGCTAGGAGTTATGGAGGATAAACCTGGGCTTATCAGAAGCGATATACAGATAAATTTATCTGGAAGTAATGATGCAGAGCTTCAAAAAGCTGTAAAAACTTTAGAATCAGAAATCTTAAAGCTAAAAGGAATAAAAAACTTTAGTGATAATATTCGATATGGGAAGATGGAATATAAAATAAAGATAAACTCTTATGGAGAGAGTCTGGGTCTTAATGAAGCATCTGTAGCTAGAGTTCTCAGCTCATACTTTTTAGAGAAAAAACAATCAACTACATTCAATGAACGCGGTGTAATGGAGATTAAAACAAGAGATAGTGCAAAAGATAGTACCCAAACTCTTTTAGATTTCAGCATAGCTCTTGGTGATGGACGATATGTTAAATTGACTGATATAGCTGATATTACACAGCTGCAAGATTATGAAAAGATTGATAAATTAAATGGAAGTATAGTTAAAACTGTTTATGCAAGCGTTGATAAGAGAATAATTACACCAACGGAGGTTTTAGATTCTATTCAAGATACACTTAATACCATAAGAGATTCAGGAATAGAAGTTAACCTTCTAGGAGAAAAAGAAAAGAAAACACAGCTTAAAGATGATATGAAAAATGCTTTGGTATTAGCGGTCTTTTTAATATTTTTAACACTTTTACTAATATTTTCAAAAATAAAATACGTTTTAATGGTTATGAGTGTAATACCTCTTTCTATTTTAGGTGCACTACTTGGACATAAACTCTTAGGAATAAACCTTAGTATGCCTTCAATCATAGGAATATTAGGACTTGCCGGAGTTGTTATAAACGATGGCATCATTATGTTGGATTTCTTGCATGGTACGCATAGGTCAGAGGATTTTTTTACAAGAGCTAAGCTTAGACTTCGCCCAATTGTAATAACGTCTTTAACAACATTCTTGGGACTATTTACTCTTATATTTTATTCTACTGGACAAGCAGTAATTTTACAGCCGATAGCTGTGTCTTTAGGTTTTGGATTGGTGTGGGGGACATTTTTAAATCTTCTGTATCTACCAACTCTCTACGCATTGGTAAATGATATTAAACCTATTTCAAAAAAGCAAGATATAACAAGCCCCATAGTCCAAAGACTATAAGGGCTATGAAACCAAAAACCAGAACAAGTCTGATGCTAAAGTGAAAAAGAAATTTTAAAAAATTCATTATTTTTCGTATGGAACCGTTTTTAGATTTAACGCTTTTAGATAGACTATTCCACCTAAAAAATTAATAACATCATAGTTTAGTTTTTTAGCTAAAAAGTCTGCAACTACACTTGTTCTGCTTCCTGTTCTACAAATCAAAGCAAATGGTTTTTTAGTATCTACTTTTTGGTTTAACTCAGTTAAAAAAGCATTGACATCATAGCCTCCTTTTTCGTCCCAAAACATAATAGTGATAGAATTTTCAATTATGCCGGTTTCTTTCCATTCTCCAGGTGTTCTGATGTCAACTATAGGAATCTTAGAATCTAAAATTTTTTGTGACGGGTATTCATTTGTCATAGATGCAAGTAGTGTAACGCTTAAAATTATCAATGATAATAATATTTTTTTCAAGTTGTTCTCCATATAATAATTAAAGTGTATAATTATAGCTACGATAAATAAATAATAGGCACAACATGTCAGCATCTCAAAAAGCTATAGATAACGCTCATAGACTCCGCTATATAAGAGCATTGGAAAGATTTCACAATAGCATAATATCTTATCTTCTCAATACTCCGGAAGTCTCAAAAGAGAGATATGAAAAAAAAATAGAAAATGCTCTAAAAGTTTTAAATAGAGTTGAAGAGATAGCCCTTTATAAGGGTGAATTGCAAGATTTACAAAAACTTGTACAAAAGATTATCGGATTAAAAGATTCAGATAAAGATATAGAAGATATTAAAGAAGATATTCTATACAGCTCAAATCAGTTAGACAAGAGTAAAAATGCTAGAAGATATAAAAAAGATAAGCATATAAACTCTAAATATGATGATTGGGAATAGATAGTTATTTTAACTAAGAGAAAAAAATTCTCTTAGTTTTGTTTAGACTCTACTAACATAGCATCTAGTAGGGTAAAGAGTTCGTTAGAAGCTTCTTCCATTTTATCAAAATTACGTACAATTTCATCAGCATTATCTAGTGTTGACTTCAGTGCATCTCCATCAATATAAGTTAAATTCATATTTGCACTATCATGAACAATATGATGTGGAGCAGATATTTTAGCGAAAGTTGAAGTAGAAGCAAATCTGCTCTTTCCTTCATTATCATACCACTGTCCTAAACTACATTCGTGAGTTGTCTGGTTAGTAAGAAGTTTGTCAAGTGACATAATAGAGTTATATGCACGAGACTTATAAAGAATATGGTCTAGTTTTGCAAGAACTACAAATATAGAGTTTTCCATCTCAAAAGAGTAGTTTACAATCTCACTTGAGTTATCACTAAGTTCAATCAGAGTTCCTTCAAACTCATTGATCTTACTAGCTGAACCTTCTACTGTAGTCTTCATAGTAGAAGAGCTTTCTTGAATCTCATTCATATCTTGTTGTAATGATTTAATAGATACAGAAATTTCACCAGTGGCTTTGTGCGTCCTCTCCGCAAGTTTGCGAACTTCATCAGCAACAACGGCAAATCCACGTCCATGTTCGCCGGCTCTTGCTGCTTCTATTGCTGCATTAAGTGCTAGTAAGTTTGTTTGATCTGCTATATCAGTGATTAGTTCAATAACAGATGTAATTTCATTAGTCTGATTAGCTAGTTCACTGATGCTATGATTGTTTGTACTAACTTGCTCACTTAAATGTCCTAACTCATTAACTATTTCATTAACACTCTCACGAGAAGTACTTGCTAAATCTGAAGCAGCTTTTGTGGCTTTTGTTACCTCTTTTAGATTTCCAATATTATCTCTTAGATTACTAATAATGAGTGATAATGATTCAGACACATTAACACTTTTTGTACTTAGTTGAGAGTTGAAAGTATCTCTTGCAGCTTTTTGATTTTGCTCTTTCATGAAAGTAATACTTTTCTCAACACTTATTATAGCTTCAACAAATTCACCATCCATTCCAGCAGATGAGATTTGATGTGTAAATACACCTTTAGAAGCATCTGTAATTGTTCTGTTTATCTCATTGATAAGGTTTTCAATATGTCCTAATAGTGTAGATAGTTCACACCCCAAAATTCCAAGCTCAGTGTTTGTATCATTACATGAATTGTCTTTATGAGTAAAGTTACCTTTTGCAGCATGTCCAATAAGAGTTATAAATGTTCCAATCCCGCCTGTGATTGATTTTCTAATTATTGTTGCTAAAATAAACACAACAACTGCTACAAACAGACCAGCAACTAAAACCAGTGTTTTATAAAAGCCTAAGTCATCTGCTAAGGCAACAGAGTCATTGCTTAGCTCATTTCCTTTGTGCTTTACCAGCTTCTTAAAGGCTGTTCTAGAAGTGTTTGCAAAAGGTGTTAAATCATTTTTATATTTTTTGTATATGCTTTCTTTAGAGTTTTGAATATCTTCACTGTTCAAAGATTCCATCATTTTGTAAGAGTTGTCTAAAAATAACATAGTAGAAGTTTTCGCATCTATTACCATTGGCAAAGAAGTGTCTTGCTCCATCATTTTTTCTAAAGATGAAAATAGACTACCAATTTTTTCTATAGACTCATTTAGCTTTGTCATATCTTTGTTGTAGTCTCCGCCGAGCATAATGTCTCTGGTTGTTCTACTTACATAGTTCAAGTTTTTCTCTATTTCTAAAGTTTGAAGTGCTCCTAGCATTGAGTTTTTGTGTAGATGGTCATATTTTGACTCTATAAAACTCATTGCCAGAAAAACGAATATAGTGGCTGAGAGGACCGAAATTGTAACCATTAAAATGAGAAGATTCATTTTCTTTTGGATACTAGTATTTGCAAACATATAATTACCCTTTTGTCGATTTTATGTGCCTGCATTTTATCACATAAAATAAGTAATAATTATAAAAAAAGGGTAAAAAAATTAAAATATCAATAAAATGTGATTATTTCACCACTTTATAAATACATAAATTGTGATAATAATATGATAATAACTACTAGCGAAAAAGGGAAAAGATGACTTTTAAAAACCCAAGGCTGAATCCCAAAAAACACTTGATTTATTCCACGAAAGCCAAGCCAAAGACCAAAAAAAGCTTTTATACTAAGTAGCATCTGAAAGTGTGTTAATCCACTGCTAGCTATCTCTCCAAAGACTTGGGAAAAGAGGTAAAGACCTGTGAAAACAGCTACAATAAGAGCTTTTGGAACAACTTTCCTTACATGAATCATGATTGCTTCTCTGGCTTTTTTATGCTCATCGGAGTCAAGAGTCTGAGGCATTTTAGAAAGAAACAGAACATCTACAAATAAAAATCCACCGTAGATGAATACAGAAAAAATATGAATAGTATGAATAATAGTGTAAGTGATAAGAAATCCTTTTTAAAAGTGATTCTAGCATAATTGTAAAAAAGAAATAGTTGTTTTATGTCAAATGTTGTAAAATATACTATGAATAGATTAAAATATGATGTTTGTGTTATCGGATGTGGTCCTGCAGGTTTTGCAGCAGCAATGAGGTCGTATGATTTTGGCAATCATGTTTGCATAATTGAAGGAAATCGTATTGGTGGTGCAGGTGTTGCTGATGGTGCACTTAGCTCGAAAACTATGTGGGAGCTTTCAAAAGATTTTTCGATTGCAAATAAAATAGATCGTGGTTACAGGGCTTCAAATATTAGTGTTGATTATGAAAAAGTTCGTGATAATGTTTTTGCAGCAGTTAGAGAAAAAGAGTACCAGATTCGCTCACAAATCGAGACATTTTCCAAAAAAGAGGGCAGTGACAAAAGTGTAACGCTTATTGAGGGATGGGGAAGCTTTTCTTTAAATAAGAGTGTTCTAGTTACCAAGCATGACGGTGAAGTTGTTGAAATCATTGCAGATAATTTTATCATAGCAAGTGGCTCTCATCCAAGAAAGCATCCACTTCTTGAAGTAGATGGAGAAATGATTATTAACTCCAATCATATATTAAAACTTAAAAAGTTTCCAAGAGAAATCTTAATAGTAGGAGCGGGAATAGTTGGATGCGAGTTTGCAACAATATTTGCAGAGTTTGGTCAAACAAAGGTGCACCTGTTGGATTCGCAAGAGAGAGTCATTCCTTTTGAAGATAACGATGTAAGTGACTATGCAGCAAAGATGCTTGAAAATATTGGTGTCTCAATCTATCATACAGCATCTCTAAGATCTATTAAAAAACATGACACTCATATAGATGTTACACTTGATTATAAAGATTCTCACACTGAGGTAATCAGTGTCGATACAATCTTAGTCTCAATAGGACGTGTGCCGAGTTTTAAAAGACTTGGATTGGAGAATGTAGGTATAGAACTAACACAGAACGGTCTTATCTGCACAGATGAAGAGTGTTTAGTCAATAGTAATATATATGCAGCCGGTGATATTTCCGGACATAATGCGCTTGTAAATGTAGCTGAGATGGAAGGGCGATTTGCGGCAAAGGCGATAGAATCAAAAATAAAATTCCCGCTTAGATACAGAAATATGTCTACAATTATGTTCTTTAATCCTGAAATTTCATCGGTAGGATTAAATGAAAAAGAGTGTCAAAAAGCTAAGATAGCTTATAAAGTCGTTTTTTATAAACATGCTTTAGTTTCTCGCGCCATAACGATGCGAGAAACAGAAGGATTTTTTAAGATGATAGTGACTGATGAAGAAAATCCAAAAGTTCTTGGTATGAGGGCAGCTGGACCGCAATCTGCAGCATCTATTATGTATATAGTAACTCTTATGGATCATAATATTCGTCTTGGAGATATTATGAAAACAGTACACCCGCATCCAAGTATGACTGAAGGCATACAAGAGTGTATTAGAACACTATTAGGTAAGTCAATCTTTAAGCCAGAAGCTTTTCCTCAATATATAAGCTTTAAAAGTTGGAAGCCAGAAGAACAATAATTATAGTAAAATTGCATAATTATAATAATGATAACCTCGGAGAATAAATGAAGAACAAAAAGATAGATAAAACACCAGCAATATTGGATTTTATCCAAAGTAGTACTGGGCTTATATTGGGAGTGTTCATAATGGGACATATCCTTTTTGAGTCTTCTATTTTAATTAGTAATGAAATGATGTACAGAGTAACTA
Source organism: Sulfurimonas gotlandica GD1 (assembly GCF_000242915.1). NCBI lineage: Bacteria > Pseudomonadati > Campylobacterota > Epsilonproteobacteria > Campylobacterales > Sulfurimonadaceae > Sulfurimonas > Sulfurimonas gotlandica. Next base: position 590,021 of record NZ_AFRZ01000001.1, on the reverse strand, counting down.
TTATGTTTGAAGGATATTACTTTTTTGGTGAGACATATCCTGGGATCATCTCATTTTTAGCAGGTGCAATTTCTATTATATTTATTCTTCATGCCGGTGTTGCTTTAAAGAAGTTTCCAAATAATTACAGACAACATAAGATTATGAGAAATCATGTTCTTCAAATGAAGCATGAAGATACATCTTTGTGGGTTGTTCAAATTATGACTGGATTTATAATGCTTTTTATCGGCTCTGTGCATCTTTATACTATGATGGCGGAACCTTCAAATATCGGACCATTTGCATCTTCATACAGAGTTGTCCATGAACATATGGCTCCTCTTTACTTCTTACTACTTCTATCTGTTGTCTCACATGCTTTTATTGGGCTTTATCGCCTTGCTATGAAGTGGGGTTTTATGGAGAGTAGAAATACAAAAGTATCGCGAAGAAGATTTAAGCTTTTGATGAAGAGTTTAATCGTTATATATATTGTAGTCGGTTCACTTAGCCTTATGAAATATATCTATATTGGTTACACAAATGATTTTGAACCAGGTACAAGATATAAATCAACTATTATAAATTTAAAGGCTCACTAGTGAAAGTTATATATACAGATGTTCTTATTATTGGTGGTGGTTTAGCTGGTTTGAGGGTTGCAACTGGTGTTAAAGAGAGAGGTCATAACGCTGTAGTAATATCTCTTGTCCCTCCAAAGCGATCTCATTCATCGGCTGCACAGGGCGGGATGCAAGCTAGTTTGGCAAATGCTAAAATGGGTGAAGGTGATAATGAAGATGTTCACTTCTCAGATACTATCAAAGGTAGCGACTGGGGAGCAGATCAGGAAGTCGCAAGAATGTTCGTTCATTGTGCACCAAAAGCCATAAGAGAGCTGGCTAATTGGGGTGTTCCATGGAGCAGAGTTCAAAAGGGTGACAGAAAGGTAATTATAAATGCTGAGACAGTCACTATTACCGAAAAAGATGAGGCTCATGGTCTTATCACAGCAAGAGATTTTGGTGGTACGAAAAAATGGAGAACTTGTTATACCTCTGATGGAACAGGACATAGCATGCTCTATGCAATGGATAACAAAGCTCATAAAGAAAAAGTTGAGATTCATGAGAGATTAGAAGCAATTTCACTTATTCACGAAGATGGCAGATGCTACGGAGCAGTTGCAAGAAATCTTATGAGTGGAGAGCTGGTAGCGTATGTATCAAAAGCTACAACAATGGCTACAGGCGGATATGGACGAATCTATAGTGTTTCAACAAATGCCATTATCTGTCAGGGCATGGGTCAGGCAATCGCTCTTGAGACAGGTATCGCAACACTTGGAAATATGGAAGCTATTCAATTTCACCCTACTGCAATTGTTCCGGTTGGAATTTTGACAACTGAAGGTTGTCGCGGTGATGGTGGACTTCTGCTTGACAAAGACGGTTATAGATTTATGCCAGACTATGAGCCTGACAAAAAAGAGCTTGCATCTAGAGATGTTGTAAGTCGCAGAATGACTGAACATATGAGAAAAGGAAAGGGAGTTAAATCCAAGTATGGAGATCATCTTTGGCTGGATATAACTAATCTTGGAAGAGAACATATAGAAAAAAACTTAAGAGAAGTAAAAGAGATTTGTGAAAACTTTTTGGGAATAGATCCTGCAGTTGACTGGATACCTGTTCGCCCGACTCAACACTACTCTATGGGTGGAATCCGTACAAAATACACAGGTGAATCACAAACTTTAAAAGGTCTTTATTCTTGTGGAGAAGCAGCTTGTTGGGATTTACACGGTTTTAACAGACTTGGTGGAAACTCTGTAAGTGAAACTGTTGTAGCCGGTATGATGGTTGCAGAGTATATTAGCGATTTCCTTGATACTCCAGAGAGTGATATGGTTATTCACAGCAGTAAAGTTGAGTGTTTTATGAAACAAGAGTATGACAAGTTAGAAAAACTGCTTACAAATAAAAATGGAGAAGATGCGTATGTTCTTCGCCGTCGCATGGAAACTATAATGATGGATAAGGTTGGGATCTTTAGAAATGGCAAAGATTTAAAAGAAGCAGTTGATGAGCTTGAAGAGTTGTTAAAGAGAAGTAAGAACATAGAAGTTTTTCGTTCAAAATCTCGTGCTGCAAATCCGGCGCTGGTTAATGCATATAGAACTCAAAGAATGATAAAAGTAGCACTTACATGTGCTCTAGGCGCATACTTAAGGCAAGAGAGTAGAGGGGCTCACTCAAGAGAGGATTTTCCTGAGAGAGATGATGAAAGATGGCTAAAAAGAACGATTACTTCGTGGCCGGATGCAAATCAGACTATGCCTAGTGTAAGTTATGAAGATATCAATATATCTAAGATGGAGATGCCACCTGGATTCCGTGGTTACGGGAAAGATTTAACTAAGCATCATCCAATGACAAAGGTTAGAGAAAATAGTGTAGAAAAGGCTACGAAGATGCTTCAAGAAGCAGGAAAAGACAGATTTGAGATTCAAGAAGCTTTGATGCCATTTAGAGATAAACTGCCTAAAAAGTATAGAGGAAATAACGAGAGACTTGGAGAGAACGTATGAGTAATGAGAAAAAGGCAAGAATGCTTAAGATAAATATATTACGTTTTGATCCACATGATCCAGAAGATGTTCCACATATGGAAACATTTAAAGTAGAAGAATCTGATGGAATGACTCTATATATAGTTTTAAATGAGATAAGAGAGCATCATGATAACTCCTTAAAGTTTGACTTTGTTTGTCGTGCAGGTATCTGTGGAAGCTGTTCAATGCTTGTAAACGGAAGACCAAAGCTTGCATGTAGAACCCTCACTTCTAAACTAGGTGAACATATTACTCTTGCACCTCTTCCTCTTTTTGAACTCATAGGAGATTTATCTATATATACAGGAAAATGGATGCGTTATTTAAATGAGCATCTGGAGACTTGGATACATGATAAAGAAAAAGAGCTAGATGTAGATAAACTAGAAGAACGCATGGAACCAGAACTGGCTAATGAGATATATGAGCTTGATCGCTGTGTAGAATGTGGATGTTGTGTAGCTGGATGTGGTACTATCCAGATGCGACCAACATTTACTGGTGCAGTTGGACTGAATAAGATAGCTAGATATCATTTAGATCCAAGAGATAAACGTAGCGATGAAGAGTATTATGAACTTATCGGAGATGAAGATGGTATCTTTGGATGTATGACGTTGCTTGGATGTGAAGATGTCTGCCCAAAAGACCTTCCATTGCAAAGTAAGATAGCATATCTTAGAAGAATGATGATTAAAACATCTATGAAAAATTAAGAACATTAGTTATAAAATATACATATAATAATAAAAATAACAGGAAAGTTAATGACTACAGCAGAAAGTAAAATTAAAAAATTTGAGAGTGGTAATTGTGAGCAGGATAAGGTTTTTTATCAGGCGATGGAAGAGGTTATATATTCGATAGCTCCACTTTTGGAATCAGATGACAGATATAAAAAACACGCGATTTTAGAGAGACTTGTAGTTCCAGACAGAATAATAAAGTTTAAAGTAGTTTGGATGGATGATAATCAAAACATAATGGTAAACACAGGCTACAGAGTTCAGTTTAACAATGCTCTTGGACCATACAAAGGTGGACTTCGTTTTCATCCATCAGTAAATGAGGGTATATTGAAATTTTTAGGATTTGAGCAGATTCTTAAAAATGCACTTACCGGTCTGCCGATTGGTGGTGGTAAAGGTGGAAGTGACTTTGATCCTAAGGGAAAAAGTGACTTTGAAGTTATGAAGTTTTGTTCAGCTTTTATGACTGAACTTCATAAATATATAGGCCCTCGTATAGATATACCGGCAGGGGATATTGGTGTTGGTGCCAGAGAGATAGGATACCTTTTTGGTGAGTATAAAAAGATAACTTCATCATACGAGGGTGTTTTAACAGGTAAACCGTTTATGTTTGGCGGATCACTTATGAGACCAGAAGCGACAGGTTATGGAACTGTATACTTTACTGAGACTATGTTGGAAATTGAAGGTAAAGAGCCTTTAACAGGTAAAATATGTACAGTTAGTGGAGCAGGTAATGTTGCTCTTCATGCTATAGAGAAACTTTATCACATTGGTGCTATCCCCGTGTCTTGTTCAGATTCAAAAGGAACTATTCATGACCCTCGTGGTGTTGATTTAGCACTTTTGAAAGATTTGAAACTAGAAAAACGTACCTCTTTGGAAGAGTATGTAGTAGCTCATCCAGAGGCTAAATATATTCCAGTGTCAGAGTACCCAGAAGATGGACATGCCGTTTGGGATATACCATGTTATGCGGCATTTCCATGTGCAACTCAAAATGAGTTAAATGGCTTTGACGCTCAAAATCTTATAGTAAACGGTTGTGTTAGTGTAAGTGAGGGTGCAAATATGCCATCAACACCAAAAGCTGTAAATGATTTCTTATCTCATAAAATATGTTTTGCACCTGCAAAAGCTGCAAATGCAGGTGGTGTTGCTGTTAGTGAATTTGAAATGGCTCAAAATGCTTCTATGAGTAAGTGGAGTTTTGAAGAAGTAGATGCAAAACTAAAAAATGTAATGCAACAGATTTGTAAAAGAGTTGCCTTAACTGCCAAAGATTATGGGGTTGAAGGTAATTATGTAGATGGAGCAAATATTGCAGGGTTTAAAAAAGTTGCTGATGCTATGATTGCTGAGGGCATCTAAAATATAACAAGGAGTCTGTCATCAAAAAATTACTTATAATTTTAATACTGGTTTTACCGCTATTTGCTAAGTCTGGACCTGATTATTCGCCATTTATCACTCAACAGATTGAAATGATAAAGCAGATGAATGATGATAATGTAACTCAAGAGAAGATAATGCAGATTGCAGCGAAGCAAGAAGCTCTGTACTCTAAAGCGTTAGATGACATCCTAAAAAACAAAAACAAATTTATAGATAAATCCAGAGTCTATGACTCTGAGATTTTTGCATTAGAAAAAATCATAAAGCTAAATAAACGTCTTGGTAATAAATATGCAACTATTAGAGATGAGGTCTTAGTAAAATCATATAGACTTTTAAATGCTCAAAACACTATGGTAAGAAGTATTCTTAGAGCTCTAAATAACATGAGCTTTGAAGAATTTCAAGTATATATGAGTGATATGTTTGTAAAGAATCAAGAGCATAATGCAGAGATAACTAATATAGACTATGAAGCTATTTTACAGATTGATGAACCATCAAGAACTCTAAAGCAGGCTAAGGAAAATATCAGAGATTACTATGCATTATTAGAATTAAATGGAGATACCCTTAAATATCTATCTTTGTTTGAAAAGAAGATGTACAGGCTAAATAAGTACTCAAACTATAATCTGATAAATCCTGTTATCTCCATAAACAATACTGCTATAGCACAACAGATAAACTCTGTTATTCGTCCATATGGCTTTGATGTTGTCAAAATTATTTTTATATTGCTTGTATTTGCAATTATTTATCTTATTCGTAAATACCTCTACAAAGAGATAGAAGCATATATCTTTGATATAGAATCTTTGAAAAAATATTCAAAAGATATCTTAAACAGTGTACGAAAACCAATAGAGTTTATTATCATCTTGATCAATATAGAAGTAACACTTTATATTTATAATGATTTTGCAGGAGTCGGCACATTTGATAAGTTTTTTACTATAAGTTATATAGTTCTGCTCACATATATTGTCTATAAAATTGTAAATGTAATATCAAGTATAAAAATTCATGAGATAGATACTGTCGATAAAAAAATCAAAAGTGAAATAATTAACGTCGGTATTAAAATAATTAATTTTATTATTATGGTTATAGGTCTGCTTGTAATCTTACACTTTGCAGGGGCAAACCTCACCACTGTTCTCTCTGGTCTTGGAATAGGTGGTTTTGCTGTAGCTCTTGCTGCAAAAGACTCTTTGGCCAATTTTTTTGGAACTCTTTCCATCTTGCTTAGTGATGTCTTTTCTCAGGGTGACTGGATAGCTGTAAATGGACATGAAGGTACTGTTGTAGAGATAGGTCTAAGAGTTACTACTTTAAGGACTTTTGATAATGCGATTATTGCAATTCCAAACTCTATTTTAGCTAACCAAAATGTTAAGAACTGGGATAAGCGCTCACTTGGTAGAAGAATAAAAATGAGTATAGGCATCAAGTACAACTCTAAACGCGAAAATATAAAAAATGCTATAGAAGAGATACGCCATATGATAGATAAGCATCCTGGAATTGCTACTGTAAATACTGAGTATGACTACTCTCATCATAAGAGTGCTAAGCTTGTTTCAAAAGATGATGAAATGGGTATTAAGAGAAATCTCCTTGTATATCTAGATGAATTTTCAGGTTCAAGTATTAACATACTTATATACTGCTTTTCTAAAAGTGTAAATTGGGCTGAATGGTTGGAGACTAAAGAAGATGTTATGTATAATATAATGGAAATCTTAGAGAGAAACTCTTTAGAGTTTGCGTTTCCTTCTATGAGTATTTACAAGGAAAATGAGCCTAGTCAGACAAGCTAATCATATTTTCAGTCTTTTGTGATAAAATAATCACTTTAAAAATCTCAATTGTATAATTTTAACAAATAAAAAAGGTCAATAACCTATGCAACAAACACAAGCAAGAGTAAATATTTACGCGCTTATGTCTCGCATCTTATTACAAGAGCTAGATGCTAAGAGTCTTAAAATGATTAAAGAAGATGAAAATATTTTAGATTTTTTTCCAACTTTAAAAGATTGGAAACCACTTAATGAGCTAAGTGACAATAAACTTTTAGAAGAGTATTTTAACCCTGATTTTGTAAATTTATCTATACTGCATTTAATCCCATATGAGTCTTTTTATGTAAGAGAAGATCAAATGATTGAAACTGGTGGCGCAAATCCAGTAACAGATATGTATAGTGCATACAACTTTATGGTTGATTATGAAGCGTCGAGAACTGTATCATCAGACCATATAGGTGTTGAACTTGAATTTATGCATCACTTGTGTCTTGCTGAGCTAAAAGCCTTAGAAGAGGGTGATATGGTATCTGTAAAAGAAATAAGAGAAGTTCAGCTTGAATTTTTAGACAAGCACCTGCTTAAATGGGCTCCACTATACCTCATAAACATGAAGTTTGAAGCAAGAACACCTCTTTACTACGATGCTGCAGAGATGGCGTTAGAGTTTATTCTTAGTGATAACGAGTACCTTGTTCAAGAGTCAAAATAGTTAAATGTCTTTAATATCACTAAATGCCAGTAGATGTGTTCGTTCTCTTGCAAGAGAGAGTGAATGTAATAAGTGTGAAATAATCTGTCCAACAGAAGCTATTGTCGTAGGAGAAAACCCTCTACCATCAATTAATTTCTCATCTTGTATTGGCTGTGGTGCATGTGATGCAATTTGTCCTAATGAAGCACTATCTCTTGATACATTTAAGCCTACAGAGTTTTTCTTCTCTTTTTTAGAAGATAATGAAAATATAATCTCATGTCGGAAAAATGTTCCTTGCATAGCAGCTTTGAGTGTTGAGCATATAATCTCTTTAGCTATTTTGAAAAAAAAGATGGTTTTTGATATGGGACACTGTGATAGCTGTTCTATTGCACATAAGTGCAAACCTCAGATTCTTAAAAACTATGAAGAAGCAACATATATTTTAAGTGCTATGGAAAATGAAGCTGAGATAAAACTTGAAGATGTTTGTTTTATTAAAGAAACACAGAACAAGGAGAGTGATAGAAGAGATTTTTTCAACTCTATTACTCTTGGTAATGTTGCAAAAGGCAAACATGCTTTTGAGGCTGAGGTTAAAAAAGCTACTGATGAACTTGTAGAACATACTCTACAAAAAGAAGATATTGCACTGTTGAAGAAAAAAAGAGTACCAGAAAAAAGAAAGCTCTTTTTTACAGCTATAAAAAGAGTAAGCAAACCATCTCAGTTTCATATTGTAGATGCTAATGAAGTTACATTTACTTCACAAAAGCTTTTAAATGAAGATAGTTGTACTGCTTGTCAAATGTGCTATAGAATCTGTCCAACAGGTGCTCTGACATCCGATATAAAAAATTCTAAAATAGACTTTGATCCATTTCTTTGTATAAAATGTAGCATTTGTCATGATGTTTGTGAACCAGATGCAATAACGCTTTCAAGTTCATACAATGTAAAAGAGTTTTTTGAACCAGCCGTTCAAAATTTGGTCTCTTTTAAGGTAAGAAGATGTGATGAGTGTAATGTTATATTTAGCACAAACTCAAATGACAAGATGTGTTACAGATGTAAAGCAGAAGATGAAGAAGCCCGCTCCCTTTGGGGCATAACTGAGGATATGTAATTATGATGAATAATTCAAATGAAATCTCGCACCAGACAAAACTATTTGGTTATATAGGTGAAAATGCTGGAGTGAGTAGATTTAGTGCAGTGATAAATAAGATGTTTAAAGCTAATGCTGATGACGTGATGATGATTCCAATGAACATTAGAGAAGATGATCTTTACTTTACTATATCGAACATGAAAAAGTCACATGTTAACGGTGTTGTAATATCCAATGAATATGTAAATGATATTTTAGAGATATTAGATGACGCAAGCAGTATGGTTAAAAGAACTGGGATGTGTGATATCATCTTTAAAGAGGGTGAGAAGCTCAGAGGCGACGTTTTCAGTACAAGAGTACTTACTGAGTACCTAAAGGATATCCGTGCTTCTAAGATAGCTGTAATAGGTGTACAACCACATGCAAAATCTTTTTCATTCCTATCTTGTGGATTTAATGTGAGTTATTATAATGAGAACCTTGAAGAGTTGATGGCTTTTACGCAAGAAGTTGAGATACAAGATGCTGATATTAATCGTTGTGCAAGTGGAATGAGTCTGGATTTATCTAACTTTGACGCCGTGCTTGATTTTTCAGATTTTAATTCTTTAGAGATGATTGAAAAACTCCCTGCATTTAACTTTGATATGAAAAATACAAAAGAGTTTTCAGCCTTAAAGAAAAGAGCAGATGAACTAAACGCTAGGTATATCAGTTACGACGATATGATAGAAGAGCTTACAAAAAAAGCTTACAAAGAGATAACAAAATAAGGAATAACGATGAATGAACATGATTTAAGTGATTTAAAAGCAGAATTTGATAAGTTTGTTAGTGATAAATGCTCACTAAGCCCAGAAGATGGTGTACAGCAAAACAGAGATGTTGGAGATAAGGAAGATGAAGAACCGGTACCACAGTTTGTAGATGCTCTGACTTCAAGACTTTTAGCACCAGCACATAGTGGAGTCTACCTTTCTCGTTTGGATATTAAAAGAATTGCAGAAGCAATCGATGAGTCAATACCAATTAAAGAACGTGTAAAGATGGTTAAGTCACTCTTTAGACACACTACAAAGAAAGAGTATTTAAAAGATGCATTCGCTGAGATAGATAAGCATATTAATGGTCGTATTTTAATTTATCAAGAATTGAGTGAAGCTTTTCCGGCATCTAAGAGTGTTTTTGATGAACATACAAAAAAAGCACAGAAAACTATGAAAATGTTTAGTACAATTATTGAAGATTTTGAAGAGATAGAACCGACATCAGATCCTATGTTTGTATAAAACTAAAGTTTTATACAAACATCTATTAAAGCATTCCTTGTAGTTGTAACCAACCTTGCCAGATAAGTGAACTGACAATACCAGCTGCAAAACCTGCAAGGATATCGTCACCCATAACACCGATCCCGCCTTTAACTTCTCTGTCAATTCTACCTATGATAGATGGTTTTTTGATGTCAAAATATCTAAATAGAAGAAATGATAAAATAGCTTGGATTAAAAATCCATTCTCTAGTTGTGTAATCTCACCCATGCCAATAGTCATAGCTGGTGCAACACTTAGTGCAAACCACATTCCTGCAAGTTCATCAATAACTATACGTTTGTCATCATGAATTCCACTCTTTAGTTCATATTTGTTAATTTCACGAATAGCTATGATGCTTATTAAAATAGTTGCTAAAAACAGTGTTTCAACTTCAAATATACTAAGTATTAAAATACCAAGAATAAGTGCCACAAAGCTTCCTGCAGTACCAGGAGCTTTAGGAAATAGGCCACTGTAGCCTAATGTTATAAAAAACCAGTTCATTGTGTTCCTAAGTAAGTGATGTAGTTTGGTAGAGTTTCATTAACTCTAGGTAGAAATCTTTTTCAGTGTGTTCTTCTAAAAGACCTTCAACCGGTAAGATGTCATAGTATAGTTTCTCTAAGTTTTTAAATCTATTTGGAAATAGTTTAGAGAGTATTTGTGCAGAAATTTCTTTTCTCATAAGCATAGTTGGAGGTAAAATACCAAGTTCTAGAAGCTCTAAGATTGAGTCTGCATGATAAGATATCTGATGGTGTTGACCATGAGGACAAGTGTTTTTACTTACTAATGTAGTACATTTATCACAGTAAACATATTCGCTGGCTATATTTATTTCTATATCTATCCCTATTACTTTGTCGATGATAGACTTGTTTGAATTACAATCATAAAACATACCAAGTCCGGCATGGTTTCTTCCAATTGTAAGTCTGTCACAACCATAGTTTTTTGTAACGATAGCATCTATGATTATTTCATTGTAACCTGCAAAAATGTAGCTGTTCTCCAGAGGAACAACAATTACATGATTCTTTGTAAGAAAGTTATTTATGAAATAGTCCAGAGACTCTTTTCTTATTTCATAGCTTAAATTTGATTCGTTAGTTGTTTTTAGTAAAAATATCACAAGCAGATCTGTATTTTCAAGTGCTTGGCGAATAAGTCTTTCATGAGCACGGTGAAGAGGATTTGCTGCCATAACAAGTGATGTTGTATGTTTGGCTTCTATGAGCTTTTTAGCATTTTCAATAGTTTGCTTATTCTTATCACTAGATTTATTTACAAGTTTATACTCTCCCGAAACTGCCAATGGCCCTAGTCTATTCATAGTCGCTAGAACACCAGGATGTCCAATGTCATCTGTCCCGTAAATATGTTTAATTCTCTCACTTGGCTCAATATGGAAAACTTCTTCTACTATTAGAGTTGCAAAAGGTTTTTTCTCAAACAGTATTGTAAGTTCTTCTCCGACTTCAAGATTACTGAGAACCTCTGCATTAGTCTTTCCAGAAGGTGCAAGGATGAAAGGAAATGGGAAAGTCCTTCCATTAATCAATCCCGTTTTTAAAACATTCTGACTCTCTTTTGAGTTCATCAAAGAAGTAGCTGGTGCTAGTAGTCCATCTTTTAGTAACTCTAAGGCAGAAGCTGCTTCTTTGTCAATTAAAAGAGTTTTATTTTTTCTTGATGATGTCATATTTTTTTCGTTTTTCCCATAAACTTTTTCTGCTAATTCCTAGTTTCTTTGATAGTTCAATATCTGGAAACTTGTATTGATAGTTAAGAACAATATACTTAACATAATCCTCTATCGGTAGTATGTCTCCCTGGTCAAAAATATTGTTGTCACTTTTTATCTCTAAAACTTGATGCTCAACATTTTCTATCTTATCTGTACTAGATACAATAACTTTTTTATTAGTTATAAGAGAACAGAAAGCTTTCTTATCACCTTTTTTAAGAGTTTGATAATCTATAATATACAAAATTGCATCTTGGTTCAACGACTCTATTTCACTCATAGCTTTAGGATCACTAAGCGTGATAAAGTGAATCGGTAAATCTTTTTTATATGCATGCTCAAATGCAAAAGCATCTGAATACTTTTGAAATGAAGATGAGATAAAAATAGGAAGATCTATAATATCATGATTATACTCATGTGTTACCGTAGAAAAAGAGTGAGTTAGATATTTCTTATAAGCAGCATCTCTTTTCTTTAGTTTTTCATAATCTTGATAGTGATCTATCTTTCTTATGAGCTCTTCAATCATAAATGGTTTTAGAATGTAGTCTTTCGCACCGGCACTAAGTGGTTTTGAGACTGTATCGTTAGAAATATATGAAACCATTAAGATAATAATAGATTTTTTGAATGTCTCAATAACAGGGTTGAAATCTTGACCATTGATGTTTGTGGAAAGTAAAACAACATCATAATTATTACTCTTTATAGCGTCTCTTGTAGATGTACACATTTCACATACATGACCTAACTCGCCTAACTTTGTAGCAATACTCTGCGCTAAATAAACTTCATTTTCTATAATTAGTATTTTCAAATTTTTGTCCAATCAAAATATTTTAAATTTGCATTCGCAATAACCCCAACGCCTTCACTTCGACCTATGAAGCCAAGCTTTTCAGTTGTTGTAGCTTTTATATTTACTCGTGAGCTTTCGCAGTTTAAAATCTCTGCAATTGTTTTTCTCATTTGTAATTTGTACTTGCCAATCCTTGGCGTCTGAGCTGCTATTGTTAAATCAACATTTACAATAACAAAACCAAAGTTGTATATTTTATTAACAACTCTTTGAAGTAGAATTTTTGAGTCTATATTTTTATACTCATCACTGCTGTCTGGGAACATCATACCAATGTCACCCATACCAGCTGCACCCAAAAGAGCGTCTATTAAGGCATGAATGGCGACATCACCATCACTATGGGCTTTAAATCCAAAGTCAGAATCTATTTTAACGCCACACAAATACATATCTTTGCTCTCATCAAAAGCATGAACATCAAAGCCTGTACCACTAAGAATATCATTTGATGGCTTTGATAAACATGATAGTTGGTTTAAATCTTTAATAAAAGTGATTTTATTAGCTTCGTTCTCGCCAAGTATAAACTCTCTTGAACCACCATTTGCTACGATGGCACTACTCTCATCAGTGAATTCGGTATTAGTATTAAGAGAATCTTTTAAAACTGAAGTCTTTGATAGCTGAGGAGTTTGAATTCTCTTTACCTTGTCTCTGTCTATAGTCTCATTATCGTATACAATAGTATCACTAACTTTTAAGTAAGGAACAATACAGTCAGCTTCACCTTTTTTAGAGATGATTTTTTTCAAAAACTCTTCGCTGATGCAAGATCTTGCTATATCACTAACAAGAACATATTCGCTCTCAACTTCTTTTAAAGCATTATTTAAAGAACTTTGTCTAGTGGTAGAACCTTCTACAAAAGTAAAAGAATCGTAACTTCTCATAAACTCAATATCGTCACTTGATGAAGTGATAATGATTTTATCGAAAAGTTTAGTTTCTACACACTTACGGGCGACATATTGCCATAAAGGCTCATGTCCAATACGAAGCCACTGTTTCTTAGCATCGCAAAGAAAGCGACTAGAATTGCCAGCAGCAAGTAATATAAGTGTTGTTTCAGCCAAATATACTCCTGTGTTTGAAAAGTGTTACGAAATTATACACTCAAAAAGCTTTTTTTTCTCTTGTTTTTGCAATATCTGGGATATATTATCTTTGAAATACTTATTTATTGAAGCCCTTAATGCTACTTTAACTTTATTTGATTATATTTCCACATACTAACTATATATATTTTTTAAATATTAGGAGAAAACTATGAGAAGTTTATGGGTTGAAAAACGTGAAAATGATTCTGTAAGAACTCAAATGTATTATGCCAAACAAGGCATAATTACTGAGGAAATGGAGTATGTCGCAAAAATAGAAGACCTCTCTCCTGAGCTTGTAAGAAGTGAAATAGCCAGAGGCAGACTGATAATCCCTGCAAATGTTAATCACACATCGTTAGAGCCAATGGCGATTGGAATTGCATCTAGATGTAAGATCAATGCTAATATCGGTTCATCTGCTATAGCATCTGATGTTCAAGGTGAAGTAGAAAAAATGCAAGTATCTCAGCACTATAAGGCAGATACGGCAATGGATCTATCAACTGGCGGAGATTTAGATGAGATTCGTAGAGCAGTAATCGGTGCTTCTAAGATTCCTATCGGTACTGTGCCTATCTATCAAATTCTTCATGATGTTGGTAATAAAATAGAAGACTTGAGTATAGAAGTTATGCTTGAAGTATTAGAACGTCAAGCGAAACAAGGTGTTTCGTATTTTACTATTCACGCAGGTTTTTTACTTGAGACTATGCCAAAAATCGCAAAAAGAAAAATGGGAATTGTAAGCCGTGGTGGTTCACTAATGGCTGCATGGATGATGCACTACCATAGAGAAAACCCATTTTATACAGCTTTTGATGATATCTTGGATATCTGTGCAAAATATGATGTTTCACTTAGTCTTGGTGATTCTCTTCGTCCTGGTTGTTTAGCAGATGCATCTGATGATGCTCAGCTAGGCGAGCTTAAAGTTCTTGGCGAGTTAACTCTAAGAGCTTGGGAGAAAAATGTTCAAGTAATGATTGAAGGACCAGGTCACGTTCCTTTAAATCAAATTGAGAGAAATATGAAACTTCAACGTGAACTTTGTCATGAAGCACCGTTTTATATTCTTGGGCCATTAGTTACTGATATCGCTGCAGGATATGATCATATCTCTTCAGCTATAGGTGCTGCAGTTGGTGGATGGCATGGAGCTAGTATGTTATGTTATGTAACGCCTAAAGAGCACCTAGGTCTTCCAAACGCTAATGATGTACGTGAAGGTATCATCGCCTATAAAATTGCTGCTCATGCTGCTGATATAGCTCGTGGTCGTAAAGGTGCGAGAGACATTGACGATGCTATGAGTGATGCAAGATATGGTTTTGACTGGGAAAAACAGTTTGAACTAGCACTGGATGGTGAAAGAGCAAGAGAATATCATGACGAGACTCTTCCTCAAGATGTATTTAAAGAGGCTGAATTTTGTTCTATGTGTGGGCCTAAGTTCTGCTCTTATAAAATAACTCAGAACATCATGGATAACCCTGAAGCTATTGAGCAAATTTCAAGAGAAAATAAAGAAAGAGAAGCAGCTGAAGCTGCAAAAGCCATAGCTTAAAAAATAAATTGACATAAACAAGACAAAAATTGTCTTGTTTATGGTAGAGTGTCAAAATAATAAATATGAAGGAATAAATTAATGACTAATGAAATTGTAAATTCAGCACTATCAAAAGTTATGTATCCTGGTTTTACTAAGGATATTGTAACTTTTGGTTTTGTTAATAGTATAGAAGTTAATGGAAATGATGTAAGTTTTAATGTAGAGATTACTTCAAGTGCTCCAGAAGTAGCACAACAGATTATTGATGATGCAACTGCAGAGCTTAAAGCTGTAGGTGCATCAAATGTTAAGTGTAATATCAATGCCCCAAAAATGCCTGAAGCTCCTAAACCAAAGAGTAAGAACATTGCTCCGCAAGTTAAAAACTTTTTAATGGTAAGTTCTGGCAAGGGTGGGGTTGGTAAATCAACTACATCTGTAAATATTGCAATTGCTCTTGCAGCACAAGGTAAAAAAGTAGGTCTATTAGATGCTGATATCTATGGTCCAAATATTCCTCGTATGATGGGTGTATCAGATGTTAAGCCAGAAGTTAACGGAAACAAAGTTCTTCCTATTAAAGCTTATGGTATTGAGATGATGTCTATGGGTTCACTGATGGAAGAAGGTCAGTCACTTATGTGGCGTGGTGCTATGATAATGAAAGCTATTGAGCAGTTCTTAAGAGATATCTTATGGTCTGAGTTAGATGTTTTAGTTATCGATATGCCTCCTGGAACTGGTGATGCTCAGCTTACTTTAGCTCAAAGTGTACCAGTAACTGCAGGATTAGTAGTTACAACTCCTCAAGCAGTTTCTATTGATGACTCTCGTCGTTCATTGGATATGTTTAGAAAACTAAACATTCCAATCGCTGGTATTGTTGAAAACATGAGTGGATTTATTGCACCAGATACTGGTGTTGAGTATGATATCTTCGGTAAAGGAACTTCTGGTCCAATGGCTAAGGAGTTTGATACTAAGATTATTGCTGAGATTCCAATCGAGCCAAGTATCAGAACTGGCGGAGATGAAGGTAAACCAATTACTTTTGTTAATCCAACTTCTGAGAGTGCAAAAAGATATATGGCAGCTGCTGAATCTATTTGGGCTACTATCGAGTCTGTTAATGCAGCTGGTGGGGCAAGTAATGAGTCAGTACAACCAACAACACCTCCAGGGGTATCAGCTTGCTCTATGTAGAGTAAGTTTTTCTTCGCAAAATTTCAAATAGCGACGCACTTGCGTCGTTAGTTCTTCGTCACATACTACAAGTATGCTTCCTCATCACTGCCTAGCAATTACATTACTCTTTAAATTTTTTGAACTTACATTATGTAGAAGTTAATATTATAGTTGCAATATCTGCAGAGCCAAAAAAAAGAAAATAAATGCCGTTAAGAAAATCCAACTGTTTGAACGAAGTGAGTTTTGGATTTTTAGGGATTAATTTTCTTTTTTTTGGGAACCTCACAAAGTGAGGCTCGAAGCCGTTGCAAGAGTTTTTGTTTACTTTTTGCTCACAAAAAGTAGAGAGAGAAAGGTTATCTTAGCTCACCGCTTTCGCCCATCTCTTTCTCATAGTGTACGATTTTATTTCTACCAGTTGTTTTAGCAACATATAGAGCAGTATCTGCAAACTTAATACACTTCCATATAGTGTCTCCATCTTTAGGAAATTTTGAGATACCTATACTCATAGTCTTCTTCATCATTTCGCCAGTTCCGACATCAAAAGATAGTGCAGCAAATGCAGAGTGAATTTTACTTGCAACTTCTTGAGTTCCTTCATCGCTTGCATTGTGCAGCATTACCACAAACTCTTCGCCACCATATCTTATAGCCAGGTCTGCGTCACGAATATTATCTTTTAGAACTTTACCAATCTCTACGATTACTCTATCGCCAACGTCGTGTCCGTAAGTATCATTTACCATTTTAAAGAAGTCAACATCTAGCATCAGTACAGAGTAAGTCTCTTTTGATCTAGTAGCTTGATGCATGATTTTATCTATTACTTCTTCTAAAAATCTTCTATTATAAAGACCAGTCATTCCATCTCTAAGTGAAGTGTCTTTTAGTTTTTCCATTAGAATTTGGCTCTCTATAACAGGTTTGGCTGCCTCAAAATAGTGCTTAATACTTGTAATATATGATGTAATCTCTTCAATCTCAGCTGGAGAGTCTCCGGTAATAGAGATAGATAGTGAAACATCATTATTTATTGTAAATGGTATACATATATAGTTTTGTTTTTCTGATAAACATACTTGGCATAAGTTTGGAAACTCAGTAGAGATAGTAACACTTTTAGTTCTGTATGCTCTACACTCTGAAGCATCTTTGTTGACTTTTTCTTGGCAGATAAGCGCATCTTTGCCAGTACTGAAAAATAGTGTTCTCTCATGAGTTACATTATTTACTTCGTATAATGCAAATTTTTTCAGATTATATTTTAGTATTAATATATCGATAATTCTCGTATAAACTTCAGCTTTTGAAGCATCTAGCTCTATAGTCTTTTTAAATTTATAGACATCAGATAGTTCATTGATAATAGTTTTTGCTTCATGTAGCGGATCTGCAGATGAGACACATCCTTGAGGTATAAATGTAGCTAGATTATATTTTATATCTCCAAAGGTTTCTTGCATCTTTGTAAATAGTGTATTCATCTGCTCTACAATATTTTTGCCATCACCGCTTACAGTTGTTTCAAATTTATGAGTAAAATCTCCGCTATATGCTTTTTTGATTCCATCTTGCATACATGTGAAAAGTTTCATGTATGGAGTTACATAGTGGTTTAATAGGAAAAGAACAATTACTAAAAATAGCATATTAATTCCAAGTATTTTTAGTATTGTAAGCATTCCGCTAGTTCTCATATCGCTAATATCAAACTCCATACTTATAGCACCGAGTGTATCACCTCTTTGTACGTTATGACAAGTCAAACAGTTTGTATTTCCGCCATTAACAGTTGCTTTATAAGGTATGGTAACTCTCAGTGTAATATCATTTGAGTTTTCAATAATTTCTCTTACTGTCTGACCAGTCTCTAGAACTTTCTTGTCAATTTCATCTCTTACTGTTTCATCATTCAAGCCTTGACCGTATTGGCTTATAACATTTTCACTTCTAACAAGCCATAAAGATTTTACTGCTTCATTATTTGCTGAGATTTGATTTAAAAAGTACTCTCTTTTATCCATGATTCCATTAACCATGTGAGCTGTTAAGCCATCTTTAACAATAGTCGCTGTCATTTTAGATTTGTCTATAGCGCTTTTAATACTATAGTCTCTAAAGTTTAATGATATATTTATTATTGTTGCAGTTGTTAAACCAAGGAGCATTATGGCTACAATAAAGAGGAGTTTTGCTTTTGTTCTCATACGGATTCACTTTTGTTAAATTAAATTAGATCGTAGATAGTATCTAATAAAAAATAAATTTAGAATGAAAGTATTAGAAAGATAATAATTTTGTATAATTATGTTAAATAGTATTGCGTAACACTATTCAACTGTCACGCTTTTTGCTAAATTTCTTGGCATATCTACATCATTTCCAAGTCTCACGGAAATCTCTAATGAGAGTAGTTGAACAACAATCATCATCTCAAAAAATTCAAGCATATAGTCTTTACATTTTGATATTTGAATAAAGTCATCAGCCTTATCGAATTCAATGGAACTAATAGCACATATTGTGGAATCTCTAGCACTTAACTCCTCAACATTACTCTTTGATTTTTCATAGTGTAAGTGCTCTGGAAGCAGGGCAATAGTAAAAAGTTCAGGATCAGCAAGAGCAATAGGCCCATGTTTCATCTCTCCACTTGGATAACCTTCAGCATGCAGATAAGAAATTTCTTTTAGTTTTAGTGCCCCTTCTAATGCTAGTGGGAAAAAGATATCTCTACCAATAAAAAAGAAGCCATGCCCATGAAGATACCTTTTTGAAAGTCTCTTTAGTTTTTCATGCATCTGATCTGTTACCTTTACAGATGCAGGAACTTCCCGAAGTAGTGAAATCTGTCTAATAATCTCTTCTTCTTTTAAAGAATTACGTAATTTCGCAATGTAAAGAGTAAGCATCCAAAAGACTGTAACCTGAGTTGCAAAAGCCTTTGTAGATGCTACACCTTTTTCTATTCCTGCACGTGTTAGTATTGTCGCATCTGCTAGTCTAACCATAGAGGAATTGTCAACATTACATATAACTAATGTTTTTAGTCCAGCATTCTTAGCCATCTTTAGTGTCTCTAAAGTGTCAGCTGTCTCTCCACTTTGTGAAATAACTACAAAAAGAGTGTCTTGTGTCATTATTGGTTCTCTATATCTAAACTCACTTGCAATCTCAACAGAAGTTTTGATTTTAGAGTATCTCTCAAATAGATATGAGGCACTTAGAGCTGAGTGATAAGAAGTTCCACAAGCACAAAGTTTTATCTCATTAATCCCATTGAATAATTCTTTATCCAACTCATCAAAGATTATTTCACTGTCACTTAGTCTTCCCATAAGCGTATCAGCTATTACATCACTCTGTTCATAAATCTCTTTTTCCATAAAAAAGCGGTAGCCCTCTTTTTGAGCTGATAGTTTATTTTGAGAGAGTTTAGAATATTTTGCTTCTTTTTTAGTGTTATTCTTGTCGAATATAGCAATTTCATCAGAGCTTACAAACCCGTAATCACCATCTTCAAAGTAGTTTACATCTGTCGCATGACCTATTAATGGAGTATCTGAAGATGCAAAGAATTTTTCATTGTCACTATTTACACCGACGAGCATTGGTGAGCCGTGTTTTGCAAAAAATATAGTCTTTGGTTGGGATTTTGTAGTAAGCAAAATAGCATAAGCACCATTTAGTTCACTGATAGTTTTAGCAAATGCCTCAAAAGCACTTTTTTCTATTTTTAGGTTTTTTTCAAACTGGTGAACTATTACTTCAGTATCTGTTTGACTTAGGAATGTAACTCCATCAGCCATTAGTTCTTTTTTTAACAAAGCATAGTTTTCTATGATTCCGTTATGAACAACATAAGAACTTTCACCTAAGTGTGGATGTGCATTTAGCTCTGTAGGTTTTCCATGTGTAGCCCAGCGAGTATGACCAATGCCTACAGCAAAGCCGCTAGTTACGAAGTCTTTTGTCTTTTCTTCTAGATTTACAAGTTTTCCTATAGCTTTATAGTTTGAAAACTCTCCATTTTGTAGAACTGCGATACCTGCTGAGTCATAACCCCTATACTCTAGCTCCTTAAGACCTTCGAGTAAAATTTCTTTAGTATTTTTTTCGCCTAGATATCCAACAATTCCACACATATCAGTTGCCTTTTGTTAATAGTTCATAAATTTTTTCGACATTATTGCATATATCATTTTGTTTTTCCATTAAGAAGCTGTCTCGTACCTTGTGTTTTGTAGAGTGAATCTTGGCTGTTACAATATTAATGCCAAGTTCTTCAAAACACTCCATAATATAGGCTAGTAGTCCTATCTGGTTTTTTGTATTGATACTAACTTCAGCATGTGTTAACGAGTGTTCACAATCAATTACTACCTCTTTCTTATGAATGTGTACTTCTTTCATCTGTACATGTCTGCTCATGTCAAATGCATTTTTCACTATCTCTTCAACTTCAATAAGTTCGTTTCCGTCCACATTTTTAATAAACTCTATCTTGAAGTATTTAATGCCGTCAAATAGCGTGAAAATCTCCATAGATGCAACATCTAAGTGACTAAGTGCTGCGAGTAGATATCCAACATTAAGTGGAACTTTTCTATATATTTCAATACTAAGAGATTTATATGCATCTATAGTAAAGTCATATTCTTTAGTCTCTTTAGCTTTTGTTGCAATATTGACAATATCTTGTGGAGTATGTTTGAAAAAGAATAGATTTGATTCTATACGAAGAAGTTTTGATTGAAGAAGTTTTGGTAACTCTTTAAACTCCTCAGAGTTTTTAACACGTTTTTCTATTGTTATTCTTTTAGTTGCATCAGTGATTCTTCCGCTATTTTGCGAAATTTCTAAAGCACTGCTGTATAAATCATGTAAAAGTTTAGCGTTAAAAGCGTTGTATGCATTCCCTCCGACCCCTTTTATATCAGCATAAGTTAAAATATACAGAAGTTTTAAATTCTTGGCGTCTCTGATATTTGACATAAATTTATAGAGCGTTTTTTCATTATGAATATTCTCTTTAAATGCTACACTACTCATAAGTATATGATGTTTTATTAGCGTTACTGCTCGATCAATAAGCTCTTCACTAAGGTTTAATTTGTTGGCAAAGGGAACTACAAGTTTTGCCCCAACTTCACTATGATCTTGTTTTCGACCCTTGCCTGTGTCATGAAATAGTACAACTATTTTAAGAAGAAGCCTCTCATCATCACTAAGCTCATTGTGTAGTCCTTGTATAAAAGGTTCTTCAATGTTTTCTAATGATTCTATACACTTAATAGAGTGAATATCAACAGGGTAGTGATGGTAACCATCGAACTGAGGAAGGTGAAGAACTTTTCTAAAACTAGAGAATAGTTCATGCAGGATTCCTGCATCGTAAAAGAGTTTTAAAAATGAGTACATATTCTCTTTTTTTAGTAACTCTTTTAAGAGCATATATGTCTCTTTGCTTAGAGGATGCGTTATTCTTGTATATGTCATTTGGTTTAAAAAGCCGGCATCGAAGTGGTGAAATTTATCAGGCAGTGAGATCAAAAGTTTTAAAAGAGTATTAATAGGCTGAATTTTCAGATTGTAAGATGCAAAAAGTCTATCTTCTAAAAGGTAGATTCCACGACTCAGGCGATTGTTTTTAAATTTTTTAACGTAACTTATATCAGCAATATATGGTCTGACCATTTTTTTAACAAAAATCTGAGTGAAGTTACTTATACGCCACTGAGCGTGAAGAACTTTTGTAAGCATTTTTTGCTCATTTCTAAATCCTAGCATCTGAGAGACTTTTGGCATATGCTCTAAGATTAGTCTGTCTTCTTGTTTATTTGTTATGAGGTGCAGAGCACTTCTTACACGAAATAAAAGCTCTAATGCTACTCTATACTCTTTATACTCATCGTCAGAGAAAAGTTTTTGACTCATATCTCTTAAACTCTCTACGCCATAAATAGTTTGTGCTATCCAGAAGAGAAGTTGAGTGTCCCTAAGTCCTCCAACACTCTCTTTTATGTTTGGCTGCATAGAAGTCGGGTATTTTTTTCTTCGTATTTGGGCTTCATCAATTTTGGCAAGTATGAACTCTTTTTGATTGTAAAGTCTGATTTTATTGAGCTCTTTTTGTGTTGCATGCCAAGTAAAAGGAGAACCAGTTATTAAGCGTGACTCCATGAGTGAAGTTCGTATGGTTATATCTTCACCGGAAGCTTTAAACAGGTCATTTGTCTCATGTACTCTATGTCCGAGTTTAAGTCCAGAATCTAGAGCTAAATAAAAAAGCTTTTCTATTATTAGCTGCGTATTAAAGCCATCTACATCTTCGTAAACTATAAGAAGGTCTATATCACTATGGACACATAACTGCTCACGTCCATAACTTCCAAGTGCTACAATAGCAACAGGAATCGAACTTCTCATAGGTAAATAATTGCCAAATACACGCCTTAGAACTGTCTTGTACATCAAAGAGATAATAGAGTCTAGTTTTTTTGTATGTTTAACTAAAAAATCTTTACCTTGTGAACTCTCAAAAAGTTCTGGCAGTGAAGCTTTGTATTCGTTTATATAGGCTTTGAAAAGTTTTGAAAGCTCAAAATCTGAGCCACTCTTTTCTATAATATCTTCTATTTGTAACAGTATGTCCAAGCTAAATTCCTGAAGTGTTTTTATAATTATAGTGTAGTTGTCTAAATTAGATATAATCTTCGAGATTAAATATTAAGCATAAATTGGAGAGACAGATAATGACAATTACTAAAAGAGTAACATTTATAGCAAAAGAGGGCGATGAAGCTAAAATGAAAGAGCTTTTAACTGCAATGGTAATCCCGAGTAAAGCAGAAGATGGATGTATTTTATATGATATCTATCAGTATGAAAATAACCCTAGAAAATTTATGGCAGTAGAGACTTGGAGAGATGAAGTAGCACTTGACGGTCACAAAGCATCTGCACACTACGCAGTATACAAATCAAGTTATGAGCCGTTTTGTGATAGTAAATATAGTGATGAACTAGAAATTTTAGGATAAAACTTTGAGCTATTTAATGGCGATAGATGCTGGAACAGGAAGTGTCCGAGCAATAATCTTTGATACAGAGGGAAATCAAATATCTGTAGCACAAGAAGAGTGGACGCATCTCGCAGAAGATGGTGTGCCAAACTCTATGAGTTTTGATTTTAAAAGTAACTGGAAACTCGTAATTGGGTGCATAAAAAAATCACTTTCGAGTGCAAACTTAAATGGCGAAGATATTATTGCTTTAAGTGCGACAAGTATGCGTGAAGGTATTGTCCTCTATGATGAGAACGGACAAGAGCTTTGGGCGGTTGCAAACGTAGATGCAAGAGCTGCTAAAGAAGTAAAACACCTTAAAGAAAATTTTGCTGGCATAGAAGAAGAATTTTATAGAGCATCTGGGCAGACTTTTGCACTGGGAGCACTTCCAAGAATAATGTGGCTCAAAAATAACAATCCTGAAGTTTATGAGAAAGTTGCAAATATTTCTATGATTGGAGATTGGATATTAGCTCGTCTTAGCGGTGTAATAGCGACTGATCCAAGTAATGGCGGAACCAGTGGAATCTTCTCTTTAGAGTCACGCGACTGGATAAGTGAGATGGCTACTAGAGTTGGACTTAAAGATGATATTTTCCCACCTTGCTTGGAAGTTGGAACACTTATTGGAACAGTAACTAAAGAAGCTTCATCTGAGACGGGACTATCCATGACTACAAAAGTTGTTATGGGTGGTGGAGATGTTCAGCTAGGAAGTGCTGGTTTAGGTGTAGTTGAACTTGGTGATGTCGCAATTCTAGGCGGTTCATTTTGGCAACAGGTTGTAAATATACCAAGTCAAACTCCTCCTCCAAAAGATATGGGTATAAGAGTGAATCCTCACGTAATTGCCGGACAGTCTCAAGCTGAGGGCATCACTTTTTTCAGCGGTTTAGTTATGCGCTGGTTCAGAGATGCTTTTTGTGAGATGGAAAAACTTCAAGCAAAAGAGCAGGGCGTAGATGCTTATGCAATTTTAGAAGAAAAAGCTTCTAAGGTTCCTGTAGGTTCTCATGGAATAATCCCAATTTTTTCAGACTCCATGAAATATGGAAAATGGTATCACGCAAGTCCAAGTTTTTTAAATCTAAGCATTGACCCAGAAGTTTGTAATCGTGCATCTATGTTTAGAAGTCTGCAAGAAAATGCGGCGATAGTCTCAAGTATAAATCTAGAGAAAATCAAAGAATTTAGTTCTCTTGAAATCGACACTATAGTTTTTGCAGGTGGAGCAAGTCGAGGTGCATTATGGTCTCAGATATTAGCTGATGTTACGGGATGTACAATAAAGATACCTCGTGTTACAGAAGCAACTGCACTTGGGGCTGCAATGGCCGCAGGTGTTGGAGCTGAAATCTACACCTCAGTGGCAGATGCAGCGAAAAAACTTGTTGTGTGGGATAAAATTTATGAGCCGAATATGCAAAACAATAAGACATATAATGAGCTTAAAATCAGGTTTGAAAAAGCTTATGAAGCACAACTAAAGTTAGTTGATGATAATATCACAACTTCAATGTGGAAAGCACCAGGCTTATAGCCTAGATTAAAGTTGTTTTTCAAACTAGTTTTAAGGGCGACATCCCTTTAGACTGATAATAATTCAAGGAAATAAATGTATTTATTTACAAGTGAAGTAGTAGCCCCAGGACACCCGGATAAGTGTGCAGACATAATCGCTGACAGTATAGTTGACAGACTGATAATAGCTGATTCTAAAAGTAGAGTCGCAAGTGAAGTATTTGTAGCCGGTAATCATGTAATAATCGGTGGAGAAGTTACATCTAAAGCTAATTTGACTGATGAAGAATACACACAAATTGTTAAAGATGCTCTTATCGGTATCGGTTATGATGGCAAAAGTGCTTTTACAAAAGAGCAGTGTTTATTTCCAGAAGAAGTTAAAGTTCAAGTACTTTTAAATCAACAGTCACCTGATATAAATCAGGGAGTTGATCAAGAAGACGGTGAGACAGGTGCTGGTGATCAGGGAATAATGTTTGGATATGCTTCAAATGAGACAGCTGATTATATGCCGGCTGCTATCACTTATGCTAGAGTTTTAAGCGATAAAGTTTACCACTACGCACTTAAGCACAATCACAAACTTGGTGTTGATATTAAAACACAGGTTACACTTGATTATGGAACTAAAGAGAACTTTGAAAACTGTAATCCTCAGTCAATTCATACTATCGTAGTTTCTGCTCCATCAAATGAAGATATGGATATCACTGAAGTAAGAGAACTGCTTCAGGGTCTAATTGATGATGCAGGACTTCCAACTGATCTTTATGATCCTAAAAAGACTATCGTTCATTTGAACCCAACAGGTAGATATGTAAGTCACTCTCCACTACATGATTCAGGTCTTACTGGTAGAAAACTTATTGTTGACAGTTTTGGTGGTTATGCTCCTATTGGTGGTGGGGCTCAGTCTTCAAAAGACTACACAAAAGTTGATAGAAGTGGTCTATACGCTGGCAGATGGGTAGCTAAACATATCGTTGCTGCTGGTTTTGCAAAAAAATGTTCAGTTCAACTATCTTACGCAATTGGTGTAGCAAAACCAACTTCAGTATCTGTTGATACTTATGGAACTGTTTTAGGAGGTCTTGATGATGACATCCTTTCAACATTTGTTGGTGAGAATTTTTCACTGACTCCTAATTGGATTACAAAGAAGTTTGGACTTGATAAGCCAAGTGCTGAGACTTTCCTTTATGCTGATGTTGCTGCGCGTGGTCAAGTTGGACAAAGTGATTATCCTTGGGAAAAACTAGATGCTCTGGAAGTATTTAATAAACTAAAATAATTTTTGGAGTGTTAATATGGAGTATAGAGAGTTAGATGTAAATAGTGTTTTAGATTACCTAAAAAATATTAAAGATGTGATGAGTTATTTCAATGGAGATGACTTGTCAGTTGATGAAATTGGAGATGGTAATTTAAACTATGTTTATAAAATTAGCTCTTTGCAGAATCCAGAATTAGCTCTTATACTAAAGCAAGCAGTACCTTATCTTCGCTGTGTAGGCGAAGATTTTCCTCTTTCTCGTGATAGAATGACTTACGAGATAAGAGCTTTACAAAAATTTTACAGCATCTTTCCAAGCTTTATCCCAAAAATATATCATGCTAGTGAAGATATGAGTCTGGTAGTAATGGAATTTTTAGCCAAGCATGTCATTATGAGAAAAGGGCTTATTGAAAAAACAGAGTACAAAAACTTTAGTGAACATATCTCAACTTATCTCTCCGCCACACTTTTTTATACCTCTTCCTTATTTCTTAACAGCAGTGACAAAAGAGCCTTAATAGATAAATTTAATGGTAATACTGAACTATGTAAACTGAGTGAAGACTTGGTTTTTAGTTTTGCTTTTATGAGCCACGAAACAAACGACAATGAAAATGTAAAAAATAATCCACAAGCTAAAAAACTATTTTCAGATGCAGAGTTTAAAGAGAGAGTATTAGAGTTAAAGTATAAGTTCATGACACAAAGTGATGCTCTTTTACACGGTGATTTACATACCGGTTCTATTATGATTAATGAAGATGAGACTTATGTTATTGACCCAGAGTTTGCATTTGTTGGTCCTTTTGGTTTTGACATAGGGGCTCTTTTAGCAAACTTGGTACACAACTATATTTATCACTCTTTAGTTACTAATGACAAAGAGTTTCAAGCTTGGCTTTTAAAAACTATCAAAGAAGTTCTAGAAAAGTTTAGTGATAAATTTCTAAGTTTTTGGCAAAAAGCTCATACTTCAGCACTCTTAGTCGAAGGCTATTTAGATGAGCCAGCACTTCAAAATTACAAAAACTTCTTTATAAAAAATATTTTAAGAGATAGTGTCGGTTTTGCAGGATGTAAAATGGCACGAAGAGTTTTTGGTGTTGCCGGAGTAGAAGAAATAAGAGGAATTGAAGATAAATCTTTAAGAGCTGAGGCTGAAGCAATGGTTCTAAAAATTGCAAGAGAGTTTGTCATAAAGCATGATAAGATAGATACCATTGATGAGATATTAGAAATTATAAAGGTAAATAGTGCAAGGTAAATACAGAGCTTTATGGCTCAATGATGAGAATTTTTTAGAAGTAATAGACCAGACAAAACTCCCATTTTCTTATGAAACAAAAGTTTTAAAAACAACAGATGAAATTGTTGAAGCTATAAAAGACATGACAGTTCGCGGTGCAGGGGTTATCGGTAGTGTTGCGGCGTTTGGCATCTATACAGCTTGTATGGAAGTAAAAAGCTACGAAGAGTTAAAAGAAAAAGCTCTGCTAATAAGAGAATCACGCCCAACTGCTGTAAACCTTATGTGGGCAGTTGATAAAATGATGGAGCTTTTAAAAGAGTCTTCAAATCTAATCTTAGATGCTAAGAAATATGCAATTGAACTAAATGATGAAGAAGCACTTGAGAGTCAAAACATCGCTAAATACGGTGCTGATATAATTGAAGACATTTTAAAGCAGAAGAATAAAACTCGTATTAATATTCTAACTCACTGTAATGCCGGTTGGTTAGCAGTTATAGATGAGGGAACGGCACTAGCACCTATCTACGAAGCAAAAAAAAGAGGCATTGATGTTCATGTATGGGTTGATGAAACAAGACCTAGAAACCAAGGTGCATCTCTTACAGCTTGGGAGCTTACTCAAAGTGGAGTTAATCATACTATTATCGCAGATAACACAGGTGGGCATCTGATGCAGCGCGGTGAAGTGGATATGGTAATAACCGGAGCAGACAGAGTTAGTGCTAACGGTGATGTGGCAAATAAAATAGGAACATATCTAAAAGCACTTGCGGCATTTGATAATGATGTTCCTTTTTATGTAGCTATTCCTGCATCCACATTTGATTTTGACATTAAAGATGGCGTTAAAGAGATTCCAATTGAGCTAAGAAGTGAAGATGAGGTTAAATATATGCGTGGAGTTGACAGTGATGGAGTCGTAAGAGAAGTTCTTATAACTCCAAAAGATTCACCTGCCATCAACTATGGTTTTGATGTGACACCGGCTAGACTTATAACTGGGCTTATAACGGATAAAGGTGTTTGCAAAGCAGACCTTGAAGAAATAGAAAAGAAGTTTAGAGGATAATATATGAAAAGTTTATGGAATGACAAAGAAGCAAACGAGTTTAAAACAGATTTAGATTTAAGAGTTTATACATCAAGACTATTAGGAAGAGACAGCTCTTTGGTTCTGCATGGTGGCGGAAATACATCTGTAAAATCAACTGCTACAAATCTTTTTGGTGAGACAGAAGATATTCTTTATGTAAAGGGTAGTGGTTGGGATTTAGCGACTATCGAAGCTGAAGGTTTTGCTCCTGTTAAGATGGAAATGCTGCTTAAGATGGCAGAGTTAAAAGAACTTAATGATACTGATATGGTTAAGTATCAAAGACTTGCTATGACAAATCCATCTGCTCCAAACCCATCTGTTGAAGCTATTTTACATGCAGTTATTCCTTATAAATTTGTAGATCATACTCATACAGATGCAGTTGTGACTATTACAAATACAGAAGGTGGCGAAGACAAAATAAAAGAGCTTTACGGTGATAAAGTTCTGATTATTCCTTACATTATGCCAGGCTTTGTTCTTGCAAAACTGATCTACGATATGACTAGAGATGTAAACTGGGATGAGTTAGAGGGAATGGTTCTTATGAATCATGGTCTCTTTACTTTCAACGATGACGCTAAAAAATCTTATGAGAAGACTATAGAGTTAGTAGATAAAGCTGAGCAGTACCTAGCATCTAAGGGTGCTAACTTGGAAGTAGTTGAAGATAGTACGACTATAGAACTTTTAGAGTTAGCAAAAATAAGACGTAAGATGTCAGAGCTAAAAGGTTGTGCGACAATCTCAATACTCAATGACTCAAATGAAGCTATAAACTTTTCAAAACAAAATATTGAAAAAATTGCGACACAAGGTCCTCTGACTCCAGACCATGTAATTAGAACAAAAAGAGTACCTGCAATCATCGGTGAAGATTTTAAAGCTGATTTAGCATCTTATGTAAAAGAGTACACTCAGTATTTTGAATATAATAAAACTGACGAGACTCTTCTAAACCCTGCACCAAACTTTGCTATTTTAAAAAACAACGGAACTTTATCTTTTGGTAAAAATGCTAAAGAAGCCAATATTATAAAAGATATAAATGATCATACTTTTGAAGCGATTTTAAAGGCTGAAAAACTTGGCGGATATAAAGCACTTGGTGCTGCAAATATATTTGAAGTTGAGTATTGGAGTCTTGAACAGGCAAAACTTAAAAAGGGCGGTTCTGAGCCAGAATTTAGCGGTAAAGTTGCACTAGTTACAGGAGGGGCGAGTGGAATTGGTAAATCAATTGCTCAGATGCTTCGCTCTAGAGGAGCTGTCGTAGTTGTTCTTGATATCAACCCTGAAGTAGAGAGTATATTTAACAAAGCAGATGCTATTGGTGTTAAATGTGATTTGACTTCAAGCAGTGATATCAAAAAAGCTGTTGAAATTGCAGTTAAAAACTTTGGCGGTATTGACATAGTAGTATCAAATGCTGGCATCTTTACTCCTAGTGAAAACCTTGACTCACTTAGTGATGAGAATTGGAATAAGAGTATTAGTATAAATCTTACTTCTCATCAAAAACTTATAAAAGAGACAGCACCGTTCTTAAAACTTGGAATTGATGCTTCAATTGTAATGGTAGCATCTAAGAACTTCCCAGCTCCGGGAAAAGGTGCGGCAGCTTACTCTGTAGCAAAAGCAGGGCAGACTCAGCTTGCTCGCATCGCAGCGCTTGAACTTGGTGAATTTGGAGTGAGAGTAAATACTCTGCACCCTCATGCTGTGTTTGATACGGCAATTTGGACAGATGAAGTACTGGCAAATCGTGCAAAAGCTTACGGTATGAGTGTAGAAGAATATAAAACAAATAACGTACTTAAAACTGAGATAAAGTCAGAGAATGTAGCTGAGTTAGTTTGTGCAATGGCAGGAAAACCATTTGCTAAAACTACAGGTTCACAAGTGGCTATTGACGGCGGAAGTGATAGGATAATATAGATGACATTGAGAGATAAAATTTTAGCTGGCGAGAGAATCGACTTTGATGAAGCTCTTAGCCTTTACGATATGGACTTTTTTGAGTTGGGTGAATTAGCAGATGCTAAAAGAAAAGCACTTCATGGAAATAAGACATATTTCAATATAAATCGCCATATAAATCCTACAAATAAATGTGCGGATATATGTAAATTTTGTGCATACTCTGCAAATAGAAAAAATCCAAATGAGTATACTATGACTCATGATGAGATTATGAATATTGTAAAAGATGTTGAATCTCGCGGTGCAAAAGAAGTTCATATCGTGTCAGCTCATAATCCTGATACTGGACTTGAATGGTACTTGGAGATATTTAAAAAGATAAAAGATGCTTACCCTCATATGCATGTAAAAGCTCTTACTGCTGCTGAGGTTGATTTTTTAGCTAGAGAGTATAACAAAACATATGATGAGATACTTGATTTGATGGTTCTTAATGGTGTTGATTCAATGCCAGGCGGTGGTGCTGAGATTTTTGATGAAAAAGTTAGGGACTATATCTGTAAGGGTAAAGTGACCTCTGATCAATGGCTTGAAATCCATAGAAAATGGCATGAACGTGGAAAAATGTCAAACGTTACTATGCTTTTTGGACATGTTGAAAAAAGAGAGCATAGAATAGATCATATGATGAGAATCCGTGATCTTCAAGATAAGACTAAAGGCTTTAATGCTTTTATTCCTCTTGTCTATCAGACTGAAAATAACTACCTAAAAGTTACAGAGTTTATGACTGCAAATGAGATTTTAAAGACTATGGCAATCAGTCGAATCGTTTTAGATAATGTTCCAAACATAAAAGCTTACTGGGTTACTTCTACTGTAAGCTTAGCTCTTGTTGCCCAAGAGTTTGGAGCAAATGATTTAGATGGAACTATAGAAAAAGAGTCTATAAACTCGGCAGCTGGAGCTAAGAGTGCAAACGGCGTAAATCTTGAGGATTTTGTAGCACTGATTAAAAACAGCGGTTTTACTCCGGTCGAGAGAGATAGCGTATATAACGAAATAAAAGAGTGGTAGCAGATGGACATATCGGTTGTAATCCCAACTTATAACCGATATAACGTTCTTCAACGTGCACTTGCATCTGTACATGCTCAAACTCACAAACCAAAAGAAGTTATCATCATAGATGATGGCTCAACTGATAAGACTTCACAAATATTAAAACTTTTTCCAGATGTAAAGTATTATTATCAAGAAAACTCAGGGGTTTCTAGTGCAAGAAATTTAGGAATTGAAAAATCGAACTTTGAATGGATAGCATTTTTAGACTCAGATGATGAGTGGCATCCGGATAAGCTTCAAGAACATTTAAAACTACATTTAGAAAAGCCAAAACTACAGATAAGTTATACAGATGAGAAGTGGATTCGTAATTCAAAAGAAGTAAAGCTTCCTAAAAAGTATCGTAAATTTGGCGGAGAAATTTTTAAAAAGTGTTTATCTCACTGCATCATAGCCCCATCAGCTACATTAATTCATAAAGACTTACTTAGTACTGTAGGCTTGTTTGATGAGAGCTTAGAAGTTTGTGAAGATTATGATCTTTGGCTTCGAGTGGCAATTGAAAATGAGATAGGACTTATTGATAAAAAACTAATTACGAAGTATGGTGGAGATGAAGATCAGCTAAGTATGAAATTTTGGGGTATGGATAGGTTTAGAGTTAAGGCTTTGGAAAAACTTTTAGAGATATCAGAGTCTAAAGAAGAGTTAA
Source organism: Sulfurimonas gotlandica GD1 (assembly GCF_000242915.1). Lineage (NCBI taxonomy): Bacteria > Pseudomonadati > Campylobacterota > Epsilonproteobacteria > Campylobacterales > Sulfurimonadaceae > Sulfurimonas > Sulfurimonas gotlandica. The sequence goes on along the minus strand of NZ_AFRZ01000001.1, from coordinate 557,969 downwards.
TAAAAAGCATGTTGATTGAAAAATACAGCTTACTCCTAAAAGGTGCTCAAAAACATGATAAAATGCAAGATATTTATAATTATGAAAAAAAGATAGAGGAATTAGAGAATTGAATAATATATCATCAGAGACAAAAATTACAATAGCTTATATACTGATTGCATTTGCTTTTTCAGTAGCAATGAGAATGATTTGGGTTTATCAGTTTAGTGGAGTTGAGCAATTTATGTTTAACGGGCAGTTTATGATAAATACTAATGATGGTTACTACTGGGCGGAAGGTGCTAGAGATATTTTAAGTGGTGTGTCTCAAGAGAATGATCTCTCACCAATACTTACTCCAGCTTCACAGTTAACCGCATTTTTTGCTTCAATTTTACCGTTTTCATTTGAAACAATAATCTTCTATATGCCAGCTATTTTTGGTTCACTTATTGTTGTTCCAATAATTCTTATTGCCAAAAGTATAAAAAATTTAGAACTTGGTCTTATTGCAGCTTTATTGGCGTCTATTGCTTGGAGCTACTATAACAGAACCATGATAGGATATTATGATACGGACATGTTAAACATTGTACTGCCTATGTTCTTACTTTGGTCTATTATTTTAGGTGTTAAAACAAATGAAGAGAAGTATTTACTGATTGCACCATCTATTATTTTATTATATACTTGGTGGTATCCTGCAAGTTATTCTTTAGAATTTGCATTTTTTTGTTTAGTAATGTTTTATACTTTAGTCTGGGATAGAAGAAAACTATATAATTTTAAACTTTTAAGTATGATTGTATTTGCTATATTACCAGTAGCTGTATATATAAAAGTTATTTTTGGTGTGATATCTTTTATTATTTTTAAACAAGATAAAGCACAAAAATATATATATTATATTTTTGTGCTTTCAGCATTTTTTCTTTTATTTAGTGGTGGATTTGACACAATTTTGGCTAAATTTAAGGGATATGTATATGAGGATACTATTAGCTCATTAAATGATGGATTAAATCTTCACTTTTACAGTGTCATGCAGACTGTAAGAGAGGCCGGGCAAATTACATTTGAAACATTTGCAAATCGTATAAGTGGACATACGATTACGCTAGTTTTATCAGTAGTTGGATACATATATTTAACTTATAAGCATAGAATTATGCTTTTAGGACTTCCTATGATAGGACTGGGCTTTTTAGCTCTTGTAGGCGGACTTAGATTTACTGTATATGCTGTTCCAGTATTAGCATTTGGAATAGCTTTTTTAATTACTCAAGTCTCACTTATGATGCCTACAAAAAGATTAAAATATTTAAGTATAGTAGCTTTTACTATGGCTATTTTATATCCAAACTATCAACATATTAACTCATATAGAGTGCCAACCGTTTTTAATGCAGATGAAGTAAAAGTTTTAAACACCTTAAAAGATATTGCAGATAGAGAAGATTATGTGGTGTCATGGTGGGATTATGGGTACCCAATACGCTATTATTCAGATGTAAAAACACTTACTGATGGCGCTAAGCACAATGGAGATGTGAATTTTTTAGTAAGTTATATGTTGAATAATTCAGAAAATATATCTTCTAAAATGGCAAGACTTGATGTAGAATATACAGAATCTAAAAAAGTAAAAGTATCTTCAAATATAGAGCAGATGACAAAAGATTATGGATTTAAAGATACAAATGATTTTTTACTATCTTTAGAAACTGATATAAAACTACCAAATAAAACAAGAGATATTTACTTTTATCTTCCATATAGAATGTTAAATATTTTTCCTACAGTTAATGTTTTCTCTAATATAAATCTTATGAATGGTGAAAAAGGCAAAGATCCATTTTTCTTTATAAGTAGAAATTTTAAAGAGACAAAAGAAACTATAGAATTAGGAAATGGTATTTTATTTAATAAGCTAGATAATAGTTTGTCACTTAACAATCAAACAGTAGCTTTGAGAAGGGTAATACAGACTTTTTATGATAAGAATATGAAACTTCAAAAAAATATTAAATTATCAGATTTTACGGCGTCACTTAATCTGATCTTTATGGCTGATTATAAGACTTTTTTAGTTGTGGATGAGAAAACTTATAATTCACTTTATATTCAACTTATGGTTTTAGAAGATTATGATAAAAATCTTTTTGAAAAAGTCATAACGAATCCACATGCTAAAGTCTATAAATTAAAGATATAAAAATAAATGAAATATCTTTTAGTAATTTTACTGTTTTCATCGCTTTCTGCACATAAGCCAGAGTTGGTACTTCTCAATAAATATAATGAAAACATAAATGTAACATCTTGGTACATGAGTGAAAAACTTGATGGGGTGAGAGCTTATTGGGATGGTGAAAAACTAATCTCACGCTCAGGAAAAGTTTTTGCATCTCCTACTTTTTTTACAAAAGATTTTCCTAAACATGAATTAGATGGGGAGCTATGGAGTAAACGTGGTGATTTCTCAAACACATCTTCAATTGTAAATCAGAAAAAAGCTCATAATGGCTGGAGGGATTTAACTTATAATATTTTTGAAGTTCCTAATGCAAAAGGAAATCTTTTAGAGAGACTGGAAAATGTTAAGACTAGTAAATACATAAAAGTAATAAAGCAGATAAAAGTTAAAGATAAAAAACATTTGGATGAATTTTTAAAAAGCGTTGAGAATAAGGGCGGAGAAGGTCTAGTTGTCCGAGATGCAAGTTTAAAATATTATATTGGACGAGATAATAACTCATTAAAAGTAAAGAGCTACAGTGACGAAGAATGTCAAGTTGTCGGTTATAACAAAGGTAAAGGTAAGTATAAAGGATTAGTTGGCTCAATAGTTTGTAAAATGGATAATGAACAAATTATTAACATAGGAAGTGGTTTAAATGATGAACAAAGAACACGTCCACCAAAAATAGGTGCTATAATTACATTTAAATATTATGGTTTAACATCTAAAGGCAAACCTAGGTTTCCTGTGTTTTTACATGAAAGATATTAAAAAGAAGAGATATGAATTACCAGCACAACTTTAATCCAAGTATATCAGATATGGATGTCTTTAATGAAATAGTCAAAGAAAAAGAAAATATAGGCTATTACAACCTTGTTTATCAAGATACTAGTGATTTTAAAGAATATGCAAAAAGTGTTAAACAAAAAAATATTGTCGTCATAGGTATAGGCGGAAGTACACTTGGAACATACGCAATATATAAGTTTTTAAAACATTCTAAAACGCTAAGTAAACAACTTTACTTTTTAGAAACAACAGACCCAATAGATATTAAATCAAAAGTAGAAGCAATTGATTTAAAGGACACACTATTTATAGTGATTTCAAAGTCAGGTACAACTATTGAAACAGTATCAATATTTAAATATATTAATTCTCTGGTTAAGTGTAATCAAACTAATACATTAGTCATAACAGAAAATGACTCTAAGTTAAACTCTTATGCAAAAACTAATAATATAAAAACTTTTGAGATTCCAAAAGATGTTGGTGGCAGGTTTTCTGTCTTTAGTGCGGTTGGTTTACTTCCTTTGGCAATTGTGGGTATAGATATTGATGAACTCTTAAAAGGTACAAGAAAGATACATGATTCTTTCTTTGGTATTGATAGCAATAGAGATGTTTATAATAGGCTTCTAAAAAAAGCAAGATTTTTCGTAGAATACAAAAATAATTTTAATATAAATGTGGTCTTTTCTTACTCTTCAAGACTTGAAGGCTTTAACAAGTGGTATATTCAGCTTTGGGGTGAAAGCTTAGGTAAGATAGATATAAATTCTACAAGACAAGGTTTGACACCAATAGGGATTATTGGACCAATAGATCAGCACTCTTTCTTACAACTGATTGTAGAAGGAAAAAGAGATAAAACTGTTACTGTTATAAAAGTTGATGATTTTGACAGTAACTTGAAAATTCCAGATATTAAGCTTCATGGACTTGAAGAATTAGATTATCTCGATAATATTAAGTTTTCTTCACTTATAAATCAGCAAGCAGATGCTACAATTGAATCTATAAATAACTTAAATGATATTCCGTGTGATGTTATTACAATAGATGGTGTTAGTGAAAGAAGTATTGCTAGTTTGATGTATGAATATGAACTGCTAACATCTATCTGTGCTAAGTTTATGTATATTAATGCTTATGATCAACCTGGCGTTGAAGCCGGAAAGATTATTTTAAAAGAAAAGTTGAATAAATAATTATGAAGTTTGATGAAGTTAAAGAAGAATTGTTAAGAAATAAAAAGACGTGGCTTGTAACTGGTGTTGCCGGATTTATAGGTTCCAATTTAGCAGAAGCCCTTTTAAAATTAAACCAAAAAGTTATTGGTCTGGATAATTTTTCTACAGGCTATCAGCATAATATTGAAGATATAAAAAATAATGTAACATCTCAGCAGTGGAGAAGTTTTTCATTTACAGAGGGTGATATTAAAGATTATGAAACTTGTTATGAAATAACAAAAGGTGTAGATATTATCTTACACCAAGCTGCATTAGGATCGGTACCTAGATCAATTAATGATCCAATAACATCAAATCTTTCAAATGTTACCGGTTTTTTAAATATGTTAACAGCTGCTAAAAATAATGGAGTAAAAAGATTTGTATATGCATCTTCTAGCTCAGTTTATGGTGATTCCATGGAGCTTCCAAAAGTTGAAGAAAGAACAGGGAATTTACTCTCCCCTTATGCTGTAACTAAGATGACAAATGAACTATATGGTGGAGTTTTTTACAAAACATATGGTTTAGAAACTATAGGAATAAGATATTTTAATGTTTTTGGAAAAAGACAAAACCCAAATGGTGCATATGCGGCTGTAATACCAAAATGGCTAAGTTCTCTTATTAATAATGAAGATGTTTTTATTAATGGCGATGGAGAGACTAGCAGAGACTTTACATATATTGAAAATGTCATACAATCAAATATACTTTGTGGTACAACTACAACAAAAGAAGCATATGGAGAAGTTTTTAACGGTGGAATTGGTGGACGATTAACACTCAATAAACTTTACAGTTCTATCAGTAGAGAACTTAAAGAAAATTTAGAAAATTTTGTGACTAAAGAGCCTGTTTACAGAGAATTTAGAGCTGGAGATATCAGACATTCCAATGCTAATATAGATAAATTAAAAAAAGCAACACAGTATGAACCAACACATGATATTGATATGGGTCTTCATGAATCAATTAAGTGGTATATAGAAAATTTAAAACAGGTTTCGGAATAATACAATGAAAAACTATAAGATATGTGTGATAGGTTTGGGGTATGTGGGTCTTCCATTGGCTCACGCTTTTAGTAGTAAATATCAAGTAATTGGTTTAGATATTTATAAAACTAGAATAGATGAACTTAATCGTGCTTATGATAAAACATTAGAATTAAATGAAGAACAATTACAAGAAGCACTACAAAATAATATAAAATTCACTTGTGACATAGAAGATATTAAAGATTGTAATATTTACATAGTTACCGTACCAACTCCAATAGACAAAAATAAACGACCTGATTTGACACCACTTATAAAAGCTAGCGAAACAGTAGGTAAGGTCCTTAAAAAAGATGATATTGTCATTTATGAATCAACAGTATACCCTGGAGCAACGGAAGAAGAATGTGTTCCTGTGCTTGAAAAGTTTTCATCTCTTGTGTTTAACAAAGATTTCTATTGTGGATACTCTCCTGAGAGAATAAACCCTGGAGATAAAGAACATACCGTAACAAAAATATTAAAAGTTACAGCAGGTAGTACACCTGAAATAGGTAGAAAAGTAGATGATTTGTATGCAAGTATTATTACTGCTGGTACACATATGGCTCCTACAATTAAAGTAGCAGAAGCTGCAAAAGTAATAGAAAATTCTCAAAGAGATATAAATATAGCATTTGTTAATGAACTTGCAATTATCTTTAATAAACTTGGCATAAATACAAATGATGTGCTAGAGGCTGCTGGAACTAAGTGGAATTTTTTACCATTTAAACCTGGTCTAGTCGGTGGTCATTGTATAGGTGTTGATCCATATTATTTAACACACAAAGCACAAAGTGTAGGATATAACCCTGAAATAATACTTGCAGGTAGAAGATTAAATGATAATATGGGAGTCTATGTAGCTAATCAAGTTATAAAACTTATGATTAAAAAAGGTCATAGGATTGAAGATTCAAATGTTTTAGTGCTAGGCATTACTTTTAAAGAAAATTGCCCAGATATTAGGAATTCTAGGGTGATAGATGTTATTGAAGAACTTCAAGAGTTTGGATGCAATATTGATGTATATGACCCTTGGGCAGATAAGGAAGAAGTTGTTCGAGAATATAATCTTGAATTACAAGAGAATATAAAAACTTTAAAGTATGATGCAATTGTTTTGGCAGTTGCTCATGAAGAGTTTAAGACATTAGATTTTTCAAATTTAGATAATACTATTATATATGATATTAAATCTATTGTTGATGCAGCTGATGGAAGATTATAGTATATGACAAACATAATTTTATGTGGGGGAAGTGGTACTAGGTTATGGCCAATAAGTCGTACTCTTATGCCAAAACAGTTTGTTAAACTATTTGATGATAAATCGTTGTTTCAACTGACGGTTGAGAGAAATTCTAAAGTATGTGATAGTCAATTTATTGTTTCAAATATAGAGCAGTATTTTTTAGCACTTGACCAACTTGATGAGTTAAATAAGTCTAATAGTAAATATTTATTAGAAGCAATTGGAAGAAATACAGCACCTGCAATTGCTTTGGCTTGTATGGCTTTAGAAAAAGATGAGATAGTGTTAGTGACACCATCTGACCATCTTATAAAAAATGAACTAGAATATGAAATAGTTTTAAGTCAAGCAAAAAAACTGGCTCATGAAAATAATCTTGTTACTTTTGGGATTACTCCAACATTTGCTGAAACAGGATTTGGCTATATAGAAGCAGATGGAATTGATGTTAAAGCTTTTCATGAAAAGCCAGATTTTGAAACAGCTACTTTGTATTTTGAAGCAGGTAATTATTATTGGAACAGTGGTATGTTTTGTTTTAAGGCAGGAATATTTTTAGATGAGCTTAAAAAATATTCTCCAAATGTTTATGAATATTCATTGGCAGCATTTAATAATTCCAATAAAAAAAATATAATCAGAATTCAACATGAAGATATGTTGGCTATTCCTGAAGATAGTATAGATTATGCAGTCATGGAAAAATCTGATAAAGTGAAAGTTTTGCCATCAGATATTGATTGGTCAGATGTAGGCAGTTTTGATAGTTTGTTTGAAGAATTACCTAAAGATGAAAATAACAATACATTAAATGAAAAACATATATCAATAGATTCTAAAAATAATTTAATCTATGGAAAAGATAAATATATAGCAACTATAGATATAGAAGATATGATAGTTGTAGATACTGGAGATGCATTGCTTATATCTAAAAAAGGCTCCTCTCAAAAAGTTAAAGAAGTAGTTAAGGAGATAAAAAAAACCACGCAACTGCACAATATACATTTAATCGGTCATAGACCATGGGGAACATACACAGTGTTAGAAGACAGCCATGGATACAAAATAAAACGTATTGAAGTGAAACCTAAAAAAAGATTATCTTTACAGAGCCACAAATACAGAAATGAACATTGGATAGTAGTTAGTGGAGTAGCAACGGTTACGGTAAATGAAGATACATTTCTTGTAAACCAAAACGAGTCAACATATATAAAAGCCGGCGATATACATAGGCTTTTAAATGATACAAATGAACCATTAGTTATAATAGAAGCACAAGTGGGCAGTTATACTGGTGAAGATGATATTGAGAGAATTGAAGATGATTATAAAAGGGATTAAATGAGTAGTAAAAAAGTAGCACTAATAACAGGAATAACAGGGCAAGACGGAAGCTATTTAGCAGAATTTTTACTTAAAAAAGATTATATAGTTCATGGTATTAAAAGAAGAAGCTCACTCTTTAACACTGATCGAATAGACCATTTATATCAAGACCCACATGTTGAAAACAGAAATTTAATATTGCATCATGGGGATATGACAGATTCTATGAATTTAACTAAAATTATTCAAGAAGTACAGCCTGATGAGATTTATAATCTTGCTGCGATGAGTCATGTTGCAGTCTCTTTTGAAACTCCTGAATATGTAGCAAATGCAGACGGCACAGGAACACTTAGAATATTAGAAGCTGTGAAACTTTTAGGATTAACTAAAAAAACAAAAATATATCAAGCATCTACATCTGAGCTATATGGAAAAGTACAAGAAACTCCTCAAAGTGAAACTACCCCTTTTTATCCAAGAAGTCCATATGCTGTTGCTAAAATGTACGCATACTGGATAACTGTTAACTATAGAGAAGCTTACGGAATGTTTGCTTGTAATGGGATACTTTTTAATCATGAATCACCAGTACGAGGTGAAACCTTTGTAACTAGAAAAATAACAAGAGCCGCTTCAAAAATAGCTTTAGGCCTGCAAGATAAACTTTATCTAGGTAACCTTGATGCTAAAAGAGATTGGGGACATGCAAAAGATTATGTAAGAATGATGTGGATGATTCTTCAAGCTAATGAGCCGGAAGACTGGGTAATAGCAACAGGTATTACAACAACTGTAAGAGACTTTGTAAAAATGTCGTTTGCTTATGCTGGAATAGAATTAGAATTTAAAGGGAATGGAGTTGATGAAAAAGCTTATGTTAAATCTTGCTCAAATTCAGACTATCAATTAGACATAGGTTCTGAAGTTGTTTCTGTTGATCCTAAATATTTTAGACCAACAGAAGTTGACCTTCTTCTTGGAGACCCTACAAAAGCAGAAAAAAAACTTGGATGGACAAGAGAGTATAAACTAGAAGAATTAGTAAATGATATGATGAAATCTGATCTTAAACTAATGACAAAAGATGTTTACCTAAAAGATGGTGGATATAAAACCATGAGTTATTTTGAATAATGAATAAAAAAAGTAAAATATATATAGCTGGACATAAAGGGCTTGTAGGTTCTGCAATAGTTGAAAATCTACAAAAAAAAGGTTACACCAACCTAATTTACAAAACTCATAAAGAGCTAGATCTTATAAATCAACAGGAAGTAGCAGCTTTTTTTGAAAATGAAAAACCAGAGTATGTAATACTTGCTGCTGCAAAAGTTGGTGGAATAGTTGCCAATAATACTTATAGAGCAGATTTTATATATGAAAATCTACAAATTCAAAACAATGTAATCCATCAAAGTTATAAACATAAAGTAACTAAGTTGCTTTTTTTAGGTAGTACTTGTATTTATCCAAAAAATGCACCACAACCAATGACTGAAGATAGCTTACTGACATCACCATTAGAATATACAAACGAGCCATATGCTATTGCAAAAATAGCAGGTATAAAAATGTGTGAATCATATAATCTACAGTATGGCACAAATTTTATATCTGTAATGCCAACAAATCTTTATGGACCAAATGATAATTTCGATTTAGAAACTTCACATGTTCTCCCAGCTCTTTTGAGAAAAATGCATGAAGCAAAACTAAATAATGAACCAAAAGTTGAAATATGGGGAAGTGGCAAACCAAGAAGAGAATTTCTATACTCCGAAGATATGGCTGATGCATGTGTATTCTTACTAGAAAATCGTGATTTTAAAGACACTTTTTTAAAAGATGAAAAAGAGATAAGAAATACACATATTAATATTGGAACAGGGGTAGATGTATCTATAGAAGAGTTAGCCATAACTGTAAAAGATATTGTAGGCTATAAAGGAGAGCTTTATTTTAATACAGATAAACCTGATGGAACTATGATGAAACTAACTAATCCTGAAAAGTTAAATGATCTTGGTTGGAAGCATAAAGTTAATCTTGAAAGTGGTATAAAAAAAGTATATAATTGGTACAAAAATCAATGATTGATATTTTAAAAAAATTAAATAATATATTAACAAAACAGGATAAAAAGTTTATTAAGTTGCTAATAGCTTTATCTATATTTGTATCTATTATTGAGATGATTGGTATATCTGCAATTATGCCTTTTATTGCGGTGTCAAGTGATTTTAGTTTGATAACTTCAAACATATATTACAAAGTTGTGTATGATTTTTTTCAATTTAATAATGAAATAAACTTTGTAGTTTCTTTTGGTGTGGCTTTAGTCTTTTTTTATTTTCTAAGAAGTGCAATAAATTTATTTTATGGTTACATGCAAGCTAGATTTACGCATGGTAGATATTATTTAATAGTTTATAGGTTATTTGAAAACTATATGGGCATGAGCTATAAAAATTTTGTTACAAAAAATTCCAGTACATTAACTAAATCTATTGTAAATGAAGCTTCAGGCTTAACCGCACTTATTAATGCTTTTCTAATAATCTTTGGTGAAATTTTTGTTATGCTATTGATATATTCGATGATGTTATATGTAAGTTACAAGATTACATTGGTTCTTACAATACTGTTGTTATTAAATGCTATTCTTTTAATAAAGACTATTTCAAAAAAGATTAAACAAACTGGTAAATTAAGAGCAAGTATACAGAAGAAGTTTTATGAGATTATCAATAAAACATTTGGAAACTTTAAATTAATTAAGTTACAAAATAATGATGAAAAAATAATCAATGAGTTTTCAAGTGCTAGTTCAGAATTTGCTAACGCAAATATCATATATGCTACACTAGGACACTTTCCTAGATTGTTTTTAGAAGCAATTGGCTTTGGAATAATTGTCTCAATTATAACATTTTTTATTTGGGAAAATCAAACAGACATTAAATCAATATTACCGGTGATTTCTATGTTTGTTTTAGCATTATATAGATTAATGCCATCTGTAAATAGAATAATGACCAGTTATAATCAAATTTTGTTTCATCATAAATCACTTGATATAATTCATAATGATTTGGTATATGACAGTGAATTACTTGGCAATAAAAAGATAGACTTAAATTATAATATAAAATTGGAAAATATAAAATTTGAATATAATATAAAAAAACCTATTCTTAAAAACATAAATATAAATATTATAAAAAATGACAAGATAGCCTTTATTGGAGAAAGTGGTAGCGGTAAATCTACATTAGTGGATATTATAATGGGATTACATAAGCCTGTTCAAGGTAATATACTTATTGATGATGTAGTATTAAGTGACGATAATATTAAGGATTGGAGATCTAAAATAGGTTATATTCCACAAAATGTTTACTTGTTTGATGGCACAGTAGCAGAAAATATTGTCTTTGGAAGAGAGTATAAGGAAAAAAGAATTTTAGAGGTTTTAAAACAGGCAAATATTTATGAGTATATCTTAAGTTATGATGGTTTAGATACATTGGTTGGTGAAGGCGGTGTGATGTTAAGTGGTGGGCAAAAGCAAAGAATAGCAATAGCTAGAGCATTGTATGACAACCCAGAAATTTTAGTATTAGATGAAGCTACATCAGCACTGGATAGTGAAACTGAGTCAAAGATTATGGATGAAATATATAATATCAGTGAGGATAAAACACTGATTATAATAGCACATAGATTAAGTACAATTGAACGGTGTGAAAAAATTTATAAAATAAGAGATGGAGAAATTGAAAATGTTTGATAATAAAAATATATTGATTACTGGTGGAACTGGAAGCTTTGGTAAGAAATATACAGAAGTTATTTTATCAAAATTTAAACCAAATAAAATAATTATTTTCAGTAGAGATGAATTAAAACAATATGAGATGGCACAAGTATTTAGTGATAAATGCATGAGATACTTTATAGGTGATGTTAGAGACTCTCAAAGACTTCAAGACGCTATGAATGGAGTAGATTATGTAATTCATGCAGCAGCATTAAAACATGTACCAATTGCTGAATATAACCCAATGGAATGTATAAAAACAAATATTAATGGTGCTGAGAATGTAATACAGGCAGCAATTAAAAACAATGTATCTAAAGTAATTGCACTTTCAACAGATAAGGCTGCAAATCCAATCAATTTATATGGTGCAACAAAATTAGCATCTGATAAACTTTTTGTTGCGGCAAATAACATGGTAGGTAGTAAAGATACTAGATTTTCTGTTGTAAGATATGGGAATGTAACTGGTAGCAGGGGTTCTGTTATTCCATTTTTTAATAAGTTAATAAGTGAAGGTGCTAAAGAATTACCAATTACAGATATAAGAATGACAAGATTTTTAATTACACTTGAAGATGGTGTGAATTTTGTACTGAAAAATTTTGAAAGAATGTATGGTGGTGAAATATTTATACCGAAAATACCATCTATGAAAATAATTGATTTGGCATCTGCTATTGCACCAAATCTTCCTCATAAAATTATTGGGATAAGACCTGGAGAAAAACTACATGAAATAATGTGCCCTTCAGATGATAGTCATTTAACACTTGAGTTTGATGATCATTTTGTTATAAAACCAACAATTCAGTTTGCACATATAGCAGATTTTTCTACTAATAAACTTGGTGAAAAAGGTGTTAAAGTAGAAGAAGGTTTTGAGTATAATTCTGGAAATAATACAGAATGGATCTCAAATAATGAATTATTAGAGATGATTAAAAAAGGATAAGTTTTGGATTTTATTCCTTATGGAAAGCAGTTTATTGATGAAGCTGACTTTAAAGCAGTTGCAGAAGCACTTGCTTCACCGCTTATTACTACTGGTCCGATAGCAAAAGAGTTTGAAAAAAGACTGTGTGAGTATACAGGGGCAAAGTATTCGATTGTAGTTTCAAACGGAACGGCAGCTTTACATTTAGCATCTATAGCTCTTTTAAGTGCTGATGATAAAGTTTTAACTACGCCAAATTCCTTTCTGGCAACTTCAAATGCTATATTATATGCAAATGCAAAACCAATATTTGTAGATATTGAAGAAAATGGAAATATAAATTTAGATTTATGTGAGGAAGCTATAAAAAAAGATCCAACAATTAAAGCTATCTATGCTGTTGCTTTTTCTGGAAATCCGGTTGATCAAAAAAAACTTAAGCATATTCGTGATACATATAACGTGAAAATATTAGAGGATTGTGCTCATGCAATTGGCTCAGAATATGATGGGATTAAAGCTGGTAGTTGTGTAAATAGTGATTGCACAATATTTTCTTTTCATCCAGTAAAACATATGACTACAGGTGAAGGCGGCGCTATTACGACTAATAATAAAGATATATATGAGAAAATTATGTTATTGCGTAATCATGGAATGGAACGTAAACATGATATTGCACCGTGGTATTATGAGATGACCGTATTAGGTTTTAATTATCGCATAACAGATATCCAGTGTGCTTTAGGAATCAGTCAATTAGATAAACTTAATGAAAATATAGTGAGACGAAGAATACTCGCACAAAGATATGATAATGTGTTTAAAAGACATGAATTTATTAAGCCTCTTTACACGTATGATGGGAACTCATCATATCATCTCTATGTAGTTAAAATTGACTTTAATAAACTAAAAGTATCTAAAATAGGACTCTTTAATAAATTAAAAGAATATAATTTCGGCGTTATGGTACATTATATACCAATCAATAAGCAACCATATTACAGAGAACTAGGATATGGAGATGAAGACACTCCTAATATGAACAAATATTATGAAGAAACTATTTCTTTGCCAATGTATTATTCACTATCAGATGCGGAGCAAGATTATGTTATTAAATCTTTATTTGAGATATTAAAGTGAAATATGTAAAATATAACGATTATGATATATCAAAACTATCATTAGGAACTGTTCAGTTTGGTTTAAACTATGGTATAGCAAATCAAAATGGACAGCCAAATCAAGATACAGTTAATGATATACTTAACTATGTGTCCTCTATGGGCATAAATTCTTTTGACACGGCACAAGGTTATGGTGATAGTGAAGAGGTGCTTGGTAATTATTTTAAGACAATAGTAGAGCCAAGGATATCTGTTGTCTCAAAAATAGATTCAAAGGTTCTAGAATTAAAGGAACATGATTTAATTGAGTCAATTAAAGGCTCATCTACTAGATTGCACGTGGATTGTCTATTTGCTTTATTGATGCATAATAGCAATCTGATGGATAAATGGGATAAATCATTTTCAAATAAAGTGAGAATACTAAAACAAAAAAATATTATAAAATATTTTGGAGTATCTATCTATTCGAATAAAGAGTTTGAGCTAGCTTTGTATAATGAAGATATCGATATAATTCAAATACCTTTTAATTTATTTGATCAAAGAGCATTGAAAAACAAGTGGTTTGATAAAGCCAAAAATAAAAATAAATTTATTTTTATAAGAAGCATTTATTTACAAGGTTTATTGTTAATGAATACAGAAGATATCCCAGAAAAACTCAGTTTTGCAAAAGAGTATGTAAAAATGGTAGAAGAATTTTCTATAAGATTACAAATAAGTAAAAATGAGTTGTGTTTAAGTTTTGTTAATTCTGTTGCAAAAGACGCTTCTATCCTATTTGGTTGTGAAACATTAGCTCAGGCTAAAGAAAATTTAAATATTTATAATAATTTGAAAGATATCAATTGTGAAGTTATTAAAGAAATTAGTGATACTTTTAAAGATTTAGATGAACGCATCTACAATCCAACAAAATGGTAAAAAGGACAAAGTGATGGGAAAATCACAAAAATTATATGAAAAAGCTAAAAAAATTATTCCAGGCGGTACTCAATTATTATCAAAGAGACCAGAAATGTTTTTACCAGGTTTATGGCCATCATATTACTCTAAAGCAAAAGGTTGTGAAGTCTGGGATTTAGATGGAAATCATTATTATGATATGGGTATTATGGGAATAGGGACATCAGTGCTTGGTTATGCAAACCCGACTATTAATAAAGCTGTAAAAAAAGGTATAGATAACGGAAATATGTGTACATTAAATGCTCCTGAAGAAGTAGAGCTTGCTGAAAAACTTATTGAAATACATCCTTGGGCAGGTATGGCAAGATTCGCCAAAAGTGGTGGTGAGTCTAATACTATTGCTATCAGAATAGCTAGAGCATTTAGTGGTAAAGATAAAATAGCTTTTTGTGGTTATCATGGATGGCATGATTGGTATTTATCATCTAATCTTAATGATGCATCAAATTTAGATAATCAATTATTGCCAGGACTTAGTACCAAAGGTGTTGCTAAAAACTTAAAAAATACTTCACTACCATTTGAATATGGTAATATAGAACAATTTAAAAAAATAGTTGAAAATACAAAAGATGAGCTAGGAATTGTAATTATGGAAGTTCAAAGATATAAACCTGCTGATCTTGACTTTTTAAGAGAAATTAGAAAAATAACTTCAAAAATAGGTGCTGTATTGATTTTTGATGAGATATCTTCAGCTTTTAGATTTAATACTGGTGGACAGCATTTACTTTATGATATTGTTCCTGATATAGCAGTCTTTGGAAAAGCTCTTGGAAATGGATTTCCAATAGGAGCTGTAATCGGTAAAAAAGAGATAATGCAGGCAGCACAAGAAACTTTTATAAGTAGTAGTTATTGGACAGAAAGAAGTGGATATGTTGCAGCAGTTGAAACTATAAAGTTTTTTGAAAAAAACAATGTAGCTGAATATACAATGAAAATGGGAAATTATATTGGTAAAGAATTAAATGAAATTTTTAAAAAGTATGATTTAGATATTGAGATGCTTATGGGAATGCCTTCTGCAATCTCAATGCTTATTAAAGAAAAAGATTCTGCGATACTAAAAACTGTGTTTATACAGGAGATGTTGAAACGTGGTTATTTGGCTTCAACAACTATTTATGTATCATATGCTCACAAAAAAAAGGTTGTTGATAAATATTTAAATGATGCTAAAGAGGTATTTAAATATATATCTAATAATAGGAATAATTTAAAAGATTTATTAGATGATGAGGTTAGTCACTCTGGATTTCAAAGATTAAACTAATATAAGCTAAAGAGAGTAATATATTATGATTATTGCAATAATACAGGCTAGAATGGGGTCTACGAGATTACCTAAAAAAGTAATGAAAATGATTTTAGGTAAGCCTATTATTTCTTATTTATTAGAAAGAGTATCAAAATCTAAACGTATAGATAAGATTATTGTAGCTACAACAACTAATAGTGAAGATGATATATTGACTAATTATATTAAGGTTCTAGGATATGAAGTGTATAGAGGCAGTTCTGATGATGTTTTATCTAGATATTATACTACTTATAGTTCTACAGAAAATAATAAAGATATTACTGACATAGTTAGGATAACCGGAGATTGTCCTTTAATTGAACCTAGAATTATTGATTCTCTTATTGAGTTTTATATACAAAATAAAGCTGATTATTCGGCATTAACTCAAAGGTTTGCAGAAGGATTAGATACTGAAGTGTTTTCTGTTAAACTTTTAGAAGAAGCGTATGCTAGCGCAAATTTAAAATCTGAAAGAGAACATGTTACACAATATTTTTACAATAATAAAGAGCAGTTCAATATGTGTTTTTTAGAGAATGATACAGATGACGCAAAATACAGAATAACCGTAGATGAACCAGCGGATTTTATAGTTGTTAAAAATATAATTGAAAGCTTGAATTTAAATAATATTGATTTAAATATAAAAAATATAAAAAGATATTTAGATAGTAATGTAAATATCTTTGAGTTAAATTCTAAAATTGTCAGAAATGAAGGTTTAGAAAAATCATTAAAATATGACGCTCCTATAGTAAAGAAGTTATAATTGTGTTAGATGAAAAAAAAACAATACTATTCCGTGTAGATGCTTCTAATATTGTAGGAAGTGGACATGTAATGCGTTGTCTGGTTTTTGCAAGTAAACTAAGAAACAATGATTACGATGTGGCATTTATTTGTCAATCACGAGAAGCAAATATGATTGAATATATAAGGTCAAATGGATTTTATGTTTCCGTTATATCTGAAACTAATAATTGGCAAAAAGATGCCGATGAAACAATATGTCTTATTAGAAGTATATATAAGAAATTTATAGAATGGATTATTGTGGACCACTATGAATTGGATTATAAGTGGGAAAAAGTATTGCGAGAATATACTAACAAGATAATGGTTATAGATGATTTGGCTAACCGGGAGCATGATTGTAATATTTTATTAGATCAGAACTATTATCATAATATGGAGGAAAGGTATATAAAATATGTATCTCCTTGTACAACTCTTTTACTAGGACCACAGTATCTTCTACTAAGAGAAGAATTTATAAATGCTCGTAAAAATATTGGTACTAGAGCAAGGCATATTCAGAATATTTTTGTTTTTTTTGGTGGGTCTGATATGAAAAATTATACGCAAAAAGCTTTAGATTGCATAAAAAGACTTAATAGAAGTGATATAACTGTTAATGTAGCTATAGGTAGTCAAAATCCATATCGAAAAAATATATCTAAAATTTGTGAATCATCTGCAAATATGAAACTTTATGTTCAAACAAATAAAATTGCTGAATTGATGGCACAGGCTGACATTGCTATAGGTTCAGGTGGGATCTCTACATATGAGCGTATATATTTAAAACTTCCTTCCTTGGTGATTACATTGGCAGATAATCAAGAAGAAGCATTAAAAGCTTTAGTAGATAAAAAATGGATAGAACCTTTTTCAAATGAAGAAGAATTATATGATAGTTTAGTTCAAATACTAAAAAAAGGCACAATACCCATAGATACACCTGTAGAAGCAGGTGTTAATAAAATATATACAATTATGAGAACAGATGGAATTAATATAAAAATATTAAAGTGCTTAGATGTCCGTAGAACATTTTATTGGCTACATGATATTGATTTATTGAATGATTTTATGATGAAAACTAGGCCGGTTCGTAATCATCACTTTAAATACTGGCGAAAAATACTTAAAGACTCTAGTCAAATTGTGCAGGCAATATATTATAAAAATAAACATATAGGTAATTGCGGTATTAAAAACTTTTCTAAAAAAGAAAGAGCAGGAGAGATATGGATTTATATTGGTGAAAAAGAATGTAGATCTAGAGGGTTTGCAAAATCATCTTTGATACTACTTATTAATAAGTTTTTATTTGAATTCCCCAATGGAGTTTTATATTTACATGTAAAGGAAATGAATAAAAAGGCTATAGCTTTATATAAATCATTGAATTTTATGGAAATAAAAGAGAAAAAAAGTATTGAATGGATAAATAATGAAAATATGATTTATATGGAGCTACAAAAATGAATTGTGCAATTATGCAACCAACATTTAATCCATGGATTGGCTATTTTGATTTAATTGATTATGTTGACAAGTTTATTCTTTTTGATACAGTGCAACTTAATCAACAAAGTTGGCAAACAAGAAATAAAATCAAAGCTCAAAACAAAGAGTCGTTAATTTCTATACCAATTATTAAAAGTAAAAGTAAAAATGAACTATTAATTAAAGATGCACTTATTGATTTTAGAAAATATGATTTTAGAAAAAAGTTATTAAAAACGATAGAACAAAATTATACAAAAAGTAAATACTACAATGAGGTACATAGCTTTATAAAAGAACTAATATTATACGATACTAACTATTTAAGTTGTTATAATACAAATATAATTAAAAAGATTTGTAAAAAGTTGAAAATTAACACAGAAATAGATGTATTATCTGAAACTGAGTATGTTAGTAATGTAAAAAAAGGTGAACAAGTTTTAGATATTTGTCAATATTATAAAATATATGAATATATATCACCAATTGGTTCAAAGGCATATTTAGATAATGTTTCAGATGACTTTAAAAGCCAGAAAATTATAATTCAGTATCAAAATTATAACCATCCAAGTTATACACAACTTGGTGATTCATTTATACCATATATAGGTATATTTGATTTACTTTATAATGAAGGATTTGATAATAGTATTAAAATTATTAAATCTGGAAGATCTTTTATAAAATAATAATGTAGGAAATATACAATGAAAATAGGAAGTTTTGACCTAGAAAAAGACGGTACTTTTATTATAGCTGAATTAAGCGCCAATCATAATGGAAGTTTGGAAAATGCATTGAATTCTATAAAAGCTGCGAAGGAGATAGGGGCAAATGCTATTAAGCTTCAAACATATACTCCGGATACATTAACACTTGATTGTAGAAAAGATGATTTTATGATAGATGGTGGCACACTTTGGGATGGTGAAACACTTTATGAACTATATAATAAAGCATATACACCTTGGGAGTGGCATAAAGAGTTATTTAATTATGCTAGAAGTTTAGGTATAGATATATTTTCATCTCCTTTTGACAAAACAGCTGTTGATTTTTTAGAGGAATTTAATCCTTCAGCATATAAAATAGCTTCTTTGGAAATAACTGACCATGAATTAGTTAGATACACAGCAAGTAAAGGAAAACCAATACTTATATCAACAGGGATTGCAACAATTGATGAAATTAAAGATGCTGTTGATATTTGTAGAGATGCAGGAAATAATGATATTATTTTATTAAAATGTACGAGTTCATATCCAGCTCCACTAGAAGATGCAAATTTAAAAACTATTCCAAACTTGGCTGAAACTTTTGATGTGATTTCTGGGTTTTCTGATCATACTTTGGGCAGTATCGCGCCAATAGTAGCAGTTGCATTGGGTGCTAAAGTTATTGAAAAACATTTTATATTAGATAAAGAGATTGGTGGTGCCGATGCAAAATTTTCAATGGATAAAAATGATTTTGCAAGAATGATAAATGATATAAGAAATGCAGAAAAACTACTTGGAAAAGTCGACTATAGTATGACAGAAAGTAAAAAACAATCCAGAAGATTTTCAAGAAGTTTATATATATCGAAGGATATTAAAAAAGGTGAACTTTTTACTGATGAAAACATAAGAAGTGTCAGACCTGGGCATGGCATACATCCAAAGTACCTTAATTCCGTTTTGGGCAAAGTTGCTAATGATGATTTAGAGTTTGGACAAGCTTTGAAATTCAAGGATATACATTGATAATAAAAGATAAAAATATATACATAAAGAGTTTGTCAAGTGACTTTATAGAGGATTCTTATGTAAATTGGATGAATGATAAAGAAGTGACAAAGTTTATGGTTTCTAGAGATAAGATTTTTTCACAAAATGACCTAGTTATGTATGTGAAAAAAATGAAGGAGAGCCATAGTAGTTATTTATTTGGCATTTATTTAAAAGACAATGATAAATACATTGGTAATATTAAAATCGGAGATGTAGATACTGTAAAAAAAAGTGCAGATATAGGACTGATGATAGGAAATAAATCTGAATGGGGAAAAGGGTATGCAAGTGAGGCGATTAACTGTGTAGTTGACTATGCTTTTAATGTACTAAAATTGTCTAGATTATGGGCTGGCATGTTTAAGATAAACTATGGGTCTTATAAAGCATTTATAAATAATGGTTTTAAGGAAATAGATAATTCAAGAAAAAAAGTTTCCCTTGAAGGAAAACTTGAAGATACATTAATGCTTGAAAAAGAGAATATATTGAATATAAATATATCAATTGAAGCAAGGATGACATCTTCAAGATTACCTGGAAAGACATTAAAATTAATTAATGGAAAGCCTTCATTAGAGATAATGGTTAATAGGATAAAAAAAACAAAGTTAGTAGATAGTATAATTGTAGCAACTACTACGAATAAAGAAGATGATGAAATAGTTAGTTGGTGTAGAGAAAATAACATTAACTACTTCAGAGGCAGTGAAAATAATGTGTATGATAGAGTGCTTAAAACTCACCAACAATATAATACAAATATAGTTGTAGAACTTACTGGGGATTGTATATTATTAGATGATACTTTAGTTGATGATGCAGTAAAAACATATTTAGATAATAAATATGATTATGTTTCACTTGCCGATCCATTTGGCATGAGTGTTCAAGTGTATTCGCTTAAAACTTTGGAAAGTATATCAAAAGATAGAGAACTTGAGTATCAAGATATGGAGCATGTTACGCCATATTTATATACAAGCGGAAAATACAATACTTATATAAAAAAAGTTCGTGAAGACTTGATGTCTTCAGAGCATTTATTACTTTTAGATACAATGGAAGATTGGTGTGTTATAGAAAATGTATGTAAAAATTTTAGTAATTTTGATTTTTCTTGTGAAGACATTGCTGATTTTGTTAAGGACAATCCAAATAAAGTTGATAAAAACAAATTTATTCCTAGAAAAGGGTTGTCATAAATGTCAGTTTTAGGAGATAAATATTAAATATACTATTATGGTTGTATCTAATGATGCAGGAGCCACAGAATATATTAGTCATTTAATGTTGAATGAAAAAGAATATGAATGGAATGTTTATGCACTAGAAGATTCTATAGCATCTAAAATATTCAAAAAATATGACATAGAATTTGATTCTATCTTCAATCTAAGTGAACTTAATAATATAGTAAGTAAAATTCAGCCTAATGTTATTTTTTATGGCACTGGATGGCAAGTTGATTTTAGTAATATAGTTAAAAATATTTGCATGAATACTAAAATAAAATCAGTTGCATTAATAGATCATTGGTCAAATTATAAAGAAAGATTTGCTAAAGAATCTTTACCTGATACGATTATCGTTATGGATGATTTGGCAAATAAAATAGCAAAAAAAACTTTTAATAACAAAGTTAATATTATTCAACTAAAAAATCATTTTATAGAATATATGATTTCAAATTTTTCTTTAATAGAGCATAAATCTTTGGATTCTATTGTATTTTTATCACAACCAACAGTAGTAAATAAAGTTGATTTGGATGCTTATGAATATACTTTAGTGGAAACTTTACTAAATTTTTTTGATAATATTATTATCAGATTACACCCATCTGAAAATGAAAATAAATTTAATAAAATTATTGCTAAATATCCAAAAGTTATTGTTAAAATAGTAAAGCCACATGAAGAAGATTTACTTATTACTTTAAGTCAAAGTAAATTAACTATAGGTTTAAGTAGTATGGCTTTATATATATCGTGCCTTTTGAATATAGATACAGTGTCTTGTGTATTAAATAGTGGGATAAAACCTAACATTCCTATTCCTAAAAAATACGTTATCAAAAATTTGAATGATTTAAAAGATATTGTTTTTTCTCATTCAAATATTAACCACCAAAGTGAAAATGAAATAGAATTTAAGAATATGATTCAGCATACTTTAGGAGATAGTTAAATGTACTCATTAACAATTGTAGGTGGCGGTGCAATTTCATGTGGGTATGATTCTCCTAAAGATGAGAACATATTAACTCATGTACATGCAGCTTTAAAACACCCATTAATAAAGCTTGATTCTATTATTGAAGTAGATGAACAAAGGCAAAAATATATTTTAGATAAATGGGGTAAAGCATTTGATATATGTGATAGTTTAGAAAATTCTATCAGCAAGCATAGAAGCGATATCTTTGTAGTTGCAACACCAACAAGCTTACATTTCAAAATAATTAACAATATACTATCGATTCATTCTCCAAAGTTAATAATATGTGAGAAACCAATTGTTTCAAATCTAAGTGAACTTGAAAATTTAAATACCTTAATAAATAAACATAAGATTAAGATAATTACTAATTTTCCTAGAAGATTTGATAAAAGCATGAACCTTTTAAAAGATAAAATTTCAGATATAAAGGAAAAGTATCATTTTACTGGAACATTTACAAAAGGGCTAATACATAACGGCTCACATATGATTGATTTAATAAGTATGTTAATTGGAAAAATTTTAAATATTAGTGCAATAAATAAGAAAATAATTGATAATGACTTTTTTGGTAAATTTCTTGTACAAACAGAAGCCTGTGATGGTATAATTACAAATGTAAATAGTAGTAAATTATCTATATTTGAATTGGTAATTTATACAAATGCTGCTAAAATTGAAATTATTGGCGCTAGTCAAGAGACAGTAATAAAGTATACAGATAAAACAAATTTAACACAAAGTTTTGAAACATATTCATTAAAAACTACATTACCTTATACACTCAAAAAAAGTGCTTATAATACATTTGAATATGCAATTAAATTACTTGAAAACGATGTAGAATATAATGAGTTTGTTGTTGAACAGTACAATATAAATAAACTTATTTTTGACACACACGGAAAATTTATGGAGAATCAATGAACAAATTAGCTATAAATGGTGGGCGTAAACTACGTGCAGAGCCATTCCCTGCTTATAACACTATAGGAAAAGAAGAAGAGGAAGCAGCATTAAGGGTATTAAGAAGTGGTAAGTTATCCACTTATCTTGGCGCTTGGCATGCTGATTTCCATGGCGGTAATGAAGTTCAAAGTTTAGAAAAAGAGTGGGCAGAGTATTTTAATGTTAAGCATGCTATTTCTGTGAATTCGGCTACTTCAGGTTTATATGCTGCAGTTGGAGCTATAGGATTGAATCCTGGAGATGAAGTTATAGTATCTGCTTATACGATGAGTGCATCGGCAACGGCAATTTTAGTTTATGGTGGGATACCGGTATTTGCTGATATTGAAGAGGATTATTATTGTTTAGATGTGAATTCTATACGAGAAAAAATAACAGCTAAGACAAAAGCTATAATGGTAGTTGACATATTCGGTCAACCATATGATGCTGATGCTATCAATGCTTTAGCAGAAGAATATGGTTTAAAAGTAATTGAAGACACAGCACAGGCACCAAATGCAAAATATGGTGAAAGATATGCAGGCACATTAGGGGATATAGGTGTTTTTTCACTAAACTATCATAAGCATATTCATTGTGGTGAAGGTGGAATAATTGTTACTAATGATGATGAACTGGCTTTTAAACTAAAACTTATAAGAAATCATGCAGAAGCTGTTTTAGGTGGTAAAGGGTATAATCATAAAGATGAACTAATTAATATGATTGGTTTTAATTACCGCATGAATGAAATTGAAGCCTCTATAGCAAGAGAACAATTGAAAAAGTTACCGATGCTATTTGAAGAGCGTTCTAGAAATGTACAATATCTTGATGAAAAGCTTTCTCAACTTCCAGCTATTAATGGCAATCGTATTAGAAAAAATACAACTCATGCATTCTACACACATACTTTAACATTTGATTCAAAATTAGCAGATGGAATTCATAGAGATAAATTTATTAAAGCTGTTTCAGCGGAATTACCACAAACAATATTAAGAGATGATTCTCCAGTACTTATGGGATGTGGATATGTTAAGCCATTGTATTTACTTCCTTTATATCAAGAAAGAATAGCTTTCGGTAAAGACGGCTATCCTTTTAATCTGTCTACTAATATAAATTATGGAAAAGGTTTATGTCCAGTAACTGAGGATATGCATTATAATAAGTTGTTTGCTCATGAGTTTATGAGACCAGGTATGAAAAAAAAAGATATGGATGATGTAGTAAATGCATTTGAAAAGGTTTGGACTCATAGGCATGAGATATGTTAAAACTGGAAGGGGTAAATGTATATTTAAGGCCTTTGGAATTAGTCGACGCAGAAGGAAACTATCCAAAATGGTTTAATGACCCATTAGTTTGCAAATATAATTCACATGGTGATGTTTTGTATACAAAAAATATGGCACTTAATTATATAAAGATGGTACAAGAATCAAGCGCACATAAAGTTTTTGCTGTATGTGATATAAAAACAGATTTTCATATAGGGAATGTTTCACTTCAAAACATATCTCCGAAAAATAGAAGTGCAGAGTTGGCGATAGTTATTGGTGAAAGAAACTTTATTGGTAAAGGCATAGGAAAGGAAGCAGGAAAACTTCTGATAGAATATGGTTTTAAAAAATTAAACCTGCATCGTATCTATTGTGGAACAAGTCAATATAATATTGCTATGCAAAAGTTAGCTCTAAACTTAAAAATGAAACAAGAAGGCATAGGTATAGATGCCATGATGAAAAATAATAAGTTTATAGATATATATAGGTATGCAATTATAAATAAAGATACAATGAGTGAAAATAATATATGAAAATATCAAGATTATTTAAATTATTGAAATCAAAATATTATACATATTTTCCAGATAAAAATACTAGTTTATTTATTAATCATAACCATAGTGTTTGGGATGGATTTAACAAAATAGATAGAAAGTTAGATGGAGAAGTTCTTTTTGAACTTAATGAGATGCATAGTGCTGCTATTGCTAGCAGCTATCTAGCAAATGTTCTTTGTAAAAAATATAACTCTGCATTAGTAGGGTATTCCTTACATGAACCAACTTGGAAATCTTTTTTTGGCTTCTTATTACGTACTCATGAAAAAGTTTTTTCATCATTTGGAATGTTTAAGGTTTTGTATACAAAGCTTTCACAAAAACAAAAAGAAGAGTCTAGTGAGCTATTTAAACGAGTTTATAGTTCAATAAAAACAAAAAGAGATATAGAAAACATTACAGTTGACGGTGTTTTAATTGGAGATCTAATTTATGATTCATATCTTAGAAAAGGTAATTCTACTATAGATAAGGAAAATCAAGACTTTATCGATTCGTTGAAAAACTCACTAAATATCTACATTTTTTGGAAAGATTATTTCAATTTACAAAATATAAAGGCAATCAATGTAAGCCATTGTGTTTATAATCTTGCAATCCCTCTTAGAATTGCAATAAGCAGAGACATACCTGCTTTCCAAGTTTCTTCAGAATATTTATATAGATTAAATAAACATAATATATCCGCATATAGGGAGTTCACTAATTATAACAATATTTTTTGTAAGTTACCTATGGATATTCGATCAAAAGGCCTTGAGCAAGCCAAAGAAAAGATTGAACTACGTTTTAAAGGTAAAGTTGGTGTTGATATGAGATACTCCACGAAATCAGCATATGGTGAACATAAACATGAGCGACTATTAAAAGAAAGTCCAAGAATTAAAATTTTAGTTGCACTGCACTGTTTTTTTGACAGTCCTCATCCTTATGGGCATAATTTATTTCCAGATTTTTTTGAATGGTTAACTTTTCTAGGAAAAATTACTCAGGAAACAGATTATGACTGGTACTTAAAAACACATCCTGATTACTTACCTGGGAATATTCCAATTATAAATAGTTTTATAGAAAAATATCCGAAGTTTAAATTACTTCCTTCAGATAGCTCTCATCATCAAATTATAGAAGAGGGCATTAATGTCGCACTTAGTACTTATGGGACTATAGGATTTGAATATGCAGCATTAGGAATTCCTGTAATAAATGCATCGTTGAATAATCCACATATTGCATATAATTTCAATATCCATCCAAAAAGCGTTGAAGAATATTCAGAGCTTTTACATAATCTTGATAAAATAGATCTTAAGATTGACAAAAAAGAGGTTTATGAATATTATTTTATGAAGCATTTGTATATGAAAAATAATTGGTTATTTGATAATCATGATCAAATGATAAAGGATTTAGGTGGTTATTCTAAACAGTTTACATCTAAGGTATACGAGTACTGGATTAAGAATTATACTCTGGTAAAACATAAAAATAAAATATCAACATTGAATTCATTTATAGAATCAAAAGATTTTTTTTTAGAAAGTAAACATTTGAAGAGAAATTAAGGTACATGCATTTTAAAAATAATATGAATATAAATAGAGAAAAAAAATTAGTTACAGTAGGTATTCCATCATATAATCGTCCTTTAACACTATCAAGAGCATTAGAAAGTGTTATTAATCAGTCTTATGAAAATTTGGAAATCATAGTATCAGATGATAGCTCGCCTAATGCGGAAGTAGATGACACAATTAAGGATTACTGTAGTAGAGATTCAAGAATAATTTATATTAGACATAAAAAAAATATTGGTCCAAGAGAAAATCATTCTTTTTTGGTTGAAAAAGCATCAGGTGAGTATTTTATGTGGCTTGCAGATGACGACTATATAAGTAAAGATTATATAGAGGAGATAATGAAAGTATTTATTAAGGATGATAGTTATTCTTTGATTGGAGGACAGACTTTTTTCATAAATGGTTCTGACTTGCCAATAAAAAAAAGTCCTTATAATTTATTAGAAAGAAATCCTAAAAAGAGGATTCTAAAATATTTAGATATTATTCATCATAACTCTATATACTATGGTGTATTCAGAACTCACAATAGTGTTGATTACGATATACATTGTTTTGGTTCAGACTGGCTACATGTAGTAAGACTTGCATATAAAGGCAAAGTGAAAACGTTAAAGAATATTTCTATATTTAGAGAAGCAGAAGGTGGAGCATCTACTAGAAACTTTAGTTACTTTGAAAGAATAAAAATTTATTACGATGTTTATCGTAATATAAACTATGACCTATTTCATTCTAATTTGTATAATGAATTAACTCTTGCAGAGTTAAATATGTTGTCTAAAGAGATTAGAAAAAGATTTTTGAAGTATTTGTATATTGATGGCTTTTTTAATAAGATAAAAAACAAGTTTATTAAAACTTTAAAGAACTAATGCTTTTGTAGAAAAAGTGATAATAAAAATGAATATTAGGAAAACAAAATGAGTTTAAAAGATAAAGTAAAACTTACTTTCAGAAAAATAT
The DNA here is from genome assembly GCF_000242915.1 of Sulfurimonas gotlandica GD1. Classification (NCBI taxonomy): domain Bacteria; kingdom Pseudomonadati; phylum Campylobacterota; class Epsilonproteobacteria; order Campylobacterales; family Sulfurimonadaceae; genus Sulfurimonas; species Sulfurimonas gotlandica. The sequence goes on along the minus strand of NZ_AFRZ01000001.1, from coordinate 530,287 downwards.
TTAGTGAGCTATATATGAGGCAAGATCATGTATTATTACTGCTTGGTAAAATGCACTCCAAGAGAATAATGGAGTGTCAAAATATCAACTCTTTAGAAGATGTAGAGTTTAAGGTCTATTCACAATGGGGTGATGATGGTATTATTCAGTACTTGATAAATAATATTGATATACCAAATAAAATATTTATAGAGTTTGGAGTTCAAAACTATACAGAGTCAAATACAAGGTTTTTGCTTCAAAATGACAATTGGTCAGGACTTGTCATGGATGGTTCTGAAGAAGCAATAAATTATATAAAAAACGATGAGATACATTGGAAATACGATTTAACAGCGAAAAAAGCATTTATTACTAAAGATAATATAAATAAGTTAATAATAGAGTACACAACTATAAAAAACATAGGACTTTTAAGTATAGATATTGATGGAAATGATTATTGGATTTGGGAAAATATAGAGTGTATTAGTCCAAGAATTGTTATTTGTGAGTACAATGCAAATTTTGGGAGAGAAAAAGCTGTGACTATTCCTTATAAGGATGATTTTTATAGGACTTCTGCACACTTTTCTAATTTGTATTTTGGTGCATCATACAAAGCACTTTTGTTACTTTCTGAAAAGAAAGGATACAAGTTTGTGGGATGTAATAGTAATGGTAATAACATGTATTTTGTAAAAAAAGAGTATTCTGATGGTTTTGATAATTTGGAGACTAGATTTATTGATTCAAAATTTAAAGAAGCCAGAGATAAAAATGGATTGTTTTTAGATATACCAAAGTTAAACACAATGAAAGTTATAGAAGAAGAGATGATTTATAATCTAGAAACTAATGGACTACAACCTTTAAAAGAATTGATTTTATAGGTTGTAGGAGAGCGTTTAAAATACCGTGTCAGCTACAATCCGTAACATAAGCTACACCTTTAAGTATTTATCCAGCCTCCCTTCGAAAAAGATAGCAAGTTGAGAAATTGGTCACTAACCATTTCTCACTGGCATAGTCCATTTTTTTAATGCATTTTTTATACCTAATTAGAGTAATTTTAACAGAGAGTTTTCCTTTGGAAATGCACCTTTAGTTTTAGTTAGTTTTCTAAACTGGCGATGTACAGATTCTATAATGTTTCTAGTATGGAATGTCCCCTATAAACTAGACAACATTTAATTCAGTAATTTAGATAAAATAATACGAATGTATTATAAGATTTAATAGGATTAAAAAATGGCAAGAGTAGTTTATAGTGAAGAGTTCAGAATAGAGGCAGTCAAACAAGTTACTAAAAATGGTTATAGCATTAACGATACTGCTGATAGACTAGGTGTCCATCCAGATTCACTCAGAAACTGGATTAAAAGATTAGAGTCTCCACAAGCAATCCAAAAACATAAAATATTAGATGAATCACAAGCAGAGATAAAGAAACTCCAAAAAGAGCTAAAAAGAGTTACAGAAGAGAGGGACATTCTAAAAAAGGCCGCGGTGTACTTTGCAAGCCACACAAACTAAAATATGCTTTTATCAAAGAGTATAGTGAAGTTTATGCAGTGCATAGACTTTGCAAAGTTATGCAAGTGCACCGCAGTGGATATTATCAGTGGCTAAATCAACCTATTTCTGATAGAGAACTTGAAAATCAAGAATTACTCATACAGATTAAAGATGCATTTAAAGAATCCAAAGGCGTTTATGGTCACAGAAATATTCATAAAGATCTAAAAGAGCTAGGTATTCATGTAAATAAAAAAAGAGTCGCTAGACTTATGAGTGAGGCTAAACTCTATGGTGTAGGTACCTACAAACGCAAGCCGTACAGTAAACCTGGTTCAGTCCATAAAGCACATCCTAATCATCTGCACCAGTGCTTTATAGCAGGTCAGCCAAATGATACGTGGGTAAGTGATATAACTTACATTAGAACTAAAGAGGGATGGATATTCTTAGCTACAGTTATAGATTTATATAGTCGCAAAATTATTGGATGGGCAACTGGACATCGTCAAACTACACCGTTAATTATCGAAGCATTAAAAATGGCAACAACAAGACTAAGTAAAAACAATAAAGTTATTCTCCATTCAGATCAGGGGAGTCAATACAGCTCTTATGAGTATAAAACATTTGCAAAAAAGCATAATATTACTCTTAGCATGAGTAGACGAGGTAACTGTTATGATAATGCTGTTGCAGAAAGCTTTTTCAAAACTCTTAAAAAAGAGCTTGTCAGAAAACAAATATTTTTAACTCGAGACATTGCGGCATCTAAAATATTTGAATATATAGAGATGTTCTACAACTCTAAAAGAAGACATAGTTATTTGGATTATATTTCACCAAATGAGTTTGAAAAAAGGTATAATTTAGAGTCTTCAAAAAAGTAGGTTTTTACTGGGTTAGTAATTGTCTAGTTTATAGGGGACATTCCACCAAATGAGTTTGAAAAAAGGTATAATTTAGAGTCTTCAAAAAAGTAGGTTTTTACTGGGTTAGTAATTGTCTAGTTTATAGGGGACATTCCAGAGAGAACATCGTTGGCTATGTGTGATTCTACTTCTGCTTCAAGTGCAGCTTCTGTGAGTTGTTTGATAAGTGGAGCTAAAAGCTCACCTTAATCTGTAAGCTTTTTACCATTTCTAAATTCTTCTAAGATTTCATCAAAATCAAAATCTACTTCTTCGTTCATTGTCAGTCCTTGATAGTATTTTATCAGACTGACACGAAATGTCTAACACACTAGGTTGTAGCTTAGAGCCTTCAAGATTTAGTTATTAGATGTTTTTAAAGTATCTATTGTCTCTTTTATTCCTTTTTTATAGTCACCTTTAAATTCAAATCCTAGCTTTTTAAATTTTTCATTAGCAACATCATATGATAACTGATTCATGATCTGTGTCTCAACAAAGTCAATATTAAGTGAATCTACATTTTCTTTTATTGAGTCTACAATATCTTTAACCGTTAAGTTCTTGGTAAGTACATTATAAATATTTTTATCAAAAATATCATTTTTTATTAGAAAAGCTATAGAATTTACTGCATCTTCTAAGTCTAAATAAGGTCTTTTCTGATTATATGCTGTTTTCCAAACTGTTAATGGCTGTCTCATAACAGCTTGCCAGCAAAATTTATTTACAGCAGTGTGAAATCTTATGCCTTCAGAGAATCCAAATATTGTACCAAACCTTAAAATAATGTAATCTAATTTATCTGAATATTTTTTTAATTCTTGTTCTGATTTAAATTTAGACTGAGCGTAAGGACTTTGCGGTTTAAGCTCATCTGCTGAGCAATCTTCATCTACAACATCATTTTGAGTACCGTAAATACTCGTAGTGGATAAAAATATAAGTTTACAATTATTGTTTGCACAAGCATCTATAATTTTTTTAGTACCTACATAATTTACATTTTCAACTTCTGCTTCATTTTCAAAGCTTCCTGCTGCATTTGTAATGGCTGCTAGATGCACAACGTATGAAGCATTTTTGAATAAAGAGTCTAAATCATACTCTAATATGTCAGCTTCTATAAACTTATAATTGTATTTTCTCGGTAAATTAAATAAAGAACAATATCTTTGAGATAGCATATTGTCTATCATAACTATCTCTATATCTTCTATTTGAATTGGTAAAGTTCTTATTAACTTAGAACCTATATGACCTAATGCACCAGTTATCACTATTTTTTTCAATTACTACCTCTCATAAATATAATCATCAGTATCAAAATACTCTGAAGCAAAAACTAATAAAATACTATTTTTACTAAAACCATCCATTGTGTGCCAATCACTAGGCTCAAGGATTAAGCATTGGTTTGGGGAATCTAAATTATAAATTTTTTCTTCATTATTTTTATCAAAAACAGTAATTTTATATTTCCCATTTAATGGAACCAATGCTTGAACAGTTTTTTTATGTTTGTGACCACCTCTTTGGCCATTCATATAATAAATATAAAACACTCTTTTTATATCAAATGGAAGAATTTTTTCTATAACTGTTAAACTGCCTCTCTCATCACTAAAAGTTGGTAAAGAAATAAAATAAGCCATATTATTTCTTCTTCTTTGCAATAATATTTAGCATTAGATCTCTATCTTCTTTCCAGTTAAATCTGCTTATTTCAACTACCTCAAAGCCCAAATACTTCATCATTGCTTTTATCTTAGCTTCAGTATAAGCATTCTTGTGAAATTGTCCTTCGGAATTTTGTGGCCCAAAAATACTTGCTGTGAGATAACCCCATCTATTGCCAAATGAATAAGAATTGTTTCCAAACCAATGTTGATTATCAATAGCTTCATCATCGTTTCTGTAAAAATCTTTCCAATCATCTTTGGCATTTAACCATTTTTTAACTGTATCTTCAAAATCAGGAACAGAAAATACTAGCAGCCCATCTTTTTTCAATACTCTTTTCATTTCAAGAAAAAATTTTTTTTCTTCTAAAAATGATAGATGTTCTATCATTGATTCAGATCGTACTTCATGAATGCTTTCAAAATCAAAAGGTAAATTAAAAATGTCATATTGGAATATTTCTATATCGTCTGGTATATTAATATTAGGATATCTTTTCCTCATTGTTTCTTTGTCATCTATATCAATATTAATATAGCCTTCAATTGGTCTTGAAGCACAACCTAAATTAAGTTTATATTTTTTATTCATATTTTTCCTTTATATTGTAAATTTAATGTTCATAAAAATTAAAATAAATATATTTTAATTGGCAATAAACCAAGCATTTAATAAATTTGTCTTATTATAATATAATTCTTGATTAATATCATCATTTAACACTACTCTTTTCCCTGATTCAGATATAATTGCATGAGCAGCAGCAGTGTCCCACTCCATTGTAGGTGCTAATCTTGGGTATATATCTGCTTTTCCTTCAGCAATTAAACAAAGTTTTAAACTACTGCCTATTGAGATAAGCTCTTTCTCTTTCTCAGTTTTTATATTATCCACAAACTTTTGAGTTGCATCTGACATATGAGATCTACTAGCAACTATAATCAATTTATTATCTTCTCTTTCAATTGGAAGTTTAATATTATTTTTATATGCTCCATATCCTTGCTTTGAATAATACATCAACTTAAGTGCTGGCGCATAAACTACACCAATAACTGGTATATTTTTACATATTAATGCAATGTTTACTGTAAACTCATCATTTTTTTTAATGAATTCTTTTGTTCCATCAATTGGATCTATACACCAATAATATTCCCAACTCTTTCTTATGCTGTATGAAACTTCTTTATTTTCTTCTGAGAGTATAGGAATTTCTGGGTAAAGCTTTTTTAAACTATCACAAATTATTTTATTTGATTTTAAATCAGCTTCTGTTAACGGAGAATTGTCATCTTTATATTCTATTGTAAAATCTTTTTCATAGATATCCATAATAGCCTTACCAGCTTTTAAAGCTATTTGTTTTATATCTTTAATGTTTATTTTTTTAAGCATTTATATATCCATTTATTTTTAAATATAATATTATTTTATCTATATTTTGTTCTATAGTTAATTCAGCATTTAAAATATGTATTTCAGCATTGTCTGGTTTTTCATATGGGGAGCTGATCCCAGTAAATTCTTGTATTTCACCATCTCTTGCTCTTTTATATAATCCTTTTGGATCTCTCTCCTCACAAATTGAGAGAGGAGTATCCACAAATATTTCTATAAATTCATTTTCCTCTACTAAATCTCTTACCATCTGTCTATCTTTAATAAAAGGTGATATAAAAGCTGTTAATGTAATAATACCGCTATCAATAAATAATTTCGAAACTTCACCTATTCGCCTTATGCTCTCAACTCTTGAGTTTTCATCAAATCCTAAATCTTTATTTAGTCCATATCTTACATTGTCTCCATCAAGTAAATAAGTATGAAAGTTTAGTTCATAAAGTTTAACTTCCAAAGCATTTGCCAGTGTGGATTTTCCACTTCCACTTAGTCCTGTAAACCACAATATGCAAGATTTTTGTTTTTTTTGCTTAGCTCGTTGTAGTTTTTTTATATGGTAATCATGCCAAACTATATTATTGCTCATTTAACATAATTCTTTTTTACATATTTTACAATTATTTTAGTTGCTTCATCAACTGAAAGCTTATCTGTGTCGATTGTTATCTCTGCATGTTGCGGTTCTTCATAAATATCATTTACACCTGTAAAATTTTGATATTCACCTTTTGTGGCTTTTTCATATTTTCCTTTTCTATCTCTTTTTTTACAGGTTTCAATATTTGCTTTTATGTAGACTACAATATTATTTTTTACCATTTCTCGGATTGTTTTTCTTGATTCTCTATATGGACTAACAAATGAAGCAACAGTTGATATAGAATTATTTTGAAGTGTTTTTATTAGATGTCCTATTCTTTTCATATGTATATTTCTATCTTTTCTACTAAAGCCGATATCAGGAACAACATCTCTAATATCTTTTGAATCAAGTCTCTCAATTGGTATTTGAAGTTTGTTTAATTCTTTGAAAACTGCATCAGCAATTGTAGTTTTTCCACTAAGAGGTAACCCGGTAAACCAGAGATTAAAAGGTTCTATCCTCTTTTTACCCCACCTTATTTTATGCCAAACTCTTTCATGACCCCAATATAAAGCAACTTTTAAAATTGTTTCAATTATGCCAGCTATTATTGCTAAATCAAGTCTATTAAAGAACATATAAACTAATATAATTGTTGTGGTTGTAGCTAATATTCTCCAGCTTATACCTTTAAATAGTGAACGAGCATTTGTCTCTTTAAACATTATATAGCTTTACACTCCCACTCTGGAAATTTTTCTCTTATCTCTCTATTTAGTTCAATCTCTTCTTTAGTATAGTCTTTTATCTTAGCTTTTAAATTACTTCTTTCACTGCAAGTTATCATGCCTGCCCCAATAGTAGAGTTTGTATATTTATCTATTATTATAAAACTACCTGTATATCTATTTTTACTATAAGTATCTAATGCTATTTCTCTATCAATATTTAGTGTACATTGTGCGATATCATTTAATTCTAATTTATCTGATTGCAACTCTTTGAAAGTATTAATGTCTTTTTTAAATTTAATATCCGTAAATGATCCATTTAGCACAGATGTTGCTCGTTTAATAATATACTTTTTGTTTAATCGCATTGGTTCCTCACTCATCCACACAATCATTACATGTAAATTATTTGAGACTTCTGGAATTGAATCAGATTTTACAATCATATCACCACGACTAATATCGATTTCATCTTCAAGTGTAATAGTAACTGCCATTGGTGCAAATGCTTCTAATGCAGTTTCAGCACTCTCTTTATAAGACTTGGCTCTTAAATCTTTTATATCAGGGGTTATTATTGATTTCACCTTGCTTGTTTTTCGAGAAGGTAAAATGGTTATCTCATCTCCGACTTTCATGCCACCACTAGCTATGGTTCCAACAAATCCCCTAAAGTTTAAATGGGGACGATTTACGTACTGAACTGGAAATCTTAAATTTGATGTCAATTGCTTGCTATTTGTAAATACCTCAATTGTATGAAGTGTCTCCATAAGTGATTTACCGTCATACCATTCTGTCTTTTTACTTCTATTAACTATATTGTCTCCATCAAGTGCAGAAATAGGAATATATGTAACATTAATATTTTCATTATTAGGTAAATTAGGAATTACACTTTGATATTCTTCTTTTATCTCTTCAAACCTAATTTTAGAAAAATTAATTAAGTCCATTTTATTAATAGCTACAACTAAATTTTTAATTCCCAATAATGAAGCGATATAAGAGTGTCTTTTTGTTTGAGTTAGCACTCCTTGTCGTGCATCTATTAATATAATAGCTAAATCTGCTGTGCTGGCACCTGTAGCCATATTTCTAGTATATTGTTCGTGTCCAGGAGTATCTGCTATAATAAATTTTCGTTTATCAGTAGAAAAATATCTATAGGCAACATCAATAGTAATACCTTGCTCTCTCTCACTTTGAAGTCCATCAACTAGTAGAGCAAGGTCTATGTTGTTACCTGTTGTTCCACTCTTTTTACTATCCTTCTTAATGGCACTTAATTGATCTTCAAAAATCATTTTACTATCATATAAAAGTCGTCCAATTAGAGTTGATTTTCCATCATCAACAGAACCACATGTTATAAATCTAAGTATTTTTTTGTTTTCATGTTCTGTAAGATATTGCTCAATATTTTGTGAAATCAAGTCTGACTTGTTTGCCATTAAAAATAACCTTCTTGTTTTTTCTTCTCCATTGATGCAGATGAATCACTGTCAATAAGTCTACCTTGTCTCTCGCTAGTTGTAGTTAAAAGCATCTCTTGAATAATTTCAGGCAATGTTGAGGAGTTTGAATGAACAGCTCCTGTAAGAGGGTAGCATCCTAAGGTTCTAAATCTTACTAACTCTTCTTTTGCTGTTTTTCTCAACTCTTCTGGCATTCTTTCATCATCTACCATGATTTTTGTACCCATATATTCTACTACAAGTCTTTTTTTAGCAAAGTATAAATCAGGAATAGGAATAGATTCTAAATAAATATATTGCCAGATGTCTAGTTCAGTCCAGTTTGACAGAGGAAAGACCCTGATTGACTCATCTTTTTTATGTCTTCCATTGTAAATATTCCAAAGCTCTGGTCTTTGATTTTTTGGATCCCATCTATGGTTTTCATCACGAAAAGAGTAAATTCTCTCTTTTGCACGAGATTTTTCTTCATCTCTTCTTGCACCACCAAACACTGCATCATATTTATATATGTTTAGCATCTGTTTCAAGGCTTCTGTTTTCATTATATCTGTATGAAGAGCTGACCCATGAGTAAAAGGAGAGATATTTATCTCTTCACCTTTTGGGTTAGAATAAACAATAAGTTCCATTTCAACCTCTTTTGCTCTTTTGTTACGAAACTCAATCATCTCTGTAAATTTCCATTTAGTATCTACATGAACAAGTGGAAATGGTGGAGGAGCAGGGTAAAACGCTTTTTGAGCTAAATGTAGCATAACAGAACTATCTTTACCAATAGAGTAAAGCATTGCAGGATTTTCAAATTCCGCAATCACTTCTCTTATAATATGAATAGACTCGGCTTCTAGTTGCTTTAAGTGTGTTAATGTTTGTTTAATCATAGTTTCTGCCATATTTAAATTAACTATTTCATTAAAATAGTTTTTATCTCATTACAAATATAATCTATTTGTTCTTCTGTAATATTTAGTGGGGATGGCAAATTGATTGTTCTTGAAGATAAATCATATGCCATTGGATTTTTTAATTTATGTTCTTCTTCAATATAACCTCTTTTATTTAGTGCTGGTATGCTAGATAATGGATAGAAAAATGGTCTTGCCATTATATTTTTACTTATTAATTTATCAATAAAATCCTGCTTCTTAATTTGAATGCTTCTACCTAAGACTATTGTAGTAATCCAGGCACTATTATAAACATATTCAGGTTCGTAATTTAAGGTTATGTCATCAATGACATTTAACCTTTTTGAATATTGTTGTAATATCCAATGCTTTTTAGATACTAATTCATCTAATCTTTGAAACTGAGCGTAACCTAATGAAGCACTAATATTATTAGGCATATATTTATATCCTACTTCACTATTGAAATACATAGGATCATTGTCATTTCTACCATGATCTCTAAACATCTTACATTTTTTGTAAAGTTTATCATCATCAATTAAAAGCATACCCCCTTCACCAGTTGTTAATGTTTTAGTTCTATGAAAACTAAATACTGATCCAATACCAAACTTACCTGATTTGATTCCTTTATAAGTAGAACCAAGTGACTGAGCAGCGTCTTCAATAAGTGGAATGTTATATTTTTTAGATATTTTAAGTAACTCATTCCAGTTTGCCATATTTCCAAATAAGTTAACAGAAACAATGGCTTTTGTTTTATTTGTAATGTTTTTTTCTACAGATTTTGGATCTAAACACCATGTTGTTTCATCAATATCGCACAAAACTACTTTTGCTTTTTGATAAAATGCTGGTGCCACTGAAGCTATCCAAGTACACTCTGGACCTATAACTTCATCTCCTTCTTGTATACCTAGCCCAAGCATCAGTAAATGAATAGCTGATGTACAATTTGGAGTCATTAAAGCATATTTTCTATCATGATATTTTGCAAATTCTTTTTCAAATAATTCACAGTAATAATATGGATTTTCATACCAATCACTCATTGCCTTATTTACAGTTTCTTTTTCAAAGTCCCCTATCCATGGGCCAATATTTGGTATAGTTTTCATTATTTATCCTTTATTTTGATTCAAGAGGGTAATCATATTTTTTTAATTCTAGACCTAATGTTGTTTCTAGTTTAGTGTTGCCAGAAGCATAATAGTTTGAAATTTTATCTTCAAACTCAACAGGAATATTTACCTTAGCTGAAACTTCATTATCTAGAAAATTTCTAAATATTATATTTAATACCTTACTTAATATAACACTTGTTTTACTGATTTGATGAATTTTAAATTGGAATGAAGTAATACTTGTTCTCTCTCTGAAACCATCAAGATATGACTTGATTTCAGAATTAGACATATTTAACACTCCACCCCACTGAGAGTAAAAATATTCTGCATTATGTATAAAATCTTCATACAGAAAAACATGTACATTCTTTTCACCAAAAGAATTTTTAAAAATATTATAGTATCTTTCATAGTTCATTGCTTCTAGGGGGGTAATATATGGAAATGAGAAAGAATAGCTCAGCCATTCTTTAAAAGAAACATATTTTTTCCAATAGTCCTTTGGTACTAATTTTAAAAATGCACCATGATTTACATACCATGAAGCCCAGGTTGTTCTTTGATTTCTCATTACCATAATAACTTGAGCATCTGGAAGAATCTTTTTTAATCTTCTAGCACATACACTAGGATGACGTGTTCCCATAATATCTTCATTAGAAAAAATAAAAATTTCTTTGTTGTTTTTTATTGAGTTAATTATTTCAAGTGAAATATTTTCATTATATACAGATTCATCTTCATGAACAAGAATCTGTATATATTTATTAATATCCGCATAGTTTTCACAGTCTTCACCCATATATCCAATTTTTGGATGTTTAGAAAAGAGTCTGCGTTGAAAGAGGGTACTTGCTGTTTTATTTCCCCCTATATGAATGATTGATTTCATATTAGTTACTTTTAATATAAAACATTTTGCTAATAATTTATTGTAGCAACATTAGGGACATACATAATCCATTTAACACCGTTTGAACGCATATACTCTTCTTCTTTTTCCATAATCTCTTTTGCATGGTTCCATGCAAATAGTAGAACATAGTCAGGATCACTTTCTCTAAAATTTTCATATGGAACTACTGGTATATGAGCCCCAGGTGAGAATTTATTATGCTTAGTAGGCGTAGTATCACATATAAAAGATATGTGTTCAGGTGTTATTCCAAAGTAATTAGTAACAGTTGTACTTTTTGATGTCGCTCCATATGCAACAACTTTTTTACCATCTTTTTTCAGTTGATTTAATAGTTTCATTAAGTCATTTTTAACTATAAGTACTTTATTTGTAAATTCTTGATATGCCTGCAGTGAATCTAAACCTAAGTCTTTTTCTATTTGGATTTGTTTCGCTACATTTGAAGAAATTTTTTTCTTACCACGATGTGCTAAAGTATATCTCATAGAACCACCATGCGTAATCTGATGTTGAACATCAATAACTTCAAGATTATGCATATTCGCCAAATAGCTAACTGATAGTACAGAAAATAAGAAAGTATGCTCGTCATAAATTTGGTCAAAAGAAGCTTTTTGTATTATATCTCCTGCATAAGGATCTTCAAAAACAAAGACACCATCATCTTTTAATAGTTTTTCAATCCCTTCAAAAATAGAGTGCATATATGGAATATGACACATTACATTGGCACTTATTATTGCATCTGCTTTTCCATACTTTGGTATAGTGTTTTCTGCTAATGTAGCATCAAAAAATTCTGTTGTTACATTTATACCTTTATCTTTAGCTACTTGTGCGACGTTTTTTGATGGTTCTACGCCCAAATGCCCTATACCTTGTTGCATGAAGTTTTGAATCATAATGCCATCATTACAACCTACCTCTACGACAAAGGAGTTTTTTTGTAAAGATTGAAGTTCAATTATTGAGTCTGCAAATTCTTTAAAATGTTTTTTCATATAGTTTGAAGTTGATGAAAAAAATGCATAATTTTCATGAAACATCTGTTCTCTATCCGGTTGTTCTAGCAACTGAACCATCTTACACTTTGGACAAAAGCCAACTTCCATTTGAAAGAAGTACTCTTTTTCAAACTGTTCCTCTAACAAAAAGCCATTTGCTATTGGCTGTTGACCAAAGTCAATAAATTTTTCTATTTCAGAATTACATATCAAACATTTTTTCATAGACTATTAAACCTTGTTATTTTTTGTAACGACATCTTATCTAACTTATAATTAATTTACTCTAAGTGATTTTCTACAACCCATCTTGCAAATGGAAAACTACTTGTAAATGCAGGGCTTACAGCATTTAAAACATGCACTGAATTATTATCTGATTCTACTACAAAATCTTGAAGAAGTTCTAATGTTTTTGTGTTTAAAAGTTGTGCTCTAATCCCAGGTTTACTCCACTCATTAAAAGCATTTTTATCAATTTTTTTGGTCATTTTTAAAGCTAAAGATATAAAGTAGCTTTTATAATATTTTTTCATTTCTTCATACGCTAAAGTTCTAAAATTAAAGGCATTAGTAGCGAATAGCTTTAATTCATACATTGAGATCTCAAAAAACTCACTTAAATTAAAATTTTTTAGTCCTTTATAGCCTTCTCTCCAAAATACAGGTATCGCCGTAGGACCGATTTTAATTGTTCCATCTACTGTAATTGTATAATGAACTCCAAGAAACGGATTTTTTAAATTAGGTACAGGGTATATATTTGTATTTATAGGTTTATCAGTTTTAGTATATTTTAAATATAAACCTTTAAAAGGAATGATTGTGTAGTCTTGAGAAAAACCAAAATCTTTTGCTATCTTATCTGCATATAGTCCTGCGCAATTAATTATTTTTTTAGCATGTATTTTTTGGTGCTTAGTTGTTCTTATTGTATTATTACCTAAATTTGTGATATATCTTTCATTAAAACTAAATTCAATGCCCTTGTTTTCTAATTGTTTATGTAAAAATAATGATATTTCAACTGGGTCTACAGTTGATGTGTTTTTAGAGTAAAGGGCTCTCTTGAACGTTTTAACATTTGGAAATTTTATAGTTAATTCATCTTCAGATATTAACTCTACATCTACACCATTAGCTATACCTCTATGATAAAGCTCTTCAAGTGTTTTTAATTCATCTTCGTTATTGGCAATTACAACTTTTTCACATCTATTTATTTTCAAGTTATTTTCTAAGCAGAATTGTGTCATTTCTATATTCCCATCTCTTGTAAATTTTGCTTTTAAAGAGTTTGACGTATAATAGAATCCAGCATGCAGTACGCCACTATTACGGCCGCTGCTATGACATGCAACTTGATTTTCTTTTTCAATAATAAATATCTTTTTTTTAGGATATTTTTCAACTAAAGTTTTAGCAATTGCAAGTCCAATAATACCGGCACCAATTATTAAGTAATCATAGCTATTAGTGTTATTCATATTTACTTCAATACTATTTTATATAGATGAAATTATTTTCTATATTTTCAAGCATCGGTGCTTTTTCATCTTTTTTAGCTATTGTGATTTTATCAAAATCAACACCTAGTTTAATATCAACTTGATGATCTCTAACGTTTAATATTCTGTCGTATTCAGGAGCATAGATATCATCCATTTTATATAAAATGTTAACATTATCTGTCAATGTCAAAAATCCATGTGCAAAACCTTTTGGAATTAACAGTTGCTTATGGTTTTCTGCAGATAATAATACAGAAGTATATTGTCCATATGTTGGAGAGTTTTTTCTAAGATCAACAGCAAAATCCATTATCTCTCCTGAAACAACCCTTATCAATGTTGTTTGAGCTTTTGGATTCATCTGGTAGTGCAACCCTCTAAATGTATATTTATCTCTACTGTAAGAGTGATTATCCTGTATAAAATCATGGTTTACTCCATGCTCTAAAAAACTATTTTTAGAGTAACTTTCATAAAAAAAGCCTCTTTCGTCATTAAATATTTTTGGAGTTAATACTAATACTCCACTAAGTTTTGTTTGTTCAATCTTCATTAATTGTCTTTGTTGTTATTTTTTGAAAATATTCTACTGTATTTTATCTTAATAGAGCATTTTCTATGTTCTATTAAAAATCTATTGTATGATAAGTATAATTTAGCTAGAATCTCTATCATGAAATATATACTTATTATGAACAATTTATGAAAATTTTATTTGATCATCAAATCTTTTTAGCACAGAAATATGGTGGAATCTCCAGATATTTTGTTGAACTTGTTAAAAAGTTCGATTCTCTAAACCAAAAATACAGCTTGCCTGTTTATTATTCCAATAATGTATATTTAGAAGATATAAAAAAGATCAAGCCATTTCAAGAAAATAAATTTTCTAAAAAATTATTTTCTTACATGGGTCGTTTAATTATGAAGAAATATATTAAAGAAAATAGTTTTGATATATTTCACCCTACTTACTATGATCCGTATTTTTTAAAGAGTCTACAAAAACCATATGTCTTAACAATATATGATTTTATGCATGAAAAATTCAAAGATATGTTCTCATCAAAAGATATGAATATTGCTTGGAAAAAAGAGTGTGCTATGAAGGCAGATAGAATAATCGCCATCTCTGAAAACACAAAACAAGATATTATTAAATATTATGGAATTTCAGCAGACAAAATTGATGTAGTATACTTGTCAAGTTCATTGAAAATAATAAATGAAGATTTAGAACTGTCTCTACCTGAAAAATACATTTTGTTTGTTGGCAATAGAAGTAGATATAAAAACTTCAATGCGTTTATAAAAGCAGTTGCACCTTTATTATATGAAGAAAATGAATTAAATGTAATTTGTGCCGGAGGTGGTGCATTTTCTAAAGATGAAGAGAT
Source organism: Sulfurimonas gotlandica GD1 (assembly GCF_000242915.1). Classification (NCBI taxonomy): domain Bacteria; kingdom Pseudomonadati; phylum Campylobacterota; class Epsilonproteobacteria; order Campylobacterales; family Sulfurimonadaceae; genus Sulfurimonas; species Sulfurimonas gotlandica. Next base: position 515,128 of record NZ_AFRZ01000001.1, on the reverse strand, counting down.
GAATCTTAAAGAACTTGGCATAATGGAGAAAGTAAAGTATTTCAATATAGACGATAAAATACTAGCTAACCTTTATCAAAAAGCTATATGCTTTGTATTTCCTTCGTTGTATGAAGGATTTGGTATTCCTGTATTAGAAGCATTTAACTGTGGTTGCCCTGTAGCTTTGAGTAATCAAGGCTCTTTACCTGAAGTGGGTGGAGATGCAGTAGAATATTTTGATCCTAATTCGTTAGAATCTATACTAAGAGCTGTTAAAAGTTTATATTATGATAATAGCAGACGTGAAGAATTAAAACAATTAGGTACTATACAAGCAAAAAAATTTAGTTGGGAGAAAACAGCTCAGCAAACAATAGCTGTATACAATAAACTACTATGAAAAAAGCATTAATAACTGGAGTTACAGGACAAGACGGAGCATATTTATCAAAGCTTTTATTAGAAAAAGGCTATGAAGTAATAGGGCTGACAAGAAGTTATGCAGCAGGTAATCTATATAAGTTGGAATATTTAGGAATACAAGACTCTATAACCATACTTGAGTGTGACTTATTAGACTTCTCTAATATTTTAAATGTCATTACAAAAAATATGCCTGATGAAATATATAATTTATCGGCACAAAGTTCAGTTGGAAGTTCATTTGATCAACCTATAGGCACATTTCAGTATAATACTACTTCCGTATTAAATATTCTAGAAAGCATAAAATTAGTAAATAAAAATATAAAATTCTACCAAGCTTCAAGTTCTGAAATGTATGGTAAAGTGAAAGATTTACCAATTAGTGAAGATACTCCATTCCATCCATTAAGTCCATATGCCGTTTCAAAAGCTTCAGCTCACTGGCTAACAATAAACTATAGAGAATCTTATTCGATGTTTACATGTTGTGGTATTTTATTTAATCATGAATCTTTTTTAAGAAGTAAAAATTTCTTTATTAAAAAAATAATAAAAGATTCTATAGATATCTATTTTGGTAAAAAAGATATACTCAAAGTAGGTAACATTGAGATAAAAAGAGATTTTGGATATAGCCCAAAATACATTGAAGCAATGTATTCTATGATGCAGCAAGAAACTCCTGAAGACTTTGTTATTTGCTCTGGAGAATCAGTTTCATTAAAGGAAATTATTTTTTATGTTTTTGACAAGTTGAAAATAGAACATGAAAAGTTAGTAATAGATGATAACTTATATAGACCTACTGAAATATATGATATCTATGGGTCAAATAAAAAAGCAAAAGAAAAATTGAAATGGAATTATGATAATAGCTTTATAGAGGTTTTAGATATGTTAATTGAGGAAGAACTTATAAATTATGAAAAATAAAATATCAATAATTACGGTTTGTTTTAATGCGGCAGACACGATAGAAGAAACAATAAACTCTGTTGTAAATCAACCTTATGACAATAAAGAATATATTATAATAGATGGTGGTTCAACAGATGGAACATTAGATATTATAAAAAAGTATGAAGATAGAATTGCTTATTGGGCAAGTGAACCTGATTATGGTTTATATCATGCCATGAATAAAGGTATAGAAAAAGCTACTGGTGATATTATAGGTATGATTAATGCGGATGATTACTATTTTGATGATATTTTTGTAGATGTAGTAAAAGCATTTGATGGGAAAAGCTTAGAAGAACATATTTTCTTTGGAGATATGTTTCATGATGGAGATATTGTTAAGGGCTGGAGACAAGAAAATGTAAAGATTGGAGCATTCGGTGCTCATCCTTCAATGTTTTGTCCTAAAAAAGTTTATGATAAAATTGGTAAATATAGATTGTGGTATAAAATATTGGCAGATTACGATTTTATGTACAGGGCTTATCATGTTTATAATATTAAACCGATATATTTACCAAAGAAAACTGCATTTTTTAGAGTTGGTGGTTTAGCTTCGAACAATATATTTAGGTCATTTACAGAAGAGATGCTTATAAAAATCGAAAATGGAGAAAAGATAGCTAAAGCTTTTCCTATTTATTTATTAAAGCTTTTAAAGTTTTATATAAAAAGTTTATGGAAGTAATTGATTATGGAAGTTTTATATAAAAATAACTCTCAGCAAAAGTTAAAATCAAAAGATTTTATCAAAGTAGAATTAGGGTGTGGACCAAATAAAAAGATAAAAGATGCGATAAGTGTAGATATTGTTGATTTGGATGAGGTGGATATAGTCGCCAACATAAATAATGGCCTGCCATTTGATGACAATTCAATAGATGAAATTTATTCATTCCATTTCTTAGAACATGTTTCTGACTTAGAGTTTGTATTAAAAGAGATTCATAGAGTGTTAAAGCCAAATGGAAAAAAGATAGGAACTGTACCACACTTTGCTAATCCATATTTTTACTCAGATCCTACTCATAATAGCTTTTTTGGGCTTTACAGTTTTAGTTATTTTGATAAAGAACAAAAACTATTTAAAAGAAAAGTGCCAACCTTTTATATGTCAGAGTTTTTTGAAGTATCTGATGTGAAATTAGGTTTTACATCGCCCTTTGTTGGTAGATATGCATTTAAAAAGATAGTAGGTTTTTTTGTAAATTTATGTACATATACAAAAGAGTTTCATGAAGAAAATTTTTGTTATTTAATACCACCTTATGAAATAAAATTTGAATTAACAAAGATTAATAAATGATAGATATTACTATTTTGACAAAGTACACTTCTAAGGGTGCTTCTAGTCGATATAGGTACTTTTTATATATTAATGATTTGTTAAAACAAGATACAAATATAGAGATTGATTCTTTCTTAGATACATCATATTTACATAGGCTTTATAGTAAAAAAAAGAAAAATAAATTTAAAATTATCATAGCATATATCAAAAGGTTCTTTGTTCTAATTAATAGCTCAAAGAATCTTTTGATAGAATATGAAGCATTACCATATATTCCATATTTTATAGAAAAACTATTTCTTAAAAATAAAAACTATATTCTTAACTTTGATGATAATATTTGGTCAAATTATGAAAATAAACTATTGTTACGAAATAAACTTGATAGTTTAGTTGAAAATGCCAGTGGTGTAATTGTTGCAAATAGCTTTCTAGAAGAGAAAGTCTCAAAATTAAATAACAATATTATAAAAATACCAACAGTTATTGACATAGATGATTATGAAAATAATAATATAATAAAATTTGACAAGTTCACTTTAGTTTGGATAGGTTCCCCTTCTACATACAAATATATAACATCTCATTCTCATATTTTTAAAAAACTTTCAAAGATAATTGATTATAAATTAGTTATAATCGCTTCTAAAGATTTAATAGACGAAGCTATCGTCGGTGTTAACATGGATTTTTATGATTGGTCAACTAAGAATGAAGTAAAAATTTTAAAAAAATCTCATATAGGTATAATGCCATTAGACGCAGATACATTCGCTCAAGGTAAGTCGTCATTTAAAATTATTCAATATATGGCTGCTGGACTACCGACAATAGCAAGTAGTATCGGTGAAAATTGCAATGTATTGGAAAATAATAAAACAGGCTTTTTAGTAGATGATGAAGAATCTTGGATAGACTCTATCCAAAAGCTTTATGATGATAAAAAAATGTATGATGATTTTGCAATGAAAGCAAAATCAAATGCATATGAATATTCAATACAAAAATATTTTAAAGAATTTAATTTATTTATTAATAAAACATTTAAGGAAAAAAATTGAAGGGTATAATTCTAGCAGGTGGAAGTGGTACAAGACTATACCCAATAACAAAAGGTGTGAGTAAACAGTTAGTTCCAATCTATGATAAACCTATGATTTACTATCCCCTTTCAGTATTAATGTTAGCTGGAATTACAGAAGTATTAATTATTTCTACTCCTCATGATTTACCGAGATTTGAAGAGCTTTTAGGTGATGGCTCTGATATAGGTATGAACTTTAGTTATGTGGAGCAACCATCTCCTGATGGACTTGCTCAAGCCTTCATTTTAGGGGAAGAGTTTATTGGTAATGATGATGTTTGTCTAGTTCTTGGTGATAATATATTCTATGGTCATGGATTAACTGATCTTCTCGCTCAAAGTGTTAAAAATGCTGAAATAGAAAATAAAGCAACAGTCTTTGGCTACTATGTAAAAGATCCTGAAAGATATGGTGTTGCTGAGTTCAATACAAATGGTGATGTTACTAGCATAGAAGAAAAACCGTTAAAGCCAAAATCTAACTACGCAGTTATTGGTCTATATTTTTATCCAAATGATGTGGTTAAAAAAGCTAAAGATGTAAAGCCAAGTGACAGAGGTGAATTGGAGATTACGACTTTAAACCAAAACTACCTAAATGAAGAGAGACTAAAAGTTGAACTTATGGGCAGAGGTTACGCTTGGCTTGATACTGGTACTCATGAGAGTTTGCTTGAAGCATCTCAATTTATTCAAACAATTGAAAACCGTCAATCGCTAAAAGTAGCTTGTATTGAAGAGATAGCTTATGAAATGGGATATATCTCAAAAGAAAAACTTCTTGAATTAGCAGAACCTTTAAAGAAAAATCAATATGGACAATATCTAATTAGAAGAGCTCAAGAAGGGATAGTTGTACTATGAAGCTTACAAGAGCAACGATAAAAGATATTATTATTTGCGAGCCTGAAATACATGGAGATACTCGTGGCTATTTCGTTGAAACTTTTCGCCAAGATAAACTTGAAGAGTTTTTAGGATTTAAAATAAATTTTTGTCAAGACAATGAATCTAAAAGCTCTAAAGGTGTTTTAAGAGGGTTGCATTATCAACTGCCACCATACTCTCAAACGAAACTTCTTAGAGTTATACAAGGACGAGTTTTAGATATAGCCGTAGACATTAGAAAAGACAGTCCAACTTTTGGAGAACATGTAAGTATAGAATTGACAGCAGAAAATAAGAAACAACTGCTTATACCTCATGGCTTTGCTCACGGATTTGTAGTTTTAGAAGACGACACAATATTTGCCTATAAGGTTGACAACTATTATTCTCCAGAAAATGACAGAGGTATTGCCTTTGATGATCCAGATTTAGGAATTGACTGGCAAGTAGATTTCTCTTTACTTAATCTGTCTCAAAAAGACACCAAACAACCAAGGCTGAAAGCAACAAATGATTTATTTGAGTATGGTGTAAACTATTATGAATAAAGTTTTAGTAACTGGTTCGAAAGGGCAAGTGGGAAGTGAGCTTAACGAATTAGCATCTTTATACCCATATGATTTTTTCTTTACAGATAGAGATTCTCTTGATATAACTGATGAACAGAGCATTAGAGACTTTATAGACCTACATAATATAGACATTATTATAAACTGTGCAGCGTATACAGCAGTTGACAAAGCTGAATCCCAAAAAGATATGGCAGACGCTATCAATCATAAAGCAGTTAAATCTCTAGCGCAAATATCAAAAGAGAAAAACATTAAACTTATTCATATCTCAACTGATTATGTATTTAGTGGTCAGAACTACAAACCCTATATAGAAACAGATTTTACAGCTCCAAATAGTGTCTATGGAAGTAGTAAGCTTGATGCTGAAAAAGCTCTACAAAAAATCAATCCAAAAAATTCTATTATCATTAGAACATCTTGGGTTTACTCATCATTTGGAGCTAATTTTGTTAAAACTATGCTTAGACTAGGAAGTGAAAAAGATGAGCTTGGTGTTATTTTCGACCAAGTTGGTACTCCCACTTATGCAAGAGACTTGGCTAAAACTATTTTAGAGATACTGCCAAATGTTCAAAATGAGAATGTGGATATTTACCACTACTCAAATGAAGGTGTTCTATCTTGGTATGACTTTGCAAAAGAGATTATGAAAATGGCAAAAAGAGATTGTAAAATCAATCCAATAGAGACAAAAGACTATCCTACACCAGCAAATAGGCCACATTACAGTTTGTTAAATAAATCAAAAATAAAACAAAAATTCAATATAGAAATTCCTTTTTGGAAAGATAGTTTAGACGCATGTCTAAAAGTTTTAGGAGAGAGAAAATGATAAAAAATATTTTAGTAACTGGATGTGCTGGTTTTATAGGGAGTAACTTTGTCCCATATTTTTTAGAAAAATATCCAGAATATAATATTGTAAATCTTGACCTGCTTACCTATGCCGGTGACTTAGAGAACCTAAAAGAGTGTGAAAACAACACTAAATATAAATTTATAAAAGGAAATATCTGTAACCGTGAATTAGTTGAATTCATCTTCAATGAATACAATATAAACGGTGTTATTCACTTTGCAGCAGAGTCTCACGTAGATAATTCTATAAAAAATCCAGGTGTATTTATTGAAACAAATGTAAATGGAACTTTCACTTTACTTGATGTTGCTAAAAACTACTGGATGAGTTCTCCTTTTAACTATAAAGAAAAGTACAAAAATTGTAGATTCCATCATATTAGTACAGATGAAGTGTATGGAACGCTTAATGAGACTGATCTTTTTACAGAAAGCACACCTTACGCTCCAAACTCTCCATACTCTGCTTCAAAAGCAAGTTCTGATATGATAGTTAGAAGTTATCAAGAGACTTTCGGACTCAACACTGTTATTACTAATTGCTCAAACAACTATGGGCCAAAACAGCATGATGAGAAGCTAATCCCTACTATTATTAGAAAAGCTTTAGTCGGTGAAAATATTCCAATCTATGGAGATGGTAAAAACATACGAGACTGGCTCTATGTACTTGACCACTGCAAGGGAATAGACTTAGTTTACCACACTGGCAAAGAAGCCAATGTTTACAATGTCGGTGGAAGAAACGAGAGAACAAATCTTCAGATAGTAGATGCTATTTGTACTATCTTGGATGAAAAAGTTCCAAAAAATTCAAGCTATAAAGAACTGATAACATTTGTAAAAGATAGAGCAGGACACGATAGAAGATATGCTATAGACGCAACAAAACTTGAAAATGAACTTGGCTGGATAGCTGATGAGAATTTTGAAAGTGGGATTGTTAAGACAGTTAATTGGTATTTGGAAAAATATGTTAACTAAAAAAATTCTTATTGTTTTTGGAACCAGACCAGAAGCAATTAAAATGTCTCCATTGGTTAAAGAGTTTCAAAAAAATAATGATTTTTTCGAAACGAAAGTTTGTGTTACGGCTCAACATAGGGAGATGTTAGATCAGGTGCTAGATATTTTTAAAATTAAGCCAGATTTTGATTTGAATATAATGAAGCAAAATCAAGATTTATTTAATATTACGACAAAGATACTAAATGGAATGAAAGAGATTTTAGAAATTTACAATCCTGATTTGGTCCTTGTTCATGGCGATACTACTACAACATTTGCCACGTCGTTAGCTTGTTTTTATAAACAAATTGATGTTGGGCATGTTGAGGCTGGACTAAGAACTTATAATATTTATTCTCCATATCCAGAAGAGGCGAATAGACAATTAACTACTAGACTTGCTAAATATCATTTTGCACCAACTTCTTTGTCAGAAAAAAATCTTTTTGATGAAGGAGTTGATAACTCTTTAATTACAGTTGTTGGTAATACGGTCATTGATGCTTTGATTCAAGTAGTTTCAGAAATAAGATCTGATGAAAGATTGGCAAAATCATTAAGTAAACTAATTTATGAAAAAGGTTATAAAATAGATTCTACTAGAAAGTTTATTTTAGTTACAGGGCACAGAAGAGAAAATTTTGGTGATGGCTTTTTAAATATATGTAATGCTATTAAAGATATTGCAGAAAAAAATCCGGATATTGATATTGTATATCCAGTTCATTTAAATCCAAATGTTCAGAGCCCTGTAAATGACATATTGACAAATATTGATAACATCTATTTAATAGAACCATTAGAATATCAAAGTTTTGTTTACTTAATGGATAAAAGCTATCTTATTCTAACAGATAGTGGTGGTATTCAAGAAGAAGCACCCAGTTTGGGTAAACCTGTAGTTGTTATGAGAGATATTACTGAAAGACAAGAAGCTGTTGACTTAGGTGTTGTTAAATTAGTTGGTACGAATAAAGAGTTAATTGTCAATACTGTTAGTACTCTTTTAAGTGATAAAAAAGAGTATGAAAAAATGTCAAAACTATCTAATCCTTATGGAAATGGAACCGCTTGTAAAAAAATTATAGATTACTTGAAGTTAGAATGTTAGATTTTATATTAGATAGTTACCAATATATTGAAGAATTGTCGATAGCTGTAAAAGTGTTAATTGTAATTTTTTTATCTGTTATCAGTCCCATATTATTTATCCCTATTATGGCTACCATGTATTTGTCTGGTCTTTTACTTGGTTTTAATTTAGGTGTAATTATTGCAACTATTGGTTATTTTCTTTCAATATCAACATACTATTATATTGGTAGTTCATTTCATAAAATTTCATTTATAAAACGATTAATAGATGCCAGACTAGGTAAACACATGTCAAAATTAAAAAAAATGAATTTTGTACATGTTATTATTTTTAGTTTATTTGTTCCATTTTTATTAATAAGTTTAGGACTAGGTGTTTTACATAAAAATAAGATAAATATATTTGCGGTATATTTTGGTGCATTACCATCTATAATTGCATTTGTATTAGCAGGTAGTTACGGTAAGAGTTTTTTTGAAGCTAAAGATAATAATATGATTTATTACTCTTTAGGTTTAATAGTCCTATATGTTATATTACAAAAAATGTTTACTTTATATTTAAAACGAAAAGGCTGAAAATGAATCAAGTGATTTACTGTATATTACCAGTATACAATGAGGGAAAAAGTATATATGATTTATTGGAAGTCTATAGTGTGTTTTTCAAAAATATTAATTATGAAAATAATATTATAGTAATTAATGATTGTAGTCAAGATGATTCAGAAATGTATATTTTACAAGCAATAGATAAATTTAATAATTTAAATATAGAGTATATTAAACATACACAGAACAAAGGTTTAGGCGGAGCACTCACTACAGGTTTTCATGCCTTAAAAGATATAAAAGATTCAGATATGTTGGTGGCGATGGATGGTGATAATACTCACAACCCATATCTTATAAGGCAGATGATAGCAAAAGTAGATGAAGGTGCTGATATTATTATTGCGTCAAGGTATTTAGAACAATCAAGGATATACGGATTAAGTAAATTTAGAATCTTTTTAAGTATATGTGCTAAGTATATATATTCTTTTACATGGAATATTGATGGTGTAAAAGATTATACATGTGGTTTTAGATGTTATAGAGGTTCATTAGTGAAGAAATTTATTTATAAATACCAAGGTGACATAATAGAAGAAAAAGGTTTCGCTGCGACTGGAGAAGTTCTTAAAAAGATGAATTATTTTAAACCACTAATTGTTGAAGTTCCAATGATATTAAAATATTCCAACAAAATTAATTCTTCAAGTATGCAAATACTAAATACAATATATAAAACATTAGGGATGATATGGAAGCGATAAAAAATAACTATATTGATATAGTTTTATTTTTATTTGGAGCGATAATCCTCACATATGCAAGTAATTACGGTATGCCAATTGTCGTTCACCCAGATGAAGTGACTCAATTAAAGAATATTTATGGGATGCTTCAATTTAAGACATTAATTATGCCATATGAAAGCGCATATTCTGCTTGGATTCATTATTTCTATTTAATTCCAACCATATTTTATTGGGGATTCGAATATCTATTTAATAGTGATATAAATTCTATATCTGATTTGAAACTTTATGCTATGAATAATTATCATACCGTGATCCCAACTCTTAGAGTTTTTAGTGGTTTGTTTTTTTTGTCTTCACTCTTTGCTTTAAAATTTGTAATAGAAAAATCAATTAATAAAACACAGGCTTACATTTTTTTGATAATAGCTATATTATCACCATGGATAGTTATAAATGCACATAATATCAAGCATTGGATTCCGGACTTTAGTTTAGTTTTTTTTAGTTTTTATTTTTATTATAGATATAAAGTTAGTAATAGTATTTTATATGTTCTAATTTCTTTTGTATTATTTAGTATAGCTATAATGACAACATACACTTTAATATTTTTAGGAGTATATTTTATACTACTTCATTATAGGTACAAACCATATAATCATAAAATATTATTTCGTGAATTGATACTATTTTTATCTGTATTTATTGCATTTGTAGTATTGTCTTCTAATTTGGGTCAAGGTGGTAATATAGCTACAGTCGCTGGAGGTGACTATCTAAAGTTTAACATTAAAATTGAGTTTATAAAAGATTATCTATATAATCAACTAGAATTTGATACATTTTTATTTATTAGTTTTATTGCTTCTCTATTTTTACTTATATTTTCTAGGTATGAAAAAAATCATTTTAAATTATTAATAGTATTAGTACCGTATTTGCTAAATATGATAGTAATGTCTTCTCATAGTGTTTTTGGTAATTACTATACAGTTTTCTTTGTTGTAGACTCATTATTATTAGCCAGTTATTTTTTATATTTTTTATATGATAAACATAAAAATGTATTTATAATTATATTTACTATGTATATGTTTTTTAATACTTATAATATAATTAGATGGTTGAATATCTTAGATGAAAAAGACACTAGAGTTTTAGCAAAAGAGTGGATTGAAAAAAATTATAAAGAAAAAAATTTTATATTGTATTCTACTTTAGGATTTAATTATTTGCCGCTTACAAAAAGTGGGATAAACATAATTGCCGACAACTTGCCAAATTCTTTAACAACAAGAGAAAAGCTTTATTTAAAATATGATTTAAATGAGCAAGTGAATGGTATGATATTATGGAAAGTTGAACAAGCTGGATACTCTCCCAAAGAGTTAATAGAAGTACTTTTATCAAGTGGATATCAGCCAATAATTATACATGAAAGATTTGGTAATACTGTGCACCATCATCAAAGAACAGAAAAATATATAGAAAAAATGAGCCAAGACTATACTATTACACAAATACAAGAGATTGCACCATATAAAAAAGAACCTGATGATAGAGAAAAGATAGGTGATTTTTCACTAGATTTTAGAAACTTTCATTATTCATTAGAGCATATGAAAAGAAGTGGTCCAGTAATAAAAATATATAAAGTAGGTAAAAAATGAATGAAAAGATAGCGGTATTAGTTCCATGTTACAATGAAGAATTAACTGTAGCTAAAGTAATAGAAGATTTTAGAAAAGAATTGCCAGAAGCTATTATATATGTATATGATAATAATTCAACAGATAAAACTTACGAAATAGCAAGACAAAATGGTGCAGTTGTAAAAAAAGAGTTTAGACAGGGAAAGGGTAATGTAATAAGAAGTATGTTTAGGGATATAGATGCTGATATTTACATAATGATTGATGGGGATGATACATATCCAGCTGAATTTGTACATGATTTAATCAAACCTATCATAGATAAAGAAGCAGACATAGTAATCGGTGATAGACATTCTAATGGAACATATAAAGATGAAAATAAAAGGGCATTACATAATTTTGGTAATCATTTAGTCAAGTATTTAATTAACAAACTGTTTAGATCAAATTTAAATGACATAATGAGTGGATATAGAATATTTAGTAAAAAATTTGTAAAAACAATGCCTATCAATAGTGGTGGTTTTGAAATAGAAACAGAAATGACACTCCATACTCTAGACAAAAAATTTCTTATAAAAGAGATACCTATTGAATATCGAGATAGACCAGAAGGAAGTTTTTCTAAATTAAATACATTTAGTGATGGTATGAGAGTACTAAAGACAATACTTTGGGTATTTAAAGATTACAGACCATTAGCATTTTTTTCAATTTTAGCATTATTTATTTTTATATTGGCATTACTTACTGGAGCACCTGTTATTATAGAGTTTATGAATACCGGATTGATAAATAAAATACCTTCAGCAATTTTATCTACGGGTTTGATGATGATATCTGTAATTTCACTTTTTACAGGTTTTATATTAGATACTATTGTAAAGCAACATCGAGAGAGTTATGAATTGTATATAAATAAAATAATAAATAATTTATAGGAAAGTATTAAATTGGAAGATACTTTTAAATTATTAATACTAAAGCTTATTGTAAAAAATACAGTATATATGAGAGGAATTAAATGATAGAATATGAAAATCTTAAAAAATTAAATCAGCCTTTTTTTGAAGAATATAAGAGTAGATTTGATGATGTGCTAGAAAGTGGTTGGTATATACTAGGAAAAGATGTTGAGAAATTTGAAGAGAATTTTTCAAAGTTTAATAGTTCAAAATATACTATTGGTGTTGCATCTGGGTTAGATGCTTTAGTTTTATCATTAAAAGCTTTTAATTTTGAAAAAAATGATGAAGTAATTGTTCCTTCTAATACCTATATAGCGACAATATTGTCAATTATTCACAATGGATTAAAGCCCGTTTTGGTTGAGCCAAATATTCAAACATATAATATAGATCCAAAAAAAATAGTAGAAAAAATTACTAATAAAACAAAAGCGATCATGGTAGTTCATCTTTATGGACAACCTTGTGATATGAAACCAATTTTAGAAATAGCAAATAAGTATAACTTAAAAATAATAGAAGATTGTGCACAAGCACATGGTGCTGAATATTTTGGACAGAAGGTTGGTACATTTGGAATAGGAGCATTTAGTTTTTACCCTACTAAGAATCTTGGAGCATTAGGAGATGGTGGGGCAGTAACAACAAATGATGATATTATTAAAGATACGATTATGAAATTAAGAAATTATGGAAGTAGTGAAAAATATCATAATGAACTAGTTGGTTATAATTCAAGACTTGATGAAATGCAGGCATGTTTTTTAGATGTAAAGTTAAAATATTTAGATGATATTACAAATCATAAAAGAAATCTTGCGAAGATTTATATGGAAAATTTGGATGATAGATTTGTTAAACCTATTGAAAAAGAAGGATATAAAAATGTATATCATATTTTTGCAATTAGGTATGAAAGAAGAGATAAGTTAAAAGAATATTTACTTCAAAATAATATTAAGACTGAGATACATTACCCAGTAGCTCCACACAAACAAGAAGCCATGAAAAATATTATTACAGATAACTTTCCAATTTCACAAGAGATACACGAAACTATATTATCATTACCAATTTCATATTATCATACAGAAAATGATATCAAAAGAGTTGTAGAGGTAATAAATAATTATGATAGATAAAATGAAAATTTCTATTTGCATACCTGTATATAATGGTGCAGCAACAATTGCACTATTAGTTGAAGAAGTAAAAGAAAAGCTTAATGAGTATGAACTTGAAATTATTCTAATTAATGATGGCAGTAAAGACAATAGTGAAGATGTTTGCGTAGATATTTCAAAAAAATATGATTTTGTAAAGTTTATTGCACTGAGGAAAAATTTTGGTGAGCATAATGCTGTATTGTGTGGATTAAATTATATTACTGGCGATTATTGTGTAATTATTGATGATGACTTTCAAAATCCACCATCAGAAATAATAGCTTTAATTGAAGAATCTAAAAAGGGCTATGATGTAGTTTATTCGAAGTATGAAGAAAAAAAACATCATTGGTTTAGAAATTTAGGTAGTAAATTTAATGACTCTGTTGCAACTTGGTTATTAAATAAACCTAAAGGTTTATATCTTTCTAGCTTTAAGTTAATAAAAAAAGAAGTTGTTGATGAGATTATAAAATATAAAGGACCATTTCCATATATAGATGGTCTTATTTTGAGAGTTACTGATAATATTGGAGTTAGAACTGTAGAACACAGTAAAAGAGAAGAGGGTGAGTCAAACTATACACTTAGTAAATTGATATCTTTATGGCTTAACATGTTTGTAAATTTTTCTATAAAGCCATTAAGAATTGCAACAGTAGTCGGTGTAACAATTTCGCTTTGTAGTTTTATTTTAGGAATTGTTTTTATTATTGAAAAATTAATACATCCAGACACTTCAATGGGGTGGACATCTTTGATGGTGTCTATCCTTTTCTTATCTGGTATACAGCTTGTATTTTTGGGAATAATAGGGGAGTACCTTGGAAAACAATATTTAGATCAAAATGGGACACCATCTGCTGTAGTTAAAAAGGAATATTTATAAAAAAGTTTTTAACTTTTAATATCATTGGTGTTTTTAATACTTCAGTTGCATATTTGATCTATTCTATATTTATATACCTTGGTAGCCATTATATTATTGCTTTGTTAATTGATTATGTTGTAGGTATATTTTTAGGCTTAATGCTAAATAAGAGATATACATTTAATGTAAATGGCAGAATAGGACATAAAATTATAATCAAAGCAATTATTTCAAATGTATTTATTTTTTTAATAAATGTAGCTATTTTGTATTTATTAATAGATGTTTTTGAAAACAATGCTTATCTATCACAACTATTTACTCTAATAGTTATTGCAATTAGTTCTTTCTTATTTTATAAATACTATATATTTAAAGTGTGTGAAAATGGTAAATAATAAACAAGAATATATTAAAATGAATAATGTTGAAAGTAAACATTGGTGGTATAAATCTTTGCACAAATTAGTTTTATCTACAATTAGAGATCAATTTTATTTCTCAAATATATCAATACTTGATGCTGGATGTGGTACAGGAGGTCTTTTACACTTTCTTAGCAGAGATAAGAACTATTCATTAGAAGGTTTTGATATTTCCGAAGAAGCTATTTCAATAGCAAAATCTAAAGATTTAAAAGTAGAATATATGGATTTAAAAAAATATAAATATACTAATAAATTATATGACGTAATAATTTCAAATGATACAATGTATTTTTTTACTCTTGAAGAACAAACATTAATTTTAAATGAATTTTATAAATCTTTAAAGCATAATGGCATTATTATACTAAATTTACCATCACTTGACATATTTAGTGGCAGTCACGATGAAGCTGTTGGCATCACAAAGAGATTTAATGAGAAAATGGTGTCAAGCATGGTTGATAGTTCCAAGTATAGAATTATTAAAAAGATATATTGGCCATTTTTGTTATCTCCAATTATTTTTTTAGTTAGGTATATGCAAAGGTTACAATTAAAGTCTAAAAAAAATATTGAAATTAAATCTGATATAGATATGCCTTCTTCCATTGTAAATAATATATTATACAAAATAGTTTCATTTGAAAATAAATTTTTTAAGAAAAAGCCTTTTGGAAGTAGTTTATTTTTAGTTTTAAAAAAAGATGTTAAATGATTTTTAATACGTTAAATAAAACTCTATTGACATTGTCAATAATCTTCTTTTTAGCGTCATTAGTTATATTCTATATGGTTTTGTACATTCAATATGATACAACATTGGCATTTTACACTGTTGATTATAGAATACATACATGGGATGAGGTTATTTATTATTTTAATAGAATAACTAGATTCATAGAGCTTGGTTTTTTAAATTATCACGATGGTATTGAATCAACATTTTCAAAAATTGATTTTAATATATTTCCATTTTTATTTAATTCTATAATATATTTTATTTTTGGATTTAATTGGTTTCCTATCATTATAAATATTATACTTGGACTTATCCTTTTATATTTATTTTATTATATTGCAAAAGAAGTATTTAGATTTGAAACTAACTTTGCTATTGCTTTATCTCTTTTGATGCTCATAACTTTTGGTTATGGACCTACAACTTATATTATGATTAAACCACTTTTTATAGATTTGAATAATCAATGGTTCCTCCCACCAATAGCAAGACAAGAATCTCCATCAACAGTATTATTTATACTTTTATCATATTTTATAATCTTATATAATTATGTTTATAAAGAAAGAAACTTTTTTCTTATTCCTTTGATAATTATTACGTTTATAAATAATTTTTCATATCCATACTATATATTGTATACACTGACATTTGTAAGTTTTATGCTTGTATATATATTTTATTTTGAGAGGTCGTATTTAAAAAGATTCTTGGTAGCAATATTTTTTAACTATCTTTTTTTCTTGTTATGGTTCATTCTAGGTAAAATATATGTTTCTCATGATTCAGATTTTATTTACACACTAATTTTTGATAGAAGTTTAGATGTGAAAACTTTATTGATAAATGGAATATTTATATTTATTCACTTTGTAAATATAGTTTATAATAAGAATATTAATAATAACATCTCCAAAATTTTTATTATTATGCTATTGGCTGGAATAGTTAGTTATCATTTTAATGTAGTTTTAGGGTATAAGATAGAAAATTGGCATATTGATATATATGTACTAAAACCATTGCAATGGATATCTTTAATATTTTGGTCGTATCAAGTATTGTTTATCAGAAATAATGCTTCATTAATTATTTTTATAATAACAGCTATTTTTTTATTGTCTAATTATAATTATTCTAATACATATATAAAAAATAAAAATACATATTTAACAAAACAAATAGATATTTATAATTCATATAATAATATATCTGCTTATGTAAAAGCTAAAGAAGTATTATCTTTAGATCCATTATTCATTATGGCAGGAAGCACAATAACAAATCATTATAATTATATTACATTTTCTGGGAGAGAGATACAAATAGATATAGAGAGAAATCTTGATAAATATATACTTTCTTCATTATTACATGATATTAATAAAGTAAATACATTTGAAAATATTAATAGAATTAATTTTGGTTTCATTGAAGGTCATAAAAATTATGAACCTTTAAAGTACATCATATTTCTAAATGATCAAGTAGATGAAATATATCAATCTTTAGATAAGTATGGAAGTAATATACAAGAGAAAGATTTAAAAGATTTAATTTTTAAAAGATTTGATGAATTGTTAGATAGTAAAAATAATTATAAGGGCTATATTTTGCTAAATAAAAATCAATTCAAGAATATAATAGTTTTAAAAGACTCAAAAATTATATATGAGGACCATAATATAATTTTATATTACAAAGGATAGATTTATGTTACCTTTAAATAAAAACTATATTGCACTTGTATCTATTTTAGCTTATGTTGTATATATAATTGTTAACTTTATATACTTTTCGATAGGAACAGTTTTTGGAGATGAAACAAGATTCATTGCTGAAGCAATTACTTTAAGTGAGAGTGGTGAATTTTGGAATTACAAAGATAGAGCATGGGAGATGCCTCTTACAGCGGTAATATATTCTATATTCTATTCATTATTTGAAAATGAAAGAAATTTAATAATTTTTGTAAGGCTATTTCAGCCATTATTACTTGTACTACAAGCTTTTTTATTATATAAAATATCTTTAAAAATATTTGATAATAAGTTAAGTGCATTAATAGCTTTCACAATAACATTATTCTATCCATTTTTTATATTTTACCAAGGTCTTTTACTAAGTGAAACATTTTTTAATACAGTTTTGATCGTATCATTTTATTTTATCTATAGATGGTATGAAGATGATTTTAAAATAGATACGAGTTTTTTACTTGCAAATATATTTTTACTACTATCAATATATATTAAAGGAACATTGTCAATACTCCCTCCACTGTTATTGACTGTATTTTTTGTAGTTAATAAATTAGAATTAAAATCTGCTATAAAAGTTTTTTTATATTCTACACTAATATATATTTTTTTAATGACTCCTTGGTGGATAAGAAACTATATGATTTTTGATCAATTTGTTCCATTCACTACAAGTAGTGGAAAGGTATTATATTTGGGTAATAATCCAGCTAACAAGTATGGAGGATGTGATATGGCAGTAGATGTGGATAGAAAGGAGTTTACATCTATTGGTACTATTGATGATGAATTAGAAAGGAATAAATTATTTAAGTATAAAGCAATAGAATTTATCAAAAATAACCCAGATCGGTTTTTTGAATTAATGCTACTAAAGTTTAAAAGGTTTTATAATATAATCCCTAATGCGGATAAATACAAACAAGGGTACTTTAAATGGATTACACTTGTTAGTTATGGTAGCATATTTACGCTATTTTTAGTCTCTATTGTTATTCATGCTAAATATTATAAAAGACTTACTGCAATATATATTTTATTCATATATTTTACTCTTTTACATATGGTATTTATAGCCTCATTGAGATATAGATTACCACTTGAGCCATTTATGATATTACTATCAAGTAACGTTATAGCAATTATATATAGGAGGATTTATGGAAGTAAGAATTGACAGAGATACTTTATTGGAATTAACAGATGCAACAAAAGAGAGAAATATATACACGCATCCACTATTTTTAGCGAGAGATATCTTTTGGCAAAGATTAGAATATGCATTTAAGTATTTAAAAAAATATACCAAACCTACTGATAAAATTTTAGATTTTGGTGGAGGAAGTGGAGTGTTCTGTAAAACATTAGCATCTTATTATGATGATGTGTCAATAATAGATTTAGATGTAGATGAAGCAAAAAATATTATTTCTCATTACGATATTAATAATGTAACTTTGATAAATGAAGATATAAACAAATATAAAATGGATGGAAAGTATGATGTTATTATCGCTACAGATGTATTAGAACATTTTTATGATTTAGAAGCACCTATAAACTTTTTTAATAAATTTTTAAAAAAAGATGGTATTTTATTGGTTACTCTTCCTACTGAAAATTGGGTTTATGAGCTAGGAAGAAAAATAGTAAATAAACAAAAACCTGAAGACCATTACCATAGTTCAAATCATGTAATAAACTTTTTGAAGAAAAGTAATTTTAAAGAAATAGAAAAAAGATTTATACCAAAGTATATTGTGCCAATACCATTATTTGAAGTAGCAATATTTACGTTTGAAGAATTGTAAGCCCATGGATAAGTAGATTTGAAACATTTATTTAAATTTTTATTTATAGGTGGAATAAATACGGTATTTTTTTATTTGACGTATGCTCTATTCATCTTTATAGGCTTTCATTATACTGTTGCAGTGACAATTGCAGCAGTTATAGCAATGTTCTTTAGTTTTAAAACATTCGGTAAGTTTGTATTTAAAAGTAATGACAACAAGTTAATAACAAAATTTATCTTAGTCACGCTAATCAATTATTTACTAAATATAATAATAATTTTCTTCTTTAAAAAGTTTGGATATAACAGTTATCTAGCTGGATTATTCGCTACCATAATAGTGGCTTGCAATTCATTTGTATTAAATAAGTATTACGTTTTTAAGAAAGTGAATTAAATATGTGCGGAATAGCAGGAACAATAAACTTAAACAATCCAAACCTTGAACTGATTAAAAACTCATTACTTCATCGAGGACCAGATGAGCAAGCTATTCATAAACATAAAAATATTAACTTAATTCATACACGACTTTCAATTCAAGATATATCAAATGGTCACCAACCATTTGAGTACAAAGAATATGTCATAGTCTTTAATGGTGAGATATATAATCATTTGGATTTACGACAAGAATATTTAAGAGATTTTTCATTTACTACAAACTCTGATACAGAAACATTGCTTTATCTTTATATCAAATATCAAAATAAGATGTTTGATATGCTTGATGGTATGTTTGCTTTTGCGATACTTAATAAGAGTTCTAATAAAATAATTTTTAGTAGAGATAGAGCGGGGAAGAAACCATTATATGTTTATAAAGATTCCGATAGTTTAATGTTCGCTAGTGAGCTGAATACTATCAAAGCTGGAATTACAAATCTTAATATAGATGAAGATGAAATATATTCATATATAAGAAATGGGTTTTTCTTTAAAAGTAAGACTCCATATAAAAATGTTTTTGAAGTAGAAGCTGGATTAGTTTACGAGATTGATTGCCAAAGTTTAGATATAAAAAAAGAAAACTATTTTGATATATTGGATTTTTACAAAAAAGATAAAGTTAATGATTATGAGCATGCTAAAGAAACTCTTGATGAGATCCTACATAAAAGTGTAAAAGATAGATTACTATCATCTGACCTGGAAGTTGGAGCATTTCTAAGTGGTGGTATTGACAGTTCCTTGATAGTTGCAGTAGCAAGTGAATATATACAAAATCTTAAAACATTTACAGTGAAATTTGATGGTGCTTTTGATGAATCGCATCTAGCAAAACTTACAGCTAAGAAATACAATACTCAACATTATGAGTTGAGTATAAGCATGAACTTAAAAGATGACATAGAGAAAATATTATTGAACTATGGTGAGCCTTTTATGGACAGTAGTGCTATACCTAGCTACTATGTAAGCCAAGAGGCCAAAAAATATGTTACAGTTATACTAAACGGTGATGGTGCAGATGAGCTCTTTGGAGGTTATCGTAGATATGTACCAAGTGCAAACAATTTACTTAGTGTGGCTTCATATTTTTCATCACTAACAAAGTTGCTACCAAAACCTCACAATAAGAAGTCTATTTATAATTATGCTTATAGATTGCTAGCAATGTCTGGTAAAAAAGGCTTGGACTTTTATAATAGTGCTACTAATGATATATTTGAAGATATATACAGCTTTGAAAATAATCATACATTTTCTGAAATGAATAGTTTTATAAACAGTGTAGAAAATGAGAATATTTCAAGTTTATCTAAAATGTTATATATGGATTTTAATCTTATTTTACAAAGTGATCTCTTGAAAAAGATGGATATTGCCACTATGGCTCATTCATTAGAAGGTAGAAGCCCATTTTTAAGTAAGTATATGCTGGAGTTTGTACCAACATTATCTGATAAGTATAAGATTAATGGAAAAACTACAAAATATATCTTGAGGGATTTAGCTAAACAATATCTACCAAAAGAGCTTATAACGCAGCCAAAAAGAGGGTTTGAAGTACCATTAAAGAATTGGGTAGAAAATGATTTAAAAGATAATATATTTGATACTTTAGGAAGTAGCTGTTATAGTCAAAATTTTATTGATAGGAATTTTATTGATAAACTACTAAGTAGAGCGTTGGATGTTTCGGATGAGAAAAGAGCTAAAATGCTCTGGACACTCTATACTTTAGAAATTTTCAAGGCAAATCAGTAATGAAAAAAGTAGCTATTGTATTGAACTCAGCTTGGCAAGCTTATAATTTTAGATTTAATCTAGCAAGAAGCCTAAAAAACGCTAATTATGAAGTTTGTTTCATAGCCCCATATGATGAAAAGTACAGTAAATTGATAGAAGAAGAATTTAACTTTCACCATATAAAGATAGATGCTAAAGGAATAAACCCTGTTAGTGATTTAAAAACTATGGTTTCTTTGTATAAATTATACAAACGCATAAAACCTGATATTGTGTTGAATTTTACAATCAAACCGAATATATACAGTTCTATAGTTACTGGAGTATTAGATATTAAAGTTATAAGTAATATTACTGGATTAGGCACTATATTTATCAAACAAACTCTTGTAACCAAGGTGGCAAAGTTATTATACAAGATAGCACTTGGATTTAATAATAAAGTATTTTTTCAAAATAGTGATGATATGAACTTATTTATTGATAATAGTTTAATAAAAAAAGAAAAAACAGATTTACTACCAGGTAGTGGAGTTGATTTAAATAAATTTATCCCGATTGTGAAAAAAAGCGATGATAAACTTAAGTTCTTATTAATAGCGAGACTTTTGAAAGATAAAGGTATTTTAGAGTATATTGAAGCTATAAAAATAATTAAGAATAAATATGAGAATATAGAGTTTCAAATATTAGGGGCTGTAGGTGTTGAGAATAATACAGCGATAACGGAAGAAGAGCTGCAGGTTTGGATTGATAATAAACTTATTAATTACTTGGGTGTTACTGATAATGTGCAAGACGTCATTTCAGAAGCTGATTGTATCGTATTACCATCATATAGAGAAGGTACACCTAGAAGTTTACTCGAAGCTTGTGCTATGGAAAAGCCGATTATAGCTACAAATGTCGTTGGATGCAAAGAAGTTGTGGATGATGGAGTAAATGGATATTTGTGTGAAGTTAAAGATAGTAAAAACCTAGCTGATAAAATTGAAATGATAATAAACTTATCAGATGAACAGAGAGAAGAGATGGGTAAAGCTGGTAGAGAGAAAATAGTTCGAGAGTTTGATGAAAAAATTGTTCTTAAGAGATATTTAGAAAGCATAAATGAAATTATTTTAAAGGATACAGATGTTTAATAATAAAATACTGTTAATTACAGGGGGAACAGGTTCTTTTGGAAATGCAGTTTTACGTAGTTTTTTAAATACTGATATAAAAGAAATTAGAATTTTTTCCAGAGATGAATTAAAACAAGACAATATGAGAAAAAAATATAATAATGATAAATTAAAATTTTATATTGGAGATGTTAGGGATGTTAATTCTTTAGAAGACGCAATCAAGGGCGTAGATTATATATTCCATGCTGCTGCTCTTAAGCAGGTGCCTTCTTGTGAGTTTTATCCAATGCAAGCAGTCGCAACTAATATTATAGGTACTGAAAATGTGTTAAACACTTCTATTAGATATAAAGTTGAAAAAGTTATAGTTCTTAGTACCGATAAAGCAGTTTACCCAATAAATGCTATGGGTATTAGTAAGGCTATGATGGAAAAAGTTATGATTGCTAAATCAAGAAATATTAATGACGATGAAACTATAATCTGTTGTACTAGATACGGAAATGTTATGGCAAGTAGGGGTTCCGTTATACCTCTTTTTATAGAACAAATTAAAAATAACAAGGAAATAACTATTACAGATCCTAATATGACTAGATTTATGATGAGCTTAGATGAAGCTGTTGATTTGGTTATGTTCGCCTTTAAAAATGGAAAAAATGGAGATGTTTTTGTACAAAAATCTCCGGCAGTAACTATTGAACTTTTGGTCAATACATTAAAAAATATTTTTAATAAAAGTGAGCAAATTATAAAAGTTATTGGTACCAGACATGGTGAAAAACTTTATGAAACTCTTTTAACAAGAGAGGAAATGGTTCATGCAGTAGATATGGATGAGTATTATAGAATACCAGCTGATACAAGAGATCTAAATTATCATAAATTTTATGAAGAGGGTGAAGATATAAGAGAAGTGGAAGATTATAACTCTCATAATACCAAAAGACTAAGCGAAGATGAGATGAAAGAAATGTTGTTTAGCTTGAAAGAGATAGAAGAAGATTTAAAGAAGTTTGCAATTAGAGGGGAAAAGCAATGAAGGTAATGACTGGAATGTCCCCTATAAACTAGACAATTACTAACCCAGTAAAAACCTACTTTTTTGAAGACTCTAAATTATACCTTTTTTCAAACTCATTTGGTGAAATATAATCCAAATAACTATGTCTTCTTTTAGAGTTGTAGAACATCTCTATATATTCAAATATTTTAGATGCCGCAATGTCTCGAGTTAAAAATATTTGTTTTCTGACAAGCTCTTTTTTAAGAGTTTTGAAAAAGCTTTCTGCAACAGCATTATCATAACAGTTACCTCGTCTACTCATGCTAAGAGTAATATTATGCTTTTTTGCAAATGTTTTATACTCATAAGAGCTGTATTGACTCCCCTGATCTGAATGGAGAATAACTTTATTGTTTTTACTTAGTCTTGTTGTTGCCATTTTTAATGCTTCGATAATTAACGGTGTAGTTTGACGATGTCCAGTTGCCCATCCAATAATTTTGCGACTATATAAATCTATAACTGTAGCTAAGAATATCCATCCCTCTTTAGTTCTAATGTAAGTTATATCACTTACCCACGTATCATTTGGCTGACCTGCTATAAAGCACTGGTGCAGATGATTAGGATGTGCTTTATGGACTGAACCAGGTTTACTGTACGGCTTGCGTTTGTAGGTACCTACACCATAGAGTTTAGCCTCACTCATAAGTCTAGCGACTCTTTTTTTATTTACATGAATACCTAGCTCTTTTAGATCTTTATGAATATTTCTGTGACCATAAACGCCTTTGGATTCTTTAAATGCATCTTTAATCTGTATGAGTAATTCTTGATTTTCAAGTTCTCTATCAGAAATAGGTTGATTTAGCCACTGATAATATCCACTGCGGTGCACTTGCATAACTTTGCAAAGTCTATGCACTGCATAAACTTCACTATACTCTTTGATAAAAGCATATTTTAGTTTGTGTGGCTTGCAAAGTACACCGCGGCCTTTTTTAGAATGTCCCTCTCTTCTGTAACTCTTTTTAGCTCTTTTTGGAGTTTCTTTATCTCTGCTTGTGATTCATCTAATATTTTATGTTTTTGGATTGCTTGTGGAGACTCTAATCTTTTAATCCAGTTTCTGAGTGAATCTGGATGGACACCTAGTCTATCAGCAGTATCGTTAATGCTATAACCATTTTTAGTAACTTGTTTGACTGCCTCTATTCTGAACTCTTCACTATAAACTACTCTTGCCATTTTTTAATCCTATTAAATCTTATAATACATTCGTATTATTTTATCTAAATTACTGAATTAAATGTTGTCTAGTTTATAGGGGACATTCCAGATATCGCTTTTAATATTACTATTGTTAAAAAGAATTTTCTACTTTTAATTTTAATAATTCTATTTGTTTTATTTTCTTTTTTTATCTTAGACTATTATATAGGTGATTGGCGCTTATTTTTAGGTGATGTATATGCATTAAATGAAAAAGATGTAATAAGTGTATTCTATATATTAGTTGTTTTTGCATTATTAAAAATTCCATTCGAGCTATCTTTATCTGTATTTATAGGGCTTCATGAAGTTTATATAGAAAAAATATATAAAATTTTGAATCTTTTTGCTAATTTTTTATTAGTCCTCTTTGTTGTTTATAATAATGAGAGTATAGTCTTTTTTGCTTTATGGGCAGGTCTTTTAGATTTACTTGTAAGTGTAGTGTCTTTTATTCATATGTCAATAAGATATAATATTTTCAAAAATAAATATATAGATGAAAATATAAGTAGCATGGAACTTCTGAGAGGGGGTGTACTGTTTTTTCAGTTATCTATTACTCAAACTATTATATGGGGAACAGGAATACTATTAGTAAGTCATATGCTCTTATTGCAAGATGTAACAGTATATAGCTTAACAATGAAAATATATGTCTATATATTTTATGCTTTTATTATTATTAACACCGTAATCGCACCATTATATGGACGGTATTATTCTGAGAATGCTTGGGTGGAGATAAGAAAAATTTTTAATTTATCAATTTTATTACTTCCATTTTTAGGTGGATTTATCTGGATTGGAACACTGTACTTTATGTCTGATATTATAGCTATATGGACAGGTTCCTCAGAGTTTTATGTAGGTTCCTTATTTATTTTATTTATGGGGGTATTCTTCTACTTTACAGGATATATTAATTCTTACATAACTCTTCTATATAGCATTGGAGAAGTAAAAAGTATTATAAATATTCGATGGAAGGAAGTTATGGCTAATTTGTTGATATCAATAATAATGACTTACTTTATAGGTCTAACAGGGATAGCTATTGGAATGTCCTTGGCTATTGCTTTGATCTCCGCTAAGTATCTACCAATGTATTTAGAAAAGAAAAGTAAAGGTGAAATTGTTTTAAATTTTACAATACAAAAAAAACATTTTATATTGGTGCTATTACCAAATATTATTATAGCTTTCATTGTTACAACGTTTGTGGATGTGCTATCTGTTAAATTATTTATCTTTATTTTTATGTCAGTATTATATATTTTGTTTTCATGGTATATTCTTGCTTCTGAAGATAAAAATTATATAATATCTTTTTTAAATTATAAAAAAGGGCATAATTGAAAAATAATAAAATTTTAATTGTGACAGAATGTTTTTATCCTGAGGAATTTAAGATTAACGATATCGCTTTGGCTTGGAAAAATAAAGGCTATGAAGTTGATGTCTTAACATTGGTTCCAACATATCCTCTTGGTGTAGTTTTTGAAGGTTATGAAAATAAATTTTATCAGAAAGATGAATATCAAGACATAAATATATACAGAGTTAAATCTGTAACTGGATATAGAGAAAGTTTAATAAAAAAATTATTAAAATATTTTTCTTTTATGTTTTTTGGAACTATTGTTGCCATCTTTATTGGTAGGAAATATGATTACATTTTTGGTTTTAACATGAGTACTCTAACTGGTATGGTCCCAGCAGTTACGATTAAAAAACTATATGGTAAACCATTGACATTTTGGGCTCAAGATATTTGGCCTGATAGTGTTTATGCTTATGGCTTTAAAAAAACAAAGTTACTTTCATTTTTTTTAGATAAGTTCGTGAAATTTATGTATCACAATATTACGTCAATTGCTATTTCAGGAAAAGGTTTTGAATTTAAATTAAAGCCCTATGTAAAAGATGATTTAGAATTTCACTATTTACCAAACTGGGCAGATGACTTAGATATGAGTTTAGAGTCATTTGAATTTTGTAAAGACAATAAAGTACATTTTACTTTTGCTGGGAATATTGGAAAAGTACAAAATCTAGAAAATATAATAAAAGCTTTTTCTCTACTTCCGATTGAGTATCAAGAAAGGACACAGTTAAATATAATTGGTGACGGATCAAATCTAGAAGAATTAAAGCAAATAAGTTCTAGTAAACATAATATTGTTTTTCATGGTAAAAAACCTAGAGAAGAAATGGCTATGTATTATAAGGCAAGTGATTTTTTAATTGTTTCACTTGTGGATAAGCCAATTTTTTCTGTAACTGTTCCAGCTAAAACGCAAACATATATCTCTGCTAAAAAACCAATACTTGCTATTATCAATGGAGAAACAGCGGATATTATAAAAGAAAATAATTTAGGCTATTGTGCTCATCCAAATGATGTCAATGAGATTAAAAATATTTTTATAAAAAGTATTAACTTAGGTGAAGAAGAGAAGTTGGCTTTTACAAAAAACTGCGAGTATTTAACTGAAAATATTTTTAATAAAACAAAAATTATAGACTCTTTAGAAGAGTTGTTAGTAAAAGAGAGTTAGGATGTATTTATTATGATATATATTATTTTAATTTTGCTCTCATTTATTCTTACTTATTATATAAAAAAAATAGCCATTAGAAAATCATTAGTAGATATACCAAACGATAGAAGCTCTCATACCACACCAACTCCTCATGGCGGTGGAATTGCTATAGCTGTTTCTTGGTTCATTGGAATATCATATTTGTATTATATAAATGATATTAATAGCTCTTTGTTTTTTGCATTGTTAACAGGTGTAGTTATTTCTGCTGTTTCATACATAGATGATTTATATGAACTTAGTGCAAAGGTTAGGTTACTTACACAAGCTTCTGTGGCGCTTGTAGGTTTATATTTTTTAGGTGGTTTACAAACAATAGACTTGATGTCTTTTTCTATTGAAGATCAGGTAGTTACAAATATATTTGCTTTTTTAACTGTAATTTGGTTTATAAATCTTTATAACTTTTTAGATGGTATAGATGGATATGCTGGGAGTGAAGCTGTCTTTTTAGGAATAGCTGGTTTTTTGCTTTTTGGTGGAAGTCATTTTTTAGTTTTAGTTTTTGCAGTTTTAGGTTTTTTAGTTTGGAATTGGCATAAAGCAAAGATATTTATGGGAGATGTTGGTAGTACACTACTTGGATATAATGTGGCAATATTTACAATATATTATGCAAATCAAGAACAAAGTAATCTATGGATGTGGATTACTATGTTTGGACTATTTTGGTTTGATGCAACACTGACACTAGTAAGAAGATATAAAAACGGTGAAAAGCTAGGACAAGCGCATAGAAAACATGGATATCAAAGACTTGTTCAAAGTGGATGGGCTCATGATAAAGTTGTGATATTTTCTATCTTAGTAAATTTTTCACTTTTTTGTTTAGTCTATTTTATTTCTAATATACTGATTGCATTTTTTATCTCTTTGCTTGTCTTATATGCTGTAATGAGATATATAGATAATAAAAAGTCTTTTAATTAACATCAAGTCTCTTTATTGTATCATTTGCAACAAATAAAACAGTTGGAAAATGATGAATATAGATAAAAGAATATTAAATTTTTTAGTAATAATTATTTTCACTTTTATTACATTTTGGTGGACATTTTTTATCTTTCATCAACCATTTGAAATATATATAGTTGTAAGCGTTATTATAATTCGCATGATTGCGTCTAGATTTATTTTTGATGACTATTCACTCTCTTGGTCCAAAGCCTCTCAAAAATCATTTATAATAAAAAGTATTGTTTATATTGCAGCATTTTTTATCTATTTGCCTATATTTTACGGTGAGATTAGATTTTCATTCATGGTATCTGAGTTATTTCTATATCTTTTTACTATAAATTTCACTATGTATATGTACTACTATTTAGTAAATAAGAGTCGTACAGAAAAAACAAAATCAGTAGTTATTTATGGTGCAGGTCGTGCAGGGATTAAACTAGAATCTGAATTTGTCCACAGCGAATATAGAGTGAAGTACTTTGTTGATGATGACAGAGTTATTCAAAATAGATCTATAGATGCAATTAAGGTTATTTCAAAGAAGAAACTAATAGAAAATATATCAGATGTAAAACTAGATTTATTAGTCATCGCTATGCCATCAGTCGCAAAAGATATTACTAAAGAAATATATAATGATTTAAGCAAATATTTTAAAGAGATAAAAATTCTGCCTTCAATGGATGAGATACTAGATAGTAAAGATTTGTCCACTCAACTTAAAGATATTTCAGTTGAAGATCTGCTTGCTCGTCATCCAAAAGATTTAGATAAAGAAAAAATTAATAGTTTTATTAAAGATAAAACAATTTTAGTGACAGGTGCAGGTGGTAGTATTGGTAGTGAGATCTGTAGACAGTGTGAAAAATTTGGTGCTAAAAAACTTATATTACTTGATCACAGTGAATATAATCTATATGCTATATCTGAAGAGATTAAAGATGTAGAAACTGTTTGTGTTATGCAAAGCGTAGTAGATGCAAACTATTTAGATATTACATTTAGAACTCATAAACCAGACATAGTCATTCATGCAGCTGCTTATAAACACGTACCACTTGTTGAATCTAATATTCAAGAAGCTATAGTAAATAATATTGTTGGCACCAAAAATGTCATAGACGCTTCTATAAAATATGGTGTTAAAAAATTTGTAATGATATCTACCGATAAAGCTGTTCGACCTACAAATGTAATGGGAACAACAAAGCGTATATGTGAGCTTTATGCACAAAACTCTAATGGAAATGGAACTGATATAGTTGCGGTTAGATTTGGAAATGTTTTAGGAAGTAGTGGAAGTGTAATTCCAAAGTTTAAATCTCAAATAGAAAATGGACAAAACATAACTGTAACACATCCAGATATTACAAGATACTTTATGCTTATTCCTGAAGCTTGTGAACTTGTTCTTCAAGCAGGTGCCATTGGAACAGGTGGAGAGATCTTTATACTAGATATGGGTGAACCTATTAAAATAGTTGATTTGGCTAAAAAAATGATAGAGTTAAGTGGCAGTGAGAACATAGAGATAGAGTTTAGTGGTCTTCGTCCTGGTGAAAAGCTTTATGAAGAGCTACTAATAGATGGTACAGACTGTAAAACAGAGTATGAGTCTATTACTGTTGCTCATCCTACAAAATATGATATAGAAAAGTTAAATAGAGATATTGAAGAACTTTTAAACAGTGATAATAAAATAGGAAAACTAAAAGAAATTGTTCCAGAGTTTAATCATCAAACAAATATATGACAATTTGCCATAATAATTGAAAAATATTTATTTTTATTATATACTGCTTTAAATTAAAAAGGAGTTGAAATGAAAATTTTAGCAATGGTTATTTTAGGGTTTAGTATATTGTTTGGTGCAGTAGATATTAATACCGCAGATAAAGAAGAGTTAATGTCTCTAAAAGGTTTAGGGGATAAGAAAGCGGCTGCTGTTATTGAGTATAGAGCTAAAGATTGTTTTGAGAGTGTTGAAGGTATTACAAAAGTAAAAGGTATTGGCAAAAAATTTATTGAAAAAAACAGAGATAATTTAATTGCAAGTGAGTGTAAGACTAAATAATTGTTAGTATAGCTTAGAGTTTTTCTAAGCTATACTAAGACATGTCCCACAAATTTACTCATATTGTCCATAATCTCTGAACCTTTTCTAAAACTAAGTCCACAAGCTTCATAGGCGAAGAAAACACCAGCTTGATATTTAGCTCCTTTTGCATCTTTATTGAACTCAGTATATTCTTGATAAACTTTTTTGTAGTTATTATAAGGTCCATCTATCTGCTCTATAATATCACCGTTAACATCTATGATTTTAGTATTAGCACCTTCTCTGCCGAAAACAGTTTTTTCTACTTGTTTCATTTCTTCTAATGGCTCAAATGATGTTTTTAGTAAGTATTTAGAATCCGGAAAAAGATCAGACATGATTTTCATAATACCTTTTGATTGAAAGAGTAGGGTATATGCAGGGTTTAGTATTATTGCCTCTTGGTTTTGCATGATAGTTGTTAGTGTTGTTGCTAGCTCCGGTTCATCAGTTCCTATATCTTCCCAAGGAAATAGTTTAAACCAGTATTCATATTGATTGTCATGAGCGTCAAATATTCCATCTTCATCAAATTTCACATTTTGTAGATATTCAAAGCTTGTATTAAATCCAGCATCCGTTGCCATTTGCTGTATAAGCCTAGTTGTAGCTTCTTCTTCCTCATTACCTGCTACTGAGGAGAAAAGAATCTTCCAGCCATCGTAGCGCTCTTCAAACAGCTCTATATCATCTTCAAGAGTTATAAGTCTTTTAAAGTTTTGGCTTATCGCTTCATAGACATTATTGAATTGCTTCTCTTCGTTCATATTGTTTTGCTTTAGAAGTGCCCATTGAAGTAGGGCAGTCTCAAAAAGGGAAGTTGGAGTGTCTGCATTAAACTCTATAAGTTTAATCTCTTTGCCATCAACACCACCAGCTAAGTCAAAGCGACCATATATATGCCAGTGAACATTACTTTCCCAACTCTTCTTTATAGTTTCAATGAGATTAAAAGGAATCCCAAGTTCAAAGAACAAATCATTTTCTATCACATACTCAGCAGCCTCAACATACATATCATATATTTCATTGCCAGCTTCGTAATAAGCCTCAGCTTCTTCTTGTGTAACTTCAACTAATTCATTATTTATATATTTACTCCCATCACTGTCTGTGTGCCAAGTAAAACCTAGCTCTTCTAGTGTTGCATCTTCTAATGGGTTTAATTTTTTAAGTGTTATCATCCTGCGTAACTTCTACTTCCAGTTGAAGATGTAGTGCTACTTCCACCAAAAAAACTTTTTTTAGAAGAACTACTAGATGCTCTAGATGCAGCAGAGCGACTATATGCACTTTTATTCACGCTACTAGAACGTTGAGAAAAGTTTTTGTTGTTCATCAGTGCATTACCAATCATATTCCCAAGAAGTGAACCAGCAGCTACTGCTAAAATTGTGCCAGCCAATCCCATACCAGCACTACTGTCTCCACTTTGAACAGTCTCAGATGTTCCATCCTGAACTTTTTGATATTCTTGTGCTGCTAAAGCCTTCATCTCATCTTCATTCATAAAACGCTCTGTTGTATTACCGTTAGCGTCTTTCTCACGAATAATAGCTCTACTTGGCCCTTCGGTTGGCATTTCTTCAACTACAGTGTATTTCCCGTTACTTTGTTGCTCTATTACTAAAAATTTATTTTGCTGCTTCTCTTGTGGAGCTTCACAGCCACTAAGTACACTCATCATAATTACACCGGCACTACCCAGTGCGACGCCGCCTGCTATACTCGAAAAATTTCTCATTTCATCAAATCCTTTTTATTTAGAAGTATTGTTTTTTTAAGCTCATAGTCATAAAATGTTATTTTAGTTCTTCCATTATAATAAACATCACCAGTATAAGTATATTTACTATCCTTGTATGTAACATTTTTATTCATAAGTAGCATCTCTCCAAGACTATGACCAATTGGTGCTATAAGTGTAGATAGGGATAGTATGGATAAAAAACCTACAACAATGAGACTAAGCTTAATATTATTAATATAAGTGATTATAAACCCCAACAGAGCGCTAACAATCATATATACATAAATATTTTGATGATCAGCAAAGAGAATATTATAATATAGATCAATTTTATAAAAATCTATATAGTTGTTTTTTATACCTAAGAAGATAAAAAAATCTAAAATAAATGTAAAAAAAATACCGCTTAAGAGAGCTTGAAATAATTTTGTCATCTTATTTTTTTCCTTTTTTTATGATTTACTATATAAAGAGAAGATGAATTGTTTTGACTAAGTCCATCTTTATTCTCTACTATTATATCAGCTTTTTTTGTGCAAAACTCTCTATCAAAATTTTTACCTGATTCATTGGCAGAAGTAGAGTAGTGCCAAGTGGAATTTCTTAATATTTGAGAATAAAGAGAAGTCTCAGCTACCCTAAAAGCCCTGTTCTTTACTATAAAAGTTGTTTTATCTGATCTTCGAATAGTGTTTTTATATCTATCTGGAATTCTATGCCCAGATGCAAGAAGTGATTTGAAGTTTTTATAGACTTTAATAAATGGTTTGGAAGAGTTTCTACTCTTTATCTCTTGGAGCTTTGAAGCATCTTGAGATAAAAAACCGACAGTAGTGTCGGTTTGAGTTAGAATGACTTTCATTTCTTATGCGAGAAAGTCTTGTAAAGCTTGAGATGCTGACCATGAGCCATCACCCATTTCATCAAGTGCTAAGATAAGAGCTCTTGCTGCACTAAGAGTTGTGAAATATGGAATGTTTCTCTTTAGAACTTCTTGGCGGATAACTACAGCATCTTTTTTAGAAGTGTTGTTATCAGAAGTGTTTATTGCCATTGAAATTTCATCATTTTTCATGCTGTCTTCAATATTTGGACGACCTTCAGATATTTTAAGAACACGCTCACACGGGATTCCAGCTTCTTCGAGAATAATTTGAGTTCCCTTAGTAGCTACAAGTTTAAACCCGTGTCTGTGAAGACCGCTTGCAATTTCTGCTGCATGAATTTTGTCTGTGTCTACAAAAGATAAGAAACAAGTTCCTTCTGTTGGAATTTTGTTTCCAGCTGAGAGCTGAGCTTTTGCAAAACTTACACCGAAGTTTGAACTGATTCCCATTACTTCACCAGTTGATTTCATCTCTGGAGAAAGTACTAAGTCTGCACCATAAAGTTTATGAAAAGGAAAAACCGCTTCTTTAACAGAAACATGACCTTTTAGCTTAGGTTTTAGCAGACCGTTTACTTCTTGAACGATGTCATATTTATCGTAGTACTCTAGAGAACTTCTAAGAGTTTCTCCAACCATTACACGAGTAGCAACTTTTGCTAGTGGCATACCAGTAGCTTTTGATACAAACGGAACAGTTCTTGAAGCTCTTGGATTAACTTCTATTAGGTAGATTTCATCTTTAAAGATTGCATATTGAACATTCATAAGACCAACAACACCAAGACCAAGTGCTATAGTTTTAGTTTGCTGTTCTACCTTTTCAATCATCTCATCAGATAGGTTTACAGGAGGAAGTGAGCAAGCACTGTCTCCAGAGTGGATTCCAGCCTCTTCTATGTGTTGCATTACTGAGCCGATATAAACATCTGTACCATCACATATAGCATCTACATCAAGCTCTATTGCTTGATCTAAGAATTTATCAATTAAAACAGGAGCTTCATTTGAAACTGAGATTGCAAGTGCCATATACTCATCTAGCTCTGCATGGCTATAAACGATTCTCATACCACGTCCACCAAGTACAAAAGATGGACGGACAAGAACTGGAAAACCTAATTTCTCAGCTATAGGGCCTGCCTCTTCTTTTTTACGAGCTAGTCCATTTGCTGGTTGCTTAAGTCCATGTTTATTTACAAAGTTAGAAAACTGTTCTCTATCTTCAGCAAGATCGATTACAGCAGAAGTAGTTCCTATAATATTAGCACCTATTTTAGTAAGTCCATCTGCAAGTTTTAGAGGAGTCTGTCCACCAAAGTGAACAATGATTCCATCTGGCTCCTCATTTTCTATAACTGCTCTAACATGTTCAAAGTCAATCGGCTCAAAGTAAAGTACATCAGAAGTATCATAGTCAGTAGAAACTGTCTCAGGATTACAGTTATACATGATACACTCAATATCCATTTCTTGAAGAGCAAAGGCAGCGTGAACACAACAGTAATCAAACTCAATACCTTGCCCGATTCTGTTTGGACCACCACCTAGGATAAGTACTTTTTTCTTATCACTAACTCTATTCTTAGCAGTTGGAGATGCTGTAACATTTGTAGTAGAGTATAAGTATGGAGTAAGAGCTTCAAACTCAGCTGCACAAGTGTCAACTTCATTAAACTCTAAAGATACACCTAATGCTTTTCTTTTCTCATAAACTTCATTTTCACTAACGTTTTGGTTTGAATTTTTAGCTATTAGTTGAGAGATTCTTTTATCTGAAAAACCATCAACTTTGATACTTCTCATAAAGTTTGCATCAAAAAGAATTTTATCTGTGATAGTAGTTTCTGCTTGAAGCATTTCTTCTAGTTGGTAAAGGAACCAAGGGTCAATTTGACAAGTGTCAAACATCTCTTCAACACTCATGCCTCTACGGAAACCTTCAGCTACGTATAGAATACGATCAGCATTTGGACGACGGATTTCATGTTTAATAAATTCAAAATCAGCATCTATTGGATCAAAACCACAAAGCCCAGTCTCTAATGAACATAGAGCTTTTTGAATAGATTCTTTAAATGTTCTACCTATCGCCATTACTTCACCAACAGATTTCATGCTAGTACTTAGTGTATTTTCAGCTTCAGGGAATTTTTCAAATGTAAAACGAGGGATTTTTGTAACAACGTAATCTATTACAGGTTCAAAAGCTGCAGGAGTTCCTGTAATGTCATTTGTAATCTCATCTAGTGTATAACCGATAGCTAAAAGAGTTGCAACTTTAGCAATTGGATAACCTGTAGCCTTAGATGCTAAAGCAGAAGAACGAGATACACGAGGATTCATCTCAATTACAATCATTCTACCAGTTTTAGGGTCAATTGAAAATTGAACATTAGACCCACCGGTATCAACACCAACTTCTCTTAGAATATCAAAAGAAGCATTACGCATTCTTTGGTACTCTTTATCTGTTAGAGTAAGTGCAGGAGCTACAGTGATACTATCACCAGTATGAACGCCCATTGGGTCAAAGTTTTCAATTGAACAAACTATGATACAGTTATCAGCTTTGTCACGAATAACTTCCATCTCATACTCTTTCCAACCTAGAAGTGACTCTTCTATTAGGATTTCAGTAACCGGAGATTCATCTAAACCACGAGCAGCAAGTTTTTTGAACTCATCCATGTTATAAGCCACACCAGAACCGCCGCCGGCAAGTGTAAATGAAGCACGAATAATGATTGGAAAACCAATTGTTTCTGCAGCTTTAAGTGCATCATCCATGTTGTATGCGTACATTGAAAATGGTAAATCCATACCAATTTTTATCATTGCCTCTTTAAAAGCTAAACGATCTTCACCTTTATGAATAGCTTCTGGAGTCGCACCTAAGAATTCTATTCCTTCTAGCATACCTTTTTCATACATGCTAGTAGCTACATTTAATGCAGTCTGTCCACCCATAGTTGGAAGGATAGCATCTACATTCTCTTTTTTTATAATCTCTGCGATTACATCTTCTTTGATAGGTTCTATATAAGTTCTATCTGCAAACTCAGGGTCTGTCATAATTGTTGCAGGGTTAGAGTTGATAAGAACTACGCGATAGCCTTGCTCTTTTAGAGTTTTAACAGCTTGAGTTCCTGAATAGTCAAATTCACAAGCTTGACCAATTATAATTGGACCTGAACCTATAAGTAAAATAGTTTTGATGTCGGTGCGTTTTGGCATTTTTTACCTTCTAATAATCTATACATAAAAATTTTTTTATTATAGGTAAAAAGCACTTAATATTTGATGAGTTTTAGTGCTTTTTTTTAATATTCGAAAGTATATATAAGAGATAGTAATCCAGAATAGATATAATCTTCATCTACTATAGGACTTTTTGTAGCTTCTTTAGAAATTCTGTCCACTCTAAGATTTATAAGTGCAGAGAAATTTTCAGTAAAAGGGTATTTTATATAAGTCTGTGCTCCAATTTGAAGACCATCATTAGGAATATACTCTTTTCTTGAACCAAGTTCTTCGCTCTTTTTGACACCGTAATAGTAGTTTAAAAAATCACTAGATTGGTAGATGAAAATTAGACTAGGGTAGAGCGAAAAATTTGAAAATTCAAAATCGTAACCGATTTCTGTTTTAAGGATCCAAGATTCATATCTATCTAGCATATCTGTTAAAAGCATTACTTCTAAGTATGAGCTGTCAGTTTTTGCACTAAATGCCAGTCCGCCTTCCCATGTATTTTTTCTTTCATCCATACCATTTATATCGGATGATTTATATCCATAAACTCTAGGTTGAACAGTTAGAGAAAATCCCCAAGCATAATCTTCTTGTTTGTCTCCAAAAAAGTATATGCCAGCTCTACTCCATCTTACATAAGCGATGCCATTATCAAAGAATATAACAGGGGATGGAAGTACTATATTGTCAACATTTTTATATGGTTGTGTTTGGATAAACGGACCAGCACCAATAGTTATTTTTTGTTTTTTATCTTGGGCCTCTAAAGTTAAAAAAACTAAGAGTAAAATTAATATATATTTCATCTAATTCTCTTTATCATATAAAAATAGCTTGGATCATTTGATTCATAATAAGGTTCAATAATTGCATTTTGATACCCTTGAGACTTCTTTACAGATAAAACACGTCCAACTTTTAAGCCTTTAAAAAATATCTTATCAAGCCCGGATGTAATTACTTCATCACCCTCTTCGATTTTAAACCAAGCAGGTATAAATTTAACTACTAAGTTTTTTGCATTATTTCCATGAGCAATTCCTGGAGCTCTTTTTTTACCAACATATACTGCATATGAACTCTGTATGTCTCTATTTAAAAGTCCTAATGGCTTATTATTTTGTGGAACAACTATTCCAGCTACCATTTCATTATATGTAAGGCCATAGATTTTAGATGAATTATAATCTCTAGCGTCTATCCAGACTCTGTTCAAGTCTCCAAATTTTTGGTAAGAGATAGCTCGCACCAACTCTACTTTTGGATCTGTTGTTAACTCAGATTTATTCGCTTTATAAAGATCATCTACCTCAGAAGCCATCTGTTGCATTACAAGGTGATTATTTTCATATTTTTGCAGTTTTTCTTTTAGTGAAGTAATATTGTCAGCTTGAAAAGTGTGTTTGTCTATGGAGTCTTGGATAAATTCTGTTGTATAGTGATAGTTTGATTTTAGGTAGTTAAGAGCTGAAATTAATGGCCCTTGAATATTGTTTGTATAATAAAGTGCACCCACAAAGAGTGCAGTGAAAAGTGAAAAAAAGCTAAGTAGCTCTTTATTCATTTTCGAAAAGTTCTTGTAATAGGTCTATCTCTTCTAGTGCACGACCTGTTCCACGTGCTACTGCAAGTAGCGGTTCATCAGCAACAAATACAGGTACCTTTACTATATCTGATAAGTACTTGTCAAGTTGACGAATTAAAGCTCCACCTCCGGTGAGAATAATACCGTGGTTTACTATGTCACCAGCTAGATCCGGCGGCATTCTCTCTAATACATCACGAAGCGCTTCTGCAATTTCTTTTAATGGCTCTTTCATAGCTTCTCTTGCATCTTCACTTGTTAACTCAACAGAACTTAAAAGACCTTCCACCTGATCTCTTCCATTTACAACCATAGTGATTTCTGTAGTCAATGCAACAGCAGTTCCAATGTTGATTTTAATCTCTTCGGCTGTTCTTTCTCCGATTAAAAGATTGTATTTTTTCTTTACATAGTCAACTATAGCTTTGTCAAGTTTATCACCGGCTGTTCTAATTGATTTTGAAAGCACTAATCCACCAAGTGAAACAACACCTATCTCAGTAGTACCTCCACCAATATCAACAACCAAATTCCCTTGAGGCTGACGAATATCGATTCCTGCACCTATAGCTGCTGCCATCGGCTCTTCAATAAGAAAAACTTCTCTAGCTCCGGCACTTAAAGCTGACTCACGAACTGCTTTTCTCTCAACTTGAGTTAACCCATAAGGAACACAGATAATAATTCTTGGACTAATTAAAGTGCTTCTTCCATGAGCTTTTTCAATGAACTTTCTAATCATCTTCTCTGTCATATCAAAGTCAGCAATAACACCGTCTCTCATTGGACGAATAGCTTTTATGTTTCCTGGAGTTTTACCAACCATCTCTTTAGCTTCTTTACCAACCGCAAGAACTCTTTGGTGACCAAACTTCTCAGTTTTAACTGCAACAACAGATGGCTCATTAATAATAATTCCACGACCTTTTGCAATTACAATTGTATTTGCTGTTCCTAAATCGATTGAGAGATCATTTGAAAAAAGTCCAATTAGTTTGTTAAATATCATCTTTAATTACCTTATGCTATTTTTTTTGTTGATTTTTTAATATATACAGGTTCTTCATTGCCATTAATAACTTCTGGAGTAATTAATACCTCATAACCAGCATATTCAGGAAGCTCATACATAATATCTATCATATTCTCTTCTAAAATTGCGCGAAGTCCACGTGCACCTGTTTTTCTTTTGATTGCTTTAGCCGCAATAGCTTTAAGTGCGTCTTCTTCAAAGTTAAGCTCAACATCATCAATAGAAAATAGTTTTTTATACTGTTTGATAAGAGAGTTTTTCGGCTCAGTTAAGATGCGAACCATATCTTCTTCGCTAATCTCGTTAAGTGAAGCGATAATAGGTAATCTTCCAACTAACTCAGGAATAAGACCATAAGAAACCAAGTCATCAGGTTCTACCATATCATAAGTTATTTTTTGCTCATCTTTACTTTTCTTGTCATGACCGAAGCCTAAAACATTATTGCCCTGTTTTCTTTTTAGAATCTCATCTAGACCATCAAATGCTCCACCACAGATAAATAGTATATTTGTAGTATCAATAGAAGTGAACTCTTGGTTTGGATGTTTTCTTCCGCCTTTTGGTGGAATATTTACTTCTGCACCTTCAACGATTTTAAGAAGTGCTTGTTGAACACCTTCTCCTGAAACGTCTCTTGTTATAGAACGGTTCTCACTCATACGTGAAACTTTGTCTACTTCATCAATAAATACGATTCCTTGTTGAGCCCTTTCTACATCACCATCAGCAGCTTGTATAAGTTTTGTAAGGATGTTTTCAACATCTTCACCAACATAACCAGCTTCAGTAAGACTAGTTGCATCTGCGATAGCGATAGGAACATTTAAAACTCTTGCAATAGTCTGAGCCATAAGTGTTTTACCACTTCCAGTTGGGCCTATAAGTAAAACATTTGATTTTGCAATCTCTGTATCATCATCAGTTATATTTTTTGTTTTAAAAATTCTTTTGTAGTGGTTATATACTGCTACGCTTAGAAGTTTTCTGGCACGTTCTTGACCAATGATATAATCACCTAAGAAGTTATTTAACTCTTTTGGAGTCATAAGGTTATTTACTGCTTCAAGAAGTTCATCTGAATTTGAGATTTCACTCTCTTTTTCATCACCGAACATGATCTTATATGCAGAAATAACACAGTTCTTACAGATATATACACCATTTCCGGCTATTAGTGGATTTTCTTCACTCTCGCTTGCATCACAAAAACTACAGTGTCTATGAATCATATGCTTTTCCTTTCAAATGGTATTCCTCTTTTTGTTTTTAGAACAAAGTTACATAAATCATTTACATAATGATTTTTATTACTTTCTAAAAGTTCACTTGCACTATCTTTTAGAGGTCTTCCAGATTCGAAAAGCTCTCTATAAGCAGATTTAAGTTCATTTATATCGTCTCTATTTAGATTTCTTCTCAGTCCTGTTAGGTTTAAACCTCTAAGAGATGCACGATTACCCTCAGCCATACAAAATGGAGGTACGTCTTGAGCTAGTGCTGAAGCTCCTCCAATCATAGCATAGTCACCGATGTGAACAAACTGATGAATAGGTGTCATACCGCCAATAACAGCATAGTCTCCAACTTCAACATGTCCAGCCAAAGTTGCTGCATTTGCTAAAATACAGTGGTTTCCGATGATAACATCATGACCTAAGTGAACGTAACCCATAAAAAGATTATGATTACCGATGATAGTTTTTCCACCACCACCTTTTGTTCCTGGGTTAAAGAGCGTGAACTCTCTGATTTTATTATTATCACCAATGATTAGCTCAACTTCTTCACCGGCAAATTTCAAATCTTGAGGAATGGAACCAATTACAGCATGAGAAAAGATAGTGTTATTTTTCCCTATAGTTGTTTTGCCATAGATGCAAGAATTTTGTGCAATTTTGGTACCATCACCTATAGTGGCTTGGGCTGAAATAAAACAAAAAGCTCCAATCTCAACATTTTCACCTATAACTGCGCCATCTTCTATAATAGCTTGTGGGGAAATTTTACAACTCATAATCTATGTGCCTACTTATCAACAATCATAGCTTTTAATTCAGCTTGAGAAACTAAAGTATCATCAACATAAGCTTTGCCATCTAGCATCCAGATAGATCCTTTTTGCTTGATAACGCTGATTCTATACTCTAGTCTATCCCCTGGTCTTACAGGAGCGCGAAATTTTGCTTTATCTATACTCATAAAATAAACAACTTTATTTGCAACTTCTTCTTCAGTCATTCCATCCATACTTTTGAATGCTAAGATTCCACCAGCTTGAGCCATTCCTTCTAAAATCATAACACCTGGGTAGATTGGATGACCTGGAAAGTGGCCTTGAAAAATATTATCGCCAATAGTTACATTTTTAAAACCGACTAGAGTTTCATTCTTTACAAGATCAGTAACACGATCTAAAAGTAAAAAAGGGTAGCGGTGAGGTATAATTTTTTGAATTTCCATAACATCCATAGTCATAAGTAGAAGCCTTGTAAATAATTTTGGATATTTTAGCTAAAAAAAGATTATAAAATGATTAGTTTTTCTTTGGTGTCTTCGTAAGTTTTTGCATCTATTGCTACAGTTAGCTTAGCATCTATCAAATATTCTACTACTATGATTGGGGATAGGGCATAGTTATTGGACTCTATGGAAGCTCTTATCTTTAGTTCTTCGTCAAAATTTGGAGGATTGAAAATCAATTCTTTTATATTTTTATATTCAGAGTTGCATAAGGAATTAAAATAATCTAATGTTATAAATTTAATCTCTTCACGGTTAAAATAGTGAATGTTTTTATCTTCAAATTCTATTTGTCCTTGTGCACGTTTTCGTGGAAGTGTAGAATAAGTTAGTGCATAGGCAGGAATAACTTCTTTTTTGCCCTTGATAAGTTTAAAGTTAAATTGTCTGTAGTTTAAAAATTTCTCTTTAATTATCTTGTATTCAATACCTTCATCTTCAAGAAGCATTCTCTTCTTGTACATCGCTAGACGTTCTTCTATAGATGCTGGAAGTATTTGTTTTGATATTGGGGAAAACATCTCATCCATAAGACGCTCT
Source organism: Sulfurimonas gotlandica GD1 (assembly GCF_000242915.1). Lineage (NCBI taxonomy): Bacteria > Pseudomonadati > Campylobacterota > Epsilonproteobacteria > Campylobacterales > Sulfurimonadaceae > Sulfurimonas > Sulfurimonas gotlandica. The sequence goes on along the minus strand of NZ_AFRZ01000001.1, from coordinate 473,438 downwards.
TGCTGTTCTCTTTGCATAGTAAGACCGTAGATGCATCCACAATAATCTTGTCTGTAGAGTTGTTCTTCTTTTGTTACTCTGCTTTGATCTTGTGTCCCGCCATCAGCACGGTAATCGACTGCTATAAACTCAACACCATACTTTTCATAAAATGCGTCACCGCTTTTTTTTAGTTGTTCTTGAGATTTTAGAGGGCTTACGAGTAGGGTAGTTGTGATTTTATTTTCGCCAAGTTCTAAAGCTTTTTTAGCACTTACTTCAAAGCGCTTATCGAAACATACTTCGCATCTGGCACCTTTTTCAGGCTCTTTTTCTAAGCCACGTACAGCTTGCATCCAAGCTTCAAAATCATATTCACCTTCAAGTACTTCAATTCCAAGTTTTTTGCAAGATCGTTGTACGTCAAGGAGTCTAAGTTGATATTCAGAGTAGGGGTGAATATTGGGGTCGTAGAAGAAGCCTGTTAGCTTCTCCTGTGGATAGTCATGTTGTAGCTTTTCTAAAAAAAAGTGAGAGTCAACGCTACAACAGATATGTACCAACATTTTGTATTATTTAGTTTCTAAAACTTCTATAGAGTTGATAGCATCTTGACCTTGGATAGAATCAAGAACTGAAAAACTTTCTGCATCGTCTTTTTCAATCGCGCCAAAAACAGTGTGAACACCATCTAAGTGAGGAGTAGGAACAAAAGTAATGAAAAATTGGCTTCCACCTGTGTTTGGTCCTGCGTGAGCCATTGAAAGAGTTCCTCTTGTGTGACGAGAAGTGTTAAGAGCAGTCTCACATGGGATAGCCCAGTTTGGTCCACCAGTTCCACTTCCAGTCGGACAACCACCTTGAGCCATGAAACCAGGGATTACACGGTGAAAGTTAAGATTATTGTAAAAACCAGTATTTGCTAAGTGTGCAAAGTTCGCAACTGTATTTGGAGTCTCCTCAGGAAATAGTTTAATCCAGATATCACCCTTGCTTGTAGATACTTTAGCCCACTGTAATTTACTTAATTCATCAGCACTTAAGTCGTAATTTTTTAATTCAGTTCTTCCAAACATTTGAATCCTTATATATATGTATTTTTGAAATTATAATGATTTAATCTTAGAGTATTAGAAAAATATCACTTTAATTTATAGAAGCATGGTATTTACTGTATAATTGCACTCATGAAAATAAGTTCACTCTATAGAAATGTAACTATCAAACAAGCTAATATTTTTACAATATTGGTTATCTTTTTCTTTACTATGGTTTTTGTCGGTCTTCTAGTTGAAGAGATGTATGAAGACTATGAAAGAGCATTAGAACAGAGTTATGTAACAAATGGTGAATTGAATTCTCAAAATGAAATATTAGCGCAAAAACAAAAAAGATTAAAAGCGCTTATGATAAAGACTGTTCTAGTTATTGTTACTCTCTCTTTTATACTTTTTGCACTTTTTCTTGGATTACACAATCTTTTTAACAAACTTCTTCATAGAGATACACAGAGTTTTTTAGATTTTTTTGAACAAGCTGCACATAAAGATCAGGTTATAAATCCAAAAACTATGTTTTTTAAAGATTTTAAGATTATGGTTGGGTATGCGAACGAGATGGTTGGAAAAATTAATGCACAAAAAAACTCACTACAAGAACTTAACCTAGGTCTAGAAGATAGAGTTAAAAACAAAACTGCCACACTTCAACTTATAAACAAAAACTTAGAAGAAGAGAAAAAGTTTTCCCAAGATTTACTAAAATCACAAAAAGAGTTTTTGAGATATACAGTTCATGAGACAAATACTCCACTTAGTGTAATACTGACTTCAATAGAGCTATATGTAATGAATCATCCAAAAGATAGACAGCTATCTAAAATAGAAGCAGCTGTTAAAAATATATTTAGTATCTACGATGATTTGAGTTATTTGGTTAAAAAAGATCAGATTGAATATCCAAAAATAGTAATAAATATCGAAAACTATACAAACAGCAGAATAGATTTTTTTACAGAAGTCGCTCAGCATTCAAGAATTACATTTAATTATATGCCAGATGCTAAAGGGCTACATATATATTTTAATGAGACAAAACTTCAACGTATAGTAGATAACACAATTACAAATGCAATAAAATACACACTGCCTAATGAAGTAGTTAATGTAAAAATAGAACAAATCGGTGCATATATAGAATTTTCAATGGGATCAAAATCAAAGATTATTAAAGATACCAATAGAGTTTTTGATGAGTATTATAGAGAAGAAGAAAATATAGACGGTTTTGGTATTGGACTTAGACTAGTAAGAACAATATGTGATGAAGAAGATGTTATGATTTCTGTATCTTCTGATGATGATCAGACAGTATTTAAATATAGATTTAAATTGATGGGTGAATAATGAAAATTTTGCTGCTTGAAGATGAGGTAATGTTAAATGAATCAATATGTGAGTATTTAGAATCTGATGGACATAAGGTAGAAACTTTTTTTGATGGTTCGCAAGCTTACGAAGCTATTAAAAATAATTCTTATGATCTGTTACTATTAGACATAAATGTTCCAGGTATTGATGGACTTAGTTTTTTAGAAAAGATTCACTCACTTAAAATTCATGTTCCTGCTATATATATTAGTGCATTAGTAGATATAGAAGATATTTCACGTGCTTATAATCTAGGATGCTATGATTATCTAAAAAAACCATTTCATTTAAAAGAGCTGGCTCTTCGCATCGATAGAGTGAAACTAGACAAAGAAACACCAAGAGTGCATCTAAGACTCTCTAAAAATTATAGTTACGATCAGGAACACAGCCTTCTTCTTTTTAATAATGAACCTCAAGTACTCACAAAAAAGCAGTCACAAATTATTGATTTACTTTCAAGAAATAGAGGAATGGTAGTTGATTTTGAGCAGTTTAGAATATATGTTTGGGATGAGCAGATCATAGATAACGCCACAATCAGAACTGAAATAAACAGGCTAAAGAAATTTTTACAAGAAGATGTAGTCATAAATGTAAGAGGTATGGGCTACATGATAGATAAGCCCTAGCAATCATCTTTTGGTGTTGATTCCTGAATAGTTTTATAAAAATAACCAAGCCCTATGAGCATAATAGTTGTTCCAATGAGCAGATAAAACGCATTTAGCATCTGTGAAGTATCATCCAAAGCTATTTTAAATACCACCATCAATGTTTCTATTGAAAGAGCGATGATGATTGAGATTAGAAACTTTCCAAGAACTTTATACTGTTTGTCTTCTGTCTGATGAAAAGACTGATACATAACCTCATGCTCAAAAATCTGTTTTGCAAGGTCATAAATGGCAAGACCAAGTGTCATAGATATGATGGAAGTAAATATGTCATGTAAAAAATCTGAAGTTGAGAGTGAAAACAGTAATGCAAAAAAAATATATCCACCATAAGCTATAAGTGCAATAGCAACAATAGCAAGCATTGTTGAACCAAAGAAGTAGACTGTTCTTTTTACTTTATCATGAATACTGTTGTATTGTATAAGCTTTAAATCTTCCAAAAGATGTATAAGGTTGATATCAAAAACATAATAATCAGAACCAATTAACTGAACAATACTAAGACTTGCTTTTCCTGTTTTGTGGTGTATATATGGGTTTGATATGTAGATGCTATCATCATCGAGTTGAAGTTTCATAAAGTAGTGACTCTTGTCATTCCCAATTTGAGAAGAATCAGAATCTTTTTTTGAGAAAATTGGCGTTGCTTGCTTAAAGTTTGAATCAACTCCGTACATCAACTGTATGAATCTATTTTTTTTTACAATCTCCAAAGGGTTGTCAATATAATTTTTAGGAAGACTATTTATAAATGTTTTTAAAAAATAATCAACATTTATTTTTTGTGTTCTATAAGCGTTTATAACTTCTTTCATAACTTTTATCCATGATATAGATTTTGTCTATGCAGATTAAAATTATAGTCTAGTATATTTATATTATTAGAAAAAATTATGGAGTGCTTATTTACTTAAGTTAGATTAAATGTTGAAAAAAGTTACAAATCTACTCAAAAAATAAAAATTTGTCCATATTTATCTAAAATATTTGTCATGCTATGTTCATGCTATATTTATATTTTAGTATAGAGGTGTTAAATACATTCAGAAGGAAGATATATGAAAAAACATATAGCATTAAGTGCAATTGTAGTAGGACTTTTAGGTTCTGTTAATGTTCAAGCGGCTGAAGACTTGAGTACAATGTTTAGTGAAGGTAAAACAAGCGGTCAAATCCGTACTTTTTACATTAATCGTGATGATAATACTAAAGCTGGTAATCAAATAGCTACAGCTGTCGGTGGACATTTAAAGTATGAAACAGCAGCATACAAAGGTTTAAGCCTTGGAGCAGCATTCCATACAACTAACCGTATTCTGCAAGGTTTAGAAGACGATGTAATGGGACCAAATACTACGTTATTAAAAAATGACGGTTCATCTTATTCAATTTTAGGTGAAGCATTTATTCAATACAACGCTAAAGATTTAGGAACGAAGACTACATTTAAAATGGGTCGTCAAATGTTAAATACACCATTAGCTGGTGCAGATGACGCTAGAATGATTCCAAATATGTTTGAAGCATATGTTTTAACTAATAGTGATATATCTAATACAACTGTAGTAGCAGCTCATGTTACTAAATTTGCTGCAGGTACATTTGCCAATGCTTATAATGGTGGTATTGTAGGTGCTACAGGTGGTTATACTTCAGTTGCAGGTAATACAGCAAAGTATCAAGGTGAATTTACTAACATGGGTACATGGGCAGTTGGAAAAGAGACAGCTGGTGTATCTACTGTTGGTGCAATTTTTAAAAATGACAACTTTAAAGTTCAACTATGGGATTACTACGCTTACGATATTTTGAATGCAGTATATGCACAAGTAGATGCTAAATGGAAATGTTTATTAAGTGATTCAGTTAAACCGTTTGCATCTGTTCAGTTCATTAAAGAAGACGGAATGGGTTCAGTTGCATCTGTTAAAGATATAGATAGTATGTATTGGGGCGCTAAAGTTGGTGCTGGAATCGGTGGATTTAAAGCATATGTTGCATATTCTCAGCAGAGTGATGCAGAAGCAGGAAAGTCATTAGAAAACTCAACTATTACTCCATGGGGTGGTATGCCGGCATTTACTCAAGGTATGGTTACACGCCACATGTTCTTAGCTGGAACTAAAGCTACTAAAGTTGCTGCAACTTATAGTTTCAAAGAACACGGAGTTAATTTATCTGCTACTGGTTACTATGCTTCATTTGATATGGATGCAAATAGTGGATATGGTACTGCTAGAACAGCTAAAGAACCTGGTTTTGATGTTATATATTATCCAGATGTTGTTAAAAAACTTCAGTTACGTGTTCGTGGAAACTTTCCAACAGATTTTGGTGATAACAGAGACTGGTCAGAGTATAGATTTATAGCTAACTATAATTTCTAGTTAGAAAAATAAGGAAACAATATGAACAAAGAACTTGTTGATAAAATCAAGGCAAATCCGGATTATCAGGAACTAGTATCTAAAAGATCTGGTTTCGCGATAAAACTATCAATTGCTATGTTAGTGGTGTATTTTACATTTATTCTAACAATAGCATTCAACCCATCAGCACTAGGGACTCCTCTATCTTCTGATTCAGTAACAACTGTTGGTATTCCTTTAGGGATGGCAATTATCGTTTTCGCATTTATCTTAACTGGTATATATACTAAACGTGCAAACGGTGAGTTTGATGACTTAAATAATAAAATCAAACAAAGCATAAAGGAAGACTAAATGAATATGAATAGAATATTTTTATTTTTAATACTGGGAACAATCGCTGTATTTGCATCTGGAGCAATTGAAGGTGCAGTTGAAAAACAATCACTTAATATGTCTGCTATCGTTATGTTCTTGCTATTTGTCGGTGGTACTTTAGGTATTACTTACTGGGCAGCTAAAAGAACAAAATCTGCAAAAGATTTCTACACTGCTGGTGGTGGAATCACAGGTTTTCAAAATGGTATGGCTATCGCTGGTGATTATATGTCAGCTGCGTCGTTCTTAGGAATTTCTGGTCTTGTTTACGCAAAAGGATATGATGGTCTTATCTATTCTATTGGTTTTTTAGTTGGTTGGCCGATTATTCTTTTTATGATTGCTGAGCCTCTAAGAAACTTAGGTAAATATACTTTTGCTGATGTTGCTTCTTATAGACTTCGTCAAACTCCAATCCGTTCTTTAGCGGCATCTGGTTCAATCGCAACAGTTATTCTTTACCTAATCGCTCAAATGGTTGGTTCTGGTAAACTTATTCAACTTTTATTTGGTCTTCAGTATGAAGTCGCGGTAATTCTTGTTGGTGTTCTTATGATTCTTTATGTAACATTTGGTGGTATGCTTGCTACTACATGGGTACAAATCATTAAAGCATTCTTACTACTTTCAGGTGCAACATTTATGGCATTAGCTGTTATGGCACACTATGACTTTAGTTTTGGTTCACTTTTTGCTCAAGCTGTTGAGATGAAAGGTATTGATATTATGAGCCCTGGTGGACTTGTAAGCGATCCTGTTTCAGCTATTTCGCTTGCGGTAGCTCTTATGTTTGGTACAGCTGGTCTACCTCATATTCTTATGAGATTTTTCACAGTTGCTGATGCTAAAGAAGCTCGTAAATCAGTTTTTTATGCAACAGGTTTTATTGGTTATTTCTATATTTTAACTTTTATCATCGGTTTTGGTGCAATAGTTATGGTATTTAAAAATCCACAATACTTAGATATGGCTAAAGAAGCTGTTAGCGGTGGTTCACCAATTCTTGGTGGAAATAACATGGCTGCAATTCACTTATCACACGCTGTTGGTGGAGATTTCTTCCTAGGCTTTATTTCAGCTGTTGCATTTGCAACTATCTTAGCTGTTGTGTCTGGTCTTACTCTAGCTGGTGCATCTGCAATTTCGCATGACCTTTATGCTTCAGTAATCAAAAAAGGTAAAGCAGATGGCTTAGCTGAAATGAAAGTTTCTAAAATTGCTACTATCATTTTAGGTATTGTTGCTATTATCATGGGTATTATGTTTGAAAAACAAAATATCGCGTTCGTTGTTGGTCTTGCTTTTGCTATTGCTGCATCTGCTAACTTCCCAATTTTATTCCTTTCTATGTACTGGAAAAAACTTACAACTCGTGGTGCTGTAATTGGTGGTTCTATAGGACTGGCAACTGCTGTTTTACTTGTAATACTTGGTCCAATTGTATGGGTACAAATTTTAGGAAATGCAGAAGCAATTTTCCCTTATAAATATCCAGCATTGTTCTCTGTAACTGCTGCATTTGTAAGTATTTGGTTCTTCTCTATTACTGATAAGAGTCATAATGCTGCGGCAGAAATCGAAGCATTTGAAGCTCAATATATAAGAAGTCAAACTGGTATAGGCGCTGAGGGTGCATCTGAGCATTAATCTTTTGCTATGTGAAATTAGATTTTCATATAGCAATTAAAATAGGCATCATTGCGTAGTTCTTCCTGTTGAAGAAAACCTATTGTTTGAGACGAACAAATAGGTTTTCTTCATTTTATAAAGTAAATAAAGGAATAAAAAGTTGAGTATTTTAGATCAGCGAAAACTTATTGAGTCTATACATCCATTTGAACTATTAAGTACAACCACGCTCGATAATCTTATGAAAAAAATAGATATAGCCTACTACCCGAAAGATACACTTCTTATTTCTAAAAACCTCCCTTCAATCGCTTTTTATATTATTATTAAAGGTTCTGTTACAGAGTCAATTGATGACGAAATTCATAATGTATATTCGCATGGAGATACATTTGATGCAGATGCTTTAATCTATGGTAAATGTGAAGGAAAGTTTTTTGTAGATGAAGATCTTATCTGTTATGAGATAAAAAAAGATGATTTTTTAGAACTAATGCAGAACAAAAAAGTACAAAGCTATTTCTTACAAGATTTTGTTACTCGCCATCAGCATCTTAAAAACTACGATATGCAAAGTGATCTATCTGGATTTTTAATAGCAAAAGTATCAGATATGTTTTTACATAAAGCTTGTGTTGTTGAGCATAATGAAAGCATATACAGTGCTTTAAAAAAACAAGAAGATTTAAAAGCTCATGTGATTATTGTCAAACATGATGATGACTACTGCATTGTTACAGACAGTGATCTTAGAACTCACGTACTTCTAGGTGGGATTGATATTCAAGAAGACATTAGCAAGATAGCTACTAAAGGACTTATAAGTATTGATATAGAAGATTTTTTATTTAATGCTCTTTTGATAATGACTCATAGTGAGATAAAAAGAGTTGTTGTAATGAAAAATAATGAAATACTAGGCGTTCTTGAACAGTTGGATCTACTTAGTTACTTCGCCAACCACTCCCATCTTGTAGCAGTTCAAATCGATAAGGCTAAAACTATCGATGATTTAAAAGCTCTTCAAGAAGATTTAAAAAATCTTATTACTACACTCAGAGTTAAGGGTGTAAAAGTAAGATATATTACAAAACTGGTATCAACACTAAACCTTAAAGTTTATAAAAAAGTTTTTGATATGTGTGTTGATAAAGAACTACAAACAGATTGTGCTCTTCTGGTTATGGGAAGCGAGGGTCGTGATGAGCAGACAGTAAAATCTGATCAAGACAATGCGCTTGTTGTAAGAGATGGAATTGATGTAGAACTTTATCGTGAACCAATGATGAAATTAAACTCTTACTTGCTAGAATTAGGTTTTCCTAAATGTCTTGGAAATGTGATGGTTAGCAATGAGTTTTGGAGAAGAAACGTAACTGGCTATAAAAGTTTAATAAATGAATGGTCTACCAGTATGAGTGATTCAGATGTTCAAAATCTCAGTATATTTGTAGATGCAAAATGTGTGGCAGGAGATATAGAACTTCTGAATGAGTTGACTAGATATCTTCACCAGCATTTTCATCAAAGAGATGATGTACTGGCTCACATAGCGAAAGCTGTACTCTATTTTGACACTCCGCTTTCACTATTTTCAGGATTTGTTCTAGAAAAAGAGCATCAGAATAAATTAGACTTAAAAAAAGGAGGGGCATTTGCACTTGTTCATGGAGTTAGAACTCTATGTTTGCAATATGAAATTACTCAAACAAACACAATAGAAAGAATTAAAGAACTAAACAATAAAGGGGTCATTGATAAGAATTTTGCAACAGAGCTTATAGAGAGTTTTGATACTATAAGTTCTATTCGTTTAAAAGCGATGTTAGAAGCAAAATCTATTGAAGACAGCAACTATATAAATCCAAAAAATCTTGAAAAGATTCAGAGAGATTTATTAAAAGACAGTTTTAAAATTATAAATAAGTTTAAAAAGTTTATGGTTTTTCACTTTCATTTAAATATGGTTGCATAATGTTTTTTTCTTTTATTAACGATTTAAAAGCAAAAGCAAATCGTTCAAAGCTCAATGATAAAGAGTATGAGTTCTTGTTCGAAGAAGATACGAGTGGTGAATATGTTGTTTTTGATACAGAGACAACAGGTCTAAATCCAAAGAAAGATGAGATACTTTCTATTGGAGCCGTAAAGATAAAAGATAATAAAATTCTTACTTCACAAACTTTTGAAGTTTTTATAAAAAATTCTGGTGAAATCAGCTCAAAAAGTATTGAAATTCATAGAATTCGTCCTATAGATTTAGAAAATGCTAAAACAACAGAGATAGCTATACGAGAGTTCTTAAATTTTATAGGTTCACGCCCGTTAATAGGGTATTATCTAGAGTTCGATGTAAACATGATTAACAAGTATATAAAGCCAATGTTGGGAGTAACTCTTCCAAACAAAAAGATAGAAGTATCTGAAATTTACTTTGATAAAACAATTTCTTTAATTCCACAAGGAAATATTGATTTACGATTCGATACAATCTTAAAAAAGTGTGATGTTCCTGATATGGGAGCACACAATGCTGTAAATGATGCAATTATGACAGCAATGATATATTTAAAATTAACAAAGGAAAAATAAATGTCAGAAAAACAAGTTTTTAAACCAAACAGAGCGTTTGCTAAAGATGCGCGTATTAAAAATATGTGTGAGTACCATGAGCTTCAAGATAAGGCGATGGAAGATTATGAAGGTTTCTGGGGTGATTTTGCAAAAGAAAAAATTGATTGGATTGAACCATTTACTAATGTTTTAGATGAGAGTAAAGCTCCATTCGTAAAATGGTTTGATGGTGGTAAATTAAATGTAGCATCTCAGTGTATTGACCGTCATTTAGATACTCGCAAAAATAAAGCTGCAATTATTTTTGAAGGTGATAGAGGTGATGTACAGACTATTACTTATTTAGACCTATATAAGCATGTAAATAGATTTGCAAACCTTTTAAAAGAGGATTTTGGTGTTAAAAAAGGTGATAGAGTTATTATCTATATGCCAATGATCCCTGAAGCTGCATACGCAATGCTTGCATGTGCTAGAATCGGTGCTATTCACTCTATTGTTTTTGGTGGATTCTCTTCTGAAGCTCTAAAAGATAGAATTGAAGATGCTGAGGCAAAAGTAGTAATTACAGCAGATGGCGCTTTTAGAAAAGAAAAACCATATATGCTAAAACCAGTTGTTGATGCTGCTTTAGAAGGTAATACACCAGTTAAGAAAGTTATTGTTGTTCAGAGAAATTTTGAAGATGTTGAATGGGTAGCTGGTAGAGATTATTCTTATAATGAGATGATAGAGCAAAAAAGTTCTATATGTGAACCAGAAGTAATGGATTCAGAAGATCCTCTTTTCCTACTTTATACTTCAGGTTCAACTGGTAAACCAAAAGGTGTTCAACATAACTCTGCAGGTTATATTCTTTGGGCTCAAATGACTATGGAATGGGTATTTGATGTTAAAGAAAATGACACTTACTGGTGTACAGCTGATGTTGGTTGGATTACAGGTCATACTTACATAGTTTACGGCCCGCTTGCTATGGGTGCAACTACTGTAATGTTTGAAGGTGTTATTACTTTCCCAGATGCTGGTCGTCCATGGTCAATGGTTGAAAACCATAGAATCAACCAATTCTATACAGCTCCAACTGCCATCCGTGTTTTACATAAAATGGGTGAACACGAACCGGCTAAGTATGATATGAGTTCATTAAAAGTACTTGGAACAGTTGGTGAGCCGATTGATCCTCCAGCATGGAAATGGTATTATGAAGAAGTAGGTCAAAGTAAATGTGCAATCGTTGATACATATTGGCAAACTGAGACTGGTGGGCATATAGTTTCTCCACTTCCTGGTGCTACTCCTATTAAGCCTGCCTGTGCTACATTCCCATTACCTGGAATCATGGCTGAGATATTAGATCCTGAAACAGGTGAGAAAGTTGAAGCTGGTGAAAAAGGTTATATGTGTGTAACTCGTCCATGGCCTTCGCAAATCCGTGGTGTGTGGGGTGATGAAGAGAGATATGTAAAATCATATTTCGGCGATGTTAAAAAAGATGGTAAACCAGTATACTTTACAGGTGACGGTGCTGTTTATGATGAGGATGGTTATATTACTATTACCGGTCGTACAGATGATGTTATAAATGTTTCTGGACACAGAATGGGAACAGCTGAAGTTGAAGCAGCAATCAAGAAACATCCAAATGTAGCAGAAGTTGCAGTTGTTGGTAAGCCACACCCACTAAAAGGTGAGGGCATCTTCGCATATATCGTTCTTAAATCAGATGACGGTGTTGCTGATGAAGTTGAAGAAGTTAAAGCTATTAACAATATCATTAAGCACGAGATTGGTAATATCGCTCTTTGTGATGATATGGTATTTGCTCCAGGACTTCCAAAAACACGTTCAGGTAAAATCATGCGTCGTATTCTTCGTGCTATTGCTAAAGGCGAAGAGATTACTCAAGATATTTCAACACTTGAAGATCCAAGTATAGTTGAAAAAATAGCAGCAATGGTAAAGTAGGTTCTCCTACTTTTCCACCATTTACTCTCCTCTCTTACTCTTTAGCAATACCCAGATATAAAATAAATGAATAGTCATTCAATTATGATTAAGAATAATATAGTTATACTACTTTTTATTATATAACAAGGGTATATTATGCAAGAATATCTTATAAAAATGTCCATACAATTGAGATTACAGATTCTTATATTTACTGCAATGCTTTTTATGTCAATTGCACTTGCTGCGCAGTTCGTAAATGAAGTAAATAACTCAACAGAAAAAAGTATAGAGAACTATACAAAAGAAACATATGATGTAAAAAAAAATGAGCTAAAAATGTTTACATCTATTGTTGTAAAAACATTGAACTCTTTTTATGAAAAAACATCTATTGAAAATGTGAAAAAAGAAGTTGCAGGTGGTTTGACACAGCAGATGAATCTTCTGTATTTTACTGTAGAGAGTGAGTATGAAAAAAATAAAAATAGACTCTCTAATAGTGAACTTAAAAATCATATTAAAAATATTATCAGCACAACCAGATACTCAAACGATGGATATTTTTGGATAAATGACTTAGATGCAGTTATTATTGATCACCCTATTAAACCAGAGTTAAACGGTAAAGATTTATCTAAACTAAAAGATATAAATGGAGTGGAACTTTTTAGTGAGTTTGCAAAAGTTGCTAAAAATGATGGTAGTGGTTTTGTAAACTATGTGTGGCCAAAACCGGGTTCGAAAACCCCTGAAGAAAAGATCTCATTTGTAAAACTATTTAAGCCTTTTAACTGGGTTGTCGGAACAGGTGAATATACGTCTGATAGAGCAGAGTTGATAAAAAAAGATGCATTAAAAGTCATATCTCAGATGCGATATGGAGACAACGGATATTTCTGGGTAAATGATTTAAATGCTGTCATAGTTGAGCATCCTGTTAAGCCGGAGTTAAATGGAAAAGATTTATCAAGTTTAAAAGATGAAAATGGTGTATTTGTATTTGCCGAGTTTGCTAAAATTGCTAAAGAAAAAGGCAGTGGCTATGTTGATTACGTCTGGCCGAAACCAGGTTCAGATAAAGTAGAAGACAAGATTTCTTATGTTGAACTTTTTAAGCCTTGGGGTTGGGTAATTGGGACAGGTGCTTACAGACAAGATTTACTTGATAGTATTAAACCAAAAATTCAAAAGATAGAAGAGGAAGCTTTACATAACATTCAAACTATAGTTTTTAATGTAGTAAGTTCAGCAATCATTATTTTGATTGTTTTTATGGGTAGTGTTTATTTCTTAGTTAAAAATGGTATTACGAAACACATTATCAACTTAGAAGAGATGATGAGTAAGATTTCTAACGACAGAGATTTAACCATAAAGATTGATACAAATACTCCAAAAGAGATATCTCAGATAGGTTTAGCTTTTAACAGTTTGATGAGCTCTTTAAACTCTCTTATATATGAAGCTAGAAGTGGCGCTATTGAGAATGCATCTGTATCTCAAGAGCTTTCTACGACATCTCATGTAGTTAGCAAAAATGTACACACTTCAGTTGAAATCATTAAAGATGCGACACAAAGTACAGCTGAGATGATAGCTGAGATTTTAAGAGCAATAGAAGATTCTAAAGCTAGTAAACAAGAGATTTTAGAAGCAAGTAATATGCTAAATGATGCAAGAAAAGAGATAATAGACTTAACAGACAAAGTACAAAGAAGTGCAGAATCTGAAGTTGATTTGGCACATAAAATAGAATCACTTTCTCATGACAGTGAACAGGTGAAAAATGTATTAAGTGTTATCTCAGATATAGCAGACCAGACAAATCTACTTGCACTGAATGCTGCTATTGAGGCCGCCCGTGCAGGTGAACATGGACGTGGTTTTGCAGTTGTAGCAGATGAAGTCAGAAAGCTAGCAGAGAGAACGCAGAACTCATTAGCAGAGATAAATGCTACAATCAACCTAATAGTTCAAGCTACTCACTCGGCCAGTGACAGTATGAGTCTAAACTCAAAACAGATGGAAGAGCTTGCAGTTGTTTCTACAAATGTTGAGAAGAAAATCAATACTACTACGGATATTGTAAATAAAGCTACTCTTGCAAGTGACAAAAGTGTAGAAGACTTTGAAAAAGCCGGAAAACATATGGAACATATCTCTATCAAGATTAATAATATTAATGATATATCAATTTCAAATGGTGAGAGTGTTCATGAGATTACAGATGCCGTTGCGCATCTAACTAATATGACGCATAAATTAACTCATCAATTAGAGCAGTTTAGAACTTAATATTTGCTATACTTTCATAAATAAAACAAAAAGAGTATTAATGCAATTATGTGTAGCGCTTGACTTATCTACAAGAGAAGAAAACTTAGACTTAATCGAAAAAATAAAGGAGTATGATGTTTGGCTGAAAGTCGGACTTCGTACTTACATCAGAGATGGTGAAGAATTTCTTAAAGACATTAAAAAAATAAATCCAGATTTTAAAATATTTTTAGACTTAAAACTATATGATATTCCAAATACTATGGCAGATGCTGCTGAGTCTATCATGGGACTTGGTGTGGATATGTTTAACATTCATGCATCTGCAGGTAAACGTGCTATGAGTGGCGTAATGGATAGACTTAAGTCTTACCCTTCAAGACCAATAGTTTTAGCCGTAACGGCTCTTACATCCTTTAGTGAAGATGAGTTTTCAGAAGTTTATGAAAAAGGTATAGCATCTAAAGCTGATCAATTTGCAAAAGATGCATACGATAGTGGACTTGACGGTGTAGTATGTTCAGCTTTTGAGAGTGAGTCTATTAAAGGAATCACTTCAAATGATTTTATGACACTGACTCCAGGTATTCGTCCTTTTGGTGAAGATGCAGGAGACCAGCAAAGAGTTGCAGATGTAGCATTTGCCAAGAGTGCAATGGTGGACTTTATAGTTGTAGGTCGTCCAATCTATCAATCCGCTAATCCGGCAGAAGTAGTAGCTAAGATTTTAGAAAAGCTCTAGTTTTCTTTTTTTACTTTTTGAAGTAGCTCTTGAAATTTAGGAGAGCTACTTTGTACTTTTATAAGTCTGTTGTTCTTGTCTATTTTATAGACTCCGAGAGTATTTATGAAAGTGTCTACTTCCAAATCTTTCCTAGTTTCAAGTTTCAAAATTCTAAAACTAAGATTGTCCAAAATCAGTGGTGATTCACCTTCTTTTTCAAAATAACTAAGCACCATATGATAGCCGCCTATATACTTCTCATTTACAGTAGTTAAAAACAATTTCTTTTTATCGAAACCAAGTTTTAACAAAGTGAAGTATTTGATGATTACATAATCTTCACAGTCTCCAAAGCCTGCAATTAAAAACTCTTTTGGAGATGCCCAATAGTCTTCTTGTTTTTGCATAATATCATCATACTGAGGTAGAAGCTGGTTTAAGTAGAAGTTGACTTTTAAAAGCTGCTTGCTTTTTGGAAGTTTTTTATATGAATCTATAGTCTTTTGATAGTCATCAGCTCTATTTTTAGCAATCCTACCTGCAGTGTTTTGAATGTGTATAAAATCTTTTTCTGTAAAGTTAGGGTAGGTGTTTGCGAGTAGCATACCAGTAAATAAAAAGTATATGAAGAGCCTCATAATTTATTCCTTTTATCGCTTTTAAAAATTATAATATAAACTTGTTTGATTTAAGCTAACTGTTATACAAAAACCATTATAATTCCCGTCTTCAAATGGACGAGTGGGTGAGCGGCTGAAACCACATCCCTGCTAAGGATGCGTAGGAGTAATCCTACCGAGAGTTCGAACCTCTCCTCGTCCACCACTGAAGACCTTTAAAAACTTCCAAACACTTTTTTAAAAATTATAAATTTTCTTGCACACACCAAACTATCTATTTATAAATATTTATACTTCTATCCAAATATTTTACATAAACATCAAAAAATATTTGAGTATTTGCACGCTTTCACAAACTCATGTCTGCATAGTTACACAAGTCACACAGAAACTACACAGATAACGCAAATGCTTGACATTGCAGTTTTTAAATGGTGTAAAAAATGCTATAATCCTAATTATGAATAAAGAATCAATACTTAATTATCTTAAAAATGTTAAAGCTAAATACCAAGAAGAAGGCTTTTTAATTCAAGCACTTTTTGGCTCTTACTCTCGTGACGAAGCAGATGCAGATAGCGATGTAGATATTCTTGTAGAAGCAACACCAGCCTTTGCAAGTAAATACGGTTTTGGTTCTATCAAGCGTATCCATGAAATACAAGCAGAGCTAAGCTTAGCGCTAGGCTTGCCTGTTGATTTAGCAGATAGTACTGGTATGGGAAAAACAGGTAAGAAGTTTATTATAGACAGAGCAATATATGTCTAAAGAGTCTATTAGTAAAGTTTATCTCATTCTGGAGAAAATTGACTATATAGAACAAATAGTAGATAACTCTGGAAGCATCACAAAAGCACTCGAAGATTATGTGACAGATAGACCAGCAATATTAATGCATCTTACTGCAATAGCTGAACAATTCAACAAACTAAAAAAAGAACATGCAGATGATATTTTAAGTGCCTTTGATGATAATGATGTCAAAGGTATGTATGATGTTAGAACTTACATAGCTCATGACTACGAAGGTGTTAATCTAGCCATAGTAGAATGGATTATTAGAAATGGTCTTCCAAAGTTCAAAGAGCAGTGTAAAACGCTAATAAATACATAGTGGTGTTACATATGTGTTAACTTTTTTTGAAACCACTTCTTTAAAGTGCCTATTTTAAGGTGCCGTAGAGCTATATGCAAGTGGTCTCGTCCACCACTGAAGACCTTTAAAAACTTCCAAACACATAACTATTCTACGCGATTTCTTCCTCGCTCTTTTGCAAGATACAGTCTTTCATCAACTTGTGTAATGTACTTATCTATTGCTTCTTGTCCTATTACTACACTGTTGTCAATAATAATTGATATAGTCCCAATACTTACCGTATATTTTATAGTTATATCTTCCACTATTACTTCAGAAGCGACTATTGCATCACAAACTTTTTGAGCTAGTATTAGAGCTTCTTTTTTGTCAGTCATAGGCAGTAAAACCATAAACTCTTCACCACCAAATCTAAATATATAATCTGATTTGCGAAGTATCTCTTCTAAAATGCTTGAGAAGTGTTTTAGTACAACATCTCCAACTGCATGACCATAGCTGTCATTTACTCTTTTAAAGTGATCTAGGTCGCACATCATAAGAGCAAATTCTCTACCAGTCGCCTTTGCAATATCTAGCTTATTTAGCATGATCTTATTAAACAGTCTTCTTGTTAGAAGATGCGTAAGCGGATCTTTTGCACTCTCTTCTATCTCATTTAGAAATGCTATTTCATTTCCTATCTCAAGCGAATAATAATCTATACGCTGCATAAGATGTATTAGTGTTGATGGACGTGGATCATTGTTATTTTGACAGTGGTTTACGACATTAGCCGCCAAGTCATGAAGATTCATATGAAGTTTTTCTATGACTTTAAAGTGAGTGGTAGATATAAGGTAAGAAGTAGTAGCACTGTGCATCCATTTTCCAAACTCACACAGGTTGGGATTTAGTTCAGGATAGTCGTTATCATAGACACTTCGTTCTATGTAGAGAATAAGATTTAGAATCCATTTGATATGACTCTCATAGTGCACCATAAACTTCTTATCCTGCATTATGGATATATGAGAAAGACGAAGTTCACTCTTTAGCTTTAGTTTTTTAAGAAACCTATGTAAATACAAAGATGTGATTCTATTCTCATGTTCTGTAAAAAAGTTGTTAATCTCATGTATGTGCTCTAAGTCATTTTTTTCCAAAAGTATTCCAAGAAGCTTGCGAACAACAGTTATAAGTTCACTATATAAAAATAGGTATGATATCTCATGTTCTATAGTGAAGTTGACAAGAACTTTTGTGTTGTGTTCTATCTCTTCATCTGAAATAGATAAAAGCAAGTTCAGAAATAGTTTTTTATATTCGATTAATGCGTGTGTATAGAGAAGGTCTTTTGTATGATCGCCTTGTAGACTTTGAAGACTTATATTAAAGTCTTGTACACATTCTTGGATTTCTTGAGAGTATTGTTTGATTATTTGCATCTAGTTCTCCAGTTTTAATGAAAAGACTTAACCATAAAAAATTTTGTTAAATATTATAGCGGTTATTTTTTGTTTTGTCATTAGTTAATGATCTAGTCTAATAGAATATCCAACACCTTTTACTGAGTCTATAGGTAGACCTATTATCTTTTTCTTTAGATTTTTTATATGAACAGATAGAGTGTTTTGTAAAATATCTTTTCCCTTCCATACAAAGTTTACAATTTTTTCATGCGAAACAATTTGATTTTTATGAATAATCAAAAGGTATAAAATACTCAGTTCTATCTTTGTTAGTTTTATATATTGATGGTCATTGAAAACAGCATGTTGAGATAGTGTATAGGTGTAGTTTCCAACAAGATATATCTCATCAGATTTCATTTTTTTTCTAACTGCTTTCATAGCACGTAGTTCTATCTCTTTAAGAGAAAATGGATGAAGCATATAGTCTTCGCAGTTTCTGGCAAAGGCTTTTGACATAAGATCTATGGAGTCTACATAACTCAAAAATATAACTGCAGCATGAATACCAAGTACATTTATATGATCAAGCACATCAAGCGCAAATAGCTTGTCTTTTTCTATTGATAAAAAAATAACATCATATTGAGCGATTATGTGGTTGATATTTTTATAGTTTAGCAAAGTATCGCAGTTTTCATAACTGTCTACACTAAAGCTTTTTTTTGAAAAATACTCTTTAAAATTTTTGCTAAAGACCTTATCAGAGTTTATTATTAATAATTTCATATGAAATTGTATCCTATATTATTTAAATATTCACTATTTCTTCACTTATCCCTATTATAATTACATTTAAAGTAAATGTAGGGGGGGGGCTTGTATTTTGGGAAAAATAATAAATAAAGAAAGAATCATTCTGATACTAACTATTTTAAGTATTGGATTGATCTTGTATTTTGAGTTTACATACAAGAAAAATCTATATTTAGCAGAAAAAATCTATGACTTGCAGTTGCAATACAGTGAAAAAGTGATTTCAAATAAAAGAGTTGTTGAGACACTATTTCATGAGCTTTTAGAAAATCATGAGATAGCTAGTATTATAAATGAGTCTAATGCCGGTTTAAATAGAGACAGCAATAGAGAAAAACTATATATTTTATTAAATGAAAGATATAAAAGAATGGAGAAGTCAGGTATTCTTCAACTGCACTTTCATTTAGCAGATGGAGAGAGCTTTTTTAGATTTCACAAACAAGGTAAATTTGGCGACACTCTTTTATTTAGAGAGAGCATCAAAAAAGTCATAGAAACTAAACAGCCTGTATATGGCTTTGAAGTTGGAAAATATTTTGATGGTTTTAGATATGTTTATCCAATTTTTCATAATGAAGAGTACGTTGGCAGTGTAGAGTTGTCTATTAGTGTATTATCTGTAATAGAGCAGATGAAAGAGTCTTTAGATGCTGATTATTCTATAATTATAAAAAAAAGTATTATGGAATCAAGAGTTGTTAAAGATCATTTGAAAAAATACTATCATGAGTTTTGTGCTAGTGACAAATACTATATGTCAAACAATATACATGCAAACAATATCATCTCAACAGGTTCAATGAAAAGTATTATGGGCTATATAACTGATAATATAGGAAAGAATAAAGCTTTTGCGCAAGATAGCTTTAATTTAGGAAAAAATAAAATATTTATTTTTGTCCCTATTGAAGATGTGGCAGGAAATACAGCTGGATACGTGATATCAAGTAGAGATGACAATGCAATATATAATATGTTAATTGTGGAGCTTATTAAATATCTTATAGCTCTATTTGCTCTGATGATTATATTTTATTTTTACAGACAAAGTAGACAAAAGACAAATACAATCGAACAATTACAAAATGCCATTGATAAGACAACATTGGTATCTAAAACTGATTTAAGAGGAAAAATAACCTATGTCAATGATGCTTTTGTAAAACTCTCAGGATACTCTAAAGAAGATCTTTTAGGTAAGCCTCATTCCATAGTTAGACATAGTGATACTCCACCTGAAGTCTTTAAAGAGATGTGGACTACTATCCAAATAGGGCAAATATGGCATGGAAAAATAAAAAATCGAAAAAAAGATGGGGGTTATTATATTGTAGATGTAAATATATTTCCTATTAAAAATGATAAAAATGTCATAGTAGAATATATAGCTATCAGACATGACATTACAGAATTAGAAGAGCTAAAAGAACTTTTAACTAAAGAGTTAAGCACTTCAAATCAAAGCTTACAAGATAAGATGAATTTACTTGCTCAGTATGAAAAAGCAATAGAGAGCGCAGCTTCTTTTACAAGAACAGATGAAAATGGTGTAATTACATATATAAATGAAACACATGAAAAAATCACAGGTTTTAAAAAAGAAGAACTACTAGGTAAAAGACACACTCCTCTTCTTAGAGATAAAAGTGTTACAGATGAGTTTTATAAAAACTTGTGGGACACTGTAAAATCTAAAAAGAATTTTAATGGTGTTATTAGTAATGTGGCAAAAGATGGAAGAACAATATATCTTGACACACTGATAGTTCCGATTTTAGACTTAAATGGTGATATTGTTGAGTACATGAGTATTCAATATGATATTAGTGATGTTATTAATGTCCACAAAGAGATAGAAGAGACACAACGTGAAGTTATATACAAGATGGGTGAGATAGGTGAATCACGTTCCAAAGAGACAGGAAACCATGTAAAACGCGTCGCAGAGTACTCTAAACTATTAGCTTGTAAATATGGACTGCCTAAAGAAGAGTCAGAACTGCTTTATGACGCCTCACCAATGCACGATATAGGTAAAGTTGGGATTCCTGATAATGTTTTGAAAAAGCCTGGTAAGCTAGATGCTGATGAGTGGGAGATCATGCGAACTCATAGTGAGATAGGCTACAATGTATTAAAAGGCTCAAATAGAGATATATTAAAAGCTGCCGCAACCGTAGCCTATGAGCATCATGAAAAGTATGACGGCAGTGGATATCCTAATGGTCTTAAAGGTGAGAATATTCATATATACGGCCGTATTACAGCTGTCGCGGATGTCTTTGACGCCTTGGGTAGTGATAGAGCATACAAAAAAGCTTGGAGTGATGAAGAGATTTTTGAACTATTTAGAAATGGAAAAGGAACTCATTTTGATCCGAAGTTGGTAGATCTGTTTTTTGAGAATTTAGATGACTTTTTAGAGATAAGGGATAAGCTTAGAGATTAAAAGGATGTTACTGAAACATCCTTATCATCTTATCTAGAAGTTTAACATCAACATGATTATTCATTTTTAACTTCATAAGTTTTATAGCGTCAAATGTTGTCATAGCTTCTTTGTAGGTTCTTCTGCTTGTTAGTGCGTCAAAGATATCACAGACGCCAATAATACGTGCAAATAGTGGTATTTGTGTACCTTTGAGTTTAGATGGGTAGCCAGTGCCATCCATTTTTTCATGGTGATGTCTTATACCGTCTAGTACATTATTGTTTTTAATACCTAATTTTAGTCCTAATCTATAACCTAATTCAGGGTGTTTTTTAATCTCATGAAACTCTCTGTCTGTAAGTGCCCCATTTTTAGTTATTATCGCAGAGTCTATTTTACTTTTACCCAAATCATGTAAGAGAGCTGATTCTCCAAGTTCTGATAGTGTCTCAGGTTGCATCCCCATATATGAGCCTAAGCTTAGTGCGTAAATGGAGACGTTTATGGAGTGAGTATGTGTGTAGTAATCATGTGTCGCAATATCCATTAGAGATTTGATAGTAAAATTATCACTTAAAATAGTCTCTATCATCTCATTTACAACTTCCTTTGAGGAGTCATAATTACTTAGTGTTTCAGGATTACTAAAAAGGTCGTTAAGAACGTTTGAAGCGTGTTCATATATAACAGATGGCTTATTATCCAGTTTAATGTTTTTTAGCTCATCTTGAGTATTTAAAAAAGTCTGGTAAAACTTTTTATACTCTTCATGTTGTTGCTCTTCTACATATAAAACATTTATAGAATCAATAATAACTTTATCGTTACTTGTGAAGCAGACACCATTCTCTTTAAAACAGTTCATCTGTTTATCTGAAGAGAGTGTGAATATACTAAAATCTAAACTAATACCTTTGGTAATAATGTTTTTATCAATAGCAAGATATTTTGTTGATTTCATTATTATATTCACTTATATAGATATTTGATGATTATAGTATAGACTAGTGAGTAAGTAGTGAGTTTTATGTCTCTGATGCCGTGTTTAGCGGCAGCATTTATATAGAGTTTTTAAAAGATTTTTATATTTAACTAAACACTTTCTCTTAGAGAATCTTTTGCAACTTCAAATAGTTCACCGTTTTCATCTTCAACCAAGGCAGTTGATTTTCCATCTTCTGTGAATACAGTGATGATTTTTACTTGAGCATCGTTATATGTGTACGTATCTGTTTCAGAGTGGTTTAAATGAGACATATATTATTCCTTTTAAATTTGTTATATTGTTACATATTTTTTTTAGTATTTTAAAATATATTTCATTTTGTCAAAAAATATTTTAGATGATACCCAAAAAGCCATCATAATAGTGTTAAACTTTGATATACTTGTGATAAATTTAGATTAATATTTGTGTTAAAGGTTTGTAGTGGATAGTGAAATAATTTATTCTGCAGTCGGTATAGTGATTTTTATAATTATAGTGATAATGACTATGCGTAGTAATGTCGTTGAGATAGTTCAGAGTAAAGAAGAAAAGAGAGCAGACATCGTTAATGGCTATAAAAAAGAGCTCCAAGACGCTCTGGAACCTCTTAAAAATGATACTGATTCAAGACTTGCTAAAAAGAGTGAGATGTTACAGAGGTTTAATGGTGAGTTGTCTTTAAATATCTTTTTTGACAAAGATGAACTAAGAGAGATAATCTTAGAACTCTCTCAAGAGTAATATCTCAGAACTTCTTTATGACTTAGTCATAAAGAAGTTCTCTGGAGTCTTAGTTATGATACTGAACAAGCATCTCATTTAAAAGAACAAATAGTTTGTCACTATTTTCTTCCATCGTTTTTAAGTTTTGTACAATATGCCCTTCATTTTCTATTCTTTTGTCTTCATTCTCAAAATAAACAATACAGTTATGAACACTATCGTGAACTGTTTTATGTGGCGAGAGAGCTAACCTGTAAGCTTCTGTATCTCCAAAACGCTCTTTACCAGAGCCTTCATACCATTTACCTAGTCTACACGCTGTATGTGAGCCAAATGATCTGCTTTTGTCAGCCGCTACAATAGCGTCATAAGCATTTGCTTTATATATAATATGGTCAATTTTAGCTAAAACTATAAATACTTTGTTTTCCATATCATTTATAATTTTAGCCATTCCAGTTGCTTCTGTATTTAACTCACTCATCACAGTGTTAAAATTGTCTACTGAAGTAGAAGCTTCATCTGCTAAAGAAGTCATAGTCTCTGATTTATCTAAGATAACACTAGCTTCTTGTTTCATAGAGTTAATCGATATCGTTATTTCACTAGTTGCTTTTTGAGTTCTCTCTGCAAGTTTACGAACTTCATCTGCAACAACAGCGAATCCTCGTCCATGCTCACCGGCTCTTGCTGCTTCAATAGCTGCATTTAAAGCAAGCAGATTTGTCTGTTCAGCAATATCTTTAATAAGGTCAACAACAGAAGTAATCTCATTTGTTTTATCATTAAGACCTTCGATAGAAGTGTTACTATCGCTTATCTGCTCAATAAGTATTTGTAATTTTTGTAAAATATTTTCTACTGCACTCATTGAGTCATTTGAAGTTTGAGCTGTATGTTTTGTTGTGATTTGAACTTCACCGAGCTCACTTATCACATTTGACATCTCACCTTGAATAAGACCAAGTCCGTCACCTATACTTCCAACCGATCTGACATTTGAGTTAAAGTTGATAGTTTTTTGTTTTTCATGTGCTTCTTTCATTGCACAAATTCCATCTTTTACATTGCGAATTGCTTCAGCAAAATCTCCATGTAATCCATCAGTATTAAGATCAAAAGTAAAATCTCCTTGTGAAGCTCTATGAACAGATGTATTTATTCTTTGTGTTAAATCTCTAATGAGGTCCACTAGTGTAGCAAGCAGATGCGTAATTTCATCCATTTCATTGCGAACAATTTCTCTTCTGTCTACATCAATAGACAAGTCACCTTCTGTTGTTATCTGCCCAATGATTTTTTTAACTCTGTTTATGGAGTTTGATATACCGTTTGATACATCTCTTGTAAGGTACATAACAAATAATACAACTAGTGTTGAAGTTATAGATACAAAAAGAAGTAGCATAAATGATGAAGAAACCATTGAAGCGGTCGTATCCAAAGTATGCTTGGCTAATGTGTCTTCAAACTCTTTTAATTTGTTGATTTTTTTAGTTATTGTTTGGAACCATACAGTGGCATCTACACCAAAAGAGTTCTCATTTGAAGAGGCAATTTCTCTAAACTTCTCAACCTCTGCAAATGAGCTATCTGATTTTGTTTTTTTATATGCTTCTTGCATAGCACTGTTTGCTGTATGCATAAAGAGGTTTGTAAATGCATTTTGTTCAGATACAAGAGAAGCAAATTTTGCAGCTGTAGCTCTTGTAAAGGCATTTTTCGCAAATACACCAGATAAAACTGCACGCTCAATTCCGGCACGCTCTTTTGAACTGATAAAAACTACAAAACTGTTGAAGTTTGTTCTTAGCTCGGCATTTTCTGGAACTGTAGAAAACTCAGAGATAGTATCTATGATTTTTTTATTTAAAGATGTATAGAATTTAACTGCGTCTTTAACCTCAGTAGTTTGAGATTTTACCTTTGTTCTTATTGCAGGTACAGAGTCTAAATCTATCTCTTTAGTTACTATATTAGTATAATTTGAAGCGTTTTCACTAATATAAGCTCTAAGTTCTTTTATTTTAACATCTGTGGAGCTATGCTGCTTTGGAAGTATATCTACAAACTTAGTTCCTTTAGAACCTAAAAAACCGGCACTCGCACCCCGTTCTTTTTGTAGTTCATGTAAAACGGCACTCATCTTTACAGATAGTTCTATTAATGAAGCTGTATCTTTAATATTTTTGTGATCATTCCAAGTAGAATAAGAAGATCTTACGGAAAAAGCTATGATTACGGAGAGAACTACAATACTCAGGAAAATTAGTTTTCCTCTTATTGTCATGTTGTTTAACATTTTACATCCTTTAGTTTAGAGCCATATTCTGATTAAAAAAAAGGAGCGCAGATGAAAGAAGTGCAACTAGACAATCTTCAATTTTACACAAAATTTAAGACTCACAGCTTTCCGTCCTTATTTCGCAATAAGTTTGGCTAAATACAATAACAGAGAGTATAATTAAAGTAAAATTAATATTTTATTAAAAGATAATATTTTATATAAATTTAATATAAGAAATTGCTATTATTATAAAAATATAGAAGATAAGTTAATATAATATAAAAAAACATCACATTAGTATCTCAAAAGCTTGATATACTGTAAAAGGTAGGGGGTCATAATGATTTTAAACAATGAGTGGTCAGCTCTTTTTGCATCTGAAATGCAAAAAGAGTATTTTATAAAACTTCAAGAGTTTGTAGAAGCAGAGTACAAAGCAGTAACAATCTTTCCTGAATATGAAAACATCTTTAGGGCTTTTAACTTAGTTACCCCAGAGCAAGTGAAAGTTGTAATTCTTGGTCAAGATCCATATCATGGAGAGAGACAGGCAAATGGCCTGGCTTTTTCTGTTTGTGACGAGTGTAAGATACCGCCTTCACTTATAAATATATTTAAAGAGTTAGTTGATGATGAGGGCTGCAAAAAACCTGCATCTGGGAACTTGACTTCCTGGGCAGAGCAGGGTGTTTTACTTATAAACAGTGTTTTAACGGTAGAGCAGGCAAAGGCAAACTCTCATAAGGGCAGAGGTTGGGAAAAATTTAGTGATTTCGTTATAAAAAAACTCTCATCTGAATATGAAAATATTGTTTTTATTCTTTGGGGTGGACCGTCTCAGAAAAAAGAGAACCTGATAGATGCATCTACTCATCTTGTTTTAAAGGCTCCACACCCTTCACCTCTGTCTTCATACAGAGGTTTTTTCGGTTCAAAACCATTCTCAAAATCAAATGAGTACTTAAAAGCTCACGGTAAAAAAGAGATTAATTGGTGTTTAGCATAAACTTGGCAATAACTGGAAGATGGTCAGAATAGCCTGCTCCTTTGTGTTTAGGGACTCTTTCCTTTGAGACTTGCCATCTGTAAATCTGCTTCTTTTTAAATAGATATTCTTTATCCAGATTAGTTATAGAGTCATTTATGTAAGAGATGCCTTTTTTATCTAGAAGTGGCTGAGAGACTATGATGTTATCAAGAGCTTCTTTTTCACCTCTAAAGATATATGAGTATCTATTAGGTGCATCTGTGTCATACCAGAGATTATATAAGTTTTCTTTTTCATACTTTGTATTTGAAGCTTTCTGATTCTGTTTTATAGTTCTTAAAACATGGTTGATTCCAGTTTTTCCATTAGTGTCGTTAAGTTTTCTGTTCTTTTTGAACTTTATATGCTCTTCATAGTCAGAGTTAAAATCTCCAAGCAGCACTATATTCTCGTCATAGCCTATTTCAGATATTCTATTTCTGAGACTCTTTGCAGATGTTATTCTCATACTCTCAGGACCAGATTTAGCTTTCCAGTGGTTTACAAACATATACAAGTCGTTTCCATATATTTTTAACTTTGTCTCTAAAATATTTCTATATTTATATGTTGAGGTAACAGATAGTTCTTTTGAGTATGTAAATGGCAGTTTGCTTAATATAGCTACTTTTATGGCTGTATGTTTTTTATCTGCTATTGAGTAGTATTGATAGTAAAGACCATTTTGCTTTAGAGTAAATCTCAAATCTTTCAATGCTTGAAGTGAGTGAATCTCTTGAAGAGCAATGATGTCAGCATCTATGTCTTTAATGACTCTGGCAATGTTTTGAAGTTTGATTTTATATGTCTTTTGATTCCAGTTTGACTTTGTGTTTGGCTCGTACTCTTTGTACTTATAGCCTTTTTTTTCTAAGTCAAAGAGGTTTTCTACATTGTAAGTTGCTATTGTCAAAATCTTATCTCCAAAGAGTGAAGTTAAAAAAACAAAGAGTAGTAGAAGAGACTTCACTACTTAATGCCGTTTAACCTTAGCAGGTTCTCAGGGTTAGGCTTTCTTCCCATCAGTTCTTTAAAGTAGTCATCCATACTTTTCGCTCCACCGCCGTTAAGAACTATGCTAAGATATTTTTTAGCAGTCTGTGAGCCGAAGATTCCTTCATCTACTACGCTAAAGAATGCATCTGCACTAAGTACTTCAGCCCATTTGTAGCTGTAGTAACCAGCTGCATAACCGCCTGCAAAAATGTGTGAGAAACCATTTTGAAACTTGTTATACTCTGGAGTCTTAATAAGAGCAGTCTCTTTTCTTATATCATTTAAAAGCTCTTGAACTTCTTCACCTTGGTAAAGCTTAGTGTGAAGTTTAAAGTCAAAGATAGAAAACTCTAACTGTCTAAGCATCCCAGAAGCTGAGAGGAAGTTTTTGGCACGAACAAGTTTTTCTATCATCTCATCTGGAATAATTTCGCCAGTTTCATGATGAGATGCAAAGAGTTTTAAAACACTTGGCTCATAGGCAAAGTTTTCTAAAAACTGAGAAGGAAACTCAACAGCATCCCACTCAACACCATTTACACCACTAACTTCATTTTCATCTACACTGCTTAAAATGTGGTGGATTGTATGACCCATCTCATGAAATAGTGTTACAACATCATCATGACGAAGAAGAGATTTTTGCGTCTCACTAGATGCTGGAAAGTTACAAACTACAAATGCAGATGCAAGTTGTGTATTGCCATTTTCATCTTTGCAGTGAGCTTGCCAGTTATGCATCCACGCTCCACCGCTTTTACTTTTTCTAGCTTCAAGATCAAAGTAGATTCTTGCTTTTAAATCATCACCTATAAAAACATCATAGGAAGTCGCTTTTTCATCCCAAAGTTTTTCATCTACTTTTTTGAAGTTGATGCCAACAAGTTTGTTTAAAAATTCAAACATACCCTTTACTACACTTGTTTGCTCAAAGTATGGACGGTATAACTCTTCATCAATATCATATTTTGCTTTTTTGAGTATCTCACTGTAGTATGCACTATCGAAGCTTTGTAGAGGCTCTGGAGCCATCTCTTGAACCTCTTTTAACTCTTCTTGGGCTTGGTGTTTAGCTTTTGTAACTAGAGTTTGTAAAAACTCTTCTACACTTTGTGTATCTTTTGCCATTTTAGATGCAAGTGAGTACTCAGCATAAGAGTTAAATCCAAGTATCTTACTCATCTCATTTTTAAGTGCTAATAGTTCATCTATGATTTGTGCATTCTCAGGTGCTCTTGTCACATAAGCCTTATAAAGCTCTTCTCTGATTTGTGCATTTTTGCCGTATGTCATATATGCGATATATGATGGCATCTGTAGAGTAAACTTGTACTTTGTCACTCCGTCTTGCTCGAACTTCGCAGTCTCAATATCACTCTTTGGTAAGCCATCAACATCATCTTCATTATCAGTTACATACTCATAAGCATTTGTTGCATCCAGGATATTTTGAGAGAAGTTGTTTGAAAGTTCACTCTTTTTTATGTTTATTTCCTGAAGTCTCTCTTTTGATGCAGCATCTAGGTGAGCACCGCTAAGTTCAAAGTGCAGTATATTTAGCTCTACAACTCTTTCTTGTTCGAAATTTAGAGACTCTTTTTCTTTTTGTTGTATCTCTTTATAAGCATTGTAAATATCTATATTTTGGGATATTTTTGTAGAGTACTCTGTTATAAGAGGCAAAGAATCTGCGTATATCTTTTGCGTCTCATCAGAATTCATCACAGAGTTAAGATGCGATAGTGGAGTAAAGAACTGCTCCAAATATTCCTCTAGCATCTGTAGTGGTTTTACAAAATTGGCATAAGTCTTATTTTCTGTTTTTAAAAGCTCTTCTATTTTTTCATTGTTTGATTTTAGCTTTTCATTTAAATCATTTATAAAGTTGTCCAGATCAACACTGAACTCTAAAAATTTACGCATTATTCATCTTCCTCGTCTCGTTTTAGTTTTATGGCTTTAAATTTGTTAATTAGGATTTCATCGTATTTGTCTGATAGTTTAAAGAGTCTCTCTAGCGCTATCTTACCCTCTTTTAGTGTCAATGAAGAATCAACAATCAGATAAGAGAGATAGATGCTGTTTTCATTTATGGAAAACTGCAGGTAAGTGAGCTTTTCATTTTCACTTAGCATATAGTCATAAATGGCACCTATATTTTCTTTTGGGATTCTGCATAGTTTTGAATCACCTATTATAATTCCATTTTCATAATAGTTAATCTCTATTCTTGCGCTGCCATGGTCTACTCTCCAAGAAGCTTGTGAGCGTCTTGCAAGAGTGACGTTTACATCAAGAGAAGTAAGTATCTCTTCTAGAAGTTTTGTGGATCCAGTTGGGTTGTAACCAGTTCTTCTTTGGTAGGCGACTTCTAGTTTAGTTCCACACTCTGAACAGTAGTCATTTTTTATATCTTTTTCATGAATTAGATTTTTACATGAAGGGCATTTGATGATGTTTGCGGCATCTACATCTTTGAAGTTTTTAAGGCTCTCTTGGACATAGAAGTAGGGAAGAGCAAAGCCTAAGTTGTTTGCATTTTGTATGATGAAGGTATTTACTCCTGTAACTTCTCCATGAATATTTAGAAGTGGTCCACCACTGTTTCCAGGGTTGATGGCTGCATCTATTTGAATGTATTCCAAATCTTCATAAAGTCTTGAAGCCTTTGAGACAATACCTTCTGTTGCTGTGTAGTTTAATCCGTAAGGATGTCCTATTGCAACAGTAATATCACCGTTGTTCACCGGTGTTGTGGATAGTTTTAGCGGATTCTTCGGTGCTTTAAACACTGTTTTTATAAATGCCAAATCATAATCAGGATCGTCATAGACAACTTGAGCAATAACTCTTTTAACCTGTTTAGAGCTGATTACGACTTCTTTTAGTCCGCTGACAACATGCGAGTTTGTAATAATCAAATCATCAATAATAAAACCTGTGCCAGTGCCGTAGGGCGTCATTATCTGAATGATGTTATCAATGTAAGTCTCTAAAAGTGCTTGAGTATTCACTATATCTCCTCAAAATTTAGATGTTTTAGCTCTAAAAGATAGCTGTTATTAAACTCATTTAGAGATGAGAAGTTGAGTTCATCTCCAAAAGATTCTAGTGATTTATATTGACCAAGGTGTGGAGTAATAGCATCATCAATTTTTGAAATAATAGTTTTTTTAGCAAAAATATTTTTCTCTTCATCGTAGAGAGGCGAATAATCCATAGCTTCGAAAAAGGCTGGATTTTGAATCTCCACCAATGTATGCATAAGTGATTTTATAACTGGATTTAAACCATAATTAAACAAAATGTAAAAAGATATATATTTGTATATGGTAGGTATTATCTGAGTGTAGCGATTGTTTTTGTACCAACGTATTTTAATCAGTGACTCACTGATAAAGTTGCTTATCTCTTCAAGTGAAGTTTTCTCCATAGGATTAAAAGTGTATTTTGCATTGTAGAACTTTGTACTAAAATCCTTAAAACTCATCTCTTTTAGTTTAGTAATATACTTATTAAGCTTTTCATTTTTAGCCTCTGTTGGGAGACCTTCATCACTAAAATATCTCTGTATTTTTTTATTTATCTTTTGATAGATTTCACACTTAGGAACTAGAAGATAGTCTATTTTTAAAAGTATATGCAGGTATAAAAATGCTTGCATGCCTGCATTGTCATTTGTTGGAAGCGTAAGTATTTTGGCTTCGAGCTCATCTATCCATATATGTAAAAAATCATATTTGATCTTTAACTCGCTCTCATCTAGTTTTACCAGATGCTCAGTGTCTTGAAGTGTTATGTTTGGAAATTCAGTTTTAAGATACTCTTTGTCAAAGTCTGCATTCAGCGCTATTTCTCTTAGAGGAAAAAATATCTTTTGTGGAGAAGCTGTAATGTTATCGTGGTATAACTTTAGTTTTATATGCTCATCATCGCTGAAGTAGTAAGCATAAGTAAGCTGATAGTTACGCTCTAGTATGTAGCGTTTAAGCGCAACTTCTGCATCTGCTTTTTTAATCATAATTACTTCAGCATATAGATGCTCAGGTGTAACTACTCCAACAATCCTTGCACTGCCTTGGTAAATTACAAAGTTTAGTTTGTCATCTTCTTTATTGTAAGTTATATTGTTATTTGAAATATCACCGGAAAAGTTTTCCAATGATTTAAAAAAATACTCATAAGCCTGCAGGGTGTCTTGTTTCTCAAATGCCACGTAAGACTTATTGAAAAGTTCCTCTTCATCAGGAGAGATAGTAGCATTTATACCTCTACCAAATGGATGACGTAGTTGTGTTGGTTTAGTGTCAAAAAAGTTAAGCCAGTTCAATTGATATCCATCTAAGTAATCTAAAATTTATTTTTATGATTATATTCAATAGAGACTTATAACTAGCAATGTTTTGATTCCTAAATCAAAGAGGTCATAATCTGATTAACAGTTATACTTACTTCTTCTATGCTTTTTACCTCTTTTGACATAAAAAACTTGATGTTGTTTTGTATATCTTCAAAATCATCTTTCTCATTTTCCATGTAGTTCTTAAAAGCATCTTGAGGTGTCTCGTTTACTCTTTGAAACTCTAAAACCTGCTCTGTATAGTGAACGACTATATACTCTATGTATTGAAGTATTTGATGTCTTAGAACTTTCTGAGAACCAGATGTTATCTCTATAGTGTTTAGCGATGTAATCATCTCTAGTATTTTAAACTCATTAACTACTAGATAAAAGAGTATGGCAACGTTGTTAAATGTATGAAAAGAGTTCTCTTTGACCATTATTGCAGCAACAGCAAATTTCAAATAATCAATTGCGCTGAAGAAGAGGTTGAACTGATGATTGTCATCTAGGATTTTTACAATGTTGTCTTCATTCATGTTACCAAGAATTTTAAAGAGGTCTGCTTTATAATCTAGTATATGATTTACATCTACTTTGTGTTTGCTGAGGTATTTTAGCATCCATCTTGTACTAAATCCAAGCGTACGCTCTATATCATCGAGAAGCTTGTACTGTAGTTTAATGTCCATTTTAAAATCGTTTCTATATATCTCAAATCTAATGTCATTAGCATCAAAGAGCTGGTTTGTGATGAGGTAAGATTTTATTTTTAGCAAGAAACTCTCTTTTCCTCTTCTGTTGTAGTCAGCAATAAAAGTAGCACCTTGAAGATTTACAATAGTGTCTGCCATCATTGTAGCAATTATCTCACGGCGCAGGGGATGGTGTATTATTTCATGCTCATAAGCAGCAAGAAAAGATTTTGGAAAGTACTTAAAGAGAAACTGATTTGCAAATGTCTCATCTATAAGCTTAGAATCAAGTAAGACAGTTTTTATAAATATTTTTGAGTAGGAGATAATTGAACTTAGAATAGGTCTAACTATAGAACCTTCAGCACATAAAATCTCATGCATATTCTCATTTTTTGGAATGTAATACTCCGCTCTTGAAAAACTAGATAAATTAGTCTCCAAGACTTCGATGCTAGATAAAAAATCATCAAGATATCGTTTGCTTAGGCTAGAATCTCGAGAGATTGCAAGAGCTTGATGGTAGTTACTCCAAAGAACCAGATTTACTACTTGCTCTGTTAAGTTTTGCAAAGTCTGATTAGCTTCTTTCTCATCTAAAAGGTCTTTTGATTTTATGATGTTTAGAAGGATTTTGAGATTTACTTCATGGTCTGAAGTGTTTACACCGGCAGCATTATCAATACCGTCTATATTTATCTCTCCACCGTTTTTTGCATACTCAATACGTGCTTTTTGAGTAAAACCAAGATTTCCACCTTCACATACAACTTTTGCTTTTAGTTCACTTGCATCTAGTCTAACCGCTTCATTTTGTTTATCACCTAAGTCTAGGTTTGATTCATCTGAGCTTTTGACATAAGTTCCGACGCCACCGTTAAAGAGCATATCTACTTTCATCATCAAGACTTTTTTGGCTAACTCTTCACCACTGAGAGCTTTTTTTGTTGTTCCTATCATCTTTTTTATCTCAGCAGAGAGTTCTATACTTTTTTGTGAACGTAGAAAGACTCCTCCGCCTTGTGAAATAAGTTCTTTGTTGTACGCACTCCAGCTACCGTTTTTTGCAGTAAATAGTCGTGAACGCTCCTCAAAACTTCTCTCTATATCAGGGTCTGGATCTATAAATATCTCTTTGTGAGATACGGCAGCCAAAAGTTTAAATTTTTTAGAATAGAGCAGTCCATTTCCAAAAACATCACCATTCATACTTCCGATACCTACCATAGTAATAGACTCTTTTTGAATATCTATTCCACGTTGGATAAAAAATCTCTCAGATGACATAAGAGAACCACGAGCTGTGATGCCTAGCTCTTTATGTCCAAAGCCGTTACTACCACCGCTGGCAAATGCATCTCCGAGCCAGTAACCACGACTCACTGCTATCTCATTTGCTACATCACTCATAGCAGCGGTTCCTTTGTCTGCAGCTACAACAAAGTATGAATCATCACCGTCATAAGCTATGATGTTTTCATGTCTTACAATTTTTCCATCTACCATGTTATCAACTAAATCCAGCATGTTGTTTATAAAAGCGCTATAGATGGTTTTAAACACATCTTTAGTGATAGTAGATGCTTCTTTTTTTATAACAAATCCGCCTTTGGCTCCATCAGGGATGATGATAGAGTTCTTCCCTTCTTGGGTAATCATAAGTGATTTTATCTCTTGACGGTAGTCTTCATGTCTCTCACTCCATCTAAGTCCACCACGACTAATTTTGCTCATTCTAAGATGCAGACCGCTAAAGTCAGGATGGTATACAAAGGCTTCTATCTTTGGTTGTAGACCTTTTAGATTTTCAGAATAGGACGCAGTGTCTATCTTAAATGAGATAGCCGGATTGTTTAAAAAGTAGTTTGTTCTTAGAAGGTTTTTAATCAAAGCATAAGTGAGTTTTAAAATCTTATCGTCCATAATATTTGGAACGTCTTTTATTTTTTCTTCAATCTTTAGTTCAAAATCTTTCATAATTTTTTCGCGTTTGTCCAACAGCGGGTCAAACTTAGCTATGAAATATTCTACAAATAGTTTAGAAATATTAGGATAGATGGCTATAGTGTGTAAAATAGCTTCTTGATTTAGAGCTATTACAGCTTGGTCTATATACTCAATCATAGCACGAAGAAGAAGTACTTTTCTGATTGATAGATTTTGATTATAAACTAGTGAGAAGAGTCTGCATCTTGGAAGAATACTACCACTTAGAGAGTCAGATATTACATTTTCAATATTATATTTTGACTCTCTAAGATTTTTAGTATCATCCATTTTAAGGTTAAATCTGTTGATATAGACTTCATGTTCATCTTTATTTATCTTATAAGCGACTTCATCGATTATAATAAAACCAAAATCATGCAAGACAGGTACAACTGACGAGAGATATAATTGTTTGTTGGCAAATATATTTATAGAAGGCTGTTTATCATCATCCATTATCTGAGTGATGATTCCTTTTTCCATAATACTTTTTAGAAGCTCATCACTGATAGTTAGATCTTTTTTAGATAAAAGACTTGAAAAAACTGCGTTCATAGAAGATGATTGCATGGACACTCCCTTGAAAATTAACTTATTTACATTGTAGCACAATGTTAATTTTTTTTAGTTTTTAAGAGTTCATCCAAATGAGTAAAGCGAAGTTTATGAGTAACATTATGATAAATCCGCTCTTGTAAAAAGTAAGAGGTGAACGTTCTATTAGAGTGGCATCTTTAGGGAAGAAAGGTTTGACTTTTTTTGGACGTTTAAGCTCATAGTTCATCTCAGAATAGTGCTCGTATCTAAGCTCTTTATCTATAGTGATTGAGCGAAGTATGACACTGTCTAGCCAATCAGGAATGTTGTTGTTATAGAAGCTTGGTTTTTTTGCCTGCTTAAAAGCTGGTGTCTGAAAAGGTTCTATCTCTCCATAAGGATATTTTCCAGTTAAAGCTAGATATAGTGTAACGCCGATAGAAAATATCTCACTAGACTCACTTATTGCCTCTCCTTTAAATCTCTCGGGGGAAAGAAAACTAGGAGTCCCCGCTCTTGTGTTTTTAGAAAAAATCTCTGTAATACTTCCAAAGTCAATGATTTTAAACTCTAAGTTCTCATCGTTATCTTTTGCTATCATAACATTTGGAGGTTTGATGTCTCCGTGAACTAGGTCATACTTTAGTAAAAACTGTGACATGTCTAGAAGTGTAGATGCCAACTCAACTGCATCATCGATAGTTATCTGTTTATGAGAGAGATATGAGTCTAAATCTTCACCATGAAAGAGTTGCATTACATAGTAACGGGCAGTTCTGTTTTTAGGTATAACAGCTTTTGGAAAGAAGTTGGCTTTTAGTCTTTTTGCGTTCCATGCCTCTTTTACGAAGAGGTCTAGGATAATCTCATCATCAATCGCCTCAGTTGGAGCAAACTTAACTACATATTGTTTGGTTTTTTTGGTACAAAGCCAAGTCCTCTCATTTTGTATAAGTGACTTTAGAAGAGTGTAACCGTCAATCACTTGAGCTTTTTTTAGACTCTTGGGAATCTCTACCTTTTGATGTTTTAGTTTTTCTACCTCATTAGCTTCTGATATTTCAATAACTACGGCAGTTGTGTCATCTGGTAGATTGTTTTCTACTAGTTTAGAAGCTTTTTTTACTAGATAGGAAGCTCCGTTAGAGATGCCAGTCTCAAGACGGTTCTCACTCATAAGAGTGTATAGCCCATCACTGCATAGAAGTATTTTGTCATCTTTTTGGATGATATTTTCAAAGTAGTAAGGCTCTACCTCTTTGTCAATTCCAATGGCCTGTGTTAGGACATTTTCATATCCTGATTCTTCCATAGCATGATCAATAGATAGTTGGTTAATGCTTTTGTCTCTATAGAGATAAACTCTGGAGTCTCCAACATTTGCACCGTAGAGTTTGTTGCCTTCTATGACTACAATAGTAAGAGTCGTAACAAGCTCAGTTCTCTCATAGTTTAGAATTGATTCTTCATAAAGAATAGCATTTATGGATTTTATAAAAGTGTTTATAGACTTCTCGATACTCCATGTTTTTGGGCGAATTTTAAAGTTGTTCATTAGATAAGTCGTAACTCTTTGTGCAGCCTCTGCACCTGCATCTGCACTTCCAACACCATCACAGACTATACCTACAGTCAAGTTGCCGATACTTTTAATGTCGTAAAAATCATCACCCGTTAAGTCTTTACCTTTTGCAAGTGAAAAACCTGATGTTTTGATGTTGTTGTTTTGCATGTTAAACTTTCTTTTTTGTAAAATATATAAACAGTCCCAGTGCTATCATCAAGATAGATACACCGCCTATGAGATAAAAAGCGTGAATCATCTGAGAATAATCATCTATAGCAATTTTAAATACTACCATAAGGGACTCTATTAGTAAAGCAATAAGTATAGTAATAGAGAATTTTGTTAAAACTTTATACTCTTCATGAGAGTTTTTGGAATAACTTTTAAATACTACTTCTTGAGCAAAAACAGTTTTTGCAAGGTCAAATATTGCAAGTCCAAGTGTAAGAGCAATAACCGGTTTAAAAATTGCCTCTATTGAGAGTCCATCTTTAAATAGTAATGAATGAATAAACTCATATACCGAGTATCCAATTGTAAATAGTGCTAATATCATCATGATATTTGCAGTTAAAAAATAAAAGCTTTTACTAACAAAGTTAAAACCGTTATGTACCTCTACGAGACCCAATCTTTGTAGTAAAACAGAGATATTAAAGTCAAGAAAGTAGATTTTTCCGTTTTCTTTTTTTGCTACAGTTATACATGTCTCACTTGTTGCACTACTTATGTATGGCTTAGTGATTGCAATATCACTATCATCAAAATCAATTTTGTTTAGCAAATATTCTCTGTTTCTGCCTATTGGTGTATCACTTGATTTGTTCCTGTAAATATTTGGAGATGTTTGAAGCATCGACTCTTCATCGCATGTGTAGATTAACTCTAGAGAGGGAAAGACTTTGAAAACTTTTTTATAGTCGTCACTCTCTCTATATTCTACGTTACCAAGATTGAAAACTGTCTCAATGAGAAAGTTTTCAATATCAAGAACATTCTCTTTATAAGTTGTCATGAATTCTTGCATTGGTATTTTCCTTTTTTATAATTTTTTATTCATCATCTTTTGCAAATTTTTCATACAAGAAGCTTAGTATCGCTTCACGGCATCTGATATACTCCGGATCACTCTGTAGTTCAACTCTGTTTCTTGGACGTTTAAGATTTACTTCTAATATCTCTCCGATAGTTGCATCCGGACCATTTGTCATCATAATAACTCTGTCACTAAGAAGTACAGCTTCATCAATATCGTGTGTAATTATGATTACAGTGTTTTTAACATTTTGCTGGATTCTCATCAGATGCTCTTGCAGATTTGCACGAGTAAGAGAGTCTAGCGCTCCAAAAGGTTCATCCATCAGAAGAACTTTAGGCTTTATAGAGAGTGCTCTGGCAATACCGACACGCTGTTTCATACCACCACTTATCTCGTTTGGCAGTTTGTCTTTTGCATGGTCTAGATTTACCATAGATACAAACTTTTCAACTCTCTCTCTAAGCTCTGCCGAACTCAGCTCAGGCATAACCTTTTTTACAGCCATCTCAATGTTCTGATAAACACTAAGCCAAGGTAGAAGTGAGTGGTTTTGAAAAACAACTGCACGCTCTGGTCCCGGACCATCTACATGTTTGTTTTCTAAAAGAATATGTCCTTCAGTCTGTGCATCCAGACCTGAGATCATGTTTAAAAGAGTACTCTTACCACATCCACTATGTCCGATGATAGAGATGATTTCATTCTCTTTAATTTCAAGATTTACATCTGTTACAGCTACGTAGTCATCTTTTCCCGGAATCGGAAATCTTTTTTCAATATTTTCTAGGCTTAAAAATTTACTCATTACGCTCTACCTTTCTTTGTATAATCAAAATAATCTGCAAGTCTTCCCATAATCAAGTCTAAAAAGTAACCAATAAGACCGACTACGATAATACCGATGATGATGTTGTGATAGTTGAGGTTGTTATATTCATCCCAAATCCAAAAACCGATACCTATACCACCTGTTAACATCTCAGCTGCTACAATAACTAACCATGCGATACCAAGAGATAGTCTCATCCCCGTAAAGATATATGGAACCGAAACAGGCAGTATAATTTGAACGATCTTCTCTAATGGAGAGAACCTAAGAACTTTTGCAACATTCATATAGTCTTCACTTACACTCTTAACACCAAGAGCCGTATTTATGATAATAGGCCAAATAGATGTTATAAAAATAGTCGAAATAGCTGTCATATTTATATCTTGAAATATAAATAGAAGCAGTGGTAGCCATGCTAGGGGTGAAACAGGTTTAAATATCTGTATGAAAGGGTTTAGTGCATACTGAGCACTCTTACTCATCCCTACAAACAGACCGATAGGAACACCGACGAGAATCGCTAAAACAAATCCTGCAAAAACTCTCTTAAGTGATGCTATTATCTGCCAAAATATACCTTTGTCATCTTGATTGTTTACATAAAATGGATCTGCTAAAACACCAGTTATTTCATCTCCGTCTGCATTCACTCCACCAAAAGCTGCTACATAAGTATCACTTGGTGTTGGAAAATCTGCTACAACATGTGCTAACCCAGACCAGAATTGGATTACAAATAGTAAGACCAATAGAGGCAGTACAATTTTTTTAACTGTTTCTTTATTCATTATTCTTCCTTCAATGTTTGTAATGTAATTTACATCTTTAAGTGCCTTTGGCAAAGTACCTAGAGAAATCAGGAGACCACATGAAGGAAGATTCTTGCATCTAGCTCTAGGCACTTAAAGATATCAACTACTACAAAATACACAAAGGCAAAGCCTTTGTATACTTAAAACTATTTAGTTACATACTTTGGATCAGCACATCCAGCTGGACCATAAGGACATACATAGTTTGGTTGTTCAGTTTTTACAGTCCATTTATTAACTTTAAGCAATTCTTCTTTAGATACTTTTGACTCATCAATACCTGTAGAGAAGATGTACTCAACAGCCTTGTTAGGATCCCAAACTTTTCCATCCATGAACATGTTGTACTTATCTACACCATCTTTTTTCCAAGCACTTGGAGGAAGGCTATAACCAACTTCTTTGGCAACTTGGGCAAATAGGTCAGGGCGGTAAACAGACTCTATAACAGCTTTCATATCAACAGCTTTGTCGATTTGACCCCATCTATACATCTGAGTAATGAACCACATACCGTGTGAGTAGTAAGGATTGGATGCAAAGAAGTTGTGGATGATGGAGTAAATGGATATTTGTGTGAAGTTAAAGATAGTAAAAACCTAGCTGATAAAATTGAAATGATAATAAACTTATCAGATGAACAGAGAGAAGAGATGGGTAAAGCTGGTAGAGAGAAAATAGTTCGAGTACTGAAATGTACCAGTCATTGATTTTTCTAACACAGATACAGGAGCTTTTACATAGTTTGGTTTACTCATGATTATTGCCGCTTCTTTGCGGTTTTCCCATGAAGCATCCAGCCACATCTGAGCTTCTAAAATTGCTTTCATTACAGCTTTTGTAGTCTCTGGATTTTTCTCTATAAAGTCAGCACGAGTCTGTAGAACTTTCTCAGGGTTGTTGTTCCAGATATCGTAGTTAGTTACAAGAGTAGAACCTTTTTTCTTTAGAACAATTCTCTCATTCCAAGGCTCACCAACACAGTAACCCTCAATGTTTCCTGCAATCAAGTTTGAAGGCATTGTCGGTGGAGGAAAAGGTTTGATAGTCGTATCACGATCAGGAACTATTCCAGAACTTGCCATCCAGTATCTTAACTCGTAGTTGTGAGTTGAAACCGGGTGAACCATACCAAAAGATAAAGGCTGATACGAAGAACCTTCAGCTTTATGTTTTGCATCTATATACTTTTTGAGTGATTCAGAACCAAGAGGACGTTTAGTCTCATCCATTCCGTATTTTTTCATCTCTTTAATGATGTTATTTCCAAATGTAATACCATTACCGTTAAAATCAAGAGAAAGTACAGCTTGAAGATTAGCGTTGCCGTTGATGCCAAGCGTTGCAGCGATTGGCATACCTGCAAGAGCGTGTGAAAAGTCATACTCTCCGCTTATTACCTTTTGCTGGATTCCAGGCCATCCGCCACCCTCTTTAACAACATGAACATCTAAACCATACTTCTTAAAAAAGCCTTTTTCTTCAGCAATTACGATTGGTGCACAGTCAGTAAGTGCTATAAAACCTATAGTTAACTTTTTCTTCTCAAGTTCTGCTGCCAACAATGAAGCGGCAACTAATGACAATCCTAATCCTAAACCTATTATTTTCTTTAGCATGTAATTCTCCTTAAAGTAATTTGTTATAGGAAAATTATAAGATAACTAGTGAGGAATGTATACAGTTAATTGATTAATAATTATACAATTTATTGCGTGTGAAGTATACTAATGGTTTTTGAGGTGTTCTTAAAGTATTAATTTAGAGTTGATTATTTAGATAGAAGGCTTAGATGATGAAAATTCATCATCTAAGCTTGAAGAGTGATATTAGTTTATTTTTAATAGTTCTACATCAAATATAAGTGTTGCATCCGGACCTATACTTGGAGGAGCACCTTGCTCACCGTATGCTAGAGCAGATGGAATGACAAGTTGCCATTTATCTCCTACTTTCATCTTTTGTAGAGCCTCTGTCCAGCCTTTTATAACTGCATTTACTGGAAAGCTTACTGCTTCACCGCGATCGTAAGAGCTGTCAAATACAGTTCCGTCTATAAGTGTTCCATGATAGTGAGTAACTACTTTATCTGTGGACTTTGGAGAAACTTTTCCAGTTCCAGATTTAAGCACTTTATACTGAAGACCGCTTGCTAGAGTTTTAACACCAGGTTTAGTTTTATTTGCGTTTAGAAAAGCCAAGCCCTCTTTTTGGTTATGATTTGAGAACTTTTTCATCATAGAGAGTTCTCTTACTTGTTTGCTTTTTTGATAGTTTACCATTGCAACACGCATTTCGTCATTGCTTAGTCTGGGTTTTGTACCAGAAAACATATCTTTCATTCCAAGCTTGATAGCATCAAGATTGATGTCTTCTTTAGAAATGAGGAGTTGTTGTCCAAGTTGAATACCTATAGTATAACTAGCTTTTTCTTCTTGAGTATTAAGTGTGCTTCCCAACACACTTGATGTAACCATCAGTCCTAAACAACCGACAACAGCAGGTAGTAGTTTTAACATTTATATCCCTTTGTATTTATGAAAATTTATTTATCAAAAATTATAGCAATAGATTTTGGCAAAACCCAGCATTTTTATATGTCTTTGAAAAATGATAGGGTTTTCATGTAGAATGTAAACATAAGTGATGTCTAATTAGTCTAATTTCTCCAATGGTTCACTAAAGTAATAGCCCTGAAATTCATTAACACCAAGTTCTTTACAAATATCAAATACTTCTTTTGAGTGTACAAACTCAGCTATTGTATTGATACTAAGTTCTTTTGCAAATGTAACGATAGTCTTTACAATTCTTCTCGCATTGTCGTCTTTGTCTATATTTTTTATCATTGAACCATCTATCTTGATGTAGTCTGGTTCTAGTTTCATCATGTATGAAAAGTTTGAGTATCCGGTACCAAAATCATCAATGGCAATTTTTACACCCATTTTTTTCATCTCTATTATAAACTCTTCGATTTCAATAATATTGTATATATCTTCAGACTCTACAATTTCAAAAATTACTCTCTCAATGTTTGAGAAGTTTAAAAGTTCACTTTTTATAAAAGAGACAACTTCTGTGTTTAAAATATCTTCTGCTGTAAGATTTATGGAAAATGACTCTTCTCTGTCTCTAAATAGCTCAAAAGTCTTAGTAATAACTCTATGTGTGATTTGATGATAGTATTTTGTCTTTTTTGCAATATCTAAAAAGAAGTATGGAGTCAGTATATCATCACCGTCTCTAAGACGAACAAGTGCCTCGTATTTAATTATGCTGGCATTCAGATCAACAATAGGCTGATAATAAGCAATGACATCATCATTTTGAATGGCATTTTTGATTTTGTTTATGATCTCTATATTTTTTTCTTGAATATTTTTAGTATCTTCATCTTTAGAGTAAACTACATAGTCTTTATGCTCTATTTGTGCCTGATGCAGAGCCATATCTGCTTTTTCAAGCCTTCTCTCTTTATCAAAGCAGATGCCGGCATATATAGTCACAGATATGTCCACTTCATCTTTAGGATAGTGAAATATCTCATTGTCCATCTGTTTTATAACAGCTGCAATAAACTCTCTAAACTTATCCTTAGATGTAAGAATATTATTTAGTATTACAACTTCATCACTTCCTACTCTATAGATAGAAAACCCATTTCCCATCAGTTTTTCTGAGAAGCGGTTACTTAGTTCTCTCAGAATAAAGTTTCCAGCATCGAAACCAAACACATCATTAATATGTGTAAATCCTCTGATATTTAAAATTGCTACATAGGCTTCTGGTTGAATTTTCATATCTTTATTTAGTAAGCTGCGGTTAGGCAGTGAGGTAAGATCATCATAGTATGCAAGTTCATATAGACGCTGTTTAGTCTCTTCTTGCGTTGTCAAATCTGAGAATATTCCGGCATAGTACTCAAGATTTCCATCTTCATTGATTATTTGACATATATTTAGGAGTTCTGGATAAATTCTTCCACTTTTATGCTTATTCCATATCTCACCCTGCCATTGTCCGGTAGAGTTTAAAGAGTCCCACATGGATGCGAAAAATTTTTCATCATGCTTGCCGGAGTTTAAAATTTTAGGGTTTTTACCTATTACTTCACTCTCTGAGTATCCTGTTGTTTTTGTAAAGCCGCTATTAATAAATATAATTTTTTGCTCTTTGTCTGTAACTACAACTCCATCTGAAGTTTTTTCCAATACTTTTGCAGATATGCGTAGTTTACTATTTGCATTACGTTTATTAGCCTCTATAAGCTCCTTAGCCTGTTCTAAAATTTTTAGATCATTTTCAATGGCTTGGCGGTATATACCCATCAATTGTTTGATATGTTGTGGTGGATATAAATCTTTAGAATCAAGGATGCATATAGTTCCATAAACAGTTTTGTCAGGCCATAATAAAGGCAGACCGTAGTAGCTTATCATTCCAAGTGGAATATCAGGATTGTTTTTCCAAGCTTCATCTTCTAGTGAGTTTGGTACATGAAGGTATTGCTTTTTGCGCATAACTGTTTCACAGTAGAGACCACATCCAAGATTCTCAGATGCACCAAGTCCGTAAGGATTATTTTGTGCATTTGACGTACGTGCCACTTCAATCTTCTCAGGTAGTACATGCATAACCAAAGAAGCTGGAACTTCAGCCATAACAGAGAGTGAGTTAACCATCTCCTGCCATACTTTAAGTACATCTTCTGTTACTTCCGGCTTGTTGATTCCTATATCGTAAGCTGCTATAAAATCCATCATCTACCTTAATTGTCTTTACTATGCATGAAATAATTATAACGTAGATATATCTCTAAAATTACTTAAATATTTAGTATGTATAAAAACATCATTTTATCTTACTTCGATTCTCTTAGTGCCTTCTCTCTAGCCTTATCTTTTTTACTTTTGCCCTTACCTTTAACGGGAGCAGGGCCTTTTTCTACTTTAGGTGCTTCACCTATAAGTTCAAAGCCTTCTATCTGCTCTTTTTCTATTTTTACTTTACATTTTTTTTCAATCACAGAGAAGTGTGCCTGATCTTCAAAAGAGATAAATGAGATAGCCAGTCCTGAC
This sequence comes from Sulfurimonas gotlandica GD1, assembly GCF_000242915.1. NCBI lineage: Bacteria > Pseudomonadati > Campylobacterota > Epsilonproteobacteria > Campylobacterales > Sulfurimonadaceae > Sulfurimonas > Sulfurimonas gotlandica. Next base: position 429,170 of record NZ_AFRZ01000001.1, on the reverse strand, counting down.
TTTCCGGCTCTTGCAGTACGTCCGATTCGGTGGATGTAGTCTGTAGGAGAGCGGGGCAGGTCAAAGTTTATGACACACTCGATGTTCTCTATATCTAATCCTCTCGCAGCTATGTCAGTTGCAAAAAGAATATTTATTTTTTTATCTCTAAATTCATTTAGTGTATATGTTCTGTCTTCTTGATGTAAATCACCGTGAAAAGACTCTGCTGTAAAACCATACTTTCTAAACTTCTCAGCAATGTTGTCAGTTGCACGTTTATTTGCCATAAAGACAAGAATATGTTTTAGTTTCTCACTCTTTATAAGATGTCTAAGTAGTGGTCCACGATTGTCACGGTTTACTTCTATGACTCTTTGAATGATTGTATCTACTGTCGGTACATCTTCATCGATGCTTACTTCAACAGAGTCTTGTGTGATTCTTGAAGCTATGTTTAAAATCTTCTCAGGATAAGTTGCAGAGAAGAGAAGGTTTTGACGTTTCTCTGGTATGGCTTCTAGTACTAGGTCAAGTTCTTCTGCAAAGCCAAGGTTTAACATCTTATCTGCTTCATCGAGAACTAAAAACTCTAGATGCGAGAGGTTCATCTGCTTTTTGCTTAGAACATCTAAAAACCTTCCTGATGTTGCCACTAAGATGTCACAACCTTGCTGGATAGCGTAAAGCTGATCTCCGATGCCCTCTCCACCAATAACACTTACAACTTTTGGCTTTGTTTGCATAAACTCACCAAAGTTCTCAAATGCCTGTGCAACCTGAAGAGTCAACTCTCTTGTCGGAGTTAAAACAAGCACTTTGATTTTTGCCTTACCTTCACCTCGTCTCTTTTGCAGAAGCTCTAAAATAGGAAGAATATAACTAGCACTCTTTCCGCTTCCAGTCTTCGCTTTAGCCATAACATCACGACCATCCAGAACAAGAGGAATCACTTTTTCTTGAATAGGAGTCGGCTCTTTAAAGTTGTGTTTAACTAATGCTTTGTTTATTTGAGAAGAGAGTTTAAGTGAAGAAAATGACATCTGAGGAGTTCCTAAAATAGTTTTACGTATTTTAGTATGTTTGGGCTTTAGGGCAGTTTGATATCTTTTAGATATACTCCGATAATCAAAATACAAAGCGATAACGAATGAATCTATTATCAAAAAATGCTCCACTAGAAGAGTCTATAGCGAAGATGCAAGCTGTTTTAGCAGATGCTGGATGCGAGATGACTTTCTCACAGCAAAAGCATCCATTAGAGAACTGTTACTCAGTTAATCTTACTTCAGTAGAAGCACCAAGACACATCTACTCAAACGGAAAAGGCATAGTCTCGGATGCATCTGTGGCGAGTGCTTTGGGTGAATATATAGAGCGTCTTCAGACAAATAACTTTTTTATAGATTTTCATCTTCCAAGCAGAAAATATTATCCAGATGAAGTTGCATTTGAGTTTGGGGGAGATTATCTAAACGATGAACTACGCGAAGTATATAATCCGAGCAAAGAACTTAGCGATGATGATTTAGTAGATTTCAACAGTGATTATGAGGATAAAATTGTAGCACTACCATTTATAAAACACTCAACATCTGAAAAAATATATATACCACTTAACATATTGAGTAACCTCTATGTAAGTAACGGTTTAGCAACAGGAAACACACCTCTAGAAGCTCAGGTGCAGTCACTTAGTGAGATTTTTGAACGTTATGCAAAGATAGAGATTATTAAAAATGGATACGCTCTTCCAAACTTTCCAGATGAACTTGTGGAGAGTTTTCCTAGAGTTCATAAAGATGTTCTAGCTCTTAGAGAGTTAGGTTACATTGTAGAAGTTCTAGATGCATCTCTTGGCGGGAAGTTTCCAGTTACTGCCATCTCACTTATAAACCCTAACAACTCTACTCTTTTTGTCTCTTTTGGAGCGCATCCTATCTTGGAAGTCTCTTTAGAGAGAACTATGACTGAGCTAATGCAGGGACGTTCTTTGGAAAACTTAGACTCTTTTGAAGTGCCGACTTTTGATATGAGTTTAGTAGCTGACAGTTTCAATCTTGAATCTCACTTTGTTGACTCAAACGGAAAGCTAGGATTTGGCTTTTTAAGTTCTCGCAAAAGCTTTGAGTACTCGCCATTTTTATATGATGGGACAACAAGCGAGCAAGAGTATGATTATCTTATGGAGATACTAAAAGATATGGGAAAAGAGAGTTACTTACGAGAGTATAACTATCTTGGATTTTACTCTTGTCAGATGATTGTTCCCGGTATTTCTGAAGTCTATCCTATAGATGATTTGATATATAACAACAAAAATAACGGAAAGCTAATTCGTGATATGGTTTTAAACTTCAAAGACTATGACCCGCAAGATATTTTAATGAGCATTGAACAGCTAGAAGATACTTTAAATATGGAAAAATATATCGGTGTTATATTTGAGAATAACTTTAATATGCTTGATTTTAAAGCACAAATACACCTGCTTCTTGGTGAGACAGAAGATGCTTTGGAAATACTGGAATATGGGACAAATAAGTTAGGTCATATAATTGTTGAGATAGCAAGGATGGAAGAGATGGAGTTAGAATTTTCTGAATATGAAGATGCACTGTATAATATCTTTACAGAAGAAAAAGTTTTAAAAGCACTGAAAATCTTAGACGGTGACGACTTTTTGATAGATACTACTCTTCATGCGGATTATCAAAACATGTTGGCTATGTATGACCGACTAGAAAATAAAAAATAGGTTTTCTTATGGATTATCAATCAATCATAAATGAAATTGCAGATGAAGTTTCTCCTTTACTAAAGGATGGGAAAGTTGCTGATTATATTCCTGCTTTAGCTGGAATCAATCAAAATCAGTTTGCCATGTCTCTGACACTTTTTGATGGAACACAGTTTAGCGTAGGTCAAGCAGATACACTCTTTTCTATTCAGAGTATCTCTAAGGTTTTTAGCTTTACCTTGGCACTTAAGTTTTACAATACTGATCTTTACAAGCGCATTGGACATGAACCATCAGGAAATCCATTTAATTCTCTTGTTCAGCTTGAGTATGAACATGGTAAACCTAGAAATCCATTTATAAATGCAGGTGCTATTAATGTGACAGATGCACTTATAAATCACTATGGAACTTGTAAAACTGCTTATGAAGAAGTTTTGGGGTTCATAAGAGCTATTTCTGATGATGAATCAATCTGCTCAAACGAAATAGTTGCGGCTTCTGAGATGGAACATGGATATAGAAACTTAGCACTGGCAAACCTGATGAAAAGTTTTAACAATCTTGATAATAGAGTTGAAGATGTGGTTGGAACTTACTTCAAACACTGCTCACTAGAGATGAGTACAAAAATGCTCTCAAGAGCTATGCTTTACTTGGCAAATGATGGAGTTGATCCTATTTTAGGCGTCACTTATTTAACTCCATCACAATCTAGGCGAATAAATGCAGTTATGCTTACCTGTGGTCACTACGATGCATCTGGAGATTTTGCTTTTAATGTAGGCTTACCTGGGAAAAGTGGAGTCGGTGGAGGTATAGTGGCTGTTGTTCCAAATGTTATGGGTTTATCTGTTTGGTCACCTGGCTTAAACGCTCAAGGAAACTCTCTTGTAGGAACTAAAGCTTTGGAACTCTTTACAGACAAAACCGGACTGAGTATTTTCTAGGATAATGGGAGTTAATATGAATAAAGAGATAAACCTAAGTGTAAAAGAAGAATTTGTTTCAAATTATAAAAATGGCTATCCGTTAATCTCAAAAGAGTCTATTGTTGATTGGACGAAAGTGAGTCAAGAAGGTACGATTGTAAAGCTTACAGATCCTAAAAACAACTTTATTGCCAAGGGCTACTACGGCATCCAGAACAAAGGATATGGCTGGGTACTCACAGCAAAAGAAGATGAAAAGATAGATGCAGATTACTTTGCAAAAAAAATCAAAACGGCTGTTGAATATAGAGAAGATTTTTATTCCGACGAAGAGACTACGGCATTTAGAGTTTTTAACGGTGAAGGCGACGGAGTCGGCGGTTTAACCATAGACTACTTTGATGGTTTTTATATGATTACCTGGTACAGCATCGGTATATATGAGCTTAAAGTTGCAATCTTAGATGCACTGAAATCTTCAGTAAACTACAGAGGTATCTATCAGAAAAAGAGATTTGACGGCAAAGGTAAGTATCTTGATGACGCGGATGATTTTGTTTGTGGAGAGAGAGCAGATGCACCGATAATTGTAAAAGAAAATGGTGCAAACTTTGCAATATACCTAGATGATGGAGCAATGGTTGGAGTCTTTTTAGACCAAAAAGATGTTAGAAAAACTATCCGTGATAAGTATGCAAAAGGCAAAACTGTTCTAAACACTTTCTCTTACACAGGTGCATTCTCAATCTTCGCAGCACTAGGCGGTGCTAAAAAAACTACAAGTGTAGACTTAGCAAAAAGAAGCCTTCCTAAAACAAGAGAACAATTTAGCGTAAATAATATAGATGCAGATAAACAAGAGATAATAGTAGAAGATGTATTTAATTACTTCAAATTTGCGGTAAGAAAAAAGCTCTTGTTTGACATGGTAGTTCTTGATCCACCAAGTTTTGCTCGTTCAAAAAAACATACATTCAGTGCTTCAAAAGACTATGTCAATCTTCTTAAAGAAGCTATCCAAATAACTAACAAAGGCGGAGTTATAGTTGCATCTACAAACTCTGCAAACTTTAGTATGATGACCTTTAGTGACTTTGTAAAGAGAGCGTTTAAAGAGTTAAACGGAAGATACAAAGTTGAGCAGACATTTTCACTGCCAAAAGATTTTAGAGTTCATAACAAGTTTCAAGAGGGTAATTATCTAAAAGTTATGTTTATAAGAAAGATAGGCTAACTACTTAACTATCCACAGATGACTGTACCAGTACCATTTTCCGTCTTGTGCTGGTGCAGTACAAGTGTACTTCTCTCTTGGTGGTTTAATAGGTTCATTCGCACTAACCTCAATCTCTGTTTGAGACACCCATTTGAAATCTATTGCATCACCGTTTGATAAAAAACAGTTTATATTTTCAAGTGGTTTTTTTAATATTATTCGGAGTTTTGGCGGATTTTTTCCTTGAAAAACAGGCTCTTTTTGTGAAATTGACTCTATTGGCATCGGCAGAGTGTTTAGTTTGCTTATGAAGCTGTTAGGGCTTGCAAAGGCTTCTGCCATAGGAAATCTTGTCACAGTTCTTAAATCACAGTTTTCTCCAAGCGGTCCTGAAGTTTGAGTGATTCCGATGTAGCCAAGCTCTTTTATGAGCTGGGCAGTCTTTAAATCATACTCTCCAAATGGGTATGAAAAAAGGCGCGGGTTTTCATTTACCTCTGCTCCAAGCTCTTCGTGGATTTTATCTTGAGCTTTTTGTATCTCATAAGTAATTCGTTTTTTCCACACTTCATCTGTTTCGTTATTTTGAGCAAGTACGAAATCATGACTTTTGGAGTGGTTTGCAAACTCAGCCCCATCAGCCTTCATAGTTCGTAGTTGATCCCATGACATGTAACTTTCTGACTTACTTTCTACTTGATTTGTACTAACAACGACAGTAAATGGAAAGTGTTTACTCTTTAGCATCGGATATGCTTTTGTGAAAGTGCTAATGTAGGCATCATCAATAGTCAAAGCAACCGTTTTTGGAGGAAGTGATTTTTTGTTTTTAATATGTTCAACTATTTTAGATAGATGCCAGACATTGTAATGATTTTTCTCAAGGTAGTCCAATTGATACCCAAATTGTTCTATAGTGATGTTTGTAGAAGGGTACTTTGATTCACCAAAGCGGTGGTACATAAAGACTACTGCACTGTTGGCAAATATTGGAGAAATAAGGAAAAATAGTAATAGATATATGATTTTTGCAGAATTCATAAATACTCCATTTTAATACTTTTTAATATTTTATGTTTTATTATAGCTTACGAATTCTTTAAAAATCTTTCTTTCATCTCATTTGCCGTAATTGGTTTTGAGTAAAGATAACCTTGAATATTTTGGCATCCATTTTCAACAAGGAAATTCTTTTGTTCATCAGTCTCAACACCTTCAGCTATAACTTTAAGATTTAAACTCTTTGAGAGGGCTATTACAGATTTTGTTATACCTACATCCTCTTCATCATCAGGAAGGTCTTGTATAAAGGTACGGTCAATTTTGAGCTTATCAATTGGGAGTCGTTTGAGATATGAGAGTGAAGAGTACCCAGTTCCAAAATCATCAACAGCCAGTTCGATTCCCATCTCACTTATCTGCTTTAGTATTTTAATAGCCTCTTGTGGGTTTGTCATAATCTGACTCTCTGTTACTTCAAGCTCAATCCACTCTGGCTTGCATTGAGTACTTTTAAGTAGATTACTCATAGTATCTATGAAGTCTTTTTTCTGGAGTTGTTTAACAGCTAGATTCATGGCTAAAACACCAGGGTTTAGTCCATCTTTATACCATGCCACAAACTGTGTCATAGCAGATTTCATTACCCATTGGTCTATCTGCACAATGAGCCCATTTTTCTCTGCAATAGGTATGAACTTGTATGGTTGTACTAAACCTAATGTTGGATGATTCCATCTTACAAGTGCTTCCATCCCTACAAGTCTATCCGTGCGTCCATCCATCTGAGGTTGGTAATAAACAACAAACTCTTCATTTTGTAAAGCTTGGCGAAGACTAGCTTCCATAGCTACATGCTCAAAGGCTAACTCTGTCATCTCACTAGAGTAAAATTGAAAGTTATTTCTTCCTTCTTCTTTTGCTTTATACATTGCAGAGTCTGCATATTTTAAAAGGTTCTTAGCATCTGTGTCATCATCAGGATATATACTGATACCTATACTGCTTGAGATATAAAGAGTATGAGTATCTATATAGATAGGCTTTTCTAAATCTTCAATGATTTTTTGTGCTAAGAGAGAAACATCTTTTGCAATATTAAGCTCTTCTATGATTAGAGTAAACTCATCACCACCCAAACGAGATAGTGTGTCTTCCTTACGTATCTTATTCTTTAGACGTTCAGCAGTTATTTTTAGTACTATATCTCCTACTTCATGACCAAGAGAATCATTTATCTGTTTAAAGTGGTCTAAATCAATATAAAATAGTGCTATAAGTGTTTTATTACGCTTAGCTTTTTCTATAGCTTGTTCGAGTCTTTCGTTAAAAAAAGTACGGTTTGGAAGTTGTGTTAACTCATCATGATGTGCTTGATAGTGCAGAATATTTTTTTGCTCATACAACTTTTCTTCAGCTTCTTTTCTTTTAGTAATATCTTGACAATATCCTACCAGTGCAGTTGGATTTCCTTTTTCATCTTTTAAAATAGAGAGTGACAAGGATACAAAAATTATGTCGCCAGATTTTTTTACTAAACGTTTATCAGCATGGTATTCCCCATGTTTAATCAGCTCTTGAGTACCCTCCTGCAAAGCTTTATGGTCTTCTTCTAAAAATAGTGATGAAACATGTTTTGTAAGCATCTCTTCTTCTGTATATTCTAGAAGTATTTGAGAACCTTTATTCCAACTAGTGATATATCCATTCAAATCAGTAGAAATAACAGAATCGTGAATCTGCTCTATAATCTGAACTTGTTGAGAGTATTTTAGCTGCATCTCCTGTATGTTTGTTATATCTCTATGCGTACCAATCATACGAACAGCTTTGCCATTCTCGTCGAGTTGTACTTTTCCTCTATCTAGAGTCCATATCCAATCTCCATTTTTATGTCTTATACGATGAATATTTTCATAGTAATCTGTTTCGCCATTTATATTTTTTTCTATTTCATCAAGTGCACTTTGAAGGTCTTCCGGATGAACGCGATCTTGCCATGATGGCATTTCATTTGGAAGTTCATCATCTTTAAATCCAAGCATCTCTTTCCAACGAGGAGAAAAATAGATTGAGTCATCAGTAATATTCCAATCCCATAAACCATCATTACTACCAAGTAAAGCAAGTTCTATACGTTCATGTAGTTCTTCTATATTTTTTTTATCGATTTTTTTAAGTTCTCTATTTCTATATATAAAAAGTATGATGATAATGAATAGTGTAAGAAGAAGTAGATTTAAGTCTTCAAAAAGTCCTAATCCTTGGTTTGTCTGGGCTAATAATGTCATTGTAAAAAATAGATAAGAAAATATTAACTTCAAAGTATACCTTGCACATGTGTAGATTTATGCTGTATTGTACCAAAATTGTCATTGAGTTAGTTTAAGAAAATAACAGAATTAGTTTATATTATAAATTATTAAAAATATTTGTAATTGAAGAAAGTTTAGATGATGAAGAGATCATCATCTAAATAGTATATGGTTAGATTCTACCGCCTGCTGCAACACCCCAAGTAGTTCTCCATCTAGTTTTTACTAAGCTTATCCCTGCAAGTGCAACTAAAACAAGAGCCGCAAATATCATAAAACCTGCTGAGTAACCATCAAAAGTTCCCTTTGACCATCCAAGTGTTTTGATAAGAAGAGTACCACCGATACCCCCAGCTGCACCAACAAGTCCAGTCATAATTCCTATGTCTTTACCAAATCTTTGAGGTACTAGTTGGAAAACTGCACCGTTTGCCATACCAAGGTTAGCCATGATTAAAAAGAGTACAAAAATTGCAACGCCAAAAGGTAGAGTCATTGTTGCGTTTAGTATTGCTAAAAGAGCTACCGTTCCAAAGAAGATGTAAAGTGATTTTATTCCACCTAAGTGGTCAGCAACTGCTCCACCAACAGGACGAAGAACTGCACCTGCAAAGATACACAGAGCACCAAAGTAACCGGCAACAACTTTTACATTTGACTCATCTAAAATATCTAAACCAAAGGCACTCATATCAGCTTGGTAAGTGTTCATAAGGTAAACTTTCATATATCCTGCAAAACCAACGAATCCACCAAAACTGATTGCATAAAATAGTGAAAACCACCATGTATCTCTATCTTTAAGTAATTTCCCATAATCTTTAAGTTTTTTAGGACGAGCAGTATAAACATCTGCCGGAGCATCTTTAGCTAAAAAAGCATAAGCTATAAGAGTAACTATTGCCATAACAGCACCAACCCCAAATACAGAAGCCCATCCCCAAATCTCAGCGATTTTTGGAGCAAATAGGAAGTCAATTACAACACCGATGTTACCAGCCCCTGCAATTCCAAGAACAACACCTTGAAGTTTAGGCGGATACCATTGACCAGCTTGTGGAAGTGCAACCGCAAAAGAAGCCCCTGCAAAACCAAGACCAAGAGCAACTAAAAGTAGAGCATTGTAAGTTATTCCATCACCCATAAAAAATGCAGTTAATAGTGCAACTATAACAACAGTTTGCGCCATCATTGCTGTCATTTTGGCACCTAGCTTATCAACACCAAAACCAAGTACGATTCTCAAAATTGCACCTGAAAGAATAGGAAGTGAAAGTAGTGTAGCTTTCTCCCCAGCACTCATCATATGGCCAGCAGCGGCTAATGCCTCTGATATCTCTGTAGAAAGTGGCCCTAACATAGTCCATACCATAAAACTCATATCGAAGTATAAAAAAGCCATGAACAACGTCGGTGCGTGTCCTTGTCCTTTTAAGTCTTTAAATCCTGCCATATTGTCTCCTAAACAAATTATATGGCAAAATTATAATGGAATATGAGAGTAAAATAATCTCTTTTATGATTAAATATTAATCAATTTAAGAAAGATATATTGACTGATATATATGCAGATTTTTTATATAGCATAATTCACTTTTATTTAAATGTGAAAATAATTATTAGCGAATATATCTTAAAAATTTATAGTAAAAATTTGCTACAATATTGAAAATTTTAAGGAAAAGGGCTCTTCAATGAATAGACTATCAATAAGAATGCAAATTATCTTATCGACAGCGTTATCGCTAATAATATTAGCTTTCATTACAACTGATATATCTGTTACTAAAAGTAAAGATGCTTTGATGAAAAATAGCTACTCTCAGTTGACGACTGTAAGAGATATGAAGAAAAATCAGATAGAAAGCTTTTTCGCAGAGAGAATAGGTGATATAAATGTTCTTTCCCATTCTCAGAATCTTTATTCAATGGTTACTGATTTAAGAGATGTTTACAATGAATTAGAAGTTGGGGCTACTGAAGATTATCCAGTACATAATCCGTTGGCAAAAGAAAAAAAAGAAAAACATGAGGTCTTTTTTCAAGAGTATATGAAAGAGTATGGCTACTACGATATTTTTATAATTGGTGCAGAACATGGGCATGTAATGTATACGGCTGCGAAAGAGTCTGATTATGGCGCCAACCTTACTCACGGTTCATTGAAAAATAGTGGATTGGGTGAGGCATATAGACTAGCTGTTAAAAATAATAGTCCTACATTTGTGGATATGAAACCATATGCACCAAGTAATGGTGCTCCGGCAATGTTCTTATCAACTCCTGTAAAAGTTGGTGGAGAAATAAAAGCTGTTTTAGTATTTCAAATCAGTGATTCTTCAATAAATAAGATTATGCAGTATAGAGGTGGCTATGGTGATTCTCAAGAGGATTATCTAGTTGGTCCAGATAAGCTTATGAGAAGTGATAGTTTTCTAGACCCAACAGGGCACTCACTAAAAGCTTCATTTGCAAACCCTTCAACTGGTTCTGTTGATACTGAAGCTTCTCGTGAAGCACTAGCAGGGAGTACAGAGACTAAGATAGTAATTGATTACAATGGTAATCCTGTTTTATCTTCATTTTCAACTATACATATAGGTGAAGATTTTAAATGGGCTATTATCTCAGAGATTGATGAAGCAGAAGTTCTTATAGTACCAAACAGCATTAGAAACAGTATCATAATGTGGTCGGTGATTATTCTTCTTATTATGATATCAATCTCTATAATTGCAGTAAATGCTAGTATTATCAAACCAATTAATAAGTTTAAAGAGACCCTTTTAACCATAGGTGATAATAAAAACTTAACTCTTAAGGTAGATGAAAATGCACCACTAGAGCTTTCACAAATTGCGATAAGTTTTAATGGACTGATGACTTCTCTTAAAGAGTTGATTGATACTTCAAAACAGAGCTCTTCGGAAAATGCTTCAATATCTCATGAGCTATCTACTACAGCTTTAGGTGTTGGAGAAAATGTTGAAAAGTCTGTATCTGTTGTTGAAGCAGCTACACAAAAAGCAATACATATTAAAAATGAAATTAATAATGCTATAACAGATGCGCAAGAGAGTAAAGAAGATATCATCAAAGCAAATCAGAATCTTAATGAAGCCCGTGATGATGTAATATCTCTAACAGCACAAGTGCAAAGAAGTGCAGAGCTTGAAGTAGAACTTGCAGAGAGAATGAATGCTCTTTCTCATGACGCCAATGAAGTTAAAGTTGTTCTTGAAGTTATCTCTGATATTGCCGAGCAGACAAATTTACTTGCACTAAATGCTGCTATTGAAGCTGCACGCGCAGGTGAACATGGTCGCGGTTTTGCTGTTGTTGCTGATGAGGTTAGAAAACTAGCAGAGAGAACACAAAAATCTCTAACAGAGATTAATGCTACAATCAACGTAATAGTTCAGTCAATAGGAGATGTAAGCGGTCAGATGAGCAGTAATTCTGAAGATATTCAGAAGTTATCAGATATGGCTATCAAAGTTGAAGAAAAAATCAATATCAGTGTTCAAATAGTTGATGAAGCAGTAAGTGCTAGTGATAGAACTGTAACTGATTTTGAAAAAACTGGAAACGATGTTGAGTCTATAGTTAATCAAATAACACAGATTAATGATATCTCTTTAGTAAATGCTCGTAACGTAGAAGAGATAGCTGCTGCAGCTGATCACTTAAACTCTATGACAGATGAGTTACATGCAAAACTTGAAACATTCAATACCTAGTAAAATCGTCCTAATCGGTGCCTCTACAGGAGGGCCGGGACAGATTGAAAAAATCATAAATGCTCTTCCTGAGCTAAAAAACACTAGTATAGTAATTGCTCAGCATATGGTAGTAGGTTTTATGGCCAGCTTTGCTAAACGACTACAAGAAAATCATTTGAATCCAATCTCAGTTGCACAGGATAATACCTATTTAGAAAATGCAAATGTGTATGTATGTTGCGGAGCAACTACTGTTAGTAAAAACTCTTCAGGATTTATCTTTTCTAAAAAAGACTCTCCCGTAAATGCTTTTAATCCAGATATTAATATTCTGTTTAATTCTTTTGTTGTGTTTGCTAAAGAGGTAGAGATTCTTAGTGTGATTTTGACTGGAATAGGCCATGATGGGGTAGAGGCTTGTAAAACACTTGGGCTAAATGGCTCTTCTTGTATTACGGAGAGTGAGGGTAGTGCTATAGTTGATGGGATGCCAAGTCGTGCAAGAAAAGAAGTACAAAATATTAAAGTATTAGATATAAGTGAGATAGTAGAATCAATAAAGGAGTTTTGCACATAATGTTTAGTTTTTTTAAGAAAAAAAAACCGATTGTTGAAAAAGAGGAAGTTAAAGTTGTAGAGCTTACAGACTATAGTGATGTTACAAAAATAGCTGAGTATTTTAAAAATGAAACTGGCGTTACTTTTGATAAGCAGATAAACATTTTAACAAATAAAGTAATGACCTTTTGTAGGCAAAGAGAGATTATCTCATTTGAAAAACTACTGTCGATTGTTGATTCAGATGCTAAGATAAAGCAGGAACTTATTGACTACTTAACAACTAATGAAACGTTTTTTTACAGAGAATTTAGACAGGTAGCCCAACTTGTAGAACTTGTAAAAGCTTGCGTGGGAAATGTAGATATTTTGTGTGCTCCGTCTGCTACAGGTGAAGAACCATATAGTATAGCAATAGCACTGCTTGAAGCTGGAGTAATTCCTAGTAAGTTTAAAATTGTAGGTATAGATATTAACTCAGATGCATTAGACAGAGCAGGAGAGGCTATCTATAAAGAGAGAAATATAAGAAATTTGTCTGCTGAGATACTCGACAAATACTTTGATAAGCACGGTGAGCAATATGCTCTAAAAAACAGTGTAAAATCTCTTGTGACTTTTGAACTTGCAAATCTGTTTGATCCGTCATTTTTAAATCTTGGTAAATTTGATTTTATCTTCTCAAGAAATATGTTTATATATTTTGATGCTCCAACAAAGATAAAAGCAAAGAATATTTTAGAGAGTATGAGAAAAAATTCCCATCAAGAGATATTTTTTGGACATGCAGATCAGTTGTAAAAAATATATTTATTGAGATTGAATTCTAATCAATTATAAAAAATGGCATGTGCAAATTTTAACCATTACAGCATATAGAGATAGTGTTTTATTAATGTATAATTATCGCAATTACAAAGTATATGGAGATTAAAATATGCAAACACCTTTAGAGAGTTTCATAGATTACAAAGCTGACACCGGAATGCAGTGTGGTAATTACTCTATAAATATACCAAAATTGCAAGAGGGTGAACAGTACAGGTTTCACTTCGATGCAACTGCATGTGTAGGCTGTCACTGTTGTGAAGTCGCATGTAATGAACAAAATAATAATCCAGCTGATATAAAGTGGAGAAGAGTCGGCGAGATGGAAGGCGGAGAGTTTCCAGCCTTTACTCAGCTCTTTAACTCTATGAGCTGTAACCACTGCATCGACCCTGAGTGTTTAAAAGGGTGTCCGACAAATTCTTACATAAAAATATCAGAAACCGGAATCGTAGTCCATGATGATGATACTTGTATAGGTTGTCAGTACTGTACTTGGAACTGTCCTTATGAGGTTCCAACTTACCATGAAGAGAGAAAGATAGTTACAAAGTGTCACATGTGTCATGAGAGACTCGATGTTGGTCAGACTCCTGCTTGTGTTCAAGCTTGTCCATCTGGAGCTATAGAGATAGAAGTTGTAAATATTCAAAAGTGGTTGGAAAAAGATATAGATAAAGAAGGGAATATGCCTTTCTTACCTGATGCAAGAATAACAAACTCTACAACAAGATATACACTTCCAAAAAAATTGCCAGACTCGATGAAAGAGGTAGATGAGCATATTTTAAAACCTGCACATTCTGAGCTTCCACTTGTATTTATGACAGTGCTTACTCAAATTTCACTTGGTGGTTTTGCAGTTTTATTTTTGGGTGATATTATGAGTCTGCTTGGCTTTGAAAAGGTTAACTGGATGATGGCACTCTTAGTTATGCTTCCAGCAGCTATTGGTCTTCCGCTCTCAGCGCTGCATCTAGGTCGTCCATTTTTAGCACTTACTGCGATGAAAAATATAAAGACATCATGGTTATCCCGTGAAGCATTAGCTCTTGGAGTCTTTACCGGTTTGATGAATGTTGTTGTTGTTCTCTACTTTTTAGAGATGCCGCAAATTCTAATACTACTAATTGAACTAATAACTCTAATAGCCGGAATCTATGGCATCTACGCTCAAAGTATGATTTACCGCATTAAAGCAAGACCGGCTTGGGATAGGATAACTACAAATATGAAGTTCTTTGGAGTGACATATATAGGTCCTATTATGCTTAGTCTTGTTGCCGTAGTTCTTGGAATGCTTGAAGCTGCTATTCCATTAGTAGCTCTTGGGATGCTTGGAGCACTTGCTCAATTGTTTTTCACTTATGAAGATGCTAGAACACTTAGCAGTGAAGGTACAAATGAGTATCAGTTAAAAAGAACTCTTAGATTATATGAAGAGAACTTTAAAAATATAAGACTATTTCGTTTTATCTCAATAGCACTTGGAGGCGTACTTCTTCCTCTGTTTAGTATAGTACTTTTAAGTACATCAGCATTTGGAGTCGCTTCTGTTTCTCTGACTCTCTCTCTGGTGCTGATTTTTGCGAGTGAGATAAGTGACAGATTTTTATTTTATTCGACTGTAGTTCCTCTTGGAATGGCAGGAGGATTTTTCGTAGGAAAACAAAGATAATAGGTATAGATAATGCATGTTTTTCTCAAAAAACTTGTTTTTTGAAGCTTTAGGGGGTTGTAGGGACTAAAGTCCATGCCATTATAATGGGCTTAGCTCATTATAATGTGTATATAAGTTAATATCCAGACTCTTCAAGAATCCTTTCTTCTTTACAACCTAGACGATTGTTTCCCTCACAAGCTTTTGCAAAATACTCTTTAGCTTTTTTATAGTCCCTATTTAGTGTATGAGAATCTCTATGAAGTCGTCCAAGATGTATACATGATTCAGTATAACCACCATCACAAGCCTTATCATAAAACTTTAGAGCTATATCTTTAAGTGCCTGATTGTTACTTTTTGAGTAAGTTACAGCTACATTATGACAGGCAAAGGCATAGTCCCCTCCACAAGCTTTTGAGTAAAGATTAAATGCTTTTTTCATATCTTGTTTGACGATGATATTTTCTTCATATATGATGGCTAAATGAGAACAGCTTACATAATCATTTCTTTTACAGGCCTCTGTGTAAAACTCAAAGTCTTCCATATTATAAGCATGAGCAGTTGTAAAAAGCATAATACTAAGTATATAAATAATTTTTCTCAATGTAAACTCCTAATTGATTAATAAATGGGCTATTAAAAGTTCCCATATCTGTTATTTGCGCTAAAATTATAGCAATTAAATATAAAGAGTCAATATGATAAATAAATTAAAAGATTTTTTAGGTTTTGATATAAAAGCAGAGAAATATAAACTCTCAAATGATCCTCTCTTTGGAATGATTAGTGATGAGAAAAAACCAGATAAGTGGGTCTTTTCAACTTGTGGTTACTGTGGAGTGGGATGTGGCCTTTACATCGGTGTAAAAGATGGCAGAGCTGTATATACTAAAGGCAACCCAAAACACTTTGTAAATAAAGGTACACTCTGTCCAAAGGGTTTGAGTGAGCACCAGCTTATTAACTCTCCTGAGAGAGTCACAACTCCGCTTATCAAAAAGAACGGAGAGCTTGTTTATGCTTCATGGGAAGATTCGTATAAAAAAGTTGCAGATGAATTTAAACGCATCGCAAAAGAGCATGGAGAAAAAGCTGTTGGTGTTATCTCTACGGGACAACTTCTAACAGAAGAGTTCTACACTCTTGGTAAGTTTGTTCAACTTGGCTTAAAAACTAACAACTATGACGGAAATACAACTCTGTGCATGTCATCTGCCGTTATGGGGTATAAACAGTCTTTAGGTTCTGATGGTCCGGTAGGCTCTTATGAAGATTTTGAAAAAGCAAATACTATCATACTTGTCGGCGCAAATATCTCAGATAATCATCCTATACTCAAACTTCATATAGCTAAAAACAAAAATCATCCTAAGATAATAGTGATAGATCCACGGAGCTCTAAAACTGCTCAAATGGCTGATATATTTGTACCTCTAAAACCAAGAACTGACTTGGCACTTTTCAATGGTCTGGCTTATATCATTATGGAGCAGGGTTGGGAAGATGAAGCTTATATAAAAGCAAATACAAATGGCTATAAAGAGCTAAAAAAACATCTTCAAAACTATCCTCCGCAAGAGGTGGTAAATATCACGGGTATAGATGTTAAGACTCTTTATGAATTAGCTCGTCAGTTTGCATCTGGAGATTCAGTTTTAACAGCTTGGACTATGGGTGTTAACCAGTCTTTTATGGGAACGGATACGGTTAGTGCAATAGTAAACCTGCATCTACTGACAGCTCAGATAGGAAAAGAGGGTGCTGGGCCTTTTTCCATTACAGGACAGTGTAATGCTATGGGGACAAGAGAGAGCGGTTTTACATCTTCACTCCCTGGATATAGAAACTTTGGTGATAAAGCAGCTCTAAAAGAGTACGCAGCTATAGTAAATGTACCAGTGGAGATTGTTCCATTAGAGCGTGGATATAAATATGCAGAGATAATAGACGCCATAGACAGAGGTGAGATAAAAGCACTCTGGGTAGTCGCTACTAATCCGCTTGTGAGTTTTGTAAATCAAGAAAAACTTCGTAAAACTCTTGCAAAACTCGACTTGCTTGTAGTCCAAGATGCCTTTATGTCAGATACTGCAGAGATAGCAGATGTCGTTTTCGCAGCTGCTACATGGGGAGAAAAAGAGGGAACATATACAAACTCAGAGCGTAGATGTAACCGTGCAAACAAAGCAGTAGAACCTTTGGGTAATACAAAAAGTGATTTTGATATCATAGTTGATTTTTCAAAATATTTTCACGGTGTTCATGAGCTTCTCTTTAATCACTGGAAAAAACCTCTAGACGCGTTTAATGAGTTTAAAGAGATTACTCGCGGACAGCTCTGTGACTACTCTGGTATGACTTATGAGTTGATGGAAGAGCATGGTGGTATTCAGTGGCCTTGTAATGAAGATAGACCACTAGGTACTAAGAGACTCTACTCTAGTGACATACCATTTAGAACTCCTGATAAAAAAGCAAATCTAATATGCGCAGATTGGTTTCCTATGGCTGAACCTATTTGTAGTGAATTCCCTCTTATCTTAAATACAGGCCGCACGGTTGAGCAGTGGCATACTCGTACAAAAACACGCTCAATTGAGATACTTGATAATCTTGCTCCTGAAGCATGGGTAGATGTCAATCCCAAAGATGCAAGAAAATTAGAAGTAAAAAGCGGAGATAGAATTTCACTCTCAAGTGCCAGAGGGAGAGTAGAAGGTGTTGTAGTTAGAGTAACAAACAGTGTAGCATCCGGTAATGTATTTGTTCCTTTTCACTTTAATACTCAACTCGTAAATGCTCTGACAAATGAGAGCTTCTGTCCAAAGTCTGGCGAGCCAAACTTTAAGCAGACAGCCATACAACTGCACTCTAAAAAAGTTCCTCAGGGACTGGAGTTTCAAGAGAGAGAAATAGTAGGTGAGATAGAACATGTGAAGAGTGCTTATGAAGGTATTTCAATCAAAGAAAAAGAAAGAGTTGTATAAAAACTAATCATAAAACTGTATAGTAGTGTTTAATAAGTAGCTAATATTATGTATATAAATAATATTGGAGCTTTAATATGGATTCTCTTCAAAAAGCTTATGAAGCTAGAAGTAAAAAACTAAATAAAATTGAAGAAGTTAAAGAACTTAAAAATCCTCAAGATGCTTTTGACAAGCTTGGGGAGTATGCAAAAAATGGTTATGATTCTATTCCAGATGAAGACAAAAAATACTTTTTAAAGTGTTTTGGCATCTATGACAGACCAGCTACACCCCAGATGTTTATGATAAAGCTTCGTATTCCCGGAGGATATTTAAACTCAACTCAAGCAAGAGAGATTGGTGAGTGTGCGCTTGCTTACGGACAAGACTATATAGACCTTACTACAAGAAGCCAATGTGAGCTTAGATATCTGGACATTAAAGATATCCCAACAATACTTCAAAGACTTAAAAATGTTGGAATTGATTCTTACCAGACAGGAGTTGATAACTTTAGAAATATCATGACAGATCCACTGGATGCTCTAGGGTTTGACAATGTTCTGCCATCTTATGAGCTGCTTTTAAAACTTCAAAAGACTTTTCTATATTCTCCTGAGTGGATATCAACTCTACCTAGAAAGTTCAATACTTCTATAACTGGTTCACTATCAAACAGATGTAATGTTTTTGGACATGACTGCTGTTTTGTACTGGCTCAAAAGGATGGTTGTTACGGTTATAACATGTACCTTGGCGGAAAGGTCGGTAAGATTGCAAAGAGTGCAGATATATTTTTAGCAAATGAGGATGAGGTAGTTAAAGCTTTTGAGTCAATTACTGATTTATTTAAAAGATTTGGTTTTAGAGATAACAGAAACAAAAACAGACTTCACTTTCTTATAGATGTAGTGGGAATGGACGAGATATCAAGTGCTATCCGTGAAAATGCTGGAATTGATTTTGCAAGAGCCGGTGAGACTATGACAAAGATGGATTTCAATGATCCAGATCAGGGGAAAGTTCAACTTCGTGATGGCTCTTTTGCAGTTCATGTTGTCGTGCCTTCAGGTGTTTTTACAGGTAGTGGAATGATAGAGGTTGCGAACCTTAGTGAGACTTACGGAAATAAAGAGATACGTTTTGATATGGAACAGAGTCTATATATCTTAGGTGTCAAAGATGTTAATACTCTACTGAGCGAAGAGTTCTTTGAAAAATACAAAAGTGTAAATTCTCCATACTTTAACCACCTTATAGCTTGTGCAGGAACCCAGCACTGTCCATTTGGTGTAATTGAGAATAAAAATGATGCTATCAATATGGCTACATATTTGGATGAGAAAGTACCTCTTGAAAAAGGTAGAGTTAGAATGTACTGGTCTGCCTGTG
Organism: Sulfurimonas gotlandica GD1; assembly: GCF_000242915.1. Taxonomy (NCBI): domain Bacteria; kingdom Pseudomonadati; phylum Campylobacterota; class Epsilonproteobacteria; order Campylobacterales; family Sulfurimonadaceae; genus Sulfurimonas; species Sulfurimonas gotlandica. The sequence goes on along the minus strand of NZ_AFRZ01000001.1, from coordinate 409,854 downwards.
TTAAAGGTTGTGGCATCCATGGTCTTGGAGATATAGGATTTGAAGGATGTAAAACAAAGGTAGATGGTGAAGCTGTCGGCGGTGTGAACATATCTTTAGGCGGACAGCTTGTGAGTGAGGGAGTAGAAGGATATACAGTGCTTAAATCTACTCCTTTGAAGTACGCACACTTCTATGTTGAGACTTTGATGCTAGAGTATAAAAAACACAAGAAAGCAGATGAAAATTTTGAGCAGTTTCACACTAGAGTCTTAAAACAATATACTCCTGCATCTATCGGTTTTATGATGAAGTTAGGAGCTTATCTAAGAGATAAAGGAATAGATATAGATTTTGGTTTTAACGATAAGACATATACCGGTAAAAATGAAGAGTTTGAACTATTTGAGATAGGTCGTAGACTTTTTTATGCTCTTACAAAAAGAGAAGCATATTCGGCTTATGATAGATTTACAAATGTTCTTAAAAATGAAAAACTTGAAAATATAAGAACACTGGTTGAGAATATGGATGAGAATATAGCTTTGATGCTAGAAAAGATCTTAGATGAAAAAGAGCAAAACAGAGCAGTTGTTTTTTCTGAGATATCTTCATTTATCTCAATATATGAGAGTTAAAGGAAATTATATTTCTCTGAGTGGTTCAGAGAAATAGTAGCCTTGAAATTCATCTATATTAAACTCCTGCAGTATTTCGTGAATCTTTTCACTGTGTACATATTCTGCTATCACCTTTATCCCAAGTTCATTAAAAAATGTAACTATCGCTTTTGTTAAGATAAAAGCGTGTGAATCAATGTCTATATTTTCAATTAGAGTTCCGTCTATTTTTATATACTCAGGGTGAATCTCTAAAATCTGACTAAAGTTAGAATAGCCGCTTCCAAAGTCATCAATGGCGATTTTAACGCCTAGACTACGAAATCTTTCAATACTTTTTTTTAGAAGTTTATAGTCTTGTACACTTTCATTTTCAGTAATCTCAACTATAAGTCTATTCCCTAAGTTTTCTTTTGAGATCCTTTTATAAAGGCTCTCCATAAAGCTTTTGTTTGTAATGTCGGAATAGGTCAGATTAATAGAGATAGTATGCTCATTTGTTTGCAAAAAATCAAGTACTTTGTAAATCATCATTGCAGAGATGAGACTGTATTGTTTTGTCTCTAATGATATCTTCAAAAACTTATCAGGTGATATCAGTATTTCTTGATTGTCTACTATCTCTAAAATCCGCATTAGAGATTCGTATTTTATAACATTTGCATCTCTGTCAACTATTGGCTGGTATACAGGAACAATTCGATTGTTTTCAAGTGCATCTGTTATCTTGTGTCTCCACTCCATTTTTTCTTGCATCTCTTTTGTCGTATCAATTAGAGTGTTGTATACAGCGTAGGTCTTGTTGTTGTCTTTTGCATTTTTTAGAGCCATATCAGCATGTTTTAGGGGATGTTCCAATCCTAGAGACATACCAATAGTTGCATTGACGCTAATCTCTTTTTTAAAATCATCTATGAAAAATGTGAACTCTTTAATCCTGTTTAGTAAAATATCAAACTCTATCTCATACTTTTCAGTATCTATATAAGCCACCTGATCTAGAAGGACGAACTGGTCACCTGATGTATGGTAAAGCTCATAATAATATTCTTCTGAAAACTCTTTTATGAGTTTTGAAAAGCTGATTAGAACCTGATTTCCGGTTTTAGTTCCATAAAGGTCATTGATGTGTTGGAGGTTGTCTACATCTAGGAGCATAAGTACGGTAAACTCTAGATGCTTATGATTGTTTGTGTTGTACATAAAAGCACATAGGTTATCTAAGCCTGTAAGAGAGTCTCTATATATTTGAGTATTTATTATTTGGCTCTTTTCTTCAAGACTCTTCTCTAGTTCAATATTTTGTTTTTTGATAGATTCATGATAGAGATGAGCAAGTTTTTTATTATTGTGAGCTTGGGCAACTCTGTATATTATTTTTGTCAATTGCTTCAAACCAACTGGTTTTAGTACAAAATATTCTATTCCTAAGTTAATCAAATCCAAAAGGTATTCTGAATCATTATAAGCAGAGATGATTACTATTGATTGGTTTTGATCCTCTCCTAAGATAGTCTTAGACATCTCTATACCGTTCATAACAGGCATGTTTATGTCACTGATGATTAGATCATAGTTACCTTCTTTATAAGCTTCTAAGCCTTCTTTTCCATTGTTTGCCAAAACTACCGTAGGAAAGAATCTCTTTAAAAATTCGGACATTTCTGTTTGAACTGTTAAGTCGTCTTCTACATAAAGAACTCTCATATCCTTTGTATAATCTTTAAGCTTTTTTAAATCAACCATTTTACTTTCCATCGTTGCTCTTTATTGGAAGAGATAGTTTGAAACAGGCTCCGCCATTAATATTTTCTGCAACTATTGTACCTTTTAGATGCTTTTCTACAATCATCTGTGACATATAAAGACCCAGCCCTGTACCGCCTTTTTCATCTTTTGTCGTGTAATATGGTTCAAATATCCTAGGCAGTACGTCTTGGGCAATGCCACCCGCATTGTCGCAAATCTCTATATAAACATTTTCTTCATCTGCGTCTGTTCTTATATCTATAGTCCCATTACTCATATTTTTTAAAAGTATGATATCTTTTGAATTGTTTATAATATTAAGCAGTACCTGTATGACTTCACTATAGTAAGTAATAAACTCAATATCATTTTTGAATGATTTATTAAGAGTTATATTATTGTTTTCTAGACTTTTCCCAATAAGTCCAAGAGTGCCTTCTACTAATTTTGAAAGCATACAAATGTCTGCTTTTTTGTTAGGTTTTAAAAAATTTCTAAAGTCATCTATAGTTTTTGATAAGAAAGATGTTTGCTCCACTATCTTGGAAAGTTTGTCGTTAAACCTCTCATAATCAACGTCTTCTAGCTCAATATCAAGCTGCATGTTTTGTGCTCCCATGCTTATGGCTGTTATTGGTTGACGCCACTGATGAGCTATCATACTAATCATATCACCCATTGCTGCTTGGCGTGACTGAGCTAGCATTATCTCATCTTTTTGTTTGATCTCGTTCTGCATTTTTTTTGTCTCAGAGAGGTCACGCATAAATCCTACTCCGTGCCACTTCCCATCTATTTGAACACCATTTAGTAGAAGTGAGACAGGAAACTCATGACCGCCTTTTTTAATAGCTGAGAGTTCCAAAATCTTGCCAAGGGCATCCCCCTCTCCAGTTTTTGCAAATTTTGCATATCCTTTTTTAGCTGCTTCATGAAAGGCTTTTGGAGCAACAATTTTGTGGAAATCTTTTCCTAAGAGTTCATCTTCTTCATAGCCAAGTATTGCTTTAGCTTTAGGATTCCAAAATATAAACTTACCATCATTATCTAGCATTATAATTGCATCCAGAGCAGAGTCTGTTATGGCTCTTAGTTTTTCTTCATTTTCCAAAAGAACTTTATTGCTATTGTTTAGTTTGTTCCTGATAACTTCAATCTCCGTTACATCAGCAAAAGTAACAACACTAATGTTTTTTTCATAAGTCGAGTCATTTACGGGTAAGTCTTTTGCCTGAACAATAAAGCGATGAATTTTTCCATCGCGCATCATTGAAGCTTCATGTGTTTGGTTTGGATTTGCAAAGATATAAGCAAGCCAAGTAAGCTCATCAACAAAAGGCATAAGAGTGTTTTCTTCTTTTATGAAATAATCACAGATGCAGTCATGATCCTTTTTGAACTCGTCGAGTGTCTCATATCCTGTAAAGTTAAGCATAGTACGGTTAGCTCTTTTTATCTTTTCACCGTCTGTCACGATAACGATATTAGGAAGGGCATCTATAATGTTTTGAAGGTAGTCGCGGTTAAACTCTATCTCGTTTTGAAGCTCTTTTTGTTTAGTAATGTCTTCTATAGTTCCAATAGACACTAAAGCATTACCTAGTTCATCAAAGGTAGTCTCACATCTCTCTTTTACAAATTTTATTCGCCCGTCTTTCATTAGAAGGCGATGCTCAAGAGAATAGGGTGTTTTGTTTTCCAAAGATTCTAAATATTTTGAGTTTACAGCCTTTCGGTCATCCGGATGGATAGCATTTAAAAAATCTTCATAGGTAGCACCGAATTTTTTAGGATCTATCTCAAAGATATTATAAATCTCATCTGACCAGATTAGTTTATTTGAGGCTATATTTAGTTTCCAACTTCCTATATGAGTAATCTTTTGTGATTTCGCAAGTAGATGCTGACTCTCGTGAATCTTTAAAATTTGTTTTCTGTAAATCTCTGTTACACGATTTTCATATGATTTAATTCTGGTGTAAATAAACCATACCAAAATAGCAAGTGATATTAAAATAAACGACAGTTGAATAATCAACAAGTAATCTTCATCTGTAAAAGATTTGAGAATATCGTGAAAAATTAGAATTTTTATTTTTGGTTTATTTTCAAAATCATTTAATGAGAAAATATGCACTTTATAGTCATTATTTGCAGTTGATACAGTTACATCTTGTCTTTTAAAATCTAAAGTTTTTAGTGATTTATATATCAAGTCGAGATTTCCATGTGGAGTAGATTGTATCTCATACCCATTTAACAGTTTATTCTTAATGTTTTTAGGAAGGGATAATTTGTCATTTTTAATGAATACAAGTCCATCAACACCATTGATATCTTTTAACTCATTTATTATGAAGTTAAGGCTTAAACCAATTTCTAAAGCACCTATGTATTCGTTTTTGTTATCAAATATAGGTGTAATAATTCTATAGAGTGAGTTGTGTGTACCTGTTTCAAAACCAGATATCTCTTTATGTGAAGTATGAATCTCTTTTATTATAGGTCTTATATGAGTGAGTTCATCACCGTAGATGTTTGGCATGTGCATTCTTAAAAAAGAGTGACCGTCTTTAAGATGAATATGCATGGTTTTAAGAGCACTCTCTTCTTCACGCATTAAATCCCACTTAGGTTTTAAAAGTTTGTAAATTGATTCACGATCTTTTTTTTCTAAAAGTGTTGCCAGTTTAGTTGTCTGAATAATACGTTTATTTATGTATACGTACTCTTTAACATAATGGTGTATAGTTTGATCTATACTTCTATGAACTTGAAGGGAGTGCTTTCTTTCGTAATCTTTATCCCTGTCCTCATAAATAAAATTTGTTATTGCTACTATTACAACTATAAGAATAAACATAGTAATAACTATGGAGAAGGTAACACTTTTGCGAAGGGATGATGTATCGAGTTTTTTCATGTAGATTCTCCTCCTTAGTAACCTAGATAAGCAAATATTATTATTTTAATGTAAAATGTTATAAATGATAACATAATATACGTACAAATTTCATTATGCTAAGATGCATATAAAGATTTTATAGGAGGAAAAATGATTACTATAAGTAAACTAAAAGAGTATGCAGCAGATATAAGAGTTTTGTATGTTGAAGACGATAAAGCTATTCAACATGAGATACATGATTTTTTAGGCCGTTTTTTTCCAACTATAGTTTTAGCTGATAATGGTGAAGAGGGGCTACAGCTCTATAAAACAGGTCATTATGATATTGTCATCAGCGATATTAATATGCCAAAGATGAATGGTATAGAGATGGTTCATGCCATTAAAGAGATAAATGAAGAGCAAAAAGTTATCATCACTTCTGCATATAACGAGCCAGATTATCTCATGGAACTTATAGATAATGGAGTTGATAAATTTGTTTTAAAACCATTTAATAATAAAAAGTTTTTACTTGTTTTATATAAGATAAGTGAATATATATATAACAAGAAGCAAAATCAACTTCTTCAAGAAGAGATATTAAAAAACATGTTACAAACAAAAACTATAGTTGACATGATTGAGCATGGAATTGTAGTGATAGATAATGGGGTAGTTACGCAGGTTAATGAGCAGTTTTTAAGTATGGCAGGATATGAGAGTCAAGAACTACTTTATCAAGAGATACACAATATTTCATCGTTGTTTGAATCACATAAGGGCTATGTAGATGTAAATAGTAATATTGAATTAATTGAGCTTTTAGAAGCCCAAAAAGATGAACTGCACAAGGTTATAATGAAAATAAACCTTGTAGAAAAGGTATATCTTCTAAAACATAAAAAAGTTCCTAATGAGAACAGATATATAATCTCTTTTACCGATATAACTGAAGAAGAAGAACTAATCAATATAAATGTAAAGACAGGTCTGCCAAATATTTACGCCATGACTGCAGAAATAGAGTATCGTCTGAGTAATTCAAGAACGTTGATAATAGATTTACTAAGAATTGAAAATATAGAGAAAATGACAAAATGGCATGGCAGAGAAGTAAGAAATCATGTTGATGAAAATATTGCAAAAGTATTAAAAAATGAGAAAAACGTCTTCGATGAAAATGGAGTATTTGCAGCATATTATGGACATAATAAATTTGTATTTATTAGAGGAAAAGATAAAAAAGACATAGTCGAATCAGCCATCAGAAAAATAGGGTATATTTCGATCGCCCAAGATGACAGTAATACAAAACTAGAAAAAAGCAGTATGTTTTATATACCGATTCAAACAAGCATAGACGCAGGTTTTAACAGTAAAATAGATGAATTACTTAAAGAAATAGACAAAAAATTTGAGAATATGGTGGTATAAATTAGTAATTATTAAATAGATGAATTTTCTCAAAGCAATATCAAAGACAGTTTTGAATATAATTCGCGGATTTAGATATAAAGGAATTTCATGGCTAACAAACGGGTATTGGTTAAGTTTTCAGGTGAAGCTCTTGCAGGTGAAGCAGGTCATGGGATTGACACACAGATATTAAACTATATCTCTCAAGAGATAAAGTCACTGGTAAATGCCGGCATCGAAGTCGGTATTGTTATTGGTGGTGGAAATATCATCCGTGGTGTATCAGCTGCTAAAGATGGAATTATTAAAAGAACTTCTGGTGATTACATGGGAATGCTAGCAACCGTTATTAATGGAATTGCTATGCAAGAAGCTTGTGAACATGCAGGACTTCAGGTTAGAATGCAAACAGCTATAAAAATGGAACAGATTGCAGAGCCGTATATCAATCGTCGTGCCGTTCGTCATTTAGAAAAAGGCCGTGTTGTTATTTTTGCGGCAGGAACAGGCAATCCTTTCTTTACAACAGATACAGCTGCAACTCTTAGAGCTGTAGAGATAGGTGCTGAGGTTATAATCAAAGCAACTAAAGTTGATGGTGTTTACGATAAAGACCCAGAAAAATACAGTGATGCTGTGAAAATACCAGAGCTAACTTATGAGCAAGCACTTACAGACCACATCAAGGTTATGGATGATACATCTATTGCTTTGGCAAAAGACAATAAGTTACCTATTATTGTTTGTGATATGTCTAAAAAAGGCAATCTATTAGATATATTAAACGGCAATATGGCAAATTGCTCAATAGTAAGATAGTAATAAAATTAAGGATATAAGTAATGAAAGTTGAAGAATTAACAGCAAAAGTTTTAGATGAAAACCCGAATATGGATCGTTATCAGTTGGCATTAGCAGTAGCAAAAAGAAGTGATGAACTTTTAAATGGTGCAACTAGCAAGTTAAATATTGATCCAAAAAGCATTAAAGCGGCAGATTTAGCTTTAATGGAGATTGCACAAGGCCTTATAAAAATTAAGGGTTTTGCAGATTTAGAGAAGTAAGTTAAGTTGAGTCTTCGTCAAGTAGATATCGAGAAAGTTAAACATATACATGATGTTGACTCAGCACAAGAGTACCTCTTTTCGCAGATCACTCCAAGTGATAAGCTTCGCGAAGCACTTGAATATTCTAAAACAGCACATATAGAGCAGTTTAGAAAGAGTGGCCAACCCTATATAATCCATCCGATTTTAGTAGCAAGTATAGTGTCATCTATTACAAATGATGAATCTATGGCTATTGCTGCACTTCTCCATGATGTCGTAGAAGATACAGATGTTTCTATTGAAAAAATTACGGAACTTTTTGGTTTAGATGTCTCTCATTTAGTTGCGGGATTGACAAAAATTGACAGTATCAGGGATATAGAATTAATTCCTTCAAGCTCTAATGAAAGACTTGTTGTATCAGCATTATCATTTAGAAAAATGCTACTTGCAAGTATTGAAGATGTAAGAGTTTTAGTTGTAAAACTTTGTGACAGACTTCATAACATGCTTACTCTTGATGCTCTTCCTGATCATAAACAGATAAGAATAGCTGAAGAAACGCTTGTTGTTTATGCTCCTATTGCCCACCGTTTAGGTATCTCTTTTTTGAAAAACATATTAGAAGATTTGAGCTTTTCATATCTTTTTAAAGAAGAGAAACATCACATAGATAACTATCTTGATACAAACTACCATGCAATAGAGATGAAGTTAGAAGAGTTTAAAGAGTCAATTCATAAACTTTTATCTAAAAATGGTTTTTGTGAAGATGATTTTGAGATACTCTCACGTGTAAAGCACCGCTATTCTATCTACTTAAAGATGCAGAGAAAAGGTGTTTCTATAGATGAGGTTTTAGACCTTTTAGCCATAAGAATATTAACTACTGATCCTGTAAAATGTTACAATATCTTAGGTCTGATTCATTTACATTTCCAGCCACTCTCTTCAAGATTTAAAGATTACATAGCAGTTGCAAAAGATAACGGATATCAGACTATTCATACTACAGTTTTTTATCATACAGCAATATTTGAAGTACAAATCAGAACTTTTGATATGCATAAAACTGCAGAACTAGGGGTTGCTGCACACTGGAAATACAAAAGTGGCGGAAACAACATTAAGCTTGATTGGTTACATAACTTGGGCTATCAAAATGAATCTGTAGAAGATTTTTATGCTCTTATTAAAAATGATCTTTACTCTGAAGATATAGTTGTTTTTTCTCCAAGAGGAGAGGCTTTTACTCTTCCTCGTGGTGCAGTTGTTCTGGATTTTGCTTACATTGTTCATACAGCAGTTGGTAATACAGCAAAATCCGCACTCGTAAACAAAGTGAAAACTCCACTTTTAAGTGAGCTTCACAATGGCGATATTGTTAAGATCAATGTTGCAGATACGATTGTTACACGATGTTCTTGGATAGATGCTGTAAAGACATCTAAAGCAAAAACAAATATGAGATTAAATTGTAACGCTAGAGTCAGAGACATAGATTCCAGATCCAGTGTAAACATTGTAGCTACTGCGATGAATTTAAACCACTCTAGAGTTGTAGACTGGTTTGATAAACACAATTGTGAAAAGGTAGCATCTATACCTTCTGATATAGAACATTTACGTGATGTAATCCATAGGTATACAATAGAGATAAGCCAGAACTCTAGATTTAAGAGATTTTTGTCTCGTCATAGATTTAAGTTAAAGCCATATAGCATAAGAGGCCTAGAAATATATAGTACTTTAAATGTTAGTGATATTGTTTTTGATTACTGCTGTCATCCAAAATCAGGTGATGAAATAGTTGCGTTTTTAGAAAAAGGCAAAGCACATATTCACCATAAAATGTGTAAAACTGCTAGTAAAAAACTAGATGCAAACGAGCCTATGCTTTTTGTTAGATGGGAAAAGCAAAATGTTTACAACTATAATGTAATAGTTTCTCTTCATAGTGGAAAAGGAACTTTGGCAGATTTTTTAAACTTTTTAGTAAAACTAAATATAGATATAAACTCTATAGAACTAGGAAAGAACAAAAGTGAATCATCACGCTTTTGTGAGCTTGGATTTGAATCTAAAGATTCAGATATTAACTTGCTTCGCACTAAAATGGAGCAAAAAATAAAAGTTATACATCTCATACGAACTGATGATGCATATCGATAGAAATTAAAAAAAATTAGGAAAAGATATATGTTACAAGAAGCTTTAAGAGAAATAGATAGAGGCAGTGCTGAAATAATTGATAATGAAAGAATTGAAAAGTTATTAAAAGCGTATTTTGAAGAGGGAAAAACATATACTGTAAAGGCTGGTTTTGATCCAACTGCACCAGATTTACACCTGGGTCATACGGTACTTTTACAAAAGCTTGCAACATTTCAAAAATATGGAGCTAGAGTACAGTTTCTTATAGGTAATTTTACAGCAACTATTGGTGATCCAACTGGTAAAAGTGCAACTCGTAAAGTTTTAAGCCAAGAAGATATTGAAAAAAATATTGTAAGTTATACAACACAAGCTTTTAAAATTTTAGATGAGAGTAAAACAGAGATAGTTTACAACAAGGATTGGTTAGAACCACTTGGTGCTGCTGGTATGCTAGAATTAGCTTCTACTCTCACTGTTGCAAGAATGCTAGAACGTGATGATTTTTCAAAAAGATTCACGTCAAATACTCCTATTGCAGTTAGTGAATTTATGTATCCACTGCTTCAAGGTTATGACAGTGTTCATCTTAAGAGTGATGTAGAAATTGGTGGAACTGACCAAAAGTTCAATCTTCTTATGGGAAGACAGCTTCAAAAAACTTACGATGTAAAAAAACAACAAGCAGTTTTAATGATGCCTATTTTAGAGGGTCTTGATGGTGTTCAAAAGATGAGTAAGTCTTTGAATAATTACATTGGTGTAACTGATGAGCCAAATGATATGTTTGGAAAAGTCCTTAGTATTTCAGATGATTTAATGTGGAGATTTTACGAACTCCTAAGTACAAAATCTTTAGAAGAAATCGCAACTATTAAAAGTGGTGTAGAAGATGGATCTCTTCACCCTAAAAAAGTAAAAGAAAATTTAGCAATTGAAATTACTGCTAGATTTCACAATGATGAGCTTGCCCAAAATGCAAAAGAAGAGTTTGAAAAAGTACATGCTAAAAGTCAAATTCCAACAGAAATAGAAGAATTTAGTTGCGATGGAGAGATTTGGATTGCTCAAGCCTTAGTAGATTGTAACATTGAGCCATCTACTTCACAGGCAAGAAGAGATATTAAGCAAGGTGCTGTTAAAATAAACCAAGAAAAAATCTCGGATATACAGTTACAACTTTCGACGGGGGAGTATATACTTCAAGTTGGAAAAAGAAAGTTTGCAAAATTAAAGGTTAATTAGATGAGTTTTGAGTCATTAAAAATTGGAAAATATGTAGTAGAAAAGCCTATAGTTCAAGGTGGTATGGGTGTTGGTATCAGTTGGGATCAATTAGCTGGCAATGTATCGAAAGAGGGTGGATTAGGTGTTATAAGTGCCGTAGGTACCGGTTACTATGAAGATAAGACATACTCAAAGAAATTAGTTGCAGACAGACCTCTAAGTGAAGCAAACTTTTACTCACCCCAAGCTCTACACAAAATATTTGCAAATGCTAGAAAAATATGTGGTGACAAACCATTAGCTGCAAATATCTTATACGCTATGAATGATTATGGTCGTGTTGTAAAAGATGCCTGTGAAGCAGGTGCAAATATTATTATCACAGGTGCTGGACTTCCGACAAATATGCCAGAATTTACTGAAGGTTTTCCTGATGTAGCGCTTGTTCCTATTGTTTCATCTGCAAAAGCTCTTAAAATTATCTGTAAAAGATGGCAAAAGAGATACAACAGAATTCCAGATGCTGTAATAGTTGAAGGCCCTAAAAGTGGTGGACATCAAGGTTTTACGTACGAGCAGTGTAAACTACCTGAGAACCAATTAGAAAACATTGTAGGTCCAGTAGTAGAAGAAGCGGCAACTTGGGGCAATATTCCTGTAATCGCAGCTGGTGGTGTTTGGGATAAAAATGACATAGAAGAGATGCTATCTCTTGGTGCATCTGGTGTTCAAATGGGAACTCGTTTTATCGGTACACATGAATGTGACGCGCATATAAACCTTAAAAATGTTCTACTAAATGCTAAAAAAGAAGATATAAAACTTATGGCTTCTCCTGTTGGATATCCAGCTCAAGGTGTGGTTACTAATCTTACTCACTTAATTGAAAAAAGAGAAGGCCCAGCTATTAAATGTATTTCAAACTGTGTAGCTCCATGTAATCGTGGTGAAGAAGCGAAAGAAGTTGGCTTTTGTATAGCTGATAGACTTAGTGATGCATTTTTAGGAAATACTGAGACAGGCCTATTTTTCTCAGGAACGAATGGTTACAGGTTAAATGAGATTATCTCAGTTAAAGAGTTGATAGAGAAACTTACACAAGGCGAATAGAGACAGAATGGTCCGTCTTCTTAGTCTGCTTCTTATTCTTGCTATCTCTATTTATGCACAAAGTGATAGTGAGATTTTAAAACGAGCCGATGGCTTTATGAAAAGTACCTCTAAGTCGAATCATTTTCGCGCGTATAATGACTATAAAAATCTATATCTGCGTGCTATTATGTCTGAAGACAGTAAGCTTAGGATTAATTCTTTAAAGGGTATTGTTAAGAGTGGAAATAAACTTCATATAGATGTCTCCCAATACTCAGATGAACTATCAAAAATAAAACCAAAAACTTCTTATCAAACCCCAGTACCAAAACCAATGAAAACATCTTCTCAAGCCAAAAATATTAAACTACAATCTTCACATAAACTAAAATCAGTTAGATGGAAAGATGATAAGCTTATTTTGAAATTTGACAATAAATTAAGAAGCAATCAAATCAACTACTTTACACTTTATGACTCTAAAAATGAAAGATACAGATATATATTTGATATTCAAGCTTCTATGCTTACGGAGTCTCAAACTCTTAGAAAAAACGATATAGATAGAATTGAATTAGCTCAATATAATACGAATACTCTTAGGCTTGTAGTAGAGAACTCTCAAAAAGTAGAGATAAGTTTTAAAAAAGATTCTAATCAGTTAGTTGTGCATATGCTCTCAAAATCAAGTGATAAGTATTCAAAAGCTTTTAAGACAATAGTTAAATCAACAATACCATTAAGAGCTGATAGAAATAAAACAATTGTTATAGATGCGGGACATGGTGGAAAAGATCCAGGGGCAGTGGGTTATAGAAACTATAGAGAAAAAGTTGTAGTATTTAAAATAGCGCAAGAGTTAAAAAATATTTTAAAATCGAGAGGCTATAAAGTTTATATGACTAGAGACAGAGATAAGTTTGTAAAGCTTAGTAATAGAACAGAATACGCTAATATTAAAAAAGCAGATATATTTGTGAGTATTCATGCAAATGCGGTAGGTAGAAAAAATGCAAATAAGGCTCAAGGTGTCGAGTGTTATTTTTTATCTCCATCTCGTTCGGAACGTGCAGAAAAAGTTGCTGCTAAAGAAAATTCAGCAGATTTAAGTGATATGAACAGGTATGGTAAAGACACTTTTTTAAATTTTTTAAATAGCCATAAGATAGTTGCTTCAAACAAACTTGCTATAGATTTGCAAAGAGGAATGTTGGGTTCGGTAAATAAAAACTATAGAGTAAGAGACGGTGGAGTTCGAGAAGGTCCTTTTTGGGTTCTTGTAGGTGCTCAGATGCCAGCAGTTTTAGTGGAAGTTGGTTTTATTTCTCACCCAGAAGAAGCAAAAAGATTAGTAGATGATAAATATAGAAAAACTATGGCTTTGGGTTTGGCAAATGGTATTGAGAGATATTTCGCTAAGAATTGATTATTTAATTCATATATGAACAAGTCCATATATGATCGCTTCAGCCGCTCGGGCTACTAAAGCTTGCTTCTGAGCGAAGCAGAGGTCAGAGGTATATTTATCTTGTTAGTATTCTTCTTTTTTATACTCTAAATCACCGGCAACAGATTCTTTCTCATTGATGATTTTCTCTATCTGTTTTTTAACTTTATCATAACGATATTGTTCTTTAAAGCCTATGATTCTTCCACCGGCAGAATTTGGATGTCCACCACCATTTGACCACTCTTTTGAGATTTGAGAAACACTTACTTTGTTGTTGGCTCTGAGGCTCATAGTCCCACGGTAACTTACATCAACGATGAAATCATACTCTGGATAGGCAAGTAAAAAACCATTGCCGATTATAGAAGTGTTTCCAACACCATAACTTAAAAAGCCTCTATAGCCTTTGTAGTAGATAGTCTTTTCATCTCTTGCATCACCTAATAGTTTTACAATATATTTAGTAGCTAAATTATCGAGAGTGTCATTTTTATCTTCTCGAAAGAATTCTTTTTTAATAAGGTGAATTTTTTCATCTAGAACTATTGGAGCATTCTCTTCGTTAATATATTTTGTAGCTTCTAATAGCAGTGAGATTTTGTAGTTGTTATCAACATCTGCAAACATAACTTTGTTAAGTTCTCTTGTCTCAGTCACAAGTCGCATACAAACTTTTCCATACTCAAAGTTTTCTACTTCATCTTGTTTCCATAAATCAACTGCATTAACAACATTTACAAATTTGTTCATCCAAGTAGGCTCATCAAGTTCAAAATGCTCTAGTGCATAGTCATAAGTTATTTTAGTAGCACATCTAGAGGTGTCAAGGAAGTACCACTCATATTTATTTGCACTGTCTTCACCGCTTCCATGATGATCTAAAAGAGTCAGAGTTATATCTTTTTTATTTTCATTCATCATCTTAACTTCATTGTTAAGCCATCTTGATTCATCAAATGTAAGATTCAAGTCAGTAATTAAAATAGTAGCACTAGAGTTACTTTTGTTTATATTCTCTAATATTAATTCTAATTTCTGTTTAACTTCTGCTCCATAGTTAGCATTATAATTAAATATTTTATATGGAGTATATCTCATAACTAACTGACAGCTATAGCCATCTAAGTCAATATGTGATAAATGGTAGATTATTTTATTTTTCATTATATTCCTTGAGTTTATTATACTTTATTTCTTATTCTATTGAGATTGAACCCATAACTTCAAAAGTTGCACTTGAATCAATCTCTGCGTGTGATAGTGTTACAACATCTAAAGAAAACCTTTCAAAAATCTCTGCTACACCACGGCGAAGTTGAGGGTCTACTATTATAACAACAGGAGATACACCTTTTTGCAGTAGCTCATGAGCTTTTTTACTTGTTGCTTGGATTAGTTGATTTATCTCTCCTACACTTAAGAGAAGATTTCTAACACCGTCTTTTTCTTGTGATTTTTCTAGCATAAGTTGTTCTGATAATGTATCAAATGTAAGTAGTCTTATTACACCATCTTCGCCTGAATACATCTGTGTAATGATACGAGAAAGTTTTGAGCGAACCTGTTCTGTAATAATATCAACATTTTTAGTGAACTCTGCAATATCTGCGATAGTTTCTAAAATAGTAAGCATATCTTTTAGAGGAATCTTCTCGTGTAAGAGACCTTTTAGTATGCGCTGAATTAGACCAATGGAAGCAACTTTTTGAACATCATCAACAATTACAGGGAAGTCAGTTTTGATTTTTTCAATTAGAGTTTGAACCTCTTGACGAGTAAGTAGATCTTCTGCATTTCTCTTAACCAACTCACTCATGTGAGTAGAGATAACAGTAGCAGGGTCAACAACGGTGTATCCGTTGATGATTGCATCTTCTTTTTGTTCAGGAAGTATCCACATAGCATCTAGACCAAAAGCAGGCTCTTTAGTTTTCTCTCCATTTATCTCACCAGTAGCCATTCCGCTATCCATTGCTAAGAATTTGTCTGGTTTGATTAGCCCCTCACCAATAGAGATTCCCTTTAGTAAAATCTGATACTGCTCAGGTTGCAGATGCAAGTTGTCACGTATACGAACTTGAGGCATTAAAAAACCAAAGTCAGATGCTATTTTGCGTCTCATTGAGCGGATACGTTCTAGTAAATCACCACCCTGTGAGCTGTCTGCAAGTCGAATAAGTTGATAACCAAGAGTAAGTTCGAGCATCTCTACTTTGAGTATATCTTCTAGCGCAGTTTCCTCTTCTTTTGCTATCTCTTCATTTGTTTTTTTAGGTTTAGCAGCTGCCTGTTCTTTCTGCTGTTGCTCTCTAGCTTTTGGAGATAAAATATTATCTATATCAAGGATAGTTAGTTCACCCTTTTCATATTTGTAAACAGACCAACCAAGAAGTGCAAACATTATTCCTACAAAGCCCATAGAAGCCGTTGGAAGTCCTGGCACTAAAGCAAATAAAATCATGATAAAACCAACTATCATCATAATCTTTGCATTACCCATCATCTGGTTAATCGTACCTTCTGCAAAGTTGTCTCCATCTCCAGAAGAACGAGTTATCATGATACCGGTTGCAGTAGAGATAATAAGAGCTGGAATTTGACCAACTAGACCATCACCGATAGTTAGTAGTGTAAAAGTAGAAGCACTGTCTCCAACTGTCATGCCATGTTGAAATACTCCGATAAGGAATCCGCCAATAATATTTATAAGTGTAATAACAATACCTGCTACAGCATCACCTTTTACAAATTTAGACGAACCGTCCATAGCTCCGTAAAAGTTTGCATCTTGAAGGATTTCAGCACGCCGTTGTTTAGCCTGTGCATCGTCAATAAGGCCAGCATTAAGGTCAGCATCTACAGCCATCTGCTTACCAGGCATTGAGTCTAGTGTAAAACGAGCAGCAACCTCTGCAACCCTCGTAGAACCTTTTGTAATAACCATAAAGTTAATAAGAACAAGGATAGAGAAGACTATGATACCGATAACAAAATTACCACCTACAACAAAGTCTCCAAAGCTGGTAATGATGCTACTTACTGCAGTACTGCCTTCGTGGCCATGACTTAAAATCATCCTAGTAGTTGCTATGTTTAGAGAGAGCCTAAACAATGTAAGAATAAGAATGAGTGTAGGAAAAGTGGTTAGATCGGTTGGTTTTGGCACATAAAGCGATATAAGTAAAATTAAGACTGCTAAAGCCATTGAAACTGTAAGCAGCACATCTAGCAGACCTGAAGGAAGAGGAACAATAATAATAGCTAAAATAGCCATTACAAATATGACGACACTTAAATCTTTTTGCCCAAGAAGAAAGTTTAATGTTGTACCGATTTGTTGTCTGGTAGTAAGTTTTCTTGCCAAACTGCTACTCTAAAATATCATCAAGAGACAATTCTGCTAAAAAGTCATCTATTTTGCCTTGTAGTTTGTTTAAAAATGGCCAAATAGAGCAAAGTTCAGCTCGATCACTAGGACAATCTTTTTGAGATGGAGAGCAGTCAAATACAGCGGGTGCTTTTCCTTCTACTGCACTCATTACGCTGAGCATGCTTATATCTTTTGGATCTTTTAGTAAGGTAAACCCACCATTTACACCCTTAAAAGATTTTAAGATTCCTTTTTTTGCTAAGGATTGTAAAATCTTTGCTAAAAAACTTTTAGGTATGGATAGTTGATTAGATAAAGTTTCGCTGTCCATAGGTGAAGTAGCTTTTGATAAAACAATAAGAGAGAGTATTGCGTATTCACTGGCACGAGTTATTAGCATAATATTTACTTTTTATTTAAGATTTAAATTAGAAGAGATTATATCTAAAGAAGATAAATTTTTAATTGAAGTTTGAAATTAAAATAAAAGTTGTATAATAGCGTCATGTCATATAAAGTTATTTCAAAAAAATTAATCATAATAGTCCCTATTATGTTTTTTATCATAGCTATTGTCAGAATATCTTTGAACTATTATGAGAACAAAAAGAGTGTTGAGCTATTTGTATCTGAACAGTCAAAGCTAGTTGATTCCCTATATATGACTCATAGAAACTACTATCAAGATCTTTACTTAAACAAAATAATCCCACTAGATGAAAAAACACTTGCTGGCTTACCGGCATTTTCCGCTGCTAAAATCTCTAAAGAATTCTCAGAGCAAAATAGACTTCAAATTACAATGCAAACAGTTAGTGATAGAGCAAGAAATCCTAAAAATCAAGCTGATGAGTATGAATTAAAAGCTATAGAGTATTTTAAGAAAAATTCAGATGCAAAAGAATACATTAGTAAAGAAAATAAATTTTATCAGTATGCTACTCCTCTTAAAATAGAAAAAAAATGTCTTAAATGTCATGGAGAGAAATCAAAAGCTCCAAAGTTTATATCTCAGAAATATGATAAAGCATATGACTATAAAATAGGTGATATAAGAGGTATATTAAGTATTAAAGTTCCAACTTTTCATGTAGACAACATAATAAACAGACAGTTCTTAGGGTCAGTTTTATATGATTTGGGACTTATGATTGTTATTTCTTTAATTGCATTTTATCTGGTTCGATTTTTTTCAAAATTACAAGCAAAATTAGAAACAGAACTTGATGAAAGAACACATGAGTTAAAAAACTCTTTATCATTTTTGGAGAGTTATAAAGACGCTATAGATAGCAATCTTATAGTATCTAAGACAGATTTAAATGGAAATATTACATATGTAAATGATAACTTTTGCAAGATTACAGGATACTCTCGTGAAGATGTTATTGGGGAAAATCACAATATTTTAAGAGATAAATCTTTTTCTAAAGCTATGTACACAAAATTATGGTCAACAATTGTTAGTAGAGAGACATGGCAGGGACGAATAAGAAATGTTAAAAAAGACGGTTCAACATATTGGGTAGATGCAACAATTACACCAATCATAAATGCTAAGGGCGATATTACTGAGTATATATCAATTAGACATGATATAACTCAATTAATCTATCAAAAAAATGAATTAAAAACTTTTGCTAACACAGATTCACTTACAAAACTTGGCAATAGAAATGCCTTAAAAGAAGAGATAGACTATGGAGAAAATATATTTTTAATCCTTGTAAATATAGATAGTTTTTCTCAGATCAATGATTTCTATGGACATGAACTCGGTGATGCTATTTTAGTTGAGTTTTCTTCTAAGCTACTCCAAAGCTGTAGCCTATATGAAGAGTTGAGACTATTTAGAGTAAGTGGTGATGAGTTTGCAATTCTTACTATAGATATGCCAGCACACACTGTTGTGCAAAAAGCGCAATCAATTGCGAAGTTTATAAACGCACACGTCTATGAAGTAAAAGATGAGACTGTAGAGTTAAACGCAACAATAAGTATCTCTCTAGAAGAGAAAGATCAACTACTTATCACAGCAGACATGGCTCTTAAAATAGCAAGAAGAGATGCAAAAGACCTTCTTGTATATGATAAAGCTATGAATTTGGATAAAGAGTATGAGAACAATATGCTCTGGACGAAAAAAATAAAAGAAGCTATTAAAAATGATAAAATAGTTCTTTTCTTTCAGCCAATCGTAGATAACGCTACTGGGGAAATCAATAAATATGAATCACTCATAAGATTAATAGATTCAGATGATAAAGTAATAACACCATACTTCTTTTTAGAGATTGCAAAAAAAGCAAAACTATATAAACAACTTACTAAAATTGTAATTCAAAAAAGTTTTGAAAACTTTAGAGAAAATGATTTTGAATTTTCTGTAAATATCAGTATAGACGATATTCTAGATAAAGAGATAAATGCTTATATCTTAGAGATGTTAAATATTTATAACATATCTCACAGGGTTATATTTGAGATTGTTGAGTCTGAAAGTATTGAGAATTTTGATGAGATACAGAGATTTATTAAAAGTGTAAAAGAATTAGGTTGTAGAGTAGCGATAGACGACTTTGGAACAGGTTATTCTAACTTTGAGTATCTAATGAGACTAGAAGCAGATTTTATCAAGATAGACGGTTCAATAATCAAAGAAATTTTAGATAATAAAAACTCAGAGATTATTACAACTGTAATAGTAGATTTTGCTAAAAAGATGGGCATTCAAGTAATTGCAGAATTTGTTGAGAGTGAAGAGATTTTTCAAAAAGTAAAAGAGTTGGGAATAGAAAAGTCTCAAGGGTACTATTTTAGTGAACCTAAACCATTTTTAATATAGTTTTGCTATAATCCCATTTCAACTTTATACAACTTTAGTATAAACGTTAGATTATTATACCCATCAGGAGGCTATTATGGCTTTAGATTCGGCTAAAAAACAAGAAATTGTAACAAAATACGGTCGCTCAGAGAGTGATACAGGTTCAAGTGAAGTTCAAATCGCACTTTTAACAACAAGAATTGCAGAGTTAACAGAGCACTTAAAAATATTCAAAAAAGATCACGCTTCAAGACTAGGTCTACTTAAATTAGTTGGTCAACGTCGTCGTTTAATGAAGTACTTTAAAAGAAAAGATAAAGATGCTTATCTTAAACTAGTACAAGATTTAGGTATTAGAGATAACATCTAATTTTTTTAATTCTACAACTTAATTCCCTCTTTTGTGAGGGTTTTAA
The DNA here is from genome assembly GCF_000242915.1 of Sulfurimonas gotlandica GD1. Lineage (NCBI taxonomy): Bacteria > Pseudomonadati > Campylobacterota > Epsilonproteobacteria > Campylobacterales > Sulfurimonadaceae > Sulfurimonas > Sulfurimonas gotlandica. The sequence goes on along the minus strand of NZ_AFRZ01000001.1, from coordinate 389,615 downwards.
ATCAATCCACCAACTCATACAATTATAAAATAATCTAATAATAAAACCTCGTAATTAACCCACAACCTTATTAAAGTTGCATATATTAACAAAATCTCATTTCTTTAAATTTAATTTCAGTACCTACATTGTAAGCTATGCCACAAAAGATTTTTTGGGAGGTTTAGTGTGTCAAAAAACAACAGTGAAGTAAGCACAGATGGTCTAACATTTTTAGAAGATGGTGAAGTTTTATATAACGATTTATATCTTTTAAGTGAAACAGATGAAAAGGGTATAGTTGAATATGCTAGTGACTCTTTTTTAAAGATAGCAAATTTACACAGAGATGAGTTGATTGGTCAGCCTCATAATGTAGTTCGTCATCAAGATATGCCAAGAGCTGCTTTTAAATCTCTTTGGGATGATGTTCAATCTAAAGGTTTTTGGACAGGCTATGTAAAGAATGCAAGAAAAGGCGGCGGATACTATTGGGTATATGCAACAGTTCTTCGATCAGTAGATAAAAATGGAAAAACTAAATATGTTTCTATCCGAGTTAAACCATCTCGTGAAGAAATTAAAAAAGCAGAAGTGCTTTACGCAACTCTAGATTAGAATCCAAAGGAATTTATAATGGCATTAATGAGAAAACACACTTCAGATTCATCTTCAGCTGCAGTAGTAGCACAAGGTGTCGGCGGTGGAGATAAAAGACGACAAAGAACTCTAGCTAAACAACAACAAATCAGTGAGAGCATAGCTGGTGTGTCCATGACTATTTTAGAAAATGCACAAGAGAGCGTAAGTGCTATTGAAGAGTTGAAATCTTCTATGGAACAGATTGCTACTGCTGCTGAAGAAAATAGTGGTGCAAGTGAGCAAGCACTAGCAAATGTTAAAGCTATAGATACTAATATCAGCAGAATGAACTTAACAATTAATACTGTAATTTCATCTACACTATCTACAGGTGAAAATATTATGGCATCTGTAGGAAAAGTTAATGATTCTGTCGGACGAATGGCAAGAGCTGTTCAAGTGGCTCAAGAATCATCAACTAAGAGTGAAGAGTTGAAAATATCATCTCAAAATATTGGAGATGCTGTTGGATTTATTGCAAAAATTGCAGATCAAACAAACCTTCTTGCACTAAATGCTGCTATTGAAGCATCTCGTGCTAAAGAGCATGGTAAAGGTTTTGCAGTTGTTGCTGATGAGACTCGTGCGTTAGCTGGTGAGAGTGAAAAGAATGCTGAGTTTATTTCAGAACTTGTTACAAAAATCCAAGGAAGTATAGATAATATAATTCAGAGTATTGGTAAAACAACTACAACTATCTCGGACAATGGCTCTAAAGGCAATATGCTTAGTGCAAAAATGGAAGAGCTGACAAAGATAGCTGTCTACTCTGTTGAAGCTGCTAGAAGTGTAAACACTTACACTCAAAGACTTGGTGACTTTGTGGCTAAAATCAATGATGGCTCACAAGAGATAGCAACAGCTTCTAGTGAAATTGCTCTATCTGTAGAAAAGACTCTAAACGGTATAGATATTCAATCAGAAGCTCTTGCTCAAACAGAAGATGACATCAAAGAACTTTCAAATTTAGCAGAAGAGTTAAAGTATTCTACTGACACAATGAAATCAGCTGAAGATATTGCAATGAGTGCCGATACAATTGGCGGTTCAATGGAAGATATTCAAAATGCTCTTGAAGATGTAACTACTGCACTAAACCAGATAGAATCATCTTCACATACTACAAATAAAAGTGCTCTCAGAAATAAAGAACTGATTGAAGCAGGTATAGATGCGGCTAAAGATATTGATAAATTAATTGAAATTGCAAGAAGAAATTTTGATTTATTAAAAGTATCTTTTAATAGTGTTAAAAATACCGTGAGCGAGATTAGAGGTGCATTTAGTGACTCTATAAGTCAGGGAAACAGCGCAGCTGCTGAACTGAGTGTAATCGTAAAAGATACAAGAAATGTTGATAAAACAGTTGGAAATATTTCAAATTCTATTGTTCAGTTAAACATGCTTGCAATTAGCGGTTCAATAGAAGCAGCACGTGCTGGTGACTTTGGAAAAGGTTTTGCAGTTGTTAGTTCAGATATTAGAAACTTAGCAAAGGACTCAGAGTCAAATACAGATAAGATTAATGATATCGTAGAATCAATGAACTCTGAGATAGATACTGTAAGAACAGATTGGAATAATCTTTTAGCATCTCAAGGTAATGAGCAATCTCTTATTGATATATTAATTAATGATATTGTTAAGATTACAGATATGCTTGTAGATCTGCTAGATAGATATACTGGTCTAAAAGCTATAAATGATCAAAACTTAGAAGGTATGAATCAGGTTGTTATTGGTATTAGTGAGATTCAAAAAGCAGTAGAACTTAGTGCTAGAAATGCTATGGAATCTCGTAAAGCAAGTGAACTGATAATTGAGACAGTTTCACACATAGGTGAAGGTGTAGAAGAGTTGGCTGTAATGGCGGATGAGCTTCAACAGGGGTAACTTAAGATGCAGATCCAAGAGATTCTAATTATTAAAAATTCTCAAGAGAATTATGGTATTTCAACTGAAGATATAAATCAGATTTCTAGAGTTCCATTACTTATGGACCTACCTTTAAGACCATACGGTACTAGAGGACTTTGTGGTGTAGGTGGAAATATAGTAAGCATAGTTGACGTTAATCTCTTATTAGACCTGCCAGAAGTAGATTTAAAAGCTCAAAATAGTAGGCTTTTAAGTCTTAACGGTGATCTTTCATCAAATGCACTCCTAGTTAGTGAAGTTTACAATACTGTAGATATAGAAGAAGCTAATATTGAGTATATAGATAATGCTAATGATCCTATAATAGCTATATATAAGTACAAAGACTATTTAGTTCAAATCATATCTTTGGAAACTCTAATCTCTAATATTTCTAAAGTTGAAATAAAATCCAAAGAAGTGCATAGTGGAAAAGTAAAACTTTTTGACACTAAAGAAGAAAACTCTACAAAATTTTTGATTTTTGCAATGTCAAATGAGAGGTTTGCTTTAAATATAGACTATTTAAGAGAGATAATACTCTCAGATGTAAATTATACAGATATAGCTGGAAGTTCTAAAGATCTACTGGGTCTTATTACTTTAAGAGAAGAGCTTATTGCAGTAATAGACCTGCGTTCTTATTATGGGTTTAACAGTGATAAGAATGAGAAAAATCGCATTTTAATAACTTCATGTGGTGATGAAACAATTGGACTTCTAGTTGATGATATTATAGATATAAAAAGTTTTCCTGATAGGGATATCGAATACATGAGGGATAGTTTTGAAGATAATAAAATATCTGGTGTTATTCATGATAATAACTCTTTAATATCTTTTTTTAATAAAGAAGTGTTGGAAGAGATTTTTTCTAAAAACAGTAGATATATTGACTCTAAAGAAAAAAACAAAATTAAGGCTGAAGATAGCTCTTTAACAGCACTCGAAGTTATAGTTTTCAAGCTTGCAGATAAAGAATACGCTTTTAATGTTGAGTTTGTAGCAGAAATAATTGATATTGTTGATTCAACCAAAGTTGCATACAGCGATGATAGTGTAGATGGTGTTATTAATATTAGAGGGCAGATTGTTACTATTGTCTCTCTATTTAAAAAGTTGTCAATTGAGACAAAAATAAATGAAGATTCAAAAATCATAGTTTGTGAAATTAACGATTCTAAAATAGGTTTTATAGTTGATAGTATTAGTGATATTATGGATATCAAGATAGATGAATTAAGAACTCATGATGATGAGCTTTTTAGTAATGTTCTTCATTTAGATGGTGGGAAGAGATTAATACTATCTATGGATATACAAAAGATAGTTTCAAATTAGGAGAAATAGTGGCAAAAAAAGTACTGATAGTTGATGACTCTGCGCTTGTTAGAAAACAATTAACCGAGATAATATCAACATTAGAATATGAGATTGATATTGCCAAAAATGGACAAGAGGCTGTAGATAAGGCGACTAAAACTCAATATGATGTAATTACTATGGATATAAATATGCCAGTTATGGATGGATTAGAAGCAGTAAGACAAATAATGAAAAAACAACCATCAGCGATACTAATGGTTAGTTCTTTAACTACAGAAAATGCCAGTATAACAATGGATGCACTTGACTTAGGTGCCATAGATTATATTCCAAAACCTGGAACTATGAATGTCGGAAAAATTGAAAACCGTGAAGAAATTTTACAAAAAGTCAAATCTCTTAGCCGAATACCAAAAAGAAGACTTCAAAGACAGTTATCAAGACCTGCTCAAAGAGAGAGAAAAGTAGTAGCAAAAAAGCTTGAGCAGACAACAGACTCTAGAGATATCCAAAAGGTAGTTCTAATAGGGTCTTCAACTGGTGGACCTGGGCTAATAGAACAAATTTGTTCTTCTTTACCGCAAAACTTCAAGCACCCTGTCTGTATTGTTCAACACATGCCAGAGCAATTCACAAAGACATTCGCAGCAAGACTTGATCGTTCTTGTGTTTTAAATGTTATAGAGAGTGCTCATAATATGGAGTTATTACCTGGAAATGTTTATGTGGCTCGTGGTGGAGTTCACATGAATTTTTCTAAAAAAACATCAGGAAAAGTAGTCATAAGAGAAGATGAAAATAAGGGTAATAACTTTTTTCAACCAAGTGCTAATGATATGATGCATAGTGCACTAAGCGTTTTTAATGGCCCTGATATAATAGGCGTTATTCTAACTGGGATTGGTGATGACGGTGCAGATGCAATGGTTGAGCTAAAGAAAGCCGGTGCATATACTCTAGGTGAGAGTGAAGAGAGTGCTACAGTCTATGGAATGCCAAAAGAAGCATATGAACGTGGTGGTGTGTCTGAGCAGTTGGATTTTCCAAATATTTTGAAAAAGATAGTTACACTAAAGTAAAGGGGATAAACTTATGGCTTTGATTAAAAACCATGTAAAGCAAGATATTGAAGATTTACAAACATTCTCAACTCTTGAAGAAGCAGTAGCGTATTTTGAATCAAGTGAAAATCAAGATAACAGAGATTATGCCATAGAGGAGATCGCGAAGTTTGATGGAGCGGGAGATTATCTTGTTTCTTGCATCAAAAGAGAGAATCTAGACAAGAATTCTTTAACTAAGATAGCTGCTGCCATATCAAACATGGACCCTGAAATCGCGCCGATAGAAGCTATTATGGAACTATTAAAAGTTGATAATGCCTATGTGAGAAATTTAGGGATATCTATACTTAGGGATTTTGGAGATGCTATTAAATATTATATAGTTAAATTTCTTATAGGTGATGACAGGGATTTGAGAATCTTTGCTATTAATGTTTTAGGTGATGTAGATTTTGCAGAGTCTAGAGATATGTTGGTTGAACTTTTAGAAGATGAAGAAGATATAAACGTTGCAATGACAGCAGTAGATTATATGGGTGAGATAGGAGAAGAAGAAGATATAGAACTCTTAGAATCTTTAAAGTCGAGGTTTAACGGTGAATTTTATGTTGAGTTTGCAGTTGATGGCGCAATAAAGATGATTAAGGGATAATGATGGCATATCTTTTATCTAAAGAGAATTTTTTAAAGATGAGTGAGTTTGTCTATAGAAAAAGTGGCATCTACTTGGAAGAAGAAAAGCATTATGAAAAGCTTGCTAAGTATATAGATTCTCGTGCTTCTACTTTAGAGCTGGATAGTTTTCGAAAGTACTTCTTTAAACTTCGTTTTGAAGATAAAGATGGAGAAGAGTTTCAAGCGTTGATGAATGGAGTTACAGTAAATGAGACATATTTTTATAGAGAAAAAGATCAGTTTGAAGCTTTAGTAAATAAAATTCTACCAGAGCTTCACAAGACTCTACCGGCTTCTAAAACTCTTAGAATCTTATCGTCACCATGTTCTACTGGCGAAGAGCCGTATTCTATGGTGCTTCATATTGTTGAAGAAGGCAAGGTTATAGAGGAGAGAGATATTGAGATAGTTGGTATTGATATTGACTCAACTGTTATAGAAAAAGCTAAAAAAGCCAAATATACAGAACGATCTGTTCACGCTATTCCAAAAGGTATTTTATCTAAATGGTTTAATAAAAAAAGTTTAGGTTATGAGCTTGGAGAAGATTTACAAGGTAGTGTTGATTTTCAAGTTGCAAATGTATTTGATAAGGTTCAGATGAGAAATCTTGGAAAGTTTGATGTGATTTTTTCAAGAAATATGCTCATTTATTTTGATGATGCATCTAGAAAAGAGGTAGCAATGACATTTTATGACATGCTAAACCCAGGTGGTTATGTTCTTTTAGGACATGCTGAGTATATGAGTAGGATAGTGTCTGTTTTTACGGCTAAAAAAATAGACAATACTTTAGTTTATCAAAAATAGGAGAAAAAAATGCCATTAGTAATATTTGTAGATGATAGTGAGACAGCTTTAGCGTCAACGAGAATGGTGACGAACTCTATGCCAATAGAAGTTAAGCAATATACAGAAGCACAAGTTGCTCTAGCAGAAATTCAGGCAGGTATGACACCTGATTTGATTATTACAGACCTTAACATGCCTGTAATGAATGGGTTTGAGTTCTTGGAAGCTTTAAGAAAAGTTCCTTCAACTAGCAGAACACCATGTCTTATGTTAACAACGGAGACAAAAGCAGAACTCAAACAAAAAGGCAAAGCTTTAGGACTTACTGGATGGATTGTAAAACCATTTAACCCAGCACAGTTAAAACAGGCTATAACAAGAGTATTAAGATTAGCGTAGTGGAGAAAAATATGAATATGTTATCTTCAATAAATGAACTGCTTTCGCATATAAAGAGGGTTGAAGAGGAGACTATACAGATGTCTCAAGACTCTATGCTAATGCTTAGTGCATTTATTGAGAAAAACTCTATAGAGTTAGATGAAAGTGCTGCAAAAGGATTGCAGTATCAAGATATTATTTCTCAGCAGTTAAGTGCAACTATTGAGGCTATAGACAGTGTTCAAATAGCTATAGATGTTTTTGAAAATGCCTATGATTCAGATGAGAAGATAGCAAGTGAGAGTATTGAAAAACTACATGTTAAACTATCAAAAACTCTGCAAATTGCACAAGATAGACGAGATGCATTTTCTGGTAAACTTGGCCATGAAGATGAAACTGATGAGATAGAATTTTTTTAGGAGATATTATGCCAACTATTATGGTCGTGGATGATTCAAAAACAGTAAGAAATTATCATGGAGCTATTATTAAGTCTCAAGGACTTGATATTATAGAAGCAGAAAATGGTATGGAAGCATTAGAGAAGAGTCTAGATGCAAAGATAGATCTGTATTTAGTAGATGTTAATATGCCCATAATGGATGGCTACTCTTTTATAAGTGATTTGCGTAAGCAACCTAATCATAAAAATGTTCCGGTGATTATGGTTACAACTCAGGCAAAACTAGAAGATAAAATTTCCGCTTATAAAGTTGGTGCAAATCTATTTGAAACAAAGCCAATCAAACCTGATCTGCTTCAGGCATATATAGATATTTTAGTTAAGAGTTAGGGAGGAAGTTATGGATCCATTATTAGAACAGTTTTTAAACGAAGCTAGAGAAAACTTAGCATTTATAGAGCAAAATATTGAAGATATTGGTGGTGCTGATCCTGAACTTTTAAATTCAGTATTTCGAGCAGCTCACACTTTAAAAGGTGGTAGCGGCATAGTTGGGTTTGATAGTGTAAGAGATATAACCCACCATGCTGAAGATTTGCTGGACATGCTTAGAGACGGTAGAATAGCGTTTGCTGATGGTATGACAGAAGCACTTTTTGACGCTTTTGATGAAGTTCTTAACTTAATTGAAGCTGCTGAAGAGACACAAGGCATAGTAGAAGCTGATGAAGATACACTTAAAAAAATCATTACATCACTGAGTGAGCAGATGGGTAAAGATGCTGAGGCAGTAGCTAGTTGGGAAGTAGGTTTTTTACTAGTTGAAGATGCTGCATCAGTAGTTAATATGCCTTTAAATACTCTGCGTGAATGTTCATCACAAACAATAGCTTTTAAAAATACAGACCTTGATGAAGAGTTTTGCGCAAATGAAAACTTTTATGCAGTTGTCTTTGATATAGATGAATCATGTATGGTTTATGGAAATGATCCAATTTACACACTATCTCTTTTGGGTGATAAAGTTCTTGGTGTTTACTCTTGTATGAGTGATGATAATGCAAAATCAGTACTAAGCGGTACAGAAGATGAAGATGGTTTACTGCTGAGAGTTCAACTAACAGCATTTATAAAAGCTACTTTTGAAGAGATTGAAGATGCACTATTTAACTTTATAGATGAACTTCAATTTTTACCTTTAGATATATCAACCCTTCTTTCTATCAATGTCGGAGAGAGCGGACACAAGATAGACTCGTTAAAAGAGCTAAATAATATAGCTGAAGATTTAGACTTAGCAGCAATTGTTGAAGAAGTAAAACGTTCAATGGCTTTAGTTGGAAATGATACACTTCAATATGCGCAACTTCAAAGATTTATAGATATTAGCGGCTTGATAGCTGATTATGACACAACAAAGCTTTGTAGTTTTTTTAATAACCTTTATCGTGGTGAAGTATATACACCAGATGAAAATATTGAATTAACAGACGCTCTAGAAGATGTTTCAATAACAGAAGATAATATTGAAGAAGAGATTGAGGCTGAACTTGAAGCACAAGCTTCAGAAGAAGAATCAGAAGTGCTAGAACTTTCTGAATCTAATAAAACTATAGAATTAACTGAAGATATAGTGAAAACAATTAAAAATATATCAGAGCAACAGTTATTGGCAGTTGATTATATTAAGAGTGATGATGATTTACAACGCGTAAAAATGATGATGGATAAAATCAGGAAATTTGTGCCTGAGATGCCAGAAGATTTTAAAACAAAAGATGAGATAAAAGTTTTTTTACAATCACAAGTAGGCAGTTCTACAGAAAAAATAGAACCAGAAGAAATGGATATAGAAACTGTAATTGATTATGAAGTAGAAGATACAGAAGAAGTATTCACTCAAGAATTTGTTGCCTCTGAATCTATAAAAAAAGTAGAGAGTAAAAAAGTTGAAACTCATAAGACAGTAGTTGGTAAAACTGTTAAGATAGATCAAGAGTCTATAGATAGTCTAATGAATGTCGTAGGTGAGTTGCTTGTTGCTAAAAACTCTCTTCCATACCTAGCTGATAATGTTGTTGGAATGACTCACGAGACTATAAAAAGAGAGATTATGGATAAGTATATTTTCATAAACCGTCTCTCTGAGCAACTTCAAGATTTAATCATGGGCATGAGAATGCTACCTATCTCCTATGTATTTGACAGATATCCTAAACTTGTTCGTGATATCTCTAAAAAACTTGGTAAAAAAGTTAAGTTGGAGATGTATGGTGGGGAGACAAAGCTAGATAAAAACATGATTGAGATGCTGGCTGATCCAATGATTCATATTATGAGAAACTCGCTAGATCATGGTGTAGAAATGCCAGATGTCAGAGAGCAAAAAGGTAAAAATTCCAGTGGTAATGTTACACTTAAGGCTTTTGCACAATCAGATAAAATTATTATTGAGATACAAGATGATGGTGCTGGCATAAATGTAGATAGGGTAGCTGGTAAAGTTCTAGAAAAAGGACTTATGACTCCTGAGCAGATAGATGCGCTGAGTGAAGATGAAATGGCTGAGTTAGTTTTACTTCCAGGTTTGTCAACGGCAGAAGAGATAACAGAGTTTAGTGGACGTGGCGTTGGAATGGATGTTGTTAAAAAGTCTATAGAGGGATTTGGTGGCAGTATCGGAATTAAAACTAAACCAAACCAAGGAACTCTTATTACTTTATCTATTCCTATGTCTTTGGCCGTGACATCTCTTCTTCATATTCAGATGAACGATATTCACTATGGACTTCCAATGGATAGTGTAAGTGAAACTGTTAAAATTTATCGTTCTGAGATTGAATATCTTCATAATGAGCCATTTGTTTACATAAGAGGTGAGGTGATTCCACTTCTGTTTATTAAATCAATGTTAAATGAAAAGGTAGTGGAAGATGAGCCGCTTTCTATCGTTGTTCTAAATATTAAAAACAATCTTTTGGCAGTCGTAGTTAATAAGTTTTTAGGACAGTTAGATGTAGTTCAAAAACCTCTAGTTGGAATCTTGGAAAAGCATCCTCTATTTAGTGGTACTGCACTACTTGGTAATGGGCAGATTATAATGGCTATTGATCCTATTGGTCTTTTAGGTATTTCACAGAAATTAAAAGAATATATTGCTGTAGCATAGAGAGGGTTTAGGTATGATTGATTTAATTGTTTTTAATGTTGGAAGTAGTCATTACGCTTTAAATATTGAAAATATACAGAGAATTATTCAAATAGTTAAATTGACTGAGATACCAAATGCTCATGATTTAATAGATGGAATGATCTCTTATGAGGGCAGTGTGATAAAAGTTTTAAACTTTCGCAAAATTATAGGGCTTCCTCCACACAAAGATGAAAATAAAAGTGTTGAAGATTCTTCACTGAAACTTCTGTTTTATGAAAATGGTTCTGCGCGCTTCGCTATTAAAGTGGACTCTATTGATGACATAGCGCATGTAAAAGATTCACAGATTATGAATAGTGATGAAAAACAGAATATAAGTGAGTTTTTAGAACTCTCAGGTGTTTTAGATTTAGATGGTGTTTTAATTAATGTTATTAAAACTTTAAAATTACCAAGTTAGATTTTATATCAGGAGTATATAATGGCAATAACATATGAAGAAAATAGAGCTACATTCGCATCTGTGATTTATGAAGATGAAGTAGTATCTTTTAGAGATTTTTTACAAGGTTGTGCTGGAGATGAAGTAATATTTAACTTCAGTGAATGTGAAGATGTCCACTTGGCAGTTTTACAACTTATCATGGCATATAAGAAAAACTATGCTGTCTCTTATGAATTTGGAGATAGTAAAAAACTTTTTCAACAGGTTTTAGAAGGATTTGACACTAGTGAAAACCATTGTAATTAGTAATCGTAAAGGTGGATCTGCTAAAACAACAACTGCTGTAAATATAGCAAGTGCTTTAGCAAAACATGGATCTGTTTTACTTCTGGATTTTGACACGCAAGGTCATGCATGCATAGGTGTTGGATGCGAACCTAGTGAAGATCTTGGAGTACACTCTATTTTTACAGGACATACTCTCAGTGAGACTTTTATTCCCACAGTCCACGATAATCTAACTCTCTCTCCTGCTCTAGCTTTTTTTGATGTTTATGAGTATTCAGATTTAAGAGGTGTGTTAAAAAGCCGTTTTAAAAGAGAAAGTATTGCTGAATTTTTTGACTACTGTGTGATAGATACCCCACCAACGTTTGATGCACTGCTAAAGAATTCTTTAGAAGTTGCAGACGCAGTTGTCATACCTTTTGTGCCACACCATTTAGGTGTAGTAGCTGTTGGTCAAATGTTGCGTGCTGTTTACCAGAGTGCATCTCTGCTTGGACGTGAAATTGCTGATGTGTCTATATTGCCAGTTATGTATAATCCGCATATTAATGAGCATAGAGAATCTCTCGATAAGGTAAAAACATCTTTTGGAGCGGAAAAACTACTCTCTCCTATAGGTGTTGATATAAAATTGGCTCGCCAGTTTGAATCTGGATCACCAATAGTCTTAGACGAGAAAAGATCTAAAGGTATGAAAGATTATAATCAGTGTGTAAAAGAGTTGCTAGAGAGGATATCGTAATGAAAATATTAATAGTTGATGATAATGTGAACAACCGTATGATATTAAAACTTCTTCTTGAAGATTATGGAGAAGATCATAATACGAAGTTTATTATTGATGAAGCCAGTGATGGATTAGAAGCTGTACAAAAGTCTAAAGACAATGCTTTTGATATTATTTTGATGGACATCATGATGCCAAATATGGATGGTATTGAAGCTACTAAAATTATTAGAGAAACTAACTTATCGGTAATGATTATTGCTGTTTCTGCGGTTGATGACAGTGACAGAAAAAAAGAGATATTAAATATTGGTGCTGAAGATTATATTTCTAAACCTGTGAATGCAGATATTTTCACAAGTAGAATAGAAAGCTATATCACTCTAATAGAAGCCAGAGGGCATGAAAAAATAAATACAAGAACTATGAATATATTTACAAATGAAATATATTCTAGGCACACAAACTTTATCATAAAATCAGAAGATTCACTATCAGAGTTTTGGGAGTTTTTCCTTTTAAGTGCAACTAAGAAAAATGAATCTTTAAGTGATGTTGTTCGTACTATATTTAGTATAGCAGAGTTACAAGTAAAACTATCAATTGAAAGTGGCATCTATATTGAAGAATCAGATAAATATCAATACTTTACTCTAACAAGAATAGACAAGTTACCTAAAAATCTTGCAGAATTAATTCTAAAGAAAAACAAACTTGAATGTAAATATAAAATTGATAATACAAAAATATCTTTTGAACTTTCTAAAGTATATGAAAAAGATGAAATAGAACTACATAAGAAGCCTGCTGTAACTCCTGTTGTTATAGAAAATGTTGATGATTTAATCGCATCTCCAGTAGAATATGTATCGCAGGAGTTAGTTGTCTTTGACTATATTGATGGGGATGATCTTTATGATTTAGAAGAGTATTCAACAAAACTTGCTTCGTTGATGCTTGTAGTTGGCAGTGGTGATATAACAGAAGATGAAGTGGTGGCAATATATGGTTATTTAGAAAAACTAGGCTCTATTTTATCTACATATGGCGAAGTATATGTGATTTCAAAAGCACTTACAGCTTTAGCATATGATATGTCTGAGCACTCAAAAGAATTTATTGAAAACTCTTCAGACTTAGGAGCAATGTGTAAAGCTTTTAGCAATGATATGTCAACATGGATTCAAATGTCTTTTCATAGAGGTGCTCCAAGTGCAGATTTTATGAATGATACCATTGTAGTAAATTGTGAAACTATAAGCGGAATGCTTAAGATGAATGATAATACTAATGAATCTCTAGATGATTTAGATGATATATTTGATTTTTAGATAGGAATAGATTATGTACAAAGTCAGAGTAGAGAATGTCTGCAGATGTTTTTTAAAAAGTGGGATGGCGGAAAATTTAGAATTTGAAACACAAGAAAAAGCCAAAGAAGAGGCTCAGATGATGATTGAAAAAATGAACTCAAGCTTTTGTCAAAAGCATGAATTTTCTCTGAATGAGCAGTTTGGAGACTATACTATCTATATCAAGGCTAGAACCTAGAGAAATATCTCTATAGCTCTAGCCAGATCTTCAGGTGTATCTATCCCAAAACCTGTACTTGCAACTTTTATCATAGTTATCTTTTTTTGATGGTAAATAGCACGAAGTTGTTCTAGTCCTTCTATATCCTCAATTGGTGCATCGCTTAGATTACAAAACTCTTTTAGACTTTTTTTACTAAATCCATAGATTCCAATATGCCCAAAGTATGTAGCTCTTCCACTGCGATTATAAGGGATAAGTGATCTTGAGAAGTAAATTGCATTATCTTCATCGTCTAAAACAACTTTAACAAGGTTTGGATCCTTAGCTGACTCTGCATTAATGGCGTTGTAACAACTGCCCATTATAAATTTTTCATTTTTTTCTTGAAGAGATTTTAGTTTTAAAATAAGAGATTCAACGACTTCAGTCTCTATAAAAGGCTCATCTGCCTGAACATTGATAATGATTTCTTCATCGCTAACATTTAGTATAGTTGCACACTCATTTATACGATCAGTACCACTTTTATGAGTTGTTGATGTAAGCATAGCTTCTATGCCATGTTCCCTACATATCTTGATGATACTTTCGTCATCTGCTGCTACAACAACTCTATCTAGATGCTCTACTCTTTTTGCAGTTCGAACAACCATAGGCAGACCACCAATATCAGCCAAAACTTTTTTTGGAAATCTTGTAGATGCCAAACGTGCTGGAATAATTATCATTTAAAACCTTTAAGCTATAATACCAAAATTATATCTAAAATATTTTCAAGGTACTCTATATGCTCCTTTATCAGCCACAAGAAGGTTACTGCTATAACAGCGATTCAGTCTTTTTGTATGATTTTATAGACTCGTTTAATCCAAAAGGCAGAGTTCTAGATGTTGGTGCGGGTTGCGGCATTGTAGGGCTTTTGGTTGCTCGTGATAACCCAAAGGTTAAACTTGAAGCAGTTGAAAAACAAGAGGCATTTGTAGAGTATGCTACCATTAATTCTAGAGTTAATAAAATAGACTATAAAATACATAAAAATGATTTTGTAGAGCTTGATGAAAATATAAAATACGACTATATAATATCTAATCCTCCGTTTTATTATGACAAGGTATCTGTAAGTAAAAATGAGATGTTATTTAATGCAAGGTATAATATCAATTTACCTTTAAGAGCATTTTTTAAGAAGGTCTCAAGAGTGTTAAATCCGAGATCTCATTTTATCTTTTGTTATGATGCATCTCAGTTTGGACTTATCTGTGCTGAACTTGATCGTGTTAAATTAAGAGTAGTGGATGTACGGTTTGTTCATCCAAAAGTAGATAGAGGAGCTTCACTAGTTATGTTGCATGTTAGAAATGGCTCTTCATCACTTATGAAAGTACACAAACCATTGATTAGTTTTGATGGTAGTGAGTTTTCAGAGGAAGCTAAGCGTATATATAAAAAAGCTTCAACACAGAGCATTAAATGTCATCTGTAATGAAAGAAGATGGCTTTAACTATGCCTTTGACAGTTCTGCTTGTTCAACTTGCGGTGGAAGATGCTGCACAGGTGAAAGCGGATATATATATGTAACTAAGAATGAAATAGAAAATATTAGTGAATTATTAGAACTAGATATTAGAGATTTTGTAAATAAGTACCTTTTTAAAAAAGGCTATAAGTATTCTATAAAAGAGATAAAGTATAATGACTCTCATGAGTGCATATTTTATGATAGAGAGATAAACGGATGTAAAGTTTACGCGGCACGTCCTTCTCAATGTATAACATTCCCTTTTTGGGATTATTATAAGCAAAGAGTGGACGAGTTACGGGAAGAATGCCCTGGAATAATAGGAAATGAGAATGTATAAAATACTTTTACCTCTGTTTTTAGCACTACTGATTAGTGGATGTTTTTCTAATACAGGGTCTCTAAAACCAAATGAAAAAGCTTTTGAAGAAGAAGATGCATATATACTCTTTGCTCTAAGAGCTGAGGAGTTAAAAGACTATAATTCTGCTTCTGTTTTATTTAATGCCCTTTATGAAAAATCAAATAAAAAAGAGTACCTTTATAAATCACTTCAAGATGATTTGGCAGCACATAACAACGCTCAAGTAGTTTCTAGAGTAGATAGTGTGACAGAAGGTAAAATGGATGATTTTAAACTAGTGCGACTAAAAGTTGTTGCTCTGATTGGAGATCAAAAATATGAAGATGCTAGAGTGTTATCCTTAGCCTTGGTTGAGCGAACAAAAGAAGTAAATGATTATGTTTTAGTAAGTGAAATATATGTAAAACAAAAAAAGTATGATACAGCTCTTAAGTATTTAGAAAGCGCTTATACTAGGGACTATAATGAAAAAATATTAGATAGAATGTCAATAATTCTATATGTAAATTTACAAAGAAACAAAGAAGCTATTGCACAACTGGAAACTCATGCAAGAATGCACGGATGTTCTAAAGTTATATGTACGAGACTTATAGGATTTTACTCAAATGAAAATGATGTAGATGGTCTTTTGTCTATTTATCTAAGAATGTATGAATTAGAAAAAAGTGATGATGTAGCAAAAAAAATAGTTCAAATTTATGCGTATCAAAAAGAGTATATTAAACTAATGAGCTTTTTACAAAAGAGTGGAAGTGATGATGAACTTCTGCTTCAAGTATATATAAATGCTAAAAATTATAAACAAGCATCTGCCTTGGCAACTAAACTTTACTATGAAACTGGTGATATTAATCATCTAGGTCAAAGTGCGATTTTTGAGTATGAGAGTTATAAAAATAGAGACGACAAGAAGATGCAAAACTCAGTGATTAAGAAGTTGAAAAAAGTAGTAAGCGTTGAAAAAAAACCACTCTATTTAAACTATCTTGGTTATCTTCTTATAGATCATTCTATAGATGTAAAAGCAGGTATGAATTATGTTAGAGAAGCTTTGAAAATAGACCCAAAGTCTGCTTTTTATCTTGACTCACTTGCTTGGGGATATTATAGACTTGGAGAATGCAACAAGGCCAATAAGATTATTTCTGAAGTTAAAAAGTTAGATGGTGGAGATGATCCAGAAGTTTTAATACATGTTGAAGCTATAAAAAAATGTAAAAATAAAAAGGTTAAGGGTAAAAAGAAAAAATGATTTTAGATGATATTATAAAAAAAACAAAAGAAGATTTAGTAAAAAGAGAAAAAGAGTTCTCCCTAGATTGGCTTGGTCGCTCACTGGCTTTTAATGCAAGAGTTCCAAGAGATGTATTTCCATATTTAAAAGCTACAGAGGAAGATCCGTATAGAATAATTGCAGAAGTGAAAAAAGCTTCTCCTTCTAAGGGTGTTATCCGTGAAAATTTTGATCCGCTAGCAATTGCTCAAGCATATGAAAGAGGAGGAGCTAGTGCTATATCTATACTTACAGAACCTCATTTTTTTCAAGGTTCCCTAGACTATCTTGGTGGGATTAGAAGATATGTTGGAATTCCACTTTTAAGAAAAGATTTTATAGTTTCAAAATATCAGATTTTAGAAGCTATGGTTCATGGGGCTGATTTTATTCTTTTAATAGCAACTGCCCTTAGCAAGAAAGAGTTAAAAGAGCTTTTAGCATACACAAGACACCTTGGAATGGAAGCATTAGTTGAAGTTCACGATAAATCAGACTTAATTAAAGCAATATATGCTGGAAGTGATATCATAGGTATTAACCATAGGAACCTACAAACTTTTGAGATGAATATGAATCTTTCATATGAATTGATACCAATGATTCCAAATGGCAAAATTATCGTTGCAGAGAGTGGTATATATGAGCACGGGCAGTTAGAAGATCTGAGTAAAGCTGGAGTAGATGCTTTTCTTGTTGGCGAATCTTTAATGCGTCAAGACGATGAAGAAGCAGCTTTACGTAAATTAAAGTTTGGTTGAGAAACTACTTGCTATGCAAGTAGTTCTTTAACACACTCATTTATCCTTTTTCCATCAGCTTTAGCAGATAACTCTTTTGAAGCGATTCCCATAACTTTTCCCATATCTTTAATAGTTGAAGCGCCAACTTTTGTGATTATATCTTTAAGTGCAGAAGATAGTTCATCATCACTTAGTTGAGCAGGAAGATATGGCATATATGTAGCAATCTCATAAAGTTCTATTTGCATTAAATCATCACGGCCTGCATCTCTATACTGAGATGCAGAGTCATTTCTCTTTTTTACTTGAGTTTGAATAATTTTTATAACATCTTCATCATTTAACTCTTTTCTTTCATCAACTTCAACCTGTTTAAAAGCACTAGTAAGAAGACGAAGAGCATCTCTAGTTTTTGTATCTTTAGCTTTCATCGCATCTTTCACATGCTGATTGATTGTTTCTCTTAGAGTCATAAATATCCTTTGGAACTATTTTTGCTAGTATTATATCTAAATCCAATCTCTATAAATGAGCCAATAATGATAAAACTAATTTTAATATTCTTCATGTCTTTTTATGCTATACTTTTTTTATCTGGATGTACAGCTAACCTTACAGAACCAGAGATAAATTTTGAGCCCCCTGCGTATGTAGAACAGATGCCAAGTAAAGAAGATAAACAGGATTATACTTCAATTGGAAGTATTTTTGGGCAAGGTGATAATCCTCTATTTTCAGACCACAAGGCGATGCATGTAAATGACATTGTTAGGGTGGTGATTTCTGAAAATGCACAGAGTTCAAGTACTGCTGCTAAAGATCTAAGCGAAGCTGACACAAGTGCTTTAGGTGGTGGAACTTTTGCCGCAACAGGTGGAAACCCTGCTGTTAGTTCTTATGCAAATAAGCTTAATGGACTCTCAAATATTGGTTTTACAGGTACTTCTACAAGTACTTATCAGGGTGCTGGCAGTGCAACTAAAGACGCGTCTTTTACTACCACAGTTTCTGCTAGAATAGTAAAAGTAATGCAAAATGGAAACTATTTTATCTCTGGAAAAAGAGAAATTTTAGTTGATGAACAAAAACAGATTATTCAAATTAGTGGTGTGATTCGTCCATACGATATTGACCAATATAATAAAATAGATTCTGCTCAAATGAGCGAAGCTAAGATTCTTTACCAAACTCAAGGGGATGTAGACCGTGCAACAAAACAAGGATGGGGAACCAAAATTATTCAGGCTGCTTGGCCATTTTAGTATAGTACTTTTACTTAGTGCATCTGCACTCAGTGCTCAAAGCTTTGAAGAGTTTAAACGATCACAAGCTGAATCATTTACTAAGTATAAAGATGAGAGAGATAACGCTTTTAACCAATACTTAAAACAACAATGGGAAGCTTACAATGTATATAAAGGCACTCCTTTATATGAAAAACCTAAACCAAGAGAAATACCTCCTGCAGAACCTGTAAAAATCAAAAGTGTTGGACCAAAAGTAAGTATTCAGGTTAAAAAAGTAATACATGTCGAGCCAAAACCGGTTCAAAAGTTTATTATCTTCAAAGAACCGGAAGTTAAAGTAAAAGTTGTAGAACCACAAAAAGAGATTGTTAAAAAAGAAGTGATAACTCCTAAAAAAAAGGAAGTTGAAATTGTTAAAGTTGAACCAAAAAAAGTCGAAGTAGTTTCAAAAGATATAAGCTTTAATTTTTATGGAACTCCACTGGGCTTTGATGTGCCAACAGGTATTAAAAGTGCAAAGTTTTATCCTCAGAGTCAAGAAGGTATAACAAACTTTTTTGACAGTGCAGCTTCAAGTGAATATGAAAACTTTTTAGGTGAAATAAAAAGAGTTAGTAATGAAATGAATCTTAATGATTGGGGTATTTATCTTTTAGTTTTAGATATATCAAATAGTGTACATTCAAATCAAGATAACTCAAATCTACTTAGTTGGTTTATCTTTAATAAACTTGGATATGCTGTGAAAATTGGACTTGCTCAAAGACATATTATATTAATGCATTATTCTAAAAAAATAATTTATGCAACTCCAAACTATAATTTTTCTGATAAAAAGTTTTATGTAGTATCTAACTATAATAAAGGTAGCGTGGGTAGATTATACTCATATAAACAAAACTATCCTGGTGCAACAAAACCACTAGATTTGGCTTTAAATACACTTCCTAATTTAACGTCTAAAATGAAGAAAAAAACTCTTTCATTTGAAGATTTTGGAAAAACATATAATGTTTCATTTGAGTATAACCAAAATCTTATAGATTTTATGGCTACATATCCACAGGCAGACTATGAAACTTATTTCAATGCCCCTATAGACAGCAGAACTTATCAATCTGTTGCTAGTGATCTTAAAAAGTATGTTGATGGCAAAAAGGCTGGAGATGCTATGAACTTTGTTCTTCATTTCGTTCAAAAATCTTTTAAGTATGAAAGAGATAATCAGCAATTTGGAAGAGAAAAAGTCATGTTTGCCAATGAAACACTATACTTTGATAAATCAGATTGTGAGGACAGAGCAGTTCTGTTTTCTTATCTTGTTAAAGAGCTATTTGGTGTCAGTGTAGTCGGTGTTAAATACAAAGATCACATGGCAACTGCTCTATATGTTCCTATGTCAGGAGACAGTGTGAAAGCAGGTCAAAGAAAACTGATTGTAGCAGATCCTACATATATTAATGCGAGTATTGGGCAAAGTATGCCCAAATATAAGTCTTTAATACCTGAGAGTTTTGTGCTTGTAAAGAAAGATTAATTACTATTTCTTAATTTTGAGGAGTGTGTTGAAACTCTCCTCATCAATTGCTTTACTAAAGTAAAATCCTTGGTATTGGTCTGATCCACACTCTTTTATAAACTCTAACTGTTCATTACTCTCTATGCCTTCTGAAATAATATTCATATTGAATGTTTTTGCCATATTTATTACAATTTTAACAAGTTCTTTGTTTGAATCAAGGGAAAGATTATCAAAAAAGCATTTATCTATTTTAAGAGTATTTACTGGTAGTTTTTGAAGATAAGTTATAGATGAATAACCAGTTCCAAAATCATCTATGGAAAACTTAACTCCAAGTTTTTGTAGATTTTTTATTTTGATAATTGCTAAATCAAAATCTTTTATGATGTCATTCTCTGTTATCTCTAATTCTATTTTTGATGGGTCTACTTTGTAGTGTAAAATAGTTGATATGATATTTTCTTCAAAATCTGCTTTAAGAAGCTCTTCTGAACTAATGTTAATAGCGATTGCTCCATCAAAAATTTCTGTAGAAGATTTTAAAAATTCACATGCTTTTTTAAGTGCAAGAGAGGTAATATCCGGTATAACACCAATTTCTTGTGCTACATCTAAAAATGATCCTGGATAGAGTAGGCCTTTATCTGGATGCAACCATCTTATTAATATCTCTGCTCCATCTATTTTTTCAGTTTTAACATTTACTTTTGGTTGAAAATAAAATTTAAATTCATTATTTTTAAGAGCATTCTTTATCTCTTTTTCAAGAGCAATATATTTCTTTAATTCATTGTCAATTTGACGGTCAAAAAATACATACTGATTCTTTCCTTGAGCTTTTGATTGATTCATAGCTGTATCTGCATGTATTATAACTTCGTCCTTGAGCTCTTCATTATCTGGGAATAGTTTTATCCCTATACTTAAGCTTATATCTATTTTATGTTCATAAATAAGAAAAGATTCTGAGATAGATTTTAAAATCTTTGTACATATTCCTTTTATACATTTTGCAATATCTGAATTTTCTTTATCAAAGTTTAGCAACATGATTCCAAATTCATCACCACTGATTCTAGCTATTACATCGTCTTCTCTTAGAATATGTTTTAGCCTTTGTGAAACTTCCACTATCAACATATCTCCAATATTATGTCCATATTGATCATTTATTTTTTTAAAGTCATCTATATCAATATATAAGAATGCATGTGTAAAGTTATGTCTTTTTGCTTTTATGAATTCTTCATGTAGTTTCTCTATAAGAGAATTTCTATTTAATAGACCTGTTAGAAAATCATGATTTGCTTGATACTGTGCATCTTCTTGAGCTTTTTTAATTGATGTTATATCAGTAAATTGAGCTATATAGTTAGTAGTTTTATTATCTTCATTTTTTATTGCAGTAATAGATAATATTTCAGGGTATATTTCTCCATTTTTTCTTTTGTTAAATATTTCACCTTTCCATTTGCCAAAGCTAATTATTTCATTCCACATAGCTTTATAAAATTTATCATCGTTAAGATGTGATTTTAGAATTTTTGGATTTTTCCCTATTGCTTCTGAAGCTTCATACATTGTAATATCTGTAAATGCTTTATTGACTTTTACAATAGTTCCGGATAAGTCTGTAATTACCATGGCTTCTTGAGCATCAAATGCATAACCTGCTATTCTTAACTCTTGTATGTATTTTTCTTCTTTAGTAATTAATCTTTTTAATATATATGTCAAAAATATTAGAGCTATAATAGAAATTGACCATAAAAAGATAGTTATATAGAGAGAGTGTAATGATTTGTCATACATTTGATTTGCATTATCTTTATATCTATCTAATATTTTTGTAGATATACCGGCAAATATTTCTATATATTCTGTACTTGCTTTGAAACACTTATCGGCTTCCTTAGTATTATGCAGTGAGGAATTTAATATATTATTTCTACAGTAGTTCAATTTATCTTCTACAGCTATATTGTAAGATTCGTTATATATTTTATTTAACTCGTTGGAAGAACTGGCAAAAAAATCTTCAGTAAGTTCATTCTGCTTTTCTTGAAAGTTCTTTAGCTCTAGAATAATTTTATCATCAGTGGTGTCATATAGTAGTTGATTGTATATATATGCTCTCTCTAAACCCGCATACTCTTTTAGTTTTTGCAACTCAATGATTGATTGTGTATCATGTTTTATATCTTTAAATGATATATTAAATATTTTTATAATGAGGATTATTTTTCTGTTTATATCTGTATAGTAGTTTATTTCATCATCAAATTTAATAGATGAGTTTAAAACTTTCTCTCTGACTTCTTTTAAACTTTTTAAGTCTTGCATTATCTCTTTTACGACTGGTTTGGCTTTATAGTCGACGATACTCTCTAGTTCTCTTTTAGATTCTGATTTTAGTTTAATTATTTTTAGAAGTTCATTATATGCTTTATCTGTTTTAGTATGTTGTTGTTTTAGTTTTTCTTTGTATAGATTTTTATCTTCTATTACTATATATCCAGCGCTTAAACCTCTTTCTATCTGTATGTTATGAATAAAGTTAGCTAAAACGTCTGTGACATGTGCTGATAGTTTGAATGCGGAACTGTAGTTAAGCTGTTTAAACTCATGAACTACGGATGTATAAGAAAAATATATAAGAGCAATTGCAGGAATATAAAATATTATAAATATTTTGTATTTAAGAGATTTATTTTTCATAGAATGATTTTATCAAAAATAACAGATTTATTTATTGACCAAAGACAAACTAAATACATTAGTCTGTCAATGAAACATTAAAGTTTAGTAGTTATATGCAACTTTATATGTTGGATCATCTTCTTCATAAGCACAGTGAGGACCGGCTTTTTTAAGGATTGCTTTACAGTCAGCAGAGAGGTGACGAAGAAGTAGGTTTTTACCAGCATCTTCGTATTTTTTTGTTATTGCATCTATCGCTTCAACACCTGAAGAGTCCATAACTCTTGCATCTTTAAAGTCAATTACAACTTTTGGAGGATCATTTGGTATGTCAAAGTTATCTGCAAATGTAGTAGCAGAACCAAAGAAAAGAGGACCGTCAAGCTCATAAACTCTAGTTCCATCAGCTTCGGTATGAATACGTGCAAATATTCTTGCATGTTTCCAGGCAAAAGCTAACGCAGAGATAATCACACCAGCTATAACTGCAACAGCTAAATCTTCTACAACTGTAATAACAGTAACTGCAACCATTACAAATGCATCAGTTTTTGGCATACGACTCAAACGAGAGAAGCTTGACCACTCAAAAGTACCGATACTAACCATAAACATGATTCCAACAAGTACAGCAACCGGAATAGCATTTAAAACGCCACTCATTGATACAACTAAAATAATAAGTCCTACAGCTGCAACAAATGATGAAAGTCTACCGATACCACCGGAAGTGTAGTTGATGATACTTTGACCAATCATTGCACAACCAGCCATACCACCAAAGAAACCACATGTTACGTTTCCAGTTCCCTGAGCTATACACTCTTTGTTTGCAGAACCACGAGTATTACTAAGTTCATCTAAAACAGAAAGTGTAAGAAGTGACTCGATAATACCAACAAGAGCAACGATAACAGCATATGGAAGAACCATAATGATAGCATCTATGCTAAATATATACTCAGGAATCCCAAAGCTTGGAAGTTGTCCTGCATATTTACTCATATCATCAAGACCACTAAGTAAAAGAGTATCAGCTTTTGTAAAATAGACACCTATCGTTATTACAATTATTGCAACAAGTCCGGCAGGAACAGCTTTTGTCACTTTTGGAAGAAGATACATGATAGCCATAGTAACAAATACTAAAACATACATCATGTAACCTTGACCTTCAAAAAATTTAAACTGAGCAGTTCCAATAACAATAGCAAGACCATTTACAAAACCATGAATTGCAGGTGTTGGAACTAGACGAATAAATTTACCAAGTTTTAATGCCCCAATAGATATTTGAATAAGTCCAGCTACAACAGTCGCAAGTAGTATGTAGTGTAGAACTCCCATTGCTATAGCTTCTCTTGAGGCACCTTGTGCTTCTAGTAATGCAGTGGCTTCAATACCAAGACCAACTAAAACGATAGCAACAGCACCGGTAGCACCAGAGATCATACCAGGCTTACCACCGATAAGAGAAGTGATTAGACCTAAGATAAATGCAGTGTAGAGACCAACAACAGGACTAACTCCAGCAATAAAACTAAATGCAATAGCTTCAGGAACCAGTGCAACAGCAACAACTAAACCAGAGAGAATATCATTTTTGATATTGGCTGATGTGTATTTTTTTAAATCAAACAATTGTGAGAAGCCTTAAAAGTGGTATTTTTAAAATTTCGCGATTATATCTAAAGAGTTATGAAGATTTGCTTGTATAATATATATACATATATAATACATATGTTTTGTGACTTTTTAGATACAATTAATGTATAAGTTATTAAAGGACAGGTAATGAGCGATGATTTAAAAAATTCTAATGTTGAAGAATTATTAAATAGATTACCGGGAATGCTATATAGATGCAAGTATGATAGTGACTGGACAATGCAGTTTGTTAGTGAAGGCTGTAAAGAGTTGACTGGCTATGAAATAGAGGAGCTACTATATAATAAAAGCATGTCATATGCTTCTATAATTCATGAAAATGATCTGAACCTAACATATATAGAAGTAACTAAAGCTTTAGAATCAAATACACCATTTAGTTATGAATATAGAATATATACTAAAGATGGCAGTTTGAAGTGGGTTTGGGAACAAGGAATAGGGCTATATAATGATAGCGGTGAAGTTGTAGATATAGAGGGCTACATCACAGATATAACTTACCAAAAAAAACAGAGTGATGAACTTCAAACAGAGTTAACTAAAAAAGATAAAGAGCTTCTTGTCAATTCAACACTACTTGATGAATACAAAAAAGCAGTTGATGAAGGTGCTATTGTAACTAAGACAGATATAAACGGAATTATTACTTATGTAAATGATGAGTTTTGTAGAATGTCTGGTTTTGCTAGAGAAGATGTTATTGGTAAGTCTCATAGTATCGTGAGGCATCCGCAAAATCCAAATTCAGTTTTTAGTAATTTATGGAAGACCATACTTGATAAAAAAATCTGGAAGGGTGTTATAAAAAATAGGACTAAAGATAAAAAAACATATTATGTAAAATCTACTATTGTTCCTATTCTTGATTATGATGGTGAGATAAAAGAGTTTTTTGCCATTAGACATGATGTTACTGATCTGATTCTTCAAGAGAAAAAAATCAAGTTCCAAACTACAGATGACATGACACAATTGCCAAATAGACAAAAGCTTATTGAAGATTTACAAGAGAATAAAGAGCTAAAACTTGCCATTATAAATATAGAAAAGTTTAAAGAGATAAATGATTATTATGGTTTTGATACAGGGGATAGACTTCTTGTAGAACTCTCGACAATGCTTTCAAAAATTTGATGTGTCAACCCTATATCATACAAAGAATATAAAATTCTAAGCAGCTATTTCATTTTGTAGCATTAGCTCTTCAAACTCAACTGGAGAATAATTATTATTTGAGCTATGCATTCTTTGCCGATTATAATAGACTTCTATATATTCAAATATAGATTGATTAGCAGCAGCCTTAGTCTCATAAATTTCATGATGTGTTAGTTCAGTTTTTAATGTGTGAAAAAAGCTTTCTGCAACCGCATTATCCCAACAATTACCTTTTCTACTCATACTTTGAATAATATCATTTTCTGTTAATAAATCTTTGTGAGAGTATGAAGCATATTGACTTCCTCTATCGGTATGCCATATCAAGCCTTTTGGTGGCTTCCTACTCTTTAAAGCCATAATGAGAGCATCATTAACTAAATTAACTTTCATATTATCATCCATTGACCAGCCAACAATTTTTCTTGAGTATAAATCTATAACAGTTGCAAGATAAAGCCATCCTTGGCTTGTTGGTATATATGTTATATCTCCAACATATTTTTTATCAGGGGCAGATGCATAAAAATCTCTATTTAAAAGATTAGGTGCAATGGGTAAGTTATGATTTGAATCAGTTGTACTAATTTTAAACTTTTTCTTTTTATTGGCGATAAGATTTAAATCTTTCATAATATTACCAATTCTTTTTCTTGAGATAACAAGCCCATATAATCGTTCTAACTTATCCTTTAACCGTCTTGTGCCGTATTTACATCTACTCTGCATAAAAGTAGTTTCTATCAGTTCATTAAGTTTTTTATCCACTTTTTTAACTACACAGCCAGTTCTAACCCAATGATAATAGCTTGATAGATTCACTTTTAAAATTTTACACATTATATTTATATTGAAGCTCGTTTTATTATCTTTTATCCACGCATACTTTACTGAACTTCTTTTGCAAAGTATACTGCTGCCTTTTTTAATATATCACGCTCTTGTCTAAGGAGTTTGGTTTCTCTTCTTAATCTTTTATTCTCTTGTTCTAAAGTCTCTTTAGGAGATTGAGCTATCGGTTTAGTTGTATCTTGGTTTGTCTTTTTGTATTCATTCATCCAGTTATAAATTGTCTTAGGATTTACATTTAAATCTTTAGCAATTTTTAGAACTGAGTCGCCACTGTTTAACACCAACTGTATTGTTGAATCTCTAAACTCTCTTGTATACTGACTATTTTTCATATTTTCTACTCTCTTCATACTTTTATTTTAGCTTAGACTTATTTAATTTCTAAGTATGAATAAGTGTAGCCACATCAATTTGAAATGGCGACTAATCATGCTAAGTTAAATAATGAAGAGTTTGTATTTTTTGATGAAAATATAGAGATAAAAGAGCAACTTGAGAACAATGTAAATTGGACTAAAAAATTAAAAGCTGCGATAGAAGATGACAGAATAGTTATGTTTGCTCAGCCAATAGTATGTAATACATCTACGTGCGCAAAAAAGTATGAGTGTTTGATTCGTATGATAGATACAGATGGAACAGTTATATCTCCATTTAAATTCTTAACAATAGCAAAAAAATCAAGACTCTATCCTGAGCTGACAAAAATAGTAATTGAAAAATCAATTGATTATTTTAAAGATAAAGAAGACTTTTTTTCAATCAACCTTACATTAGAAGATATTTTAAATCAAGATATAGTAGACTTATTAAAAGATCAGATTGAGAAGTATGATGGTCTAGGACAAAGACTAATAATAGAAATAGTTGAAGATGAAGGTATTGAGAACTATAATGAGGTCAGTACTTTTATAGATAGTGTAAAAAGTTTAGGTTGTAAAATAGCTATAGATGACTTTGGTACAGGATATTCAAATTTTGATTATTTGATGAAGCTAAATGTTGATTTTATTAAAATAGATGGTTCAATCATAAAAAATATAGACCATGATAATGGTGCAAAAATAGTAACAGAACTGATTGTAGACTTTGCTAAACGATTAAATATAGAAACAATTGCTGAGTTTGTTTATAGCCAAGAGATACATACTATAGTAAAAGAGATGGGAATAGACTATTCTCAAGGATTTTACTTGGGGAAACCAGAGCATCTAGTAAAAAAGTAGATGAATATGTAAGAGAATTACTTTAGATAGTTTTATGTTTAGAAATCATTCTGTGATATACTCTAAACCAATTTAAATTAGGAGATATAGTAGTATGAAAAATCTATTTTATATGTTAGCAGTTGTAGTGTTCTTAGGTGGGTGTTCTTATAAAAATGAGTCAATAAATCTTTCTTCGTATAATACCGAGTATACAGGAGAGACTTCAAAAGAGAAAAAGAGTGTCTATATTGAGTCTGTAAAAGATGTTAGAGATGATAAAAGAACTATAGGTTATATACTTAAAGATGGTAAAAAAACTACAAATCTTTTTAGTACTGAAGATTTTGAGAAAAAATATAAAGACGGATTAAGTAGTGCACTTCGTATGGCTGGATTTAAAGCTAGCTCAGATGTAAATGCAGATTTAGTTATGAATATAAATATAAAAAATATAGAGCTTATTCATAATGATAAAAGTTTTGATAAAAACTTAAAGGGTCAGATAGAGCTAGAAGTTATTATAAAAAAAGGTACGGAGACTGTAACTCAGAACTTTAAACCTTCAGCATCAAAGTGGATATCACCATCATACAGTTCTAAAGATTTAGAACCGTTTTTAAATGAGCTGTTTTCAGATAGTATAAATGATATTGTTTCAAGATTAACTGCGCATTGATCTTTTAAACTCTCCTAAAATTTATTTAAGAGAGTTTAATTGTTCTTGTACTTTTACTTGCTTCGTTTGTGCATCTGCTAGAGCTTCACGATTTTTAACCAGAACGTCCTCAGGAGCATTTGCAACAAATCTCTCATTGTTTAGCATCCCGCTAAGTTTGTCTATCTCTTTTTGTAGTTTTTCATCTTGTTTGGAGAGTTTAGAGATGATTGAGCTTAAATCAATAGAATCAGTTGGTATGAAAGTCTCACATGTATCTGCTATATCACTTACTGCATTATCAATTTTTATCTCAGTAAATTCAACCTCTGTAACTTTAGCTAGTCTGGCAATGAATGGAAGCATCATCTCTTTGTCAGCATCTGAGATGCCATCAATTTTCACATATGCTTTTTCAATCTTTTGATTAGCTAAATCTACAAGAACTTTTGCACGTCTAATGGATACGATAGCGTCCATAATGATTTCAAATTTCTTCTCTTCTTTTCTCTGCTTAGTCTTACTTGGGTATGAAGAAATCATAATAGAGTCGGAAGTCTCTAAAGATGTTCCAGATAATTCATGGTAAAGATATTCAGTAATAAACGGCATAAATGGGTGAAGAAGTTTCATAGCCTCTTTAAAGATAGCTCCAAGTTCTACAATAGAACCTTTGTCAGCTTTAGAAAGCTCGATACCCCAGTCACAAAACTCGTTCCAAAGAAATCTGTACATAACAGTTGCTGCATCGTTGAATTTGTACTCATCAAGAGCTGCGCGAACCTCTTTTGTAGCTAAGTTTAGACGAGACACCATATAACGACCTAAAGTAGTTTCAATACAAAAACCTTTTATGTCAGGGAAAGTGTCTACATTCATCTGTAGGTACTTAGTTGCATTGTAAAGTTTGTTCGTAAAATTACGGTTTAGCTCTAGCTTCTCTTGGCTCATTCTTATGTCACGACCTTGAGCAGCAGAGATAGCAAGAGTAAATCTTAATATGTCAGCAGAGTATTTGTTGACCATATCTAAAGGATCGATTACATTTCCTTTAGACTTACTCATTTTTTCACCTTTTTCATCACGAACAAGAGCATGAAGATAAATGTGGTTAAAAGGAAGTTTACCATTGAAGTTCTCACCCATCATCATCATTCTAGCTACCCAGAAGAAAAGAATGTCAAAACCAGTGATTAGAAGGGTATTTGGATAAAAATCTTTCATGTCATCTGATTGGAAAAGTTTGTCCATCTCAGAATCACCATTACCCCAACCTAGAGTTGAGAATGGCCATAGAGCTGAAGAGAACCAAGTGTCAAGAACATCAGGATCTTGAGTCAGATTTTTTGATGCACATTTTGGACAGGCTTCAGGACGTTCTTCTTGAGATGCAAACTCATGGTCACAGTCATCACAGTAAAATACTGGAATCTGATGTCCCCACCAAAGCTGACGAGAAATACACCAGTCTCTTAAGTCACCCATCCAGGAGTTATAAGAGTTTATCCAGTGAGGAGGGAAGAATTTAGCTTCACCTGCATTTGTTTTCTCTATAGATTTATCGGCTACTTCTTTTCTAACAAACCATTGTCTCGAGATGTAAGGTTCAACAATATTTTTACATCTGTAGCAGTGTCCTACTTGGTGTTTATGGTCTTCAATCTTAACAATAAAGCCTTCTTCATCAAGTCTTTTAACTATGATGTCACGAGCTTCCATGCGCTCTAGACCTTTAAACTCTTCAGCGTAATCGTTTAAAATACCTTTTTCATCAAAAATAGTAATGAACTCTAAGTCGTGACGTTTTCCAACTTCGTAGTCATTCTGGTCATGTGCAGGAGTAACCTTTACAACACCAGTTCCAAAGTCCATATCAACATGTTCATCAGCGATAATAGCTACTTCTCTGTGAAGTAGAGGAAGACGGATTTTTTTGCCTATTAGGTCTTTGTAACGCTCATCATCAGGGTGAACCATAACAGCAGTATCACCAAAGTATGTCTCTGGTCTAGTTGTTGCAACTTCTACATGTCCGCTTCCATCTGCAAAAGGGTACTTGATATGGTAAAATTTACCATCATGATCTTCGTGTTCAACTTCTATGTCACTAAGAGCACCATCGTGAGTACACCAGTTAACCATATAGTTTCCACGAATGATAAGACCTTCGTTGTAAAGATGAACAAAAGCCTCTTTTACAGATTTTTGAAGTCCAGCATCCATAGTAAAACGCTCACGTTCCCATGCAGGAGTTACACCCATTTTACGAAGTTGGTCTGTCATGATTCCAGCAGACTCTTCTTTCCAAGCCCATGCACGTTCTAAAAACTTTTCACGACCTAACTCTTCTTTAGTTGTTCCTTCTGCTAAAAGTTGTTTTTCAACAACATTTTGAGTAGCGATACCTGCGTGGTCTGTTCCTGGTTGCCAAAGAGTTTTGTAACCATCCATTCTTTTATATCTAGTGATAATATCTTGAAGTGTAAATGTAAGTGCGTGACCAATGTGCAGACGACCTGTAACATTTGGTGGTGGCATCATGATAGAGAAGTTTTTTCCTTCTTCTTGGATAGCTTTGTTGCCATCTACTTCGAAGTACTTTCTATCTTCACATATTTTATAAATTTCGTTTTCTATTTTGCTTGGTTCATAGCCGTTTGACATATATATCGCCTTGTAAGAGTGCTTAAAATTGCGCGATTATATCTTAAAAGAGGTGATGATTTGCTTAGAAAAAGGTTTCTTTTTTTTCTATTTCAAAAAGGTATGAGTTTATAAAATTATAATAATTGTGCACAGTATGGGGGAGTTTCTCAAAATAGAAGAAATTTTTAATATCTTCTAGTTTAGTATGTTCAACATGTTTTACAAAAGAATAGCAATCCACTTCTTCTGTAAATAGTAAAAAAACAAAGCTTAAATAAGCATCACCGAGCTTGATAGTATGAATTACATCTGTTAATCTCATGCTATCTTCTAGGCTTTGAGATATATCTTCTTGTGAGTAAAATAAAACTAATGTAACAGGTACTTTATAACGTCTAATATTGTATGTCAGGTACTCAATTGAAGACTGTATATCTTCAACTAATGCTTTAGCTACGTCAATATGTGAGAGTCCTGTGTTTAAAAACAGTTTTGTATCTTCATCTTTAGACATCTAATTTCCCTTATATGAAAGAGTTTTAGATTCCCGTAACTCTTTTTTTGATCTCAATTTTATCTTCATACATATGTTTATCAGCATCTTCAATAACATCTGATAAAATTGCGCCAGCTTTATACTCACAAACCCCAAATGAAAAGCTCACATGAAATGAATCATCTTGCGCTTTTAGTTTCTTTGAAATAATATCTTCTCTAATAGTATTTAAATTTGCTATAGCTTTTGCTGAAGAAACTTTTTTTGAGAACATAATTATAAACTCATCACCACCATATCTCACTACACTGTACTTTGTTTTTCTAAGTTGGTTAGCAATGAAGATAAGAACTTTGTCCCCTATTATATGACCAAATGTATCATTTACAATTTTAAAATAGTTTAAGTCAATTATAGCTAATGTTCCAGCTTCTTTAAGAGTATCTGAGTTTTCTTTTAAGAAGTTGTCACGTAGCCATTTTCTGTTTTGTACATTTGTAAGTTCGTCTTTATATACTGATTCTTTAAGTTTTTCTACTTCACGGCGAAGAGCTTCTGTTTCTTGTAGTACAATATTTAGTAGTTTCTCATCTTTTTCTTTGATTGCATTTATAGCTTTTGTAGTACTGTCACTTAACTGCATAGCACTTTTGGAAGCTTGAGTTTGCAGGTCGGTTAGGTTTGAACACTCCATAATCATCAGTTCTTTTGCAAGTTCTTTTTCATTATTTATATCCGCATTATGGTTGTTAGCAAATTTTGAAAAAATAGAAGCATACATGCTTGGAGTTACTACAGATAGTTGATCAATAGAATTTTTTGTTTCATTAGATATTATTTTGAGAGTGTCTTGTTGGGCTTGCATTGTGTGCTACCTTAATTTATATAACTTAATACACAATTATAACATATAAAAATAAGTATATATTTAAAGCACTGACATTTTAAATACAAAATTATTTTAGTTTCCAAAACATCAATCTATCTGCCTCATCTGCTGTTATTAACTGGTCGGAGGCGTTAAAATATATCTTTAATAAAGTCTGTTTATGACCTTTTAGAACATACTTTTCTTCTAGAGTTATTGTGTCAATAACAGAAATTTCACTATCTTCATTTTTTACAAATGCAGCCATTGTTGCATCTGGATTTAGGGCTACACTATAGATGAAAAATTCACCTTTAGTCATCTTGTAGATTTTTGGTGTTTTATAGAGAATTACACGTCTATCTTTACCACCACTAATTAGCAGACCATTTTTATAATCAATTGAAAAGATATCTCTTTTGTTGGCTTTATTGTATATATCTACTATCTTCCCAGTCTTAATCTCTATCTTGCTTATTTGCGGTGTTTCATCAGATGTAAAAAGATACTTTTTATCTTCACTGAATGTAAAGTCTGAAAAACTCGCGAGGTTTAGTTGTTTCTTGTAGATAGTTTTTTTAGTTTTTAAATCAAATAGTATTAACGCATTATCCATTGTCGCCATCATTACAGTGGCTGCATCTACAAACTTAATTTTTTGAAGTGCTAAGTTATGAGACTTATCTAGAATTTTTGTTACTTTATGATTTTCGTAAATATAAAATTCTCTCAAAGTGTTAAGCAACCGCACAATAAAGATGAGTTTTCCATCCATGTAGTCTACACTTACAACAAGGGAACGTATATCATCTCCTAGAATATTTTTATGCTTTTTTAGTACAATTTTATCAATAAGTTTGTCTGTTTTTAAATTATAGATATCGATGATTCCTTCTTCTGTTGCTATAATAAGTGTGTCATCAACTTTTACAAAATCAGATACTGCTTCACTGGCTTTAATATACTTATATGGAGTTATATCTTTGGCAAAAGTATTTACACTAAGTAGTAGTATTAGAGATATTAAGAGTTTCATAATTTATCCTTTAAGTTGTTGAGCCAAACCTACTATAGAAACTTTAAATGCGTCATTCTCACAAGCTTCAATACATTGCCCACACTTTATGCAAGCTGCACCTGTAATTGGCTTGCTTGTCATTCCTACCATTCCTAGTATTTCTACTTCTGGACATGCTTGAAAACAAGCCATAGAATAGAGGCATTTGTCCTTGTCATGACTGACTTTAACAAGTGAGTATTTTCCTATAAGCGCATTAAATCCACCAAGTGGGCAGATATGACCACACCATCCATACTCTTGTGAGAAAAGGTCAAAAAGAAAAATAGCCAGAAGAAAAAACCAGCCAAAACCGAAGCCAAATATAATACCTCTGTGCGCGATACCAATAGGACTTATCATATCAAAGGCAGCTATTGAAAATACAAATGACAAGATTAACGAAACAGCTATAACCCAATATCGAATGTTACGGCTAAAGACAAGAGTGTTTTCTTTTTGATTTAGTCCAAGCTTCTTTCTAAACCATGTCGCAGTTTCAGTGATGATATTAACTGGACATACCCAAGAGCAGAAAAAACGACCGCCTACAACTCCATAGGCAAATAAAACAATAAGTACACCCATTAAAATATCAGCTGAGATAACAGCACCACCCGCAAACATTTGAAGTACTGCATATGGCTCAGAGAGAGGAATTACTCCAAAAATTATTGAACTGCTTAGATTACCTGTAACTACATTCCATCCATAAGCATTTGCACCAAAATATAGTGTGAGTATAAATAGTTGAGTAAATCTTCTTGAAATCAAGAAACGATTTTTATATAAAATATTATTCATTGTAAAGTCCCTTTAGAATTCCATCTA
The DNA here is from genome assembly GCF_000242915.1 of Sulfurimonas gotlandica GD1. NCBI lineage: Bacteria > Pseudomonadati > Campylobacterota > Epsilonproteobacteria > Campylobacterales > Sulfurimonadaceae > Sulfurimonas > Sulfurimonas gotlandica. The sequence continues at coordinate 355,469 of NZ_AFRZ01000001.1, read as the reverse complement.
CATCGTTGACGTTGTCAATGGCACTCTTCTCGTTTCTTTTAGTTCTCTCCACCTTTATCTCCGTTGAGACAGCCTTATCTAATCTCTCCTCATCTTTTGCTTCCCAACCGACAACATAGTGCGAGCCTATATCGCCTTTAGAAATGGAAAGAGGAAGAACTTTAATAGATGCAACTGTTGTAGGACATGCATGTTCACACATACCGCATCCGGTACAGTAATTAGGCTCTACGACTGGTTTTAAAAAGGCATGCATATCTGTACGAGGATTACGCTCACTTAAAAGTACAATCGCTTTGTCAGCAAGTGGGCAGGCTCGAATACACATAGTGCATTGTAGCCCCAAGTAGGCCAAGCAAGTCTGAGTATTGATTGTTGCAAGACCCATTCTTGCACTGTTTATGTCAAGTTTATCATCAACTGTTAATACGTTTATATCAAGTGTATTTGTTGGACATGCTGAGGTACATGGTGCATCTGAACAAAGTCTACATGCGTCTTCTCTTGGAGTAAAGTAAGGAGTTCCGATAGAAATTTTATCTGATATTGTAGAGAGTTTTAGTACATCATATGGGCAAGCTTCAACACACATTCCACAACGAATGCAGTTTAGAACAAAATCTTTTTCAGCAATCGCTCCAGGTGGTCTGAGCATCAGACTTTTAGCTTGTGATTGAGAGAGGTAGGCACTCCATGCTATTACTCCAAATGCGCTATATCCGATTCCCTGCATGATTTTATGCAAGAAAGATCGTCTTGTGGAAGAGTTTAGTTTTTCCATTTTCGCACTCCTTGGTAGAATACTATAGTTAAAACATTTCTAGGCATGTGTATAATAAATTGTTATTATTATAGTCTTAAAAAATTAAACAAATATTTAAATATAATATTAGTTTAACTTATAGTATCTGTGCATAATTTTAAGAGATAAAATCTAGTAAAGCTTTTGTGAGTATAATCACACTCTTAAATTTTTGTGCAGGAGTTTATATTTGCCGTTATCTCGTCTAAATCAAGAACAATATGTTGCAGCAACTTCAAATGACGCACAAAATCTAATCATTGCATCTGCTGGAACTGGAAAGACATCTACGATAGTTGGACGCATCGGGCATCTCTTGGGAAATGGTGTAAAACCGCAAGAAATATTACTACTTACTTTTACAAATAAAGCAGCCGCAGAGATGGTTGAGAGAGTAGCTGAATACTTTGGTAAAGATGTAGCATCTAAGATAGATGCAGGAACTTTTCATGCAGTTAGTTACAGGTGGCTAAAAAAACTTGATGGAAGAGTTGTTCTAAAACAACAGCGTGAACTAAAAACACTATTTAGAAGTGTTTTTGAAAAGCGCTCATTTGATCACATAGGGGCTGAAATAACTCCATATGGCGGAAATTATCTCTATGACCTATACTCTTTTTATCAAAACACAGAGTTAGAAAAGCACTTTGAAGATTGGATAATTGAAACTTACCCTGAACACGAACTTTTTGCTATTATATATGCAGATGTAGTTGATGAATTTGAAGCTTTGAAAAAAGAGTATGGTTTTTTAAACTTTAACGATTTGCTACTTAATTTCAGAGATATTTGTAAAACAAAAGATTTGGGCTATAAAGAAGTTCTTGTAGATGAGTATCAAGATACAAATGCTCTTCAGGGAACACTTATTGAGACAATGAATCCACCATCTCTTTTTTGTGTTGGAGACTATGACCAAAGCATCTACGCTTTTAATGGTGCAGATATTTCTATCATTGGCTCTTTTGCTACAAAATATCCAGATGCTACTGTGCATACACTTACAAAAAATTATCGTTCAACTATACCTATACTCTCCCTTGCAACAAAGGTTATAGAACATAATGAACGCATCTATCCTAAACAGCTCGAAGTTACAAGAAATCAACCTTCACAAGCTCCTACACTTCTTGCTTATGATGAACTCTTCGATCAGTATCATGCAATAGCAGCAAAAATAAGAGCAACACAAACACCTCATGAAGAGATAGCAGTAATTTTTAGAAACAACTCTTCTGCTGATGGCATTGAAGTCGGTCTTCGTGAACTTGATATTCCATGTAAAAGAAAAGGTGGGACCAGTTTCTTTGACTCACGTGAAGTAAAAGCGATATTAGACTTTTATACTTTGCTGGTAAATGAGTCTGACATGATGTCTTTCATACATCTTTTTGAGTTTGCTCGTGGCATTGGAAGTGCAATGGCAAAAGAGATATATATTGCACTTAAAACTCTAGGACATGGAAGTATATTTTATGGTCTTTATGCACCTGATGAGTCCATAAATAATCCATTTGAGAAGAGAAAACTAAATCATCAACTAGGTCTCTTTGATGATTTCTTAGAACTAGGTGCTGTCGGGAAGTTTGCAAAGCTTGGTTTTGAAGCAAAGTTTATGAAAAATCCAATTTTAAAGCACCCAAAACTTACCAAAGACAGTGCTACTTTCTTACATGATTTTTATCTTCTATATCGTGATTTAAAAGGTATTAAACAGCCAAGAACAGTTGTGAAAAAAATTGCTGCATCTGCTATATTTAAATACATTGCTGATCACTTATCAAACAAAAGAGCACAGTTAAAAGACGGCTCTATAGATGAAAAGCAAAAGACAGAGTCACTTACAAGAATAACAAGAAAGATGATGCTTTTAGAAGAACTCTCCAAGCCATATGTAGAACATGACAGATTTTTAAATGCTATGATCTTAGGCTCATCTGACTTAACTCAGGGGGAGGGTGTTAACCTTCTAAGTGTCCATGCATCTAAAGGTTTAGAGTATAAAGAAGTTTATATAATAGATTTAATGGATGGCAGGTTTCCAAATAGAAAATTGATGCAAAGAGGTGGTTCACTAGATGAAGAAAGACGTCTTTTTTATGTATCTGTAACTCGTGCAAAAGATATTCTCTATCTTAGTTATGCAAAATATGACAAGGTGAAAAAGATAAACTTTGTGCCTTCTCAGTTTCTCTATGAAGCTGGACTTGTTCCTAAAGATGAAGCCTATCAAGCCTTGATTCAAAAAGAGTTAGACAAAGAAAATGAAGAGTAGAATTTTACTTTTGGCTCTCTTTTTTTATGATGTACGAAGAGATTATTGAAAGAATTACATATGCACAAAAGAAGTAAATTGCTACTTGAACTTTAGCATCTGTAAACTCGTCTGCACTTAGAGAGAGATTTGTAAGTAGTAGTGAGACAATAAAAACATCCGCCATCGACCACTTACCTATAAAATCTATATATTTCACGTTTACCTTCATTAGGGCACTAAAGTACAAAGAGATAGTTTTAACAATAGGTATGACTATACTAAAGAGCCCAATCATAACAGCCAGAAGATAGTTTTGTAAAAGCCACAGTTTCTCAACTGTAGTCCAGATTCCCTTTGACTCATATTTAAATATAGTAAAGCCAAAAATCGGCAGATCTTTAAAAATCTCAATCGTCATAATCGGTGCCAATATTCCAACTAACCAAGAGATAAGAGCAGCACTAAGAATGGAGATAACAAAAAGCTCTTTTGAGGAGAAAAAGTATGTTAGAAGCAGTAATCCTAATGCCACAAAATAGAGCATAGTATAGAGTTTGGTATTTTCTTTGTTTATTTGAATTTCTGCAGAGCTTTGTTTTTTTATTTCTTTAGAATCACTTCCTAAATAGTCTGATAAATACTTTTGTATTGAATTACTTGTAGTTTGTATATAGTTGTCTATTTTATTTTCTATCTTGTTATTTTGAGCATGAGAGAGCATCTCTTTATCGTACTTCATGGAGTACATATATGCCTGAGAAGCCATAAAGGCAATGATTAAAAGAAGTATTATTGATATGGAAACAGACGAAATACTTTTAGTTGGCATGATTCTCACTGCGAAGTTTTCTTACTTCTAGAAAATAAGTATGACCTAAGTATATTACATAATAGATAGCACCAAAAAATATAGCAAACGGTATTAGAGAAACGATATACAGAACTAATGTTTTTAGTCTTATCTTATTTGCAGAGAAATAGTGTATCTTCTTGTTTTCTTCTTTTGTACAGATATTTGAAGAGATATCAAATGTAATCATCTTATGAAAAAAGTAATATAGAGGAAGATTAAAAGCAATTATATTCAGAAGTGGTATAAAATAAAATGGTATTAAAAATATAAACAGAAGAAGCATTATCGTAGCCCACTTCATAACTAAAAAGAGGCCTGAAATAATATTTGAGTATCCAATCATCTCTACATCTTGATAGTGTCTGCGCTGTAGTTCTTTAAGAACAAAAGGAGTTAAAAAGCCTATGACAAGAATAGCTATAAATATAGAAGCATATAGAACTAAGAAACTCCCTATCGCATAGATAAGGAAAGTTGCAATCCATGAAGTAACTGCATAACTCATTAAAAACTGGATAATTGCAGTTCCTTCTATAAGCGTACTTATACTCTCAGTATGCGGGACACCATTTTGCATTGTAGTCTCTGTTGTTTGAACTTGCATCTGACCTAGGCTTTCTACTCCTATTCCTGCAACAACAAAAAACAAAATGTACATAGTTACTATAGTAAATATAAATGGCGCTAGAGAGTATTTGAGCATCTGCTTTGTAAAGAAGTCTTTGACACTAAGTAGTATTAGATTTTTTTCACTCATTGTTTGCTCCAAAGTTTTTGATTTAGTTTTAGCTCATCTACTATAGAGATAGCCAGGTGAAGAGTTTTTACATACTCCATTGCAATTTTATACTCTAATAGTGAACGAAATACAGATGGCTCAAAAAGATCTTTGTCATAGTATACAGCCATGTGAATATGATTGCCTATAAAAGAGATATATACCGGATGCTCAGATTTATTTTTAAAATCAAGAAGCTTCTTCATAAGTGAGTGAGATAGAATATATCTAGCTTCTATTTGGTCAGATGAGTAAACAACAAATTCTTTCTCAAAGTTGTTGTCATCCATTTTTACAAGTTCATCCCTGCTAAAGTTATTTGACTGTAACCAGTTTCCTATGAGATTCCCAAAAGTACTCTGTGCAGTGTCTGGAAGTACCAGAGTCTTTCCATGAAAGTTCTTGTTAAATTCCGCTACTATAAAAAGCCCTTTAAAAATAGTACTCCAGCTCTCCTGACCTTTAGAATTTTTATGTCGTTTCTCGGCATGAATGTCAGAGAACTCTATCTTTGTACCATCTATATTTCCTCTAACGTAGTCATTACCATTCATCCTGTCAGGTTCAGAGAATAGGTCTGAACGTGTAAATATATGCTCAGTAACGTGATGATTAGAGTTATATGATAGTTTATCGTCAATGGCATGTATGAGTGGTTTTATGACACTTTGTTTAAACTCAGTTGTGTAGTCTTTTATGAGAAATTTGTAGATTATTGCACCAAGAGCAAAGTAACCAAAACCTATGAAAAAAAGAAAGTCTGGACTTTGAGCAATAAAGGAAGATAATGAAAAGGCTATTAATACAACCACAAGAGAGTAGATTATACCTACGACAACTATTCTGTGGCGTAAATGTTTTCTATCCTCTTCTAACTCTTGAAGTGTAGGGTAGAGTGTTTTGTAGTAAAAGTCAGTCAGTTCACTTGCATTTTTCATTATTAAGAGTTAAAAAGCTCTTTAACATTTACGTTTTTACGTTCAGATTCAACTATCTCAAATACCTGTTTTCTTTTGTAAGCCATAGCAGATGCCATAAAGTTTGTAGGTATCATCTCTATTGCGTTGTTGTAGTCAGTTACAGCTTGATTATAAGCACGACGTGCTGCTGATAGCTGCTCTTCAAGCTCATTTAGTGTGCCTTGCAAGTGCATAACATTTTCATTTGCTTTAAGATCAGGATAGTTCTCAACAGCAATCATGATAGAGCCAAGAGCTGAACTTATCTTAGCGTCAAGAGCTATTTTTTGCTCATCACTGATGTTTGGTTTATTTGCATCTGCGCGAAGTTTAGTAACCTCAGTTAGAAGTGACTTCTCATGTTCCATATACTTACTAACAGTTGCTACAAGATTTGGAATAAGGTCATAACGTTTTTTTAGGACGGTATCAACACTGGCAAAGATATTTTCAACTTGATTTTTCTTCGCAACTAAAGAGTTGTACATAAGAATTAAAACTAGGGCAATTACTATTACGATAATTAAAGATGTAGACATACTGAATCCTATGAAGTTATTTTATAGCCAAGGCCATAAATGTTATCTATAAAAAAGTGCTCTTTATTGCATAAGTTTAGCATTTTTTTCTTAAATCTTGAGATGAGCTGAATGGTGTTATTGCACTTACCATCACTCTCTTTTTTATCGCCAAATATTTCATCTGCTATTTCACAAGCGCTATAATATCTAAGTGAATTAGCAGATAAAAATTTAACTAAAGATATTTCATTCTTGGTTATTTTTACTTCAGAATTGTTGTAATATAGTTTTTCTATTTTAATATTCCAAGTGTAACCATTTTTTAACTCCAATGCAGAGCCTTTTGAAAGTCTACTAATAAGTTCTTTAAGAGTAATATCTAGCTCATTTTGCTTTATTGGTTTTACAAGATATGAGAATAGCCTTAGGTTTATAGCTTGAAGTAATTTTTCTTGATCGGCATATGCAGTTAACATTATTATCTCTATATCCCTATTCATCTCTCTTATTTTTGTAGCTAAGCTCAATCCATTGATTTCAGGAATAGATATGTCGAGTATAGCAATGTCAAAGTTATTTTTTTTATATATTTCCAATGCTTCTCTACCATTGTCTGCAGTTGTTATATCTTTAAAGTATCGACTGAATATTTCTACAAAATTATCTCTTACTACCTTGTTGTCTTCTACATAAAGTAGCTTGAAATCATTTGTCATAATATAATCCTAAACATTGTTCCCTCACCGATATTAGTAACTTCAATCGATCCATTCATATGATCTTCTATGATTACTTTAGATAGATAAAGTCCTAAGCCAGTACCTTTTTCTTTCTCTTTTGTTGTATAATTTTCATGGAAAATGTAGGGTAAATTCTCTTCAGATATACCACCAGCGTTGTCTATAATATCTATGTATGTCATATCATCTTGAGTTCTACCGATAATCTTTATCATCTTAATACTATTAGAGTTTATTTTATTATCTCTAAATGCTTCTTTAGAGTTTTGAATAATATTCAATAAAATATGAAGAAGTTCATTTTCAAATAAAGATACTTCTTTTGTGAACTTTAGGTCATACTTGATTGTGATTTCATTTGCTAAAATAGTATCCCTACTAAGTGAAATGGCTTTTTCAATAAGTTTGTTAAGATCACACTCTGTTTTTACTTTTGTTGAGTTAAAAAAGTTTTTAAAATCGTCTATAGTCTCAGATAAAAAATAAACATTTTCATTAGCTTGAGTTAGCTTTTCATTTAGATACTCAGATGATATTTCAATCTTGTCGTTTATTTTGTACTGCAAAACCATAATGATAGAGCCTATAGTACTTAGTGGCTGTTTCCATTGATGGGTGATTACTTCAATCATATCTCCCATCTGAGCTTTTTGATTTTTGAGTATTAGAATATTTTGTTGTTCTAAAAATCTATTTTCAAGTAGTTTTATATGGTAATAAATTAGGTAAGAAAACAAAAGTGCTTCTAAAACTAGACTAATCCCAGAAGCATGGAATGTATATGTACTTATGGGGGTTACACCATTAAAAGATAGAATAGTTATTGCAAAACCTACTATATAAATCGTATATGCTGTTAGAAAAATATTTACAAGAGGATGCTCTTGTTTATAAAGAGTATACCCAACAAAATAGATAACCACAAATGAATAAAAAAATACAATAGCAACTAAATGAATACTAAGTTGTAAATCTATAAAAATTGCTATTAAAACATCTATGATAGCTATGTATATAATTGAGTTAAGAAGATTATGTAGAAGTTTATTCTCTTTTTTAAAGTTAAAAATTGACTTTACAAAAAGTGCCAAAAATGCAGAGACTAAAATAGCTGTAATATTTATCCAGTAAACTTCCTCGCCATAAACTCCTAAATTATGAAAGATGGAACCATACATATAAGAAAGACCAATAGAAGCATTTATAAGGTAAAGAGAGTAAAAAATAAGCTCTTTTTTTCTAACAAAAAAGTATAAAAATATATTGTAAAAAGCTAAAGAGAGTAGAATTATAATGATGCTATTAGATATCAGACCTTTATTTATAAGTGCTTCTAGGTGAGTTTTATCATCATATATATTTAGGTTATAGATATGTGTAACATTTGGAACTATCTTCATATATAGTGTTTTACTAGCTTGTTCTTCAAGTTTTAGTTTGTAAACTAAAACACTTCCTGTTAATTTATTATCTTGTTTATCATCAAATATTTTATAAACATTTTGATCTATAAGCTTTTTATCTTTATATTCATATATCGTTATTTCTTTGGAAAAATAGGCAAAATCATTATGCACAAATATCTCTTTTTGAATATCAGTAACATTTTTTATATCTAATTTTAACCATACTGTATCTGGTGTATTTCCAAATGAGTGCATATTAGCAACGGTAGTGAATTTTGAGTCTTGAATATTATTAATATTTATTGAATTATTAGTGTCTCTAATAAAGCCGATATTAAAGTTTTTGATTTTAGTTTCACCATAGTTTATGGTGATTAAGTTAGACGCATTTAGGAGAGTGAATATTGATATAAAAAAAAGTAAAATAAGTTTATTTTTCAACTCTATTCCTTCCATTGTCTTTTGCTCTATAAAGTGCTTCGTCGGCTTTAGTAATGATGCTTTTTTCATCTAAGTTAGAGTTTATCTGCGCTATACCAGCACTTATGGTTACCTTATTAACACTATCAAATATAGTATTTTCTATGTTTGAGCGAATATTTTGGGTAAGTGTGTATGCTCCATTTAAATCAGTATTTGGAGATATAATCATAAACTCTTCTCCGCCCCATCTACCAAGAATGTCTGTAGATCTAATAAGCTCTTTCATAATAAATGATACCTTCTGAAGAACTTCATCTCCAACTTGATGACCATAAGTGTCATTGACCTTTTTAAAGAAATCTATATCAATCAATATTATAGAATAAATTTTATCATAACGAAGATAGTTTTTGTAGTTGTATGATAATTCTTGATCTAGTCTAAGGCGATTATAGATATTTGTTAGTTTATCTGTAATAGCCAAGTTTTCTAATACTATAGTCCTTTCTTTTACTTCTATTTCAAGTTTTTTGTTAAACTCTTCTAGTACTTTTTTAAGTGTTACATCCGTTATAATAGAGTCATATTCAATTATATTGTTTTTGCTGTCAAAGATGGGAGATATAACAGTATCAACCCAGTATGGACTACCATCTTTTTTTCTATTTTTTAATTCACCTCTCCATGAATGTCCGCTGCTAATTGTCATCCATAAATCTTTGTAAATATCAGAGGGAATCTCTTTATCTCTTGATATACTGTGTGTTTTACCAATTATTTCTTCTCTTGTATATCCACTAATGTAACAAAAAGCATCTGAAACGTAAGTGATTTTTCCATTTATATCTGCTTTTGAAGAAGATATATTTTTATTAAATATATTATTTTGTTTGTTTAGTTGAGCAGTTTTTAAAGCAAGAACTTTATCCATTCTACGTTTAAAATAAAAGCCAATAAAGATAGTTAGAAGCAAAGCAATTATTAAAATCTTAAAATATATGCTATATAAAAAAATAAAATTAAAGTTATCAATCTCTTTTGTATCTTTAAATTTTAAATTATTTGATGATTGATATATAAATTTAGAATAATCTATTTTATGATCTTTTGTAATTAATCCAAGTATATGGTAAATATCTATTATTTCCTTTACTTTTATATCAGATATATTGCCAAAAGGAATTTTCTCTTGGTATGCCAACTTCTTAAGAGTATTTGCTTCAAAAGCTAAAGCCTTTTTGCTTCTAGATTGAGTATTGTAATTTTGTAAAATTATTTCTATACTTTCATCTATATGTGAATAAGCGTATTCCCAACCCTCCATAGTTGCTTGATAAAAAGCTTCAACAGTATCTGGATTATTTTTTATCATTTGAGATGACGTAAAGAGTATGTCACTATAAAGGTTGAAGTCATAATCTTTTGGATCAAAAATAGTATACTCTAAACCTTTTTCTTTCATAGCAAAAGGCTCATTTGATGAATATGACATCATCAAATCTGCATTACCATTGATTAAATCTATAGGGTTAAAACTAGTGTCTATAACTTTATAACTATTTGCTTTTAGATTCTCGGATGATAACATTGCATTTATAGAAGCTGTATAGGTTTGATCACGGCTCATCATGATTTTTTTGCCAGAAATATCTTTGAGTGAAGTTATATCTGCTCTTTTTCTAGATAACAAAACAAGTGGGGATGATTGGTGTATTGCAGTTAATAAAACTATATTGGGATATTTATTTAGCTTGTCTAGTATTAGTGAAGAATGACCAATACCAAAATCAACATCTTGTGTAGAGACAGCTTTTGTATTATCTCTTTTTAAATCGTATTCTTTGATATGTACATTTAAGCCGGCTTCTTTATAGAACCCCAACTCTTTTGCTATATAGTAACCGGCAAATTGAAACTGATGTTTCCAAGGAAGTACTAACGTCACATTTCTCTCTTGTGCTTGAGCAAATGTGACAAAAAAAAGTAGAATAAAAATAGTTTTTTGCATAAACAGAGTTTATCATATCATTATAGAGCAAAAATGACATTTTACTTGCTTATATCCTTTGCACACAGAAATGCACTAGCCCATGCAAAGGCGAAATTGTACCCACCACGTTTACCTAAAACATCCAATACTTCACCACAGAAGTATAGATTTTTCTGTTTAAGAGATTCCATAGTTTTTGGGTTTATCTCTAGTGTATCTACACCACCGCCACTTACTTCAGCATGACGAAATCCATGAGTCTCAGTAACTTCAAAACGCCAGTTTAGCATCTGGTTAGCTATCTTTTTACTAAGCTTGGTGTGGATATCTTTAGCACTTGTCTCTTGTGGTATTTCTATACTTTTAAGTAGTCCTTGAGCTATCTTTAGAGGAACAAGTCCTGCCAATACATCAAGAGCTGAGAAGTCAGGTATAGCCTTAGCCAAGTTGCTTATATGAGTTGAAAGCTTTTGAGCGTTAAAAGATGGAAGCAGGTTTATAGAGATATCTACCTTTGCATACTCCATAAGTGCTACACTTGCTCTTTGAGAGATGTCGAGTATTGCAAAGCCTGAGACACCATAGTTTGTAAAAAGGACATCACCATTAGTCGAGATATCTTTTTTGTTATTTATAAGAAGTGTTACATCCCCAACAGTTTTTACTCCACTCATCTTATGAGCGATGCTTGAGTCTAGGTGAAACTGTACAAGTGAAGGGTATGTTGGAACTATGTTATGTCCAAACTCTTTTGCAAACTCATATCCATCACCATTTCCACCTAGATGTTCAGCTGCCTCTGAACCAGATGCAACTACAACGGAGTCATATTTGTTAAGTAGCTCTTTTATATCTGTTATCTTTGCATCTGTGTGGATTTTTACACCTAGATTTGTAGCGTGAGAGAGAAGAAGTGAAGCTACGCTCTTAGATTCATTACTAAGGGGGTAAGCTCTTCCATCATCTTTTACATCGAGTAGAAGACCGATGCTAGATGCAAACTTGCTAAACTCATCAAAACCAAAGCTATCAAGTGCTTCTACTACAAAAGAAGGATTATCACTAAAGAAGTCATTTGGAGTAAGGTTTCTGTTAGTAATGTTACAACGACCGTTTCCAGATACTAAAATCTTTTTAGCACACTTGGAGTTTTGCTCAAACACATCTACTTCAAGAGACTTACGTGCACAAAATATGGCACACAAAAGTCCAGAAGCTCCACCACCGATAATCGCTACTTTTTTAGTTTTCATTCTCTTATTTACCTTTTAGCAATTATATTATATTTTTAATTTTTAAGGCTTCCATAACGATTTCTTTTCTAGATTTAATGTCACTTTTTTTATCTATATCTATATTTAGTGCAAAAAAACATACTTGCACTTTTGTCTCAACATATCCGACATACCAGCCATGTTTTGCCACGAGTCCTGTTTTTGCTCTTATTGTGTAGTTTGATTCAGCTTTAACTAGCATTATTTTTTTGAGTATGTCTAGATGCTCTTTTTTATATGGCAGTTCATTTTTATACAGTTTTTTCAAAAAATCTATTTGCTCAGATGCAGAGATTTTTATCTCACCCTCTAGCCAAAAAGTAGAGACATCGGAGCCTGTTTTTTTATTGCCGTAGGCTATCTTTTGTAGATGCTTTAAGTATTTGTCATTTCCAACTCTTTGTGCTAGTTCTTGATAAAACCAGACACAAGACTTAGGAAGTGCAGTTTTAAGGTTTTGGTCTCTGTTCCAAGCATCATATGCTCTTATTTTACCATCCCATTTGATGATTTCATTTTCATCTTTTACTGCTCCCTCATCTAGTGCGATAAGCGTGTTTGGAATCTTGAAAGTTGATGCAGGAAGATATCTCTTCGTCGCTCTTTCTTGATTGTACACATAGTTCTTATCATTCTTAAGTGATGAGATGATAAGTGTACCTTTAACATCTCTTGCTTTAAAAATATTTTGAAACTGTGAATCATTTGCAGATGCAAAGCTAAAGAAAAGTGAGATTAGTAGAGTGATATTAATATAGTTTATTTTACTCATTATCATCTTTGTAAGCTTCTAGAAACTCAGATAGCAAAGACTCTACTGACTCTATTGTATCTTTAACTGGTTCATCTGACTCCATAAAATCAGTTGCCAAATAGGTAAGGGCGAAGCTGTGTATATTACCAGGACGGGAAGTTAAAACTTCTTCTCCTAAAGCAAGTTGTACGTGTATAACTTCAGTATCATTAACATTTATTGATTCTATTTTTATCATGAAGGTTGTGGCATCTGTCTTTCCGAATATAAAACCGGCTTTTTTTAGTTTTTCTATGACACTCTCTTTTAAGCTATCCTTTTGCTCTTTATCCATAAAGCCAACTTTATTGGGCATATACAAACTAAGTGATTTGATATTGTCGAGTGTATAAAAAGATTGGGCATTAAGCGAGCTAAGGATTAAAAGAAAAATAATAAGTGCTTTAAAAGTTTTCATTTTTTCTCACTTTTTTTATAAGCTTTTAAAGCCAAATCCATATCTATTGCAAAAACTACTTCCTTCGAGTAGCCTAGTGATTCGAAAACATGTTTTTGTGTATTAGGATTTATAAAGAATACTGTAGGAATAAGTTTAGAGTTGAACTTAGGCGGATACTTCCCTTTGTCTTTTGCTTTGTCAATAATAACAGGTATAAAATCTTTTTTTACTTGACTTCGAACTAAAGAAGAGTTTAGAGTTTTTCTCTCAAACTTTTTACACCAAGGGCAGTAGTCACCGACAACAACAAGCATAAGTGGCTTGTTTTGTTGCTTTGCCAGTTTTAGTGCAGAATTATAATCTCTTGAGTATTTGACCTCAGATGCAAACTCATCTATCTGCGCCGAGAATGCAAATGTAAACGTTAGTAATATAGATAGTAATATCTTCATTTAAAAAGCCTTTATGGTAATAGAAAATATTATCATAATTACTGTTTAAAGAGTAACTATTTTAGCACCAAAACCACCAAGATGCAGTGGTGCATCTTCGAACTTTTTAACTCTAGGATGAGATAATAGAAAGTTTTTAACTGCATAAGAGAGTTTACCTGTTCCGATACCATGATATACAATAACTTCGTCCCAGCCGTTAATGAGAGCATCTGAGAGAAATTTGTCCAGCACCTCTTCAGCTTCTTCTGCTCTCATACCGTGCAAGTCACAATTTAGACCTGCTTTTTTCTCTACGCTTACTTTGAGAGTTGTTTGTGGCTTTACATCTATATTTTTAGTAGGTTTGAGATCTTTTGTTTTTACTCTAAGTCTCATTCCACCAACTTCTATAAGAGCCTCTTTTTTATCTTTTATAGAGATTATACTGCCTTTGTTGTTTCTGTATTTTATAAAATCACCAACATTAAAGAAATAGTTATTGAGTACTGGTTCTTTTTTATCTTTTGGAAGCTTTTCATTTGCTTTGTTCATCGCTCTGTGAATGGCTTTTGTATCTCCTGCTTTTGCGGCAGTTTTTGCTTCATCTATAGCTAGAGCATAACTATTTTTTAGCTCATTTTTCTGCTCTTGTATCTCTTTAAAAAGCAGTTCTCTTTGCTCTTTTAAGTCTAGCTCTTTGAGTCTCAACTCTTCAAGTCTATCATCAACTTTTTTATGTTTTTGTTTTAATTCGCGTTCTAGTTGTGAACCTCTTTCTATTAGAAGATTTAGTCTCTCACTGTTATCTCCGTAGACACTTTTTGCCTCTTGAACAATAACATTCGAGATTCCATATCTGCTAGCTGTCTCAAAAGCGTAACTCTTGCCGATTATTCCTTGCATAAACTCATAAGTTGGCATTCTCTGTTCTTCATCATATAGGGCAGCCATTAGCTCTACATCATCACGATCAGCCATCAGTGCAGCTAGACGTTTGTGGTGAGTTGTTACTACGACTTTTTGTCCTCTTTTAATCAAGTCATCAAGTATGACTTTAAATAGAGCTGCCGCCTCGTCACTGTCGGTTCCAAGTTCTATCTCGTCTATACCAACTAAAGCAGATTTAAACTCAAAGATTTTAGAGAATTCTTGCATACGTCCTGCAAATGTTGAGATGTCATTTTTTACGTTTTGAGGATCGTCTATGATAGATAGAATAGCTTTAAAGCTTCCTATGTGTGATTTGTTCTCATTTAAAGCCATAGGAATGATGTACTTCGCCATAAATGCAGATGCAAGTATCGCTTTTAGAAGCATTGTTTTACCACCGGCATTTACACCAGTAACCATAAGTATGTTTTTACTAAAGTCAACATTTACAGGTTTTGGTTTGTGAATAGCAGGGTGGATAAAATCACTTAAGATAATTTTTGAGTCATTTTTTGATTTTACAAGTTGAAGATTTTTACTTTTGGCAAATAAAACTCTGGCCTGATAATTGTCAAATTTGGTAAACTCTTTATCTATAAAAGCTATAAAAGGCTGAATCTCAGCCAATGTTGATGAAAATTCTTTAGCATAAGTGTAAAAGATTGTTTCTCTCTCTTGTTGTATATACCTAATCTGCTCTTTTGATTTTAGAATACTATCGGGTGAGACATAGAAAAAACCACCAGTACTTCTTCCAACTACAGCACCCTTTAGTACATGGTTAAATCCACCACGAACCAAAAGACATTCCTCATCATTTAGATAGTGAACCTGAGTATCTACTAAGTAACCAGCAAGTTTAGAACTTGACATCATTCTCTTCATAGAAGTGTTCATGTTGTTTTTATGCTCTTTAATTCTTGCACTCAATCCAAAAAGAGTCTCATCAAGATTTTCATCAAACTTGCCATCGTTTGCAAAATACTTTTCAACTTCAAGAAATTTCTCTGGAACTTCAAACTTATTCATCCACTCACCGATGATTCCATCAAGCTCACGGTTTTTAAAGTAACGAAAATATCTGACTATCTTAACTATTTCAAAAATTTGTTCAAAGTTTAGAACACCACGTTTTTTTAGATGTCCTTTTATGTTAAAAAAGTCAGATATTTTTGGAGGAGCTTTAAACTCTATGTTGTCGAGTGCTTTGATATAACGAAAATGAAACTCTTGATCACCTTCGATGTAGAGAGAACTATCTCGTGAGAAAAAGCTTTTAAATTGTTCTATATGTTCAGTTAAATCAAGTTGATTTATTAGTAAGTCTAGTTTAGAAGTTTTTTCAGTTGCCATATTTTATTGTTTTACCTAGTTAATTGCTTTGCTGTTTGCAATTTTAGCTAAATTTATATTATTAGTAAGATTAATTTGAGAGTTTTAAAAAGAAGTTGTTTGAAGGGTATTGAGCAGAAAAAATCTGCTCAATGAGAAAGATTACAGACCTGTAACGTTTTCTGCTTGAGGGCCTTTTTCGCCTTCACCAATTTCGAAAGTAACTTTTTGACCTTCGTTTAGTGAAACACGGTCGTAACCATT
The DNA here is from genome assembly GCF_000242915.1 of Sulfurimonas gotlandica GD1. Lineage (NCBI taxonomy): Bacteria > Pseudomonadati > Campylobacterota > Epsilonproteobacteria > Campylobacterales > Sulfurimonadaceae > Sulfurimonas > Sulfurimonas gotlandica. The sequence goes on along the minus strand of NZ_AFRZ01000001.1, from coordinate 339,313 downwards.
GCTGTTAACTTGACGGAAGTGTACGAATACATCTTTTCCACCATTTTCTTGCTCTATAAATCCGAAACCTTTTTCGCTATTAAACCATTTAACTGTACCATTTACTAATTCTGCCATTGTGAATCCTTGTGTGTTTGTTTACACCTTATTACTAAGGTGGTTGAAAATCTAATATATAAGTTTATTTTTAGGTGAATTTTACTGTCAACAAGGAGTCATCAATACAAAGCATACTAAAGATGTAACTACAATCATCTTTCATTGAAGACAGTATAGCTGAATAATTCAAAAAGTGTTGTTAAATATTGATATTTAACTATTCACAAGAAGAAGCGCTAATCATTTGCCCATAATTGGGGGTGTTTTCTTTACCTATGAAAGTGTAAGTTCCTATACTTATGGTGTAATTAGAGTTGTTAATGTCTATTCCGTTACATTGCACAGTCTTGTTCTGATTAAATTTCATAACAACATTTAGCATATTGTCTCTTTGTGTATTGCTGTAAGCATTAAAAGCTACCGCACTTAAAACTAGAACTAAAATTACTACAGTAATCATAGTTTTTTCTTTACGTGTTAATTCTGTAAAGTAGTGTAGAGCTAAAAAGAAAAACCCTACAATTACCAGTCCTGCAATATATGCCATGTTTAAGCAGTCCCTCTTATTTGATAAGTTATATCTCCTGCGCCAAAACCAATAATAAGACCTTTGTCTAGAGTTTTTAGTGCTTCTTTATTTTTTATAACAGTGATGTTGTTATTTGCTCTGGTAATATTATCTGCCATTGTTAGGTTATAGTGCTTAAACTTCTCTTTAAAGTCGATATCACGAGGCGCTTCACCGGCTGACCATACTGGAAGTATAATAAGTTCCCCGGCACCTTCAAAACATTTTATGAATTCTTCAAGATTATCAATTGTGCGAGAGTATTTATGTGGCTGCCAAATAGCTGTGATTTTGTCAAAGCCTTTAAGTTCAGCATATTCTTTAACAGATTCAAAGGTTGCTTTTATCTCTGTTGGATGATGACCATAATCATCAATAATTACGCTTCCTTCATCTGCTCCAACTATATCAAAACGTTTTTTGATACCTTTAAAAGTAAGAAGCTTAGCTCTTATCTCTTCTATGTCCATAGATTCATTTGCAGCTAAAATCGCCAATGCTGCATCTAAAGCGATATGCTTTCCAAATCCCCATACATCAAATGAGCCCATGTCTTTAAGATTAAATCTTGTGTGAGGTTCATCGTTTATAAGAACGAACTCAATATTTGTAATATCAGTAGTAGGGTATAACCAATGAGCGTCAACATCATTTTTTAGTGTACTTAAGAATGGATCTTCTGCATTTAAGACACGACACGGGGCAGAGTTTATAAAAGTTTTGTACGAGTCATAAAAAAGCTCATAGTTGTAGTCATAATACTCCATATGCTCAGGTTCAGCATTGATAACAATTGCACAGTGAGGATTTGAGTTAATAAAACTTCCATCACTCTCATCAGCTTCAAAAAGCATAATATCATTTGTATCATCATATCTGACATTTGAGCCAAATGCTTTTGATTCTGCACCGATAATAGCAGAACCACTCATGATGGCTGTTAAAATTGCAGTAGTTGTACTTTTACCATGAGCGCCAGCAACTGAGTAAACTTTTGAAGTGTCAAGGATTTGAAGTAGAGCTTCACGACGAGCAAGTACTTCTATGCCTTTTGCTTTTGCAGCTATGATTTCCGGATTATCAGGGCGAATGATTGCTGAGTGAATTACCAAATCTTGGGAATCTATAGCATCTGCGCTATGTGGAACAGTAACTTTTATGCCTAGGTTACGAAGTTTTTCAGTGATGATTGTGTCAGCTATATCTGAGCCACTAACTGTGTGACCTTTATAATGCATATACTGAGCCAGTCCTGAGATACCTATTCCACCAATTCCGATAAAATGAATTTTCATACGCTTACTCCCCATCTATTTGGGATTTGTCTAGCAATTTTTGTGCCTCTTTTGTAAATTCACTAATGTAAAACGTACCAGCATCTTGAGTTGCATCCATATCCGCAATCTTAGACATAAAATCGTCAAGATTGATGTTTTCTGCAGAAGCTATCCAATGAAACTTTAGTGCACTGGAAAATTTATCATCATTAGAAAGACCACTTAATACTTCAAAAAGTGCACTTGCATCTGAGATGTTTCCAGAGTGGTAATATTCCATAGCATACTCATAAAGTGCTCTCATGGTTGCAAAGTCTTGAACTTCAGTCATATCCATGACTCTATGAGCTTCAAGTGTGTCCGTAAGTTTTTCAAGTGCTAAATCTAAGATATTCGCATAAAAACCTTGAAGTGTCTCTTCGTCAAATGTATCATGTGCATTTTGTTCTAAAACATATAGTGAGGCTATATCTGAGTTCTTCTGTGCCTCTAATACCTTGGCTTTTAAATCTTCTACGCTCATGCTAAACACTCCTTGATTCTTATTAGTGCACTTCTTGTTTTTTCTTCGTCTTCAACTAAGGCTATTCTTATGAAATCTTTTCCAGGGTTTTCGCCTTTAGCATCTTCTCTTGCTAAGTATTCTCCTGGAAGAACTTTTACATTGTACTCTTCATATAATTTTTTTGTAAATTCTAATGGATTTTCAACTTTTAACCAGAGGTAAAAAGTAGCTGCCGGTATCTCAGTGCCAAGTATCTCTTTTGCAAGAGCAAAGTTTTTTTTGTATATTTTTCTGGCTGCTTCTACGTGTATCTCTTCTCTCCATGCAACGCTTGCTGCACTTTGAAGTGGAAGAGGAGCCGCACAACCTACATAAGTTCTATACTTCATATACTCTTTTAAAATCATCTTATCGCCTGCGATAAATCCTGAACGAAGTCCTGGAGCTGATGAGCGTTTTGAAATAGAGTTTACTACTAATATATTTTTAAAATTATGATTTCCAGCATACATAGAAGCTTCTAAAAGTGATGGAATTTTTTCATCTGTATAGATCTCACTATAGCACTCATCATTTAGAAGTACAAAATTGTGTTTCATACTTAGTTTCACCCACTCAGCCAGTTCTTTTAGTGTCAATACTGAAGATGTCGGGTTGTTTGGAAAGTTAATGATTACAAGATCACATTTACTGAGTTCATTCTCATCAATTTCTGGTTTGAAGTTATTGCTCTCATCCATGTTGATAAGTAGCATCTTAGCTTTTGAAGCTATTGCAGCACCTTCATAAATCTGGTAAAAAGGGTTTGTAAAAGCCATAGTTGGATTTTCTATATCAAAAAGTAAAAACTGTGGAAAGTTAAAAAGTACTTCACGAGTTCCAAATGTTGGAATAATCTCTTCATCTTTTAACTCAACACCAAATCTTTTTTTAACAAAACCTCTTTGAGCTTCTCTTAGATTTGTTTCACCTGCAGTCATTGGATATTTTTTTAGCAGATGCGCGTTATCTGCAAGCGTGTTTTGTATAAATGCCGGAGTTTCAAACTGAGGCTCACCAATAGTTAAAGCTGAGGGTGCATAGTTCTTATTAGGCGTGATATCTTTAAGTAAATCATTAAGTTTTTCAAATGGATATGGTTCAAAATTCATGTATTATCGCTTATTTAAATTAATGCAATTATATCTTAAATCTATTAGAAGCACTTTAACGCTATGCTTATACAAAATAAAAAGGAGTTTTTCATGAAAATAGTTATTTCAATGGTATTAGCATTATTTATACTTGGGTGTAGTGAAGAAGCCAATAAAGAGGTCCAAAAAGCTGAGCCAAAACAAGTTTCAAAAGAGGTGGCAGCTATTACAAAAACTCCATTGCAAGAGCTTGTTGAAAAACAGAAGGAAGTTGTTGTAAAAGAAACATCAGTAGCCGTAGTTGCATCTGAAGTAAGTGGTAAAGCTATTTTTCAAGCATGTGCTGCCTGTCATGGTCAAAATGCTGAAAAAGCGGCACTTGGAAAATCTAAAGTAATCAAAGGTTGGGCTGCTCTTCAAGTGACAGAAGCACTAAATGGATACAAAGATGGGACTTATGGTGGGACTATGAAAGCAGTTATGAAAGGTCAAGCTACTAAACTAGATGCCGAAAAGATTAAAGCGGTGTCGGACTATATCTCTAAGCTATAGCTTAGGAAGTCCGAATTTTTGAGTTATTAACTCACCCTCATCGTTAAAAAATAGATAGTATAAAGTATCTTTTTTTACACTAAGACCGGCTAGGTATCTAAGAGCTAAGTTTGCTTGTAGTGATGCTATATGCATTACTATAGGAGCTGCAATACCTGCCGGTGTTTTTTTAATAATTTTAAATGCATCTGTAAAAGATGACTCATCTATAAAACACACCTGACCATGAAAAGCTTCAACACTTCCATAAAGCCAAGGCATATTTTTACTCTTTGCATACTCATTAATCTCCGCTCTACTAGGAAGATTATCAGTAGCATCTATGATTAAATCAACATCAATGTTCTTTTTAGAAAACTCTTCAAAGTTACACTCATGAGCAATTGCCTTAACATAAGGACATCTTTCTTCTATAAGCTTGGCATTTAACACAGCTTTGTTTTTACCTTCATCACCGACTTTAAAAGCAATCTGGCGATGAATGTTGTGAAGTGAAACTTCATCAAAGTCAACCATATGAATCTCACCGATGCCACTAGCACCTAAAGCAAAAGCTAAAGAGCTTCCAAGTCCGCCTGAGCCGATAACAGCAATCTTCTTAGTTTGCAGAAGAGTTTGAGTATCTTCTCCCCATAGTTGCACCTGACGGTGAAAAAATTTCATCATAGTTAAGCCTTTATCAAAAAAAAATGATTATATCACAAATGTTGGTAATAGATGGAAGTAGAAATGCCTTAGGCATTTCTACTTAAAGAGATTTGTTACGCTTGCTGTAGAAGCATTTGCTTGAGCTTGAGTAAATGAACCAATTTGAGACATTATGTTCATTTTGGAGAAGTTTGCACTCTCTGCTGCAAAGTCAATATCTCTGATTTGAGATTCTGCTGAAGCTACATTTACTTGTGTCACAGAAATATTTCTAATGTTAGACATAAGTTGGTTTTGAGCAGCACCCAAGTCAGCTCTCATACCATCAATACTCTTCATAGCATCATCAATAGTGCTAAGAGATGCAGATGCTCCCGCTTGTGTTGTTACGTCTATTACTCCACCAAGTAGTGAAGCAGTCTGTGCGTCACCAATAGATAGACTTTGAGTCTCATTTGCATCTGCCCCTGTATGAGTTACAAAAGTACCGTTTCCTGAACTTCCACCTGTACCGTCTAGCAGGTTTATACCATTAAACTTAGTAGTTTTTGCGATATCATCAGCTGACTCCATAAGAGCATCTATCTCTTTTTGGATTATAGCTCTGTCATCTGAGTTTAGAGTTCCGTTTGACGCTTGAAGTGTTAGCACACGAACTCTATCTAAATTGTTTCCATACTCTTGAAGAGCACCATCTGCCACTTGAACCATACCTATACTCTCATTAGAGTTCATAATGGCACGACCGAGACCTGAGACTTGTGCTGAGAGTTGATTGGCAATACCAAGACCTGAAGAATCATAAGCAGCGTAGTTTATAGCTGAACCAGATGCTAAAGAGCTAAGGCTTTTATTTACACCCATATTGTTTAGATTTGAATGTAGATTTGCATTCATAGAACCTATGTTGCTGTTTATTTTAAAACCCATAATAAATCCTTTGGATTGGAGTCATACATAAAGGACTATTATATCATAATAGCTTATATCTTAGTTTGATATCCGTTTATTAATCATATCTTTAAATCCCCAAGAACGTCTAGCGGCAATCACATCTGTATGACTCATATCAACTATCATAAGTTCTTCTTTATTTCCTAGATGCTCTAGTAATTCACCGTTTGGAGAGGCTAAAAGTGAGTCACCATAAAATTTCCAGTTGAAATTTTTATCTGCGAAATCACCTATACGGTTTGCTCTTAAAATGTAGCAATTATTTACAAAAGCACGAGAAAGAATTAGGTTTTTCCATCTCTCAAAAGAGTCAAAAGTAGATACACTTGGAAGTAAAACACAGTCAATACTCTTGCCTGATAGCCCAGCAAAAAGTTCATCAAAATGAAGTTCAAATCCACTTATGATGGCAAATTTAAACCCATCTACTTTAAAAACCAATGGTGATTCTAATTCTTTTATCTCATTTGCAAAAAATTTCTCTTCATTCCAGTGAGGGTAGTTTATGAGAAGTTGTTGTTGATAGTAGGCTGTAGATGATGGTGCAAACTTTGCAACTGTTTTATACACTTTTTGCTTTTTTACAATGACAAGAGGAGCTATAATTGTCATGTTATAAGTAGAAGAGAGTTCTCTTAAAACCTTACTTTGATGCTCAGCTTGTTCTTTTATCATCGATGCAGAGAGAGTTTCGAGTTCTTTGAAAAAAGGGTTTAGGATATATTCTCCAAGAAGTAGAATTTTCACACCTTTATTATGCGCGATTCTAATGTAGTTGTAGAGTTTTGTACTACTCATTCCTTGCGCGCTAAGTTGTAGTACGGCTGCTCTCATTAGCTACTCTTTATTTCTTTTATTTTTATTACGGCATCTTCGAGTATTTTTTGAGCCTCAGCCAATTCGCCCATACCTTTTTCATACGCTTTTACGCTGTTTTGCAGTGTGATTTCAGGGTTCATTAGAGTCTCTAAAATCTTTTTAGCACCTTCTAGTTTTGCTTCAAAATTGTCTGTCTTACTCATCTAGTGCGTCCTTTACATAGTTTTCAAATTTATCAAGTTCAACCAAGAAGGCGTCATGCCCATAATCGCTGTCAATATCTATATAGTTATAGTTGACATTACCGATTTCATTAAGTGTATCGGCTATCTCTTTCATCTCTGTATTTTTAAAAAGTAAATCATCTCTAAAGCTTATTAGATGCAATTTTGCTGTAATTTTTTTTAAAGCTTCTTGCAGAGAGTCAAAACCACGGGAGAGATCAAAAATATTTATAGCTTTTGTGATGTAGAGATAAGCTAAAGGGTCAAACCATTTTGTAAAGTTATAGCCATTGTATTCCAAATATGACTCTACTTGAAACTTACCAAAAAGCTCATATAGACCATCTGTTCTTTTGTACTCTCTGCCAAATTTACTCGCCATTGATTCATGAGATAAAAAGCTGATGTGTCCAGCCATTCGACCAACAGCCATACCAGACAATCCTTGCTCTTTAATAACCTCAGGATCGTAGTATCCCTGTTTAAATTCAGGGTCTTTAAGGATTGATTCTTGAGCAACTTTGTTAAATGCAATAGCCCAAGGCTGTGTTGCATGAGTTGACGCCATAGAGATAATCTTGTCAGAGAAGTTTGGATAGTGAATAGCAAACTGAAGGGCTTGCATTCCACCCATAGAACCACCGACAATAGCGTGAACTCTATGAATATTTAATCTGTCAAAAAGAATACGTTGAGCTTTTACCATATCTTTGATAGTTACAACAGGAAATTTGTAACGATAGTGGTCATGGTGATGGTGTTGCATACTCATCGGACCAGTTGAACCAAAACAACTACCAATTACGTTTGAGCAGATTACAAAATATTTGTCAGTATCGATAGCTTTACCTGGACCTATAAATCCATCCCACCAACCAGCTTTTGTCTCATCTTCATAAACACCTGCACAGTGGTGTGAACCAGTCAGCGCATGACAAACCACAACTACATTGCTTTTATCATCATTTAGCTCACCATATGTCTCATAAGCAATGTCATAAGGCTCTAAAATACGACCACTTTCTAAGTAGAGAGGATTAGTAAAATGTTCTGTGTGTGTTTGCAGGTTCAAGGGCAACTTATAACTCTCCATAAAATAATTATGCTATTTTAGCGAAAATGACTTAATACTAATTTTATTGGAGCAAAAAGGCTTGAAAATGAGCCTATGATAAACTAAAAACTTTGTTTCTTCCACGCTGCTTAGCTTTATACATAGCATTATCACATCGTTGTATGGTTTTGCTTATATTTTCATCGTTTATAGTGTCTAATTGAGCAACACCAATGCTCGCAGTTACATGAAAAATATCATCTGACTCAGAGTGGATCTCAGTAGATTCAATTTTTTTTCTGATGTTTTCAGCTATAACTAAAGCTTCATATAGGTTTGTATGAGGTAGTAGAATGATAAACTCTTCTCCACCATAACGAGCGACTATGTCATCTTCTCTATTTAGATATTTTAATATATCCGCAGTTACTTTAATAACAATGTCACCAGTTTGATGTCCATATGTGTCGTTTATTTTTTTAAACTTATCAAGATCAAGTAGTATTATAGAGAGATTTTCTTCATACCTTTTAGCTTGCAAAAAGCTCTTTTGTGACATCTCAGAAAAGTATCTGCGATTATGTAAACCACTTAAAAGGTCTGTTTTTGCTTCTATAGTTAGCTGAGCTTTTATCTCTTGGAGCTCTTTTGTTTGCATTGTTAAACATTTATTTGCACTGTAAGTATCAAGATATCTATTTGTAAGAAGTAGTGTAAAAAATATTATCTCTATAAATGCACCTGCTAAGAATGAGTAACGGGTAATATCAGTGTTGTCTAAAATAGTATTAAATGTAAGTGTCATGAGCAGCATCGTTGGAGCAAAGATTGTAAGTGCCAGAAAATAGTATCTTGCACATCTAAAACCTCTTGACCAGACTGTAATCGTTGTGAACAAGAGAAGGATAAAAAAGAGTGCTGAGAATATGTTAAAGAGTAGGCTGGAATAAGGAACACTTAGTGATATTAAAAGTGCAAAAACTAAGAATACTGAAGCATATATTTTGAAAACTCTGTCCATATACGGCATGTATGTATTAAGTTTTAAAAATTTACCAGAGAAGAGAAGTAAAAAAAGAATTACAAAAGCACCAACGACATGTAGTCCTTCATCCCAACCGTGAAGTCCAAGAGTTAAGTACGATCCACTCTTCATACTTGTAAATAAAATAAAAGAGAATACATAGGCTATATAGTACATATATATTCTCTCTTTTGTCATAATAAAATTGTAGATATTTAGCAAAACAAGACCCAGTAAAATGAATGCGTAGATAGTGTAGGCTTCCGTAATAGTTATACGACTTGGTCTGAAGAATTCTTGTTTATCAAAGATTTGAAACTCTCCAATATGCCCAGATACAGTTTTGCCTTTTACATAAAATGTACGCTTTTCTCCCATGTGAATATGCAAGTGATACGCAGGGTTATTATCTTCAATGGAACGATCTTTTAGTAAAATATCTAGTCCATTTTTTTGGACACTCCATTCTTCATTTTCTTTTGTATATAGGTCTAGGCTTGACCAAAAAGGTTCAGTGAAGTAGAGTATGAAGTCTTCGTTTTTACTTTTGTTTTCTAGAGTTATTTTAAACCATGAAGTGCCTGAGTGGTAGCCTTTTGTAAATTGACTTGGTATAGTTTGTGTGAAGTCTGTTTTTTGAATCTCATCTATAGTAAGTGAAGAGCTATCATCGTAAAGATACTCTAGTGTGAAATTTTTGTTTTTTTGAGTTTGATTCGTTAGTATGAATGAAGCAGTTAAAAGTGTTGTGAAAAAAAGAAATAAAAAGAGTGTAAGTCTGGGCATTTGTGGCTATTTCCTTTGAAAGTTTGATAATTATATATTATAAAACTTAAAAGAAATAGTACATAAAATATTAGTAAATAATATTTTATGTTGTTTTATTATGCTTCTAAAGCCTGCTTGATATCTGCAATAAGATCTTTAATAGACTCTAGTCCACAAGAGATGCGGATAAGTCCTGCAGGAACACCACAAGCGATTAGCTCATCAGGAGTTAGTTGTTGGTGAGTCGTAGATGCTGGATGAGTAATGATTGATTTACTATCACCGATATTTACAACTAGAGAGTAAAGCTCTGTTGCATTTACTATTTTCGTAGCCTCTTCTAAAGAGTCAACTTCAAAACTTAGAAGGCCAGAACAAGCTCCATCTTCAAAATACTTCTGAGCCATTTCATAGTTTGAGTTGCTTTTTAGTCCCGGATAGTTTACTTTGTTAACTCTTGGATGAGCCTCTAAAAACTCTGCAAGTGCAAGAGCATTTTTAGAGTGTTCACGCATACGAAGAGATAGATGCTCCATACCTTGGATAAACAACCATGAGTTAAACGGAGATGAAACCGCACCTATATCACGAAGAAGTGAAAGTCTAGCTCTAAGGCTAAATGGAGGAAGAGGAATGTCAGTATAAACTAAACCATGGTAAGAAGCATCCGGTTCATTGAAGTGAGCGTATCTGTCATTGCCTTTTAGTTTATCAACAATTCCGTTTCTCTCAACCATGATACCACCAATAGCAAGACCCTGACCAGTTGTGTATTTAGAAGCACTGTGAACAGTGATGTCTGCACCAAACTCAAAAGGACGACATAAAACAGGAGTAGCAACAGTGTTATCTACAACTGTCAAGATGCCATGCTTGTTTGCGATAGCTGTAATAGCTTCTATGTCTGCTACGTCGATACTAGGGTTAGTTAAAGACTCAAAAAAGATAACTTTAGTCTTAGCATCTACAAGTGCTTCTATCTGCTCTGGCTGATGAACATCAAAATATCTAGCTTCGATGCCAAATCTCTTTAGTGTGTGAGCTGTTTGAGTAAGACTCCCACCGTAAAGCTGTTTAGCACATACTATGTTATCACCGGATTCAGCAGCATTTGCAATAGCAAAAAAGATAGCACTCATACCACTTGAAGTAGCAATTGCCGCAGCACCGCCTTCAAGCTCTGCAAAACGTTTTTCAAATACATCAGTAGTAGGATTGTTAAGACGAGTATAGATGTTTCCTAACTCTTTTAAAGAAAACAAGTTTGCAGCGTGTTGGACATCACGAAACTCATAAGCTGTCGTCATATAAATAGGAACAGCCATAGTCCCTTGTGTATCTTTCTCATAACCAGCGTGCAGTGCTTTTGTTTGTAAATCCATAATGTCTCCAATGAGTAGTTTAAAATATTGGGATAATTTTATCAAAAATTGCTTAATATCAGAATATGTAATAATTAAAAGTTGATATTAAAGCTAGTGGCTTTATTTTGCATTTTATTTTTGTATAATTCCGAATTAAAATAATAATAGGATTAATGTGAAAAAAATCATAAATATATTTATACTGTTATTGACTTTAGCTCTATTTACAGCTTGTTCAAGCGTTAGTGATGAAGAGTTGATAATAGCTAGAGAAGCTGTAAAAAATGGTGCTATTATTGTAGATGTTAGAACACGTGAAGAATTTATACAAAAGCATATTGATGGCGCTATAAATTTACCTATAGAGGCTATTATGAAAGGCAGTATCAACCTTCCAAAAGATAAAGAGCTTGTTCTATATTGTAGAACAGGTAGTCGCAGTAGTGTGAGTGCTAAGGTTTTAAGAGAGAAAGGCTGGACTGTATATGATGTCGCTACACAAGATGATTGGGAGAGAGAAATAAAGTAAAAGCATCACTTTTAACTTAATAAAAGTGGAGATTCATTCACAGTGATGTAAATTTGGAACATAACGTTTAAGGAGAGCAATATGAACTCGCTCTTTGGTTCATATTGGATCCTGCATTTTGTTAAACCTTTAGTTTATTATCCATTTGAATTGTTGGAGTCATTATTAGTTGAGTTTTGTTCTTGTGGTTGTGAAATTTCAACTTTAGGTTGTTGTGTTGTTTCTGGATTTAAGTTGGAGATACCATTAATACTTTTTGCTTCAATATTTTGAGGATTTAATCCAGCAATTCCATTGAAACTGTCATTAAACATTACTTTCTTACTTCCATTTTGTTCTTGTGTTCCCATTTTTTCTTCCTTTAAAATAATTTTTTGATATGCAGATGTTACACCAATTAATAAAGCAAAACTAGAGCCTATTACAAATGCTCTAATTGAACGTTTATCATATTTTTCTAGTTTAGGGTCTTTTCCATTTTTCCCTCGCAACGAATCTTCTAAGTGAACTGAATTTAATTCATAAATTTTTAGAGCACTCCATATTGTTATAATAAAAGAGCATATAGAAATAATGAATAATAAAATTATCCAATAGTTTTCTGCACCAACAGTTGTTAAAATAGTAATTAATAAGCCTATCGCTGCTGAAGACAAAGTGACAAGTGTTTTGTCACGCTCCATTTTAGTCTGTATCCAAGCAGATAGCAAAACAGAGTAGTGAGCAATATTTTTACCTTCTAATTCTCTTAATACTCGTTTTTTACGTTCTTCTTCTGTTTCAGGCAAACTTTCCCTTTGTATGTTTAACGTTTGTTGTGAGCAATATTTTTGCCGCAGGGAAAACTATTGCTCTCTTCGTACTTGTTATCTTTTACTTTTAAGAACTTTATTTATTTAAAACAACAAAAATTGAAAATCCAATACTTACTATTGCAATAATAATTGAAATGATTGATATTCGTTTAAATAATACAAGTTCTTTTTCAATTTTTGTTCCACTTGACTCAATAACTTCTATTGTATCTTTCAGTTGGGTTGCCAATACTTTAACTGATTCTGCATTTTGTGTTGCAGCAGACTGAAGCTCTAAAATTTGATCAGGAATAACATCACTACTTTTTTTCTCATTACTTCTTGATGTAAAAGCAGGAATAGTTATTTTTAAAATTTCTGTAACATACGGAAGAGCTGTTTTCAATACAGGAAGCCATGCTGCCATATAATAATCCTTTTGTGTAAGATGACTCTTTATTCAAACACATTATATGTAAAACAATCTTAAATCACATAAATAAATCACATATTATTTGCGTGTTAAAAAGGTTCATCTTGTTAAATTTACGTCTAATTGTTATATTTTTTGATGAAAAAGAGAAAGATTCTATAGAATTCTTAAAGTTTGAGTGTTTGTTTTGTGCGTTATTTCGCAAATATCTTACATAACACACAAAATGTTACTTAATCGAAGAATAAGTATGGAAGTAAAGCAAAAGCTTTACTTTTTTGAAGTTAAATTAACGCTTCTCGTAAAGAGATTTACTTCTAGCGTTAAGCAGTGTTGGTTTTTTAGATAGGAACTCATCTACAGCGATGGCACATTCACGTCCTTCGTGGATTGCCCATACTACAAGTGATTGACCTCTGCGCATATCTCCTGCACTAAAGATACCTTCTGCTGATGTAGCGTAGTGATTTGTTGCTATGTTGCTTCTTGGGTCAGTATCAAGTGAAAGCTCTTCTATCATTCCAGTCTGCTCAGGCCCTAGGAAACCCATAGCTAAGAAGATGACGTCAGCTTTAAGTATGAAGTCACTTCCTTCTATCTCATTGAAGCCTTTGTCTCCCCACTCGATTTTCACACAGTTGATGCCAGTTACATTTCCTGCATCATCTTTGATGAAAGATTTTGAGAGGATGTCATAGTCAAGTGTACAACCCTCTTCTTGAGATGAAGATAGTTTAAACACTCTTGGGTAGAGTGGCCATGGCATCGCATCTGTACGCTCTAGTGGAGCTTTTGACATTAGTTCTATCTGTATGATTGACTCAGCACCTTGACGAACAGAGTTTCCAACACAGTCACTACCAGTATCACCACCACCGATGACTACTACGTGTTTACCAGTTGCTAGTATCTCTTTTTCTTTTGGTATCTCTTCGCCTTCGATGCGAGAGTTACACTGAGATAAAAACTCCATAGCGAAGTGGATGTTATTTGCATCTCTGTTTTCTATTGGCAAGTCTCTTGGAAGAGAAGCACCACCACAAAGAACTACTGCATCGTACTCATTTCTTAGTGTTTTTAGAGGAATATCTACACCGATATGGGCTTCCGTAATAAACTCTACGCCTTCTTCTGCCATGATATCAACACGACGTTGAACTACTTTTACTTTGTCTAGTTTGAAGTTAGGGATGCCATAACGAACAAGTCCGCCGATACGCTTATCTCTCTCATATACTGTTACAGCATGTCCAGCTTTGTTAAGCTGATTTGCAACGCTAAGACCTGCAGGACCAGAACCCACAACTGCCACTTTTTTACCAGTACAGACCTTTGGCATCTGAGCTTTCATCCAGCCCTCTTCGTAAGCTTTTTCGATGATTGAGTACTCGATACCTTTGATGCTGACTGCATCGTCATTCATCCCAAGTACACATGCAGTTTCACAAGTTGCAGGACATACACGACCAGTAAACTCAGGAAAGTTGTTTGTACTCATAAGTGAGCGGAATGCACTCTCCCATTCGCCTTTATATATTTGGTCGTTAAACTGAGGGATGAGGTTACCTACAGGACAGCCGTAGTTACTATGACAAAATGGAATACCACAGTCCATGCATCTAGCGGCTTGAGTTTCTAACTCAGGCTTGCTTGGAGGAGTTACAAACTCGTTGTTGTGCTTAATGCGCTCATGAGCTGGTGCTAGTGAGAAGTTCTGACGTTTGTATTCTCTAAAACCTGTTACTTTTCCCATCTTACACCTCCTCTTTTTTCTGTGCTTGTTCTTTCAAGACTCGTTTGTAATCAACAGGCATTACTTTTATGAAAGCATCTTTAGATGTCTTCCAGTCAGTTAAAATCTGGTTAGCTTCTTTTGAACCAGTGTAGTTGATGTACTTTTTAATCATAGCTTTTAACTCTGCTTCATCTTCATCACTCTCAACTCTGTCAAGGTCAACACTACCTTTGTTAATACGCTGAGACAGAGTGTTGTTTTTGTCGTAGATGTAAGCGATACCACCACTCATACCAGCTGCAAAATTTTTCCCGATTTCGCCTAGGATAACTACACGACCACCAGTCATATACTCACAACCGTGGTCACCAATAGCACCGACAACAACATTTGCTCCAGAGTTACGAACTGCAAAACGCTCACCTGCAAGACCATAGATGTAAGACTCACCGCTTGTTGCACCATAGAAAGATACATTTCCAAGGATTACGTTTTCATTTGCTTCGTAAGTCGCATTATGAGGAGGATATAAAATCAGTTTACCACCACAAAGACCTTTACCGAAGTAGTCATTTGCATCGCCTTCTATCTCAAAAGTAATACCGCTGTTTAAAAATGCACCAAAACTCTGTCCGCCACTTCCTGTAGCTTTGAAGTGGATAGTGTCATCTGGAAGACCAGCTTCACCATACTTGCGAGTAACTTCAGCTGAGAGCATTGTTCCAACTGTACGGTTGATGTTTCTAAGTTTTATCTCTTCTTTTATTGGTGTGCCATCCGCAATTGCCGGACGTGCCAAATCAATCAAATGATTATCAAGTGCACTATCTAAGCCGTGATCTTGCGCAGTAGTTTGATAAGCTGTATCATCACTTCTTAGATGCACTTTATGAAGCAGTTGATCCAGTTGCAGATGCTTAGCTTTCCAGTGAGTAACACCCTCGCGAGCTTTAAGTTTATCTGTACGACCGACCATCTCGTTAATAGTTCTAAATCCAAGCTCCGCCATGATTTCACGTAACTCTGTAGCGATGAACTTAACATAGTTTACAATGTGTTCAGGTTTACCTGTGTATTTTGCTCTTAACTCTTTATCTTGTGTAGCGATTCCTACAGGACAAGTGTTTAAGTGACATTTACGCATCATAATACAGCCCTCAACAACTAAAGCAGCAGTTGCGATTCCCCACTCTTCAGCACCAAGCAGAGTAGCAATAGCAATATCACGACCTGTACGAAGCTGACCGTCAGTCTGAACAACGATGCGAGAGCGAAGACCGTTTTTTACCAGAGTCTGATGAGTCTCAGCAAGACCAAGCTCCCAAGGAAGACCTGCGTGTTTGATAGAAGTCTGTGGAGATGCTCCAGTACCGCCGTCAAAACCAGAAATAAGTACAACATCAGAGTGAGCTTTTGCAACACCAGCGGCAATAGTACCAACACCGACTTCAGAAACTAGTTTAGTGTTTATACGAGCTTTAGTATTTGCATTTTTAAGGTCATGAATCAATTGTTTGAGGTCTTCAATAGAGTAGATGTCATGGTGTGGCGGTGGAGAAATAAGTCCAACACCAGGAGTCGAGTGACGGGTACGACCGATAATTTCATCTACTTTATGTCCCGGAAGCTGACCGCCTTCACCAGGTTTTGCACCTTGAGCCAGTTTTATCTGAATCTCTTCAGCGTTTACAAGGTAGTTTGAAGTTACACCAAAACGTCCAGATGCAACTTGTTTGATTTTAGAATTTTTGTTAGTCCCAAATCTAGATGCATCTTCTCCACCTTCACCGGTATTACTTTTTGCACCGATAGAGTTCATAGCAATAGCAAGAGTAGTGTGTGCTTCTTCTGAGATAGAACCGTAGCTCATAGCTCCAGTTGCAAAACGAGTAATGATAGAATCAACTGACTCCACATCGTCTATATTAATAGGGCTTAGACGTTTAAAGTCGAGAAGTGAACGCAGGGTTACAAAAGCTTCTTGAGGCTCGTTGATAAGCTTAGCGTACTGCTTGTAAGTCTCATAGCTGTTTGTCTTAGTCGAATTTTGAAGCAGGAAAATAGTCTCAGGCGTAAAGAGGTGATTTTCTCCACGCTGACGATATGCATAGTGACCACCGACTGGAAGGTCGTTTGCTTCGATAATCTCACTAGGGTAAGCGATAGAGTGACAAAGAAGAGTCTCTTCTTCGATAGTGTCTATGTCTATTCCATCAAGACGAGTAGCTGTTCCTTTGAAGTATTTGTCAACAAGGTTTTGAGAAAGTCCAACAGCCTCAAATATCTGTGCGCCTGTATATGAACGAATAGTTGAGATACCCATTTTTGACATTACTTTGAAGATACCTTTGCCAATAGCAGTGATGTAGTTTTGTACAGCTTGCTCTTGAGTGATGCCTTCATTTATTAACTTACGAGAACGCATATCTTCTATGGTCTCAAATGCAAGGTAAGGGTTAATAGCATTGGCACCATATCCGATAAGTGTTGCGAAGTGATGGATTGCTCTTGCTTCTCCAGTCTCTACAACAAGACCACAGTTAGTTCTGATACCTTCTGAGATAAGGTGATGATGAACTGCACTAGTAGCTAGTAGAGTAGGGATAGCAGCCTTAGTCATAGAGATTCCTCTTGTAGAGAGGATGATTACTTCATACCCTTCTCTAACAGAATCGCTTGCTTGTTTCATAACAGAGTCAAGAGCATCTTTCATTGAACCGCTCTTAGTGGAGTCAAAAAGAATGCTTATTTTCTTTGCACGGAAATGAAACTCATTAACACCGCTAAGTTTTTCAAACTGCTCATTAGTTAAAATAGGAGAGTTTAGTTTAATAAACTTACGGTCTTCATCAACTTCTTGGAATAGATTTCCTTGTGGCCCGATGTATGCGATAAGAGACATTACAGACTCTTCTCTGATTGGATCGATTGGAGGGTTTGTAACTTGTGCAAAAAGTTGGTGGAAGTAGTTGTAAAGGTTTATAGATGCGTTTGATAGAACTGAAAGTGCCGCATCGTTACCCATAGAACCAGTTGCTTCGTAAGCTGTGTTTGCCATTGGAGTAAGGATTACTTTGAGGTCTTCTTGTGTATATCCAAAACATTTTTGACGCTGAAGTACAGTATCATGGTTTGGTTGTTTAACTTCATTGTTAAGAGTTAAATCATCAATGTTGATTTTTTGTTTCTCTATCCACTCTCCATAGTTGTGAACTCCAGAGATATTTGCTTTTATCTCATCATCACTGATTATGCGACCTTGTTCTAAATCTGCAAGAAACATCTTACCAGGCTGTAGTCTTCCTTTTAGAACTATGTCCTCAGTAGGGAACTCTAAAGCACCTTGCTCAGATGCCATAACCAAGATGTCATCTTTTGTTAGAAAGTAGCGAGAAGGGCGAAGACCGTTTCTGTCTAGTGTCGCACCAACAATCTTTCCATCAGTAAAAGCTACAGATGCAGGACCATCCCATGGCTCCATGAAAGTAGCATGGTATTCGTAAAAATCTCTGCGCTTTGCATCCATCTCTTCATTTTTCCAAGCTTCTGGAATCATCATCATCATAACGTGAGCAAGAGGGCGACCTGCAAGTGTAAGCAGTTCTACAACATTATCTAAAACTGAAGAGTCTGAACCCTTTGCTTCGTTGATGAGGTAAGGATAAATCATCTCTAACTCTTCTTCGCTGAAAAGTTTTGATTTGAGCATCGACTGTCTTGCTCTCATCCAGTTTATATTTCCACGAAGTGTATTAATCTCACCATTGTGAGCTATGTATCTAAATGGCTGTGCTAGTGGCCATGAAGGGAAAGTATTTGTTGAAAAACGACTGTGAACCAGTGCAATAGCCGACTCATAGTCAGGCTCACTTAAATCTGGAAAATACAGAGGAAGTTGCTCAGTGATTAGCTGACCTTTATAAGAGATAGTCTTGTATGACATCGAAGGCATATAAAAGTACCCGGTACCGTTTATTGGTGAAGCTGTTACTTTTGATTGTGCATATTTACGGATTACGAAAAGTTTACGCTCGAAAGCCTCTGCATCTTCGAGTTCAGGGTTTCGTTTTACAATAACTTGATGTACGTATGGTTCAACGTTTTTTACTGTATATCCAAGAGTCTCATTCGAAGTAGGGACTCTTCTCCATCCTAGAAATTCTTGACCAAGCTCTTCTATAGTATTTTCAACAATTGTTTTACACTCTGCATAAGCCTCTGGATCTTTTGGTAAAAAAACAACGCCGACACCATAGTGACCAAACTCAGGTAAGTCGATATCATCTTCTTTTAAAACTCTGCGTAGAAATTTATCTGGCATCTGAGTAAGGATTCCCGCACCGTCACCTGAATTTTTCTCAGCTCCGACAGCACCACGATGCTCTAGATTTATTAAAAGTTCAATACCTTTGCTTACGATGTTATGAGAAGCTTCTCCCTTAAGATGAGCAACAAAACCTACACCGCAGGCATCATGCTCAAACTCCGGATCATATAGACCCTCTCTCTTTGGTAAATACTCGGCTTTCATAGTTCTCCCTTTTACAATAACTTACGCAGAAGTAATAATAATAATTTCCTAAAATAATATCCAAAATAATATTAAATACCCATTCAGTTTATGAAGGCAATATGGTAGAATAAGGAAATATAAAAATAATGGAGCATGTGAATGCCATCTAGTCAAAAAATACCTTGGGATGATAGATATGCATTGGGAATCGACATGATAGATACTCAGCATAAAAAACTTTTTGAACTAGTAAATAGACTTTACGATTTAGAAGATTCAAAAAATGTAAAAGAAGAACTTAGGGTTATTTTATATGAGTTTAATAGCTATATGCAAATACATTTTGAAGATGAAGAAGCGTATATGTCTGTTATAGATTATCCGCTTCTGCAAGAGCATAAAAAATTACATGAAGAGATTATTGAAAGTATTAAACTAGTTGTTGTTACACCGGCAAAGCTAGGGATTATAAAATCGAAAATGAGAGTTGTAGCTAAGCGTGCTCTTATAGATCATATCATGCATGAAGATACAAAAATAAAACTATTTTTAGTTGAGCAAGAAGATGAAGGTATTTTTGATCTTTCAGATCTCTAAGATTCTATAAGCTCTTCATCGTAGATAACTACAGTTCCAGCCAAGAGGTCATGAAGTCCTCTCTTGTCGGCCCTAAAAGCCACCATCAAAAAACCTATCATAAGAGCTAAAGTAGAAACGATATAACCAATAGAGCGAGTGATGGCTTGTTTATTGTCTATATCTTGAAGTGTAATAGCATCTACTATTTTAATATGAACAAACTTCTTACCAGGAGTTGCACCCCTCCATCTTCTCCAAAAGACCATAGTTACGATTAAAACGGCAGCTTCAAAAAGAAGTTCCCATTTCATTGACATCTGAGGTTGAGATGAGAGAGCTTTATTCGCATTTCCACTCATTGCGTAGGCTATATTTTGTTGATATTGTGAGAAGTCAAACCAGTTGCCATCACTTAAAAAGTAGATGACTATAGCTACCGGCAGAGCAAGAAAGAGAGTGTCTAAAAATGAAGCAACAAAGCGAATCCAAAATCCTGCGTATCTTACTTCATTCATTAGTTTATACCTTATACGTGGTAATTAGGCGCTTCTTGAGTGATGATAACATCATGAACATGAGACTCTTTAAGTCCAGCACTTGTGATCTCAACAAACTCTGCTTTTTCCCAGAATATTGGAATGCTTGCACTTCCACAGTAGCCCATAGAAGAGCGAAGACCGCCCATCATTTGATGAACAATACCAGCAATGCTGCCTCTAAAAGGAACACGACCTTCGATTCCCTCTGGTACCAGTTTATCTGCTGCAGTTCCTTCTTGGAAATATCTGTCTGTAGAACCAGTTTGCATAGCACCTATACTTCCCATACCGCGGTATGATTTATATTGACGTCCTTGGAACATGATAGTATCACCTGGAGATTCTTCAGTACCAGCTAAAAGTGAACCAGCCATGATACATGAAGCACCAACAGCTAAAGCTTTAGCGATGTCTCCAGAGTATTTGATACCACCATCAGCAATAACAGGTACGCCATGTTTTCTTGCTTCGTCTGCACATTCAGAAATAGCAGAGATTTGAGGTACGCCAACACCTGCAACAATACGAGTAGTACAAATTGAACCAGGTCCGATACCAACTTTAACACCATCTGCACCGGCTTCAATAAGTGCAAGAACAGCTTCTGCAGTTGCAATGTTACCAGCGATAACATCAACTTCCATAGTCTCTTTGATTTTTCTAACAGTATCTAAAATACCTTTTGAATGACCGTGAGCAGAGTCAAGAACTAAAACATCACATCCAGCATCCACAAGTGCTTTTGCACGGTCAAGTTGACCAACACCAATAGCTCCACCAACAATAAGTCTGCCAAAAGCGTCCTTATTTGAGTTAGGGTATGCAATACGTTTTCTGATATCTTTGATAGTTACAAGGCCTTTTAAGAAACCATCCTCATCAATAATAGGAAGTTTTTCTATTTTGTTTTTATGCATAATATCACCAGCATCATCAAGAGAGATACCTTTTACAGCAGTGATAAGAGGCATTTTTGTCATTACCTGATCAGCTTTTTTACTCATATCTTTTTCAAATCTCATATCACGATTTGTAAGGATTCCAAGAAGTTTGTTATGAGTATCAACAACAGGAACACCAGAAATTTTATACTCTTTCATTAGTGCATCTGCATCTGCTAGAGTTGCATCTGGATGAACATAGATAGGGTCTATAATGATTCCGCTTTCACTTTTTTTTACTTTAGTTATTTGTTTTGCTTGAGCTTCTATATTCATGTTTTTATGAATAATACCGATACCGCCAAGTCTAGCCATGGCGATAGCCGCTCTGTACTCAGTAACTGTATCCATTGCTGCAGAAACCATAGGAATTTTAAGAGAGATATTACGAGTAAGCTTAGTTTCTAGTGAAACCTCTTTTGGTAATACTTCAGAATATTGTGGTACTAATAGTACATCTTCAAATGTTAAGGCTCTTTTACGAATTTTCATGGTTATCCTTTGGTGCTAAGAATATAATATGCTTATTTCTTTATAATTTTTGGATTATATCTTTTTTGTGGTTAAAAAAAGGTAAAGTCTTATTTCAGCTCATCAATAACAGAGTCAAATTCACTAAATTTTCTTAAAATCATAGTTTCATCACCACTTTGAATTGCAAGCTCTAATTCTTGAGTAATATTAAAAAGTTTTTTAGCACCAAAAAGGTTTAAATGTCCTTTTAAAGTATGAAGCAGTTGTAAAACTTTAGTGAGTTTATTTTCGTTGTAGTTATTATGAATTTCTTCTCTATCTTTTGAAATATTATTTAAAAATTTTTCTAATGCTATTAAAAAGCTTTCTTTGTTTAACCAGTAAGAGTAGAGATCATCTGTAAATTCCAGAGAATCAATCTGTTGCAGTTGAGGAATCCAATTAAGCTCTATTTGGTTTACTGGGGTAGCATCTATTACTTTATCTGGAAAATACTCAAATATTATATCTTGAATTTCTTTTAGTTTAAAAGGCTTATTTATATGTGCATTTAGTCCTGCCCCAATGCTGCGATGATGCTCTTTGGCAGAAGCATAAGCACTAACTGCTATGATAGGCAGGTCGATAAAGCCTTCTTTTCGGAGTATACGAGTAGCTGTTAGCCCATCCATTATTGGCATCTGTATATCCATAAGAACAAGATCATAATTATTTTTTCTAATCATCTCAAGTGCAATCTCTCCATTCCTAGCTGTATCGACTTCTATTCCTATGAATTTTAATAGTTCAATTGCAATAATAAGGTTATCTTCATTATCTTCTACTAAGAGCGTTTTTATATCTTTGAAGTGCGGGTTATTGTTATTCTCTGAAATTTCAGAAGTAGACTTTGCTTTGGAGATATCAAGTGTTAACTCAAATGAGAAAGTGCTGCCTTCTCTATATTCACTTTGTACATCTATTTGTCCACCCATCCTCTTCACAAGTTCTTTGGATATGGCAAGTCCCAAGCCCGTTCCATCTTCTTTTTTTGTCGTACTATTATCAACTTGAGTAAAATGTTCGAATATATCAGCTAGATTTTCTTTTTTTATACCGATGCCTGTATCTGATACAACAAACTCTACACAACAGTTATGTATGTTCTTTGAGTTAACAAATACACTCACATAGATAGAACCGTCTTGAGTAAATTTTATAGCATTATTTATGAGATTTATAAGAACCTGTTTAATACGATTTGGATCTCCTAAGAGATACTTAGGAAGGTGTTCATCAATCTCATACTCAATTAAAAGACCTTTTTCTTTTGCGTTTAGTTCGAGAAGTTCTGTTATCTCTGTTACAATAACTTTTGGTTGAAATGGAATGTTTTCAATTGTTAATTTTCCGGCTTCTATTTTTGAGAGATCAAGTGTGTCTTCTAGAAGTGATAGTAATGATTTTGTGGCTTTTTTAGCTCTTGAGAGATATGTTTTTTGTTGATTGTTCAACTTTGTATGTGACAGTAGCCTTGAAAAACCTAATATAGCATTCATTGGAGTTCTTATTTCGTGGCTCATATTGGAGATAAATATATTTTTAGATTTATTGGCTAATTCAGCTGATTCTTTAGCTTTTGCAAGGAGTTTATTTGCTTTTGAAAGTTCTTGTGTACGTTGAGCAACTAACTCAACAAGACGGCTTTTATGTTTTAGGACTTCTTCTTGGGCATGTTTTTTGTCACTAATATCTAAGATAGAGATAGTAGCACCAATATAAGTGTTGTTATCATCATAAATAGCGTGGATAAAACTTACCGCATCTACTACTTTAGCTGATTTTGTCAGGTATCTTTTCTTTATCTTATACTTGGTTGAAGCACCTCTTATTAATTTGTCAATCATACTCTTGGAGTAGTTTAAATCTTCGATATATGTCACATCTAAAATACCAAAAGTGTTTATTAATTCTTTCTCATCATAGCCTAGCAAGTCACAAAATTCTTTATTGACATGTGTAAATTTAAAATCTGCTCCAGTTATAGCAATCGCATAAATTGAGTTATTAAAAAGAGAGTGATAGTACTCATCATGTTGCTCTAACTCATGTATGCGCTTGGCAACTCTACTCTTTAGGCTGATATTCCACAAAATAGCAAAAAATAGAATTAAAAGTACAAAACCTAAATAGTAAAAAAGAATTATATAGTCTATTTCATGTTCATAGTGGACTGTCATCCAGCGATTGTGCATTACGTCTTTTTCAGGAAGTTCTATTAAATCTAAGGCTTTTTGTATGATGCTATTTAGCAAAGGCAAGTCTTTACGCACTGCCATAGATCTTTTCCAAGTGTAGGGAGTTTCACCTACGATATTTACATTGGTAATATGGAGCTTCAATATATTATAAGTAACTGTAGATACATTTCCTATATAAGCATCTACATCACCATCTATAATCATTTTAAGTGCCTGTTTGTTTGATGAAACACTAACTTGTATGATTTTTGGATAATCACGTTTTAACAACTTTGCTAGAGAATAACCCTTTTCAACAGCAACACGTTTTCCATTGAGCTTATTTAAGTTAGATATATATGAGCTGTCATTACGTGCAAAAATATTGATTGGCATAGATAGATATGGTTTTGAGAAGAGGGCAACTTCTTCTCCTTCTTGTGTATTTCTAGTTGAAGAAATCATTGATATTTTTTTATCGCGGAGTAGTTCTAAATCTTTGTCCCATGATGATTTACTTACAATCTCAAAAGTGATACCGGTTGAAGCTTCTATATGTTTTAGGTAATCAATAGAGATTCCATGATATTTGCCATTTTCATCACGGAACTCTATCGGTGCCGAATGAGAACCTGCTGCGACACGAACAGTTTTATGTTCTTTTATCCAGACTTGTTCCTCTTGAGTTAGATGAAGTGGTATTTGGGCCAATAGATATTGGTTGAAACACAGAGTGATTAGTAAAAATAAAAAAGTGTGCTTCATTATTTTAGCAACAACTTAAGACCAACACGTGATACGGAGATTATTGAGTCTTTTCCGATTTTTTTACGCATTCTATAAAGTATGTTTCTAAATGCTGAGTCAGATATTGTCTCATCTGGGTTTAGCGCATGCTCAATAGTGCTTTTATACACAACTTTATTTTTGTTAATGATTAGCAGATCAAGAAGTTTTACTTCACTTAAACTAAGAGAGATTGTCTTTCCCTCAACTACAAGTTCATTAGAAAGAGGATGATAATCAACACTATTATTGAGTCTTACTAAAAACTCTCCCTCTCTATTTAAATGTTCAAGGCTCTCAATAAGCGTTTTAGTAATACTTGTAGTGCTTACCGGTTTAACGAGATAATTGACCAAGTTTAGCTTTATGGCCTTCATTAGCATCTCTTTGTCATTGTGAATTGAAGTTATAAAGATAGGAATATGATAGTTAAATTTTCTAATCTCTTCACAGAGTTCTAAACCACTAATCCCAGGCAGTTCAATATCTGTTATTAATATATGCACATGCTCTGTGTTAAATATTTTTAACGCATCTTCAGCATTATCACTGTGAAGTACATTGCAAAAATAATGCTCCAACAAACCAATAGTTTGTTTAGCGACTAGAGGGTCATCTTCTATATACAGAACATTTAGATTTTTTAGAACTTTCAAACTTAGTGGATTCATTTATCTCCTTACAGATGCAAAAATTATAAGACAAGCTCACTAAAATTAAACTGATAATCTCTTGATGGAATAGTACAAGTAAATAGTGAGACTTTTTTGAGACAACTTTTCGAGATAATTATAAGATAAAAAAATATAACAAGTTGGTTTGATGAGTGAAATAAAATGTATAGAGTTTGAGTCTGTTCAAAGTGATGTAATAGCTGACTTACTCACTATAAAACATAATGAGATACTTAGTAAGTGGAAAGAGCAAAAACGTGTTCAAGAAGTTTTAAATCACAATAATGTTAATACAGATTTTTTTATTAAACACTTTGGCTCTCGTGTTTTAGACTATTTTATCGGTGTTTTACGTAAAGAGCAAGAAGCTGGTCACTGTCCTGTAATCATAGTAATGTTGAAGTTTTTTTCTAAACATGGCTTTATGTTAGATGAAATTTACAGAATATGTTCTGGGATGCGAAATACTGTAGTGGATGTGTTAATAGAAAATGACATCCATCATTCAGAGACTCTTTTTAAAGAAACAATTGATCTCTTTGATATGAATTTTTCCGGTGTAATTAAAGAGTATATAGAAATATCTAACAATATTAGTGAAAAATGTTCATCAAAAGAGCTTTTAAAGTCTACAATAAGTGAAGTTAACTTAGAAGAGTACTTTGCACTCGAAAATGATGATGGCAAAGATAGTATCACATTTCGTACTGACGACGCTGATGATATGATTGAATATCTAAATGAAATATTAGAATATATGTCACTTGCTATGATTAACTCTAACCAAAACGATATTAATTCAGTAGCAAAAATCTTGCATAAAACTTCTAACGTTTTACTGCATTACTCTCCTTATTTGGACGAGCTTGCTTTTAGCATGAAAGAACTATCAGAATCTATGATAGTAAATACTAAACTATTTATGGAAGTATTAACACACAGCGGCGATGATATGTTGAAACTTTTTGATGCTGTTGTGCGTGATATGGATAGCTATATTCAAAGATTTAGCGTAGAAAATATTGCTATGAACAATGTACATCAAATACATGCACCAACTACACTTAGCATCAAACAAATAATTACTATGTTCGCACCTCATGAAGTTCAAGAGGGTGAGATGGAATTTTTTTAGAAAGGAATAAAATGAAAGAGATTAATTGTATTTTACAAAATAACAACCTGTTATTAATAGGAAAAAAATCTTATTTTGATGTTCATTTGAACTATTTTTATGATTCTTTTTTAAATGTTAGAATAGCAAAAGATGAGGCTAGTGCTTATGAAATGGTTGACTCACAAATATTTAATGTAGTAATCACAACAAATGTTGATGGGCCTTTCAATACAAAATTTATCAGTAAGATTACAAAAAAACATAAAGATATATTAACAGTTTTACTTGTTGAGCCATGTTTTGACTCATCTGAATTTATTGTAGATATAAAGATGGATTTTTATTGTAGTGATGAGAAGCTAAACCGTATGCTTAAACATTGCATGTATTTTAAACAAAACAGAAAAGAAGATAAACTTCTTAACAATTAATAAACTTCATTCGACTCATTTTTTCCTATCAAAGTGATATATAGAGCTGTTTTGCTTTGGTTTTTTATTTTCCCAGCTTAGGTATGAAGTCTTTAGATGCTTGCCGTTGTTTGTGATTTCATGGATGATAGTATGAACATGATCTTCATCAGATTGACATATTTCAGTAGTCATATCGCAGTCAAATACGATTTTAGTCGGTGTACTCTTTTTGAAATTTGCTATAAACTCAGGTTGGTTTTGCTTTATACAGTAGTGAGTAGCTTTTATCATATTACACTCAATGTCTTTACAGTGGTACATAGTCACCATCTGTTTAGGAGAGTTTGGAAGCAGGTCTTCTTGTATAGTGCTCTTTTTTCCAATAGACTTAAATGATATTCCTGCCTTGTTTGTACCGATCATCGGTAAAACATCTTTATGCTTGTATGAGTCAGTTCCTGTTTGTTTGTCCGCAGGAGATAGAACCCACTCGCCTTCAAGTGATTCCATCCATTCATATACATCATAAGCATCCGCATCTTTTGCATGGCAAGATGCAGTAAGAAAAAGAGTAGCTAATAAGCCCATAATTATTTTTTTAAACATTAGTATTCCTTGAAAAATTATTAGAGTATTATACCAAGGATAGATAATTTTTTATATCTTCTATTGTGTTGATAGCGTTCATCCATTCATCTGGAAGTTCAAAGTCATCTTGTGTTGCTAAAATCATAGCGACAACCATACCTCTTGCAGAAGAGTCTCCACCTGCTTTTGCATTTTTTTGCATAACAGTTTTAAAATCATCTTCTAATGATAAAAGATGAATAACTCCAGCAAAACCGCCGTCAATTCCACACGCAGGACCAAACTCTCTAATAGTACTGAATGTATCAGCATCTTTACTTTTTACTCCTGCATCTATCCAAGTAAGTAATTTTGGATACTTACTTTTTAGCAGCTCTATGTTTTTTTTAATATCTTTATTCTCTTTTGAGTCCCACAAAAGCTCTGCAAAAAATAGAGTGGAGCTTACGGCTAGTTTAGAGTTGTGTGTTATCTCGGCAAATTCTTTACAGCGAGATAGAAATATTTCTTTTGTATCTGCATCTATAAGCAGAGGAGCGATATGTCCACAGATGCTAAGTTCATTTGACTCTGAACCGATCTTAACTAAAGCGCTGCGTGTAGCACCATCTACGTAACCGGCATAATTAGACATCTTCTCACTCCAAAATGGATAATAGTCATTTTTATCAAACTCTTTGTTTTGAGACATATACTCTAAAAGATAAAGTGTCTGATCTCCATAGTGAGTGAAGTCACCTTTTGCTTTGCCTTTATGCCACATTGACTGAGCTTTGTTGAGTGTTTCCCAGTCTATTGGTAGACTTTTAAGGTGTGCTTCTTCATAAATCCAATGAGCACCAAGTGCATAAGCATCTGCCACTAGTGAAGCCATTATAGAGTTGGATATTTGTTTGTTCATTTTTGAGCCTTATATTTTGTAAGATATTTTATTTGTTTGATATTATCTTTATAGTCTGAGAGTAGGCTGTGTTATTTTTATATTTTAAAAGCTTGAAGTATAAAAGTAGACTTTATAAGGACACGTGATATACTATTTTTGATTTTATTATCATTAAAAGAGGACCGCATGAAACATACAAAAATTGGCTCCATTATCGTATCTCAATCTATAGCAAGTATAAGCCCAGATAAAACTATTGAAGACGCACTAAATCATATGCAAAGCAATGCAGTTAGCTCAATTGTTATTGTAGATGCTAATAATCAACCTATAGGTATTTTTACTGAGCATGACGCATTAAAAGCAATTGCAAACTCTTTACAAAAATCTACTCTTTTATCAGAAGTGATTGCTGGTAATTTATTTATGATTAAAGAAGATATATATATGCATGATGCTTATATCATGATGCAAAATAAGGGCTATAGGCATATCATTGTTACAAATGAAAATGATGAGTTTGTAGGTGTTGTAAGTGAAGGTGATTTTTTAAGACATATCGGATACATAGATGTCGGTGCATTAAAAGCAGTTGAAGATATCATGAATGAAGCACCATTGATGATAGACTCAAATGCTCTTATTGTTGATGTGGCAAAGATGATGAGTGAACGTCATGCTGATACGGCAATCGTTATGAAAAACCTTAAAGCTCATGGGGTTGTTCGTGAAAGAGATGTAACACGTTATTATGCTCATAAAGATTTCTCTTTAGATTCAACTGTAAAAAAGATCATACAAAAAGATTTACACTTCGTTGTAAAATCAATTCCTCTGCAAAAAGCAGCACAAATGATGGAAGAGCATGGAATCCATCAACTGGTAGTTGCAGACTCTCAGGAAAAGATTATAGGAATCATTAATCGTCATGAAGTACTCAAAACAATTCATGGGGCATACTTTGAGACACTGCTTAAAACGATACGAGAAAAAAATGAAGATTTAGATGAATCAAGAAAGCGTGAAGAAGAGCTTCAAAAGAAAGAGACTGCTATGAATGAAGCTCAGTCAATTGCTCGTGTGGGTAGTTGGAGTATTGATTTAAAGACAAATACTCTTTCATGGTCAAATGAGTGTTATAACATCTTTGGTATTGAACATGGTACGCAGATGAACTACGAACTATTTGTTGAAATGATTCACAAAGATGATAAAGAAAATGCATTATTAGCATGGGATGAAGCACTAAAAGGTGCTAAATTTGAAATTGAACATCGCGTTATTGTTGGAAGTGAAACTAAATGGGTTCGTGAAAAAGCGAAATTTGTGATTGATGAAGATGGAACAATTGTCTCAGGCATAGGTACAGTTCAAGATATTACTGAGCGTAAGCAGTATGAAAACAAACTTGAAAGACTTGCTAATTTTGACACTTTAACGGGCTTTGCAAATCGTACATTTTTGTTCTCATATCTTCAAAAAGTAGTACATAGATGCAAGCGAAATAATAAAATAGCAGCTTTATTGGTTTTAGATATGGACCACTTCAAAGATATAAATGACAGTTATGGACATGATATTGGAGATGAACTGCTTGCTCTTATTGCTAAACGATTATCTACTCGTATACGTGGTGGAGACTTTATTGCAAGACTTGACGGTGATAAGTTTGCAATAATTTTAGAAGATATTAATAATAGTGACGATGCTGCTATGTTTGCTAAGGAGATAATGGAAGAAGTAGAAAAACCATTTTATCTATCCAACACTTCCGAAGTTCATATTTGTTCAACAGCAGGTATAGTAATAGCCCCTGAAAATGCTGAGACAGCTGAAGAACTTATACAGTTTGCAGATACTGCACTCTACAAAGGGAAAAAAGATAAACGTGGTGGTATAAGTTACTACTCCGATGAATTAACAGAGTTGGCTAAAAAACATATAGAGTTGGCAACCAGATTAAGACGAGCAATAGAACACAGTGAGTTTGAATTATATTATCAACCACAGGTTCATATCAAGAGTAAAAGAATTGTTGGTGCGGAAGCACTTATCAGATGGAATGATCCTATCCATGGTTTGATTTCTCCAAATGATTTTATTCCTTTGGCTGAAGAAACAGGTCTTATTGGAGCTATTGGAGAGTGGGTTATTAGAGATGCCTGTCGCCAAGGAAAGTTGTGGATAGATAAAGGTTACAATCTAAGCATATCTGTAAATGTCTCGGCAAATCAACTAAGACACCAAAATATTACTAGGTTGATTGACAGTACTTTAAAAGAGACAGGTTTTACAGCTGATAAGTTAGTTATAGAGTTGACAGAGAGTGCAGTAATGCAACGGGAGGAAGAAGCAGTAGCTATGCTTCACGCTATTCGTGCAAAGGGTATCAGGTTAGCTATTGATGATTTTGGTACTGGATATTCATCTTACAGTTATCTGAAACGTTTCCCTATTGATATTTTAAAGATTGATAAATCATTTATAGATGAAGTACCGTTTGAAAATGATGATATGGCAATTGTTAAAGCAATCATCGCAATGGGAAGTGCGCTTGGTTATAAGATATTGGCTGAAGGTACTGAGCATATTGAACAGATTGATTTCTTAGAAGAGCATGGTTGCCAATACTATCAAGGATATTATAAAAGCAAGCCTCTTAAAACTTCGGAGTTTGAAAAGCTTTTATTGTAAATAGTTTATTCCCACTTTAAAAGTGGGAAAGTAAAAAAAAAATGATTAAGAGTTGTAGTTGATTTGTTTCTCTAAAGAAAGAGAACCGTCAAAAAGAGTTTGCTCATCGTAAGGTTTAGCGATAAGTTGAAGTCCTACTGGCATTCCTGCATCTGACTTTGAGATAGGGAGTGCTAGGGCAGGTAGTCCAGCTAGATTTACACTGATAGAGTAAAGGTCACTTAGGTACATGTCCATCGGGTTTTTAAGCTCACCAAATTTTGGTGCAATACCCGGTGCAATAGGTGAAAGGATAAGATCAACATCTTCAAAGATTTTATTATATTGGTCTTTGATCATGTGTCTAGTTTTTTGTGCTTTCACATAGTAAGCTTCATAGTAACCACTTGAAAGTACAAAGTTACCAAGTAGAATACGACGTTTTACTTCATCTCCAAAACCGTTGCTTCTAGTCTTGATGAACGTATCTTCAAGGTTAGTTCCAGTTACGCGGTTACCATAACGAATACCGTCATAACGTGCAAGGTTTGTAGCAGCTTCAGCAGTTGCAGTGATGTAGTAAGCAGAGATATCAAACTTAGCATCCATTAGCTCACGCTCTACTATTGTATGACCTGCAGCTTTAAGTACATCTATAGCAACTTGGTAAGCTTTTTTCACATCTTCACTTGCATTTTCAATATGCTTTGGAAGAACAGCGATAGTCATTTTTCTGTTTGCATCTAGTTTGTCTGAAACTTTGTCATTCATATCTGCGCTTGTTGAGTCTTTAGCATCGTGACCGCTGATGATGTCATACAGAATTGCAGCATCTTCAACGTTTTGAGTCATCGGTCCTATTTGGTCAAGTGAAGATGCATATGCACCTAAACCGTAACGACTTACTCTTCCGTAAGTAGGCTTCATTCCTACAATACCACAAAAAGCAGCAGGTTGACGGATAGATCCACCAGTATCTGAGCCAAGTGCAGCGATAGCTAAACCAGCACCAACAGCAGCAGCAGAACCACCAGAACTACCACCTGGAACATACTCCGAGTTGTGAGGGTTTTGAGTCTTACCGTAAAAACTTGATTCAGTAGTTGAACCCATAGCAAACTCATCCATGTTTGTTCTACCAAATGGACTAAGACCTGCATCGACCATTTTCTCTATTACAGTTGCATTATATGGAGCGATGTAACCTTGAAGAATATTTGAGCCTGAAGTCACAGACCAACCATTTACTTGGATGTTGTCTTTGATAGCAATAGGAACACCTTCTCCAATATTATTTACATCAATGTAAGCGTTTAGTTCAGGTCTTGCTTCTATTTTAGCTTTTAGTTCTTCTTTAAATTTGTTTAGTTCATCTTTATTTAATTTAAGGGCTTCTTTTAATGTAATCACTAAATTTCCTTTGCTTTTTTTACTTTTTGTACGGCTACAATTCCGAGAGCGACAACTACAAATATTAGAACTATGCTAATAGTTATAAATGTAGTTGAAACAGGCTCTGAGAAATTAGGCACTTACAACTTCTTCACATCTTTTACAAGTTGTATCTTCACTAGCTGCTTGGTATTTCCAACATCTAGGACATTTGTGAGCAGTTGCTTTTGAAATAGTGAATATGTCATCTTCAACTTTGAAAGTTCCAAGAACATCACCAGATGCTTCGTCTGATACACAAGAGACAACAAACCAGTCTTCAGCATCTGTACTATCAATAGCAAGTGCTATATTAGAGTCAGTTGAGATAACTACCTCTAAAGTACTTTTGATGATTTTCTCTTTTTTAAGTGCATCTACGATTGTTCCAAAACCTTCACGAGCTTTAGTCATGTAGAGTGCATCAAAAGTTGATTCACCAGCTTGAATTTCTGCATAAGTCATGTCAAAAATAGATTCTGCATCACCTTTGATGATAGCAGGAGCATTTTCTACAATCTCATCTGCTGTGTAAGTTAATATCGGAGCCATTAGAAGAAGTAAGCTTTTAGTGATGATAGCCATAGCACTCTGAGATGCCATTCTTCTTGGGTCAGTTTTTGCATTACAGTAAAGAGAGTCTTTTGTCATATCTATGTACATACCGCTTAACTCATTAACGATGAAGTTATTAAGTAGACTCATACCGTTGACGTAGTTGTACTCAGTAAATGATTTATGAACTTCTTTAAATACATTTTTAGCAACATTTAAAATCCACTTGTCTAATTCGCCCATATTTTCATAAGCGCTAATTGTCTCAAGATCGTTAATATTTGCAAGCATGATTCTAAAAGTGTTTCTTAGTTTACGGTAGTTCTCAGATGTCTGTTTTAAAATACCATCAGAGATTTTTAAGTCACCTTGATAGTCACTTGAAGCTACCCAAAGACGAAGGATTTCACTTCCGTACTCTTTTAAAACTTTCTCAGGAGCAATAACATTGCCTTTAGACTTTGACATCTTCTCACCTTTTTCATCTACTGTGAAACCGTGAGTAAGAACTGCTTTATATGGAGCTTTGTGCTCAACAGCACATGATAAAAATAGAGATGATTGGAACCAACCACGATGCTGGTCTGAACCCTCTACATATAGGTCGGCTTGATATTCTCCAGCATCATAGTTGCGAGACTTTAAAACTGAGTTCCAAGTTGAACCACTGTCAAACCAAACATCTAAAATGTCAGTAACTTTTTCCAACTCATCTGCTTTATAGCCAGAACCTGGGTAAAGAAGTTGCTCTATTGGCATTGAATACCAAGCATCACTTCCTTGCATCTCAAATATCATAGCTGTAAAGTTTAGAACTTTTTCATCAAAAAGAACTTCCCCTGTCTCTTTTACTCTAAAGAAAGCAATAGGAACACCCCAATCACGTTGACGAGATATACACCAATCAGGACGATTTGCTACCATAGAGTTTAGACGGTTTTTACCTGATTTAGGGAAGAAAAGAGTCTTTTCTACTTCGCTTAAAGCTATGTTTCTTAGAGTCTTGTCTTCACCTTCTGGCTTCTCATCTACAGAGATAAACCATTGTCTAGTAGCACGGAAGATTAGTGGAGTGTGACTTCTCCAGCAGTGTGGATAAGAGTGAGTAAATTTTGACTGATAAAGAAGAGAATCACCTAAAAGTTCTAAAATTCTATCGTTTGTTTTAAAGATAAGTTGACCTACAAATTCTTCTGGATTAGGAAGTAGTTTTTCACGAACTACTGTCTCATCAAAACATCCAGTCTCATCAACTGGCATAATAACTTCCAAGTCATACTTTAATCCAACACGGTAATCGTCTTCACCGTGACCAGGAGCTGTATGTACACCACCGGTACCACTATCCATAAGTACGTGGTCGCCTAAAACAATTTTAGAAGTTCTGCCGTTTAATGGGTTAGTTGCAACTTGGCCTTCAAGAGATTTAGAATCTACTTCTTTAGCTATCTCGCCTTTTACAACACCAAGTGCTAGTAAAGACTCAAAAAGAGCCTTGGCTACTATGTAGCCATCTGTAGTAAGAACATACTTTTCTTCTGGGTGAAGAGAGATACCTGTGTTTGATGGAAGTGTCCAAGGAGTAGTAGTCCAGATCACTAAAGAAGCTTTTCCGACTAAATCAGCTTTGGCTTTTGCTTCATCACTTAATTCAAACGCTACGTAGATAGAGTGAGACTCTTTGTCTTCATACTCAACTTCAGCTTCAGCCAGTGCAGTTCTCTCTGCCCATGACCAGTAAACAGGTTTACTACGTTCAATCAGAAGACCTTTTTTTGCAACACCACAAAGTGTACGGTAGATGTTTGCTTCAAATTTATAGTCCATAGTTACATAAGGATTTTCCCAGTCTGCTAAAATACCTAACTGTTTAAACTCACTCTTTTGTATATCAACAAACTTCGCTGCATGTGCACGACAAAGCTCTCTTACTTTTGAAACTTCTAAAAGCTCTTTCTTCTGCTTTCCACCAAGTTTTTTCTCAACTTGTTGCTCGATTGGAAGACCATGACAATCCCAACCCGGAGTAAAACGAACAGACTTGCCATCGAAGTAGTTACGTTTAATTATAATATCTTTTAAAACCTTATTAAGTGCGTGACCGATATGGATATTTCCATTTGCATAAGGAGGGCCATCATGAAGAGTAAAACTTGGCGCACCCTTACGGTTTGCTTTCATTTTTTCGTAGATTTTGTTCTTATCCCATGAAGCATAACGCTCAGGTTCATTGTTTATCAGATTGCCTCTCATGGCAAAATTTGTAGTAGGTAAAAGTAGTGTCTCTTTGTAGTCCATCTGTACCTCAAAAGTGTTTAAAATTTTTGGATTATATCTATTGTGTGTTTAAAACCTTCTTTAAACTCTTATAATGGTGCTATAATAAGCCAACACAAATTTGATTTAGAAGGCTGTTTAGACATGAGGGTGCATCTTTTATTTATTGGTAGCAAATTTTTTTATAACACATCTTTACAAGAGTATGTCATACGAAAAATAAGACAAAAATCTGATTTTATTGATTCAATAACATATTTTAAAGAGAGTGATAATTCACTATTCTTATATCTAGAAAAAGAGCTAAATACATCTGATAAGCTGATAATTGTAACTACAAAACATAATTTTTCAACTATAGGTAAAGTAATATGTACAGTTACCAGTGATAATCAAGTCTTAAAAGATAATATGCTTATTCCCTCAAATAGTTCAGTTTTTGAAGATAGAAGTTATCTGCTTGAATATAAGGATTCCATAACAAACGTATTGTATATAGATGAAATGCAAGAGATGCCGGAGATTTTACTTCACTTTGAAGAAAATAAAGCAGTAGTCCATATATTTGACCAAAGCAAAGACGGTGTATATGCTATGTTAAATCCAATAGCTCAGACATTTGAGGTGAAGATAGATGTTGTCACTCTAATAGATGGCTGGCTAAGAGTAGACATAGTTAGTAAAAAATACGGAAACATATCCAAGTTTATAAACTCAGCTAAACAACTACTGCCAAGAAATCTAATAGCAGCATCTAATATCATTCAGTATATTATCGAAACACTTTCAAGAAATCAAAAAACGATTACTTTTGCTGAGAGTTGTAGTGGAGGTCTTCTTACTTACTATTTTACAAAAGAAAATGGTGCTTCTAAAATCTTAGATGGATCACTAATTACTTACTCAAATAGTATAAAAGAAAATTGGCTTGCAGTTGAGCATGATACATTAGAAGAGTTTGGGGCTGTAAGTTCTGAAATAGTAAAGGAGATGTGTGAAGGTGCACTGAATGTCAGTAGTGCAGATTATGCACTTTCTATTAGCGGCATAGCTGGTGACACTGGTGGAACTGAATTTAAACCAGTTGGAACTGTATATATTGGGGCAAGTTCTAAGACTCATCACTCTGAGATGCATCTAAGATTAGATGGAGATAGGAACTATGTGCAACACCAAAGTGTGCTTTTCGCCATAAAAATGCTTATTTTAATAGATAAAGAGACGTTTTTCTAAATTTGTACGAAAATATCTTGACATCTAAAATCTATTTGTCTATAATTTCGACCTCTTAAGAATAAGAGGAAAATGTCTTGTTAGCTCAGCTGGTAGAGCACGTCACTTTTAATGATGTGGCCGATGGTTCGAATCCATCACAGGACACCATTTTTATACTAAAAAACAATATATGCGGTGGTAGTTCAGTTGGTTAGAATACCTGCCTGTCACGCAGGGGGTCGCGAGTTCGAGTCTCGTCCACCGCGCCACTGTTTTTTAGTAAATTAATGGGCGCTTAGCTCAGTTGGTAGAGCGCTACCCTTACAAGGTAGATGTCACTGGTTCGAGTCCAGTAGTGCCCACCATTATATAAACCTTTTGTTTATGAAAGTGACCCTTTCGTCTAGTGGCCAAGGACACTATCACTTCATGGTAGGGACAGAGGTTCAAATCCTTTAGGGGTCGCCACTTATTTGGTGTTATACAAAGTTACAAAATGGGCGCTTAGCTCAGTTGGTAGAGCGCTACCCTTACAAGGTAGATGTCACTGGTTCGAGTCCAGTAGTGCCCACCATTTTAGTAACACTTTTTACAATTATGCGCGGTGGTAGTTCAGTTGGTTAGAATACCTGCCTGTCACGCAGGGGGTCGCGAGTTCGAGTCTCGTCCACCGCGCCACTTCTTTTACAATATATACGCAAAATCAATAAAATCAATTTTACTACGTTAACACTATATTTTACTCAGCGTAAAGCTCATCAAACTAGTTTGATATAGAATTAGCTAACTCAAAAATAAACTTTTAGCTTTAACTCTCTTTCTCTACTCTTTTTAACAACTCTTTAAATTTATTTGAAGTCTGTTTTGTCTTTTTAAGCTTACTTGTCTTACTTAGTCTATAGACTCCATTAGTGTTTATAAAAGCACTTACTTTTAAGTCTGCTCTTTTGTTTAGATCTAAAACTTCGTAGCTTAGTGAGTCTAATATAAGTGGTGGTTTGTTTACATCTGCGAAATAACTAAGAACCATATGGTCTCTCTTAGAATATTTATCGTAAGCAAGAGTTATAAATAGTTTATCTTTTTCAAATCCAAGTTTTAAAAGTGTAAAGTATTTTATAATGGCATAGTCTTCACAATCACCAGAACCCATTGTTAAGAACTCTTTAGGTGTAGCCCAGTAATCACTCTTATTGTTAAGTACCTTATCTGATTGATACTTCAATTTATGATTTAGATATATATTTACTTTCGTAAGCTGTATAAACTCAGTATCATTTTTCAGAGATTCTATTTTTTTATCATACTCGTGGATTCTATCGCAAGCTTTTTTTCCAGATTTCTTCTTTATATGAAGAATCTCATTGCTTGTAAAAGTAGGATATACAGAACCATAGAGAGTCATTGATAATAATAAAGGTATAAATAATTTAATAATTTTTCCTTGAATTTAAAAACATCAGATAATTTTAACTAAATATCACGAGTATATCGGACGATTTACTTTTAGCTTTAAAAATAATTTTATAAAAAGCTTTTTGTACCCCTGATATCATACATATCTTTATATCTAAAAGTGACTAGATTTTGCATAATCGCAAATAAAATAATAAAGTTAATAAAACTACTCCCTCCATAACTAAACATGGGCAGAGGGACACCAACAACAGGAGCGTAGCCTATCGTCATAGATATATTCACACCCATATATATGAATATCATAAAAGATATAGATATAGTGACTACTTTTATATAGTAGTCGTTATTATAGATGCTAAGGCTCATCAGATGCAATATAAGCATAACATATACCAATATAATTGCAAGTGCACCTAAAAATCCACTTCTTTCAACTAAAAAGGCAAAGATAAAATCACTTGTAGCAATAGGTAAAAATCTCATCTGAGTCTGTGTTGCATCTTCTTTTGACTTTCCAGTCAAGCCTCCAGAACCTATGGCAATGATAGATTGTTGCACATGATAAGAAGGTTTTTCACTAAGGAAATCATTAATTCTTACTTTTTGATAATCATGTAATGCGAACTTATAAACAAGAGGTGACAGAAGTAAAATAGCAGCTAGAATAGTTGCCCATATCTTCCAATGGACACCTATATAAAATAAAACTCCATAGCCAATAAGTAAAAGAACAAGGGCTGTTCCAAGATCAGGTTCTTTTACTATAAGTATAAAAGGAAGGAGTATATAGAAGCTTATCTTTAAAAAATCAGCAATTCTGTATCCTTGCAAAGGTGGTGGGTTCTTGTGTATAAGATAGGCTAGCATCAGTATTAGTGCAGGTTTTACAAATTCAGACGGCTGGATGGTAGCATTAATAAATGGAATATCTATCCATCTTTGTGCTCCAAGTCTAGCGTGACCAAAAAACTCAACTGCAAGTAATAGACCAATATTTGCCCAATATATAAGTGGTATTAACCAACTCATTCTTCTAATAGGCAGCAAAAAGACAAATAGAAATGCAAGAAAAGCTACCCCTACATAGGTAGTTTGTTTTTGTGCAAGAGCTGGCACAACTTCTGAAATAAGCCAGTGTGAAGTTATAATCAGTGGGATTATTAAGATAATAGAAAAGAAGTCAAATTGTGCTAAAATACGTTTATCAAATCTCCACAAATTTGTAACTCCAAAAAATTTTTAGAAATTGTATCACAAAAGGGACATAATGAGCGATATAAAAAGCTATGTTTGCGATAATCCGGAAAGATTAGACATATTTTTAGCATCAGAGATTGGGCAAACACGCTCACAAATAGCATCTTTAATAAAACACAAGTGTGTTTTTGTAGATGAAAAACTAGTTACTAGACCAGGCGTAAAGCTAAAATCTGGACAGAATATAAAAGTAGAGTTTCCAGAAGCTAAGGAATCACCGGCTCTTGATATTGACTTTAATGTTGAAATACTTTATGAAGATGATGATGTTTTGGTTATTAATAAACCAAGCGGTGTAACTGTTCATCCCGCACCAAGTGTAAAAGAGGCAACTCTTGTTGATTGGCTCAAACACAAAGGAATCAGACTATCAAATATAAGCGGTGAAGAGCGACACGGAATAGTTCATAGACTAGATAAAGGTACAAGCGGGACAATGGTTGTTGCAAAAAACAATGAAGCTCATGAATTTTTATCTGAACAACTTCAAGATAAAAGCATGGGAAGATATTACCTTGCAGTTTTAAACCCACCTTTAAAAGATGAGATTACTACAATAGAACAAAATATTGGGAGAAGTGCTCATAACAGACTAAAAATGACATGTACTGACGCAGGTAAATCTAAATATGCAAAAACTATGTTCAAAGTTCTATCACTTTCAAATGATGAAAAACAGCAATTTGTAGCTTGTAAACTTTTCACTGGACGTACTCACCAGATCCGTGTTCACTTGGAGAGTATAAACCGTCATATTATAGGTGATCACATATATGCCCTAAGCCCAAAAGCAGAGAAATCGGAACGAATTTTGCTACATGCTTATATGATATATTTTGTTCATCCAACGAGCAAAGAAAAACTAACTTTTGTTGCACCTCTAGATGAGACAATGAAAGATTATTTAGACAAAAAATTTGATACGGAGCAAATTAATGAAGTTATGGACACTAGCAACATTCTGCGCAGCTTCTCTACTGATTCTTAGTGGTTGTGGAGGTAATTCTCCAAAACCAGCAGATGAGATAAAAATTGATAAAACACTACCTGTTGTGAGATTGACAGAAACAGGAACTTTTGTAGACATGAATGCTGTCGCATTTGAGTGGAGAGCTATAGAAGATGAGAGAGTAAACGGCATTTATATTTACAAGCAAAATATGACTCAGGAAGCTAGCGAACTTTCTCACTACAAAACAATAGATAATCGTTTTACAACTCACTATCTGGACAATGAGATAAAGCCAGACACAGCTTATACTTACAGTTTTAAGACTTTTTCCAAAGAAGCAGAATCTCAAATGAGTGAAGCGAAAGTTATAAACTCTCTTCCTGTTTTACAGTCAGTAGTTTGGATTCAAAGTATTCAAAATATGCCAAGAACTGCAAAAATTATTTGGAGACCGCATACAAATCAAAAAGTTAAATCATATATTATTGAAAGAAGAACATTAGAAGAAGAGAAGTGGAGTAAAATCGCTACTGTTGATGGCAGACTTAATGCTGAGTTTATAGATGTTGATCTTAAAGATGAATATGTATATAAATATCGTGTTCTTGTGTTGACTTACGATGGTATAACTTCTACTCCTAGTGAGATTGTTCAAGTTGTTACAAAAGCTCTGCCAATAAGTATAAAACATATAGTAGCAACAACAAATTTACCTAGAAAAATAGAGATAAATTGGGAAAAATCAACTACTGAAGATTTCTCTTTTTATCATTTATATAAATCAGAGACTTCAGATGGAACTTATGAGTTAATTGCAAAACTTTATAATCCTACATTTACAGATGTAATTGAGGAAGACGGTAAAGAGTATTTTTACAGAGTTAGTGCAGTTGAGAAAAATGGCTTAGAGAGTATTCACGATAAAATTTCAATTCAAGGTATAACATTAATCAAGCCTGAAATTCCATCGCTAGTGGAAGCTAAAGTTGTTGATAATAAAATTGAAATAAAATGGAACAATAAAGATACAAGAGTTAAAAAATATACAGTGATTAAAAAAGCTAAAACTGGTTGGTTTGATGCAAAAGATGAAGAGTTTGTAGATATTACTGGCAAAAAATTCTTAGATCCTGAGATTGGACCAAATATTACATATTACTACCAAGTATTTGCTATTGATGAGTTTGGTATAAAATCAGAGCCAAGTATAGAAGTAGAGATTAAAACTCCTAATACGGTTGCAAATAATGTAAAAAAAGAAGAACCTAAAGAGCTTTCTAAGAAAACTCAAAGTAAAGAAGTAGAGGTAATAGTGCCTACTCAAGATTTTAATTAAACGGGGATAAATGCCACACTTACATATTGAAGAGTTTAAAGAGATAAACTTTCCTCAAAAAAACAATGAAGTTTCATTTAACTTTATTGCAAGAAATGCAAAACATAGTGATGAGACGCTTATCTCCGTTAGTGTAGAAGAGGATGATTTTTTTCTACTAGTAAAAGCAGAAGAAAATAAAAACCTTTTAAAGACTGATAAGTTAACAAGACCAGCATCTATACATAATGTTCATAGAGCACTTTTAGCTTATGCAGATTTGGCTGACTTAAACGTCATCTCTTCAAATGTTCCCCAAAAACAAAAGAATATTCACCTAGAAGAAGCAACAGCTCTTAAGCATATTAGTTATTTCGCAGATAGTTTTCCACAAGCATCTGAGATAAGAATCGAAGTAGGTTTTGGTTCAGGTCGTCATCTAATACATCAAGCTACGCAAAATCCTGATATTTTATTTATAGGTATTGAGATTCATAGACCTTCTATTGAGCAAGTCTTAAAACAAGTAAGTATTCAAAACATAGAGAATTTACTGGTTTTGGATTATGATGCTAGACTATTTATGGAGTTGGTTCCTTCAAATATAGTAGGGAAAATTTATGTGCATTTTCCAGTACCATGGGATAAAAAGCCACATCGCAGAGTTATTTCTACTTCATTTATAGAAGAGTCAAGAAGAGTTTTAAAAGTTGATGGACGACTAGAACTTCGTACAGATAGTGAAAACTACTATGCTTATTCTTATGAGACTTTTATAAACTTTCATAAAACTATTCTTAATATAAACAAGAACAAAGATATTGCCGTAAGTTCCAAGTATGAAGATAGATGGAAAAAGATGGAGAAAAATATATATGATGTAACTATGATAAATGAAGAAGAGTCTGATAAACTTAGTATAGAAGGTACTTTTGAGTTTTCAAAAGTTGGTTTATCAGATGAAAAACTTATAGAACTTCATTGTGTTACACAAAGATTTGATGGTGGATTTATCCACTTTGAAAGAGTTTATAAGCTAGATGATGGAGTGATGCTTCGTATATCATTAGGAAGTTTTGACAGACCTGAGCATCTATATGTTTTAGTAAAAGACAAAAAAGCCTCTTACTATCCAACTCTTCCATTAAAATCAATAAGTAATCTCTTGGCACATAAATACTTAGACGAGGTATTTAATGGATAAGGTAATAATGGCACAAGATTTATCACTATCATATTCTAATAGTGAGACAATCATCAATAAAGCGAATTTTTCTATTGATTCTGGCAGTTTTATATTTATAACTGGTGCCAGCGGTAGTGGAAAATCAACTCTTTTGAAATCTCTTTATGGTGCCTTAAAACCTAAACAAGGTAGTCTAATTGTAGGCGGTGTGGAACTTAGGGGTGTAACAAGTGCTAAATTAAACTTTTTAAGAAGACATGTAGGTATAGTTTTTCAAGACTATAAGCTTGTAAAAGAGTGGACTATTGAAAAAAATATTATGCTTCCTCTTATTATAAATGGCTATGAGAAGGGTGTAACTCAAAATCAGGTTGACTCTCTTTTAAAGCATGTTAGACTAAAACATCAAGCTGGAAAATATCCACTAGAGCTTAGTGGTGGTGAACAGCAAAGGGTTGCAATGGCTAGAGCTTTGGCACACAACCCCATACTGATTCTAGCTGATGAGCCTACAGGTAACTTGGATGACTACTCTTCACAACTTATTTGGAACCTTCTTGAAGGTGCAAATGAGCAACTTAAAACTACTGTAATTGTTGTAACTCACAATATTCCTCGTAATATGAATGTGGCATATAAGCACTTTAACATTGAGTATGGGAGTGTGCATGAAGTCGTTTAAAAATCACCTCTCTTTAGTTGTAGCACTTTTAAGTATACTTTTTTCAATACAGATATTTATTATAGTTGATAGATCTATAGAAGCCTACAAAGAGAACTTATCTAACAATTATTCTGTGATTGTTGTTAGTCAAAAAAAATTAGATAACGAAATAATCTTGGGAATTAATAATATTATTTCAAGTTCAAGTGAATTATCTGTAGATAGTGTTATAAAGAGATTAAACAGTGACATCAATGCAAAAAATGTAGAACTTTTAAAATTAACTCTTCCAAAATTTTATAAGTTAAACCTTACGCATTATCCAAGTCCAAAGCAGATTAAAAACTTGAGAAAAGATTTATTAAATAATAAATCAATCACAAAAGTTGAAGATTTTTCTCATAATCATGACACAACCTATAAGCTATTACTGCTATTTAAAAATGTAGTCTCGCTGTTTGCAATAGTAGTATTTGTAGTCACAACACTTCTTATCTTTAAAGAGTTGCGTATTTGGCAGTTTAAGCATAGTGAGCGCATGAGTATTATGGGATTATTTGGTGCGCCTGTTTGGCTGCGTTCAGCTGTACTTTTTAGACTTGCAATTGTTGATGCAATAATTGCAAGCTTTTTAGCATTTGGTTTATTTGTGTATATATCATCATCTATATGGGTTAAAGAACAATTTACTAATATAGGTATTGATGTAGTCATATACGATATTATAAATGACTCAGCACTTCTTTTTGGCGCGGCAATAGTATTATCGATTTTACTTGCGTCTCTAATAGTCTTAGGACACAAAGAAGAGGTATGATTCGTCTATTTTTAATTTTTAATTTAGCATTTGGATATTTACTGGCAAACAGTAGTGTAGATGCAAATATAAAGCAGACTAGCACTAAACTCAACTCTTTTTCGCAGAGTTATTTAAACATAAATAAGAAGATGGAAGAGACAGCAAACGCAATTTTAAAACAAAAAAGAGAAATAGATATTCAACAAAAGCACTTAGATTCTCTTAAAAAAGAACTTAGTGAAAAAGAGAGTAGCCATAACGAAAATACTATTCAGCTAAAAGATCTTAAAAAAGTTCAAAATGACTTAAAATCTACACAAGAAAAATTGGAAGAAGAACTTGTATTTACAATAGCGCAGAGTGTATCTTTATCAATTATTTTAGAAGAAGAAATAGCTGCAAGTGAAGAATCACTAGTAGAGTTTGAAGTCCTCAAAGTTATGTTGGACAATTCAAAGAAAAAGGTTGATGAGTTAAATAGAAAATTTTATGATAACTCTAAAAATATTGATGTTTTAAATACTCATGCAAGTTTTTTAGAAGTTGAAATTGCAAATATAGATACTAAAAGAAAAGACTTACTAAACACTCAAAAAAAGAATATTTTGGCTTTAAAAAAG
Source organism: Sulfurimonas gotlandica GD1 (assembly GCF_000242915.1). Classification (NCBI taxonomy): domain Bacteria; kingdom Pseudomonadati; phylum Campylobacterota; class Epsilonproteobacteria; order Campylobacterales; family Sulfurimonadaceae; genus Sulfurimonas; species Sulfurimonas gotlandica. Next base: position 294,744 of record NZ_AFRZ01000001.1, on the reverse strand, counting down.
CTTGAAATAGCAAAAAATTCATATAAAATAGAGTTAAAAAAACTTCTTGAAAAACAAGATGCTCTTAAAAAGACACTAGCTAAATTGAACATAATAAAAGTGGATGAACTTAACAAAGCTAAAGAGCAAGAAGAGAGAAGAAAAGCATTTGATTCCCAAAAAATAGTCTCAGACAGTAGTCTTCCAAAAGTTAAAAGACATGGCAGTAGTTATCAAGACGTAAAAACAAAAGAGTACGTTGGAGATAAGACAATTGCGCCATTTGATCCTTATACAATAACTAAAAGATATGGAACGTATACTGATCCTATTTATGGAATAAAAGTATTCAATGAATCTATTTCATTAAAGCCAGATAGTGAAAATACAAAAGTTAAGACTGTATTTAACGGTAAAGTTATATATGCTGATAAAACTGCAGTTCTTGATAATATAGTAATTGTAGAACATACGAATGGTCTTCATACAATTTATGCAAATCTTTCTCAAATATCACCAAATATTAAAAAGGGTATGAAAATTAAAAAAGGTTATACGATTGGCAGGGTAAGTAATGAGCTAATATTTGAGGTAACTCAAAAATCTTACCACATTAATCCAATAAGACTCTTTCAATAAGAAAAAGTGATATAATAAGTTAAAAAAAGATTAATAATTTTTTAGTTATGATAGTGTAATATAATAAAAAATAAAAATTAATAATTAATAATTTTATTGAAAGAGAGCCTGTTATGGAGTTTGAAAACGACCAGCACAATATGATTTACTATAATCAGATACTCCGTGCAGAGCAAAAGAAAAAATCTCCAAAAAAGAAAAAACCTACTAGTTTTACTAAACAAGAAGTAAATTTTAAAGATTATCTTTATGTTCCTGAAGGCCTAGAGCCACTAATATATACTTTTTATATCGTTGGTATTCCATACCTTGTTGGCACAATTTTTTTATTTTTCACAATAGCCGGGGCTGATTTTGCTAATTTTAAATTACTAGATGTATCAGCATTCTTTATAGTATGGGCTATAGGGTATGAAATAACAGCGACCTTATTACTCATTAGTATATTTGTAATGTTTCTCAAGCATGACGGAGATTCTGATTAGAGATATTTTTTAGATATAATTTCAAAAAAATTAAGTAGAGAAAAATATGAACTTTATTCAAACTCGTGGATGTGATGAGAACAAACCGGCAAGTGTTACTTTTTCCCAAGCAATACTAAGCCCAATTGCTTCTTTTGGTGGTCTTTATGTGCCAGAAACGTTACCAGAATTAGGGGAAGTGTTTTTAAATAAACATCTAAACTCTTCATACAAAGAGTTAGCATCAGATCTACTGAGTCGTTTTGAAATAGATATTGATCAGAGTGTTATTGATGAAGCTTTAAATTTATATGATAAGTTTGATGACGCTTCAAATCCTGTGCCTGTTGTGAAAATAAAAGATAAGCTGTATGTAAGTGAACTATATCATGGACCAACTCGTGCGTTTAAAGATATGGCACTTCAGCCGTTTGGTAAAATTCTTTCATCTGTAGCTCAAAAAAGAGACGAAAACTATTTAATTTTAGCAGCAACAAGCGGAGATACAGGCCCGGCTGCATTAGAGACTTTTAAAAATCAAAAAAATATTCAAGTAGTTTGTATGTATCCGGCAAATGGAACTTCTGATGTTCAGAGACTTCAAATGGTTACGGAAGATGCTGCTAACTTAAAAATTATAGGAATTAAGGGTAACTTTGATGATGCTCAGAGCGCTCTTAAAAACCTTCTCTCATCTCCAAGTTTTGAAGAAGCTCTAAATGAAAAAAATATTTCACTTTCAGCTGCTAACTCAGTAAACTTTGGAAGAATTATTTTCCAAATTATTTATCATATTCATAACTACTTAGAGTTAGTAAGACAAGATGCGGTTAAAATTGGAGAAAAAGTTTATCTGAACGTGCCAAGTGGAAACTTTGGAAATGTACTAGGTGGTTATTATGCAATGCTTATGGGACTTCCAGTTGAAAAGTTGATAATTGCTTCAAATGAGAACAATATCCTAACTCGTCTTATACAAACTGGTGTGTATGATATGCGTGACCAAGAACTTGTTTTAACAACTTCTCCTGCTATGGATATTTTAAAGTCTTCCAATGTTGAACGTGTTCTTTATGGACTATATGGAGCTGATAGAACAAGAGAACTAATGCATGACCTTGATACAAAAAAAATATACACATTGACTTCTCAAGAACTTATTCAACTGCAAGAGATATTTGTAGCTGATTTTTGTAGTGATGATGAAGGTAAAATGTATATAAAAGATACTTTTAATAACGGTTACTTGATGGATCCTCACACTGCAACATGTTTTAAAGCTTATGAGTCATGTGCAACTAAAGATATACCAACAATCATTTACTCAACTGCAGAGTGGACAAAATTTTCTCCTGTAATCGCAAATGCTCTGACTGGTGAAGAAGATACACAAGATATAGTAGCTTTAGAGTCTATCTCTAAAACAGCAAATGTAGAAATACCATCTATGATAAATGAGTTATTTAACAAAAAAATAGTTCATGATTCTGTTATAGAAAAAGAAGATATAGAAAAAGAGATACTAAAGTTTTTATAACTCTAGTGCTCTTTTATAAGCTTTTTCAATCGCATCCATACAAGCACTTCTGACATTCCCATCTTCTAAAGCTCCGTAACCGGCAGCTGTTGTTCCCCCTGGGCTCATTACACCGTCTTTTAAAAGTGCTGGATGTATTTCTTGAATCAACTCTCCAAAACCGCTAAAAAGACCTCTCATGATAGCCATAGCATCATCTCTTTTTAGACCTTGCTTTACCGCACCATCTGTTAGTGCTTCAGCTATTAGTGCTAGGTATGCTGGGCCACTTCCAGCAAGCCCTGTAGCTATATCTATCTCTTTTTCGTTTGCTAGCCATCTTGTAACTCCAATAGCTCCTAAAAGCTCTTGGGCCTCTGCTTTGAACTCTATGTCGCCAGTTAGAGTAGTCATAGACTTATTAACACTTGCAGCCAAATTTGGCATCGTTCTCACAACTGCATGTGGATTTAGGTTTTGTCTTAGTTTTGAGACGCTTGTACCGGCTAATACCGAATATATAACTCTAGCTCTACCTTTTATTTTAGAAGATACTTCCTCAACATTCGCAGGCTTTACACAAAGTAAGATTGTTTTATCACTTAAATCAAAGTCTTCAAGTATATATTTATCTATTTTTATGCCAAGACTCTCTTCGAATTTTTCAAGTTTTTCAAGACTTCTACCAACTACTTCTATTTTATAGTTCTCTTTTAAACCTTTAGCAATGCTGAGTGCCATGTTCCCATTTCCGATAAAAGTGATAGTTTTCATAATATTCCTTAATTGTATTATTTCGAAAAAGGAACAAGTCCCTTTATCTTTGCTTGCGTCGCTAAGACGACTAAAGTTAATATTTTTATGATAGTATAGCATTATTATTAGATTCCCCGGGTCCGGCCCGAGAATGACGGAGTGTTAAATGGAAAAATTTTTAGAAGAAGCAAAGAGTGGAAGTAGAATTTTATCTGCTATCAGTGGGAGCGACAAAAATAGAATCTTAAAAGAGATGGCTGGGGCTCTTAGAAGCAAGTCTTCTGAGCTATTGGAAGCTAATGCAGTAGATATGAGTGATGCTCATAAAAACAAGTTGACATCGGCTTTAAAAGATAGACTATTATTAGATGAGAGCAGAATAGATGCAATGGCTGTAGCAATAGAAGAGATAGCCGCACTAAAAGAGCCTGTTGGTCGTGTACTTGATGGTTGGGTTACGGAAGATGGACTTAAAATAGAGAAGGTCAGTATTCCTATTGGAGTAATTGGCATTATATATGAGTCTCGTCCAAATGTAACAAGTGATACAGCAGCATTATGTTTTAAAAGCTCTAATGTATGTGTGCTCAAAGGTGGAAAAGAAGCAGAAAATTCAAATAGAGCAATTGCAAAAGTTCTTCAAGGTGTATTAGCTAAAAATGATTTGCCTACATCTTTAGTATCACTTTTAGAAGATTCTTCAAGAGAGGGTGTTGCTAAACTTATCAAGATGGATAAATATGTTGACCTTATTATACCTCGTGGTGGAGCAGGTCTTATAAAGTATGTGAGTGAAAATGCAACTGTAAGTGTGGTTAAGCATGATAAAGGTCAGTGTCATACATATATAGACAAAGATGCAAAACTTGACAACGCAATTGCAATAGCTATAAATGCAAAAGTTCAAAGACCAGGTGTTTGTAATGCTATGGAGACACTTTTAGTAGACCGTGCTATTTCATCTCTTGCTCTACCTCAGTTGAAAAAAGAGTTTGACAAGGCTCATACAGAACTAAAGGGCTGTTTAGAGACTCAAGCTATCATTGAAGTAAAGCATGCAAATGATAAAGACTATGACACAGAATATTTGGCAAATATTTTAAATATAAAAGTTGTTGATGGTGTAGAAGGTGCAATCGAGCATATTATAAGATTTGGTTCAGGGCACTCTGAATCTATCATAACTGAGGATATTACAACAGCAGAGAAGTTTTTAAATGCCATAGATTCAGCGTGTGTTTATGTAAATGCTTCAACACGCTTTACTGATGGCGGAGCTTTTGGTTTTGGTGCAGAAGTTGGGATCAGTACAAATAAACTTCATGCACGTGGACCAATGGGAATAGAAGGACTTACTACATATAAATTTAAAATTTATGGAAGTGGTCAAATCAGATAAAAAGTGACAATATTTGACTAAATAAATAATATATAGTGATTGTTGATACATATCAATGCTGAATGGATAAATCTAGATTACAATAGACATATAATTAAAAATAAAAGGGTTTTATATGTCATTGATACCAATAGAAGCGAATAAAATAGAAGTAGCTGGTGCAACTGTAGATTTTTTTGAATTAGCGAAAGATGGAGTAAGCACTTATTACTTTGATTCATCAAAATGTGGACCACCAGATCCAATGGTAAATGCCATGAGTGGCTTAAGACTTATCAAAAATACGAACAATACTCTTGTAATGATTAATTTTAAATCACCTGGAGGACTATTTGCTAAACTTGAAGCTGATATAGCTCACACTGTTGAAAATATGGATGGCGGTTTAGTTAAAATCACATTTACAAATGTAAATTCAGGTGTTGATTCTGATTTAACTCAAACAGCTTGTCACTAAAAGAGTAAAATGTTTTCTATCTCGCAAGATTTTGCGCCTCCATTTAAACTTATCTCTCCATTTTTCATTTTGGGGAGTCTGTTTTACCTACTAGCATCTGTATTTATATTCTTTTTTACTTCTGATAATCTATTATTGCAAGATCCAAAAGTATTGAGCTTTGTGCATTTATTCTTACTCGGTTTTGTAATGATGGTAATTTTTGGTGCTATGGCACAGTTAATCCCAGTTGTTCTGGAAGTAGGACATTCTGCAGTTGAGCTTTTTTATGTTATCTGGCCGCTTCTTGGCATTGGAACAATTCTAATGGTAGTAGGATTTTTAGGTTTTCCTGCTCTGCTTCCATACGGTGGCACTGTGGTTTTGATATCCATGATGATATTTGTTATGGAGATATTCTCAACTATAAAAAAGGTAAAGAAGCTAAATATTGTTATGGGCAGTGTACTCATTTCAAATACATTTTTGTTTTTTGGGATTATCTTTGGCCTTGTAATGGCTCTTGGATATGCAGGTACAATTGAAGTAGATATTATGTCACTTCTTCGTTCACATGTATATTTAGTAATAGGTGGTTATATCGCTATAACTCTTATGGGATTGTCTGTTGTACTATTGCCTATGTTCGGCTTATCACATGGTTTTTCCATGAGGCCTTTAGAAGTTTCTATAACACTTATGAGCACCTCTGTAGTGCTAGTCGTGATATCTTCATTTGTAAAATATGCTCTTATAGAGTATACAGCTTATACTTTGGCATTAGCATCTATGGTATTTTACTTTTATCTTGTATATACTATTTTTAAAACAAGAGCTAGAAAAGAGTTAGATATATATGCCATCTCACTCATCTATGCATATTTTTCTATGCTAGTAGCTTTAGGCTTAGGTGTTGCATATCTTGCTTCTTCTTATGAGCCGTTACTACTGGCTAGCGGTTGGCTTATCTTCTTTGGTTTTTTTGGCTTTGCAATAACTGGGCACATATATAAAATAGTTCCATTTCTTGTGTGGTTTGAGCGTTTCTCACCACTTGTAGGGAAAGAAAAAGTACCGATGCTAGCAGATATGCTTCCTAAAAAGAGTTCTCATGCTCAGTTTGTGTTTTGTGCTGTAGGGGTGAGTATAATAGCCGTAGCTATTCTTTTACAAGATGATACTCTTATGAAAGCTGGTGCCTCGTTTTTAGTTGTTGGTGCATCAGCACTTGTAAGAAATGTGTTTTATATGATAAATTTCAAGTAATAAAATTAAGGAAAAAAATAATGATGTATTCAAAAGAAGAACTATTTTTAGCAATCTCAACAGTAATAGATCCAGAAGTTGGGTTTAACCTTGTAGAGATGGGGCTTATATATGACGCTAAGTGTGATGATGAAGGCAATGCTCATGTAACTATGACACTGTCAACAAAAGCATGTCCTATGCATCAGATGATACTTCAGTGGGTAAAAGAATCAGTAGAGAAAATGGCAAATATAAAAAATGTTGAAGTAGAGTTAGTTTGGGAGCCAGCGTGGAATATAACGATGGCAGATGATAATGTAAAAAAAGCTCTTGGCGGAGCTTAGGAACTATTCTCTGTTTTTATATTTTTTAATATCCTCTAGAAGATCGTAAAGAGATTTCGTATACTCTTTAATAAGTTCAATATATTTTTTATCTTCATGGTTCACAATAGCTTCTTTTAGACCTGAAGCTATTTTACTAATATTGTTAGCTCCAATATTCGCAGTTATACCGCTAAGGTCAAGTAAGTAACGGTCTGCTTTTTGCATTTCATTGTGGTTGATAAATTCTTGGAGTTTTGCAGGAGATTCTGAGTATGTACTTACAAATTCATTTAGAATTTCATGATAAAACTCTACGTCATCACCACAGATGTTTAGACCTTTGTCTGTGTCTAATTCTTTGGTTATAACAATCTCAACAAACTCATCAGGAATTATTTGCGTAGAGTCATTGTATGCGTATAAAATATTATACATAGCTTCTATTTTAAGTGGTTTTTCAAGATGCTCTTCCATACCTGCTTCACTCATCTTTCTAACATCGTCAGGCGCTGTATCACCGCTTAGCGCTATTATGATTATATGATCATAATTTGGATTTTTTCTTATTCTTCTAGTTGCCTCAAACCCATCAACTCTAGGCATATGAGCATCCATAAGGATAAAGTTAAAGTCAGAATCTTTTTCTAAAATTTCTAGTAAAAACTGTCCATCATCTGCTATAGTTACTTCTATCCCAGAGTCTGCTAAAAGACCAGAAATTACTTTTTGGTTTATGATATTGTCTTCAGCAACAAGTATTTTTTGGCCTGCAAACTCTTTGAAATTTTCTTTAGTTATTTTTGAATGAGGCGGTACATCTCTCTTTGTTCTTTTAGGTTTAGGAGTGATTTTTATCTCTTGTACTTGTGTTATAGACTCTTCAACTCCAAAGCTTCCTTCTTCTTCTCCACTTAGAGCCTTGAAGTTTATTGCTTCTACTATTTCTTGCATTACAATAGGTTCTGGCTCTTGTGCAGCCTCAACAACAGACACTTCCTTTACAACTTCTTTTTTAACTTCTTTTTTGTTGAGTACAGGTGTTGAGTCTTCAAAGTCATCTTTTTGTTTCTGTTGAGACTTTTTAATCATAAAATAGACTACTATTAAAATTAATATCGCAATAGCTGCAATTATTTCATTAAAGTAAGTTTCTAACACATTGAGTTCCTTAGTTGGTCTTTTACTAACCTTTTCTTTTATTACTATATCTTTTTTTTTCTCTTTTTCAGCATTTATATCACTTTTTTGTGTCAATGATGCTACTTTTATGCTTTTTATGTCAGGTTCTGGCATTAAAAGTGGATCATCAATTATCTCTGGTTCAGGAATAATTATAGTTTCTGTTTTCTCTTTTTTAAGAGTTTTTTGAGAAAAAATTTTTAGTATATAAGCATCTTTGTATTTAGTTTTTTTGATTCTATTTAATACAGAATGAGTAGTTACGATATCGTTAAATGGCTCTATAGTTACTATAAAATATTTTCCATGTTTTTTAGAAACAGTTTTAAGTGAGTTCATATCTATGAAATTTTGAAATTTTGTATCTTTGTTTATAATCTTATTTACGTCGTTTTGTGTTTCATTAGCAATTGATTCAGTTGTAAAAGTACCTAAAACAATCTGAGTCTGGTTTGCTAAAATAAAAGTGTATATTAAAGATAGTAAAAAGATTATTTTCATGCCTAGGGGCCTTTTTTTTGTTTATAATACACTATTAAAAATTAAAATTTACAAAGTTAATGTATAATCTGTTTAATATAAAAAAAGGCTTCTTTTGCAAAATATCCCACATATTCCTGTTCTATACCGCGAAGTAGTAGATACTTTTAAAGATATAAAAAACGGAATTATTATTGACTGTACAATGGGATATGGAGGTCACTCTTCTATGATACTAGAATCAAATCCAAATATTGAACTAATTGCAATTGATCAAGACCAAACTGCAATAGACTTTTCTACAAAACGCTTAGAAGAGTTTGGAGATAGGGTAAGCATCAGAAAAGGTCGTTTCTCATCTGTCATAAAAGATATAATTGCTGAATATGGAGTTGATAAAATAAGAGGTGTTTTGGCAGATATAGGTGTATCCTCACTTCAGCTTGACCAAAAAGATAGAGGTTTCTCATACGAGAGTGAGAATCTGGATATGAGAATGGATAAAGACGCACCACTTAGTGCAAAGAATGTTGTAAATGAGTACTCTAACTCTGAGCTTGAAAATATTTTACTGGAGTACGGCGAGCTTAGAAACTACAAAAAGATAGCATCTGCCATAGTAAACTCTCGGCCATTTACATCTGCAAAAGAGTTAAGTGAAAGAACTAAGCATCTGATGCCTCACGGAAAAAAGATTCATCCTGCAACACTTTTGATGCAGGCTATTCGCATAGAAGTAAATGATGAGCTTGGAGAGTTAAAGTCACTTCTTCAAAGTATTGAAGATTCACAGTTCACAGATGCAACGGTTGCTGTCATTTCTTTTCATTCGCTAGAAGACAGAATAGTAAAACAGACTTACACTAAGTGGACTAAAAACTGTATCTGCCCAGATGAAGCCATGAGGTGCACATGTTCTAGAGATAATTCTTTGGGTCGTATTTTGAGTAAAAAGCCAATAACTGCGCAAGATGATGAGTTAAAAGAAAACCCAAGAAGTAGAAGTGCAAAAATGAGAGTGTTCCACTATGAGCGATAAGCACGAACTCCTTGATGAAGTAGATCAGGTTTTAAATAAAAAGAAAAGACTTGACTTTAGCTATCTTGTTTTTATACTACTTCTTATGAGTTTTGTAAGTTTAGCTCTATTTCCAAAAATATATATACAACAGCAAATATATTTTAAAAGTAGAGATATCTCAAAATTAAAAGGTGAATATGATACTCTTGTAGAAGAAAATATACTAATAAACGAATCTGTTGAATCTATCCGATTTAAAAATCAAATTCTTGATACACTTTTCTAATATAAACTAAGGACAACAATGATCCGTCGCTTTTTAGAGTTTGCAATAGATAAACCACTCTTAAACCATATACTTTTAACTTTTATAGTTTTGCTCTCTATTTTTGCATATATAAATATTCCCAAAGAGATATTTCCACCTATGAATATGGATAAAATCATCATTAGCGGTGGTTACTCCGGGACATCTGCTGATGTTCTTGATAAGATGGTTGTAAAGAGCATAGAAGATGATATTCAAAATATAGATGAACTTGACAACATAAAAACTACTATTAAAAATGGTTCTTTCTCAATCACCAGTGATATAAAAACTGGTTCTGACAATATAACAGTCCTGAGTGATGTAAAAGACATAGTCAGCAGTGTAAAAAAAGATCTTCCGGCTGATATGGCAGAGCCAATCGCAAAAATTCAACTGCATAACTTTCCTCTTGTCCTAATTGCTTTAGCTGGAGATAAAAGTAAAAAAGAACTGCTTAATCTTGCAGAAGATTTAAAGAGTGAGTTGAGTCAGTTAAAGGATCTTAGTGATATCACTATTCGTGGAGATGCTGATGATGAGTTAGTTATAACTCTAAACGAGCAGAAGCTTTTAGCCTTTGGACTAAACCCTTCTCTCGCAGTAGCATCTCTAAGAAATATAAGCTCAATCTTTCCAATAGGAACTATAAAAGAGAGAGGTAAGCATCTATATATATCTACTTTTAATGGAGAAAAAAATAAAGAGAGTATTGAAAATACTATTATCAGTGTTGGAGCTGCCAGAGTCCGTATCGGTGATATAGCAGATATAGAGTTTAAACTGAGTGATGAGTCTGAACTCTCTCACTACAATGGCGCTAGAAATGTATCTATAAACGTTACAAAGTCAAAAGATGGAAATGCAATTTCTTTAGTTAAGCAGATACGCGAGATACTAAAAAACAAAACAAATAAGAGTGAAGAAGTACAGTATGAAATATATACAGATACTTCTATCTGGATTAAGAATCGTCTAAATACTGTTTTTGCAAACATAGTTTTTGGACTGATGCTTGTATTTTTAGCGATGCTTATCTTTATTAACCGCGGTATTGCTATTGTTGTTGCTATTGGAATTCCTGTTAGTTTTATGATAGGTCTGATAACTACAGAACTGATGGGAGATTCTCTGAATATGCTCTCACTTCTTGGTGCTCTTATAGCTCTAGGAATGCTTGTGGATGAGGCTATAGTTGTTGCTGAAAACATTTATCGTCATCTAGAAGAGGGCATGGAAAGAAGGGAAGCCTGTATAGTTGGTGCTACTGAGATGTTTCCAGCTGTATTAACTGCAACTCTGACTACTGTTTTTGCATTTTTACCTATGCTACTACTTACTGGTGAGATGGGAATGTTTATAAAAATAATCCCTATCATGATAACCGTGCTACTTCTCTCTTCACTTTTTGAGGCATTTTATTTTTTACCTCTTCATGCACATGATTTTTTAAAAGTCTCACATGATGAAAGCTTTACAAAAAGGCTTTGGAAGAGATTTGGTTCTTGGCATAGTAAAGCACTTCACTTTGTTTTTAGAGCAAAGTGGATTTCACTTATCGTTATAGTTGTATCGATTCTCGCTTTGACATTTGTGTTTATTAAAAACTCAAAGTTTCAGCTATTTCCAGACTTTGATAACACTCAAATATATGTATATGGCACAGTTAACGTAAATAGCGAGCTTGAAGATACAGAGAAGATAGTAACAGAATTAGAAAAAAAGCTTTTAGAAAATACAAATAAATCAGATTTCTCTTCTATTACTTCTGTTATTGGATTTAAGATGGATGCTAAGAATATGGTTGAGACAGGAGATAATTTTTTCCATATATTCATTGATTTAAAAGAGCGTGCGCCTACTAATGTTTTTGATACTTACATAAGTCCTTATCTTTCTATAGAGTACAATGCAGAGGCCCTTACCAGACAGAAAAATGCGGAAGATATAGCTAAAGTTCTAAAAAAGATCATAGAGCCATTTAAAAAACTCAAAGATGGTGAAAATTTAGTTTATGAAGAACTTGTTGTTAAAGTTCCTGGAGCTGGTGTTGTTGCATCTGATATAGAACTAAGTCTAAGCGGAAAGAGTGAAAAAGATATTTTAAAAGGTGTTAAGTATCTTGGAAGTACACTTGAAAAGATAGAAGGTGTAAGTAATGTCTCAGATGACGCAAATCCTGGAGAGAAAGAACTAAAGCTCCGTGTAAATGAGTATGGACAGCAACTTGGCTTTAATGAAGAGGTTATATCCAATGAACTTAGATCGTACTACCTAAAAGGTGAGTATGGAAAGATGTTTAACGATGAAGGGCTTGTTCGTATAAAGATAGAGAGTGGTATAAACAAAAAAATAAGCTCTATAGATAACATAGAGGTTCAAGTTCCAGGAACTGATAACTATGTAGCTCTAAGTGATGTTTGTGAGTTTATAATGATTCAAGGCTTTGTAGCACTTAAAAAAGAAGACGGAACTAGAATAAGAACAGTTCTGGCAACTCTAAATAAAAAAGTAATAACTTCTTCTGAAGCTATGAAAGAACTAGAACCTGCATTTCTTAAGCTTAGAAAAGATGGATACAAGATAGACATAAAAGGTGAAGAAAAAGAGAACGCTAAAAACAAAAGAGAGATGATGCAGTCTGCAATAATTGCTATCTTTTTGATTTTTATCACTCTGGTTTGGCTGTTTGACTCCATAAAAAAATCGCTTATAGTTATCAGCACTATTCCTCTTGTCTTGCTTGGTGTATATTTTGGACACTGGGTAATGGGTATAAATCTTACGATGCCTGGAATGATAGGAATAGTTGGACTTGCAGGGGTTGTTGTAAATGATGGGCTTATTGTGGTGAACTTCATCAAACATGCAGATGATACAGAGGAGTTGATGAAGAGGGCAGGGACAAGGCTAAGACCTATTCTCCTTACGTCTTTAACGACAGTTCTTGGGCTTTCTACGCTTATCTTCTTTGCATCTGGACAGGCTATGATACTTCAACCAATGGCAATTTCTTTAGGCTTTGGAATCGCTTGGGCAACAGTACTTAACTTGATTTACGTACCTTTACTTTATGCAGTTGTATTTAAAATCAAAGATAGGGTGCAATAAAAGAAATATATAAGAATATTTTGACTATAATTGCGCCCTACAAACAGTGGGTCTTTAGCTCAGTTGGTTAGAGCCCTCCGCTCATAACGGAGTGGTCGCGTGTTCGAATCACGCAGGACCCACCACTTACACACCGAACTTTCAAGCGTTTTTCAAATCACTCATTTTTTTAACTGTCACGGTATTGCAACAGCTATTTTTAAAGAGCTCTACATTTGTATCGATTTTCAAGTGATTATCTTTTATAAAACCTGCATAGTTTTTAACAATCATCTCTGGTGAAGTGTGTCCGACAATGGCTGCAATTTCCATTATTTTAAACTTTCCACTATTTAACATCGCAGTTATAAAAGTATGTCTTGTCGTATAAAGTTTTCTATACTCCATATTACAATCTTTTACTAGTTGATGCCATCTTCTTTTAAAGAATGAAGCGTCCTTTATAAACGTCTTATCAAAGTCAAATAGGTAAAGTGATTCACTTAACTTCTTTTGGCTCTCTAGGTATGGTCTAAGAGCTTCAAGCATTGGAATATCTCTGACACTTCCAAGTGTCTTTGGTGATGTGACACGACCTTGAGATACAGAACGCCTTACACATATTCTATCTTCTAAGATATCACTATGCATGAGTCCTAATACTTCACCACTTCTCAAACCACTATTTAATGATATACCTATGTAGTTTCTAAACATACCTTCTGACTTTTCAAGCATTAATGTGACTTCATCAATAGAAAAAGGTTGTATAGGAGCTTTAGCTTCTCTTTTAAACCTAATACCAAAAGCTACATTTCTATCTATCTCTTCATCGTCAAGTGCAATATCAAGAGTACCTCTAACACATCCAAGATAATCTTTTTTACTACTATTTCTAAGGTTTAGTGATGAGAGGTACTCTTTTACAGTGAGAACCTTTATATCTGATACAAACATATTTCCAAAGAACTCGTTTACTCTATTGTAAACACCTATCCTGTTGTGAAAGCTTTTATCGCTTTCGTGAAGTTTTAAAAACTTCTTATGGTAATGAGCAAACTTTTTAGAATCAGGTTTTTTCAAATCACCAAGATATATTTTTTTCATAAGTTCTGGAATTATTTCTTTTTCCAGCATCTTACGATTTGCCTTAGTATCTTTAAATCCAGTACTTCTTTGAATCCTTTTCGATTCATAATAATAATCAAGATATAAGACACTATTTCTAGAACGTATAGTTGCCATAGTTTTCCTTTTGGCAACCGCAGATAACTTTGATATGGTACATCCTTTTAGGTAATATTTCAATCTGGTAGGATTTTATTAAAGATATCATTCAGTTCATCTGATGATAAGCTTGAGCCTCTCCACCACTTTTCAATAGCTTCAAAATCCCATCTAATAGTGTTTGCTTGTTTTATATAATGCTCATTTAAAATGAACTCTTCACTTTGAATTCTTCTTTGAAAAAAGTCTCTTCCAACTTCATATATTTCACATAGTGATGATGTTGATTTATATACTTGCACTAATATGACCTTTGTTAGGAATTCATAACTTATAAAGTCAAATCGGCACTATTTAAAAAGAATTTCTTCTTGAATCCGTCATCATTCTTCTTCCAATAATTAGTACAGCCAATCGGATCTTTACTTGTTTTGGAATTTCCAAAAGCAACTTGAATTGCATTACTAACTTTAGACAATTTTACTAGCCCATCTATCAAATCTGGGTCTCCGACAATCACTGTTAACTCTCTTATTGATAAAGGAACAGCAGCAAATTGAACAGCAGTTTTGTCATTTCTATAAACTGTCTGTGAAGAATATGACAAGTCTTTTTTTCTCTGATTTCCACCATTTATATATGCACAATTCCACATTTGCTCAAAGATTGTATGCGTAAAAAGTGACTTCTTAGCTCTAGTTATATTGTCTTTAGCTACTAGTTCTGCTCTGAATGAATCTATGAAATTCTCAGCATTCCCTAGGTTGTTTTGTTTGATGTATCTACCTGTAGTTTGAACAAGAAAATTATAATCAAATACGATATTATCAACTTTCTTTCCATCGTAGAACACACAAGGTAGCATGTTGATTTTACCATCCATCATGTCTTCATCTACTTCTTTTAACTCTTCTAGTAGAAAAGTAAAGAAGTAAAACATCTTAATTTTTGTACTCAACAAACCACCTATATCTAACTCTTTTTCATACTCATATCCGCGATAACTTTCTTCGATGCTTTTCAACTTTTCTCCTCAAATTTTATGTTGTAATTTTAATATATATTTATTCTGTCTTTTCTCAATAAAAACTAGAAAAATGACATATTAAGTTTTCAACTAGCTCTAGTATGAAGTTTTAAATATTAATTTAACCTTTAAAAAAGTATATATTTTTATATTAGGTTGTTGATGATTCAACAGTGTATATCTGCGATAAAGCCATATATTATGGGCTTGTTGGCGGTATTTCTGTATTTATAGTCTGATATTTTTTATTTTTAAGGATGCTTTTTTTGACAAAACAGATTGTGCTTTTGTCGAAAATGAAAAAAAATAATTGGATGAATGTTATATGGATTAGAGGAAGAATTTAACAAAGTTTATTTCAAAAAAACACTTAATAGATAAAGAGTTTTTTAATATAAGTATATGAGATACAATCTGGAATGTCCCCTATAAACTAGACAATTACTAAACCAGTAAAAACCTACTTTTTTAAAGACTCTAAATTATACCTTTTTTCAAATTCATTTGGTGAAATATAATCTAAATAACTATGTCTTCTTTTTGAGTTGTAGAACATTTCTATATATTCAAATATTTTTGATGCTGCGATTTCTCTAGTTATAAATATCTGTTTTCTGACAAGCTCTTTTTTAAGCGTTTTGAAGAAGCTCTCTGCAACAGCATTATCATAACAATTACCTCTTCGACTCATACTAAGAGTAATATTATGCTCTTTAGCAACTTTTTTATAATCATAAGAGCTATATTGACTTCCTTGATCTGAGTGAAGAATCACTTTATCTGACTTACCAAGTCGAGTAATTGCCATTTTAAGAGCCTTTATTATTAATGGTGTGGTTTGACGATGACCTGTTGCCCAGCCTATAATCTTTCTACTATATAAATCTATCACAGTAGCTAAAAACATCCATCCTTCTTTTGTTCTGATGTATGTAATATCACTTACCCATGTGTCATTAGGCTTAGCTGATATAAAACACTGGTGGAGATAGAGTTAGGGTAAGCTTTATGAGCTGGACCAGGTTTGCTATATGGCTTGCGTTTATAAGTGCCTACACCATAGAGTTTAGCTTCACTCATGAGTCTAGCTACTCGCTTTTTATTTACATGAATACCTAACTCTTTAAGGTCTTTATGAATATTCCTGTGACCATAAACACTATTTGATGCTTTGAATGCATCTTTAATCTGTATTAACAATTCTTTATTTTCAAGTTCTCTATCTGAGATAGGCTGATTTAGCCACTGATAATATCCGCTACGGTGTACTTGCATAACTTTGCAAAGTCTATGAACCGCATAAACTTCACTATATACTTTTATAAAAGCATATTTTAGTTTGTGTGGCTTGCAAAGTACACCGCGGCCTTTTTTAGTATGTCCCTCTCTTCTGTAACTCTTTTGAGCTCTTTTTGGAGTTTCTTTATCTCAACCTGAGATTCATCTAATATTTTATGTTTTTGTATTGCTTGAGGAGATTCTAATCTTTTTATCCAGTTTCTCAGTGAGTCAGGATGAACTCCCAGTCTATCTGCTGTATCAGTTATGCTATAACCATTTTTTGTAACTTGTTTCACCGCTTCTATTCTGAACTCTTCACTATAAACTACTCTTGCCATTTTTTAATCCTATTAAATCTCATAATGCTTTGACATTATTTTATCTAAATCACTGAATTAAAGTTTGTCTAGTTTATTGGGGACATTCCAGGCTATATTGTCAGTGATTATTCTTTTTGTATATCTTTGAAAAAATCTTCAACATCAACATTAAGTACATTAGCAATTTTCACCAAGTGCTCAATATTAAAATGTTTGTTGTTAATACATAATTCTGCCATAGATATTGTTCCTACAGCCTTATGTCCAATTGCTAACGACAGTGCAAGCTGGGATACCTTTTTTGATTTTCTAATGTTTTTAACATTTAAGCCTATCTGCTTATAAATCTGTTTCATATCATCATCAGTAATTTTACAGTCATTCATTATATACACCTATGGTTAAACTAACTATAAGTATATATATGACAGTATTCTGTGACAACTAACTATAGTTAGTTTAATTAAAATATAGACTTAAAAAAGGAATGAAAAATGAAAAAAGTAATGTTATATCTGGTAATTATTGGATTATCATCAACTCCTCTTTTGGCAGAATGGCTGTGGTTTAATCCATCAACCCAAAAGTGCACAAATAGCTTATCTCCTCAAGAATGGGCAAAAGACACAAACATAGTAAATGTAACTAACCAAGGAAATATTTGGACTTTGCATATTAAAGGCGGAAGAAGTACTTGGATTACAAACGATCGTTACACCTGTGCGGTTGTTTTAATGAAAAAAACAAATGTTAATAATTTAGCAGGGAGAAGATAAGTTATTCTACTCTCTATATATTTCTTTAAAACAAAAGGATGAAAAAATATGAATATCAAAACAACAATACAGGCAACACTACTAGCGCTCAGTGTAGGATTACTCTTCTCAGGATGTGGAACAAACTACTACACATTTGCTACGCCTCTAAAAGGCAATGCTGTTAGCATAATAGCTAACCAAGACTCAACGTCAATGGGGCCATTAAACTCTGGCAATGTTCTAAGAAAGAACTACAGATACGCTTTCGCTATTGCTGCAACAGCTACTAAAAATGCAGGGTATAAATATTTCAGTATTGTTACTCCTGACCCACTTATTGCACAGTATAAAGATAGAAAAGTAGAGACTGTGCAAGATGCATACGATGCGTGTGACGGTGGTGATGGAAGTTTTAATACAGCTTGGTCTAATAGACCTTGGATGGAAAAGCAAAACAATTCAATCTATAGTTCTAGGAACACAAAATGCCACTCTATTTGGTGGCTCAGTTGTGCATGCTCATGCGGAATTTGTAGTTATGTATCATAATGATGATAGAAAAGACCACTTAACCTTTAATGCAGAAGATGTGCTGAACTCGGAGATTGTTGAAGGCTTAGACCCTAAGAACTTCGTAGCAGGTGAAAGAGAGTCATGGTAATGAGTACTGTAAAATTATTAGTTTCTGCACTTGTTGCAGGAATATTATTTTCAGGGTGCGGTACATCATATAGCACACTAGTAACTCCATCAAAGTCTGAAGCCTCAGTTCTTAAAATAACTGTAGATCAAGATGCAATTCCTATGACTACATACGATATTGGCAGAGTCACAAGACTAAACTATAAGTATGCTTTTGCTTCAGCAGCTACAGCAACTAAAAGAGCAGGATATAAGTATTTTAGCATTAGTGCTCCTAGCTCTTTAATCGAGCAATATAAAGAGAGAAAAGTTGTAACTCTAGAAGATGCTTATAGCGCTTGTGATACAGGAGAAGGAAGCTTCTTTGTTGCACCTATACTAGCACGAGATTTCTCAGAGAAGACAAAGTGTGAAGAAGCAACTTTTAAGTGGAGTGATCCTGTTATTGGTTCTGGTACGATGAAACACTCTAAAATTATCATAGAAGTACAGATGCACAACGAAGATAGAGCAGACAATATAACTTTTAATGCAGATGATGTATTAAATTCTAAACTGCTCAGCGAACTGAATCCTAAAAAGTTTTAAAATTTACTTGACTATTTCACTAATTATTCATAACATCTAAACAGAAATACAACTGGAAGAAAAAGGAATTAATTTGGTGAAATTTATGTACGCATTACTCTTCATATCTACGGGCCTATTTGTAAGTGAAGTTGTCAATTGTGTGATTGGTAATTGTAATGCTTTTTATATGGTTCTTTCAATTACTCTGTTAATTGGTGCTTTACTTGCTACAGGCAAAGCTGAGCGTGAAGAAAAGCTATTAAATAAACAAGAATCGTAAGATTCAAATGACAATTATTAATGTACAAACGACAGATCTTCAGATACAAATGACAAACCTCATATACTATAATAAAGAGACTGGTACCTATGTACAGTTTGAAATAGAGGGCAAGCATAGTTATAGTTTTTTCGACAATGAAGCTGATATCAAAGACGCTGCAAATAAGTTTGTTGATTATGTTATGTCTAAGATACTTCAGTTTGGAGCTGATGTTGAGTTTCCGATAAAACTACTTAAAGAGCTTGAAGATGAACAAGAGATAGATCTTTTTTTACTAGCTCCATTTAATGAGAAATCTAAAGAGACTTTAGCATCTTGCATCTTTGCAATAATCCCAGAAAATGATATCAGAAACTACTTTGATATAAAAACTAATACACGTTACATTTCCGAGGCAATAGGCAAAGATTCTATAATAATTTGCAGAGAACTAAATGATGGAAAGTACTCTGCGAGTAACATTTCGTTTATTGAATTAGAGACTAAATTTATAACTATTTAATTAAGCGAAAAAACGCTTGGAAGTTTGTTGATTTTTAAATATCATATTGCAGAAACAAGGAGAGAAGATGAAGTTAATTATGAATAAAGAGGTGTTTTTTGTGACGGTTGGCAGTATGGAAATTATTGATTATGGATTTAAAATATTTGAGCATGCTAGCTCATTAATATAGCGATATAAAGGATTAAGAATGTCGCTTCAAGATTTGATTATATCTATTAAATATTCTGAATTCGTAGAGTCAAATAAATTTTTATTTGAGAAGGTGCCAACACTAATTGATGTATTGGTGTATGGAGTATTTATGACTAGCTTTTGTTGGTTTTTAGCAATAGCAATTGATAATGATAAATATTCAAAACTAAACGATTTTGTAGATCGTATATTGTAAATAAGGAGAGAAAGATGAGTGATAGTAATGAAGGAAGTCTTTTAGATTCGATTATAGCCAGTGTAATAATTTTCTATTTTTTAATGGCAATGATAATACTGTTTCCACTATTGCCTGGAGGAGTTATCGGTTATGAATGGTCTAAAGAGTTAACTACTAATAGTGACATACATAAACTATCGATAATTATTGGAATGGTTATTAACTTTTTTGTATATAAAGCAGTTCTTAGAATGTTTGATATGGATATAGACAAGCTAAAAACAAAAGTATATATATACCTCTTTACGATAGGCTTCGTGATGTTTTTAGATACGCGTATAGATAACTTTATGCTTCATCAAGTCAATAAAATGATAGTTGAAACAATTAAATTCTTTTTAGATTTTGACAGATGGTTTGTCGATAACACTTTTCTTAATATGGGACTGATAGCTATATATGCTTTTATGAGTTTTTTGATTTTAGGATTTATAATTGATATCTTTAAACCAAAACGTAAGCATAAAAATAAATATATAAAATCAATTTAATGGAGATACACATGAGTAATCAAGAATGTAAGATCAGTAAAGAAGAAAAATGGAAACTTTAGGAAGATAATTTTATAAAAGAAAACCTGATGATTGGAGTTGAGAAGTGTAGACAGTGATTGTAATTTTAAGAAATAAATTTTCCACCACCGGTCTTGAAAACCGGCGAGGGTTATACCTCCCAGAGTTCGAATCTCTGAGGGTCCACCACCTTTTTATACAATCCCCTTATTTACGATACTTACAGAGATTTTTCATAACTAATTCTTATATCATTTTACTCAATATTTTTTATTACTCGCCGGTCTACTTTATCAGTGTATTGTAGTTTTTGATGAAATTGGTCGCAGATTTGTCGTGATGCATCAAAAAGTTCTAATATCTTAATCTATTTAATAATACATCTAAATTATCAAATTTTTGATTTGTATCACTCATTAAAGAATCAACCATTTCTTTATCATTTTTCTTCTTATCAATATAATAAACAACCATAGTAATTGATAAACCAGTAATAGCACCAACAAATACAGCAGTTAGTTCATCGGCAAAAGGTTCTAGTATTGCAGTACCTCTAATAAGTTTGTCAATGTACTCTTCTGCTATTACTCCTAGACTAACAATTAATCCACTAGCAATTAGTTTTTTAGCCTCATGCATTGAATCTTCATAACTCATATCTTCTGGTGGAAATGTAAGTAACTTAACAGCTCTAAATAATGAAAAAAGTCCTTCCCTTATAATTCTAACAACTCTTTTTCCAGTTGTTACAAACATATTAATAACAGTAGTTACTAAATTTGATATAAATCCAGAGATGAAACCATCTTTAAAAGCAATAGCAACATCTTTCCACTTACTTGTTACTCTGCTTGCTATCTTTTTTAATCTATCTTTTAATACTATAAAAAATCTATCATCGTCAAAGCCATAAGTAAAGCCATTTTTGTATATATCTAAAATTTCATCAAATACAGCAGTGAAGAACTCAGTAATAACAAGTCCTAAAGCTTGTTGTATACCCATTTTAGCACCTTCTTTTCCACTTGCTATTGCAGTATCTTTAGCAAATTTTCCGCTTGTATAATATTCTTTATTTATTTTACTATCTTGCTCTTCTCTTGCTTTCTTATCTGCTTCAATAGCTTTTTTATCATCAACCTTTTTAAGCTTTTCAAGTTTTGTTAATTCTTTTTGTTCTTTTTCAGATAAATTATCTTTTGATTTTAACTCTTTTATCTTTTTAATATTTTCATTTTTTCTACTTAAAAAGTCTTCCATAGAATCAGCTTTTTTTGACCTATTTATACTACTGTCTGTAGGCTTTAAATTCATGTCCGTATTAGCTAATTCTGCCCCATCCATACCAGCTAAAACTCTTCCAGCATCATCATGGATCTCTTTTCCTGAAACTACATGGTCTAAATCATGGCTATCATTTTGTTTGATTTTTTCCCCAGTCATATAGTCAGTTGCTGTTCCATCTTTTTTAGATGCAGAATGCTTTCTATTTATGTCTATAAATCTTTTATCTTTATGATATTCATCACTGTTGTAATCTCCTCTACTATCATAATTTTCTTTTGCTTCATCTGTTGCATATAGACCATTCTTATATTCTGTACCATCAGAATCTACAAAATCTTTGTTGCGAGCATTATGGATTGTATTAACATTGCCTCCAGCTTTATCATATGCGGCCACTACCTTACCAAGTCCAAATGGTGTTACAATAGAATTTATAACTTCCTTTTTACAATCATTTATAAGCTGATTAAACCTCTCATCATTAAAGTCCTTTTTAAATTTAATTAAAAAGTCTTTTGCTTCATCTTGTGAAACATTGAAATCATATTTAAAATCATAGTGTTCATTAGATTCCTTATAAATTTGTTTCATTTTTTTTTCGTTAATATCAGAATTTAAAAACTCTTCTACTAATTTTTTATCTGAACTCATATATACAGCAGTACTCTCACTAATTTTCTTTCTTTTTTTAAATCTATCAACTCTACTCAAAACAAATTCCTTTTATTAAATAAATTTTAGGCTGAAAGTCGCTCTTTAATTTCATTTACAAATTTATTATCATTATCTTCTCTTTCAGCAGTATATTTAACCATTTTCATAGCATAGTTAAAGGCTTCTAAGAAAGCTTTTTCTTCTTCAAGAACTTTACCATCAGCTTCTATAACTAGTTCTATTAAATCTCTAATACTTTCATGATTAGACTTCTGAACATGTTTCATATAACTGATAGCTTCATTCAAAGTAGGAGGATTATCTATTAGTTTAGCAATAGCTTCTACTACATGCTTAGGATAATTTGCATTTGAGATCCCACCAACAAACTCATTAATTTCATCTATTTCTTCTTTTACTATTTCACCATCTGAATTTGCAGCAGCAATGCCTACTGCACTACAAGCAATAATGTAATTGAAATATTCTTTATCTCCTTTAAATTCATTGACGGCATCTTCAAATGCTTGTTGAAATTTTTCTGCTTTTTTATTTAAACTAGAAATTTCCTCATCTTTTTTTTGCTCATTCTCATCATCTTTTCTTGACCAAGCAGCTCCTGCAGCAGCACCAGCTACACCTGCGCCAGTTGCAATAGCTCCAGCTCCTGCTAAAGAGGCACCTAAAGTAGCTGCTCCGAACAACGAACCACCACCTGTAAATGGTGCGGCTGCTACAGCACCTACACCCAAAGCTGCTAAACCTAAAATCTTACCAAACCCCATATTATTGCCCTTAAAATAAATTTCATTAAACTATTGTACTATTAAATAACTATAAGGAATATTTTAAAATAAAATATTCCTCTCGCCGGTTCCCATAACCGGCGAGCCATTCCCCACAAACTAATTGCCTGACGATGTTTCTAGGAATTGATGGAAGTATGTGCGACTCGCTTCGTGTCTTATACAGACTTTTTTATTACTTGGTTGCAGATTTATCACAACACCCCCTCTTTATTTATAATTTAAACTACTTTAAAATTAATTAATACTTTTCTTTGTTATAATTAATGCACTATGTCACAAATACTGATTCAAGGAAAAAAATGTATAAAGAAATAAAAGAAGCTACCACCATAGCTGACAAATCAGCGGTAGTAGCTGAAAGTGTTGCAGTAGCAGGTGTAAAAAGTATGGAAAGAGAAGGTAATAACTATAAAGAACTTATCAAGTATATTAGGAGTATACCGGGAGATATAGTTAAAAAAACAGTTTATATAGGACCAAATTTCATTAAATTCATTTTCGCGGCTTTAAATTCTAAAAGTACTGATACTAAGACAAAATTATTATTCACAGGAATTATAGTTTCGCTTTCCACACTCCTAGGACTTATGGTATGGGATATATCTTTAATTACAATGTTATTTGCCATAGGAGCTTTTGCTGGACCAGCTACAATAATAGGTGGTGTAATGTTTGGATCATTAATAGTGCTAATTAAATCGGCTCTTACTGCATTCATTGTATTAGTATCAATGAAATTATCAAATATGATGTATGAAGACACTGAAATAGAGGCAATAGCAATTGAAGCTTTTGGAAAAGAGGATGGGAAAAGTTTTGTGCAGACATTTAATCAATTAACTGCTTGGGATAATGGCAATATAGATAAATTTTTAGACTTAGCTATGAAGTATTTTAATAAGTTAGGTGAAAAATTTGAAAATAAAGATTTGACAAATATTGAAGAAAAGATATCAAAATTAACAATCAAGCAAAATCTAAAAAGTAAACAAAAAACAAAAGTTAAGAGCAGTCTATTAAATCAACTAAAATCACTTACTAGAGGTGAAGAGCTTGATGAGAATATGATTGTATCAGTTATCACGTTGCTATATCATGCAGTCTCCATTGATGGTGAAGTAAGTAATGCAGAATTAGACATCCTCGTTAACTTTATAAAAAATGAGTATCTTCTTGATGATGAAGATGTTCAAAACTTATTTAAGCAAATTAATAAAGAAGAAGATTTTGATGTTTTACTGAATGAGTTACAAGGACTACTTTCTAAAAATCAGATTGAAGATGTAGTTAAAATAATAGAAAAAATTATATCCGCTGATGATGTTATAACCAATGAAGAGCAATTACTTTTAGATGCAGTTAAAAAACAACTTTTATAAAACTATGAGAAATATTCTGCCGGTTATATTAACCGGCGAACCATTCCCCACAAATCAGACACAGTAACAACCAACTAATGCTAATGCAAATCAGAACAAGCTGAATTATGATGAAAGGGTTATATCACTATGGAATTTACCCTAGAAAGTAGACAACTACTAACCAAGTGAAAACATATATTATTAAACCAAATCAGGTATAATCTTATAATAAAATGAAATATAATTAAACAAACAAGTCTGGAGTTAAGCATTTATGGAATTAATAAGAACTGGAGTTTTACCGTTTAGTGACTATGTGATTTTTTATTTTGTGGATATGTTTGGGGTAGAGTGGTTAGCATTTTATCACTACATACTCGTTGCTATATTTGCTCTAGCTATTGCTGGATGGGTATTTGCTATACGAATGTACTTTAACTGCGATAGAGACATTAAAATAGCTCTAGAAAAGGAATGTGTAAAATGAAAAAAGCTTTCACAATGTTAGAACTAGTATTTGTACTAGTTGTCATAGGAATATTGGCTGCGGTAATGCTTCCTGATATGAAGAGTAGCAAAGTAGCAGAATCCGCTGTACAACTACAATCACATATTAGATATGCACAACACTTAGCAATGGTAGATGATAAATTTGACGCAGGTAATAATGTATGGTTTAAAGATAGATGGCAGATTGACTTTACAGGTAATACGTACTCTATAGGAAGTGATGACGGAGCTACGTTTGCTGTAGACTCACTAAATAGAGATCAGAACCTATCTGCCATCAACTTAAATGATGACTATGGTGTAACACTTAATTTTGGTGCAGGTTGTGGTGGAGCTAATGCTGAGATCAGTTTTGACCATATGGGAAGACCGATGATTGGAGACACTAATGCTTGGACACAATCTTATACAGCAGGCTCTTTAATGGTAGCAGACTGTTTAATCACAATTTCTATGACTGGAGAAACAAGCGTAGTATTAACAATTAGACCAGAGACAGGATATGTTTCGGGGATATAAGAGGAAGTATATTACTCACACTTATAAATAGACAAATAATGTTGTTTTTATAATAGCAGTATTCTAAATTAATCAAGCGTAAAAAGGTGTATGCCCTCTATCATTAATTAGATAATGGCTTTTTCTACATAATGAGTCTAGTGCTACATCCATGAATTCATCTATTCTAACGTTAGTTCCTGTCAAAGAAACTTCTACTTGAGACTTAAATAATAGTGGGAATTCTTTAAAATAATCATGCCAGTATCGCTTAATAACATCAGACCTATTTTCAATTAATGTAGGAGATGGAATCTTATTCTTTTTCCTTCTCTGGTTTAAATCACGATCAGTAGGTAGCATGTTCCACAAATCATTATTAAACCATACAGAAAAAGGCAATACATGATCAACATCATAGTTCGTTCCACTCAGCTCTTTACCAGACCAAACACATTCGTTCTCTTCATTTAATATATTTCTAATTGCTGATGTATTCCTAACTTCTAATGTATCACTAGAAAGTTTGTCTATCATGTCTTTTGCATATGATTGATCAACGTTCAGCGCTAAAGTTTTCTGTTTCCATTTTGACAATATAGTCGAAGTACCATATAAGGTTTGACCTAAATAACGGAAGATATTATAGTGTTGTTCTGAGATGGAGAAGGAGCCAAATTCTCTTACAAGAAAACTAGAATCATACATCATCCCATTTTCAAGTTTTATATCAGCAAAGCTTTCTTTATCTGGAGTAAAAAACTCATACTCTGACCTACCAATATATCGCATCGGCATACTGACGATTTTTTTTGCCATTTTCCTTGCAAGCTTAAAAAATTCATTTGATAACTCTAATGATAAGTTTGAACTCTTATATGACTTTATAAACTGCATATATGCATATTCCCATTCAACATATCTATCAAGATTTAATAAATAAAATATTTTGTTGTAATTAGCAATTATTGGCTTATCTAATACTGTACCACTGTTTTGTTGAGAAATATTTTTAAATACAAATGGCATATAATCTAAAATCCATTGCTCTACAATTAGTCCTATAGGTATACTGGCTCTATTATCTTTTACTTCTATTAAATGCTCATACTTTTGAGACGCGTTAATAACACTTTTAAGTAAAACATATTTGTATGTACTTGAGGTAGAATCATTTTCTATAATGTAACTTATTTGTTTTAGAGCTTCGACATCAATCATTTTTAAAAATCACCGTTTTCCAAGATATATTTTTACGATTTAAACTATCTTCATGTTTAATAGTTTCGACTAATGTGAAACCTCTAGAGTTGAAAAGTTCTATTAAATAAACTAAATTGACATCTTCAAAGTAACGTTCATCATTCAGCCTTTTTCCATCTGAATAACTAATTATTATACTAGAGTCTGGCTTTGTTAATTGCACTATATTTGCTACTACTTCTTCATATTTACTCTGCTTAAAATGCATCCAAACAGCTATAGAAATAACTGCTTCAAACTTTTCATTTAGCTCTAATAGTTCTTTTTGAAACGGCACAGATGTTTTAAAAAAATGGTCTTTTTTATCACTAAACCTATTTTTGGCATTCTTGATAAATTCACTAGATGGATCTATGCCCCACACATCATATCCATTATCATATAGGAATTGTAAGTCACGGCCTGATCCAAATCCAATATCAATAACACTACTATTCAATGGTATATATTTTATAAATAAATTATGTAGTAGTGACATATCAGCTTTATCGTATCTATCTATTAGCTCTGTTGATTTAGTGTTATAAAACTCTGTTGTTTTCATATAATTACTTTTCCATTACTAATTTACATAATGGCAACTGCCTATTAATATTTGATTGTTTATCAAACCATTCAACGACATTTTCAATATTAATATTCAATACTTTATATCCTTGTCTTTCATACTTTTCTATTTCGCTTTGCATTTTTTTTGAAAACTGTGCAATTAATATATCATTTTGAACTAAATAATATCGTTGATCCTTGGTAAGTTCTTTTACAAACACTTGACTGCCGGCTATAAGATCAATCTTTTTGCTAACTCTAAAACTAAGATATAAATGTTCTAAGTCCATAACAAGTGTTTTTCTCTTTGGTTCAATATAAACATTGGTGTTATGTTTATTTTCCACTGATTCTGTAGCATACTTACTAAATACACTATTGTCAGTAACAATTATCAACTTCTTTTTCGCACGAGTCATCCCAACATAAAACAATCTAATGAATTCATCATCTAAGGTAGCCTTATGAGCCATTAAGACAACTGTATCAAACTCTTTACCTTTTGATTTATGTATTGTAGAGACTAAAACTTTATTAAAAGTATTAACTAGCTGCTCAGAAGATATTTCATCTAAATATATACTCCATAAAGAAGGCGTATAAAGCTCATGATCATCTATAAAACCCTTTATAACTCCATACAGTATCAATAAATTTTTAGATCCAGTATATCGTTTTTTAGATTCTTCATAGACTTCCCATAGAAGATTTTCATTCAATTCTTTATCTTTTAAAAGTTGATCAACATATCTGATTTCTACTAAATTACTTAGCTTAAACCCATCATTATTTAGCAAATAGCTTACAGGAATACCTTCTTCATGTAATAATGAGTATATGTCAGCGACTTCGTTATTACTGAAGGCTAATACAGCTAAACTCTTGTCTTTTTCAATATAATCTTTAACTTGTTCAATGGCTGGTTGTTGTAAATACTGTGAATTACAATTGAGTATTACAACTTCACCTTGATGTTTTGAATTAGCTAAAAGGGGATGTTTTTTATATCTCATATTGATATTATTAATAAAGTTATTAGAATATTCTACAATGCTTTGTAGACTTCTAAAGTTAGTTAAAAGCTCGTACTGAGCATATGATTTAATATCTTCATCATTAATTCCAAACTCGTCTTCAAATAGCTTAATATACTTTATATCTGCACCATTCACATTAGATAAGATACACTGATCATCATCCCCAACAGCAATAAGTCTTTTTTTGTTTTCATGTGCCGTTGATAATGCCTTTATTAACTCAAAACCATCAGCATTTATATCTTGATACTCATCTAAAACAAGGACTGTTTTAAAAGGTACTTCTATTTTCCCATCATTTATTTGCTTTGCAGCAAGAGCTACGACATTTTTCAGTAGATCGTCATCACTACTTACTTCTCTTCC
Organism: Sulfurimonas gotlandica GD1; assembly: GCF_000242915.1. Lineage (NCBI taxonomy): Bacteria > Pseudomonadati > Campylobacterota > Epsilonproteobacteria > Campylobacterales > Sulfurimonadaceae > Sulfurimonas > Sulfurimonas gotlandica. The sequence goes on along the minus strand of NZ_AFRZ01000001.1, from coordinate 266,015 downwards.
TACAAGTTGAAGAGAAAAACCATGAAAAGTAAAAATATCTATATCATATGCCAACTGACCAATCAACTCAAATAAACGAGATTTAAACTCTAACATTGCAGTGCGTGAGTAAGTCAACATCAAAAATTGATCAGCTTTTATATTCTCTTGTAAAATTAGAGATGCTATTTTATGTACTAAAACTTTTGTTTTTCCACTACCCGGTCCAGCTAAAATCATCATTCCTTGAGACTCATTGTCGTCAATAACTTTTTTCTGTTCATCAGATAATTCATTAAAAATTTTATTGTAACGATACTCTGTCATTGGACGTTTGAATTTTTCTTCTAACTCACCATATTTTTTTAGAAACTCTTTACGTGAAAGGGTGAAATAATTTTTCATGAATATTTGTGCATTTTTAGAGTCTTTTATCAGTCTTGTAGAGTACTCTCCAACTATATGGATAGATTCCATTTTCCTCTGATAATATGGCTCTAGCCTAGTTTTATACTCTTGTTTAGTGTATTTTTTATTAGGTGTTAGCATTCTATCAAGCTTTTGAATATTCATTGGTGCATAGTATATAAAACGACCATTTCCAAGCTCAATAACTTTTAATTCATGTAAGTGAAGTAGCGCTTTATCTATTATTTTTAGATTTTCAATCTTTAACTCTTCTTGAAGTTCTAACATTGAAAACTCAACCGACTCTTTAGAAGATGATTTCTTGTCAGTAATATTTTTTGTCAAAAATTTCATAATTTTTGAGGTTATATAATGCTTGTATCCAATAATTTCTTTCACTTTTTTTGTATCAATGAATTCAAAGTACCAAAGATCTTTTTGCCTATCTATCCTATTAAATTTAAATTGATGTCTATTTCCTATCCAACTCTTAAGTAGTACCTTTATAATTGGAGCCATATTTTCATTTTTAATATTTAATGTTTCATTATCTAACAACAATTGATTCAGCTCACTCATTCTAATTGTATGGTTATTATCACGAACTAAATATTCATATAATATATTTTCAACTTGCTGATAAACTGTATATGTATCTCTATTATCTTTACTGATTTTAAGACTCAAGTCTTTTGCATCAGAAATGATCTTCATCTCTTTAAGCTCTAAAACTGATTGAGTGACTTCTGCATGAGAATAGCCAAGTAGTTCAGTCATCTCATCTAATTGAACTGCTTCTGGCTTTCCCCTTCCTAGCAGTGTCTGAAGTATACGGGACAACCTGTCTTTTGAATCTTTACTATACTCTTTAGTATTATATGCCTCTTGTAATATAGCAAGAGAGTCAAGTGCTATAGCGTCAGCATAAAATTGTACTTTATTCCTAGATCTTTCTAGGTAATCTTCTCTTTCTAACTCCAAAAGAGCTGTCTTAACCTTCATATCATAATCATTAGAATTGTCTTCTGTATCCCATCCTGCTTTAGCAGCAATCTCTCTTGTTGTTAGGGCTACCGGATTACGTTTATCACTTTTAAGCACTTTAAATATTGAATTTATTTCATCAGCATTGATTTTTGAACGAGTAAGTGTCGTAAAGTGTTTATCTAAATCACTTTGAGAAAATAATAATGGGCACGTTGCTCTAAGCTTTTGATCTCTAGCCCCTCTACCTGCTTCTTGAGAATAATTTTCTAGTGATTCTGATATCTCATAGTGAATTACATTTTTAATATTTGGTTTATCAACTCCCATACCAAATGCAGTTGTTGCAACAACTATATCTATTGTGTCATCAATATAATCTTTCAAAATTTGCATTTTTATATCGGTTTCTAATTTAGAGTGAAATGATTTAACATTCTTACCTGTATCAATAGATAATTGTTCAGCTACATCATCACATTTTTTAGTAGAAGATGGAATATAAATTAGGGTAGAGCCTTCATTTTTATTAATAAACTCTAATAGGCTTGTATACTTAGCTTTATCATCTTCTAACTCATATCCTTCATAGTCTAGATTCTTTCGTTCAGGTATTGCTATATAACGACTCATTTGAACATTTAGAGAGGATTCTATATATTCAGTTATATCTTCTATAACTTGTGGCTTAGCAGTTGCAGTGAAGCAAGATATTGGTATATGCTCTTGAAAAGGCTTTTCTTTTAGTAAATCTTTTATAAAAGTACCTATGTAAAAATAATCATGTCTAAAATCATTTCCCCAAGTCGAAAGACAATGGGCCTCATCAATAACAAATCGTTCAATAACACGGTTTTTCAGCAAATTAAATACTGAGTTAGACCTAAGACTCTCTGGAGCTAGATAAAGAATATCTGCATCACCATTAATTACCTTATCCATTGCATCTGAACGTTCTGTTGGAGATAAATACCCACTCAGGGCAACAGCTTTATAATTAGCTACTGATTCATGAAAACTTTCCATATGATCTTTTATTAGTGCCTGGAGCGGAGAGACTATAACAGTAAGAGTCTTTAATGATTTGGCTTTTATTAAAGAAGGAAGCCAAAAAGTGAAAGTTTTACCTCCTCCTGTTGGCAAAATCGCAAGAAATGACTCATTTTTTAAACCAGCTTGAACTATTTCTTTTTGAGATATCATATTCCCAGTTTCAAGAGTAGCATTTTGGCGAGGAAAGTCTCTAAACGTACCAAAGCCAAAAATTTCTTCAGCAGTACTACTTAGTTCATCAACAGAATTGTCATAATCAAAGCACATTCTTTCCTGCAGTGATGTAATGTCTGGATAATCATATAATACCTTGGGTGGTTGCGCATTTACTTCAAGTTCAGGCATACGTATGGCAAGTATATATGCGAGTTCAATTCTTTTTAGCTCTAAAGCTTCTTGCAGTACTTCCTGATTCTTAACTATAGTTTTGAAAATATTTAGAATAGAACCCTTTAGTATTGGTTCACTAAGTTCTTCAAAAATATTTTCCTTTTCTATTAGCTCAAAGAAACCTTCAAATAATTCTTCATTTTTTAATAGAGTAAATAAAATATTTCTTTGTAATGTCGGTAGTATTCTAAACTTATTTATAGACTTAACAAGTAGCTCTTTTGAAAGTTTCGCATCTTTGACTGGATCATTTAAAAAATTATCTTCATTTTTATAATTTTTTGGAAGATTATGAAACGTTTTTTCGTTAAATAATAACATCGATATAGGCAGAGTGTCAATAAATACTTTTCCATGAAGCAAACTGTTTATAGAGCTAGTCTCTAGAATTTTTTTATCAAAGGCAATTATATTATGCCCTACAATGTAGTTAGTAGAAGCATCTTGTATATATTCATATGCTTCTTTAATGGAAGTAGTTTTTAATTCCTCTTCTTTATATATCAGTCCAAGTTCTTGAATATCCCCACTATATGTAGCTTCAATATCTATATAAAGAGGTTCTATATTCATTAATAATTACTCACTTGTAAACATTGATATATGTATTCTAGATAGAATACATTGTTTTTAATTAAAATTAATTAAATTACAAACATAAGTAGTTGTTAAATTGAAATGTTCTATATAAACAAGACATATTTTAATTCATTAAATCAAAGACAACAACTCTTATACTTATTTTGTGAACCACAATGGCATTTTTCATTTCTTCCAATTTTTTTTGAAGCTTTAGTTGGTTGTGGTTTATTAGCCTCAATATAATTGGCCATATCTTTTATACTAGAGGTTATTTGTGTCAACCGCGGAGTCCAATTAGGCATGTTTATTGTTTTAAAAAGCCTATTTGACAAATTTTAATAGAAAATTACTGCCTAATTAAGCGCCGCCATTCACAACATCAGTTGCATAGTATTTTCCGTCATATAACTCTTGGCATATAATTATTGACTCAGCACCTACTGCTTCAGAAATGTAATGTGAGTTAGTTTTTATATCGAAGTAGTTCTTGATATTGTTTTCTGGGATTATTGCAAAAATACAAGAGATTAAAGCATCTTTGATTTTTTCATTAAAAGGAGCCAGCAAGAACAGATCTATTTCCTGCTCATCTTCTAACTCTTGAAGTAACTTTATTGGAAACTCAATAGTGGCTCCAAATTGCAGTATTTTAGACATTGCATACTCTACAAAGTTATTTGCAGCATCTTTGATATCTGTCTCATTATCAAAAAAACTATAAGTATGCTCTCCTTCTATTTCAAACTGTATATAGCTACCGGTTTCTTTATTATAGTATATGAGATTTGTCATTTTTGTATCAAGAGCCCTGATTATTTAATAGCTTTTTTTCATACTCTGCTTTGCCTACAGCAAGCATAGCACCAAGAAGCATAATGATTGAAAGACCAAAATAAAAAGCGTTACACTCTTCAATCATACAATTTACAAGTTCATTTACAAATAAGCCCATCGATAGAGAAAGTATTATGTACATAAATTTCACCAACTTAATTCCTTTATCTTCAAGCTCTGTTTCTGCTTATATAATATTAATAATTGGCGAAATAGTCAAGTTCGTTTCTGTTGTAGTAGTTTTACTGAAATAACATTAGTTCATACACATATAATTATTTACTTTTATTTTGATAGTGTATCTCAACCATTTTTTTAAGCTTATTTTGACATGTTGAGATATTTGAAGTAATCCACGCCATAACACCATTGCCACTTACTATAAAAATATCATCTTGCTGTATTACTTTATAACCCATATTCCTATATACATACGGTGAATCTATACTTGCACATACTTTTGATTTATAGTCGTAGATATACCACTGCTCAGCGTATAAATGACTTAATAGAATTAATGTAATTGTTACAATTTTTATTAAATTCATATTATTCTCCTTTAACAAGCAAACTAGCTTTAATGCTATCTAAACAATTTTGATATGCCTGCATAGCATTTGTAGCTCCATACGCCCGCGCCTTTAGAGCAACTTGTCTACAATAGTCTATATCTCCATAACCTAAAGGTCTTGTATATCTAGGTTTGTTTTTTTGTTCTACATACATAGTTGTCTTTTGAGTTGGTGTAGAAATATTCTTCAATGCATTATTTGTATTATTTACTGCGGCCAATTGAACTTTTTCACTAGGATCAGTTATGTATTTAACTAAAATACCATTTTTATTCATCAATTCAATTTGTTCTTCTTCACTCATTTTATTGATTTTATCTGTATCAACTAAAATGTTATCACATAACTCTTTATCTGTTGTTGCAAGTATAGTATCGGAGCTGTTTCTTCTGTGAAGTATCCAAATATTACCATGATTCTCATAATTCACTTCATGCTTATGCTCTTTTAACTCTAATGTATCAAAAGGTGCTTTAATACACTTTTTATTTTTATCAACTGAATATAATGTTTCACCAGTAAATATTGTTTCATTACTATTTCTATTGTTAATTTGTTTTAGTTCTTTATAAGTAGTATCTAGTACTTCTAGTACAGAACCTCCACAACCAGTTAGTCCAAATGACAATCCTAGAGCTATTGATAAACTTAGGATATAAGATTTCTTTTTTTTCATAATCTTCCCTTTTATAAATATATTGTTGTTTACGATTTAAAAGCTATAAACATAACTCAAGCTAACTGATGAAATATCAACGTTGAGCACTTCTGTTTTACTCGCAGATAGGTTTCCACCTATATATGACAATATAGCGGCGTGGCTTCTAGTAAAATCATATTTTGCATCAACTCCATATGTAAAACCTATATAATCTGTGTTACTACTATTATCTGTAGATGACAAGCCAGAACCATTAGCTTTTATACCTATCCAAAGATTATCAATAATGTTATATCTTGCACCTAAACCAATATAAGTAAAATAACCATTATTTACACTAGCTCCACCTAATCCTGTATATGTTACTAATTTTTCATTATTGAACTTCCATAGAGACCATTCAAGACCTACTGAAACACCACCGTAACTCTTTGATTCAATTGTTGTACCTGCTCCACCAACATTTAATGATAAATTATTATCTGCATTTATTATAGATACACATATTGCGCTGCATAGCAATCCTATCGCAATTATTTTTCTCATTTCTTCCCTTATTAGTTATATATTGCAAAAGGAATAGTACATGATATAACTTTAACAAACACTTATAAGTGTTTGTATTCAATTAATCTATACAGATAATATACAAAAAACTTATAGGTGTTTATAATTGCTAGAATCTAACCCTGATTTATTCCTTGATAAAATTGTCGAAAATGTTAAAATTGAACGTAAAAAGAGAGGCATTAGTCAATTAAAACTAGCACAAGTATTAGACTTCTCTTCTCCAAACTATGTCGCTAAGATTGAAACTAGGAAGCATGATGTTTCATATAATTTACTTCATCTTTGCAAAATAGCAGATTATTTTGGAATGGAAGTTGTTGATTTTATACCAAAGAAGGGTTAATTAATACTTCTTAATATCTTTCTTTTTTTTAAATAATTGCTATAGTTTTACTCTCATCAACTTTTTAAATATATTGTTCTTAATTGATTTTTTTAAACTTATGAATTTACAAAAAAATAGTTAATTTATTAACTAATATAACATCAAAACAAAAAATCAATTTTACGAAAAATCAATTTTTTAAAATAAGTAATATCAGAATTTTATTCTTCGTGAAGTGATCTAAAGTTCACAATATAGGGATTTATAGTAGATATTAGTTGATAAATACAACAAAACTGATAGAAATGGAACTTTTAAAACAGTATCAATTTTGCTATTTTTTCAGTTGCAATTAAGTTTGTTATCACAATAATATAGACAGTGTGTCAAGCGCGGAGTTAAATTAAGCAGTTCCGGATGCTTTCTGGAAGATGAATTACAATGATAACAAGAACTACAAAAAATGCTTTTATTCTGAGAATAATTTAGCTACTGTAGTTAATTATAATCAACTAAAAAGTCATTTAGTTGATTGTGATTTGTTACAATAGTTGCAATTTTTTTGCTTAATAATATAAATGTAGTATTAAACAAAAACTTATGATATTGATTAAAAAAGTAAGAGTTAATTTGATGGTTTAATTACTCTATTTTAATATAATAAATTAAGATATATAGTATTTTATGTTAAAGGGTATTTTCATGTTGAGGAGTAGTTTAAATAAAGTCGTTAAAAAAATTGTACAATTGAAAACTATTGAAAATTTATTAGAAGCTCAAGAAGATGAGTTGAGAGATTTTTTTAACAAGCATACCGATCAAGACAGTTCTACGTATAAATCTAAAGAGAGTAAACTAAATGAAATATATAATGCTCTTGATTTTCTTAAAGAAGAGATACATGATGTTGAACATAAATATAATATGAAAATTTTAAAATCTAATGAAGGGACAAGGTATTATCGAGAACTTATCGTAAGTTTTTTGTGTGTTAACGAATATGACCTTGAACTATATGATAACGATGAAAATATTTTTCGTCTATTTTCAGAAGCTAATTTTTTGGCCTGTAACTTTAGGATATTCGATAAGACATACTTCAAAAAACTCTTAGATACTTATTTATCTAATAAGAATATTATGGATATAAAAGATGCATCATACAGTTTTGAGATTACTGAAAGAAATGAAAACGATGAAAGAAAATACCATAAATATAGAATATTAATTACTACTGATAACGAGATAAACTCTGAATTCTTGCTAGCCATGGACATTGAAGACTATGAGACAAATGATATATGGTTCACGCACAAGGATATAAGCTATGAGTTCAAGATTGCTGGTGAGCGTTATTTTCGAGGTCTTTTTGATATTACAAAAATGGTTAAAAACATTATCACTTCTCCAACTGCGAAAGAAAATAAGAACTATAAGCTGCAGATGCGAGCTGCATAAAAAGGTGATTGATGACTTACTTAGAGGATAGAATATTATGAGATTATTTAAAGAATGTAGTTTAATAAAAAGTGGTACGAAGTGGATCGAGATTAAATCAAGTTCCAACAAGTACAAAACAAATGTAAAGATTTTAAAAGAGAGCATGGATGACTTTGACTTTAACGAAGGTGATTCTTTATTGCTTGAGCATTTTGAGAAAGAATTTTTTACAAATATAACAGATGAAAATAAAATACTTGAGGCTAAAAATACGGACATCAAAAGATACTTTGAAAACGCTATAAAAACAGCATATATTTACAAGTTCCTGACTGAATATGTGAAGTTTAAAAAAAAATACGAGGACAGTGAAAATATGAAAGTTAAAAAAACGATAAATTTAATAGATAAATCACTGCTTGAATACGCTGAAAAAAACAATATTAACCTTAAATATAGAATGGACATGTATGCTCCAAAAACAGCCCTCGAATTGGCAAAAGAGGAAGAAATGGAGGTGCTTAGACATAAAAGAGAAAAGTGGGAAGTAGAGGAAAAACAAAAACAAAAACGAAAAGAAGAAGAAGAAAAGAACTTCATCGATTATTTTGCAGATTATGGAAATTAGATAAATGATACTAGGATATATAAGAGTCTCTACAGATAAACAAAACCTTGAGAACTAAAAGCATAAGATACTAACATATGCTCAACAGCAAAAACTAATTATTGATGATTTTGCAGAAATTGAAGTTTCGTCAAAAGATGATACAAAAAAAAGATTAATTGATGATCTGTTTAAAAAGTTAAACGCAGGTGATACATTAATCTGTACAGAGCTTAGTCGCTTAGGTCGTAATATGCTTGAGATTTTAAATCTAATTGAGAGATTCAGCAGTACCGGCATTAAACTGATTTTTGTAAATCAACCAGAACTATCCATGAATCAAAATAATGCTTTATCATCGCTGTTATTATCGATATATGGGTACTTCGCTCAGACGGAACGTGAAATTATAAGTGAACGTACTAAACAGGGTTTAGCTGCGGCAAAAGCATCTGGAAAAATTCTGGGGAGACCAAAAGGTGCAAAAGCAAAAGTGAGAGTTTTGGATCCTTATAACTTAGAAATATTAGAGTGATCTGGCTACACTAATTAGGAAGTGTTCAAAACTTTGTGTCAGACCGATAGAATATTAAATTCTAAAGGAATGACTTATGAAACAACAGTTCAATATGGACGAGGCACTTTAACTCATAAAAAAAGGTGCCAGAATTGATGGCAAAGATGGAGTGCTTGCTCCACTGATTAAACAACTTACTGAAGCAGTTCTCGAAGCTGAAATTGAATCTCATTTATCTACAGAGATTAATAATCGTAAAAACGGTAAATCTTCAAAGACTATGAAAAGTAGTGTCGGTACATTTGATTTAGATGTACCACGTGATAGGAATAGTTCATTTGAACCTGAGATAGTAAAAAAACATCAGACTCATATATCAGAACAATTAGAGCAGAAGATATTATCATTATATGCTTTAGGCAATAGCTATAGTCAAATATCTGAACATATTGATGAAATGTACGGTGTAGAGTTTTCTAAAGCGACAATCAGCTCTATAACAGACGAGGTGCCCCTTGAGGGTATAAAATTATAGAGTGGTAACAACGTCCACTTGAAAGTATATATCCATTTGTGTGGCTTGATGCCATCCACTATAAAATTAAAGAGAGTGGGAAGTATATCTCTAAAGCAGTATATACCATACTCTGGGTAGGACTAAGTGGTAAAAAAGAGATACTGGGGTTATACCTATCTGAAAATGAAGGTGCTAACTTTTGGTTACAAGTTTTAACAGACTTAAATAATCGAGGAATACAAGATATACTCATAGCATCAGTTGATGGTTTAAAAGGCTTTCCTGAAGCTATTAAAGCTATTTTTCCAAAAACAGAAGTTCAACTATGCATTGTACATTAAATCAGAAATTCCATACGATATGTCGCTTCTAAAAATCAAAAAGAGTTTATGAAGGATCTCAAACTTGTTTATCGGGCTATCTTTAAAGGAGCTGCTGAAGTTGAATTAGATAGACTTGAAGAAAAATGGGGCTCTAAATATCCTATAGTTATTAAATCATGGCGTAATAAATGGGAGAACCTTTCTGTGTATTTTAAATATCCAGAAGATATACGCAGAGTTATTTACACTACTGTTTATGGAGCTTACATTTTCCATTAATACAGCTATTTGCTTAACAATATACTGCTATACTTCTCAAAAACATATAAGAGGTTTAAATGCTAGGACAATGCACACCCTATGGATTTATAATCAAGTTCGTTATCATATTTTTATTAGCAGCAGTTGCAGTAACTATTACACAATTATTTACTAGCAACTCTATAATAAGCCTTGTAGTGTTTGCAGTCACCTATGGTGGTGCTGCGTATTTCTATCCTAAAGCTAAAGATTGCCAAATATAACAGTTTTAGTAACTGTCTAGTTTGTAAAGGACATTCCAATCATGGAAAATAATCAAAACAAAGATGGAACTATCGATATTCCAGAAGTTTTAAAACCATAGTTATGGAATTATTCTAAATAGTCAAATTAGCATACAAAATATGTTAAAATAGTTAAAGTTATTACTAACTAGAGGAGAAATTATGAGGAAACTACATATTATACTTGCTGCAATCAACATGTCCATTTTAGATGATGAAGTTATGAAAAGAGCTATGTTAACTGCAAAAGAAACAAATGCACAACTACACTTCATACATACTATTGATATACCACTAATGGATATAGAAATAACCTCAGAATTTTTAGGAAAGAAAATTGACAAAGATGCTATCAAAAAAAAGATAGTCCATAAACTAAATGCACTAAATGAATATAAATCTGTTGAATATATTGTAAATATCACTATAGGGGATGCTTCCGAGCAGGTTATGTATATGGCCGAAAAAATTCATGCTGATTTGATTATTATTGGTTCACATTCAAAAGCAAAAATTGAGGACTACTATCTTGGATCTACTGTACAAAAAATTGCAGAGGAGAGTGGGCGTCCTGTTTTAGTAATTAAAAATAGTTTTCAAGGAGCTTACAAAAATATTTTAGCACCAACAGACTTCTCGAGTTCTTCTAAAAAAAGTGTTCTCTTCACACAAATAGCATTTAGATCTTCTCCTATTACACTTATACATGCTTATAAAAGTTTAGATGATTTTACAATGGAATTTTATACACTCAAGTCAAATAAGGAAGAAGAGTACCCAGACTTCTTAGGTCGGTCACATGCAGATATATTTAAACAAGATGTAGGAATTAAGCATATAGATATGATTAAAAGTTCTTCATCTATTAATAAGAGTTTGTTTGAGTATATTCAAAATAAAGAAAGTGACCTTATTGTTCTTGGTTCTACTGGATCTGACATTGCAGGTTCATTTCTTAGTTCTACTGCTTCTTATCTACTTAGAAACACTCTCACAGATGTGTTAATTTACATTCCCCTGAATCAAGAGTAAGATAAATAATTTAACAAGGAAATATAATGAATATTCATGACGAACTCCCGACAGAGCATGAAGATGCTTTAATCGCATTTTTACATAAAACAATAAAGATAGCTGTAAAAGTATTAGCAATATTAATGGTGCTTGTAATATTTTGGGGTGTAGGTGATGTTGTATATGTACTTTATCAAAATCTAATGGCTCCACCATTTATGTTACTTAGTATATCAGACATATTTAAAACCTTTGCAGCTTTTCTTGCTGTACTTATAGCTATAGAAATTTATCAAAATATTGTTATGTATCTAAGAACAGATGTAATACCCATTAAATTGGTAGTCGCAACGGCCTTAATGGCAATTGCTAGAAAAGTAATTATAATAGATTTCAATACTATAACTCCTATGTATATTTTTGCTACGGCTGCAGTAGTTTTAGCACTTGGTATTACTTATTATCTTATAGGGAAACATCATAAAGAAAATATGATAGATGAAAGAAAAGGTTCTACTAATACACATTGAGTAAAGAGGATAAGTAGATGAATATTCAATCGGATATACCGATCTCACCATTAAAAAACTGGCATAATAAAAGTATAGAGTCCTTAGATAAACATCATTTTAATTGAACTTTAACCGTGTATTAACAAGAATCACTTAATGGCTAGTGCTTAAGCCTTTGACGAATGATTTTTTCAATAGAAACTACACTATAAATTATAAGTCCAACCCCAAAAATATGTAACCAATCATTTAGTCCAATAGGTGCCGTATGAAACATCTGATTCATAATAGGTAGATATGTAAGTGCTATGGAAGCAGTTATCATAGCCAAAACACCACCCCAAATCCACATATTGGTAAATATCCCTAATTTAAATATAGAAAAGCGTAAGGAGCGAGAGTTTAATAAATAAAAAGACTCTCCAACCGCAAATACATTAACTGCTATTGTTCGAGCTTCCTCTAAACTAGCTCCTCGATTGAGCGCTAATTCAAATAAACCAAAAGAGCCTCCAAGTAACATTAAGCCCACTAAAAAAATACGGAAAATCATTTCCCCATTAAGTAATGGCAAGGAAGGTAAGCGTGGCTGTTTTTGCATTAGTCCTGGTTCTCGTGGCTCAAATGCTAGAGTTAAACCAAGAAAAATAGAAGCTGTCATATTTATCCATAGTGCTTGAACGGGTAGGATAGGCAGTGTCTCATTAACTAAAATAGCAACTATAATAACAAGCCCTTCGCCAAAGTTGGTTGCTAGTATAAAACCAAGAAATTTTATAATATTATCTAATACGCCACGCCCTTCTTCAACCGCTGCTTCAATTGAAGCAAAATTGTCATCTGTTAGTACCATGTCTGCAGCTTCTTTAGCGACTTCGGTACCGGTAATTCCCATGGCAATTCCAATATTTGCCTTACGAACGGCTGGTGCGTCATTTACACCATCTCCCGTCATTGCAACAATTTCACCATCCGCTTGAAGGGCTTCTACAATCCGTAACTTTTGTTCAGGCGTAACTCTAGCAAAAACGGATGCACTCTTTGAAGCTTGAATCAACTCATCTTTGTTTAGAACTTCAAGCTCTTTGCCTGTAATTGCAACAGTTTCTTCGTTTTTCATTACAGATTGAATTAAACCCATTTTTGTAGCAATTGCCGTAGCCGTTATTACATGGTCTCCTGTAATCATTTTTACTTGTATCCCCGCAGTTTTGCATGCTTCAATTGAACGAATTGCTTCTTCTCTTGGTGGATCAATCATCCCTTGAAGTCCAATAAACTCTAATCCATGAGCTACATTGTCATGACTAAGACTTTGAATATTGCTCTGTGTGATAAGTTTGGCAAAAGCCAATACTCTCAACCCTTTTTTTGCCATAGATTGGACTTGAATATGGATTTCTTCATTTATAATAGGAACTGGATTGCCATTTATATCCAAATAAGTGCTACAACGCTCTAAAACACTCTCTACTGAACCCTTTAAATATACTATGTGTTGATTCATTTTTTTGTCAAAATGTAGAGTCGCCATATACTGGTATTGTGATTCAAAAGGGATGGTGTCAACTCTTGGCATTTGAGTGTAAAGAAGATCAAAATCTATATATGCTTTTTTAGCTGAAACTAGTAATGCACCCTCTGTGGGATCTCCCTCTATCGTCCATGATTTTTCGCTCCCTTTTAGCATAGAGTCATTACATAATAGACCAGCTTTTAGTAGTTCTAATAGAGTGGGCTTTTTGCTTACCTCGCATTTATTGTTTAGTTGTCTAATTTCTCCATCTGGTATATATCCAATTCCACTTATTTCAAAATTTTCATTTGCGGTGAAAAGCTCTTGTACCGTCATTTCATTGCGAGTCAAAGTTCCTGTTTTATCTGAACAAATAATTGTAGTGCTTCCCAAAGTTTCCACCGCTGGAAGATGGCGAATAATAGTATTTTGTTTAGACATTCGCGAAACGCCTATCGCTAAAATAATTGTCATAACTGCAGGTAATCCCTCTGGTATCATAGCAACGGATAAAGCGACAGATGCCATAAAGAGACTCTCCCATGAGTTACCATGCCAAAGACCTATCAAAAATGTTAATGTGGCCAACCCAAGAATTACCAATAATAAGATGTGGCTAAATTTAGATATTTTTCGAGTTAAAGGCGTAGTAAGGACTTGTGTGTTATTGAGTAGTTTTGAAATATGACCTATTTCAGTATTGTCTCCGATTTCAACAACAATACCGGTTCCCATACCATAGGTTACTAATGTAGATGAGTACAGCATATTACTACGGTCAGCAAGTGAAGTCTCTTTTTTTAGTGGAATTTCCATCTTTGCAACGGAGGTTGATTCACCCGTTAAAGCAGATTCGTCTATCTGTAGTTCCCGCGAAGAGAGCAGACGTATATCAGCTGGTACTTTATCACCAGACTGTAATAGTACGATGTCTCCTACAACAAGTTCTTTTGCATTTATTTGTTGTTTTTCTCCTGAACGCAGAACAGTGCTTGTAGTTAACAAAGCCTGTGAAAGAGCCGCTAGCGCATTAAGTGCTTTACTTTCTTGAGCAAACCCTATAATGGCATTGAGCAAAACTACACCAAAAATCACACTAGCATCTACATAAGCACCTAGGTATAACTTTACCCCTATAGCCACTAGTAATATATAAACAAGTGCTTGGTGAAATTGAACTAAAAAGCGTACTAGTGGAGATATTGTCTTTTTTACAGTTAAAGTATTTTTACCATATTTTTCACGTCTTTTTTCTACTTCAGCTCTCTCTAGTCCACTTTCTGTATTTGAGACAAGAACCTTCACTATATCTAGTTCATTTCTACTATGCCAGTTTTCATATGTATCATTACTCATTATTTTTCCTTTTATTAGTAGCGTTTGAATTATTCCTTAACTCTTTTTACTTCTAAAAATAAATGAGTTCAAATTATTTATTCCCTTAGAACCTAATACAAGTAGATTGGCATTATCTTTTTCTATATAGTTTAAAAGATCCTCATTAATTGAAATATCACATCGAATTAATTCTATTTCCATATCCTCTATATTATCTAAAAACTCGTCCATCTTTAGTTTTGTACTTTTTAATTGAAACTTTTTGTTGCAGTCATTACATCTATATCTCTGAATAACTCGTCTTATTCCTATCTTTTTAGTGTTATTATTTTGACAACTTGGACATATTCTTACAGTTTTTTACAGCCATTTATAAATAAACCTTTGTTTACTACCAATATACCATACTTTCAAGTACTTTTTAGACCCCCTAATTTTTCATTAAGTCCACTTTTATCATTGTGTATACTTTTTAGGATATCCCCTACATATGTCAAAAGGAGGCATCCTATAAAGTAGACATATTATAATTACTACAAAATAATCTATATAAATTGGAGAGTATCAGAATGAGGAACTTCTTCTATCTCAGTATCTCTTATTTTTGGAACAATTTGTAATAACAGAGAAGTTGTTCCATATAGAGTTGAATTTTTGAACATGCTCCAAAAGGTACACATAAAGAGAATAAAAGGTAAAATTTTACTTTAAATCGAAAATCACAAAATATTCGTATTCTAGTTTTGATATAATTAACAATACTGAAATAGAGGGTTTGATATTATGACTTATGGAGAATATTATTATCTTGTTAAGTATGATATGAAACTTGTAAACGGTAATTGGATATCAAAACCACTTAATATAAAAATACCTCGAAGAATGTCCAGAGAAGATGCTGCTATTTATTACACTGAAAAACTTAGAAAATATTGGGATGATATAAAGGAAAATAAATAAGTATTTTTCAAAAATGCTCCAAAACCTACTGATTGTTGAACTTAAGTAGATAATGTGCTATTTTTTCTATAAGCTCACATAATCATGTAAGAGTTTGATTTTCCACTCAGAAGTGCTTAATATTTAAAACCCATTTCTAAGTATATTTTCAAACTCATCAGAAGGTATAGGCTTGGAGTAAAAGTACCCTTGAATATTTTCACATCCATTTTCAACTAAAAAATCTCTTTGCACTTGAGTTTCAACACCTTCAGCAATAACTTTGAGGTTTAAACTTTTTGCAAGTGCTATAACAGCCTTAGTAATGCCTGCATCTTCTTCATCATCTGGCAAGTCTCTTATGAATGCTTGATCAATTTTTAGTTTATCTATTGGTAACCTTTTGAGGTATGCTAAAGATGAATATCCTGTTCCAAAATCATCCACTGATAGCTCTATACCTAAGTCACTAATCTTTTGTAGGATGACAATAGCTTTTTCAGGATGCGTCATAATCTTACCTTCTGTCACTTCTAGTGCTAACCATTCGGGTCTACATTGTGTCACTTTTACCAGCTCTTGAAATACTTCAATACAGTCTTCTTTTTGAAGTTGTTTTACAGCAAGATTCATTGCTAATACTCCAGGATTTAATCCTTCTTCGTACCACTTAGATATTTGAGTCATAGCTGTTTTCATAACATATCTATCTAACTCAACTATTAGCCCTGTTGATTCTGCCAGAGGAATGAATTTAGCAGGAGAGACTAAACCCATAGTAGGATGTTGCCATCTTACAAGTGCCTCCATTCCAATTATAGTATCTGTATCTCCATTGACTTGTGCTTGATATAAACTATAAACTCTTCATTTTTTAAAGCAGCTCTTAGACTTGCTTCCATTACAACTCTTTCAAATGCGAGTTCTGTTAATGTTGAGTTATAGTATTGAAAGTTATTTCTTCCTTCATCTTTTGCTTTGTACATTGCAGAATCAGCAAACTTTAGAAGGTCTTTAGTAGATACTCCGTCATCAGGATAAATACTTATTCCTATACTACTTGATACGTATAAAACATTGTCATTAACATTCATAGACTTAGATAAACTCTCAAGTACTTTATTTGCTATTAAAGAGCTATCTTGTACTTGATGTAAATCTTCTAGGATTATAGTAAACTCATCTCCACCTAGTCGTGCTAAGGTGTCTTCATCTCTTTTAGACTCGTTTAACCTTGTCGTTACTGTTTTTAAAATCTCATCACCAACATCATGACCGAGCGAATCATTAATCTCTTTAAAGTGATCTAGGTCGATAAAAAGAAGTGCTATCTTAGAGTTGCTCCGTTTAGCTTTCTCTATTGCTTGTTCTAATCTGTCATTAAAAAGTACTCTATTTGGCAGTCCTGTTAGTGCATCGTGATGGGCTTGATGACTTAGAATTACTTTTTGTTCTCTTAGTTCATCTTCTGTATTCCTCTGCTTTGTGATATCCATATAGCTTCCAAACACTCCAATGATATCTTCATTAGCATTTTTCAAAGCTATTTTAGAAGTTAAAAGTACAGTAGTTTCTCCTTTATCATTGGTCTGACTTTCTTCAAAGTTTATTTTCGAGATATCACTATTCATAACCTCTAAATCATCAGCTCTATATAGTTTCGCTTCGGTTTCTCCCCAAGGCATTTGGAAATCATTTTTTCCAATAATTTCATCTTTACTACTAAGTTTTGCATCTTCTAGAAAAAGTTTATTTGCACCGAGATAAGTACCATTTATATCTTTCCAAAAAATTCTTACTGGCACTGTGTCGATAATATTATTTGTCAGACGTAAACTATCTTCTAAAATATCGTTAGATTTTTTTATCTGCTCTAATATTTGATGTTCTTTCTCTTTAAACAACTTATTATTGTTCTCTTTTTCGATTGCTACAGAAGCTAAGTGTGCATAGGAACTAATAAGCTTTAACTCAAAATCAGTTGGCCTTTTTATGTGATCATTATAAATTGCGAAGCTTCCAAGTATTTCATCACTTGAAGAGAATATAGGTTCAGACCAACATGCATGAAGATTTGCTTTTTGTGTTAAGGCTAAATAAGGTTGCCAGTTTTCATGGGTATCAATATCTTCAACTATCACTCTCTCTCGTTTAAATGTTGCACTACCGCAAGATCCAACTTTTCTCCATCTCTACACCATTTATAGCTTCATATAAAAATCTGGTAAACTGAGCTGAACCACTTAAAAGGTTTTTTTACTATCGTTGAGTATTAAAATAGAACATTTTGAATTAGGGTTCATATGTTCTGCTAAATGAACTATTTTGTCGAGAATGATGCTTAAATCATTATGTTGAGTAATATATTCTAATATCATTTGATTATCTTCATATATAAACTCATATTGTTTATTTGAAGTAATATCTAAATTGTCTGTAATATTCATACTTTGATTATAACACATATTTATAACAACGATATTTATAAACTAGTTTCAATTCAAACCAATACTTCTCTACGACTAAGTGTCTCACTTGCTCTTAATTTTGGAACAATTTTCAGTAACGGATGGGTTGTTCCAAATAGAGTTGAATTTTGGAACACACTCCAAAACCTACTGATTGTTGAACTTAAGTAGATAATGTGCTATTTTTTCTATAAGCTCACATAATCATGTAAGAGTTTGATTTTCCACTCAGAAGTGCTTAATATTTAAAACCCATTTCTAAGTATATTTTCAAACTCATCAGAAGGTATAGGCTTGGAGTAAAAGTACCCTTGAATATTTTCACATCCATTTTCAACTAAAAAATCTCTTTGCACTTGAGTTTCAACACCTTCAGCAATAACTTTGAGGTTTAAACTTTTTGCAAGTGCTATAACAGCCTTAGTAATGCCTGCATCTTCTTCATCATCTGGCAAGTCTCTTATGAATGCTTGATCAATTTTTAGTTTATCTATTGGTAACCTTTTGAGGTATGCTAAAGATGAATATCCTGTTCCAAAATCATCCACTGATAGCTCTATACCTAAGTCACTAATCTTTTGTAGGATGACAATAGCTTTTTCAGGATGCGTCATAATCTTACCTTCTGTCACTTCTAGTGCTAACCATTCGGGTCTACATTGTGTCACTTTTACCAGCTCTTGAAATACTTCAATACAGTCTTCTTTTTGAAGTTGTTTTACAGCAAGATTCATTGCTAATACTCCAGGATTTAATCCTTCTTCGTACCACTTAGATATTTGAGTCATAGCTGTTTTCATAACATATCTATCTAACTCAACTATTAGCCCTGTTGATTCTGCCAGAGGAATGAATTTAGCAGGAGAGACTAAACCCATAGTAGGATGTTGCCATCTTACAAGTGCCTCCATTCCAATTATAGTATCTGTATCTCCATTGACTTGTGCTTGATAATAAACTATAAACTCTTCATTTTTTAAAGCAGCTCTTAGACTTGCTTCCATTACAACTCTTTCAAATGCGAGTTCTGTTAATGTTGAGTTATAGTATTGAAAGTTATTTCTTCCTTCATCTTTTGCTTTGTACATTGCAGAATCAGCAAACTTTAGAAGGTCTTTAGTAGATACTCCGTCATCAGGATAAATACTTATTCCTATACTACTTGATACGTATAAAACATTGTCATTAACATTCATAGACTTAGATAAACTCTCAAGTACTTTATTTGCTATTAAAGAGCTATCTTGTACTTGATGTAAATCTTCTAGGATTATAGTAAACTCATCTCCACCTAGTCGTGCTAAGGTGTCTTCATCTCTTTTAGACTCGTTTAACCTTGTCGTTACTGTTTTTAAAATCTCATCACCAACATCATGACCGAGCGAATCATTAATCTCTTTAAAGTGATCTAGGTCGATAAAAAGAAGTGCTATCTTAGAGTTGCTCCGTTTAGCTTTCTCTATTGCTTGTTCTAATCTGTCATTAAAAAGTACTCTATTTGGCAGTCCTGTTAGTGCATCGTGATGGGCTTGATGACTTAGAATTACTTTTTGTTCTCTTAGTTCATCTTCTGTATTCCTCTGCTTTGTGATATCCATATAGCTTCCAAACACTCCAATGATATCTTCATTAGCATTTTTCAAAGCTATTTTAGAAGTTAAAAGTACAGTAGTTTCTCCTTTATCATTGGTCTGACTTTCTTCAAAGTTTATTTTCGAGATATCACTATTCATAACCTCTAAATCATCAGCTCTATATAGTTTCGCTTCGGTTTCTCCCCAAGGCATTTGGAAATCATTTTTTCCAATAATTTCATCTTTACTACTAAGTTTTGCATCTTCTAGAAAAAGTTTATTTGCACCGAGATAAGTACCATTTATATCTTTCCAAAAAATTCTTACTGGCACTGTGTCGATAATATTATTTGTCAGACGTAAACTATCTCTAAAATATCGTTAGATTTTTTATCTGCTCTAATATTTGATGTTCTTTCTCTTTAAACAACTTATTATTGTTCTCTTTTTCGATTGCTACAGAAGCTAAGTGTGCATAGGAACTAATAAGCTTTAACTCAAAATCAGTTGGCCTTTTTATGTGATCATTATAAATTGCGAAGCTTCCAAGTATTTCATCACTTGAAGAGAATATAGGTTCAGACCAACATGCATGAAGATTTGCTTTTTGTGTTAAGGCTAAATAAGGTTGCCAGTTTTCATGGGTATCAATATCTTCAACTATCACTCTCTCTCGTTTAAATGTTGCACTACCGCAAGATCCAACTTTTTCTCCAATCTCTACACCATTTATAGCTTCATTATAAAAATCTGGTAAACTTGGAGCTGAACCACTTAAAAGGTTTTTTTTACTATCGTTGAGTATTAAAATAGAACATTTTGAATTAGGGTTCCTATGTTCTGCTAAATGAACTATTTTGTCGAGAATGATGCTTAAATCATTATGTTGAGTAATATATTCTAATATCATTTGATTATCTTCATATATAAACTCATATTGTTTATTTGAAGTAATATCTAAATTGTCTGTAATATTCATACTTTGATTATAACACATATTTATAACAACGATATTTATAAACTAGTTTCAATTCAAACCAATACTTCTCTACGACTAAGTGTCTCACTTGCTCTTAATTTTGGAACAATTTTCAGTAACGGATGGGTTGTTCCAAATAGAGTTGAATTTTGGAACACACTCCAAAACCTACAGCTTGTTGAACTTAAGTAACATTATGTTCTTTTAATGGATTATTTTCTTCATATTAAAAATGCTCATATGAGCATTTTTAATAGTACTACCTAGTGAGTTCCCATTTCTGAAAGAAGATTAGGGTTTACAACAAGGTCTCTTACTGCATGTGCATAATGTTCATCAAAGTCATTATGATGAAACCAATCTTCCACTGTTGCAATATTTACTTTAGCAACTTCAGGGCGAACACTCCATGATACTTGATAAGGTGAAGCTTTTTCATTGTATCCAGGACCAGTAGTTGAGCCTTCATATTGAACTGGAGTACCTGTATTAGAAGGGATATGTTCAGCTTGATTATGGCCATTAACTTCTGTTACATGATTTAACTTTGTAAAGTCAAGAGCATTCTCATCATTAACAAGAACATATACTTGTGTCTCAACGCGTAAGAAAGGTTGTTCTTCACCTTTCCAATTAGTCAAACAACTTCCAAGACTATTTTCTAGTGTTGCGTTAGCATTACTAGAATATACATAGTGAACTTCAATAGTATCACCTGAGTATAATGGATTTTTATCATCTGCAATTTCATGTGGAACTAGCTCTGCTTCTGTTAATGAACCTCCGCTATATTTATAACCTGTTCCATATCCAAGACCATTACCATTTCCTGAAATAGATTAGCAGGTTTTCAGTTCACCCTATCTTTCAACTTACTTTTAAAAAATTGCACTTGATATTAGAATTGGCGTTATATGTCAAGCGTATTGAAAATTTCTATCACGCTTTGTACAGAAAAAGGTTTTTTAAGTATAAAATTAGCCCCTAATTCTTGTGCTTTTTTATACTCTTTACCTTCTCTAAATGCAGTAATGACTATAATAATCTTCTCTTGATCTACTGCTCGTATTTTTTCTATAAGCTCTGCACCATTCATATTTGGCATTTGTAAATCTGTAAGTACAAGTGAAAAAGGTCTTTGTTGATACAATTCCCAGCCTTGAACGCCATCATCAGCGACTACCACATCATTGCATAAATATTCTAAAACCTTTTTCATAGGTTTGGAAACCATTATTTCATCTTCGACCATCAAAAGAGAAAAGTTCTTCTTTTGCTTTAAATTAGTGATTGAGTCTCTTAACATCTGGTTCTCCATTTAAGTTACTTATACAAAATAAATATTTGATTAAATTATTCTATACGGATAGTGTTGCAAGTTTGTTGCATTTTAGAAAACATATCGAAAAGATGTACCTCTTCGCTTACTTGATGAAACTTTTACTTTGACATTTTCTTCATTACAGAAGAGTATTTAATCGCATCTATTAGCACCTCTATGTATTTGTATAGTTAATATTTCTATCAAACTGAAGGAACATATTTCTAAAACCATATGCCATCCTTCACCATCAAAAGAGAAAAGTTCTTCTTTTGCTTTAAATTAGTGATTACGTCTTTTAACATCTAGTTCGCTCTTAGTTTTATACTGAAATTTTTATAGTTTTTTCATAACATATCCGAAACCACGGATACTTTGAATTAACTCTTCTTTTAACTTCGCACGTAAGCGATTGACAAGAGACCGAATAGTAGAAGGTTCAACATATTCACCATCCCATATACAAGATTGAATACTTTCATCCGTCATAATTTGTCCTAAGTTACTTATAAAAAGAAGCACTAAGGCATGTTCTCTTTTTGTTAAGGCTTGGATTATACCATCATAATAAAGTACATTCACTTCTTTGTCAAATACATAATGTTGGCTTAAATGGAGTAAAGAGGCCTCAACTTCTATGATAGAGTTTTCATTCTTATGAGCAAGATATTCTACTCGTATTTGTAGCTCTTTTAAATTAAAAGGCTTTTTTAAATAATCGTTACAGCCATTATCATATGCATCTGATATATGTTGCATATCATTATATGCACTAATAATAATCTTTGGAACCGTAGGGTACTTTTCACTAATAACCCTCAAACATTCTAAGCCTCCTACAAGAGGAGTATTGATATCTAAAATATAAAAGTCATGTTCTTTATCTGCTATTACATCTAAAACTTCTTTACCATTATCGTAATAATCTACTAAATGACCAGATGAAAGTAAGAACTTTCGTATAGAAAGTGATAATAAGTATTCATCCTCTAGAAGTAATATTTTCATTAGATCTCCATAATATTTGATTAAGTAATTGAACGCGGATAGTATCGCAAGTTTGTTGCATTTTAGAAAATATATCGAAAAGATGTACCTCTTCGCTTACTTGATGAAACTTCTACTTTTACATTTTCTTCATTACAGATTTGTGCAACTATATGTAATCCCAGGCCATATCCACTTTTTTGTTCTGACTCTCGATAGTATCGTTCAAATATCTTCTCTTTTTCCTCAATAATTGGACCATAGTTTCTTATCTCAAAAAAAACATTCCCTTTTTGCAAACCAATAGTCACACTAATATTAGTAGGCCTTTTGGAGTATTTAATGGCATTAGAAAGAGTGTTGTCTACTAAACGCGATAGTTTTAATTCTGAAAAATATATTTCTGGAAGATTTGCTTGTCCAACGATAGTAGAAAATGAAAGTTTATTGGCCTCGGCAATACAAGTAAAGTAATTAATACGTTTTTTAATAAATGAAACTATGTTTATATTTTCTTTCGTATCGTTTATTCTATTTAATTTCATTAAATATGTCATATCTTCATAACTGTTTTCAATTATTCTTGCAGCAGCTTCTATAGAGTTCAGTGATTCATTTTCGATTTTTTCAATACGCAATAGGTCTATATTTGTAATAATAACAGCAAGTGGCGTGTGGATTTCATGAATAGCATTCTTTAGAAATTGATCTTGTTCAGCCAAGAGTTGTATCGCATATTTTTGTGAATCTTCTAGTAGTTTACGATTTTTTGTTAATTCACTATCGTATTCCATTTTTTTAAGTACATTAATAAGTGCTTTAAATAATTCATCAGTGTTAATAGGCTTTACTATAAAGTTATCAATTCCACATCGAATTGATTCTACAAACAGATCTTTATCTTCTGTCCCTGAGATAGCTATTACTTTTTGCTGTGGATTAAGATGTTTGAGTGCATAGGTTAAATCTATACCACTTGTTTTACCAAGGTTAATATCTGTAATGACTACCATCGAATTATTTTTAGCTAAAGGTTCATATATTTCTAAAGCCTTTACAGCATCTATAGCAGTGTAAGTGACACTAAAAAATCTTCTAAGTAATTGTGATAAGTATTCTAGAATTTCTAGATTATCTTCAATAATCAAAATACTCTTATCTTGAGCTAAGGGCTGTAAGATATTCACTAAAGTTTTCAAAACATCACTTCCATTTAAATAATGAACTTATTATATCTATTTATCTTGAATATTTCCTCAATTAAGTCATGATCCATAGAGTGTATATCTTGCATATTTTTATATTTTAAAATACGAAGTCTCCATCTTTCTAGACTAGAAAAAAGAGAAACTAGCATGGGGATAAAAACTGGAAGAATTTTAATGTCTTTAAGTCTTATAACTGCTTTTTCAAGTTCATAGATTCATTCAGTGCACTTTGGTATTGGATATTACTTTCTTGAAGCTCTTTGTTTGTATTTTCAAGTATTTTATTAAGATATTTAAGCTCATTACGATTAGATATTACTTGGCAAATTTTTGTTAGTTGTTTTATTACCAATGTAAAGTCAACCGGCTTTATGATGAAGCCACCTACTCCAATGTTAAGTAAGTCTATAAGCTTATCACTTTCAAAGTGTGCAGATACAACAATAATATATTGATCCGTATCCATCTCTTTAACGTGAATTGATAATTCAATTCCACCCATTTGAGGCATACTTAAATCAGTAACTATTAGATCATATTTATTCTTTTCATATAGCTTAAGTGCTTCAACTCCATTGTTTGCTGTATCTATATGTGCAAAAAATCGAAGTAAAAATACTTTTAATTGTTGTTGAATGATTGGATCATCTTCAACCAATAAAACACGCATACCAAATGAAATATCTTTTAAACGTGAACTACTTATCTTTATATTATTTTCAGTCATCATCTTTTCCTTTATTTGTATTTACTCTTAGTACTCTTTCTCCATCGAGAAGTGCCATTAATTCTTTGTGTTCTAAAGCTACTTCATCCGTTTTTACGAGTGGATATAGTATTATTGCATAATAGTGTTGCAATTTTGCAACACTATTATGCAATACTTGTAAAGTAATTAAAACTATCTCAAGGAAATATCAATGCAGCTCTTTTTTATCTTTTGTACTATCTTCTTCTTGTCATTGACGAATGTATCTGCAGATACTAAACATTTTATAGTCTCAGTAGTCCCACAAATGCAAACTGTACATATCCAAAAAACATGGGGAGCTTTTTTAGAAGAGTTAAGTAAACAAACAGGCTTTAGCTTTGAATTGAAACACTATGCCACAATCCCATTATTTGAAGATGCTTTAGAATCTGCTATACCTGATATTGCATTTATGAACCCTTACGATAGTGTCCTAGCGTATGAATGGCATAAATACCAACCTATTGTTCATGATAATAAAAAACTTGTTGGTATTTTAGTAGTACGAAAAGACAGTCCTATAAAATCAGTTGAAGACTTGCAAAATAAAACACTTGCCTTTCCAGCTCCAAATGCATTCGCGGCTTCTTTATATATGCGTGCACTTTTAGAACAAGAAGAACATATATCATTTGTACCTCAATATGTCAAAACACACTCCAATGTATATAGAAATGTACTCTTTAATACCTTTCCTGCAGGTGGTGGTGTAAATAATACACTAATGAGAGAACCACTAAGTGTTTCTTCTAAACTACGTATTATTTATAAAACTAAGCAAACTGCTTCACATCCAATATGTATTCACCCAAGAGTTTCAAAAGAAGTTATACAAAAAATAAAAAATACGATTTTAACTATGGGTAAGAATCCAGCATATAAAGCTTTACTAAATGATGTACAACTTCCTCATCCTGTAGCTGCTGATTATGAAAGTGAGTACTTAAGCTTAAAAAAGCTTAATTTAAAGAAGTACCTTGTTAGATAGTATAAAAAATATTTTTCTTCCAAAAACTTTATTTGGAAGATTGATAATATTACCCTCAGTATCAGTCTTTCTTGGATTTCTTATCATCACTTTTTTGGCTGGATATAATCAATATAGCTTTGTAAAAGAAGAGCTTGAGCATGATTCAAAAGTTATAATAAAAGAATTGTCTGCTAGTTTAGAAAAGTATCTATTACTTCATGATTATGGTGAAATAGAATCCATTATGCGAAGGTTTTCACTTATTGAGGTAATTCAATCAATCTCACTTATTGATGAAAACTCTATGCCACTTTTGACAATACGTAAAGATGTAAATAAAGAATTACAACTAGAAATAAATACTGATAAAAAGTATACAAATATAGAGAAACATGCTGGCTTCTTTTTTACAGAAGATAATCATTCATATTTTAGTTATAAACCTATTGGTAATTCAGTCAAAAAGAAATGGGTAATGGTAGAGATGAGTAAAGAAATTGGCTATGCCAGATTGATGGACTTACTTCTATTGGTAAATATTACCGGAATTATACTTATTGGCTTTTTATCATTTATAATCTATAAAATTATCTATCAGCCTCTTAAGCATATTGAGTACTTAACTTCATTTTCATCAACCTTACATAAAAGCTATGGAGTCAACTGTGAAGTAAATAGTTCTATATATGAAATAAATAGTTTAGCTGACAGCCTCAATCAACTCTCTCAAGAACTCTTGAAAAATCAAGCGATTAGGACTAAACAAAATGAAGAACTTAGAGTTTTTAATACAGAGTTGACTTCACGAGTAGAAGAAGAAGTTCTTAAAAATAGGGAAAAAGACATTCTACTTTTAAACAATTCACGTCTTGCAGCACTTGCTGAGATGATAGGTAATATTGCACATCAATGGAGACAACCACTCAACGCGATAGCTCTTCTCATCCAGTCACTACAAATCTCATATGAACTTGATGATTTAAATAAAAAAGAATTTAATGAATTTGTAGATGATTCCCTTCTACAAGTAGATTATCTTTCTCGAACGATTGATGATTTTAGAGATTTAACAAAAGATGAAATAGACAATGAACCTTTTAATGTTTCAGAGATTCTTTCTAAAACTTTTCGTTTAATAGAACCATCTCTTATGAATGCTTCTATACAAAGTACTTTAGATATACAAGATGGGATTATCTGTCATCATTCAAGTGCTAATGCACTTTCTCAAGCAATCATAAATATATTAAATAATGCTAAAGACGCGTTAATTCAGCAAGACGTAAACGAGAAAGAAATACATATACAACTTAAACAAGTGGGAACTACAATAGAAATAAGTATCAACGATAATGCAGGTGGAATACCTACTGAAATTATTGAAAAAATATTTAATGCATATTTCACTACAAAACATCAATCTAATGGTACAGGACTAGGTCTATACATCTCTAAAAAAATCATCAACAAAGAGATGGATGGTAGACTTGAAGTTATAAACAATGCCAAAGGTGCTTGCTTTAGAATTGTATTTTCCAACAGTAGACGAATATGTTGAGAATGAAAAGTTACTAAAATGATGGGGCAAAAAAAGGATTATATATTGATAACGTTTCCACTTGAAGGTGGAGTGTTCTCACATATGCACCCATTTCTTTCATTAAGTCTATATTTATTATTCCTTTACTTCTACACCTACATGGTGGGAACTCACTCCAAAACTCGCAGTTTTATGCTCTGCAAATGAAAATTTAAATAAAGAGATAATTTCTCTTAATTTTTCAGATAATTCAACTGCACCATTTAGGTCTGTGTCTGATGATAAGATTAAAAATTCCTCTCCTCCCCATCTACCAATAACATCTGTTTCTCTTGCATTATTTTTTAGAATGTTTGCAAACTCCTTTAAGACATCATCACCAGCTTGATGTCCCCAAGTATCATTTACATTTTTAAAGTAATCAATATCTATGATGATGACAGAGAAGGCTGTATTATACCTTCGCGCAGTTGCTAATTTCATAGAAAATATTTCGTCTAATTTTAAACGATTATACAATTGTGTTAATGTGTCTGTTATAGAAAGTGCCTCAATTCTCAATTGAGACTCTTTACGTTCAGATATATCACTATGTGAGCCTACCATTCTCAAAGGTGTACCATCAGTGTCGTAACTTACTACCATACCCCTATCAAGTATCCATTTATATGAACCATCTTTACATATAACTCTATGTTCATTTTTGTAGTTATCACTTTTGCCTTCAGTATGTGCGATTAGGTCTGCATATACTTGTTCTAAATCTTTTGGATGAACTCTCTTTTTCCACTCATCCAAACTAGAGTCTATTTCATCTTCCTCAAACCCCAACATTTCTTTCCATGATTTTGAGAAAAAGACCTCATTCGTTTTTAGATTCCAATCCCATAAACCATCGCCAGTACCTTCAAGTGAGAATTGAAGTCTCTCTTGAGATAGTTTCAAATCTTTTGTAAGTACCTCTGCAATACTTTGAGCATCCTCTTGAGTTCTAATGAATGATTTTATTAATATATAAAGTAAGTACGTTAGCATAAGAATAAAAAATGGAATAATCATAATTATAAAGATACTACTATCTTTTAATGATTCCTTAATTGTAAATACTATAGTCCAAGTATGTCCATTTATAGGAAGCTCTACTTTTTTAAATAGTGTTTTGGATTTATTCTTAGTACCTGAGTTGTATAGAACGTTTTCATTAGTAACTATACTACCATCATAAATCGTAAAATCAATAGAATGTAACTCACTTCCTAAAATACCATGCATTAGGTCATCTGCACGAAATGGTGCATAAACAAAACCTTTGATGGCTGACATTCTCTCTTCTTGAGTGTCTAATTTGGTATTCTTTTTATATAAGGGGAGGTACATCAAAAATCCAGCTTGTATATCTGTATCAAATTCTTGAACGAGTGTGATTTTTCCTGAGAGTGTTGCATTCCCACTTGTTATTGCTTTTGACATAGCTTTATTACGAACTTTTTCGGAGAACATGTCGTATCCAAAAGCTCTAGTATTACGTTCGTCAAATGGCTCTAAATATACGATTGAAGTGTATAACTCTCTTTGCCCAGCTGGATGGATTTTGAAGTTATTAAAGCCTTCTTTTTTTATGCGTTCTTCATGCTTTGTCTTATTTTCTGGCAAAACGACTTCTGAATAACCAAAACCTTGTATCCCTTTGAAGTTTTCATCTAGTTTGTGCTCATTTACAAATATAGCCCATTGTTTACGAGATATATTTGGAGAAGCTTTAAATAAACCAATACCACTTTTTAAAACTTGTTCATATGCTGCCATACGGTTTTTTATGAGGATAAGTACTTCATGACTTTTTAGTTCTGCATTAAGTTTTTTTTCTTGGTCATAGTACTGATATATATACCAACCCGACATAATACTTAGGAGAAAACCAATAAATAGAATAAGATTTAATACTTTTTTACTGCGTAACTTGAACATGAAAGCTCCTCCGTCTGCTTTATTTTAGTTTATTATTTTAATATAATATTGTCACTTTAGTGTCATACTACAATGAAGGGTGCTTTATTATACCTACTTAGTGTTGCAACAAACTTGCAACACTAAGTAGGTATAATAAAGCACATTTATCGTAAGTGCTTCATTTGTTGGTAACGCTTTTAGCATTTTTAATATTGATGAGGGTAACTTGTACAAGGTTGCAGAAGAATATTTAGGAGAGCCAGTATAGAAGTATTTAATGTTTATGATGGTGTTTGTTTTAGAGTAAATCTAGGTATATGGAAATAAAATGATAAATATAAAACTACTAAAAGAACTTACACATGACTTAAGTGTTCTTTATGTGCAAAATGACATATCTCTAATGGAAGATACATCTGAACTGTTAGAAAACTATTTTAAAAAAGTAGATACCGAATATGATGGTCAAGCTGGATTTGATAAATATATAGCGTATGAAAAAGAAAATGCTAAACCTTATGATTTAATTATTAGTGACATTAATATGCCAAAACTCAATGGTATAGCTATGAGTAAAAAGATACGAGCAATGAATCACGAGCAGTTTATTGTTATAATAACCGCCCATAACGAGGTAGAATTTCTTTCTTCTGCACTCGACCTTGGCATAGATGGTTATGTGACTAAACCTATAGAAAATCTAAAATTGATAAAGGTTTTATACAAAGTAGCACAGGCAATTACGAACAATAAATTTGTAGAATCTCATATTCAAGTAGTAGAAGATTTAAATATGCAGCTTGATATACAGAATAAAGAACTTGCTTCTAAAAATAAAGAGCTTCACAATAAAAACCAAGAGTTAGAAAAATCATTTCGTATGCTTATCTTCAAGAACAAATACAACACTTGATTGAAGATGATTTTCAAGAGCTAGAAGAAACACATAATGAAATTGATCTAATTGTAATAGATTTAAGATCTTTATTGATGGAGTGGAGAGAGAGGAGAGTGTAAAAAATTCTCTTCCTATTCTTTCTTATTACTCTCTATCGCCAATAATACACCATCCCAAAATTTAATTCGGGCTTTTATCGCATCTAGGGCAGCAGCTTCTGCTTGGGCAACCTTAGTTTCATCATTTTCACATAATAATTCTAACATTCGCATAGACATTGGGCCATGATGGTCTCCATCAAGTTCTATATGACGGTCTAAATAGTAATGAAATACTCCAGCTTCTGCTCTGGATATATTCATTTTATCAAGAAGAGAACGAAACATTTCTGGGATAATATGTTCTCTTCCTAAAGCAAATGCGGCGGCTATAACATGTGGTTTATCACTATCTATAAAGCTAAATGTTGTTTGCATAAACTCTTTTGCTGGCAAAGGTATAGATGTTGTTTGTTTTGCTGCGCGTAAAGAGTCAGAAGCGACTTTAGAAACAAACTCTCTAATAAAATCACTACTTCCAGTTTTAACCTCTTCCATAGCTTGTGCATATAAATTAAAATGGCTTGTATATGTTGTTGTCCCATCTTCAAGTGGGATACCTTCATCTGATTCTTCTGCAAGAACGATGTCGTTAATAAAACGTTGCACTTGTGCATCACCAAATGGGAGCCAAGGTGTACTTGCTGGAGCAATAACATTTTGTAAATATTTTACCAATGACATAAAGTCCCAAACAGCGTAACTATGATGTTGCATGAAGATTGTTAAATCTTGCATATCTGTAACAGCAGCATACACAGGGTGGGCTGCAAGTTCTTTTCTTAATTTTTTCACATTTTCAAGTGGGAAAGTTGTCAATATATAATCCTTTTGTTTTAAAGGGAGAACTTTACTTAATATTTGTCACTTGAGTGTCATGTCTATAATCTTTATGGATAAAAAGATATAGTAAATATTTTTACTAAACTTTTATATGCTGGCACAGATTATTGAACACTACCGAGACTATCTATCCTTGAATAATCTATCAACTCATCCTCTAAAAGAATCTGTAGTTCTTCTAGTTTTTCTAGTTCTTCTAGTGTAAGTGTGTCATCTTTTAGTTTTAAAGTGCTTTTTAACTGTAAGCAAGCATTGTAAAAGAACTTTGCCATCATCGCCATATCTATTGGCTTTGGCAAAAAATTATTTACACCTAAATTTATAAGTTCGATAAGCATATCTGAATTGTTATGGGCAGATAAGACTATAATAAAGATATCTTCATTAACTGATAAAATATTTTCTACAAGCTCTACTCCATTCATCCTAGGCATATTTATATCTGTGAGTAAAATATTAATATCTTCTTTTAAGAAAATCTCTAATGCCTCTTGGCCATCAGATGCAACAAATACATTTGGAAAAAATTTATCAACAGATCTGTGAAGCTGCTCTCTTATATCTTTATTATCTTCAGCTATAAGTAAATTAGCATTCTTTCTCAATAAATGTGAAATATCATTAAAGTTTTCTATAGTTGCAGTCATTATATCGCCTTTGTGTAGTTTTTTATTTATAAAGCACTAGGTTTGCCAAAGTAGTATCCTTGAGAATAATCAATCCCTAAGTCATTTAAGATATTAAAGATATCTTCATTCTCAACATATTCTGCTACTGTCAGAATATGTTCTTTTTTGGCGAAAGCTACAATAGTCTCTACTATATTGAAACTAAGAGGATTCTTATCTATATTTTTAATTAAACTACCATCTATTTTTAAGATATCTGGTTGATACTCGAGAAGTCTTTCAAAGTTTGAATAACCAACACCAAAATCGTCTATAGCTATCTTAACTCCCATTGTTTTAACATTATGTATGAAAGACTTAACTAAATCAAAATCTTTAACTGCTTCATCTTCTAATAATTCAAATACTAGCCTATGTAGATGCTTATTATGTTTTTCTAAAAGTGAGTATATCTTTTCTCTTGTAGCTTTTTTTTCTATATCTAAAATTGATAAATTTATTGATATATCTGCATCTGTATTATTGAGTGCTAAAAAAGAATTATCTAAAACAATCGATGTGATTTGAGAATAGTATTGTCCCTTTTTTGCTGTATCTAAGAAATAAAAAGGACTTATTACTTTTCCATTTTCATCAATAAGTCTCACTAAAGATTCATACTTCTCAACATTTTTAGTTTTGTTATTTATAATAGGTTGAAAGAGAGAGACTATATTTAAACTATTAATAGCTTTTCTTATCATGGTTAGAATTTCAAGGTTTTTTTGAGATTTTCGAGATTCTTCTTTACTAAGGCCATTTGCTAAAGTAAAACGTTTGTTATTATTTTTTAAATACATCAATCCATGTCGTGCATTTAAAAGAGCATCTTCACCATATGCCATACTAATCACAACAGATATATCATATTCAAACATATCGATATGAAGTGTAGTATTTAATATATCATTTTGTAGTATATGTATGTTGGCAATTATTTCATTTGTAGTATACGTAGATTTTGTTTTATCTTGAGCCAAGGCATATACCCCATAACCTGATGAGTATATTTTATCAAATTCACAATGATTTGGTAAAAGATCAAAAAAATCAGTTTCAAACTTTTTTTCTATTTTTTCGGATATCTCAATTCCATAGTACTTTTCAATATCGCCAAAATGTTCTATTTCCATCATCACAACCATGGGTTCAACAGAATTGTTAATGAAGTCATTTAATAGTCGTCTAGGAGATATAACATCACTAATATCATGTTGTAATGATATATATTCTATTACATTTTTCTGAGTATCAAATATTGGTTTTATCATTGTATCCATATAGAAACTATTATCGTATTTGTCTTTATTCATAATGGTACCATGCCATGTTCTATTTTCTATTTTTATAGTATTCCAGATCTCTTTATAAAGAGAAGAACTGTTTTTAGGATGTCTTAATATATTATGTTTTTTTCCTATTAAATATTCTTTCTTATATCCAGATATATCACAAAACTTTTGATTTATATAAGTGATATTTCCATAAATGTCAAGTTTTTGAAACGACAGCACTCTCATCAGCTGCTTCTTTATATTGATTTAAAAAGTTAGTGCTCTCTAGTAAGTCATCTTGAAGTTTCTTCTTTAAAACAACTTTTTTTATTAAATCCATGAGCAAGTCTGAGTCTAGAGGTTTTTGTAGGTATCCATCTACACCTAATCTGATACTCTTCATAAAGAAATGAGATTCTGAATGTGCAGATAAAATTAAAATCGGAATATCTTTATCAATTTCTTTTATATATTCTATCATTTGTAATCCGCCAATATGAGGCATATTTAAGTCTGTTATTATTATATGTATATTATTCTTATTCTCTTTATATTTACTAAGTCCATCCTTACCATCCACCGCTATATATATCTCTTTAAATAGTTTTTTTAAAATTCGTGACAATTGTTCACGTATAAAAGAGTCATCTTCAACTATTAGTACATTATAATTACGTACAATATTTTTTACATTTTCTATTTTCTTTGTAATCATAATTTAATTCCTAATAGTTATGTTTAGAATTCTACTTTGTATTTGTCACTTGAGTGTCATCTCTATAATTTTAATGAAATATGCTACAATTAAATATGAATAAGTTGGCATTTAATTTTGAAGAACAAAAAAGTAAAATTACCAGATTAAAAAAATACACTTCGCAAATGAGTATACTTTTTGTAGAAGATTATGAAGAAGTTTATAAAGAGATTGAACGAACTTTAAATTCTCTTTTTAAAGTAGTTGACGGCGCATATAATGGTGAAGAAGCATTAGAATTATATAAAAAAAATACTTATGATTTTGTCTTGAGTGATATATCGATGCCAAAGATGGATGGAACTGTATTATCAAAACACATAAAAACAATTAATCCATTACAAGAGATAATAATTTTATCAGCACATAGAGAAGCCAATTATTTGCACGAACTTATAAATATTGGTATTCGTCGCTTTATTGAAAAACCTATCTCTCTAGAAGTTTTGTTAGATGAGTTTTATATTATTTGCAAGAAATTATTTAACGAAAAAGATATAAAAAACAGTGTAGTGATAAACAATAATATTATTTTTAAGTTAAATGAAAAAGATTTATATATAAACAATGAGTCAATAAAATTGACAGAATATGAAAAAAAACTTATTTATATATTGGTAGAAAAAATAAACCAGACAGTCTCTGTAGATGAAATTGTAAACTATTTTTATATGGATAACATTGATATGGATGTAGAAAATGTAAGAAAATTTATATATAAACTTAGAAAAAAAATTCCTGATGAGCTCATAAAAAACCTACATGGGGTTGGCTATAAAATAGTGAGTGACACATAAGGGACAATAATCATTTATACTTTGACTCAATATTAAGAGGTGAAAATAATGAATTCAGTTTACTTAAACTCATTTGAAGAGTTTTTAAAGTACCAAGACTCAAAAGAAAAAATGTATTTACTACTAGTGTCAGAAAATTGTGATTTCAATCATGAAACAATAAAAAATTTAAATATTAATTGTTATGGTGCTATTTTTCCAGAAATTATATTTGAGAAACAACACTATAAAGATGGTCTTATCGCTATAGATATAGATATAGAACCTATATTAGTAAATAACATGGAAAATAAGATAGAAGACGAAAAAAAATTTAGCTCTATAAAATCAATGCTACTTTTTGTAGATGGTCTTAGTCCATATATCGATCCATTTTTAGTTTCTCTTTTTGAATCAACAAATGAAGAGTGTAAGATATTTGGTGGTGGTGCAGGAAAATTGACACTGCAGCAAGAAAGGGTGATATTTACACCTGAATATATTACGCAGAATTCTGCACTTATAATTCCTCTTTCTCAAGACTTAGATGTTGGAGTTAGTCATGGATGGGAGTATTTAGATGGCCCGCATGTTGCTACTTCTAGTAGTAAAAATGTACTTGAACAGATTGATTATGAATATGCCTTTGATGTTTATAAAAATATAGTTGAAAAAGACAGTGGACTCAAGTTTAGTGAAGATAATTTCTTTGAATTGGCAAAATCATATCCATTGGGCATAGTCAGTTATAGCGGAGAAATTATTGTAAGAGATCCAATTGCTAGTGACGGTAAAAGCTTAGTGTTAGTAGGTGTTATGCCACAAAATTCTGTTATACAAGTGTTAAAAGGTGAAAAGTCTAAACTTATTGAAGCTGCAAAGTTTGCTGCAATAAATGCTATGGATACTAAAAAAGAAAAAGAGTTAGTCATAATGATTGATTGTATATCTCGAGTTCTTTTTTTAGAAGATAGCTTTGTTAAAGAGATAGATTCTGTAAGTAACATAATTGGTGACTTGCCTCTTGTTGGTGCTTTGACTTTAGGAGAAATTGCGAATAAGTCAGATACATATATAGATTTTTATAATAAAACTTGTGTAGTCGGTACACTTTGAAATATAACGAAGATATTATGTTACTAAATCAGCTTACCTTATCTTATGAATGTTTAAGTGCAATTGGTAATACATTAGAACTCAATAGTATGATACTTGAAGTTTTAACGAGTTTTTCAAGAAAGACTGGTGCAATAACTGCAAAGTATTATAAAAACAAGATACAAGAAGAACCTTTTTTACATATTGGTAAGAAGTTAGACTTTACACTTGGTGTCAAGATAGATGAAGAGAAGAAATTTTTAATAGTTAAAGAGAATGATTTAGAGATAATTATATTACCCCTAAAGTATGGATATATGGTGTTTTTTTATAAGAGCCATCCAAATATTAATAAGCTAGCGTCAATGCTCGGAAACTTTCAATCAAAAATAAACTTATCCATCAGTGCATGCCTTGGCGTAGAGGAACTCGAAGAGAGAGTAGAGTCATCAATAAAGCAAATACGAGAAAAAGAAAAAATGATTTTAGCACAATCAAAACAAGCAATAATGGGGGAAATGGTTGAGATGATTGCACATCAGTGGAGACAGCCCTTGACTGCTATTGGAATGACTTCTGGTAATATAACTATGGATTTAGCATTAGATGAGCTTAATACCGAAACCTTACAAGATGATTTAAATAATATAAATACTCAAGTAAATTACCTTTCTGCAACAATTGATGATTTTAGAAACTTTCTTCAAGAGAGTAAAGAAAAAGAAATAATATCAAGTAAAAAAATTATAACGTCTATAAAAGGCTTAGTATTTAAGCAATTACAAAACCAACAGATAGATTTAAAGACCGAAGAATGCAAGGACATACAAGTTAATATCTATAAAAATGAGCTCATCCAAGTTCTACTAAATATACTTTCTAATTCAAAAGATGTTCTAACAAACTTAAAATCTTCACAGGTAATTAAAACTATTAAATTAAGCTGCGATAGAGTTGATGATTTTTTAAATATATGCATAGTAGATAATGGTGGTGGAATACCCGATGAAATTATGCCAAGAATATTTGAACCATATTATTCAACAAAAAAAGAGAAGAATGGAACAGGACTAGGTCTTTATATGTCCAAGATTATTGTTCAAAACCACTTAAAAGGGAAACTTTTTGCTAAAAATACAGTGGATGGAGTAGCTTTTACAATACAGATACCTATAGGGGAGAATAACGATGAATCCTGAAGTAATTAAAAAAATTAGAATAATTGGTAAATCAATAAAAATTTTATATGTTGAAGATGATTCCAGAATAGCTTCTCAGGTAGAAAAACTTCTTTTAAAGTTATTTGAGAATATTACATATGTAGATAATGGGATAAAAGGTTTAGCTGCATATAAGCAAAACAATTATGATGTTGTAATTACAGATATTTTAATGCCAGAAATGGATGGCATAATGATGACAACAAAAATCAAAAAAATCAATCCAGACCAAGTTATTATTGTGACTTCTGGTTACAATGATAGTGAAAAGTTAATAAAGCTTATAGATTTAGGTGTGGATAGATTTGTGATGAAGCCTATAGATGTACCTAAATTCTTAGGTATTATTTCTAAAGAAGTAGTCAATATTTACAACACAAAAAGAAAAATACTTTTAGAAGAAAAACAAAAGCAAAAGAATCTTGAAAAAGAATTAGTTATTGAGAGTCTATTTGCTCCTATTGTAATATTTCAAAGAGGTATTGTTGATTATGCCAATGAGTTATTTGTAAAAACATTTAATCAAAAAAATGATGTCAATATCATGTTAGGTACTTTATTTGACGATGAATTACTCCATGGAATGAATAATAATGAAATCTTAATATATTTAAATAAAAATAAAAATAAAAATACTACATATAGTTTACTTATTAACAATGGTGATAAAGTTGAATATATGGTTAAAGTAACACAAATAAAAGATTCGTCTAAATTGATGTGTTTCTTTCTTAATCTTGATCAACTGGATGTCATAGCATCAACGAGTAAGCGGGCTAGCGATGAATTAGAAATTGACTTAACAACAGGTTTACTATTAAGAAATGGGTTTAGAAAAAGAATAGATAGCTACAGAACTAATGAAATTGAATATAATGCTATATGTTTTGGATTAAAGCACATAAATGAATATATTAAACAATTTGGTGTATCATCTCTACAGAGAATTTATATGAAGTTTTCAGAGTACTTAGTAGATAATTTTAGTAATTTACTAGAGGATGAAGTTATCGAATTATTCTCTTTTGATACAAATCAATTTGTCATATTAGTATGTAAAGGTTTCTCAAAAGAAGTGCAAGATTCTTTGAAAGATTTCCTAAATAATTATTCTTATAAAAATGAAAATTTGACTGGTAAGCAAAGTATGAGTGTTGATTTTTTAACATGTAGTATAGATAAAAATGAGTCACTTGATGAAGTCATATCTGAAGTTGATAATTGTCTATATATGTTGAAAAGTTGATAGTAACTACATAATATCTTTTTGTAAAGACACTTTTGGAAAAGAGAGGGTAAAGA
Source organism: Sulfurimonas gotlandica GD1 (assembly GCF_000242915.1). Taxonomy (NCBI): domain Bacteria; kingdom Pseudomonadati; phylum Campylobacterota; class Epsilonproteobacteria; order Campylobacterales; family Sulfurimonadaceae; genus Sulfurimonas; species Sulfurimonas gotlandica. The sequence goes on along the minus strand of NZ_AFRZ01000001.1, from coordinate 227,707 downwards.
TAACCCCATCATCAGTATTACTTACTTTTATAGTTCCAGAACTATGATCTTCAATAATGCTTTTTGACATATAAAGACCAAGTCCTGTCCCATTTTTTTTATTTTTTGTTGTGAAGTATGGGTCGAAAATATTTTTTTGTATTTCAAGTGGAATACCACCTGCATTATCCTCGATAGAACATTCAACACTAGTATCGTACTCTTTTATTGTTAGTTCTATTTTTGCATTTTTTATATGCTTTTCTTCAAAAGCATCTTGTGCATTCTTTAAAAAATTTATAAAAACTTGTATAAGTTCATTTTTATACAAATCAATCTTAGTTAAATCTTCATAATTCTTGATTACTTCGATATTATGACTGATAAGATTTTTTTCTATTATATTTAAAGCACCTTCTACGCAATCGTGTAAGAAAATAGTATCTTTTTCTTTATTGGGAACAAAAAACTGTCTAAAATCGTCAATGGTTTGGGATAGATACTTTGTTTGATCGCTTATATCTTTGAGTGACGATTGAAGCTTCTGTGTATCAAGCGTTTCAAACATCACATCCAAAGAAATATTATCAGCAATCATACCAATGACAGTGAGAGGTTGTCGCCATTGGTGAGCGATCATACTTATCATTTCCCCCATAGCTGCTTGTCGTGTTTGTTGTAAAAGCATATCTTCTTTTTCACGTCGTAGTTGTATCTCTTCTTGAAGTTGTTTTTCAAGTTCTGAGTTAGTGTTACTTAATTTTGCTTGCTTAGAAATTTCATGATTTAGTTTTTTGGACAGCGATTCGCTTAATCCAAATAACTGTTCTTCAAGTTCTTTTCTTTGTGTAATATCTGTATGAAAACCTGACATTTTATTAGCTTCATTATTTTTATTAAAGAGGGCTTTCCCTCGATCTAAAACCCATTTATAAGAACCGTCTTTACAGCGTAATCGATGCTCGTTTACATAAAATTCGGATTTTCCACTTAAGTGTATTTGTACATCTTTTTCTACTTGTTCCTTATCATCTGGGTGAATACGGCTAAGCCACTCGGAGAAGTCATTCTTGAGTTCATCATCCTTATATCCAAGCATCTCTTTCCATCTTGGCGAAAAATAAACATCGTTATTTTCTAGATTCCAGTTCCACAGACCATCTTGTGTTAGATCTATAGATAAGTCTTTTTGTAGTTCTTTTTCTTGTACGATCTCATTCCACTCTCTAAGATTGGAGTGTACTAGAGCATAAAGTTCGTCAGTCTTAAATGGCTTTCGTACATAGTAAACTCGATTTTCAAGTTCATCGATGAGTTCTTTTACTGTATAATCTGAGTATGCAGTTACGATGACGATTGTCATATGAGGATCAATTTTTCGTGCTTCTTTTGCTATATCTAAACCATGTAATTCCGGGAGTCTCATATCTAAAATAGAAAGAGGCACTCTTTTACCATCAGCGTAATGACTTTTTAGAGCAGCTAAATAGGCTTTACCATGTGTAAAGGTATGTAAATCATTTTCATCATCATCTTCTGTTTCATCAAGTGCCTGTAAAAAATCCAAGGTAAGCTTTTTCTCTTTGGAAAATATACTTTCATAAAGTTCCAATACAATTGGTTCGTCGTCAACTGCGAATATTGTTAAATTCTTATTCATGAGTATCTCCTATTTCTATATGCAAAGTCGCTCCTTTTAAGTATCCATCACTTCTTAAACTTAATTTTCCATTATGGCTGTTGAGAAAATTATTAAAAGAGTGTAATCCTAAGCCGTGACCATTCACCTTAGTTGTAAACCCAGACTTCAATAATTTAGGACGGTCTTGCTCTTTAATACCAAGGCCATTATCGCTTATGTCAATGATTACCCGGTTACCCAAAGTAAATGCTCGAATAAAGGTTTCTCCCTTCTCTTGAGTAGAATTAGCTAGGATGGATTCTAAAGCATTTTTAAGCGCATTACTTAATCCTTCTTGAAATTGAAACTTAACACTGTTAATGATTAAGTTTCTCTCAGAATCTAAGTTTAAGTATACGCCTTTTTTATTAAAAGTTATGTGATATTGGGCTACTAATTCTTCAAGCATACTTGTTACATCAAATTTTTGAGTATAGTTTTGCTTCATATCGGTGTTGGCATTAAAAAGATCTTGTTGATGATTGATTGAAATTGTTGCTTGATTATTAATATTTTTAATATCATTTGCAATATCTTGAATTTCTTCTGTAACATCCTCAGTCAAGGCTTTACCAAATAAGCTTAAAAAAGTTCCAATTTCTTCTTTTTGCTGTGTGTTCGCATCACTTTTTTCTACCATTGTATTCGCTTTTTTAATTCCTAGACCCGATTTTTCAAGTGCTTTTTTAACGTCGAGTAAAGAGAGGATTTTACCCTCTATCATAGTAAGTGTATTCCCGATATTATGTAAATAACTACTTGCACTTTCAAATAAACCAGCTTTATAAGCTATCTCAGCATCTTTTTCTCTCATTTTTTCTCGTAACTGAGATTCAACGTATTCTTTGGTTCTTACATCTAATTCTAAACTTACTTTGTTGAAATTTTGAGTAAGACGATCAACCTCTTCAATACCGACTTTCATTCCTAATTGAGTGTTTGCTTTACGCCCAAAATCTGAAGTTAGTAAAGATAATTTTTCAATTGGTGAAGCGATTTTATTTGCTATTTTTAATGATTTTCTTAGTAAATATGAAAAGAATAAAATATAAAATAAAACCATTAAAGCAATGATTATATAACCTATCATATTAGTGTTTTCTTTTAGTTTGTCTATTGGCGAAAAAACAATGGATTCATCTACTATGATAATTAAACGCCAACCTGTCTCTGGAATACTCTCTTGACTTAGCAAATAACGCGAATCCCCATTTTCTAGAATGCCAAATTGAGTAAATTCTTTAAAGAATTTACTCATGCTTTCTCGCAATTTTTGGTTCTTTATTTTAAAAAGATTATATTCTTGAGGCTTTGAAATTGTTTGATTTACACTACTTTTATATATATGCTTTTTTAGCTCTTTTAGCTCAAGTATATTTTCTACCGTTTGGGGCATCGCAAGTATCATCCCATCACTATCAACCATAAAGGCACTTCCTTGCCAAGGTATTTTAAGGGAAAGAATATTTTGAATGAGAGAGTCGATTGTTACATCGAGCCCGCTTACACCTTCTAAAAAATTATTATTGTAAATAGGAACGATATTTGAAATCATCCATCCTTGTCCAGCAGGATCTAAATACGCACTGGTCCATACAGATTTCTTTTGAGGATTATGAACCTGATCTGCTAAATAATAAAAATTGTAATCTTGCATGATTAATGTGTCGCCATACTGAGTTGGAGCATCTAGCATAAATGGGTATAGCCGATTAAGGTTGTCCCATGAATTAAAATATGCCTGTGTGATAATCGGATTTGTCTGAACTATCGACTTCAACAATGGATCTATAGACTCACTACATCTTGCTTTACGTTTTGTTTCTTGAGTCATTTTTGTTTTTGAGGAATAGTAAAGCGTGCCGCCTCCATTATTAACATTCTTATAGTAAACACCATTTTGGTGAACCATAAATTCAGGTTCACCCTTTGGAAGGGTACATCTATCTGCTGAGCTAAAAAAATCTTGATGATCTATTTTCATCATTTGAGATATACGAGATACCTCTTGAAACTGCTGACTAATTTGGTGGGCTTCTCTAGAGGTGATTTCATGTAGACTTTGAGTAACACTAGAATAAAGTGTTTTTTGACTCTCGCTAGTTATAAAGTAACTCACTCCAAAATACAAAGCGAGTAAAACTAGTTCGATCACGATAATAGGGATTAAAGAGCTTGTGATGTAGCTACTATAAATAAGATCTTTTAGAGTAAGGCTCCTAGACATTTATATCCTTATTTAGATTTTTTGTATTTTTGTATCATGATGGTTCACTAAATAAATATTATTGACTATATTACCAAGTTGTATTGATCTATAAAGTATTTCTTTTTCTTTAAGGACTATAAAATTTTCAACTATAGTATTTGATTTATTATACAATAGAGACTCCATTTATTTTAATAGTATGCCGTATTAGTGTTGCAATTATGTTGCAAACTCTATGAGTTGATAGGTATAGTCATATAAAAACAGCTTCCACCATTTTTTATATTTTCAACACCAATCTTGCCTTTATGCACGTCAGTCACAATTTTTTTGCATATTGCAAGTCCAAGTCCAGTTCCTGGTGTTGCATTGATTCTTGAATTTTCTCCTTGATAAAAAGGTTCAAACAGCGTCTGAATATCCTTTTCATCTACTCCATCTCCTTGATCATAGACCTTAAATATATGTTCCTTTTGTTCTATGTTGCATGTGTACGAAATTTCTACTGTTGTATTTATAGCAGTGAACTTTATAGCGTTAGAGAGGAGGTTCATAAATACTTGTTTGATGGAAAGTTTATCGCCATGCATTTCCTCTTTATCTATCATAGGCATAATAAGGCTAATATTCTTATCCTTGGCTTGAGATTCTAATATAACTCTCAACTCTTCAAAAAGTGGTTTTAATTGGAAATTGTCAAATTGATATGTCATTTGTCCAGATTCTATTTTTGATAAATCTAAAATTGTATTCACTTGAGTTAAAAGATTGATACCTGCAATATTTATCTTACTAACACAGTTTGAAATTATTTCTGGTGTATCTGCTCTAGCCATAATCATTTGTGAAAAACCAAGTATTGCAGTTAACGGCGTTCGGAGTTCATGACTCATATTTGCTAAAAATTGTTCTTTGGCCATTTGTGATTCTTGTGCTTTTCGTGTTGCTAGTACAAGATTTGTAACCTCATATCTAATGGATAAAAATTCGGATATTCTATTTTTTGTATTTAAAACCGGAACAATTGTCACGTCCACGTAATAGTCATGTCCATCTTTAGCCTTATTTTTTAGCATACCTCGCCAAACTTTTTTTGATCGTATGGTCTTCCACATATCATGATACAGTTCATCCTCTGTATCGCTATGACGTACTATATTATGAGAATTTCCAATAAGCTCGTCAAGAGAATATCCAGACACTTCTATAAATGCTTGATTCGCGTAAGTAATTATTCCCTTTGTGTTTGATTTTGAGACAAGTACGCTAGCATCAATTGCTTTGTTGAGTTGTGTGTTTTTATTTTCCAATTTGGAGTTGCGATTTTTTAGGGTTTCTATGTGCTCTACTACGAACTTTCGATCTGCAATAGCCTGGGATATTCTAGATAACAACATATGCAGTTGTTTAAAATCTAGTGGTTTGCTTAAAAATCCAGATACTCCCATGTTAATGCATTCCATTAAATATGCAGAATCTTCTTGCCCACTCATGATCACTATAGCTTGTTCTGGTCTTGTTCTTAGGATTAGACGACTTAGTTCAACTCCATTTAGTTTTGGCATATTGATATCTGTTATGACAATATCATAGCTTGTATGATGCTGTTTCAATGAATTTAAATACTTTTGTGATCCATCCTCTCCATCATATGCAATATCTACCGAGTTAAAGTAATGACTCAATATATCTTTGCCATTATGAGCGATTTCTATATTGTCTTCAACATACAAAATATTTAGAGATTGTGTATATTCTAATAATGATTTAATATTCATATTTTCTCCAATCCATTAATAATATAATAAAAAAAATTTATGAATTATTATTACATCTTAGTGTTGCAAAAGCAGGAGAAGCTTTATATATCTAAAAAATGAGTTTGAAAAAAGATAGAATGAAGAGTATTTAACTTACTAGGCTCTTACTCGATTAGTAATATGAAAGCACCCTATAACTTAGAGCTTTTGAAAGCTTTATCTTCATTTTAAAACTAGTTTATTTTTTTAAATTCTTCATTTATGATATGAAGAACCCCACTTACTGTAGCCTCAGAAAATGACATGCCTTTGTATTTAGGTTCTAAGCTTATCTCTTTCATATGCTCATTATTTGATTCAGACTTCACTAAAAACTGATTGCGTAAGTCATTTAATTTATGTTGTATAGTATCTATGTGTGAAGCTTTATTTACTATTACAAAACGATTTTGACCAATATTTGCTAAAATACCATCTTTATCAAGGTTCAAACTATAAAAGTCATATTTCAAAGTGTCTGCAAATTTCTTTTCTGCTTCTAAACTTGCATCAATTCCATGCCATTTTTTAATGCCTTCATAGTTTTTGACTTGGATTAAAAATAATACTTTTTCATCATCTGTCTTAAGAAACTCTTCAAGAGATTCGGCTAAAAAAATTTCATTTGGTAGGCTAGTAAATTGATTATATTTTTCTTTATTCTCAATAGCAGTTATATCACGAAAAGAAATAACATATTTGTTTTCATCTAAAGTATGACAGTCAAATAAAAATGTTGAAATACCTGAAGCTAAGCGCAACATGAGTTTGTTAAAAGATGTATCTTTCGTTTTTTCAATTATTTCTATGATATCTTTTCCAAAAACATAGTTTTCTATTTCTATAAGATCATTTTCTAGTGAATCACACTTTGTTTGAATCTCGTCTTTAGTACTAGTATATGTCATTTTATATGCAGCTTTATTTACATGAGTCACTTTATTATCTTCGATGACAACTATCCCGCTCTCGACAACATCCATAATTTGCCCTAACTCTTTAGATTTTAATTTTTCTTTTTTTTCAAAAAGTACGGCCATAGTTATTTTATATATTGAAAGAAGAAAATCTTTTCTATCAAATGGCTTTATGTGGAACCTGTCAATACCCATATTAATCAATGGTATGAGATATTTTACATCATCATAACCTGAAGTTACTATTATCTGTTGGTCGGAATTAGCTTTCCGTATTTCTTTGATCATCTCAAGGCCATTTTTATTTGGCATTTCAATATCGGTTATAACTATGTCATACTCTCTTTGTTGATACATTTCTATACCTTCAGCGCCGTCAACAGCATAGCTTACGTGATGAAACACTTTATTTAAAAAACCTACAGTTTGTTCTCTTAGATCTTTATTGTCTTCAACATATAAGGCACTCAATTGATTTGTATAAAAGGTAATCTCTTTTAAAGTCATTTTGTATCCTTTATATTTCTAAGACGTAATATCTACATTTTAATAATTTAAATCATTAGCGATATGGTATAATTTATTAATGGTTAATAAATGGTTTTCTTAAGAATGGAGATTAAAATATGAAATTTTTATTGATTGACATTGGTTTAGATATATCTAGTGAGATATACGAATATTTCGAATATAAGCAGGTAGATGTTAAAATTATTCAAGACTACGAATATATATTTTCTAAAAGGATTGATCTCTTCGGCTATGATGCTCTCATACTAACAATTACAGAAAATAATCACGCTGCATTAGATCTCTTGGAATATATGCAGCTTGCCAATATTAAAAAACCTGTTATAGGCATCGGTACCGACAACAGTATCGAACTTTTAGGAAAATTATTTGGTAAAGGTGCAGAAGATTATATGCTTATGCCTATACGTATCAAAGAACTTGAGCTTCGTATGATGCGATCGGTTCGAAGAATAATGTCTGCAGATGATAATCATTTGATTAATGATATTATATATTCTTACACAGATAAAACAATCTTCGACGGTAAACACTTTATTGATTTAACCCGTAAGCAGCATCAATTATTATACCTACTAGTTACCCATAAAAACCAGTTGGTTACATATGATATGATTTATGACTATTTATATGATGGACAATCACAAACTAATAACACAATTGCTACAGGTTAAGGAACTTATTTACAGCTATTTGTAAATAAACTATATGTATTCCTAATATAGCGAAGTTTAGTGACCGTTTTATTGATTTTATTTTCAACCTGAGGCTTACATACCTCGTCAAGATTTATTTATAGACACGATTAGAACTGTTTGTTTCTAAGGTGTTTAGAGTGTTTTGGGATTTTGTTGAGAATGGTTTCGACAGCTTATCGGCAGCTGTCTTATTAAATAAATTTCTATTATTCATTCTGCTAAATGCATATTGATTTGAATTTTTGCTATCATTTCAGTAATTAATCAATGCTGACACAGATTATTGAACACTACCTTTATGCCCCACCCTCAAGTCTTATGTGAGTATGATTGTATCTTTGAACACCTACCCATTGCCTTTTATTTGGATGCATTACAGAAAACTCTAATGTACCTGGGTAAAATAAGTAATTTTTATCTTTTTGTTGAATAGAAATCTCAGTAGCATCTATGCTAAAAGCATATTCATCAAATGATCCAATTGATCCATCAAGTTTTCTTCTTGATCTCTCATTGTCAAGCGTATCATACTCAATAATCACAACTTCTTTAGCACCCCAACTACCACCTTTTAATTCTATAAATTTAGAATCACTAGAAAAAATCACACCATCTGCCCATGTTGTAAATATTTTTTTCTTTTTATCAAAAATAAGACGTTGATTTTTTATTATATAACAGTATACATAACCATTCTTTGAAGAACAAGCAATTTTTTCTCCTTCGTTAGAAACTGCTATATCAAGAAAATAATCATTTTGTATATTTATACTATCCAATAGTTTTTTATCGAATAGTCTCCATAATTTTATATTTCCTGCATTTTTATTTTTATGTGTACTTAAAATATATTTATCATCAAGTGAAACCTTCAAACATTCTATCTCTTCGTTGTTGGTGGTTTTATTATTGCTAATAAGAGATTCACAATTATCACTTAAATTTCTAAAAACAATATTATTCATATATCCATAAACTAGTCCAAGTTTATTCGAGGTGAAATCTAATGTTACAACTCTGTTATTACATTTGAACTGTTTAAATAATAGATCATTTTCTGCATACCTTACAATAATACTTCCATCAGATGAACCTGTTGCTAAATATATTCCATTTTTTGAAAAAGCAGCACATTCTATCCTTTCTTTATGCTCATCTAACTCCCAATCAGATTTAAAATTATTTATGTCCCATAGTCGTACTGTCCTATCTCTGCTTCCTGATACTAATAGATTGTCTTTTTTAGCAAAACCTAAAGAATAAATTGAGTCATCATTGCCTGTTAGTGTTGACGATAGAATATTATCTTTTGTATTCCAAAGTACTATTTTTCCATCTCCACCTGAGGATGCTAACAAAGTATTATTATAGTTGAATGCCACTGTTTGAACCCACCTAGTATGAATACTATGTTCATTAAAATATTTAAAGTTATTTTTTTGTTCATCAAGTCGCCATAATATAACTTTTTTATCATCTGAGCCAGTAGCTATATACTTTTCATCATGAGATAATGTAAGGCACCATATTCTATCTGTATGCTCTAATAGTTTTTGATTTAAATTAAAAAGATCATCTATTGATTCCCATATATATAAATAACAGTCTCCACCAACAGAAAATATTTTTTTACCATCATTTGTGACATCAACGCTATTAACCCATCCTTCCTCATGCTCTAGAGTGGTTATAAGTTCATTTGTTATAAATGAAAATAGTTTTATGGTTCCATCACCAGCACCAGAAACTAAATAATTTTCATTTTTAGAAAATTTCAATGCCCTAATTGGAGCATTATGTTTATATAATTTATTTTTGGTAATGCCATCCTCTGTTATTTCTATTAAGAAAATTGTGCCATCATCTGATCCACTTATAAATTTATTACTTTGCTCATTGGAAATACCGTACCATGCCCAAAATTCAAATCCAGGATGATCAGCTAATACACCACCACCTTCATAGATTACCTCAGTTTTATCTGTAAATTTAGTTTTACTATTTGGTTTGAACTGGAATGATTTAATATCATCTATTTTAATAGTTTTAATAGTCTTTTGGGTCTTTGTATCCCATGATATGAATTCACCTATATTACTAATGCTAATTATATGTTGATTAGATGTTAAACCAACAAAACATACTGGTGCTGGATGACCTCTATACATATCTACTTGTGTTCCTTTTAGAGAATTAACTGGAGGTCTTAGTGACTTACACCATTGAAAACTTGGATCAATTAGTAACATTGAATCCTTCCATTCCTCTAAATATTCATATAAATATTTTTCTTTTTCCAATACATTTATATTTTCGTTAGTGAAATTATTTATTTTTGGATTATCATGCCACCAACATTTGTTCCAAAGACTTTGTAAAAGTTGCGAAGGATGCTTTTGTATAAAAGCAATCTCTTGTCTTAAAGCAATATATATTAAATTAATATTTTCAAATTCAATTTTATTTTTTATATTACCTAGGTTCTTAAAATCATCAATTAGTTCATATGATCTTCCTATAATAACTTTTGAAAAAAGAAAATGAAAATCTAAAAACAAGTCTTTAATATCCTTTTGATATTTATGTTGACTTTGAGATATGCAAGCAAGGCTATATGGTAATTCAGTAATTTTTCGTTTATTTATGAAAGGAACTCCCCTAGAATTAACAAAATAAAAAGGGGAAATCTGTTTATTATTAAAATGTTCGAAGATAAGTTGATGAGTATATTCTTTAATACTTTTAGTGTATCGTCTTGCTTCTTCTAAAAAAATTCTATGGAAAAAAGTTAATAATAATGTTCCGTCATAGCTCCTAAACATAAAGAAGGGTTCTAGCTCTGAATATAGTTTAGACCAAATAAAAGATGGTATTTTATCTACATTAGGTTGAGTTGGATGTTTTCTTAACTCAAACTCAGTTTGATATTCTTTATTTTTCCATGTTATTTCTAATAGTTCCTTTTCAGATACGCCATACCTAGAATTACTTATTAGAGATAATACTGATAAAATAAATTTCTTTCCATGATTTTCTTGAGTCGATAAGTAATCAAAATAATTTATTATTAACTCTGATGTTGAGTTTTGTAATCCCATTTTTTTTAGTATTAAATCATTTTGATCATCATATGATTTCCACTTTGAAACTACAATTGTTGCTAACTTTAAATATAGCATAGAATTTGAAGATTTAGAGTATTTTTCTAGTATTACTTTTTTCTGTTCAAGAGTAACTTGTCTAGACTTTAATCTAAGTAAATGATCTACAATATTACTCAACTCTTTTTCATTTATTTTAAATTTGTTTAATTCAATAATTTTATTATTATAGCCTTTTTGTTTTATTATTCTTTTATAATTACTAAATAATGTAGTTGTCGAAACTACAGAAACAATAAGTTGAAAATTACTTATTGCTTTAGGTAGCCATGAGAGGGCCCAAGCATCATTTTTATCTTCTAGTTGGTCTAGAGCATCAAAGAAAATTATTACTTTATTAGAAGCTGTGGCTTCTATTAATAAATCATACAATATATTAGTTAGTTCATAGATATCTCCTTCGAAATCCATTGAAATATTTAGTTCTTTTTGAATTTGAAGTATGATGCTTCTTAATAAAGTATCAACATTAACAGAGTCTGGTGTTGCCCCAATAAACCTATATATAACTAATAGATTTGTGTTATTTGTAATAGTGCGTGATATACATTTAGCCATAGCAGTAGATTTTCCAGTTCCACCTTCTCCACATATACATAAACTATCACTTTTACTTAAATTATATTCGAATGATTTAAGTAATTCTTTTCTTCCATAAAATTCATTAACTCTATTTTCTAGAAAAGTTTCATGTGCCTTTATTTCATGTGTTAATGAGTCAATTTCTAAAAGTCTTTTTAATTCTTTATCTAAAACTTTTTTTAACCAGTTTTCAATTTTTATACAAAATAATTCTAATTCTTCATCAATTATAATATTTCCATTATTATCTAATAATGCTGAATAATTTATAATTTGGTCATCTTTGTCTTTTAATGTAGTTTTTATATCATTTCTAAGGTCTTCCAAAAGTGATGAAGCTTCGTCATCAATAACTATTTTACCGTTTTGCAAAGTATTAGTGTCTGTATATTTTTTTAGTATTAATTCATTTTGTTTACTGTCATACAATTTATCAATAGTTCTAAAGGCAGAAAAGTAATGATTGTTCTCAACTACATCTTTATCATTCAATATACCTTCTATTATTTCTTGATGCGTAGCTGAATACATAAAATATTTACTAGCATCATTATCATCTTTAGATAATTTACGCAATAAGTTTAATAAAACAGTATAATTTTCTTCATTAATATCTTCATTTAAAATATAAATAGCTGGAAGTTCATTTCTATCTTCCAAATAATATTTTAAGATGAAATTTTTATCACTCTCTTCACATTTATTATTTAGGATTAATTTATTTAATATAGTGCTTGGTACTTTTTTTGGTATGGGTCTCCATCCATATCTATCTCCAATGAGTGAAATAAAATTAGGTGAAGGAGAAATCCTTTTACAATTTTTAACTTCATCTAAACATATGTTTACAACATCAAGGCTATCAGCTAGTTCAGGTGGAATCCCCCATCTTAGATCTATGGCCTGAAATGTAGCCCCTCTTTTTTGACAATATGATTCTATTTCTGGCCAAACCAACGACTTTAAAATATTTCTCTCAATCGAGAAATCATCAAATGTTGAACTTATAAAAACTCTAAAATTATAATTCATAAAAACTTATTCTCCTAATATTTTATTTTTTGTAAACTTCCTTAGTATTTTAAGGGTTAATTATTTTCTACAATCTCAAACCCAATATTTGTAAGATAATTTGGAATATACAATAAAGAGTACACATCATAAATCAATGTGATCTGAGTATCAGGTGTTTGAAACTCTTCTAATGTTAATAAACAATTATGATGTTTAATTTTTTTCATTTTCTGTTTCAAATCATAATTTTGTCCATCAAACTCTTCATATACCCAACCATTTAAATAGTGTAGTGCATTCCAACGGTTATGTTCAGAGTGTACTATTTTTTCAAATAGCGTTTTATACTCAGTTGGGAAATATTTAACTTGATAAGGTTTGTTTGCCCAAAATTTATCAAGCTCCTTAGAAGCATCTTTTAGCACACCTTCTAAAATTTGATTGCCTAGATATTTTTCAAATATGATTCTATTCTTTTTTAATAACTCTTCTGTATTTATAGGTTTAGTTGTCTGAACTTTCTTTAAACCAAGAGCTAATAGTTTAATATCTAAGTGCATAGCTTGAGCACGAGATGATTCTTTATCACTCATTCGTGCTGTATCAAACCATTTAGCTTCTATTGCTTTTCTTTTTGTGACTTCTATTTTTTTACCAGTCCTATCTTTAATAACTATTTTCTCATCGTAATCAAGAATTTCTTTAGGATTATATTCATCTCCATAGCTATAGTTTACTAGCTGAGCAATAGAGTCTGTCTTTGGATCAATAAGATTCTCTTTTGAACAAATATCATTAGCATTAGCAAAAGTATAAAATTCTCTAAACTGTTCTTTATTAATATTTATTTTACTACTTAGTGTCATCTCTTGAAAGATTGCGAATAGTACTTTAGTTTTAAAAGTCTTTTCATTAGCTTCTTCTAAGTAAGTTTTATCATATAAGCTGATGGCTGTGTCAAGATTGTCTTTTTCTTCATCTTGACAAACAATAACATTAGTTAAATTTTTCTCTTTCCATAGAGGTAGTTCATAAAACTCAGTACTCTTGCTATCTGCAGTTAATGGTTTAATTGTGATATTTGGTACTTTATCTATATATCTAAATGCTTTATAAAGCTTTTGTACAAAGATTTCAGCCTCTTTATCTATACAGTGTATTGTTAGTTCGTTTTGGTTTGGAAGATGAGCTATTTTACATATTTGGTATATGATATACTTTGCTAGTTCTCCACTACCTACGATAGCTATATCGTATGGTTCATTTGTATGAATTAGTTCACTTTTATTCCCCAATATAGAGTGAGTAGTAAGAAGTTGTTTTGCGGCATCTTCATAAAACGAGTAAGGAATTATTTCTATTCTTAATTCTTTCTTTACTTGAACTACTTCTTGTTGAAAGAGTATGTTTAAATCACGACTCTCAATATGTATATATATTTTCGTATTTATTCCAAAATTATCATCAGTATATTTTTCACATGAGTCTAAGAACTCCGTTACTACTTCAATATTTCTACGATCATCGCCTGTAGATACAATGAAATTTTGAAGTTCAGGTATATTCATATTATTCCAAAACTCTTTATCTAAGATATTTCCTATAATTACACCAAAGCCTTTAGCTTTATATGATTCAATATGCGGATTAGTAGGATCTTGTTCAACAATAACTATTTTTCCTGGCTCTTTTAAAATCACTTCGCTATCTAGGTAAAAGCGATTATTTTGACCAAGTCCGCATACAATGGAGTGGTTTTGAGTCATAATAGATTTTACTATCCATTTTTGAATAATATCTTTGACAAATAGGAAAGCTGCACCTATAAATATTGTTAGATATGAAAATAATCTGGCAATTTCAAGGGATATATTTGTTTTATCAAGTTCATCAAGACCAAAGATATCTACTGCATTTGTAAATGCTTTAAATATATTCATTGCTGATAAATCAGTAGAGAGTTGTAAGAAACCAATAAAAGCAAATATAAAAGTTATGGTTGCTAAGATTATTGTTGTCCAAATCTTATTTTCTAGTACAAGATATACTTTTTTATTCAACCAGTTAATCAAGTTATTTTCCTTAGTTTTATTTTCAATGTTAACCCTTAATAAATATCTGATGTAGTATCTTACATAATTGTGACAGGTTATGACTTTTAGTTTTGTTGTGCTTATTCTACTATGTTTTGTTGGATATTAATTAAACTATCCCAAATACTACAAGTTGATAAACTTATGTATTCAATTATTATACGTTCATCTAAACTCTATATTGAAGACATGCCATATTGATGTTTGGCTTATAAATTGTATAAATCATGGATTAAAGATAACGGTCGATAATCAATTTTAGATATAGGATTAACGTGGCTCAAAGTCAGTAAATGTTGATCTTGTGAATAGTCTGAAAGTTTCATTTTTCATTTTTTGGTTTTCCTTAAAATTATTGTTTTAAATTTTTTTGATATATTTCAACTGCTTTGTTATATATTATTTCCCAGTGGGCAGGATTGTTTTTAAATTTACTTTTTGTAATAGTCACTAACTCTTTTTGTAATTCAGATGCTTTTGTGAATTCATTTTTTCTAAAAAGTGAGTCAGCTAACCCTTCAAGTGCATTGGTATATATATCTACCCATCTATTTGGATCATCTTCAAAATAAGATCTACTCATATCGAGTGAAACTTCTTCCAAGTTTAATGCATTATCTAATTTATCAATCTTCTTATATGTCAATGCTAGATTATTTAATGTCCTTGCATAATCCCTTTGCCATCTATCAGGGTTTTCATTAAAAAGCTTTTGAGTAACTTCATAAGCTTCTATCTCCATAGATAAAGCTTCTTCTGTTTGATTCTTCAATTTAAAAGAGAGAGCTAAACTAGTTAATGCTCTTGTATAATATTCAACCCATCTATAAAAATCCTCATTTAATAATCTACTGGAAATATCCAATGACTCTGTTAACAACTCTATAGACTCATCTAATCTATTTTTATCTCTATAAGATGTACCTAGATTATCAAGTGTAATTGTATAGTCTTTCCCCCATCGTTGAGGATTTTCTTCATATAAGCCTTTCATTATACTATGAGACTCTTCTTCGAGTTCTATGGCTTTATCATATAATCTTTGATATTTATAAGTTGCAGATAGATTATTAAGTGATCTTGTGTAGTCTTTTGGCCAACGGCTTGGAGTTTTCTTATAGAGTTCTCTTCTTATTTTTAAAGCTTCTTCCTCTAAAGGGATAGCATCAATCTGTTTACTTTGATCTTTATATGAAAATGCTAGATCATTAAGTGCAATAGTATAAAATCCAACCCAAGATGAAGGATCCTTTTCAAAATATTTTTTTCTAACCACCAAAGCATCTTCCAATAAAGGTATACCCTCTTTGAGTCTATTAAAGTTATAAAATGTTCTGGCAAGATTTAGCAAGGCTCTTGTGTATGTATAAGCCCATTTATCAGGATCTATTTCCTCATAATTCTTTTTACATACATTCAAAGCTATCTCTTCTAGTTTAACAGCTTTTTCTAAACGATTTTGATTGTAATGTGATCTTGCTAAGTTTAAAAGTGTTTCACAGTAGCTGAGAGCATATTTTAACGGCTCTTGTTCATATTGTTGTTTACTGATCTCAATAGACACTTCTTCAAGCTTCAAGGCTTCATCTTGACGATTTTGATATTTATATGTAGTTGCAAGATCTTTTAACCCTTTATTGTACTTTTCAAGATATTTTATAGGCTTATTGTCATTTAGAATTTTTATAGTCTCTAAATAGCTCTCCTGAGATGCAATTGCTTTAAACATTCTATTATGGAGATACTCTGTTTCACCTGTATTAGTTAAATGATCTAAATAAACATCAATCCACGTTTCATTAGATAAAAAAGATATGAACTGTGCATAGTCTTTCTTTCTCTTTTTATCTTTATATCTTAGATCATACTGTGTAATGAGTATAGAATAAAGCTTACCAAATCTATTATGAGTGAAATTTTCATTTTGATATTGTTCTATTAATCTTTGTGATGATCCTATTATATCTTCATGCTCTTGTTTTTGCATCGGAAGTGCTTTAATAACATCTTCAAATTCTCTATGAAAAAAGTACTTTAACTCTTCATTATCTTGTGTTTTTTGTGATAAGAAAAATCTTAATTGACTGTATAATCTACTCCAGTAAACCAATGGAAGCTCTTTAGTAATATTTTTATAAAAAGTCTCAGGAGACATTCTTTCTACAAACTCTCTATTTGATGAGAGCAATTGAAGTAGTTCACTCTCACTTAGTCCATCCCTAGATGCATAAAGATAACCTAATACTTTATATACAAATTCTTCATTATGATGAAACAGTAAAACCAAGTTATCCAAGAACTCTTCTATGATTCCTCTATTTGTAGCCTTTAATGCCTGTACTTTTTTATTGCCATTGGAATCATCATCTAAAAGATTAGAGCTTTTCCAATGTTTTAATTCTTGGGCAGCAACTGTTACATATAATGGAGAGTTGGCAGTTTCAAATTGCTGTAGAAAATATTCTTCTTGTTTAGTTTGTAACGTTCTATGCTCTAATTGCAATAGATTTTTAATTAGTTTAAGAGGTTCATCAAAAACTGGGATCTCGATTATTTGATCAGTTTTATTCTGCAATGTATTAAAATATTTTGTATCTTTCTTATAGTGCTCATCGTTCAATGTTGAAATAATAATCTTTACATTTGCAGGCATAATCTCAGGAAGCCATAAAAAATTATCATCATGTTCAAGTTGATCAACTGCATCAATAAATACAATAACTTCTTTATCTAGTTTCATTATCTTTTTATTAATAAGTTCGCTAAATTGCTCAAAGCTTTTTTCTTGGGCATCTATTGATATCCCGAATTCTTGGAAAATTGAGGTTAAAATATCTTTGGATGTACTTGAATAAGGTGTAGCACCAACGAATCTAAATGCAATTTTTCTTTTAGAGAAAGTATTTGCATCAGATATGGCTTTTGCCATTAAAGATGATTTCCCTCTCCCTGATGAACCAAATATTACTAAAGCAGATGATTTATTATTATCTAAAATATAAGACTTTATACTTTGTAAAGTCTCTTTTAATTTTTCTGTTTCTACAAAACTATGAAGTTTGCGCACTAAAAAAAGGTTTTGTTCTTCTTGTTCAATTTCTAGTTCGGTTGCATTATTATTGTCCTCAAAACTTTTTTGTTCATCTAATTGTTTTTTTAAAAAACTCAATATATTTTCTCCAAATATATCTAAATAGTTTTCATCCAACTTGTCTTTTGATCTTTGAGTTGTATTGACTTTGAGTTTATTCTTATCAAATAAGATTTCTCCAACCTGATCTTTAAATTTTTGAGCTTTATCATAATCATCGGTAATGAACTTATCTTCTATCTGTGTGCTTTTATCTATATCTCTAAAGAACCCAAATATATGATCGGTGTCATCTTCTAGGTTCTCTTGGTGTTTTGTTTTCTTGAAGTAAGGAAGGATCCCTTCTATGACTTCTGACTCTGTTGCTGATTGAAAGTACTTATTCTTCTCTTCTTCATTTATGTCTGAACTGTGGACTGCTTTTTGTAAGATAGCACGTAAGCTAGTCTCAACTTCTTCCCACTCTTCATAGGCTTCATATTTACCTATACGCTCTTTAAGTATGTAAGAGGCTGGGATTTGATTTAGATCAAGTTTGTACCACTCTACAAGTTTAGTTTGTTCATCTTTAGGGATGAGTTCCAAAAGAGTATCAAACTCTTTTTCTTCTATGGAATAAAGAAGGGGTACCCATCCATATCTATCTCCAGCCATGATAAGAAAGTTTGGATGAGGATAAGATTTACAGGTACGTACTTCTGAAAGACACAGTTCTAGTGTCTTTTGATCCAGTTGTGCTTCGTTAGATACACCCCATCTTAGATCAATAGGTTGAAAGGTGTATCCTTTTGTAGATGCATACTTTTTTATCTCTGGAAAGACTCTAGTTTGTAGTACTTCTCGTTCTCGTCTAAAGTCGTTGAAGGTGGAGGAGATGAAAAGGCGGAAGGTTTTTTGATTAGACACAGGCTATCCTAATTGTTTTTATTATAGTAGCTATAATTCATAAAAAATCAAAGCTGTAGTGAGCATATTATTCTTATATTTGGAACATAATAAGGTGTTAAGAGCTTTAGGTGTTCCACAAAGTGTTCAAAAAGTAAAAACTGCAAAGTTCCACAAACCCTAAGGGATTATGGAACAAAAAAAGTGAGCTTTTAAATTATATATTTAAAGCGAGACCGTTCAGAGTTTTGTGAAGTAATATCATTATATTAAAAGTTAAATAATCTTTTTCTATTTTGAAAAAATACATAGTCTGCTTCTTCCGTAGTCATATCTTTCCTTTTTACTTTTTCACATAGGCCTAAAAAGATAGCATGTAGTGTATGCATTTTTATATCATCAGATTTTGCAAGGTTAGTCCAAGTATTAATAGTCTTTTTTGTTGAGCAATAAGAATAATCGTAATTATTGGATTTCAAATCAACTACCTTTTGGTATTTAAAATCTTCAGTTACTTCATTAAGCTTATCAACGGTAGTTGCATATGTAATACCTTCATTAATACTTGTTCTTGAGACGATTGCAATTAGCTTCCCATCTCCATTAAACACACCTCCACCGGAGTTACCGTGTGGTACTTTATAATTTAAGATAATTGAGTTCTTGTTTTTCTTAGAAACAATACCTTTTAATAATAGACCTTCCCCTGACAAACTATAAATATCTTCAGACCAAGAGGTGTTATTATCTAGCTTTGCAGGAGCTTGAGTAAAGTCTTTTATATGTAAGTATGCTAAATCATCTTCTACTGATACTTTACCAATTATCGCTGAATGACTTTTACCAGAGGCATCAATAACTTCTACATTTTTAGCATTATTTATTACATGATAAGCAGTAACTAAGTCGCCATTATTAGAGACTATTACAGCACTACCATATGCTTCTTCATCTGCAATGCTTATAACTTTAACTTGCAGTACCTTGCTCTTGTTAGATTCAAGACTATTCGCTGTTAAAGATAAGTTTAGCAATACTAACAATAAGAGAGCTTTAAATAATATATTCATTTTACAACCATATTTAAAATAGAATAATGTAGTATATCGAATAAAGATACTAAGGAATAAGATGAAACTACTTCTATCCATAATACTACTAACTACACTACTTTTCTCAGCCAATGAATCATTTTCTAAATCAAAAAAAGAACTTCGTAAGATATATAGAGACCATCAAACTACTATCTATTGTGATTGTAAGTACAACTATAAAGATAAAAAGAACATGATTAATAGAAAATCATGTGGTTATAAACCTCGTAATGAAAGAACTAAAAAAGGTAAAGTAAATCAAAGAGCCAGACGTATAGAGTGGGAACATCTAATACCTGCTGAGAACTTTGGTCGTCAATTCTCCTGTTGGAGAGAAGGTAATAGTAAGTGTGTTAAGAAGAATGGCAAAGCTTATAAAGGGCGTGAATGCTGCGAAAATGTTAATAAGAAGTACAAAATAATGCAAGCTGATATGCACAATCTATTTCCAGCTGTAGGTGAACTTAATGCTGATAGAAAGAACTTTAGATTTGACTTTGAACTAGCACAACCAAAGCAATATGGCGAGTGTCAATTCAATGTATCATTTAAACAAAAGAGAGCTAGAGTTAGAGAAGAGATTAGAGGTGTGATAGCTAGAGACTACCTTTATTTCAATAAACGATACAAGATGAAACTATCAAAACAAGAACTGAAGAAGTATAATTCTTGGAACAAACAGTATCCAGCGAATGAATGGGAGATAGAAAGAAATAAGAGAATTGCTAAAATACAGGGTAATGTAAATCCATTTATTCAATGATTGATCTACCATTTAGTCTGACATATATACAGATATATCTTATATTTATTACATTTTTTTCATTTGTTTTGTACACATATGACAGGTTCTTAGCACTAAAGAATACCAGAAAAATTTCAAGAATATCTGAGTTTAAACTCTTACTCTCATCTTTCTTTGGTGGAACAATTGGTTCAGTTATAGCCATGATAATGTTTGCAAAAAACGGAGCAAATCGGACACCAATGCCGATTCAGTTCGGACACTAATGCCGTTTTAAATCGGACAGTGATGCCGGAAATGATTCGGACACTTTAGGTTAAAAAACGGCATCTAAATAATATTTAAGAAAGAGATATTTTCTAAATTTAAATACACTAATTGTAAATTACTTTACAAGGGTGTTGAATGAGGATTATATCGATGAAACAAGTTCGTGATGTACTGCAACTTCATAGTGTTATGAATTTGTCGCTGCGGAGAATACAAGGTGCTACTAATGTAGCTAAAAGTACAATATCTGATTACATCAAACGATTTAAACATTCTGGTCTAAAGATTGAGCAAATCAATATTTTAGATGATGACTCACTAAGACTAAAATTATTTCCTGAACACTCCTCTGTTGTAGTCTCTCGTAGAGCAATGCCCGACATGAACTATCTCCATAAAGAGATGAAACTCCGCAAAAAAACTAAGGTGACACTCCAACTTCTCTGGGAAGAGTATAAAAGAGACAATCCAGATGGATATGAATATACACAGTTTCGTTTATACTACAGCAGATTTAAACAAGCGCTCAATCCCTCCATGCGTCAAACACATCTCGCAGGAGAAAAGGTCTTTGTAGATTACAGTGGTCTTACTATGCCAATTTATAATCAAAGAACTGGTGAAGTTGAAAAAGCTCAGATATTTGTAGCAGTGTTAGGTGCTAGTGGATATACATTTGTACATGCAACTCCAAGTCAAACACAAGAGGATTTTATTTATTCTCATGTAATGTGTTATAGCTTTTTTGCTGGAGTACCAAGGGTTGTTGTACCAGACAACCTCAAATCAGCCATCATCTCCAACAATAAAAATGGAATTGTTGTAAATGAAAGTTATGCAGACTTAAATAGACACTATTCAATTGCAGTAGAACCAGCAAGACCAAGGAAACCTAAAGACAAGCCTAAAGCAGAACAAGGTGTTCAAGCGATACAGCGGTATATATTAGCAAGATTTCGTCATCACAAATTCTTTAGTGTAGATGAATTAAATGATGCTATTGCTTCCCTCTTGGATAGATACAACACTAAAATTATAAAACATCTGCAAAAAAGCCGTACTGAGCTGTTTGAAGAGATTGATAAGCCATACCTTAACCCACTACCAATGAATAGCTATGTTTATAAGCAATTTAAAATTGCTCGTGTCAATCAGGACTATCATATTACACTTCAAATGTGTAACTACTCAGTTCCATTTAAATACATCAAAGAAGAGGTTGAAATAAGATACTCAACTCAGAGTGTATATGTTTACCATAAGCACAAACTCATAGCTACACATCCAAGACTACGAAGAGTTGGCGAAACATCTACACTCCATGAACATATGCCAAATGATCATCAATATATAAATGAAAAGATGAATCCAGATAGACTTCGTTCATGGGCTAAAAACATTGGAGAATATTCAAGTGTGTTTGTAGAAGACGCGTTTGACGAAGTTCAACACAATCCTCAAGCATACAGAAAAATATCTGCTGTGCTCTCATTGGCAAAACTCTACGGCAACACAGAGTTGGAACTAGCACTTATGTACGCAACAAAAATGAGAACTATTACAACAAAGTCTATCAAGTCTATACTTGATAAAAAACTCTATCTTGCAAGAAGTGCCAATAACACAAATACTCCTAAACAATCACTCTTTGATACACACACTAATATCCGCGGTGCGGATGAATACAAATAAACAAAGGAATAACACAATGGATCACACAATAATAATAAATAAACTTGCTGAGTTAAGCTACAAAGGTTTTAAAGATGCATATATGCATCAGATAGAAGATGTTAACTACAACACGCTAAGTTTCGAAGATAGACTTTATCAACTTCTTGATGCTCAGGATATATTCCTCAGAAATAAGCGCATTACGATGGCATTTAGACTTTCAAAAATAAAAGACAAGCAAGCGGCTATTGATGCTATAGATTTCTCTCCAAGAAGAAAAATAAATAAGACGCAGATACATTCGCTTGCTGCATTAAATTTTATACATGCTAAGCAAAATGTCATCATTACTGGCAAGACAGGAACAGGTAAAAGTTACATTGCTCAAGCAATGGCTAATCGCGCAATTATTGATGGATACAGAGCATATTATATAAGAACACCCACCTTGCTTGAGGAGATACGAATATCAAGAATAGATGGGACATATACAAATTTACTAAAAAAATATTCAAGATTTCAGCTTCTGATTCTTGATGACTTTGGAGTCGCGCCAATAGTTGAAGATGACGCTACGAATCTGTTTGAAATCATAGAAGATAGAACTGAGATTAACTCTACGATTATCACTTCGCAACTTCCAGTTAGCGAGTGGTACAACTATCTTAACAACAACACTATTGCTGACGCAATTTTAGATAGGATTGTTCACTCTTCTCACAGGGTAGAATTAAGCGGACCATCTATGCGAAAAATGAAATCTACGATAGAAAATAAGGAAATCCTAGAGTAGCATCCGGACACTTATGCTAAAATGTTGTTACAGAAAATATCTCTTCTTAAACTGTCCGAACTGAAACGACAACAGTGTCCGGATACTCCGTCATATGCAATAATGTTTAGACATAAAGTTAAGAAATTATCATTTTTACTCAAGTTTGCTATTGTTATATTCGCTCAAACAGCTTCTATTTATTTCTATATTTATACAACATAAACTGCAGCAAAGTTTCTGAAAATGAGTTTTCTAAAGTGCATAATTTATCAAAAATCATAAGGTATTAAACTCTTTTTTTATGATTTTGAGTAACTGAAATAATCAAATAAATTGATTATTAGATAGTTGTTTATTGCAAAAAAGCTGTTTAAAAAAGATCACATATTCTGAATATTGGACATGATATTTATAGTAATAATGGGTCAAATAAAATTGATAAACCATTGTTTTTATTAATTTAAAATGAGGTATTTACTGATATTTTAGAAAGTGAAATTAACGATTTAGCAACTATTTTTTAGAGTGAAATAGATAAAAAAGAAAAACAATTTAAGCGATTTTCGGTAAATGTAATTGTGAAAAATACATGAAATAATGATGGATTATGTAGTGGATGTTTTAGTTTTCTATGTGCTAGATTAGAGAATATTAAGGGAGTTAGAAAGTTGTTTTTTTACTAATTTAATGTTTTTAGATTCTAAAAATACAATTAAATTATGTAGCAAAAGCACCTCAAAATTTATTATTTAGTAGAGTGCTTTTAGTAGACATAGAGACAGTAAATTAGTGTTAAATTTTAGTTCGTTATTTCAGATTATTTGCTACTTCTACGAAGAAAATAAAAAGTGATAAAATTTGATGATTATTGGAAGAAAAATAAGGAGAGTTTAGAAAAAATATGATTCTTAAATAGTGCAGATTAGAGCTTGTAAAACGTGAAATCCCTATTATAGTATTTATAATAATCAAAGAGTACAAATGTGTTATCTAATGAGCTCAAGCAAAGAATACAAAAGCTAATCAAAGATTAGTTCAAAAAGAGTTATCAAAAGAGTAAGATACCTGCTAAGGTCGATTTTCGATTTTACTGGGTACACAAATGGGTCCAAATAGGGCCTTTTCGGAAACTGCCAAAAAACGGAAATAAGAAAATTTCATGGAAAGCATATATTTTTTACCAATTATTCTTAAGGTTTAGCATAAAAAAATAATAGCGGTTTATTTAAATCGTAATGATAAAAAAGCCTTTATTATAAATAATCAGGGGTCTTCGGAAGATTTAAAATGCTATAAGAGTAATTTTAAGGCTATTTTTGGGCGTATATACATAAAAACAATACTACGCCTCACCTATGTCATAGTTAATGGCTTCTTGCATGCTTAAAATAAGTCTCACAGAATTTAAATTCTAGTTCGGTTTTTTAGATGAGAATAGGGCTGTTTTGAACTTAATTAAAATGATTAATACTTAATAATTCTTCTGCTTTAGAATAATATGGTAAAGATCCATTAAGAGGATTTATTTTATCAAGATATTGATTGGCCCATTCTATCCATTTAAGCATGTCTTTTGTTAGTGTTCCTCCATTTTCTTTTTTTGCTTTATCATCTATGGCTGATATATAGTTTTGAAGTTGCATAGTAAAGTTCCAATCTTTAGCTTGTTTTTCTAATTGCTCAATCATATTCTTTTCCAACTCTTCACAATGTGAATTATATCTTTTTAAAATACGAGCTTCTTTTCTTTTTCTATCTTCCTCTTCTCTTCTTAATTTATTTTCTTTCATTGCAGTTGCAAAATTTAATATTCCATCTATAAAGCTTGGTAATAGTTCTTCTAATGTATAAAGTTTTCCAGCAGACCATGTTCTTCGTGTATTACCATTATAACTTTTGATAAGTAAAGATATTTTATTGCTTGGAGTATATTCACGTTCTGTCCGTTTCCAAAATCCATCTCCAACAACAGTTGTATTTGTAACAGTTGATTTTTCTTCTACTGCTATTTGTATTTTCTCTTTATCTATAATAATACAAGTACCATATCCATTAGAAGTATTTACCTCGTAACCTCTATTTTCAAACCACTTAAATAGAGCGTCCAATACTCTAAGAACTTTTTTGTAATTAGCTGGTGATATTCTAATATCAGCACAGTCCTTTCCAGATGTAATCATTCCATATTCATCTATTTTTTTAGATTTTAAGCTATCTCGTGTTTTTGCAATAATAGTATGTGGGCTTGTTAATGTTTGTTTTACAGTTATCTTGGTTTTTTTGGCAGCTAGAAAAATAGTCTTTTTTAATTTTATATTCGATGCTATTCCTTTGATTACAGGAATAGCTTTTCTCTTCTTAAGTAGGACACTAATATATTTATAACTTGTTAGCGGAGGTATATATATCTCTTTACCAAAGGCTATTTTTTGCCAATGACCCATTTTTGGTACAGGTATAAGGAACTTATTACATAATTTTTTAAGCTCCACTGCTGATACATTATATTTAAGAGCCAACTTGGTAAAAGGATTACTCCAAACATGCTTATATAGTTGCTCTCTATTAATAAATTTAAGCATCTTATACTCCTTAGTAAATGTTTATTACTTTAAAGTATATGAGAAATTAATAAAAGGAGTATTATGAAGCTTGGTATCTATGATATTTTTATTATTTCAGCCTTTATTTTTCAAACTCCAGTTTTAATGGAGCTGTGGAGGACACAATCTAACTTAAATATAGAGGAATATTGTTAAATATTTAAAAGTTGTACTTAAAACTGTACTTATTAAGTGGATACAAGAAGGTTCTCTTTTTTGCGACAGCGTTTAGTTCTTAAATTCTATGTAATATACCTATCATTAACTATGGTGTGGAATGACCCATATAAACTAGACAAGTTTTTAATCAGTTGATTAGATAAAATAGTAGTACAATTTATAAATAATAACTAGAATATTAATTGGAATTTTTATATAGATTTACAGTAAATATATTGTCACTATTCTGCAACAAAAAGCGGTTATCTGCGGTTACAGTAAAATTTTAAACCCCTATATCTAGGGCTTTTAAGCGATAAAAAGTGCTCTCATAACGGAGATATATATAAAAATATTTTACAATTCAAAAAAAGACATAGTTATCTTGATTATTTATCTCCAAATGAGTTGGGAAAAAGATATAATTTAGAGTCTTCAGATAATTAGGTTTTTACTGGGTTAGTAATTGTCTAGTTTATATGGGACATTCCAATATGGACTTATTATAAGCTATATTTTAAAACATAAAAGCTTCTTTATTTATAGTAAAATCTACTGCTCAAACTACTTATGATATTTGTTATTTAAAAAAAATCTCAATTTTAATTCTGATAAATTAAAATCTTTTAAAAGCTTTTTTAAATGTCCTTGAGAATAAGTATGCGTTTGTTTTTCCATAGTAAAGACTCTAGAAAGATTGCCATTTGAATAAATTGCATGTGACCCATTCTGCCTTTTAATACCAAAACCGTAATGTTTTAGTAGTTTTTTAAAGGTTCTAACATTGATACTATATTTCATTTTTATATCTTTTATTGAATTTATTTAGATTAAATTCTATAGATTGAAAAGCATCTGCAACACTTGAATTCAATATTGAATCGCTATAGTTATATGTGATATTTGTGTTTTGATAGAATCTACCGTGTGGATCAATCATAATATATGAATCTTTCATATCATCATTTGACTCTATATAAATTTTTGAATCTATACCTTCATGCTTGTCTAAAAATACATTAAATTGCTCAATAGAGCAATATTCTATATCTTTGTCCATAGATAAAGCTTGAAAAACTTTCCACTTAATTGGATTTATAAGATCTATAAAATGACCTAAATATTCTTGATAGTTATGCTCATTTACTACTGTATTTATTTTAATCTGAATATTTTTATTTATTTTTCTGAATTGCTCAATACTCTTAATGATTCTTGATACATCTAGAATCTCATTTTTGTAACTTCTTCCAATATTTAAATTTGTAGATTTTTCAATACTATCAATACTAATGGCAAACATAGATAGATATTTAGCATTTGATTCTATAAACCTGTTTGTTATTTTTGAAGAATTACTTATTAGTGATACTTTAAATCCTATTTCATAAGCTTTTTTAATTATAAAATCTATATTTCTGGATAGTGTTGGTTCCCCACCTGCTATATTTAGTCTTACTACGGTGCCTTTATACTCTTGAGAAAAAAAAGAATAAACTTTATTTAAAAGAACCTCAATGTCTTTTTTTGATACTTGAATCTCTTTTTCAAAAGACCTTTTATACTTTGCAAAGCAGTAAGTACATTTATAATTACATTGTTGTATAATGTGCCAATTTATTGTTATTTCGTTCATTTGAACTCCTGTGTTAATATGAACGAATTTTAGTTTTTAGGGTAGTTTTAATATAGGAAATCATGTGGACACGAAAGTGCAAAAAATAAAAATAACATTTGCAAAGTACAGAACAAATGGGTTTATATTAGACTTTTTAGTGAAGAGTTTAAATATAGTGCAGGGTGAAAAACTTCAAAAACCATATCAAAGATTTATCAAAGAAAGAGAAATCTCATCTCAGGAGTATCATGATCTGTTGGATACAATTGTTAGTGATATATTGGATGTCTTTTTTGATAATATAAGAAGTGAAGAGGCTGTATATTGTGAATTGTTGATAAAAGAATTTCTGTCATATTATCAGCAACTTAAAACTAATAATGAGACGCTAGCGTGTTCTCAAAGACAACTAGATTTTATAGAATTAATTCATACCTTTATTCCCCTTGTTGAATCACTACTTCCTACTAAAAAACTTCAAACAATCATAAATCTTATTGTTCCTGATAAAAAAGTGAATGCAATACAAAAGTTATTTAAAATAATAGAAAAATCTTTTAATAGTAACGATATAATAATAAAAGATATTTTATCTGAAGCTTTAAATAAAAATAAAAACTTAGGTTATGACTCTATAAATAAAGATGTGTATAACTGGATTAATGGGAAAAGTATACCTGATAGCAAGCACGTAGATATATTTGTAAAAGGCTTATACAAGTATTCAACAGAATTTACAAAAAATGAGTTGAAAACATATTTTAAACTTGCTAAAGTAATGCAGTATTTGTATGAAAAATCAATAGGATATTTTGAGGATGAGTTGACAATTAGACTTATTGAACATTTTAGATTTTTAAGTGCACTAAAGTCTTTATATTATAATAATT
The DNA here is from genome assembly GCF_000242915.1 of Sulfurimonas gotlandica GD1. NCBI lineage: Bacteria > Pseudomonadati > Campylobacterota > Epsilonproteobacteria > Campylobacterales > Sulfurimonadaceae > Sulfurimonas > Sulfurimonas gotlandica. The sequence continues at coordinate 199,239 of NZ_AFRZ01000001.1, read as the reverse complement.
CAAATGATAATAGAGAATTTGAAAAATCACTTAAAAAGTACTATCCAACAATGAGCCAACATCTAATTCAATGGTATTTGGATATATATTTTTATCATAATACTCATTTGTCTTCTTATTTAGTTTCTAGAGTTAAAGAAAATGATAGATATATTCCCAATGAAAAAGATGAAATTAAAAAGTTTATTAGAGAAGCTCATGAGCATCAAAAAAACTTGTATCTAATAAACGAAGATGATTTTTTTAAAAGAATTGACAGTACGTTGCCAATCAGATATTTGAATGGAAGGATTCAATATGAAGATTTGCAGAATATAGATATTACTATTATCAATAAAGAGTTTCAAAAATATAGCGAATTATTAGCTCCCTTAAACACTTTTACTTATCCTAATAATAAAAAAACTGAAGATAGTGAAGCAAACTTTTTAGTTCAAATAAAAAACTTTGAAGAGTCATATGATATTTTTGAAAATCCATATTATCACTTTATAAAGGCACGACACTTTGCTCAAAAAAGAGAATATAAAAAATCTACAGAACATTATCTAGTAACATTAAAATTCGGTAAAAACTGTATGGGCTCAAATATAAAAGATGTCATTAAAGAGGGGCTGATTGTATCAGCACAAGATACAAGAAAAGAGCAATTAGATTTAATCAATGCTAAAAGTGCATTCACAACTTTTTATATGGAATCATATTTGTATAAATTAATAGATGATTTACCAAATGAAATTAATCAATACTTTTTAAATGACATAAAAAAACAATTTGATTCCTACTTTACAAACTTATATACTGGAACAAAAGAAGCAAACTTTACTGATATACTGAGAAATAAGGGAATAGTATATAAAGATAATAATGTAAAGATAGATTTTACTAGTCCAGATAAAGAAATCAAAAAAGTTTATTCAAATAAGGTTTCTCAATTAATGCATTGTTCATTCAAGGCTGATTATGCTGGAGTACGTAAACTAGTACAGAATGGGGCAGATGTAAACTATATAAGAAATATAGACAACTATACTGCACTAATAGCTACTTTAGAAAATAAAATAAAAAAAGAAAATATAAAAATTGCAAAATTATTGATTCCTAAAATGTCAAAAGATGCTCTTAATGCCAAGCTTATAAAAAAACAAGAAACAGTTCTATCTTATGCTATTAACAGAGGTTTAGTAGATATTGTAGAACTATTAATTAATAATGGTATTGATATCAACCAGAAGATATCATTGGATGAACAAACACCTTTATATTATTGTATTACTATTATAAATATAGTAAAAAATGGAGTAGATAAAGTATTAGATTTATCAGATAAAAAGTTTATAAAAGAAAATCCTTTTGAATTAAAAACAGAGATGAAAAAGATATTAAGAACTTCTAATATGATTAATGCAGTGTTTGATAGTGACAAAGAAGATTGGTTTAATCTGAAAAATAATGATAAAAATTTTCAGCAAATAAAAAATGCTTTATTAACTGACAAGACGCTCATATTAGAACTATACTACACTGAAAATTTAGATAATTTATACAAAATCTTTGATTTGATATTAAATGCAACAACAGATGTAAACATACCTGTAAAAGAAGGTTTGACACCTCTGATACTTGCTACGCAACTTAATGAAGAAATTTTAGTTGATAAACTTTTAAAAAATGGTGCTGATAAAGATGTTAGAACAACCTCTAATCATAAAGCAATTCATTATGCCATTCAAAATGAGAATAGGTCTTTATTTGAAAAATTAGTTTGATAATATTCACACAAAGATTGAACCTACAACACTTTCAATGGAATGTCTCCTACAAGCTAGAAAATTCTATTAATAATTACATATACATAATAGCAATATATTTTTTCATTAAGTAATATATTTAGATGAATATCTTTGTCACCATTCTGCTACTGAAAGCGGTTATCTGCGGTTACAGTAAAATTTTAAATCCCTGTTTTTAGGGCTTTTGAGCGATATTATAGGCTCTCATAACGGAGTGGTCGCGTGTTCGAATCACGCAGGACCCACCACTTACAAACTTCCTAAATATTGAATTTCCAAAAAATTATAAAAATCAAAATATCGTTTAAGTTTCCATTATGTGAGCACTTTATAAATTAAATAAAGACGCTGATTCTAGCATTATGTAGTTTTTACCTAAATTAAGTCTATAATTCGTTATAGAAATAGAAAGGTTTTACAATAATATGAAAATGATTTTAGGTCTCGTGATAATTGCTTTTGGTGTTTTTCTTGAATTTATGTGGTTGGGGTTTTGTTTTGGAAGTATTATAATAGGCATACTATTACTTATATTTGCACCAAGCATACTTTTTTTTCCATTCAATTTTTTTCTTATAATTGGTCTGTCAATAATAAATCCAAATAAGTATAGTCGCTCTTCTAAATTTCAGTATAGGCGATATTCTCAAAATCAAACCAACTATACTCAGCCACAAAGTAATCTAGATAAATATTATGCAATTTTAGAATCTCAAAAAACAGATAGTTTCGATGTAATAAAAGCAAACTATAGAAGATTAATGAAAGAATATCATTATGATTCTCTCGCAAGCAAAGATCTTTCAGAAGAGATACTAAAGTTTGCAGAAGAAAAAACACAAAATATCAATGAAGCTTACTCCGCTATTAAAGATGCTAGAAGGTAGTGGACTTGTGTTTAATATTTTTTTCGATAAAATCCATTTTAAATTACTTGAAAGATGAGAAATTTGGAAGAATTGCAAGATTTACTAAAAGAGCTTGAGCAAACATTGCATGATAGACTACATGCTATTAGAGGTGGAGCATTGCATGACGTAAAAAATTTTCATAGTGCAAACGATTTTGTCGAGTTATTAGAAGAATCAGAGAATGATTTTAACTATTATGTTGAAGAAATGGAAAATGTTGATGATTATAATATGGATGAATATCAACGTTTAGCTGAAGCGGCTAAGAATAAATTTCAAACTGAAGTCATAAACTTAATTGACACATTAGATTTTTATAATTTAGAAGAAAAAGCTAAATCATTAGCTGTTAAAAATAAAGTTAAATAGAGGCTTGTCAATAATGAAGCTTTAAGCTCAATTTTAAGCTATTTTCATTACATAGAGTTTGTATATTTTAGCGCGTCAGTTGGCATATTTGGCGAGAAGATATTTTTTATATTTGCTCAGTATTTTATATAAATAATAATGCTATCATACATCTAATAGCAACTATATTTAATCAAAGATGTAATATTAGATAACAAAAGGATTATAGCCAATGGAAATGATTCAAACAGTTAAAAAGATGCAAACAGAGGCTTTGGAAAGTAGTGGGGTAGACTTTATTAGACTAGGTCTTGCACTCTTTTTTATGGTGGCAGTTCTTGCCTACAGTTTTTTGAGTCTTGGTAGTGTTCCAAACAGTATGTTTCTGGCAATTGCAGCACTTTTTGGTGCGTATCTGGCAATGAACATCGGAGCTAACGATGTTGCCAATAACGTTGGACCAGCTGTTGGTTCAAAAGCTCTTACTATGGGTGGAGCAATAGTTATTGCTGCTATTTTTGAAGCTGGTGGTGCCTTTATCGCCGGTGGTGATGTTGTTGAAACAATTAAAAAAGGTATTATTGATATAAATGCATTTGGCGGAAATGTAGATCCATTCATTTGGGCGATGATGGCTGCACTTTTAGCAGCTGCTTTATGGCTAAACTTTGCAACTGCTGTAAAAGCACCGGTTTCAACTACACACTCAATCGTTGGTGGTGTTATGGGTGCCGGTATCGCAGCGGCAGGCTTTAGTATAGTATCATGGGGAACAATGAGTAAGATTGCAGCTTCATGGATTATCTCACCTGTTTTAGGTGGTGTGATAGCTGCAATATTTTTGTTTGCTATTAAAAAGACAATGGTCTATAAAGAAGATAAAATAACCGCAGCCAAGATATGGGTGCCTATCTTTGTAGCCATTATGTCATGGGCATTTGTTACTTACTTAACTTTAAAAGGTCTTAAAAAGATTTGGCCTTCGATTGTTGATGTCTTGTCTTTTCTTCCAGATGAGAAAAAACCTTCATTTATTGTTGCAGCAATTTTTGGATTAATCATTGCAGCAATTGTCTACTTCATAGTTAAAAAAACTGTCACAGCCAGAGCTGCTAAACTTGATAACACTAGAGCTGGAATAAATTTACTTTTTACAGTACCTCTTATTTTTGCAGCGGCACTATTAAGTTTTGCTCATGGAGCAAATGATGTTGCAAATGCAATTGGACCATTAGCTGCGATCAGTGATGCTGTGATTACTGGTGGAATCTCATCTAAGGCAGGCATTCCATTTTGGATTATGGGTGTTGGAGCTTTAGGTATTGCAATTGGACTAGCTCTTTATGGACCAAAACTGATTAAAACTGTAGGTGGTGAAATAACAGAACTTGATCAGATGAGAGCATTTTCAGTAGCAATGTCCGCTTCTATAACTGTGATTATAGCTTCACAGCTTGGTCTTCCTGTTTCTTCTACTCATATTGCTATTGGTGGTATATTTGGTGTTGGTTTTTTAAGAGAATTTCTTGAGCCATCTTATGAAAAAAATATTATAAGACATGAGCAAGCAACTCTTAGAGATGAAAAAATCCTTTTAAGAGCATACGGTGCTGAACTTAAAACATTAGAATTAAAAGATGATAAGCAAAAAGATGATTATATAAGAATCGTTGATCTGTATAAAATGATTGATGTAGAAGAAGATAGAATAAAAGAGTCTAAGAAACAGTTGAAAAGTGTAGAAAAAGTTAAATACGTAAAAAGAGATGCAGTTAAGAAAATTATAGCAGCTTGGATAATAACAGTTCCTGCAGCCGCTATTTTATCGGCAGCAATATTTTTTATGATTAAGGGAATTGTGCTTTAATATTTACACTGTCACCATTATACAATTAAAAGTACTTGTCTGTAGTGGAAGTATATCTACTTTTTTTAAAGAGAGTAGATATACTAATAGCAGATAAAACTATCTATTCAGTAAGTTCTGTAAGAATTTTTTTAATCTTGCCCTGAGTTTCATTAACGGCTTTAATTGACTCTTCATCACTGATATCAAGATCACTTATCCAGTTGTCAATTGACGGAAAACCAATATGTGCTGTCTCTTCATCTTTTTTCTTGTAAATAACCAATGAGAAAGGAGCAAAAGCACCTGCATCTGGATGATTTTTAGATACTGGAAATATAGCATTAAATCTAATGATTGAGTATGTATCAAAAAAATCATAATCATCATGTTGCAAATTATAAGATTTTGGTATTAAAAAACCAACTGGTCCTAATTCACCTTCAAACTCTTCCTCAAATGCTGTTTTTGCATCTGTATATGTAGTGCCTTCTTCAAGTTCGAACTCTTTTGTAAACTCAGTAGTCAATGGCTTGTCTGAAGGTTTTACATTATGGCTTACAGGAACATATTTGCCATTTGGCAATGCTTTATGAAGTGCAGCATCTACAGAAGCAGCGTAAGCGATTAAGTCTGGATTTGTTACAGGGATTTTAGTGATTCTTGCCATACCGTGTAAAGACAATGTAGAAATATTAATAGTCTTGTTTGCAGCATTCTCATAAATAGACATTGACAGAGGTGTTATGAAACCTATGTTAGGATATTTTTTCATCAGTTTTAAAACCAATTTTTCATTCGTAAATATTGCTAAGTTATAAGCTTTGTGGTGAACAAAACCATATCTTTTTGAAAAAATAGAATTCATATCGTTGTTAACATCAACTTTAACGCCACTAGCATTAAAAGCTTTTTCAATACTCTTAGCGTTAATCGCACCTTTTGAGTTGTCAACACTAAATATTCTAAGATTTTGTTCTTGCATACTTGAACTGTCTGCTGAGCAAACACTTACTCCTAGTGCTAAAAATGCACCTATAAAGATTGAATAAATCTTTTTCATTTGTACCCTTTAATTTAATATGATTGCATTTTACTATATTAATATATAAAATAGCTATGAAACTACAGTATATATTTTTGTGATAACTTTTTTGTCCTTATATGCAACAAAAGTTATATTACATAGTAAACATAAAATGTTCGATATATTAATTAACTCTATAGATAAAAGGATTTATCATGTTAGTTTATATATATGACAGGGAAGACGAAGAGTTTGATGATTATGAACATGAAGAGTCAACTAATGACTATGAATATGATTGTAATTATGAAGAGGAGTCTTACGACTATTCTGATTGCAACGATATCAGCTATTTAGACTAGTACTGCTTATTTTATTGAAAGTCCTTATAGTGAAACTTAATGTGATACAATTTCGCATATAAGGACTATCATGAGAGAAAAACACAAAATAATTAACTATCCAAGCAAAAATATAAAAACTGAAACATATATACTCGGAGATACATTTACTACAAAGCATTATTACGATGCTAAAGATGCTTATGTTAGAGAACTGATTAATACAGAAAATGGGATTACAGAAGTTAAACACTTTACAGTAAAAGGTGTTTTGTCAAAGTTGGAACATTTTGTAGATGATAAAAGACAAGGGGTAGAGACAAGATACTCTATTGCTAAAGCAAATAAGAGCGTGAAAAGTACTAAAACATACGATAATGGAAAGTTGCATGGTGAATGCATAACTTATAATGATAATAATGAAATAATTAAACAAGAAGTTTTCGCTCTTGGAAAACTTGTATTTAAATATTTACGAAAAGATAGTGTAGATATAACAAATGTTCAAATTGTTGATAAGGACAGTGTCGAGAACTTACCAAAATCTGAATATGAAAAATTACAACAAAACATGCAAGAGCATCCTGAGTGGTTTATATAGATATATTATTATCTTTTAAATATGTTGCAAGTTGAGTGTCAAGAGTGACTATGTGGTCTTTGAATTTATCATAGGCATAATATTTAATATACGATTCACCAAAGACAGGAAGTTTAAGCGCATTGGTATAGAAGTACTCCATCTCACCTAAGAGACGTTTATGTTCATCAATGTGCACCTGAGCCTCGTTGAAATTGTACTTCTCCATGATACCTTCTTCTAAAGAGAAATGCCCTCTGGTATGTTCTATTATCTTTTTAAAGAGTGGTAAAAAATCAGCATCTTCGCAAACTTTTATCTTAGCTAATAATTCTAAAAACTCACTGTGTGTGTCATCCATGATTTTAATATCTAAGTGTAGGTTATTACTCATATTTCTCTCTGGTTTAAGGCTACTTGTTTAGTTGCATATAGTATACCATTAAGTTAGAATGATTAAAATTTAACTGTATACTATTTAATCATAAAATTGTGATAATATGATTTTGCTAGTGTATAATTATAGTATGTCAATTTAAAGGAAAAGAGATGGAATTATCTGCAAAGACAATAGAAATAGTAAAAGCCACAGCACCCATAGTTGCTGCAAACGCTGAAGCAATTACATCAACAATGTATAAGATCATGTTCACAAATCATCCTGAAATAAAAGAGTTATTTAAAGACGCAAAGCCTGATCAGCATAAAAAACTTGCTGCTGCGGTAGGAGCTTACGCTGCAAATATAGACAACCTGATTGTATTGGAAAAAGCAATAGAAAAAATGGTTAGTACGCATATTCTTAAAAATGTACAACCAGAACATTACCCTATAGTAGGTATTTCAATCTTAGAAGCTATTAAAAAAGTTCTAGGAGATGCTGTTACACTAGAGGTTTTAGATGCATGGAAAGAAGCATATTTCTTTTTAGCTCATGTATTAATAGAGCAAGAAAAATTAGCTTATGCTGACGTATAATACATAAACTTGATATGATTGCAGTTATATAAAAAATAAAGAGTGAGAGCAATTGATAATCTTAGATTTTGAGACAAACTCAGCAAATATACACGATGTAATAGAAGTAGCTGCATTTCGAGTAGAAAAAGTAAATGATGAATATGTAGTAAAAGACAGTTTTCACCGCTACTATCTTTCAGAGTATGAAGTAAACCCTCATGCATTGGCTGTGCATAAACTATCCCCTGATAGGCTAGAGAGACTACGTGCAAAGGCTACTTATGAAGAGCACTTTGAAGATGACACAGAGTTTGTAGAGTTTTGCAAAGATGCTAAAACATTAGTAGCTCACAATATATCTTTCGAGCTTCGCCATATTGGAAGCTTACTATCGTTTGAGAAACACTTCTGTACTATGAAAGAGAATAAAAAAACTGTAGATGCCAGAAATATAAGAGGAAATATAAAAAATCCCAAGCTGATAGAAACCTGTGCATATTACAACATTGACTTTGATGACGAACAGTACCATAGTGCGATTTACGATGTCACTAAAACATTGGAAATTTTAAATAAGATGGATGATAATTTAAATTAGTTAGTCCATTACCTCTGTGTGAATTTTGTTATCTCATCATAAGGTACAGGCTCTCCAAAATAATAACCCTGAGAGTAATCCACTCCAATCGCTGAGACAATATCTGCAATCTCTTTGTGAGATACAAACTCTGCAATTGTTTGCATGTTTGCTATTTTTGCGAATGAGATAATGTTTTCTGCAACTAGACGCATATTTTTATCTTTGTCGATGTCTTTAACAAGTGATCCATCAATCTTGATGTAGTCAACATCCAGTTTTAAAAGGTACTCAAAGTTTGAATATCCTGTACCAAAATCATCTATAGCCAATTTACAACCGAGCTGTTTAGCCTGTTCTATAAAAGAGTAGAACTCATCAAAATTCTCTATCCCTTCAGATTCAACTAGCTCTATTACTATTTTGTGACCTATATTGTTTGTTTTTATATTCTCTAGAAAATATGTTGCTACATCTTTATTTACTACATCGTCTATGGTAAGGTTTATTGAAAATTCATAATCATGAGACTTAGCTGCTTCAATAGCCTTGTCAATCATAATCATTGTAATTTTTGAATAGAGTTTTGCTTTTTTTGCAATTTCTAAAAAGAAAAATGGAGATATTACTTTATCGTCTGTATCTATCATCCGCACAAGTGCTTCAAACTTTTCAATTTTTTTGTTATGTTGATTATATATTGGTTGGAAAAATGCGACTATCCTATCTTCATCTAATGCCTTTTTGACTTTTTTTGTCCATTCAAGATTATTTTTATATTGTTCTTCTATATTGAATGTCTTTTCATATGTGACAGAGTTTTTATTCTCCTGTTTTGCTATTTTTAATGCAATATCAGCATTTATAAATAGATCTTTTTTTTCAAAAGCAATACCTATCGTAACTCTAAGCAAAATCTCATGTTGTTGAAAATATATTGGATTATTGGTTAATTTATCTACTAACTTTTTAATCGTATTTTCAAATTTATCTTTAGTAGTGCACTCTGTGCATAAAAATGCAAATTGGTCTGCCTGCAATCTATATACTTCTGCAAATCTATCGTTAGTAAGTTCAAGCAGTCTTTTTGAAAGTTCTATAATAACATGGTCGCCTATTTCATGACCATAAAAATCATTTATCTCTTTAAATGAGTCTATATCTATAATAGCAAGAGCAGCTGAATCAATGGTTTCAATGTCATTTAAAAGTTTAAAACGATTCCCTAATGTAGTGAGCCTATCTGTTTTGTATTGTTTTTCTAAAGTTTTTCTTTTTTCTACAAGTTCTGTAATATCATAACGCGAAGCAATATACTCCACAATTTCCCCATTGGTATCTAGTACTGGAATAATAGTTTGTGTAATATAAAAAGCACTGCCGTCTTTTTTAATATTTATCATATTACCTTGCCATATATTTTTATTCTGTATGGTTTCCCACATCTCTTTGTAAATCTCTTTTGGAGTCTCTTTATGTTTAAAGATATTATGAGGTTTACCAATAAGTTCATCTCTTGTGTAACCTGTAGCACTACATAAAGCATCGTTTACATATGTTATGTCTCCATTTAGATCACTTTTTGAAACATAGGCACTTGCATCTAATGCTTTCTTATATTCAAGTAGAGTTTTTTCTGCTTTATTTCTGGCTTCTAGTTCCGCAGATATATTTAAAAAAGATTTGTAAAGTTCGTCCTGCATTGTATTTATTGCTTGGGTAAGATTGTCAAGTTCATCACGTTTTGATGTTGATATTGTTTTATTTAGACTCAACTGTTCTGGTTTTGTATCTATTCTTAACATTTTAGTGTATTTTGCTATATGCTCAAGATGACGTGTTACCAGTCTTTGAAAAATAAATAGAATAAAAAATGAGGTAAGAAATGTTTTTATACCTTGTGAGAATAATATAATTATTATTTTATCTGTAAGTTGTTTATAGAGGTTACTCAAATCAGCAATTACAGTGAGTTCTCCTAGTTCTATATCTTGTGAATTATGATGATAGTGCAGGTTGAACTTTTTTTGAGCATGTTTCTTATCAAGAATACTTCCGCGTTCATAGTGTTCACCCTCAATTAAATCAATAGCTGCATATTCAATATCAGGTAGGTTAAGGATTCCATCAAGCTGCAATATTATCTGTTTATTGTCAAATACCCATATACTTTGATTAACACTTGCTAAATAACTGGATTCTACTAGAGAAAACTGTGTATCAATCGCTTTCATACCATTTTTGTAGTCTATATATAATTGTACTATTGTAATCATGAGAGTTATTAGAGCACTGAAAAGCAGTGTAAGTATTAGAAGTTTAAAAGAGACTTTTCTATCAATAAAATAGTTATAAAGAAAATTGTGAATCATCTTTTATCACCTTTAGTGTATCTTTTATTTTGTCCTCAATATCATTTAGAAAACTGTCTTGTATCTTTTTAATAGTACCATCTTTTAGCATAGACTCAAATGCTTTTTCCAGTCTTGGAATTAGATTTTTATGTTTTTTGTGCAGATGCATATATAAGGGACGAGATAAGATAGGCTTCTCAACTAGGTAAAATCCTTTCTCTATACTCTTACTAAGATCTGTAAGTAGTCCAATCTTGTTTGTTACGATTAGATCTAATCTATCGTTGGAGAGCATCTTAACAAGGGTAATGTGATTCGTTGCTATTGTAATAGAAAGAGGTTTTGCATTTTTAGCTATTTTTTCTGCTATTTTCATTCCTCTTATTACCCCAACATGGTAATTTTTAAGGTCAGATACTTTAGTAATAAAAATCTTTTTTCGGCTCAGAACTACTAAATCAATTGAATGGATTGAAACCGGAACACGAACAAGGTTTGGATATAGTTTGTTTATTTCCCATATTCTTGCGGCTTCGCCATCATAAATTCCACGATTAGCATTGATTAGTGAACGTTGATTTGGAAGTGTATGATAGTGTAAACCAATTTTTGCTCTTTTAAAACCCTCTTTAAGTACCGAATGTATCAAATTTGTTTCAGGAGCATCAAAACCTGAAGTAATGCTAAGCGTTAGATTATCTGCATGTAAAAGAGAGAGTGATAAAAAAAGTATTAAAATAATTTTTTTCATGATTTTATCCTTTTCCTATTTAGAATCTGTAGGTAATTACTAGATCAAGATCTAGAAGCTCTACCTGTTTATTCTCATAAAAATATTCGCTGGTTTTATAAATAGCACCGCTTAATATATTTATAGATTGTATCGGATTATATGAAAATAATAAAGAAGACTCCATAGCATCTCCTCTTGGCTGTGCTGGTGCTTCTACAGGTTTAGCTGGAGAAAATGTACCATCTGTTGTAGAGCGTCCGTAATCAGCATGGCTTGCTATTATTTTAAAGTTTTTAGTAAATGCGAAGTTTGCTCCGAGTTTATATGCGTCTACATTGGCTCTATAGGCATTTCTCGAAAAAAATGAAGAGGTATATGCAGGATCTCCTCCCCAAGGGTTTAATATTTTTGCATTGCCTGAATGGTTATATGCAATATAGGCGGAGATGTTCTTGTAGTTTATTCCCACTTTTAAACCAAATAGATCTGCACTATTAGCATCCAACCAAGCAGAGGCTAAGTCTTTACCTACACTTCTAACATTAAGATATTGTGCTGAAAATGTGTAGTTTACATTATTGTATTTGTTTTTATACTCAGCATCTAAATAGAACATATTTATAATGTCGTATGCATAAAAGTCCCACATACGAAGAGTTGTATTAGCTAAAGAAGTGTTTATTAGAGCAATACCGGTAATACCGTTTGTCTTACTTGTATCGTCTGCCAATATTTGCTGCTCAATTGGTAAAAACTTTCCACGTATATCTATTGCATTTTGTGTTGCACCGGCTGTTCTAGTTGTTTCACCAATTAGTCCAAACTCTACTGGTGCTCTTGTACCGTAAGCCATTTTATCGATATGTAAAACTATAAACTCGTTAGCATTGAAACTTTTATTTGAATAATATAGCGCTTCGAACATATTAGGCATATATGTGTATATTGAATTAGTTATAGGTGAACTTATTTTCTGTCTACCTACAATAGCATGGTGCTCTTTATCTTTATAAAAAAAGTTCAATTCTCCTAATACACCTTTAGCAGAATAGTCTTTTGTGAAAAAGCGTCCCGCTGCACCTATTGTATTTGGATCATCGAAATCATTAAGTCCTGTATCTTGGGCATAGTAAAGTGCTGTGGAAGCTCCGAAGTTTGAGTAGGTAGGTGAAGTATAACGGATATGGCCACCAATAGCACTACCATCAATACTGTAATCTTTTGCACGACCACTTTTTATATAAGATGCATCAAAAACATAGAAAAAGCGGATTAACCCTGAGACCTCACCATATTTTGTATCTATTTTTGGAGTATCTTCTGCATTGGCTAAGTCAGAAAACATTACAAATAGAATAACAAAAAGAAAACGTAGAGTTTTCATAGTATTTCCCCGTTGTGATTTAATTAAAGTATAACTTATATCGAAAAAAATATACTTAGTAAAAATAACTAATAATTATGTTAAGTTAAAATACTTGATTTGTATTGCATCTACTATTTTATTAATATTTCAACAGCTCGTCTGGCTAAAGATGGGAAGGTTGTGAGCTTTCCTCCATATACATGCATGACTCTGTTTTTACCAATGTGATGAAGGTCTAGTTTATACTCTCTAGACATCATAGTAGGGTCTTTATGACTTTTGATGATTGGTCTTGTACCTATATATACTTCTTTTATATCATCTCGATTTAATTCTGATTTTAGATACCTGTTACTCTCTCTTAGTAGATACTCAACATCCTCGTCGTCTATCTTTATATCATCCACGTTTGAGTCTTCACTTCGCTCTGTAGTACCTATAATCGTAGTGTTAATCTCAGGGATGATAAAGAAGATACGCTTACTTGCAGTCTCAAGTATGAGCGGTTCGGGAGTGAGGACTCTGTCTATGACAAGATGAATGCCGCTGAGTTTTTCAATGCTGTAAGATGAAGGTAGATTAAACTTCGCATTAATCTCATCTATCCATGCGCCTGTAGCATTGATAATCAGGTTTGTCTCAACATATCCATCACTTGTCTCTATCTTAATTATTTCATCATCTATTAGAACTGTTTTTAGTTCTGTCTCTTCGAGTATCTCTACTCCTTGGACTTTAGCTTCTTGAGCTATTTGTTGTGTTAGTGCATAATCATCTGTTTTTCCGTCGAAGTATTTAAAGACTGCTTTTAGGTTCTTCTCTTTTATGGATTTGAACTTATCTAAAAAATCTTTTTTTTTGACTTCTACTGCCTTATGTTCATGTTTTGCAAAAAAACTGTAAAGCCATAGTCCAAGACGAATCATCCATACGGGTCGTTTTGAGTTTTTGTAGATGGGAAGATAAAAATGACGGAGTTTTACTAAATCAGGATAGGTTTCTAAAAGATATTGTTGATCATTTAAAGCTTCTCTTACAAGGGAAAATTCAAAGTGTTCAAGATAACGAAGTCCACCATGTATAAGTCTTGATGAATGAGACGAAGCACCAGATGCAATATGGTTTTTCTCTATTACAAGAACTTTCTTTTCCTCTAATGCCAAAGCTTTTGCAATTGCTATACCGTTGATTCCTGCACCAAGAATGACAACATCATATTTGATATGCATAAAATATCCTTTACATTGATTATATCTAAGATAAATATAAAAGATAAAATGGACTATATTATTAGGTAAGTCACATTGTTAATTCAACAATATTATAAAAGCTTATATTAATACTATTGGAGTTATAGTTATAAATAGTTAAAAAAAATATTTTCTACCAAACATTTTATAGCATCCTATTATCTGGAGTTAACAAATGAAAAATGAAAGAATAGCAATAATATCTGGACTTCGAACACCTATGGCAAAATCAGGTGGGAAGTTTAAAAACTTGCAGGCAGATGCCCTTGGTGCAAGGCTTATTAGAGAGTTGATGATGAACTCTAAAATAGGGTTTGATGAAGTAGATGAGGTCATTATTGGTAATGTGTCTCAGCCAATACATGCTGCAAACATTGCAAGAGTAATTTCTCTACGCGCTGGATTTCCAGAATCTACTCCTGCTATGACAGTAAATAGAAACTGCGCCTCAGGTATGCAATCTATCACGAGTGCTGCAGCTAAAATTCATGCCAACGAGGGTAAAATTTATCTCTGTGGTGGTGTGGAATCTATGAGTAACATTCCGTTTATATTTAACAAAAATATGACAGGTCTCTTTGTACAACTATCAAAATCAAAAACTTATATTGACAGGGCAAAAACCATATTTGGCTTTCGTCCAGCATATTTAAAACCGATTATTGGTCTAATGTCTGGGCTTACAGATCCGGTTAGTGGACTTATGATGGGTTCAACTGCCGAAATACTTGTAAGAGATTTTGGCATCAGCAGAGTAGAACAGGATGAATTTTCTCTTCAAAGTCATGAAAAAGCATTACTAGCTAAAAATAGCGGTAGATTTGCACAAGAGAGTACACCTATTGTATATGATGAGATTAACGCTGAGTATTTGGATTATGATGATGGAATTAGAGAGGGACTATCTTTAGAAAAACTATCTCGTCTTAAACCGTTTTTTGACAGAAAAAATGGAACTGTAACGGCGGCCAACTCATCGCAGGTTACAGATGCAGCAGCAGCTGTTATTTTAATGTCAGAGAGTGAAGCCAAGAGTCGAGGTTTAACACCATTGGGTTATCTTACAGAATACAGTTATCAAGGACTTGATCCAAAACGAATGGGTTTAGGCCCTGTCTTTGCTACGCATGATCTTTTTTCCAAAACTGGACTAAGTATGAATGATATGGATTTGATTGAGATAAATGAAGCCTTCGCATCTCAGGTTATCGCCTGTCAAAAAGCATTTGCATCTAAAGCCTTTGCTAAAACACATTTTGGTGAAGACAAAGCAATTGGAGCAATAAATCCAAATATTTTAAATGTTAACGGAGGTAGTATAGCACTTGGACATCCTGTTGGAATGACTGGAACAAGGCTGGTTATTACACTTTTACATGAACTTAAGAATCGTAATCTGCAAAGAGGATTGGCGACTCTTTGTATTGGTGGCGGTCAAGGTGTAGCTTTACTTCTGGAGGCAGAATAATGAAATACTTTAAATATAAAAAAGATAAATTAGGAATCGGCACGCTGATTTTTGATACTCCAAGAAGCAGTGCAAATGTTTTCTCAATTGAATCTATGTCTGAGCTAGACGAGATGCTAAATACATTAGCACAAGATGCAGAGATTAAAGCACTATTTATTCAAAGTGCAAAAAAAGATATTTTTATCGCCGGGGCAGATATTAACGAGATAAAAACTGCAAATAATGAGCAGCAGATAAACAGTTTCGTTAAACAGGGACAAGATCTTTTTAATAAACTGGAAAATCTTCCATTTCCAACAGTTGCCATAATTGATGGTGCGTGTTTAGGCGGTGGACTAGAGATGGCGCTTGCATGTACTTATCGCATAGCAACATCAGATGAGCATACACGCTTGGGTCTGCCTGAAGTAAATCTTGGTCTTATACCAGGATTTGGCGGGACACAAAGACTTTACCCTCTTTTAGGCTACGCAAAAGCCATGGAACTCATACTTGGAGCTAAACAACTTCGAGGAGAAAAAGCACTAAAGCTTGGTTTAGTAGATGCTTGTGTTCCAAGCGGATATTTGGATTTTAAAAAAGAAGAATATATAAAACAGATAGTAGAAGATAATTTTGATGCAAAGATAAAAGCCAATCGAAAAGGCATCAAATGGTATGAATATATCTCTTTTACAAGAAATATAATAGATGCAATTGCAAAAAAGAAGGTTATGCAAAAAACTGCCGGACATTATCCTGCACCGCTTATGGTGATTGATGTTATGCAAAATAGTTTTTTAAAACCGCTAGAAGAAGGTTTAGATATAGAAAGAGAAGCAGAAGTCCAATTAGCACTTACTCCTGTTTGTAAAAATCTTATAGAACTTTTCTTAATCTCTGAAGAGTTAAAACATGATTCATTTAGTAAGTCAAAACCAAAAGAAGTAAAATACTCAGCCGTTGTAGGCACAGGTGTTATGGGAAGTGGTATTGCCTGGGCGATGAATCATCAAAATATTGAAGTTCGTTTAAAAGTTAGAAGTTATGAAAGTGCTGCAAATACTATTCAAAATATACGAAAAATATATGATTCAATCATGAAACGCAATCGTATAACTACTAGAGAAATTGATCTGAAAATGGATAGGGTTACATTCACAAAAGAGTACAGTGGCTTTGAAAATATGGATTTTTTACTAGAAGCAGTCAGTGAAGATGAAACGTTGAAAGAAAAAATATATGCTGAATTTGAAGAAGTTGTAGCATCTGAGTGTATTATGGCAAGTAACACCTCTTCTATATCAATAAGTAATTTAGCTAAAAGATTAAAATATCCAAATCGCTTTGTAGGGATGCACTTTTTTAATCCTGTAGATAGGATGCCTTTAGTAGAGATAATAGCCGGAGAAAAAACGGATGATAAAACTCTTGCTACGGTTGTGCATCTCGCAAAACAACTTGGTAAAACACCGATTAAAATCAAAGATTCTGCCGGATTTTTAGTTAATAGAATACTTTTACCATATTTGCAAGAGGCGGTGATGATGTTTGAAGAAGGTCAAGACTTACAAGACATTGACGAAGCACTTTTGGACTTCGGAATGCCTATGGGTCCTTTTACTCTTATTGATACCGTTGGAGTAGATGTTGGGGCTAATGTTTCGGTTATTTTACATAATGCTTATGGAGATAGAATAAAACCATCTTCACTTATGAACGAAATGGTTGAAAAAGGGTACTTAGGTAAGAAAACAAAAAAAGGATTTTATGATTATAGTTCTAAAGAGGCTTTCGTAAATCAAGATATTTCTACATTTAAAAAAGCGAATAGCACAATGAATCAAGATGCTATTGTAAATAGAGCTATATTGATTATGATTAATGAAGCAAGTAGATGCTTAGAAGAAAATGTAGTTGATAATGCAAGATACTTAGATATGGCTATGGTGATGGGAACAGGTTTTCCAGCATTTCGCGGAGGGCTTATGCGTTATGCAGATGAGATAGGTATTCCTCAGATTCTAAAACAATTAAATGAATTACAAACTGTAGATGGAGATAGATTTACTCCTTCACAACTTTTAGTAAATATGGAAAAAGAAAATATTTCTTTCTATGGAGATGTGTTATGAGTTCCTTTAAAAATACACGAGTAAAATATTTTACAAAGCCACTATTTAATATGCTTAAATCAAAAGGGCTTTTGCCTTCTATCTCACAAACAGAAAAGACAGCATTAACTGCAGGAGATGTTTGGATAGAAGGTGAGCTATTTAGTGGCAAACCTGATTTCCAAAAGATTTTTTCATATCCATATCCAAAACTAACAGAGGAAGAACAGGCTTTTATAGATATACAGGTGGAAGAAGTCTGTTCTATGACAAATGATTGGGAAGTGTTTCAGAGTAGAGATTTACCACAAAATGTATGGGAATATTTAAAAGAAAAACGATTTTTTGGAATGATAATCCCTAAAGAATTTGGTGGTTTGGGCTTTAGTGCTTATGGACATAGTTGTGTAATTGAAAAACTTGTATCACACTCTCAGGTATTGGCAATTACTGTTATGGTGCCAAATTCTCTTGGACCGGCAGAGTTGTTACTTCATTATGGAAAGCAAGAACAAAAAGAACACTATCTGCCAAGGTTAGCAGACGGTAGAGAAATCCCTTGTTTTGCACTAACTGAACCAGATGTCGGAAGCGATGCAGCAGCAATTAAGTCATATGGTGAAGTCTTTAAAGATAGCGATGATATATTTAAGATTAGACTGCAGTTTGAAAAACGCTACATAACACTGGGCTCTATCGCTACGGTTATTGGGCTTGCATTTAAACTAAAAGATCCACAAAATCACCTTGGCATGGGTGAAGACTTAGGTATTACATGTGCCTTGGTAGACTCTAAAAAAGAAGGAATTGATCAAAGCAAACGTCATGACCCGCTAAATGTACCATTTGTAAATGCACCTCTTTTTGGAGTGGATGTGGTCATATCTATTGATGATATTATTGGTGGCAAAGAAGGTATTGGTAGGGGATGGGCGATGCTTATGGAGTCTCTTTCAGTCGGTCGTGGGATATCCCTCCCATCTACTAGCACTGGCGGCAGTAAACTTTCAACTTTTGTTGCTTGTACTTACAGTGTAGCCCGTTATCAGTTTGGACTATCAATATCAAAGTTTGAAGGGGTATCAGAAGTTATAGGTCGCTTGGCTGCCAGTACTTACTTGCTAGATTCAGCAAAAACATTTACCCTAGGTGCTATAGATGCTGGAGCAAAACCAGCTGTTGCAAATGCAATCATGAAGTATCAAAGTACAGAAATATTTCGTAAAAATATATTAGATGCTATGGATATTCAAGGTGGAGCTGCAATTAGTAGAGGTCCTAAAAATCTCTTGGCACATGCATACTTTGGCTCACCAATCGGCATCACAGTGGAGGGCGCTAATATAATGACCCGCTCACTTATACAGTTTGGTCAAGGAGTAATCAGATGCCATCCGTATGCTTATGCTCAAATAGAAGCATTGGAAAAAGGAGATGTTGATTCTTTCGACAGACTGTTTTTTGCACATATTACTCATGTAGCGAGAAATAGTATGCGTGCTTTTGCTCTTGGACTGACAAGAGGACATCTACATCGCCCTATAGATAATGATACAACAAAACGCTATGAGCAAAAACTATCATGGGCATCTGCAAAATTCGCTTTTTGGAGTGATGTAGCACTAGGTCTGTTAGGTCCTGGTTTAAAAAGAAGAGAATCAATATCTGGACGTTTTGGTGATATTTTATCTCAGATGTACATGATGAGTGCAACTTTAAAACGCTTTAAACATGATGGTTCATTAAAAGATGATGAGATACTGCTTAGAGTTGCTATGGAGAGTGGATTTAATAAAATAGATGAATCCTTTATCGGAATCTATGCAAATCTATCAAAAGGTCTTTTATCTTGGATATTTAAAATAAATCTCTTTTTAGCAAAGATAAATCCAATGGGTGAAACTATTAAAGATAAAGATTTAGAGCATATAGCACTGCAAATGACTACAGACTCTGGCATGAGAGAGAGAGTCTGCTCAAACATCTATCATAGCAGTAGAATTAATGAATTATCAGATGCATCTAATGCGATGATAAATGCACAACAAGCACTTGCCAAAGAGAAGAAACTAGGAACAGATGCTCTTAGTGAAGCTGAAAAAACATTGATTGATTTAGCAAGATATATGCAAGACATAGCTGTTTCCGTAGATTCATTCACGCAAAAAGAATACTCTAAATGATAAGACTTGTTCTATTAATATCTCAATTTATTATATTTATTTTAAAAAAATTAATAGGAGTAAATATTACACATAGCGGGGAACTTCCGAGTAAAGGCTCAGTTTTGATTCTATCGAATCACTTTACTCGTTTTGAAACATTTATAGTTCCATATATACTTTTTAGCGAATATGATCATGTAGGACGTTCATTAGGTGATGACTCTGTATTTGTTGGATGGCTTGGAAAGTATATGGAATTAGCAGGTACTATTTCTATTAAAAATAAAATAAAAAATCGTATTATTTTAAATGATTTAATCTCAGGAGAAGCAGATTGGATTATTTATCCTGAAGGTAATATGATAAAAAATAAACTTATCACCTTTAATGATGGTGAGTTTTATATTAATACAAAATCAGGAATAAAGCCAATATATACGGGCGCAGCAGTTTTAGCACTAAAAGCAGAAATATTAAGAGATAGAATTAAAAATAGAGATAATGATACACATGTGCAAATTGTGCCCTTGTCTATTACATATAACCATATACGCCCAGGTGAAAACAAACTTTTGTTATGGATAGACAAGTACCTAAATGTACGTGGTACTCACTTTTTCGAAGAGCTTGAGATTGAGATAAATCTCTTAATGAAATCAAATATGCATCTGCATTTTGCAAAACCGATTTGTGTAAGTAAATATGTAAATAAATTTCTTGAAGAACATCAAGGTGCTTTGGAAAATGATGAAGCAATGGATGAGTACATAGGTAAGCAAAGAAAGGTACTTATAACAGATGTGATGAAAAAAGTTTACGATAATACACAAATTAATTTTGACCATATTTTTATACTTTCTCTTGTAACAATGCCTACTATTAAAGTATGTCCAAGTTATCTTAAAACATTGATTTACAAAAATGCAAGATCACTTGAAAAAATTAGAAATTTAAATATGCATTCAGAGTTAAAGGATGAACTGTTTGCACTAATTTTAGATAGTAAATATGCCCCTTTTCTATCATCAATAAAGTTAGCTCAATTGCAACATATATTATATGAAGATAGTGAAGGAGATTATTTATTTGATAGAAATTTACTAGAAAAAGAGTACGATTTTGACAAGGTAAGAGTTAAAAATACTTTGCAAGTTATTCTAAATGAGATTAAATTGCAAAAAAATATTGTTGACATGGCCTACAAGAATGCTGCATTTTCTCAAAAAGAACTAGAACGTGATAATTTCTATTATTTAAGAGAAAAGGAGTATACGACATTTGAAAAAGAGTATATTTCATATCATAAAACTCTTCCGAGTGAGGATAATACATCTGCTCCTATAGTGTTGTACGATGAAAACAACAGTCATGGACTTGTGTTTTCGCATGGATATATGGCAACTCCTGAGGAAGCAAGGCAATTAGCCCAGTACCTTTTTGCAAGAGGTATAAATGTTTATTTACCAAGGTTAAGAGGACATGGTACAGACCCAGTTGCCTTAAAGCATATTGCTTCTTCGGATTGGGAGTATGATTTTAAACTTGCCATTACTGCAATGAGTCAGGTTTGCGATAAAGTCTTTATTGGAGGTTTCGCTACAGGTGGACTTCTAGCTCTTTTACATGCATCTACTCATAAGGTCGATGGCATTATCGTCATAAATTCTGCTTTAAGACTAAATAGTCTGCATGTTAGCTATGTGGTACCGACACTACATGTCTTTAATGAAATGATATCCAGTCTTAATGAAAAAGGTATTGTAGAATGGGTAGAAAATAAAAGTGAGAATCCAAATATTAGTTACTCAAAGCATCCATTAAACTCCATAGCTCAAATGGAAAAACTAATGACTAAAGCAGATTCGATACTCACGCAAATCAAAGACCCTATCCTTGTTATACAAGGAGATAATGATCCTATTGTTAATCCCAAAAGTGCACAGTTTATTTACAAAGGTGTAAAATCAAAAGTAAAAAAATTAGTTCTCTTACCAAGAGATAATCATTCTATTATATTGGGAACAGGAGAGGAAGAGATTTTCGAGAGCATTTATCATTTTATTTCAAGGTTGTAACTATTTATCTTTAGGTATATGAATACTAAAACAGACCCCTTCGTCTATATTTTCAACTAATAGCTTACCATTCATATGTTGTTCAATTATCATCTTACACATGTAAAGACCGAGTCCTGTTCCATTTTTTTCTTCTTTTGTAGAAAAATAAGGCTCAAAAATCTTATTTAGGTTATCCTGTTCTATTTGCCCTCCATTGTTATATATCTTAGTAACAATAGCTCCATTTATATCTTTTATTTCTATTTCTATCTTTCTATCTTCATGTCTATACTCAGCTAAAGCATATTTTGCATTATTGAGTATATTTATAAATACTTGTAAAAGTTCTCTTGAAAAAATTGTTATTTTCTCATCTGTTTGCGAATTTACTTTGCAGGTAATCTCCTGGTCTTTTAAACTTTTCATTATAAGATCAATAGCATTGTTGAGAACATTTATGACACTTTCATTCTCTTTTTCATTTTCTAATTTAAAAAAGTTTCTAAAGTCATCTATAGTTTTAGATAGGTGTTGAGTTTGAGATGAAATTGCAGATGCTAATTTTATAGTTTCTTCTTCACTGCTTGTCTCAAGTTCTATATCAACAAGAATTGTGTCAGCACAGACACCTATTGCAGCTAGAGGCTGTCTCCATTGATGAGCAATCATGCTTATCATCTCTCCCATCGCTGCAAGACGTGATTGTGCTATCATGATTTCATCTTTTTGTCTTATTTCATTCTCATACTCTTTAATATTTGTTATGTCCTGTACAGTTCCAAATGAACTAATTATATTTCCATTTGTATCAAATTTATGTTCACCTTTTTCATGAACATATTTAACTCTCTCTCCATCTAGTAAAAGTCTATGGACTGTATCGTATGATGTTTTATTTTGAATAGAAGTTAAGAATGCTGTGCTGACAACTTCTTTATCATCAGGATGTATAGACGCTAAGAAAGTATCATATGATAGATTAATATTATTTTTATCTTTTTCAAAAATATTATATACTTCATCAGACCAAAAGAGCTTGTTATTAACTACATCTAAAGTCCAGCTTCCAATATGTGCGATATGTTGGGCTTTTTCTAGTTGTTGCTTTTGCTCTTTTATCTTATTTTGATTTTTGATATCTTGTGTAACAATACGAGCGATGCCAAATAGTCCAATAATATCTCCTTGAGCATTTTTAATTGGATATTTACGATTGTTCACCCACCCATCGTTACCGTTTTCATCAGTGAACGGTTGAACTTCTTCAATGTGCGGAATATTTCCTTTGTATATCTCTTTTTCAAGTTTGTAGTAGACTTCAGCATGCTCAAAAGGAAATAGTTCATAGTCGATTTTACCAATAATATCAGACCCTTTTTTATATCCTGTAATTATTGCAAGTGAATCACTTGAAGCTGTTAAGACATGATTGGCATCTTTGAAAAAGATAAAGTCATTTGTATGCTTCATCATTGCTTCAAAGTTTATTTTAACAGTACTCAAATCATTATTATTTGCATTTAAGCATCTTACATCATTTAATTGAACTTGAAAAATAGTTGTATTTTTAAGATCATGTTCTAAAATTATGTTAAAAATGCCTTTTAATATAATTACATGTTTATCTGGTCTTATAATACGAAAGTTTAATTGAAACCTTTGGTGGGTTATATCTGCAGGATTGGAGATGCAAAAGAGATCAATATCATCAGGATGAATAATATTTACAAGATTAATTCCATTATTAATGTTATCTTCTTCAATCTCCATACCAAATAAAATTTCAAAGTTATTTTTTTCTATAAAAAATAGTATCTCGTTAGTATTGTAATTATTATAAATAGCTACATGATCATCTAAAACTTCTATATTTTTACAACGAAGAATTGATTCATTTGAATGCATCATAACAATTACCTTTTATTAGTTTATTGATTATATCAAACTTTTTGTTGTGAGTACACATAATAAGCGCAGTTAAATAGAATCTTGTTATGATTACAGTTATATAAAATATATTTGGAAAAATTATGAAAGTTTTGTCTGTTTTACTTAGTTTTTTATTTGTAAGCTACCTAGATGCTGAGATAAAATGGATTCCTATAGAACCAATAGAGTTAAAAAAAAGTAGTGAACCAAATATTCGTATATCAGATAAACAAATAAGAGAATTTCAACCTGTCAAGAAAATAGTTGAAAATGCAAAAGTTATACATCAATTACTAGATAATAAACATAATGAAGAAAAAAAAAAGAGTGATACTAAAAAAAATTGGTACATTATTAAAAATATGGAGAACAATTAGAAATGAAAAATTTAGAATTAGATAATATTTTTATACCCTCAAAAATTCCTTCAAAAAAGTTAATGATAATTCTTCATGGACGTGGAGACTCATCTGAAGGTTTCACTTCACTTCCTCCATTCTTAGACATAGACGAAATGAATTACCTTTTACTGGACGCCCCTTTTGAATACTATACTGGGTTTTCATGGTATCCATTGCCACCTGATCAACTTCCTGGAATTGAGTATTCATCAAATGTTCTTACAAAAGTTTTGGATGAATTGTTTGAAGAAAAGTTTAATGCTAACGAGAGTTTTTTATTTGGTTTTTCACAAGGTTCACTACTTACTTTTGAATTTGGAGCTAGGTATAGTAAAGTTTTAGCTGGCTATATAGCAGTTAGTGGATACATCTATAATGAACATAAATTACTTGAAGATATGAACCAAGATGTTAAAAACTCAAACTGGCTCTGTACTCATGGAATATATGATGATGTTCTACCGTTTGAAACATCTAAAGAGCAAGTTAGAGTGCTTAAAGATGCTGGCTTTGATATAGAATTTAAAAGTTATGAAAAAGATCATAGTATTGACAGAAATGAGTTAGTAATGATATCTGAGTGGATGAGAAATATTTTGGAGTAATAGTGGTGCCGACACGAGGATTTGAACCCCGGGCCTGCTGATTACAAATCAGCTGCTCTAGCCAACTGAGCTATGTCGGCGGAAATAAAAAAAAGTATTGTACACTCTTAAACTTTAAAAAAACTGATTTTTACCATATCTTGAATTTTGTCAGTATCTTATATATTGTGTCTGATATAATCTGGAGAATTTTAATAATAGAGAGTATCAATGTTAACAAGTGAAATTACAAAAGAAAATCTAAATAAGATGGTTATCCGATTTTATACAAAAATATTAAATGATAATGTAGTAGGCCCTTTTTTTATTGAAAAATTAGGTGATGATTTAAATAACGATACATGGAAACCTCATATAATACTTCTGACAAATTTTTGGGCTTCTATTGCTTTGGGGGACCAGAATTATAGAGGCAATCCCTTAGCACCACATTTAGAATTAGAGGGGCTTAGACGTGAATCTTTCGATCAGTGGCTAAAACTGTTTTTTGAGACATTAGACAGTATTTATGAACCACGTACAGCAGATATGTTTAAACAAAGAAGTACAATAATCGCAGGAAACTTTATGAGAAACTTGAGGATAGCATAGCGAGTCAAAGAGACCCACCGTTTAATCTATTCTTCTATAAATGGAATGATTCTATAACCAATTCCATAAATACTCTCTAAAGAGTTTTCAGGCAGTTTTTTTCTTAGTTTAGAAACTAACTTTCTTATGTTTTGAATATCTAGGTTTTCTTCTAGCTGTTCATATTGGCTTGCTATATCTTCATTTGAATATATTTTACCAATACTGTTACTTAGAAACTGCATGAAAATTATTTCATACTTAGTTAAATAAACCATCTTCTCATTTTCTATAAGAGCACTGTTGTCTTTATCAAAGATAACATTACTGCTTAAGTATATTTTTTTAGAGGCAACTGGTGCTACTGTTGTAGAGCCATATTGCATTTTTTTAGAACTATTTAGTAAGGCTCTTAGCAATTCTTGATAATCAATAGGTTTTTTAACAAACTGTTCGATACCCAAGTTAATAAGAGGCAGGAGATATCTTGTATCATCATGTGCTGATAATATGATCAAAAGCTGAGAAGGATTTATCTCATATAATTTAGATGTAAGTTCAACCCCGTTTAAATTAGGCATCTGGATATCACTTAGCACAATGTCATAATATTTAGAGTTCTCTTTATGGTACTCTCTATATTTTCTTAATGCTACTTTTCCATCTTCAGCATAATCAACTTTGTGAAAAAAGTTTTTCAATATTTCAGTTGTATTTTCTCTGAGTTCATCATGATCTTCTACAAATAAAATTGAAAGGTTTTTTGTATATTTAAGTATCTCTTTTGAGTTTAGCATTTTATCATTCACTTTAAAGTTTATTTATATCTAGCTAGTATATCTTTTATTGATAATTAATTCAATATATATAGGTACAATATTGTGATTTTATTCAATGGACGCATACGTGTTACAATTTGTTATTGTATTAATTCTGTTTATTTATAGTTTTGTAGATAGTGTAAATCCACTTATTGTCAAGTATTTACTTGACACTGGTGCAGCTCATGAGCTAAAATCCAAATCTGAATATACAGCCTATGATCTCTCGAGTGTAAAAAAATAATTTAGCTGTATTAGATGTATTAAAATTATATGAGAAAGAGAAAAAATGAATATAGTAATAAATGGTGAATCAAGAGAGTTTGATAGCGGTATAACTCTTTCAAAGCTACTTAAAGAGTTGTCTCTAGAAGGTAAAGTTATGGCAGCAGCTGTAAATATGGAGATTGTAAAACAAAATGATTGGGAATCTTACAAACTAAAAGATTCAGATAAGTTAGAGCTGCTTGATTTTGTCGGTGGTGGTTAATTTATCTGAATTGCTACTACTGCAATAGCGTACTCACCATCATGAGTGATGGAAACTGAGGTGTCTGCTATATTAAAGTTATCAATTAATTTTTGAGATAGTTCCAGCTTTGGAGCGCCTCTCTCAGTTTTTGATATCTTTATATCCTCAAATGCACACTCTTTACCAATACCAACACCAAGAGCTTTAGAAACAGCTTCTTTTACAGCCCAAAAGCCAGAAGCAGTTTTATAGTTTTTAACAAGTTTAATTTCCTCAGGAGATAAAAATCTAAGAAGTGCTTTTTCGCCAAATCGCTCTATTAAGCGATTCATGCGAGAAGTTTTTATAAGGTCTACACCAATCATTTACTGAACAACAAATTCCGTAAAGTATATACCTTTAATGCGACCGTCTGAAATCATAGCGTTTAGAGTATCCATGATTTGATCACTAATTTTTTGCTTACCTTTTTTAGAAGATATTTCTTCTAATGATTTAGATGTTAAGATTCTAATAACTCTATCCCTAAGAACAGGAGCTTTCTTATCTAGTTCTAAACTTAGTTCTTCTCCTTCTAGCTCTAATGACATAGTAACTTTTAGGTAACGACGACCAGAATCACTTTTTAAGTTTACTGTGAAAGAGTCTAGTGGGTATAAAATACCGATATCGTTTAATTTTCTAGAGTTGCTATACTCTCCAGAGTTGCTTTTTTTAGGTTGTGAAGCACTTTTTTCATTAGCTTGAGGCGCAGCCTGATTCATCGTAGCTTGCTCATCATCACCACCCATTAAAAGTAAGGCTACTACAGCACCACCAACTATTATAAGTATAAGAACAACGATGATGATAATCATCAACATATTACTTGATTTTTTCTCTTTGGTTGCACCTTCTGCTGTCGTGCTTTCTTCTGCCATCTATTTTCCCTTAAAATATAATTGTGTTAGTATATCGGAATTTATAATAAATTTATAAATTATCACTTGTTTGTACCAAATCTTTTAGTGGCAAGAACTCGCATGTTTCTGCATTATAGTAATCAATATTACCAGTTTCTATGTCGTAGTACCATCCATGAATAGATAAAGTACCAGCCTCAAATCTTGCTTTAATAATAGGATATGTTAAAAGATTGTCAATTTGCTTCATGATAGATAATTTTTCTGTTAATCGTAAAAGTTCTTCTTTAGGAGCATTCACACCAAGGCTTAAAATTGCACTTGTTTTTGCACTTTTCCCCAGTTCAAGCCATTTCTTTGTGTGAATAAGTGATGGATCATCTATCTCTTCATAAAGGCTGCTACATGCCCCACAGTGGGTGTGCCCACATATTATAACTTCTTTGACTTTTAAAATACTAACTGCATATTCAATCCCAGAAGCTGTTGCATGGAAATCTTCATCTGGTTTATATGGAGGAACAAAGTTACCTACATTTCTAATTACAAATAAATCACCTGGATCAGATTGAACCATTAAGTCTGGTATTACCCTAGAATCAGAGCAACCTATAAACAGAGCTTTTGGACTTTGACCACTAGTAACAAGTTTAAGAAGTGACTCTTTGTTCTTTTTAAAGTAAGATTTAAAAAGCTGATTGCCCTCTGCATAGTCCTCTAGGTTCATTATTTTAGATACACTCTTTAATTTCTAAAGCTTTCATTATCTCTTCAAAAATTGCGCCTGCTTCGCGGCCATTGTCATCATGATATTCTACAACTAGAACTTCTCTGCCATTAGATATACTAGTAGTGTGTAACTCAGGTTTCATATTGTGTTTGGCTATGATTTTTTCAACGCAAGAATGCACCTGCAATTTTTCACTTTCATCTTTATATGCTAATGATAATCTTGAAAATCTCTCTTCGCTTCTGAACTCAGCATCTATCATTGATATCCTTTATGTAATATATATTTGAAATTATAGTCTATTATATTGTAAAATAACTTCATATAGTGATTATTTTAATACCATTCTAGTAGTTTTGTTACTTCATCTACTATAAAAATTTTCATTGTAGTTTTTTCAAGCGGTTTTTTTGCCAAAAGTACTTTTGTTATATTTTGCATCTTAGCTTCTTTGAGTCTAACATCTGTACCGTAGACTTCTCTAACATCACCGACTAGAGATACTTCACCTATAAATACAGTTTCTTTTGAAATTGCCCGATTTCTAAAACTACTAATTATTGCTGCCAATATAGCTAAGTCGGCACTTGTTTCAGTGATTTTTATACCTCCGGTTATATTTATAAATACATCATATCCAGATAGCGGAATCTCTAGTTTTCTCTCAAGAAGTGCTAAAAGCATGTTTAGTCGATTGTTGTCAAAACCAGTGGCTTGTCTTTTTGAGTTAGAAGTGTGGGATTCAGAAACAAGTGCTTGTACTTCTAGAATAATAGGACGAGATCCTTCCATGACAACAGTAAGTGCAGAACCAGCCTGTTCTGAATTACGGTTGAAAAATCTGGATGCTACATCTGTTGCAGAGACTAATCCATCACTTCTCATTTCAAACACACCTATCTCACTAGTTGGTCCGAAACGATTCTTAAATCCTCTTAATATTCTTAACTCTTGTGAGCTGTCTCCCTCAAAATATAAAACGGTGTCAACCATATGTTCAAGAACTCTAGGACCTGCAATAGAACCTTCTTTAGTAATATGACCAATGATAAATATGGCTATATCTCTCTCTTTTGCTATTCTCATAAGCTCAAAAGTTATCTGTCTGACTTGTGTTACAGAACCTGGTGCTGAAGCTATGTTCTCTGAGTATATAGTTTGAATAGAATCTATAATAATAAACTCATACTCTCTATGTTCAAGTTCTACTAAAATTTGCTCTAGTCTAATCTCACTAAGAAGATACAGAGTGTCATTGTTTGAGTTTAGACGATTGGCTCTAAGTTTTATCTGTCCGCTTGATTCTTCACCAGTAACATAAAGTACATTTTTGTTCGAAGAAGCAATATTTGAAGCAACTTTTAGAAGTAAAGTAGATTTACCAACACCAGGACTTCCTCCGATTAAAGTGAGTGATCCTGGAACGATTCCTCCGCCAAGAACACCGTCAAGTTCTTTGTCAAGAGAACTGTATCTATATACTTCACTCTCTTCTATATCATTTATACTTACAGCTTTTGACGAGGTACTAGATGCAGACTTAGTCTGCTTAACTACTTCTTGCTGATGCTCTGTTAGTTCAACAAAGGAATCCCATGCTCCACAGTTTGTACATTTTCCCATCCATTTTGGAGTAGTAAGTCCACAGTGCTGACACTCAAATAAAATCTTTTTTTTAGCCATAATAGAAGCCCTTTGTTTAATTGTGAGTGATTATACAAACTTGTTGAAATTTTAATTAAAAATATTGCAAATTGTCATTTAAACTGGAAATATTTCGCATTTAATTGAATAAAAAGTTATCTACTGACTTTGTTTTTCATCTTTTGTAAAAGGAAGTTTACATATTATGATGGTTTTATAACTTCCTGCAAATGCAAGTTTCGCATCTGAAGTCATTGCCACTGACCATACTTGACCACTCATTAGTTTATATGTTTTTATTACTTTAATTGTGTTTATATCCCACAATCTTAAAGTTTCATCAGAATTTCCAGATATAAAATATTTAGCATCTGGAGTTATTTTCAGAGATAAAACATCATAAGAAGGAGTTTTAAAAGTTTTGATAACTTTAGCTGTTTCCATATCCCATAATATTAAACTATTGTTATTGCTTGCAGATATAGCATATTTTGAATCTGTAGTTATATCTGCTGAGATTACACCACCCAGATGCCCTTTAAAAGTTCTAATCTCTTTGCCTGTAGAAATATTCCAAAGCTTAAGTGTTTTATCAAAACTTGTTGAGAGAATATGCTTAGTATCTGGAGTGATAATTAAAGATGTTACAGTACTTTTGTGCCCCTTAAAAGTTTTTAATAATTTACCTGTAGAAATATCCCATAGCTTTATAGTGCTATCTACACTACCTGAGAAAGCATATTTACTATCTGGAGTTATTACTACAGACGTTACGGAATCTTTATGACCTTTAAAAATTCTTATATTATCAGCTGTTTCTATATCCCATAATATTAAGGTTTTATCATCACTTGCTGAGAGAACATATTTAGAGTTTTTAGAAATATCTACAGCGTTTACCCAATCTTTATGACCTTCAAAAGTTTTTATATTTTTAGCTGTTTGTATGTCCCATAGTTTTAGTGTTTTATCTTCACTTGCTGAGAGAATGTATTTGTTGTCTGGAGTTATAGCTATAGAGGTAACAATACCTGCGTGAGCTAGAATAGTTTTAATATTTTTATCTGGTATATTTTTTTTCTCTTGTGGTTTTAGTGTTTCGACTTTGCTTATCTCTTGAGCTTGCTTTTCATTTTTTTTTACTTTTAAAGGTTCTATATTCATTTGCTTAGGCTCTGAATGTTTTATTATTTTGGGTGTTGGTTGTATCTCTTTTGTAAGCTCTTGTTTTATTGTAGCTGTAGCTTTTACTATCTTTGGTTTGCTCTCTTGAGTAGAGCATCCAAAAAGAAGTAGTAGGCTGGTAATACTCAGCGTTTTAATAAGCTTAGTTTTTAAATGCATTACTTATTGCTTGCTATCTCTTCTTCAACGAAGATAGCATCTAGTAATCCATCTACAAACTCATATTTGTCAAACGGTGTTAGATTTTCTGGTTGTTCGCCAGTTCCTACAAAAAGAATAGGCAGCTCTAATGCGTATGCAATAGAGAAGATAGAACCACCTTTTGCAGTTCCGTCTAGTTTTGTAATGATAATACCATCAATACCTATCATCTCATTGAAAGCTTTTGCTTGAGCTATGGCAGAGTTTCCTTGTGTCCCATCAATAATTAATATTGTTCTGTGCGGAGAACCAGGATGGGCTTTGTCACAGATGCGGTTAATCTTTTTAAGCTCATTAGCCAGATTTGTCTGTGTGTGGAGGCGACCTGCAGTGTCGATGATTACATTGTCAAAGCCTTTAGCTTTTGCAGAATCTATTGTATCAAAGGCTACTGCTGATGAATCATGACCTTGCTTTGATGAGACAATAGGAATATCAAGCTTCTTAGACCAGAGGGTAAGTTGTTCTATAGCAGCTGCACGAAATGTATCTCCTGCACCTAGTATTACTTTTTTACCTTCATTTTTATATCTTTGGGCAAGTTTTGAGATTGTTGTAGTTTTACCAGCACCATTAACACCAACTATTAGTTCTACAAATGGAGCTGTAAACTCAGGTTCTTTGTAAGAAGTGTAAGCTAGGGTCGCTAAAAGTTTTGAACGTAAAATATCTCTTGTTACTTTGTCTTGGTAGATTTCATTTATGATGATCTCTACTAAGTCATACTCTACATCTGCTTCTAGTAGAATATCTTCAAGCTCACCTTTTGTAAATGAAATCTTTCTTTTTGGTGCAACAGTTCTAATCGCATCTGCTGTCCTAGCTAGAGATTTTTTTATAAAACCAAACATTTATATAATTCCTTATTGACCAATAGCCAATTTGATGTCATTTTCTATAAGTTCTTCTTCGATTGAACCAATGAAGTGATTTATATATTTTCCATCTTTGTAAAGTGCCATTACAGGGATAGGATATCTATCTCCAAGTTTTAACTCATTTACGATTGTGTCAGCTAATCTACGGTTTTGATCAGAATTAACCAAAGTGTAATTTGCATTGTATGTTTTTCTAAACTCTAAAAGTTTTGAGTTTGGAATGCTATCTTCTATTGTAACACCTATGATAATTAGATTATCTTTGTATTTTTCTTGAAGTGAAGTAAGATGAGTTGCTGCTCCACGACATGGCGGACACCAAGTTGCAAATATATCAAAGATAACTACCTTGCCTTTGGCATCTTTAAGTACAAAGCCTGAGCCCTCTTTTTTAACTATATATTGTTTATTGTCAAGAGCTGTTAATACATACTCATTTGTTGAAATAATATCGTTTACATTTTGAGGTTCTTCATTAGAGCATCCAGCGAAGAATAGAACAGAACTTAATAAAAGTGTTGTAGTTAATTTTTTAAACATTAAAATACCTTTTTTGTTTTATTATTGTAAAATACACGAAATTATAACTTAAAGAATTGATATGCCTCTTACAAAATCAATATTTAGAGAAAATTGTATAAAAAAAATAAAAAATGCGTCTCCTCATAGCAGATATTATAGAAATGCTATGATAAACAAGCTCCTAATTAATGAGTTAAAAAACATTAAAGGTGCAAAAGTGTTATTTTATTATCCGTTACCATTCGAAGCAGATATAAGAAAATCACTTAACAAAATTCGTCAAAAATGTGATATTTTTGTTCCATTTATGCAAGATTCAAGTTTTAAGATAGTACCATTTAGATTGCCGCTTAAGAAGAAGAAATTTAATATTTACGAAGCGGGAAACACACTAAGAAATATAAATAAAATTGATATAGCCATAGTACCTACAATTGGGGTTGATGGTAAATTACAACGAATAGGTTTTGGAAAAGGGATGTATGATCGTTTCTTTGAAAAGTTAAAAAAGAAACCATACACGATTTTTATACAGCCGGAGATTTGTTTTACAAAAGAGTTTATTTGCGATGATTATGATGTCGCATGTGATTTACTGTTGACACCACGCTCAACTAAGAGACCAAGAAAGTATTACGGCTAGAGAATAGGAAATTAATAATGTTAAATGAGATACTACTAGGTGGCTCTATTGCTACGGTAAGTGGTCTTTTTGGATTTTTCATCTCTAAGAAAATTACTCATGCCAATTTTGATGTTTTTGTTGATAAGGCAAAAGCAAAAGCAAGTGCCATTGAAAATGAAGCACAGCATCTTTTACATAAATCAAGCCTCAAATCTCAACAGATTGAGCTTGAAGCAACTAAGCAGTATGAGAGTGCAAAAGATAGAGCAAAAGCTGACATGCATCAAAGAGAAGATGATGTTATAAGAAAAGAGCAAAGTTTTATTCGCTATAAACAGAATGAAGATAAAAGACTTCGTGATGAAGGCAGAATTTTAGAAGTAAAAAGAGTTGATTTAGAAAGAAATGAGAAGTCACTAGAATCTTTAAAAAAGAGGTATGAGGCTAAGATAGATGAAGCTCTTCATACTATAGAACACAGTGCCGGAATGACTCAAGATGAAGCTAGAAAAGTTCTACTTGAAAATATAGAAGAGAAATCAAGAGCAGATGTTGCTCATATAGTTAGACGTTATGAAAATGAAGCAAAACAAGAAGGTAAGAAAAAAGCAAACTATATTTTAGCTCAGGCTACAAGTAGATTTGCCGGTAACTTTGCATCTGAGAGACTTACAAATCTTGTGCATCTTGAAGATGATGACCTAAAAGGTCGTATTATCGGTAAAGAGGGTAGAAACATTAAAGCTCTTGAGACTTTAATGGGTGTTGATATCATTATTGATGATACACCAAATGCTATTCTTGTAAGTAGTTTTAATCTTTATCGTCGTGCGATAGCAACAAAAACTTTACAACTTCTTATAGAAGATGGACGTATTCAACCTGCTAGAATTGAAGAGATATTTGACAAAGTATCAGAAGAATTTGAAGATGGTATCTTAACGGAAGGTGAAGAACTTATTGCTGATATGGACATAGGAGTTATGCATCCAGAACTTGTTAAGTTAATAGGTAAATTAAGATATCGTGCCAGTTATGGACAAAATGCTTTAGCTCATACTCTTGAAGTTGCTCACTTAGCTGGAATTATGGCATCTGAGATGGGTGGGGATTCAAGACTTGCAAAAAGAGCTGGACTACTTCATGACATCGGGAAGTCTCTAACTCATGATAATGATGGAAGCCACGTTGATTTAGGTGCTGAAATTTGTAACCGTTACAATGAACACAGTGTAGTTATAAATGCCATATATGCTCATCATGGACATGAAGAGATAAACTCTATAGAATGTGGAGCCGTATGTGCAGCAGATGCACTCTCAGCTGCAAGACCTGGGGCAAGAAGAGAAGTTCTTGAGAGTTTCCTAAAAAGAGTAACTCAGATAGAAGAGATAGCATCTCAGCATTCTGGTGTAAAACAGGCTTATGCTATTAATGCCGGTCGTGAGGTAAGAGTTATAGTTAATGCTACCCTTATCAATGATGACGAGTCTATTTTAATGTCTAGAGAAATAGCAAAAGAAATAGAAGAAAAAGTTCAATACCCTGGTGAGATAAAAGTAAATGTTATCAGAGAGAGCAGAGCTGTAGAGTATGCTAAATAGTTAATAGCTTGTAAAGAATATTTTTACTTTCAAGCTCTTGTATGAACTTTTCAAAGTGTTTTTGTACTTCTTCTTCATCGTAACCACTAATTGATAGTTCAACATTAGCTTTACCATCTTTAAAAAGAGGCAGAGATGAGAGTTCTATATGCTTTGGAAGAAGTTGCATCTGAGATATTAGAGTCTCTTCGCTTGTTTGCGCTAGAAGAGTTAGTCTGAATTTTTCTAATCGTAAAGAACATAGTTTACTTATCACACTGTTTATCATAGGATGAGCCATTTCAGGAAAACCAGGAACAAAGAAAAACCTGTTCTCCAAAGAGAAGCCTGACATATTGTTTACAGGATTAAATAGTAGTTCTGATCCATGAGGTAAATCTGCCATATGAACTCTGTGAGGGTAGGCTTTTTCTGCAAATCTATCAATAATGTCTTGCTCAAATACTTTATGACGAACTACCGGTTTTTTTGTAAATATCTCAGATGCTATCTCTCTGGTTAAATCATCTGGTGTTGAACCTATCCCTCCAAACGAGAAAAGTATGGAGTTTTTATCTTTTTTAATTAGTTCATAACAGCTCTTCATTAACTTTACATCATCTTTTACAATAAATGTTGCGAAAAGCTCATACCCATACTTTTGAAGTTCATCGCGAACAAATTTAAAGTGCTTGTCTTCTCTTCTAGCATTTAAAATTTCTGTCCCGATAATTAAAGCATAGAAATTCATATTATTCTTAGTACTCATCTTCGATTTCATTTATCTCTGAATCATCATAAGGATCCATATGAACGAGAATATGCACACTCTTATTTTCAAAAAGAGCTTTTATTTTTGCTTCTACTTTATCGGCTACCAAGTGTGCATCGTAGAGAGAGATGCTAACATTAAAAACAGCATGAACAGATATAAAGATATGTGAACCTGATTCTCTGGTCTGTAAATAGTGAAAGGCAGTAATTAACTCTTCACCTTCTAAAATAGTTTTGATTTGTTTTAAGTCTTCTTCAGGCAGAGCAGCATCTAGAAGCATTAATACACCTTCTTTTATGATTGGCAGAGCTGAGTAAATCATATAAATTGCTATTCCAACACCAAGTATAGGGTCTATTAATTGCTCTCCTGTCATAGAGATAAGAGCAAGAGCCATAAGAACTGCACCGTTTGAAAAGAGATCGGTTTTGTAGTGTAGAGCATCTGCTTTTATAACCATGTTATTTGTTTTTTTAGCAACATAGTTTAGAAACATAACTAAAAATAGAGTAATTATAAGCGAAGCGGCCATTACCCAGATGCTGCTTTGCATAAATTCCATCTCTCTAGGGTGAGCAATCTTAACTAGTGCTTCATAGAGAATAAAAACAGCGGAGAGTGAGATCACTGTGCCTTCAACAACAGCAGCCATCGGTTCTATTTTGCTACGTCCATAGTTAAATTGATTGTCCGGATTTTTTTCGGCTGTATTTAGTGCAAAGTAGTTAAACAGAGATACTGTGAGATCTAAAAAGCTATCAATCGCAGAAGCAAGAACAGCAATAGAACCACTTAAAACTCCTACGGTCATTTTCATAAGTACAAGAATTCCTGCCACTGATGTTGATACTACGGTTGCTTTTTTTTCTAAGCGCATTAAAATATTCCTTAATTTTACTTTGTAAAATGAAGGGAACCCTTCACCTGTTTTTTCACGGTATCGAGAGTAATCTCTCTACCTACGTTAACACTGGGTTTTCTTCGGCAGAAAGCCCATATAACTAGTTATATAATTTTGGGTACAATTATAGTTAAATTTACATAGATAAAGAATAAAATGAACTTAGAAGAAATAAGAATAGATAGACAAAAGTGGATGACTTGGAAAAATATCAAGCCTCTTCGCGATGCTATAGCTGTTTTAGAAGATGCTAATTTCGAAGTTGAACTTGGCGATGTTGTTAAAATTAAGGGTGAGAGTACTCAAAATATAGAAGATATTGCAAGAACTATGATGCCTTGGAGAAAAGGGCCATTTGAGATTTTTGAGTGTTTAATAGATACAGAGTGGAAAAGTAACATAAAATATAATCTTCTAAGAAAGCATTTTAATTTAAAAGATAAGAGAGTTGCCGATATAGGGTGTAACAATGGTTACTATCTATTTCGCATGCAGGAAGACTCACCAAAGTCTTTAGTTGGCTTTGATCCTTCACCCCTATATAAGACACAGTTTGATTTTGTAAATCATTTTGTTAAGAGTGATATAGTCTATGAGCTTTTAGGTGTTGAGCATCTGGAATTTTATGAAGATAAGTTTGACACTATCTTTTGTTTAGGCGTTCTGTATCATAGAAGTGACCCTGTAGCTATGTTAAAGTCACTTTTTCGTGGTCTAGATGTAGAAGGTGAAGTTATACTTGATACTTTTTATATAGAGGGTGATGATGAGATGGCACTCTGTCCAAAGTCATCTTATTCAAAAATACCAAATATCTACTTTGTACCAACAATTCCTGCACTTAAAAACTGGTGTTTAAGAGCTGGATTTAGCAGCTTTGAGGTTTTAGAGACTTCTGTTACAGATGCAGATGAGCAAAGAAAGACTTCCTGGATTGAAGGTCAGTCTCTAGAAGACTTTTTAGATCCAAACGATAATACAAAAACAGTAGAGGGCTATCCGGCTCCAGCAAGAGTATATGTTAAACTGATTAAGGATAAAAAATGAGTAAAGACAAAGAGATAAAAGATGAAGAGTTAGAGCTTGATGACTATAGAGAACACGAAGAGAATTCGGTACTTTTAGCTACACATGAGAGTATTAATCGTGACCTGAATGGCGAGATTCTAAAATTAGAGCGCGGTTATGTTGAGTTACGACTTAGCACTATCTCAGAAATGGTTGCTGATGATCAGGGCTTAATACATGGAGGATTCATTTTTAGTGCTGCTGATTTTGCTGCTATGGCTGCTGTAAATGAGAGAAACGTTGTGCTTGTAGCAAGTGATTGTCAGTTTTTATCTCCAGTAAAGTTTGGAGATGAAGTAAACTTTGTTGCAAGAGTAAGACATAAAGAGGGTAGAAAAAGAAATGTTTATGTGGAGGGACATGTTCTAGATATAAAAGTTTTTGAGGGTGAGTTTAAAACTGTTATTACTGAGAGACATGTATTAAAGTTGAAACTTCTAGAAGATGAAGATGAGGTAAAATAAAACCTCTTCTTTACTTTTTAGCAGTTAGTAAAAATACACCAAAATCTCTGTGTGGTTTATTTATCGTATTTATGTTTTGAAAATTAACTTCATTAAATCCAGCATCTACAGCAATTTTGCATAATATGTCTCTTTGGAATCCAAAGTGAAATACGCCAGTATTGTCTGAGTGAAATGTTCCATCTTCACTTTCTAAGTCAGCAATTGCTATAAATCCATTGTCATTTATATTTTTATAAATAGTCTCAAAAAATGATTTTAAATCCTCAACATGATGCAGAGTCATAGAGCTAACTAATCCGTCAAATGTTCTATTTAGTGGAGTAGCTATGATATCTTGAGAGTACGTCTCAATACTAAGCTCAGGAGTGTTTTTAGCTTTTAACTTCTCTAACATGCTTAGGGATGTATCTACTCCATAAACCTTTTTTACACTACGAGCTATATCAAAACCTAAAAGTCCAGTTCCAACACCAAAATCTAAAATATCCATGTCATTGTTAAGCTCTATTTTTTTATTTATAGCCTCTGCAATTATTTTAGCACCTTGAACTTGGACGTCACCCTTGTCCCACTCTTTTGATTTTTCTTTAAAATGATCTTGCATTATAAGTTTCCTATCCAGTAATCTGAATACTGCTGTTCTTGTTTTATAGTTGTTGTTCCACCATGACCGGGGTAGAGTGTTTTGTCAAAATCCAGTTTTTTAAATCTCTCTAAAGAGTCTTTCATGTCCTGTGGAGAAGAATATGGGAAATCAGTTCTGCCGATTGAACGCTCAAATATAAAGTCACCGCTAAACATTGCATCTCCTATTTCTATCATAGAGCAGCCTGGACAATGCCCTGGGAAATGATGGAATTTTACTTTGACTCCATCAAAATTAAATTCTTCATCTGGTTTTACTTCAAAATCTGGGGTTGAAGGCGGAAGATCTGGCATCCAGCTACTCTCTTTAAGTAACATAACATCATCCTTTGGAGTATAAAGTGGAATATTTAGTTTCTTTTGAAGTTCTGCATTTGACCAAACATGATCAAAATGACCATGAGTATTTAAAATTGCCACAGGATTTGTAACATTTTGTTCTACCCAGGAAGTTGCGTTTACCCCTGGATCTATTATGAAGTCTTTACCATCTAGCGACGCTATGTAACAGTTTGTTTGGTAGACGCCCATAGGTTGAACTTTTATCTGCATCATGTACTCTTTTTTATTGGATTGTAACAAAACTATATAAATATTAGAACTAAATTATTCTAAAAGTTATTTGTTACAAAACTTTGATATAATATTTTTTGTTAAAGATTTTTAAAGGTTCGCTAAAATATATGGGTAAATATGCACAAATTTCAGACTATTTACAACGGTTTTTAGACGATGAAGTTCGAAAAACTGGAATAAAGAGGGTTGTTGTTGGTTTGAGTGGCGGATTAGATTCTGCAGTTGTTGCTGTTATAGCTCATAAAACTTTTAAAGATGATCTATTATGTGTGAAAATGCCTTCACAATACTCTTCACAGAGTTCACTCGATGATGCAGATGCACTTTGTAGAGATTTTTCTATGAAAGCGATAACTGCATCTATTGAGCCGATGTTGCGTGCATATGAGGAGTTGAATCCAAATATGGACAATCTAAGAAAAGGCAACTTCTCCTCTCGTATGAGAATGTCAACTTTGTTTGATATCTCAGCAAGAGAAAATGCTTTGGTTTTAGGAACAAGCAACAAGAGTGAATTGATGTTGGGATATGGAACTCTTTATGGAGATCTATCTAGCGCAGTTAACCCGATTGGGGATCTTTATAAGAGTGAAGTATATGAGTTGGCAGACTACCTTGGTGTTACAAGAAGTATTATAGATAAAGCTCCATCAGCCGATTTATGGGATGGACAGAGTGATGAAGATGATTTAGGTTATACATATGCACAGCTAGATGAAGCTTTGAAATTATATGTAGAAGATAGATTAAGTAAAGAAGAAATTGTTGAAAAAGGTATAGACTCTAAGATGCTGGATATGATAATAGGAAGAATTTTTCGTAACCATTTTAAGCGAAAGATGCCGGTTATTGCAAAGCTTACATCGAGAACTATAAACCATGATTTTAACTACCCTAGAGATATAACCTTATAAGGACAAAGTATGAAAATACCGTTTTGTAAATATGAAAGTGGAAGAGAAGAGCATAGTAATGTAGCAGACGTTTTAGACGCAGAAGATTTAAATCAGGTAGCACAGTTAGAAGAAGAATTTGCTTCGTATATAGGAGCAAAATATGCATTAGCAACTTCTCATGGCACTTCAGCACTTCATCTAGCAATGATTGCACTTGATCTTAAACGTGGGGACAAAGTAGTTTGTTCAGTAAATGCTTACCCTAATGTGCCAGAGGTAGTTCGTCACTTTGATGCAGAACCTGTTTTTATTGATATAGAGTCTGAAACTTATAATATTAATTTAGATCTTTTAGAAGCTTATTTAGAAGATAATCAATCTAAAAAACTAAAAGCAGTAATAGTTACTCACATGGCTGGAGTTACAGTTGATTTAGAAAGGTTATATGCAATTGCTAAAATTTATGATGTGAAGATTGTTGAAGATGCTTCTGAAGCACTAGGTGCCACATATAAGGGTAAAAAGATAGGCTCAACAGGTGGAGACATCACTTGTTTTAACTTCTCTCCACATTTAAAAAAGAATGTATGTAACGGTGGTATGCTAGTAACTAATAATGATGAAATCATGGAGCGTGCAAAACTTCTAAGTAATCATGCAATAGAGCGTGATGAAGATTCACTTGAATATATCTATGATGTTGTAGATATTGGCAATGATTACTCTATGGGTGAGCTAGAAGCTGCTTATATTAGAGCGCAAATTGTAAAGCAAGATGCAAACATACAAAAACATCAAGAGATTGCAAAAATATTTAGTGATGCTTTAGCTGGAATAGACCATGTAACAATACCAGATATGAGTAATGATGAGCACCCGTTCTCTTTATATATTGTAAAGATAGATAAAAATCGTGATTCCTTCGCACTTGAACTTAAAAAAGTTGGTGTTGAGTGTGGATTACATTATATTCCACTACATCTTTTAACTTACTATAAATCAAAATATTCACTAAAGATAAATAACTATCCAATGGCACTAAAAAGCTATCAGCAAGTTTTATCTCTTCCTATTTATGCAAGTATGGATGATAAAGAGATTAAGTTTATTTGTGAAAAAGTAAAACAAATAGCTAAAACAAGAGTTTAATAACTTTGAAAAAGAGTTTAGTATTTTGGGTTGAAGAGTATTTCTATAATCCAAATTTTATTCAAAAACTTCTCTCTTTTTTACTCCTTCCTTTAAGTTGGATATATTGCTTTGGTATGTACATTCGCTTTAAAAATAAAACTCCAATAGATTTTGAAATAGACATAGTAAGTGTAGGTAATTTAAGTGTTGGCGGAAGTGGAAAAACACCTCTTGTCACTGCTCTTGCATCTCGATATGCAGATGCGGCTATAGTACTTCGTGGATATGGCCGTAAGAGCAAGGGCCTATATGTTGTTAAAGATAGAGATAATATTTTATGTGATGTAGAGATTAGTGGAGATGAAGCTATGATTTATGCGCATAAACTTAAAGAAGCCATAGTCATAGTTAGCGAAGATAGACCTGCTGGAATTAAAAAAGCTAAAGAGATGGGTGCTAAAATAGTATTTTTAGATGATGCATATTCTAAGCATGATATCAAGAAGCTTGACCTGCTCATAGATGTAAAAACTAAGAACAGTAGATGTTTGCCTTCAGGTGCTTTTAGAGAGAGACTATGGTCTTCTAAAGAAGCGATTGTACTTGAAGAGACAAAAGATTTCAAGAGAGTGGTGGAACTTAAAAATAAAAGTGCTAGAATGTCACTAGT
This sequence comes from Sulfurimonas gotlandica GD1, assembly GCF_000242915.1. Lineage (NCBI taxonomy): Bacteria > Pseudomonadati > Campylobacterota > Epsilonproteobacteria > Campylobacterales > Sulfurimonadaceae > Sulfurimonas > Sulfurimonas gotlandica. The sequence goes on along the minus strand of NZ_AFRZ01000001.1, from coordinate 157,170 downwards.
AACAGCTATAGCAAGACCATTTAGACTTGATGAATTTCTACCAGAAGTTGTAAGTAAAAATTATTTTGAAGATCATTACTCATTTTTAAAAGAAGAGTTACAAGAGATTTTAAAAAAAGATAATTCAGATTCACTTTTACTCACATACAAGGATTTTGTTAAAGTTGAATCTTTCAATCTTCCACTTTCGTTGTTAGATTTAGAGGTGATAGTTGATGATAAATTTTTTAATATTATAGATAAGTATAGAGGAAGTAATAGTGCAAAAAAAGATTGAAACAGTAAAAACGCTGCTTGATGCATTACCGTTTATAAAAGAGTTCACTAAAGAAATTATAGTTATAAAGTATGGTGGTTCAGCTCAGGAGACACCTCAATTAAAAGAGAAGTTTGCTGAAGATATCTTACTGATGTATTTAGTTGGGATAAGACCAGTTATTGTTCATGGTGGCGGTCCTAAGATTAATGATATGTTAGAAGCTTTAAAAATTGATTCTAAATTTATAGATGGTCAAAGAGTAACAAGCAAAGAAGTTATGCGTATAGTTGAAATGGTCCTAAGCGGAGAAATAAACAAAGATATAGTCTCTTTACTAAATTCTCATGGAGCTAAAGCTATCGGTGTAAGCGGTAAAGATGCTCATTTTATTACTGCAAAACCAAAAGATTTTGCAAAGTGGGGACTTACTGGAAATATAACAAATGTCAAAGCTGATGTACTCCAAAAATTAATTGATGATAAATTTATCCCTGTTATTGCACCAATTGCTGCCGGTGAAGAGATGGGGCATCCAGGATATAATATAAATGCTGACTTATGTGCATCATACGTAGCAAAAGCAATCGGTGCAAATAAAATTATATTTTTGACGGATACAGCAGGTGTTTTAAACAATGATAAAGAGCTTTTAGAAACTCTTACAAAAGCCGAAGTTGAAGCACTTAAAGCTGATGGAACGATTCATGGCGGAATGGTACCAAAAGTTGACGCATGTTTAGAAGCGATTGAAGGTGGTGTTCAAAAAGCACATATTATTGACGGAAGAATAGAGCATTCAATGCTCTTGGAACTATTTACATCAGAAGGTGTTGGTACTCAAATTATTAAGTAATAATAGCTACTTTGGGACTGAGTGGATTAGACCTCATTTCCCAAAGAGTAACAAATCCTTCAATCTCATTCTTCTAAAAAAAATCTGTGTATTTCTTAAAACTATTTACTCTCTTGAACTATCTCAAGTAATAATTAATAAATGAACTGTATAATCACAAAATCTATAAATAAAATTAAGGAATAAATAAATGTCAAAATATAGTGCGCTATTTGAAGATGAAGATGATGTGTTTTTAGGTTCACCAACTAGTAAATTAATGGATATAATTTTTAATGCTAATAATGATGTCGTTAGATATGATTTAGAAAATTTTATGAAAAGAAGAGCCGCAATGGAGCTTTTTCTGGAAGAAAAATTTGGTGAAGATTATGGTAAAGAAATCGATATGTTTATTGTAGAAAATCGTGATTCGGTTGAGACTAAGACTAAGAGTCTAAGCATTGAGCTGATGGGTGAAATAGTTTCAAAAAGTGAGTAGATAAAATGAAGCTGTTTTTACAAGTTTTTATCATTTTAGCACTTAGTCATGGTGTAGTTTTAGGGGATGAGTACAGAGATGTAACAACAATCACTCTAAAAAAGGATGAACAAAAGAAAATTCTTGTAAAATACGGCGACATTACAAAACTTTTTAAATTTAGTTGGACACTATATAAAAATGAGGGATTGGTAATCCATCGCTCATACGATAGGAAAGTTGCACAAAATATCTTATATCTAAGAGAAAAGAATCGTTTTTTTAGGCTTGAGTTAAGGCCTAGAGGCAGTGGTCATTTTAATGCGGCTTATATACTAGTTAAATTTAAAGAGTTTAAATATGAAACAAGAGAAGCAGTCTTTGAGCTATTTTTGTTTGATAAAGATATGGAAGTAAGTGTCACACATTTAAATAATGGTTAAGAGGGTTTAATGCAAAGAGTTGAGCGTGAAATAGAAAGATTGATAAAAGAAATTGATTATGATGAGGTAACTCGTCTCTTTAATATGCTCTCTGGCGGTAAAAGACTTAGAGCAAAATTAATTTTAAAAATCGCTCCTGAGCATGAAAAAGCTCCACTTTTAGCTGCTATTGTTGAGTTGATTCATGGAGCAAGTCTGCTTCATGATGATGTTATTGATGAATCAATCACAAGAAGAGGTGTAGCATCTGTTAATGCTACCGATGGCAGTAAAACAGCTGTAATGTTAGGCGATATCCTCTACTCAAAAGCTTTTACTGAGTTGGTTGAATTTGACAGAGATATAGCAAAGTCTATAGCCTCATCTGTTACTGCACTATCTAAGGGTGAGATGCAAGATGTAAAGATGGCAGATGAGTTTAATGAAGACGAAGAAAAATATCTGGATATGCTTTATCTGAAAACTGCTACTTTAATTGAAGCAGCTGCTTATGCTTCTGCACTGCTTGTGGGTAAAGATGCTGATAAATATGGTGTTTATGGAAAAAATCTAGGTCTTTCTTTTCAGATTATTGATGATATTTTAGATATTACAGCTGATTCGGCTACTCTTGGCAAACCTGCTATGAATGACTTTGTAGAAGGAAAGTGTACACTTCCTTATATATATTTATACAAAAAACTAAATGACCAAGATAAAAAGAGATTAAAAAGCTCACATGCCAAGTACATAGATGAAAGTGAAGTTCTCTGGATAAAGCAAAAGATGCAAGAACATAAAAGTGTTGAAAGCTCGTTTGAGCTTGCAAAAAAACTATCTAACGAAGCAATGCTTGCTGTTAAAGATGACCAAGAACTCATTGATATATTACAAACTATGATTAAAAGAAGTTACTAATGCACTATCTAAATATAAGTTTTTCACACAAAAACTCTACTATGGAAATTAGAGAAAAGTTGTCATATCCTGATGATGAACATGTTAGTGGATGTCTAACAAAACTAAATGAAAGTGAAGCTATAAACGAGACTATTCTTATTTCTACGTGTAACAGAATGGAAATTTTTTGTAGCTGTAGTGATATAGTTACAGCTACTCAGCATATTTTTGAGCAGCTGACAGCTCGTGCAGGAATTCCTATAGAAGAGCTAGAAGGCCGTGCTGATATATTTGATGATAGCAGTGCTATTCACCATCTTTTTACAGTTGCATCTTCACTTGATTCTATGGTTATTGGTGAAACACAGATCGCTGGACAACTAAAAGATGCATTTAGATTCTCATATGATAATGGACATTGTGGTCAAAAACTTGCACGTGCTATGCATAATGCTTTTAAGTGTGCTGCCAAAGTTAGAAATGCGACAGATATATCTTCAAAGCCTGTTTCAATTGCTAGTGTGGCAGTTGCTAAACTAAAGTCTGTTCTAGAGAGTGTTGAAGGAAAAAAAGCACTAATAATCGGAACTGGTGAGATGTCTGAGATTACAGCAAAACATATGGTTTCAAACGGTGCTGATGTTTATATTATGAACAGAACAAAAGAAAAAGCATTTACATTGGCTCAGGAATGTGGTGCAAAAGTTTTAGACTTTGATCAACTTCCTCATATCATCAATGAGTTTGAAATACTTTTTACTGCAACTTCATCACCAGTTCCTATTATCACTGATGAAATTATTAAAGCATGTGATTTTGATAGATACTGGTTTGATTTAGCTATTCCAAGAGATATAGTCTATCACAAAGGTGAGCGTATAAACCTTTATCAAATAGATGACTTAAAGACTATAGTTGATGAAAATAAAGGTCTTAGAGAAGATGAGGCTAGAAAAGCTCATACAATCATTGGACGAAGCACGGTGGCATTCTTTGAGTGGTTAGATACTCTAAATATAGAACCGATGATAAAAGATATATATGCAAAAGCTTTTGAAGCTGCAAGAATAGAAAGCCAAAGAGTTATTAAAAACGGATATATTCCAAAAGAGTATGAAGAAGAAGTACATAAAATGGGTGAGCAGGTAATGAAACGCTTCTTGCATGATATGACTACAAAGATGAGAAGTGTATCTGAAGAGTCAAAGTCAGATATGATAACCGGAGCTTTACAATTTTTAATAAAGAATGACAATAAGAATGTAGAGATGCCGGATAAATACAAATGTGAGCATGCCCTAAATATAGCACAAAAAGGAAGTAAATGAGAAGAAGCCGCGCTTTTATACCAACAACTAAAGAAGTACCAAACGATGCAACTCTGCCGTCACATCAGTTTTTAGTAAGAGGTGGGTTTATAAACCAACAAGGTGCTGGACTTTATAACTTTCTGCCATTAGGTAAAATTGTATTAGAAAAGATTAGAACTATTGTAAAAGAAGAGTTAGACATGGCTGGCTGTAATGAAGTACAATTAAGCTTTGTGACGCCTATCGGCCTATGGGATAGAAGTGGTCGTGCAGATGCAATGGGCAAAGAGATGCTTCGTATTCAAGACAGACACCAAAATGATTTTGTACTTAGTCCTACGAATGAAGAAGCTATGGTAGAACTTGTTAAAAATAGAGTAACAAGTTATAAAGATTTACCTCTTAATCTATATCAGATTAATACAAAATTTCGTGATGAAGCAAGACCTAGATATGGACTTTTACGTGGTCGTGAATTTTTAATGAAAGATGGTTACTCTTTTCATGCTTCAACAGAAGATATGATTAGAGAGTTCGATTTGATGGAAGAGACTTACAAAAAGATCTTTACAAGACTTGGTCTTGACTTTAGAGTAGTTCAAGCTGACAGTGGAGCTATAGGTGGAGAAGGAAGTAAAGAGTTCCATGTTTTAGCTGACAGCGGTGAAGACACTATCATTGTATGTGAGAGTTGTGATTATGGTGCAAATATAGAAACTATATTTGACAATGAAGAAGAAGTTGATGCTTTAAATGAGAAAACTTATGAAGAGTTACAAACAAAAGAAATAAGTGAAAAATGTTCTTGTGGTGGAAATTTAAGTTTCAAAAAGGGTATTGAAGTTGGACATATCTTCCAACTCGGAACTAAATACTCTAGCGCACTTGAAGCAAACTTTAGTGATGAAAATGGTAAGCCGAGACCTTTTGAGATGGCGACATTCGGTATAGGCGTTAGTAGACTTGTAGCATCTGTGATCGAGCAAAACCATGATGAAAATGGCTGTATCTGGACAAAAGAGACAGCTCCATATACGATAAATATTATGGTGTCAAATATTAAAGATGAAACACAAATGACACTTGGAGAAGAGTTGTATTTAAAACTTCTAGGTGAAAATGTTGAAGCTATGTTTGATGATAGAAAAGAAAGATTTGGCTTCAAGATGAAAGATGCAGAACTTATCGGCTTTCCATATACTGTAATTATTGGTAAAGAGTTGGATAATGGACTTGTTCAAGTATATGATAGAAAAACACAAGAAAAAATTTCAGTAAAGACGGGTGATATTTATAAGCATATTATGGAGTTAATCTAGTATGATTTACTTTGTAATATATCTTTTTTTAGAAGTTCTAATCTCTGTTAATATCTCATCAGCTATTGGTGGTTTAGCAACATTTTTTGAGATTGTTTTAACTGCTTTTATAGGTATATCAATACTAGTGAATTTTAGAACAACCCTGCTGCATAATATTACCGCCGTCTCTTACCATGCCATTGATTTAACAGAGTTTCAGAGACTTAATCTTTTTACAATCATTGGTGCTATATTACTGATAATTCCAGGTTTTTTAACTGACATAATTGGTGTAGTGATGCAGTTTAGTGTTTTTACTAGCATGCTCGTTAACCGTTATAATGTACAATCCGGTAATTATCATCCGAGTAATACTCAAGAAAATATAGAAAAAAACATACAAAAGGATTCAGATGTCATTGATGTTGAAATTATTAGCGACAGCTCTACTTCTAAGTAGTTTTGCTCAAGCAGCTACTTCCAACGAAGATATAGAAAAGTTTTTAAAAAAGTCATTTGAGGGTAACCCAAATATAATCAAACTTAGTGTTAAAGTTGAACAATCAATTCCTCTTGCGCAGGTAAAAGGTTGGAATGCATTTATAGTAGGTGTAGATGCTACAGTAAAAGCTAAAGAAGGAACACGTGACGTTAAGCAGAAAATGATTTGGTTCTCTAACGGAGATACTATTTCTCCTGATCTTATAGACGTTAAAACAGGCATTTCTTTAAAAGATTCAGTTTCTCCGTCATTTGAATTGAAATATTATAAAAAAGAGAATCTTATCTATGGAAATGCAGATGCTACTCATAGGGTAGCAATCTTCTCTGATCCACTTTGCCCATTTTGTAGAAACTTTGTTCCTGCGGCAATAAACACTATGAAAAAAGATCCAAAGAAGTTTGCTGTATACTATTATCACTTTCCTCTTCCTTCACTTCATCCTGCAGCTGTAGAGTTAGTTAAAGCAGCAGTTGCAGCTGAAATACAAGGCAAAAAAGATGTTGTGCTGAAACTTTATACTGTAAATGTTAAATCAGATGAAAAAGATATTAACAAGATATTAGCTGCATTTAACTCTGTTATGGGAACAAACATTACTCCTGCAGATTTAAAATCAGAAGCAGTTTTAAATCATATTAAAAGTGATTTAGATATAGCAAATGCTCTTATGGTTAATGGAACTCCGACTATGTTCTTTGATGATAAGTTAGATAAAACAAAAAGAAAATTTGAAAAGGCCGAATAAGGTATGAATAAATTAGTAATAGCAACTAGAGTATCTGATTTAGCACTTTGGCAAGCTTATCATATAAAAGCCAGAGTGGAAGCAAGTTATCCAGAGATAACTGTTGAGTTGAATAAAATTGTAAGTAATGGTGATAAAGTCTTAGATAAGCCATTGGCATTAATAGGTGGAAAAGGTCACTTTACAAAAGAGTTAGAGGATGAGATGCTAGCAGGAAATGCTGATATTGCAGTTCATAGTTTAAAAGATGTTCCTACATACATTCCAGAAGGTTTAGAACTGGTAGCTGTTACACAGCGTCAAGATCAGAGTGATGTTTTTCTATCACACAAACATGCAACTCTTGAAGATTTACCTCAAGGAGCAGTAGTTGGAACAACTAGTTTAAGAAGAAGAATGCAACTTCTACAGCAACGTCCAGATCTTAAAGTAAAAGATTTAAGAGGTAATGTAAACACTAGACTTAGAAAACTTTCTGAGGGTCAATATGATGCAATTATCTTAGCTTGGATTGGTCTTCATAGATTAGATTTACTTAAAGATGTTCCATTTACTCAAAAATTATCACTGGATATGATGATACCTCCAATGGGGCAGGCTGCTCTTGGAATAGAGATAGTCTGTGGTAATGCTAAAGTAAGAGAGATAGCTGAAAGTTTAAAAGATTTAAATACATTTATCTGTACACAAATAGAGAGAGATTTTATCTCTAAAATAGGAGCTGGCTGTTCTGCTCCGGTTGCCTGTAATGCTGTAATTGATGATAATATAATTACTTTTAGGGTTATGTTGGGCTTTCCTGATGGCACAAATATAATGCAAGAAAAAGTAGTTATAAATGTTGAAGATAGTGACAATTTAGGTTCAGAACTAGCTAAAAAAATGATAGATAATGGTGCTTTAGAATTATTAAAAGATGCAGAAAAAATCGCATTTAAAGATGAAATGCCACAAAGATTATAAAATAATCTAAATAAAATCAAAGAAATATTATGAAAAAAACAATAGAACTTTTAAAAAAAAATAATGAATTAAGAGTTATTGATGATGAACTAGATATATATTTAGAAATTCCTCACTTAGCTTACGCAGAGGTAAAGAAAAAAGATGGCGGTAAGGCTATCCTTTTTACGAATGTAGTTGATAAAAAAAGCGGCAAAAAATTCAGTGAACCTGTGTTTATGAATGTTTTTGGTTCATATAAACGATGTGAACTTTTGTTTGGCCGTACAATAGAGTCAGTAGCTGATGAGATTACAAATTTACTGCATATGAAACCACCTGAAGGTTTTTTAAATAAAATTTCTATGGCTAAAGAGCTTTTTTCACTTAAAAATATTTTTCCAAAACGTTTAAAAGGCAAGGGCGCTTGTCAAGAAGTTGTATATCTAAATGAAGATATAGACTTGTCAAAACTACCGGTTTTAACAACTTGGGAACAAGATGGTGGCCCTTTTATTACAATGGGTCAGGTTTATACTCAAAGCTTAGATGGCGAGTTGGTTAACCTTGGGATGTATAGACTTCAAGTTTATGACAAAGATCATTTAGGAATGCACTGGCAGATTCATAAAGACTCGTCTCACTTTTTCGATCAATATCAAAAAGCTGGTAAGAAGATGCCTGTTTCTGTTGCTATAGGTGGTGATCCACTTTATACTTGGTGTGCTACTGCTCCTCTTCCATACGGAGTAAATGAACTTTTAATGTATGGACTTATAAAAAAAGAACCAGCTAAGTTAGTAAAGTCTTTAACCACTCCTCTATATATTCCAGCAGATGTTGATTATGTGATTGAAGGCTGGGTTGACACGCAAGATATGAGAATAGAAGGACCTTTTGGTGATCATACTGGTTACTACACTTTAGAAGAACCATATCCAGTGATGCAAGTTAGTGCAATAACTACTAGAAAAAATCCGACATTTTTAGCGACTGTTGTTGGAAAGCCACCTTTAGAAGATAAGTACATGGGTTGGGCAACTGGTAAGATTTTCTTTCCTTTGTTAAAGACAACTGTTCCTGATTTAATTGATTATCATATGCCTGAAAATGCAGGTTTTCATAACCTTATATTAGCTAAGATGCAACCACACTACAAGGGGCATGCAAAACAATTTATGCATGCTTTTTGGGGTGCAGGACAGATGAGTTTTGTAAAGCATGCAATCTTTTTAGATGAGAACTCTCCAAAGCTTGGTAATTATGAAGCTTTGACTTCATATATATTAGATAGATTCACTCCAAAATCTCTTTTTATATCAGAAGGTATTCTAGATGCTCTTGACCACTCATCCCCAGAAACGCTTGTTGGTGGAAAACTTGGTATTGATGCTACTGCTGCTCATAAAGTAGAACCACCACAACTTTTAGGCGATGAAGAACTGCTTCACAGAATTCAAGAAGTAATACCAGATGCAACAGGTGTACATCAATATATGAGACGTACAAAAAACCCAGTAACAGTTATTAGTGTAAATAAAACTAAATCAGCAAAAGATTATTTTGATGCACTTGTTGATTTAAGTACAAATATCAGAATCGTTATTTTTGTGGATGAAAAGAAAAATGATATATTAAATCCATATATGCTAATTTGGCGTGTTACGAATAATATGGATGCACTTAGAGATGTGTTTATTTCAGGATTAATGGTTGGAGTTGACGGCACAAATAAAACTGCTCTAGACGGTTTTACTCGCGAATGGCCTGATGATGTCGATTGTACTCCAAATGTGGTAGAAGAATTAAAAGCAAAAGGCTTGTGGGACTTAGATGAGAAGCTCTATAAAGAGTTTCAATTATAGCTGATTTCATTACAAAATTGTGATTTTTATTATTTATAAGGTTAATATAATATTTTCTAATGTAATATGAGAAATAACTATTTTGAGGTTCCATTAATGAATAAAATCTTTTTACTATTTATTACAATTTCTATTTTTTCTTTTTCTCCTTTAAGCGCCGCTGTGTACAAAGGTCAAAAGATTTTTGTGAAAAAATGTGTTGATTGTCATCAGGCTGGGCAAGCATTTATTTCAAAGAAAAAAATTAGAGATTGGAAAAATCTAATGAAGAAGAAGGGTGAACCTCTAGCCGATATTCATCTTAAAAGTGACAAAGCTGAAAAATCATGGAAATACTTTAATAGCAAAAAATATAACAAAGAGTCAAAAGATCTTAAACAGTTTTTAGTAGAATATGCTAAAGATAGCGGAAATGTACCTGCGTGTGACTAATCTGTAAACTCCTCTTTAAACAACTTTAGATAAAATACCAAACTTTTTTATATCGGAGATATTATGGATAAAATGTGGTCAGGTCGTTTTTCTGCGAGTGCCTCAAATTTATTGGATGAGTTTAACGCTTCAATTATGTATGACAGAAAGTTATACAAAGAAGATATTGAAGGTTCACTTGCTCACGCTGCAATGCTTACAAAACAAGAGATTTTAACTACAGAAGAACTTCGTCAAATAACTGATGGTTTAAATCAAGTATTGAGCGAAATAGAATCAGGTGAGTTTGAGTGGAAGATCGGTGATGAAGATCTGCACATGGGTATTGAAAAGCGTTTAACTGCTATTATCGGTGAAGCTGGTAAAAAGCTTCACACTGCTAGAAGTAGAAATGATCAGGTGGCAGTTGACTTTCGTCGTTGGGTTTTAAAGAGAAATTTAGATATCGTAGGTGCTCTTAAACTACTAATGAAAGAGATATTAGTTGTGGCTGAAAAACATACTGAGACTCTTATTCCAGGAATGACTCACCTTCAGCATGCTCAACCTACTAACTTTGGTTTTCACCTAGGTGCTTATCTTGCAATGTTTAAACGTGATATTGCAAGATTTGAAGATTCATACAAGAGAAACAATGTATCTCCTCTTGGTTGTGCTGCATTAGCAGGTACTCCACACAACGTAGATAGAGATATGACAGCACAACTTTTAGGCTTTGATAGTGTTAGTGTTAACTGTTTAGATACAGTTAGTGACAGAGACTTTGCTTTAGAGATTTTATTTAATATCGCAACAATGATGATGCATATTTCTCGTCTAAGTGAAGAACTTGTAATGTGGTCAAGTTATGAGTTTGGTTTTATTGAACTTAGTGATGAATACTCAACAGGTTCATCGATTATGCCACAAAAGAAAAATCCAGATGTTCCAGAACTTCTCCGCGGAAAAACTGGTCGCGTTTATGGATCACTAATGGGACTTTTGACTGTAATGAAAGGACTTCCTTTAGCATACAACAAAGACACTCAAGAAGATAAAGAGGGTGTTTTTGATTCAGTACAAACTGCTCAAATATCTTTAGAGATTTTAAAAGAAGCTATAAAGACTATGGAAGTAAAAGCTCATAATATGGAATCTGCATGTGCAGTTGGGCATTTAGCCGCTACTGATTTAGCTGACTATTTAGTTGAAAAATGCGATATTCCTTTTCGTGAAGCTCACTTTATTACAGGAAAAGCTGTAGCAAAAAGTGAAGAATTGAAAATTGATTTAAGCGATATAGAATTTAAATACCTTAACGATATCGATTCAAGAATAAGCGAAGATGTACTTGAGTTCTTAGTTCTTAAAAATTCTATGAATGCAAGAACTTCTGCCGGTGGTACAGCAACTGTTAGAACTAAAGAGCAGTTAGAACAATTTAAAACTTTTTTAGAAGGTTAATTATTATGAAAGTAAGTGTTTCACATCAAGACGGTATGAAGTTTGAAGCTAAAACTTCTAAAAGTAGTTTTTTAATTGATTGTCCTGTTATCTCTCCAATTGAGTATTTCTTAGCAGGTATCATTACATGTAGTGCTACAGATATAGTTTTGATTCCAAAGAATCAGGATAAAACTGTTACAGATTTAGTTGTAGATGGTGAAGTTGTAAGAAATGAAGCTCATCCATGCAAGTTCAATACTCTGCACCTGACATATAGTTTTAACTCAGATGGTGATGATACTATGGCAGCTCGCTGGGTTATGGCATCGTTAGAGACTTATTGTTCAACTATAAACACTATACGTGATACTACAGCTATCTCTTATTCAATCACACATAATGGTAAACTTATCCGTGAAAATGAACAGATGATTTCTGGTGGTGGCTCAAACATAGATATGGGTGCAATAGAAAGCTGCCCATCTTAAACTGCTAAACTTCTTTATTCCCAAGTTCTCTTGGGAAGACTTTTTTATTACTTTTTTTTATATATTTTAATTTTTACAAATTGATACAAAAAATAATCCGTTTATTTCTAATCACTGTTAAAAAATATTTTAAATATTTTATATGATATAATATTTCTATACAAGCTGTCTGTTTTAAACTAATCTACGATTATGAAAGGATTTGTTTTGGAATTTGTAATAGAAAAAGCTAAACCTGAAAATAGGTCTGATATAATAGATGTCTTAGCACCATGGAATCTACATAAAATACCTTCTCCAGAAGCATTGGAAATTGATTTTGAGTTTTTCTTTGTAGCAAAAGTTATGGGAAAAATTATTGGAGTCTCTGGATATCAATTACTTTCAAATGATATAGCGGAGACAAGATCGCTTGCAGTTTATCCGGAGTTCCAAGGTTCCGGTATTGGTAAAGAACTTCAAGATATCAGACTTGAAGCCATGTCTAAAGCCGGAATCAAAAAAGTCATAACATATACCGATAGGCAAGAGACTATTACTTGGTATAAAAAAAATTATGGATATGTACAAACAGGAATAACTAAAAAGAAGTCTGACCATGGACTTAAAGATGTTGATATCTGGACAAAATTAGAACTTGATTTAACTCAGTATATAAATAAGAAAACTATTATAGTTAGAGATAAACTTAAATATATAGAGTTAAATGAACCAGCGCCATTATCAGCGTATAAACCACTAATAATAAATGTGGCACTAACCGGAATGGTACCTACAAAGAGACTTACTCCTTATGTACCAATCTCAGTAAATGAAATCATAGAAGATGCCATAAAAGTTCATGATGCAGGAGCTAGTATAGTCCATCTTCATGCAAGGGACAAGGATGGTGTTCCAGTATCAGATGCGAAGTATTTTGAAATAATAATCTCTACATTAAGAAGAGAGAGACCAGAACTTATATGTTGTGCTACTACTTCTGGTCGTGGAGGGATTAGTTTTGAAGCACGATCTGAAGTTTTGCATCTGAGTGGAGATGCAAAACCTGATATGGCTAGCCTGACACTTGGATCACTTAACTTTATATCTGGTGCTAGTGTTAACTCTATTGATATGGTTCAACGATTAGCAATACTAATGAAAGAGAAAAATATTATGCCTGAACTCGAAGTTTTTGATACGGGTATGATAAATATGGCAAAGTATCTTGAGCGTCATAATATTATATGCGGGGTTAAGTATTTTAATATACTACTTGGAAATTTAAATACTGCACCTGCTACTTTAAGAGATCTTTCTCATATATACTCATCTCTTCCTGATAACTCTATTTGGGCTGCTGCAGGGCTTGGAGACTTTCAGTTACCTATGAATATGGCTGCAATAATAGCAGGTGGAAATGTTCGTGTTGGACTTGAAGATAATATATATTATGACAGTGCTAGAACAAAGTTAACAACAAACCAAGAGCTGGTAGAGCGTGTTGTAAGAGTGTCAAATGAGCTTGGACGTGAAATCTCTACTCCCGCACAAACACGAAAAATATTAGGACTTTAATATGTATATGCAACATACTCGTAACTTTACTTTTAATATAAGCAGCCCTAAAAAGTTTAACTTTGATCTTCTTGACGATTGGTTGGTCTCAGCACTTAAAATAGAGATAAAAGATCAGAAGGGCTCTAATATACCAATGGAGTCATTGATAAAGAGAGAGTTACTCCTTATACGCTCACTGATGCAGGCTATATTGCTACCATATTTTGATACAGGTGCTCTTTTAAAAGTAAAACAGGATAAGAAAATACCATTACAATGGAGTGCTAGTGTTGCTCTTGTTTATATAGAACATATTCCTGATATATGTTATGAGATGATAATTAACTTTGCAATAAAAAATATTTACTGGATGATGAATACTCAACTAACAGATGAAAATAGAGAAAAATTATATGATAGAATTGAAAAAGAGATCATACATAAACTAAAGGGGATTAGTGGTTCCGGCAAGTCTACTATACCGATACTAACTGCGGCATATGAGAAAAAGATACCATTTTTTCATTTGGGTGGTGGTACATATCAGCTTGGATATGGTTCAAAATCAAGACTAATAAATCGTAGTACCAGTGATTTAGATTCAAGTATCGGTGCAAAACTCTCTAATGATAAGATGATGACATCAAACATTGTTCGTATGGCTGGATTGCCTGCTCCTGTTAACGGAGTAGCGAACAGCGTTAAAAATGCGACAATAATAGCAAAAAAGATAGAGTGGCCTATTGTTATAAAGCCTGCAGATGCTGATCGTGGTGAAGGTGTTACTGTTGGAGTTACAGATGATAAACAATTAAAAATTGCATTTGAGAAAGCAAAACTATTTTCAAGATCTAAAAGAATAATTATAGAAAGAGAAGTTAATGGAGTGGCACATAGGATTTTTATAGCAAAAGATAAGTTAATATATGCAGTAAAACGTTTACCGATTTCTATAGAAGGTGATGGAGTAAAAGAGATCTCTGAACTTATTAAAGAAGAAAATGAGGCTATAAGAAATAATCCTCCATGGTTACGTAAAAAAATATTTCCTGATGATAAAGAAGCAATTGAAGTTATAAAAAAATCAAATTATTCACTAGCATCTATACCTAAAAAAAAGGAACTTGTCCCACTAAGAATCATTGAATCTACAGCATCTGGCGGTACACCTCAAAATGTTACAGATATTATTCATCCTGATAATATTGATATAGCAATAAGAGCGGCTAAACTCTTTGGACTTGAAGTTTCAGGTATAGATATTATCAGTGAAGATATCAAAAAACCATGGCATGTAAATGGAGCTATAATAAATGAAGTAAATTTTGCACCGGCATTTGGTGTAAGTGAAATATCTAAAAGTTATATTCCAGCTTATCTTGATCTTATTTTAGATGATGATGGAAACATACCAATCAGTGTTGTAGTCGGTGGAAACATGGCAATGGATATAGCTTTACAAGAACAGTCTGAATTGATGCAAAAAGGAATATCCTGTTTTGTAAGCAGTCACAATGTAACAATAAACGGATTAAGAAAGGGAATTATACTTCCCTTTAAAAGCTTATATAAAAGATGTAGAGCACTTTTAATGAACCGTCAAGTAGAAGCAATTATTTTAGTAGTTCAGACAGATGAATTTTTATATAGTGGCCTTCCTTGTAGTAATATTAAGAAAGTAACAAATGTAGATGCCAAACTTATTTCATCAAAAAATTTAGAAAATAAAGTATCACAGGATAGAGTAGAAGCTCTAATAAGGTTAATAAATGTGGAATAGATGCATTCAAAAGATATAAAACAGCTTTTAAGATTACAGGATGAGCCTTGTATATCTGTTAGTGATGTAGAAGTTCATGATATACTCATAGCAAACTCGGCAGAGTTTATGGATGAGTTAAAGCAGTCATACATTGATTGGGGAGATGGAGAAAAATGGGTATATGTTCCTAAAAAAAAGATAATTTACACACCTAATATTAAAGGTGACTTTCGTGTTATGCCTTGTATTACAGACTTTAATGGTGGAATAAAAGCTGTTAAAGTCATTGGAACAAATGAAGAAAACAGGACTATAAAAGATAAGATAAGTGTTGGTAAAATGCTTCTTATAGATTGGTATGACAACTACGTCTATGCGACAATAGACGCTTGTATCCTATCTTCTTTTAGAACTGCTGCAATAAGCCTTTTAGCATATTCGCTTATATATAAAAAAAATAATTCTGTTGGGTTACTTGGACTTGGAAGAATAGGTTTTTATACAGCAATTATTTTGCATAGATGGTTAGGAGTGACTCATGTTAACTGTTATGATCCAAATTCTGCAATATGTGAGAAGTTTGAAAAGCTAATATCATTTTATGCCCCTGATATGAGTATAAATCTATTAGACTCTGAAGATACAATTTCTCAATCAAGCTCACTTTTTTTAGCAACTGACTCAGAGACTTCTATACTAAATTCAAATAATAGCTCGCATCTAGAGTTTGTAAGTAGTGTAGGTGCAGATGCTAATAACCTCTCAGAACTAGATGAGTCTCTTGTTGATAAATTTGATATTATTACTGACTCTATTCAATCCATGCTTCTTGGCGATATGAAGATATGGAAAGAGAAGGAATTATTATCAGAAGAGAATGTGACTGAGTTAAAAGATATTATGAACTCAAAGATCAGTATAGAAAAAAATACTTTATTTATTTCAACAGGTATAGCCGTTCAAGATGCACTGATTGGACGATTTATTGTAAATAAATTATCTAAAACATTCATTTCATGACAAATTGCCATCTTTTTTACATTTATTAACTTTATACTTTAGAATATAAAAATAAAATATAAGGAATTTACTATGTTGGAAATGGCAACGGTTTTAGTAGCAACAGGGATTTTAATGATAATAGCATATGAGTTCTCACATGTTATGCAAAAAAGAGAGTGGGGAGAAAACTCTAAAAGTATTTTTTAGAGTTTATTCTATAAATAAATTAACTGCCGTACAGCCTGTAATAAGCACTCATTCTTTGAGAAACTCTTTTTAAGTAGTGCTTTGGTTCGTCATATCTTAAATCTTTCAAAAGCTTGTTATAAACTTCTTCGGGTGACTTTGTATTTATCAGTGGTGCCGCTTTTCTCATATCGTATTTTCTTGTAAAAGCCCATGCTATATTTCCGGCACCTGTATTGTAAGCAGCTATCGTACAAAATAGTCTAGTGTCTGGATTTTTTATATCTTTTAAATACTTGTAGTAGAGTATATGCAGATATGCACTGCCCATTTTAATATTGTTTGAACTATTGTAGAGATAGCTTCCAGAGACAAGTTTTTTCTTTTTATAGAGAAAATTATATGTATCTATACCTGCTGTCCTTGGTACAATTTGCATAAGTCCATACGCAGGTATGTGAGATCTTGCTCTTGGGTTGAAACTGCTTTCTGTGTGCATGACAGCAAAAACTAATGCCATTGGAAGTTTTTGCAGTTTTGCATTCTTTTTTACTTCTTCGTAGTAGATCTTTGATCTCTTAATCATAGTGTCTTCAGGAAGAGCTACATTTAGTGAATAAATTTTTGAATGTTTTACTTTTGTTGACTCTTTAGCTTTTATATTATCGTATTTAACATATTTTTCTACATATGCTTTAACACTTTTTTGAGTTGGCTGCTTTTGAAATACTATAGTAGACAATATTGGCTCTGCTTCAACTTCTCCATCAATTACACCAAAAGGCTTTTTTATTTTTGATAGCTTTTTTTCTAAGGGATCTGTCTCTTGAACTGTTTTTGTATCTATAGTTACTACTTTTGCAAGTGCCATTTCAAGTTTTTGCTTTGCTTCCTCCGGTGAAGAAGCTATAGTTTCTAGAGTAATAATTTCTTTGGAAAAGTCTACATCAGTCCGAGTTTGTTTATCCTCAGTATAAGAGACCCACTTTTCCTTCGTAGATATCTTTGGTTCATCCCAAAAAACTCCAAGTTCTTTTTTATAAGCTTTATAAGCTTTGTTTTGCTCTTCATAATAGGCGTTAAACTCTTCTTCTTGACTCTTTTTATAGATGCCAAACTGTTTTTTCTCTTGATTAAATCCCTGCATCTGCTGATTCTTGAAATCTTGGGCACTTTGTGCAAAAATAGTAGAACTAATACATGCAACTAGAAATAAGTTTTTAATCATTTTTTAAAAGTGCCCTTTAGGGTCTGCGTCACTGAAGTGACCCCATTTTAATTTAGCTCCACCAAGTACATGAAAGTGCAAGTGTTTAACTTCTTGTCCTCCATTATCTCCAATATTTGTAATTACTCTGTATCCACTCTCTTCTATCTTTACTTCTTGTGCAATCTTTTGAATAAAGTCTGTCATATTTGACATCATCTCACCACTAACTTCATTAAAACTATCAACATGAACTTTTGGTATTGCCAATATATGAACGGGAGCTTTTGGATTGATATCATGAAAAGCGATGAAATTATCATCTTCAAGAATAATATTTGATGGTATCTCTTTATTTACGATTTTACAAAATAAACACATTTTTTTTCCTTTTATATGGGTGGCTTGTAATTAAATTATAGCACATAAATTGATAAATGAAGCTATATATAAATTATATTTGACTATAATCTATTTTAAAATTTATGAGGGTAAAGCCTCGCAATTATGGAGACTCTATTGAAAGAGTGGTATGACAAAATAAAAGAAGCACAGAGTGTCGAAAGTATAGAAGAAATTCGTATATCTGTGTTTGGTAAAAAAGGTGTTCTTGCAGCAGAATTTGCAAAGATGAAAACAGCACCAAATGAAGAAAAATCAAAAATAGCTCAAGATTTAAACATACATAAGAGCTCATTGATGAATGAGATGACAGCAAGAAAAATTATTCTTCAAACACAAGAGCTAAAAGAGGCTATGAAAGCTGAGTCTATAGATGTTTCTATGTTTAGTGTTTCTTCTGAAGCTGGTGCATTGCATCCGGTAATGGAGACAATGGACAGAATTGTAGAGTATTTTAGTGCTATGAATTTTGCTGTAAAAACAGGTAATATGGTAGAAGATGATTTTAACAATTTTGAAGCTCTAAACTTACCAAAATATCATCCAGCTAGAGATATGCAGGATACATTTTATTTTAAAGATGAGATGCTACTTCGTACTCACACTTCTCCTGTTCAAATAAGAACTATGATGAGTCATAAACCTCCTATTCGTATGATAGCTCCAGGTGCAGTTTTCCGTCGTGATTATGACTTGACTCACACTCCGATGTTTCATCAGGTTGAAGGACTTCTTGTTGATGATGAAGGCAAAGTTTCTTTTGCTAATTTGAAATATATATTAGAAGATTTTTTAAGATTTATGTTTGGTGATGTGGAAGTTCGTTTCCGTCCATCTTTCTTCCCTTTTACAGAGCCATCAGCAGAGGTGGACATCTCTTGTGTATTTTGTAAAGGCGAGGGTTGTAGAGTATGTTCTAAAACAGGTTGGTTAGAAGTTCTAGGATGTGGGATAGTTGACCCGAATGTTTTTGAAGCAGTTAACTATAAAGATGTTAGCGGATACGCTTTTGGCCTAGGTGTTGAGAGATTTGCGATGTTAATTCATCATATTGGAGATCTTCGTTCACTATTTGAGGGAGATATTAAATTGTTGGAGCAGTTTCAATGATAGTTACAAGAAGTTGGTTAAATGAGTGGATTGACTTAAGCGGAATCACTACTGAAGATTTAGCAAAAACATTCAATGCTATAGGTCTAGAAGTAGATCGTATGCAAAGTTATGAGATTCCTAAAAAGATAATAGTCGGTAGAGTTTTGGAGTGTGAAAAACATCCAGATGCAGATAAATTAAATGTTTGTAAAGTAGATATCGGAACGAGTATTCGCCAGATTGTTTGTGGTGCTTCAAATGTTAGAGAAGGCCTTGATGTCGTAGTAGCTACGATTGGTGCAGTTATGCCCGATGGTACTGTTATCAAACCTGTGAAACTTCGTGGTGTAGAGTCTGAAGGAATGATTTGTAGTGCTAAAGAAATAGGTCTTGAAGATTGCCAAAGTGGGATAATAGAATTAGATAGTAGTATTGGTAAATATGAACTAGGTCAAGAAGTTTGTTCACTAGCTACATTTAGTGATGACCTAATAGAGATCGAACTAACAGCAAATCGTGGTGACTGCCTAAGTATTAGGGGTGTTGCTAGAGATTTAAGTGCTGCATATGATAGACCTGTAAAAGAAACTAATATTAATGAAGATGAAGACAGAAGAGTTGGAATAGGTCGTATTTTAAGCCTTTCTCATGAAAACGATTTAGATGTTAATCTTCGCTACAGAGCGGTTGATTTAAAAGATTTGACTCTTCCTTTTATTGTAAAACTTAGATTAGCACAGATAGAAGACTCTAGAGAAACAGATATAGAGGCTTTAATGCTCTATGTAACTCATAGTAGTGGTGTAATTTTAAGAGCTTATAACTATGGTTTTTTCTGCGCAGAAAATGAGACTATGGCAAAGATTGAACTTAAAAAAGATGAGAATGGATATGCTTCTATCATGTCAAAAGAAAAAGCTTCAACTGTAGGAATTATTCAAGAAGAAGCTTCAAAAGTGACATATAATGAAGGAACTGTTCTTCTTGAAGCCAGTTATATCCCTCCAGATATTATTTCTAAGAAGATGCAAGAGTCTAAGATGGAGTCTGGGCCGATGTACTACAGAACATCAAGAGGAAGTGAGCCTGAATTAAATCAAGGTCTTGATTTTTGTTTGAATCTTATAGAGTCAAATTCTAACTCATCTGTTTTTGGTGGTACAATCGAGCTTTGTGATTCATACGAAAATAAAATTGTAAGTGTTACAAAAAATGAGATCGATGAAATTATCGGTGCTAAGATAGATAAAGTTAAAATAACTAAAATACTAAGAAATTTAGGCTTTGGTACAACTAAGTCGTCATCAGAAAATTTTGTTATATCTGTTCCAAGATTTCGTCATGATATCTCCCATAAACAAGATATTGTTGAAGAGATAGTTCGTCTTGTAGGCATTGATAATATTCCTTCAAAGCCTTTTATATTTTCAGAATCTTCTAAACTTGAAGATGATTATTTTGAATACAAAAAAAGAAGCATCTACAGACATAAAGCAGCACAAAGTGGCTTTTTTGAAAATGTAGCTTTCGTGTTTGATGAGAAAAGAGTTCTAAATGAATATGGATTTAATACTACTGATGAGAAATTAGAGCTTTTAAATCCAATTGTAAGTACATTAGATACTTTAAGACCAACTCTTATGACAGGTCTTTTAAAAGCAGCATCTCAAAATGTTAAAAATGGCGTAACATCAGTTAAGCTTTTTGAAGTTGGCTCAGTATTTAGTCCATTAAGAGAAGAATCTCTTAAAATGTCTTTTATTTTTAGTGGAGATACTCAAAAAGAGAATTTAGCTAATGCCGGAAAACCTCAGAAAGTTGATTTTGCATTTTTTACTCAGAAAATATCTGATGTAATAGGAGAGTTTGAACTTCGTCAATATGAAACTTTACACTCTCTTTCTCACATTTATCAATCTGCTGAGCTTTTACAAAATGGTGAAGTTATGGGAGAGTTGTTCCGTGTACATCCAAATGTAGAAGATAGTTATGGACTTGAAGCAACATATATATGTGAACTTGATTTTGTTAAACTTTCATATGGCTTGAAAATTGCAAAAAAATCATCAAAATATCAAGCAGCTTTTAGAGACCTAAGTATTATTATGCCAGAAGCTATGAGTTATGAAAAAGTTAAAAACGTCATAGAAGCTCACTCAAGTGAAGAGCTTATTAGATTTTATCCAGTAGATAAGTATAGTGATGAGTCATTAGGTGAAAACATGAGCCTTTCTATTCGTTTTGTTCTTCAGTCATTTGATAAAACTCTGGAAGAAGAGGATATTACATCATCTATGGATTCTATTTTAGCAGCTTTAAATAGTGAACTTGGAATTGGACTGAGATGAGTGCAGTAGAAGTTAGCAAAGCAAATAAATTTTCGTTAAAACTGAATACGATAGCTCCGGATAAGTCTATATCACATCGTAGTGCTATGTTTGCAATGCTTGCATCTGGTACTAGTGAAGTTACAAATTTTTTAAGAGCAGAAGATACACTTAACTCTTTAGAGATTGTTAAAAATCTCGGTGCAACTATTGAAGATGATGGTGTAACAATTAAAATCTCTTCAGGTGGTATTAAAGAGCCTTTTGAGATTTTAGATTGTGGTAACTCTGGAACTGGTATAAGACTATTTTGTGGCTTACTTAGCTCAGCTAATGGTCACTTTGTTTTAACTGGTGATAAATATTTACGTAAACGTCCAATGAAACGTGTAACTACTCCTCTTCGTGAAATAGGTGCAGTCATTGATGGCAGAGAAGACTCAAACTTAGCACCACTTAGCATCCGTGGGGCATCTTTAAAAGCATTTGACTATGATTCTAAAATCGCATCTGCACAGGTTAAATCATGCATGATTTTAGCAGCTCTTCGTGCTGATGGAATATGCTCTTATACTGAGCCTGAACTATCTCGTGATCATACAGAGAGAATGTTACAAGGGATGGGAGCTGATATAGTTGTTGATGGTTTGAAAACTACAATAACCCCGATGAAAGAACTTCTTTCTCCTCTTACTATTAGAGTTCCTGCGGATCCATCAAGTGCATTTTTCTTTGCTGTAGCTGCTGCTATTACACCTGATTCGGATATTGTTTTAGAAGGTGTAACATTAAATCCAACTAGGATAGAAGCATTTAAAGCATTAGAAAGAATGGGAGCTAATATCAGTTATGAGCTTACAGATAACAGATATGAGCCAATAGGAGATATACGTGTGAAGTATGCTCCTCTTCACGCTATTACTGTAGAAGACAATATCTCTTGGCTTATAGATGAACTACCAGCTCTTTCAATCGCTTTTGCCTGTGCAACTGGTGAGTCTGTTGTTAAAAATGCTGAAGAACTTCGTGTAAAAGAGAGTGATAGAATTTCTACTGTTGTAGAAGGTCTTCGTGCGTGCGGCATTGAAGTACATGAATACAAAGATGGATATAGAGTTGTCGGTGGTGAGCTCAAACGTGCTACTGTTGACAGCGATGGAGATCATAGAATAGCTATGAGTTTTATTATCGCAGGATTAAGATGTGGGATGAATGTAACTGATTTAGACTGTATAAATACATCATTTCCGAACTTTTTTGAACTACTGCAAAAAATTACAAAAATAGAGTTTAAGCAATAATAATTTTAAGACTCTCGCCGATAGGCGTAGCTTTAGTTAAGGAAACAGATATGCACATTGAACTTGCTGAGAATTACGGATTTTGTTTTGGAGTTAAAAGAGCCATAAAAATAGCAGAAGATAATAAAAACTCTTCTACTTATGGTCCGCTTATTCATAACTCTAAAGAGATTGCTAGACTGGAGCAAGATTTTAAAGTTGGTCTTAGTGATGATCATAAAAGTTTTAAAGCTGGTGATAAAGCGGTAATCCGTACGCATGGAATACCTAAAAATGAACTTCAAGAGTTAAAAGACAATAAAGTTGATGTTGTAGATGCAACATGCCCATATGTAACAAAACCACAACAAATTTGTCAAGAGATGAGTGAAGCAGGTTATGACATAATTATATTTGGTGATGAAGCTCACCCTGAGATAAAAGGTGTTAAAAGTTATGCTACTTATGGGGCTACTGTTGTTACTTGTCCTAAAGACTTAGAAGATTTAAAACTAAAAGAGAGAATAGCTTTAGTCGCTCAAACAACTAGAAAAGTTGAAGATTATATGGAAGTAGCTAATTATCTTATACCAAGACATAAAGAAGTAAGAGTTTTTAATACAATTTGTAATGCTACTTTTGAAAATCAAGAAGCTGTTAGAAAAATTTCTAAAAAAGCTGATGTAATGATTATTATCGGTGGGAAAAACTCATCAAATACAAAGCAGCTATTTAGTATTTCAGATGATTATTGTCAAAACAGTTATCATATAGAAGATGAAAATGATTTAGACTATGGCTGGTTTAAGGATAAATTATTTTGTGGCATAAGTGCTGGTGCTTCAACCCCTGACTGGATTATTCAAAATGTAGTCAATTCTATCCAAGAAAATGTTAATAAATAACTATTTTATTAGCATTTTTATTTTTCTTATCTTAAGTTAATCTCATATTAATGGTAAAATAATCTATAATTAGGTATAATCACGCAATTTTTATGTAACAAGAGGATAGATAATGGCGTTCGATAACGAATCATTTGAAGAAGAAGAGAATTTTGCAGAGATGTTTGCTGCAACTGAAAAGCAGCAAGAATCAAGTCGCATCGTAGAGGGTGAGATTGTTGAAGTTCAAGCAGACGAGAACAGAGCATTAGTTGGTGTTGGCGATAAGCTAGAAGGTATTCTTAGCCTTGATGAAATCCGTGGTGAAGACGGTGAATTGATGTTTGGTGCTGGTGATAAGATTAAAGTAATGGTTATGGGATACTACAATGAGCGTCCTAAAATCTCTTATAGAAAAGTTTTAGAGCAACAAAAGACTATTGACTTTATTGAAGCACACAAAGAAGACTTTGAAGAAATAATCATTGAAGGTATCATCACTAAGAAAAACCGTGGTGGATACGTAGTAGAAGCTGACGATGTTTCTTTCTTTATGCCACGTTCTTTAGCAGCTTTCAAAGATGGTGACGAAGTTGTTGGTCGCAAAATCAAAGCTCAGGTTGTTAAAGTAGATGCTGCAGAGAACTCAATAGTAGTTTCTCGTCGTAAACTATTTAACGAAGAAAGAAAGAAAAAGAAAGAGATTATTGACCAACTAATGGAAGATGATGTTATTGTAGAAGGTACTATCAAAAAAATCACTAGCTACGGTATGTTCGTAGATGTTGGTGGTGTGGATGGTCTAGTTCACTACAATGAAATCAGCTACAAAGGTCCAGTTAATCCGTCAAAACTTTATAAAGATGGTGATGTTGTAACTGTTAAAGCTATCTCTTACGATAAAGATAAAAGACATCTTTCTTTATCAATCAAAGCTGTTCAGTCAGATCCATGGGCAGAAGTTGAGAGCGAGTTAGATGAAGGTGATACAATAACTGTAACTGTTTCAAATATTGAAGCATACGGTGTATTTGTTGATCTTGGTAATGATATTGAAGGTTTCTTACACATTTCAGAAATTACTTGGGACAAAAACGTTAAAAATCCTAATGATTATTTAACTGTTGGACAAGAAATTGATGTTGAAGTTATCGAAATTAATTCTAAGACTCACAAGCTACGTGTTTCATTAAAAAGACTTTTACCAAAACCATTTGATGAGTTTGTTAGAAACTACAACGAAGGTGATGTAGTAACTGGAACTGTTACATCTCTTACTGACTTCGGTGCGTTCGTACGCGTTGGTTCAGTTGAAGGTCTATTACATAATCAAGATATTTCTTGGGATAAAAATGTAAAATGTAAAGATGTTTTAAAGTCTGGTGAAGAAGTTGAAGTTAAAATTGCTAAAATCAACACTGAAGATCAAAAAATATCTTTAAACCGTAAAACTCTTTTGGAAAGCCCAATTGATAAATTTGCAACAACACATAAATTAAACTCAATTGTTAAAGGGACTATCCGTGACATTAAAGAATTTGGTGTTTTCGTATCTTTAGAAGATGGTGTTGACGCACTTATTCGTGATGAAGATTTAGCTCCACTTGTAAAAGAAGAGTTAGTAGCCGGTCAAGAAATTGAAGCTGCTATAGCTGTAATTGATACTCGTAGAGATCGTATCCGTTTATCTGTTAAAAAATTAGATTATATTAAAAATCAAGAGCTTTTAGAAGAGATTAATGATAATACATCAAACTCTTTAGGTGACCTGATAAAAGATAAATTCAAATAAGATGCAAAAAATATTAAAATGGTTTACTCCAGTCCTAGCACTTGGAGTTGCCATTTTTATTATCTTTTTTTTAATCTCAATCAATCCTTCACAAGATAAAGATTACGTTGAGCCACTTGAATACAAGAGTGAAGTTGTTCAACAAAAATCTAAAAAAGTCTGGTTAAATCATTTTTCTAAAACTGAAAGACTAGGATATTTTTATCCTGTTAACGAAGCTTATATAGAGATAGATTTAGATGAACAAATAACTAGTAATACTATTTATAAACTATCCGCCTCACTCTTAGATCCATACCAACTTTTCTGTTTAAAAGAAGAGTTAAAACAACATAAATTAAGATATTATCTCAAAAGAGATAAAAGCAGTGTAGAATTGCTTATCTATTCAAAAAATATTGAAAAATTAAACTCTTTAGTTAGAGTATTGAAAAATTACCAAATTTCAGCCAAAGTAGAGCTGTTTAAAGAGGATGTATAATGAAAAAACATACAATCGTAGTTTGTGACCATATCCACGAAGCCGGTTTAGAAATGCTTCGTAATGATGAAAGTATCAATTTTATAATGGCAGCTGATGAAGACAAGGTAAAACTACTTGATATCATCGCCAAAGCAGATGTAGCAATTACTAGAAGTTCAACTGATGTAGATGACAAGTTTATAAATGCTGCAAAAAATATGAAAGCTATTGTTCGTGCCGGTGTTGGTGTTGATAATGTTGATATAGAAGGTTGTTCAAAAGAAGGAATCATCGTAATGAATGTTCCGACAGCAAACACTATAGCTGCAGTTGAACTTACAATGGCACACATGCTTTCATGTATGAGAATGTTCCCATACTCTCATGACCACCTTAAAAACCAAAGAATTTGGAAAAGAGAAAAGTGGTATGGTTATGAGATGAAAGGCAAAAAGCTCGGTGTTATTGGTTTTGGTAACATTGGTTCTCGTGTAGCAAAGAGAGCTCAGTCATTTGAGACTGATATCGTTGTTTATGATCCTTACATTCATCCATCAAAAGTTACTGATTGCGATATGACTTATACTAAAGATTTTGCAGATATTTTAGCTTGTGACATAATTACTATTCACACACCTAAAAATCAAGAAACTTTAAATATGATTGATGAAGCGGAGATTGCTAAGATGAAAGACGGCGTAGTTTTAATTAACTGTGCTAGAGGTGGTCTTTATAATGAAGAAGCACTTTATAATGGTCTAAAATCTAAAAAAATTCGTTTTGCCGGCATCGATGTATTTAATAAAGAACCTGCAACAGATCATCCATTATTAGATTTAGAAAATATTGTTGTATCTCCTCACTTGGGTGCTAATACTTATGAATCTCAATATAACATAGGAACTCAAGCAGCTAAAAATGCTATAGAAGCTGCTAAAGGAATCTCTTTTGCACATGCAATGAATCTTCCAATTGATGAGAGTAAAATACCATCATTTGTAAAACCTTTCCTAGAGATGGGACAAAAGATTGGTTTCTTAGCATCTCAAATAAATAAATCTCAAATCATAGCTATAAAAGTTAGTGGTCAAGGTGAGATATCTAACTATGTTGAATCTTTATCTACTTTCGTTGCAGTTGGTGCAATGAGCCAAAACTCTAGTGATACTATTAATTATGTAAATGCTGAATTTGTTGCAAAAGAAAAAGGCATAAAAATTGAGTTTGAGGCTCTTAACGATTCAGCTGTCTTTAAAAACCTTATTACTGTAAAACTAACTACTGCAGAGGGTACAACTTCAATTAGTTCTACAATCTTTGATGATGGTGTTAAGCGTATTGTCGCAATTGATGGTTTTGACATAGAGGTAGCTCTTAAAGGTGATATGATTCTATTTAAAAACAGTGATGTTCCTGGTGTTATAGGAAGCATAGGCTCTACCCTTGCAAGAAACAATGTTAATATCTCTGATTTTTCATTAGCTAGAAACAAAGATGCAGAAGCTTTAGCTGTAATCTTAGTTGATAATGCAGTTAATGAAGCAACTCTTAATGCATTGGCTTCTTTAGAAGCTTGTTTAAGTGTAAATTACGCAAGACTTTAATCCTTATTTTTAAACCTCCTCTTGAGGTTTAAAACTTCTATAGTTTTTGTGATATAATAATCAAAATTATGTCAGGAGAAGCTATGTCTAAACTACAAGAACTAGCCCCTAATCTTTTAAATATCATTGATCAACTTGAAATAAATCGAGTAAAACTTGGGTCTGAATGGATTGAGATTCCTACTGTTAAATCAATTTTTAAAAATTATAAAATTGCTGGTGTTAAGTTTAGAGATGGATATGGTGTGCCAATAATAGAGTACTTTATAGCTGTTGTTCGCGAAGAGAAGGAAGCCGGTAATTGTCCGATAATGAGTAAATTGGTCAACTTTTTGTTAGAAAAAAATATTACACCAAAAGATGTATTTGACATTTGTATGGGACTGCGTAGAACTCTTGTCACTTATATATTTAGAGATAAGCTAATCAAAGATAATGCTATGGAGATGATGGATGAAATAGCGATTCTTTTTGATGCAAATCTCTCTGGCGTATTGGAAATTTTTACAACTTTTTATGAAAAGAAACAACAAGCTATTCAAAAATCAATTGTTCAACAAAAGAAATTCAGTCAAATATTAAAAATAATAAACTTTATAAATACAAAAATAATTATTGTTCAAAATGGGCATATAATTTTAGCAAATCAACCATTTTTTGAGGCTATAGGTGTTAATGATATAAAAGAATTTAATAAAAATTTCTCTAGTACATTTAGTTTTATGAAAGATGTAGATAGTTCTTCAAAAATAAAATTTGATCTAGAAAATATAAATGAATGGTTGAGCAGTGTCTATGAGTCAAATAAACCTTTTACTACCAATATCTTTAATAATAAAATGGCTGATGTCTTTACATATAGTGGACGTATAACTACTCTTCCTGAGAGTGAGCCTACAAAATATATAATTAGTTTTAATAGTATCTCCTCTCATGTTGCGAATGAAGCACTTATAAGAGAAAAACTTGAACATGATGAATTGACAGGACTTTACAACTATGTTAAATTTATTCATTTAATGGGTGAAGCACAAAGAAAGGCCTTGCAAGATAACACGCAACTTGCTTTAGTAATTGTAGATATACCACAGCTAAAAGAAATAAATAATACTCAGGGAATGGATGCTGGTGATAAGGCAATAGTAAATGTAGCTAAAGATCTAATCTCTAATACTGATAAAAATATGATTGTCGCTCGTCTTGAAGGAAGTCGCTTTGGTGTATTGATAGTATATGAGAATGAACAGGATAGTTACAACTGGTGTAGTTCACTTCATATTGAATTGAGTAAATCACCTCATAGAAAAACTATATCTATTACGGCTTTTGACCTTAGTGAGACTGTAAATAGTGTTCAGATTCGAGCAAATTCTTTAATTGATGAAATAAATTCTTCGCAAGAAGGCAGTGTTAGTACTGATTTTGAGAATGTGAAATTATACGAAGCTCTACCTGATCAAGAAAGATTTACAGATAGACTAAAAGGCATGAAAAAGATTAAAACAACACTATACTACAAGGGCTTAGCAATCAGTGTTGAGAATAAATTGCTTTTTGTAGATAAAGATAGTGCAACTGTTCAGCTATCAAATAAAGAGTTTTGTGCTACCGCGCCAAATGAGAATATCTATTTAGAATTTCCAATGTTAGGTATTGTTAAAGCATCTGTATACAGTCTTAACGATAAAAACAACACTGTTAAAATTCATCGCTTTAGGCTAAGTAAACACACTCCACTAAAACGCAAAATATTCCGTGTTGAAGTAGAAGAAAACATGAAAGTCAATATTTTATCAGATGGTCCAGACTGTGAAGGTGTAGTAAATGACATAAATGAAGAATATATTGGGTTAAGATTAAAACGAAAAAGAAGTTTAGATGAAGGAAGTTTTGTATCTATAGATATAATGCTTCCTGTTGATGACATCACTACTTCATTTATTACAGAAGCAACAGTTAAAAAAATTGAAAAAGTTAAAGATGGTTTTAAGATTGTTGTTTTATGTCATTTAGATGGAATTAATAAAGGCATTTTAAAACAGTATATTGCCAATCGACAGATGAAAATAATACATGAACTTAGAAAGTAAAGATAATAAGAAATATTTAATTTACCAACTAAGCATTTATATTTTACAAACGATTTGTAATAAATCTAACAATCAAAAATACAAGCATACTAAAGCCAATAATTACCGCTGCTAATGGTGCACTGTAACTAAGCCCATAACTATTAAACCTGTCAAAAATTAAAACAGGGGTTGTCATTGGATGATAAACTAAAATTACAATTGCACCAAACTCGCCAAGACCTCTGCTCCACATCATTAAAGCACCGTTTATAATGTCTTTTTTTGCATTTGGAATAGTTATTCTAAAAAATACATTTATTGGAGAAGCTCCCAATGTTCTAGCTGTTTTTTCTAGTTTTACATCTACTTTTCTAAATCCATCTTTGGCACTATTTATTAAAAATGGAGCTGATAGAAACATCATAGCTATCATTATTCCATATTCTGTACCGATAAATTCTATTCCAAAGAGTTTAAAAAAGTCACCGATTGCGCTATCTCCAAAAGTGGTAAGAAGAGCAATTCCGGCAGCAGTATGAGGAATCATCACTGGAATATCTATAAGTGCCTCAACCATACTTTTTCCATAAAAGTCATATCTTGCAATCACATAAGCTAGTGGAAGTCCTGTAAATAAAACAAACATCATAGACCATGCTGATACTTTCATTGTCAGGATTATAGAATCAATTGCTTCACCGTCTTTTATAGTTTCAAGTAGTTTTTCACTTCCTACACCTATAAATATTTTTATTATAGGAACACTAAGAAAAAATATTAGTATTAGTGCTAAGACTATCAGTGTTGTGTTAAATGTATTGCTTTTATAGATTGCTTTCATGATATTCTCTTCTTATGGTTTATTCACAGGTTATATTTTTTTAAAACAGGTAGTTAAGCTCAAAACGACCATCTAGATTGTCTGCATCTACCTTTTTTGTATCATTGTAACCAAGTCTAAGACGCCATTGTAAGTCTTTAAAGCTTGGAATATTTTGTGCAAATCCAACATAGTAGTAGTTTTCATCAAAATATCCTTTAGCCTCATCTGCATCTGTGTGTAGTATTGACATCTGTACAAACAGATCAGTGTAAACACCTTTTTTATTTGCATTACGTACTACTTCTACACGATAGCTCTTTGTGTTGGCCATCCAGTTATATCTTGCCATTGAACGTGTATATCCAGCAGTAGGAAAACCACGCCATGGAGTAATTAAGTCAGCTTCATCAAATACCTGAGAATACCCCAAGTTTAGTTTATAGTTAGCATAGTTTCCAACTAAACGAGCAGCGAGCATCTGGGAATCAAGAGAATTGGCATTTTTATATCCACCACTTTGTCCACTTATACCAGCTAGTGTGCCACTATAAGTTGCTCCACCAATATCACCACCGCCATTGTCAAACTGTTTTATGTAACGTACACCTGGTGCTATAGAAAAATCACCCATCTTAATTTTATAGTTTGCTTCAGCCATCATCTCAGACACAAGTTCTGGTACAGCATAAAAGGAAACATCAATTTTTAAATTTTCAACAGAGTTATTATGTAAATCTCCTACAATCAGTGGTGCCTCAGTATCTACTCCAGCAGCTTTTAGACGAGTGTATGTAAATCCTTTGTGCATTGCAGTATCATCATTTTCACTCCATGCAGGATTGTTTGAAGAAGTTGAATTACTATCTCCATACATTAGAGCAGAGTGTGATTCGGTATGGTCACGAAGTTTCTGCTCTGCTAGATATCCTAGTTTTACAGTAGTATCTGGAATTATTTTTGTTTCAATCACTATACCATCAAATGTATTTGGAATCATTTTTGTATCATTTGATTTAGTATAAAAAGTCTCAACTAGCTGACGACCCACTAGCAATTCTGTTTTAGGTATACCTTTGTAGCTAATGTAAGCTTGACCAAGAACGCCCATTGATTTGCTTCCGGTGTTAGTATTGTCAAATCTGCTTAGAACATCTTTCCCAGCTTTTAAGAGGTTAACAGGGTCGCTGTTATCATCAAAAAATGCCTGTGTATAGTATAGACCAGCAGTGAAATCAAAGTTAGAATATGTTGCACTTTTATATACAACTGAGCCACCAAGAGCAGTGATTAAATGAGAGTCTTGTGTTGCAGTTTCTTTCTCCCAAGCATAGTAAAAAGTATTAGAACGCAGGCGTCCGTAAAACTTACCATCTAAAAACATGTCTCTGAAGTTTTCAACAGAACCAGGTTTTTCATTATAAACTTCTTGATAGTTTGTTTTCAATGTGCGCTTTGATATTTCATCTGCACTATAAAGACTTGTTGATATTATTAAAGCACTCACTAAGAGGCTTATCTGAGTTGATTTTTTCTTCATTTTTCTTCCTTTTTTTATATAAAACTTATGTCTTTTTTATCAAACCCAATTTGGATTATATTGGTCCTATCTGCATAGCACCCTTCATAATCCCTCTTTAAGATTTTAATAAAAAACTGATGTTGTTTAACTTTTACAAAAAGTTTATAGTGATCTACTATCCCCATACACTCTTCAACTACTCCCTCTAAAATATAGTCAGCTTCCATTGTTCCATTTTTTGATACCTTGATGACATTTGGATCAACAGAAAAAACTTTTGAACTTGAACTAAATCCAAGCATAGTTGCCGGAAAAATATTTTTAAATCCTAAAAACCTTGCTACTTCTATGTTTATAGGGTGATTCAAAACATCTTCGGCTTTACCAACCTGCTGAATCTTTCCATCCATAATTATTGCTATCTTATCAGCCAGATACGATGCTTCCCTAAAGTTATGAGTTACATGGATTGTTGTAACATCATATCTTCTATGAATATCTTTTAAACTCTTCATAATAGAGTTTCTAAATGTTGGATCAATAGCACTAAGTGGTTCATCCAAAAGTAATATTTTTGGTCTGGAAAATATTGCTCTAGCTATTGCCACACGCTGTTTTTCTCCACCACTTAAGTCTTTAGTATCGCGATCTAGTAGACTATCTAACTTTAAAAATTCTACAATATCTTCAAAGAGTGTATCTGCATCTACTACTTTTTTATACTTAGATGAAAATCTAATATTCTCTTCTACATTTAAGTTTGGAAATAGTGCAAAGTCTTGATATACAAAGCCGATATCTCTCTTTTCAGTTGCTAAAAGAGAGATGTCCTCTCCTTTGTAAAATATTTCTCCTTCACATTGATTGAGTCCTGCAATGGTTTCGAGAAGCATAGTCTTTCCACTTCCACTTTGCCCAAGAAGTACAAAATATTCATTTTTTTGTATATCAAAAGTTATTTTATCAAGCGAAAAATCATTTGTTTTACTTGATAAGTTTTTTATTTTTAAATAGTCCATTGTTTAGCTACTTTCCTATTATGGAAGCATCTCCTGTAATTGTTGGTGAAGAAAATGTACCTTGACCATTACTGGCCATTATCTTTTTTCCCTCATCTGAAAGTACAAAGTTGACAAATTTAATTGCACCATCTTTATTTTTAGGAGACTTATTATTTTCTACAACGGTTATGCCATAAACCATAGCACCTCCGTATTTAGTTACAAACAATCCAGGTTTTTTGCCACTGATTTTAAAGCTTACAGTTTTGTAAAAATTTTTAAACTCATTATCAACTAAAGAGACTTCTTTAGGCAACTCTATGTATTTCAGACCATGTTGCTGTGCTACTGATTTATAAATATAGAGATAATCATAAGCATTAGCTTCCATTAAACCTAATAAATCAGTCTCTTTTGGTCTTACTATGATTTTGCTCTTTTTTTCGTCACCGACTTTGTATGACTCTCCATAACCAAATAGTTTGTCAAATAACCCTGGAGACTTATAATGCTTTTCTGCCAACTTAGTAACTAGCATCGTTCTATATCCACAAGGGTCTAAATTAGGATTTGAATGACCGACCTTAACCCCATCTCTTAAAAAAATCTCCGGCCAGTTTTGTGCATTTATCTCTTTTGCATATTTTGCATTTGATGTATAAGCAATTGCCATCTCATTTGTTGCAAACTGCACATTAAACTTAGCATCTTTTGGAATTAGCAGATTGTCAATTACCTTATAATCAGCACTTGCCATAACATCTGCCGCTCTGCCAATTTCAGAAATTTTTCTAGCTGCTGCAATAGAGCCACTTGCTTCTCTTTGTACATCGTATTGAGGATACTTTGATTCAAATGCTTTTTCAATCTCAGCAAATGGAACTGCTAAAGATCCTGCATGAAAAACTGATACACTCTCTTTTGCTAATAAACTAGAAGCGAGTAGGGCACTAAACCCTAAACTTAGTAATATTTTTTTATTCATCTTTTTCTCCTTAGTTAAATAGATCGATTTGATCTTTGCTATATAAGCAATTAAACTTAATAATCTTGACGCTATCTTCTTCTGATATACTCTCACATGATTCATCTGTAACAAGAATACAATTACTAGCATCTATCACACTAATCATCCCAGAGCCATATTTATTATTTTGGGTTACGCAATATTTTCCATCTGCATAACTCCCTAGAACAACATTAACGCGACCAGATTTTGTTTTAAAGGCTTTAACATTTGTAGCAATATCTACATCATGAAAAACTTTCAAAGAACCTTGTAACTTGTTTAAAACAGGAAAGGCAAATAGATGCATGTTTACCATAGCTGTTAATGGATTTCCAGGAAGACACATTACGAAAGTATTATCCATTTTTCCCATCATGATAGGACGTCCAGGTTTGATGTTAACTCCATGAAAAGCTATCTCAAGGCCATTGCGCTCAAATGCCTCTGCCATGTAGTCAGCATCTCCCATAGAGATGCCACCTGTTGTTATAATCAGATCGTAACTCTTTAAGCCATTAACAAACTCAACTGATTTCTCAAGAGAATCAGGCACGACACCTGTATATGTCGCGTTAAAGCCTTTTTCTTTTAAAAGCGAGATAATCGCATAAGAGTTGCAGTTATAAATCTCATCATCACTTGCTATCTCCCATGGCTCTTTTAGCTCATTTCCAGTCGATACAACGGCAATGTTTAGCTTCTTATATAGTGAGAGCATTGTAATGCCCTGAGAAGCTAAGAGAGCTACCATACCGGATGTGATAACTTCACCTTTATCAAATAAAACATCACCAAGAGCTTTCTCTTCACCCTTAAATCTTAGACATGAGTTTTTTACGACATTTTCTTTGATTGTGACTTCACTGTTTTCATAATCTAAAACATCTTCTATAGGGATGATAGTATCAGCATCACTTGGCACTTTAGCACCAGTCATTATCTTGTAGCACTCTCCAGCACTAAGAGTCGCTTCAACACTATCACCAGCTAAAATAGTCTTTAAAACTTTTAATCTTTTACCTGCATCTGTAGCTTTTATTGCAAAGCCATCCATTGCAGAGTTATTAAAAGATGGAAGGTTCTTAACACAGATGACTTTTTGTGCCAAAACTCTTCCTATAGAGTCACCGATATGAACCGTTTCTTCAAGAGTTGTTACTTCAGCAATCCCAAGTGATGAAGCAACAGCATCTTTAAAATCTAAATACTTATCCATGTAAAGCCTTTATCTGTCTGTATGATTTTGCTATCTTAGAAGCCACAAATTGTATCTCTTCACTATCTAAATCTTTAAAAAAAGATAGAGATAGTGCTTGTCTACTTTGCAGCTCTGTATAACCCATTTCCTGAATAATTCTAGAGGGGCGTGAAAGGCCCAAAGAACATCCTTCTCCATTTGTTACAAAAATATTTGATAGACTTAAATTTCTAATAACTTGTCTGGCTTTTATACCTTTAAGCCCAAAGTGAACTACATTATCAAGTGTTGCATCTGCACCTACAAAAAAGAAAAAGTCATCTTTCAAACTCTCTTTTAAAGCTTCTATAAACTCTTTTTTGCAAGTTATGTTTTCTCTTTTTTTGTTAAGAGCATCTGAGATTAGTTTTACTCCAAGTGTGTCAATACTTGCAATGTTTTGCTCTTCAAACAGACCGTCATGCAGAAGCACTGAATGCGTACAATATCCACTTAGTTTATAAACATCAAAATAAGCAATATCACATAGTGAAGCATCTAGAGTTGCCGATATATTTGAAATAACAGTTCCACAAAATAATTCTTTGATTTTTTTCAAATCAACTCTAACAAAGGTATCTATAATATATGGAGATACAAAAAAGTACTCTTCTTTTATTGACTCTACATCTTTATAGTCTATCTCTCCATTATGCTTTATATCTATGTAAGTCACTTTGAAACCCAGTGTTTCATATAGTTTGGCAGCTTGGATCAATGCTTCACTCTCACCAAGACTTACAGCGATATCTTCTTTTAATTCCAACATTAAACCTAGAAACCCTTCTTTTGAAAAAGAGAATGTATGCAGATGCGAAAAATCAAATTTTGAAGTTAAATCAGAGCTTAACTTTTCATACTCAACATTTGTACTCAAAGGATCAATACTAAGCTCTTTTTCTATTGATACATCTTTAGCATCTGCATAATTTAAATAGTTCAATTTATACATCTTGCTTATCCTTAGTACAGTGAATAACATTGCCATCAGCTATAAAGATCTCTTGGAATCTTTTGGTTGAATAGGCTTTTACTTCTGCTTCAAGTTGCTTATATTTTAAGATTAGCTCTTTAGCTTTTGGTGTAAGTGTTGTCCCGCCAGATTCTCTTCCCTTGTTTACAACAACAAGATCATCTTCTATATACTCTTGGAGTATTTTAATATGTGTCCAAGCTTTTTTATAGTTCATCCCCACTTTTTTTGAAGCTTCTGAGATTGAACCTGTTTCATCTATCAGTTCCAAGACTTGAGTTTTTCCCCCACCAAAAATAAGGTGCTCACTGTCGTCTTCTATCCAAGTTTTAACTTTTACTACCATGGTGAATCCTTCTTCTAAAACATCCAAGCTGACAATATATAACTTCAATGTCACTTTTTTTAGTGGTAGAACCAACTTTTTTCAAAGAAAATTCCTGTGCTACTTCCCAAGCAACACTACACTCTAGCTTTTTTTCATTATCAGCTTTTAAAGAGAGCTTTTCATATATATCATCTCTTCTTTCACCAAAGTCATTGTCACCAAAAACACCAAGCTCGCAATTGTCGATTTTGATACCGTATTTTTTAGTAAGCTCAGCTATTTCGCCGGGATCTATATTTAACTTTCTAGCCAATTTAAAGCCATCTAAACAGTTTATTTTTCCGTTCTCATTTAGATATTGCTTTATAATTTCAGCTTGATTAGCCATGAATTCTTCCACTATGAGTATAGATATTCATTTTTCTACCTCTGGCAAAACCTATCAGAGTTATTCCATGCGTATTTGCCGTTTGTACTCCAAGATATGTTGGAGCAGTTCTTGAAACTACAATTGGAATCTTATGCATAACAGCTTTGACAACCATTTCAGAACTAAGTCTTCCACTAACAAATAAGACTGCTTTTGTTGTGTCCAGAGAATCTATCTTACATTTACCTACTACTTTATCGATAGCATTATGTCTTCCGATATCTTCTGCAGTTACAGTTGTTTTATCTTCTAAATAAAGCATCGCTTTATGAACACAACCTGTCAGTTTATATAGTTCACTATCAGCGTAAAATAGTTTAACTTCATCGCTGATAGTCTTAGGGCTAATCACAAAACTTGTTTGGTTAAATGGTATTTCCAGGCTTCCGGCAATATTACCAGTAATTCCTCCACCACAACCGCTTACAAGGGTTTTTTCTTTATATAGGTTCTGTAATGAGTCTGTATCAACTGCTGCTTTGATATCAACTTTTAAACCATCTTCGCTAACTTCTATATATTCAACGTCTGTAATATCAGAGATTACATTCTCACTCATCAAAAAGCCAATTGCATGAGCTTTTTGATCCTTGGGAATACACATCATTGATATGATTTTTTCACCATTGAGGTAAACATTTAGTCTTGCTTCTTCAATAGTCACATCTTCTACTTCTGTAATCTCATCACCATCAACTCTGTCGATAATGATTTTCTTTAAATATTTAGTGTTTGGCATTGTTATTCCTTATTATGCTATTTTAGCATATTTAAAAATACAACTATTTAAATATGTAATATTTGCATAGTGTAAAAAAAAGAACACTCCGCCAAAAAAGGAGGAATGAACCGATTAATCTGTTAAACTTCGCCTTTTTCTTTTAGCTCTCTATAATAAGAACTATGAAGAATTTCTACTTCTTCTTCTTCTTTGTGACCATCTATCATACTGTGGATAGCACCTTTAATCGCAAATACTGCCATGTAAATATGAACAAAGAAAAGAGCTACAACAGCTAATCCTAAGGCATTATGAACAATAGCACTTGCTCTTAAAAAGTCAATTTGAGAGATCTGGTATGTGTCTAGCATATCAAGTCTAAAGTCTTGA
Source organism: Sulfurimonas gotlandica GD1 (assembly GCF_000242915.1). Lineage (NCBI taxonomy): Bacteria > Pseudomonadati > Campylobacterota > Epsilonproteobacteria > Campylobacterales > Sulfurimonadaceae > Sulfurimonas > Sulfurimonas gotlandica. The sequence goes on along the minus strand of NZ_AFRZ01000001.1, from coordinate 119,220 downwards.
AAATACATAGCCGCACCAGTTCCTATCATTATAAACCCACCAAGAGTAGCTAACCAATACCAAGTTTTTTGACCGGCATTAAATCTGCCTGCAGGAACTGGTTTCTTATCTTTATTTAGATAACCGCCTACAATCATTAACCATTTAATGTCATCGAAGTGGAGAAACATCCATCTAAGCCACATAAAAAACATAGGTACAATACTTACTATAAAAAGAAGTGTCGAGATCGCATGAATCTCTTTACATACTCTTACAAATTCTCCACCGCCAAAAGTGCTAGCAAACATCATAATTAGACCAGTTGGAATAAGTAAGATAAATGATACACCTGCAATGGCATGAACTATTCTGTGAAACAAAGTAAATACATAGATCTTCTTTCTATCATGAGAGAAGATCATTGGACCGATTACCATGTAGTGTAAAAGAAACACTGCGGGTACTCCAAATAAAACACCTAAAAATAGTGGTTTGAAATATGTACTTTGTAAAATAGTAAAATATTGTCCTAAATGTAATGAACCTTTTTTATCGTAACCAAGGATATTATCAACTAGGTTGTCGCTCCATACTACACTTTCACTAGCACCAAAGGCTAGTGAAGAGAGTGCGATAAGAGCGATTATTATATATTTACTTTTCATAATAATGTCCTATATTTTAGAACCATATGCTGTTGACCATCCATAAGGTTGTGTTTTAACACCATGGCCAACTGACAATACTCTTTCTCTATATATAGAAGAAATTTCTTGTGAATCACCAACAAGTAATGCTTTAGTAGAACACATAGCAGCACACACTGGTACTTTACCTTCTGCGATTCTATTTTGCCCGTATAGTTCTCTTTCTTTATGTGAGTTAGTCTCTTCTGGTCCACCAGCACACATGGTACATTTATCCATAACACCTTTTACTCCAAAAGCACCATCTAGTGGAAACTGAGGAGCACCAAAAGGACAAGCGTACAGACAATAAGCACAACCAATACATTTTTCTTTGTCGTGTAAAACGATACCGTCCTCTCTGATATAGAAACAATCAGTAGGACAAACTTGCTCACAAGGAGCATCTGTACAGTGCATACAAGCAATAGATAGAGAGTATTCTAAACCTTGAATGCCTTCATTCATAGTAATTACTTTTCTTCTGTTGATGTTAGCCGGTAACTCATGCGCCTCCGCACAAGCTACCGAACAACCATCACATGAAATACATCTATGCTCATCACAATAAAATTTTAATCTTGCATTTTCACTCATAACCAACTCCTTACGCGTATTCTATGCGGCATAATCCGCCTTTAGTCTCAGGAATCTGAGTGATAATGTCATAACCGTAGTTTGTAACAGTATTAGCACTCTCTCCTACAGCGTAAGGTTTAGTTCCTTTTGGATACTTATGAGATAAATCTTCACCTTGGAAATGACCGGCAAAGTGAAAAGGCATAAAAATTCTGTCTTCAGATACTGAATAAGAATATTTTGCTTTAACTTTAATTTTAGTACCTTCAGGTGAATGAATCCACATCATAGAACCATCTCTGATTCCATACTTACCTGCTAAATTAGGGTTAATACTACAGAACATCTCAGGAGTAAGCGCTGCTAAATATTTAGAAGCTCTATTTTCCATACCTGCACCATTCATATTTACAAGTCTTCCTGTTACAAGGTTGATAGGGAAATCTTTCGACCAATCTTGTTCATTCTGTTTAGAAATATATTTAGTATCAACTCTATAATGGTCTTTTTTATCCTCATAAGAAGGATATTTTTCTACCAAGTCTTGTCTTGGAGAGTGTAAAGGCTCTCTGTGCATTGGAATCTGGTCAGGGAATGTCCAAACTTTAGCTCTCGCTTTAGCATTTCCATAAGGAGCTATACCGCGTTGCATACATTTCTCAGCAATAATATTAGAAGTATCAACTTTCCAGTTTTTACCGATTCTGCTCTTCTCATCAGCACTTAGCGTAATGCCAAGAACTTTTTCAATATTTTCTGCAGTAATCTCTGGGTAACCGTCTTTATTAGCAGAATCTTTAGGTGCAGAACCTTTGCCTGATAATAAATCATGCCCTTCATGCTCTAGCCCAAATCTGTTTCTAAATCCCATACCGCCCTCAGCAACACTTCTGTTGATGTTGTATAGTAACGGACTTCCACCGTGTGTCTCTGTCCATACTGGCCAAGGTAAACCATAATATTCACCTTTCATCTCACCGTATCCACGTCCAGAGATTTGATCAAACATATGCCAATTCTCAGTATGCTTTTTGATTCTTTTTGCAGTCCAACCAGTTAAACCAATAGTTTTAATGATTCTTGCAATTTCATCAGTAGCATCTTCAGGCCATGTAAAATCTTTTTTATTCTCTTTAATTTTCATTCCGGCAGTATACTCATCGTAAAAACCGAGTCTTTTTGCCAGTTCGAACATAATGTCGTGGTCAGTTTTTGACTCATACATCGGTTCAACTACTTTTGATCTCCACTGAACTGATCTATTAGTTGCAGTTACAGATCCAGAAGTCTCAAACTGAGTAGCAGCCGGTAAAATAAATACATCATCTTGCTTATCAGTTAAAATTGCTGCTTCATTAACAAAAGGATCACAAAGAACAATCATATCTAGGTTGTCCAGACCTTCTTTTACCTTAGCTTGTTGAGCAATTGAAGTAATACCATTACCCATTACAAAAAGATTTTTTAGATTAGTACCTGCGTTATGAATCTTATCATTACCGTCTTTACCATCTAGTACACCAGCCCACCAACGAGAAAGTGTAAATCCTTTTTTGCCCATCCATTCTTCATTCTTAAATCTTTTTTTAGCTAACCATTCATAGTCAACACCCCAAGATTTTGCGAAGTATTTCCATGAACCACTACTTAATCCATAGTAACCAGGCAGTGTATGTGATAAACAACACATGTCTGTAGCACCTTGAACATTATCGTGACCTCTAAGAATATTAGTTCCACCACCTTCAACACCCATGTTTCCAAGAGCCAGTTGTAAGATAGGAGCAAGTCTAGTATTAGAACTACCCACTGAGTGCTGAGTTAAACCCATAGCCCAGATTAAAGTACCAGGATTAGATCTAGCATATAGTGTTGTAATTTGAATAAGTTGATCAGCACTTACACCTGTTACATCCTCAACTTTTTTAGGATGCCACTTTTTAGCTTCTTCCATAATATCTTCCATACCGTAAACTCTGTCTTTGATGAATTTCTCATCATGCCAGTTGTTTTTGAAGATTAGATGCAGCATTCCATACATAAATGGTATATCTGTACCCGGTCTTATTCGACAGTAATGGTCAGCTTTTGCAGCTGTTTTAGTAAAAACTGGATCGACAACAATTATTTTTGCATTGTTTTGTTCCTTAGCTTTTAGAAAATGTTGAAATCCAACTGGGTGATTAACCGCAGGATTCGCTCCAAAAATTATAATTGCTTTAGCATTTTGGATATCTCCAAGTGAATTGGTCATAGCGCCATAACCCCATGTATTCGCCACACCGGCGACTGTTGCACTATGTCAAATTCTAGCTTGGTGATCTATATTGTTCGTTCCATACATTGCGGCAAATTTTCTAAAATAATATGCCTGTTCAGTGCTCATTTTTGCTGATCCTAAAAACATTGCTGAGTCAGGTCCTGCTGTTTCATGAGAAGCTTTTAGTTTAGTCGCGATTCTGTCTAGTGCATCGTCCCAACTTAATCTTTTCCATTTTCCGCCTTCTTTTACCATTGGATGCTTAAGTCTAACTTCAGACCTAACCATATCAATCATATCAGCACCTTTACAACAGTGTCCACCTAATGAAATAGGGTGGTCTTGTGCAACTTCTTGTCTTACCCAAACGCCGTTTTGTACTTCTGCGATAATACCGCATCCAACCGAACATGCAGTACAGATAGTTTTAACATTTACTGAGCCAGGAAAAGGATTTTTAACTTCCTCTTGTGTAGCAGCTCTTGTTACACCATCATTAGCAAATGCACTAGTTACACTAGCAGCCGTAGCGACAGCAGCCATTTTCATAAATGACCTTCTACCGATTTGAGCTTTGAGTGTTTCATATGTGTCAACTAACATACTCTCTCCTTATTTACTATAAAGCTTGTTTGTAAAAATCTTCCCAAGCTTGACTTTTTTTGTAAAGAATCTCTTTCTTAGTAGATGTCCCTACAACAACTCCGTTTGAATCAGCTTCTATAGCATCATCTTTATTAGCAGCTAACGCCGTGGCACTGACAGCAGCAGCTCCAACAACTAATGCACTTCTTTTGAAGAAGTTTCTTCTACTCTCTTGCATCGTTGTCTCCTTTTGTTTGTGATTAGCCCCATAAAATCATGAGACTTAAGTAAACCAAACTCTTTGGCTTACTTAAGTTTCACATAGAGGATGACTAAATGTCATCCTCTACATCATAGGCTATGTCAATAGAACAAGCATCTTGTGCTTCCTTTGGTCCTTTTTGTCTCAGTAGTCTGTTTCTCTCTCTTCTTTCAATTTCTGCTTCAGAGAGTTCTTCGCCTTTTGGTTTAGATTGAACTTTACTTTGTTCATATACTGGAGTCTGTACTTCTAAGTAGAGTCTTTCGAACTCGATAAATGACTTAAGTAAGACAACTACATTTTTAAAGATATCTGCGCTTTCATGTTCATAAAGTTCTTTTGAGAACTTGTCTACAAAATCATTTAAGATTTGCTCAAAAATACAATGTGCTGTATTTTTATATTGCTCTTCTCCATTTGCGATCAGTTCACACAGCTCGCTCATTACAGAAAAGATAAAACCTATATGGTCTTCATAGTCAGAGTAAGATTTCTCATCTCTTCTGATTTTTGTCTTAGCTAGAAAGTTTTGCATCTCGATTCTTTTCTTTCCACTCTCTATATCTTCATCATAGTATGAAGCTGTAGTTCTGAGAGTTTGAGTCTCAGGTGAGTGAAAGATGGCATCAAACTCTTTCATAAAAGTGATGTTAGAATCAGACTTAACAAGGGCTCTTATCTTCTCAAAAGCCTCGGCAGAGCTTTTGTCTAATGGATTTTCTTTCAAAATATCTATAAACTCAATCAGCTCAAAGTATCTTTTAGTGTCCGTTGTAAAAACAAAACATCTTGAAAACATTGCATAGTATAAAGCTCTCGCTTTGTTCATTTTTTCTTCATTCATTACATATCTCCTGGTGATTTGTATAGATTTTTATTTTCCATATAACTTGTCATCATAACCTTAGGCTTACAATCTTCACAGCAGTAAAGAGTTCTCTCTTTTACTGGATCGTGAGCAAAGATAGGAGACATAATGGAAGAGATTTTCTCTATTGCTTTTGTAGTTGCAAACTCTTTTCCGCACTCCACACATGCAAACAGAGTGTCTGTTGCTAAGACTTGTTCTTTAAACCAAGTAGGATTTAGTTTGATTACATCTTCTTCTATAGTTAAACAATCTTTCTCCGGACATACAACTTCACAAAAGCCACATGCTGTACAGATGCTTGGATTTATTCTTAGAGAGTTGTCATCTATGTTTGCCACAAGAGCATCTACGTTACAAGCACCTACACAAGCTAGACAAAGAGTACAGTTAGCTTCATTGACGTTTACTTTTGCATAGTGAATGTGCTCGCCTGTTTTAACTTCACCTAAGTCTTCTTCACCTACAATATTTTTAAGTCTATTTGCGAAAACTTCTCTTTTTCTTGAGTTTAGTTCGTTGATAGTGTGTCTTGAGTCTTCTATGAAGTTAACTTTGTTTAGAGCATCTACTAGTTCACTCTCATCCATCGCGACTATAATTGCATCTAGGTTATGTCTCTTTTGATAGATGTCATTTAAGATTCTGATGGCATCTTTAGTTCCTTTTGAAAGGAAGTCAGAGTAGAAGATTACTTGTGAGCCTGACTCTTGTGCGATAGTTAGCAGTGTTGCTTCGTGAAGGAACTTCTCACCTTCAATAGCAAAAGGTAAAACATTTTCTTTTAACTCTACATTTAAACCTTTAACATTCATCTTTTGAGGGATGACTAAAGGAATATGCCCACTGAATATTCTTGAGATATCGTAGATGCTCTCTCTATTTAGCGGAGCGTAGTCTAGTGCTCCTGATGGACACACAGAGATACAGCCGCCACAGCCGTGACAGTCTATTTGTGAAAATAGTAGATGCTTGATATCATCATCTCTCTCAATAGCAACAGTAGGACAAACAACTGCACATTTTCCACAAGTCTTTTCATTTCTTCCATGATATTGACAAATGTTTTGATCATACACAACAAACTTTTTGTACTCATAATTACTTATATTGTTTCGTAGAGTTGCAAGGACATCATCTAGTGAACTCTCTAAGGGGTCAAAAGCACCACTTTGTGTAGTAGCTATCTCTTCTTGGTCGTACCATACGATTTGAGAAACATGAAGAGTTGCATCTTTAAAAGTGTCATTTACAATTACTGTTAGATTACCAATATGTCCAGAGATAGATTTAACTACTTCAGGTGTTACATGTAAAAGATTGAACTCATCAGGGATCATAGATTTTAAAAACTCTTCTTTTTGTTCTTGAGTAGATACAAGTAAAACTTCTTGTGAAACTTTTTGAGTGTATTTAATATCTTGTGCCATATCAAATCTAATGGCATTTATTTCATATAATTTTTCTACATTTTTGATTTTTTTAGCGATAGGGTCTTGTGAGTTACTTATATAGAAGTCAATCTCATCTGCGATTATTTCACCATGTACATTTTTAGAATTTGATACTATGAAATTATTGTTTGAAGCAGTTGATAATTCAGAGGTAACAAGTATATTTTCTGGGAGTGGAAAATCAAGTCCTCTATCGCTAAAGTAGACAAATTCTTGCATCTTAAATCCTTTTGGTAAAAAATATATTACCAAGTTTAACTTCATAAAACTTATATTGTCCTTAAATAGTCAAAAGTATTTTACCTAGTGTGATTATTTGTAAGACAATTTATCTTTGAATGTATATTTATGATATAATCAACATAAAAAGGGTTCTTGTGATTAGATATATAGTAGTTGTACTAATTGCTTTTGTTCTGATTTTCCTAAATATTGAAAATGATGAGCTTGATGGAAAATCCTTAAAACTCGGTCTTTCAATACCTAGAAGTGGAATTATGCATGCTCTGGGTGATTCTGTTTACAGTGGAGCCGATTCTTATTTTTTATATGCTAATCAAAATAAATTACTAGGCGATGTGAAAATTGAACTCATTGTTTATGATGATAAATATGAGCCTGATATGACTGTTGAGAATATTAAAAAGCTTATTGATAAAAATATTTTTGCTTTTTTTGGTTTTGTAGGTACTCCAACAGTAAAAAAAATATTACCTAATCTCAGAGCTGGAGAAATACCTTTAGTAGCTCCATTTACAGGAGCTTCTTTTTTAAGAAACAATGACGGTGTGGATATTGTCAATTTTAGGAGTTCTTATAAAGAAGAGATTGACTACACAGTTGAGTATTTACGAACTAAAAGAGATCTTTCGAAATTTGCTGTTTTTTATCAAAATGATGATTATGGAGAAGAGGGCTTTGTCTCACTTCTTCACTCACTAAACGAGAGAGGATTGAAGCTTTGCGGAGAAGGAACATATAAAAGGAACACTCTCTCCATTAGACATGCCTTTCATGAGATAAAGTCTTCAAAACCAGAAGCAGTTTTTATGATTGGAGCGTATAAAGCAAATGCTCTGTTTATTAAAACAGCAAAGAAAGATCCTATTTTTAAAGATACACTTTTTTGTAATATCTCTTTTGGAGATGCAGATGAGATGATAAGAGAGTTAGATTACAATACTGAAAATTTATTTTTCTCCCAAGTTGTTCCAAGTTATGATGATAGTTCTAAACCTGTTATCTTAGAGTATAAAAAGCTTATGAAGAAGTACTTTCCGGATGAGCCTTTAGGTTTTGTTTCTTTAGAAGCATTTTTAGCAGCCAAATCAGTTGTTGTGGCATTGAAGAATATCGGCGGTGCCATTACAAGAGAAAAGTTCCTCCAAGAGATAAAAAAGCTTCCTAAGAATATTTTAGATGGTGTTGATATAGATTATAAAAATGATCAACTGCACAACAAAGTCTATCTGTTTAAATACAAAAACTCTAAGTTTATAGAAGTCTATAATGAAAATTAAAAATATACTCTCTTATATAAACAAGATACCTTTTACATATAAGACATTTTTCTTACTTTTCATAATTATAGGCGGGATGATACTCATAATAGGCTTGTCCCAAGTATCTATATATACAGTAAAGCATGATTTTGATATTTTGTTTGAAAAGAGAACCAAACCTATCATTAAACTCGAAGCTATTAAAGATGCGTATGTAGTTAATATTCATGACACGCTATATGATGTTTATCATAAAAATATTACGCTTGAGCAGTCATATGATGTTCTTGATTTAGGTGAACAGCTTATTGAGAAAAACTGGAGTAGATATTTAGAAATAACTTTTTCAGAGGAGTATAAAACATCCTGGGTGACCAAGATAATCAAAGAGTTCTTTATTATAGGAAGTCAGGATAAGAACAAGATCTTGCAAAATAGTATTATCTCAAATATAAATGATAAAAATGTAAAGATAAAAGAGTTGGTCGATGAGATAATTTTAGAGCTTTCAAATGAAAACTATGAGAGAGTATCACTTCTTATAGACAATGTAAACTTTGAGATAAATACAATCTCTATCTATATAACAAACTTGACTAATTACGACTTGAATATGGCTATAAGTGAGAGAAGAGATACGCAAAAGGTCTTCAATACTCTCTCTATGATTTTAAATATTTCCATAGTATGGGTATTTTTGTTTTCAATCATACTCTCAATAGTAATCATTTTACATTTTAAAAGACTTCACTTTGGTCTAGAAGATGCTGTAAATGAAAAGACAAAAGAGCTTCAAGCTCTTAATGAGTCTTTAGAAAAAAGAATCCAAGATGAAGTAGGAAACTCACGAAAAAAAGATCTGATAATGTTTCAACAAGCCAGACTTGCCAGCTTAGGTGAGATGATTTCAAATATAGCTCATCAATGGAGACAGCCGCTAGGCTCTATTATGATGATAGTTCAAGGTTTTCAAACTAAGATGGAGTTAGGAAAACTTACTCCTGAGGTTCTTGAAGAGAAGGTAAACGATGCAATTATACTCGGAGAGAGTATGTCAAATACTCTTGAAGATTTTCAGAATTTTTTCAAGCCAAATAGAGATAAAGAAAGATTCTCTTTAAAAGATTGTATTGAACACTCATTTGAATTGTCAAAATATCTTTTAGATGAAGAGAATATAGAGTTTCATCTAAAGATTAAGCAAGATATTGAAGTATATGGTTTTTACAATGAACTCTCACATGTCTTCTTAAATATAATCTCAAATTCAAAAGATGCTCTGAGGTCAAAAGACCAGAAGAGACTCATGGAAGTAATAGTAAAAAAATCAAAAAATAAGATAAGAATAAACATGGTGGACAATGGCGGGGGGATAGATGAAGAAATCTTACCTCATATATTTGAACCATACTATACTACAAAGTATAAAAGTGCAGGAACAGGTATAGGTTTATATATGTCTCAACAAATTATTGAAAAACATATGCAAGGGACTATTGATTGTAAGAATATTTATTATAAAATAGAAAATCAAGATTTTGAAAATTGTACTCTTTTTACAATTACAATTCCGGTTAACGAAGGCAAAGAACAATGACAACTAGAAATTTAAATATACTCAACGAATTTAACATACTATACTTAGAAGATGATGACTCACTACTTAAGCAGACAAGGGACATGCTGGAAGACTTTGTAAAAAATGTTTTTGCAGTAAAAACTTCAGAAGCAGCATTGCAGGTACTTAAAAAAGAGAAAATAGATATTATTATTTCAGATATTTTACTGGAAAATGAAAATGGAATAGATTTTCTTAGAGATCTCAAAGTTAATAAAAATATTAACATACCAACAGTTCTGACAACAGCACATACAGATACAAAATACCTGTTAGATGCTATAAAGCTAAAGATAGAAAATTATATAGTTAAACCGATAAACCTAAAAGAGCTACTAAATACTCTTCACGATATAGTCTTACCGCTTATACAAGAAAAAGAGATACATAAAAACTCAAATATCATTAAAACAATCTCGGCAATTACAGACTCCAAACAAGTAGAAGTTGTAAAGTGCATACTGGATCATTTAAATGAAAGAAATGAACTGGTAGCTTCATATAGTGATATTATGCAAAAGGTTTCCATCTCAAAACCAACTCTAATCAAACTATTTAAAGAGCTTTCAGAAAAGAAGATTTTAGTAAAGATTGCACATAAGACTTATAGATTTGATGAAAAAGCACTAGAGCTGGTTTAGGTAAAACATATTTGACTATAAAACACTCATGTGATATAATATAAAAAATCAGGAGGTATAAATGTTTGTAAAATTAAACGATAGAGTTTACTTGAATTTCAGTAAAATCACAAGAACAAAAATTGACCATGTGGAAGATGGCATAAGAGTAAGATTTTATGAAGGCAAAGACCAAGTTGCCAAGTCACAAAGATTTGAAAATGTCGAAGATGCTGATAAATGGCTGGAAAAGCTGTTTAAGCAGTTAAACCAGTAAATCAAAAAAAGAGAGAGATAAAGACTTTTTTCTTTCTCGCTCCATCTCTCCTGAGATGGAACGCATACAGCAGTAAATATATAAAATAACATAAGAGATTATATTACACCTTGGGAGAGGTGTAACTAGCTGAACACATCGTTGAATTAAACGAGCAGTGAATATTTCAGACCACCTCGTTGAAGTTACAGAGGTGGTATTGTGTGCGTCATATAGGTAGTAACTAAACCTTCCTAATTCTACAAACCGTATCGTTCCAAGCTTGCATTCCAGCCATTGGGGCATGGTGAATTAAAGTATAATTAATTGTTATCTTTTTACAAAATATCTAACAGAAGGTGTACTTGTGTCTATATGTAAAACTTTAAACCCGTGATTTCTAACATCTATGGGAATGTTGTTGATGCTTTGAGGGCAGTCACTGATGATTTCTAATATATCATCGTCATTAAGACTTCTTAATGCTTCTAGTGTTTTTATGGCAGGATATGGACATGGTTCACCATGCATATCCAAACGGTGAGTTGGTGTAGGAGCTTTAGTATTATTTTGCATTGTCTGTTTTTCCTTTTAATTTCTTAAGATAATTCTTTTCTAGTTTTAACACTACTAAAAATAGTAAGGCAAGTAGAACATAGTTCATAAGCAGTCCACCATAATTACCAAATGACTCTAGTAGATTTATCTTTGGCCAAGATGTTGCAAGTGGCCCAGAGATATCATCCCATACAAAAGCAAGTAGAGTTGAACCGATAACATTACCAACTCCTACTATCCAAAAGTGAATTTGACCCTCTACTGCTCTATACATCCAACCACACTCACAAGCACCAGCTACAACGATACCAAAACCAAACAATGCTCCACCGATGATAGCATTTGGTCCAGCCCACATGATTTTTGGTGGAACTCCTATCATGATGTAGCTATAAATACCGATGCTTGAAACTAACATCCCAAGAACAATAGCTCTAGCCATTTGGCTTCTACCAGTTGTAAAAATATCTCTAAATGCTGATGTGAAACAGATTTGAGCTTTGGCAATTATAAGACCAAAAGCACCACCAAAAAGCATAGCCATACCAAGTTTTTGATGTCCGCTAATGATAAGATAGATTGCCCAAACAATCATGCCTATAAATACAAAAGTTCCAATAGTAAAAAATCGTTTAACCTTGTTTGCATCTACATCAGTATCAATTTTTGTGGGTGTACTACAAGATAGTTTTTCCAGTTTTACTTTCGAGCGAAAAAATGGAAGTTGAGTTACTTTTACTCCTAAATAAACACCGGCAATCATAGCAAAAGTGAAGAACCAAGCGTGAAGCGTAAACTGAGGTATACCTGTAAACAAACTTGCTAAGTTACAACCCATCCCCAGTCTAGCACCAAATCCTGCGATGATTCCACCAATAAGTGCTTGATAAATTCTTATCTTACTTGCTGGCATTCTCCATTTTACGTTGTTACCCCAAAAGGCTGCTGCAATAACTCCTCCAAACATACCAATAATCATAACTCCATCAATACGAGTAAAAATATTACCATTCATATTCATGATTTTGAAATAGCCCCAATCGCTAATATCAACACCAGCGAATTCTAAGGCATGTCCGCCCCATCTTGTAAATTCGCCCGTAACTGCCCAATATGTCCCTGTAATACCGAAATAGTAAACAGATAAAACCCCAAGTGCAATAACTGCGGGAACCGGTAACCAAAAAGAAACTAGATGCTTCTTTAACTCTTCAAGAAAATTCATTTTTTCTCCAATTAAGTAAATTTTTTGTAAAAAATAAAAGGTGACAGAAATGAATTTTAAGAAAGAAAGAAAATCAAAATGTCTATTTGTACCACAAATCTAAAGAAAATTGTATTGAAAGAATTCTTTATTTTTTATTAAAAGGTAAAAAATATTTTACTCTATTAATATTCCTTTAACTTTAGAACTAGTAGAATACAACAAGCATTAACCTATGGATTGGGTGTACATAAATGTAATAAAATCTTTTACTGCACTTTTATACACCTCCTTCATAACAAATACTCTAAAGGTCAAAAAAATGAATAACGAATCTAAACTTACTAAGTTCGTTCAAGCAGCTGGTTGAGCAGCAAAGATGGGTCCGGGAGATCTAAAACAAACTATTTGCTCACTTGTTCCAGATGATGAAAACGTACTTGTAGGATTTGAAAATAGCGAAGACGCTTGTGTTTTTAAAATAAATGAAAATGAAGCCTTAGTCCAAACTGTTGATTTTATTACACCGGTTGTTGATGATCCGTATATATATGGAAAAATCGCGGCTGCAAACTCTTTGTCGGATATCTTTGCCATGGGAGCGGAAGTTAAAACTGCTCTAAACATTGTAGGCTTTGATAAGACAAATCATAACTACGAGGTTCTTAGCGAGATTCTAAGAGGCGGAAATGAGAAGATAAAAGAGTGCGGTGGTGTTTTAATGGGCGGTCATACTATTGAATCACTTGAAATGTACTATGGTCTTAGTGTTACAGGGATGATTCATCCAAACAAGATACTAAGAAACAACACTCCTAAAATAGGACATGTTTTAGTATTGACGAAGCCAATTGGCATGGGGATTTTAACAACAGCTATAAAAAGAGACTTGTTAAAAGAGTCAACAACACTCGAAGCTGTAAAAGTCATGGAAGCCTTGAACCATCTGCCATCAAGACTTCTCAAAGAGTATGATGTAAGTGCATGTACAGACATAACAGGTTTTGGCCTTTTAGGACACGCCTTCGAATCTACTAATGATAATGTATCTCTTAGTATAGATGCTTCTGCTGTTCCTGTTATGGCAGATGCATTTGATCTTGCTGCTAAAGATGTAGTTCCTGGTGGAAGTAAGAGAAATATGAAGTACTTAGAAGATAAAGTTAGCTTTATTGGTGAGAGCCAAAAGTACAGACTAATGTTTTGTGATGCTCAAACATCTGGTGGTCTTTTAATATCTATGAATGAAGAAGATGCTGCGGAGTATGTAAAAAGAGTTGAAGATTTGACTTTTGGATATGCAAGTATAATTGGTTCTATTATCCCAAGGGGTGACAGACCTATAATTGTGTACTAAGAGTTTGGTGAGAAGGCGAAGGAATCGAACCCCCCGAGGCGTTTACACAAAAACCTCCAATCAGGTTTGAAACCTGTGGTGCCCACCAGGGTCACATGCCCCCCAAATCTTGTACAACTGAAGTTTACAATATAAAATATAAAAACAATCTAAAAAGGGTAAAAATGTTTTTACTAAAATCAATTCCTAAGGTTGACAAGTTTATTGAAAATGAAAAATTTGATGGCTTATGTACTCCACTTATAGTAAGTTTTACCCAAGAAGTTCTTCAAAATCTAAGAGAAAATATTTTAAATAACTCTGTTGATTCATTCAGTGAAGATGAGTTGGTAAAAAGAGTTTTACAAAAATATGAAGAGCTGATAAACCCATCACTTAAAAAGCTAATAAATGCTACTGGCGTAATAGTTCATACAAACTTAGGTCGAAGTCTTATAGATGAAAAAACATTTGATAAAGTAAAAACAATAGCCACGAGTTACAATAACTTAGAATATGACACAGCAAAAGGTAAAAGAGGCGAGAGATACTCTCACATCTCTAAAGTAATATGCAAACTTCTCGGTTGTGAAGATGTACTTATAGTAAACAACAATGCAAGTGCAGTCTTTCTCATTCTAAATACATTTGCAAAGAAAAAAGAAGTTATTGTCAGTCGTGGTGAACTAGTGGAGATTGGCGGAAGTTTTAGAGTTCCAGATGTTATGCGAGACAGCGGTGCAAAACTCATAGAAGTTGGAGCTACGAACAAAACACACTTAAGAGACTACGAAAACGCTATAAACAACAAAACATCGATGCTTATGAAAGTCCATAAGTCTAACTACTCCATAGAGGGTTTTAGCTCTGAGGTAGAGTTCAAAGAACTTATAAAGTTAGCCAAAGAGAATGATGTTATAGACTACTACGACATGGGAAGCGGGCATCTGATTGATTTGCCGTATGGACTAGACCAGTATGAGCCTTCAGTTCTAAAGTATATGCAGGAAAATCCTTCACTTCTTAGCTTCTCAGGCGACAAGCTTCTTGGAAGTGTTCAAGCTGGAATCATAGTAGGGAAAAAAGAGTACATAGCAAAACTAAAAAAGAATCAGCTCCTTCGTATGTTAAGAGTAGATAAGATTACTTTAGCCATTTTAGAAGAAAATATAAAGTCCATTTTACTCGGGCAAATAGATGATATTCCTACTCTTAAGATGCTATTTTCAAGTACTGATGAGCTAAGAGAAAATGCTTTAACACTTCAAGATGCCATTGCAGATATAGCAGAATGTGAGATTATAGATACTAAAACGGTTATAGGCGGAGGAACAACTCCAAACAGAACTATTCCTACTGTTGCACTTTCTGTTAAAATTAAAAACTATAAACAAAACAAGATGGAAAAGTTATTTAGACAAAGGGACATCATCGGTCGAATAGAAGATGATAAGTTTTTACTTGATTTTAGAACCATACAAAAAGATGATATAGCACAAATTATAGATGCCGCAAAAGAGATATCAGATGTCTAACTTTATCATAGGAACTTGTGGGCATATTGACCACGGTAAAACGGCTCTTATCAAAGCACTTAACGGTTTTGAGGGTGATACTACAAAAGAAGAACAAGAGCGTGGAATTACTATAGATCTTAGTTTTTCAAACATTGCACAAGGTGAGCAGAATATAGCTTTTATAGATGTTCCAGGACATGAAAAGCTTGTAAAGAATATGATAGCCGGAGCTTTCTCTTTTGACTGTGTGCTTATAGTCGTGAGTGCGTTAGAGGGTATAAAACCACAGACCGTAGAGCATCTGGAAATTTTGAATCTGCTTGGTGTTAAAAATGCTGTTTTAGTAGTGAGTAAAAAAGATTTAGTTGAAGATTCAGAGCTAGAAAAGAAACTACTAGAGATAGAAGAGTTTATATCAAGATATGATTTTGATTTGAAATTTAGTATGGGAGTTTCCATATATGATGAGGTTTCAGTAGAGGCTCTTAAAGAGAGACTTTTTACTCTTGACGCAAGTACAAAAGTAGAAGAAAATTTCTTTAGATACTACGTTGACAGAGTCTTTAGTGCAAAGGGTGCAGGAACTATTGTAACGGGAACCGTACTTGGAAAGCCAATAGAAGTGAATGAGAAAGTATTTATCTGTGACATACAAAAAGAGTCCAAGATAAAGAACTTACAGGTTCATAGTGTAGATGCACAAACGGCAAATATCTCAAATAGAACAGCCATAAACCTGAGCGGGGTAGATGCTAAGGACATAAAAAGAGGTTTTGTTATAAGCAAAAAAGGATATCTTAGAGGTTTTAACTCCATAGATATCTCATTTAAAGCACTTAAAGATAAGTTTTTACATCATAATAGACAATACTCTATTTACATAGGATCAAGAAAGATAGATGCAAAGGTTTTACTTTTTAATTCAGAAGACTCTTTAGAAGAGGGTTTTGCATCTATAAAAAGTGAAGAAGATATCTTTAGCATCTATAACGAGAAACTAATCATCAGAGATGGAAACTTTACAGTGGCGGGCGGGGTAGTTTTAAACCCCGTAAGTGATCCTATGAAAAAGTCTCAAAAGTTGCATCTGCTTGAAGCACTGCAAAAACAAGACATACCAAAAGCTTACTCCATTTTACTTTATGCACATAAAAAAGGCTTAGGGCTAATTTCATCTGCACAAAGGTTTGCACTCTCACACGAAGAAGCGCTCCATAGTGCTAAAGAGTTACATGAGTCTTTCGTGGATGAGAAAGAGCTTATCATCTATCCATTAGCTACAAAAGATACTATCTATGCCAATATTAAAAATATCTACACTAAAAATCAATACGCACTTCTATCAAATGCATCTATAAAACTAAGACTAAAGTGGGCAAGTTCAGGTTTTATAGAGCTTGTTTTAAATGAGCTTGTAGATGAAGAATTTTTAGTAAAAGACGGAAATCTATTTAAAAATGCCAATGTAAAAGAGGACTTTAAAACTTCACTCGAACAAGTGATGTTAAAGCGTTTAGAAGAGGAGGGCATATCTCCAACTGCTCCTTATAATATCTACGATGATTTAGATTTAGACAGAAAGATGGGTGATGAGATACTAAAGTCACTCTGCTCTAAAAAACAGGTCTTTAGACTTCAGCACAATCTTTTTGTGCACACAAACTCTTTAAGCAAACTTGTAAATGACATGAAAGATATCATAAAAAAAGATGGCTACATAGACATAGCAAACTTTAAAGAGTTATATCCACTTAGTAGAAAATATCTGATTACTTATTTAGACTATCTTGATAATTTTTCTGAGATAAAGAAAGATGGGAATAAGAGAGTTTTTAATACTTTAAATTAATTTGCATTTACTTTTATTTGTATAAAAACCTTATAATGTTGTTATGAAACTCAAAACCCTTTTTTTCTTTTTTCTCTTGTCCATTTTCTTCCTTGGAACTCAAGGTAGTGCTACTGAGTCACCGGATAAGTTTGTAGTTACCTCTGAAGTCTCTATAGAGGTTTCAGAACAGGTTGAAGAGACTGAAGATAATCGAAATTCCTTACAGCCTATTTTACTGTTATCGTATGTCACTCTTGATTCATACGTAATTGTCTATGACCAATCTTTTTTTCTACGTGATAATTTTATAGATATTGACAAACCTCCAATTTTAAAAATATAAAGTTAATGCAAAAAAATTTCAAGAACAATAAAAAGGAAATAACATGTTAAAGTTTTCTAAACTACTAGCAATCTTCTCTATTCTAGCAATCATATATAGTGTTTATGGTATGAATCTAGAACAAGAAAATGTTGTGTTTTATATAGGTACTCTTATCGCATCAATAACTGTGTTTGTAGTATCTATTGGTATATTAACTATTAGTGTCATAAGCAAAAAAGAATCTCAAATAAATAACTTAGATAAGTAAAATACTGATATAAAGTTATAAGAAGTATCTAGTTTTAAAAGTTAAAAATTATACCCCAGTGAATGGGGAATAAGTAAGAGTGATTAAAGCGGGTCGCTAATAGGTACCGATTTTTTCTCATGAAAGTTAAAGTGTTTTTCTAAATCTGCTTGAAACATAAGAACAGGGACAACGATTAGAGATGCTACTACAGCTGCTATGGTTCCAAAAATTAGAGCAACACCGAGACCGCCAAATACTGCATCTCCGGCTAGAAGCGTAGATGCAAGGATGATTGCCGCAGCAGTCAGGAAGATAGGCTTAGCACGAGTTGCTGTTGCGTAAGCGATAGCTTCAGCCTTGTGCATTCCCTTCTCATCCATAAGCGACTTAGTAAAGTCTATTAGAAGCAGAGAGTTACGAGAACTGATTCCTATAAGTGCAATAAACCCGATGAGTGAAGTTGCAGTCAGGAAGAATGTATCTGTAGTAAATATATCCATTATCCAGTGACCTACAATTACCCCAATGATAGAGAGAAAAGATCCTAAAAGAATAATTCCGCTTATTGTATAACTCTTGTAGTAGATAACCATTAGTAAGAAGATTAGAACAAGAGCCGCGATAAATGCAGCACCAAGTTCAACAAAAGTATCTAGTGTTACTTCCATCTCTCCATCCCAGATTATTTTATACACATTTTGATTTGTTTTATCAGTAAGTTTCAAGTTAAACATACCAATTTTTTCTATATCATACTTGTCTGTAAACGTATCAAGAATCATATTTCTTGCATCCATAAGAGGGTAGACTTGAGAAAGCATATCTGTCTCAGCCATAACATTTGTCATCTGGTGAAGATTTTTACTCATGATTAGTGGATTTGACTTTTTAGGGTTGATTGTTACTAACTCAGTAATAGGTATCATCATTCCCATCTGATTCATAAGCTTTAAAGATGCAAGTTTTGTCTTTACAGAGTTGATATCTTTAGATGTAAATCTTTTTGACTCTTGAGAAAGAGAGAGGTAGATAGGAATCTGGTCATTGTAAACATCCGAGTTTTTAACAGCTATCTGCATACCTTCAAACGCTAGATATAGTATGTCGTTTAACTGCTTGATGCTTACACCTGAACGAGATACTTTTGTACTGTTTATCTGTACTTCAAAAGTGTCATAAATCTCATCTTGCATGATATCTATGTCAACTAAGCCCTCTGTCTTTTTAAACACATCAGAAACTCTAGCAGAAAGCTCTCTAATACCTTTAGCATCACTTCCATATACTTCAGCAACAATAGCCGCTAAAACTGGAGGTCCAGCAGGAGGTTCAACAAAAGATACAACTGTATCTGGATAGAGAGATTCACAACTCTTTATGATTACAGGTCTCATACGTTGGACCATCATATATGAAGGTTCACTTCTGTCATGTTTCTTTGTAAGATTTAAAACTATCTCAGCAACATTCTCAGAGTTTTTAAAGTGTGAACCTTTTATAAGTCCTGCAAAATCAAGTGGAGCACCCATACCTAGAAAAACTTCAATGTCTAAAACTTCGCCTTCTTTTTGGATATATCCTACGATACAGTCTGTTACATGTTTAGTCTGCTCTACTGAACTTCCATTTGCAAGTGTCGCATAGATATTAAAAGTATCGTTATTTTTCCCAGGCAGCATTTTTGCTAAAACCATTTTACTAGGAGCTATCATTAGAACTGAAAGTATAAATGCTATCAGAGTTGCGATTAAAATTATTCTTCTTTGCGTTGCACTCTGGATGCCAACTAAAACAGCATCTTCAAACTTCTTAAACATTAGTGACCTCCTTTTTTAGAAAAATCCGGTCTTTTAAGCATTCTAACTGCTAAGTAGGGTGTAAATATATAAGCAACAAAGAGTGAAGCTATTAGAGCTACAGGAACATTAGCCGGAATTGGTTTCATAAACTGTCCCATCATCTGACCAACAAACGCCATTGGAACCATAGTCATAATAATGGCTAAAGTTGCGATATTTGTCGGCGGTCCGATCTCATCAGTTGCTCGTACCATCAAGTCATCTGGAGAACAGTGAGCTGAGGCAACATCATGATAGTGTCTGTGAATATTTTCAATAACAATAATCGCAGCATCTACTAAAAGACCAAGTGAAAGTAAAAAGGCGAATAGTGTGATTCTATTGATTGTCTGGTCTGTTAGGTATGCTACGAAAAGAGTAATAGCTAAAATCGCAGGAACTGTAAAAGTAACAATAAGAGACTCTCTCCAACCAAGAACAAGAGCAAGTAAGATAGCGATAATCACAATAGATAATATAAGGTGAAATACAAGCTCGTTAACGGCTTCATCTGCTCTTTCCCCATCATTTCTAGTGATTACATAGCTAATGCCGTTTTCGTGCAGATAACCTTTATGTGATTCGAGCTCACTCTTTACAGCATCTGCGATAACAACTGCATTTGTACCTTGAAGTTTTGATACTGTCAGAGTAACCTGATCTTGAAGAGGTTTAAACTTGCCTGCGTCATCTCTAACACTAATTTGAACTGACTTAAAGTTTTGGATGTCGTAAGACTTCTCTACGTCTGCTACTTGGTTTAGGTAGATTGGAGAACCCATATATTGTGCAACAATGATGTTACCGATATCTTTTGAACTCTCAATAGCATTCTTAACACCAACCATGATTATCTTGTTGTCTTTAGTTCTGTTTTTTACAGCAGGAACACTATATGAAAGTGACTGTACAGCTTGAACAATCTGTCCCATAGAAAGGTTGTAGCCTGAGAGTTTATGCAAATCCACTTCTATGTTAAACTGAGTCTTGTTTCCACCTTTTACTTCTGTTACGGCTACATTATTCAGACCGTTTATCTGATGTTGGATTTTTTTTACTCTGTCATAAAGATCAGTCTTACTCATACTCTTGTCATTTGCGTAGAATGCAATTGATACAACAGGAATATCAACATCAATATCCAAAGGTTTTATGATAGGGTTCATAGCACCTTTTGGAAACATATCTGAGTTTTGCATAATCTTGTCATAAACTTTAAGGTTTGATCCCTCTTTCTCTTCACCGATAAAAAATGCTGCATTAACGATACCGACATTATCCATGGCAGTTCCATAGATATGCTCAACACCCTTTACTTCTTTTAGTTTTCTCTCTAGTGGTTTAACGATTACTTTTTGTATCTCAGCAGCACTGGCTCCAGGAAGAGCAACTATAACGGTTGATCCACTAACAACCATCTGCGGATTCTCTTCACGAGGCATAATCATAAGAGCCAGATATCCGATTGCCAGTAAAAAGACACCAAGAACAATCGTAAGAGGATTCCTTAAAAATCCTTTGGCTAATTTACCAGCTGAATCAGTTGGTTCATAAGGTTTTATATCAGTCATATTCAGGCCTTAGTTTATTTCTACAGTTGCATACATACCAGGATATACTGATTTGTTGTTACTTGTAAAAGAAACTTTGATTTTAAAAGTGTGCGTCATCGGGTTTGAACTAGGGATAATCGCAGTTATTTTACCAATGCTTTTTATTTTAAGTGATGGAATATTTACAATAACTTGTGTACCATGTTTAATACTACTTAAGTTACTCTCAGCAATTTCAGCAGAGATTTTTAAATCACTCAGGTCAGAAAGTATGATTGCCGGCATACCAGGCATCGCCATCTCACCGACTTTGATATTTTTAGCAACTACAACACCTGCATTTGGTGCTTTGATATTTAGGTATCTGTATTGGTTGATAACTTCTTGAAGTCTTGCCTGTGCAATTGATATCATATCTTGAAGATTAAGAGCGGCAAGTTCGAGATTTTCTACCTCATATTTTGAAACCATATCTTTTTCTAGAAGTCTTTTGTATCTGTCTAGGTTTAGCTTTACGTTTGAATACTGGTTTTGATACATTTGAAGACTAAGCTCAGATTGTCTTTTTGCAGAGTCTATCTCTCTTGAGTCAATAGTATAAAGAATCTGATCTCTAACAACTTTCTCTCCCTCACTTACATTTACCTCTGTAACAAAACCCATAAAACGGCTTGTAATCATCTTCTGGTTATCTGAAATAACACTTCCTGATAGAACAAGTGTCTCAGCTATAAGCGAAGCTCCAAGTGCAATTATTATTAAAAGTTTTTTCATTATTTATTTTCTCCGTTTGCTAATTTTTCTAAGGCAAATATACGCTCATTTCTTTTGTTTTGCGCCATTTGCAGTTCTAGTATTTTTTGAATCTGCTCTGATTGTTTGATAATAACATCACTCATAGAAGTTAGTTTTTCTCTATATCTACCTTCGTAGTTAGCATAAATCTCATCTGCAAGAGCAAGTTCTTTTTCTAAAGAAGCTATCTCAGCATCATAAGTCTCTATCTCAGTTCTTATCTTAGCAACTTTAAGAGCTATACCTTTTTTTGCCAGTTCTACTTGTGTTTTTGTTTTTATGTGCTGGATACGAGATTTCTCAACATTAGCTTCGTCAATCCCACCATTAAATATATTCCAAGTAAGTCTTGCACCAACTGTATAAGCTTTATGGTCGTCTGCACTCCCTAAAAATGTATCATCAGCAGTAGCAGCTTCTGCAAAAGCGCCTACCATCGGGTAATAAGAAGATTTAGATACATCAACCATGCTTTTACGAACTTCAAGACCAGTTGAGGCTCTTTGTATATCAAGGTTGTTGTTTAAAACATCTTCGTTTGTAAATACTGGCATAGAGACACTAGCCGAAGTAGTAGAGATATTTTCTACTTTTTGGTTTAATAAGAAGCTGATATAGTGATATAAAAGTTTCTGATTAGATTCCATCTGAAGAATCAATCTTTGTACATTTCCTTTTTTAGCTTGAACTTCTAATAAGTCCACTTTTTTTGCATATCCAACTTCGATCATTTGTTCAGTCATATTTTCTAGCGTGTCAATATTTGTAAGAATAGTGTTTAAATTTTTAGTAGAGTTTCTAAGTAGAGCCATGTCGTAAAAGCTTTTTCTAACTTGATAGATTTTTTCATTTATAACTTGTTTTTTTTCTAGTTTTTTCATCTTAGTCATAGACTCCATAATATCAACATAACTTGATATCTGAAAACCTGTAAAAAGAGGAACCTCATATTTTAATTTGCTTTGAAAAAAGTTTCTAGCATCTGGATAGTTTAAGTTTTTTGGTTGTGTTGCTAAAAGTGTTGCTGAGTTTCCTGGAAGTCCGCCCATTTGAGCTAAGAACTCATCAAAACCAAAGTCATTAAAATTTGCTTCTCTCGAAGTAAGTTTAAATCCAAATACATTTCCTGCATCATTTGAGTTTGCGTAGTCTTGCACAAAGTCAAGCTTACCCCAATGATTGCCACTAGCGGTTTGAACTTCCGCCTTTGCTGAATCTACATCAAGTGATGCAGTTTTTATCTCTAAGTTTTCTGATTTTAAAATTTCTATAGCTTCATTTAGTGTTAAAGAATTAGAAACAGTAATATCAGAAGCATTTAGCAGTAGTGCTGTAAGAAGCATACCAACTATTTTTTTCATCCATTTTCCTTTATTGTCGTCGTTATATTAAAATTAAGTTTTTATTATAACATATATTCCTTTTTTATATATCACATTAAAATCAAATTAACAATCTATTTTGATATAATCACTATATGAAACATCTACTTGTTATATTACTTTTTTTTATGTTTTTAGAATCTGATACAACTAAGAATAAACTATCTTATGAAACATCTCCATATCTGCAACAACATGCAACAAACCCTATAAATTGGCTATCTTGGGGTGATGAAGCTTTTCTTAAAGCTAAAAAAGAGAACAAAGCTGTGTTCTTATCTATAGGATACTCAACTTGTCACTGGTGTCATGTTATGGCTAGAGAATCGTTTGAAAATAAGGCTATAGCAGAGGTCTTTAACAGGTATTTTATTTGTATAAAAGTTGATCGTGAAGAGATGCCACATCTTGACAGTTATTACCAACAGCTGCATCTAAAAGTGAAAAAAAGAAGTGGGGGTTGGCCTTTTAGCGCTTTTTTGACTTATGATAAAAAACCATTTTACATTGCCACTTATATTCCTACAACTTCACAATATTATCATGAGGGATTAGATACTCTTATACCTAAGATAAATAATAAATATAAAACAGATTATAAGAGTGTAGTACGAGAGGCAAAGGCTATGGAGTCTTTGATGAATAAACCTCTAAAGATAGTTAAAAACGATAGTGCTAAAATCTCTGTAGATACTCTAAGTAAGTCAATTTTAAAAAGTTTTGATAGCATATATGCAGGTTTTGGAAGAAACAAAAAATTTCCAGAAGCCTCTAAACTAACTCTAATGATGGATCTTGCTCTTCTAACTAAGAATGAAAAGCTACAGAAAAACTCTCTGGCTATGCTAGATGCTATGGCTATGCGTGGACTTTATGATCATGTCGATGGAGGCTTTTTTCGTTACAGTGTAGATGCTGCCTGGGAAATACCACACTTTGAGAAGATGCTTTACAATCAGGCTGAACTTATTCCTTTGTATGTAAGAGCATATCTTTTAACTAAAAAAAAGTTATACAAGGATGTTGTAAAAGAGAGTATTGAGATGTGTGACGCAAGGTTTGTGCAAGATAAGCTTTACTTTAGTGCTTCAGATGCTGACACACATCATGAAGAGGGCAAGTACTTTATCTTCACAACTGATGAAGTAGAACAGGCACTAAAAAACAATCCTAATGCTAGCGTTTTAAGAGAAAATTTTTCTTTTGATGAGTTTGGAAATTTCGAAGGTAAAGTGCATCTGAACTTTATGTCAAACGATAGAATAAAAGGTTTTAAGAACTTTAGAGCTGAGCTTCTAAAAATTCGTAAAAATAAAGAGTACCCATTTATAGACAAAAAGATAAACACTGCTTGGAATGCAATGATGATAGAGGCTCTTTACAAGGCTTCAGTTCTTGATGCGATGTACGCAAAAAAAGCAGATGAACATCTCGAAGCTCTTTTAGCTTATATGTTTGAGAGAGGAGAGTTGTATCATCAAAGTCTCATCGGTACAAAACCAACTCAGCTAGGTCTTTTAGAAGATTACAGCTTTTTGATATCGGCATTGCTAGCAGCTTATGAAGTCAAACTGGATGATGACAAACTCTCTCAAGCAGAGTACTTTTTAAATAAGGCAAAAAGTAAGTTTTACAGAGAGAGCATCTGGTATCTGAGTGACGATAAGTTGAGCATAAAAGCAGATATGCGTGACAAATACTACACATCATCCTTAGCTAAAATGACTCAAAATATCATCAAGCTTGCATCTTTGAGAGCTTCGTTTAAATATGAAAAACTAGCCTTAAAAACATTGGAATCTCAAAATGCTTTGATAGAAAAAGAGCAGTCAAATGTTCCTGCATCTGCCATAGCATTTTTGATGCTTCAAGAGGAAGTTGTAACATTAAAAAACACTAAAGAAACTCTGGAAAGAGATGTTTCAAAGATAAAAAACATTAAACATCCATATGTTCTTATGAAAAAAGAAGAGACAAGTTCTGAGTATTTGGCATGTACAATGAGAAGCTGTTTTGCGGTGGAAAAAGAGTTATCTAAGATTAAAATAAAGATAGAAGAAAAGATAAGAAATTAAAATAATAATGTTTTAAGAATAAGAGACTAAAATTTCAGTATATATTATATGAAAGGTTATTCACTTTGTCTTACTCATGTCCCCTTAATTTTGAAAGCGTTGATAGTTATGTAGCTAGGTTTGTAGCTCTTATGGTCAGTATTTTGCTAATCGCTTATATGATGACTTTTAACGTTGTTATACTATATTTTCTTTTTTTTGATTTTATGATGCGTCTATATTGCAAAAAAGATTATTCACCTCTTTTTCAAATATCAAGATTTCTTAAAAAAGCATTTAGATTAAAAGATGAGTTTACCGATGGTGGAGCTAAGCGCTTGGCCGGGTATTTTGGTCTTTTTTTTATACTGACGTTAGTTGCTAGTAATAACTTAGATTTTTACCTATTTTCAATAGTAGTATCTTTTATTTTTTTGAGTTGTGCTCTGCTAGAAGCTTTCTTTAGCTATTGTCTTGGATGTAAAATCTATTTTTTAATCAAAAAAATCTACCCTAGTTTTATGAACTAGCTAGAGTAATTTGAGAAGTTTTTGAAGGTAGCTTTGGTTAAACTTATTGACCATTGACTCATCTTTTAGCATCATTTTTATGGCTTCAAAAGATGTGTACTGTTTTCTATGAGGTCTACTACTTGTAAGGGCATCAAAAACATCACAAATAGCTAAAATAGAAGCAAAGACACTTATCTCCACTTCACTTAACTTATTAGGATATCCGTTTCCATCATACTGCTCATGATGATGCAGTACTGCATCTATGATGTCTGGATCGTGAAGATTATTTTGTTTGATGATATCTACACTGTTTGTTACATGCTTTTTAACTTCTTCTAGTTCAGATATATCAAATGTAGTACTCTTATTTAAAAGAGATTCATTAATCTTTTTCAAGCCAATATCATGCAGTAGTCCAGCAGTTCCAAGTTGTAAAAGCTTTTTATTGTTTAGTCCAAGTCCATTACCAAGACTCATAGCATATATGGCTACATGAAGAGAGTGGTTCTTCATGCAATGTTCATTTATGAAGTACGGGATAGTATTTTTTAAAAATTTATCATCATACTTTATTAAAAATACAATTGATTTTACAATCAAATCTACACATATTAAATCTATTTTATTATAGGGATGTTCAAGATAGTTTGTAAAAAGTCCATCATTTAACTTATACAGAAGTGATATTCTTTTTTCTAGATTATCTTTGTTGTGAAGCATATAAAATTTAAGACTTTCACATGTGAGTTTAGTTTTGTTTTTGTCTATTTTTTTCATATATAGGCGTAATTGCTTTTTTAGTTTGTCGTATAGGCTTTCGGATATTAATGTACCGGCTTCAATAATTATAAGATAGTTGTTGTCTTTTTTTATAAAAATGTCAAATGTTGTAACCTCACCAATAGTTATAAAATTTAAATCCAGTGAGGTGAAGTGTTCTACTGTTCTGATTTTTGTTTGAATTACTTTCATTGGTGAAATTATATCACATAATATACATAGTTGTTTGTATATAAAGGGTAGTTTGGATAAAATAATGTTTTAATAAAAAGGCAATATAATAGATATGCAGATGGTAGTAGACTCCCTAAGACAAAAAGGGAAAATTTATAAAAAAATGCAAGAGATTCCTCCTAAAGAATTAGGAATTCGCAATAAAATAAGAATGTACAAAGCAACAGATGTAACTGGTTATTTTTGGGCTATTTTCGCTGTTAGTCAAAAGAGTAAACTGTTAATGAAAGATGTTCGTAAATTTGAAGAGATATATGCAAAGCTAGTGATTTTTTTCGGGCATAACTTCAAGCACAAAATAATCTTTATAGATGCTCCATTGTGTTCTAAAGCCAAAGACGCTTTTAAAAGCCAAGGCTGGAAAATCCAGTAATGCTTTTATGTGACATAGGCAACACTTCATACCACTTCTTACAAGACAACATTGACTTCAAAAAAGATACAAATAACTTTGACCCTTCAAGCATAAAAGAAGAAGTTCACTACATTTGTGTAAACCCAAAACTAAAAAATATTTTAAAAGATTTAGACAACTGGATAGACCTCTCAACTAAACTTGATATGAGTAAATATTACGAGACTATGGGTGTTGACAGGATGGTTGCATCTGAGGCCATTGAGAATGGAATCATCATAGATGCAGGAAGTGCCGTAACTGTTGATGTTGTAAAAGACGGTATATTTGAAGGTGGTTTTATCTATCCTGGACTCAATGCCATGAGCCAAACTTACAAAAATATCTCATCTGCTCTAGACTATCCATTTAACTTTGATCTTGATTTAAATGTTCTGCCGAAAAACTCCACAGATGCCATAAGCTATGGCTATCTAAAAACTCTCTACAGCGAAGTTACTTCTCATAAAATGAACATTATCTTAACAGGCGGAGACGCAAAAAAGTTTGCAAAAATCTTTCCAGATGCTGTAATTGATGAAGCTCTGATATTTAAGGGAATGAAGAAGATTCTCTCCTCTAAACTTATTTAAAAGGTAAAAAATGTTTAAAATTTTTGTTAGTTTAGTTTTTATTTTGAGTTTTATGGTTGGCTGTGGTCAACCAGAAGTTTCTGTAAAGCAGAATGATGTTCAAGTAGTTACAAAAAAAGATGTCGAGATAACTTATCGTGATCCAAATTTTAAAATTACTAAACCATTCCTTAGTTTAGGACATGCAGATTCTGTTCGTAGTAATGCTATAACTCCTGATGGAATGTATTTAGTTACTGGTGGGAACGACGCTACGATTAAAATTTGGAATATTCAAAGTGGAGCAGAAATCAAAACATTATATGCAAATACTGATGCAGTACGCAAAGTTTTTGTTACAAATGACAGTAAATTTATAATTGCTGGATATTTGGATAAAAAGATTATAATCTGGGAAATTGCAACAGGCAAAAAAATCAGAGAGATTCAGTGTGAGAATAGACTACATGATATGTTCTTGAACTCTGATAATCAAATTATTATTTCTGTTGAAATTAATTCTGATGGTACAAGTTTTAATCTCTGGAATATCCAAACAGGTCAAAAAATAAAAACAGTTAGTGATGAGCAGACTGTAATGCCTAGTGTTGCAAGTACTCTTTTAAATGATTCAGAAATTGTGTACGCTTCAATTTACTCTTTAAATAAAATTGACTTAAATACTGGAAATATTAAACGAGTTAAGACGGAACGGGGTGTAGTTTATGATATGGCTGCATCCAAAGATAATAAAGTCTTTTTTATAAAGTCTAATAATATACAACTGTGGGATCTTGAATCTAATGAAATTAAAGATTATTATAAGGATGATGCAGACCTTTATTCTATTGACTTAAACAAAGATTATGTAGTTATAAACAACAAAAATGATCTCATCACTATGTTAGATGCAAAAAGTGGGAATAAGTTACGTACTATAAAAGCAAGTAATCATCAAAGAACTACGATTGAAGGCTTAACTCTATCTGAGAATTATATTATTCAAGGTGTTGAGTATGGGGTAAAAATCTTTGATATAAATGAAGGAAAATTAAAACAAGAGTTTTTATCAAAATCACCTTGGGTACATAGTGCAGTTTTATCTGATGATTTGAAGTATGTATTGTCTTCTGATTTCAAAAATAATATAAATTTTTGGGATTTAACAAGTGGACAAAAAACAAAAGAGCTGGCAATAAATAAGCACATATCATTTATATCTGATTTGTCTGATGATAATCAGTATGGACTTTTAGTCAATAGTTTTGCAAATGAAAGTAGAATTGATTATTTTAATATTCAATCCTCAAAAGTTATAGAATCTTTTACTTTTGCGCAAGAGATAATACATACAGCACTATTGTTTGATAAAAAATATATCATTTTTGACATATTACAAGGGGATTTATATCACCCAAAATCAAAGATTAATATATTTGATATCAAATCAAAAAAAATAATCAATTCATATGAGAAAACTGGAAAGATTAATCATATGACAATTTCTCATAGTGGTGAATTTCTTGTAACTAACCCTAGGTACACTAAAAAACGAGGGAGTTATCTAGAAGTATTTACCACTAAAACGGATAAAGTGCTGCACACTTTTGATAACACTGGTAGACTTAAAAAGTTAACTATTTCATCAGATGACAAATCTATGTTAACGCTTGGTGATAATAATCATATTACACTATGGGACTTAACTAATGGAGTTAAATTAAAATCGTTTGATACACATATGAGTAATATAAAAGATGTGAAGTTCACTAAGGATAAAAAATATATAATTTCTGCAGGGTTGGATGGGGTAATTAGATATTGGGATGTGAAAACTGGTAAAGAAGTACTTGCTAAAGCTTCATTTGAAGATGGAGAATGGGTTCATATCACCCCAGAAGGCTACTTCAACGCATCACTAAACGGAGCTAAACACCTAAGTATATTAACAGGACCAATGCAAGTAAGCTCAATAGACCAGTACTACGAAACATTTTACCGTCCAGACATAGTAGCCTCAGCTATGAGTGAAGATAAAAGTATTCAATATGCGACTCAAACCCCAACACTAAAATTATCTGACGTAAAACCAGCACCACAAGTAGCCATAATAGATACTAAAAAGTCTATAAACAAAGAAGAACTGCAAGTAACTCTAAAAATAACTCCAAACTCAGGAGGCATAGGTCAAATAAGACTTTACCTTGATGGTGTTCTTATAAAAACAGATGGAGATAGAGGACTGCAAAAGAAACAAGATAAAAATGTAGTTTTAAAAACATATACTATCAAACTTGCAAAAGGCAAACATACTCTAAAAGCTATAGTTTATAACGAAGAAAATACTATGGCATCTATAGAAGATACTTTAGCTGTTACTTCAACTTTTAACCCGATAGTCAAACCAAATATCTACGCAGTGGTAATTGGTATAAACGAATATAAAAATCCAAGCATAGCTTTAAAATATGCAGTAGCAGATGCAGAGCTTTTTGCAAATACTATAAAAGCAAAAACCAAAGGTTTATATGGAGATGTTAAAGTAGAACTTCTTACTTCAAAAGCTCAGACTTCAAAAGAGAACATCACTAAAACTTTAAAAGCTTTAGAAACTATTTCTCCAAATGACCTCTTTATATTCTTTGTAGCAAGTCACGGAATGGTAGAAGATGCAAAGTATAATATGATAACTTCAAATGTTGGAGCATTATCTACTAGAGGTATAGAAAAAGAAGCTATTTCTCAAAATGCTCTAAGAGATATGATAGCAAATATTCCAACTACTAAAAAGTTCATTGTTCTGGATACTTGTAACTCTGGAGCATTAGGTCAAACACTAGAAGTTGCACTTCTTACTCGTGGACTCACAGAAACCACAGCTATGAAAGTTTTAAGCCGTGCAGTAGGAAGTACAATAATCTCAGCATCTTCTTCAAGCCAAGAAGCACTAGAAGGCTATAAAGGTCATGGTCTTCTTACTTATGTTCTAACAGATGGACTAAATGGAAAAGCAGATGGTGATAGTGATGGATATATAAAAACATTAGAAATAGCAAACTTTGTAGAAGACACAGTTCCTCAGATAGCGGAGAAAGAGTTTAAACGTGCTCAGTATCCGTTTGTTTCTCCTTTGGGTCAAGGGTTTCCGTTAGTGAAGGTAAAGTAAAAGTTATCTATAACTCATAAAACTTTGAGCTACATTTAGATAAAATGCGAAAAATAATAATATATATAAGGGCATAAAATGCTAACAGTTGCACTTCCAAAGGGTCGTATTGCTAAAGAGACTTTAGAAATATTTGAGACTATATTTGGTGACAGTTTTAAGTTTGATGATAGAAAGCTTATCTTAGATACTCCAAATTTTCGTTTTTTACTTGTAAGAAACCAAGATGTAGCTACATATGTTTATCATCAGGCTGCTGACATCGGTGTAGTTGGACTAGACACTTTAGAAGAGCAGGGCTTAGATGTTATCCGTCTGCTTGACCTTAGACGTGGTATTTGTAAAGTTTCTATTGGTATGAAAAAAGGTGAGAAACTTGACTTTGACAAACCTGACTTAAAAGTAGCATCTAAGATGGTTAACATCACTAAGCGTTACTTTGAAGAGCGTGCTGTATCAGTAGATATCATCAAACTTTACGGTTCTATTGAACTTGCTCCGATTATTGGACTTGCTGATATGATAGTTGATGTTGTTGAGACAGGTACTACTATGAAGCAAAACGGACTAGAAGTTGTTCAGGATATCATGACTTCATCAACTTACCTTATCGCAAACAAAAATAGCTATATCGCTAAAAAAGATGAAGTTCTAGATATCTATGAGAAGATAAATGAAATTATAAAAGCAGAGCAAAACGTTTAATGACAAATCTTGACTTATACGCAAAAGCTGAGCATCTTTTAGGAATAGAAGAAGCAACTGAGGCACTTTATGACCTCTATCGTTCAGAACTTGATGAATATAAAATCAAGACTCTACTAGATGTGGGTTGTGGACGCGGCGGTTTTATGCAGCGCATGATCAGTGATGGTGTCAGTTGTAAAGGTGTAGACCTTAGTGCTGTTATGGTTGAAGAGTGTAAGGCTCAGGGCTTAGATGCTGAGTGCATAGACGTAGCAGAGATTGAAGGCACTTATGATGCGGTTGTTTCTATCTTTGATGTCTTAAACTTTATGAACAACGATGAGCTTGTAAAGTTTTTAGATGCAGTGGCATCTAAGCTAAATGATGATGGAATCTTCATAGCAGACATAAACACTCGTTATGGATTTAGCGATGTTGCAGAAGGAACTATGAGTGCTGAGAATGATAAAGAGTTCTTAGTCGTAGATGCTGAGTTTGCAGATGATGAACTTCATACACAGTTTACTCTTTTTGAAAAGACTGATGGAAAGTACATAAAACATCAAGATACCATAGTTCAATACTTCCATAAAATAAAAACTTTTCAAAAACTTACAAACCTCAAACTAATAGATAAACAAACGTTTTCTCTTTATGACACTGAGGACAAGACACTACTTATCTTTAAAAAGAAATAGTAATAAATTAAACTGTATACTACTAGGATAATATAAATTCCGGAGAGTAGTATGGAGTTGATACCAGTCCAAAACTTTCTATTTTTACTTCTTCCTCTAGCTGTTGTTTGGTACTACTACAAAGAGTGGGCCGATGACTCAAAAGAGGTCATATACGCAACTTTGCGCATGGTTATTCAACTACTTCTTATCGGTTATGTTCTTATCTACATCTTTGAAAATGACTCTTGGTATATTGGTATCTTCATAGTCCTTGTCATGATATCAATGTCTAGTTACATAGTCATGAGAAACATTCATAACGGCACTCTCTCTTCTTACTTTATAATCTTTTTCTCCATAGCAGTAGGTGGAACAATAAACCTTGTTCTAGTCATAGAATTCATCTTGGATCTTACTCCTTTTTATGAGCCTAGATATGTCATACCAATTGCGGGGATGATATATGCAAACTCGATGAACTCAGTCTCATTGGCTGCTGAGAGGTTTGAAAAAGAAGTAAAAACATCATCGTCCCATGAAGCACTAAAAGCGACTTTTAAAGCTTCGATGATTCCTGTCATAAACTCTTTTTTAGCAGTCGGCATAGTCTCACTTCCTGGTATGATGACTGGTCAGATTCTCTCAGGAGTAGATCCGTTAGTCGCTGTGAGATACCAGATAGTAGTAATGGCAATGATTTTAGGAAGCTCAGGAATCAGTGTTATTTTGTACTTGAAATTAATCTCTAAAAAGGCCTGAATAATGGAGTTTAGAAAGTGGTTTAGCAGCAGAGTGATACTTGCGAATAAGATGCATGCTGTGTTGCTAATAAAAGATGATATAGAGCTTTTACATCAATACAGAGTAAACCTTAGAAAGATTTATGCCTGCAGTGAAATCTATGCTAAAGAGATAGATTTGCACTCTTCAAAAGAGTTCTCAAAGCTTATTAAAAAATTACTAAAACCTACAGCACAACTAAGAGATATAGACCTTTTTTTAATGGACATAAAAACTTTGTTTTGTTCTGATTTACTAAAAGAAAAGTTAGGCCTTCTGATGAGAGTAAAACGAGAAAATGCTTTTAAATCATTCTTAGATGCCATAAGCAGTAAGGAGTATAAAAACAGTCTTGAAATACTTTCTATGATGAGCAGAGAGAGTGCGTTTTTTATTTATGATGTTTATAGTGTAGACAGATATGCAATTATCTCAAAAGCAAAAAAAATTAGATATAAAAAACTCAGCAGAGTTGACTTGCATACACCATTACATGAGCTTCATAACCTTAGAAAAGAGTTCAAGAAGTTTCGTTACGCGCTTGACATCTATGAACACTGTTTTTCTAATGAAAGAGCATTTGAATTTGATACGCCAAAATTAAAAATAATACAAGAGTTTTTTGGGGAGATACAGGACAACTCTGTAAGACTTGAACTTATTAAAAACATAGAAGATGAACTTTTGGAAAGTGAGTTTTTGGAATTGCAAAATTACTATGAGTTAAAGTTACTTTCCTCGAAGCAGGCACTATTTGAAAATTTTGATATACTATAAAATAAGAACAGATACTAAGAGGTTTAAGCGTGTTTGATATCAAAGGTATAGATTTGCATTCTAAAACTAAAGAAGAATTGATAGAGCTGATAGAAGAGTGCGTTGCAAATAGCTCTCATGATGACTCTTCAGTTTACAGTGTAAGTGCTCTTGATAAACTAAAAGAGTATACCTCTCTTCAGTCGCATATAGAGAAAATCCATAAAAACTCACAAAACGTGAGTGTGATGATGTTTAGAGTCTATAATATTGGAAGAAGTGATGATATCTTTAGAGATAGAGTCTCAAAGCAGATACTAAAAGATATTACTAAACTCTTAAAACTAAAGATTAGAAACACTGATATACTTATAAAGTATGATCAGAAAAATTTTGTAATAATTGCGCCTAACACAGACATAGAAGGTGTCGATAAGTATGCGCATAAATTAAATACAATAATACTGCAAAATATTTTTGGAAATGTATCGCATCTAAAATCAAACTTCTCAACTACTATTTTTGAAAAAGATGATGATATGAAGTTGATATTTCAAAGACTGGATAAGGCACTTCTAGAAATAGAAAAAGATCACACACACAGTGTTATAATAGTTTAAAGGACACAGATGAGTCATAAATATAAAAGTAAAATAGAAAAACTGTTTGAGCATCCGGTATCTGGAAATATAGATGTTAAAAGATTACTATCTGCTCTTGAGCATTACGAAGTGGAAGTTGAAATATCAAAGCACAATAAAGCGAAACTGCTTTTTAACAATAAAGAATTCATAATGGCACTTTCACATAGTAACGACTTGTCTAAGGATTCAATCAGTAAACTTCGCCATTATCTAGAAGAGGTTGGTTTAACTCCAGATAAGCTATAGAAATAAAGGATTAGAATAATGAATGGTAATATCGTCATAACATATAAGATTTTGTGTGAATCAGATTTAAACGCGAGCGTACTCTTAAGTGAACTGCTTTTAAATGATAAGGTTTCAAAGGCAATAAAAAGTGAATTTGCAAAGGGTTTGAGAAATATTGAACTACTTACAGATGCAAAAGATGCACAGCTTAGAGTTGAGACTACAAAAGAGTTATATACATTTGAAGTCTCAAAAGATGATTTTGCAGATATTTTAGTATTGGCTGAAGAAGATGCAACCACAAAAAAGTTATTTAAAAAAGATTGTGAACGTGTAGAGTTGGTTGATATAGAGACTTTAGTATAAATTTTGAAACCTTTTATCGCTCTTTCTTTTCTACTTCTTTTTTTACATGGATGCAGTGATAACGCAACTGTAAATATCTTCGACAAAACTATTTCTCAAAATAAAATAGAGTGCATGAGACTTGTAGTCTTTCCTCCAGATGAAAAGATAGAGAAGACTTTAAATGAACTCTATTCTTTTGACAAGCAATGTTCCATAAAAATGGATGTTTCACATAAAAGTGGAATCGTCTGTAACTCTAATCAAAACAGCCAGAAAAAAGCTCTTTCAAATTTCCCTACAAGTTATCTGAAAATACAAATTTCTAAAGATGGAAAACTTTTTTACAGCTACTATATTGACTTAAAAGATTCAGTGACACAAGATGATTCTATAACAGCATTTGAGAGAATTCAAAAAGATTTAATCTTTTGAGTCTCTAACACAAATAACACGATATAGCTTAGTGAACTCTTCCGTAGAGTATCTTCCTAAGTCAAAATCAACATACCATCCATCAATACCATCTCTAAACTCAGTTGATGTCCAGTAACGTTCTCTATCCACATTCTTAAAAGCATGTTTTGATTTTACATTTGACCTTGAAAGTTCAAGTAAATCACGAGACTCATCTTTTGTAGGAACTCTCCAGTCTATTTTTCCCAGATAGTCCATTTTTTGACAATAGCTCCATGCTTTAATAAAGTGCATTCTTTTTGTAGGTTTGGAGTCGTAGAACATCTTATGGTTTTTATTATCTATAACTACCTCTTGCTTATCGTCTCGTACATAGTTTGTATCTATATTAGTAGAATCCGAGCCATAACTGCCAAAGCTTGGAACAAACCAAGCTGATGATACAACCGCTGTTAATGTTAATGTCAATATTGCTTTTATCATTTTATAATCCTTTTTTATCAAATACTATAGCTTCATATATAAAAAGCTCTGCATCTTTGTATCCATCAAAGCCGATGCCAACTTTCTCATTTGAGCAGTTACCTACAAACTCTTTTACATTCCATTTCATTTGAGTTGCAACATGAGGCAGATAGGTTCCAGTCTTAGAGTCTTTTTTTATGTAGATTCCATGTTTGCCTATGACGATTTCATCTAGCGAAGATATCTTTTTTCTAGGTGTAAGGACTGATACCTCGATGTCTATATTTTTAAGCTCATCAGGTGTCACTTCTTTAAATCTCTCATCATTAAGTGCAGATGCTATAGTCATGTCCACTATGACTTTATAAAGTGGTTTATCGGGCTCAAATGTACCGATGCAACCTCTGAGTCTATTTTCTTTGTGAAGCGTCACGAAAGCTCCCAGAGGTTCTCTAAGTTTTGCGGATACTTTGCTCTCATCTATGACATGTCTTTTTTTATTTATGATAGCTTCATATAGAGATTCTTTAGCGATTTTTAGCAACTCTTGTTTTTCTTTCACAGTTAGAAAAAACTCATCAGATTTGTAAACTCTCATCGCTCCATAACCGACTACTCTTTTTTTGTCTCCATACTTAGAATGTGCAGAGTTTTTGTACTCTAGTGTTTCATACTTGTAAGCTTTGTCTTGAGTCATGTAGAGAAGTGTTAGAAGTGAAGTCCATCCACAAGCTGATGTTTGGAGTGCTTCTATCTTTGCATCTTCATTTTTTGCCAAGGCTTCTACAAACTTTTTTGGGCTGTTTTTTACAAGTGAGTCGAGTATGTTTTTATCTACTATGTTAGCATCTCTGAACGTCGGATAGTGCGAGAGATCTGTGCTTATTATGAAAAGGTTGTCATCGTTAAAGTAGGGCGATAGAGTCTTAGATATAGAGATGATAGTTTGGAGATTTGAAGTAGCGATAATAATAGGAACTATCTTTAAATCGTCACCATATATAGTTTGTAAAAATGGAAGTTGAACTTCTAGTGTGTGCTCTTTTTCGTGGGCTTCTGCTCTAAAGACAAAATACTTAGAATCTTTGATAAGCTTAGATGCGATGCTTCTGTTGACTTGAACATTACCAAGTGGTGTTTTATAGTCTCCGATGTTGTATACAGATGCACCGTCAAAACTAGTGTAGTGACTTGAACCTATGAGAAAGATATTTTTGTATTTTTTGTTTAGTGTTTTGTATGCAGTAGATGCTACATTGGCTGAGAAGACGTAACCAGCATGAGGAACTATTAGAGCGTTGATATTTTGTTTTGGAAATGTCTTAGCATCTCTGAGTAGGGTGTTTACTTCTCTTTGAAGCTCAGGTTTGTTGTTTGTGTAGAAAGATCCAGCTACTGCAGTAGGTCGCAGAGCATGGAGATTTTCAAGTAAAAAAAGTAGTAAAAATAGTTGTACTATTTTGAACTTTGAACGCATCTGATGTGTCTATCATAGTGCATAGCTTTAACAGTTCTCTCACCTTTTCTAAAGTGTATAAGCCAGACTGTTTTTGCATCATCAGCAAATGGTGTAGTAGACCAGTAGTACTCATTACTAACATAGTCAAAACCTTTTTTGATAGCAGGGTCGTAGCTTTTATAGTCAACTATACTTTGAAGTTCCACAAGTGTTGGAAGACGAAAATCACTATACTTCCCAATAACAAGATTCGCGCAGTACTCTTGAGACTGATAGTAAGTAATAGAAAGCTCTTGGTTGTCTTGATGATCTTGCCAGATTAAAGATGTACTTTTATCAACAAACACACGTTCTGCAAATAGAGTTGACGCAACTAGTAATAGACCTGTAAATAGTAGCTTTTTCATAGATATAACCTTAGTCAGTTTTTTTTCTAAAAAGGTGATAGTTTTCGTTTTCTAGCATCTCTTCAACATACTCTTTTGCACACTTTACACAGTTTGACCAGATGCCAGATGGAAGTCTAACTTCGAGCTTTTTCTTTTCTCTTAGTTTGATGATTTTTTTAGGAGAGAGCACTTTAGATACAGGAGAGAAATCAACATCGGTAAGATCTATATCTGTCTTGTAAAAAATAGTTTGTTTTTTGAAGTTACCCCAGCCTGGAATACCGTCTTCTGTATATGGAATCTCATGACCGTTTTTAAATGTAACCATCATTTTGTAGTGAGAGTCTTCAAATACCTGCGTAACTTTTCCAGCACCAAAAACCATGCCGTAAAGTTTGTCTTTTACTTTTACTTTTTTAAAATATGCCATTAGTATTCCTTTTTCTGATGTTTAATTATAACAAAAGAAGATAAAATTAACTTATGAAAAAATGTAAATTATGTCATTGTAATACAACAGTAATAAGCGACGCCAAAACAGACAAAATTTACCATAGATGCTTAGAGTGCGACTATGTTTTTATGGATGAGAAGTTTTACCTAGATGCTGGTCTTGAGAAAAAACACTACGATAATCATGACAACAACCTTGAGTCACTTGGTTACGTTAAGATGTTTGAAAAGCTCATAGACGAGTTTGTGACTCCAAATGCCAAAGAGATAAAAACTGCACTTGATTTTGGTTGTGGAGAGGGTGAAGTCTTACCTATACTTCTGGAGAGAACTAGCATCTCATGCGATAGCTATGACCTTTTTTACTTTCCAGATAAAGCCTATGAAAACAAAAAATATGACTTGATTTGTTCTACTGAAGTCATAGAGCATCTAAACAATCCTCTAGATACTTTAAAAGAGTTACTCTTGCATCTAAACAAAGATGGATACTTACTTCTGATGACTTATTTTCACCCAAGTGATGATGAAAAGTTTTTAAAGTGGTTTTACATAAAAGATGTGACACACATAGGATTTTTTTCTCTAAAAACATTTGAGCATCTGGCATCTGAACTCAACTTACAAATTTTAAAACATAATAGTAAAAATACAATTATATTTAAAAATTAAACCTGTATGAGCTTGGTCTTTATGTATTGAAATATATTACTACTTAAGGACAGTTACATAGTATTTTATTATACTTATTAATGTAATACTATAATGATAGAAGCACTTGAAAAAGAGGCTCAGCATAACGATATTAGTATAAATGCATCAAATAATATTTTTACTGTATTTATCGAACTTTCTCAAAATATGATTAATTATTCTAAATCTGCACAGGTAGATGAAAAAGCTTTAAGACCACAAGGATTAATCCTTGTCTCAAAAAGCGGTGAAGGTATCTACCATATTCATAATCAAAATATTGTTTCAATTCAAGATAAAGAAAAGATAGAACCTAAACTACTAGAGATACAATATTTAGATAGAGATGGCATCAAAAAAAGATATAGAGAGCTAAGAAAAAGTGGTCAGAATACACATTGTCAAGGTGCTGGAATTGGCTTTTATGAAATTGCAAAACGATGTAATTCTATTGAATATGAGTTCAAGGAAATCAATGAAAATAAA
Source organism: Sulfurimonas gotlandica GD1 (assembly GCF_000242915.1). Taxonomy (NCBI): domain Bacteria; kingdom Pseudomonadati; phylum Campylobacterota; class Epsilonproteobacteria; order Campylobacterales; family Sulfurimonadaceae; genus Sulfurimonas; species Sulfurimonas gotlandica. The sequence continues at coordinate 79,762 of NZ_AFRZ01000001.1, read as the reverse complement.
TTTTATTTTTATCTCAAAACAACTATAATAACAAACAAAAATTAAAAAAGAACTTGGATGTTCACAGTAATGCATTTCACTCCGTATTGGGCTCACTTGTTCGAGCACTAATGCAAAGAAAAAAACTTATAGAGGGATAATTGTTATATCAGTTATCTCACTGCTTGCACCTAGTCTCATAGGTGGCCCCCAAAAACCTGTACCTTTATTTACATAAATCTGTAAGTTCTCATTGTGCTGATGAAGACCGCTTATGTAAGGCTGTACAAGATTTACTAAAAATTTAAATGGATAGAGTTGCCCTCCATGAGTGTGACCACTTAAAATCAAGTCAACACTATCTTTAACCTCTTCTATGTATCTAGGCTGATGTGCTAAAAGTATAGTAGGTGACTCTTGAAGCTTGTGAAGAGCTCTGTCTATGTCTGGCATGTATGTTTTAGTTCTGTATCCAAAGACATCGTATACACCTGCTAGATTAAAGCCTTCTCCATCTTCACCAATGTAGACATTTTCATTTTCAAGGACTCTGATACCAAGAGCTTTAACTGTCTCTATAATAGTTGCTATTCCATGAAAATACTCGTGATTACCTACTATAAAAAAAGTCCCGTATTTAGAGTTTAATCCTTTTAGTTCATCAAGTGTTTCTTTAGCATGTTTTACATCTATATCTACAAGGTCTCCTGTTATTACAACTAGGTCAGGATTTAGTGCGTTTACTCTTTGGACTATCTTATGTATGAAATCTTTATCTATAAGACCGCCTATGTGTATGTCACTAAGCTGGACTATCTTGTATGGTTTTTTCAAGTTTTTTATTTTTATATTTACTTTCTCTAGTTTTACATATCTTGCCTCATACATTGCTCTTGCACTAAGTGAAGATGCAACAACTAGAGAGGAGATATCAAGTGAGCGTTTAAAGAAGTTTCTTCTCTTTTGAGATATTGGCGAGTGATGGAGTATAACTCTGGATATATCATAAATTATAGCCGTACAAAAGAGTAAAAAAAGTATGCCGATAGGAAGCGAAAAGAGAAAATATAGCCAGTTTGGAATATCTACATAGTAGCGACCAAGCATGTAGCCGATGATGCCAAAAAAGTTAACTATGAGAAAGACGCGAAGGTAGAGTTTGTACTTATCTTTGATATCTAATTTTGCAATTAGTCTTTTGGAAATGTACATATTTATAAGGATAAAAACACCTAAAAAGGCTGTGAAAAAAAGTATTGGATTCATATTCAAAGTATAACAGAGAAAACTAAACCTATTAATTTAATTTGGATTTATATATCAACGGCTATACTCTCTCAACACAAAAGGAGAATCAATATGATGAAGTTTTTAATAGCTCTATTTTTAGTCGCGACAATGTCGTATGCTGAGGAAATGGGAACAAAAGGTGGCTCTTGTATCTTGAGTCAAGATGGTCAAGTAAATGTAAGTTGGAAAGCTTATAAAACACCTGAAAAAGTAGGTGTAGGCGGAATTTTTGACAGCGTAAAGTACACTGCAGTTGCTCCAAAGGGAAATAACTTTCGTGAGATACTTGTAGGTTCAAGCGTAATGATTGACACAGCAAGCGTTAACTCTAAAAATAGTGATAGAGATGTTAAACTTGTAAAATTTTTCTTTGATCAGATGAGTTCTAGAAATATAAAAGCAGAAATTGTAGATATTAAGTCAAATAAGCGAATAAAAGGTCAACCAAAAACTGGTGTAATGAGTGTTGCGGTAACTATGAACGGTATTACTAAAAATGTAGCTATGCCATACATTTTTAACGAAGGTGATCTTAGTGCAAGCGGAAACATAGACCTTTTAGACTTCAGTGCATCTAAAGCTCTATCTTCTATCAACGAAGCTTGTTTTGATCTTCATAAAGGTAAGACTTGGAGTGATGTTACTATCGGTTTTCAAACTAACATCAAGTTTGAACTTTGTCACGCTAAATAAAAGAAATAGCACTCTTAACAGCATTGATATAACTAAGAGTCTTTGCTTCGCCTTTATAGGCAATGTCAAAAGCTGTTCCGTGGTCTACTGATGTTCTGATTATCGGTAGGTTTAGTGATACGTTTATGCTCTCATCAAAGTATAGTGCTTTTAGCGGTGCTAAACCTTGGTCGTGATACATCGCTACAAAATATTTGTAGTTTTTTCTTGCATGAGGTGTAAAAGCTACATCTGGGACTATTGGACCTATGAACTGCTCGAAGCCTAATTTTTTATTTGCACTTTTTATAGCTTTAGTTATTCTAAGTTCTTCATTTCCCAGAACACCATTATCACCGGCGTGAGGATTTAGTCCAAGTACGGCTACTTTAGCATCTCCGATTGAGTTATGCAGGTCTATAAAAAACTGTTTTAGTTTTACATACTGTATAGATGCAGCCACTTCTTTAAGAGGTATATGCTCTGTAAAAAGTGCTACAAACATCTTCTCACAGCCTAGCATCATGATAGCATCTCTGTCAAAGTATTGGCGGAGTAGGTCGGTGTGACCTTTGTACTCTAAACCAGCTAGCATCCAAGCCTCCTTATGAATCGGCATAGTCACGACTGCATCTGCTTTTTTATCTTCACAAAGTTTGATACCACTCATGAAAGAATCATAAGAGTACTTGCCAGATGCAGAACTAACTTTTCCGGCTTCTATGTTAAACTCACCATTAACTGGATGCAGGTTTATATCGTTTGGTGTTTTGGCATGTAGAAGTTTAGTAGCTTGTGAGAGCATCTCGGAGCTGATACAGTAGATAGGGTTACAAAGTTTGGAGACTTCTTCGTGAGCTTTTAGAGCTATCTCTATGCCTACTCCGTTTAAGTCGCCAACGCTGATGGCAATGTTGTGTTTAGTCATTATCGTGTAGTGAGTCTTCTCATCTCTCTAACAGCATCTGCTAAACCGCTAAATACACTTCTAGCAATGATACTTTGACCGATGTTTAACTCAGTGATTTCTTCAATGGACATCATATGAGAAACGTTGTGGTAGTTTAGTCCGTGACCGGCTGCAACTTCGAGTCCGAGTTTTTTTGCATGAGTCGCCGCTGCTTGAATCTCTTCTAGAGACTTCTCAAGTCTGCTAGCTAACTCATAACGAGGAAGTTCAAGCTCTTTTACTGAGTGGTTTGAGTGAGGAAGTGAAGAGTTTAGCATTGCAAAGATGTTGGCAAAACTTCCAGTGTGAAGTTCAACCATCTCAGCCCCTAACTCTTTTGACTTTTCCATTGCTTCTATAGTAGGATCAACAAATAGTGAAACAGGGATAATAGAATCGTGAAGCTGTTCTATAGCATAAGATATTTGATCTTCATAAGTAAAAACATCGAGTCCACCTTCTGTTGTTACTTCTTCTCTTTTTTCAGGAACTAAAGTTACACGATGCGGTTTTAGCTTACATGCAATGTTTAAAATTTCTCTGTTTATTGAACATTCCAAGTTTACAGGCAACTGTGAGTGAATCATAATATTTTTTGCATCTATGTCTTGAATGTGTCTTCTGTCTTCACGAAGATGTATTGTAATCTGGTCAGCGCCATTAGCACAAGCCACGAAAAGCGCATTTAGGATGTCTGGGTCGTTAACGCGTCTTGCTTCTCTTAAAACTGCTACATGGTCTATATTTACACCTAACTTCATTGTACTCACTGTCTCTATCCTTTTGCTTCATTCATAAAATTTATATAATCGTTTTCTAAGTTTGTATGGTCGATTAAATCACCCATATGTACCTGAACTACTTTTTTCTCTTTGTATGGCGCATGTTTAAACACACTTTCTAGAGTATCGTTGATAAATACTGGAACTACATCAAGATTATTTGCTTTTGCAATCTTCTGTGCTCCACTTTGAAATTCTAATATATCTGGTGTTTTATTTCTCTCACCTTCTGGGAAGATGTAAATGTTAAAGTCATCTATCTTTGAGAGTGTCTTTTTAATTTCTTTGAAAAATTTTAATAGACCTTTTCTGTTTTCCAAATCAACACTTATACATCCGCTATATCTAAAAAAGTCACCGTAAAATGCATCAAAAAGTTCTTGTTTTGCTATCCAAGTTCCATTTTTATTATGCTTTGAGAAGATATGCTCCATAACAATTATGTCAAGCAGAGAACGATGGTTTATTGCATAGAGCACCTTGTCTTTTTGAGGTACTTCACCGATTAATTCTATTTCAATATTTAGAAATTCAATGACACCATTTGAGTATGATTGTCTATCTTTTGAGAGCTGTGTATAAGCAGGTTTTAGTGATATAAAGGGATGAAAATATGTGCGCTTGAATATTTTAATATGTCTATATCCAAGCTCAATCATAAATATAAACTTACCTAGTGTTTTTAGCATTAATCCCTCTTGAAAAATTATTTGTTATTTGAACGGTAACCAGGGTGTTGGTAGTCATTTCTCTCACAAGCTGTGAAAATTGACATAATCCCTAGTGCTAGTATAATTGTAAATATTGTTGTTTTCATGATTTATCCTTTCTTAGAAACTATTTTTTATTATATCATTGATTTTATTTATATTATCCGTATTTGCAAAACAGTTCTTGTCACCACAGACCATAAAGCTGGCATCTTGAGATAACTTTTTATGTGTAAATGGATATTCTAGAGAACTTAGTTCATAAGAGTTTGCACCTAGGTTATAAGCATTTGATTTTATAACTCTGTCTCCTCTAATATGTCTTAGCATCTGACGCAGCATATATGGATATATTACAGGTCTTCTTCCTAGTTCATAAGAGTTGTACTCCAGAGTTTTAAAAGCAAAATGAGAGTATTTTTCATCTTCAAGAAGAGTACCTAGAGAGATAAGAACATCTAGCATGATACTTACTGAACTTGTGTAAGTATTGTCCGCAATATCAGCTTTTGTCTCAAACTCTCCGTTGCTAAAGTTCCAACTTCCTTTTTTGTAAAACTCTTCTAAAGCTATGTTTGCAAACCTTTGAGCTTGAATAAGATATAGTTCATCTTGAGTAGCATTGTATGCAGCTATTAGTGCTTGAGCAAGATAAGCATAGTCTTCTAAAAAAGCTTCTACTTTTGGAGTCTTATGGATAAGAGTAGTGTGATAAAGTTTAGAGTCTATAAACATAGTTCTAAGCAGTGCGTCTAGGCTTTTTACAGCTCTATCTTTATACTTAGAATCTATAGTTCCAAGAGTAAAAAGTGCTTTTATCATCATACTAGACCAAGATGTTTGAACTTTTTTGTCTATAAACGGATACTCTCTGTTTTTTCTCAAATCTTGCAAAAGAATTTTTACTTTATCAAAATACTCAGGGATTTTTTCACCATTAAAGCGGATAATATTTTTGCCTTCAAAGTTACCATCATGTGTGACTTCCATCTCTGCAAGCATCTCTTCTATATTCTCATACCCATTATCTGATAGAGACTTATAAACTTCATCGTATGTATATACAAAATAAATTCCTTCTTCACCTTCACTGTCCGCGTCACTTGCACTATAGAAAAGATTATCTTCACTCATAAAGTTATACCAAAAATCTGCAATCTCTTTGGCAGTAATCAAAAAACTTTCATCTTTGTAAGTCAGGTAAGTATTTGCATAAAGGTCACAAAGTAAGGCGTTATCGTATAGCATCTTCTCAAAGTGAGGAACTCTCCACTCACTGTCTACTGAGTAGCGACAAAAACCGCCGTCAACAAGGTCGTACATACCACCTTTTTTCATAGACTCCAATGTGTGAATAAGCATAGCCTTAGCTGCTTTGTCATCATATAGTTTATCAATAGTTAGAAGTGTACCAAGCGTAGATGCATGAGGAAATTTAGGAGATACTGAGAAACCTCCATCTCTTGGCTCATAATTGTTTTTTACCTGAAGCATAAAGTTTTTAGTAAACTCTTCTTTTAAAACTGTTGCTTCTGTTGGATGTTTTTCCGTTTTTAAAAAGCTTTCCACTTCATCAGCATTTTTATAGAGTTGAGGATCATTTTCTTTTACTTTTGAACCTATGAGTTTTGTAAGTTCTTTAAACCCCATACCTTCAATTGACCCTTGTTGGGATTCAGGTGGTATGTAAGTTCCTGCAAAAAATGGCTTATTTTGAGGAGTACAAAAGATAGATGTCGGCCAACCGCCTGCACGACGGTTAAGAAGCATATGAACTTCTTGGTAGTGCTTGTCTATATCCGGACGCTCTTCACGGTCAACTTTGATACAGACAAAGTGCTCATTTAAAATATCTGCACATTCTTGGTTTTCAAAAACTGTCTCTTCCATTACATGACACCAGTGACAAGATGAGTAACCTATACTAATGAAGATAGCTTTATTTCCTTTTTTGGCTTTTGCAAATGCTTCGTCACCCCAGGCAAACCAATCAACCGGATTTTCTTTATGTTGCTGTAAATATGGAGAATCTTCTTTTTCTAATCTATTTGGCATAATAATTTTCCTATTTATAAAAGTGTATAAATTAAATTATTTGTAGGGTAGAGAAATAATGATGAGAGATTGCTTAAGTTATTTTGATTTATTGAATATTTAGAAAAAAATTAGAGTGCAGACATTATATTATTCCGATGTAAAAAAGAGATAGTATTCTAAGTTGTGGCTCTCTATTGGCTGTCGAAGATTTAGCCCTTTAGTGGGTTAGTGATACCTCATAACAGTTGTAAAGTGTCAGCATCTAGTAATTCCTAAAGTTGTATCATCTAATACCAAGCTTAGTAAGAACAAATATAACACTATAGTAAGCGAGTATAGTCATAAGTATCGAAATAGACAAACTTGGATAAAAACTCAATCCTTTTTTAATCAGAATCGGAAAAGCAATAAATAATGTCATAGATGGAACAATTAACCATATAATAGAGTTTGAAAATTCCACTGCACTATTACTGTCATTTGTATCTACATACATCCATATCATTGCCAATATTGACACCAAGGGAATTGCAGCTAACATTGCACCCATTAAACTATTTCTTTTAGCTATTTCAGAGATTAATACAATTAAAAGTGTAGTTATTATTAATTTAACAATATAGTAAGACAATTATAATTTCCTTTATAGTTGGGTAAGCACGCCTGAACTTTACAGGCTTGCTAATAATCATTTACCTGTATAGTTGGCACCTGTAATCTCACCAGTAAGACTTACGAAAATATAAAGAGTTTGTTCCGTTTTATTTGTAATCTTTTTATTTTCATAGCTAACTACCCATTCCATATTATGATGAAATTGTTTTTTATTCATATCTTTAATTGGAATATTTGACCAACTTTTCTCAACTTTTCCAGACTGAATTAATCTTGTAAGTCCTTGATTAGCCTGTTTTTTAACAACTGATTGACTTACTTTTGCTTGCGCATGACTATGCCCATGTTCGCCATCATGGCTATGCCCACTACCTGCATATAGTGTTGTGAAACTTAGTGCTAATGTAACTGCTGTTGCTTTTATTAATGTTTTCATTGTTTTCCTTTATAAACTATCATGTGTATAGTTTTGTTGTTCAGCTTTTTTCATATCTAAATGAATATGATGATGCTCATCCTTGTTAAATCCAAATTCTTCTTCATTTGTTGTATGTAGATAAGCATGTAGTTGCATTAATAACAACATAAAACCAGCAAACATCAATACATGATTAGCCACTTTACCAAGTCGTAAAAAAGATGCTGTTCTTCTCCACTGTGTCAATACAATAAGCATGAAAATTAGAGCAATAATCTGTCCAATTTCTACACCTATGTTGAATGAAATTATTTTTATTAGCATATCTAAGTTTTGCTCACCAAGTGGTAATTGTTGCAATCTTGTAGATAGTCCAAATCCATGTATAAATCCAAATATAAGAACCATTACTAATAAGTTAGGAGATTTTACACCTAAATAGTTTTGAAATCCTTTGTTATTATCAAATGCTTTATAGATAACACTAATAGCGATAACAGCATCTATAAGATAATAATTTGCATTGATACTCATAAAAGTAGCAAATATCAAAGTGATGCTGTGTCCAACAGTAAATATTGTTACAAACTTTAGAATATCTTTAGTTGTTGTAAGAAAAAATACAACTCCAAAAAGAAAAAGTAAATGGTCATAACCACTCAACATATGTGTTGCACCTAACCAGATATAACGAAGGTTACCTCCGTCAAGCATTGCCTGTGTGTCAGCTGCTGAAATTCCATGTGCATATGCAGATGTATTTAGCAAAAAAAACGAGACAAATAGAAAAAATATTTTCATTTTGTTCCTTTGTAATTATGATAATAAAGTAAGTTAAAGTAAAGAAATTAGATTTTAGGAGGACGAAAAAGTGACTCTAACGTAGGATTTGGAATCCAAAAAGCAGTTTCTAAATATGCCTGTTTTAGATTTTCAAAGTCATATAAATTCATATCGTAAATATTAGTAATCATGTCTGCATAATTTATATTTATTTGTGAATGACTATGCTTATGTTGATGATTAAAACCATTATGAGAATGATGATGTCCATGTATATGAATAGCACACTTATGAATATAATTATGAAGATGGTCTTCATTTAAAAAAGTTTTTGTTGCATAGGCACTGCTACTTGCTAAATGAAAAGCAATTAAAATAATTATAATATACTGTTTCATAGTGTTTTAATGCCTTTTGTTGGGGTACTTAGTCATAGTTTTACTTCACAACTCTTAATGTTGGATTATAGCACAAGTTTAAAATTCTCCCTCAAAATGAAGATAGAGTTGAGAAATGCTTTAGTTTCAGCTCTTAGTGACAAAGACTTTGCAAAAAACTTCTCACTGCACTTTTAAATTCATCTGGATTTTCTATCATACTCACATGACCACTCTCGCTTAAACTTACAAGCGTTGAGTTTTTTATCTTGCTTGCCATTTGCTCCATTGTCTCTTTAGGTATTATCTTGTCATTTTCGCTAGTAATAAGTAAAACAGGAATGTCTATCTTGTTTAAACTTTGAGTTGTATCAGTTCTGCTAATCATCGCTAAAAGTGCTGCTTTTATAGCTATGGAGTTAGTGTTCATGACTTTATCTTTTATTTTTAGTGGCTCTTCTTTGACAAAGTCTTCACTAAAAGCAGCCGAGAAAAAAGCATCTATAAACGGCTCAAGCCCTTTAGCATCTATGTTTGAAATGCCTGCAGCTCTTTTTAGTTTTGCTTCATCACTATCACTGTTTGTTGCAGTATTTGCAAGTATCAACGCCTTGTAGTTTTCTCTTTCATTTGCTCTAAGTGCTATATAACCACCCATAGAAAATCCACAAATGATGGGCTTATTTAGCTTTAATCCCAAAACAACACTCTCTAAGTCTTGAACATAACTCTCCATAGTAAACTGAGCAGTTTCTATCTCAGACTTACCAAACCCTCTAATATCATATGAGATGCAATAATACTCATCTTTAAACTCATCTATCACATCATCCCAAAGTGTATGATCAAATGGAAATCCATGTATAAAAACTATAGCTTGGTTGGTTGCTTTACCAAAAGTGTGAACACTTATACCATTGATCATTCTTTGCATCTTAAATCCTTTTTTACTATCTCTAAATCATACCCCTTATTATTAACATCTTAGCTTTAAACAAAAATATTATTTTACATCTCCAGTTTCGTTTTCAAAAGGTTCTCTATAAATATTGTGTTAATTTTTTTTGTATTATTTTGCTTAAATAAAGATAGAAGCTAGAAGAGTTTATATCAAAAATAGTTAGAGATTTATTATAGGATATTTTCTAAGCCGGATATCATCTTCTTAGCTATATGATCCTCAATACCAAATCCTTGCGCCTTGTCTACAAATTTTTGCATATAATCAATATGCCATTGTTCATCTATATATCCTTCATAAGGTGGACGTACAGCAAGCGGATCACAAAATCCATTATCTACTAAGCATTGGTATTCAGGTGTGTTGTTTTTTTCTAAAATTTCTAAAGCATCTGTGATGCTCTCGTTAATTTGATCAACTGTATCTTTTTGCATCATTTGAAAATTCTCATGGTTGAGATATTGTGCAATTAACTCTTTTACTTCAAAAGAGCAGTCCTCATCAAAAATCATCTCATACTTATCATCTTCTATTATTTCATCATAAATATCTTCATACATATTTTCAATAACAGTTTCATAGTCCTCATCAGTGTAGGAATGTCCTAATTGAGACATTATTTCATTAAGCATTTAAAAATCCTTTTATTTGTTCTAATATCGTAAGTTTAACATAGATCTGAATATTGGTAAATTAGTTGGATTTAAAGTAAATATTTTAGGCTAAAAAGTGAGTTTTTGAACTCAATTTTTAGCTATAAGAGAGAGATCTTGAAATGCTTATTTCAGAATTTTAGTCTTTGGCTTTTTTTGTTTTTTTATCATTTCGTTTCTCTTTTAAACTTTTTGTTGCTGTTTTTTTAACTGTCTTCTTTGCATCTTGACCTTTTGCCATAATATCTCCTTTATTTAGATTTGTAAATCATATTGTCGTTCACACATTCTATACGACTTATGCTTAAAGCTAATGCTAAGATTATATTCTTCCATAATGGACACTTTTTCATGCTTTTATTCTGCGTAAACACTGTTGTTTCAATTTATATGATATAGTTCGACAGTTAAACTTTACTTCTTGTTGTATATTATTATATATTATTTTTATATAGTGAAATATATTTTTAATGGAACTAGTTTTGCTTGTTAATAGAGTATATGAATAAAGGTTTATTTGGTGAAGAATTGAAATCAGAGAATAATTCTGAAGAAACAATATCTGTAAGTAAAATCAAGAATAGAAATATGATTTTTAGTAGATATTTTACAGATCACATGACAAATCTTCCTAATGTATATCAGCTCAGAAGAGATTTAGAAAATCAGGAAGAGTTTACATTGATAATATTTAATGTAGATAATTTTAGAACAATAAATAATTTTTACGGCTGTATGGTCGGTGACTATGTAATAGAAGAGCTTGGACAATACTTTAAACATAATCTCCAAAATCATAAAACATACAGACTCACAGGTGATGAGTTCGCATTTGTAATAGCGAAGAAAATGTTTTTTTATGACATAAAAGAGCATCTAGTCAATCTTTGTGAAGAGATGAAAGACTTTATTGTTAAGTATATTGATTCCAATATATATGTAGATTTTACACTTGCATCATCTGCAAGTAAAGATAATTATAATATATTTTCAAAAGTTTCTATGGCCTTAAGGCATGCAAAAGACACAGGTTCAAACTTCTGGATATATGAAGATACAATGAATTTTGAACAAGATTATGCAATCAAGTTACAGCTCTCTGAAACCGTCAGAGAAGCTGTAGGAAATTATAGAATAATACCTTACTATCAAGCTATTGTGGATACAAAGACATCTAAAATACAAAAGTATGAGTGTTTGGCAAGACTAGTAGATATAAACGGAAAAATAGTCTCTCCACTTCTTTTTATCCCAATAGCAAAAAAGATTAAATACTACAGTATGGTCACGAAAATCATCATTGATAAATCATTCAAAAATTTTGAAACTTTGGACTCAGAGTTTAGTATAAATCTTTCAATAGAAGATATTGTAAAGAAAGATATGTTTGATTTTATTATGGATAAACTAAAAAATTCTAATATATCAGATAAAGTAACTTTTGAAATACTAGAATCAGATGCAATAGAAGATTTTGAAAAAGTAGATCGTTTTATAAAAGAAGTCAGAAGATATGGTGCTAAAATAGCGATAGATGATTTTGGAAGCGGGTACTCTAATTTTTCTTACCTTACTAAAATTAATGCTGATTATATAAAGATAGACGGCTCTCTTGTTAAAAATATTGATAAGGACAATAACTCATTTATAGTTGTAGAATCAATAGTTCAATTTGCTAAAAAGCTAGGTATTAAAACCATTGCAGAATATGTTTGTTCAAGTGCAGTTTTTGAAAAAGTAAAAGAACTAAAAATTGATTATTCACAAGGATTTTATATAGACGAGCCTTCTTTATTCACTTAAACAGATTAAAAACCAAGAAGATATTGGTTCTGACTCTATTTAATCTTGTTTTAACAGCTTAACTGTAAAGCAAGCACCTTTATTACTACTATAGACTTCAATCACACCGTTAAGATGTTTTTCTATAATCATCTTGCTCATATAAAGTCCTAGACCTGTTCCAGTTTTTTCATCTTTAGTTGAAAAGTATGGGTCAAATACTTTTGAGAGTATATCAGCATCTATTCCACCACCGTTGTCACATATTTTTGTATTTATATATGTCTCATCTTCATACACTTCAATATCTATTATGGAGTTTTTTTTATTTTTAAATGAGAGAGCATCTTTAGCGTTGTTGATTATATTAACAAATACCTGCATTAGCTCCCTTGGATAAGCATAAACTTCTTTTTCTGTCTGGTAGGAGATTTTGAGTTCTATATTGTGATTTTTGAGACTATCTTTTACAATAGATAAAGTTATATCAAATATATCCCTTATATTGACTTTTGAAATAACTTTATCTGGTTTAAAAAAGTTTCTAAAATCATCGATGGTATGAGAAAGATGTTTAGTCTGTAGAGTGATGTTGTTTGCATATTTTTCTGCTTCAGTTTCATTAAATTTATCCATAGCAATATCAAGTAGCATGTTGTTTGCATCCATAGAGATAATGGAGATCGGTTGTCTCCACTGATGAGCTATCATGCCTATCATCTCTCCCATTGCAGCTTGACGTGATTGGTTGATTAGCATCTCATCTTTGTGTTTGAGTTCTGTAATATCAACAAAGTTAATAATTATTTCTATTATTTCATTTTTATCGTTAAAAACGGGAAAACCATTTACTAAAACCCAGATAACATCAATTGTATTTTGCTGAACAATGCCTAGCATCATATTTTCAATTTGTTTTTTTGTTCTTATAATTTTGTTTACAGGATATTCTTCAACTGGAATAATATCTTTGCTCGCATCTAGAAAATTCCATTCAGGGTCTATTGCCTGCATGCCTCTTAGTTGTTCATCATTTAAACCGAGGAGTTCAGATGCTTTTGGATTATTCATGATTATGGATGTATCTGGAGCATGAACAACAACGCCAACACTCAGACTGTTTAACAAATCACGAAGTTTCTCTTCACTTTTTTTTAATCTTTGCTGATCTTTTTTTTGACTCGTAATGTCTTCAATTATTGCAACAAAATAGTCAGGATCATTATTTGTTTTTCTCACAAGACTTCCCGTAAGATTGATCCAGACAATATCACCATTCTTTTTAAAATAGCGCTTATGCATTGAGTAAGTTTTGATATCATCGTGGAGAAGCTGATTGATGTAATTTAAATCATCTTCTAAATCATCCGGATGAGTTATGTCTTGAAATGTTTTTGTTAATAATTCCTCTTTTGTATATCCTACAATATCACTAAGTTTTTTATTGACTTCCAACCATGTTCCATCTAAATTTACGCGAGCTACTCCAACGGCTGCCTGATCAAAAGTACCTCTGAATTTTCTCTCACTTTCTATTATTATTTTATTTTCTTCTTCCCCTGCATTATCAATTTTAATACCCATATAACGAGAGATATAATGAGATAGTAGACCTATGAATATCATTATTAATATTGTTATAGTTGCAGATATTAATGCAGGATTTATTATTGATGATTGAATTATATATATAGTAGCAATCACGCTAACTATAACTGATAAAGTTGAAATAGGAAATATAAATTTAAATAAATAATTACGAGTAGCGGTATCTTTATAGAAATTTATTACGAAGCAATTAACATCTATAAATATAATAGCAATAGAAAGAAATAAAAAAGAAACTGCTGTTGTAAGTGCCATAGGGATGGTATTATGTGTTTCATAAAAAAAAGGAGGTCCATATAGATATGATAAACAAAATGTAAAACTTACCATTAATGATAATTGTCCAAAAATAGCCACAAAAAGTTTATTTAGTGTGTTTTGTTTTAATGATAATCTCTGAATTGTAAAAAATGTTATAGAGAGCCCTGAAGTAAAAAATAGAGCTCCAGTTGCAGGAGACATTCTAGCTATTGGAACGCCATTTAAGTATCCTTGAATTGGTACAATAGAATCCTCATAATTTAAATCCATATCAATAAAATAACCAACTACTTCCAATACACCAAAGAGAGATACAGACAAGGAAGCTATTAAAACTAAAGCTAAAATCTTTTTTGAGATTTCTTGCATATATAAGACTATTAAACTAATACCAAGGATAAGAAAGCCAACTCCTGTACTCGGTGCCATTGGAATATATTCGTAATTTATTCTTCCAAGTAAGTCCATACCAGGGAGATAACTCAATAGTCCAAAAAGAGAGATGATAATTGAGATTAATATACTTTTATATCCGATTGATCTTAACATTATATTTCAACCATCCTATAAGTTTAAATATTAATAAATTTAATAAAACTAATTCATTATACTCTAATTTTTTCTAAATTATGTTAGCTAGACTTTTTTAACGCTTAAAATATTTGTTATTAATTTCATTAAAGAAATATAACGAGACAAACAAAGTACAATATCATAAAATTGTGATAAAGTGCGCTTAATGAATATTGACTTTAAAGTCCAACAGATAACATTAGATAAGTTATTTAAAATGTCACCGATTACCATAGGCGGTAGTTTTGTCATGATGATGATAGTCGGTTTCTTATTTTACAACATAGTGCCTATCTATGTGATACTGTTAGGGCTGTTTATGCATGTGATTGTGCTTATATACAGAACAGCTATTTGTAAGAGTTACTCAAAAAACAAAAGTAAAATCACGGATCTGATTACACTCAAAAAATATAAAAAATATTATGTAATTGGTACTTTTTTAAGTGGAATAGTCTGGGGACTCTCTGTGGTCCTTCTCTTTTTTGAAGACTCTATAGAATACCAGTTTTTCTTGTACACGGTAGTGGTTGGACTCGCAGGTGCCAGTGTTGTTACTCTTAGTGCTGTATTTCAAGTATATATCTCTTTTATAGTTCCGATGCTTGGAATCAGTGCGACTTATGCATTTATGCAAGAGGGTGATATATATACTGCTACGGGTGTTTTTATTACTGGTCTTATCATCTTTTTTTACATATCAGGGCGAAGCTATTACAGAAACTTGGTCGACTCTATCGTAGATAAAGAGAGTGTACTCAATACACAGCATGAAGTTGTAAGTAGACTCTCTAAAGCTGGTGAATATAGAGATAATGAGACCGGTATGCATATCACAAGAATGAGTTACTCTTGCAGTCTTTTAGCAAAAGAGTGCGGATATGGTGAAGATTTTGTTACCAGCATATTATACGCAAGTGGGATGCATGATATTGGCAAGATAGGAATCCCTGATAACATACTTCTAAAACCGGGAAAACTAGATGCAAATGAAAGAGCTATCATGCAAGAACATGTAAATATTGGTAAGAAGATTTTAGAAAACAGCAACTCAAAACTAATAAAACTCTCAGAGAGTATTGCATATACACATCATGAAAAGTATGATGGAACTGGTTATCCAAATGCACTAAAAGCTTTGGCTATACCAATTGAAGGAAGAATCACAGCCATTTGTGATGTTTTTGATGCTCTTGTTTCTAAGAGACCTTATAAGAAAGCTTGGACTCACCAAGATGCAATTGACTATATTACAGAGGAGTCATCAAAACATTTTGATCCTGACTTAGTTAAGAAGTTTGTACTTATATACCCTGAAATCAAAACTTTTTATGATAAACACGCTTGAAAGATAAATAGATACTAATTCATTATTAGTTATAATCCTCTCAAATTATTTTAAATGGTATATGTATGTTAAAAAAGATAGTTGTTATTTTTGTATTAGTTGTAGTTATCATCTCTATAGGAATGTTTTACTACAAAAATGAGATAAAAGAACAAAAGATATACCATATAATGGACCAGCTTACAGTAACTCTTGAGTCAGAACTAAAGTCTTATAAGATGGATGACTTAAAGATGGCACTATTATTATCAAAAAACCAAGCCTTAGTAGATGCTTTAGAAAATGAAGATGAAGACTTAGGTTATAAGATACTAGCAGGCATCACTACTACAATCAAAAAAAATACAAATATACTTATAAGATCACAAATTATTACTAAAGAGCTAAATATCTTTGCAAGAAGTTGGGATGATGTATATGCGGGGATGCCATTAGGTGACTATAGAACTGACTTGAAATATTTTGAGACGCATACAACCCCTCGTACTTCCATAGAAGTAGGAAGACGTTTAGGTATAAAAGCTACAGTTCCTATATATAAAGATGGTGAACTTCTTGGTTTTGTAGAAGTTATCTCTTTTTTTAAATCAATCACAGACTTCTTTAGCTCTATGGGTGTTGATGTTTATGCTCTACTTGATGTTAAATATATAGATAGCGCAGTACTTATGATGGAAAATTTAGCTATTGACAAGTACGTTGTAGCAAATAGAAACTATAACTATAGTCATATTCAAACGCTAAACAAGATAGACTTCAAAGAACTAAGGCTAAGCCATGTACTAAATGCTGATGGTAAGTATATTTTTTATGAGACTATGTATGATGGAGATTTTAAAGCTATAGGTGCATTTGTTTTTGTTTTGCCAGAGAGATATCTAAACTATTTTAGAAATCCTGAAGACGATATATCATTTCTTATAAATGTTACAAGAAGTGGCCTTTATGATGTTGTAAAAGAAGAGAAGTATGAGAAGAATATATATGATGACTACTCCGCCACTTCAATGGTATATCTTCAAGATGTTGTTGACAAAGAAGACAGACAAATGTTTTTAGATGAAGCATATGAAAAGTTTGATGAGTATTCTAAAGATGAACTTATTCAGATGATGCTAGAGAGAAAAATAGTTAAAAAGATAGATGGGAAAATCAGATGAGAATTTTATTATTAGAAGATGAGTATTCACTGCGAATAAGTATAGAAGAGTTTTTAACAGACTTAGGTTATGAAGTAGATGGTTTTATGGATGGACTCGAAGCTTATGATGCTGTATATGATAAGGCTTATGATATTTTGCTGCTTGATGTAAATGTCCCATCACTCAATGGATTTGAACTTTTAAAGAAACTCAGACTTGATGACATAAAAACCCCTGCAATCTTTTTAACATCTATGACAGATATGGATGACTTAAAAGAGGGTTACAGAAGAGGGTGTTGTGACTACATAAGAAAACCATTTGATTTAGAAGAGTTAGAACTTCGCATAGATCAGGCATTGGCAAGCTTCTTTAATGATGATAGCTCAGTAGTAAATATTGGCTGTGATATCTCTTATGATATGAAAAAGAGTAAGTTAACACTTAAAGATAATGAGATAATCCTTAGAAAGACAGAACAAGATCTCTTAGAAGTCCTTATAAAAAATAAAAATGCCATAGTATCTACTCAGATGTTTCAAGATGAGGTTTGGGGAGAATATGTAGAGCCTGCTACGATAAGAGTACAGCTAAACAATCTACGTAAAAAACTACCCGATGGTGTTATCCAAAACAGAAGAGGACTAGGATATATAATTGAAAGATAGCCAATACTCTGCAAAGTATGCACTAATATATACTACACTAGTTTCAGTGATACTTTTAACTCCACTCTTTTTCTATTTCATATATATGAAAAACATTCACTCAATTCAAAATGAGTTGTTGCTCAAAGAGAAGTCCCTCTTAGTTATAAAAGCGATGCAGGAGTACAATGAAAATGATGTCTATTTTGAATACCCGAGATTTAAAACATTTGAATCTGGTCTTTATGATCAGAGTTTTCAACCAATTTTTTCTTTGGTAAACTATAAGATAAAGTACTTTAAAGATGGATATCACTTAGATAACAATGACGCTTACCTGATTGTTAAACTTCCAAAAGATAGATATTTCGGTGCAAAGTATCTCATAGTCAAGAACCAACTCTCTTTCGCTGTAGTCTATGAAAAAGTAATGTACATACTCTTTAGTGTAGTTATATTAGTTTTTATATTGAGTATGATCTTCTTACAAAGTTTTGCTAAACCATTTCAAAAGATGAACAAAAGACTAGATAACTTTATAAAAGATTCCATGCATGAGATAAACACACCACTCTCTATTATCAGTGTAAATATTGACCTTTATAATAGAAAGAATGAACCAAACAAGTATATGCAGAGAATGAAAGCTGCAACAAAGGTCTTATCAAACATATATAACGATATGGATTATCTAATAAAGCATGACAGACTTAAGCATGAAAAAGAAAATATAGATATGGGTGCTTTTTTAAAAGAGAGGATTGAGTATTTTAGTGAAGTCGCTCTGATGAAAGATATTAAAATTAACTCTGATATAAAAGAGTGTACAAATATAGAGATGAATTCAAAGCAACTTCAACGTGTAATTGACAATACTATATCTAATGCGATTAAGTACTCATATGAAAACTCAAAGATAGACATAAAGCTATATATGAAAGATGGAAAGTGTCATATGAGTTTTAGAGATTATGGGGTTGGAATAGAAAAAGTAGAAAAAATCTTTAGTAGATACTATCGTGAAGACACTAACAAAGGCGGTTTTGGTATCGGACTAAACATTGTAAAATCAATCATTGACAAGGCTAATATAGAACTTATAATAGATTCAACTCCAAAGATAGGAAGTGAATTTCTCTACGTTTTTCCATTAACTTCTACAAAATAAAGATAATTTAATCTGATTTTACATAAATTTTACACTTAGAAGATAAACTTGCTCCTGAAATAAGAATAGGAGGAACAAGAATGAAGAAAACTGTGATGATATCACTACTTGTAAGTGCTTCACTTTTCGCTGCTGATTATAGTAGTGTTATAGAGAAACCAAATGCAAGTGAGCTGATTCAAAAAGATCTATTGGCTCCAGCTAAAACATTTACTATGCCGGCTGGTTGTATTACAACTGATCCTAAGGCTATCGCAAGAGGCGCTTTTATATTCCATAATTTAAATGGTTCAAAAGTAAAAGGCGATACACCTGAAGGTTTGGCTAAAAAGCAAATGCAAGAAGGCAAGACATATATGCCTGGCGACAAAATACCAGATAAACAATATGGAAACTGTGTTGCTTGTCATAATATAGAAGGTGCAAAAGGTGCTGGAAATATTGGTCCGGATTTAACAGGTTATAAAGATATGTTTATGGCAACTGGTGTTAGAGATAATCAATTTGTTTTTCAAAAAATTGCTGATCCTCGTATAGATAATAAAGACACACACATGACCGTTAACTTAACTACTAAGTTATTTACAACTAAAGAGATATGTGAGATTACTTCATATATTGTATCTCCAAAATAAAGGAATAAAAATTATGCAAAGAAGAGAATTTTTCAAAAAGTTAGGTGCAGTAGCTGCAGTTGCTGCTGTTACTCCATCAATTAGTTTTGCAGCTGAGGCAAAAAAACCAACAGGTCCAAATGAGCTTTCATTTAAAGCTGCTGTAGATGCAATAACTGGTGGTAAAACTCCTGTTATTTCTTCAAAAATCACGCTTAAAGTACCGGAAATCGCTGAAAATGGTGCTGTTGTTCCTGTAACTGTTGAGGTAGACTCTCCAATGACAGATGCTGATTATGTAAAAGCTATCCATATTTTTGCTACTAAAAATAATAATAGTCGTTGTATTGATGTTCATTTAACTCCGGCAAATGGAAAAGCGATGTTCGCAACTCGTATTAAACTTGGTGGGACTCAAGATGTTGCAACTGTTGTTGAGCTTAGTGATGGAACATTTTTAACTGCTAGTCAAAATGTAAAAGTTACTATTGGTGGATGTGGTTGATTTTAACCAACTAATACAAATTTAAAATATAAAAAATTAAGGAATTAAGAATGGAAAAAGGTAAATCACTAATTAAAATCAAGCCAAAAAAATTTAAAGATGGCGAAGTTGTTAAAGTAAGTTTTATGGTTATGCATCCAATGGAAACTGGTATGCGTAAAGACAAAAAAACTAAAGAAATAGTTCCAGCTAAATATATCAATAGTGTAAAATTTAACTATAACGGTAAAGTTATTACAACTATGAACGTATGGGAATCACTATCTACTAACCCTGTATTTACAACATATATGAAGATAAATGGTGCTGGTGACCTTACTGTTACATATACTGATAACACTGGTGAAGTAAACGAGCAAAGTACAAAGATTAAACCAAAAGGATAATCAATGAAAACAGGAATTAAAATAGCACTATCTATTGCACTTCTTTCTTCATTGTCTTTTGGAGGCGAACAGTTCGCAATGAGTGATGCAGACCGTGCAATGTATGCTGAGATGCTAGAAAACAATCCAGCTGATATTATGGTTGCCAATGGTGGAGAACTATTAAGTAAGTATTGCGGTGGAGATGCTGGTTTAGCGGCATTTTTAAATGTAAGTGAAGATGAACTACCGGCATATATAGCAGGTTTTCCTCGTTACTTAGAAGATTTTAAACAAGTAGTTGGGGTAGATCAAGTTCTTCAGGGATTAATGAGTAAAAATGGACATAAACCATTTGAGCTTAAAAGTTCAGAAATGTTTGATATGAGTACTTATGCTAAAACTCTTGCTAATGGTGAGAAAAGTAATATTGATATCAATGCAAATCAACATATGAAAGATGCTTATGCGCTTGGTAAGTTAACGTTTGAACAAAAGCGTGGTGGACGTGGTTTAGCATGTTTAAGCTGTCACTCTAGTGATGTTATAGGTTCAGTTTTAAGAACTCAACCACTACCAGACCTGAGTAACAAAGGTGTCGCAGTTGCAGCAACTTGGCCGGCATATAGAATGACTAAATCATCTCTAAGAACTCTACAACGTCGTTTTCAAGGTTGTATGAAAAACGCTTTATTAAAAGTTATTCCTCTTGGTTCACCAGAAATGGTTGCATTAGAAGTCTATCTTACTGATCAAGCTAAGGGCGCAGAAATAGCTGTTCCTGGTATTAAGAGATAGGGAAACAGAATGGAAATTTCTAGAAGAGACTTTATGCACATAGCAGCAATTTTTGGACTAAGTGCTGCTACAAGCGGTATGGCTAGTCCAAAAACACCCGCTCAAATATCTTTAAAAGATATTTATGCTTTTAAAGCAACGGGTAATTTTACTCTATTACATATGTGTGATATTCATGCTCATATTAAACCACTATACTGGAGAGAACCGTCTACTTTGATCTCTGCTCCAAACTTAGTCGGTACACCTGGCTTTTTATGTGGTGAAGCTTTTGCAAAACATTACGGATTAGAGCCAAGCTCATTAGATGCTTACTTCGATACGCATATGGATTTTGATACATTAGCTAAGAAGTTTGGAAAAATGGGCGGTATAGCTCATATGAAAACATACCTTGATCATGTAAGAAAAGAGCGTGGTGCTGAAAATGTACTATTCTTAGATTCTGGAGATACTTGGCAAGGTACTGGTGTTGCATTGAAAACTCAAGGTGAAGCTATCGTTAAAGCTCAAAACTACCTTGGTGTTGATGTAATGGTTGGACACTGGGAATTTACTTACGGTAAAAAAAGAGTTCTTGAGCTTATTGATATGTTAGATGCTAAGTTTATCTCTCAAAATGTTATTGGTAACGATCCATTTGCTGATGAGTATGAAGAACTGATTTTTGAACCGTATACGATTCAGGAAAAGGGTGGAGCAAAGATCGGTATTATCGGTCAATCATTTCCATTCACATCAACTGCAAATCCTAAAGAGTTTACAGAGGGTTGGAGTTTTGGTATTAGACCTGAAACACTTCAAAAATATGTAGACGAGTTAAGAAAAGAGCACAAAGTTGATTGTGTTGTTGTTCTTTCTCATGATGGCTTTAGTGTTGATCAAGAAGTTGCTCGTATGGTTCATGGTATTGACTTTATCTTAAGCGGACATACACATGACCCTTCACCTAAGCCTATTACAATCAACGGTACTGTTATCGTTATTGCAGGTAGTCATGGTAAATATGTTGGTCGTTTAGACATAGATGCTAAGAATGGTAAAGTAAATAACTATGAGTACAAGCTTGTTCCAATAGCATCTAACATGATTCCGGCAGATCCTGCAGGTGTTAAACTGGTAGATGAGCTATATGCACCGTTTGCTAAAGAGTTTAATGAAGTTCTAGGTAAGACTAAAAATACTCTATATAAGAGAGATACTTTCTTCTCGACTTTTGATCAGCTGATTAATGACGCTATCATGGATGAGATGAAGTGTGATATCTCTTTTACTCCTGGTTATAGATGGGGAACAACGGTTTTAGCTGGTGATGATATCTTAATGGATAATGTATATGAGATGTGTGGTATTACTTACCCTAACGTTTATACATTTGAGTTAAAAGGTTCTAAAATTGCAACTCTATTAGAAGATATTGCGGATAATGTATTTAATGCAAATCCTCTTTATCAGCAAGGTGGTGACATGAGTCGTCTTGGCGGTGTAACGTATAGCATCGCTGTTGCAAATAAAGCTGGTAAGAGAATTTCTAAACTTATGATTGGAGGTAAACCTATAGACTTGAATAAGACATACATAGTTTCTTCTTGGGGTGGTAACTTACAAAATGCAGGATCAAATCTTCAAAAAGATAAGATCAGAGCAGTGTATGATGTTACTCGTGACTATATAAAAAGAAAAAAAGTTGTTGATGTAAGTAATGAAGGTAATGTTACTATCGTTGATTACGACTGTGGTTGTCCGACAAAAGGCTCTAGAAGCTGTTAAACAAAGGCAGATGGTAGCTCTAACTACCATCCAATCTGAATATGTTAATAATAACAAAGTCAAACGCTTTATTATAACATGTACTAAAAAAGAAAAAAAGGGTATACAATGAAAAAAAGTTCAATGATTAAATTAGCTGCTGGAGCAGCTGCGGTATTACTAATGAGTACATCAGCACAAGCTGGTTATACAATGAAGAAAAAAGTTGGTGATATAGATACTAAACTTACTTTCTACGGTTTTGCACAACTTGAAGCAGTTGGTGGTGACGGTATGAAAATCAAAGAATCTGGTTCAGTAGCAAAAGCTAACTCTGATGTTGCATTTAGAGCACAGCGTATTCGTCTTGGTTGGAACTATGTAGCTGGTAAAGCTTTTGCTAAAGTTTTCTTAGATTTTAATCAAAAAAATGATCCGGGTGATGCTGGTAGTGATGCTACAGATGGTGCGGCTATGCCTGGTATGATAAAAGATGCTTTCGTTGGTTATCTTGCAGATGACGCATTTTTTGTGAAACTTGGTCTTATGAAAATGCCAAATGGTATGAGTTTTACTATGCCAGGATGGAATCTTGACATTACTGAAAGAGGGCTAGATAAGTCACTTGCAATGGAAAGAAATACAGGTCTTATGATTTCTGGCCGTGATATCGGTTTTGGAAATAATGGTAAAGTAAATGGTTTTGAGATGGGTCACGAACGTCCATGGATAGGTTTTGGTTACGATATTATGGTAGCAAATCAAGCAAGTAGAAGTGCAGCGGCAAACAGTATTGAATTTGGTGGAAATGCTTATGCGGTTCGTGGTATGTTTGACTATACTGAAAAACTTCACATAGAAGCTTCTTATGCTGTATCTGAAAATGCTGATGGACTAAATGCATTAACTACAAATGGTGAAGATTATTCAAACTATAACATTGGTATTGACTCAAACTTACAAGAGTTAAGCCTTAAAGCTGAGTACTTTGATGCGCATAACATCACAGGTATAAAAAATTATGATGAACAAGTATGGACAGCAACAGCTGGTTATCTTGTAACTCCAACCTTAGAATTAGTTGGTAAACATATGCAAGGTACAGCTAAAAATCCTGCATCTGCTACAAATTCGAAGAGTTCAGAGTTAGGAAATACTTACTTAGGTTTCAATTTTTTCATCAACCCTCCTTACGAAGGTTTTTCTCGTATGGAAAAACGTAATAGAAATCAGCACAAAATCGCATTTAACTACATTGTAGCAAGCGGTAACGGTGCAACTGAAGTTGCAGCTGATAAATGGAGTGGCTTAAGTGGTTATAGAGCTGATGCATTTATAGCTCAGTATCAAATAAAATTCTAGACTAAATTAAAAAAGGTTACGCTTTGAAATCACTTCTAATACTTTTAGTGTTCATTCATTCTCTCCTAGCTTTTGATTATACTCTTAAGCCACAAAAAGTCAGTGCAGAGACACACTGCTTTTTTGGCTTGCCAGAGGTGATGGACGAGCGTAACAACGGTAATATGGTCAACTCCTGTTTTGTTAATATGGGGACTAGCTATCTTGTGATAGATAGTGGTCCTACATACTTGTACGCAAAACAAGCATACTCAAAAATGAAAGAGATTAAAGATCTTCCAATCTCTTATGTTATAAATACTCATACACACGATGATCACTATTTAGGTAATTCATTTTACAATGAAATAGGTGTTGATATTGTTGGCTCTAATGAGTTTGAAAATGAGACAAAACTAGAAAAAACTAGAATGCAAATGAATATACTTGAAGATGCTTATTCAGGGACTAAACAAGTATTTCCAAATATTTTAGTAGAGAATAAAACAATAAGTATAGATGCTAAAGAAATAAACATAGAAAGTGTAAATAAAAAAGCTCACACAAAAAGTGATCTTTTAATTTATATACCGGAATTTTCGACAATTTTTGTTGGTGACTTAGTCTTTAATGAAAGAATACCATCCATAAGAGATGGAAATTTAAAAAATTGGATAGAGGCACTGGATAAAATAAAATCTATGGATGTAAAGTATATTATAGGTGGTCATGGAAAAATAGTAGACAAGAGCTCAATCGATGCTACATATAAATACCTGACTCAGTTAGTGGATAAGATTTCATTAGCATTAGAAAATGGGATAGATATAGCCGATACTGTAAACAATGTTAGCATGAAAGATTTTAAAGATTTTAAGATGTACGGTTCTCTACATAGACAAAATGTTGAGATAGCGTATAGAATGTTGGAGTGGAGCAGTGAATAAGATACTAATCGTTTTACTTATTACTGCTTCTTCTCTTTTATCAGTTGAGTTTCACTCGTATAAAGATGCTTTAAAGCTTCAAGAACAGAGTAAAAAAATCATAATGATAGATGTAGTTAAAACAGGATGTCACTATTGTGAAGATATGGACAGAAATGTTTTTAGAGACAAAGAAATGAGTAAGTGGTTAAATGAGAGATTTATCTCTGTTAAAATAAACTTAAACAATGAAGAGTTGCCACTAGGTATAAAAGTACATTTTACACCTACCTTTTATTTTGTAGATTCAAATAAAAAGATATTGAAGACAATACCTGGTTCTTGGAATATTGAGGACTTTAAAGATCTTACAAAGGGGATTAAATGATTAAATTTCTACTTGTTTTACTTACTTTTGCTTTATTGGCATCTGCTGAAACAGAGTTTGCAGAGCCAAAACCTGCTATTGATAACCAACGTCAAATAGTTTTTTCCATAAAAAGTGCAAATGATGAAGATATACATCATGTGCTAAGTAGTGCAAATAATGTGCTGAAGTTCTATGGTCCTGAAAATGTTCAGATGAGAATAGTTGCTTATTATCACGGGATAAAAGCTCTATTAAAAGCCAACAAAGAGATAGCACTTAGAGTAAGAGCTTTGAAACTTCTTGATGTAGAGTTTGTAGCTTGTGGCAACACAATGAAGACAAAAAATATAAAAGAAGAAGAACTAATAGAAGATACCCAAATCGTAACGGCTGGAATAGTTGAGATGATAGAGAGAGTTAAAGAGGGCTGGGTCAACATAGTCCCTTAATCTGGTTAAATTTAAAATATAAAAGGAAAAAAAATGAAGAAAATAATTCTTATGTTTGTTGCACTTTTTAGTGCTAGTATAGTGTTCGCACAAGGAGACCTGCATCTGTTTGATGTAGACAATAAAAAAGGTGTAATTACACCAACAACAATTGAAAAAGCATTTACAGATAATGGCTTTAGTATCGCCGTCAACAGTGAGATGAATCTTCCATTTAAAAAGCAGTTTCAAAAGACTGACTTTAAAGTGTTTACACTTTTAACTGTGTATCATACAAAACTATCTCAGGATTTAGTGAAAAAACATCCAGATGCCGGTGTATTTACTCCACTTGGTGTTGGTATATATCAAGGTTTAAATGAAGATACTCTGCATGTTTCTACGTTAACATCAGAAGCTCAAGCAAAGATTCTCGGATTTGATGATGAACTATTAAGAACTATAGAAAAAGAGGTACTTAAATCTATTAAAAGTGCCCTTGCAAATGCAAAACATGGCTATAGTGAAGATAGTTTAAAAGAGAGCAGATCACTTGTTTCTAAGTTTGAATTTGAGTTAGATGGTGCAGAGTGGGAAGGTGTGAAAGAAGAACTAGAATTAGGTTTAGAAAACGGCTTTAAACCATTTGGTTTTGTAACGCCAAACTATATGGACTTCAATGCTGAGATGACAAAAGAGGGAACAGTAGAGAGTCCATTTGATTTTTATGTTACTTACTCTATTTGTAAATTAAAAGTTATATACACAGTATCTCAAACACGTCCTGAAGCATCTGCATTTGCACCTTGTACTCTGATGGTATACAAGAAAAAAGATGAGGATAAAGTTGTTCTTGGGTTTCCGGCAGTTTACAACTGGATGAGTAGTGCAAAAGTTGAAGACAAAGAAGCCAAAGCAGTGCTTCAACAAGCTCAGAAGGATTTTGAGTCAATCTTAAAAGAAGTAACAGAATAAGGAATTATAATGAAGAAATTCATATTATTGCTAGCGTTTATAGGTCTTCTTAGTGCTGAAGATGCGACACCAAGAGTTGTTATTGATCTTACAACAAGTAGTGTTGCTAAGTTTGAAAAGAATATTCTAAAGGGAATCGAAGTTAGTAAAACTCACTATAGAAATAATTTAAAAGAGCTGGAAGTAGCAGTTGTTATTCATGGTGAAGCATATAGATATTTTTTAAAAGATCTTAAAGGTACTATCTATAAAGATGATAAAGAACTTATAAAAGTACATGCAGACTTGAAAAAAAGAATTTCTACTATGTCAGAAGCATATGATGTTGAGTTTTTGATGTGTAAAGTTGGAATGGAGAAAAACAAGTTAGAAAAAAACAATTTATTTGACTTTGTTCAATTAGTGCCAACATCTACTATTGGTTTAATAGACAAGCAAAATGAAGGTTTTGCGTACATTCCTGTTCGTGATAATTAGCAACTTTTTAGTTGCTAATTATAGTAACAGTTTTGTGACAATACGAATTTAGACTCCATTTATATCAAAAAAGATAATAGATATCACATTTTTATTAGTTATAATAATTGAATTATTTTAATAGGCAAATTTATATGAAAAAACTACTTTTAATCCTTTTTACATCCACACTTATTTTAGCCGCTACTCCTAAATTTTTAATGCCAGATGAGGCATTTATATCAGATGCAAAAGTTAACTCACAGATGCAGATAGAGGTTACTCTCAAGATTGCTAAAGATATCTATGTATATGAAGAACAGACAAAGTTTTCTCTAAAAGAGGGCAGTGGTATATCTATAGCTAAAAAAGATGGGCCAAAAAGTGTTGAGCATCATGATGAGATGGTCTACTTAGAGTCACCAAGTTTTGTAGTAACTCTGCAAAAAGAGAGTGGCGTCACAGGAATTAAGAATATTGAGCTTAGTTTTTCTTATCAGGGCTGTTCTGAGCAGGGTTTATGTTATGAGCCTCTGACAACGGTCTATAACTTTGATATTGATACATCTAAATTAGATGAAGCATCTATAAAAAAGCCAGAGTTAAAAAGTCTAAATGTTAAAAAAATAGAGACAAAAAAAGAAGAAAAGGTAGAGCCTGTTAAAGAAGAGTTGTCTGAGTCAGATGCTATTGCAGATACTATTAAATCTGGAAATATCTTTGTAATTCTTTTAACATTTTTAGGCTTTGGTCTACTTCTTGCACTCACTCCATGTGTATTCCCTATGATTCCAATTATCTCAGGAGTTATTATCTCTCAGGGTGATGGAATAACAACTAAAAAAGCATTTATGCTCTCTATGGTCTATGTTCTTGCTATGGCAGTTGCTTATACAGTGGCAGGTGTTTTAGCCGGGCTTTTTGGTTCTAACCTTCAAGCTGCTCTTCAGACTCCTTGGGTTATTTATTCATTCTCAGGTGTTTTTGTAGCACTGGCACTTAGTATGTTTGGTTTTTATGAGCTTAAACTACCTGACTCTTTGGTTTCAAAAGTAAGTTCTTCTAAACATAAAAGCGGATTTATTGGTGTAGCAATAATGGGATTCTTATCAGCTCTTATTGTTGGGCCTTGTGTAGCTGCCCCACTGGCAGGCGCTCTTGTATATATAGGTCAAACTGGAGATGCAGTTCTTGGTGGTATGGCACTTTTCTCTATGAGTATCGGTATGGGTATTCCTCTTATCATAGTTGGTGTAAGTGCAGGTAAGTTTATGCCTAAGCCTGGTGCATGGATGACTATGGTTAGTGCAATCTTTGGTGTTATGATGCTAGGAGTTGCTGTATGGATGCTAGAACGTGTAGCTGACGTATATGTAACTATGATACTTTACTCTATGCTGGGTATTGGTTTTGCTATTTATTTAGGTACTTTTGATAAAGATTCACATATATTTAAAAGAAGTGTCGCAGTAATAATGTTTATATACTCAGTAGCTCTTTTTATAGGTGTTTTAGGCGGCTCAACAAGTATGATCAAGCCATTATCATTTCTAAAGCCACAAGTAGTGTCTACTGTTACTAAAATAGAGAGAAAACATACTGAGTTTGTTAAAGTAACTTCAATCGCAGAGTTGGATGAGCTTTTGTCTAAGCATAAAGGCAAAAAGATAATGCTTGATTTTTACGCTGACTGGTGTACATCATGCAAAGAGTTAGAAGAAGTTACATTTGCAAATGAGAGTGTTAAAAATAAGATGGATGAGTTTATTCTAATACAAGCAGATGTTACAGATAACAAAAAAGAGCAAAAAGACTTAAGTAAAAAGTATGGAGTATTCGGCCCTCCGGCAATACTCTTTTTTGATAAAGACTCTAAAGTTATAAAGTCTAAAACTATCATAGGTTTTATAGAACCAGATGAGTTTTTGACACACTTGAATAAGATATAAAAGAGAAAAAATGAAAAAAATAATATTAATAATAAGTTTATTGATTAGTTCCCTGTTTGCTGAAATAAAATGGGTTGAGTATGATGATGCCTTAGAACTTGCCAAAAAAGAAAATAAAATTATCATGGTAATGTTAAGTAGAGAAAATTGTGTAGCTTGTGAATATATGGAAGATATAGTATTTGATGATGATGTAGTTTTAAAAGAGCTTTACAAAGATTTTATTCCTGTTCATATAGATATATATAAAGGTTTTATACCAAATGATGATTTAACATATATGGGAACACCGACATTCCACTTTTTAAATAAACATGAGAAAAAAATAGGTAGAATCGATGGTGGTGTAAATAAGAAAGATTTTTCTGATAAACTAAAAGAGGTTAAAGCAGCAGCTAAGTAGTAGCAGGCTTTAACTCTAAGTTACTTAATATTACTCGTTGAGATAAACGAAGCAAATTTTCTGGCGTACTCGTTCTCATGTTTTATAGCTATGTCAGATGCCAGCTCTTTATCAACTACATCACCTAGAATCTGTTTGAAAATAGTTTTGATTTTCTCTATGTCATCTTTGTTTTCAAGTCTTCTTCTAAGACCTACAACATTTAAACCTTTTACAGTTGCTTTGTTGCCCTCTACAAGAGTAAATGGCGGAATGTCATGGTCAACACAAGAAGCTCCACCAATCATTACACCAGTTCCGATAGTGTTGCCTGCTTCTATAGTACTAAGACCACCAACAATCACTCTCTCTTCACACTTAACATCTTCATAAAGTCTAACGGCATTTGTAAGAATACAAAAGTCTCCAGTGCTTACACCGTTAAGGATTTGAACATATCCCATAAGGAAGTTATTCGCACCGATAGTTATCTTTTTATTAGTTCCATCTTCTCTTTCTTGAGCACCAAGTTGTACAAACTCTCTAATATGAGTTTTTTCACCTACTTCAATGTCAGAAGTATCATTACCAATTGTTGTAAAACTAAATACTCTTACATTTTCGCTAAGTGTAAGTTTACCTTTTAGTATGATGTTTGATTCCAAAATACATCCAGACTTTAGTTCTACATCTTTGCCAATATTACAAAACGGTCCTATTGTTACATCATCTGCTATTTTAGCACCATCTTCTATTATTGAGCTCTCATGAATCATTTGCGATCTCCAGTGTGATTATGCTGTCTTCTACTGTAGCCAAAGAGCCAATGTTACCAGTATTAAGATAGTTAACAAATGCTTCAAGCTCATCACTAAGAGCATTGCTTCTAGCAACAAAACAGTTTCTTGTTGTATGAGACGAAGCATCTATGTTGATTCTCTCTTTTAGTGTTTGAGAAAGCAGGTCAGCTTCAAAGTATTTTATCTTACTGTTGGCATCTACTCTACAAGCTACGGCAATACTTCTTTTTCTATATGGAGTTAACCAGTTTGTTGTAATGTCACCAACAACTGAGCCTTCAAGCTCAAATGCTAAGATGGCATTATCTTCATGTGTTTTGTGGATTTTTTGAGATTTAAAAACTGCACTTTTAACTATATTTTTTTGAGTGATAAATCTAATAAGATCACTATCATGAACAGATAAATCAGTTAAAATTCCAACATCTGCGATTCTCTCAGGAAATGCTCCACTACGAGTAATAGATATAGATAAAACCTCATGTTTTGATATTTCATTTATAAGAGCCTTAACAACAGGATTGTATCTCTCAATATGACCAACACAGCTTTTAAGGTTTTTTGCTCTTATAGCTTCTGCCATTATCTTGGCATCTTCTACACTTGAAGCAGCAGGTTTTTCTATAAACATATGCACATCGTGTTTAGCACAGATAAGAGCAGTCTCTTTATGTAAAAATGTAGGTGTTACGATGATAACTGCATCTGGTTTAGTCTCAATTATCATAGTCTCAAAGTCTGTAAAAAATGGTTCTTTATACTCATTGCTATGATGCACATCACAGAGACCGACTATTTTTGCACCTTCTACATTTTTTAGAGTTTTGTAGTGGTTTTTACCCATTACACCTAAACCGACTATTGCTATGTTTTGCATTATTCGCCTTTTATTGACTTAACAATAAAGTCTTGTTGAGCCTCTGTAAGATATGGGCTCATAGGAAGTGACATGATTTGAGTTGATACTACTTCGCTTATAGGGAAGTCTCCCTCTTTATATCCAAGATATATAAATGCTTCTTGGAGGTGAAGTGGAACAGGGTAGTGAACAGCAGTTGGAATCTCTAAAGCACTTAGTTTAGCCACTAACTCTTCTCTGTCTTTAGCTCTTACAGAGTACTGTGCATATACACTTGTGCAATCTTGTGCAATACTAGGAGTTATAACATTAGCATCTTCTAAAAGGTCGCTGTATCTACTTCCAATATCATCACGAGCTTTTACTTCTTTGTCAAAATGTTTTAGTTTTACATTTAAAACTGCAGCTTGAACAGCATCTAGACGCCCATTGATACCGATGTATTTGTGTTTATATCTTTCATTTTGACCGTGATTTAGAAGCATTCTCATCTTAGTTGCAAGTTCATCATCATTTGTGAAGATTGCTCCACCGTCACCGTAAGCACCAAGTGGTTTAGACGGGAAGAAACTTGTACAACCTATAGTTGAAAGGTTACAAGATTTTTTACCCTTGTAAGTTGCACCAAAACTCTGACATGCATCTTCTATTACAGGAATGTCATGTTTTTTAGCTATCTCATTGATAGCATCCATGTCCGCACACTGACCGTAAAGTGAAACAGGCATAATAGCTTTAGTCTTATCTGTAATAACATTCTCTATTTTAGTAGGATCAATGTTGTAGCTCTCTTCGTCAATATCAACAAATACAGGTTTAGCACCTAAAAAAGCAATAACTTCAGCTGTAGCAATAAATGTAAAAGGAGTTGTTATAACTTCGTCACCTTGTCCAATGTCTAAAGCCATTAGAGCTAGTAAAAGAGCGTCAGTTCCACTACTACAACCGATAGCGTGTTCTGCACCAGTATAAGTTGCTAAGTCTCTTTCAAGCGTGTTTAATTTTTCTCCGCCTATAAACTGAGCCGAGCTAAATACTTCTAAAACTTCACTGTCTATCTCTGATTGATACTCTAAATATTGTGCTTGTAAGTCTATAAAATTAATTTTCATTTTTGTCCTCTATAATTGCTGCTATGTTTTTTGAACTACCGTGTTTTAAGTAGGCTCTTAGACTTTTTGAATCATCTAAAAATGTACTTCTGTCATACTCGTTAAAAGCTTTGATGAGATTATCTGCTGTTACATCTTCTTGAATAAATTCCGGATGCAAGTCCCTGTCATTAAACTGTGTAAACATGATGTTACTAAGACCGATATGGCTTAGTTTAACCAGTTTAGACGCTATGAAGTAGTCTAACGGTTTGGCAATGTAGCTAAGCACGAAAGGAGTTCCTATGAGTGCTGCTTCAAGTGTTGCCGTTCCACTACAGATAAACGCAAAGTCCGCTTCATAAAGAGTCTTATGTGCATCGTGAGCTATTTTAAAACCTGAAAGGGTACCATAAAGCTCTTTTATATCTTCTTTTGTGAAGTGTTTTGGAATTATAATAGTCGATTCAACCCCAAGTTTACGGCTTACTTTCTCAAAAATTGGCATGAGTTTTTTTATCTCGCCCTTACGACTTCCAGGCATAAAAGCAACACTTTTTACATTACTACTAAGTTCTTGTTTAAACTCTTTAATGATATCAAGCAGTGGATGCCCAACGTAAGTTATGGGAGCATTTTTTGAGTAGTAGTTCTTCTCAAAAGGAAGTATAGATGCTAAATGGTCTATTGTACGTTCTAGCACAGGAATACGCTTTTTCTTCCATGCCCAAGCCTGAGGTAAGATATAGTAGATTATCTCTTTATTTGGGTAACGTTTTTTTATCTTTTTAGCCAGTGGAAGATTAAAGCCTGATGAGTCTATAAGCAAGACTTTGTCCGCATCTTGGGCTAAGTCTACCATCTGAGCGTTTAGCTTGAAAAAGTAGCGTAGCTTTTTTATGGCATCTACAAAACCCATGATTGCTAAACTTCTCAGGTCTACTATAGAATCACCCAAGTCACTGTCAAATATCCCGATAAACTCTGTTTCATCACTAAGCTCTTTTTTGAGAGACTTCAGATGCATATTTGCCGAATGTTCTAAGGCACTAACTAATACTTTCATGATCCACCGTCTCCATGTGTATGATAAGTGTCATCATATCTCTCCCCATTTTTGTCTTCAACATAGTCTGTCATATAAGTTACTAAGTTCTCTATATCGGCATCGCTTAGTGAAGTAGCAAAAGCTATCATCATCTCTTGTTGTTGGTTATCTGATTTTTTGTCACGAAATCGTTTGAGTTTGTATGTAAGAAATCCTCTCGCACGATTGGCAAGACGAGGATACATATGCATCCCTTCAAGCTTAGAACCATGACAAGAAAAACACCCTTTTTCCATATAGAGTTTTTTGCCAAGTTCGTAAGATGAAGAGGCGTAAGAAAGTGTGAAAGTCAGTAAAATAAGTAGTAAAAAACGCAACTAAAAACCTCAGTATTTATAATGATGCAATTATATCTAAAAGATTATATTAAAGATTATATTTACCTCTAACGCATCTAATATTACACCTACCTCTTCTGTTAGTCTTATATGTTTGACCATTTTTAAAGTCAATATTTATTACATTTATAATATTCGCGGATAGGTTTGGGGAAGATGTCCAATAATGATAAGATTGGATATTTTTAAATCCAAACTTTATAGCTGGGTCATATTTGCTTTCATCTACTATAGATTTTAGTTCTTTAAGCCTTGGTAAATACCAGTCATCATACCCAGCAAAAACAAGACTTCGACAATACTGTTTTGCATCTTTGCGATTTTTTCTTATAGTTTTAGCATCAATATTATCTTGCCACATCAAACCTGTATTCTTATCTATTACCAACTCTTTTGAATCATCTCTAACTAAAGCTATTTTTGGCTTAGACTCTGTGACTTTTTTATCTTTGTTGGATGATTTACCTAAAACTATTTCATAAGAGAAAAGTGTAGTTAATATTAATGTAAATGTTATCAATAATTTCATCATTTTTTATGTCTTTTTACATTGAATTAAGTTATGTTTAGAGCTTATTGCTTGTATTATATCAATTATATACTTTATTGTATTACTAGGACAATAGGATTTAAAAGCTAACTTTGATTGATCTGAAGTTATACAAAAATGTGACTAATTATTTAAAATCTATATTTTCGTATCTATTATACAACCACTCAGCTACTGCTTGAGCTTCTTGTGCGTTTAGCTTACCTTTTAAACTAGGCATCATTTCAAATCTTTCCATCATCTCAACATGACAAGATTCACAGTTTTTTTTGTATACCTCATAACCATCTACGCCAAAGAGTGCAGAACTTAAAAGTAGGGTAGCAAGTAGTGTCTTAATCATTAGTAGCTCTTTTTAATTTATAAAAACTATATTACATTTGTGTAATTAATAAATAATACTTAAAAATTTTTCTTAGTTGATAAAGGTATAATTTGTATAAAAATAACAAGCTATTATATTAAAAATAAAATAAAAGGATAAGACATGAGCGAACCGACTCTAGAAAGTATTGATGATTACAATACATTAAGCGGAGAAAAAAAGAAAGTTGTTTTTGCAATAGTGATTTCAAGTCTTATTATGGGCATTGTTTACATGCTAGCAACAAGTTTTATTTCTCATGAAGAACCGACTTCAGCAGATAAAACATTTCAAAAAGTTCCAATGAGATAAGAAGTTTCGATACAATATCAAAAAAATTAAGGTCATAAAATGTTAATGACAGTTGTCACTATCTATACTCTATTTGTTTTAGTCTCAATCTATACAAGTGTAATGCAAATCGGCTATGTAAATTTAGCAAAAAGAAAAAAAGCAGTCTTACTATCAGATGCAGACTTCCTAAAAGCGGGTAACTATGCCGTCGCTAAAGAGAAGATGAGTATAGTAAGCTCATTTATAGACTATATTATGTTTATAGCTTGGATGGGATTTGGTATCTCTTATCTGTCTGGTAGTATGATTTTTGAAAATGATGCATTGATGAATATTGCTATTGTTATGGGCTTTATTGTAATCAACTCAGTTATCTCACTGCCTTTTGCATACTATGAAAAGTTTGTGCTTGATGAGAAGTTTGGTTTTAACAAGTCAACTATGGCTCAGTGGATAAAAGATACTCTTATCTCGTTTGTGATGACTCTTGTTCTTGGCTCTTTAGTAGTGTGGGGCATCTACGCGATTATCTCAAACTTTGACCTTTGGTGGTTATGGAGTTTTGTATTTATCTTTGGTGTTGTTGTACTTATAAATATGCTTTACCCAGCATTTCGTGCAATGTTTTTTGACAAGCTTACTCCATTACAAGACGAAAAACTAGATGCTGAGATAAAAAGACTTATGGACAAGACAGGCTTTGTAAGTTCAGGTGTATTTGTAAGTGACGCAAGTAAGAGAGATGCAAGACTAAATGCATACTTTGGCGGTTTTGGAAAAGCTAAGAGAGTTGTGCTTTATGACACACTGATAGAAAAGCTAAGTACAAAAGAACTTTTAGCTGTTTTAGGACACGAACTTGGACACTTTGCACATGGCGATATCTATAAAAACATAGCTCTTGTTGGTGCTATGCTTTTTGCTATGTTTGGTATCTTTGGAAATCTTCCTGAATCTCTTTACTTAGAGATGGGTATCTCTCCTGCACCATATCTACTTATGATACTTCTTATACTATTTATGCCTGTATTAGGTTTTATCATGATGCCTATCATGGGAATTGTCAGCCGTCATAATGAGTACGAAGCAGACAAAATGGGAAGTGAATTGGGTGGAGAAGGTGGAGCAGTTGAGCTTGCTAATGCACTTAAAAAGCTTGTAACTGAGAACAAGAGTTTTCCACTTTCTCATCCTATATATATCTTTTTTCACTATACTCATCCTCCTGTTTTAGAGAGACTAAAAGAGCTTGGTGTTGATGTGGGAAATATAGATAAAAGTTCTTTAGAGGGCAAATGCGAAGCCAACATATAGTTAAAGATGTTTTAACAGATATTACTTCAAAGCTTAAGCCTTTTATAGAGCGAGCATCTAGAGAAGCGCAACTTCTTTTGATGATGCATCTGCAAAAAGATGAGCTTTGGCTTATCACTAACCAGAGTGCTGAAGTCTCAAATGTAGATAGACTTTATGAATGGGTAGAGAGACGAGCTAAAAATGAGCCTCTTGAGTACATCACAAACAGCGTGAGCTTTTACTCACAAGAGTTCTTCATTGCTCCAGGTGCTCTTATCCCTCGTCCTGAAACTGAACTTCTTATAGATGATGTTTTAAAGAACTTCCCAGACACAGATGCCAAAATGACTTTTATAGAGGTTGGAATCGGTAGCGGCATCATCTCTATAGTTTTAGCACAACACTATAAAAATGCTAAATTCATAGCTGTGGATATTTCACCGGCTGCACTCATCATTGCAAAAGCAAATATAGAGAAGTTTGAGATGCAAAACAGAATCGAACTTCGTCTTGGTTCACTTTTAGAACCTGTTGATGAACATATTGATTACCTTGTTTCAAATCCTCCATACATAGCAAATGAAATCCTTTTAGAATCAAACCTTTCTTATGAACCTCAAAATGCACTTTTTGGCGGAAATATCGGCGATGAAATCATACAAAACCTTCTTGATGAAGTCTTAAAGCGAAATATTAACTTTTTTACTTGTGAGATTGGTTATGACCAAAAGGATAGAATACGTGATTATTTGAAAAACACAGATTTTGACAGTTTGGAGTTTTACAAAGACTACAGCGATTTCGATCGCGGTTTTACATTAAGAACATAAAGGTGGTGACAGTTTTGAAAAAGAGAATATACGTAGATTTTACTTACTTGATAATGCTAGCGGCTTCTTTTGGTGCTGTTATCATTTTGGGTGCTGTTGTTGCACCTGTCATTTTTCACTCTGATAAAATTCTCGTAGACATGACTCTTGATCACTATCATTCTGGAGTACTAATGGGTGAAGTCTTTCATAGATTTAGCTATTGGTTATATGTCGTAGCATCTGGAGTTTTACTCTATGAAGCTGCGATGTACAAGATGGGTCAAAGAGATGCCATAGCTTTTGCAAGTGCAGTAACGGTTGTTTTCTCATCTCTGATGTTTAGCGCCGTCTACTCTCCAAAAATCTTATCTATGCAAGCAATCGGCGTAGAAGCTACACAAAGCGATACATTTCAAAATATCCATATGGCAAGTGAACTTGACTTCAAAATATTAGCAGTAGGCTTAATCGTTCTTTTTATAAGAAGGCTAATGCTGCTTAGACTTTCGTAAAACTTTCCACTTTTATATTCCCCTTTAACTTTTCTACATTTTCTACTTTTAAATTAAAACATGCATATATTAGAAATATTCCATAAACTTAACACTTCTTTAACATTTATAGTATATGATTATGTAAATTATAAGAACAGGAGATAGAATGAAAAAGATTATTGCTGGTATATTAGTACTGAGTACTTTGGTTTTTGCTGGAATGGGTGAGCCTAAAGGTGATGCTCAGGGAAACAATCAGATGGAGATGTTTCAAAGTGTAGATATGAATAAAGTTACTATCATGCAGGGTGGAAAAGCAAAGATGTTCTGTCCTGCTTGTGGGATGAATCTTCCAATGTTTTATAAGACAAATCATGCCGCTAACAACGGTGAGCATGTAGAGCAGTATTGTTCTCTGCACTGTTTGGTAGAGACAAACATGAAAA
This sequence comes from Sulfurimonas gotlandica GD1, assembly GCF_000242915.1. Taxonomy (NCBI): domain Bacteria; kingdom Pseudomonadati; phylum Campylobacterota; class Epsilonproteobacteria; order Campylobacterales; family Sulfurimonadaceae; genus Sulfurimonas; species Sulfurimonas gotlandica. The sequence goes on along the minus strand of NZ_AFRZ01000001.1, from coordinate 41,697 downwards.
ACAAAGGTATATTAAAAGACATAATTGTTGTTGATGTTACAACTCTTGAGTTTATAGACGCAAGAACTGCTAGCTATGTTGTAGGTAGTAGTAAAAAAGGTACTATGAGTATGGTCAGTAAGTATGCTTTTGCTAAAAAAGAAGATGCCCAGGATTTTGCTAAGAAGTTTGGCGGTAAAGTTGAAAACTTTGATGAAACATATAAAATTGCTTCAAATAGTATGGAAAAAGAGATGAAGATGATTGCTGAGAAACAAGCGATGATGGCTCAAAAAGGTGAGATGATGTACAATAAAATGTGCAAAAAAACTGACTTAAAATTCAAATCAACTGCTGAGGCTAAAGCTTATATTCAATCAAATAAGCTTTGTGGAGATATGAGTGGTAAAAAACTTCAAGCTGTCGGAATCTACTTAGGTAGAAGATAAAAAATATTAGAATTACCAAGGCTATGAAGTCATAGTTTTGGTATTTTTCAAGTTACCATAAATAATTTCAGATAAAATAATACTTCTTGTTAATTAAGGAATTATATGACAACAATAAAAATATTTATTTTAATTACTCTACTAATTTTCTCTTCATTAAATTTAAATGCAAACAATTTTTCTAAAGAAGCTTCAAAAGAACCTGTGCTTGTTCAAAAAGGAGATGAAAAACATTGGTGTCCGGTCTGTGGCATGAGTCTAAAGATATATTACAAAACAAATCACACATCACAACTTCAAAATAAAACCTCAAGACAATACTGCTCTATGAGATGTCTGGTTATGGATAAAAAAGAGTACGGTATCGACAGTAAGAGCATACAAGTTGTAGACGCAACAACGGAGATGTTAATAGATGCAAAGAGTGCTTATTATGTTATTGGTTCAAAAGTAAAAGGAACTATGAGCAAAGTAAGCAAGTTAGCTTTTGCTAAAGAAGAAGATGCAAAAAAACATGTTCAAAAGTATAAAGGAAAGATAGTCTCTTTCGACGAGGCACTAAAATCTGCACAAGAGTCGCTTTTCTCTGACATAGAGTCTATAAAAAATAAAAAGATTAAAAAACTCTATCCGATGGGTAAAAGAATATTTGAAAAAATGTGTAACAAAGATATAGATGTAACAAACTATATAGAGATAAATGAGCTAAAAGCAGATATAAAAAATAAAGAACTATGTAAGCCTTTAAATGAGGAAAAGCTTCAAGTTCTTGCGCTCTATCTGTGGGAAGTAAAACGCTTTGGTGACTTGGATAATATAGAGGGTAAAATTCATGTAACCGAAGATGAAAAGTGTCCGATTTGTGGAATGTTTGTATATAAATACCCTAAGTGGGCAGCACAGATTTTTTATGCTGATAGACATTACTCATTTGATGGTGCAAAAGATATGATGAAATACTATTATGAGCATAAAGAGGGCATCTCTAAAATATTAGTTACAGATTACTACTCTCAAAAAGCTATAGAAGCCAGAGAATCTTACTTCGTCTTTGGCAGTGACGTTTACGGACCTATGGGAGATGAGCTTATACCTTTTGAAAAACTCTCGGATGCTAAAACTTTTAGTATGGATCATAAAGGTATTAAAGTCTTAAAATTTGACGAAATAAATGCGCTTGAAGTACATAAACTAGATGAATAAATATAAATACACTCAAAAGACTCCTCGTCTGTTGTTTATACTAGCTTCTCTAGTTGCTATTTTAATAGCAGAGGGTATTTATCTTAATGCAACAAAAACTCTCAGTCTTGAGTCTCAAAACAAAAGAAAAGAGTTTGTCAGTATAAGCGGACTTCCAGATCTTGCAATCTCTACGGAAGCTACTTTTATAAGACACAGGAGTATGAGTGATATGTTTTCAATATATAAAGATGATGGAAGTCTTAGAGAGTATTTTCCATCGACTTATGCTTACTCTCACTCACACATCATAAATGGACAGACAAATGCTAAGTAAAATCAACTTCTACCTCATTGAGTATGCAATAAATGCGATACTTAGACAGAAGTATAAAAGCTTTTTTATTACTACTGTTTTGACACTTCTTGTCTTTCTTTTGACAAGTGTATTTTTCATAACAAACTCAATAAAGTATGAGCTGGACTCTACCGTAGATGCTCTTCCAGAGATAGTGGTTCAAAAGATTAAAGCAGGAAGACATTACGATATAGATGTAGAGATACAAGAAGAGATTTTAGGGATTACAGGTGTAATAGATGCAGTGGCTCGCGTATGGGGCTACTACTACTTTGAAAATGCCGGTGTTAACTTCTCTGTTGTCGGGGTAGATGAGTTTGAAAAGCAGTATAAAAACTCACTTACAAATGTAGTAAAGAGTGGAGAGCTAGGTGAGAGCCAAAATAGCTTTATGGTAGTTGGAAGCGGAGTTAAAAAGACGATGCATAAAAACTACTACAAAGAGTATTTTAACTTCATAAAACCAGACGGAACACTTAAAAAAGTAGATGTTGTAGGTGTCTTTGACGGTGACACTCAGCTGGAATCTAACGACATGATAGTTATGTCCAAAGAGAATGTGAGAGAGATATTTGATATAGATGAGTCAAAAGCAACTGACATAGTTGTAAAAGTATCAAACCCAGATGAAGTGCAGACTATTGCATCTAAGATAAAACTAATTTTTCCAGATAGCAGGATAATCACGAAAAATGATCTTAAAATCTCTTATCAAAATATCTTTGACTATAAGAGCGGTATATTCTTAGCGCTTTTCATCATCTCACTTTTTACATTTTTCATCATTATATACGATAAGGCGAGCGGACTCTCAAACGAAGAAAAAAGGGAGATAGGAATACTAAAAGCTATTGGCTGGAGAGTAGATGATGTACTTAAAGAGAAGTTCTATGAGGGGTTTATAATCTCTTTTATAGCTTACATCGTAGGTGTGATTTTAGCCTTTGGATTTGTTTACATCTTACAAGCTCCACTTCTACAAAATATATTTACAGGTTATTCACAACTAAAGACTTCGTTTGAACTACCTTTTATCTTTGATGTTCAAACACTATTTTTGGTCTTTTTTCTAAGCGTTCCTATCTACATAGCAGCGACTATTATCCCATCATGGAAAACAGCTACTTTAGATGCTGACGAGGTTATAAGATAAATATGGCAAATTGTAATACTATTTCAGCTTAATTTTAAAATGAGGTAGTATTTGTAGTAAGTTCAAATAATATTATTTAAGGAATTAAAATGCCAATAATTAGAAATACAAAAATACAAAATATAAAAAATGAAATCAACAAATCTAAGGTATTTTCTATAAATGACTTTAAGTTTGAATTTCCTGATGATGGAAATGTTTTAGCAAGCATACACTTTAGAGCTTTACCAAATTATTCTTTCAATATTGAAGAAAATACAGTGAGTAATGGAATTTATGATTTTGCTAATACGCTAGCAAATAAAGAATATGAAAAAGTTTTACAAACAATTGAAAAGCCAGGTAAAGATAAAAATATAGAAATAAATAATCATGAAAATATTGATGAGTGTATAGAAACAATTTATTCATGGCTTATATATTTAGATGAAGATTTAAAAAATAATATTGAATTCGATATAGATGACATAGCTGATATTGAAGACTTTGAAATAAAGTTAAATGAAAAATTCACAAATGATACAGAGAAGTTTACAGAAAGTGAAAAAGTAGAATTAACTAATAGGTTAGAAGAATTACAAAAAAGAATAGAAAAGCTAGAAGAAAGTTCTAGTTCTAAAAAGTCAATAGAAATTCTTGAACAAAGTAAAAATGAACTACAAACGTATCCAAAAAAATCTTGGTGGTTAAAATTTTACAATAGAACAAGAAGTGTAAAAAATGTTTTAGAACTTAGCAATGAATTACAAAATCAATTTATGACTCTTTTGGAAAATTTTAAATAATGCAAAATTTAACTACAGAGTTTTTATTATATACCACCCCTAACAGTGATGTAAAAGTTGAAATATATATGCATGATGAAACTGTATGGTTACCACAAAAAAAGATAGCTGAACTTTTTGGAGTAGATGTAAGCACAATTAATGAGCATCTTAAAAATATTTACAATAGTTATGAACTAGAAGAGGAAGCAACTATTGGGAAATTCCCAATAGTTCAAATGGAAGGTAAAAGGGAAGTTAAAAGGGAAATAAACTTTTATAATTTAGATGCCATTCTCTCAGTGGGTTATCGTGTCAATTCCACAAAGGCTACACAGTTTAGAATTTGGGCTACAAAAATACTAAAAGAGTATATCATCAAGGGCTTTGCTATAGATGACGACAGACTTAAAAATGGTCGCTATTTTGAAAAAGACTATTTCAAAGAACTTCTTGAAAGGGTTCGCTCCATTCGTGCGAGTGAAAGAAGAATATACCAGCAAATTACAGATATATTTGCAGAGTGTAGTATAGATTATGATAAAAATGCAGAGACAACAAAAAACTTTTATGCAAGTGTTCAAAATAAATTTCATTTCGCAATAAGTGGACAAACGTCAGCAGAAATTATTTATGAAAAGGCAGATAAATTAAAACCATTGATGGGACTCCAAACTTTTAAAAACTCTCCAGATGGTAGAGTTTTAAAGTCAGATACAGTAATTGCCAAGAACTATCTTAGTGTTGATGATATAAAAAAGCTTGAAAGAGCAGTAAGTGGATATTTTGATTATATAGAAAGAATGATTGAAAAACACACAACTCTTACAATGGAAAAAATCTCAAACTCTGTAAATAAGTTTCTTGAATTTAACGAATATAAAATTCTTGAAAATAGTGGTAAAATTTCAAGAAGTCAAGCCGAAAAAAAAGCTTTTGGTGAATATGAAGAATTTAACAAAATACAAAAAATAGAATCTGATTTTGACAAAGAAATGAAAAAGATTTTAAAAAAAAGCAGTCAATAAATGATAGAGTTAATAAATATAACAAAAACATACGAGATAAATAAAAATAATGTCGTCACTGCACTCAAAGATATAAACCTTAAGGTAGAAGAGGGTGAACTTATCGTGTTAAAGGGTGCTAGTGGTAGTGGAAAGAGTAGTATTCTCTCTCTTATTGCAGCACTTTCTAAACCTACAAGCGGTGAGGTTATCGTAGATGCTAAACATATCTCAAAACTTCCTGATAACTTTGCATCTGAGTATAGACGTGACAACATAGGTTTTATCTTTCAAAAGTATAACCTCATAACTACTCTTAGTGTTAAAGAGAATATTCTGCTTCCTTTAGTCCCACTAAATCCAGATGCTGATGAGGCAAATGAAAAACTTCAACGTGTAATGGATATGTTTAAAATAGAGCATAAAGAAGACGCTTTCATTAAAAACTTATCCGGTGGAGAACAACAGCGTGTTGCGATTGCCAGAGCAAATGTTAATAATCCTAAGATTATAATAGCCGATGAGCCAACAGCAAATCTGGATGAGAAACTTTCACTTCACTTTATAGAGATTCTTCGTGAGCTAAAGGCTCTAGGTAAAACTATCGTAGTCGCAACTCATGATCCACTATTTTTTGGTCTTGATTTTGTAGATAGAGAGATAGAGATGCATAATGGTGTCTTAGTTTGATTCTCACACCAGAAGTCTTAGCCATATTTATACTAAATGCACTCTTCGCATTTTTTGGCATCATCGCATTTATTTTGAGTGTGAAAATCTATTTTGGATGGGATTTAAACTCAGTTAGCAAGAAGCAGTACAAGCTTGAAAAATTAAGCTATCTCGGTGCTACTATCATCAAATATATATTTATCATTAAAGTTCCTCTATTTTTGTTTTTTGTATTTACTCTGGATAAAATATCTAACGTTCTAACAGGAGCTATGTGTGGAGCTGGAGTAGTTGATGCTACAGATACCGGCACGGCTCTTTTTGTTTTAAAAATCATTAACTTGTATATATTTGCTTACTGGATTGTACTTCATAATGAAGATATGAAACATGAAAACCAACCATTTGTAAAACAAAAATTTGGCATTTTTATCTTGGCATTTTTCCTTTTTATGGCAGAATTGATTATAGAGGGAATTATGTTTGGCTCTATAGAGATAGATAAAATGGTGAGTTGTTGCGGAACTCTATATTCTAGCTCTTCAACTTCTGCGATTTCTAGCATATTTGCTCTTGATACTACTTTTCTTTTGAGCCTTTTTTATGGAATATTTTTACTTATAATCTTTTTTTATTTTATAAAAAACAGGTATCTATTTGCAATAAGCAATGCTTTTTTTACAATAATATCTTTAGTGACTCTGATTGTCTTTTTTGGAACTTATATCTATGAACTTCCTTCTCATCATTGTCCTTTTTGTTATTTACAAAGTGATTACTATTTTGTAGGTTATCTCATCTATACTCTCCTATTTTTGGGAACTTTCTATGGTCTTGTTGTCGGATTTATAGAATCCAGCAAAGAAGATAGAGACAAAAGCTACAAGAAATCTGTCATATTTAACACTCTTTATGTTATATTACTGAGTTCATTTGTAATGATATATTTTATAAAAAATGGAGTTTGGCTTTGATTGTTAAGTACCTAAAAGTTTTATTACTTCTTGTGATTGGAGTAGTGTTTTTAGCTTGTGAGAAAAAAGCTGAAACTGGTGTGGCAGAAGTCCACTGGGATAGAGATATGTGTAGTAGATGTGTTATGGTTGTAAGTGATAGAAAAAACACTGTACAAGTAAGAAACCCAGATACATCTAAGACATATATGTTCGATGATATTGGTTGTATGGCTCTTTGGTTTGAAGAAGAGAAAATAGAGTGGAAGAACAAAGCTATAGTATGGGTCACAGATTTAGAATCTGGAGAGTTCATAGATGCAAGGGCTGCGTTTTATGACACAAATAATATTACACCAATGGCATATGGGTTTTCTGCTCATAAATCAAAAAACAGTATCAAAAAAGATGAAGAAATCATCTCTTATGATGAAGTTATTAAAAGAGTAGTAAAGATAGGTCAATGAAATTAAAGCTAAAAAACATAGATATGTTTAAAGATTTGGATGATGATACAATCCAAAGAATAGAAAAGTTAACTACTGAGCATACTATTTCAAAAGACAACATAGTTTTTTATGAAGGAGATGACTCTAAATATCTATATCTTTTAGTTCACGGAATCATTAAACTATATAAGACTTCATCAAATCATAAAGAGATAGTTTTAAAATATTTTCACGAAAATGAACTTATAGGTGAGGTAGCTAACTTTGAGCAAATACCTTATCCTGCGACAGCTAAAGCATATACAGATGTCGAAATACTAAAAATAGACTTCAGTAGTTTAAAAGAGATTATATACTCAAATCCAGAGTTATCATTTATTATTCAAACATCTTTGATTAAAAAGATTAAAAATCTTGAAGTTATAATCTCTACAAACTTGGTTTTAGATTCTAAAGAGAGAGTAGCTAAGTATATCTACAATCATACTGATGATTTTTTTACTACTAAAAATATTATAATAGCAGAGATTTTAAGTGTATCTCCAGAGACTCTCTCAAGAATACTGAAATTCTTTAAGGACCACGATATTATAGATATTAAGTCTAAAAGAATAGACAAAGAAGCGTTAGTACAATATTTCGAATAAGGGTAGTTTTAAATGATAATATCAAATGCAGTGGTATGTGATGTTAATGGTGAGTATAAGTCTGATATACGCATAGAAGATGGAATTATTACAGAGTTAGGCTCTGATTTAGAAGGCAGTGAAATAACAGATGCAAAAGGTGCATACTTTTTACCTCTCTTAGTCGATACAAACGTAAGGCTTCATGACTCAACATTAAACTCAAAAAATATTAAAGCCATTTCTAAAGAAGCATATCTTGGCGGAGTAGGGCATGTTGTTTTAAATGCTGATAGTAATCCTGCTATAGATAATGAAGTAGTCTTAGAATTTGCTCAAAATGGATTACATAATCTTGAAGGTGCAAAAATAGACTTGATGTTAAACTCTTTAAAAGAAGATAGTACACTGAGTAATATAGCGATACTTCTAAAGAGGGGAGCAGTAGCTCCATATATGAGTACGATTGCTAAAAATGATGTAGCAATAAAAATTGCAGAGTATGCACAGATGTATAAAGTCACACTTTTTTGTAAGGCAGAAGACAACTCTCTTATTAAGAGTGGAGTTATGTTAGATGGTGATGTGAGTTCAAAACTAGGACTCGCAGGTATACCTGACCTTAGTGAAGTCTTACATGTCTCTCGTATGATAGAAATTGCTAGACACTTTAACATCAAGATACTTTTTAAATCTATAGCATCTCCTCGCTCAATCTCTCTTATAACTAAAGCAAAAGAAGATGGTGTTGATGTTAGATGCGAAGTCTCTATCCATCATCTTACTAATTCAGATGAAGCTTGTGAAGGTTTTAACACTACAGCAAAACTTGACCCGCCTTTAGCATCTGCATCGGATGTAAAACTGCTAAGAGCTGCTCTTAAAAACAAAGAGATAGATGTTCTTACAACACTTCATCAACCTAGTTCACCACTAAACAAAGAGGTCGCATTCTATGATGCTGACTATGGATGTGAAGCACTCTGTGATGCTATGCCTCTTTACTACACCAAGCTTGTTAAAACTGGTCTTTTAACAATGTCAGAATTAGTGAAGCTTACATCACAAAATCCTGCAAAAAGTATAGGTCTAGATGCTGGAGAAATAAAAGTAGGAACTCCTGCCAATGCTTTTCTTTTTGCTACTGAAGTTATAAGAGAAGTTGAGAATGAACAATCACTTTATAATGGTGAAAAGTTAAGTGGAGAGGTAATTAATATATTTTAACCAAAGAATGAGCTAAATCAATTTTTTTGGAAGACAAATAGGCTATAATTATTTTATGAAAATTGTAATATTAGACGACTCTTTGACGGTCAGAATGATAATTGAATCTTTTTTAGAAGATTTTGGTGTAGAAGATGATGAAATATTCTCATTTGAGAGTGGTCATGATGCTATAGAATTTATAAAAGAAAATAGCGCAGATATAGTTTTTACAGATATCAATATGCCTAAGATGGATGGATACGAGTTTGCTAAATTGGTATTTGAAATACAACCAAGTGTACTAAGCTCTTTTTTCGCTATAAGCGGTGATGAGAGTCCTGAAAGCTATATGAATATGAAAAAAGTTGGTGTACAGCGTTTTTTGAAAAAGCCAATAAATAATGCACATTTTAGACACTTTGTACTGCCAGAGATACTAAAGCGCAGAAAATAAAGAAGACTAAACTACAGTCTTCTCATTTAACTCTGGATCATAGCACTTCTGAATATAGATACCGGCTATTGCTAAAAACACCCCTGTTACAGAACTAATAAATGCAAGTGAAGCAAACCAGATAAGTGCTACCCAACCAACTATATCACGTGGCACATCCATCCCATTTTCTTTAGAACTTATATATGAAGCCACGCGATAAACTTGGTTTTGATTAACAAGTCTGTTCATCTCATAATGTATAGTAGTCTGCTCTTTTTTTAAGTCAAATATTTTTTCATCATGAGTTTTCATTTTTGTTTGAATATTTGAATATTTATTATAAAGACTTTGTTTTTCATTAGTTGCTCTTCTTATAAGATCATCTTTGTTTTTTGCAGCATCATGTGTAAAGTTTTCTAACTCTTTACGGTATTTTGTTTGTATGAAATCATTTGAATTTTGTTGCTTTTTAAGCTGATTGTTTAAGTAGTCAATACGTGAATGAATAGCATCTATACGTTTTTGATAAGTAATTCCTACTACCGATAACTGCTCTTGTAACTGTTTTTCTGTACCAGTCTGCTGGTCCAGTGCTTTTGTACCTGTAGCGTAATCTGAGACAGCGTAGAGACGTTTCTCTTTCTCAGAGATAAGCTGTCTATATTTTCTCTCAACAGCACCTCTTGTCAAGAATGTAGAGTCTGCCATTTTTTTCTTCATCTCTATTTTAAGTGAATCTACTTCATTTGATAATTTTTCTTTGTCTTTGTTAGCACCTGATACATTTTGGTTAAGTAGATTTCTCAAACGTTTTTGCATACTCTCACGCTCTTTATCCCATGACTCATATATATTGCTCTCTTTAGAGTAGAGTTCATTTAATTCTTTGTCTATTTTAGCTTTATAAGTGTCATCCATACCATTTAGCTGTTTATTTATATATTCGTTTTGACGTTGTACTTGTTGGTTGAAGTTTTCATTTGCTCGAGCCACTCTATTTGCATAAGAAGTTTCAACTTTTTCAATTTTTATAGTATCAATTTTTCGTTTTTGCTCTTCAATATTATCAATACTCTGTTGTAGTAAAAGTGATTCACTCTTTCTCTCATCTATTGCAAATGTAAGATTAGCGAAGTTACGCTCAAAACCGTTAATCATGGTCTCAAATGTGATAAGAGAAAGTAAAATCACTCCAAAAAACAGCATAATTTTCCATGATCTATGTTTTGCATACATCATCGCTGTTGCTATAGGTATTTTAGTAGCTTCAACTACTGCAACAAGTAAAAATGGAAGACCGGCTACAAGTATTGCCGAGTAGTCACCAAATGTAAATACTTTACCAAATCTATTGATTTCATTAAATACAGAATAAGAAACAATAATAGAGATTAAGAAGCCGATTAGTACAGCTATAACCTCAATTACCCAGGCAAATTTAACTAAGTTCTTTCCTACTTTAAAAAGTCTTTCGTTTCCCATTATTTTGTTTTCCCTAATTATAATATTATTTAATACGGTATTCTATCTGATAGTTGTGAGTTAGTAGTGAGTAATGTAACTAAACTTACTAATTTGCTCTTTTTTTATAAAATACTTCTTTATACTCTGCAAATCTATCTTCTAAGATGGCCTCACGCACTTCTCTCATTAGATTTAGGTAGTAGTGAAGGTTGTGAATAGTTGCAAGTCTGAAGTATGTTATTTCACGAGCTCTAAACATATGGTTTAGATATGCACGAGAGTATCTTTGACAAGTAATACATTTACACTCCGGATCAATAGGAGCTTCATCTTCTTTAAATTTAGCACCTTTGATATTTATCTTTCCAAAAGATGTAAACAGAGTACCGTTTCTTGCATTACGTGTAGGCATAACACAGTCGAACATATCTATGCCTCTTTCAATATTTTCTATCAGATCTTCTGGGGTTCCAACACCCATAAGGTAGCGGGGCTTATCTTTAGGCATATACTGTACAGTATGCTCAACCGTGTCGTACATCTCATTATTTAACTCTCCAACTGAGAGACCACCGATAGCAAAACCATCATAATCAAGAGCACAAAGTTCTGTTGCACTCTTTGTTCTAAATGCTTTGTCAGTTCCACCCTGGATGATGGCAAAGATATTTTGCTCTTGCCCTATACCTTTTGCTTGCTTTGAGCGAAAATACTCTATAGACTCTTTTGCCCAAGCAGTAGTTCTCTCAATAGAGAGCTTGATTCGCTCCTGAGTTGCAGGAAGAGCAACTAAATCATCTAAAATCATCATGATGTCAGAACCAAGGTTATTCTGAATATCAATTACTTTTTTTGGTGTAAAGAAGTGTTTTGAGCCATCTATATGTGAGCGAAATTCAATACCATTTTCTTTAGGTTTAGAAATATCACTAAGACTAAATGCCTGAAATCCGCCACTATCTGTTAAAAAGCTTTTAGGATAGGTTGTAAACTTATGAAGCTTACCCATTTTAGCAACTGTCTCATCACCAGGGCGCAGATACATATGGTAAGTGTTAGCTAAAATAATTTCTGCACCTAAGACATTTAGTACATCATCCATGTCTAGAGCTTTGATACTACCTAGTGTTCCAACCGGCATAAATACAGGAGTTTTAATAGTTGAGTGGGCTGTTTTTATAGTACATGCACGTGCATTTTTTGAAGTGGCTTCTAGAGTAAATTCCATAGTTTAATAAATCCGTTAATAATTTTAGTGACATTATAGCATTCTAAGAACCTTTATAGTAGAATTCAACCAATCAAAATTAAAATAAAATAATTACAATAAAATTAAGGAGAGTGTTAATGGCAACTGTCGGAATGAGTGATATTAAAAAAGGTGTTCGTATGATTGTTGGAGAAGTACCATATAAAGTGGTAGAGTTCCAACATGTTAAACCAGGTAAGGGTGCAGCATTTGTTCGTATGAAAATAAAAAGTTTTTTAAATGGTAAAGTAGTTGATAAAACTGTTCATGCTGGTGATAAGTTTGAAGTTCCAATTATTGATTTTAAAACAATGCAATATCTTTATGATGATGGTGAAATGTTCCAGTTTATGGACAATGACACTTACGACCAACTCGGTCTATCATATGATCAATGTGATGATGCTTCAAAATGGTTCAAAGATGGAATCAATGTTGATATTATTTTCTATAAAGGTAATGCAATCAGTGTTGCTGCCCCAGAAGTTATGGAGTTTATAATTACTGAAACTCCCCCAAATTTCAAAGGTGATACTTCAAGTGGAAGTAAAAAACCTGCTACACTTGAAACTGGTGCTGTTGTTCAAGTACCTTACCATGTTCTTCAGGGTGACTTAATCAGAGTAAATACTGTTGAAGGTGAATACTTAGAAAAAGTAAAATAACTTTTTTAATCTACATCACATAGGGGATTTACCCCTTATGTAAAATATTAATCTATCATTAATTCTTCATAATGTCTTTAAAATATCTATATTCAATATAACTTCAGTTTAAATCAAGTAACATACATAATTATGAATTTTGAACTTCTAAAAACAATATCACTACTTTATGTTGAAGATGAGTTGACTTTGCAAGAAGAAGTGTGTCAAAATTTAGCTCCTTTCGTAAAAGAGATCTTTACAGCCAATAACGGAGAAGAAGGTCTTAAATATTATATAGAACATCGTGATAAAATTGATTTAATTGTAACTGATATTTTGATGCCAAATCTTAGCGGTATCGATATGATTGATGAGATTAGAGAGATTGATTCAGAAGTTCCAGTTATTTACTCAACTGCTTTTAGTGACAGTGAATATCTTAAAAAGACCATAGAACAATCTGTTACTGGATACATTATAAAACCAATAGATGTAGAACTTCTTTTAAAAGCTATAGAAAAAGCATCTATAAAAATAGAAAACGACAAACTTAAAAACTCACTTCAAGAAATAAACGAAGATTTAGAAAAAAAGATAGAAGAGAAGACTAAAGAGCTTCGCTTACAAAATGAAAAACTGTACTATCAACTTCACACAGACAGATTAACCTCTCTTAAAAATAGAAAATCTCTTTTAAGAGATCTTAAAAAAGTGGATCGACCAATTCTTTTAATTATTGATATTGATTCGTTTAAGAGCATTAATGATTTATATGGTGAACATATAGGAAACTTAGTTTTAGATGCAGTCTCAAAGATACTTAAAAACTTTGTTAAGCATCTAGATTGTGATCTTTATAGAATAGGTGCTGATCAATTTGCTTTGATGAAAGAAGCAGAATTAGATAAACGTAAGTGTGAAGAAACTGTTAAGTCAATATTAAATGTAATAAATTCTGAACCTCTAAATATTGTTGATTATGATATTGTAATTAGAGTCAATGTGACAATAGGTGTCTCTCACGAGAAAGTAAATACTTTAGAGAGTGCAGATATGGCCCTTAAAAAAGCTAAGACAGATAGGCTCCAATATTTGATATATAGTGATGAATACAGTATGGATGCTGAATATAAGAATGATGTTAAATGGACTAAAATAATTGAGAAGGCTATTAAATTAAATAAAGTCATCGTCTACTATCAGCCGGTAGTTAACTCAAACGAAAAGATAGTTAAGTATGAGGCATTAATGCGTATAGAAGATGATGGAATCATCTATCCTCCTATGCTTTTTTTAGATATAGCCAAAAAGGTTAAGTTCTACCCTCAGCTAACCAAAATAGTGATTCAAAAAGCTTTTGAACAAGCCCAAGAAAAGAGAATATCTATAAATATAAATCTATCAATTGAAGATGTTGTAAATCTTGAAATTATAAAGTTTATTGAAGATGAATTAAGTAAAAGGGATATATCGTATCTAATCACTTTTGAGATTTTAGAGAGTGAGAGTATTACAGACTATAGAAAAGTCATAGATTTTATAGATAATGTTAAACAGCTGGGTTGTAAAATTGCGATTGATGACTTTGGCAGCGGTTATTCTAATTTTGCATATCTCTTAAAGTTTAAACCTGACTATATAAAAATAGATGGTTCCTTAGTAAAAAATATTCATATAGATAATAATTCTTTTCTCATTACTAAAACTATTAATGATTTTGCCCATTCGTTAGGGATTAAAACAGTAGCAGAGTTTGTTCATTGTGATGCAGTTTTTAAGCTACTTCAAACTATGGATATAGATGAATTCCAAGGTTTCTATTTTTCTGAACCCCTAGAGAAGATATAGTGAATGGTTTTTTCACTTCTCTAACATTTACAAAAAAATATGTATTTGCTCTATCTCTTATCGCATTTTTCTCATTTGCTGCTTATATAAATCTTGTTAGGTTAATAGATTCACAATCTAATGATGTAAAAGTAATTAACATTAGTGGTAAACAGAGAATGCTCTCACAAAAGATAGCCCTTTTCGCTATTCACTATAAAACAAAAAGTCTTGAAGAGATGGTTGACTTGATGGACTCATCTCACTCTTATCTGCTATCTTTAGAAATGAGTGATGAATTAAAAAAAATATACTATTCCAAACCTGTTCTTCTAGATGAGAAGATTAGAGAGTATATATCTAGAGGAAGAAGCTTCTTAAAACACAGAGACGGACGTAGTTTAACTTATATCCTTACAAACTCTCAGCCTCTTTTAAAAGATCTAGACACTGCTGTTTCAATATACCAAAAAGAGACAGAGATGAAAACAGAGAATCTAAAAAATGTTGAGCTGTTCATTTTTCTATTTATATCTGCAACCCTACTATTTGAAGCACTTTTTATATTTAGACCTGCAAACAATAGTGAAAAAAGAAAAACTAAAGAGCTAAAGAGTCAAAAAGAGTATTCAGATATTATTACTGAGATAAATAACAATGCGATTATCGCAGTAGATGGAAATTTTAATATTTTAACATTCAACAAGAGCGCTCAAAATATGTTTGGTTATAGTGCAGAAGAGATGCTACATACTCAACTTTTAGATGACAGAATTATTCCATTAAAGTATTTAGACAGACATGTAAAAGGACTCAAAAACTTTATGCTTAGTGGTGAGTTCAATAATAAAAACTATGTCTTTGAGCTTGAAGGACAACACAAAGATAGCAAAATATTTCCTATTAGAATCTCTTTTGGTTCAAAGATAGAAGATGATAGCAAAATAGTTGTTGCGAATATACAGGATATTACTCTAGAAAAAGAGAAAGATTCTTTGATAGTTGAGCAGTCTAGGTTTGCGGCTATGGGTGAGATGATAGGTAATATAGCTCACCAATGGAGACAACCTCTTAGCTCTATAAGTACTATTGCTACAGGTGCAAAACTAAGATATAAGAACAACTTACTGAGTGATGAAGAGCTTGATGAGACTTTTATAAAGATAAAAGATCATACTCAGCATCTATCAAAGACCATAGATGATTTTAGAGATTTTTTTAAACATGATAAAAAGATAGAAGCCTTTGATGTTTGCGATGTAGTTAATATGTCTATAACACTTACAGACGCGATGTATAAAGACAATGGCATAAATCTTGTTCTTAAAAGTGGCGGATTAAAAGTAATGCTTATGGGAAGCGGGAGTGAACTCTCACAAGTCTTTTTAAATATTTTAAATAATGCTAAAGATGCTATAAAAGACAAAAAGATAAAGAATGCAGTTGTATTGATTGAAGTTTTGAGTGATGATGAATATGTAGTAGTGAAAATACATGATAATGCAGGTGGAATACCTGATGATATTAAGACGAAAATCTTTGAACCATATTTTACAACCAAGCATAAATCTCAGGGAACCGGAATAGGACTATTTATGAGTAAAAAAATAATCTCAAACCATTTTAATGGAAGTATAGAAGTTCAAAATAGAGAGTTTGTTGTTAATGATGAAAAATATTTTGGTGCGGAGTTTAGTATTAAGATAAAACAGACAGAAATTTAAGACATTTTTACTATAATTACACATACAAAAACATGGGGAGTAAGTAAAATATGGGACTAAGTAATAAGCAACTACCAAAATTAGGTTTTTTATATCTTGATTATGTACTGAGATTTTTTGATCACTCAAACTTTAAAGGGTGGCCAAATAAGATAGAGACAGTCACATACCACTGGAAAAATGATAAAGATAGATTTATCAAAGAGGTAAAAAGAAAGAAAATTGATGTACTAATCGGTAACATCCCAGCAACTGCTTATGAAACTTTTAGAGAGATAGCTCGTGAGCTTCCTCATGTGAGATTTATCCCATCAATGGATACGCAGTTTTCTAACAAATCAAAAGAAAATGTTACAAGATTTGCTTGGAAATATGACCTTCCTATTCCTAAAACATATATCTACTACAAACATGATAATGCAGACAAATTTCTTAAAAAATGTAAATATCCTAAGATAATTAAAAAGTCTTACGGACCATCAAACTATGGCGGATACTTTGTACACAAAGTAGATAGCTATAAAGAGGCTAGAGAGCTTTTTGATGAGAAAAAATATCATCCTCAATACTTTCAAGACTTTATTCCTATGGAAGCAGATATTCGTGTAATGCTAATAGGTCATAAACCTGTATGTGCATTCTGGAGACGCGCACCGGAAGGTGAATGGTTGACTAACACTTCTCAGGGTGGAAGTATGGACTATAACGATGTTCCTAAAAATGTACTTGACTTAGCTGTACAAGTGTCTAAAGCTGCAAATGCTGAGTATTGGGCTTGTGATGTTGCTTATGGTAAAGACGGCAAGGTTCGCATCTTAGAATGTGCTACAGCATTTGCAGCATTCCCATACATCAGAGACTGGATAGGTCAGTACATTATGTGGAGTCTAAGTGAAGGCAGATTTAGAAAGCCTCACGCTCCAATGTTCAACTGGGAAGAGTTAGGTAAACTTGACAGCTCAATCCTTAGAACAATGAGACACATTACATTCGGAGAGTATAACTCTAGTTATGATGGTGCATACTTCGGTAAAAAGAAAAAACTATTTGGAGAGAATGAAGTCTACCTTCATGTTTTAGACAGTGAATACAAAATGTATGATGTTAAGAGAAGATGGACTGAAGAGTGGCCAAGTGAGATATATAACTACCAAGATAATCTTGCTCTAAAACCAGCTAATAAATCATCAAAGCAAGAAATTGCTAATGATAAAGATGTTCCAAGTCCAACTAAAGATGAATCAAGTGAATCAGTTCAAGATGAAGCTAAAATAACTAAAGAAGAGTTAAGTGACTTTTTAACATCAGTTGATGGTGTTGGTGCTAAGAAAGTAGAAAAAATTGTTAAACACTTTGGCAATGTTGATGAAGTAGTTGGTGTGCTTCACCAAAACACTTCTATACTTACTGAAGTAAAAGGCATCACTAAAAAGCTTGCATCTAAGATTGAAAAAGCTTGGAAGAAACTTCTAAAATAACTCTTATTCTCAGCAAAGCTGAGAGTAAGACTACTTTGCTAAAACATTCTCATTAAACTTCAATATATTGCAAAGACCATTTCTATTAAAGTACTCCAAAGTCCCCTTTAACTGATAGACAGCTAGAGAGTCCACGAGCTTAAAACCAAAGCCTTTATTTAAGTTTTCAAAATCTATCCCAACTCCGTTATCTGATACTTCTAAAACTAATTTTTCATTATCTAGATGCATTTTTACGTTTATAGTATTATTTTTAGAATCTTCAGTAAATGCATACTTAATGCTATTTGTGATTAGTTCATTTATGACTAGACCAATAGGAACTGCATTATCAAGTGCAATCATCATGTCATTACAATCTACATTGAATTTTATATCGCTACCGCCTAGATTCTGTTTCATGTAGCCAATGAGACTGTATACATAGTCACTTATGTTAACAGCTTCCAAGTTATCGGACTTATATAGTTTTTCATGAATAATTCCCATTGATATAATTGTTTGGATGCTATTTCTAAAAACTTCTTTTGCAGACTTGTCTTCTATTTTTTTTGATTGCAAAGATAATATAGATGAAATTATCTGCAGATTGTTTTTTACTCTGTGAAAAAGCTCTCTTAGTAAAACATTTTTGTTATTTAGTTCCAATGTGAGTTGTTCATGTTTTATGAAGATGCTTTTATTTGATTGTTCCAGTAGATATTTGCCAAAAAAACCAAAAGTCATAGAGGAAAATAACCAAAATAAATGCATGATAAATTCATTTGTCTGAAGATTATAAAAAAAGTAAGAACAGGTGACAGACATAGTAACAACCAAAAGTGCACTAATGAGTCCTTGAGTAAGCTTTAAGCCAGAGACCGTAAAAATCCAAAATACTATAAGATATATTTCATTTGAATATATAGAATATCCATGAAAATTTGAGACAATAATTATATTACCAATAGCTGCGATAAGGGGTGCTACTATAAGTAAATTTATCATAAAAGATTTGTATTTCTTTAAATAAGTAAGAAGTGAAATTAATAATAGTACAGAGGGGACAGCCCATAGATGCATAAAAACCATCAAAGACATTGTCTCTTTAGGCGCAATGACTCTATCAGCAAAAGACATGATTATATATAAAGAAGCAGTTAAGATAGATATCACAAATATCTGTTTTAATTGAGATTGTTCTCTCCATTTATCAAATTTTTTTTGTGTGTTCTTATCTTCAAACTTACAAATATTCATTATTATCTCATGTTTTTTTTATTATCATAACAGAATTAATATGTACTAACTCTTTTCTAACTCTATTCCAATATAATATAATAAAAATACTAAAGATGATAAATGAATATAGCTATAGTTGAAGACGAAGCAATAACAGCACTTTTTTTAAAAGACACTTTTGAAGAATTTGGACATAATATTCTTTGTATGTATGATAACTCTGCTGAGATGCTAGAGTTTTTAAACAAAAATAGAAATATAGATCTTATCTTTATGGACATACAGATTAATGGTAAGCTAGATGGGATTGATCTCGCTTATGAGATTAGTATAAAGTACCCAAAAATATCTATAGTTTTCATAACATCATTTAAAGATGATGAGACTATCGATAGAGCAAAGATAGTGTCTCCACTTGGTTACATAATAAAACCTGTTGTTGAGAGTGACTTAAATGCAATTCTTATGGTTGTAGAGTCTTTTAAAAGAAATAGACAAGTAGTAGATAATAATATTGTAGAAATTGGTCCATATATCTACGAAAAAGAAAGCAAAACAGTACGAGAAGCGGATGAGATTATATACCTGAGTAAGAACGAGACTATATTTCTAGCGTATCTTATAGAAAATAAAAATTCATATATCTCTCATGAACAATTAATTATGAAAATCTGGAACGGAGAGAGTAATAGAGAAGTGTCATTAAGAGAACTTATCTATAGACTAAGAAAGAAAATGCCGGATTTACACATAAAAAATGTTCCAAAAATCGGTTATATTTTAGCTGCTTCTTAAAAAGAGTATTAATTAAAACTCTTACTAAATATTAAGACAAACTTACTATAATCACTTTAATAATTTAATACTTTTAAAGGTGATTATTTTGAGTGCACAACCCTTCACACACTTACATCTACATACCGAATATTCACTACTTGACGGCGCGAACAAACTTACAAACTTAGTCTCCCGTGTTAAAGAGCTGGGAATGACTTCTGTAGCTATGACTGACCATGGAAATATGTTTGGGGCTATAGACTTTTACCACCAGATGAAGGCTGCTGATATTAAGCCAATTATCGGAATGGAAGGGTATATCCATAATGGTGAAACACTCGATGATAAATCTACAAAACAGCGTTTTCATATCTGTCTTTTTGCTAAAAACAAAAAGGGTTATGAGAATCTTATGTATCTCTCGTCAAAAGCTTTTATAGAAGGAATGTACTACTTTCCACGTATAAACAAAAAAGAGTTGGCTGCTCATAGTGAAGGTCTTATATGTACTTCTGCTTGTCTTCAGGGTGAAGTAAACTGGCATCTAAACTTAGCTAATGAAAGAAATGTAAGAAACGGTGCTTTGGGTTATGAAGGTGCAAAAGCAGTAGCACTGGAATATAAAGAAATATTTGGTGATGATTTTTACTTAGAATTAATGAGACACGGGATAGGTGATCAACTATTTATTGATAATGAAATACTTAAAATCTCAAAAGAGACAGGTATAAAGATAGTCGCTACAAATGATACACACTATACTTATCCTGGAGATGCACAGTATCATGAAGCATTTATGTGTATTGGGATGAATAAACTCTACGATGATCCAAACCGTATGCGTCACTCGGTACATGAGTTTTATCTTAAAAGCCCTGAGCAAATGGCTAGACTCTTTGCAGATATTCCTGAAGCATTGGCACATACACAAGAAATTGTAGATAAAATAGAAGATTTTAGCATTACAGTCAAGGAACCTATTCCTCCTAATTTTAAATTTACTCCAGAATATGCAGCTAATGATGGACTTGCAATAAACCATGAAGATGATGCTCCGCTTTCTGCAGATGCTTCCGCTGAAGATAAAAAGAAATGGTTTAGCGGAATTGATAAAAATGATGCTGAATACTTTACATTTTGTTGTAAACGCGGTTTGGACAATAGACTTAAAATAGTTCCTCAAGAAAAACATGATGAATACCGTGAGCGTTTAGAATTTGAGATTAATATCATTAACTCTATGAAATTCCCTGGTTATATGCTTATCGTTTGGGATTTCGTAAAAGTTGCGAAAGATAGAGGGATAGCTGTTGGACCTGGTCGTGGTTCAGCTGCTGGAAGTCTTGTTGCATACTCACTTGATATTACAGATATTGATCCGATGAAGTATGATCTTCTTTTTGAGAGATTCTTAAATCCGGAACGTGTATCAATGCCCGATATAGATATGGACTTTATGCAGGCTCGTCGTGGAGAGGTTATAGACTATGTTGTTGAGAAGTATGGTCGTAATCAGGTTGCACAAATCATCACTTTCGGTTCTCTCTTAGCAAAAGGAGTTATCCGTGATGTTGCACGTGTTCTTGATATGCCTCTGTCACAAGCTGATAAAATGGCAAAACTCATCCCAGATGAACTTGGAATCACTCTTAATGGTAAAACAAAAAATGGTGAGTTTATTGATGGAGCTTTTCAAAAAGAGCCTAAGCTTAGAGAACTTATAGACTCAGATGCTAACTCTAAAAGAGTTTGGGAATTTGCCAAAAAGCTTGAAGGACTGAAGAGAAACTCAGGTATTCATGCTGCTGGTGTAGTAATCTCCAATGAAGAACTTTGGTATAAAACACCTATTTATAAACCTTCAGGTGAGACAACCTTTGTAACTCAGTACTCTTTGAACTACCTAGAAGATGTTGATTTAATCAAGTTTGACTTCCTTGGTCTTAAAACGCTTGATGTAATCGACAATGCTATAAAACTTGTAAAAAGAAGATTTGATAAAGATGTAATATGGAATCAGATAGACGAGAATGACCCTAAGGTTTATGAGGTAATTCGAACAGGTGAGACTGTAGGAATGTTCCAGATAGAGTCTTCAGGTATGCAGGACCTTAATAAAAGACTAAAGCCAGATAGCTTTGAAGACTTGATAGCGGTCTTGGCACTATATCGTCCAGGACCAATGGAGTCTGGAATGCTTGATAGTTTTATTGAAAGAAAGCATGGTCGTGAGACGATAGAGTACACCTTTGATACTATGGAAACTATTCTTGGAAAAACTTATGGGGTCATCGTATATCAAGAACAGGTAATGCAAATAGTTCAGACTATTGGTGGTTTTTCTCTTGGTTATTCTGACATTATTCGTCGTGCTATGGGTAAGAAAAAAGATATGAGTGTTTTTAATCATGAGTTTAGTGATGGCGCACAAAAGCAGGGTTATGATTATGATAAGGCTTCAAAACTATTTGATTTGATTGAAAAGTTTGCGGGTTATGGTTTCAACAAATCTCACTCGGCAGCTTATGCGATGGTTACTTTTCAGACAGCATGGCTAAAGACTTACTATCCAAATGAGTTTATGGCGGCACTTTTAACATCTGACAAGGACAATACAGAAAAAGTTGTTCGTTACATAGATGAGGTTAGAAGAATGGGAATAGAACTAGCTCCTCCTGATGTTAATGATTCTTATTTGGAGTTTTCTGCGATAACAAAAGATGAAAAAGATATTATTCTTTTTGGTTTGGGCGCCATAAAAGGAGTCGGTGGAGCTGCTGTTGAGTCTATTATACAAACAAGAGAAGAGGATGGTGAGTTTACATCCATAGAGAACTTTGTAAACCGCATCGATCCATCAAAGGTAAATAAACGGTTTGTTGAATCAAGCATAAAGTCAGGAGGGTTTGATAGATTTGGGTACTCTAGAAAAGCACTTTTAGATCAGATAGAACTTATAGTTGATACTGCAAAAGATGCATCTACTGCCAGAAAAAATGCGGTCGGAAGTCTCTTTGGAGATGATGAAGAAATTACTACTGTAAAACTATCACTTAAAAACTCTGATGAGTATGAGCTAAAAGAGATTTTAGAGTTTGAAAAAGACACCTTGGGTTTTTATGTTTCTGGGCATCCGCTAGATGAATACAGAGACAAACTAGATGAACTTAACTACTCACTATCTTCAGAACTTGAAGGCATTAAAGATGGCACTTTTGCAATCTTCATCGGTAAAGTTGAAGAGATACAAAAAAAGGTTTCTAAAAAAGGAAATCAGTTTGGAATAGTATCTCTGATGGACTTTCATGGAAATATTGAAATTATGCTTTTTAGCGACAAGTTAGATGAGTTAAATGAGATGGACTTAGATGAGCCTATCGCATTTAAAGCAAAGATAACGCATACTGAGATGTTTACAAGAATAGGTGTTACAAAAATCATGACACTTAAAGAGGCTAAAAAAGAGTGTAAAAAAGTGAAAAAAGAGGTGCGTGAAGTGCCACAAGAACCACTTAACTTAGCTGTAAGGCTAGATGCAGATATGAATGTTTTAGATAATTTATATTCAATAATCAGACAGAACCCAGGTAATCGCCAACTCAAAATTACAATTATCTCAAAATTACACAACGTAGTAATAGACTCAGCCATAAGAGTCGACAGTAAAATAATAACGGCTTTAGACGGTAACGAAGCTATAGATATCATAGGATAGGAAATTTTAAATGGATAAAAAAGATTTTAATGAGGGTTTACTTGGTTTCTTAGATGCGTCTCCTACACCTTTTCATGCAACTTTAAACATGTCAATGATGTTTGAAAATGCTGGGTTTATAAAACTAAATGAAGAAGAGAAGTGGGAGCTAGAAGAGGGCAGTAAGTACTATGTGACTCGTAATGATTCTTCTGTTATAGCATTTACATATCCTAGAGATGCTAAAGATTACACTATGGTTGGTGCTCATACTGATTCACCAAATCTAAAACTAAAACCAAATCCTGTGATAAAAGAGCATGGAGTTGTAAAGTTTGGAGTTGAGTCTTATGGTGGCTTACTTCTCAATCCTTGGTTTGACAGAGATTTGTCTTTGGCTGGTAGAGTTTCTTACTTAAACTCCAAGGGCGAGATAAAAGATGCTTTAATAGATGCTAAAAAAGCTCTAGCTATTATCCCATCTCTTGCAATTCATTTAGATGAAAAAGCAAATAAAGAGAGAACTGTAAACAACCAAACAGATATATGTCCAATCTTAACAACATCAGATGACTTTGAGTTTGAAGAGTTTTTAAAGTGGCAACTCTCAAAAGTAGATGTTCTGGACGTTAAAGAACTCTATGCATCTGAACTTAGTTTTTACGACACACAAAAAGCCTCTTTAGTAGGACTAAGTGATGATTTTATTGCTAGTGCTAGACTTGATAATCTTCTTAGTTGTTATGTAGGAATGCTTAGCATCTGTAGTGTAGATGAAAGTAAACCTATGCTTTTTATAGCAAGTGATCATGAAGAGGTTGGAAGTGAGTCAACATCAGGTGCAAGTGGTTCATTTTTGGAAAATACACTTCGCAGAATGTTCGCTGATTATGATGAATATATGCAAATGATAAGAACTTCAACGATGATATCTGCTGACAATGCACATGCAATCCATCCAAATTTTCCAAGCAAGCACGATGCAAACCATGCTCCGCATATAAACAAAGGAAGTGTAGTAAAAGTAAATGCAAATCAGCGATATGCATCTAACTCTAAAACTATTTCAAAGTTTATGAGCGTGGCATCTGAGCTTAATGAACCGATACAACAATTTGTTACAAGAAGTGATATGGGTTGTGGCTCCACAATAGGACCTATTACAGCTACAAGACTTGGTATTGAAACTCTTGATGTTGGACTTCCAACATTTGCTATGCACTCCATAAGAGAACTTTGCGGCAGTGATGATGCGCACTCTTTATATAAAATAATTCTTGGTTTTAAGTAAAGGTCATAACATGGTAACTCCAGAAGAACTAAACCTTTTAATAGAGCAAACATATAAGGTTGAAAAAGAGTTTAATGAACTAAAAGCATCTTATGCACACTTGCAAGATACAGTAGAAAAGGTTGTAGAGTTTTTACCTAATGCTATATGGATATTAAATAGTGACGACACTGTTTTTTTACAAAACTCTAAAGCTAGAGAACTATGGGAACTTTTAAAACTTTTAGAGTTTAAAAATGATGATTATGAGGTAAGCTTTAACTCTCGCTCATATCTTATTAAAAGTTCTAATTATAAGAATAAGAACATGCTTAGCGCAACAGATATAACTGAGCAAAAACGAAAAGAAAATCTTGCGACTATGGGACAAATGGCAGCTCATCTGTCTCATGAGATAAGAAATCCTATAGGTTCTATATCACTGCTTAGTTCAACTCTAAAAAAACGTGTTTTACCTGAAAATGTAGCCATAGTAGAAGAGATTCAGAAGTCTGTTTATCGTATAGACAGAATCATAAAAGCTACCTTGATGTTTTCCAAAGGAGTTGAAGTCTCAACGAGATCATTTATGTGGAGTGATTTAAAGAATTCTATTGATATGTCTATTGGATATTACGGATATTCAAAAGAGATTAGCTTCATATTTCCAGAAAAAGACTTTAAATTAAATGCAGATAAAGATTTACTGGAGATGCTATTTTCAAACTTCATGGCTAATGCTATAGATGCAATCGAGTGTGATGATAACGAAGAGGGAAGCATAGAAGTTGTCTATGAAAATGATGGGTTTTATCATAAGTTTTACATCTATGACAGCGGTGTAGAGATAGAAAATAAAAAAGAGCTTTTTGAAGCTTTTAAGAGTACAAAAGTAAAAGGTAACGGTTTAGGTCTGGTTCTTTGCAGAGAGATTGCTGAGGCTCACGGCGGTTCAGTAGAGCTTTTAGATACAGACAAAAAATGCTTTGAGATTAAGATTGCTATCTAAAAAAATGGTATAATTCTTGCTTCTGTTTTATATAGTTCATTCAAGGGTATCAGGATATGCCAATAAATCATAAAAATATAACTCCACTTTTGGAATTTGTTAAGATAGATAGGTTCTATGTGGTTTGTCATTTTAGATGCAAAATAACAAACAAGACTATTATTTCAACTGTCCCATTTGAACCATATGATGGAAAGATAGAGATCTCATGGCAGGAATTAATTCTGCATCCAATTGAGTCATATAACAGATATTATCACACTCCTATAACAATCTACAATCATGATTCGCATAATACAATAGTATTAAAAGCTTTTGAAAAAGTATCAAAGTATTTTGAGTGGAGCGATAGCTACAATAGCTATGTATATACAGCAAAAAAAGGTTTAGAATTTGAAAAAAAAGCTAGTTGAAGTCCCAGGTACGACACTTCCATTTTATACATATGAACAAGATGGTTTGACATTTTTTGAGTTTAACGCAACAGAGTGCAATCCTCCAGAACCAATGATTAACACAATCAAAGGACTTAGCCTTTTAAAAAGTAATAATGATAGACTTGTTGGTATCTTTTTTCACGAGCCTTTTCCTCTTTATGAAAGAATACCTTTCACAATATCACATGAAGCAGTAGAGCTTGATAGTGGAGACTTTCAAGTTACTTTTAAAAAATCTGAGTAAGAATAAATAAAGCACTTTTAAGTACAATTGTGAAATAATGACAATATGTTGCCTAAAAGGATAAAAATGCTCAACAACCTCTCTATCAGTAAAAAAATTCACATTCCGCTAGTTGCGTCAATAATTTTTGGATTTATTATTATCATAATGAATTATTTTTATTCTATTGATGAAATGAAAGAAAATGTACATAAAACTCAAGAAAAATCACTTCGTTCTTTGTATAAAGAATCTATTCAGTCTAAAGAGAATATTGGTCTTACTAATGCAATCAATATCGCAAAAAACTACGATGTTATACGTGCTTTAAAAGAGAATGACAGAAATATAGCTATTGAAGGACTTGGATTAATATCTAAAGAGTTCAAAGAGCATACAAATTACAAGAATATCAAGATTCATATTCATGATGCTAAAGTACATAGTTTTTTAAGAGCTTGGAAACCAGAAAAGTTTGGTGATGATTTAAGTTCATTTAGAAAGACAATTGTAAATGTAAAAGAGAACAAAAAACCAATTGTTGATATAGAACTTGGTCGTGCAGGTCTGGTTTTACGTGGTATAGCTCCAATATTTGACAAAGGTGATTATATTGGATCAGTTGAGTTTATGCAAGGTTTAAACTCTATAGTTAAGCATGCAAGAAGTAGTGCTGGATATGAAATTGCAATCGTGATGAAAAATGATTTTTTATCTACTGCAACAGCATTAGAATCGGCTCCTAAAATAGGAAACTATACTCTAGCGGTAAAAGAAAAAGTTGTAGATCAGGGATTTATCAAAGACCTGAAAAATATAGATATATCTAATACAACTTCTTTTCAACAAGCAGGTAATTATTTCGTAGTATCTGAACCAATAAAAGACTTCTCTGATAGAGTTGTTGGTTATGCTTTGATAGGTAATACTGTTGCAAATGTTAATAGTGTTATCTCTCAATCAGAAGACTCACTGATGAGACAAGTGTATGTAATGGCTATGATAGACCTTTTTATCTTGGTATTTTTAATTATAGTTATTAAGATTGCTGTAGTAAATCCTATCTTAAATCTTGACGAAGTTGCCATAGAGCTTGCTCAAGGAGATGCAGATCTTTCAAAAAGACTACCAGTAAAATCTGGAGATGAATTAGGACATGCCAGTACCAGTTTTAATAGGTTCTTAGATAAGGTTCAAGTATTGTCAAATGAAGCTAAGGCAGAGGCTCTAAGAGCAGTTGAATCTGAAAAAGCTGTTCAGCATAGTATGGATAAAAACAAATTAACCTTAGCACTTTCAGATGAGATGATTCGCGGAGCGATTGATAACGCTAACAATCTAAGCGATAGTATGAAGAAAAATGTTGAGAATGTAAACAGTGTTAACGAACTTAATAAAGAGACTGAAGATGTTATCTCTAAAGTTACAGTTTCTACAGACGAGATTATAAGTACTATATCAAATATTACTGAGATGATTAGTGAATCAAGAGTTTCTTCTGAGCAGTTAAATGCAAATGTTGAAGAGATTTTTAATGTTATATCACTTATTAAAGATATCTCTGATCAGACAAACTTACTGGCACTAAATGCTGCCATTGAAGCTGCTCGTGCCGGCGAACATGGTCGTGGGTTTGCTGTTGTTGCTGATGAAGTTAGAAAACTTGCAGAACGTACTCAAAAAGCTACTAGTGAAGTTGAAGCAAATATTAGTGTGCTTAAACAAAACTCTATGAGTATGTCAGAAAATAGTGAGCTTATCGAAGGACATGCTCACTCATCACAAGCTAAACTTGATCAGTTTAAAGATATTCTTGGTGAGCTTATTGTTAACTCTGGAAGAATTACTGAAGATAATACAGTTATTGGTCATGAACTATTTGTAAACATGGCTAAACTTGAGCATATGGTTTATAAAAACTATACTTACTCATCAGTCTTTGAAGGAAAATCTGTACCGTCTCTAGGAGATCATAATGCTTGTGGTCTTGGCAAGTGGTATAACAAAGATGGTAAAGAGAATTTCGGTAGTAACGGTGCTTTTTCTTCTCTTTCTAAACCTCACAATGGAGTTCATGAAAACATAGCTAAAGTTATGAAAATGATTGAAAATGACAACACAATTAACTCAGACGAGATAGTTGCACTATTTAAAGATACTGAACTTAAATCTAAAGAGATGTTTGCTATCCTTGATAGTATAGTTTCTAAATAATATAAAAATATATGGGAGGGTTTTAAAACTCTACCATATATTTAAAATTTCGTTTTATCTGTCTAAGAGATACTTCTTATACAGTTTCTACCACTGTTTTTCGCTTCATATAGAGCATCGTCAGCTCGTTTGAACATTGATTTTAGGGTATCACCTTTCTTGTACTCTGTAAGTCCAAAACTTACAGTTACACTGCCTGCAGATTTGTGTTTTAGTTTTTCAATGATTTGTCTAAAATTTTCTGCAAGATTCATTGCATTTTGCAAGTTTGTATTACTAAAAAGTAGTACAAACTCTTCTCCACCCCATCTAGCAAATAAATCACTCTCTCTAGTGTGTTTTTGTATTTCTTCACTCAGCATGATTAGAACTTCATCACCTATTAGGTGGCCATATGTATCATTAAAGTCTTTAAATTTGTCAATATCTAAAATAGCTAGACTAAGAGAACGATTATATCTTTTAGACTGTTTTAGTTCGTAGTAAATTACCTCTTCAAATTTTTCTCTATTATTGATTCCTGTTAAAGAGTCTTGATAAAGCTTTAGTTCTGTAGCTTCTTTTTCTTGTGTTAGTTTAGTTATGTCAGTAAAGTTTATAAGGTAGTTTAAATCGTTAATTTTTGATATATTTATATATAAAGATTTCTCTTCATTGTCTATATTTTTAAGTGTTACAACTCTTGATGATTCATCTATGTTATGTATAAACTCATAAAAATCTATATTGTTTTTCATGCTTTGTGTTATGCTGAACTTATTAATCAAGTCATCTGAGTTTGAAAATATATCTAGAAGTATTGGAAATTTCTGCTTGAATTCTTGAATTGTAGATGCACCAAAGAAGCTCAAAAACGATTTACTTGCAAATGATATATTCGTAGTATTTGTAATGATAGTAATGCTGTTTTCAGAATCAATAATATACTGTAGCAGCTCTCTTTGCTCTTTGTTCTCTTTTTCAAGAATAATTGTTCTTGAGAGTTTTTTAACTATTTTTAAGAGTAGCTTTTTTTCAACAGGTTTTAAAAGATAACCTTCAACATGTAGTTTAATCGCTTCTAGTAGATAAGCACTTTCATTGTTGGTTGTGGTAAAGATAACATTTGCATTTTCATCAATCTCTTTTATAGCTTTCGTCATTTCCAGACCATTCATATCGCTGATAATAATATCTGGTTTATGCTTTTTATAGAGCTTTAAACCTTCCTCACCATTGTCTGCTGTAAAAAGATTTTGTGATACTTTTTGGAGTTCTTTTGCATAACTTTCCATAATATCTTTTTCATTTTCAACATAAAGAATAGAAATCTCACGTTTATAATTGTGCATATTGTATTTCCTTCGTTCTCTCATTGTACATAAACTAATTTTAACTATTAATAAAATACAATGTTCTAAAGGATATTGCATGTCAAAAGTTTTAATTCTCTCCGGTGCAGGTATAAGTGCTGAGTCAGGCATCTCTACTTTTAGAGACAGTGATGGACTATGGGAGAAACACCGCATTGAAGATGTCTGCAGTGCGGGATGTCTGGATACTAATGGTGAAGCTACAATAAAGTTTTATGATGCAAGAAGAGCTGATATTAAAGATAAGACTCCTAATTATGCGCATAAAGTGATAGCTGAGTTAAAACAAAAGTATCCTAATGAAATCTCAGTGCTAACTCAAAATATAGATGATATGTTTGAAAAAGCTGGTATGAAAGAGAATGAGATTGTTCATCTGCATGGATTTATAAGAGAGTTAAGATGCAGAGATTGTGATGAGATATTTGACATAGCTTATCAGCCTCAGGAGAGTTTTGCAACTCAGTGTCCAAGCTGTGGAGGAAGTCTGAGACCAAATATTGTCTTCTTTGGTGAAGCAGCTCCAGAGTATCAAAAGCTTACACAAGAATTAAATAGATGTGAACTTATAGTTATTATAGGTACTAGCGGAAATGTCTTGGATGTTACATATTTTGCACAACTTACAGATAAGTCAATACTAAACAACTTGGAACCGAGTAATGCTATTGATGATAGTTATTTTACAAAAGTTTATTATGCCAAGGCTACAGAAGCTATTGGTGAAATATCTGAATATATAGAGGAATTTTTAGCAGATGCGTAATTATTTATTTTTTATACCGTTTATCTTGAGTGTTTTTAGTGGATGTAGTGTAGAGCCTTTAAAACCTGTAGAGGTAACTGCCCCTCAGGCTAGGATAGATTATTTAAAAGAGGTTAAACCAATACTGGACAAGCGATGTGTTGTATGTCACTCATGTTATAACTCTCCTTGTCAGTTAAAGCTTAGTTCTTTCGAGGGTATTGATAGAGGTGCTTCAAAAGACAAGGTCTATCTTGCTGAGAGGTTATTAGCTCAAGATCCATCAAGATTATTTATAGATGCTAAAAATACCAAAGAGTGGAGAGAAAAAGACTTTAACAGTGTTCTTGATAGTGATGCTCAAATGGGATCTAATAACTCTATGATGTTACTTCTACTAGATCACAAGATGAGAAATCCAAAAAGTGAAGGTGATTACTTTAGTGAGAGTGATGACTTGACATGTTCAAAAAACAGAGAAGAATTAGCAGAGTTTTTAGATGATAATCCTCATCAAGGTATGCCATTTGGTTTTCCTCCACTGAGTAAAGATGAATTTAAAACTATTAAAGAGTGGCTAGGTCAAGGTGCACCAGCTCCAAGTGCATCTGAAATTACACCCTCAAAAGTAGCTTCAAAAGTAGCACAAAAAGATATAGAAGAATTTGAGATATTTTTAAATAATCCAGATGCTAAACACGTTATGAGTGCCAGATATATATATGAGCATCTCTTTTGGCGCATCTCTCATTTAAAAGCTCACCAGATGAATTTTTTGAGTTAGTACGCTCAAAAACTCCGTCGCCTCAAGCCATAGATATTATTCCAACAGTTCGTCCATACGACGATCCAGAAGTAGAAAAGTTTTACTACCGTTTTAGAAAAATACACTCTACTATAGTCTATAAAACACATATGGTCTATGACTTAGATGCTGAGAAGTTAGAAAGATATAAAGAACTTTTTATAGAGCCTAAATGGAATGAAAACCCTTATGTAGTCGGTTATAAAACAAAGTTTAATGCAGAACCTTTTAGAGTATTTTCTCAGATTCCAGAAGCTTCTAGATATAAGTTTTTACTCGATAACTCTGAGTATGTAATAAGAACTTTTATTAGAGGTCCTGTTTGTAAAGGACAGATTGCTTTAAATGTTATACAAGATAATTTTTGGGTTATGTTTATGGATCCAGAATATGATTTATCACTTAAGAATCAAAGTTTTTTAACTAAAGAATTTGAGAATCTCAAGATGCCAATAGAAGATGGAAGTACAGTACGGCTTTTAAAATCTTTTAGTGATATCTATATAGACTCAGCAGTAAAATACAATAAAAACAGACAAGAACTATACGATGCAACATATAAAAATGGTTTAGGTATTGATAGCATTTGGAGAGGTGACAATTCTACTAGTGTTCCTTTTTTAACAATTTATAGACACTTTGACAGTGCCTCTGTTCACAAAGGTGCCTTAGGTGGACTTCCTAGAACTGCATGGGTGATAGACTATCCTCTGTTTGAGAGAATATATTACGCTCTTGTCGCTGGTTTTGACATTTACGGAAATGTAGGTCACCAAATCTCTACACGCCGTTATATGAATAGGTTAAGAGTGGAGGGTGAGAGCAATTTTATAAATCTTTTGCCTAAAGAGGATAGAGAAGAACTATTTGCTTCATGGTATTTGAATTCTGAAAATAAAGAGGAACACTTTTTATCAAAAAATATTACAGCGATAAAATATAAAAAAGTTGATTCAAAAAGAGAGTTGATAGAGAAAGTGGTAGACAAACATCTTTTAAAATCTTGTGGAATCGCTTTTGATAAGTTAAATTACTTTTATGCAAACGAGAGAATACCAAAACTTCCAAAAGTTTATGAAAAACATGCTGATTATCAACAAGCATTCAAGTCTATGTTTAAACCAGGTTTAGCATTTATTAGAGTTGTGAGTGGACAAAGCTCAAATTTAGCATTTATCAGAATTAAGAACACACCAAATAATAAAGATGTGGTAGTCTCTGCAGTTGTTAATAGATGGCATGACAATGTCTCATTTATGTTTGATGAGGATGATAGTTTAGATGCTTCTAAGGATGAGTTTGATTTTGTTGAAGGTTTTGTCGGTTCATACCCAAACCTATTTATGGTAGTAGATTATCAAGATTTACCGGACTTTTTTGATATGTTACATAATTATGACGGAAGTAAAAAGTATATAAATAAGTTTTTGAAGTATGGCATCAATCGTGGAGATGATGATTTTTGGCAAAATTATGACTGGTTTCAAGAAAGATTTTACAAAGATAATCCTCATGAAGCAGGATTATTTGACCTGAATCGTTACCATCATAGAGTATTTGATAAATAAATTAAGCCTCTATTAGCTTATTTTGATTAGAATGTCCTTTTTATATGAAAGGCTAATAATGAAACAACTATTATCAATTCTAAACTCCATGAAAACTATGGCAGTTTTGATGTCAATCTTTGCATTTGCAATCGGTTATGCTACATTTGTAGAGAACGATTATGGAACTATTACAGCTAAGGCTGATATATATAACGCGAGATGGTTTGAAGTTCTGATGGGGCTTTTAACAATAAACCTTATTTTAAATATATATAAATACAAAATGTATACATTTAAAAAGGCTCCTATATTTATTTTTCACGTTGCATTTATAATAATAATAATTGGTGCTTCTATTACTAGATATGTTGGTTACGAAGGAACTATGCATATTCGTGAGGGTGCAAGCTCTTCGACAATGACAAGTTCAGATACATACTTTACAGTTGATGCTAAAGTAGGTTCTAAACATGAAATTACATCCCAGACACTATATCTTTCTAAAAAAAGTACAAACAGCTTATCTAGTTCTTTAGAGATAGAAGGCAAGAAAGTAAATGTTGAGATGATAGAGTATATTCCAGATGCAGTTGAGACGACAGTAGAAGACAAAACAGGTATTCCTATGGCTTCTATGATGGTTACTGGGTCAGGGAAGGGTGAACCTGTTTCACTTAGTGAAGGTGAGTTTTATGAGAGTGATAATTTTGTTTTAGACTTTAACTCAGGTAAAAAGTTTGACAAAATGGTTGTTTCTCTTTTTGTTGAAGATGACAAATTTTTTATGAATCACCCTATGACTCTCTCATACTTAAAAATGGATGATCAGTCAAAAGGAACACTAGAAGCAAGCGCAAAACAACCTTTTACTATAAGAACTCTTTTTAGTACAGCAGGTGGTGGATTTGTTCTTAGAACTTTTTACCCACATGCTTCAAAAAAGATTGTTACAAATCCAAATGCATCTCCACAAAGACCTGGTTATGATGGACTTCGTTTTAAGATTACAGTTGATGATATTTCAAGAGATGTTCTAATCTTTGGACAGTCGGGAAGAATGGCAAAAGAGTATCATAACGAAGTCAATGGTGTTGACGTTCATCTCTCATATGGTTCTAAAAAACTTCAACTGCCTTTTGAAATCAAACTAAAAGAATTTCAACTAGACAGATATCCAGGCTCAATGAGTCCTGCATCTTATGCTAGTGAAGTTATTTTAATAGATAAAGAGCAAAATATTGAAATGCCTTATAGAATTTTTATGAATAATATTTTAGAACACCGTGGATATAGATTTTTCCAATCATCTTATGATCAAGATGAAAAAGGAACAATTCTTTCTGTAAATAATGACCCTGGTACTTTACCGACATATATAGGTTATTTTCTTTTAACTTTAGGGATGATGTGGTCTCTTTTTTCAAAATCAAATAGATTTGCACAGCTAGCAAAAAGAGCGAAAAAAGCTGCTGATGAAAAGGCTGTCGGTGCTATCATTGCTTTAGGTCTGGTTCTTAGTTTAACACCATCGTATGCAGAGGATTTAAATCCTACTATCAAAACAATTATTTCTTTTGATAAAGACCATGCTGAGAAATTTGGTGAGTTGGTTATCCAAGACAGCGGTGGTAGAATGAAACCGATGGATACTCTCTCAACTGAGATATTAGCTAAAATACATAGAGGTGCAAGTGTTAAAATCGGTGACTACAAACTAGACTCAAACCAAGTTATTCTTGGAATGATGGTTAAGCCTGATGCATATCGTGATATTAAAATTATCTATACAAAAAACCCTGAAGTTAATAAGCTAATAGGTACTGTTTCAGATGCTAAATATGCTTCATTTGCACAGTTTTTTAGTGATCCTTCTAATATGAATGGATATAAGCTGGCTGAACTTGTAGATGCTGCAGTTCGTAAGGAACCAAAACACAGAAATATGCTTGATAAAGCTATTTTAAAAGTTGATGAGAGAGTAAATATAGCTTACTCTGTTTATACCGGTGCGTTGATGAAAATGTGGCCAAAGCCAAATGATGCAAACAACAAGTGGTATCCGACAATAGAAGCACTTCAGACATTTTCTCCTGAAAATGCTGAGCGACTAAGAGGTGTTGCAGTTAAGTATTTTACTTCTATTGATGATGCATTAGCAAATGGTAACTGGGCTGATGCGAATACAGCAGTCACTAAATTAGCAGAGTATCAAAAATTTTATGGCGCAGATGTTTATCCAAGCAAAAATAGAATTAAAGCAGAGATGTTTTACAACAAAGCATATATCTTTGAAACACTTTATCCTTTTTATCTTCTACTTGGGTTTATACTTTTAATTTTAAGTTTTGTAAAAATACTTAAACCAGCTTTTAATATAGCAATTTTCTCTAAAGTCACACTTGGCCTTTTAGTTGTGTTTTTTGTTGCACATACTTTTGGTTTAGGACTTAGATGGTATATCTCAGGTCATGCCCCTTGGTCAAATGGTTACGAGTCTATGATCTACATCGGTTGGGCAACAGTTTTAGCAGGTTTTATCTTCTCAAAACGCTCATCTATGACTATGGCATCAACAGCTGTTTTAGCAGGTCTTATTCTATTTGTTGCACACCTAAACTGGATGGATCCACAGGTTACAAATCTTGTTCCTGTTCTTAACTCATACTGGTTAAGTATTCACGTTGCAGTAATTACTGCCAGTTATGGTTTTTTAGGGCTTGGAGCTTTACTTGGTTTTGTGTCAGTACTGCTTTTTATACTTAAAACTGATAAAAACTCTAAACACATTACCTTATCTATAAAAGAGTTAAACTCTATAAATGAAATGGCTCTTATGGTTGGTCTTATGCTGCTTACTATAGGAAACTTCCTAGGCGGTGTTTGGGCAAATGAGTCTTGGGGTAGATACTGGGGCTGGGATCCAAAAGAGACTTGGGCACTTGTAACTATCTTAGTTTATGCAGTTGTTGTGCACCTTAGATTTATTAAGTCTATCTACAGCGAGTTTAACTTTGCAGTTATTTCATTAATGGCTTATACTTCTGTAATCATGACTTACTTCGGGGTAAACTACTATCTTGCAGGACTTCACTCATACGCTAAGGGTGATCCTGTTCCTGTTCCTGATTTTGTTCCTATAACTTATGCGATAATCTTTGTATTAGTCGCACTTGCGTTTAGAAACAGAAAGTTAGCATAGGTCTATATATGGAATTTAAGGGATTTAGTAAAGATACACTCCCCTTTTTAGAATCCATTCGTCAAAACAATGATAAAGAGTGGTTTGAAGAGCACAGATCAGAATATGAGCAAAACATACTAAACCCTTCACGAGCTTTCGTTGAAGAGTTTGGTGAGCATCTGATGGCTCTTGAACCTACTATCACCTTCTCTCCTAAAATAAACAAATCTCTTTTTCGCATCTACAGAGACACTCGTCGAATGGGTGCTATTAAAGTTCCTTTGAAACACCGCATCGGGATTATCTTCTGGCAGGGTAACGGCAGTAGAATGCAAAATTCATCTTTTTATCTTCACTTCTCTCCGGATGAACTATTTGTAGCTGTTGGTGTCAGATGGTTTGAAAAACCCATGTTAGATGCTTACAGAGAGTTCATTTTAGATGATAAGAGAAGAGCAAAGCTTGCAGAAGTTTTAGACACTCTTGAAAGTAAGGGTTACAAGACCATAGAAAAGGGTTACAAAAGATATCCTAGAGGATTTAGTGCAGAGATGTCAGATGCTCACTTGAGCCTCTACAAAGGTATGGCTACATATAAAATTTTAGACCCTAAGCTTATAGTAAATGGTGATAAACTCATAGATACGCTCTATAAAATCTATGAAGAGATGCTACCATTACAGCAGTTGGTTTATGAAATAAGTTTGAGAGTTAAAGAGGAAAACAGTTGAAAATAAGAGTTAAAGCTCAATGCAGGGAGGCACTAAATGCCGAGTCGTAAAGAAGCAGTTATATTATTAAATATGGGTGGACCAAACAACTTAGAAGAAGTTGAGATGTTTTTGAAGAATATGTTCGCTGATAAGAATATATTGACAATGAAAAGCGACCTTTTAAGAAAATTTGTTGGTGGTATGATTACTTTTACAAGAACAGAAAGTTCGCAAGACATTTACAGACAAATAGGTGGAAAATCACCTATAGTAGGACATACAAAAAGCTTAGTTGAAAAACTTCAGACAAGACTTGGCGAAGATGTTATGGTTGACTTTGTAATGAGATATACTCCGCCTTTTGCGTCAGAAGTAATAGAGAAAATCAACAAAGAAAATGTTGAAAAAATATACCTGATTCCTCTTTATCCTCAGTTCTCAACTACTACAACAAAATCATCATTAGAAGATTTTGAAGAGTGTTATCACGATATAGGTGAAGATGCTATTCTTGTAGAGACAAAACATTTTTTTGAAAATGAAACTTATAATAAAGCGATAATCCATAGAATTAAAGAACAGGTCGCTGAGGCCAAGTATGAAGATTTTGATATTATTTTCTCAGCTCACGGACTTCCTCAAAAGATAGTAGATGCTGGAGATGTTTACCAGCGTCATGTTGAGAAGCATGTAGCTATTTTAAAGCAGATGCTCTCAGATGAAAAAATGAACTTCCATGAGTCGCATCTGGCTTATCAGTCAAAAGTAGGACCTATGGAGTGGTTGAAGCCATCTCTAGAAGATAAGCTCAAAACTGTTAGAAACAGGGGAGTAATAATCTTCCCGATAGCTTTTACAATAGATAACTCTGAGACAGATTTTGAACTGGAAATTGAGTATAGAGAGATAGCTGAGGAACTTGGATTTAAAGAATACAGAGTTTGTAGATGTCCAAATGATAGTGAACTTTTTGTAGATGCTTTAGAAGAAATTTATAAGAAGATGAAGTAGTCTGATGATGTTGATAAGATTAGTTTTTTTAGCTCTTTTTTCACTCTCTCTAAGTGCTTATGAACTTCCAAAATTTGAGATGCCAAAAGGTAATAATCCTGAAATTGTTGTCTTTGATTCTGTGAGTGTTGTTAAAGACGATAAGCAGCTATATAAGATAAAGTGGAAGACAATAAACGCAACAGATGTGAACATAACTTTCATAGGTAAAGTTGATCTTGAGGGAAGCATTACAGTGACTGAAGGTGAATACAACAGAGGACCTATAACTCTAATGGCATCTAGTAAAGACAAATCATATATAGATAAAGCAACTATAAATAAAGATGTTAATAGCTCAAAAACCACCCCTTTTATCAGACAGGATGAAGAAAACGAATCTTATTATAATACTATGCCGTATAGAGGTATTGGTAGACCAATAAACAGAAGAGGAATTTACTAGGTGAAAGAGCAAATGAAAGTAGTTATTTTTGATATGGATGGAACGCTTTTAGATTCTAAAAAAGATATAACAATCTCTATAAACTACATAAGAGACTTGCACTATAATCTTCCTCCTTTAACTGAAGAGTTTGTAGTTGAGGCAATAAATATGGAAGTGAGAAATCTTCCCAAAATGTTTTATGGTACTGAGCTTTATCATGACAAAGATAGAGATGTTTTTGAAATCCACTATGCTCTTCAGTGTACTCAAAATCCATATCTTTACGATGGTGTAAAAGAGACTCTTGAAAAACTGGTTGCATCTGGAGTCAAAGTCTCTGTTGCTACAAATGCACCTACACCTTTTGCATCTAGAATGTTAAAGCACCTTGGAGTTGATGAGATGTTTGATCTCATAATAGGTGCTGATCAGGTTAGAGTTTCTAAACCAGACCCACAGATGCTACATGAGATACTTAATCACTACGGTTTTGATAGAACTAAAGATGAGGCTTGGATGGTTGGAGACAACTCAAAAGATATGTTAAGTGCTAAAAATGCAGGAATAAGTTCTATGTTTGCTACTTGGGGTTTTACACCGGAAGCTAAGCATGATATTGTAGTTTTTGAGCCAAAAGAGATATTAGACATCGTTTTATAAATTTATATGATAAAATAACTATAAATTATCTAAAGGGGACAACAGTGTTTGATAGTGACTTACTCCTAGCCTTCGCATTTATGGGGATTCTCTTTTTAAGACAGATATCTATACTAAAACAACCAAACAAGATAAACTACGCACCGCTTATGATAGGAATAGGTACTATTAGTAGTGTTGTTCACTTTATTATCCATCCAGATATCACTGATGCAATTTTACTTCTAAGAGAGTCTTTTTTACCGCTTCTTGTAGCTATGCTGCTATATATAGTTATGAACATATTACATCAGACACAACAGACTCAAACTGCAAGAACACATGATGAGTTTGCAAGAGTAATCACAACTCAGGTAAGTGAGTTAAAAGAGTTTATGGGCGAATTAGAAGGTCGTATGATTCTTTCTCAACAAGAGGATAGACAATCTCAAGAAGAAATGCGAGAGAAGTTTAAACACGATATCAAAGCTCTGAATGCTATTGAACTTAATCAAAGTAAATTTTTAGAAAAATTTGATGATATGGATGGTTGGCACAATGGAGTCTCAAAAGCATTTGAAGACTTTACAAACGTTCAACTTCCAGAACTTGATAATGTTGTTCACAAGCACATAGATATACTAAGAGTTGCAGAACAGGACCACTATAACCAAATAAAAACTACACTTGAAAAAGCAGTAGCCAGTAGATTTGATATGTCAGAGGACATAGATGAGTTAAAAGAGAATCTAAATGGTATGAAGTCTATATCTGAGGATATCGCAAAAACAATTACAAGACATACTCTAGAACAGCTCTCTGGTGTAACAAAAACTTTTGAAAATCAAATTCTGTCTCTGAAGTCTCATACAGAGGGAGTTAGTACATCTCTATATGAGAGCGAAAATAGACTGGGTGCTATTCGTGAACAGAGTGAGATGATTATGAAGCAGATGCTTCTTTCATCTAAAAAAATGAATGAGCTAGAGCGCCAAAACAGCGGACTGCACGACATTTATTCTACTATTAGAGACTTAGTAGGTGAGATAGAAGTTATCAAAGCTGATTATGTAAAAGCTCAGTCAGAATTAAGTAGTATTTCTTATAAGCTCAATTCAAAAAAAGAGTCTGAGATAGACAGTGTAAAAGAGCAGATGGAAGCTCTGATAGTAACACTAACAAAAAGGATAGATGACTCTTTAGCAAAACTTCATGAGCACTATCACATAGCATCTGATGATATCACGAAGAGTGTTCAGATACTAGCAAAAAAAGCACAGCTTCAAAAGGGATATACAGACTTAAAGTAGCAATATACTAATTTAAGCTCAAGACAATAAGTGCAGGATAAAGAACTAAACCCATATATGGTAAAAAATTGTTTATGGGCGCTAGCAAAACAAGACTCAACTCCTGAGTCAACTCTCTCTTTTTAAATACCTGCTCTATAAGTAAAATCTTAGTAGCGATGTCTGCTGTTTTTATAAAGAGTAAAATCATAGCACTGATACTATAATCTGTGAGCATCGCAAAACCTATGGCGAAGTAGAATGTTGGCTGCATAATTAAAAATAGAAATATGCTCTTAGAATAGTATCTGTGCATACGAATAAGCATGCCCATTATGCTTGGAGCTTTTTGCCAACTTATCTCGTAAATTTCGAGAAAAACGAATAGTAAAATGTAATTCATAGCAACTTCAGTTATCATAATTATATTCTACAATAATAATTAAATAAATACCAATACGAAAGTACTGTAATATAACGTAATTAGTGCTAAATTAATACTGAAGTACTATATACAATCCTCAAAATCCATGTTATTATATAAGTATACTTAATAATGGAGGTGTATTATGGCTACTGGAAAAGTGATTGGTAGAGTCGAAGTATCTACCGGGAATGTAAAAATTGTTGATGTTAATGGTAATCTTCGCGATACTGGGTATGAGGGGCTAATGTATGAAGGTGAACAAATTTATAGTGACGATGTAAATGCGCTCTTCCAGATTAAATATTTAGCACTTCCAGAAGCTACAGCTTATGATGGTATATTTAGAGTTTTAGCTGACGGCTCTGTAATCTCAGGACTTGATGGAAATGAGAATTATTTTGGAGACGACATTGACTTTATGGAAACAGCAGCAGGTGATGCAGGCCCAGATGGAAGTTCCGCTTTCTTAGAAGAAATTCCTATGGATGAATCATCGTTGCTAGGATTTGGTAGAGGTGCCGATGATACAAGATACGGCGAAGGTATAACAAATTTCGGTGTTGTGTCAGAAACAGATGGAACTCCTCCGGTCATTACGTCTGACAACGAAGTGATTTTTGATGAGAACGATCCGGATGCGGTTATGACAGTAACAGCATTGGACACGAGTGCCGTAACATTTAGTATATCTGGTTTAGATAGCGCACTATTTACTATCGACCCTATAACAGGGGTACTTAGATTTAATGACGCACCTGACTATGAAAATCCACTTGATACAGGTGGTGACAATGAATACAATATATTGGTTACAGTGACAGACGCTTTGGGTAACTTTACTACTCAACTACTCTCAATCAATGTAAACAATCTTAATGACAACATTCCAACAGCAGACGATGCTGCTAATAGTGCCATAGAAGATGGTGTAGTAGTAAGTGGTCAGTTAGTTGGTCAAGATGCTGATGGTAATGAGATCAGATATGAACTTGGAGAAGACACTCTTGGTGAAGATGAAGGTACTTTAGTCTTTAACTCTGATGGTAGTTATACTTATGATGTTGGAGATGATTTCCAAGATTTAGCT